>NZ_CP200287.1:0-3033400 GCF_057364975.1 Erythrobacter sp. S249 | reverse complement strand
AGGCGCGCCAAGCAAGACGGCGGCGGTGTTGTCTTAAGCGGGACTGTCTGCAAGCGAGCGCAATTCCTGTGTCCGCGCTTCGGTTAGGCTGGTCTTGCAAGTAGAGACGAGCAGCGGCTCCATCGAGCCACCGCGCGAGACATAACCCTCCACCCGGCAATGCGCGTCGCGATATTTCAACCACGCGCGCTGGGAGGCGAGCAGACTGTCAAAATAGCCGGGGCGCTCGTCCCAATCGGGTTTCCAGCCTTCATCGCGAGATTTCATCACGGACGAGGTGATCGCCCATTGTTCGTTGAGCTTCTTGTCAGCGGCCAAATAGTCATTGAGCGCACAGATATTCATCTCTTGCTGGATGCCTTGATCGGCCTTTTCTTGGTCACAAGCCGGGACGTAGTCAGCCTGGAGTAACAGGAAGAGAGCGTAAATCATGTCTGGTCCTTTCGCGCGGCAAATGCGCTGAGGCTTGCTGCATAATGCGGCGCGCCTCTGCGGTCACCCTCATTTGCCAGCAGGGTCTGAGCCGCCACCGCTAGCCGAGCGATATTGGCCTCACTCAGCGCGCCAAGCGGTTCGACATAAATGCCGATGGTGAACAGGATTGCGCCAGTTTTCGGCAAGCGGCGCAGGGTCTGCCGCTCTGATCGGACAAACAGGGTTTCGCCGGCATTCTCTGGTGTGACATGGGCAAAGGCGATTGGTGCTGCCTTGTCCGCGAGCCAGCGTTTCTCTCCCGAAGGCGCGATAAACCAATTGCAGCGGCCATAAATTTGGCCCGGCTGGAGCTTCGCCATAAAGTGATCAACGCCGCTCGCCAGCTGCTCTTCATAGCCTGCAATCGGCGCATGCAGCGCGCGCAGAGGCAGCCCCATTTTGTCGGCTGGCCTCCAATCGCTTGGCCATGCCACCGCCGTCCCGATCAAGCGATAATGCTCTTCATCATCAAACTGGGTGAGCAGGCACATGTCTTCATGATGCGCCATCGCGGCCTCGATCAGGCCGCCTTTGAGGCCCAGCATTGCGGCCAATTCTTCGCCCGGCTCCAAAGCCTTTGCGGTCAGCTGAGCGCCTTCTGGAAACTCCGTGAAGCCTTTGCGACGGGCGGCTGTGTCAGGATTGGCCTGAAGCCAGTTGTCCTCGGAGAGTTTGCTAAGGCCCATCTTGAGCTGCCCGCCGCCGCGCGCCTTAGGCAGAAGCTCATCGACGGAGAAGCCGAGGGTCACTCGAAGGTCGATCTATCGACGGCATTTCGTTCACTTCGGCGAACCAACCAAGCGCAAAAAGCGAACGAGATTACAAAGAGAATTGCCACACTCAGAGCAAACCAAACCCACGCAAAAGGCCCATCACTCAATGGGCCGGGCAAATCGAATGACATGGCCAGCACTGTAGTGATGAATTGCGCCACATAGCCCGCAACATACATCAAGCCTGTCAAAAGCACGGCTGCAACATATGTGAGCTTTCTCACTCCGCGGGCTCACTCACTTTACACGCTCTCAACGGCTCCTCTTGCTGGAGCGCGGTAAGCCCTAGCTTCGCAAACAAAGCGCCATCGCTGTCATCACCCGCATTGGGTGCGGTCAGCAGCTTGTCTCCAGTAAAGATCGAATTCGCACCCGCGAGGAAGCAAAGAGCCTGCGTCGCCTCGCTCATGCTCTCACGTCCAGCGGACAGTCGCACCATGCTCATAGGCATCGTAATCCGGGCCACCGCAACAGTGCGGACGAACTCAATATCATCGATTTTGGCAAGCGGCGTGTCCGCCAGCATATCGCCCAGCACGGTGCCCTTTACCGGGACCAGCGCATTGACTGGCACGCTCTCAGGATGGGCTTCCAAAGTCGCCAGAGTGTGCACAAAACCAACGCGGTCCTCTCGCGTTTCGCCCATGCCCACGATCCCGCCAGAGCAGACATTGATCCCAGCATTGCGAACATGATCGAGTGTTTCAATCCGCTCATCAAACCCGCGCGTGCTGATCACACGCTCGTAATACTCTGGGCTGCTGTCGATGTTGTGATTGTAATAATCGAGGCCAGCCTCGGCCAGCATGTCGGCCTGTTTCGGGGTCAGCATGCCGAGCGTCATACAGGTCTCAAGCCCCATTTCCCGCACGCCTTTTACAATCTCAACAATCGCGGGCATGTCGCGGTCTTTGGGATTGCGCCAGGCGGCGCCCATGCAGAACCGTTGACTGCCGTGGTCCTTGGCCTGAGCTGCAGATTGCAAGACAGCCTGCACATCCATCAGCTTGGTCGCCTCGACCCCGCTATCCGCATGCACGGACTGGCTGCAATAGCCGCAATCCTCTGGGCAACCGCCGGTCTTGATCGACAACAAAGTGCACAGCTGAACCTGCTCTGGTGGATGGTTTTCGCGGTGAGCGCTCGCCGCTTGAAACAACAGTTCTGTAAATGGCAGGTCAAACAGTCCCGCGATCTCTTCGCGGGTCCAGTCGTTACGTATTAGGGTCACTTATCTTACCTCACGGGTGTAGGTTTGGAGCTGCGCGGTGCGCGCATCGGTCATTGCAATCATGCAGCCATTCTTGATCTGCGGCCAATCGGCCGAGCTGCCTTGCTGCGGGCCGGCCATAGCCGCGCAGTGAGCCTCACGAAAGCGGGTCCATTGCTCTTGCGCCTCGGTCAGAAGGCTGAGATCGGTCACCGCAATATCAATTTTGCCGCGGCGCCGATCGTTGGAAACCGCCTGAGCCGCTGCATCGCTGAAGGCATTGTCGAGGTTCTCTTCCGCTTCGCCCAAATCGAAAAAGGAGCACGCGTTAAGAGCGGCCTGAACACCCGCCTCAGCTGCCTCTCGGTCGCAATCATTCGTGCCGATTAGGCCAGTGGTGCTGGCCAAAAGTGTAATCCAAATCATTCTGCTGCTTCCATCTTCGACGTGGTCCGCACAGGTAGGCAATTCTCATCGCTGCTATAGCCACTCTACTCTGTCATTTCTGATTCTCTTACGACCGAGAGACTTTTCCTGATTCCGCCGGCGATCAATATCGCTGGCACACTGGTAATGCCGAGCCAATACCATAGCGGTTCCAGACAATCAGGATTGGCCTGAGTTAACTCCGCCGCCCCGTCACAGAATCCAAGCTGCCACCCGGCCATGATTGGATAGAAGAGAAACATCACCGACCAGCAAATGCTGCCGATTGCCACCAACGCCACGTACCCAAGTAGTCGTAGCCAGATCACTCAGCCGCCTCCTCAAGTCCCTCGCCCAATGGCGGCATATTGTGGCCAAGCAGCGTCAAGATATCCGCTGCGCATTCGACCACGTTTGAGCCGGGTCCGTAAATACCCTGCACGCCCGCTTCGCGCAGGAAGTCGTAATCCTGTGGAGGGATCACACCGCCTGCGGTCACCTTGATGTCCGCGCGGCCGGCCTCTTTGAGCAAGCTGATAAGTTCCGGGATCAAGGTCTTATGCCCTGCGGCGAGCGAGCTTGCCCCGATCACGTCAACATCATGCTCCAGCGCCATATCGCGCGCCTCTGGCGGGGTCTGGAAAAGCGGGCCGCTGATCACTTCAAACCCCATATCGGCGAAGGCAGAGGCGATCACATTGGCCCCGCGATCGTGCCCGTCCTGCCCCATCTTCGCGACCATGATGCGCGGTTTGCGGCCAAGGCGGCGCTCAACCGCCGACACGCCGTCCGTTACCTGCGCCCAGCGCTGGTCGAATTCATACGCGCTGGCATAGACGCCGCTGACCGGCTTTGGCGTCGCATCATGGCGGCCAAACACCTGCTCCATCGCGGATGAAATTTCTCCAAGCGTCGCATCGTAGCGAGCAGCTTCGACGGCCAATCCAAGGACGTTGCCACCCGATGCGCAGCCTTCGGTGAGCGCTTTGAGCGCCGCCTGACAGGCGGCTTCATCGCGGCCGGCGCGAACTTGTTTCAGGCGCTCGATCTGCCCGGCGCGCACCTTCGCGTTGTCGATATCGAGCGTGTCTATCTGCTGCTCTTCAGCTTGTCTGTATTTGTTCACCCCGACAATCACGGTTTTGCCCTTGTCGATGCCGGTCTGTTTCTCCGCCGCGGCGCGTTCAATCGCGGCCTTTGGCGCGCCTGTATCGACATAGGCGGTCATACCGCCCGCTTGGTCTACTTCGGCGATCAGCTTTTCAGCTTCGTCCACCAAAGTCGCGGTCAGGGCCTCGATGTAGTGCGAACCGCCCAGCGGGTCGACGACATTGGTGATGCCGCTTTCCTCTTGCAAAACCAGCTGCGTGTTGCGCGCGATCCGAGCGGAGAAGTCGGTTGGCAGAGCAATCGCCTCGTCGAGTGCGTTGGTGTGCAGGCTTTGCGTCCCGCCCAGCGTAGCGGCCATCGCCTCCACCGTGGTGCGGATGACGTTGTTGTACGGGTCTTGCTCTTGCAGGGACACGCCAGACGTCTGGCAGTGTGTGCGCAGCATTTTTGAGCGCTCGGATTTCGCACCCAGCTCGTCCATGGTGCGGTACCAAAGGGTCCGCGCGGCGCGCAGCTTCGCAATCTCCATGAAGAAGTTCATGCCGATGCCGAAGAAGAACGACAGCCGGCCTGCAAACGCATCAATGTCCAGCCCGGTCGCCATCGCGCGTTTCACATATTCCTTGCCATCGGCGATGGTGAAGGCGAGCTCCTGCACTGCGGTCGCTCCGGCCTCGTGCATGTGATAGCCCGAAATCGAAATGCTGTTGAATTTCGGCATGTTGGCGCTGGTGTAGCCAATGATGTCCGAGACAATCCGCATGCTCGGCCCTGGCGGATAGATGTAGGTGTTGCGAACCATGAACTCTTTGAGGATGTCGTTCTGGATCGTGCCTGAGAGCTTGTCCTGGCTCACCCCCTGACGCTCTGCCGCGACGATATAGAACGCCATCACCGGAATCACCGCGCCGTTCATAGTCATGCTGACTGACATGGTGTCGAGCGGGATCTGGTCGAACAGCACCTGCATATCCGCCACCGTGTCGATCGCGACGCCCGCCTTGCCAACATCCCCGACGACGCGGGCATGGTCGCTGTCATAGCCGCGGTGGGTGGCGAGATCGAAAGCCACCGACAGACCCTTTTGCCCCGCCGCCAGATTGCGCCGGTAAAACGCATTCGATTCCTCGGCGGTGGAGAAGCCCGCATATTGCCGGATGGTCCACGGACGCCCGGCATACATGCTCGCCTTCACTCCGCGCGTAAACGGCGCAAAGCCCGGCAGGCCGGGATCAAAATCCGCATGGTCTTCCGCCGTATACAGCGGCTTTATATCGAAACCCTCAGGCGTCGACCAAGTCAGGTCGCGCCCTTTGGACTCTTTGTCGGCAAGCGCTTTCCAGTCGGAAGGGGTCGGTTTTTCAGTCATAATCTAACAATATCCGTTCGGGCTGAGCCCGTCGAAACCCTGTTTTCTCTGTTGCACAGAGTTAGAGGAAAATGCGGCCCTTCGACAAGCTCGGGGCGGACGCCGTGAAGATATTACGCCCCTTTAAAATCAGCCTTGCGCTTTTCGAGGA
Source organism: Erythrobacter sp. S249 (assembly GCF_057364975.1). NCBI lineage: Bacteria > Pseudomonadati > Pseudomonadota > Alphaproteobacteria > Sphingomonadales > Erythrobacteraceae > Erythrobacter > Erythrobacter sp. S249. Next base: position 3,027,887 of record NZ_CP200287.1, on the reverse strand, counting down.
AAGCCATGCCGCCCTCTTTCGCGTCGTCGCTGGCCCCGGCAATACGCTGTGCCTCAGCCTCTTGGACAAACACCTGTTGGACTGTGCCATCGAGCGCCAGATTAAGGTTCTCTTTGATCATGCGGATTGCCTGGGTTGGGCCGTTGGCCAGCTTTTCTGCCAGGCCGCGCGCTTCGCTCATCAGCTGATCTGGCTCGACTGCTTTGTAAACGAGGCCCCATTCTTCCGCTAGCTCACCGCCGATTTTCTCGCCCAGCATCATCATCCGGGTCGCACGGGCACGGCCAATGGCGCGGGACAGCAGCCAGGTTGATCCGCCGTCAGGCACCAGGCCGATATTGACGAAAGCCTGAAGAAAATAGGCGGATTTACTGGCAATGGTGAAATCCGCCGCCAGAGCGAGCGAGCAGCCAACGCCGGCCGCTGGACCGTTGACCGCGCAGATCACTGGCACGGGCGCGCGCAGCACTTGGCTGATCGCGGGGTTGTAGTGGTTTTGCAGAGCCTTGTGGCTGCCGCCTTTTTCGCCGGTTGATCGCGCAGACAGGTCCGCGCCAGAGCAAAAGCCTTTGCCCTCACCCGTGATGAGAACCGCGCGGGCATCGCCCAGATCGTAGAACACATCGCAAATCTCATCCGCCATTTGCGGCGGCATCGCATTGAGGCGATCAGGCCGGTTCAGAGTGATCGTCAGCAGCGGACCGTCGGTTTCGACGCGGATTGTTTCGTAGGTCATCTAAAACTCCGTTCGGGCTGAGCCTGTCGAAGCCCTGCCCTTCTTATGATCCGTCGCTCCAAAAGAAAGAGCAGCCCTTCGACAAGCTCAGGGCGAACGGTATGTGGTCAATGCGCGCCCTTAGGCGTTTCCATAATCTCGGTCAGCATGCCTTGCATATCCTTGGGGTGGACAAAGAAAATAGGCGTGCCGTGCGCGCCAATGCGGGTTGGGCCAAGGATGCGCTTGCCTTGCCCTTCAAATTCCTCGCGTGCGGCGTCAATATCGGACACTTCAAAACAGACGTGATGCTGCCCGCCGAGCGGGTTCTTTTCAAGAAAGTTGTTGATCGCGCTGTCCGGTCCCAGCGGCTCAATCAACTCAATCTGAGTGCCATTCATACCGGAGTGGGTTGGCGTATCGACAAAGCACACGGTCACTCCTTGCTCTGGCAGAGAAAACGGCTCACAGATCGAAGTTGCTCCCATTATGTCGCGGTAATGCGTGATTGCATCTGCAATGCTGGGCGTTGCAACGCCGATGTGATTTAGTCGCCCAAGTTTCATGCCGTTTGTTCCTGTTCAATTCGATCCTGCGCGCTGTCTGCTGCGACGAAAAATGCGCCGCCAAATGCGGCCACGCAAATCCCTATCCAAATTACGATCCATATCTCGCGAAAGGTCACCCGCGCTTTTGCCAGACCGCTCGCACAGCTCACTATGAGCAACGCGCCAATAGCAATTAAGACCCATCCAGCGATCCGCAGTTCATCGGGCATAGAGGCTGAGGGTTCAACATAGGTTCGGGTAAAAAAGCTGGTTGTATAGGGATCGAACTCATCCGCCTTCCACCAAGCAATGCCGATCAAAAATGGCATCATGAAATACGCAAAAACCAAGCCGCTGGCTTTGGTCACAGGATGGTTCGCGTCCCGGACATACCATGGCAGCTTTGGGTCTCGCTTAAAGGTCATTGGTATCGCTTTGTTTGCTAGTGCCTAGTGCCGTCTTCCTAGAAGCGATGCGATTTTTCTGACAGGTACTCACCATTACGCCAGAAAACCGCAAACTTCATCAACCTGCGTCGCGCCCATCACATCGCGGTAGTGCGCAATGGAGTCTTCGATTGAGGGCGTTGCGACGCCAACGTGGTTAAGTCTGCCGAGTTTCATAAGAATCCTATTGTGCAATGCCCTTCTGGCTACAATTCGATCTTGATAATGCCAAAGGCACCCGAAGCGGCCATCAGCCCATAGATTGCAAGCAACATGGCAATAGCTGCAAGAAGCAAACGCCAAGCCACAATGGTCCAGAACTTTAACGGGGATGGCTCGCGTTGCACCAGGTGGAAGCCAGCCTTCAGCAATTCGTTCTGCCTTAAAGCCGAAATGGCTGTGGAACCGATAATTCCAGACAGCAGCCCTGATGCCAACATCAGGAAAAGTGGGAAGATCGCAGCTTCAATCACAACGGAATATTATCGTGCTTCTTCCACGGGTTCTCCAGCTGCTTGCCGCGCAGCTTGCGCAGGCCCAATGCAACCCGCCGCCGGGTTGAATGCGGATAGATCACCTCGTCGATATAGCCGCGCGATGCGGCTACGAATGGGTTCGCAAAGCGGTCTTCATATTCCTTGGTTTTCTCAGCGATCTTTTCCGCATCGCCGCGATCCTGACGAAAGATAATCTCCACCGCGCCCTTCGCGCCCATCACGGCAATTTCGGCGGTGGGCCAAGCGTAGTTCAAGTCTCCGCGCAAATGCTTTGACGCCATGACGTCATACGCCCCGCCATAGGCCTTGCGGGTGATGATGGTGATCTTCGGAACGGTCGCCTCACCGTAAGCGAACAGCAGCTTCGCGCCGTGCTTGATGATCCCATTATGCTCTTGATCGGTGCCTGGCAAAAAGCCCGGCACATCGACCAAAGTCAGGATCGGAATTTCAAACGCATCACAGAACCGCACAAAGCGCGCGGCCTTTTTCGAGGCATTGATATCGAGCACACCAGCAAGCACCATCGGCTGGTTCGCGACCACGCCCACGGTGCGCCCTTCTACACGGCCAAAGCCGCAGATAATGTTGGCGGCATGGGCGGGCTGAATTTCGAAGAAATCGCCCTCGTCCAGCGTCTTCGCGATCACCTCATGCATGTCATAGGGCTGGTTCGCATTGTCCGGGATCAGCGTATCGAGCGATGGCTCTTCACGGTCCCACGGATCGCTGGTGATATATTCGGGCGCTTCTTCGCGGTTGGACAGCGGCAGGTAATCGAAGAATTTGCGCGTTGAGAGCAAGGTCTCAATGTCGTTCTCAAACGCATTGTCAGCAACGCTGGTCTTCGTCGTATGCGTCACCGCGCCGCCCAACTCCTCTTGCGTCACTTCCTCATTCGTCACCGTCTTGACCACCTCAGGCCCGGTTACGAACATATAGGAGCTGTCCTTCACCATGAAGATGAAGTCGGTCATCGCTGGCGAGTATACCGCGCCGCCTGCGCATGGCCCCATGATCAGCGAGATTTGCGGCACAACGCCGCTTGCCAGCACATTCTTCTGGAAAACGTCCGCATAACCGCCAAGCGAGGCGACACCTTCCTGAATGCGGGCCCCGCCGGAATCGTTGAGGCCGATGACAGGCGCACCGACCTTCATCGCATTGTCCATCACCTTGCAGATTTTCTCCGCATGGCGTTTCGACAGGCTGCCGCCGAAAACCGTAAAATCCTGGCTGTAAACATAGACAAGGCGACCATTGATCGTGCCGCTGCCGGTGACCACGCCGTCGCCCGGAATTTTCTGATCCGCCATGCCGAAATCAACGCAGTCATGCTCAACATATGTGTCGAGCTCTTCAAAACTGCCCTCGTCCAGCAGAACGTCGAGCCGTTCGCGCGCGGTCAATTTGCCTTTGGCGTGCTGCGCGGCAATGCGCTTTTCCCCGCCGCCAATTTTGGCAGCGTCTCTGCGGCGTTCCATCTCAGCGATATTGGCAGACATCTGGGTGCCCCTGCATTTGTTGTAAGTTATGCTGAGGTCGTTGCCGCACGAGCGCAGCAGCGTCAATCGGTCAAAAGGGCAGAGTTATTCGCTTGGCGACAGCAGGTGAAATCGATTCCATCGCGCGCAGAGCCTTCGTCATGCCGATATTCGCCTCGTCGCGGCCCTTCTCAATTGCCTCTAGGATTTGCCGCGCGCATTCCTCAGCGGGCATTTTCTTCATCGGATTGCCGTCGTTCATTTGCGTATCGACGACCGGAGGCAATGCTTCGATGACTTTGATCTGCGTCTCCTTGAGCTGCTGGCGCAAGGCGAGGGTGTAGAAACGCAGGCCAGATTTGGTCGCGCAATAAATCGGCTGACGCGCAGCAGGCGCGATGGCTAGGCCCGAGGTAACGTTGACGATTGCCGCCTCAGGGGCAGACTGTAGTTTCGTCATGAGCCCTTGGATCAGGCGGATCGGCGCGTTGAGATTGGCGTAAATGCAGTCATCTGCGGCGTTCGGATCAGGAGGGATTTTGCGGAAATCATGGTCCACCAACTGCCCGGCATTATTGATCAGGATATCGAGCTCCCGCTCGCCCCATTCCGCCAGCAGCGCATCTACGCCAGCGGCATTGGAGAGGTCGGCTGAAAGCACCTCAAAGCCCTCGTCCCGCATTGCCGCTATCCGATTTGGATTGCGACCGGTGAGCACGGCATGCGCGCCTTTGGCTTTCAACTGGCGCGCCATTTCGCGCCCAATCCCGGCGGTGCCGCCGGTGAGCAATATGGTTTTGTTTTTGAGATCCATGACGCGGAGACTAGCGCGGCCACTTCGGCAGCGCCAGTTCCCCACCTCTACTTCAGGAGTACAAGTTCCTCCGCCATGGTCGGGTGGATCGCAACCGTGTCGTCAAAGTCCGCCTTGGTCAGCCCAGCCTTCACCGCAATGGCTGCACCCTGCATGATCTCTGGCGACTCCGGCCCGATCATATGGATGCCAACAATTTGGTTTGTCGCCGCATTGACGATCATCTTGTAAAGCCCGCGCTCATTACGGCCAGCAACTACGTTTTTCATCGGGCGGAAGTCGGACTGGAACACCTTAATGTTGCCGAGTTTGTTGCGCGCTTCGCCTTCCGTCATGCCAACCGCCGCGATAGGCGGGTGGCTGAAGACTGCGCTTGGAATGCAGGAATGGTCGACCGTACGCGGATTGTCGCCAAAGACTGTGTCCGCAAAAGCATGGCCCTCGCGAATCGCAACCGGGGTTAGCTGCACGCGGTCGGTCACGTCGCCAACGGCATAGATGTAATCGACATTGGTCTGGCTGAATTCATCAACCTTGATTGCGCCGCCGTCGCCAGTTTCAACGCCGACGGTCTCTAGGCCAAGGCCATCGATATTCGGCCGCCGGCCAGTGGCGAACATCACCATGTCGACATCGACGTTATCGTCCCCGTTCAGCTCAACATGCAACGAGCCATCATCGTTCTTGGTGATCGCGTTGAATGTGGTGTTGAAGTGGAATTGTATGCCCTTCATCACGCTGATCTGGAGCAAGCGATCGCGCAGGCTTTCGTCATAGCCGCGCAGCAATTGATCAGAGCGATTGACGATGCACACCTTGCTGCCAAACTCGTTGAAGATGCCCGCAAATTCATTCGCAATATAACCGCCGCCCGCGATCATCACGCGTTTTGGCAGTTCATCGAGATGGAACGCTTCGTTGGAGGTGATCGCATGTTCTGCGCCCGGAAACTCGAGCCGCTGAGGCGTCGCCCCGGTGGCGATCAGAATGTACTTCGCGGTGACGACCTTGCCGCTAGCCAGCGTTATCTCGTGATCGCCAGTAATCTCTGCACGCTCACGGAACACTTCCACCCCGTGATTGCCGAGCGTCTCACCGTAAAGGCCCTCCAGCCTGTCGATATCGGTCTGCACATGGTCGCGCAGCTTTACCCAGTCGAAGCTCTTGCCCTCGATGGTCCAGCCAAATTGCTGCGCATCCTCAAGGTCTTCGGCAAAATGCGCACCATAGACGAGCATCTTTTTCGGCACGCACCCACGAATGACGCACGTGCCGCCGACGCGGTATTCCTCGGCCACGGCAACACGCGCGCCATGAGCGGCGGCTATCCGGCTGGCGCGGACGCCGCCGGACCCTGCTCCGATAGTGAAGAGATCGAAATCATACTCGGCCATTGCGGCGATGCTCCTTAATGCTGCGCGCGATATGGCGACCCAGCGGGGTCTTGCCAAGCGCGCAGACGATTTGAAGAGCTATTCGCGCAACAGCGCCGCTTGGTTACCCTTGCGAAGTGCGAGCGCCAGTGCGCCCGCCGCCGCCTGAACGACCACGGCCACCGCCTCCCGGGCGACCACCGCCGCCGCCCGGACGACCGCCGCCACTGTTGCCACCAGGACGGCCACCACCGCCGCCACTGCGGTTCGGGCGGCCTTTGCGCGCGCCGTGCTTTTGCTTGGGCTTGCCTTGAGGACGGCCATCGCCGCCACCAGCGCCATCACCCTGCGGCTTTCCGCCGCCGGAGCGCTGACCACCAAAGGGTTTCGGGCGAACCTTTTTCTTGGCAACACGGTTTTGACCGCGCGGCGCAGGCTTAGTCGGGCCAACGCCCTCTACAACGGCGCGGAAGTTTTCAGGCAGGTCTAGCCGCTCAAACTCAGCGTCGGTCGTGCGGGTGATATCTTTCAGGTATGCACGCTCATCCTCAGCACAAAATGCAATAGCCACGCCGTCCTTGCCGGCGCGCGCGGTGCGGCCGATGCGGTGGACATATTGCTCTGGCACATTGGGCAATTCGTAGTTGATGACGTGGCTGACGCCCGGAATATCGATCCCGCGCGCGGCTACATCGGTTGCCACCAGCACTGGCGTTTTGGCGCGTTTGAATTCGCTAAGCGCCCGCTCCCGCTGAGGCTGTGATTTGTTGCCATGGATCGCATTGGCGCCAATGCCGGCTTGAGCCAGTTTCTTCACGACGCGGTCTGCACCGTGCTTTGTGCGGGTAAAGACCAGCACGCGCTCAATCTTGCCGGGCACCTCATGGCGGCCAGACAACACCATTTCGATCAGCGATTGCTTCTCATTTTGCTGCACCATGAAGAGGTACTGATCAATCCGCTCCGCCGTGCTCGATTCCGGAGTGACGGAGACCTGCACTGGGTTGTGGCAATAGCCTTTCACCAGCTCCTTGATCTGCTTCGGCATGGTGGCCGAGAAGAATAGTGTCTGGCGCTCTTTCGGCACCAATTGGCTGATCCGGCGCAGGGCGTGGATAAAGCCGAGGTCGAGCATCTGATCCGCTTCATCGAGGACCAGGATTTCGACGCCGGACAGGTTGAACGCTTTCTGGTCGATGAGATCGAGCAAGCGCCCAGGCGTCGCCACGAGGATATCGGTGCCGCGGTGCAGCTTGTTCCGGTCTTTATTGACGCTGGTGCCGCCGACGATTGAGTGGACTTTCATGCCCGCCATCGCGCCGTAATCCTTAGCGCTTTGGGCGATTTGCCCGGCCAGCTCGCGGGTCGGCGCGAGCACCAACATGCGGCAGGATTTGAACGGGATCTGGTTGTCGCTCTCGCGAAGCCGGTCGATGCTGGGCAGCATAAATGCGGCCGTTTTGCCGGTGCCTGTTTGCGCAATACCCAGCAGGTCGCGACCTTCCAGCACGGGCGGGATCGCCTGCGCCTGGATCGGGGTTGGCGTGGTGTAGCCCTTCAGGTCCAATGCCTGAAGAATAGGTTGTGACAGGTCGAGGTCTTCAAATTGGACCGACTGTTCAGATGGATTTGTCATTGATAATTCGCAATATATTTGCGGCGCGCAGAGACTTAGCTCGCGCGGCGCGGGGGTAATAACCGCCCGCGTGAAAAGGGAAGTCTGTGAAATAAACCGAGGCGCGGCCGGGGCAGATTGTTTAGTGCAATCGCCGCTTCACGCTGGCTCGCGCGCTTCGCTGGTGCAGCATTTGGGGGAGAAGCGGGAGAAAGTCCATCAAAAATATGGAATCAAACATTCTACTCGACTAACTTTTAGCGATGCCTCGCCCAAAAACCCGCTCAAAAACCATACCTTTTCAAATCTCGCGCCTTTCCAGGTTCAAGGGCGGTATGACCCTTAGAGACATAATACGGCTAACAGGCTGGAGCCGAGCGACGACATACAGAAGGATGCAAGAACCTGATTTTCCGGCTCACTCTCAAAAGAACGGGCAAAAGAAAATTTGGAATGCGGTCGAAATTATTGAATGGGTAACGAAGTACAACCTTCAACAAACAGTAGGTCGCGTACGGGCTGGCGCAATTGAGCGGGCTTTTCCGGCACAAGTCCATGCAAACCCCTCGCTTACCACAGCAATTGGGCGCTCGATCGAGCGTGAGCGGCTCGTATTCGAGATGAATAACAATATTTCGTCTGATCTATGATCAATTTTGAGACACCTAAGTCTCTGTAACTATTGACTATGGTCTAATTCACCTGTGTACAAAGTGTTTCGACTGCTCTGCCCCTTGAAGGGCAGGGTGTAAGCACCAGGAATGATTGAATACTTAGGCCTAGCACTACTGATTGCCGTAGTTATCGTTGCGGTTGGCGCAGCAATTGCATTAATGCTGATTGGCGTTTCTAGCGTCATCTGGGCCAAACGATGTCACCCGAAAAACCCTTCCTTTCGACCACCATCATTCTCGAGCAAAGTTGGTGGGACATTAGAAGTATCGAGCAATTCTGAAAAACCCTCCTCTTAAGCCATCCCCGCCGCTTCCATCAGCGCCTTAGTACTCGCGTCAAAGTCGCCCTCGCCTGCATCAATGTCCTTGGCCATTTTCTTGCCCAGCTCGACGCCGAATTGATCGAACGGGTTGATGCCCATCAGCACTGCGTTGGCGAAAGTGCGATGCTCGTGAAACGCGATCAATGCGCCTAGCGCCGCGGCATCCAGGTCATCGACAAGGATCATTGCGCTGGGCCGGTCCCCGGGGAAGGCGCGCGCGGGATCTTTGCCATCGGCGGACATATTGCCGCCCGCCATCAGAGCGGCGCCTTGCGCGAAGCAATTGATTAGCAAGCTCTTATGATGCGCCGGGTCTAGCTCGTCGCCGGGCGCAATGCTGGCGATGAAATCGACCGGGATCAGATGTGTGCCCTGGTGCAGCAATTGGAACACCGCGTGCTGAGCATCCGTGCCTACGCCTCCCCAAGTTACGGCGGCGGTTGGGCGGTCCACAGGTTCACCCTTGGCCGTCACGCTCTTGCCATTCAATTCCATCTCAAGCTGCTGCAAATAGTCGGGCAACAGATCGAGCCGCTCGTCATAAGCAAACACAGCGCGGGTCTGGCACCCTCGGGCGCGGGTGTAATATTGGTCGGCAAAGGCAGCGAGCAGCGGTAGGTTCGCCTGGCCCTGCGCCTCGCGGAAATGCGTGTCGATCGCCTGCGCCCCGGCGAGCATTGCCTGAAAATCGTCCATGCCGACCGCCAGCGCGACCGGAAAACCTATGCTCGACCACAGTGAATAGCGTCCGCCGACGCTTTCTGGAAATGGCAGGATGCGCGTTTCATCAACGCCCCATTGCACCGCGCCTTCTGGATTGGCGGTGAGCGCAATCACACGGCCACTCGGGTCATCCACGCCGTTGTCGCCAAGCCATTTCAGCGCGCTCGCCGCATTGGTCATGGTTTCAATGGTGGTGAAAGTCTTTGACGCAATCGCGATCAGAGTGGTCGCCGGATCGCAGGCTGTAAAAGCTTGCTCCAGGGCGAGACCATCGATGTTCGAGACAACGTGAACGTCCACCAGGCTGAGATCGCGGGCCAAAGCATCAACCGCTAGATCAGGGCCCAAGGCTGACCCGCCAATCCCTATATGGATCAGATGGTTGATCTCTCCCAAAGCGCCTTGATGGATCGCCTCGACCAGCATGCCCATCCGCGCGGTCAGAGCCTGCGCTTCTTCCACATCCACCTCGGTTCCGCTGCCGCGCATTGCGCCGTGGGTCGCTGCGCGGCCTTCGGTTGGGTTGACGATCCCGCCGCCGAACAATGCCTCGCGCTGAGCGTCAAAGTCCATCGCCTTGGCCAAAGCCTCAAGCTGATCAAGGATCGCATCATCGAGATGCGTTTTTGACCAATCAAACCGGATGCCCAGATCGCCCAGCTCACCAAATGAGGCCTCCAAACGCTGGCTCAGCTTCTCCAAACGATCAGGATCAGCGGCGAACAATTCGCTCAGTTTCGGCTGCGGCAGGGCGCAAATAGCGTCCCAAGTGGTGGAAATCGGATCGGTCATGGGCAAATATCCTTGGCGTGATAGGCTACTCGCGACTAGGGACGCACGCGATGAATGTTAAGACCCAAACTGATGCTGCGCCCAGCTCTGGTGACGTATGCGCGGCGACAAGCGACGATGCCGGCGATGTTGCGGCCCCAAAAGCGCAGGCAGAGGAACAGCAGGAGAGCCTCGGGAGCTTTGCATTTTTCCTGTTCAAACTGGTCTTCGTCGTCCTGGTTTTTCGCAGCCTGGTGTTCTCGCCATTCTCGATACCGTCTGAGAGCATGCTGCCGCATTTGTGGAACGGCGACTATTTGCTCGCGGCAAAATGGCCGTACGGCTATTCTGATAACTCCATGCCGTTTGGCGCACCGATTGTGCCGGGCCGCGTGCTCGCAAGCGCGCCAGAGCCAGGCGATGTCGCTATCTTCAAACATCCGATTGATGGCACCGACTACATTAAGCGTGTAATTGCGCTGCCCGGTGACAGTGTCGCCATGGTCGACGGGCAAGTCGTCCTAAACGGTGAGACCGTGCCCAAGGTGCGGATTGAAGACTTCGTCATTCCCGTATCGGGCAACACCAGCTGCGCTTGGGGTGCGGAACTGCGCAGTGACACGGATGGCCAGGACATTTGCGCCTATCCACGCTTTCGCGAGACCCTGCCCAATGGCGTGAGCTACGACGTGCTCGACTTTGGCCCAACAGGGGCGGACAATATGGATGCGGTCATCGTGCCCGAAGGCCGGATGTTCGTGATGGGCGACAATCGCGACAATTCACAAGACAGCCGCTTTCCCGCCAGCGCTGGCGGCGGTGTCGGGCTGGTCCCACAAGACAATCTGGTCGGCCGTGCGACAATTCTGATGTGGTCGACCGATGGCGGTTCGGAATGGATCAAACCTTGGACATGGTTCAGCGCGGCGCGCTGGAGCCGCTTGGGCAAGTCGCTATGAGCGCCCCTCCCCTCGATCATCTTGGCCCGGAAACGACCGAGTGGCTGAGCAAGCTTGGCCTGGACGTGGCCAAGGAGGCCGCATGGCTGGAGGCACTCACCCATGGCAGTGTCCAGGGCAACCTGCCCAATGGCGCGCCGACGCCCAAGGATTATCAGCGGCTCGAATTTCTCGGCGACCGCGTGCTTGGATTGTCGGTGGCCGATTGGCTTTACCGCGATGGCGATGCGCCAGAAGGCAAGCTGTCGCAGCGCTTGAACGCCTTGGTCAGCGGCGCAACCTGCGCCCGCATCGCCCGCGCCATTGGCCTGCCCGACCATTTGCGTCTCGGTAAACAGGCCCGCGATGATGGCGGCGCGGATAGCGACAATATCCTTGGCGATGTGATGGAGGCGATGATCGGCGCGTGCTTCATCGAGCATGGGTTCGAGACCGCCCGCGATTTCATCTACCGCGCTTGGGCCAATGAGCTCACCGGAAAGGCGGGCGAGGCAAAGCATCCCAAATCTGCCTTGCAAGAATGGGCCGCTGGCAACCGTCACCGCACGCCGGAATACCAAGTGGTCGACCGCAGCGGGCCAGACCACGCCGCGCGCTTCACCGTCAAAGTCAGCGTGCACAAGGTTGGGGAGGCAGAAGCAATCGCGGCAAGCAAATCAGAGGCCGAAAAGCAGGCCGCAAAAGCATTTATGGAGCGCTTCGGATGAGCATTGGTACAAATATCGCGGCGAGGAAGCAGTCCAATGACTAAGCAGAAATGCGGCGCCGTCGCCGTGATTGGCGCGCCCAACGCGGGCAAATCCACCTTGGTCAATCAATTGGTCGGCCAAAAGGTCGCGATCACATCCTCCAAGGCGCAAACCACCCGCGCCCGCATGCTCGGCATCGCCCTGCATCAGGACGGGAATGAAAACACACAAATGATCTTGGTCGATACCCCCGGTATTTTTGAACCTCGCCGCAGGCTGGACCGCGCAATGGTAAGCGCAGCTTGGGAAGGCGCAGAAGCCGCCGATGCCGTGCTGCTGATCGTTGATCCCATTAAACAGCGCCGGCACGAGCTGATGCCGCTGTTGGAGGCGCTCGCTAAGCGCCCCGAGCGTAAGATCCTGGTCCTCAACAAGGTTGATCGCGCAAAGAAAGAGCCTCTGCTGGCGCTCGCTCAGGAATTGGGTGAACTCGTTGAGTTTGCGGAGATTTACTTTGTGTCTGCCCTGAATGGCGAAGGCGTGGACGAGCTCAAGTCAAAGCTCGCCGAGATGATGCCAGAGGGACCATGGCATTACCCCGAAGATCAGGTTTCAGACGCATCAGAGCGTTTGCTGGCAGCAGAAATCACGCGCGAACAGCTGTATCTGCAGCTGCACGAAGAGCTACCTTATGACGCTGCCGTTAGGCCAGAAAGCTACGAGGTTCGCAAAGACGGCTCGGTCGAGGTGCGCCAGCAAATCGTGATCGCTCGCGACAGTCAGAAGCCAATCGTGCTCGGCAAAGGCGGCCAGCGGATCAAAGCCATTGGCGAGGCCGCGCGTAAAGAACTCGCAGAAATCCTCGGTGTGAAGGTGCATTTGTTCCTGCATGTGAAGGTCTCAGAAGGCTGGTCCGAGGACAAAGAAGTGTTTGAAGAAATGGGGCTCGACTGGGTCAAATGAGCACACGCCCCCTCAGGAAGTTTGTGAAGCGCTACACGACCTTGTCGAGCGCGCTGCAAACCTTGAGGCAAGAGAAGCTGGTCCTGCTCAGTCCTTCGAAATGGGACGATGCGAATGACGCCTATTTCATGGACCTCTATCGCTCACAGATAGCATCACAATCGGTGCTGGCTCTGTGCTGTACCATGGCCAAAGAGACCTATCATCACTGGCGGGTATTCACCCAAGGCATGGATGGGATCGCGATTGAATTTCACCGCGAGCCGCTAGAGCAAGCCGTTGAAAAAACAGACGGGTTTCGCGCGGGGGCGGTGAACTACATGAGCGTGCAGGCGCTCAAAGACCAGGCATCATCTGGTATCAAAACACTGCCTTTCGCCAAACGCGAAGGCTATTCCGACGAACGCGAATGGCGCATTATCGCTGAATGTGAGGACGTGCGCGAATATGCCGATCTGCCGATTGAACTATCGTGGATCAGCAGCATCACCTTCAGCCCCTGGATGCCCCCAAGCCTAAGCGACAATTTGCGCAGCATCATTAAGGAAATCGTGCCTGATGCGAAGATTTCCCTGCGCGCCAGCAGCCTGACAAACAGCAAAGCATGGAAAGACGCGGGGCGGGATTTGGCCGCCCGTTAAAAAGCTAAAATCTAACGCTTTTTCGCGATCTTGATCTTCTGCTGCTTGGCGAAGCTCTTGGTCGAATCTTCGCTGCGGTTCAGGGCCTTTGCGATCTGCTTTAAGCCCTGTCCCTTCGACGCAAGCAGTTTCAGCCGGCCCGCCTCTTCAGCGTTCCAGGGTTGCTTGTGCCGTTCAAATCGTTCTTTGCCCATGGCAGCTGACTAGCCGCATGCGCCCGCAATAGCGAGGGCTCGCGCGAACGATTGAACTTCAACGCTTATTTAGCAGCGAGCTGTTCGAGCTTGGCGCGAAGGCTTGGCTCGTCAAAAGGCTTGACGATATAGTCATCCGCGCCCGCATTGATGCCTTCATGAATGTCGGCAACATCGCCTTTTGACGTGCAGAACACGATGGTCGGCGCATGCGGGGTCGGGATCGCGCGAAGCTTGGTCACAAACTCCAAACCATCCATTTCCGGCATTTCCCAATCGGTCAGGACCAATTGCGGCATTGACTTCTTGCAACGCGCAAGAGCTTCTTCGCCATTTTCCGCTTCAATCGGAGAATAGCCGAGGCTCTTCGCAATCTTGCTGGACACCTTGCGGATCACGCGGCTGTCATCAACGATCAGACACGTCTTTGTAGCAACCTGCTGAGGTGCAGCGCCTTCACGCTGGGCCTTGGCTGCGCGAACAATCGCTGCGGTATCGCCAGCGTTCTCCGCCGCAGGAGCCTCGGGTGTTGGTGCTGGAGCAGCTTCGCTCACCTCGGCGGGCTGATCGGCTTCAACCTGGGGTTCTACCACATCGTCTTCGGGCACAGGGTCGCCTTTGGCTTCGGCGAGCTTTTCAGCCAGCGTCTTACCTTCCATAGAGCGTTTAAGCCGTGCCTCGCCCGAAGGTGACTTCGGGCCGGTGGTGCGTTTGATTAGATTTTGAATGGCTCAAGCTCCCCGTCTTGCGCTGAGACGGCGCCTTGGAATTGCGCCTCCATCGACGCGACAACTGGCGCACCAAGCGGATCGCTGGCAGTTTCATCGGCACTCTCGCCTTCGCCCGGCGTCATGCAAACGTGCACATATGGCATCCAGACGTCGCCAAATTCAGCCTTCTGATACCACACGTCTAAGACATCATAGCTGGCCCAGATCCCGTCGGGTTCGCGCAAGCGCAACCCCTCACCAATACGCGGCACAGCGGCAAAGCGCATACGCTCCTGAGATTGATGCGTCTCGTTTTGAACTTCGATTTCGATCACGTGGTTCGGCCTCTAACTGTTGGCCTGTGCGCGCTCGCACCTCGGCCGTCGAGACTCTGATACGGGACAATACTTGACGATTTGCAAACAAGAGCTCGTAAACCACAATTTTCCTGCCGCATCAGTGGGAATACGTGTTTAAACAGGGATTTACCCTATTCGCCATTTACCAAGTGAGCGCGGACGTGCGCCAAGGCTCGCACGGAAACGGCCTGCTTTTTGGCAGATTCGGTGATGAACTGAAGCGCCGCTGGGACGCTCCCTCCCCTACTTTGCGTCAGCCTTTGCCGCCTTTTTCGCAGGCGCCTTCTTCTTCGCCGATGTCTTCTTCTTTGGGGCGGCTTTCTTGCGTTTCTTCTTCGCAGGCCCCTTGGCCGCGCGAGCATCGATCAGCTCAATTGCCTGCGCTGCTTCGATATCCTCTGGCTTCACGTCCTTGGGTATGGTCGCATTGACGTTTCCATCGGTGACATATGGGCCATAGCGCCCCGGCATCACCTTGATCTCGCCGCCGCTGGTCGGGTGCTCGCCCAAGGTCTTGATGGGCTCGGCCTTTTGCCGCCCGCCGCCCTTGCGATTGGCCGCCTCCGCCAATAGCGTCACCGCCGCATTCATACCGGTTTCGAACACGTCGACCGTACTGGTAAGCTTCGCATACTTACCATCGTGGCGCAGGTAAGGCCCGTAGCGACCAATCGCCGCCTCGATTTCCTTACCAGTCTCTGGGTGCGCGCCAATGATCCGCGGCAAATCGAGCAGCTTGATCGCCCAATTGAGATCAAAATCATCGAGATCTTTGGGAATGGAGGCGCGCTTCTTCTTCTCTTCGTGCTCCATCTCGACATAGGGGCCGAAACGCCCAGTCTTGCGGTGGATGTCCTCGCCCGTTTCCGGGTGCTGACCCATGACGCCATCGGCGCTGCCATCATCGCCATCGCTGCCGGGCTGGGCAAAGCGGCGTGTGAACTTGCACTCGGGGTAATTGACGCAAGCGATAAACGCACCGAAGCGTCCGCCGCGCAGGTTCAGCCTGCCATTTTCGCGCCCCTCGGTCGCGCACAGTGGGCAGCGACGGGGATCTTCGCCGTCCTCGGTCGGCGGGAAGAGATAGTCTGACAGATACTCATCAAGCGCCTCAGTCACCTCCGAGGGAAGCTTCTCCATCACCTCTTCGGTTTTGGGTTTGAAATCCTTCCAGAACTTGGCAAGCAGCTCTTTGTAATCCTCACCGCCATCAGAGACAGTGTCGAGCTCGTCTTCCATGCCAGCGGTAAAGTCATACGCCACATAGGTGGGGAAGAAACGCTCTAGAAAAGCAGTTAGGAGACGCCCGGAATCCTCTGCGTGGAAACGATTTTTCTCCATTCGCACATAGTCGCGGTCACGGATCGTCTGGATCGTTGAAGCATAGGTGGAAGGACGGCCAATCCCGAGCTCCTCCAAACGCTTGACCAACGAAGCCTCAGAGAAGCGCGGCGGCGGCTGGGTGAAGTGCTGATTGGCCTCGACGCCCTTCTTGGCGGGAGCATCGCCCTTCGACATAGCCGGAAGCAAGCCCTCTTCGTCGTCATCAGACTTATCATCAAAGCCCTCTTGATAGACCGCAAAGAAACCAGGGAATTTCACGACCTGGCCGGTCGCGCGCAGCTCATGCTGGCCCGTCGCATCGCGCAACGTGATCGTCGTGCGCTCCAATTGCGCGGCCGACATTTGGCTCGCCATGGCGCGCTTGAAAATCAGCGAATAAAGCTTCGCCTCGTCGCCAGAACCAGCCTTGTCTTTGGAGAAATTGGTTGGACGGATCGCTTCGTGCGCTTCCTGAGCATTCTTCGCTTTGGTGCTGTAAAAACGAGGCTTTTCCGGCTTGTAAGAGCTGTCAAACCGCTCATCAATCGCATCACGCGCAGCAGCAATCGCGCTGCCGTCCATCTGCACACCGTCGGTCCGCATATATGTGATTGCGCCCGCCTCATAGAGCGATTGCGCGCACCGCATGGTGTGACTGGCTGAGAAGCCAAGCTTACGCGAGGCCTCTTGCTGTAGCGTTGAGGTTGTGAATGGCGGTGATGGGTTGCGTTTGAGCGGCTTGGTCTCAATCTCTTCGACCGTAAAGCGCCCGGCCTCAACCGCAGCCTTGGCGGCCATAGCGGAACCTTCATTGCCAAGGTCGTGCTTGCCCAGCTTTTTTCCATCAAACTTAACGAGGCGCGCATCGAATGCGGTGCTATCGTGCTCCATCTTGGCGAGAACAGACCAATATTCGACCGGATTGAACGCTTCGATCTCACGTTCCCGGTCAACCACCAGCCGCAAGGCAACCGATTGCACCCGGCCAGCCGACTTTGCCCCAGGCAGCTTGCGCCACAGGACCGGCGACAGAGTGAAACCAAACAGGTAGTCGAGCGCGCGGCGCGCGAGATAAGCATCGATCAAATCGGTATCGAGCTCTCGCGGTGACTTCATTGCGGTCGTGACGGCAGATTTGGTGATCGCGTTGAAGGTTACCCGGTCAACCTTGGTCGGCAGAGCCTTACGCTTCTTCAGCAATTCCTGGACGTGCCAACTGATCGCCTCCCCTTCCCGGTCAGGGTCGGTCGCGAGGACAAGGCGGCTCGCGCCCTTTGCTGCATCGGCGATTTCCTTAAAGCGCTTCTGCTTGTCGCGGTACAGCTCCCAATCCATCGCGAAGTCTTCATCGGGCCGCACGCTGCCATCTTTGGGCGGCAAATCGCGGACGTGGCCATAGCTCGCCAAGACCTTAAAGTCTTTGCCGAGGTACTTCTCGATAGTCTTCGCCTTGGCCGGCGATTCAACGATAACAAGCTGCATGGTGGTTCTGTCTAGTTCCTAAGCTGTGCCTTCACGTGTGCACGTACGCGCGAGGGTGGAGCCGCGCAATTAATTCCGTCAAGTGGGCAATTATTCGAAAACTTCGTTGAGTGAAGCCGCGCCATCATGCAGCAGCGAGTAGCTGGCGATGCCTATCGCGGTGATCGCTAGCGAGCCAAGGCTGGAGAATATTGTCGCCATCACGAGATAGATCGCTGGGGTTCCCATGTTTTTCTGAACGCCTCAAAACAGGCGCGCCCGAGCAGTTTAATCGCCTCGTTTGAAAGTTCCATTATGCCCCTAACCTGCCAAGCTCACTCGGCCGCCCGAATGCCGCTCAAGTTCGCCGGTGATTTCCAATTCCAACAACGCCATCTGAACCAGAGCCATTGGCGCGCCCGATTGCCGCACCAGCTCATCCACGGCAACAGGCGCGGTCGATAAAAGGGCGGTTATCGCGCCTGTGTCCTCTAAGCTGACATCCGTGCCATCCAGCTCTGAAAAGTCATAGTCCTCGCGCCCTTCGGCCACCACGTTGAAGCGCGAGCGCGGCGTCCCAGCGAAACTTTCGAGCAGCTCAGTCACCTCCTCAGGCGATTGGACCAGAACCGCGCCATCGCGGATCAACTGGTTGCAACCGAGGCTTCGTGTGTCGAGCGGCGAACCGGGGATCGCCATGACCTCGCGACCTGCCTCACCAGCCAAACGTGCCGTGATGAGCGAGCCGGATTTTGGCGCGGCCTCGACGACCAATGTGCCTGCAGCCAGTCCGGCGATGATGCGGTTCCGGCTGGGGAAATGGCTCCCACGCGGCTGAGTGGCGGGCGGTTGCTCCGCGATTAGCAAGCCTTCACGCGCAATCTGCTCTTGCAGCTCAGAGTGCTGCGGCGGATAAGCAATATCGATCCCGCTGGCGATCACGCCGATGGTCGTGCCAGCACTCGCAGACAGCGCGCCTTCGTGGCTCGCGCCGTCAATCCCGCGCGCAAGGCCTGAGACAACGGAATAGCCCCGCTCTGCCAAATCACGCCCGAACTGCCGCGCAAGCTTCACAGCTGCAGCGGATGAATTGCGCGCTCCGACCATCGCCACGCAGGGCTTCGACGCCAACCTCACGTCTCCGCGATAGGTGATGATTGGCGGCGCGCTTTCTATTTCCGCAAGCAGAGGCGGAAAGTCGGGCTGATCATGGAACAGATAGCTTGCCCCTGCCCGCTGGATTCCCTCGATCTCTAGCTCGATTTTGTCGCGCGGCGCCGGACGATAGGTGCGCTTTCCGCGGCCGCCCAGCTCTGGCAAAGCCTCAATCGCTGCAACCGCGTTGCCAAACCGCGCGAGCAGCTGGCGATAGCTAACCGGGCCGATATTGGGCGATCTAAGAAGACGAATCCGGGCAAACGCCTCAAGCTGGGTCAGTCCTTTGTCGCCGCGCCCAGACGCGCTCATTTTGAGCTGCCGATCTTGGGCTCCTCACCCTTTGCCAAGCGCCCAATATTTTCGCGGTGGAGATAAATGATCAGACCCGCAATCGCCGCCAGCACCGGAAAGAATTGCGGATAGCCAAACAGCGGGGCCGCTGCAGCCGCTGCAACAACTGCGCTCATCCCGGCCAGCGAAGAAATCCGGAAAATCGCCAACATCGCGATCCAAATACCGGCGTATGCGAGGCCGATGGGCCAAGCCAGGCCAAACGCAACACCCGCATTGGTGGCAACGCCCTTCCCTCCTTTGAACTTCAGCCACACGGGATAGCAATGACCGATCACCGCGCCGCCGGCAGCAAAGGCCATCGCGACTTGCCCGCTTTTACCTGGCCAGAGCAATCCGGCGAGGAACACTGGCGCAAACCCTTTCAGCAAATCGAGCAGCAATGTGCCCGCCGCGAGCCCCTTGTTGCCGGTGCGCAAAACATTGGTCGCGCCGATATTGCCGCTGCCAATGTCGCGCACATCGCCCATTCCCGCCGCTTTGGTCAGCAGCAGGCCAAATGGGACCGAGCCAAAGGCGTATCCCAACAAGGCGGCTAGCAATGGTTCCATGATCGTAATGCCCCTTTTCACGAGCTTAGGTCGGCTGCCGCTTCCCTTTTCGCAAGGCCTAAGTAAAAGGCGGCTGTTCGACAAGCTATTGCAACAAGGTCCAATCCGATCACCAGTCCCGACGCCCCGATCCTTCTACTCGACACCGGCGTTGGCGGGCTGACGATTTATGATGCGGTGCGCCGCGCATTGCCCGGTGCTCCGATCATTCTGGCGGCTGACTACGCTGGCTTGCCATACGGCAAGAAGACCGAAGCTGAAGTAGCGGCGCGGGTCGCCGGGCTGCTTGGCCGGATGAGCGAGCGCTACCAGCCGCGCCTTGCCTGTATCGCCTGCAACACCGCCAGCACGATTGCGCTCGATATGGTTCGCGATGTGCTGGAAATTCCAGTTGTTGGAACCGTCCCAGCGATCAAACCTGCTGCGCTCACCAGCAAAACTGGCGTTATCGGAATGCTCGGCACGCAGGGGACTGTGCGCCAACCCTATGTCGACCGATTGGAGGCGGAGTTTGTCAAACAGGGCAAATTGCTGCGCTTTGCCGCGCCGGACCTGGTGGACGAGGCCGAAAGCAAGCTGCGCGGAGGGCCGGTGGACCGCGCGGTTCTGAAGGCGGCCCTCGAAGGCTTAAGCGAGCACGATCATGAGATGAAGCTCGACCGGATCGTGCTCGGTTGCACGCACTTCCCACTGCTCGAAGACGAATTGATGGATGTGGCGGTGAACGAGCTGGGAATGCCGCCAGACATCCGCTTCCTCGACGGAGCAGAGGGCATTGCGAGGCGGATCGCGCACTTACTAGATGGTCAGGAATTTATCCGAAATGGCCCTAATCGCGCGGTCACAACCGGGGACATAAGCACTCTTGAGGAACTCAAAGGCACCCTCGCGACTTATGAAATCGATCAGATTGATCGATTTTAAGCAGAGCATATGCAAACCGTTCGCAAAGATAGCGCTGGAATTGGTTCGCTCTACTGCCTAAATCGCGCCCACTAACGGTCCGAGTCAATCGGGCGAAACGAAGAGCACAACGCGTGAACTACGGAAACGTCTTCGATAAAGCGATCGACCGCCTTCATGAGGAAGGTCGCTACCGCGTGTTCATAGACATCATGCGCAACAAAGGCGCCTATCCCAACGCCCGGTGCTTCCATGGCCACAATGGGCCAAAGCCGATCACGGTCTGGTGCTCCAATGATTATCTGGCGATGGGCCAGCACGAAAAAGTCATCACCGCGATGGAAGACGCGCTGCACGATGTCGGCGCAGGCTCTGGCGGTACGCGCAATATTGGCGGCAACACGCACTTTCATGTCGAGCTGGAGCGAGAGCTTGCCGACCTGCATGGCAAAGAAGGCGCGCTGACCTTTACCAGCGGCTATGTCTCCAACGATGCGACGCTTTCCACGCTGGGTAAATTGCTACCCGGCTGCGTGATTTTTTCCGACGCACTCAACCATGCCAGCATGATTGCGGGCATCCGCAATTCCGGCTGTGAGAAGCGGGTGTTCCGTCACAATGACATGGCGCATTTGGAAGAGATGCTGGCCGCAGAGGATCACGACACACCCAAAGTGATCGCGTTCGAAAGCGTTTATTCGATGGACGGCGATGTCGCCCCCATCCACGAAATTTGCGACCTCGCCGAGAAATACAACGCCCTCACCTACATCGACGAAGTGCATGCTGTTGGCATGTATGGCGAACGTGGCGGCGGCATTTCAGAGCGTGATAAGGCCGCGCATCGGATCGACATTATCGAAGGCACTTTGGGCAAGGCATTCGGCGTGATGGGCGGCTATATCGCTGCTGACACGCGGGTGATCGACTGCATCCGCAGCTACGCCCCGGGCTTCATCTTCACCACTTCGCTCTCGCCAGTGCTGGTCGCAGGCGTGCTCGCTTCTGTGAAGCATCTCAAAAGCTCCAGTGAAGAGCGCGATGCGCAGCAAGCCAATGCTGAATTGCTGAAGGAAAAGTTGCGCGATGCGGGCCTGCCGGTGATGGACAGCGTCACCCACATCGTCCCGCTGATGGTCGGCGATCCTGTTCGCGCCAAGAAGATCAGCGACGTGCTGCTCGCCGAATATGGCGTCTATGTGCAGCCGATCAATTTCCCCACAGTGCCGCGGGGGACAGAGCGTCTGCGCTTTACACCCGGCCCGATGCACACGGCCGAAATGATGGACGAGCTAACCGAGGCCCTGGTCGAGATCTGGGACCGCCTCGACATGGAATTGCTCAAAGCCGCATAACCGGGCAACGGCTGCACCGCCGCGCCGTAACGTCCTTTGCTGTACTTCAGCAATGCGCTAGCACTCGCCTGAACCATCAGGAGAAAAGTACGTGAGCGGCAATCCCAATCAGAAGTATGACGAAGTCGTGCTAGGCCGTCGGTCAATCCGAGGCTATCTTGATAAGCCGGTCCCGCAGGAACTGATTGAAGAGGTGCTGGCAATGGCAATGCGCTCACCCTCATCAATGAACACCCAGCCCTATCATTTCCACGTAATCACTGGCGAGCCGCTGGATCGCATCCGCAAAGGCAACACGGAGCGCATTCTCGCCGGAGAGCCTGACAGCCGCGAATTTCGCAAAGGCCACGCATTCGAAGGCATCCACCGCGACAGGCAGGTTGGCTGCGCGATCCAGCTGTTCGAAGCAATGGGGATTGGCCGCGAGGACAAGGAAAAACGGCAAGACTGGGTGCTGCGCGGCTTCCGCCAATTCGATGCGCCCGTTTGTGTGATCGTGACTTACGATAAAGAACTGTCCGACGCTGACGATACAGTATTCGATTGCGGCGCAGTGACCACCGCACTGGTCAATGCAGCATGGAGCCGCGGTCTTGGCTGTGTGATCAACAGCCAAGGGATCATGCAATCACCCGTCGTGCGCGAACATGCCAGCGTTCCAGACGATCAGGTGATCATGAAAGCGGTGGCGCTGGGCTGGCCTGACGAGGAGTTTCCAGCGAACCCAGTGAAGATCACGCGGCGCGAGGTTTCAGAGGCGGCCCGGTTTGTGGGGTTTGATTGACTTAGTGCTTTTCAGAACACTGCACCAAAACTCGACTGAGCGCTAACAACTCAATTGAAGGCGTTAGACTAACTCGGCAGGTAGCTCAGTCGCACCCCTTTAGTTTCTCTCGGATGTTATCTAAGCGATTGATCAAGTGCTGTGCAGTCGCAGTTTTTGCAAACGCGTATTGTTCTGCGGCTTCCTCAAGCTCTTTCGAGTTGGCTTGGCTCCAGAGGCGACGGTACCAATCAACATGGTGTCCAACTTCATGATAGAGGACGTGGGTGTAGAATTTGCGGAGCGAGTTGTGGCTCCATTTGGATTGCCAATGTTTGCCGACCTGATTGATCATTCCTCCAAAACGCTTGGCGTCATTGAACGTAGTGTTTGGTGGCCGTTTCCGACCAAAGGAATATGTCAGGCTGACGGGGAACGGATAAAGGGTAATTAGTCGAACCCCGTTGCCACAGGAAAACGTGGCGTACGGCTGCGAACCATCGAGGTAGTCCTTCTTTTTCAACCTCCTAAGCCATACGTGGGTAATCCCCGCATAATCTCGCTTTGGAAGTGCCTTGATCGCTGCAATCACCTCCTCACCGCTCAGGGGAAAGAAGAAATCTCTAGAGGGATTGTCCTCAATTAGGATTGGAAGCTCGTCATTGGGAGAAGGTCGGGAAATGGAATGGAAGCGCCGAAAAATATTGTCGGAGAACCTTCTTTTTGTTCTGCCGCCATAAATGTCCCCTAATGTCCGACTTTTTTTCCAAGGTGTGGGGTTTGTTGGCATAGTCTTGTTTTCACGGCTCGTGTGGACTCGGTCAAGTCGCTACAACTTCTCACAACAATCGCAGATTTAAATCGGCGAGCTGGTTGGAACGAAACCCGCTGGTTCCGCTATTTACCGCAAGCTCACCACATTGTCGCTTTCGGGCCGCTGTCTGTCGCCGCGGAATAGGCTCAGCATTGGTTCGTCGGCAACGGTAAATTCTTCCGCATTGCCAAAGCCGTTAAAGCCGGTTTTCATCGCGGCGCCATACGCCCCGATCATACCGATCTCGATATAGTCTCCGGCCTGAATGTCACCGGGCAGCGGGAATGGTCCCTGCATATAATCCGCATCATCACAGGTCGGCCCGTAAAAGGCGAAATCAACCTCTGGATCGCGCAGATTGTCGGCCAGCGCCTTCACAGGGAAACGCCAATCGACATGCGCCGCATCGTACAGCGCGCCATATGCGCCATCATTGATGAACAGCTCTTCGCCCCGGCGCTTATCGACTTGGACGACGAGCGAGGAATATTCCGCTGCCAGCGCCCTGCCCGGCTCGCACCACAGCTCCGCATTATAGGCAATCGGCAGCGCTTCGAAATGCTGAGAAATCAGCGCGAAGTAATCCTCCAAAGGAGGCGGCTCCATGCCGGGATAGATACTGGGAAAGCCCCCGCCGACATCAATCATATCGATGACCACGCTGGCTTCGGCGATGGCGGCACGCGTGCGATCAATCGCCTGGACAAAGGCAAACGGTGTCATCGCCTGACTGCCAACGTGGAAACACACACCCAGCCAGTCGCAATGCTGGCGCGCTTCCTGAAGCAAGGCCGGAGCCTCGAGCAGATCGCAGCCAAACTTGCTCGCCAGGCTCAGCTCAGAATACTCGCTGGAGACGCGCATACGCACACACAGACGCAAGTCATCCGCCGCAGCGCCCGTTTCTGGGTTGCGGCAGGCCTCGACGATCTTGTGCAGCTCTTCGGCGGTGTCGAGGCTGAACGTGCGCACTTTGTGCGTGTGATAAGCCTCTGAAATCGCGCGCCGGGTCTTAATCGGGTGCATAAAGCACAGCTCCGCCTCGGGCAGCTCTGCACGGACCAGACGCACCTCAGCAATCGACGCAACGTCGTAATGCGTCACATTCGCCTCCCACAACACACGCAAGAGCGACGGCGCGGGATTGGCCTTTACGGCATAGAGCGTCTTGCCCGGAAACTTCTCTGTGAAGAATCGAGCTGCGCGTAAAGCCGCATGCGGGCGGTTCAGAATGATCGGTTCGTCAGGCGTTACCGCGCTGACTACCGCCGCTGCATCGGAAAAAATCTCGTCAGGATAATTATGCAACTGAAGGGACCCCCAGAAGGATGCAGATCAAGCCAATGGCCTAACCCAGGTTCTGAACAAGGCTGCCTTACGGTCTTGCGATCAAGAGGCCCCACCCTCCTAAGAGGGGTCGGCAGCGGAAGCGCGCATATAAGCCTAAATGGCGCCTCCGCAACTCAAAATGTGCAATTTGGACGGGCGGCTTGGACCCGACATTGGGGCTGCAGTCTAAAACGCAACCTGCGGGGCCTGATCGACAGTGCCCTTCTCGCTATCATCGAGACGGTGGAAATCCGCCTCTTTGAAACCAAGCATTCCAGCGAAGAGAACGGCTGGGAAGCTCTCACGCGCAGCGTTGAACTGAGCCGCAGCCGCATTGAGCGCACGGCGAGCGGCGGCAAGCTTGTCTTCCGTCTCAGCCAGCTCGCGCTGAAGCTCTTGAAAGTTAGTGTTCGCCTTGAGGTCTGGATAGGCCTCACCCAGTGCAAGCAAGCGATCGAGCGAGAGTTTGAGCTGTTGCTCGCTGCCAGATGTTGGCTCACCAGAAGCGGCGGCGTTGCGGGCGCTGATCACGCTGTCGAGCGTCTCTTTCTCGTGGCTGGCATAGCCCTGAACGGTGCTGACCAGGTTAGGGATCAGATCGTGGCGTTGACGCAATTGGGCGTCAATATCGGCCACCCCTTGGCGCACGTTCTGACGCAAAGCGACCAGCCGGTTGTAGATCCCAATAACGAGCAAAACCGCGCCAACCGCGATAACCACAATTGCCGATGTCCAAAACCATCCAAAAATCTCGCCCATCTCACACCTCTTTCTTAACTGTATATTCCTATATTAACGTCAAATAGTTAAGGGTTAGCGACGATGCCGAGGGGCCTGACGCGGAAAATGGTTAAGGGAGTAAAGCGTAGCGATGCGTGCCGATGTTAACAAGCTGATGGGCGGAGAGCTGGGTAGCTGGCTCGACGCACAGCAAGGCATGCGCACCGAGGCGAAGGTGAAAGCCTCAAGCCGTGGCGTGACATCCGCCTTTATTTTGCTGCCTTTGCTGGCGTTCTTATGGTTTGGTCCAGCCTGGAGCTTCTCGATCAAGCTCATGATCAGCGTGTTGGCAGGGATAGCAGCTGGCAGCTGGGCGTACGCCCCAATCCAACAAGCGAAAAAAGAGATCAAAATCGGCATCAATTCCGCCATCGCGGGCGAATTGGGCGTCCACTACGATCACGATGTCGAACCGGGTGATGAATTCGATGCTGCCAAGCAATATGGCCTGGTACCACACTATGATCGCGATGCCTTTGAGGACCAATGGTTTGGTGGGATCGAAGGCCATGACTTCCGCCTTTATGAGGCGCACTTGGAGAAGAGCAAAGGCTCTGGAAAAGATCAACGCTGGGTGACAGTGTTCCGCGGCGCAATCATCCAGATGCAATTTGGACGCCGCTTCCATTCGACCACGCTGCTACAGCGAGCAGGCAAGCATAAGAAGTGGTTTGGCCTGGGCGGCCGCGCTGATCATGCCAGCTTTGACGGACACCGGCTAGATTATGTCGATCAGGTCCACCCCGCCTTCGAAGACGTGTTTGAAGTGTGGAGCGATGATCAGGTGGAGGCCAGAACACTAGTCGATCCCACTTATGTTGAGCACCTGATCGGAATTGAACGGGCATTCTCCGGCGACGCTGTTCGCGCGGTCTTCCGCAAGGGCGAAATGATCATCGCGGTTGAAAGCGGAAACCTGTTTGAAAGCGGCAGCATCGACGCATCGGGTGACCGCGAACGCGCGGAAGAAACCGCCAAACAATTCGCCTCCCTCGCGCAGCTGGCCATGGCTATTAACAAGAGCGAGCGTGGCCATGAGAACGCTGGCCGCAGCCCTGACGGCGTTGTCGTCGACGATGCGCGCAATTTGAGCGCTGGCAGCTCCGCACTTGGCGGCGGGTTTGGTCGTAAGGGCCTGTAAGCCGTCAGCTCAAACGGTCCTTGAAGTCCTCATACTCAAACCGTTTCACGCATTCCAAATTGTCTGTCTCGCTGTCCCACAGCCAAATGCTGGGCAGTTGCACACCGTTGAAGGTGTTTGTCTTCACCATGGAATAATGTGCCTGATCGAGAAATGCGAAGCGGGCGCCAGGATCGGCCTTTACCGGCAAGCGATAGTCACCAATCACATCCCCAGCGAGGCAAGACGGCCCGCCAAGACGAATGGGCACGCTATCATCCTGAAGTTCGCCCAGCATCGCTGGGCGATACGGCGCCTCTAACACATCGGGCATATGGCAGGTGGCCGACAC
Source organism: Erythrobacter sp. S249 (assembly GCF_057364975.1). Lineage (NCBI taxonomy): Bacteria > Pseudomonadati > Pseudomonadota > Alphaproteobacteria > Sphingomonadales > Erythrobacteraceae > Erythrobacter > Erythrobacter sp. S249. The sequence goes on along the minus strand of NZ_CP200287.1, from coordinate 3,001,129 downwards.
ATCGGTGATCCCAATCGGCACCTCGTTAAAGCCTGTATCGAGCAAAGTGCCGACCAATATCCCTGCATCAAGCGCAATCGCTTCGCCCGGCTCGAGATAAATCTCTGCGCCTGTGTCTTCGCGGGCGTCTTTGAGCAATTGGATTAGCGCATCACGCTCGTAATCTGCCCGCGTGATGTGATGCCCACCGCCCATATTGATCCATTTGAGCTGCCCGAAAAATGGCTCAATCGCATCGAAGACGCGGTCCCAAGTGCGCTGCAATGGCTCAAATGTCTGCTCGCATAGATTGTGAAAGTGAATGCCATCGACGCCCTGCATGTGCCCTTCGGTAAGCTGGTCGATGGGAAAGCCAAGTCGCGAGCCGGGCGCGCTGGGGTCATATTTGGCGACTTCCCCGGCTTGCACCATCGGATTGATGCGCAAGCCCACATCAACATCGCCTCCTGTGTGCCGTGCATGCTCCAGAATAACAGCCGCGCGGGCCATTTGCGTCGGTGAATTGAAGATCACATGATCGGACAGGCGGCAGATTTCCTCAAGCTCATCGGGCTTGTAGGCGGGCGAATATGTCGCGATCTCGCCATCGTAATATTCGCTCGCCAGCCGCGCTTCCCACAGGCCGCTGCATGTCGCTCCATCCAGATATTCCCCAAGCAATGGCGCAACGGCATGCATCGAGAACGCCTTTAGCGCTGCCAGCACTTTGATATCCGCCTCATCGCGAATTTCTGCCAGCACCTGGCAGTTCGCGCGCAGCTTTGCCGCATCCACCACGAACGCAGGGCTTTCGACGCGGTTCAAATCGAATTGGGCGAAGGCGCCCGGATCACCGGCTTGCGTTTGCATTGCTGAGTATCAACTCCTTTTGTCGCAGGTTTTGCACGAGTGGCTACCCGAAGCTAGACTGGCAGGAGATAGACGGCATGTTTGCGAACACAAGGGAGGGCTTACCATTGCGTCGCATACTCACAATTACCGCTGCACTTTTTCTTTCAGGGACACTGCCCCCTGTCGCACTGGCTCAAGCTCCTCAACCGATCACGAGCAAAAGTGGGTTAGGCGTTGAGACCTTTGTGGGCTGGAAGAAAGTCACAAGCGGCCTGCCAAAAGGGGTGAAGTATCTCCACCGCCCCGGCACCACACAGCACAAAGGGAGCGCCGCCTGGTTTTATGACCATCCAGGTAATGATCTAAAAGCAGCGCTTATTGCTTCTGCAAAATCGGGGGGGATCACAAATGTCAAAATCCTCGCAAGCCACCCCATGCCCGGAGCAAAACTGCTCGATAAAGGTGGCCAGGGAATAAGCTACATCGCCGATGGGACGCGCAATGGCGCACCTTACCGGATTGCAGCGATGGCACTTTATGGCAGGTTGAGCAAAAAAGATGCCCGTTCGACCGGTGTGCATACCTTTGTCGCCCCGCGCGATAAATACGCGAGCATGGGCGGCTGGGTTGTGCCAGCGAGCCTGTGGCTCAACCTCGATCCCGCGAAGGAAGTCGCCGACAGCCGCGCGCAGGGTTCAGCCCCTGCAAAAAATCAAGCTCGCAGACTTTCTGGCGTCGGAGACATATGGGCAAGGTGGGCCTTGCAGACCTACATTCAGCTCCAAACAGCCAACCTCACGGCAATGGGGAATGCTCGCAAAACAATCGTGTGCGCGGGCGATCCATCTTGTGAGATTGTGCCTGGTTATTGAACGCAAGCACGCCGCGGTCAGATCAAAAATCAACTGGCCCATCAAGCTCTTTCACGTTCCAAGGAAGGCCGTGCGCGTTGAGCATTTCCATAAAGGGATCGGGGTCCATCTGCTCCATGTTGAACACGCCCTCGCCTGACCAAGTCCGACCAAGCATCATCGCGCTGCCTATCATTGCCGGCACGCCTGTGGTGTAGCTCACGCCCTGGTTGCCGGTCTCTTCGTAGGCGGCCTCGTGGCTGCAGATGTTATTGATGTAGAAGGTCTTCTCGCCCGAACCATCCAAGGCTTCGCCGGTCGCGATCACGCCGATATTGGTGTTGCCTGTGGTGCTCTCACCCAAAGTCTCGGGCTTTGGCAAAACGGCGGCGAGGAATTGCAGCGGGATGATTTCTTTGCCCTGATATTTGATAGGCTCAATCCCGGTCATGCCAACATTCCGCAGAACGGTCAGGTGCTTGATATACTCATCACCAAAGGTCATCCAGAACCGTGCACGTTCCAGTTCGGGGACAAATTTGGAGAGGCTTTCCAGCTCCTCGTGATACATCAGATAAGCGTTGCGCGGGCCGACCGCTTCAAAATCAAACTCGGTCTTTACATGCATTGCAGGGGTTTCGACCCAGCCGCCATTTTCCCAATGCCGCGCAGGCGCGGTCACTTCGCGGATATTGATCTCTGGGTTGAAATTGGTCGCAAAGGCCTGACCATGATCGCCGCCATTGCAATCCAAAATGTCGAGCTGACGGATGGTCTTCAGCTTGTGCTTACGCAGCCACATCGTAAAAACGCTGGTCACCCCAGGATCGAAGCCCGAGCCGAGCAGCGCCATGATGCCAGCCTCTTTGAACCGGTCGTGATAGGCCCATTGCCAGTGATATTCGAACTTGGCCTCGTCCTTTGGTTCGTAATTGGCAGTGTCGAGATAATGCACGCCGGTTTCTAGACAGGCATCCATGATCGGCAGATCTTGATAAGGCAGCGCGAGATTGACGACGAGGCTCGGCTTAATCTGACGGATCAGATTGACCATCGCAGGCACTTCTTCCGCATCAATCTCGTAGGTGCTGATGTCCGCGCCTTCGCGCTGCTTGACACTGGCGGCAATCGCGTCGCACTTCGACTTTGTCCGGCTGGCCAGATGAATGTCAGTGAAGATATCGCCCAGCTGGGCCATCTTGTGAACGCACACCGAGCTGACCCCGCCTGCTCCGATTACCAAAACTGTCGACATAATTACGGCCTTTCAAATTCGAATCTTGTGCGCGCTCTAATGCAATGCGCTATGGCCGACAAATGATCCAAGAACTTACAAAAAATCCAACCCGAGACGGGGTTCTCGAGGCAGCCCGCAAGATTGCTGAAATTTTGCCGCCAACACCGCTTTTGCAAGTCAAGATTAATGAGACGCGGTGTTGGGTGAAGGCGGAGAATTTGCAGCCTGTCGGAGCTTTTAAGATCCGCGGCGGATGGCACCGGCTTTCGGCAATGACGAGCGAAGAGCGCGCTGGCGGGGTCGTGGCCGTGTCCAGCGGCAACCATGCGCAAGGCGTTGCCTGGGCGGCGCACAAACTGGGCATCAATGCAACAATCGTGATGCCGCGCGACGCACCGCAGGTGAAGCTCGACAACACGCGCGCACTCGGCGCGGATATTGTGCTGTATGAGCGCCCCGGCGAAGATCGCGATGAAGTCGCAGCCAAACTGATTGCAGAACGCGGCGGCACATTGGTCCATGCCTTTGGCGACCCTTGGGTGATAGAAGGGCAAGGCAGCGCCGGCATCGAAATCACTGAGCAATTGGGCGCAGAGCCAAGCGCTATCCTGGCCTGCTGCGGCGGCGGGGGGCTTGCGGCAGGCCTCGGCCTCGCCTGCCCATCAGCTAAGATTTACGCGGTTGAGCCGGTCGGTTGGGACATGGTCGGACAAGCGATTGCCTCTGGAGAGTTGGTCACGGCCGCCGCAGACGCACCCAAGACGGTTTGCGACGCGCTGCAACCCTCCGCGACCAAGCAGATAAACCTCGATCTCTTGTCTGGAAGGGCAGAGCCAGGTGTAACCGTGACAGATGATGAAGTCCTCGGAGCTCAGCGCTGGGCCTTTGCGAACCTGCGCCTTGTCGTGGAACCCGGCGGAGCCGCCGCTCTTGCCGCTGCGCTGGCAGGCAAAGTGCCGCTTGATGAGCGTACGGTCATCGTGCTGACCGGCGGCAATGCCGATCCTGAGGACTTTGCGAAGACCATCGCCGGATAGACCTCGCCCAATCACGCCGCACTTTCAGCCACATTTGACAATCTGAATTGGCTCTCGCAGTTAGAGGTCAAGAGGGAGACAATCATGCAAGCGCAAATACTCGCACCCGCCGCGGTGCTGGTGGTATGGACAATCATCGTCCTGCTTTGGATCATACCGCCACGTTTTGGCTCGCTTGCGAAGGTCGACAAGTCCAAACTGTCAGGCAAGGCCGGCGGACGCGGGCAGGATCTCGAAGGGGTGATCCCGGATAAGGCGAATTGGCCCGCACACAATCACACGCATCTGCATGAGCAACCGACATTGTTTTACGCGACGGTTGTAATCCTTGCGATTATGGGCGCCGGCGCCGTGGATGTCTTGCTCGCATGGGGCTATGTCGCGCTACGTATTCTGCATTCGCTTTGGCAAATTCTGGTGAACAAATTGCCAGTTCGCTTTGCTCTGTTTTTAGCCAGCACGATTATCCTGATAGTGCTCGCCATTCGGGCCGTCATGGCTACTCTTTTCTATAATCCCGGAGCTCTTCCAACATGATTGATACGATGATCCTTCAACCTGCGGTCGCGCTGATGATCTGGACGATGATCATGTGGGCCTGGATGTATGCGACCCGCATTCCGGCTATGAACAAATCGCCTGACATCGAAGACCCGACAAAGCTGGTCGGCACAACCGGCGCCAGTCTGCGCCAACAATTGCCGGAAAAGGTCAATTGGAAGGCAGACAATTACAATCACCTGCATGAACAACCGACCCTGTTCTACGCGGTGACAGTGGTTCTTGCGATTATTGGCGCGGGCGATGGCCCAAATGCGTTGCTGGCCTGGATTTACGTCGGACTACGCGTGGCGCACTCGCTGATCCAAGTGACCGCGAACAGGGTGATGGTGCGCTTCGTTCTATTCGCTTTGTCCAGCGTCGTGCTGACAGCGTTGATCGGCAAAGCGGCGCTGATCCTCTTGTTCTAAAGCGCCTAACTCACCCACAAAAAAGGGGCTCCGCTTTGGAGCCCCTTTTCGTTTGTCATTAGCGCCTAGCGGCGCTCGCACTTTTACTCAGCCGCTTCGCTGACGGTTTCTTCGGCATCTTCGCGTGCGGCCAAGAAACGTTCTCCATCGAGCGCCGCCATACAGCCCATTCCTGCGGCAGTAACAGCCTGACGATAGACGTGGTCGGTCACATCACCTGCAGCAAAGACGCCGGGAATGGCGGTCTTAGGCGTGCCCGGTTCGACGTCGAGATAACCGCTCTCATCCATCGCAAGTTTGCCCTTAAACAGTTCAGTCGCGGGCGCATGGCCAATCGCCACAAATGCACCGTCCACTTCGAGTGTCGACGTTTCGCCAGTTTGCGTGTCTTCCAGCACAAGATGATGCAGCGCCCCGTCTTCGCCCGCTTCAAAGCTCTTCACCGTCTTGTTCCACAGCGCCGAAATCTTTGGCGACTTCATCAGGCGGTCTTGTAGGATCTTCTCGGCGCGCAGTTCATCACGGCGGTGGATCAGTGTCACATCGTCGGAATGGTTGGTGAGGTAGAGCGCCTCTTCAACGGCTGTGTTGCCGCCGCCAATAACGGCGACCTTCTTGCCGCGATAGAAGAAGCCATCGCAGGTCGCGCAGGCTGAGACGCCCTTACCGCCCAGTTCTTGCTCTCCGGGTGCGCCGAGCCATTTGGCTTGCGCTCCAGTGCAGATCACCAGCGTCTCACCGATATATTCATCGCCGCTGTCGCCAATGGCCTTGAACGGCGCGCCGCCTTCAAGGTCGACCGAGACGATGGTGTCCCACATCATCCGCGTTCCGACATGCTCGGCTTGCGCTTTCATCTCTTCCATCAGCCATGGGCCCTGCACCACCTCACGGTAGCCGGGATAATTCTCCACATCGGTGGTGATGGTCAGCTGACCGCCAGGTTGAAGCCCCTGAACCACAATCGGCTCCAACATGGCGCGCGCACCATAAATGGCCGCGCTGTAACCCGCGGGGCCGGAGCCAATGATCAGCATCTTCGTGTGATGGGTAGCCATAATCGTATCTTTCAAAATTCAATTTCGTTGGCGTGAGATATGGGGATCGCAAGCCCGCTTGTCACGCCACCAACCGCTCTATAAGGCGAGCTTTCCTTGCCTCATCCACACCTAAAGTTTGCGCAAGATAGGCATCGATCGAGCCATGATCGCGGGAAATTTCCGCAAAGCAGGTGTCGATATATTCGGGCAGCACGCCCATCAGATTACGCCGCGCCTCTGCTGGAATGTCACCATAATGCGCGAGCATGCGCGGGAGCGACTGACGTTCGAGAATATGGACGGTGGGCGCATCATTGGTGCGCAGAAACTCTGTCACCACATCATCGCGGTGCACGCCGAGCAAATGCAGCAGCAGGCTGGCGGCAATCCCAGTGCGGTCCTTACCCGCAAAGCAATGGACCAAATTGCCGCCATCGCGGTTCGCCAAAGACTCAAAATAGCGCGTGAACATCTCGATCATCGCGGGGTTTACCGGCATTCGGGTGTAAACGGCGATCATCCGCTCGCGCGCTTTCTCTGCCGTCATCTTGGCAGCGCCAGCCGCTTCGTGCGGGGGCGAGTTGCTGGTCTCACCATCATAAGCGATTACCTGCGCCGAGAATTCCTCATGGCGACGACAAGGAAATCCGCTGCGCTCGCTGCTGCCGCGCAGATCGACAATGGTGCGAATATCGAGGCGCTGGATCAGCTCTAGGTCAGCATCGCTCGCCTCCATATGCTGACCAGAGCGGAACAACAGGCCTGTGCGCACTCTGCCACCGCCCGCCACGGCATAGCCGCCATAATCGCGAAAATTGTGAATGCCGTCAGTCTGCTCGAACGGGATTGGATCATGCTCTCGAATCATGCCGCGGACAGTGACAGGCGCGCCGTCGAACGGCAACGTCCGTCCGTTTGGTGGCGTGGAGGATTGCAGGGATCAGCCAAGTGGGGCGGCGATTTAGGCATTACCGCGTAGGCAAGCGGAAAGCGTAAATTGAGCCGCTTAGGGCTAAGCCGGAGACGGACGGGGAGAGATGACAAAACGGAATACACGATGGCTTATGTCCTTATCGCCGATGACGATGAAATCGTCGCAGGCCTCGCTTCAGAAGCGCTCATTGACGCTGGGCACGCCTGTGGGTGGGTGACTAACGGCGTAGACGCATGGGGCCTTTTACAAAAAAGGCGCCCCGACGTTCTTCTGCTCGATCAAAACATGCCAGGCATGTCAGGCTCTACCTTGCTGCGAAAGATCCGTAGCTCTGCCTCACTCTATGATCTGCCAGTGATCATGTTCACCGCCATGAGCGGAGTGCGCGACGAGGAACAAGCAATTTACGCCGGCGCACAAGACTACATTCGCAAGCCGTTTGAACCAAAGAAGCTGACGGGTCGCATCGATCGCCTAATCCAGCTGCGCGCTGGCCGGGGGCATACCGACCTTCGAACCTATCTCGAACAAAGCTCTGGCTGGGGGCCCGACCCAAGCATGGCAGTGCGGCGCGCGATCTAACTCGATCTGCCCGATTTACTTAGCGTTTGGGTCTGCCAGATCGCCACAGAAATCCAGCGTCCATTCCTGAATATTGTCATCGCGCACCGTTGGGAGCATCGCTTCGAAACGGCTCTTGCGTTCAGCCAAAGGCATGTCGAGCGCAAGGTTGATCGCGCGCGCCAGATCGTCAGGGCTGTGCGGGTTGACCAAGACGGCCCCCTTCCCGTCACAACCAAGTTGCTGAGCCGCGCCAGCAAAATCGGACAGCAGCAGCACGCCGGGATCGTCCGGGTCTTGCGCAGCGACATATTCCTTCGCCACCAAGTTCATCCCATCGCGCAGCGGGGTCACCAAGCCGATCTTCGATGCCCGGAAAAAGCCGTACAGTTCCGCATGGCTGTACCCCCGGTTCACATAGCGGATCGGGACGAGATCCACCTCGCTTCGCGCGCCGTTGATCTGCCCGGTCTTCTGCTCCAGCTCCGCGCGAATTTGCTGATAGCTATCAACATCTTCGCGGCTCGGTGGAGCGATCTGGATAAACACCAAATCACGGGTACGCTCGGGATGCTGGTCGAAAAACCGCCCAATGCCGTCGATACGTTCTGGCAGGCCTTTGGAATAATCGAGCCTATCAACACCGATCATCGCGGTCCGATTACGGGTTGAAGCGAGGAAGCGCTGCTCAGCGGCCTTCGCCTCTTCATTCGCGCCCTGACTTTGGAAATGGTCCCAGTCGATCCCGATCGGGTAGGCCTTAGCCCGCGTCTCTCGGCCTTCAAAGGCGATGCGGCCAGTCGTTTCATCAACCTCAGCGCCAAGCTCGTTTTCGCAATAGTGCAGGAAGCTTCCAAGCCATTCTTCAGTTTGAAAGCCGATCAAATCATAGTCGAGCAAGGTCCGCACCAACCGCTCATGAAATGGCAGCGAGGTCAGAAGCCGGGTGGGCGGCCAAGGGATATGCAGAAAGAAACCAATGCGGTTTTTGACGCCGCGTTCGCGTAGTCGCTCTCCCAAAGGGATGAGGTGATAATCGTGCACCCAAACGAGGTCATCTTCCTCGATTAGAGGCAGCACACTATCGGCAAAGCGGTCATTGACGCGCTCATACCCTTTGCCGGTTTTGCTTTCATACTCAGTGAGATCGATCCGGTAGTGAAACAGCGGCCACAGCGTCGAATTCGCGTATCCGTTGTAATATTCATCAACGTCGCGCTTGGACAAATCGATCGTCGCGGTGGTCACGCCATCGCCGCGCTGGATATTCATATTGCCGGTGCGATCTTCGCTTTCCTGGCCCGACCAGCCAAACCATAATCCGCCGTTCTCTTTAAGAGCCGCGTTGAGAGCGCCCGCCAGCCCACCTTGAGCGCCAGCCGCGCCCCGCGCCTTGGGCACGGCCACACGATTGGAAATGACGACGAGTTTGTTTTTTGGGCGGGTTATCGCACTTCACTCCAAGATTTGGACAACAGTCCGGCACAATTGATTACCCCTACTAGCGAGTAGGTCTGCGGGAAGTTCCCCCACAGTTCGCCAGTTTCGTAATCCAAGTCTTCGGATAGCAGGCCGCTTTGCGTAGTGTGGCTTAGCATGGTGTCGAACAAAGTGCGCGCTTCGGCATCGCGCCCCGCCAAATGCAGGGCCTCGATCAGCCAAAATGTGCAGACGTTAAACGCGGTCTCTGGCGCGCCGAAGTCATCCTCTGCAGCATAGCGCAGCATGTGATCGCCCCGGCGCAGATCACGCTCGATGGCGGCGAAGGTCGATTGAAAACGCTCATTGTCAGGCGAAAGGAAGCGCAGCTCCACCATTTGAAGGAGGCTCGCGTCGAGGTAATCACTCTCAAAGCTCGCGCCGTAATGGCCGCCTTGATCGCCTTGACCCTCTTTCCAAGCATCTTTCTCAATGCGCGCGCGAATGGCGTCTGCGCGTTCTTGCCAATAGGCGCGGCGATCACTCTGACCGATCCGCTCCGCGACATTCGCAAGCCTGTCGCAAGCCGCCCAACACATGATCGCCGAATAAGTGTGAACCTCTTGCCGGGTGCGGAATTCCCACAGGCCCGCGTCGGGTTGATCGTGCATCTTCCACGCCATTTCACCGACTTCTTCGAGCGCCTCGAAGTCTTCGGTTTTGGCTGTGCGCAGCAAGCGCCGGTCGAAAAACGCTTGGACCGTCGGCAAAACAATTTGGCCATAGCAATCGTGCTGGATCTGTTTGTAGGCCGCGTTCCCGCGCCGCACTGGCCCCATAGAGCGATAGCCGGCCAGATGCGCGGCGGTGGTTTCATCGAGCTCGCTTTGCCCCATCACCGAATAGAGCGGCTGGATCTGACCGCCCTTCGCGCCGTCCACGATGTTGCGCAGATAAGCGAGATATTTCTCCAGCACATCGAGCGCGCCCAATCGGTTTAGCGCTTGCACAGTATAATAGGAATCGCGGATCCAGCAGTAGCGATAATCCCAATTGCGCTCCGTATTGGCCGCCTCTGGGATAGACGTCGTCAGCGCAGCGACAATCGCGCCGGTTTCTTCATGCTGGCACAGTTTCAGCGTGATCGCGCAGCGGATGACCTCGTCTTGCCATTCCAATGGAATGTGCAGACCGCGCGTCCAATGCTGCCAATATTTGCGCGTCTTTTGCTCCATGGAGCGGACGGCTTCGCGCAGGTTCCCGACGAAGGGCTCGTCTGGCCCAAGAAAGAAATGCGTGTCCGCTTCAACGCGAAAGGCGCGGCCTTCCTGAATGTATCCAACCGCCGCATCGGTCGACAAACGCAGCGACTGCTTATCCGCGATATAGCGGATGTGGTTGGTGCCATGGGTGGTCTCGGCCAGCTCCGCGCCGTAATTCTTGGTCGGGTTGAGCACGACTTTGATCCGCGGCGTTCCCGCGATGGGGCGGACGATCCTGACATAGGCAACCGGCCGGTACATTCGTCCCGACCGCTCAAAACGAGGGCAGAAATCGAGAATTTCGACCGCGCTGCCATCATCCGCCGTCAAAGTCGTGACGAGATTTGGCGTATTGCGAATGTATTCCTGCGACGAGCTAACCTGCCCTTCCAGCTCGAAGCGCCAGATCCCGGCATCGCGCTGATCACCATTGAGCAGAGCGGAGAAAACTGGATCGCCGTCAACGCGCGGCACGCAGCCCCACACCAATGCTCCGGTTTTGTCGACAAGGCCGGAAACTTGGCAATTGCCAATTGGCCAAAGCTCGAGGTTGGGAACGTGCACAATGGGGTTATTCATAGTCCAAGCCAATCATGCACAGACGCCACGTCTGGCAAAGCGAATTGCGCCATAGTTTCTGCTCCGTTTGTTGCTCGCTCGCCGACGACAATCCCAATCCCGCCGAGGCTCTGGCAGGCTTCGAACCCGGCCTCATCGGTCAAATCATCGCCGATAAAGACGGGCCGTGATCCGGCAAAGGTCGGTGTTTGCATGAATGCGAGCACCGCCTCGCCCTTACTTGCTCCGTGGGAGACGAGCTCTGCCACGCATTTGCCGCTTTGCGCGCGCCAGCCATGCTCAGCGGCCAGCTGTTCGGCAAAACCATGCACGAGATCCGCCTTTTCGGGCGCGCTGCGATAATGGAGTGCGCCGCCATGCGGCTTCTCTTCATATGCGACATCATGCTCATCAGCGAAGGCTTTCAAGGCTGCCTCAATAGCGCTGGGAAGGCCGTGATCTTGTGCCCGCAACAATGCGCCATCAGCATCCAGCATTTCCGCACCGTGAGACCCTGCATAGGCCAGCGACGCTGAGCCGATGTATTGCTGGAGTTCCGCTATCGATCGGCCGCTAACGAGAGCGCAGCGTTGTTCCAATTGGCGGGCGAGTTCGGACAGACCCTGCCCCAGCCCCTCTGGCACCGAGATTGCATCAGGTTTTGAAGCCAGATCAACCAGTGTTCCGTCAAAATCGAGGAAAAGCGAGACTGCTCCGCCCGCGGCCAAAGAAGCAAGGGATGGCGGATCGGAGAGGTCAGGGGTCGCGGCCATTACGAGCGACATATACCCTCGCTGTGTCAGGTCAATCGGGCAGGCAGCGCATTACGTATGCACGGCCAAGAACCTGCCGCTCTTATTCGACGATATAGCGGACGCGCAGCGTAAATGTGCTGTTGCCCGCCATTGCGCCGCTAGGGCTCAAGCGGAAGTCAGTTACCGCGCTGTCGCAGCCGTCCGTATCCGCGACTGGACTGTAGCCAAAATTGCTGCCGTTGGTGTCGGAGAATTCGAGGTCGTCCGTTCCCGATCCAATGCTGGCAAAGCTGTATGTCAGACCAGTGCTCGCGCCCGGCTCAGCAAAGATAACTGGTCCACTCGCCTCTGAAATCAAACACATTTTCGCATCCGCCGGACCATCATCGGTCACGACAACGCTGTCCGCGTCGGTCGCGCCTGGGCCGGTGTTCGATACCGTAATCAGATACTCGACCAAAGCGCCGGGAATTGCCTTGGGATTGGTGGTACCGTTCACCGGATCGGAAATGACCGAACTGATCTTAGTCACCGAGATGTTGGGCAATTCTGGCGTACAGAAGGTGAAATCATGGATCGCGATGCTCTGGTTCCCGGGATTGGCCGGCGCACCGGGGCCGTTGCCGTATTCGATCACAATAGTGTCAATCGGATCGAGGAAGGTGAACGTACCATCACCGTTGTTCGTGGTGTCGCCTGCTCCGCCGCTACCAATCAAGGAAGGGCCACTGATCGTATTCGCGTTGCCACTGGTCAGCACCGCATTCACCACCACCCCATTCAACAGGCCGAATACCGTAACGCGGTCCTGAAAACTGGATGACTGGTCAATATCAAAGACGGTGAACTGCGCCCCGGTCACCACGCGCGGCAAGGTAACCGTGGTGACAACTTCCTGGTCGCGGTTAGCGTTGTTGGTGTTGAAGGCGAGAGCATCTTGAGCTGGGCTGAGGCCGCCAGAGACTGCCGTCGTCAGGATTGGTGTTTGGCCGCCAAATGATGCCCGACTGGTCAGGTTTGCACTGGAAACGATATCGAATTCAATCGTTCCCCAGGTGCTCAGTTGATAGCTGTTGTTGAGGCTGCCCGCTGCCCACGCAACCGCATCCCAATCGAAGACTGACTGGCCCGCAGGGCAGGCCAAGACAGGCGGCGTGCTGGGTGGATTGGCCGCGACCACAAAGCTTTCGGAGGCGAAGTCGTCTTCGCTCGTCACTCCGTTATCTACGGTTGAATCTGGGTCGGGCACGCTGCTCGCGATGATCTCTGCAGTGTTGGTAACCGTACTTCCCGCAGCGGCAGAAATGAAACCCTGAATGTTGATCGTCGCGCTGGCGCCGGGAGCCAAAGTACCGACGGTCCACTCACCCGTCCCAGGGTTAAAGCTGCCGTCGCCGCTAGAGCCATCGAAGGTAAAACTTGCCGGGAATGTATCGTCAACAATGATCCCGCTGGCGGTTGTATCAGAAGCGCTCGAATTGGTCGCGGTCAGTTGCCACGTCACGAAACCGCCGGTGCTGGGCGGTGAACCGAGCAAGGTTTTGGTAAGCGACAGGTCCGCTGTTTGTGCAGCGAACGAGAGGTCCGAGATTGTTGTCCACTGGTTCCCAGGATCACCGGTTCCCGTGTAACTAAAATAGACAATCTGGATGCGCCGAACTTGCTGAGAACCAAAGTCAAAAGCTACATCTCCGTCAGTTGTGAATTGGTCTGAACCAGTATTGCCGATCCAACCATTGACAGTCGCGTCGTTGGTGCGCGTTACCGCCGATCCAATTGACCAAAAGGCGTTGTTCGTTGCGGCGTTTGTAAACCCACCCGTCAAATCGTCATCAAAATAGACCTCAACCGCATCGGTATAATTGCCAAAATCGACGTCGCTAAGGGCAAAATTCAGATCAGAGACTGCACGGCTCAGGGTGATAGTCACAGTGATTTTGTCGTTGGGATCGTACGACGTATTGTTAATCCCCATAAACAGGGGAGATTGCCCATTGCCGGCTTGTCCCGAAAAATAGGCTACAAAGTCATTCGCAAACGCAGGGGTGACAGCACCTCCCCCTACGGTTTGGAGCGACCAGTTCACCGTCGCCGTTGTCCCATCAGCCGCAGCCACAACCGTGGTCCCCTGGGGCAACGTATCAAGACTTGGCAGTCCAGCGTCGGCCCAATCAACGGTTGCCGTCTGTGCATTGGCAACGCTCGGCATAAGCGCGAATACCGCCGCTATCAGCGCAAACAGAGCGAGCTGCGCGCGGGCATAATAGGTTGCCACAGCGCTCAACGACCCAGCCCCAAGAAGCTGAATGTGTCGGTGTCGAACTTTACTCTGATCGAAGCAAACACGCCTTTATCGGTGTTGCGCGCTGCCGAGAAGTCCTCGTCGCGGAAGCCTTCGACATTGTAACCCACGGTCAGCAACATGCCGTCCGCCGGGACGAAACCGATGTGCGGGCCATATGAGAAGCTGGTGACATTATCTTCCAGGTTTGCGCGAACAGTGGTGGTTGCACCGATCTCAAACCGCTCGCCGATACCGACGCGCGCATCAAGCCCGGCCAATACACTTGTCCCAGAAAATTCTGTGCCTTCGAAACGGTCGAGATTGTAACGGCCGCCAACAAACAGCGACAGCTCATCGCGGCGGGTCTGGCGCAGATTGCCATTGTCATCGCGGTCCCAATCGCTTGGTGACCAATTGGTCGAGACGCTTGCTACCAAGCGGCGCGAGCGCGCATCGCCGGTCACGGTCAGAGCCGTGCGGCCAGCAGCGCCCGCTTCGCCAGCGATTGCTCCGCGAACGGTGTCACTGCGATATTCAAGCTTGCCCAAGGTCGCGAATTCGGAAGAGTCCGGACGGTGCGCAAAAGCGAGGCTTGCGTCAAAAATCTCTGTGGTCGCGCCGTTTTCAGCGGTCGCTTCGGTCCATGTCGCGCCGGAGCCGACGATGCTGCCTTGGCCCAACTGACGGATCGCGCCAACGGTAAGGCCTTTACGCTCAGCAAACTCGCCATCGCGGTATTCGCCGCGAGCGGTCGCACTCCAGCGATCCTTGCGCCATGCAGCGCCAAGAGTAACCGCGGTGAAGTCTTCAAACTGAGAATTGCCCGTCAGCTGGCCGCCGCTTGCAACAGGTTGATCAGCGTTGATCACATTGATCGCGGCCGGTTCGCCATTCAGCGTGCGGCTGCCGTCGATTGTCGCATCCAGCGTCAGCGCCGGGCTGACTTGGAGAGATTGCGACAGGCCAAAGGCTGCGAAGCTGCGATTGCCGAACTCGCCAATGCTTTGCTGGCCCAGCGTCGTAACGACTTGCGCGCCCTGCCATGGGGTCACTTCGATGCCGCCGCGAACAGTGCGGGCATTGATGTTCTCGCCATTGGCGATCTCATACTGACCGACCAGACGAATATCGTTTGTGATGGCATAGCGAGCGCCAAACCGATGACGGGTCGGCAGATCAACGCTCTCTGTCGCGTCCAGAGCAATGGCACTGGTCGCGCTGAGTTCCAGCTTGTTGTCGAGGAAACGCTGGCTGATGCCGCCTTCGACCACAGTCGACTTGTTGCGCGTGCCATCGGCCAGACGATCGTTGAAATGCGCCAGGCCTACGGTGAGGTCGGTGTTCTGCGTGGTGTAGCCCAATTGCAGCTGAGCGGCACGGCGGCGGCTGTCGTCGGTCAGGCTGTCATCTTGCCAAACGCTGGCGACCAGATTGAGGTCGTCGCTAATCAGCAGACGGCCATCGACGCCAAACTTGCGGCGACCTTGCTCTGCGCCGTTCTGCTGACCAACACCGTAATCGGCGTCGAGCGAGCGGGCGTAGGCCAGCAAGTCGAGCTTGCCAGTTTGGTGCTGAGCCTCAACCAACCAACCATTGGAGGTTGTGCCCTCAGTGCGGCTCAGACCAAGCTCAGCGCGCAGTTCGGTGTTTTCATCCAGCTGAGCGCGCAGATCGATTGCGCCCAGATTGGTGCGAGCGCCCTCGCCTTTGTCGGTGATCGCGCTGGCGCCGATACGAAGGTTGCCGCTCTTGCTCGTCCAGTCGACACGGACGCCAGCATTAAGTTCGCCTTCACCCAAGCCATCAATTTCGTAATTAATTACAATGAACTGTGGATTTAGGTTAAAATCACGGCTGAGCACTGGCTCAGAGAAGGTGATCGTTCCCGACAGCAGATCGATGTCATAATCGATAAATCGAGACAATTCTCTCGAAGAAACAACCAGTTCAGAGCGGAACCTATCGCGAACCTCAAGTGTAACACGCTCGCTGTTGGCGAGGATGCTACGGCTCGACAGGCGGTATGGACCGCTGATGCCCTGGCCCTGAATTTCATCACGGCGAAGGCGGGTTGAAATCTCTGCGGCAAAGGCTTGCGCCTTCACCTGGCCAAAGCGAGCCTCGCCCTTCAGGCCAGTTGCCGTGCGATTGTAGCGTGCAAGCTGAGTCTGATCAAAGCCCGTTTCAAAATCGCCGTACAGCGCGTAGAATGTTGAGCTCTCGATGCGGACATAGAGGTTTTCACGGCTAGCCGCGTCAAACCGGCGGCTCGAGCCATCGGCGAAAACTGTGTAATAAGCCTGCGGATCAATTGCGCCGAGCACGCGCTGATCTTCGCGTTGTTTCGCGCTGTCATAGGCCAGCGTCAGCAGGTACCGACCCAGCACCCTGCCCTTGGCATAAAGCGCAACGCGCGCATCATCGCCCAGATCGCTGGCGAAGTTGCCCGCGCGCTCCATGTTATCAGCAACGCTTTTCGCGCCAACAGTGCCCTCAGCAAGACCGATGATGGTCCATTCGATATCGCCCGGCTCAATCCATGCTTCGAGTTCCTGAGTGCGAACAATGTCGCCATCATCAAAGCGGAAGTCCAAACGCAGCGAACCGGACACCATGGTCGGTGCCAGTTCGATGTGCGCAATGCCATCGCTGCCCTTAACAACCCAACGAGCTGAGCTTGGTGCAAGACCTGTAAGCTGGTTCAATTGCTGACGATCAATCTGCTCTGCGCTCTCGTAAGGGGCGTTCAGCATGAATTCGCCCGAGACGCCTTCGCGCAGCGGACGGTTGTTGCGATCAAGCACACGCACCGCGACGACAGGACGGGTCCGGCCATCAGCAATCAGGTTCGATTGTTCTGGTACGAGCTCGACTTTTGCAGGTGAGGTTGTGAAGAACACCTCGCGGGTGATCGTTTCATTGATCTCGCCAAAGGAATTGATCACATCCGCTTCCAACACCGTGCGCTCGCCGTCCAATGGGACGCCGCGCCAGGTGCTGACGGCAAACTTGCCGCGCTGAGGCTTCTTGGTGCCATCAAAAGTGAGCGGGTTTACCGGCTCGCCATCAACGCGCAGAACAATCTTCTGCCCCTTACGGTGGCGGATCGCCACGCGAATGGCGGGCGCACGCGGGTTGTGGTCTACTTCTGGGGTCAACCAGCCGTCTGGACCATCGCCCAAGGCAATCCAATCGGTTGTTGGTGAAGGCGCTGGTGCGCTTTGCTCTTGGACAGCGCCGAGCGTCGGACGTTCTGCCCGCAGAGCGCCGCCGCCGCCAAGAACGTCTTCGCCGCCGGTAAGCTGAGCTGGCGTGGCCGTAGGAGCTGCCTGAGCGTCAATTTCGCGTGCGATTGCGCCCTCCGGCGTGGTTTCAGCCAAAGGTGCAATCGGTTCGAGCGCGCCTTCAGGCACGATCGCGTGGAAATCTGCGACCATCAGGCTGCCGCCCTGGCCGATGATGAAGCGTGAATTGGCACTGCCCGCGCTGCGGGTTGAACGATGACAATCCACGAAACGTGCACCCTCAGGCAGAGTCATGCGCGAGGCTTGGACCACGTGCGTGCCTGGTACGACGCCTTCAAAGTGATAGCGGCCATCGGCATCCGTGATTGCGAAGCTGCCATCTACGAGCATGACGCGTACGCCTGGAATGCCGCGGCGCGGATTGCGCAGCGAACATGGCCCAGCGGTGATGCGGCCAATGATCGTCATGCGGTCGGCAATGCCGTCGCGCTCAATGTCAATAACGGCGCTTGCCCGTGCAATTCGGCCAAGTGAATCAATAGTTTGCGCATTGTTCGCAGCGCGTCCTGGAGACGCGTCTGCGCGGACAACCATCGCATATGTGACACGGCGCGATCCACCTGCGGCAATATCGCCGAGGGCAATCGACAAGGCGCTGCCATCAGGTGCGAATGTCACCGCATCGGGATCTTCAGCGCCATCAATTCGGACGCTATCCGCACGAAAACGCAGCGACGATGACGCGATATCACTCAGAGTAACTTCGCGCTTAACTCGCGCGGGATCTGGGTTCGTCGCCGTCAGCGTGTAAAACACAACATCGCCCGGCTGCACGCGCTCACGCGAGGCCGTTTTGGTGAGGCCTATGTCGAGGCTTGGGCGATCAAGCGGAATGTCGATTTGAACCGGGGTTGGATCAACCAGTTCAAACGACCCACCAAATGAGCCGTCCTGAATGACAAATTCACGGCCATCGGGCCGAGTCAGCTGCGCAAGCGCGTCGCGCGAGACCACAGAAGGCGCGGTATAAGGCTCCGGCGGCTCTATAATCAGGCGATAACGACCCAGCGATGTAAGCGGGAACCAGTATTCGCCTGGCCCAACTGTGAACACATTGCCAGCGCCATCAGTAATTGGCCGCCCAGAAATTACCGTTGAAGGCCAAGGGGTTACACCATCTTCGGCAAACACTATCGCTGGCGAACCGGTCGCATCATCAACCAAAGTGACGACCGCACCATCAACAGGCTCACCGGTCTCACTATCGAACACGACGCCAAATGGATCAGCCAGAACCTCAACATCGGTTTGAACGATAATATCGTCTTGCCCGACCAATGAAGCAGCAATCTGGATCGTCTCACCATCAGCAATGCTCAGGCGGCAATCGCCTTGAACAGCAGCAGGCGGAGCCCGGCGTGTTGGGATTTGACCGACGAAAATACCCGTATTTGCGCCAGTTTCGAAGATTGTTTCGGTCTCTCTGTCGCCAGAGCTGGTGGTGATCACGACATTTAGGCTGTCAATCGCGTCAGAATCGACGTTTCCAGCCGCTGCTTGAACCTCAAACAGCAAATCTTGGCCCGGGCGCAGCACACTTGTGGGCTCTGCGCCGGTAATTTGGACCGTAGTTTGGTTAGGACCGCCAATGCCTTGCACCCCTTGACCAGCGACATTGCAAAGTGGCGCCTGGAAAGAGAGGTCAACCACGCCGCTTGGCGCAGAACGAAGAGCACGAATTTCAGGCGGTGCCTGCGTTACCTCAATGGTTACTTCGTTTGAGCTGGTGCTCGCCGGAGTGCCATTAAACTGCCAAGTCGCCTCGGCAATATTGGTAATTGTATTGGTAGTGGTGGTGGCAGACTGCGCGCGTGCCCCCTCTCCAAGCACGACGAAAGGCAGCAGCACTAACATAAGTGCTGCTGCCAGTCGGCTTAGAGAAAGGGCTACACGCAAAGTCTAAGTCCGCTCTATCAGTCGATTTCGACGCGGAAATAGAGCGAGCGCGTTTGGCCAGCTGCGATATCGCTCAACGTGCCAGAGACTTCGTCTTCGCCGCTTGGACCAGAGCCCGCGCTAAACGAAGCGTCGCCGCCTGGGACGCCGTTCGTACCGTTGGCACAGGCCGCATCGCCGTCAACGAAGATGCCGAACGCTGGGACAAACGTCACATCGCCTGGCAGCAAGTCGTTCACGTTAACGCTGGTGGCAGTCGCCGCGCCTGCACCGTTCGCCACGGTGATGCAATATTCAATGATTGCACCCGGGATGGCTTTCGGATTGGTCGTGTTGTTGACTGGATCGCTGATGATCGCGCTGGTCTTCGCAACAGTCACAGCAGCAGCGGCCACTTCATATGTACCAAGATCCGAGAAGTCACCTTGGTTGGCGCTATCGGTTGTACCAGCGCCGTCAGCCAGAACCGTGTCTACACCGCTGGTGTTTCCGCCTGGTGTTGCTGTCAGCTCAGCACCGAGCGAACCTGCAGTACCCGAAGCCGCGTGTGCATCAGCAGTCAGGACGACATCGAATGTATTGCCATCAACTGCGCCCAGACCAATGTCGGCAACGACGAGAACTGCGACGGTTTCGTCCTCAACAACTTCGTCAAGGAAGGTTACCGGGCCAGCTGTAAGCTCAGCAGCATCCAAAACACCGTCATTGTCCGCGTCGATGTATATCTCGAAATTGGCGATGTTCGCGGCTGTGCCCGAATTCAGCGCAGTCGTAAGATCGAGATCGATCGTGTCGTTCGAAAGGTTGGTTACTTCGAACGCAAGTACGGCATTTTGTTCACCTGGGGATACCGATGTATTGCCGGCACCAGTGAAATCAACGACCACGTCGACCCTGCGGTCAACGGTGAAAGTATCCGACGCTGTTTCTTCAGTTTGATCTACGCCGCCAACTTGATAAGCTACGGAAACGTTGTTGGTGATAGAGTCACCAGCATTCGTTCCCACAGCCATCGCTGGCGTGCTGGACATGACGATGAGCGCGGCAGCGCTCACTGTGCCCAACCATTGGGTTGAAGGTCTCATTTTAATATTCCTCTGCGTGTGCCCTGCGTCATGAATTCCGCCCGCAAGGCTTGGCGGTTATCGCTCGCTGTTCAGCGAATGATTGCTGGATATTCGAGACGACCTGTTTCACCCGGTGCAACCGAGGAAAGCGTCCATCGAACATGTGTGACATCGCCGTGCTGCGCAGCGCGGCTTGCGCCGTCCTCGCCCGTCACGGTCAAAGAGCTCAGCACTCCCCAAGTATTGCCGCCGTCAACTGACACAGTCAGCTCAGCGTCGGCATCAGATGCCAGCGCAACGGCGCCTGGAAGTGGGTTAGTGACGACAAAGTCAGTCACCGTTTCAGAGCCAGAATTGTTGTAATCGGTGCCGAAGATCAGACGATCACCCGGTACGATAACATTTGGCTCGACCAATTCGGTCTGCTCATTTCCAGCAGCGTCAGTGCTGGTCTTCACAGCCATAACGTCACCAGACAAGACAATTGGGTTGCCTTGAGCGATTGCCGGAGCGGCTGGGATGGCAACAACCATTAGAGCCGCGCAAATTTGTCCAAGAAGTTTCATTTTATCAGACCTTTGTCTATTTTCTTATTGATCGATGGTGACATCGAAAGTGATTGCCTGGGTAGTGCCGCCGGCGACTGTGCCCAGATCGACGCTGATGCCGGTTGCGCTGGCCTCGCCCGCGTCATCTCCGCTGGCATCGGTCAAAGTGCTGCCCGCCAATGTGAGAGATCCGGCCACGTAAGTCGTGTCGGTCGGGAAGGCATCGGTGACTGTCAGATCGTCAACAGAGCCGCTGCCTGCGACTTCAGCGGAGATGGTGAAAGTCACGACTGAGCCTGGAACCGCGCTGGTGCCGCCGAATGGATCGACGATGGTCGCAGACTTGACGAGATCGACTGTTGTGATCCCAACCAGCAGTGAACCCGTTGCGGTTGCATCGGCACCAGTGCTGCCAACGATCGCATCACCGCCGCTTACACCTTGTCCAGAGAAGCTGGTTCCCGGCGCGCCCGTTCCAGTGACCGCTTCCGCTGTCAGCTCAACGTCGCTCTCTTCCGTATCGGTCGCGCCAGCAGGCACGGTGACCAGTACGAAAACTGTCAGCGTGTCGTCTGCATTGAGCACTGCGGTCGTTTCTGGACCTGTCAGGATTTGATCGACACCCGGATCGTATGTGCCGTTGCCGTTCGTATCGACCGCAATGCCATCAACCGTCGTATCGAAGTCGTTACCAGCAACCGCTGGATCAGCGGTCAGCTCAAACGCCTCTGGGCCATTGCCCTGATTGGTAAGCTCGAACGTGAGCACTGCATCACCAGGCGTGGTGCCTACCGGACCAGAGTCCAGCGAGGTGACAGTCACATCGAGCAGTTCGTCAACCAGCACCGTAACGGTGTTGGAGTCGACCGTTTGCGGACCATTCCCGTCCTCGTAGGTCGCCGTCGCGGTGTTCTCAATCAGCGTACCTGCATCGACCCCGGCGGCATGCGCCGGAGCCACTGCAACGAGTGAAAAGGCACCTAGGGCGAGAGCCGAGGCGAACGTGTTAGCCAATGCGGACTTAAATGGGTTCTGTGTATTCATACGTAGAACAAATACGCAGTAATGGTTAACGAACTGTTTGGAGTTGGCGAAAAACCGCGGATTCCTGCCATTTGAAACAAGATTTAACACTTTAGCGACGCGGTTAATCCGGCGTTCAGCGCTTTTGGCCAGATCTTCACTCAGAATTTACCAAAACTCGCTTGATATCTGACGTTTGCGCGACTTTTCCCGCGAGACTAACGCCATGATTGGCTTTGGCCGCTCAAACCGCTTACGATCGCTGAACATGGGGACCGCAGACACTCAATCGCTCTTGGGCCGGGCTGGAAGCATGCAAACCAAGCATAAACTCTTGGTTTCGTTTGCTTTGATTGCGGCTTTGATTGGCGTTGTTGCCGCCTATCTGATCTGGTTCCACATTCGGATCGTCGATGCCCCTGCCCCGGCCCGGATGGAACCTGCGGCGCAATATCCGACCGAAGAATCCGTACTGGTCACTGAACTCGGTGTTCCGTTGGAGACGATCCGCCACTCCCTGGAGCGTGAGGTGCCGCGCACACTCTACTCGATTGATGAGCAGATCGAGGAGTGCATTCCGCGCGAAACGATCCGAGTGCTTGGTCGGGAGATCGGGCGAACCCCAAAAATCAGCTGCCAGCTGGTTGGACAAATTCAGCGCGGACCGATGCGCCTGTCCGGGCGAGGCAACGCACTGAGCGTCAGTTTCCCTGTCTCAGCTGAGATACAGGCACGCGATGTCGGTGGGATCATCAAGCGTGAGACCGCGACGGCCGCAGCCAATGTTAGGCTGACAGCGCAGGTCGGAATTGCGCAGAATTGGCGCTTAAAGCCTGATGTTCGCGTTTCTTACCAGTGGTCCAAGGAACCCGGTATCGATGTTCTGGGGCAACGCATCCGTTTCACCCGGCGCGCCAATGCCGAACTGGCACCAATTCTGGCCAAAGCAGAGAAAACGCTTGAGCGTGAACTGTCAGCGCTCAATCTGCGTCCACAAGTGGACCAGCTCTGGAAGCAAGGTTTCACAACCCTCTCGCTGAATGCTGACAATCCGCCAGTTTGGATGCAGCTCAACCCGACAGCGATCGGAACGGGCAATCTTCAGGTATCCGCTCGCCGTGTTACCGCTCAGGCAATGCTGCGCGCAAAGCTCGGTATTTTCGTTGGCGACAAGCCAGCAGTGCCTGAACCGAAAAATCTGGGCAGCAATGCTGGCATCACGCGCGATACGGGTTTTGAGGTCACCCTGCCTGTGCTCGCCAATTACGATCAGCTTGAACCGGTTCTTTTGCGCGCGCTCAAACGAGTGGCTGAACGCGGCATCGCAAAAGAAGAACTCGGCAGGCTCGATCTCGAGTTCGAGAATGTCACACTATATGCGGCCGAAGGCGGCCGGTTGGCAGTTGGGATCGAGGCTCAGGTTGAACCCATTGGCAATTTGACGGACCGAATTTGGGGACGAGCAAAAGGGACCATTTGGTTGACTGGATTGCCATTGAGTGAACCAAACAGCCAGGTCGTGAGGATCGAAGACCTACAAGTGTTTGGCGACATGGACACCGCAGTCGGAGATTTGTTGGTCCGGATCATGGCCAGCGAGGATGTAAAACAAGAGATAGAGCGATCTCTGGTTGAAGACTTTAGCAATGATTACAATTTAGTGATTGGAAAAGCTAAGGATGGCGTGAGGTCGATTAAGGCTGGTGATTTCAACCTGTCGTTTGATATCTCGGACCTGTCACACGGCCAAATCATACCCACTGCCGAGGGTCTATTTATGCCCGTGACCGCTTCTGGTTCGGTAACTAGTACACTCGTATCGCAGTAGCGATCTTAGAAAGATTTTATAAATAGGATTTATGTAGCTGAATTTATAAGCTTATTCGAATTTCAAGATCCAGATGCTTGCTGCCAACGCAACACTGCCTAGCCCCATCCCACCTGCAACCAACTTCATGCTCATTCGCTCAATCGGCTCTGACTTGTGCGCTTTCAACCTGGACTGAACTGAGCAGCCCTTCCGTTCAGCAACCCAGAAGATAAATAATCCGACCGCGATAAACAGTGTCGCGATTGCCTTAGGAAGCCAAATTGGTTCAAGTTTCCCAAACAATGCATTGAAACCAAGTCCAATTCCGACCGAAGCAAGCCCCGTCCTCATCCATCCAGCGAACGTCCGCTCATTGGCCATCAGGGTGCGATCCTCGGCCCAGTCTGTTCGGTCTTCGGCGAGGTCTGTGCGCTCCTCAGCCATTTGATTGTTCGATTGTTCTGCCATTGCCAAGGCATAGTAGAGCGTCACCAAGCAGGCGACACTTTTCTGCCACGCTAACCGAGCTTCCTGCAGAAACCGAAGTTTTCACAAGCCAAATGCCGAGAAGGCGCGTATGGGCACCCCCAACAGATTGCGGGCGCCGTGCGCCCATTACCCACAATCCCCATTTAACCGGCCAATCTGGGCCGCTGCGCGCGCCTCCGCGCGCACTTGCATTTGAGATCAATTCATGAGTTTTCCAAGCCTTCCAGCCTGCCTTCAGGCGGCCCTCTCCGAACGCAATTACGATGCCCCAACCCCTGTCCAAGAGGCAGTGCTAAAGGCGGATGCACTAGGCCGTGATCTGGTCGTCTCCGCACAAACTGGCTCTGGTAAAACAGTCGCGTTCGGCCTCGCAATGGCAGGCGAACTGCTCGACGAAAGTGGTAACTTGCGCAGCGCGCCCTCACCTTTGGCGCTCGTTATTGCACCGACGAGAGAGCTTGCGCTGCAGGTAAGCCGCGAGCTTGGCTGGCTCTACAGCAAGGCTGGCGCGCGTATCGCCACCTGCGTTGGCGGTATGAACCCGTCGCAGGAACGCCGCGCTTTGCGCGCTGGCGCAACCATCGTTGTCGGCACACCCGGCCGCCTTCGCGATCATCTGGAACGCGGCGCGCTCGACCTGTCCGCACTGGCTACTATCGTCCTCGATGAAGCCGACGAAATGCTCGACATGGGCTTTCGTGAGGAACTCGAAAGTATCCTCGATGCAACGCCAACATCGCGTCGCACTCTTCTTTTCTCAGCGACAATGCCCCGCCCAATTGAAGCTTTGGCGCGGCGTTATCAGATCAATTCCCTGCGAATTGCCACCATCAGTCAGCAACGCGGCCATGGCGATATTGAGTATCAGGCGATCACCGTCTCCCCGACTGAAATTGAAAACTCAGTAGTCAACTTGCTCCGCTATCACGAGGCGGAAACTGCGATCCTATTCTGCGCGACGCGGGACAAGGTTCGGCATTTGCATGCCACCTTGCAAGAACGCGGATTTGCCGTTGTCGCCCTTTCCGGAGAGCATTCGCAGCAAGAACGCAATCAAGCGCTACAAGCCCTGCGCGACAAACGCGCACGGGTTTGCGTGGCCACAGATGTGGCCGCGCGCGGCATCGATCTTCCCACTCTCAGCCTAGTCGTCCACGTCGAAATTCCGCGCGACGCGCAGGCGCTACAGCACCGTTCTGGCCGCACAGGGCGCGCCGGGAAGAAGGGCACGGCAGTGCTCATCGTGCCGTTTTCTCGCCGTCGCAGGGTCGATTCTATGCTGAAATCGGCCAAAATTGAGGCTGATTGGACCGACGCTCCTCGCCCGGAGGCGATCCGAGCGAAAGATCATGAGCGTCTGCTGGAGAAATTGCTGCAACCCATTGAAATGGATGAAGCCAATCAGGAGCTTGCTAGCAAACTCCTGGCCGAGCGCACACCCGAAGAGATCGCAGCCATGCTGGTGCAAGCGCACCGTTCAAAGCTGCCTGAACCCGAAGATTTGATCGAAAACACCCCAGAGGCCCACCGCGCAGCGCAGAAGGATACGCATCGCCCGGGCTTCGAGGACACCGTCTGGTTCCGCATGAATATCGGCCGCCGGCAAAACGCTGGCCCGCGCTGGGTCATGCCGCTGATCTGCCGCCGCGGACACGTGACGCGCAACGAAATCGGAGCGATCCGTATTGGTCAAAGCGAGACTTTCTTTCAAATCCCTCGCGCCATTGCCGACAAGTTCGCCTCCGCTGTGGCGCGCAGCGCTGGCTCTGTCAGCGACAATGGCGACGAACAGGACAACATCCTAATCGAAGCGTCGGACCACGGCCCGCGTGACACCGCCCGGCGCAATCGCAAATCGCATGCTGGCCCGCGCGACGGCGATCGAGGGCCTCGCGTGAAGGCGAAGCCCGCCCATGGCGGCAAAGATAAGAATAAAGGCAAGCCCAAGAAATACCGCAAAGGCAGCGATGACCGAAAAAGCGAGAGCTTCGAGAAAAAGCCTCGAAATGAGGGCGCTGGAGCAGCAAAAGGGCCTCGGAAGGCAAAGAAGTACGAGAATGGCTCAAATGGGCCTGGAAAGCCGTTTAAAAAACAAAAGCACTCAAAATAGGCCGCAGACGCGGCCTATTGCCACTGAACACGCCGGGCCGTGATGGCCTAAACGCAAGAAGGCTGCGCTCGGGAAATCCGGCGCAGCCTTTCTTTTGCCATATGCAAGCTAGGTCATCCTACTTCTTGCATTTCTTATCTTTGTCCTTCTTGCGGAAGATGTTGCCCACATTGCACAGAACCTTACCAGTCACTTTCTTGGCATTCTCGGTGTGGTGCTTGGCGCGATCAGCCGCGACGGAGACTACGGCCTCAACAGGCTTGTCGCTCTTAGCCGCGTCGGCATAGCGGTTTGTGGTCTCCCGCACGCTCCGCAAGTCCGCGCCGGTTGCCTGGCCGACAGCGGCCCGATTTTGCGCCCCTGCCTCACGAACTTTCTCAGTTGCGTAATTCGTGGCAGCCTTCGCATTGCTGAGATGATGCTGAGCGCGGCTCTTAGCGACCTCGCCAAAGGCTTTGAGCTTCTTGTCGCCTTGAAGCGCAGCGCCATAGCGCGCGGCGACATCAGTGCGACGCTCCAGTTTCACGCCTGTTTCGCCCTCAATGGCACTGCGAGCGTTGCGATCAAACGCGTCAACCTTTTGGCCAAACTCGGCCGTTTTCTGGACCCCTCTGGCAAATTGCTCGCGCTTTTCTGCGCCGTAATTTTGCAGGTTCTGCTTTAGGCGCCCTTTCTCAGTGAAAGTCGCTTTGACGTTGGTCCAATTTTCCTTGTGATGTTCGCGCCGCTGCTCCCAGACGTCCTTCATGGAAACGTCTTTGTCGAAGATAGCTGCGCCATATTGAAAGCCAGTGGTTAGCGGATCCTGGATTTCCGCACCGGTCAGCGCTTTGACGCTCTCCTTGCCCGCCGCCTCTGCGGCCAGAACGGCCAAGCCTACGCCGGAGCCTGCAACGACTGCACGCGCGCCTTTGCCCGCTTTGCCAACGGTTGCGCCTGTTTTCGCCATCTTGGCTGCCTTCGCAGCCTTTGCGCTCGTTTGCGCCGCTTTCGCCGCCTGAGTGCCGGTTTTGGCGGCCTTAAGACCGCCCGCGCCGCGTGCCGCCTGAGCGGTCCGTCCCGCGTTGTTCAGTTTGGTGATGTCGCCGCCCTTATCAGCAATACCGCGCATCAATTGCGCTTCATTGATGGGGGCTGCCTTACGCACGGCTTGCGCCGCATCGCCTTTGGCGAGCAGATTGGGCACATCGGCACCTTTGCCAAGCAGCTTGCGGCCCAGAGCCTGCTCCCCGCGCACGGCTTGGCCGCTGGCCTTGATCGCCTCACGAGAGCTGCGGGCTTTGTTCCCGCGAGCCACCAAATCATCAAGCTGAGAGCCCTTGCCGATGGCCGCGCGATTGCTCGCTGGCGCATCGATCTTGCGGATATTGCGCGGGCCTTCCGCCGCATCACGCGCCTTTAGAACGTCGCCAGCAGTTCTGCTGTTCGGCGCGCGGCGCGCGTTCTGTGCAGCTTCGCCCTTTTCGATAACTCGGCCAAGGTCGGAATTTGCGATATTGGCAGGCCGCGCATTTACCGACCGAGCTGTGGTCGCCGGTTTCTTGCGTGCGTTTTGCGCTGCGGTGCCGCGGCGCTCCATCTCCGCCAGTTCGTCCGCGCTGCCAGCAATCCGGTTTGCCCGAGCGGCCTTGGCCGCCTCACCGCGCTCCTTCAAATCACGCAGGCTAGTAGGCCGCTTTGAAGTCGCTGTCTGGCGCAGGTTCTGGCCAGCGATATTGGTGGAGGTCGGCAACTGACGAACCTTAGCTGCTGGTCCGCCGCTGCGCTGCGCTTCACCAATTTTCTTGGCGATATCGGCAGCACCTTTGCTCGGGTTGACGATCTGCCTGGCAACCGCTCCA
Organism: Erythrobacter sp. S249; assembly: GCF_057364975.1. Taxonomy (NCBI): domain Bacteria; kingdom Pseudomonadati; phylum Pseudomonadota; class Alphaproteobacteria; order Sphingomonadales; family Erythrobacteraceae; genus Erythrobacter; species Erythrobacter sp. S249. Next base: position 2,973,300 of record NZ_CP200287.1, on the reverse strand, counting down.
ATCCCGCCTGCGACAAGCAGGGTTTTCTCATCATCAGACAATTCGCCGTCCAGCGCGATGTCCATATCGGCGGTCGATTGCGCCGCTGGAGTATCCGTCTCTTCCTGCGCCAACACCGGCGTTGCCACCATCGCAGCGGCCAAAGCCGAAACGCTCAAACCCTTTGTGATCTTTGAAAACCGCATTGTCTCATTCCCCAAATCTGTCCGCTTACCCGACCCACCGGGTTTGTCTGGATCCTGTTTAGGGAAAGGTCTGGCTGTCTAGAATGAGGTGAACACCCCAATTGTTGCGGAGCCTCAGAATTGCGGCACTAACCGTAGCGCGAACGCTAGCTTGCGGAAGGCAATTTGATCGCTGCAACAGTCCCCTCGCCCGGCCGAGAGGTTAGCTTGAAAGAAAATCCATGCCGTGTTGCCAGATCGTGGACGATCGCAAGTCCCAGACCGTCGCCACTCGAGGCTTCGTCCTTGCCTCCGCGCTGCTGAGCCTTGCTAAGAGCCTGCGCATCCATACCCTTGCCATCATCACGCACTTCGATGAGGCACGTGTCTTCATGCCGGATGCTGACGCGCACTTCACTGGGACTGGCATGGCGCAGAGCATTGGCGACCAGATTGCTGACAGAGCGAATAAGAGCCAAAGCTGGCACCGACGTTTCGCATGGCTCAGTCTGAATTTTGAGAACAACCCCAAGGTTCGCGGCTTCCTGAGCAAACATATCTTCGACGGTTTGCACGATCAGCTGTAGCGAATACACTTCGTTCTCCGCGCGGGACACAGCCTGTTCTGCCCCCTCCTGATCGCTGTATTCGCGGGTTAGCTCTTCGAGATAGTCTACCGCCTCGCTCAGACGCTCTTGCAGAACGGGAGACAAGTTATCCGCCTCTTCACGGATGGAGGCCCTCAACCCGACCAAGGGCTGGCGAATGTCGTGGCTGGCAGAGGCCAGTTGCTGCTTGCGGCGGACAGCCGTTTCTCGTGCACGCGAATACTCTCTTTCGGTCTCCAGCAACCGGCGATTGGTTTGCGCGTTCGCTTCGAGGGCCGAAATACGTTCCAGCCTCAGCCGGTCGCGCTCTTCCAAGCTCCGGCGAATATCTACGATAACGAACACCAAGAGAGTCGCCGCGACAACCAGACGCACCATATCGCGGACGAAGCCCACGGAGAGTTCGGGAATGATCGTTCCGACGAGATCCGGCTCAACGGCAATCAAAACAACCGGACTAAGTCCAATAATGCCAACCACGATCTGCCGCAGCGTCTTGGCCATTTCCAACCGGAAGACGACCACGGCCACAAGTGCCAAGAGCACACCATAATACAGCACCAGTAGATAGGCGTCATATTTGAGGTGTAACAGGCCAGCCACGATGGCTAGCGGCAACAGCCATATGATCAGACGCGCCGCAGGGTTTGAAAAGCGATCATATCGCCCCCTGAACGCGAACAGCACGATGTAAAGATTGCTCAATGAGACAATCGCAATGCAGGCCCGCCAGGCTGCACGGGCAGTCTCAAAATCGGGGCTAAGGATCGTCACGAACAGCGAGACATCTGCTTGGATCGCAGCAAGCGTCAAACCGATCCCGAGCAATGCAGTGATCTTCCGGTTCGCCAAAACGCCCAGCACTACCAGACAAACCCCGACCCCTATGAACGAAAGGAATACGATTGCCTTCAGCATCGTGCCGATGATCTGGTTGCGGCCCAATTCTCCTTCACGAAACAGGCCAATCGATGGCCTGTCGACCGAAGCCAGATTGACCAGCACTGTCGCCTGTTCGCCGGGATCAAGCATGAAGCTGGAGGAGTGCACGTAGGTGAGCTTGCGCGCTAACAGTTCCGCATTGTTGGTGGCGTCACCGCCGAGGATCTGAACCGGTGCGGCACCACCTTGCACCAAATAGACATCGGGCCTGACATAGAACACACCGCCCAGGCCAACGCTGCGGCGGATGCTCGTTTCATTGTCCGCGGCCGCCTTGATCGGCAATGCAATCCACAGCCGGCGCTCGTCCAGAATCTCGGACTGCGTTGATTGGTAACCGCGCGAAAAACCGCCGCTTCTAAACTTGGTCAAGGCTTGCTGGCTGGTGAGCTCTTCACCCTCTTGCGTTACGAAATACCAAGCACTGCCTTCTACTTGCTCGGCAGGTTCGCCCCGCTTCAGCAGCACGGAACTGGCTTCGCCCGCTGAGACTTCTTGCCCATTTGCAGCAGGAGCCGCCATCGCAGCGAACCCCAAGGCCGCACAAACGACAGCAGCAAACAGACCAAATGTCCATGCGCGCCCGACCCAAAGATTTACCCCCTCACCCATCTTTTGTGCTATACACAATTTGCTGGTGAGCAGCAGGGGGAGATCGTGATGGTCCGGGGGGCTCCATGACATTTGGCCGGGAATTCAAAGCTGTGATCGCTGACGACCACAGCATCATTCGCGGGGCCTTGGCCCAATTGCTGAGCAATGCTGACGCACTGGAAGGCTACAGCTTCGCAGTTTGTGACCAAGTTTGCGACGGCATTCGTGCGATTGGCGCGATCCGAAAACATCAGCCCGATTTGCTGATGCTGGATGTTACCATGCCCCATGCGGGCGGCACAGAGGTGTTGATCGAAGCCCGCCGCTGGCTGCCGGATTGCAAGGTAATTGTTTTCACCGGTGTCGAGGCAAGCGGCAAGATCGCTGAGCTGGTCGAAGTTGGCGCAGACGGGCTCTTTTGCAAAAGCGATGATCTGGACGAACTCACCGCTGCGATCCCGCGCATTATGGAGGGCGGCCGGGTGGTCTGCCGGCGCTTTACTGAAATGCTTGAAAACGCGGCGGACATCGAACCTCTGACCAGCCGAGAGCGGCAGGTTTTGAACCTCGTCGTTAGCGGGCAAACCAACCGCGAAATCGGCGAGACCTTGGGTATCAGCATCAAGACGGTCGACCGGCACCGGACCAGTGTAATGCGCAAGGCTGAGGCGCGCTCGGCGGCTGAATTGATTGCCTATGCACTGCGCGAAGGCTTGGTTGAGGCGAGCTCTACTTAAAGAGGCACATCGGGCATCAATCGCTTTCTCGGCGACCTCGGCCTTGTTAGCGCAGGTCTTCAACACTGACCCAGCCCAACACGCCATAGGCATCACTGACCGGCAGGAAGATGCCATGCAAATCACCGATCGGCGTAAGCTCCATGCCGGGCCGGATGCTCCGCACGGTCTCCGCTTCGCGGGTCGGCTCCAGATACAGGAACGATGCAGCGGCAACGACCACGGGTGGCGGCCCAGCAGGTTCAACTGGCTCGGGATCTGCAACCGCCTGAGCGTCGGCAAGCTCCGCATCGCTAGCCGTTTGTCCCACGCCCAAAGCTTGCGCCTGTGCAACCATATTGTTGTAGGCGATGACGAACCCTTGGATCATCTCGCGCCCGTCCTCTTTCTTGGTGTAGCGGCTACCTTCCACCGCTTCTTCGACCGCCAGCATCCAAAAACCCTCCGGTGACCGAGCCATGGCATCGTCATCGCCGTCATGGAATTTGAGTTTGGTTTTCTGAACTAGACCGGTGCCCGATGCGATCGCGGCATTTTGCGCGGTATCGACCAGCGCGAGACCGGTGATCACCGTATTCTTTTTGCCAATCCCAACCATGCCAGCCAGCCCATTGACTACCGCCCCGGCCAGAGGGACCATGCCAGCGATATCGCCAGCCGTGCCCATCCCGCTGCGATAACCACTGTTCTGCGCCAGAGCGGCCGCATTCGCGACGCCCGCATTGTTGAGATTGGTGGCTGTCGCGACTTCCACCTTGTCGCCGGCCACCACATTCAGCATGAACTGCGCAGGCTCCCCGGTGCTGGGATCATAGATCGTGAAGCAACCCGACTGCACAACCAAGGCCTCTATCATAGCCTTTGGGCTGCCGAGGTTCTTGTCGACCCAGCTGCGCGCCTCTCCCTCGATAATAGCAGCGGAACCAAGCGGCGTGTGACAGCGCACCAGCTCAATCGGGCGATGCTTTGGCCCAGCAAGCGCAGGGCTTGAGGCCAGACCTCCAAGCGCAAGCCCCAATGCTATAAATACTCCAAGGCTGCGCATCACTGGCTCCAGCTTTGGTTTTTACCGGCAAGGCAATCCCACAGTTGAATTCTGCCGCCATTGGTTTCTGAGTCCGGCCCATGGGCATCGAGACAGCGCCCTGTGTTCTCATTCACAAAACTCACCGCGCCCGGCGCTCCAACGCTCCTTGCAGACCAGATTTGCGCCGGGTTCCCGTCGCAACCGAAGGCCCGTACAGGCGCGCCATTGTCTGGCCCGACAGCCTCGAGGCACATCCCGCTGGCCGTCACGATCAGGCCGTCATCTTCAAGATAAATGAAGTTCTGATTGGCACCGCCAAGGCATTCCCACACCTGCAGTCTACCACCTTGCTGGCCAACGTCCGGGCCATGCAGATCAAGGCACATGCCGTCGCCGCTTTGGATCGGGCTGGTCATCTCTGGCGGCAGTTCCATCGGATCGGGGCGGCTCCGCCCGGCAAAGCCATCTTCAGTGAGGACAATCTCTTCGCCGATCCGCATCGCTTCAAATGCCCCGGGATAGGAGAGCTCAACCGGCGCCAGCGTGAATTTCGGATCAAATAGCCCATTACCGCCCGAGGCAAACAAAGTGCCGTCTTCGCGAAGTGTCCATTCCATCTCTCGCTGCAGCAATTCATCATAGGCGACCATCTTCTGGCGGTCGGTTTGGCGCAAGCGTGAAGAGGTGACCATGCCAGGCTCAACCACCCAAATGAACAGGTGGGTCCATTCCTCCATCGCGATAACAACGCCGTTCTCAATGATGACCTGCTTGCCCAGTTCGCGCAGCCGCCAGACACCATCAATCGGCAGCGGTTCACCGGGCGCAACCTGCGTATAATCTCTCAGCGCCGCGCGCGGCCGGTTGTCTTGCGCCTGCGCAGCGGGAGCTGCGATCGCGATGCCAATCGCCGCCAAAATCGCCCACAGCCAAAGGCGCAGCTGGGCCTGTTTGTTCAGATTGATAGTTCTATTTAGCACTGCTGTTGCCCCTCAATATGGCAACCTTTGTGCAACAGATCGCCAGCGATGCGAATGAGGTGCATCCCCCAATTTGGTGCACGAGTGAAGATAGCTTAGTCGTTTTCAGCTCTTTGCTTCATTCAGTACCTGGCCGGTACGCAATTTTCAGGCCAGCCAAGCTCACATTCCAGAGCTTTAGTTTCACAACGAATTTGCCGCCAAAGCTCGAGTAATCTGAGCTGACATGTCCCTCGCATTGGAAGAAGCTCAAAAGCGGCCCGCCGTTGTCAGCTGTGATATCCGCTTATTGTTCGCCTTAAGTGTTGATCGGAAAGTTTGGGAGCGCGGCATTGCTACAAACGGTTTTAGAGCGAACGCCAGCATTACCATCGAAATCATGGAGTGCATTTGTGCAATAGCAGTAGCAGATTGCCATTCCTCTGCCCAGCCTTGCCCTCGTCGTCAAAGCGGGTGGGGCGCGCATGGCTTGAATATTGCCAGGGCTATAAGGAAGACCCCGCTATTCACATGAGCCGGGTATTTGAGGAAGTCGGCGGCTATGACGAGATCGTCATGCTGAAGGACATTCCATTCCAATCGCACTGCGAGCACCACATGGCGCCGATCACCGGCAAGGCGGCGATTGCGTATCTCCCCAATAAGAAGGTCGTTGGCATCTCAAAGCTCGCCCGCGTGCTGCATGGCTATGCCCGCCGATTGCAGATCCAGGAACGGCTAACGGCAGAGGTCGCGGCCTGCATCTGGGACAATCTGGAGCCGCAAGGCGTTGCCGTCGTGATCGAGGCGCAGCATGGCTGCATGACCGGGCGCGGTGTGCGCACACCGGGCGTTGGCATGATCACCTCGCGGCTCTTGGGCTGTTTCCTAGAGGATCACCGCAGCCGCAAGGAAGTCATGGCTCTGATGGGCTATGGCTAGGCTTTAGCAGTGCGGCGAGCCGCACTGGAACGCATTTGCGTTTTTCAATTCCGTGACTTTTGCGCAAAAGTGCCAATTTCCAGCGGCTTGCACGCAAAATGCAACGTGACGTTGTGACTTTTGGAATTTGCACGCGCAACAATGCGGCTCGGCAGCGCAAAGACGCAGCTGGTAATGACTGACACTGACGATGGGAAAGAGCCTCGTTCGGACTAGCGCAAGCCGCTGTGGTAGGAAAATCCGCGCGCGAGCGGGTTAAGCCCTTCAAACTCGCGTTCTGACAGGGGCGATGCCACCGGCAACGCAGGTTGTGCTGGATCAGCTCTAATCTCGCCAAGCAATTGCCGCGCAATCACCATACCGCGATCGCGGTATATACGGCAGGCAAGCGCTCCCCTAAGCCTGCGCCAGAATTTTTTGGGTAAAAAAGGGGAAATACAAATGCGTACGTTACTTTTGACCGCCACGGCGACCACTGCGGTGGCGATGGGGATTATGACCATGCCGCAAACCGCACAGGCGGAAACCTGCCTGCTCGACATCAATGGTGATGGGGTCGCCAATACAGGAACCGAATCAGATGGCACCGCCGGTGCTTCGGACAATTCTACCACAAACGGGCAGTCGTTGGCATGCGGCAATTCTTCTGTAGTTGATCCGGAAAACACAGCTGGCGACGGGGCCACAGCCTTTGGCATTAGCGCGGATGCGCTAGGCCCAGGTGCTCTGGCGATAGGCAAAGATGTGCTTGCTGACGGAGTCGGTGCAGTGGCCGTGGGAGGCGATGCCGACAGCCATGGTGCAAATAACATTACGAGGGCTGTAGGCAATGGAGCATCGGCATTTGGTGTTGGCGCAAATGCCGCCGCCAACAATGCAACCGCTATCGGATTTAATTCTTTAGCAGATGGGGCAACTGCAACTGCCGTTGGGGCCGGTTCTGATGCTGGCGCTAATAACGCAATTGCCATTGGCAATGCAGATGCATCGGAGACGCAAGCCATTGCCGTCGGTTTCGATGCGGAAGCTGTTCATGTCAACGCAATTGCCGTGGGCGCGAGCGCAGAATCACTTGGGAACAACGCAACCGCAATCGGTGCCTTTGCGGAGGCAGGGTCTGAATCGATCGCAATCGGCCTCAGTGCAAATGCGCAGCTCACCAACGCTATCGCGATTGGCTTTGAAAGCGACGCCACTGTTGCAGGCGCGATTGCGATTGGCGGGGATGGCGTTGATGGCGACTCAATTGGCGCGCAGGCGACCGGTGAGCAAGCAGTCGCTATCGGTGCGGATGCCATTGCGTCTGGATTGTCCGCGGCTGCTTTGGGGTTTAGGGCGAGTGCACAGGGCGTACAGGCAACCAGTATTGGAACGGACGCATCCGCAGGTGGAGACAGTAGTATTGCCTTGGGTAACGCGGCATCGGCATCGAACGTCCAAACGATCGCAATTGGAATTCTCAGTAAAGCTGAAGGTTTCAACTCAACCGCAATCGGCGTTTCAGCAAGGGCAGTGGGATTCGACGGCATCGCGATTGGCTTTGAAAGCGACGCTCTTGGCACAAGCGCGATTGCGATTGGCGGGGATGTCGTTGATGGCGACTCAATTGGCGCGCAGGCCACCGGTGAGCAAGCAGTCGCTATCGGCGCGGATGCCATTGCGTCTGACTTGTCCGCGACTGCTTTGGGGTTTAGAGCGAGTGCACAGGGTGAAAGGGCGACCAGTGTTGGAGCGGACGCATCCGCAGGTGGAAACGATAGCGTCGCCTTGGGATCTTCTGCATCGGCATCGAACGTCCAAACGATCGCAATTGGAATTCTCAGTAAAGCTGAAGGTTCCAACTCAACAGCAATCGGCGTTTTAGCTAGGGCAGAAGGACTCAACGGCATCGCTATTGGATCGGGCACAAGTTCCACAGGAGACGGCCTCGCTATCGGATCGGGCGCAAGTTCGAAAGGTGCGGGGGTTGCGCTAGGCCCAAATGCATCATCAGCTGAAGGCACCGCAATTGGCGAAGACTCAAGAGCAACATCAGATATAGGCACCGCGCTTGGCATGGGCGCTGTATCAATGGGCAGCGGAACTGCGCTGGGTGCCGATTCCGATGCCACTGGCAATGCCTCCACTGCCGTGGGATTTTTTTCCAACGCTACCGGTTCGTTCGCGACTGCTGTTGGCCAATCATCTTTTGCAACCGGAGAGGCGTCAACCGCAGTTGGGGTGAATGCCGTGGCTGGTTCCGATAACACATCATCCTTTGGCGTGGGCGCAAATTCAACCAGCGCTAATGCATCAGCTTTTGGTGTTACTGCCATTGCGTCTGGGTTCGCATCGACAGCCCTAGGCGCAGAAGCGCAGGCATCGGGAAACGGCTCAATCGCCCTTGGTGCCGGAGGCTCAGGCGAGCTTGGCACCGGTGCTCAGGCTCAGGGAGATAGGGCGATCGCACTTGGGATCAGCAGTGTTGCTGGCGGCGTAGACTCTATTGCCATCGGCAGTGATAGCGTTGATGGTGATGTTCTCGGCGCGCAGGCTACCGGTGAGCAAGCCATCGCCCTTGGCGCGGACGCGGTGGCGAGCAGTCAGGATGCGAGTGCTGTTGGGTCAGCTACGATTGCGATTGGTCAGGAGGCGTCAGTGTTTGGCGCAAGGGCGCGGACCAATGGCGCGTTGGCAACGGCTGTGGGCGCGCGTTCTGTGGCAACCTCAAATGGCACATCGGCCTTTGGGACGGGGTCTCAAGCCCGCGCGCTTAATGCGACCGCAATTGGCAACTCAGCGCGGGTTGAAGGCGCTTTCTCAACCGGCATCGGTGCAGGCGTCAATATTACTGACACAGCCAACTCAGCGGCTGCGGTGGGCTTTCAAGCAAACGTCAGCGGCAGCGCTGGCACAGCGGTGGGCAGCTCAAGCGAGGTCACCGCGCAATTTGGTACAGCTGTGGGCCGTGAGGCGAGCGTTACGCATGTGAACTCGACTGCGGTTGGTTTTCAGGCAGCCTCCACGGCAGCCAACCAAGTGGCGCTCGGAGGAGACGGATCATCCGTGCGGATCGGCGATATCGACGCCAGCACGGCGGCTCAGGTGGGCCCGGTTGATGCGGTGACGGTGGATGCGAACGGCACACTGGGCCGTCAAAGCGTGGCCACCGCCGCCTCGGTCGACAATGTGCGGGTGGCGCTCAATGCTGTCGCCCAAGTCTCGACCGCGCAGTTCGATGCGCTGTCGGGCAGGGTGCAGGATCTGGATTTCCGCCTGCAAGACCTCGACCAGCGCGCAAGCGGCGGGATCGCAGCGGCGATGGCGTTTGGCGGGACGATGATTGTGCCGGATAGCAATGTCTCGGTCAGCCTCAACGCGTCCACCTTTCAAGGAGAGCAGGGCTTTGCAGGTGCGATCACTGCGCGCGTTGCGAACAAAGTGTATGTTTCTGGCGGTGTGACTGGTTCAACTGCGCGAAACACCACAGGCGGACGCGTCGGCGTCGCGTTCGGGTTTTGATCGCGAGCCTGCTTGGGGGAGAAGCAATATCCTTCTGCCCCCAAGCAGGCACTTTCTTACCTCAGGAGTTAGGTTCAGAGCCGAACGGCTGCCATAGCGGGAGAGATCGAACGAGATGATCGACAGTAGCCCACTCGAAATTAGCAGCCGAGCCAGTTAGTTGCTCAAGCCAAATGTCCGCGCAAGACCCATTTCGAAGGATCAGCCCGGCACAGCATTGGCCGTCAGCGCGCGGATTACCCCGCGGATTTCCGCCAAGCCTTTCATCCGGCCAATTGCCGAATACCCTGGATTGGTGGTCTTGGAGACATCCCCCATCATCAAATGGCCGTGATCGGGCCGGATGAAAATTTCGCGTCCCGTCGCGCGCTCATTTGCAAGCAGATTGCGAATGACGCTCAGCATATCGATATCGCTATCCAGATGGCTTGCTTCGATAAATGTTCGCGGTTCTTCTGAATTGCGCGAGACACCGCGCAAATGCGCAAAATGAATGCGGTCCCGGTAATCGCGCGCCATTTGCGGCAAATCATTATCGGGCCTGCTGCCGTAGGTGCCAACGCATAAGGTAATGCCGTTTGACGGGCTTGGAGCCGCCGCAAACAGCTTGTCCAGATCAGCCGGCGTGCAAATCACGCGCGGCAATCCAAACATATCCCATGGCGGATCATCAGGATGGATGGCGAGCTTTACGTCCAGCTTTTCTGCGGACGGCAGGACGCGCTCCAGAAAGCCGACAAGGTTTGCGCGCAATTGGTCGTGATCCATCCCATCATACCTCGCCAGGATGGCGCGAAAATCATCAAGTGAATAGGCATCGGTCATCTTGCCCGGAAGCCCAGCGATGATCGTCTTGGTGAGACTATCAACCTCTTCCTGCGACATCGCATCAAATGCGGCCTTTGCGCGCGCCAACTCCGGCTCGTCATAATCCGCATCAGCGGCCTCGCGCTTCAGAATGAAGAGATCAAACGCTGCAAAGCGATCTTGATCAAATTTGAGCGCATACGCCCCGTTTGGCAGGCGGTGGCGCAAATCCGTTCTTGTCCAATCAATCACAGGCATGAAGTTGTAGCAGATGGTCTTGATCCCCTCTGCCGCGAGGTTTTCCATGCTTTCGATCCAAGCCTGAACATAGGCCTCGTGCCCTGCTGCGCCGAGCTTAATATCCTCGTGCACCGGAATGCTTTCAACTACGGTCCAATGCAGAGTTGAGCCCGGCACATTGCCTTCTTCAATCATTGCACGGTGGCCCGCAATCTGCTGGCGCGGCCAAGGCTGGCCAATCGGAATATCGTGCAAGGCGCTGACGATATCCGTCGCGCCCGTTTGGCGGATCTCTTCCAGACTGACCGGATCGTTTGGCCCAAACCAACGCCAGGATTCGCGCATAATCGTCGCTCCGTTAAATCATGCCCATCAGGCCTTGAAAGCCCATATAGCCAGTGACGAGCGAGAACAGAAATATCGCCCCGAGCCCTGAATTCGTCAGCCATGAATGGCGATATTCGCCCATCAAATCAGCGCGATTACCCAGATACATAATGCAAGCAACCGTGACCGGAAGCAGCACAACGTTGAAGGCCTGGCTCAGGATCAGGACCAAAACCGGCCTCGCATCGAAAAGCGGCACGACAAGCCCCAGCAAAGAGATGATCCCGACGAACAATCGGTACTGCCAAAGCGTCATATCGCGCGGCGTGCTGCGGTAATCGCACAGCAGCCACGGGATTAGAATGAGGTTGGGAAACTGCGAAGAGACCCCCGCCGCAATGATGCCAATGGCAAAGATGGAAACGGCCAATGGTCCCGCAAGTGGTTCAAGCAAGCCGATCATTTGCGACGCTTTTTCGAGCGGAATGCCTTCTGCGAACAGGCTGCCCGCGGCGGCCGCCATGATCGATGCGCTGATGATGAACATCATTACCGCCGCGAATGCCGCGTCACGGCGCTGTTGCTGGTCTTGGGCAATGGTCCAACCGGCTTCCTTCACTAGGGTGGTGCGCATGATGAACAGGCCAGAAAAAATGGTGGTGCCGACCATTGAGGCTATCAGCAGCAAGGGCCCGGCTTCGCTTGACCCGACATCGGGCACAGAAGGCACCAACCCTGCGGCCATATCCGAAACGGGCGGCATCAGAATAAAGAAATTGAGTACAAAGCAGACGCCCATAATGGCGACGACCACAGCGAGAATGCGCTCGAAAATCTGAGTGTGGCCGCCCCAAAAGATATAATAGGCAATCGCGCAGAAAAACGCGGCGCAATAAAGCGGCTTAATCCCGCCCGGAATGAAAGTCTTGGACCATTCGTAGGCGATCTCAGCAACGATGCCCATAACGCCCATCAGGCTTGCAAAAACGCCAATGCCGAGGGCAGCGATAAAGAACAGGCCCACAGCCGGATGGATATGTTTGCGAAACGCCTCAAGCGCGGTTTCGCCGGTCACCAGCGTGTAGCGGCCATAGGTCGCAACCATCAAAAAGGTTGCGGCGCAGGAAATGAGCACCGTCCACAAGAGCGCCATGCCGTAATTGGCTCCTGCAGAAGCCATGGTGGTGACGCTGCCGGTGCCAATGTTAAAGCCGATCAGGAATATTCCCGGCAGGAACAGAGCCAGCTTGGATCTCCAGCTGGTCGCCTTTCCTACCTCTGTCATGGCATTGCCTCACGAGTCCCCATTCGTGCCCACTCCTCTTCCCTAGCTCTTTCCAGTCAGGGTAAAGATTGATGGGTTAACTGTCCATCAGACCTTGCCGCATCTACAGGTCAAATAGGCTTTTACGTGAAGCCTCCAAAGGAGGCATCGCCGGGCCTTTGAGCTTCTTCGCAATATTCATTCAAGATCAGTCCGCATACCTCTAATCGAGTGTCAGTCGATGACCGGATTCGGGAATTTTCCTAAGATACCAAGGCACATCTATCGGCCCGCTACGAACCATCACCCCGTGACAGTAAGTGAATGTCTAGCCGCCGCACCTGAGTGTTAGCTAAGGCTGTCATCAACTCTTGTTGAACTGATAGTTTACTGTGCGCTTCAATTCACCAATCGGGTGAGCAAGTTATTCTGCAAACGCTTTGCCACCAAGGTTAGGGCACCATTGGCGTCTAAAACGGTGACGTGGACTATGCCTTGTGGCCGCGGCGTAACAATGTGAACGTATAGGCCAAAATCGGAATCGGACTTTCGCAGATAGTGAATTTCGTCATCCTCTGTATACGCTAAGTAACTGGAGTATTCGTATTCCTGTTTCTTGCCGGGTTCTGGCTCGTAGATATGGAACGCGGCGGTTCGGCGTCCAGTAACTCCGTCTTCAAAGATATCCCATGCAGAGGTGGATAGATTTCTCCTGCCTGGCCGATCCTGCGGGCTCAAAACGGGGTCGATATCCATGTCGTATCGGCGGGTGGAAACAGGCTTGGCAGTTGCAAGATCTTCAATCGTTACATCGATCGCGAAACCTGCATTGTAAGACCAACGGCAATTGGTATTTGAAACTTCGCGCCGGACAATCTCAAAACGTGATCGCACACTGGAGATCATCACGTCGTCAGATACGAACGGACAAGGTCCGACCTCTAGCATTTCAGCCGTCTTACCCGTGGCAGCAGCGAAGGAGATCGGTGTGCTCGTCAGTGTGTCCTCGCTCGAGGCCTGAGCCGACTGGCCCGAACCGCAGGCGGTGAGGCCAATTATGTTGGCGATGATAAATCCCATTCGTAAAGTCATACGCTTCCGCCAATCCTACTCTGTTACAGCCAATTTTGGTTTGATTGCGAGCAATCCAGCAGTGCTCTCTCCTTCACGCGCATTTGACCCGCCGCGCATTGCCGCGACGCGGAACTGTTCGCCTTTGGCATTTTGAGTATGCAGCGATCCCGTCGTTTCATCATAAATTCGGTTGAAGGTGATCTCAAAGCCAAGTTCAGGGAGCACGCCTTCGTAATAGGTGCTGATATCAGCCACCGATCCATCAACTGCGATCGTTGCATTAGCCTCACCGCCGCGTTTCTCTGTCGTACGTGAAAATTCAGTGCTGCCACTGACATAGCGCGCGCCGGGCATGATCGGGATGTCCCAAGGCAGTGCATTTGTTGTGGCTGATTCTTCTGCAATAATGGGCGTAGACGCAGCGGATTTTGCCGCAGCTTCAGCCGGATCTGCTTCTGAAAGATCAGGGCTGCTTTGATCGCTGCAAGCTGAAACCAACAGGGCGATGATCGGGGTTATAGTTTGTTTCATTGCAACTTCCTGCAATGAGTGGGACTTCAAAACGCTACACACATTTCATCAGGCAGACCGCGGTTGCCGCGGCGCTTGTAAAAGCCCTCGCCAGTCATGCCGAGATTGGACAATCGCATTTGTCTGACCTCAGGATTGCGCAAGCTGTCCGTCATCAGGACATTTGGCACAAACTGAGAGTTGATCGTTTGGAGGATTGGCGTCGTCTGTTGGTTTCAGTTTAGGCGGCTAGCTTGCGGTGAAGCAAGCGGCGATGTTTTAGCGTCTCTCGTTTAATCCTTTCTCTTCGTTTGATGATGGTTGGTGCCCTGCCGAAGTAGGCGTCGGGGGTGTCACATAGTCGAGGCTCTCGTGATAGCGCTGGTTGTTGTAATGGTCGACGAACGCCTCGATCCGAGCCTCGAGATCACCGGGTAGGAAGTAGTTCACCAGCAGTATGCGGTTCTTCAGGGTTTGATGCCAGCGTTCGATCTTCCCCTGGGTTTGTGGATGGAACGGTGCACCTCGCACGTGATCCATCTTCTTGGCGCTGATGTAATCAGCCAGCTCGCCAGCGATGTAGCTCGGGCCATTGTCGGACGGCAGGCGGGGCCTGTGCTCGACGTGGGCATGCTCACAACCTGAGCCGGCAAGTGCCATATCGAGCGTCTCAGTGACGTCTTCGGCTCGCATGGTGGTGCACAGCTTCCAGCGGATGATGTAGCGCGAGTAATCATCGAGCATGGTGGAGAGGTACATCCAGCCCCACCCGATGATCTTGAAGTAGGTAAAGTCCGTCTGCCACATCTCGTTCGGTCGCATGGTTTGCATGTGGAACTGGTCTGCCGCCTTGATCACCGTGTAAGCAGGACTGGTGATCAGGTCATGAGCCCTCAGAAGTCGGTAAACGGTCGCTTCAGAGACGAAGTAGCGCTTCTCATCAGTGAAGCGCACCGCAAGTTCACGCGGACTGAGCTCGCTATGCTCCAGCGCCATATCGACGATCTGGTCCTGGATCTCAGGCGCAATACGGTTTCACACCCTGCTGGGCGTTGAAGGCTTATCTTCCAGAGCTTCAGGTCCGTCTTCAAGGTAGTGATCGTACCAGCGGTAGAAGGTGCGCCGCGCCACACCGAGCTGATCAAGCGTTTGCTTGGCTGGTAGGTGCGACTGTTCAACGAGCTTGATGATCTCGAGCTTCTCGGATGCAGGGTATCTCATGCGTCGCCTCCCCCAAGCCCGGTCATGCTTTTTTGAGCAACCGGTTCTCCAGGGTCAGATCAGCCACGCACTCCTTCAGATCACGCGCCTCATTACGCAGATCCTTCACCTCATCCGTGATCGCAGCACGGGCTGTATCGCCAGCAAGCCTACGCTTGCCTGCTTCCATGAACTCCTTGGACCAAGTGTAATACAGGCTCTGGGCGATCCCTTCACGCCGGCACAGCTCGGCAATGCTGTCATCGCCGCGCAGACCTTCCAACACTATCCTGATCTTGTCTTCTGCTGAGAAGTGCCGCCGCGTCCGACGGCGGATGTCCTTCAAAACCTGCTCGGCAGGCTGTTTCGACTGCGATTTTTTGGTTCTCATCTTCGTTCCTTCGTCACTACGACGAGAACCAAAACTCTCCTAAACTTCAACCGCTAATCTGTGCCATAGGCGCTGATGGAGAACATATGCGCCATATGAATTTTTGGCGTTGAACCGATAACAAGCGACCACCCCGGACGATTGCTTCTTTCCAAGGAAACCGCGCTTCAACACAATGTCTTCGCGGCGAGCTGGAGTGACCAGCTTCAATTTGATCGAGTCGGGGTCTTTCGCGTTGTTCTCCAGCCAATTTTTGAAATAGGGCGTGAGATCGGGTTGCAATTCCTCAGCGCTGGGTGCGGATGTATCGGCTTGCTGTGCTGCAGACAGAAAGAGCGCGACTACCGTAGATGTGATTTGCATTTTTGCCTCCTAATTGTTCAGAGGCATCACAAGATCGGAACCGGGTGTTTAGAACTCCATGCACGCACGAAGCGCCGCCACCTTTATGCGAAGCTCTGGACATACGTGTGCGGCCACCCGGTCGATGGAATTTCGACCGGCGCGTGCATATGGAGGTTCTAAAGCCTAACGCTCAGAGTTGGCTGAGCGCTGAAGCGTGATAGGAGACGCTCAACCTGACCGCAACTGATTGCGTGGCCAAAGAAGAGCATGACGCGCAGTCGGCATCTGGGCCGTAAGCCGACTGTCTGGTTTGGAGTTCCATCCCAACGCTGCCGTCGTTCTGCAGGCGACTGATCCAATTAAGTTCGACAACGCACAATAGTTTGCCCGTAGAAAAGTCTCGAAGGTCAAATTTGATCGTTTGCCCGCTTCCCCATCCAAAGCAAATATCTCATTTATTGGAAAAAGAGCTGGCCCAGCCGATTGGACGCACACTCCGCTCCTTTAGCATTGGGACCCAGCCGGTTCGCAACTCTGCGACCGGCTAGGCTCCCCCTTTAGAACTTCAAGATCACGCCCACCTTGCTGCCGAAGCTGGAGTAATCTGAGCCGGCGTCGCCTTCGACTTGGAAGAAACCGGAGATCGGCCCTTCGCCATCGAGTGTGATCCCGGCCTCGACGTGGCCATAGGTGCCTTGCGGGTTGTTCTGAAAGTCAACAGCATCGCCCGATACGCGGAAGCGAACGTCTGCCTCGCCGCTGAATTCGCGCACGGCGCTGGCATCAAGGAAGTAGCCGATCCTAGTGCTACCGCCGGTTTTACCATAGCCGCCGAGGCGAATGCCCGCGGCGCCGCGCAGGCCATCGAGGTTGTCGAACTCGAAGCTTGCCGCATCGACGATGAGATCGTCCAGATCCGTGCGTTGTAGGTCCAGGCTGACGCGCGGCTCGACATAGAAGCGCTCGCCGCCAATCCGGTAGCCCGCATCGATCCGGGCACCATAAGCCTGGCCATCAAGCTGGCCGGTGAAACCGCCCTGTGCCGGATCAGACAAATCACCCAAAATGCTGTCATATTTGAGCAATGCGTCCGCAAAGAAGCCGTCCGTCTCAAACGATGCCGACAGGCCGATATTGAGCACATCGAACACAGCACGGGTGCCGGTCAAATCCCGACGGAAGCTGGAGCTGAGATAGCCGCCAGTTACACCCAGGGTCAGATTGTCACCAAGCTTGTGATCCGCGCCGCCTTGGAAGCCGAAGAAATCTTGCTCGTAATCAAGATTGGTATCGGCCAGCCCAAATCCAGTTGGATCGGCAAACTGCTCATCACGCTGAGTCACGGAGCCATAAGCGACCGCCCACGCAGGAGACGCATCAGACCCACCAAAGCGGGCCGAGGCGCGGTGGTCAGCCCAGGCATCGGCGCTGCGATACCAAAGAGCCTGCGCCGCCTCGGCGATCTTGGTGCTTTCAAAGACGCGGTCTTCAAGCTCGATTGCGACGAGGAAGTCGTTTGTTGCCGCATCGAAATTTAGCTCAAAGGCGAGGAACGGTGTGGCCGATCCCGCGCCTGCCACTACGCTGAAGGCGCTTGCCTCTGTGCCCGCACCAGCATCAACGATGAGGACGTCGTTGCCGAGCGAGAAATCGCCATCGACGACATTGATCACCAGACCGGTGTTGCCGGTTGCAGCCCCGTCGATTGTCAGAAGATCGCCTGTGCCAGCGGCGAAGCTGACATCGAGGCCGAGCTGCCCGCCGTCTCCGGCGAAATCACCCGCAATGGAAAGCGTCCCGTCGGCGCGGCCATTGGACAGATCAATGAGGCCGGAGCTTTGCAATTGTTCCAAACGGTCAAACTGAGCTGAGGCCGCGATGAACAATGTGCCGGAGTTGGTGAGTGTATCCTCGCCTTCGCCAAAGTCGCTGATCCCTGCCGCGTTGAACGTACCGGAGTTCAGGAACTGGTCGTCGTTTGCGGAAAGCTGCACTGCGTTGGCGAGTGTGCCAGCATTGTCCAGCGTGATCACGCCTGTGTCCACTCCACTAGCGAGGACAGCAAAGTCGCCGCCGCTCAATGCGCCGGTATTGCTGATGGAAACCGCGCCGCCTGCGCTCGAGACATCAATCCCGTTTTGCGCGCCGGTCGTATCGCCGCCAACAATGATGCCGATTGTGCCAGCGCCCGAGGTTGTCGCCGCGATACCAGAGACCGAGCCAGTGATATCGCCAGCGTTCTGGATATCGATCACGCCGCCAGAGGTCGTCGCGGTGATGCCATTGCCGCCTGTGCCGATAACCGCATCAATGTCGCTCACGGTGATAGCGCCGCCTGCCGTGAGCAGATCAAGGCCATCGCCTGCGAGTCCTTCGACCAGATCGATATTGGCGATGGTAATATCACCCGTGGTTGGCCGCACATAGATGCCATCGGTCGCGCCAATGACGCTACCCGAGGAACCTAGCACCGTGATTGCGCCGCCAGTTGAGCGTGCATCAATGCCGAAGCCCGCCGTGCCCGTAACAATCGCAGTCGAACCAAGCGTGATCTCAGTCGCACCGCTGGTCGCATTGGTATCAATCCCAACCGCGCCGGTCACTTCATTCACCAGCATGGTGATATCGCCGGCGCCCGATTGCTGCGCCTGAATACCGATAGTCGCGCCGGTCACTGCGCCTGCATTGCTGTTGACGTCGATGCTCCCGCCCGTGCTCGTCGCCAGAATGCCAATCGCAGCCGTTCCGGTCACATCGGCTGTCGTAACTCTGACAATGCCGGTGCCAGCGCTGTTATCGGCATCCACTCCGTTGATACTTCCCGTCACCGCTCCCGCGCTGCTGTCGATCACTAGGTCTGTGCCAGAGTTGACCGCGCTGATGCCTTGGCCTTCTGCGCCATCAACATTGCCGCTGATGATCGAAAGGAAGCCTGAGCCGTTGTTGATGGCCGAAATACCGTCTGTCTGGCCGCTCACGCTGCCTGTGTCAGAGAACACCAGCAGGTCTGTGCCGCTATTTGTGGCAGAAATACCAGCGGCATTCTCACCGGTCACATCGGCCGTCGTGATGTTCAGAATGCTGGTGCCCTGGTTGTCCGCCAGGATCCCGTTTTGCGAGCCGGAAACCATGCCTGCCGAAGAGTTGATGATCAGCTCAGTTCCCGCATTTTCAGCGCTTATGCCTTGGCCCGCTGCGCCGCTGACATCAGCGGTGTTCACAGCTAACAAGCCCGCCTCATTGACTGCGCTTATGCCGTCCGTTCCGCCACTAACCGTGCCAGCGGTGGAATTCACAATCGTATCCAGCCCAGTGTTTGAGGCGAGGATGCCCGCCCCTGCTACGCCGGACGCATTGGCAGTGGTGATCAGCAGCACGCTTGAGCCTTGATTGACCGCCGCAACACCATTGGTGCCGCCGCTGATCGCGCCCGCGCTGCTGTCGATGGTGACGCCCAGACCTGACGCGCTGTTCGCTGCGCTGATCCCATCACCCACAGCGCCCTCAGCGCCAGCAGAAACGACAATCACCCCGCCCGTGCCCAGATTGCTGGCTGCGATGCCGTTTTGACCGCCGCTGACGTTGCCAGCGACGCTGTTGATCAGCAGGTCTGTGCCAGCCGCACTGGCATCTGCTGCAATCCCGTCGTCCGCTGTTCCTACAGCGCTGGCGGAGGTAATGATCAGCGCGCCCGCGCCATTGCTTTCCGCATCGATCCCAGCTTCAGAGCCTGTGACTGTGCCCGCCGCCGAGTTGATGATCAGATCAGCGCCAGACGCAGCATTGGCCGCGTTGATGCCGTCACCGCCATTGGCAGTCACATCGGCAGCGATAATCGTGACTGTGCCAGTGCCCTCATGCAGAGCATCAATGCCTACCGCGCCGCCAGAAACCGCACCTGCTGCACTATTGACGAGCAGGTCGATACCGTTGCTGCGCGCGGTAATGCCGTTCTGGCCGCCGTCAACGCCTGCTGTGATGATCGCCAAAGCGCCACTGCCGCGGTGGTCCGCCGTGATGCCATCAAGGCCGCCGGTGACGGTTCCCGCCGCCGAGTTGATGGTGAGCGCATCTGCAAAGTTGCGGACAGCAATCCCATTGTCACCGCCTGTAACACTGCTGGTCACGATGGTCGCAGCGCCACTGAAACCTGCATTATTGTCGACATCAATGCCGTCTTGTGCGCCAACAACGTCACCCGCCGCTGTATTGACTGAAAGATCGCCGCTGAAATCACTGTTGTCGAGACTGATACCGTCGCCGACTTCACCTGAAACGTTTGCAGTTGTGATGTTAAACGCGCCGCCATTGTTATTGGCGACAATACCCGACAGGCCGCCCTCAACACTGCCCGCGCTGCTATCAATTGTCAGACCATCGCCAAACTCAGCGCTGCGTGCCTCGATACCATTGCCGGCTGCGCCCGATACATCGGCAGTCGTTATCGTGATGCCACCAGAGATTCGATTGGATGCTTCGATACCGTTCGTACCGCCGCTGACTCGGCCCGCTGTGCTGTCGATAGCAATGCTATCACCGTCGCTGATCGCGCTTATGCCAGCTGCTGTCGTGCCAGTGACATTGGCTGTCGTAATTACGATATTGCCGTCCTGACTGTTGCTAGCCTCAATGCCATCGGTAAGGCCGGTGATCGTACCGGCCACTGTGTCCACCAGGACATCGCCGCCATCCGCAGATGCGAGAATGCCTTCGCCGCCTGTGCCGGTGACATCCGCAGTCGTCACGCTGGTGTTGCCGCTGCCCAGATTGACCGCGCGGATACCGACCGCTGCATTCACAGCATAGTTGGTGGTGTTGATCGTGATATCACCCGCGCCGCCCGGAGCAGAGCCATCCACGCCATATGTCGTGCCTGAAACCTCGCCCGAGGTGCCGATGGTGATCGTGCCGCCATTGTCGGCATAGGCCGCAATGCCCACGCCATCAGTCGCAGTGATCCCTCCGATCAGGCCAACATTGTCGATCGTGATATTGCCGGTGTCAGCATTGGCAAAGATGCCATTGCCGCCAAGCCCTGTGATCGTGCCAATGTCGCTGACCGCGATATTGCCGCCGTTCGAGACAAGGTTCAGCGCATCGCCTGCTTGTCCCGTCACGCTGTCGATCCCCATAACGGTGATGTCAGCGCCTTGCGTTGAAAGAGCGATGCCGGTTGTTGCGCCAACGACGTTGCTGGCAACGCCTTCCCCGCCAGTGACAATAATGTTGGCGGTGTCTTGCGACGTGGAGGCCAGAATACCCTCAGCGCCCTGGCCCGTCACATTGCCGACCGTGATCGTCAGATCATCTGAGCCTTGATGGTCGGCAAAGATGCCGCGATTGCCGCCAACCACTGCGCCTGCACTGGTGTCAATGTCGAGCGTTTCGGAGGAACTACCAGTTCGAGCGTAGATGCCATCGCCTGCGGTGCCGGTCACATTGCCAGTTACAATCGCGGCGGTGTCGCCGGCTATCAGCAATGCATCAATGCCAGTTTGGCCGCCTGTGACAGAACCAGCCGAGCTATCAATCGCAAGATCGCCTCCCATTGCGGTAGCGGTGATGCCATCTTCGCCGCCAACGACATTTCCGGTCACTACAGAGGTTTGGCCTATAGAGAAGGAATACGCGTCAATCCCTACGCTAGCGCCTGAAACGGCACCCGCGCTGGTATCAATCGTGAGATTGGCACCAAAATGGTTCGCGGTAACACCGTTCTCACCGCCGATCACATCTGCTGTTGTTATTACGGTATCGCCGCTGCCGTTATTGCGCGCATTTATGCCATCTGCCCCGCCGCTCACGGTTCCAACACTGCTATCAATTAAAAGATCAGTGCCTTCGTTCCGTGCGTAAATGGCATCGATGCTTAGGCTCGAAACATTAGCGCTGGCGATCGACAAGGTGCCCGAACCATAGTTCAAAGCCGCGATGCCGAAACCACCATTTGCACCTGGGGTTGAACTGGAATTATCCCTCTCGCTCGATACCGATCCAGCCGATGTATCTATGGTAAGATCAGTCCCGAAATTGCGCGCTTCAATGCCTTCCTCGCCATATCCGACGACATCGCCAGTGGTGATCGAAAGCGCCTCGACCGCGCTATTGTCTGAGGAATAGCCTCCATTGGTTGCATAAATGCCGCCACCTTGACCCGACACGCTGCCGAGCGAGCTATTGATCGTCAGACTTGTCCCATAGTTAAAGGCCTGAATGCCTTCGTCTACGCCGCCAACCACGTCCGCGCTGATGACTGTTAACGATCCAGTACCATCGTTGCGGGCATTGATGCCTTCATTGCCTCCAAAGACAGACCCTGCCGTGGTATCAATTGCCAAATCGGTGCCGGAATTGATACCCGTAACACCAAAGCCATCATTCCCGGTAACGTCTCCGGTAATGATAGCAACGCTGCCAGAACCCCGATTACTTGCATAGATCCCATCGTCCTCACCCGTGACACTGCCCGCGGTGCTATCCACGCTAAGATCCCCGGCATTGCTATCGAAGTTCAACGCATTGATGCCGTCGCCATCGGAGCCGTTGACATTAGCGGTAGTGATCGAAAGATCGCCGGTTCCAAAGTTCGACGCCTCGATCCCATCTTCAGCGCCAGTCACGGTGCCAAGCGTGCTATCAATCGTGATATCCGCGCCGTTGCCGATCTCTCCATCATCGCGCACATTGATGCCGTCTTCGGCAAGGCCGGTGACATCAGCAGTGGTGATCGTGGCATTTTGCCCGTCGGCATAATTGCGTGCTAAAATGCCATTCAGAGCCCCTTCTACAGGGCCTGCGCTGGTGTCGAGGATCAGTTCTCCGCCAATGATATCGTTGAAGATATCGACCCCATTGCCAGATTGCCCAGTTACAGCGGCGGTTGTGATGTTGACATCGCCTGTGCCGTTGTTGCGGGCCTGAATACCCGCAATGCCGCCGGTAACCGCACCCGCGCTGCTGTCGATTGTCAGGTCGCCGGTGGCTCCATTATTGATAGTGGCCTGAATGCCAATCTCGTCACTGCCCGTCACATCGGCGGTGATGATCACAGTGTCACCATTGCCCTCGTTACGCACTTCAATCCCGCGATAGCCGCTCATCACTGCACCAGCACTGGTGTCGACCAGAATGCCGTCAGTACCCGCGTACGCATAAGCTAAGACCGCAACGGCATCAGTGGTGGTCACATTGCCAGTGGTGATTGATATAGCGCCAGAACCACTGTGGACCGCGGTAACGCCTTCCTCACGTGAGGTCACATCGCCAGCAGAGCTGTCGATAATGATATCGCCAGAGACCGCCTCGCTGTAAGCGATGATCCCGTCTCCAAATTCGCCTGTGACATCGCCTGTCGTGATGGTGAGATCGCCAGTCCCAAAATGAAGCGCGGCAATGCCAACATTACCCGCTTGAACCGCACCCGCAGTACTGTCGATCGTGAAGCCACTCGTACCGTAAGATAGCGCCCCAATACCAACGCCATCGGCATTCACATTTGCAGTTGTGATGCTTGTTTGGCCCGTTCCGTAATTGATCGCGTAAATGCCGAAGGCTTGGCCGTTTACACTGCCTGCGCTGCTGTCGATCGTCAGATCGGTTGCGGTTGTGTCATTTACTGCATTGATCCCAGCGAGAATGCCGATTTCACCGGCGCCAGCAACATCCGCCGTGGTGATTGTTGTCGCGCCTGAGCCATTGTTCTCAGCACCGATGCCGTTGCGACCGCCTGTAACCGCGCCAGCAGTGGTGTCGATAGTGAGGTCGGTCGTGCCCGTTGCATTATTTACATAGATCCCATCACTATTGGTGCCAGCAACGTTTGCAGTGGTGATCGTTGTCGCGCCGCTGCCCTCATGATCGACGAAGATGCCTCGACTATTGCCCGAGACCGCGCCTGCGGTGCTGTCAATTACGATGGCCTCGGCATAATTTGCGGTGATGTAAATGCCGTTGGCGATTTCACCAGTGACTTGCGCTGTGGTGACGGAAATCGCGCCGGGCGCAACACCAGCTCTCACTCTGATACCGTTCACGCCGCCGGTTACGACACCGGTTGAGGTATCAACAAGTGTGCGATCACCCACATTGTTAACAAGGCCAAGAGCGTCATTGCCACCGGTCACATCGCCAGTCGTGACAATCAGATCGCCAGTCCCGTTCTGGCTGGCGCTGATTCCGTAATTGCCCCCGGATACGGCGCCTGCGCTGGAATCCACGATTAGATCGGCAGTATTTGTAGCCGTAAAAGCATTGATACCACTATTTGTGTTACTAGAAACACGGCCAGTCGTGATGACAAGATCCCCGGTGCCGTTATGCGCCACACTTACGCCGGCACCCGTTCCGCCAGAAACCTCACCCTGAACAGTGTTGACCGAAACTGCGCCGGAACCGCCTCCAGCAGATAGGCGTATCCCAAACTGTGCACCCGTTACATCACCGGTAGTGATTGTCGTTTCGCCGGTGCCGTTGTTAGTGGCCACAATGCCGGAACCGTTGCCGGTAACAGACCCAGCGGAGCTATTGATGTTAAGATCGCCAGTACCCGGTCCTTGGTTGGTTGCATTGATGCCATCGGCGGCCTCACCATCGACATTGGCGGTTGTGATGGACAGATCGCCAGTGCCGAAGTTAAGCGCTTCGATACCGTCGACAGCGCCCGTGACACTGCCAAGAGTGCTATCAAGCGTAAGGTCCGCTCCATCGCTATTCTCGCCTTGATCGGTCAGAAAGATGCCGTCCGCTGCCAGGCCGGTTACATCTGCCGTCATGACAGCAGCGTTCGAACCATTGGCAGCGTTCCGCACGAAAATGCCGTTTTGCGCGCCCGTGACCGCGCCTGCGCTGGTGTCGAGGATCAGTTCGCCGGCATCAATCCCGTTGTAAATTTCAACGCCGTGCCCGGTGCCGCCAGCTGTGTCGCCGGTCACATTCGCAGTGGTAATAGTCGCAGCGCCCGTTCCCCGGTTTGTCACGGCTATGCCGCTAGAATTCTGTCCGTTTCCGGCAACTGAACCCGCCGAGGTATCAACCGTAACATCAGTTCCGTAGTTCGTGACCGTTAGAGCTGCGCCCCCGGTATTGGAAACAACATCAGCCGTCGTGATTGTTGTTGAACCCGTGCCTGAATTGGTCGCATCAATGGCGTTGGCATCGTAAGCGTAAACCCGTCCCGCGGTTGTATCGATGACAAGGTTTTCGCCCTCGTTCACCGCTTCAATTGCATCGCCAGATTCACCATAGGAGCTTACATCTGCGGTAGTGATGGTGGTGGAGCCGGCTCCATTGTTATGCGCATCAATTCCGCCGTAAATGCCAGACACCGCACCTGCGCTGCTGTCGATAGTCAGGTCGCCCGTCGAGGCGTTGGCGTTTCTTGCAAGAATACCGGCTGCTGACTGGCCGGTCACGTCCGCAGTGGTGATCGAAAGATCACCAAGAGCATTATTGGTGGCCTCAATGCCGTAAGTCGCACCAGTAACGGAGCCTGCCGAACTGTCGATTGCAATTCCGCCAGCGCCATAGGCACCGACGCCATATGTACCAGCGACAATACCCGAACCACTTTGTCCAGTGACATCGCCTGTGGTGATAGTGGTGCGCGATTCATAGCCGCGATTGTAAGTGTCGATGCCGTTATTGCTGCCAGTAACTGCGCCAGCGCTTGAATCGATGCTGATGTCGCCAGAGCCGTATTCGTTCTCCGCCCTGATGCCGTCTCCATCTGCTGCGGTCACATCAGCGGTCGTGATGGCAATAGAGTAGCCTCCAAAAGATTGATCATAGTGAATGACGTCGATGCCATCTCGCGCGCCGGAAACCGAGCCTGCGACGCTGTTGATATTGATATCACCATAATAGCTGCGCGCACGGATGCCGTCTTCGGCTGAGCCGCTAACATCGCCAGTGGTAATTGTGAGATCGCCCACGCCAGAGTGAAAGACCTCGATCCCGTCAACACCGCCGGAAACCGCACCAGCGCTTGTGTCAATTGTTAAAGACCCTGCTCTGTAGCTAGTGTAAGCATTAACCCCATCCGAGTAAGTGCTCGTCACATTTCCGGTAGTGATCGAGGCATCGCCGGTCCCGTAATTGCGCGCGGAGATGCCGTTGATTACGCCGGTAACTGAGCCTTGGCTGCTGTCGATCGTCAGATCGGTTGCGCTCGAATAATTGACCGCATAGATGCCATCCCGGATGCCGCCTTCACCAGCGCCAGTCTCCACGTCCGCAGTGATGATCGTGGTCGCGCCATTGCCTTGGTTCCGAGTGACTATGCCGCTATATCGACCAAATACGGTGCCCGCGCTGCTATCGACAGACAAATTGCCGGTGCGAGCTGCGTTCTCTACGTCAATGCCGTTGCCGTCTTCGCCATCGACATCGCCAGTCGTGATGGCGGTGTCGCCCGTGCCATTGTTGCGCGCAAAAATCCCATTAACATCGCCAAGCACAGCGCCTGCGCTGCTGTCGATGGTGAGGTCGGTTGTGTCTGCACCATAGTTTATGACATCAATCCCGGTCTGCGCCGTGCTGGTCACATCCGCTGTGGTGACGCTGGTCGAGCCGGTTCCATTGTTGAACGCAGCGACGCCATTTGCTGCGGCGACAACCGATCCAGCTGTACTGTCGATCACAATGTCGGTTCCGGCACGGACAATTTGTTCGCCATTTCCGGCAAAGATGCCACTCCCCGTGACTCCGCTCACATCGCCAGTTGTAATGCTCAGCACGCCGGTGCCATTGTTGCGCGCGTAGATGCCTCTGGATCCGCCGCTGACCGCGCCAGCGCTGCTGTCGATGGTGAGGTCTCCGGTGTCTGCGGTGTTCCTCGCGTTGATCCCATCATCACCGCCTGTCACGGCGGCCGTGGTTATGGTGGTGTCGCCGGTGCCATTGTTGCGAGCGAAAATGCCGTTGACTTGTCCTGTGACCGCGCCTGCGCTGCTGTCGATGGTGAGATCGCCCGTGCCACTGGAATTCGAAGCCGTGATACCATCGTTTGAAAGCCCGGTGACATCGCCCGCAATGATCGTCAGATCGCCGGTATCGAAATTGCGCGCATGGATCCCTTTCTCGCCGGCCGTTACCGAACCGGCCGAGCTGTCGATGGTGATATCCGTGCCATCAAGTCCAGCGCCTTTTTCTCCGTCATCGTCGACATCGATCCCGTCGCGATTGGTGGCATAGACATCGCCGGTAATGACGGTAACAGCACCATAGCCATTGTTATTGACGACGACCCCATATTGCGCGCCGCTGACTGCGCCGGCGCTGGTGTCGACAAAGATTGCGCTCACATTGGCATTGCCGCCAACCTCAACACCATCGCCGGTCTGGCCGGTGACATCCCCTGTCACCACATTCACGACGCCGCTGCCCTGGCTGAGGACGTCGATACCGTTGACCTGTCCTGTCACCGAGCCTGCGGAACTGTCGACAATCACATCACCAGCCGCAGCACCTTTGTTGATGTCGATCCCATCGCCGCCCTCGCCATCTACGTCGCCGGTGACAATGGTCACATCGCCCGCTCCACCAGTGCGAACTTCGATGCCATTTTCGCCGCCAGTGACGTCGCCCGCTGTGGTATCAAGCGCAACACCTCCGCCTTGCGGAGCCGTGTTGATAATGGAGATACCAGCCTCTGCTCCGCCGGTGACATTGCCCAGAACCGCGTTGATCGCGCCATTATCTTCGTTGTCGAGGCGTACACCGATAGTGCCGCCGATGATCGTGCTTTGCGCGCCATCAGCCAGCGTTATCGTGATCCCTCGAGCCGATATGGCAGTAAGGCCGCGCTGACCGGTGCCAGAGGTATCTATATCGAACCCATCTTCAATGACCGCGACAACCGGAACATTACCGATTCCGTCAGAGATATCCTGTTCGGTCGTCGCAGGGTCGCCATTGTCCTCGCACACGAACTCACCCGGGGCGCCCTCAACACACTCGTCCTGCGCCTGTGCAAAGGCGGGCGATTGCGCGGCCAGTAGGGCAGCTGGAGCCGCGGACCATTTTAGCAATCGGCGGGCAAGAGAAAGGGTCGATGATCCCTGCCCGCCGACTGCCTCTGAGCTTGACCCTGGACAAACCAGGCCAAGCTCAGGAGAGAAACTTGCTGCAATTCCTTTGAACTTTGTGACACGTCCGCCCCGCAGCATGGCTGACCGGCTCCAGCGCAGAAAATTGTTCGCCCCAAACGCCACATTGTTGAGCTTCAGTGCGCTTGAATTCGTGTTGTTTGCTTGTGTCATTTTGCCCTCGATGCGCTGCTGATTGTTGAGCGCGAATTCTTGTTTGAATGGTCTGCTGCTGAGCTGATCGGCCCGGCGAAAAATGCGGTGTTTTGATGCTTGATTGGCTAGGTTTTGAGCTTGTCAAAGGTGAGCAATGTCGCCGCATCCGTAGAGCTGGGCGACACAGTCATGGGACAGCGGAAACCCTCGACCAGCTCGATGTCATAAAGTTCGCCAATGTCGCCATCGATCCGGAACCAATCGGCGCAATTGCCCGATTTGAGGTCAATCACCTGGACCCCGCACCATGGCTCGCTGTCGGCCTTCTTCAGGCGCTCATCGAGCTCCAGCCCCTCGAAGCGTTTGTAGCGCGGGCGCGACAGGCCAACGAAGGCAAAGCCATCGTGGAACGACAATCCGCGCAGGAAGCCGGGGCAAAAGGCGACCGGCTTAAACTTGCCCATCTTCGCCTTGCCTTTTGGCATTTCGACATAGCCAAGCTCGCCCGTGCCCGCATTCAGCACCCACAGCTTGCCATCATGCCAGCGCGGCGAATGCGGCATGGACAACCCCTCGCACACGATCTTGCCGGACTTAACATCGATCACCACACCGCCATCGGCGCGGCGATCGCGCCAGCCATCAATAGTGTCGGATTTGGAGACTGCCGTGACATAGGCCGGGGCGCCATGGCGCATCGCCAAACCGTTGAGGTGGCACCGATCTTCATCAACGATATCGCTGATAAATTCAGGCTTCCAAATCGGATCAAATGAATGGCGCTCAGACACCTTGGCGAGGCAATTGAAGCGGGTATTAACGAACATGATCGAACCATCGGCCATCGCGCCAACATCATGCGCGTCGAGTTGGCCGGTCACATAATGTGTCCGCGGCATAAAGCAGGCGTCATAAGTTTGGTTGATCCGCTGGTCAGGCTCCAGCACGTTTTCCAGGCGCATGATTTGCGCGCCTGTCGACATCACCAGACGGCCATTGCCATCCGCACACAAACCCATCGGCTTTGGCATTCCTGATTGGTGAAGCTGCGCTTTGCCCTGAGCATTGCTGCCCAGCATATAAAGCAGACCGGACTGGTAAGATGTGAAAGCAAGCGCCGCGTTCATTCGATGCAGCCGCTGAAGTAAACCGCCAGACAGCGAATATTCCGCTTTGGGTTCTTTGGGCCGCGTCTGGCTCGCTGTAACGCTTTGCGGCGTCGATGCTGCTGGTTTGGTTGGTGCTGGCGACGCTTTCGCTGCCCGCTCGGTTGCTGTGTCTTGCATGTCTGACCCTTTCATTGGCAGCCAACAATTGGCTTCCAGATGGATCAGTGATGACAGGCGACCGTTGTAATGAGCGTTGTAAAAGCGTTGTAAAAGCGTTGTAATTTGCGTTTTCAGCCACTTTTTTTGCGAAAAATGGGCTTTTTTTGGATTTTCACCCGGATTTCAGAAAATCTTGGGTCAATTCCACGAATCGAGTCGAAACCGATTCGCGGCCCAACAGCAGGTGGTCCTGACTCTCAAGCTGGCCAGCTGCGAACCCGGAATTCGCAATGCGATGGATCGCCCTGTCGCAAACGGAATGCGCATATTCCCGCGGCTGTGAACGACCAGTGTCCGGCATTGAACCTTCGCCAAATCATTCCGCACATCGATGGTTCAGAATACTTTCAGGAAACGCACGGCATTTTCTGCCGATGTTGTGAGGCGCTGAAACTCGTCAAGCCAGTGCGATTTTCCTGTCAGGAAAGCCCGCAAGCGCGACCATTCGGCTCATCAAACAATTGTGCGGATGTATCCCATGGTTTGGTAGCGGAGGAGGGACTTGAACCCCCGACACGCGGATTATGATTCCGCTGCTCTAACCAGCTGAGCTACTCCGCCAAACCAAAGTCTGGCTGGTCTCTAGGGTGTTTTCGCCCGGACCGCAGGCGGCGCGTTTAGGCGGGGGCAGAGCCCGGGTCAACACCTGTTTGACACTGTTTGCGCTGGAACTGGTGCTCTATTTAGCGGCGCGGCGCTCTGCGAAAGGCTGCGCGCTTTACAAAAGTCCACGGCCCACCTTCATAGAGGTGCAGTTCCAGCGCAGGAAACGTGAAGCTGCGCGGTTCAATCTCCAACGCTAGGGCCGCTTGCAAAGCGCGCGCCTCCTCTTTCGTGACCTTGTTTTGGATCGTGATGTGCGGGCGCGGCTCGTAAAGATCCTGATCCGTCAGGCTGCCATGGAAATGATCGGCGATCTCTGCGCGAAGGCTGAGCAAATGTGGGCTCTCAAGGGCGATGGCTGTGCCCTTCCCCAAATCCATCACCCCGGTAATGCGCCCTTCGAGCGGCGAATATTCCGCTGCGATGCGCGGCAGGTAGCTTTTCAGCTCCTCCAGCAAAGAAGGTGCAAAGGAATGGAACATCGTGACATGCGCGTGCAAATGATTGCGATGGGCGGGATAATACTTGCGCCGCAATCCTTCGGCCCAAGCAGCGATCTCAGGCGGCAAAGCGGCAGTGACAATGAACGGACGAGCCATGTCCTAAATCGCTTTCAGAGGCGTCGCACTGGGCACACTCAAATGCACCCTGCTGCTACATCTCACCGCGTTCACGGCGGATCGCGTACCATTTCTCAACATTGGCGTTGTGCTCAGCCAAGGTCTCGGCGAACCAATGGCCGCCGGTTCCATCCGCCACCATGAACAGCGCGCTTGTCTGGTCCGGGTTGAGCACGGCAGCGATGCTTTCCCTGCCAGGATTGGTGATCGGCCCGACCGGCAAACCGACGCGGGTGTACGTGTTGTAGCCATTAACCGCCGCAATTTCAGACTGGCGAATGCGCCGGCCCAGCGGCTTGCCCTTGGTAATCGGATAGATGATCGTCGGATCCGCTTGCAGCAGCATCCCTGTCTTGACCCGATTGGAATAGAGCCCAGCGATCTTGCGGCGTTCGGATGCTTTGCCCGTCTCTTTCTCGACGATGGCAGCCAGGATCAGTGCCTCTCGCATGGTATCAACCGCGATATTGGGGCCGCGCTCTGCCCAGGCTTCTGCAAGATACAGGTCCATCGCCGCCTGCATCCGCTCGACAACCTTTTGCCGGCTTTCCCCGCGCTCAAAATCATAGGTGTCTGGCAGGACCGAACCTTCGACCGGGACTTCAATCTCACCGGTCAGCAGCTCTTCAGCCATCAGGCGTTCGTGAACAAGGATCGAAGGCATGCCCTCGGGAATGGTGACGAAGCGCCGGATCACATCCCCGCTTTGAAAGGTCGATAGGATCTGACCCTGCGTCATGCCCGGCGCGAGCATAAATTCGCCAGCTTGGATCGGATCGCTAGAGCCGAACAGGCGCGCGCGCATCACAAACCCTTCGGAAGAGGTGATATGCCCCTCCTCCTCAAGCTTGCGCGCAACCGAGCTGAGCGAAGCGCCAGCCGGAATGATGAAACTGCTTTCGACCTTTACCGTAGCCGAGCCAAGATAAAGGCTGCCCGCATAGGCACCCGCCGCCAGCAATAGCGCGCAAATGAGGCCAGCGATCAGGCCGAGCCGCTTCATCTGCCTCAGTCGACCTTTTGCATGACGAGCGAAGCGTTGGTGCCGCCAAAGCCGAAGCTGTTGTTGAGCACGGCCCGCACGTCGCGCTTACGCGCAGTCAGCGGAACGAGATCGATCCCCTCTGTGCCATCGTCAGGATTGTGAAGATTGAGCGTCGGCGGAACGATGCCGTCACGCATTGCGAGCACGCAGAACACAGCCTCAACTGCGCCTGCACCGCCCAGCAAGTGACCGATGGCTGATTTGGTCGAGCTCATCGAAGCCCCGCCCAGATCATCGCCGAGTACGCGCTTTACAGCAGCAAGCTCAATCGTGTCTGCCATAGTCGATGTGCCATGCGCGTTGACATAGTCGATATCGCCAGCGGACAGTCCCGCCTTCTTAAGCGCCATACGCATAGCCAGCTCTGCGCCCTTGCCCTCTGGATGAGGCGCAGTGACGTGATAGGCGTCGCCAGAAAGGCCGTAACCGGTCACTTCGGCATAGATTTTCGCGCCGCGTGCCTTGGCGTGCTCATATTCTTCAAGGACAACAACGCCCGCGCCCTCACCCATGACAAAGCCTTCGCGGTCTTTGTCGTAAGGACGGCTCGCCTCGGTTGGGCGGTCGTTATAGCTGGTGTTGAGCGCGCGCGCCTGAGCGAAGCCTGCGATGCCCAGCGGGTTCACAGTGCTTTCCGCGCCGCCTGCAAGCATGACGTCGGCATCGTCGAGCATGATCATGCGGGCCGCATCACCAATGGAGTGCGCGCCAGTGGAGCAAGCCGTCACGACAGCGTGATTGGGGCCCATAAAGCCATATTTGATCTGAACTTGACCGGTGACCAGATTGATCAAGCGGCCATGGACAAAGTGCGGGCTGACCCGGCCAGGGCCGCGCTCATGCAGATTGACGCTTTCTTTTTCGATGCCCGGAAGGCCGCCAATCCCGGCGCCAATCGAGCAACCGGTGCGCAACTTCAGCGCATCGTCCATGTCCTCGAGGCCAGCATCTTCAAGCGCCTGACCGGCGGCATCAATGCCGTAAACAATGAACGGATCAACCTGGCGCTGGATCTTGCCATCAACGCGCTTGTCAGGATCAAATCCGTATTCATGATCCTTGCCTTTGACCTCGCAGGCGATCTGACATTTCTGATCGGAAGCATCAAAGCTGGTAATCGGCCCAGCCCCGCTCTTCCCAGCAATCAAGTTCGCCCAAACGGTCTCGACATCTGCCCCCAGAGGCGTGACGAGGCCCAAACCGGTAACGACAACACGGCGCATTGCAGTCCTTTCGAGGCTCTTGGCCTTTCAAATACGCTACAGGCCCACGCCCACTTCGGGGCGCGGGCCTGTGATTTTGGCAAAGCTATGGAATGATCGGCGCGCAATGCGAGCCGTCAGCCTCAGCTGATTAGCCCTTATTGCCTTCGATATATTTGGTCGCATCACCAACAGTGGTGATTTTTTCGGCCGCATCGTCAGGGATTTCGACGCCGAATTCCTCTTCGAAAGCCATAACCAATTCGACGATGTCGAGGCTGTCTGCGCCCAGATCGTCGATGAAGCTCGCATCTTGCGAAACCTTGTCGGCCTCTACGCCGAGGTGTTCGACAACAATTTTCTGCACGCGGTCGGCAGTATCGCTCATAATGTTCCCTCTTAATTTTGGGGTGTAAAACTCGCGTTCGCCCTAATGAACGGCGCGCATGAGTGCAAGGGGGGAAGATTGCCCGTCCCAAGCGGTGATGGATGCATCAATCGAACAGCGCCCGGGTGTCGAGCAATTCAATATCGCTGCGCGCAGCCACGGACCGCGCAATCATATATTTGTGCCAACTTCCAAAAGTTACAAGGGCACGCAACCCTTTGCCGGTGATGGAATCGAGCGCTGAATTGATTAAGTCATTGTGCGCGCGGTTAATTTGCGTCCATCCGCCGGCCCCAAGATCGGCGTCGAAATAGCGCTGATAAGGCGTCTGGGCGCGCTCTACGATGGCGTCATATTCCGCTGTATGAATGAACCTTGGGTCATCGCCGCGGCCGTCTAGCTCGACAGAGTACCGCCTGCGAGCGGCCAAATGCTCAGCCCATTGCTGAGCCCTGGCTGGATCGTTTTCGATTTGCTTAAGCGCCTCGCGGCGATCATCTGCAATCGCCTCTGTCCAGCCTGCCCCGGCAAGAATCTCGAAGTCCATCTCGCGGCTCAGTGGAAAAATGACATCTGTATATTCGGGAAAAACTCTGGTTCGTGGCTCGGCCACCGCGCCTGTTTCAGCAAACCCGGCCTTCGCAGCCTCGAGCCGGTCAGGTGGAATTTCGGTGATAATCACATCTGGCTTTGCCCGGCGCACTGCCTCTCGCAGCACGTCGAGCGAGTATTTTGTGCTGCTGCGATGCCTCGAATGGATCGCGCCGAGCACATGCAGGCGCGTTGTGCTGGATGGCTTAGCCGGACTTGGAGCGCATGCACTCAACGGCAGCGAGCTTGATATCCCAGCGGCCAAAGAGCCAAGAACAGCGGAGCGGCGGGTGAATGTCATAAGCGGTTATTCGTACCGCACACCTGCTCCGTTACAATGCGCACCAGATATAGCGCCTATCCACCTTCAGCTGGTCCAAGACCTTCAGAGCTATCACTCGGTTCTTCGACATCAGCATAGCGCCGATTCAAGATTTCGGTGCGTGCCGCGAGTTGATCTTCTGCGCGCATCCACCCTTCAACGCGGTCTACAGATTCCAGCGCCATCAGTTTTTCAGGCTCAATCGCCAAGGCTCGCTGCAAGGTCTCAAGCGAGAGCGCAAACTCGCCATTGCGCTCGTGGCACATCGCAACATTGAACAGCACGGAGACTTGCTGCGGATTGCTGGTCTCCAGCGCCTTGAAACCATCGCAGGCTGCATCCTCATCGCTCTTTGTCAGTTTAACGGCATTTCTAAATGCCTTGCGATCAGCCTTTTCGAGCCCTTTGCGCCGCTCAAGAATGCGGTACTGCCTCTCGTGGAAGCGCGGCGCGAGAGCTGTTCTCACCCGCCAAGCGAAGCTCGATACGAGCGAATCTGTCATGTCTGGTATCGACGCCTGCGAATTGCTGTTGGTGCACGCCTCTTTGCTGCGCGTCATTTCATCGCGAGCGGCATATAAAATGGCACCATCCTGAGCGATGATCTCGATATCAGGATAGAACGACACCTCGGTCCGGCTACAATCGTAATAGGTCGTCCGATAACGGACGCACTTCTTATCATCGTCCTTCTCAGCGCACTTGCGCTCGCCCTTTGGCTCCAACTCAATAACCGAGGATTGAATGCTGGCGCTGCCTTGGATGATGGCATCCACGGGCGCGCCACCGATGGTTATCACATCAAACCACGGCTCATTTTGAGCGCGCGCCTTTTGCAGAGCATCTTTGAGTTCATAGGCGAGCTGCGCGCCTTTGCTGCCGCTCAGCGTATCGACAGAAATCGTTTCGATCTCGAGCCCAGCATCCGTCGTCGCGGGCATGTGCGCACCCACAGTCAGCGTCTCTGCGTTTGCCGGCGTAGCAACCAATGCCAACCCGGCGCATAGCGCTCCAGCTCGTGCCCATTTTGTGAACGTCATGCCGATTCCCCAATTGCCCTGAGCGTATTCTATCGCGCCCTGCAGATTAGGGAAAGGTGAACCGGTTTTGCCCGCTACAGCTGCGATATATTCGCCGGAGCAAAGACTGGCGGGTCAGCTACTTGCCGCGGGTTTCGCCGCATCGCCTTCCTTCTTCGGCGGCTCAATCACCCGCAGGGACAGCTCGCGCAATTGCGGCAATTCCGCTTTGCTCGGCGCGCCCATCATCAGGTCTTCACCCTTCTGATTCATCGGGAATGCGATCACTTCGCGGATAGCCTCTTCGCCCGCCAGCAGCATTACGATCCGGTCAATGCCCGGCGCAGAGCCACCGTGGGGAGGTGCACCAAGCTTGAACGCTTCGATCATCCCGCCGAACTCGCGGTCAACGTCTTCCTTAGAGTAACCAGCGATCTCAAACGCCTTGTACATGATGTCCGGGCGGTGGTTCCGAATTGCACCGGAGGACAGCTCATAGCCGTTGCAGACAATGTCATATTGCCACGCTTTGATCTCAAGCGGATCCTGATTTTCCAGCGCGTCCATCTCGCCCTGCGGCATGGAAAATGGGTTGTGACTGAAATCGACCTTCTTGGCGTCTTCGTCGTACTCGAACATCGGGAAATCGACGATCCAGCAAAACTTGAAGCAGTTCTCTTCAATCAGACCAAGTTGCTCGCCAACCTGAGTGCGAGCGGCACCTGCTAATTTCGCTGCGTCCTTTTCCTTGCCAGCAGCAAAGAATAGGCCATCGTCTGGGCCAAGGTCGAGCTCGTCATAGAGCTGAGCCATCAGGTCAGGACCGTGGTTCTTGGCAATCGGACCGCCAAACTCGCCGCCCTTGCGGGTGACATAGCCGAGGCCAGCAAAGCCCTCACCGCGCGCCCAATTGTTCATATCGTCGAAGAACTTGCGGCTCTTCCCATTGGTGTTTGGCGCAGGCACCACGCGAACCACGCCGCCGCCGCCCACAATCTTTTCAAACAAGCCAAAGCCGGATTTCTCAAAATGGCTGGTGACATCAGAAATGATCAGCGGGTTGCGCAGATCAGGCTTGTCGCTGCCATATTTCAGCATCGCCTCAGCATATGGAATGCGCGGGAAGTCGCCCGAGGCGGTCACGCTCTTGCCATTGGCAAACTCAGCGAAGACGCCCGCAAGAACCGGCTCCAACGTCTGGAACACATCTTCCTGCGTCACAAAGCTCATTTCAAAGTCGAGCTGGTAGAATTCCAGGCTCCGATCAGCGCGCAGGTCTTCGTCGCGGAAACACGGCGCAATCTGGAAATAACGATCAAAGCCGCTGACCATCAGCATCTGTTTGAACATCTGCGGCGCTTGGGGCAGCGCATAGAAATTGCCCGGATGCATGCGGCTTGGCACCAGGAAGTCGCGCGCGCCCTCTGGTGAGGAAGCCGTCAGGATCGGCGTCTGAAACTCGGTGAACCCCTGGTCGATCATGCGCCCACGGATCGAGGTGATCACCTGGCTGCGGAGCATGATGTTGCGGTGCATGGTTTCACGCCGCAAATCGAGGAAGCGGTATTTGAGGCGAATGTCCTCAGGATATTCCTGTTCACCAGCAACCGGCATCGGCAGTTCTTCCGCCGCACTTTGCACTTCCACCGCACGAGCGAACACTTCGATCGCGCCGGTTGGCAGACCGCTGTTCACTGTCTCTGCCGAACGCGCTTTCACCTCGCCATCAATCGTCACTACGCTTTCCGCGCGCAACGAATCGAGGATCGGCAAGGCAGGCGAATCCTCGTCCGCAACGATTTGCGTGATGCCATAATGATCGCGCAGATCGACGAACAACACGCCGCCATGGTCACGTTTGCGGTGAATCCAGCCAGAAAGGCGAATGGTTTCGCCGACATTGGCTTCACTTAACTGTGCGCAAGTATGGGTACGATAAGCGTGCATGCTAAACTCTTGTCCTGTTCGAGAGTATGGCGCTAAAGGCGCGCCAGCAATGATTGCATGGCGTGGCCTAGTTTAAAGCGCATATCAATATGCGCGCGCTAACAGGGCAAGCGCGGGGCTTTGTCAAGTTTCACGCATGCCAAGCAATCATCAATGGGCTCACGCCCGGAGGCGGTACTCCGCCTGACACACTGAAAAGACAGATATGAAAATACATGATCTGATTACCACGACCGACGCTCTAAGCGACCTTTGCGAGCGTTTGGCGAAATCTGAATTTGTCACCATCGACACCGAATTCATGCGCGAAAATACCTATTGGCCGGAACTGTGCCTGGTGCAGATCGCCAATGAGGAAGAGGCCGCGGCGATTGATCCGCTAGCCGATGGGATTGATCTCACGCCGCTGCTCGATCTGATGTGCGAAAATGACGAAGTGCTCAAAGTCTTCCACGCGGGCGGGCAAGATGTTGAGATCATCGTCAACCTGACCGGTAAGACCCCCTTCCCCATTTTCGATACCCAAATCGCGATGATGGCGATCAGCCAGTCTGAGCAAATCGGCTACGCCAATCTGGTCGATAGCTGGCTGGGCCTGCAAATCGACAAAGGCGCGCGCTTCACTGATTGGAGCCGCCGCCCGCTGACCGACCGGCAGATCGAATACGCCATCGGCGATGTGACGCACCTGTCTGAAATCTTCCCGAAGATGCTCAAGAAATTGATCAAGACGGGGCGCGGGCGCTGGCTCGATGCGGAGATGGAAAAGCTTGCCGATGCGAGCAATTACATCGTCAATCCAGACAATGCCTGGCGCCGCATTCGCCAGCCGGGCCGTAATCCAGCGGTGCTGGGCCGGATGAAGGGTCTAGCCGCTTGGCGCGAAGGCGAAGCGCAGCACAAGAATATTCCGCGCGGCCGGATCATGCGCGATGAGACCTTGGCCGACATCGCCAGCCATCCGCCCAAGAAACAAGCTGATCTCGCCAAAGTGCGCGGGCTGTCCTCCGCCTGGCGTGACAATGATATTGGCAAGCGCCTGATGCGCGTCATCGAAGAGGCCGAGCCGCTGCCCAAGAGCGAGCTTCCCGAGAAGATGAAACGCGGGGCGCCTCTGGGCAAGGAAGGCGCATTGGTCGCCGACCTTCTGAAACTGCTCCTGAAAATCCGGGCGCGCGAGATCGATGTGGCCTCGCGCTTGCTCACCAGAGCCGACGAGATGGAAGCCCTCGCCGCCGGTGTGCGCGACCTCAAAGTGCTGCAAGGCTGGCGCTACGAAGTATTTGGCAAAGATGCGCTGGAACTGGTCGAGGGCAAGCTCGGATTTGCGGTGAAAAATGGCAAGCTCGCCATGACCCACATCGACGATATGCAGGCGAGCATGGAAGAGGCCGCTGCGGCTAGCGATGATGCGGCAGAGGCAGAAGCCGATGCGGAGACGGCAGCGGCCGAATAGAACTTAGCCATGTCCACCTATCTCCCCACCATCAAACAGCTGCAATATCTCGTGTCTTTGCACGAGCATAAGCACTTTGGCCGCGCGGCAGATGCGAGCTATGTTTCGCAATCTACCTTATCGGCGGGCATTCGCGAGCTGGAGTCGCTGCTGGGCGTAACGCTGGTCGAGCGCAGCCGCCGGGTCGTGCGCTTCACTGCGCTGGGCGATCAGGTGGTGGAAAAGGCGCACCGGCTGCTGCGCGAGGCAGAGGAGCTGTCCGACCTCGTCCAAGCTGCCGGAAAGCCGCTGTCCGGTACGCTGCGCATGAGCGTCATCCCGACCATCGCGCCCTTTATGCTGCCGCATATGTTGCCGCGCCTAAAACGCGAGCGGCCTGATCTGAAGCTGCTGCTGCGCGAGGAGACCAGCCAGGATGCGGTGGAATCGCTGCAGCACGGCCGAGTTGACTGCGTGCTGCTAGCCCTGCCCTTTGGCACCGGCGAGGTCGAAGTCGAGCATATCAGCGACGACAAGCTGTTCGTTGCCTTTCCCAAAGATGATCCGCGCGACCCGCCAGACAGCATTCCGCCCAGCATGATTGATGAGGGCCGCCTGCTGCTGCTCGAAGATGGGCATTGCCTGCGCGATCATGCGCTGGCCGCCTGCGCGCGGCCAGAAATGCGCGCCAATGCGGCGATCATTGGCACATCGCTGCACACTCTGGTGCAGATGGTCGACAATGATTTGGGCCTGACGATGCTGCCCCAAATGGCGCTGGACGCGGGAATATTGAACGACACCAAGGTCGTCGCGCGCCCGCTCAAGTCCGCGCAGGCCAGCCGCGAGATTGCCCTGATCTGGCGCAAGAACAGCCCGCGCGCAGATGACTTTAAGCTGCTGGCAGAGGAATTGCGGGCAGGCTAGCTTTCGTCAGGCATCGATTACGCATAACCTAAGCCACTCAATCCATATGTTTGAGGCCGACCCGCAAGTAATCCCAGCCGGTGATGCAGGTTAGCACCGCAGCTGCCCAGAGCGTCGTCAGGCCGATCAAGTGTAGCCAGGTCTGTTCAACCGAGGCGCAGGCATCGCCGGGGACTTGGCATGGCTGTCCGTGCAATGCCCCGCCGCCAATCAGCGCCGCCAAAGCGACCAGCTGAAACGCGGTCTTCCATTTCGCCAATTTGCTGACCGGCATGGAGACCTGAATACCGCCCAGAAACTCGCGCAGGCCAGAGACGGCAATCTCGCGCATCAGAATGATCAGACCAGCAATGACATGGAAATCGCCGACATAGGGCCCGCGCAGATATCCTTGCGCGGTGAGCACAAGGATAACGGTCGCGACCATGATCTTGTCAGCGATGGGATCGAGGAAAATGCCGAGCTTTGACACTGTCCCCTGCGCCCGGGCCAGATAGCCATCGAAGAAATCGGTGATCGCAATCAGCCCGTACAGGACAAAGCCGATCGCATAGCCCAATTGCCATTCCGGCCACCACAAAAAGAAGGCCAGCAATGGCAAAGCCATAATGCGCGACAAAGTGAGAATGTTGGGCAATGTCATCATTGTGAATGCGTCCTTAGCCGCCTTTGCCACAGCGCAAAAGATGAAACAGGCACCTTGTTAACGCCTGCGTATCGTCTATCTCCTGCGTCAGGGGAGCGAACACTTTCATGACCACGACGACGCATCTTTTGCGCCGCAGGCGCTTCCTGCCATTGTTCTGCACTCAGCTGCTGAACGCATTTAATGACAATTTGTATAAGACCGCGATGGTCCTGTTCGTCGTGTACCAAGTGTACAATGACGAAAGCACCGAGGCGATCTTTAGTGCGGTTGCCTCCGGCCTGTTCATTCTGCCGTTTTTCGTGTTGTCCGCGCTCGCAGGACAGCTGGCCGATATGCGCGACAAGGCGGCGATCATACGCACCGTGAAAATGTGCGAGATTGGCCTGATGCTGATTGGTGCGACCGGACTGTTCCTGGCGTGGCGCGGGATC
This sequence comes from Erythrobacter sp. S249, assembly GCF_057364975.1. Taxonomy (NCBI): domain Bacteria; kingdom Pseudomonadati; phylum Pseudomonadota; class Alphaproteobacteria; order Sphingomonadales; family Erythrobacteraceae; genus Erythrobacter; species Erythrobacter sp. S249. Next base: position 2,932,922 of record NZ_CP200287.1, on the reverse strand, counting down.
GCGGTCGACAGCTTTGCGATACCGCTGCTGATGTTCGCCCTGTTCCTGACCGGGGTGCAGTCGACATTTTTGGGACCGATCAAATATGCCATCCTGCCGCAGCATTTGAAGAGAGAAGAAGTGTTAGCGGGGACCGGGCTGGTCGAGGCAGGCACTTACATCGCCATTTTGCTGGGCACGATCTTGGCCGGGTGGATCCCGGTCGAATGGGCCGCCGGCGGCATCATAGTGACATCGGTGATCGGCTATATCTCCAGTCGGCAAATCCCCTCCGCACCGCCGCTGGGCAAAGGCGGAGAAAAGCTAGACTGGCACATCATCCGTGCGTCGATCGCGCTCATCAAAAACACAATGCACGATCGCCAGATATTCTACGCGATCCTCTCGATCAGCTTCTTCTGGACGATCGGCGCTGTGCTGTTCATCCAATTCCCGCCGCTCGCCAAGAACACGCTGATGGCTAGCAAAGAAGTCGCCAGCCTGTTCCTGGTGATCTTCTCCATCGGTGTCGCGATCGGTTCGGTGTCGATCAACAAGCTGCTGAAAGGCAAAGTGTCGGCGCGCTATTCGCCCATATCCGTCATTGCGATGGGCGCATTCGTGGTCGCGTTCTATCTGGTGTGCCGGATGTGGCAGGCGGATCAGCCGACAGAACTGCTGAATGTCGCTGAATTCATCGCATGGCCGCTGGCCGCCGTCATTTTGCTATGTCTGCTTGGCATAGCGGTGGCGGGCGGCATGTTCGTGGTGCCGCTCTATGCGTTTCTAACCACTCGCTGCGCACCCGACGAAGCCGCGCGCACGATTGCGGCTAACAACATCGTCAATTCGGGGGCGATGGTGGTTGGGTCGTTGCTGGCCATCGGACTGAGTGCGCTGGGCGTGCCAGTGGTCGAGCAAGTTCTGCTAAGCGCTGGCATGTGCCTCGTCTCTGCCTGGCTCGGCAAACGGCTGCACAAGGCTGAGTTAGAGCACGCCGACGCCGACGCTTAGAGCGCGCGGAGCAGCGTCAATGACTTAAGCGATAAAGGCGATGATCGCCGCAAAGGTCGAGACATAAACCGTCGCAAAACCGCGCACATCATCGCGGGTCAATTGCCATAGGCATTCCGCCGGTGCGGCCAATTCGTCGCTGCGCACATGCGGCGGCAGTGACGCGCGGAACGAATGCTGAGCCGCTTCATCAGTCAGCACCAAAGCGCGGCGGCCGCCGCGTCTTTTCGGTTCTAAGCCAAGCTCTGGCAGATTGCGTTCGATGGCGACTGTTTTGAGACTCGCATATGTCATGGGCCACTTGTTAAGACTTTCTTAACCGTTTTGGCAGGGGTGATTTGTAAACTGTCGCGCTGCGGGACATTAAGTGCTTTTGTTCATTTGGGCCTGTGGAAAATCCCGCCGGATTGCGCGCGTGCAGCACCCCCGCTAAGCGCGGTGAGAGCGCAGTGAATTGCGCCGTAAAGACGGGACGGGAATGATGGAAAAGACTGCTCAAACAGCGGCAAAGTTGCTGGTCGATTGCCTGATCGAACAAGGCACAGACCGGATATTCACCGTTCCGGGAGAGAGTTTTCTCGCCGTGCTCGACGCCTTACATGCGAGCGACAGTGTGGATGTCGTCACTTGCCGGCAAGAAGGCGGTGCAGCTTTCATGGCTTGCGCCGATGGAGCCATGACTGGCCGCCCCGGCATCGGCTTTGTCACGCGCGGCCCCGGCGCGACCAACGCCAGCATCGGCGTTCATGTCGCCCATCAGGATTCGCAGCCAATGATCTTGTTCGTGGGCGATGTCGCGCGCGGCATGAAGGACCGCGAGGGCTTTCAGGAGGTGGATTTCGCCGCCTTTTTCGGTCCGATCTGCAAATGGGCGGCGCGGATTGATGATGCCGCGCGCATTCCAGAATACATTGCGCGCGCTTTTTCGGTGGCGATTTCAGGCAGACCTGGCCCGGTGGTCCTCGCTTTGCCGGAAGACATGCTGTGCGACCTGATGGGCGAAAACCCGCCGCCGCCCCGCCCTGAGGTTACTCGCCCCGCGCAAGCGGTATGCCCGGATGCAATGCAAGCGATGCTGGCAATGATTGGCGATGCGGCGAGCCCGATTGCGATTATCGGCGGTGCCGGTTGGAACGCGAAGGCGCGCGAGCACTTTCAGCAATTCGCTGAGAGCATTGGCCTGCCGGTCGCAACCGCCTTTCGCCGCCAAGACGCTATCTCGCCCAATTCACCAGTCTATGCGGGCAATCTCGGCTACGGTCCGAACCCCAAATTGGTCGAACGGATGAAAGCCGCTGACTTGGTGCTCGCCGTCGGCGCTCGGTTGGGAGAGGCGACAACCGACGGCTACACCTTCCCGACTTTAGAGCATCCCGATCAGACGCTGATCCATGTCCACCCAGACCCCGAAGAATTGGGCCGAGTTTACCGGGCAGACCTCGCGCTATGCTGCGCCGTCGACGAATTTGCCGAGACCGCCGCGCTCTGGGAGGACCACAGCGTCATCCCCTTCGATGCAGGCTCGCAAGCGAACGCGGAATGGCTCGAATGGTCAAGCTACGACCCTGCCGAGCCCTCAGGCCATGCGCTCGATATGGCGGCCTGCGTCGCCTTTATGCGAGAGGCCTATCCCGCCGATACAATCGTCACCAATGGCGCGGGCAATTTCGCTGGATGGTGGCACCGCTATTGGCGCTATGATGGCTATCCGACGCAGCTCGCCCCGACAGCTGGCGCGATGGGATATGGCGTCCCAGCCGGGATCGCTGCGGCCCTGCGGCATATGGACCGGCAAGTGGTCACCGTTGCTGGTGATGGCGATTTCCTGATGAACGGCCAAGAGCTCGCAACCGCAGCTCAGCACGGCGCAAACCTCACCGTCCTGGTGGTCGACAACAGCGCCTATGGCACCATTCGAATGCACCAAGAGCGCGAATACCCCAGCCGCGTTTCAGCCACCAAACTCGCCAACCCAGACTTTGCAGCCTTCGGCGCAGCCTTTGGCGCGTGGAGCGCCCACGTAAGCACAACGGAAGAGTTCAAGTCTGCTCTGACAGAAGCGCGCGAGAAGAGCGGCCTGCGCCTCATCCACATGTCGATTGATATTGAACAACTCGCCGCGAGCGGAGCGAGCATCAGCGGACTGCGCGCGAATGCAGCCGCAAAGGGATAGCGTCTATCCCTCGGCCATATCGCAAATGATCTGCCATTCTTCCGGCGTGATCTGCGCGACAGACAATCGGGACAGCTTCACCAGCTGACATTCGGCGAGCTTGGGCTCGGCCTTGATCTGCTTGAGTGACACCGGGTTTTCAAACTTGCGCTTCGGCTTCACTTTTACCGCCGCCCATTTGCCGGTCTCGTCTGTGGGATCGAGAATATCGGCCACGCTGACGGTGCAAATGCCGACAATCTCCAGCCCTTCTCGTGAATGGTAGAAGAAGCAGTCATCGCCGACCTCCATCGCCTTGAGATTATTCTTCGCCAGGTGATTGCGCACCCCGTCCCAAACGCCCTCTTTCTCTGCGATCAGATCATCCCAGCCGTATTTGAAAGGTTCGGATTTTATCAGCCAGTAATTGGGCACAGGGTCGCTCCACAGTTTAGCGCTGTCAGACGGCTAACGTTCTGCCAATAGAGACGCGCCGCGCCAAGCGCCAAATTGGCCGCGCGCTCGTCTTAACCGGATATTTAATATGTGCCCTCATTACGACCGAGACTGAAATCGCTGGGGGCACAGCCGATTATGGCTGAAGAAAAAACTGAGCAACGGGTAGGAACGGCCGAGCGCGACATTGTGGCGCTGGGAATTGCCACCGCTGCGATCATTATTTTTGTTGGTATCGGCGGCTCTGTAATGGGCGACATCGCCGAGGCGACGTTTGGCGAAGGCAAGGGCCCCGATCCTTTGCTCGTCAACGCCATGCTGCTGAACATTGCGCTGATCATCTTTGGCTGGCGCCGTTACCGCGAACTCCATTCTGAAATCCAACAGCGCCGTGCCGCCGAAGAGCAGGCCCGCAAGCTGTCCGAAATTGATCCCCTCACCGGCTGCCTCAACCGCCGTTCCATGGCGAAAGCAACCGAAGAACTGCGCAACGGGCCAAACCGGCATGGCCAGGCTCTGGCCTACGTCATGATTGACCTCGACAACTTTAAGCAGGTTAATGACATGAACGGCCATGCGATCGGCGACAAATTGCTGATCGAACTGGCTTCGCGGCTCAAAGAAAAACTTCCCAAAGACGCTCTGCTGGCGCGCCTTGGCGGCGACGAATTCGCCTTCGTCATGCCCTATGATGGCAAGCACCCGGAACGCATTGATGAGCAGGTGATCCGCCTGTTTGAAACCGCAACAGCCATGTATCAAGTCGATGACATGGCGGTTGAGCTAACCATGTCGATTGGCATTGCCACCGACCATGACGAACAAGGTTTCAACCCGCTGGTAAGCGACGCGCAAACTCTGATGCATCACGCCGATATCGCGATGTATCACGCCAAGAACCAAGGCAAGAACCGCTATTATTGGTTTGAGCCAACGATGGAAAATGAGCTGCGTTTCCGCAACGAACTCGAAACGGGCATTCGCCGCGGCCTTGCGGTTGGTGAGTTTGTGCCATTCTATGAGCAGCAAATTGACCTGGAAAGCGGCGATCTGGTCGGCTTCGAAATGCTGGCCCGTTGGCAGTCGCCTCAGCTGGGCCTCGTCAGCCCGGACATCTTTATTCCGATTGCCGAAGACATTGGGGTGATCGGCGACTTGTCCGAGAAGCTGATGGTTGAGGCCTTTGCCGATGCCCGCGATTGGGACCCAGATCTGACCCTGTCAGTGAACATCTCGCCAATCCAAATGCGCGATCCATGGTTTGCGCAAAAACTTCTGAAGCTGCTGGTCGAGCACAATTTCCCAGCGCACCGGCTTGAGATTGAAATCACCGAGAGCTGCTTGCACGACAATGTCGGCATGGTCCGTTCTATGATTGCCAGCCTGCGCAACCAAGGCGTCAAGGTCAGCCTCGACGACTTTGGCACGGGCTATTCCAGCCTTGAACAGCTGCGCTCGCTGCCGTTTGACCGGCTCAAGATCGATCGCAGCTTCATCAGCGAGCTGCGCAATCCCGATGCGAGTTCCAAGATCGTTGATGCGATTGTCTCGCTCGGCAATGGTCTGGACATGCCGATCACTGCCGAGGGCATCGAAGATGAGAACATCCTCGACCTGCTCAAAACGATGGGCCGCCTGAAAGGCCAAGGCTATCTCTATGGCCGCCCAGAAACCGCCGAAGAGGTACGCCTGCGCTTGAAAGCCGCGGGACGCTTGGTCGAGCAACCAGACGCAGCTCCTGCATCGCAGGACAGCGCCACCGAAAGCACAGTCGATCCCGAGAACCTCAGGCGCGTTGCCGAATAAGGCCGCACTCCTGAGGCGCCAGCATCGCCTGCGCACAGACAAACACTGACGCAAAACTGGACGTAGCGCCTGTGCGTGCATAAATGCGCTCCAGATCATGCGCACTCCCTTCATCAAGATGCACGGCCTCGGCAATGACTTCGTGGTGCTCGACGCCCGCGAAACCCAATTGCCAAGCGTTACGAATGCGCTCGCGAAGGCGATTGCGGATCGGCGCACGGGCATTGGCTGCGATCAGCTTGTACTGCTGGAGCCAAGCACTTTGCACGATTTCAAAATGCGTTTCTTCAACAGCGATGGCGGTGAAGTGGGCGCATGCGGCAATGCCAGCCGCGCAGTGGCGATCCTGCATGGCGAGCCCGCCAGAGTAGAGACCGCTGGCGGCACTCTATCGCTGCACCCAAGCGAAGGCGGCGCCAGCGTCGATATGGGCGTGCCCCGCTTCGATTGGGACGCGATCCCGCTCGACTATCCGATGGACACCCTCGCAATGCCGCTTGGCTGGCCAATGGACGAGGGAGTGCTGGAAAACCCTGCCGCCGTCAATGTCGGCAATCCGCATGCGGTGTTCTTCGTGGATGATGCCGATGCGGTCGACCTGGAGACCTACGGCCCCATCATAGAGCACGATGCGGTGTTCCCCGAGCGCGTGAACGTCAATGTCGCGAGCCTGATCGCACCGGATCATCTGCGCCTGCATGTGTGGGAGCGCGGCGCGGGCATTACCCGCGCATGCGGCACCGGGGCCTGCGCTACAGCGGTTGCAGCGGCGCGGCGCGGGATCACCGGACGTGACGTCATGGTGTCATTACCGGGCGGCGATCTGCGGATTGAATGGCGCAGCGATGATACCATCTTAATGTCAGGCCCAGCGACCGAAGCCTTCCGCGGCACATTCGAGTGGGATGATTTCGCATGAGCGCCCCCCTCGCCAATCAGCCTGACGTGATCTCCCTGGGCTGCCGCCTCAATATTGCCGAAAGCGAGAAGCTGCGCGCGATGCTGCCAGACGGCGAGGATGTCGTCGTCGTCAACAGCTGCGCGGTGACCAATGAGGCGGTGCGCCAGACGCGCCAGGCCATCCGCAAGGCTCGCCGTGCGCGGCCCGATGCGCGCTTGATTGTGACCGGATGCGCTGCCGATATCGAGCGTGAACAACTCGCCGATATGCCTGAGATCGACGGGCTTATCTCCAACCAGTCAAAGCTTGATCCGCGCGCCTGGAACCTGCCCAGCGATCACGCGCCGCTTGCCCCGACCAAGACCCGCGCCTTTATTGCGGTCCAGAATGGCTGCGATCACGCCTGCACTTTCTGCATCATCCCGCAGGGGCGCGGCGCCAGCCGTTCCATGACCATTGCCGAGGTGCTGCGCGAGGTGGAGCAGCATCTGGAGCTTGGCGCGCGCGAAGTTGTTCTGACCGGGGTCGATGTGACCAGCTGGGGACACGATTTACCGGATGCCCCGCCGCTGGGTGCGCTGGTTGGCGCGATCCTTGATCGCTTCCCGCAGCTCGCTCGCCTGCGCATGTCATCGCTCGATGGCATTGAGATTGATGAGGCTCTGTTTGAGCTCTTCGCCAGCGAGCCGCGCCTTATGCCGCATCTGCACCTATCGCTGCAGCATGGCCACGACCTGATCCTGAAACGGATGAAGCGGCGGCACCTGCGCGGCGATGCAATGGATCTCGTGCAGCGGCTCAAAGCACGCCGCCCCGACATCGCCATTGGCGCAGATCTGATCGCAGGTTTCCCAACCGAAACCGCTGAGCACCATCAGGCTAACCTCTCAATCATTCGCGAGCTGGACATCGTCCACGGCCATATCTTCCCCTTCTCCCCGCGCGAAGGAACGCCAGCGGCCCGCATGCCCCAACATGACCGCGCGCTCATCAAGGAGCGCGCCGCTGAACTGCGCGCTCTAGCCGCTGAAATGCGCACCAACTGGCTCGATAGCCTTGTGGGCGAACCTCTTCGGGTCCTCGCCGAGGGCGACAACAGCGGCTACAGCGAGAGCTATGCCCGCGTCGCACTGCCCAGCGGCACACAGCGCGGCACGATTTTGACCGTCACACCGAATGCCCATGAGAAAGGCCTGCTGCAATGAGCGATCCCGAGAATGCGGGCTCTAGCTGGAGTGACCGGCTGTTTGGGGGCTTTCGCAAGACCTCTGAGCGGCTGTCCACCAATCTCACTGGCGTGGTCGGCACGGCGAAGCTCGATGATGCCACCTTGGACGAGGTGGAAGACGCGCTGATCATCTCAGACCTTGGCCCGTCGGCCGCCGGGCGTATCCGTGCCAAACTGTCTGAGAAGCGTTTTGGCCTGGAGATCACTGAGCAGGAATTGAAAGAGGCCGTCGCTGAGGAAATCGCAGAGATCCTGCGCCCCGTGGCGAAACCGCTCGACGTGGTCGCCTTTCCCCGCCCGCAAGTGATCCTGGTGATCGGAGTCAACGGCTCTGGCAAGACAACCACAATCGCAAAGCTCGCGCACCTCTTCCAAGAGGATGATTATGGCGTGATGCTGGCCGCCGGGGACACCTTCCGCGCCGCCGCCATTGGCCAGCTCGCCACTTGGGCAGAGCGTGTTGGCGTCCCCATCGTTCGCGGGCCAGAGGGCGGCGATCCAGCCTCCATCGTGTTCGATGCAGTGAAAGAGGCGACGGACACCGGCATTGATGCGCTGATCGTGGACACCGCTGGACGGCTGCAAAACAAGCGCGAGTTGATGGACGAGCTGGAGAAAATTCGCCGCGTCTTAGGCCGTCTCAATCCAGAGGCACCGCATGACGTTGTGCTGGTTCTGGATGCGACCAATGGGCAAAACGCTTTGTCTCAGATTGATGTGTTTAAAGAGGTCGCGGGCGTCACGGGCCTGATCATGACCAAGCTGGATGGCACCGCGCGCGGCGGGGTGCTGGTGGCGGCGGCGGAGCAATATGGCCTGCCGATCCACGCGATTGGCGTTGGCGAGACGATGGATGATCTGCGACCGTTCGACCCCGATCTGGTCGCCAAAGTTATTGCAGGAGTGGCGTAATGTCAGACACTGAAACTGCCGACCCACCTGCAAAAAAGGCAGGCTCAGGCTGGCTCAATGTCCTGGTTGATTATGGGCCGCTGCTGGTCTTCCTCAGCGTCTACAAATTCTATGCGCCGGATGAGCCTGAGCCGATCAGCGAGCTGTCCGCGATTATTCGCGGCACCGGCGCCTTCATGGTTGCGGCTCTTATCGCGTTGGCGGTGTCGAAATGGCGCCTCGGCAAGATCTCGCCAATGCTGTGGTTCTCCACCGCCCTCATCGTAGGGTTTGGCGGACTGACGATCTTCCTCGGCGATCCGGTGTTCGTGCAGCTTAAGCCCACCATTATCTACGGCTTCTTTGGAGTGGCCCTGCTGGTCGGGTGGAAGATGGGCAAGGCTCTGCTCAAAATCCTGCTGGAAGCCGCGTTTGAAGGCCTGACAGACGAAGGCTGGCTTAAGCTGTCGCGCAATTGGGGCGTGTTCTTCCTCGTGCTGGCTGCGCTCAACGAGGGCCTGCGCGCCTACATGACCTTTGAAGGCTGGCTGTGGGCGAAGCTGTGGGTGTTCCTGCCGCTCACCTTCCTGTTCACCTTTGCCAATATCCCGATGCTGCTAAAGCATGGGCTGGACCTGGGTGAGGAAGACAAGGCCGAGGCGAAGGACGAAACGCCTTAAGCGGCGCAGTCTTCCCAGCCAAGCGGCGCGCGGTCACAATTGGCATAAAGCGCGCGGCGAGCCCGCTCCTGCAAGACATCGCGCACAACCTGTTCTTGATTGTCGGTTGAGCGGGTTGTGGTGATGACATTCAGATAGCGACCATGGCCATATTTGGCCTCGCGCGACCCTGATGCGAAAATGCGATGTGCAGTCATTTGCGTTCTCTTTCGTTGATGACTGCGGCCATCGACCCTTACCTAGATTCGTTCAACCTATGGCCGTGTAACATCTTGTTACGGTCGACAGCTGTGGTTCGCTTATCGCAAAACTAGGTTATTGCTAGCGACCCTTTACCTCCGAACCAGCGATTGATCTGGGAACATCAAACAAGAAAGAAAGTAGACTCGATGTCAGTCAATCCGAATGAAAGTCGTGATTCGCTCGGGGGTGCTTTAACGAGAAGTATAGCATCAAGTGAGATTACGGACGCAATGGCTACGGTGGCCGATGCTGGTCTCGACGCTGCGATTAACTCTGGAGCTCTTGATGGCGTCCCAATTGTAGGAATAGGCACAGGACTCATTCGGGCAGGGACGCACATACGAGACGAACTCTTCATTCGAAAAATAGCCCGGTTTCTCTTGGAATTTTCAGATTGTGCGCAGGAAGCCCGTCAACGCTTTCTTGAAGGTCTCAAGTCGGAAGGCAAAACAGAGGAGTTTGGCGAAGCAATACTGGTTATTCTTGATCGGACCGATGACGTTCATAAACCTGGCGTAGTTGGCCGATTGATGGCTGCACATGTTGAGGGCAACCTAACATATGACCAAGCGATGCGCTTGGTCGCTATCGTAAACCGTTGCTATTGGACCGATCTCAAATTCCTCGTCGAATTCAGACCCGGCACCCAAGGAGAAAAATATCCAATTGCTGACGCACTCTTTGGAGCCGGATTGCTAGCAGTCGCAGGAATAGATGGCGGCAGAATTGGAGATCCCATGTCGGGTGGCACCATCTATAAGCTTAACGAATATGCCGAACTCTTGCTTGAGCATGGACTGGATGTAGCTCTCGAAGACAAAGGCTAACGAATAAGCCTAAATCTCCACCTGGCTGCCTAGTTCCACCACGCGGTTGGTCGGCAGTCGGAAGAACTCCATCGCCGTCGCTGCATTTCTCAGCATCCACGCAAAGATCTTCTCACGCCAGATCGGCATGCCCGGCTTGTCGCTCGGCAGCAGGGTTTGGCGCGAGAGGAAGAAGCTGGTGTGCATCATATCGAACTCGCCGCCGCACTGCTCCATCTGTTTCAGGCCCAACGGAACGTTCGTCTCTTCCATAAAGCCATAGCGCAGCACCGCGCGGTAGAACCCGTCGCCCATATCCGTGTATTCGCAGCGGCTGCTCGGATCGACATAGGGCACGTCCTGAATATCGACCGTCAGGATCACCACGCGTTCGTGCAGCACCTTGTTGTGCTTGATATTGTGCAGCAGCGCCGAGGGCACGCCAGCGGTGCTGGAAGCCATAAAGATCGCCGTGCCTGGCACGCGAGTGGCGGAATTCTTGGCGGACTTGGCGAAGATCTCCATCGGCAGAGCAACCTCGCTCATCCGGTCGCGCATCAGCTTGCGGCCGCGTGCCCATGTGGTGAGCAGCAGGAAGGCGATGAAGCCGACCATCAGCGGGAACCAGCCGCCGTCCGGCACCTTCGTAAGGTTCGCGGCGAAGTACGCGCCATCGACGATCAGGAACAGGATCACGACAGGCGCGGCGTACCACCATTTCCATTTCCACACGCCCACGAGCAGCACCGCCATCAGCAGCGTGTCGATCGTGACCGCGCCGGTCACCGCGATGCCATAGGCGCTTGCGAGGTTGGAGGAGTTCTGGAACGTCAGCACCAAAATGATCACCGCCACCATCAGCGCCCAGTTCACCACCGGAATATAAATCTGGCCGCCTTCGGTCTCGCTGGTGTGGCGGATCGACAGGCGCGGGATATAGCCCATTTGGATGGCCTGATGGGTGATCGAGAACGCGCCAGAGATCACGGCTTGGCTGGCGATAAAGGTTGCGACTGTCGCCAGGAACACCAGCGGGAGGCGCCATTCCTCGCTGGCGAGGAAGAAGAACGGGCTCTGGATGGCCTCGGCGGCTTGTTCCGGTGGCAAGCCGATGATCATCGCGCCTTGCCCAAAGTAGTTGAGCAGCAGGCAGGGCATCACAAAGCCGAACCACGAGAGCCGCATCGGGCCGCGGCCAAAGTGCCCCATATCGGAATAGAGCGCCTCTGAGCCGGTCACTGCCAGAACGACTGAGCCGAGCGCCAGAAACGCCAGCCAGCCATCGAGGACAAAGAAATTCACCGCGTGATACGGGTTGAGCGCCCACAGGATCTCTGGCGTGTTGAATATCTGCCATGCGCCCATGCTGGCGATGACCGTGAAATATACGATCATGACCGGGGCAAACAGCGCCCCGACCTTCGCCGTGCCGCGCTTTTGCAGCATGAACAGGAATACGAGCAGCCCGAGCGCAATCGGAATAACGAAACGCTGCAATCCGGGGTCCACCACCGTCAGACCCTCAACCGCAGACAGGACCGAAATTGCGGGCGTAATCATGCTGTCGCCGTAGAATAGCGAGGTCGCAAACACGCCCAGCAACAGCGCAACCCAGCCATATTTGGATTTGCTGAGCTGGCTGGAGATCAGCGCAACCAGAGCGAGCGAACCGCCCTGCCCCTTGTTATCGGCGCGCATCAGGATCGTGACATATTGGATCGAGACGACCAGCGTCATCGACCAGAAGATCAGGCTGATGACGCCCAGAACATGCGCGTTATCAACCGCAAGTGGGTGCGGGCCAACAAATGTCTCGCGAAATGCATAGAGCGGGCTGGTGCCAATATCGCCAAAGACAATACCGATCGCGCCAACCGCGAGCGCCTTTTTAGACGCACTATGGCCCTTGCCGCCTTGTGGCGGTTGGTGTGCTGGCGCTGCTGTATCGCTCATGCGTAATGGATTTCCCGAAGTAGAGCCGCGGCCCTATCGATACTGCCCTCGTAAAAAAGCCGCCCGATTTAGCGACTCTGCCCCTCACGAACCATGTGAGGTGCGCGCGCTTAGCACCGCCTTGGCGGCCCTGCAACTCAGGCGGTGAATGCGCGTCTTATTGGGCCGCCGGATTGGGAGCGCCAGAGAGCATGGCATCAATGGCCTCGAGCCGCTGGGTGAGCTCTGCATGCCACGGTGCATCCTCTGGTGTCCGCTCCAACAGTTCGGCCCAAACGGCGCGCGCCTCGCGCACTTGGCGGTTGCGGAAATAGGCCGCACCGAGGAAGAAACCCGCCCCCGGATTGGCCGGATCAGCCTTGCTCGCCCGGTCAAAGGCATTGTGCGCTGCCGGTGTGACGCTGCCATCGGCATGCTCGACCAGAGCCATGCCAAGCGCCAACCAGCCCTCTGCGTGCCCCGGATTGTCTGCAAGGCCGCCGCGCAGCAAACCAGCCGCATCAGAGAAGCGGCCACGCCGGGCAAAGCCATCGGATACTGTGAGATAGTTTGGTTTAGGTACGCCCGCGTCAAACAGGGCGCGGCGCGCCTCGACCATTTGTTCGCCAGAGCGCGGCTCCTGCACCATCGCGGCCTTCGGGCTGCCGGGCTGGCTGGCGCTGCCCTGCCAAGCATAGCCGGTGAGACCGAACACCAAGACCGCGCCGAACAGCGTCCAGCTCGATTTCGGCAGGCGCAGCACGAATGCGGCAAAGCCAAACGCGGCAAGCGCCAGGAGTGAGACGGCGATCCAGCCCATTATGCGCTTTCCTCAGAGGTGTGCGCGCAATCCGCATCGTCCCCATCGGAGCGTTTGCGCCCCAGACGGCGGAACAACAGCAGGAAACCGAAGCCAAAGATAATCGCTGGCACGATGAACAGCGGCCAAGTCGTGGAGCTGACCTCCGGCTGATAACTGACATAATCGCCATAACGCACGATCAGCCATTGGCGGATCGCCTCTGGCTCCTCCCCAGCGGCCAGGCGCGAGCGGACCTGATGACGCATATCACCGGCCATCGGCGCGTCGCTGTCATGGATGTTCTGGCTCTGACACGTAAGGCAGCGCAGCGTCGCCATCAGCTCTACGGCCTGCGCCTCCAGCGCCGGGTCTTCTAACTGCGTATAGGCATAGGGTGCCGGCGGCAGCGAATCTTGCGCGGTCAGCGGCACACTGAGCATCACCAAAGGCGCTAGGACGGCGGCAAGCAGAGCGGTGTTAAGCGCCCTCACGTTTCCGCCTTCTTGAGCTCTTCGAGTAGGAGCGGGATATGCTCCAGCCGGATATCGCCAATATGCTGATAACGGATCACGCCCTCGGCATCGATCACATAGGTTTCCGGCACGCCTGACGCGCCAATTTCCAGCATCAGTGAAGAGATATCGTCCTTGCCAATGCGGGTGTAAGGATTGCCGTAGCGCTCTAGAAAATTTGCCACGTCCTCCGGCTTGTCGCGGATCGCGACGCCGATGATCTCAACGCCCTGCCCTTCCAGCACTTCCAGCTGCTTTGCCTCGGCGATGCAGGGCAGGCACCAGCTCGCCCAGATGTTGAGCAGCTTTGGCTTACCGCCGATAAAATCCGCGCGCGATGCGCCAGGCATGGTCTCTACCGCTGCGGGCAGTTCAAACTCAGGCAGGGCCTTCTCAACCATGGCCGAGGGGATTTGATCATCCTTCGGCTGGGTAAGTTGATATCCCGCCACTCCCAGAAAGAAGACGAACAGGCCCAGAGGTATCCATATGGTCCAGCGCATCACGCAGGCTCCCCTTGCGCTTTGCCCTGCGCGTCCTTGGCGAGCGCTGGTTCGCCCAGCTCACCGTGCTTCAATGCTGCGACTTCAGCGCGTTTTTCGGTTCCGCGCAGCACCGCACGGCGGCGTTTCAAATCTGCGCTAACCCGTCCAATAATCGCCAGCGCGCCGCCGAACGCAATCAGCAGACCGCCATACCAGATGAAGGTGACAAACGGCTTCCACCAGATCCGCAGCTGCCAGCGCTGATTGCCATTGGCATCAACCCCGGCAGAATCGCCAATCACCGCATACAGCTGTCCGTCCCAGCGGGTGAGCAAAGCGCTCTCGCTGGTGGCCTGCGCGGGCGCCCAGAAATTGCGTGCCTGCGGGATCATCACGTCGGCCTCGCCTCCGCCGCGCTGGACAAGCACTCGGGCCTCCATCGCGGTCCAGTTCGGGCCAGCAATCGGATCGACGCTTTCCAAGGTTACGTTCCATCCCGCAACCTGCTGGCTTTCGCCCGCAGTCACCGCCGACAATCGCTCTGTCGTAAAGGCGCTCTCGCTAGCCATGCCGAACAGCGACACTGCTACCCCGAAATGCGCCAACACCATGCCCCATGTCGCCAGCGGCACGCGCGACAATTTGCGGCTGCGCAAGGGCATGAAAGATGCGATCGCAAGGCCGGCCGACAATGCGAGGCCAATGATTGCCAAGACAGAATAATCGCCCAGCACCGCGACGAGCACTAGCACGCCAAGAATGATCGCGCCGACAATCGCCAGCTCCAGTTGAATGCGCGCAGGCTTATCCTCACGCCAACGCATCAATGGGCCAGCAGCCATCACCAGGAACATTGGCACAGCGAAAATCGCGCTGACCGGATTGAAGTACGGCGGGCCAACCGACACCCGAATATCAAACGCCTCCGTCAGCAGCGGATAGAGCGTGCCAAGCAGCACAATGCCGAGAATTGCGGACAGCATCACATTGTTGAACACCAGCGCGCCCTCACGGCTGCTCATGGCAAAGCGCTTACCCTCTGCCACCGTACCAGCGCGCAAAGCGAAAATCGCGAGGCTACCGCCGATATAGATCGCCAGCAGGACCAGGATAAAGCTGCCCCGTTCTGGATCGACGGCGAACGCATGGACGCTGGTCAACACGCCGGAGCGCACTAGGAACGTGCCCAGCATGCTCATCGAGAAGGCAACCACGCCGAGCATAATTGTCCAAGTGCGCAAAGCATCGCGCGCAGCCAGGACGCTGGTCGAATGCAGTAATGCGGTCGCGGCAAGCCATGGCATCAAAGAAGCGTTCTCAACCGGGTCCCAGAACCACCAACCGCCCCAGCCAAGCTCGTAATAAGCCCAATAGCTGCCAGCGGTAATGCCCAGCGTCAGGAACACCCAAGCGCCCAGCACCCATGGCCGCATGACGCGCGCAAACTCGGGCGTCACATTGCGCGTTAGCAGCGCGCCAATCGCAAAGCTGAAGGCAACCGACAGGCCGACGTAGCCAATGTAAAGCGTCGGCGGATGCAGCGCCAAGCCGATGTCTTGCAGGAGCGGGTTGAGGCCCTGCCCTTCTGGCGCGGGGATCGGCAGGCGTTCAAACGGATACGAGCTGAGCAGGAGGAAAGCGTAAAAGCCGAGCGCGACAAAACCCTGCGTTGCCAGCGTTGCCTGCATCGTGCGTACGGGAAGGCGCTTTTCCAGCCAGCCGATCAACCCGCCAGACAGCGCCATCACCGCCACCCACAGCAGCATAGAGCCCTCGTGATTGCCCCAAGTGCCGGTCACTTTGAAAAGCATTGGTTTTAGCGAATGCGAATTCGCCGCAACCAGCTTCACCGAAAGATCGGTGATCGCAAAGCACCACATGAGCATGAAGAACGCGAGCGTTGCGAGCAGCGCCTGAACCATGGCCGCCGGGCGCATCAGTCGTGCCAGTTCGCCGTCTTCGCCCTGTTCCTGGCGCAGTGCCAAAACGCCTGCGAACAATTGCAGCGCGGCCAGCGCAGCGGCGAGCCACAGGGCAGCAAGGCCAATCTCTGCAATCATCAGGCGGCCTTAATCCGTGTACATCGTGGTGGTGTAGGATTGCTCAGGCGATTGATGCTGCTCCAAGCCTTCCAGCTCGCGCGGCACGTAATTCTCATCGTGCTTCGCCAGTAAGTTGGTGGCGAGGAAAGTGCCGTTTTCCTGCAGGCTGCCATCGGCAACCACGCCGGATCCCTCCACGAATAGGTCAGGCAAGATGCCGCTGTAGCGCACCGGGATAGTCGCTGCTTCATTGCCGGTAACGACAAAGGCGACCGTGATCCCATCATCCAGCGTCTCCAGCGAGCCGGGCTGAACCATACCGCCCAGCCGCACCGCTTTGCCAGTCTCAGGCGGGTTCGCGCTCATTTGCTCCGGCAGATAGAAGAAGTTTGCTTGATTGCGCAGCGCATAGGCAGCCAGCAGGCCGGCCGCGACAACCGCGACAATCGCGATCACCACCAACACCATCCGCTGATGCTTCGCGCGTAGCCCGGTGCTTGTCTCTGTCATCGCCGCTTCACCTCATCCCGGCGGCGTTCAGCCCGCCGCATGCTTTGCCACGCCCAAATCGTCACTGCGATCAAGGCGCCAATGCCGACCACATAGGCCGCGATTACGTAGTCCCACTGGTTGAGCGCTTCACGCATCAGCTGGTTCCCATAGTTGCGGCAGCCGGCACATCATCTTCAAGCGCGCGGCGGCGCAGGCGCGCCTCAACCTGCATTTCCGCGATCAGCGCGCGCATCCGCATTAGCACAATTCCGCCGAACAGCAGCGAGAAACCAAGCACAGCAATCAGCAATGGGATCAGAAATTCACCTGCAATAGCGCTCTTACCAACGGTGATGCTGGGCGGTTGATGCAGCGAATTCCACCACACGACCGAACGATTGATGATCGGGATGTTGACCGCGCCGACGATGCCGAAGATCGCAGGGATCTTGCTAGACCCGCCATCGCGCGCGCTGGCCTGAGCCAAGGCGATGTAGCCTGCATAAAGGAAAAGCAGCACCAGCATGCTGGTAAGCCGGCCATCCCACACCCACCAAGAGCCCCAGGTCGGCCGTCCCCAGATGGATCCGGTCGCAAGGCAAATCGCGGTGAACACCATGCCCGGCACGGCAACCGCGCGCGCACCAATCGCGGCGAGCGGATGCTTCCAAATCAGCAGCGCCGCGCTGGACAGCGCAATGCCGGTCCAACCGCCCATGCCGAGCCATGCCGATGGCACGTGAATGTAAAGAATGCGGACCGTCTCACCCATCAGCCGATCAGGCGGAACGACAAACAGCCCCCATGCGACCGCGCCCGCAGACAGCACAATTCCGCTCAGCAGCAGCACTGGCGTAAGCCAGCGGGCAAGGGATAGAAAACGGGTTGGGTTGGCGTAGCCGTGCATAAATACCGTTGCTTGTTCGCCGTTGATTTAGCGTACCCTCGCCGCGCGGCAAGGGCGCAAAATTATCAACACCCGGTAAGCTTGATGAAACACCGGCAATCCGCGCGTCAGAAACGCCCGGTTGAGCAAGCCCAAAGGCTTAGCCGCGGCCGATCAGCTCTTGCGCCATCCGGTCGGCAACTACGTCTGATGAGACACCGGTTTCTTCGCTCTTGAGCCAGATTTCCTCAAGCCGTTCAGGGATTTGCGCAATCCGCTTGCGAACGTCGTTGATGTCACCCGGGGTGCCATTGCGGCGTGCGAGATATTCCAGCGCGACCGAAATAATGCCGCCTGCATTGATGACATAATCCGGCGCGTAGAGAATTCCGCGTTCCGCCAGCACTTTGCCGTGCTCTGCGCGGGCGAGCTGATTGTTCGCGCCGCCAGCGACGATTGGCGTATCGAGGCGAGCAATGCCCTCTTCATCCAGTATCGCGCCGAGCGCATTGGGGCTGAACACGTCGCAGGATGTGCTCATGATCGCGTCCGCGCCAACGGCTTCGCCGCCCAATTCGCGCGCCAATTCCGATGCGCGATCAGCGTGAATGTCTGCGAGGGTCAATTTCGCGCCATCTTTGGCGAGCAAGCGCGCAACACCGGCGCCAACGCTGCCCGTGCCCTGTACGGCCACATGCACGCCATCGACGCTGTCTTTGCCTAGCTTGTGGCGAACGGCGGCTTTGATGCCGTGATAAATACCCATCGCGGTGAACGGACCGGGATCGCCGCCAGCATTGCCCTCACCTTCTACCGGCAGACCGGAAACATGCGCGGTTTGTTTGGCCACGGCGACCATATCAGCTTCGCTGATGCCGACGTCTTCCGCTGTGACATAGCGGCCGCCAAGTGCTTCAACAGCATCGCCGAATGCGGCCAACATTTCGGGCGTCTTAGTGCGCGCATCATTGGCCAGGATCACCGCTTTACCGCCGCCCATCGGCAGGCCCGCCATCGCGTTCTTATAGCTCATGCCTCGGCTGAGGCGCAGCGCATCGCGCAGGCCGTCTTTGGGATTGGGATAGTGCCAGAACCGCGTGCCGCCTGCGCCAGGGCCGAGATGCGACGAATGCACGGCAATAATCGCGGTCAAGCCACTCTTACGCTCGTGCACAACCTGCACGAGTTCGTGTTCGTCAAAGTCCGGTTCGGTCCAGAATGCGGTCATCAGCGATCAAGCCCCAGTTCAATTGGCGGTGCGCTCTGCATGACCACACATCGAAAGGGGCATTGAAGGGGGAAAATGGGGCGACCGAGGGAGCTCGAATCCCCGACCTCCGGTACCACAAACCGGCGCTCTAACCAACTGAGCTACGATCGCCATATGCCCCGTCTCAACGCAACCTAAGTCGCTGCCAAGCCTACGCAAGGGGGGCGTGTTACGCGTGCTGACGGCCTGGTCAAGGCCGCTTGCGTGCGGGGCGAGCCTGTTGCACAAACACAGACCCGTGTGAAGCGAAAACTGCGCGGAAATCGCATTTGCGCAAGAATATTTCGCTCCGTTATTTGGGCCGCGTTGGCGGCGCGCGAATTGGACCGGGTTTGCGCGAATCTTTGGCCGCATTTTTGCGCGGCCTGCACCCGCTGTAATCGTGCCTCAGCAGCGCCTTAGTGCTGAACGGTGAGATTGAGGCCAACCGCCCCGATCAAGATCATACCGATAAAGGCAAATTGCAGCGCGCTCAGCCGTTCATCAAAGGCGAAAATGCCAATTATGCTGATCGCAACAATCCCCACACCAGACCAGATCGCATAGACGATGCCCACCGGGATCACTTTCATCGCGGGCGCAAGCATCCAGAAACACGCCGAATAGCAAAGGATAGAGAGCACGCCCCATTGCCATTTCTCAAAGCCATTGGAGAGCTTGAGCAGGAATGTGCCGGTCACCTCCAGCACAATGGCGATACCAAGAAAAACCCAAGCGTTCATGCCCGCCGAGATTAGCGCCGGGCGGGTGATTGGCAATGGCGGCCGTGAAGTTGCTTTCGGGCAAACAAAAAGGGCGGCCCCACAGGACCGCCCCATTGGCACGATGTTGCCATCGCAAATTTCGCTAAGCGCTTATTTCTTAAGCGAAAGACCGCCAAAGCGCTTGTTGAACGCAGCAACACGGCCGCCCTCTTGAATTTGCTGCTTGCCGCCAGTCCAAGCCGGGTGGCTGGTAGGGTCAATATCAAGCGCCAGAGTGTCGCCTTCTTTACCCCAGGTGGAGCGTGTCTGAAACTCTGTACCATCGGTCATCTTGACCGTGATCATGTGGTAATCTGGGTGTGTATCGGCCTTCATGGCGGTATATCCTTCGTAGCTTTCGCCGGTACCGACCGGCTGCGCTGTTGAATTGAGAAGCGGCGCATTTAGCCGTCTTCCCCAAAAATGCAAGCACTATTGGGTTAGGCTGGCGGGTCAGCGATCATCGCGGTGAACTCAACCTCGCAAGAGGTTTTGCCCTCGACGCTCGCCTTGCCTTTGAACTTATAGACCCGGCTGCGCTTCTGGAGGAATTCGACATTGAGATCGAGCAAGCACCCCGGCGTCACAGGGGCGCGGAACTTTGCGTTCTCGATCCCCATGAAGATCACCAGCTTGCCAGTGCCCGAAAGTTCCAGCGTCTCAATTCCCAGAATTGCCGCCGCTTGAGCCAAGGCTTCAATCTGCAACACACCCGGCATGATCGGAGCGCCAGGGAAATGCCCCTGAAAGAACTCCTCATTCATGCTCACGGCTTTCACCGCGTGGATGCGCTCGCCCAGATCAATGGTGCGAACCCGGTCAACCAGCAGCAATGGATAACGGTGCGGCAGGGCTTTCAGGATCTTGTGGATGTCATAGTCCACGATCTGTTCCGCGCTGGCCGGTGCTTCCGAACCCTCACTCATGCCTTGCCCCCGTACGTTATCTGTTGCTGCTGTTTTGCCCAGCTGGACTTAGCGGCCCTCTGGGGCCTGTGCTGCTGGCTGTTGCTGCTGAGCGGCCTGCGCCTGCTGAATGGCCTGAGCCTGGAGCAGCACTTGCTGGATCTGCTGGAACACAGCGACCGAATTACGGTTTGGCTGCCAACCTTGAGCCGGCACGATGGTGACGCTTGGGACCTTCGCATTGAGCGCAGCAGTTACTTGCTGGCTGATATCGGCCTGAGGCGGCGCATAGATAATCGCATCAGGCGAGACGATCATTTGGATCGATTGCGCCTGCACCACTTCTTGCAGTGAAGCGGAATATTGCATGAGAATTTGCTCAACCGCATAAACGCGTGCGCCATCAATTTGCGCGGTCAGCGTTTGAATTTCCTGGTCAATCGCCTGGATCCGCGTGGTTTGCGTGGCGTTTGCGGCGGCGGCCTGCTCTGCCTCGTCCAGCTGGTTGTCGTTGTTCGTATCAAGCTGCTGCAGCAGCGTCTGACGCTCTTGATTGCGCGCGCGGCGCGTGTCGATTTGCGACTGATACGTCGTCGAAATCTGCTGGTAAGCGGTTTGGAACGCGGTGGTGCCGATAACAACACGCGCGGTGTCAACGGTCGCGACATTACCCTGCACCTGAGCGGTGGCAGGCACAGCAACAGCTGTCGATAGGGCGAGGCCCGCAATCGCGAGCGACTTAGCAAAGAGTTTCATTAGAACTGAGTTCCTACGTTGAATGAAAATGTTTTGGTCTCATCGCCTTCGACACTGCGCAATGCATGCGCAAAGTCGATGCGGAATGGCCCAAAGGGTGAATTCCAATTGACGCCGATGCCGACGGTTACACGCGGTGATGGGGAGTCGCCCAAGAAAACTTCTTGGAAGCCGGCTTGGATGAGCGAATTCGCAACACCATCGGCGGTTACAGCTTCGGTAGTTACTGTCCCATCGGCCTCTTGGAACAACTGCGGTGACGAAACAAGGAGCGGATCGGTGATCCCCCACAATGCGCCGACATCTGCAAAGATCGATGGTCGGAGGCCAAGCTCGCGCGCACCGGTGCCGAGCGGAATTTCCAGTTCAGCACGTCCCAGATAGAACTTGCGGCCACCAAGCGCATCATCGCGCGCCTGGTCGCGGTCGAGAATCGGGTTGCCGTCAGTATCGAGCGGACGGCGCAAGATGCGCGGTCCAACACCGCGAATATCAAAGCCGCGAATTTGCGGTTCGCCCAAGAAGAAACGATCGGTAAGCAAAACGTCATCAACGCCCGCACCAACGCGATCCTGGAGAGGAATGATCGACCCACCTTCCGCGCTCAGTGAGAAGATAAAGCCGCTGCCAAGGTTAAAATACTGCGTGCCCTTGGCGCGAAGACGAAGATATCTCACATCTCCGCCAAGACCGGCGAATTGCGTGGTGAAATCGATGCTCGCACCGCGTGACGGACGTATCCGAGAGTTTAGCGTGTTGTAGGCCAAACTTACCCCGAGGATGGAGCTAAGTCGTTCACCCAAAGCATCGCAGAGGAAGCGTCCGGCAAGGTTTGGATCGCAAGTCGCGATGCCATCGCCATTTTGATCGGAGAAGAACTGGTCACCCAGGTTCACGTCATCATAGTTGAGAGTATAACTGCCGATCAGTGACAGGAATTCTGTGAGCGGAACACCGCCCCGGACCGAAAAGCCTGTCGTCGCCTGCTCGAACGAAGGCGCACGATCATCGAGAAGGAAGCTCGGGTTTTCGAAATCGCGGCGATAGATATCGATCCCGGCCGAGATATTGCGATCAAACACATATGGGTCTGAAAAACTAAGCTGCGCAGAACGCGAGAAGCGCGAGTAATTGAGGCTCAAACCGACAGTCTGGCCACGCCCGCGGAAGTTCCGCTGACGGATGCTACCCGAAAGAATAAAGCTCTCAATCGAAGAGAAACCAGCGGAGAATTGCAATTCTCCGGTCGGCTGCTCTTGGACGTTTGCTTCCAGAACAATCCGGTCAGGCTGGCTGCCCTCGACCTGATTGACCTCAAAATTCTCTTGGAAGTAGCCGAGCGAAGCGATCCGCGCGGTGGTGCGTTGGACACCGAGCGAGTTAAACGCATCGCCTTCGCTAATCCGGAATTCACGGCGGATGACCTTATCCTGGGTCAGCGTATTGCCGTTGACGTCCACGCGCTCAACATAAACGCGCGGCGCCTGGCGCAGCACGAAGTTGATGTTCATCGTCAGATTGTCTTTGTCGCGGTCGAAGCGCGGCTGAACATCTGCAAAGGCGTAGCCAAAGGTTCCGGCCAGATCGGACAATTGCTCAACCGTGTCTTCTACCGATTTCGCATCATACCAATCGCCGGACTGCATCGGCAGGCGGCCCGCAAGCGCATCACCATCGAAATCGCGTATCTGGCTTTCAACCTCGACATCGCCGAATTTGTAGCGCTCACCCTCTTCCACCACATAGGTGATGATGAAGTCTTCTTTGTCCGGGGTCAGCTCGGCAACCGCCGAGACAACACGGAAATCAGCGTAGCCCTCAGTCAGATAGAACTGACGAAGCTTCTGCTGGTCAAACGCCAGACGGTCAGGGTCATAGCTCGTGTTGGAGCTGAAGAAGCTGGTAAGGCGCGCCTGCTTAGTCACCATTTCGCTGCGCAGCTGGCCATCGGAGAACTCTTCGTTTCCGATGATGTTGATCTGGCGAACTTTAGACTTTGGCCCCTCGCTGATCTCAAACACAATATCGACGCGGTTTTGCGGCAGCTGAACCATCTTTGGCTCAACCGTGGCAGCAAAGCGGCCTTGGCGTTTGTAAAGCTCAATGATCCGAGCAACGTCCGCACGCACTTTTGAGCGCGTGAAAATCTGCCGCGGCGCAAGCTTGATCTCAGGGACGATCTTGTCGTTCTTGATCCGCTCGTTGCCTTCCAGCACAATGCGGTTGATTACCGGGTTCTCAGTCACATTGATGATGACATTGCCGCCATCATTGCGGATCGAGAAGTTCGAAAACAGCTCGGTCGCGCCCAAATCCTTCAGCGCAGCATCGGCACCCGCCGTGTTGTAGGTCTGACCCACACGCAGGCGAATATAGCTGAGGATGGTCGTCGGCTCGAGCCGCTCAGAGCCAACCACGCTGATTGAACGGATTGTGTCCGCTACTGGCGCGGGCGCTGGAGCAGCAGCCTGCTCGGCTTGCTCCGCTGCCTGCTGCGCGGTTGCGGCATCGCTGGGCTCTGCCTGACCCTGCGCCAAGGCCGCCTGCGGAAGGCTGACAAGAGCGCTGGTGCACAAAAGTGCAATGGAGAGCCGCCCGGCTGACTTAGCAGACACGGCGTCTGTCTCGCTGCATCGATTCATTGAGTAAGTGTTCCCGTCTAACCCGTATCTAATCACGCACGCCTGCCCCGGGGCATGATCCCATCATAGGCTGTTACAGCACAGATTTGCCTGTGCCCGATGCTGCCTGAGCAATCAAGCGGAGAGACCCGCCAATTGCCGTTCACCGGACCCCTTTCCCCGGTTAACTGCCAAATAATGATCCGAAGACCGGCAGCGAAACGAGGTCATTCACCGTTACGACCACCATGAAAACCAACACCAAACCTATTCCGGTGCGATATGCATATTCGGTCGCTCGTGGTCCCACTGGCTTTTTACGAACCGCTTCCGCAGCATAAAATGCCAGATGGCCACCGTCGAGTGCAGGGATTGGCAAGAAGTTGATGAATGCTAAATTAAGCGAGATCAAAGCCGCGAAGTTCACGAATGCGACGAGGCCAAGGCTCAATTGCTCGCCAGAGAATTTCGCAATCTTTACAGGCCCGCCCAGCTCTTTGATCGAGCGATCGCCGACCAAAATCTGTTTTATCCCGGTCACCATCATTTTGGTGATTTCCCAGCATTGGCTGGCCGCGAGCGGGATGGATTCGAGAATGCCTACGTCTTTGAAGACATATTCCGCCTCAACCGGGGCTACCCCAATCAGGCCTATCGTGCCCGTGTTGCCGAAGTTGTCGGTCTGCTCAACGCTGGCAATGGTCACCGGAATATCGAGTTCAGCGCCATCGCGCTCCACACCGATGACAATCGATTTGTTCGGATAAAGCGCAATATTCTCGCGGATTTCCTCAAAATCTGCGATGGCATCGCCGTCGATCGCAACGATCAAATCGCCAACCTCGAGCCCCGCATCGCGCGCGGCGGATTCTTCAGCAAACTCGCCAATCTGACGGGTGTCGACTTCGCTTTCGATCTTGGGCTGGCCATAGATCGTGAAGAAGGCAGCAAAGATTGCAATTGCCACCAAGAGGTTTGTGACCGGACCAGCCGCGACAATCAGGGTGCGCTTCCATAGGGCCGCGTTCTGAAAGCATCCCGGCTCTGCCGGAGCATCGGGATTGGGAACGCTGGCTGGATCCATATCGCCCTTAAACTGGACATAGCCGCCCAATGGCAATGCGGAGAGCTTCCACCGCGTGCCGTGCTTGTCGGTGCGGCCGAACAGCTCTTTTCCGAAACCAACCGAGAATGCTTCTGCCTTCACGCCGAACCAGCGGCCCACCAGATAGTGCCCCAGCTCGTGCACGGTGACGAGCGGCCCCAGCAACAAAATAAAGCCAGCGGCGTACATCCAGATAGGGGGCGATTCAAACAAGTTCAGAGCTTTCCAACAATTCACGGGCGCGCACGCGGGCCTCGGCATCGATGCTTAGCACATCATCCAATCCTTGCGGCGCAGCCACGCTATAGCGATTTAAGACATGCTCGACCACTACGGCAATCCGGGTGAACCCAATCTGACCGTCTAGAAACGCCGCAACCGCGACTTCGTTCGCCGCGTTGAGCGTGGCCGGTCCGCCGCCGCCAGCATGGATCGCCTCACGCGCTAGGCGTGTCGCGGGAAAGCGTGCCTCGTCAGGAGCGAAGAAGGTGAGTTCGCCAATGCTGGGCAGATCGAGAGGCTCCATCGGCGTCTCCATCCGCGCAGGATGCGCAAGGCAGGATGCGATCGGTACGCGCATGTCGGACGGCCCAAGCTGCGCCAGGGTTGAGCGGTCTTTGTATTCCACCATGGAGTGAATAACGCTCTGCGGGTGCACTACGATCCCGAGGCGGTTCAGCCCAACGGGAAACAGATGATGCGCCTCGATAAATTCCAGCCCTTTGTTCATCATCGTCGCGCTGTCGACGCTGATCTTCGCGCCCATATCCCAATTGGGGTGCGCGACCGCCTGCTCTGGCGTTGCCGCATCCAGCTGAGCCTGTGTCCATTCGCGGAACGGCCCGCCGCTGGCGGTAAGAGTGATCCGCGCAACATCGGCGATGTCATTGCCTGCGAGGCATTGGAAGATCGCATTGTGCTCGCTGTCGACAGGCAGCAAGGTCGCGCCATATTTCGCAACCGCTGCCGTCATGACGTCACCAGCGGAAACCAGCGCTTCCTTATTGGCCAGCGCGATTGTGCCGCCCTGCTCTATCGCCGCCATCGTTGGAGCCAGACCAGCGCAGCCAACAATCGCCGCCACCGTCAGATCGGCTCCGCGAGCCGCCGCATCGCAAAGCGCCTGAGCGCCGCCTGCCGCCTCGATCCCGCTATCGCCGAGCGCCGAGCGCAGATCGCTGAGGCAGCTCTCATCGCCGACAACCGCAATCCGCGCGTCAAACTCGCGCGCCAGCTTGGCAAGCTCCTCCGCTGAACAATTCGCGGTCAGCGCCTCAACCTGCCAATCATCACGGTTGCGCCGGATCAGATCGAGCGTTGACGCTCCTACCGAACCTGTTGCGCCAAGAATTGTGATCGAGCGGGTCATCGGTGCTACCCTAGGAAAATTCGCGTAAGCGCGAGCACAAAGAAGACGGCGATGAAGCCATCAAGCCGGTCAAACACACCGCCATGGCCCGGGATCAGCTTGCCAGAATCCTTCGCGCCTGCGCGCCGCTTCATCCAGCTTTCAAAGAAATCGCCTGCCTGCGCCAGCACCGCGATCAGCGTGCCAGCTGCCAAGGGTCCGATCAGGTTCGCAGCGCCAAAGCCCTCCGGCGGAACTGCGCCAAAATGGGCGGCCTCTGGGAAGAAATATTGCACAGCAATTGCAACCACACTGGCCGCGACGATCCCGCCGCCTAGCCCGGCCCAGGTCTTGGATGGGCTGATCTTAGGCGCGATCTTAGGCCCGCCAATCGCGCGGCCCGCGAAATAGGCGCCAACATCCACTGCGATAATCGGCAGGATGAACCCGATGAGCATGAAGAACGGCACATAGCTTTGCCGCACCTCGACCATGGCCAGTGCTGCGCCGCCGACATAGATCGCGCCAAAGAACAGCCACAGCACCTCGGTCAGCGGCGATTTCGCAAACGCCTTTGCCAGCAGGTTCCATTCCCACAGAACGAGCCCCGCGAGCAGCACGACAAACGCAACCCAAAACCAGCCGCCTAGCCAAAGGGCAATGCTGGAAACGCCAACCATTACGACGGCAGAGGCCAGCCGCACCGGCAGGTCTGCGTTTTTGGAAGTCGGCTTGCCCGCCTCTGCGCCAGTCATGCCATCAGCGTCCGCCAAAGCGTCTCTCCCGCTGCGCGAAATTGTCCAGCGCCTCTCGCAAATGCGCCGGTTTGAAGTCCGGCCAAAGCGTATCGACAAACAGCATTTCGGTATAGGCCGATTGCCACAGCAGGAAGTTCGACAGGCGAACCTCGCCGCTGGTGCGGATCAGCAGATCGAGCGGAGGCAAATCCGCCGTGTCGAGATGCGCCGCAATCGCCTCTGGCGTCACATCACCAATCGCGGCCGCCTTTGCCGCTGCGCGCGCAATCTCATTTTGCGAACCATAATTGAGCGCGACAGCCAGCGTGTTTGACCCGCCAGAGGTTTGCTCCAAAGCGTCTTCGAGCATAGCGACAATATCCGGCGCCAGACCCTGCCAATCACCAATGATTTTAAGCCGCACGTCATTGGCGACAAATTCCGGCAAGTCCGATTTGATGAACTTGCGCATTAGGTTCATCAGATCATCGACTTCGTCTTCGGATCGCTTCCAGTTTTCTGATGAGAACGCATAGAGCGTGAGGCAATCAAGCCCCATCCCGCCAACATTGCGCACCAGCTCGCGCACCGCCTCGACACCGCGTTGATGGCCAACGGCGCGCGGCAAGGCGCGCTTCTTCGCCCAGCGGCCATTGCCATCCATAATGATCGCGACATGCCGGGCGCGACTGGCCTCTGATTGCTTCCCCATCAAAGCCTGACCTTACTGGGTCAGGATCTCCTGTTCTTTCTTGGCCGCTGCTTCGTCGGCTTCGGCGACATATTTGTCGGTCAGCTTCTGCACGTCTTCTTCGTGCCGTTTGCGCTCGTCTTCCGAGATGTCTTTGCTCTTCTCATCAGCTTTGAGCGATTCCATCCCATCACGGCGGACATTGCGGATCGCGATCTTGGCATTCTCAGAATACTGACCAGCCAGCTTGGCAAGCTCCTTGCGGCGCTCCTCGGTCAGGTCCGGCATGGGCAGGCGCACGGTCTGGCCGTCGGTCATTGGGTTGAGGCCAAGATTGGCCTTCGTGATGCCCTTCTCAACCGCGCTCACGTTTGACTTGTCCCACACCTGCACGCTCAACATGCGCGGCTCTGGCGACGAAACGGTCGCCACTTGGGCCAGCGGCATCATCGCGCCATAGACTTCGCAAACCACCGGATCGAGCAGGCTGACATTGGCCCGGCCCGTGCGCAAACCGCCCAGATCGCTCTTCAATGATTCCACTGCGCCGTTCATCCGGCGCTCGATATCGGCCTTGTCATATTGAGCCATAGGTCAGGCTTCCTCTTTCACAATTGTTTGTACGCCGCCGCCATCAAGCACGCGCACGACGTTTCCTTTTTCACGGATTGAGAACACCACTATCGGGATATTGTTCTCGCGGCAAAGGGCAACGGCGGTTGCGTCCATCACCTTCAAATTGTCAGACAGCACTTTGTCATAGGAAATCGCATCAAACCGCGCGGCATCGGGATTTGTCTTCGGGTCGCTGTCATACACGCCGTCGACGCTGGTGCCCTTCATTAGCGCATCGCAGTTCATCTCTGCTGCGCGCAAGGCAGCGCCGGTGTCTGTAGTGAAGAAGGGATTGCCCGTGCCGGCTGCGAAAATCACGATCCGGCCCTTCTCCAGGTGCCGCTCTGCCCGGCGGCGAATATAGGGCTCGCACACGGTGCTCATCGGAATGGCCGATTGCACCCGGGTAGGTACGCCCGCCTGCTCCAGCGCGTTTTGCATCGCCAGCGCATTCATGATGGTGGCCAGCATACCCATGTAATCGCCGGTGGTCCGATCGAGCCCGCGCGCAGCGCCTGCAACGCCGCGAAAGATATTGCCGCCGCCAATGACCAGGCAAATCTCCAGCCCGGTGTCTTTGGCCGCCTTCACTTCCTCGGCCAGCCGCGCCACGTATGCCGGATCAATCCCGTAATCCTGCTCCCCCATCAACACCTCGCCTGAGAGCTTCAAGAGAACGCGTTTCATTTCGGGAAGGGCCATGGGTGGTTTGCTTTCTGGCAGAATGTGTCTTTGCCCCTCGCCCTTATCCGGCAGGCGCTATGATGCCAAGAGCATTAGCAGTAATTGCGCCGCCTTGGGGTTTGCATGAGCGTGCAAAAGCTGTGAATGCTGCGTTTCGATGATTGGCGACAGGCCGACAAAGGGACCCCAATGATCCGCCGATTGTTCTTGTTTGCCCTGGTGATTGGATTGGTACTGGCCGTAAAGGCATGGTCCGACACGATGGGCGCGCCCACTGTTGAGCGCCACGTTGTCGAAAGCGACGAGCTGGCCCCGGGCGCGGCGCCGATCACGATTGCCTTGATCAGCGATATTCACGTCGCCGGGCCAGATATGCCGCCCAGCCGCCTCTCCGAAATCGTCGCCCAGATCAACGCGCTGGAGCCGGATCTGGTCGCAATAGCAGGCGATCTGGTGAGCGAGAAACGCACCGCCACGCATATCTACAATGCCGAGGAAATCGTCGCCCCACTCGGAGAGCTAAGCGCTCCGCTAGGCACCGTTCTGGTGCCGGGCAATCATGATCATTGGTTCGATTGGCCCGGGCTTGAACGCGAGCTTGCCAAAATTGAGAATATGACCGTGCTCGCCAATGAAGCGGCGCAAATCGGGCCGCTCGCTATCGCTGGTGTCGATGATGACTTCACCGGCAAAGCGAACCTGCCGCTGGCTCTGGAGGGAATGGCGGCGCTGACCGGCCCGCGCATCGCCCTCACCCACAGTCCGGACATCTTCCCTCAGGTGCCTGTGAATTTCGACCTTGTGCTAGCTGGGCACACCCACTGCGGACAGATCGCCTACCCCTGGGGCGGCGCGCCCGCGACCATGTCAGACTACGGCGATCTCTACGCCTGCGGCGTGGTGGAGCAGCACGGCAAAACGCTGATCACCAGCGCAGGTTTGGGGACGAGCCTGCTGCCCATCCGCCTGTTCACGAAGCCGGAGATTTGGCTGATCGAGGTGCGGGCTGCGGGGCGGTGAGGAGCGAGGCAGTGAGGTTTTTTTAAGCTGAAGCGGACGTCTGGAATTGGGGGTGGAAGCGGACGTTTTAGGTTTCGAAAGTTTGACAGGCTCAGCTTTCTTGGTGAAGCTATGTTTTCCAAAGGAGAATGCCGTGAATCGACCCGCCGTCCTATCGTGTCTTACTTCTTTGTCCGCTTTGCTTTTGGCAGGATGTACACAATCAGCCGAAACGCCTGACGAAACTGCGCCCCCGCTCACTTTGGATCAAATCAACTCCGATTTTCGAAAAGAGGCTATGGTGTCTGAACCAAAGCTGGTTGATTGCACTCTATCTGGCGGCGCAGAAACGCAGTGCATAGCCGTTACGTTTGGCCCGGCACCTGCTGCACAAAAGATCGGCCCGTTTTGTCCTCGTAACATCGCCGATGGCCCAGATAAGAGCGGAATCTGGCTTGAGGGAGGTAAAGTTTATGACGCTGACGGAGCATTCATCTCCAAACTTCCAGAGTTTTACGATGACGAGGCTTTCATTCTTTTCGACAACGCCACTGGCGAAATTCGTGTTACCGACAGCAAACTCTCATGCGAGGCCGCGGCGCGCCCTGATGTGGCGGAAGAATTCAAAAATTACTGTGTTGAATGTGAAGTAGACTATGTCGAGCCTGGCACCACTCTTACTTACGTAATTCCGATACAACCCATTGCTGCCGAGAACATCGCATCGCGCGTTTCGCGTAGCGGAGTGGGCATCAGCTTCAACGGTGCACGTTTGGACGCACCTGCTCCAACCGATGCAATCTTAGCTGCTCACACACTGGCTCCGTTCGATGATTGCGGGGGGCACGTAAACCCTAATGTGGGATACCATATCCACGCGGTTACGGACTGCTTGTTGGAGTATGGCCAAACCTCTGAGCATGCCACCCGCATCGGATTGGCTATGGATGGCTACGCAATTTTTTCCCAGTTCTCACAAGATGGAAAAGAAGCCGAAGATCTGGACCAATGTAGAGGGCATGTTTCTGACGAAGAAGGCTATCATTACCACGCAAACGCTCCCGGTTCGAATGCCATTCTGCCTTGCCATACGGGGCAAACGGGTTGCTCATTGAATGATCCAAATGCCACTTGCGATGCTTCTGCTAGCGAACGCAGAGGTCCACCGCCTGAGAGAGCTGAGTAAATGTCAGGTCTTGGGTCGTTAATTGCCATTCACAAACTACACCTCGAAAAGCTCCGCCATTGAAACTATGACAGGCCCAACGACCGCAAATTACCTGAATTCATGGACCAAGCCCTAGCCCCAAAACGCCCCAGCCTGCGCGCTTCCGCCCCTCGCCTGCTCCGCATATCCGCTGTGCCAAACGAGCGCGGACAGAGCGATCCAAGTCGTGAACATCACCGTATAGGTCCAGCGGCGCGGCCATAGCTTTGCCACCAGCATTGTCGCCGCTGCAGTGCCGCCCAATGCGATCAAGGCAGCAATTGCAATGTGCTCGCCCGCGCCCGTTAGCGAGGCTTCGATGGCCATGGTCGCCCATTGCGCGGGCAGCAGCACGAGCAGCCAATCGGGCAAGGCGCCGGGCTGTGTCCACGCGGTGAGGATGATTGCCGCCTCGCCAGCGACCACAGCCAAGGCAATCCACCAGCCCTTCGCCCCTCCCGATAGCGCAAAAAGAGCCCCGCGCGCCGCAAAGCTGACGGCCGCAACTAGGAAGGCGAGCGCGGTGAAAGCGGGATGCGGCAGGCTCGGCATTCCCAGTGTAAGCGCCAAGATCGCAAGGCCAGACCCCGCCAGAACAGCCAGCACAATGCCGACCCAGAACCGCCCGGCTGCCGCTGCGCCGATCATGCCCGCCCCCATCAGGCCTATCGCCAGCAAAGGAGCCGCTGCCGCGCCGATATCTACCGCATCAGGCGACCCTGCGGTCACCAGCAGAAAACAGGCAGGCGCCAAAAACCCCGCCAGCGCGGCAAAAGTCCATGCGAGCCAGGGCCATGTGATTGGCTGAGATTGCAAATTTGAGATCATCGCCGCGACACTGGTTAAAGCGCCCGGCATTGTCGAGCCGGAACTACCTATCGAACTCAGTGCCGCGCGATCACTGAATCCTACCGCTGCAACAAAAAGGCCGCCGCAGCGTGATGCTGCGACGGCCTCTTTTGTCTAGCTATCCTAGCCACCCGCTCCCTCCGCCCTTCCACCCGGATTTTCACCCGAATTTTCACACCGGAGTATGATCCGGGTGGAAGGGCGGAGGGAGCGGGTGGCTAGGCAACCATCAGGGAGCCTTAGCCCTTAAGCGTCGCAGCTACTTCTGCTGCGAAGTCTTCTTCTTCCTTCTCGATGCCTTCGCCGAGTTGGAAGCGGACGTAGTCCTTCAGGACGATCTCAGAGCCAGCTTCCTTGCCGGTGCGGGCAACGACTTCTTCAACCGTCGCCTTGTTGTCCATCACGAACATCTGGCTGAGCAGAGCGTTTTCTTTAGCGAACTTCTTGATCGCGCCTTCGACCATCTTTTCCTGCACGTTCTCAGGCTTGCCGCTTTCGGCCGCTTTTTCCTGAGCGATTGCGCGTTCACGAGCGATCACGTCGGCATCGAGGCCTTCAGCGTTGAGCGCCTGCGGGAACATTGAGGCGATGTGCATCGCCAGCTGCTTGCCAAGCGGTTCAAGCACGTCTGCGCCCACTTCGCTTTCCAGAGCAACCAGAACGCCGATCTTGCCGAGATTATCGGCTGCGGCGTTGTGCATATACGCAACGACAGAGCCCTTCTCGACAGAAACGCTCTTCATCCGGCGAACCTGCTGGTTCTCACCGATGGTTGCAACATTGTCGGTCAGCTTGTCAGAGACGGTGCCGCCATCCGGGTAAGCTGCGCCTTTCAGCGCTTCGACATCGTCGCTGCCCAGCGTCAGAGCAACGCCTGTGGTCTTGCGAACGAAGTCTTGGAACTGGTCGTTCTTCGCAACGAAGTCCGTCTCAGAGTTCACCTCAACAGCAACGCCCGACGTGCCCGATACGGCGACGCCGACCAGGCCCTCTGCCGCGGTGCGGCTGGACTTCTTCTGTGCGGTTGCAAGGCCCTTAGCGCGCAGAGCGTCAACAGCTGCTTCAATATCGCCGCCCGCTTCAACGAGGGCTTTTTTGGCGTCCATCATGCCTGCGCCCGTTTTTTCGCGCAGTGTCTTCACGTCAGCGACGGTGAAATCGGCCATTTCTGAATTCCTTCAAAAAATAAATTGGTCGCCGGGCCCCAATCAGGATGCCCGGCGCGTGTATCAATGAGTGTGCCAGCGCGCGTTGGTGCGCTGGCGAGGCGGCCTGTGATTAGGCTGCCGGTGCTTCTGCAGGTGGCTGCTCCATGGAGCCAATGTCTGCGCCCGACGCCGCAGCTGCGCCGCCGCGGCCAGCAACAGCCGCATCGCCAATCGCTTGGCAATACAGGCGCACTGCGCGGGTGGCATCGTCATTGCCCGGTACAGGGAATGCGATGTTGGACGGATCGACATTGGTGTCGAGCACTGCGATCACAGGGATGCCCAAAACAGCGGCTTCTTTAATGGCCAGCTCTTCTTTGTTGGCGTCGATTACGAACATTACGTCCGGAATGCCGCCCATATCGCGGATACCGCCAAGCGACAGTTCCAGCTTGTCGCGCTTACGCGTCAGCTGCAGAACTTCTTTCTTGGTGAAACCGCTGGTGTCGCCCGAAAGCTTTTCCTCAAGCGACTTCATTTCCTTGATCGAACCGCTGATGGTTTTCCAGTTGGTCAGCATACCGCCGAGCCAGCGGTGGTTTACGAAGTGCTGGCCGCACGCGCGGGCGATCTCAGCGATCGGCTCTTGCGCTTGGCGCTTCGTACCGACGAACAGAACCTTGCCGCCTGCGCGGGTGGTTTGCTCAACAAAGTCGAGCGCACGTGCGAACAATGGCACGGTTTGCGACAGGTCAATGATGTGAACACCGTTGCGGGCGCCGAAGATATACGGCTTCATCCGCGGGTTCCAGCGGTGGGTCTGGTGGCCGAAGTGTGCGCCGGCCTCAATCAATTGCTGCATCGTGACGGTAGTGGCCGCCATAGGTAATTCCTTTCCGGTTAGTCCTCTGGAAGGCAAGGAACCTGCTGGTGGAGAGCCCTCCAGCGGCACCGGTGTAAAGCGCCTTCCATGTGAATTTCGCGGGATCAGGATGAAGCGATTCGCCTCGCCTGCTCCTGCGATGGAGGGGCCATTAGCGTCCATCCCACACAAAATCTAGTGTAAAGAGCGCATTTGGAACACAAGTGGAACAAAAATGCTTGACGCAATGGAACAGCTAGTGAACAAGGTCTTCAGAACAAACGTGGAACGACAGGACATGTGACCTGATCATGCGTTCCAACGAATGAAGGCGCGAAGGAGCAATTCCATGATTTTCTATTTGCTGGCCAGCCTGTTTACCGCAGCGACCCTGAGCGCTTTTGTGAGCCTTACCGATAGCGGGCTGCGCCTGCGCAACGCCTTTATCGGACTTCAGCGTGAACGCAGCCTCGCCGATGCGGGCTTTGTGCCTCATGTAGAGGCTACCGAAGTTCGCTTACGCCCAGCAACCCCCAGCTATCGCGGGTCAGCCACTCGGCCATTTGCGCGCCGCTTACCTAACCGCCTGTCTGCGCTGCAAGACGTCGCTGCCGCTTAATCCGTCCGTATTTGATCAGGCCGTACGGCATCAGCGCCAGATAGCCGACGCTGAGCGTGATCAGCAGCCACCATGGCTCCAGCAGCAGCGCTGCAAACGCCATCGCCGATATCACAATCACCGATAGCCTGATCGCCCGGCGCGGACGCAGCGCCCCCCAGCTGAGCGTCGCCATGTTGGAAATCAGCAGAAACGCGATAACCGTCAGCCATATTGCGATGAGCAATGGATCGCGAAACGCATCATTGCCCGTCTCAATCCAGAAATAGAACGGCAGGAACGCAAGCCCTGCCCCAACCGGCGCTGGCACTCCGGTGAGAAAGCCCGCTGATTTGTGCGGCTGATCATCGACATCAATCTGCGCATTGAAGCGCGCCAGACGCACCGCGCAGCAGATGGCAAAGGCAAGCGAGGCAAACCAGCCGAAACGCGGCAAGTCTTGCAGCACCCATAGATACAGAATGATCGCTGGCGCCATGCCAAATGAAAGCGAATTGGCCAGACTGTCGAGCTCCGCACCAAAGCGGGACTGAGCGTTGAGCAGTCGAGCAATGCGGCCGTCGACCCCGTCGAGCACGGCGGCAATAACCACAGCCAGGATCGCCAGACCCCATTCTCCGGTAATGGCAAAACGTATTCCGGTCAGACCTGCGCAGAGCGCGCCAGCCGTGATCGCATTGGGCAGCATCGCCCTAAGCGACAAACCTTTGGGATCGACCGCACCGGGCAAGCCATCATCTTCAGCGGCCTTCGGGCCAACGCGCGGTGCGCCTTTGGTTATCTCGGCCTGATTGTCACCCTGCCCAGATAGACCTGTGGGTTCACTCACTGAGAGATGCCTTCGAGCAGTTTCTGCTCGCCAAGCTCAGCCAAAATCGTCTCACCCGCGATGATTTTCTGACCCAGCAAAACCTTGGGCGCGGTGCCCGCAGGTAGATAGACATCGACCCGGCTGCCAAACCGGATCAGGCCAACACGCTGCCCTTTGGCCACAGTGTCACCCGGCTTCACGAATGGGACAATCCGTCGCGCGACCAGGCCGGCAATTTGCGTGAAGCCGATCTGCACACCGTCGCCGCGATCGACTAGAATATGCTGGCGCTCGTTCTCTTCGCTGGCCTTATCGAGGTCCGCGTTCACGAACTTACCAGGGATGTAGATTACGCGGCGAATAGCGCCAGCGATAGGCGCGCGATTGATGTGAACATCAAACACACTCATGAAAATCGAAATCCGGGTGACTGGCCCTTCTGGCAGGCCCGGCGTGCCCGAGCCATCATCAATGGTCAGCTCGTGCGGAGGTTCAGTCTGCGTAATCAGCGAGACGAGACCGTCGGCGGGCGCAACAATCGAATTGTCCGATTGCGGCACGACCCGTTCTGGATCGCGGAAGAATGCAAATACCCCGGCGGACAACGCCAATAATGGCCAGCCAATAATCTCCCAATCAACCCACGGGCTGAGGAAGAAGAGACTGATCGCAACGGCAATCACGCCATATTTGCGTCCTTCAGGGTGGATCGGCGGCCAGCTCCAGCTGACATCACCGCGTCCTTCGTTATCGAGTATTTCTCCGGCCATGCGAGCCATCTAGGAGCTGAGCTGCCCCCTCGCAAGCAATGCCGCGATTTCTGCACCCAGCTTTATCGCAGCGCTGCGGACGGCCGACCCTTCAAAAAAGCCCGCTAAGACCGCGCATTCATTCACTCTTTAGTGATCTATTTACCGTAAATCGCGCAGGCATGACTGAGATGAGGGACATCATTTTGCCGCGCTGGCGCAGCGAAACGCCGATCTATGTGATTGGCTTGGCGCTGATGGCGCTGTGCATTGGACTGCTCGCAGCGCGCGGAATCGCACCAAGCTTTATCGGCATATGGGTCAATTTGCGCCTGTTTGGCATGGTCCTGATCGTTATCGCGGCGGTTGATACAGGACGTCAGCTGTACAAACATCGGCCGGATAGCCCGGCCGCTTTTCTGAAGGATCGTTACTCAACGCCAGCGTTTAAGCGCGTGGCTCTCGCTGGCTTGCCGATGTTGGCCGTCGCGATTGTGTTGCTGCCATTCTTTTCGAAGATGAAAGCCGCCATCCCGCTGTTCAACGATTACACTTGGGATGACACTTTCGTCGATTGGGACCGCGCGATCTTCTTCGGTAATGACGCGTGGGAAGTGCTCCAGCCGGTTTTAGGCTTTCCGGTAGTCACAGCATTCCTCGCCCTGCTCTACCAGTTGTGGTTTTTGCTGCTTTATCCCGGCGTTCTCTACTTTGCCTTTGCCAAGGTCGACAGCGGGCTTCAGCGGCGCTTCTTTCTATCTTACGTGCTCAGCTGGACCTTGATCGGCGGCGCGATGGCGACATGGCTCGCCTCAGTCGGTCCGGTGTTCGTTGGTCCATTGCTCGGCGACACCCGATTTGATGACCAGATGGCCTATCTCAACGCCGCAAACGAGCAGATCCCGGTTATGACCCTCAAGGTGCAAGACATGCTGATCGAGTGGTTCCATACCGACGCCAATGGCCTGGGCAGCGGGATCACCGCCATGCCGTCGATGCATGTCGCCATCGCATTTCTCTTTTGGATCGCCATGCGCCAGATTTCACCGCGCCTGGGCATGTTCTTCGCCGCGTTCTTCGCGATCACTTGGATCAGCAGCGTTCACCTCGCCTACCACTATGCGGTTGACGGGCTGGTCTCCGTGATCGCCGTCTCAGCAATCTGGTGGGGTTCCAAGCGGATCATCGCCGCCTGGGACAGCTTCTTAGAAGCGCGCGATCAGGCCGCCTTGCGCACGAACACTGTCCCGGCCGAATAACCAGCGCCAAAGCTGCAGATGAGGCCGGTGTCATCGGCCTTCATATCCTCGCTGTGCAAATGGAAAGCGATGATCGAGCCAGCGCTTGATGTGTTGCCATAGGTGTCGAGCACCGTCGGGCTCTCATCATCGCTCGCCTCGTGGCCCAGCACCTTTTGCGCGATTAGCCGGTTCATGCCCGAGTTCGCCTGGTGCAGCCACATTCGACGCAGCGTCTTGGGATCAATCTGAAGCCGCTCCGCCTCATCCAGGATCATCTGCGCCACCATCGGCACGACTTCCTTGAAGACCTTGCGCCCCTCTTGCACGAACAGCTTGTCGGCGGTGTCTGCTGTCTCCGGTGTCGCGCGGTTGAGGAAGCCGAAATTGTTGCGGATATTGTTGGAGAACACCGTCTTAAGCTTGGTGCCGAGAATGTCCCAATGCTCGGCAGGTGCAATCGCCGCATCTTCTACCAGCACGGCGGTGGCAACATCGCCAAAGATAAAGTGGCTGTCACGGTCGCGCCAATTGAGGTGGCCAGAGGTGATTTCTGGGCTGACGACCAGCACGCTTTTCGCATTGCCCGCGCGGACATAATCCGCCGCCGTTTGAATGCCGAACGTCGCCGATGAGCACGCGACATTCATGTCAAAGCCAAACCCATCAATGCCCAGCGCCTGCTGGATCTCGATTGCCATGGCCGGATAGGCGCGCTGCATATTGGAGGCTGCGCATAGCACCGCGTCCACATCTTTGGCCTCCCGCCCTGCCTTTGCCAGAGCTTCGCGCGCGGCGATCACACCGATCTCCGCCATAATGGAAAGCTCGCCGTCAGGCCGCTCGTCCCAGCGCGGCGACATCGTGTCTGGCGCCAGGATCGGGGCCTTGCTCATCACATGGCGCGCTTTTATGCCGCTGGCCTTTTCGATGAACTCAACCGAGCTGTAGGTCAGCGCTTCTGCTTCACCCGCTGCGATTGCATCGGCATGCTCGGCATTGTGGCGATCGACGAAGGCGTTGAAGCTCGCAACCAGCTCTTCATTGGAGATCGATTCTTCCGGCGTGAACAGGCCAGTGCCTGAAATGACGGGGCGATGGGTCATGTCTGGGGAGGTGTGCATGACAGTGCAATTAGGCAGGCATATGTGCCGGGGCAAGAGCCAGCGGGCGAACGTCCACCCCGCAATGTGCGTTTCTGCAACAAAAACGGGGCTCAGCACTGCCGAGCCCCGCCTTTGGTTTTGTTAGTTTTGTGCGGGCTTAGAACCCGATGGTGCCCGCAACGCGTGCACCCACACTGTTATCACCTGTGTTCCCGCTCACCCCGGCAGAGATGTAGAAGCTATCGGTGAGCCGCCCGGTGAGCGACCCGGCGAAGGCTTGCTCCCCGCGATAGGTCGATGCCGCCACGGTCAGCGAGATGTTCTTACCCGGGACGATTGGCGCACTGCCCATCGCCATGGCCGCTGCGATGCCGCCTGACAGGCTTTCGTTGACGTCTTCAAGACGGAAGCTGAGGTTGTCCACTCGCCCGCTCAGCGCATCGAACTGCGCGGTCGAGACTTGGGCGACAGCATTGAGCGCCACCCGCACATTGTCGACCGAGGCGGCGGTGGCCACGCTTTGACGGCCCAGTGTGCCGTTCGCATCCACCGTCACCGCATCAACCGGGCCCACCTGAGCCGCCGTGCTGGCGTCGATATCGCCGATCCGCACGGATGATCCGTCTCCTCCGAGCGCCACTTGGTTGGCTGCCGTGGAGGCTGCCTGAAAACCAACCGCAGTCGAGTTCACATGCGTAACGCTCGCCTCACGGCCCACAGCTGTACCAAATTGCGCGGTGACCTCGCTTGAGCTGCCCACCGCTGTGCCAGCGCTGCCGCTGACGTTTGCTTGAAAGCCCACCGCAGCCGCTGAGTTGGCTGTGTCAGTAATATTGACGCCTGCACCGATGCCGGTTGAGAAAGCGCCTTCAACCCGCGCTGAGTTGCCAATTGCGGTCGCATTAAGCGCGCGGGCTTGAGACCCCGTCCCAAAGGCCGATGTGCCATTTGAGGTTGCCACAGAACGCGCGCCCACAGCCGTTGCCAACGCGCCATTGGTCCGCGCCCTTGCGCCAAACACTGACGCCTCCTGACCAATCGCAATCGTAGCTGACCCAACAGCCGTCGCGCTCGCACTGCTCGCCACCGCATCCGCACCAAGCGCAATGGCGGCAATTCCTGTTGCTCGCGAGCCTGCTCCATCGCGGTTGGCGTCAGAACCAATCGCAATAGCATCTTGGCCCGAAGCTTCGGCGGAAGAAGTTGCTGCCTGGTCAGCCTCAGCGCCAATCGCAATCGAACGCAGACCAGTACCCATAGCCCGCGTACCCAACGCAGTTGCGCCATCACCATCTGAAAACGCCGCGTCGCCAACCGCCAAACTTAGCGCCCCCTGCGATCTTGCAGCCTCACCGATGGCGATGGATTCAAGACCTGATGAGTTTGAAAAACGGCCTAGAGCGAGGCTGTCTTGACCGGACGCGTTCGAGAGTAGACCGATTGCTGTCGCGCCCCCCACGGTCGCACTTGCATTTAATCCAATCGCTAAAGTCTGGCTTGCCGAAGCTGTAGCATTGTCCCCCAATGCTAGAGAGAGTGACACCGCTTCAGCGCTGCGACCGATTGCGATTGCGTTGTTACCAGATGCGTTGGCATCGCTGCCAATTGCGGTTGTTTCACTTCCGGTGGCGACTGCTCCAAGGCCAGTGGAATTCACC
The DNA here is from genome assembly GCF_057364975.1 of Erythrobacter sp. S249. NCBI lineage: Bacteria > Pseudomonadati > Pseudomonadota > Alphaproteobacteria > Sphingomonadales > Erythrobacteraceae > Erythrobacter > Erythrobacter sp. S249. The sequence continues at coordinate 2,892,894 of NZ_CP200287.1, read as the reverse complement.
GCAAAGTAGTTCAATTCAGCTGCGTTTGCATTGGCTGTAGATTGCGCTGCGGCTGCATCTGCTAGCGCTTGATTCGCATCCGCCTGAGCTGCTGACGCAGTACCGTTTACTCCTGAAATCGCCGTATTTAGTTGACCGAGGTTCACAGCGTCGGTGTTTGCCCTGCCCGCCGCCACATTAGTTATCCTTCGCTGGGCAAATTGGCTTCCCACGGAAACCGTGTCAGCTTGATCCGCAAGCGAACCATTGCCTAGCGCCACGGAGTTGCTGGCAGTAGCGCTCGCGCCGGTTCCGATAGCAGTTGATTCAAAACCCGTCGTGCTGCTGCTGCTGCCAAGGGCTAGGCTGTTCATTGCCTGAGCGCTCGCGCCAACACCAATGGCAACGTCGAGGCCCCCGGATGCTATAGCGCCGGACCCGATTGCTATTGTCGGTATGCCTCCACCACTTGGGCCATCCAATCCTTCGGCTCTCGCACCATCACCAAGGGCTATCGATGCACCGCCTGATGCAATCGCTCCGCGGCCAAAAGCGGCTGCGCCTGCGCTCGAAGCGTTGGCCCTCGAACCAAAGGCGGCTGCGCCGTCAAAGCTGGCAACGCTGCTTTCTCCCACCGCAGTAGAAAGTAGGCCCGGCGCAGCGGCATCCTCTCCGATGGCCAATGCACTAACCCCAGAGCTTGATGATCTCGCCCCGATGGCAATTGTACCGTCTCCAACGGCACCCGAACTTTGGCCTACTGCTATAGAGAATACCCCATCTGCCCTGGCGCCATTACCAAAAGCGGCTGCACCGTCACTAAAAGCTACGGCATTCGTGCCGATCGCAGCTCCGCCAATCCCTGTCACGCTGGCACTATTGCCAATTGCCGTCCCGTTGTTTGCAGTAGCTGATGCGCCTCCGCCGACAGCAGTCGAGGCCGTTCCAGTGGCCGTCGCTCCTATTCCGCAGGCAAGCGCAGCGTCCTGGTCGCCAGAATTCGCCCCGCCATCATCGTCGGTCGTGGCACCGACAACTCCATCATTGTCGCGATCAAGCAGGCAATCATCGGCGCGCGCCGTGTCTGCTGAACCCATTCCTACAGCAATTGCACCCAATGCCGCTGCTGCCATCAATGTATAACGCATAATTTTACTCCATCCTCGGCCGATGGAGGCGAAATTGCGATTCGCAATCGCAGATGTATTGAAACGGCAAGCGAAACGCCCCTGCCGATGCCCCCAGTGTTTAGCCCCCGAATCCAAACTACGATCCGCCTCGCAACTTGCCATTTTGGAACCAAACTACAAGTAGAACCTATGGACTAAGCCGTATTCATTCCCAGAATGATCCTATCGTCTTTCTTTAAGCAAAAGAGTCGCGCGCTCGAGCAATTAGAATTTCCTACCCGCCCCGCTTGCGCTAGTCGGAGCGCGGCTCTTTTCCATCGTAGGTGTCAGTCAATACCGGCGGCGTGTTTGCATCGCATGGAGCATTATTGCGCGCGCTTGGAACTCGCCAAACGCGCGCAAATCTCAAAAGTCACAACGTCACGTTGCATTTTTCGCGTAAATCGCTGGAAAAACGCGTTTTTGCGCAAAAGTCACAGATTCGAAAAACGCAAATGCGTTCCAGCGCCCATTGGGGCGAACAGACGGAGGGCAGTTGGATAGCTGTGAGAGGCAAGGCAGGTGGTGGACAGGATAGGATTCGAACCTATGTACGCTTGCGCGGGCAGATTTACAGTCTGCTGCCTTTAACCACTCGGCCACCTGTCCACATACCTTGCGGGAAATTGAGCGTGCCCTCACGGGCTCGTCATGCCGAGAGGCGCCCCAATGGCGAAGCGGCGCTTGCCTGTCAATGGGGCTGCTGGCAGGGGAGCAAACTAAGTCAGGAAATAGGAGCCATCATGGCGCGACCAGAACGCAAAAAAGCGCTGCGAGGCAGAGCGGGACGAATGAAGGGCGGACGCGGATCTGGCCGGGCATCGGCCGGGCAAACGCGCCTGTGGGGGCGGCATCCGGTGGAGGCGGCGCTCAAGAACCCGGAGCGCAAGCATCGCAAGCTGTGGGCAACACGCGAGGCGATTGAGGGGCTGGACGGCGAGCTGCCAGCGGACTTCCCTGTGGAATATGCCGATGTCAGCGATCTCGCCCGCTTGGTTGCCAAAGACGCGCCGCATCAGGGCCTGGTGTTGGAATGCGAAGCGCTGGAGACGGTGTTCATCGACGAGGTTGCCCTGGGCGATCCAGCAAAGCCGATCATGGTGCTCGATCAGGTGACGGACCCGCACAATGTCGGTGCGATCCTGCGCTCTGCCGCCGCCTTCGGGGCCGCTGCGATCGTTACCCAAGATCGCCATACGCCGCCGGAATCGGGCGTGCTGGCAAAGTCCGCCTCTGGCGCGCTGGAGACGGTGCCATGGGTGCGGGTCGTCAATCTAGCACGGACGTTGGAGGACCTGGCCGAGGCTGGGTATTGGCGCATTGGCCTGACCGGTGAAGCGGATGAGGCATTGGCCGATGCTCTGCCCACTGGGCCGGTGGCGCTGGTGCTGGGCGCGGAAGGCGAAGGGATGCGCCACAATATCCAAGGGCACTGCGATGCGCTGGCGAAGCTGCCGATCAGTTCGGCGATCGAGAGCCTCAACGTTTCAAACGCCGCGGCAATTGCGCTATACGCCACAGCAACGCGGGCCTAAGCGGCCTTGCAACAGGGAGCATAGACTTATGACCGATCACTCACCGGGCCGCATGCCCATTCGTGCGAAAGCCGCCGCGATGCTGGCCGGGCTCTCATTGCTGCTCAGCGCGTGCTTCATCACGCCGGGCAAGTTCAGCTCTCAGCTGGAGCTCACCGGCGAGGACAGCTTCACCTTCACATACGAGGGCGAGATCTTCTTCCTAGGCCTCTCCGACCTGGCGCAAATGGGCGCAGCTGGCGGAGAGTTTTGGCCGACGGAATGCTATGATGAAGAGGACTATTCGGACCGCGAATGCACCGAAGCAGAGCTGGCTCAGCAACGCGAAGAATGGGAAGCAGGCGCAGAGGCACGCGCGGCCAAAGCCAAGAAGGATGCCGAAGAGATGGCGGTCTTCATGGGCGGCATCGATGTGACTGATCCAGAGGCCTCCGAGGAATTGCGGCAATTGCTGCTGCGTCAGAAAGGCTGGAACCGCGTGGAGGACAAAGGCGACGGGGTGTACGACGTTTCCTATACCGTTTCCGGCAAGCTCTCGCACGACTTCCTGTTCCCAACCATCGAAGGGGTCCCAACCGCCAACCCATTCGTTCAGATCGTGCTGCGCGATGACAATGTCGCCCGCGTGAACGCGCCGGGCTTCTCAGCCCAGAGCGACACCAACCCGATGGCTGCGATGTTTGGCGGAATGGGCAGCTTGGCAGGGTTGGCAGCGCTCGGCGACGAGGGATCCGCTCCCGGCGGCGAGATGCCCAACATCCCAGCGATTGAAGGCACGTTTGCGATTGTGACGGACGGCCGTATCCTGGCGAATAACACAGATGCAGGCCCGGTCGCGGAAGCCTCCGATGCGTCGGGCACTCAAACGCTGAAGTGGGACATCACACCGCGCACCAAGGCCGCGCCAACCGCGCTGGTTGATCTATCGCGTTGATTGGCGAGGACGCGCGTTACTGCGCATTCTCCGCCAAACCCAATTCGCGCAAAAGAAAGGCCCCGCCAGATCGCTCCGGCGGGGCCTAATCTTGTGAAGCGCCGCGATGCGCGCTGAAAAACCGTCTTAGTTGACTGCGTCCTTCAGGCCTTTGCCTGCCTTGAACTTAGGCTGGTTAGAAGCCTTAATCGTCATTGGCTCGCCAGTGCGCGGGTTGCGGCCGGTCGAAGCTTTACGCTTAGCGACTGAGAATGTGCCGAAGCCGATCAGGCGCACTTCCTCACCACCAGAAAGCGACTTGGTAATTGCGTCAAAAACGCTCTCAACGGCATTCGACGCGTCACTTTTAGAAAGGCCACTGGTTTCGGCAACTGCACTGATCAGATCGTTCTTATTCATTCTGGGAACCCCCTCATTCGCAATTCAAACTGGTTTTCGGTGAATCGCCTCTCCGAAAGCGCGCAAATGATACCCTTTTGACGCTTCTGTCAAAGGCAAATCGCGCAGAAAAGCGCCATTTTTGGACAAATGTTGACCATTTGCGGTGAATCGATGTCCAATTGCGCAAATGCTGCGTCGCAACATCGAAAAGCTGTCGCATTTATACAAGGCTGGAGCGAACCAGCGCTTTGTCAGTGTGCGGTTGCACCACCTGTTCCAGCCGGATTCGGTTGGCTCGCTAGATCATCCGCTTCGGTCCATTCGATCGCCTCTGGCTTTTCAACCAAAGCCTGCTCCAGAACCTGATCAACATGGCTGACTGGAACAATCTCCAGCCCTTCCTTCACATTGTCCGGAATTTCGACCAGATCTTTGACGTTCTCTTCTGGAATGAGGACCGTTTTGATCCCGCCGCGCAGCGCCGCGAGGAGCTTCTCTTTAAGCCCGCCAATTGGCAGCACACGGCCGCGCAGCGTCACTTCGCCGGTCATCGCAATGTCAGGGCGTACCGCCACGCCGGACAACGTCGAAACAATCGACGTCACCATGCCGATACCGGCGCTTGGACCATCCTTCGGCACTGCCCCTTCGGGCAAGTGGATGTGGATATTCTTGCGCTGAAAGATCGATGGCTTGATGCCGTAAACGGGTGCCCTCGCCTTCACAAAGCTGAACGCAGCCGCGACACTTTCAGTCATCACCTCGCCCAGCTTACCAGTGGTCTTTACCTCGCCCTTGCCCGGCGTCGTGACGCTTTCAATGGTGAGCAATTCTCCGCCCACGCTGGTCCACGCGAGACCGGTGACAGCGCCAACCTGAGCCTCATCCTCAGACATGCCGTGCTTGAATTTGCGCACGCCGGCAAAATCGCCAAGATTATCCGGATTGATCACCACGCTGGTGGCGTCTTTCTCGAGGATTTTGCGCAGGCTCTTGCGCGCCAAACGAGCGATCTCACGCTCCAGCGTCCGAACCCCTGCCTCGCGGGTGTAATAACGGATCAGATCGCGGAGGCCCGCTTCAGTCAGCTCAAATTCGCCGTCTTTCAGGCCATGCGCATCAATCTGTTTCGCAATCAAATGGCGCTGAGCAATCTCCACCTTTTCGTCTTCGGTATAACCTTCAAGACGAATAATCTCCATCCGGTCGAGCAGCGGTTGAGGCAGGTCGAGCGAGTTTGCCGTGGTAACAAACATGATGTCGCTGAGGTCGAGGTCGAGCTCCAGGTAGTGATCCTGAAACTTGCCGTTTTGCTCCGGATCGAGAACTTCGAGCAAAGCCGACGCCGGATCACCTCGGAAGTCTTGGCCTAGCTTATCGATCTCATCGAGCAGGAACAGCGGATTGCTGGTCCCTGCCTTCTTCAAGTTGTTGACGATCTTGCCCGGCATGGAACCAATATAAGTCCGGCGGTGGCCGCGAATTTCGGCCTCGTCCCGCACGCCGCCGAGCGACTGGCGCACAAACTCGCGGCCCGTTGCCTTGGCAATCGATTTGCCGAGCGACGTCTTACCCACACCGGGCGGCCCGACGAGGCAAAGGATTGGTCCCTTCAGCTTATTCGTGCGCGCTTGTACGGCAAGATATTCGATGATCCGGTCCTTGACCTTCTCTAGGCCATAATGGTCGGCGTCGAGGATTTCTTGCGCTTTTCCGATGTCTTTCTTGAGGCGAGACTTCTTGCCCCATGGCAGGCCGAGCAGCACATCCAGATAATTGCGGATGACGGTCGCCTCTGCGCTCATCGGCTGCATGGCTTTGAGCTTCTTAAGCTCCGCCTTCGACTTCGTCTTCGCTTCTTTTGAAAGCTTGGTCTCTTCGATCTTCTCGGTCAGCTCGGCGATCTCATCGACTTCTTCGCCGTCGCTGCCGCCAAGCTCGCTTTGGATCGCCTTCAACTGTTCGTTGAGGTAATATTCGCGCTGGGTCTTTTCCATCTGACGCTTCACGCGCCCGCGGATTTTGCGCTCAACCTGAAGGACCGACAGCTCACCTTCCATAAAGGCAATCACCAGCTCCAGCCGGCGCAATGGATCGGCCTCAGTCAGCAGGCCCTGCTTGTCGGAAACCTTGGCGTTGATGGCGGCGGCAATCGTGTCTGCCAAAGTGCCAGCATCATCGACATCGCTGAGGTCAATATCAGCATCATCGCCCAATTTCTTGTTTAGCTTGCTGTATTCCGCGAATTGCTCAGTCACTTGCCGCATCAGTGCAGTGACTTCGCTGCCGCTAACGGTTTGTGGTTCCTGCAAGGCAACTTCGGCCAGGACGTAATCGCCCTGTTCGCGGAACGCCTCAAGCTTCGCGCGCGCAGTCCCTTCGACCAACACGCGAACCGTGCCATCCGGCAATTTCAGCAATTGCAGCACCTGCGCGACCACGCCAACATCATACAGGTCATCGCCCGCCGGATCATCACAGCCAGGATCAAGCTGAGCGAGCAGGAAGATATCCTTGCTAGCCTCCATGGCCGCCTCAAGCGCAGCGACAGATTTGTCGCGGCCCACGAACAGGGGCACGACCATGCCGGGGAATACCACGATGTCGCGCAATGGCAGGAGAGGAAAATGCTGTGTCATTCTTTATGTCCGAGGCCGCCATTTGGGCGCGCCGTTTGGTGAGATATGGGAAGCGTTCGCGCAGCTCGCAATGGCGGGTTTGACGAAACTGTGGATTCGAACCAACCCGTTCTTAACCCCTCCTCTGTTATCTCCATCATCATGGATAAAACGCCAAGCGAAGGTGGGGCCGTTTTGTGGCTTGTGACGGGGATCGTATTGATCACTGTGGCCGCCGCAATTGAACGAGCTGGCGGTTTGGCATCCAGCAACCCATGGATTTGGGCCATTTTCCCCTTCTTCGCTATCTGCTTGGTCGTAGGCACCTACGGTATCTACCGCTTCTTCCATTGGGGTGAATCGACCGGCAATACATCGAACACATACGTGTCGCGCGAGTCCAAACCCTGGAGCGCGCTTCACAACCACCTGAAAGACAAAGACCCGAGAGTCTGACCGGTTCGCTGGTCAGACCTGGGTCTGGCGAAGGCCTCACCCCATGCCAGGCAAATTAAAGCCTTCTGGCAAACCCATGCCGCCTTGCATTTGCTTCATTTCTTCGGCGGAAACGCGGTCAGCCTTGTCGCGGGCATCGTTGAAAGCAGCCGTCACAAGGTCCTCGACCATGTGCTTTTCTTCCAGTTTCATTAGGCTGTCGTCGATCTCAACCTTCAAGATGCGGCCCTTTGCTGTGGCGCGCACTTTGACGAGGCCGCCGCCAGCCTGACCCTGAACCTCCATGCTGTCCAATTTGGTCTGCATGTCGTTCATTTGGGTTTGGATCGTCTCTGCGGCCTTTTGAGCGGCCTGCATCATTTCTTCCATCGATTTCATAGCTTCATCAGCTCCATTTGCTGCCGCTGGCGCGCAATGCGCTGGGTGCGGCTTGGTCTTTCGGGTCGAGCAGTTCTGCCTCGGGGAAGGCTTCAAACGCGGCCTTCACCAGAGGATCGGACCGTGTGCGCTCGGCTGCTGCCTCACGCTCCGCGTCTTCCTGCTCTCTTAAGCTAGGTTGGGCATCGCCCGCGCCTGTTTCAACCAGCCAGCGTTTGCCGGTGAGCTTAAACAAGGCTTCGCGGATCTCTGGCGCTGGGTCATCGGCAAAACTGTCTGCCCGCTGAAATACGAGCTTCTCCGGTGCGAGCTCGATCACTCGGACCCGGTCTCGCATAATCTGCGCCACGCGCAATTGCCCGGAATCGTCCACTTGCTGGACTACGTTCGCCCAGTCGAGCTTGGTGGGTGCCGATTGCATCGCAGGGGCAGGTTCTCCGGCGTGCGCTTCAGTCGGAGCAGCGGGCGCTGGTCCAGCCTTGGCAATTGCCTCAATCCGTTTGGCGAGCTTGCCAGGGTCAGGCATGTCAGAGGCGTGAAGCACGCGCAGCAAGGCCATCTGCACAGATACCAGCGGATCAGGCGCCTGGCGCACTTCCTCGTGGCCCTTCAGCATTAATTGCCAAAGTCGGTGCAACTGACCCGCGCTCAGTTCCTGCGCGAATTTGCTGAGGGCCGCGCGCTCTTCTTCGGTCGGCGCATCGGCCTCTGCTCCAGAAACCTGAGCCACCGTGATCTTGTGGACCAGATCCATCAAAGCCCGCATCAAAGCGAGAGGCTCAACACCCAGTGCATATTGCTCGTCTATCGCGGCCAGCAAAGCCGGCGCATCGCCCGCAAGCAACCGCTCAAGCAGTTTGCGCTGAGCGCTCTTATCGGCAAGGCCGAGCATGTCGCGAACACGCTCGCCCGTTACCTGCCCGCCTTCTTCGAGGTCGGCATGCGCAATCGCCTGGTCGAGGATCGAAAGACCGTCACGAACCGAGCCTTCGGCTGCGCCTGCTATAATGTGCAGCGCCTCTGCCTCAGCCTCGACACCTTCCTTCGCGCAGACGTTCCCGAAATGCGTCGCCAGCAATTCCGCTGGAATACGGCGCAAATCGAACCGCTGTGTCCGGCTCAGCACAGTAACGGGCAGCTTTTCAACTTCAGTCGTCGCGAACAGGAATTTCACATGCGCAGGCGGTTCCTCAAGCGTCTTGAGCAATGCGTTGAAAGCATTGCGCGAGAGCATGTGAACCTCGTCGATGATATAGATCTTGTAGCGCGCCGAGACCGCCGAATAGCGCACCGCCTCGATAATCTCGCGCACATCATCGACCCCGGTGTGCGAGGCCGCATCCATCTCGATCACATCGATATGCTGGCCCTGAGCGATTGCCGTGCAAGGCTCACATTGGCCGCACGGATCAATGGTCGGCCCGCCCTCGCCATCTGGCCCGATGCAGTTCAGAGCCTTGGCTATCAGACGCGCGGTCGAGGTTTTGCCGACCCCGCGAACGCCAGTCATCAAAAACGCATGCGCCAGCCGGTCTCGCTCAATCGCATTGGCGAGAGTCCGAACCATCGGCTCTTGGCCGATCAGCTCAGAGAAGGTCTGCGGGCGGTATTTGCGCGCGAGCACACGGTAAGGTTGGTTATCAGCCTCCGCTGGCTTTGCCGGCGTCTCCGCTGGAGCCGAAGCAGGCGGCGGTGTTTCAACCGCTGGCGCAGGCTCGACCGGATCAGTTTGTTCACTAGCCTGCGGCTCGTCCTTAGCCGCAGCGTCGGGTGCCGGAACGGGCTCAGGTTCCGGATCGCCGAACATAGAATTTTGGCCAGCGGCCTCGAGTTCAGCAGCGCTTGGCTTGTCCTCTTCCTGATCCTCTCCCCCCCAAGGCGGCGAATCCATATTGTCCGGTGAGTCGTCCATGCAGAAGAATGTAGGCGCACCCTCGCACATTGTCGAAGGGTGCGTTGCGATTTATAGCCATGCAATTCGCTCGCCTAAACGAAATGGCAAGGACATCGATGAAACACCGCATTGCAATGGCGATGGCCGCGGGAATGTTGGCCCTACCTGGCGTGTCCCACGCGTTTGATTTGCCTTCGCAGGAACAGCTGGCTCAGATGTGTAATGAGCAAGGCGGAATGGGGTTTCTCTTTGGACAGACCGAATTGCCTGAACAGGCTCAGGGCGAAAAACCATTTCCGCTCGGCGAAAGCTTCGGACAATTCTCAACCGTAGAGGTGTGGACCACGCCTCACTCGGGCGAATTGATGGTACTGCGCTACGAAACGGACGGGGATCAGAACGACGCGATCAACAATGCGTTCGTGCCACATTTGCAGGCACTAGGCTGGACGCGCGTCCCGGATGACTATCAGCGTCCATTATATTCGCAGGCACCATTGCCGATGTGGATGAAGAATGTCTCGATTGATGGGAAGGAAACGGAAGTTTTGCTGCAAATCGAAGGCGGCCTTGAAAGCACCAGTCTGTATTGCGGACGCGCAGATCTGATGCCTCGGACATGGGCCGAAGCCATTAACGGCAGATCTGATTGAAAAAGGAGCCGAGCGACCCGTCGCAATTCACCTGGGCTGCTTCCTTCCGGACCTGACCCGGTGAGCGAACGCAAACGTCCACCCGACTCCCGATGGGCCATATGGCGATCATGCCCTCGCTTGGCAAGATGGGATCGTCGCTCTACCTTTCACGTAGAACATGCTATCCGCAGAGATACCATGGCCAAGACATCTTTATGTTCCGGGAGTACGCGGTAGATAGCATGTGCTGGTATACCGGTCGATTAAGGGGTCATGGGAGGCAAATTTATGATACGCTGTAGCGCCATAATTCTAAGTCTGATTGCAGTTTCGGCTTGTTCAGACACCAATCGTTCCGCGCTTTCCGAAGCCGAATTGGAGGCTCGTGTAGATATCGCCTCGATTGATTTTGGAGCCGATGATGGCGATTTTGCCAATGATGGAGAATGCGACGATTCCCGCTTTCGAGGGCCTGGCATGACCATTACGCCGCTCTTAGAAGAAGACGTTATGCAGGACGCCAGCGACTGCCAAAAAGCCTACGCGGAAGGCAAATTAGTGATAGTCGAAGCAGAAGTCTTCTAGCGGAAGTTATCCGCATATGCCTGAAGCTTTAGCCCCTTGACCGGCGTCGAATGCACCCGGGCCGGGATACCGTACTTCTCGGCATAGGCCTTTGCTGCATCTTTGTCAGGGAAGGTCAAACGGACCTGGCTCTGTGTGTCACCGCTGCCGCTCCAGCCCATCAGCGGATCTGGACGCAGCGCCTCTGACCGCGCAAACTCGAGCACCCAAGTGTCGGTCTTGGCCTTGCCCGATTGCATCGCGCTTTTTGGGGTCTGAAAAATACGTGCTGACATTGTGTCCTAGTCCATCAATTATTGGCCGCCTTGCCATCAAGGCTGAGTGCGGCGCTAACTTGCCTTCGCAATAGTCCAGATTCACTCGCGATTGAAGGCGTTTTTCGTCTTTAGGCTCGGCTTCTCGTTCCATGGCTCTTCGGGCCAGCGATGCTTGGGGTACCGCCCCTTCATATCCTTCGCGACATCGGCCCAGCTGCCGCGCCAAAACCCCGGCAGATCGCGGGTCGATTGGATCGGACGTCCTGCAGGGCTGGTGAGCTTGAGCAGCAGAGGCGTGCTGCCAATCATTGGGTGGCTATCGAGGCCAAACAAAGCCTGCACGCGCACCTCAACGCTAGGCGCATCATCGCTGGCGTAATCAATCGCGTGGCGTGTCTTTGCGGGCGAAGTGAAATGGGTGGGCGCTTCTTTGTCGAGCCGTTGCCGCTCGCCCCAATCAAGCTGTCCCAGAACTGCATCTGTCAGCTGCGCTGGCTTCAGGTTCAAATCGCGCCGCCCGGTCAGCAGTGGGATAAGCCACAACTCCGCCGTCTCTGCCAAACCTGCTTCAGACAGGTCCCGTACGCCAGCGTATTTACCACGCGCGAGCAAGGGCGCAGGAAGTAGTTCCCCCAGCCTTTCCAGAGCTTTATCCACAAGGGTGTCCACAAGCGCCTGTTCATCAGGATGCTCGTCAGGGCCGGTCGCCAAAGTGATCGCCCCAAGCCGGGTTTCTCGGCGCGGCATCGCCCGGCTTTTAGCCGCATCCCAATGGATGATACGGCGCTCTTCTATCTTGGATTGGAGCGGTCCGCCGCTGTCTGGCGATGGTAGGACTGCAGCCGACATAATCCGAGCGCCCCTGGCTTGTCCGCTAGCCGCACCAATCACGATCCAATCGGCCCGAGCAATTGGAGAGGCCGGGTCCAGCACAAATCCGCGCCCGCCTGCGGAAATCCAATGCTCTCCGCTACTATCGCGGCGTTTTGCAATCATGTCTGGCCGGGCAAGAGCAAGGCATTCCTCTGCGGTGGCTTCGCCCCCGCTATTCACGCCCACCAGCGCAGCGGCCTTGCGCGCCCAGCCATCGGCAATCTTGCGTGCAGAGCTCGCGCGTTTGCTATTGTCGGTGTTCCAGCGTGACAGCCTGTGGAGCAGGTCTTCGCCGCGCCCGCCCAACCCGCGCTCTTGCAACAACATAACCAGCCGCGCGCTCGCTTCGCCCACACCTCTTGCGGCGCCATAAAGCACCGTCGCAGCGTGATCCGGTGACATCGGCATCGTGGCAATTTTCTCGCCCCACTCAGTGATCGCGCCCTCGCTATCAATCGCGCTCATCGCCTCCAGCCGTTGACGCGCGCTCGCAATGGCAGCGTCAGGCGGGGCATCCAGCCAAGCGAGCGAAGCGGGATCTCGCGTACCCCATGCGGCGAGCGACAATACCAGCGGCGCAAGATCAGCGCTGGTGATTTCCGGCGGCGCAAATGCCTGCCGACCCGCATGACCATGCTCTTCCCACAAGCGGTATGCGATGCCGGGTCCTTGCCGCGCAGCCCGCCCTGCTCGCTGGGTAGCCGCCGCTTGGCTCGCGGCTCTGGTCACCAGCCGCTGCGTCCCGGCCGCTGCGTCAAACTCAGCGTAGCGCGCAAGGCCGCAATCGACCACAACCGACACGCCATCCAGCGTCAGCGATGTCTCTGCAATCGCGCTGGCGAGAACAATACGCCGCCGCCCTTGCGGATCGCGCTTGATTGCCGCGCGCTGGTTAGCGGGATCAACCTGGCCATGGAGCGGCAGTATCGGTGTGTCTGGCAAGCGCTCCTCAAGCCGCTCTCGAACACGCTCAATCTCACGCACGCCCGGTAGGAACGCGAGAATATCGCCTTCCTCGTTCTCTCGCCGCGCTGTGAGCACCGCCTCTACCATCTGCGCCTCGATAGGCTGCACCGGATTGCTGCCCAGCCACCTGGCGGTAAGCGGGAAGCTACGCCCTTCGCTTTCGATGACCGGGGTATCTTTGCCGAGCAGCTGAGAAAAACGCGCGCCATCAATCGTCGCCGACATGGCCAAGACGCGCAAATCCTCGCGCAGGACGCTGCGTGCCTCTAGCGCAAGTGCCAACCCGAGATCGCAATCCAAATGCCGCTCATGCGCCTCGTCAAACAGGACCGCTGACACGCCGGGCAGCTCCGGATCGGCCAGGACGCGGTTGACGAATATCCCCTCTGTCACGACCAGGATTCGGGTCCGCGCAGAGCTCTTGCTATCGAGCCGGGTGGAATAACCAATGGTCTCGCCGGGTTTCTCACCCAGCATCTGCGCCATCCGCTCAGCCGCTGCGCGCGCAGCGACGCGTCGCGGGCTAGTCAGGATGATTTGGCCGGTGCACCATTCCTCGCTCAGTAGGGCTGGCGCGACGGCGGTGGTCTTACCCGCCCCAGGCGGCGCGATCAGCACAGCCGTCCAGCTCGCAGCTAAGGCTGCGCGCAGGTCTGGCAACACATGGTTTATGGGTAGCTGAGGGTCCAAGACCCTGCTCAATATCCCCGTGCGACAGCGAACTGAGCCGCCTCGGCCATAGCCGCGCGCGCCTTGCTGTCAGGGAAGATCGAGATTGCATCAATTGCTCGCTGGGCAAAGTGCTTCGCCCGCTCTCGCGTGTCATCCAGCGCATTGTGACGCTCGATCAGCTCAATCGCATGCGCCAAATCCTCGTCCGAGGTGCGGTGCCCGCCAACGGCAGCCTTCCAGAACTTGCGCTCTTCTTCATCACCGCGCGCGAAGGCGAGAATCACTGGCAGGGTCATCTTGCCCTCGCGGAAATCATCGCCCTGATCCTTGCCCATTTCGGCCGCATCAGAATCGTAATCGATCGCATCGTCGACGAGCTGGAACGCGACGCCCAGATTGCGGCCGTAATCTTCCAAAGCGCGCTCTTGCTCTTCGCTACATTCGGCAACGACCGCGCTGATCTGGCTGGCTGCGGCAAACAGAGCCGCAGTCTTTGCGCCAATGATATGCAGATATTGCTCTTCGCTAGTCTTGATCTGGCGCTGAGCGGTCAGCTGCGAAACCTCACCCTCCGCGATTACCGCACTGGCGTGGCTCAATATTTTGAGCACTTTCAAACTGCCGTCTTCGGTCATCAGCTCAAACGCCCGGCTGAACAGGAAGTCGCCGACCAAAACCGTCGCTGGATTGCCAAAAATGATATTGGCGGCGGCCTTACCCCGGCGCAGTTCGCTGCCATCGACCACATCATCGTGGAGAAGTGTGGCCGTGTGAATAAATTCCACAGCAGCGGCCAGTTTATGATGGCGGTCGCCCTGATAGCCAACCAGCTCCGCCCCGGCGAGCGTCAACATCGGGCGCAAACGCTTGCCCCCGCCAGAGATCAAATGACCTGCAAGGCGCGGGATCAAGGGGATCTCGCTCTGCATCCGCTCCAGGATCACAGTGTTGACGGAATTCATGCCCGGCGCTGTCAAAGACAGCATCGGATCAAGCGTAGGCCGCTTTCCGCGCGGCAATTGAACCACTTCAGCGCTCATATTTGCGCTGTGCGCGAGGCTCGCGCGCTTGGCAAGCGCTCAATTGCTGCTAGTTTTGCACGATATGTCCAATGATGCGCACCTGCCGAACGAGCCCGATCCAATCCTTGCCGGATTTCGCAAGAGTATCGACAATATCGATGCGGCTCTGATCCACATTCTCGCCGAGCGATTTCGCATCACTCAGGCGGTGGGAGAGTATAAAGCGAAGGCGACTTTGCCGCCCGCTGACCCTGATCGCGAGCAGCGCCAGATTGATCGCCTGCGCGCGCTGTCGGAAGACGCCAATCTCGACCCAGAATTTAGCGAGAAGTTCCTGCGCTTCATCATCGATGAGGTTATTCGCCACCACGAAAAGGCGCGCGAGGACCAGCGAGGATAAGATTTCGCTAGGCGCTATGCGCGCGGCAGGCTCAGCTTGATGAGCACACCGCCGAGATCTTCGCTTTCCTCAATCTCTACGCCGCCGCCGTAAATCTCGGCAACATCGCGCACGATGGCTAGGCCTAGTCCAGTGCCGGGCTTGCCAGTGTCCAGCCGGGCACCGCGATCAAAAATGCGCTCCCGCTCAGCCTCGGGAATGCCCATACCGTCGTCTTCGACCCAGATCACGCATGGCGCACCTTTGGCCTCGTCTTCGCTTTCCGCATCCACGGTAACAAAGACGCTGCCGCCGCCATATTTCGCTGCGTTCTCGATAAGGTTGCCGAGGATTTCATCCAAGTCCTGACGCTCAATCGCAACAATAGCGGTGCGATTGCCGGCAATATCGATCCGCGCCTGCGGATAGAGACGTTCAACAGCCCGGCGCACCGCCTCTGCACTGTCAAAAATGCTGGTGCGTGCGTGGCCAACGGCCCGCCTGCCAACCGCCCGAGCGCGGGCGAGATGGTGGTCCACATGCCGCTGCATTGTGCGGGTCTCGCGGATCACGGCATCGCCCAGATCAGGCGCGCGGGCTGTCGCCGCATTGGTCAAAACCGTCAACGGCGTCTTCAGCGCATGGGCCAAATTACCTGCATGTGTGCGCGCTTCTTCCGCCTGCTTCTCGGAGTGTTCGAGCAGACCGTTAAGCTCTTGCACCAAGGGTTGGACCTCGGTTGGAAGCGGCTCTGAAATCCTGTTCTCACCGGTTGAGCGCAGATTTTGGATGGCCGCGCGCACGCGGCGTAGCGGCGAAAGGCCAACCCGGATTTGCAGCAAGGCCATAGCCAGCAAGCCAAACCCGAGAACCGCAAAGCTCCAAGCCAAGATCGAGCGAATATTGGTGACTTGCGCTTCGAGCTCTTCCGTCGCCGAGGCAACAGCAAAGGTCCACCGCGTCTCACTCGCGGGCAAGATCACCGTGCGCTCAACAATGCGCAGCGGCTCGCCCTCGAACTGATCCGAATCGTAAAAGTGCGGATTGTTGTCGAAGTGGTCTGCCTTCAGCTCCAGCGGGCTGTCCCACAGACTGCGCGAGGTAAAGGGCGCGAACCCCTCTCCGCTCACCTGCCAATACACACCGCTATTGGGCTCGAAAAAGCGTTGGTCACCCAGTTCATTGTAGAGATAGACATCACCTTGCGGATCGATCTCTGCCGAGGCAATCAGGGCAGTGAGAACATATTCGAGCTGATTGTCGAAATTCCGCTCAACTTGGCTGGTGAGAGTGCGATCTAGCGCAATTCCGCCGACCAGCAGCAGCACGAAAATCCAGCCAGCCGCAATGAGGCCCATGCGGCGTGCAAGGCTACCAGTTTGGAGCCGAGCCTGCACCGCATCTGCCGCTTTTGCAGGCGATGCGCCCTCCGCGTCGGCCGCAGTCACCGCCTCCGCCCCGCTGGTTTGCGAAGCGAATTCGGTGCCCTGCGAACTACGCGCGGGGCGCGTCTGCGGGATCGTCGAGGCTATAACCAAGGCCACGGATCGTCGTTATCACTTCTGCGCCGAGTTTCTTGCGAATACGCGTCACGAACACTTCAATCGTGTTTGAATCGCGATCAAAGTCCTGATCATAGATGTGCTCGATCAGCTCGGTCCGGCTCACCACCTTGCCTTTGTGATGCATCAAATAGCTCAGTAGTTTGTATTCCTGAGCCGTCAGCTTCACCGGCTCACCCTTAAGTGTCACCCGGCCGGACCGGGTGTCCAGCCGCACTTGGCCAGCTGTCAGCTCAGAAGAGGTGTTGCCTGACGCGCGCCTGATTAGCGCGCGAAGCCGGGCGATCAGTTCTTCTGTTTGGAATGGTTTCGCAAGATAATCATCGGCGCCCGCATCCAGCCCCGCGACCTTGTCAGACCAGCTATCTCGCGCTGTCAGAACCAGCACAGGAAACTCGCGGCCTTCCTTGCGCCACATGCCAAGCACCGACAGACCATCAATTTCTGGCAGGCCCAGATCTAGAATCACGGCATCGTAATCCTCTGTGCTGCCCAGAAAGTGGCCATCTTCGCCATCGGTAGAGAGATCAACCGCATAGCCGGTCTGCTCCAATGTGGATTTCAATTGCTGGCCAAGTGTCGGTTCGTCTTCGACAATCAGAATGCGCATATTTCTGTCTGGTCCCTGGATCGGTGCCTGAAAAGTGAAGTGATCTCGTGCGCCTTTACGCAAAACGCGTCAAGCGAGCGGAGCGAATTGCACCCCGATTGCACCTGAGCCTGAAAGGAAAATTTGTCAGCGAGAGCGATTGATGATGCGCCCTGTGCGAGCATCGACATCGACGAACGTCACGCGGCCATCTTTGATGAATTTCAGACGATAGGCGCGTGCGGTGGAATCGTAAGCCGGGCCAAGATATTCGCTGCCCTTCATCCGGGGCAATACCCGCGCCTCGATCTGGCGCAGCGACATTTGATTGCCAGCCCGCATTTCCTTGCGCGCATTGCTTTGATCGGTCTGCGCCTGAGCAGACGCCGCGAGCAAAGGAGCGGCCGGAATTCCAACCATAGCCAGAGCTGCAAAAGCGCCAAATAGAGAGATACCGCGTTTCATGATGCTGCCCTATTTAATGGTCACGCGTTGAACACGCCGTGAATAAAGCCGCTGAGCGGCGTTCAGGCAAGGAAATTGCAACACGCATTGGCGAGGTAATCGTATGCAAGGCGCTTGCCCGGGCTTTGCCAAGCCCCTACCGCCCGCTCGTTATGGCACAACCACCAATTCTCTCCTGGGAAGGGCTCGGCCTTCAGCAAGGCGGCCGCTGGCTGTTTGGCGGCCCCGGCACTGATGGGATCGACCTGCATGTTGCCCCGCGTGACCGCTTGGCGCTGATCGGGCGCAATGGTGCTGGTAAGACCACTCTACTCAAACTGATCGATGATAGGATTGAGGCTGACCGCGGCCTGCGCCGGATCAAACCCGGCGCGCGGCTCGTGTTCCTAGAGCAGGATCCTGACCTCACCGCGTATGCCACACTGATGGACTTCGCGTTGTCCGGTGATGATGCACCAGAAGCATATGAGGTAGAATCCATCGCTGGCCAGCTTGGCATCGCCATGGACCGCCCGGCTGACACCGCCAGCGGAGGCGAACGCCGCCGCGCTGCGATTGCTCGCGCTCTGGCTCAAGACCCGGATATCCTGCTGCTTGATGAGCCAACCAACCACCTTGATCTGGGCGCGATTGATTGGCTCGAGGATTGGCTGAACCGCTACAAAGGCGCCTTCATCACGATCAGTCACGACCGGACCTTCTTAAAACGGCTGACCCGCGCGACCCTATGGCTTGATCGCGGCAATTTGCGCCGCAAAGAGGTTGGCTTTGGCGGGTATGAAGCGTGGGAAGCGAGCGTCTATGCCGAGGAAACCCGCGCCGCTGAGAAGCTCGATGCGAAGCTTAAGCTTGAGGCGCATTGGCTGGAGCGCGGAGTGACAGCGCGGCGCAAACGCAACCAGGGCCGGCTAGAAAAACTGCATCAAATGCGGGCTGCGCGCGCGGCAATGATTTCCGACACCAGCTCGGCAAAGTTGAAACTCGCCAATGATGACGATTTCAAATCGAAGTCGGTCATAGTGGCGGAGAAGGTCTCCAAATCCTTCGGCGAGCGCGAGGTTATCAAGAACTTCTCGCTGCGCATTCAACGCGGAGACCGGATCGGCATCGTCGGCGCAAATGGCGCGGGCAAGACGACGCTGCTCAAAATGCTCACCGGCGAGATGGAACCAGACAGCGGGACCGTTGAGCGGGCCCGCACACTGAGCGGCGTGATGATCGATCAGCAGCGCAAATTGTTAAGCCCAGAGGCGAGCGTGCGCGACATTCTGGCCGAAGGCGGCGATTGGATCGACGTACGCGGCGCGCGCAAACACGTTCAGGCCTATCTCAAGGACTTCCTGTTTGACCCTGGCCTCGTCGACACGAAGGTAGCCAATCTCTCAGGCGGTGAGCGTTCGCGCTTGCTGTTGGCGCGGGAGTTCGCTCGCACCGCAAATCTGCTCGTGCTCGATGAGCCGACCAATGATCTCGATCTGGAAACGCTCGATCTGCTGCAAGAGGTGATCGCCGACTTCGATGGCACTGTGCTGATTGTCAGCCACGATCGCGACTTCCTCGACCGCACCGTGACCGTCACGCTTGGCCTTGATGGATCAGGCCGCGTCGATGTGGTCGCGGGCGGGTATGAGGATTGGGAGCGCAAGCGCCGCAAGCCGATCGCCGTCGGTGCGAAAAAGAACAAGCCAGCCGCTACGCCCGCGCCGGAAAAACCTGATCAAACAAAGCCAGCGGGCAAGCTGAGCTTTAAGGATCAGCGCGATTATGAGCTGCTGCCAGCACGCATCGAAGAACTGGAAGCGGCCATCGCGAAGGGCGAGAGCATTCTTTCAGACCCCGATCTTTTCAACACAGATCCGCAGCGCTTCACCAACATCTCTAAAGGCATTGAGAATGCCCGGAAAGAAAAAGATGACGCGGAGGAGCGCTGGCTACTGCTGGCAGAAATGGCTGAGGAGTGAGCGCGGCCGAACTGAACGAGGAAATCTCCGCCTGCACAATCTGCGCAGAGCACCTGCCGCTGGGCCCGCGCCCGATAGTCCAATTCTCCGAAAACAGCCGCGTGCTGATCATCGGCCAGGCGCCAGGAACGAAGGTTCATGCCAGCGGCGTGCCTTGGGACGATGACAGCGGCGACCGCCTGCGCGGATGGCTGGGTTTTGAGAAATCCGACTTTTACGATGCGGACAAAATCGCGCTGATGCCGATGGGTTTCTGCTATCCGGGCAAAGCATCTGGCGGGGATCAGCCACCGCGCAGGGAATGCGCGCCTCAGTGGCATGACCGGGTGTTGCGTGTACTGCCGACACAGCGCCTCACTCTGCTCGTCGGAGCTTACGCTCAGGCCTATTATCTCCCGCAGGCAAAGAAGCTCTCCATGACCGAACGGGTCAGGCGCTTTGCCGATTACGCACCCTTCTTTCCGCTGCCCCACCCCGCCTGGCGTTCCGCCATCTGGATGCGCAAGAACCCGTGGTTCGAAGAAGATGTCTTGCCGGAATTGCGCCAGCAAGTGGACGCGCTGCTGACATAATTCGCCGATATTGATAATGTGGGAACACTTAGGAGAGCTGAGATGACGATTGAACAGACTGCCCAAGATTTCTTCAACGCGGTGAAAGAGGATCGCGAGGCTGACTACCAAGCCATGTGGTCCGATGACATTGTGAGCATGGAACCCGGCGATGGCCCCATGTCACATGTGCGAGGCCGCGACCAATTGCTCGAAAAGCACAAATGGTGGAACGAGAACGCCGAAATGCATGGCTTTGATATGTCCGGCCCATTTGTGGTCGGAGAGCAATTTGCCGTGAATTACTCAATGGACGTGACCATGATGGGCGAACGCACCCAATCATCGGAAACCGCTGTCTACACCGTCAAAGATGGCAAGATTGCCGAGGAACGCTTCTTTTACAACGGGTAAAAACGGCATCTGTGCGCCTGCCGCTAATTGATCCGATAATAGTCGGCGATACGGTCCAGAGCGAGTTTCAGGACCAGTTTGCCGCTGCGCGCAGGCCAGCCAAGGGTCTTTTCTGCCACTGGCAGACCCTCGCCTGCACAGACAACTCGCCAGAGGATATCCTCCAGACCTTTGCCTGCCTGCTGCAAAGCCTCGTCAAAGCGGCGCTTGGCCGCGATCTGCTTTTCACCGCTCGAAAGACCCTGCTCGCCAGTGGTTTTGATGCGCACCGGATCCCAGCGCATGGTGAGGTTCGCGGGCAACTGAGCGCGCTCATAATCGGCACGCAGTCGCTCACCCGCATCGTACAGTCGGTCTGAAATATGCCCGCGCGAATGAAGCCAACTGAGCGGGGATTCCGCCAGGTTCATTGTCACGCTGCGGCGTTTACCCTTCGCCGTGCTTTTGCTTGATTGTTCCCGCCTCGGCCCTTCGCGCGTCAGTTCGCGTTCAACCAATTCTCTTCTCATCAAATCCCTCCTTGTGCGTAATCTCGTCAAAGGGCTTGCAATGCATTGGTTCGTGTAGGAAAGGTAAAATTACCAATTTGGTTCATTTAATGGGTAAAGCATGATCAACCGCATTCGCGACATTCGCAAAAGCAAGGGACTGACTCTGGCAGAGCTGGCCGAGGCCTGTGATCCGCCGACCACAGCGCAAACCATTGGCCGGCTCGAGACGGGGATGCGCAACCTCTCGCTAAAATGGATGGAGCGGATTGCTAGCGCGCTTGGAGTGGATGCAGAGGCACTGGTTCGCTCAGAAGAAACCCCGCAGGCACAGATCGTCGCGGAGCTTACAATAGCCGGTGCAGAGGCGCTTGAAAGCCCGCGTGAGGCCATACTGCCGACCGATCTCGCCTCCAGCGAAGGCGGAGCAGCGCACATGGTGCTTAGCGTTTCTGCCAGTATCGGAGAGTTTCGCCCTGGTGACTTGCTATGGCTGCGGCAACTATCGCCAGAGGACGCGGGAAGCGCGATCAATCGCGACTGCCTCGTTCCCAGACCCGGCGGGCGCTTCGCCTTTGGACGCTTGATTGATCGCCGAGGCACGCTGGTGGGCATTCTTCCGCCTGGCGTTGGCGAAAAACAGCAGGTGGTCGATAACCCGCCATGGATCGCGGTGGCTGACATGCTGGTGCGCCGTTTGTGAGCGAGCCCATGCCTGACGCGCCCAAACATGTCGTCTCAATATCCACCCTATTTCCAAACGAGGCGAACCCGCGCTTTGGCACCTTCGTTGCGCGCTCACTAGAGGCGCTCGCCAAACGCGGCGACTGGCGCGTCAGCGTTATCAATCCGCTCGGCATTCCGCCGATTGCACTGGGCCGTTACCGCGCGCTTGCTAAACTACCCGAACACTCGATCGAAGGCGGAATTGAGGTCTACCGGCCCCGCTTCACTTTGATTCCAAAGATGGGCGCACGCCGCAATGCCAGCGCTATCGCGAAGGCCGCTCTACCGCTGATCAAGCGTATTCATGAACGCGATCCTATCCATGTGATCGATGCACAATTCTTCTTTCCGGACGGCCCAGCGGCTGCCTGGATTGCAGAGCAAATGCAATTGCCATCGTCGATCAAAGCGCGCGGCGCAGACATCAGCTATTGGTGCGGGCGCGACTTCGCCCGTGAGCAAATTCTTGAGGCCGCAGAGCGCGCCGATGGCATTCTCTCAGTGAGCGAAGCCTTGCGCGAGGATATGATCGCCTTGGGTATGAAGCGCAGCAAGATCCGCCTGCATTATACCGGGCTCGACCGTGACCGGTTTCGCCCGCTTGACCACATCGGCTTGAGGGCAAAACTGGCGCAGGAACTGGACTTCAACCTACCCGAGAAAGTGCCACTGCTTAGCTGCGTTGGCGCTCTGGTTGAGCGCAAAGGTCAAGACATCGCGATTGGTGCCCTGCCCTCGCTGCCAGAGGCGCGCTTGATCCTGATTGGCAAAGGTGAGGACGAGCGGCACCTGCGCAACCTTGCGAGCGATCTGGGCGTGGCGGACCGCGTACATTTTGCAGGCTCTATCGATCATGATTTGCTGCCGATTGTCCTTTCAGCCTCCGATGCGATGGTTCTGCCCACTCGCAGCGAAGGCCTCGCCAATGCGTGGGTTGAAGCGCTGGCTTGCGGCACCAGGGTAATCACCTGCGATGTCGGGGGCGCGCGCGAAATTATTACCAGTGATGTGGCGGGTTATTTGATTGAGCGCACGCCGGAAGGCGTGGTGGACGCGGTCCAATCCCTGATGGCGAAACCCGCCGACAGGCAGCAGGTTACCACGATGGCAGAGCGTTTCAACTGGACAACCAATGGGGCGCAGTTAGCCGAGCACTATGCCAAGCTAGCGGGCACCAAAGCCTAACGATCGAAGCGCGCTTACGCTTCGCCGCGAGCGATCTTTTCCTGCCGCTCTTCCTTGGTTTCCTGAGGCACAAAGCTGTTCGACGTTACGCCCATCCAGATCAGCACCGGCGCCGCCAAATAGACGCTAGAATACGTACCGATGAACAGCCCAGCGGTGATCGCCGCGACTAGACCAAACAGGCTTGCCGGGCCGATCAGCAGCAAGGGAACAAGCGCAACCAGCAGGGTCAGCGAGGTCATCACCGTGCGGGCAAGTGTTTCATTGACCGAGAGGTCGAGCAGCTCTGGCAGAGGCATCTTGCGATACTTCTTCAGGTTTTCACGAATGCGGTCGTAGACCACAATTGTATCGTTCAACGAGTAACCGATGATCGCCAAGATCGCGGCGATGATCTGGAGGCTAAATTCGAGCTGGAAGAGTGCGAACATGCCCAGGGTTACCGAGACATCGTGGAACAGTGCGAACAGACCGCCGACGCCAAACTGCCACTCAAACCGGACCCAAATGTAAAGCGCCACAGCGAGCATAGCAGCCAGCAGCGCCAGCACGGCATCCTGACGGAACTCTCCAGAAACCTTGCCGGATACCGAATCAACACCGTCGATCCGAATATCCGGATAATTCGATTTCAGGCTTTCCGTGATCGCTGCTGTCATCTCGGCAGCAAACTCAGGATTGCCTTCCGCCTCAGGCGGTAGCTTCACCCGGATCGAAACCTCATTTGGCGCCCCAAAGGTCTGAACAACGGGCGAGCCGACATTTTCCAATGCGCCCACACTCTCGCGTAGCTCGGCAATCGGAGCTGTTTCTGTTTGAGTGAAGGTTGCGCGGATTTCCTGACCGCCGGCGAAATCAACGCCGTAATTGAGGCCATTGACCAGCACCAATGCCCAGCTTGCCGCAATCAGCAACAGACTGAAAATGAAGAACGGCACCCGCAAACGCAGGAATTTGATGTTGGTGTCTTCAGGAACGAGTTTGAGCAGTTTCATGTCTAATCGTCCTCTAAATGTTGATGTCGCTGGGGCGCGTTTTACGCAGCCATCCGGCGACCCACATGCGGGTTAGGACAAGCGCGGTGAAGACGCTGGTGAACAGGCCGATCACAAGGACGACGGCAAAACCGCGCACCGGACCAGAGCCGAACAGGAACAGCAAAACACCGGCGATGAAGTTGGTGATGTTGGCATCGTAGATCGCGCGGCTGGCTTCTTTATAGCCGTTCTCGACCGCCGCGACGACGCGCCTACCCCGCTTTCGCTCTTCGCGTATTCGCTCGTTAATCAGGACGTTGGCGTCCACTGCTGCGCCGATTGTTATCACGAAACCGGCGATACCCGGCAGGGTCAAAGTGGTGTTGAGCCCAGCCATCAAGCCGAGAATGATCAGCACGTTGAACACCAGAGCGATAGTCGCATAGATGCCGAAGCGGCCATAGGTCGCGACCATCAAGGCGATTACCGCAACCGAACCAATCAGCATGGCAAGCAAGCCCTTGCGGATGGAGTCGGCGCCAAGGTCCGGCCCAACGGTGCGTTCTTCGATCACTGCAAGCTCAACCGGCAGTGCGCCAGAATTCAGCGCGATCGCCAAGTCAGCCGCGCTTTGAGCGGTGAATGTGCCAGAAATCTGCGCTGAGCCGCCGCAGATTGGCTCGTTGAAATTCGGCGCCGAGATGACTTTCTCATCGAGAATGATCGCAAATGGGCGATCAACATTCTCGGTGCTCAAGGTGCAAAATTTCGATGCGCCTTGCTGGTCAAACTGAATGTTGACGACGTTCTCATTGTTCTGCGGGTTAACCCCAGCCTGCGCATTTGTCAGGCTGTCTCCGCGAATGCCGCCCAGCCGCCGCACGGCAACCATCTGTCCAGCAGTGGGGGTTTCGTCCGAGTAAGGAAACGCCTGGCTGCCCGGAGGAACGATCCCCGCCTGAACGTCAGTTGGCAAAGCGTTGAGATCCACCAATTTGAATTCAAGCTTCGCGGTCTTACCCAGCAGCTCTTTCAATTGGTCGGGATCTTGAAGGCCTGGCACCTGAACAACGATACGCGTGTCGCCTTGGCGAATAATCGTTGGCTCGCGTGTGCCCAAACCATCGATACGTTTGCGGACCACCTCGGTCGCGCTGTCCATCGCATCGGTAACGGCCTGTTCAATCCCATCTTCGGTTGGAGTGAGGACCATCCTCTGGCCATCGACCACCCTTAGATCCCATTCGCGCACCAGATTGGTGCCCATCATCACCGGCTCTAGCAAGCCGCGCACGCGATCAATGTCGGCTGGCGTGTCGAGCATAAACGACAGCTCGCCGCCCGATGTAGAGATGTCCCCGATCCGAATACGCGGTTCCGCCCGGCGCATTTCGCCGCGAACGGTCTCTTCCATATTCTCGAGCCGCTGCGACGCGACCTCGGCTGGGTCTGCCTCCAGCAGAATGTGGCTACCGCCAGCCAAGTCTAGGCCGAGATTAACCTGAGGGTTGGGCAGCGCCTCTGGCCATTCCACATTGGCGGCGGCAAACAGCGATGGCATGGCCGCTAGCACTGCAACAAACGTCAGGCCCCAGAGCCAGAACTTCTTCCATGTCGGGAAATCGAGCATTTTGGTTTCGTTCTAATCCGCGTGACAATGAATGGTAATGCGAGGGGTTGGCCCGGCGGCCAAAGATCAATCGTTGGCTGGCTTTCCGCCTGGCTGGAGCACATCACCAATGGTGTGCTTCACAGCTTTCACGCGGACATCCTTGGCCAGCTCGAGCTCGACATTATCGTCGTTCACCTTGAGCACTTTGCCTATAAGGCCGCCTGCAGTGACCACTTGATCGCCCCGCTTCAAGCCTTCGACCTTTTGCTGATGCTCCTTTTGCCGCTTCATTTGCGGGCGGATAATCAGGAACCAGAAGATCAGGATCATGCCAAGGATTGGCAGCCATTGCAGCCATCCCGGAGGCGCTTCCCCGGCGCCAGCAGCAGCAAGAATATCAAGCATGTCGAATTAGCCCGTCAAAAATACAAAATCGCAATCATGAAGGTGGAAAATCGCAGCGCCATCGCCCCGCAGTCTCTCCGTCTTCATTGGTCAAGTGGGCGCGCCTAGCAGCAATGCAAGAGCCTCGCAATCGAAGGCCGTTCAATGTGTCCAATGTGCGCACAATTTTTGCCGCCCAATATGCGCGCTTGCATGGCCCATGGCCTAGCCCTATAGCGCCGCCTTCCACTGGTTCCGGGACGTAGCGCAGTCTGGTAGCGCATCACACTGGGGGTGTGGGGGTCGCTGGTTCGAATCCAGTCGTCCCGACCAGTGGAGCGTTTGTCGAATTTTTGACGATTCCGCTTTCCAATCTGAAATTTCCATTCATGGGCCTTTTCGGAACTTGCGTTGGAAAGGCACGCTTGATGCACCCTATGGGCTCTAGATTTATTCTTTTGTGCGGCGCTGCGAGCGTTATTTGCGCTACGCCAGCTGCAGCCCAAAGCGCGGCTGAGCCAGTCACAACGCCCGGGGCTTCGCAGTCTTCCGCCGCCGAGAATGCTGTTGACACTGGTGCCGATCCTGACACCCGAGCCACTTTCACTCTAGCAGATTTTGAACGTTTCGCCCCTCGTAATGCGCTGGACATGGCGCAACAGGTTCCTGGCTTCACCATCCGTGAGGGCGGTAATGATCGCGGGCTTGGACAGGCGGACACCAACGTTCTGATCAATGGCCGCCGAATATCTGGCAAGTCGAATGGCCCGGTCGATGCTCTCCAACGCATCCCCGTCGAAGATGTCGTGCATTTGGAGTTGGTTGACGGAGCCAGCCTCGATATCGGCGGATTGTCAGGCCAAGTTTTGAATGTAATCACCCAAAGCACCGGCCGCATCACGGGCCAGTTTCGCTACTCGGCAGAATGGCGCTCCTCGGGCGTCCCATTTCGCTGGAGCGATGGCCAGGTCTCGCTGGCCGGCGGCGGTGAAAAGACGGAATGGACCCTCGCCCTAGAAAATGATGCTGGTCGGCGGGGTAATGCCGGAATTGAGCGCGTCTTCGATGGCGCGGACATTCTAATCGATACGAGGCGGGAAGGCTCGAACTTCAACTCAGATCGTATCACTCTTTCTGGTTCCTTTGCTCGCACTGCTGCCAATAGCAATGTCTTGAATTTTACCGGGCAAGTTGGCGGTTTGCTGTTTAATCAACGTGAGATTTCCGAGCGCTCCGGCACAATTTCTGTCAGCGACCGGCTTCGCGAGTTCACAGCAAGCGAAGACGAATTCAATTATGAACTGACCGCAGATTACAGCTTCGCCCTTGGCGGAGGGCAGCTCAAACTGATTGGCTTCACCCGCTACGAAGACAGTCCAACCCGCTCTGCAGTGCTGACAACCTTTGTCGACGGCTCCGCGCCCGAGGGCTCTGTGTTCACCCGCGATGCGGACGAAGGCGAGACTATCCTCCGCTCTGAGTATAGTTTTGCGGGCCTAGGCGGAGATTTCCAATTTGCGTTGGAAGGCGTGCGCAACTTCCTGGACATCAATTCTACCTTTGAAGAGCGCGATGACAGCGGCGTTCTCCAACCGGTCGAATTTGAGGGCGCAACCGCCCGGGTTGAGGAAGACCGCGCTGAAACCAGCTTAACCTACAGCCGAGCGCTCTCTCCCAGCGTTCAATTGCAGGTCTCGGTTGGCGGCGAGTATTCCAAGATCCGCCAGTCGGGTGCCTCGGGCCAAACACGCAGCTTCCAACGTCCGAAAGGGTTCATCGCGCTCGACTGGAATGCCAACTCCAGCCTTGATCTATCAGGCCGGGTCGAACGCCAGGTCGGCCAACTGAGCTTCTTCGATTTCATCGCCACGACCAATCTCGATCAAGACCGCACCAACGTCACCAATTCCAATCTGGTTCCGCCGCAGAGCTGGCTGTTCGAGGTTGAGGCCAGCCAGAGCTTTGGTGATTTGGGCTCGCTCAACCTGCGCAGCTTTTATGAAGACATTAGCGACATTGTTGATCTCATCCCGATTGAAGGTGGCGGACAGGCTGCGGGCAATATCGATAACGCCTCAATCTATGGCCTATCCGGAGAGCTTACACTGCTGTTCGACCCAATCGGCATCAAAGGTCTAAGGCTTGATACCGAAATCGAATATTCCAAGAGCGAAGTGCTCGATCCTCTGCTGGGCACTCCGCGAGAAATTTCAGACCAACGCTACCTGGAATTTGAAGCCGAGCTGCGCCAAGATTTTACCGGGTCGCCGTGGGCAATTGGCGCGGCTTTCTTTGCTGACGACAACAGAGCCACAGTTCGTTTGGATGAAATCGCAGATCGCACCGACAGTCCGGGATTTTTGCGAGTGTTCGTCGAGAACAAAGACGTCTTCGGGCTGACAGTACGCGGGCGGATTGCCAATCTGCTGGACCAGCGCGACAATCTCGATCGCACGATCTTTATCGACCGTGCGGCTGGTATCATAGAGTTTCGCGAAGAGCGCCGCCGCCGTTTTGGCACCATCTTCTCGGTCGATATCGAGGGCTCTTTTTAGTGAAAGCGTGCGCCTAACCTCCTATGCTTGCGCCGTCTCACTGCTCGCCCTAACCACGCTGAGGCAAAGGGGATAGATCGATGACATTGCGAATGCGTTCCTGGCTGTTTGCCCCCGGCGACAGCGAGAAAAAAATGACGAAGGCCGCCGACAGCGCAGCGGACATCGCTTTGCTTGATCTAGAAGATTCGGTCGCCCCAGAAAACAAGCCTGCAGCGCGAGAATTGGTGCGCGATATGATCGCGAGCCGCGAAAACAAGGCACGCATTTGGGTGCGCGTAAACCCACTCTCAGGCGGCGAGACAGAGCGCGATCTTGATGCCATTATGCCATCCGGGCCGGGCGGTATCTTCCTGCCCAAGGCGGAGGGCGGACACGACGTTGCCACCTTGGACGCAATGCTGAGCGAGCGCGAAGAAAAGGCGGGACTGGAGCCTGGTTCAACCCGCGTCGCTGCTCTGGTCACCGAAACAGCCGCCGCCATGTTCACGACCGGCACCTATGACGGAGCGCCGCGGCTGGTGGCAATGAGTTGGGGCGCAGAAGACCTCTCATCAGAGCTCGGCGCGCAAGAACAGCGCGGTCCGGACGGCGAATACTCCCACGTCTATGAAATGGCTCGGAGCCTGTGCTTGCTCGGCGCGGTGAAGGCGCAGGTCGCGCCAATTGAAACGGTTCAGCCAGAGTTTCGCGACCTTGATGCGCTGCGGACGCGAGCCTTGAACGTAAGACGGCAGGGCTTTCGCGGAATGCTAGCGATTCATCCCGCTCAGATCGAGCCCATAAACAGCGCCTTCACACCCAGCGAAGACGAGCTCACCCACGCCCGTTCAGTGGTCCAACTATTCGCCGATAATCCTGGCGCAGGCACCCTCGCCCTGGATGGCAATATGCTTGACCGGCCGCATTTGGCGCTCGCTCAGCGGATATTGGCGGAAGCAGGCGAATAACGAATTAGGAAATTTACTTTTCCTACTTGAACCAATTTGGTTATTTAAGATGCGACTCATGATAAGGAGCTGCGCTAATGGCCATTTTGGAAACGCTGATCGGTCCGATCACATCAATCATCGACAAGATCATTCCTGACAAAGAAGCGCGCGCCCAGGCCAAGCTTGAACTCCTGCAGCTCGAGGGCACTCAAGAGCTGCGGCTGATCGAGACGCAAATCTCAGCGATTATCGCCGAGGCAAAGTCAGTCGATCCCTGGACGAGCCGAGCGCGCCCCAGCTTCCTCTATGTGATGTATGCCATGATATTGTGGGCATTGCCGATGGGTGTGCTAGCCGCGTTCAACCCTAGCGCAGCCACAAACATCGCGGCGGGCATGAACGCCTATCTCAACGGCTTGCCTGAGCCGCTCTACGCCCTGTTTGGAACTGGCTACCTCGGCTACACGGCCGCTCGCCAATGGGGCAAAGTGAAAGGCGTGGATCAATAGTTTTTCGGCCTCAACTGCTGATGCAGACTTGAGCTTGCCGATTGCCCCGCGCTAAGCGGACCTGATGACAGAAACTTCTGCAGCGCCGTCCGGCACCGTCTACGTTCTCAACGGCCCCAATCTCAACCTGCTCGGCCTGCGCGAGCCTGAGATTTATGGCTCCGATACGCTCGACGATATTGCGGGCGTGCTTGAGGACAAGGCGCGAGAGCACGGCCTTACGATTGAGATGCGGCAGACCAATTACGAAGGAATGCTGGTCGATTGGCTCCATGAAGCGCAGGCTGAAGGTGCGCGGGCCGTCTTGCTCAATGCAGCCGCCTACACACATACCTCTATTGCACTGCTCGATGCCATCCGTGCGATAACCACCCCGGTTATCGAAGTGCACCTCTCTGATCCAAAAACGCGAGAGGACTTTCGTCACCTTTCCTATGTCGGGATGGCAGCGGCGAAAACCATCGAGGGGCATGGAGCGGCGAGCTATACAATTGCGCTAGATGCGGTCATCAACGGCGACGTTTGAGCGACACGGAAATGAGCCGACGCGCGGTTTGTAAGGCCTAAACCCGCTACCGACAGCGCCAAATCCGCACGCCCTGCTGAGCATGATCAGCCGTCAGGAGCGGCAAAACCTTCCCATGCCACTTGCCAGCCGCAATTTGCGGGAATAATCACCCTCACAATCACGCTGCACCCCAGTTTGCGATCCCGCAAATGACCGCAGCAGACACAATAAGGGGCCCCCATGGCGACCAGCAAAACAAATGGCGGACGCAAATCCGGCATGGATGTTGACACCAAACTCGTTCGCGAACTCGCAGAACTGCTGAACGAAACCGGCTTAACCGAAATCGAAGTCGAAGAAGACCACCGGAAGATCCGCGTTGCACGCGGTGGCTTTGCGCCTGCTGCGATCAGCGCGCCGGTTGCGGCTGCTCCAGCTCCAGCCCCAGCCCCTGCCGCCGCTGCACCAGCCGCAGCGCCAAGTGCCGCAGAGGCTCCCGCCGACGAAAGCGAAAACGCAATGCTCTCGCCGATGGTCGGTACAGTCTATCTCGCGCCGGAACCTGGCGCAGACGACTTCATTAAGGTCGGTGCCTCCGTCAAAGAAGGCGACACCTTGCTGATTATCGAGGCGATGAAGGTGATGAACCCGATCCCTGCTGATAAGTCAGGCACGATCAAAGCTATCCTGGTCGAAAACGCGCAGCCGGTCGAATTTGACCAGCCGCTGGTCGTGATAGCGTAAAGCGCGCGAGGAAAACAGGCTATGGCCATTACCCGCATATTGATCGCCAATCGCGGCGAAATCGCTCTGCGCATCCACCGCGCGGCCCACGAAATGGGCATCGAGACAGTGGCGGTGCACTCCACTGCTGACGCTGATGCAATGCACGTGCGCCTTGCCGACCACGCGGTCTGCATCGGCCCGCCATCTGCGACTGACAGCTATCTTAATGTCGCAGCGATCATCTCCGCCGCTGAAGTGGCGCAATGCGATGCGATCCACCCAGGTTATGGCTTTTTGTCAGAGAACGCCAAGTTCGCTGAGATCGTTGAGGCGCACGACATCAAATGGATCGGGCCTAAGCCGGAACACATCGTCACAATGGGCGATAAGGTGCAGGCGAAGAAAACCGCGGGCGAGCTCGGCTTGCCGCTGGTCCCCGGTTCTGACGGAGCCGTTTCTGACCCGGAAGAAGGCAAGAAAATCGCTGCAGAAATTGGCTATCCGGTAATCATCAAAGCCGCATCGGGCGGCGGCGGCCGCGGCATGAAGGTTTGCGAGAGCGAGGACGAGCTTGAAACTCTGATGCAACAGGCAGGCAGCGAGGCGAAGGCCGCGTTTGGCGATGCTACCGTCTATATTGAGAAATATCTCGGCAATCCGCGCCACATCGAATTTCAGGTGTTCGGCGACGGCAATGGCAATGCGATCCATTTGGGAGAGCGCGATTGCTCGCTGCAACGCCGCCATCAGAAGGTGCTGGAGGAGGCCCCCTCCCCGGTGATCAGTCACGAAGAGCGTATGCACATGGGCGAGGTCTGCTCAAAGGCGATGCGCGATATGAGCTATCGCGGTGCGGGTACGATCGAATTCCTTTGGGAAGACGGCGAGTTCTACTTCATTGAAATGAACACCCGGCTTCAGGTGGAGCATCCGGTTACCGAAGCCATCACCGGCGTTGATCTGGTGCGCGAGCAAATCCGCATAGCTGCTGGCAAACCCTTGTCTGTGAAGCAGGAAGAGCTGGAATTTAACGGCCACGCGATCGAATGCCGGATCAATGCAGAGGATCCCTTCACCTTTGCGCCCTCGCCAGGCCAGGTCACCTATTATCATCCAGCTGGCGGCATGCATGTGCGGGTCGATAGCGGGCTTTACGCGGGCTATAAAATTCCGCCTTATTACGACAGCATGATTGCCAAGCTGATCGTGTACGGCCGCAACCGCGAGGGCTGCATCATGCGCCTGCGCCGTGCGCTTGAAGAAATGGTGGTTGAGGGACCGAAGACCAACATTCCGCTGCACCAGGAATTGCTCAAGCAAAACGATGTGCTGTCCGGCGATTACTCGATCAAATGGCTCGAGAACTGGCTTGAAGAACGCGACAGCTAAGTCCGCAGGCGCGCACCCAGACTGGCGTAACGCATGATACGCTATTTGCCTGGAATGCTGCTTCTGATGATTGGCTTGACCGTATTCTCGCTGCCATATTGGGCGCCGCTTGTCTCTGGTGTCCGAGTGGAACCAGAGGCCTTCAAGCGTTCGGGTCAAATCGGCGGTGGAGTGATCGGCGTCGGAATCGCTCTGATCATCGCTGCTATTATGGGCGGCCGCAAGAGGAGCTGAGCGGGCGGCAGGCTCACCGGAATTGGCGTAGCGTATCGTTTGGCTGAATATGCGATCATAGCCAGATGAGTTCGCGCCGAAACGACATGACTGCGTCAGCCCATGGCGAGCATAACTAGGATCGCTAAAGTGAGCGCCTCCAAAGCCTCGCTCTAGTTGAATTTGAAGCCTGCCGCTTCTGCCTCGGCAATGATTTCACGGCCAGTTTTCATCGGACTGTCTTGTGCGAGATCATACCAATCCGGTTTCTCATCGACGAAAATCTGATGTTTGATCGGCAACCCTTTTGGCAAATCGAACATGCCGGCTAGGAAGGTGCGAGCACCAGTTGGCGTGAAACGATACCAAAGGCTGCTGCCGCAGCTTTTGCAAAAGGCGCGCTCTGCCCAATCGCTTGACTGGAACGTAGAGATATTTTCCTCGCCCTCGATCGCGAACGCATCACTTTCGATGCCGGCATACATCGATCCCGTCCATTGCTGACACATGGAGCAATGACAGACATCAACTTCACCATGCGCACTTTCTAGCGTGATGACCACCTTGCCGCACAGGCATTCGCCCGTCAATTTGCCATTTATTCGGGCCGGTTCGCTGTGCACCATTTCGAGGTCTCCATCAGTTCATCAACAGACTTAGCCTCACGCAGACTGGCGGCTTGCTGTTTCACTTGCTCGAAGGCGTCAGCTTCGGAAATACCCTGCGGTATTGCCCATGAATTGATGTGCCACATCATCGCGAGATATGCCTCGTTATGATAGGCGGCTGCTACCTCAATCTCTCCGTCGGCAATCGCCAGTGACGTTGCCGAAATGGCCGCTGCGCACTCGAGGTTGTCAGGCGATGAAGTACCCAAACTGCTCTCGCCGCATGCAGCCAGACATCCAGCAAGCACAAAAGCAGAGTAGCGCTTTGTCACCATCATACTACAATGGCACTCCGGGCGAATATTTCGCGGTGCGTATCGTCAGTGAGGTCTTCACACTGTCGACATTGGGCGCAGGTGTCAGCTTGCTTGTCAGAAATTCCTGAAAGCTCTGCAGGTCATTGCTGACAATCTTCAAAATGAAATCGATCTCGCCGTTTAACATGTGCACCTCGCGCACCTCAGGCAGATCGCGCATGGCGTCTTCAAATTCGCGTAGGCTCGATTCGGCCTGGCTCTTCAGGCTGACCATGGCGAAGACTGTGATCGCAAAGCCCAGTTTCGACGGGTCGAGATCCGCGTGATAGCCGCGAATTACCCCATCTTCCTCCAAACCGCGCACTCGGCGCAGGCACGGCGGCGCGGTCAATCCCACGCGCTGTGCGAGCTCTACATTGGTGACGCGCCCTTCCGCCTGCAATTCAGAAAGCAGGCGCTTATCGATTTCATCCAAATTCGCCATGCGGCGTACGCTCCCATTTGGCCTTCATTTATGACTAGCAATGTTCCTAGGAGAACAAGAGCTAGCAAGTATTTGCCCTCAGACAGAGGTGCAAAACTAATATTATTATGTTTGCCAGCAATTGTCCCGCTTTGCAACGCGTCTGAAAGCCATGTGTGAATGTTAGAAAGGCTTGGTATGAAACTTTCGGCCCCACTAGCGCCTGATGGCCGTGTGTGTGTATCGGAGCAGATATGTTTTTTGACGACCGCCTTGCGACTGTGCTGCGCCAACGCGCAGACACCGACGTGGGCGCTCGCACGCAATTTCGCCAGCTGCTCGATATCCTTGGCAACCGTAAGTTTGGCATCCTTGATGGCCGCAGGCAGAGCCTAGTTGCCGCCTCTTGGCTGCGCATGGATGCGCTGGCTGAGAAAATTCCAGCACACGCAAGGGCATCGGCGATTCGCGAGCGCGGCTGGCGGTTTCGCAGCGCTGATCTAGCCGCCCATCTGGCCGACTTCGAACCTGAGGTGGCGGCAGCTGCTCTGCACCGCGCAGAATTGAGCGATGAGGATTGGACTGCGCTGATCCCAAGGCTTCCGGTGAGAGCGCGCGGCTTCCTGCGCCGCAGAGATGATTTGCCGGTTGATGCGGAGCGCTTGCTTGATCAATTGGGCGTGCATGACCGCGGGCTGCCTCATCCAAACGGTTATGACGATGCGGAAGACTTGGAAACGCCGCCAGCCTCTTGTGAAGCCCCTGCTGAGCCGATTGATACACCTCCAGACGTCCCCTATGCGTCACTGATGGGATCGAGCGCTCCGGCGACGATCATGCCGCTGCGCAACAAGCCAGCAGACTATCCTCTGGCTCCAGCCAATGAGCCGTTCGAGCTCAACGAAGAAGTCCTGGCGGACGAAGAAGTGGCGGAAAGCCTTGCTGTAGAAAACTCCACCGAGGAACAGACAAGCGAAACTGAACCTCTAGAAGCGCACGCGCCTGAACCAGCAAGCCAGACAGAGCAGCATGATGTCGGGGAAGCTAAGAGGCCCCGGACGGACAGAGCGTCCTATGACCCGTTCGGACTGACAGACCAACCAAGCATGGCAACGAACCCGATGGGCGGCCCAGAGATCGATCCTAATCGCAGCGAAATTTCCGCTCTGGTGGAGCGGATCGCGCAGTTCAAACGCGACCGGGAAAGCGGCGCGCAGGCCATCGACAGCGCCCCGCGCCTGCCGCTGGAGGAGCAGCCGCGTCAATCTGAGCGTGAAGTGCGCGGGTTCGGCTTTGCGACCGACGCGAATGGCCGGATCGAATGGGCCGAACCAGAGGCCGCGCCGATGGTGATCGGCAAGCGGCTGGTCCCGGCTCAAGCCTTTACCAATCCCGCCGCGCAAACTTTGATTGAACGCGCCTTTGACCGCAGACAGCCGATTGCGCACGCACCCTTGGCCATGGCGGGTGCAGAAGCGATCGCGGGCGACTGGATCGTAGATGCACAGCCGAACTTTGCCGATGAAGGCAATTTCACTGGCTATGTCGGCCGGTGCCGCCGCCCTGCGAAAGCCGCCAGCTTGCCCGGCCAGGGCGGCAGCGAAGGCGACCGCATCCGCCAATTGCTCCACGAACTGCGCACACCGGTCACAGCCGTTCAGGGCTATGCCGAAGTCATTCAGCAGCAATTGTTCGGCCCGGCCCCGCATGAATACCGCGCTTTAGCCGCGGCGGTCGCTGCCGACGCCGCGCGCATTCTGGCCGGATTTGAAGAGCTCGACCGGCTGGCCAAGCTGGAAACCGGCGCCGCGGAAATGATTCCGGGCGAAAGCGATCTAGGCGCAGTGATCGCCAAAACCGCGCAGCAATTGGCGCAGGTGCTCGGACCTCGAATGGCAGGGATTGAGTTTGTCCAACCCGAAGGCCCGCCGATTATGGTCGCCATGGACACCAGCGAAACCGAAGCGCTCATTTGGCGCGTGTTGGCGACGCTTGGCGGCGCATGCGCCTCTGGTGAGATGATCACTTGCCAATTGCGCCGCGATGATCGCCTGGTCCGGCTGATTTGCGAATTGCCAGCTCAGCTGATTTCCGAAGAAGATTTGTTCGCTGCTCAAGTTAAGCCCGCCAACACCGTTCTCAACGCGGGTCTGTTTGGCGCGGGCTTCACCTTCCGCCTAGCCCGGGCTGAGGCGCGCGCCGCCAAAGGCGGGTTGTCGCACGAAGGCGAACATCTGGCGTTGATGCTCCCACTCTTGACCGCTCAGCAAGCCCTGCCTAGCCAAGACGGATCGGACGCAGGTGCGGGTCTGCAGGTAAGCAATCCTCAAGACGTCCCCGCTAATTCCGAACATGAAAATGCCGCTTCGATCAGCGGCGAACGTGGCGGCGGGAAAGCGTAAGCTCCAGCAATCCCGCTGAATTGGCAATCAGGGAGGGAGCCGAAATGCAGCCCCTTTCTGAATTGACCAACACAGGCCAATCACAATCCATTCTCAATCCGCCTTCGCGGAGCGCCCGTACGAGCTTCGCTGACGGCTTTGGCCAGCGCGTTCTGCTGACGGTTGACACCGAAGAAGAGTTCGATTGGAATGCTCCCTTTCGCAGAGACGGCTTTGGACTAGAACATGTGCCTGAATTGCGGCGGTTTCAGCAATTTTGCGAGCGGCTGGGCGCAATCCCGCTCTATTTAGTGGATTGGCCAATCGTAAACTCGCCAATCGCCGCTGAAATCATTGGTGATGCGGTAAAGCGCGGCACAGCAGAGGTTGGAGTTCAGCTGCATGCTTGGGTCACCCCGCCGTTCGATGAAGAGGTGAGCGCCCACAATTCCTATGCCGGGAACCTGCCGCCCGAATTGGAAGCGGCTAAATTCATGAAGTTGCGAGACCGGATTGAGGAGGTGTTTGGCGCGCCTCCACTGATCTACCGCGCTGGCCGATATGGCTTGGGTCCGCAAACGCCGGACTTGCTCAAATCGGCGGGCATTGCGATCGACACCTCGGTCAGGTCTCTGTTCGATTATTCCGGTCAGCATGGTCCCGATTACTCCGCCCATCCGCTTTGGCCTTATTGGGCCGACCCAGAGCGGCAATTGCTAGAGCTGCCCGTGACCAGCGCCTATTGGGGCATGCTGAGACGGCAAGGCGGCATGGTGCGCCGTCTGCAAGAGCGATTCCCCTCGCTGGGCCGAATCCTATCGCGCCTCGGCATGATGGAACGGATCGCGCTGACACCAGAAGGCGTGAGCGTAGAGGAGGCTATTCGCGGTATCGATATGGTTCTGGACGACGGCGTGCCGGTACTAACACTGTCGTTTCACAGTCCATCTTTAGCACCTGGGCACACGCCTTATGTCGAGACAGAGGCGGAAGTTGAGGGCATTTATGATTGGTTTGAAAGGGTTTACGCCTATCTCGACCACCGAAACATCCGCAGCACCAGTGTGGCTGAGATCATGCAAAACGTGATTCGGTAGGCTCATTTTAAAAATAGACGAAACGGGTGCTTGTTTCATTCGCAAGCGCGATGTAGAGGCTCGGCCTGCATCTTGGCTAGACCAGAGGGGCCTGTAGCTCAGTTGGTTAGAGCTGGCCGCTCATAACGGCTAGGTCGCGGGTTCGAGTCCTGCCGGGCCCACCACTAGCGATGATGCTTCCACCCTGTCGTGCTGCACGCAAGACAGGTGAAAATCGGTCGGGGAGTGGCGCAGCCAGGTAGCGCACCTGTTTTGGGTACAGGGGGTCGGAGGTTCGAATCCTCTCTCCCCGACCAGATTTTCAAACTTCCAAGATTTCCGCTCGCAATGACAAGCCGCAAGGGTTTGCCAAGTGCTGAGCCCCTTACTGTTCCATCACTGCAGGCGCGCTGGGCACCGGCCCGCCGGTTTTGATCGCGCGTTCTTCGCGTGCAAGGATCCCAGCAACCATCGTCCACACCGCGACATTCTGGCGCAATTGGACAATGTCGATCTTGTCGAGCGTGTCATCCGGCGTGTGGTGCAGATCGAAATAGCGCGTGCCGTCCTGCTGCAAGTCGATGATCGCGCCGTCTTGGTCGCGCGAAATGTTCAAGTCTGCTCCGCCGCGCGCCACGATGGTCGAATTGGCAACGCCAAACGGTTCAACCGCAGCGGCCAGCTTTGCGTGAAGATCGGGATTGGTTTCGCGAAAGTTGCTCTCAAAACGCCAG
The DNA here is from genome assembly GCF_057364975.1 of Erythrobacter sp. S249. Classification (NCBI taxonomy): domain Bacteria; kingdom Pseudomonadati; phylum Pseudomonadota; class Alphaproteobacteria; order Sphingomonadales; family Erythrobacteraceae; genus Erythrobacter; species Erythrobacter sp. S249. The sequence continues at coordinate 2,854,836 of NZ_CP200287.1, read as the reverse complement.
ATACGGTCTGCGCCAAAATCGCTTTCAAGGCCGACACCGATAGGCTCATCGATGTGCGCTGCACTGTATGCGCGAGAGCCCCACAGCCCGACTTCTTCCGCCCCTGCGAACAACACGCGGACCGTGCGCAATTGATTGCCGGTGCGCGCGACATTGATAGCGGCGGCAGCAATTATCCCGCAGCCTGCACCATCATCAAATGCGCCCGGCGCATTCCACCAACTGTCTAAATGGCACGCCAGCAGCACGGGCGGTAGGTCGGGGTTGCGACCAACAAATTCACCAACAACATTGCCGCTCATCGTGGTGCCGATACGCTTTGGGTTCATTTCGAGCTTAAGCGTGATGGGCTCTGAGCGCGGGCGATTAAACATCCGCTCAAGGTTCTCTGCATCGGGTAGAGACAGCGCGCCCGCCGGGATCGGATCAACCCCGTCCGGGAAATTGGTGCCGCCAGTGTGCGGATTGCGGTGATGGTCGGTCCCAACCGATTTGATCACGACGCCAATCGCACCTTTACTAGCGGCAAGACCGGGCCCGACCCAGCGCGTTGGGCCAGCAAAGCCATAATGAGAGCCGTCCTGTGCGCGGCGCATCTGGTGGCTGATATAGGCGATCTTGCCCTCAAGGCTGCCCTCTGGCGCGGCGCGAACGGCCTCTGCATTGGCGAAGAAGACCACTTCGGCCTCAATCCCGCCTTCTGGCGTCGCCGCACTGTTGCCAAGCGGCTGAACCACGAGGTCTTGTGAGAACGGCCCGGTCACCGAAGCGCGGGCGATATCGCCGGGCACCCAAGTGTCCATTTCAAACGGCTCGTCTGCAACGTTTTGGAAGCCATGCTTCTTCAGCCAAGCCATTGCCCAAACACGCCCGCGCGTCTCGGCCTCTGTTCCGGCCTGCCTTGGGCCAACTTCTGTGGTCACCCCTTCGACAAAATCCCATGCGATTTCATCACGCTCTTGAGCGACTTCGGCGAGCTCCGATAGACCGGGCGCTGCGTTAGCGGTGACAGAGAGGGAAGCGGCGGAGAGCGCGGTCAGCGCGAGGAGAGCGTTTTTCATGGCTGTCGCTGCTATCGAGCCGTGCGGGCCAAGTCCAGCATGTGATCAGCATTCCTCAAGCGCTTAAGGGGGGCGTATGTAAGGCTGAATTAGCTTGAAGCAGCCTGTTTTACTTCAACCAGCTTTGGCCTTGGAGCAGGGTTCTCTTCATCCTGAGGCGTGCGCTCGGCATTTTCGACGCGGTTTCGGCCGTTGGATTTCGCGCGGTAAAGCGCAGCATCGGCCCGTGCGAACAGGCTTTCATAGGTTTCGCCCTCACGCGCGGTCGCAACGCCAAAGCTTGCTGTCAGGCGGATTTCTTTGTTGAGATCGGCGTGCTCCAACCGGTTAAATGCCCATCTGATCCGCTCAGCCAACCGCTCAGCCGGTTCATTCTCGCAGTTCCAGGCCGCAATGCAGAACTCTTCGCCGCCAATCCGGCCAGAGGTGTCGCATGCGCGCACCATTTTACCGATGATCTCACCAAAGCCAGCAATAGCCAGATCGCCTGCCTGATGCCCCCAAAAATCGTTCACCTTCTTAAAGTGGTCAATATCGGCCACAACCAGGCTTAGCGGCCTGCCCTCAGTCTGCGCGCGCGGCAGCAGGGTTCGGATCGTTTGCTCAAACGAGCCGCGATTGCGCAGGCCAGTGAGAGCATCGCGTTCGCTGCTCTCGCGTAGGGTCTTGGTCCATTCGGCAATGGTCGCCCCAATGAGCACCAATGCGCTGCTCATGCCCTTCACCGCGAGCACAAAGCCGATAAGCGAATAATAGATCGACTCGCGATAGGCCTCTGCCGGAATGCTCCGTTCAAACAATAGGGTCAGGGTAGGTCTGATGAGGAAGTCGACCGCTTGGAACGCCATCACCAGAATGATGAGCATATCTATCGTATTGCGGCGGCGGGCCGTCAGCAGCGTCGTCACGCCCATGACGAACATCACGCCGTACCCCATGTTGACGATGATCAGCCGCGGGCCGACATCGTTGGAAAGGCTGACGCACAGTGCCAACGTCAAAGCGGCTATTACGTAGACAACTGCGATACTGCCAAGGTGCAACCGCTGGCCCACCCGCTCACACACAGATGCCAACAAAACGGCCGAGCCAAGGGTGTAAAACACCTGAGTTGCGTGGAAGATGTAGAACGCGTCGGCGGGCATGATGTGGGTGATAAGAAACCCAATCGCCGACAGGGCGAAGGCAATGCCAAAGCCAAGGACGTGCCGTTTCATTCGGCCTGCGCGCCACAGCACCACGAAAGTCGCTGCAAAAAACAGCGCTATCATTGGCGTCACCAATCCAAGAATTTGCGTTTGCATCGACCCGCACGACCCCCGTTCGAACGGAATAGGTCAATATGGTTAACACAGACTTTAGGGAACCCGCTAAGTAATAAAATTTCTATTATTCTTAGCCGATTACTTATTCATACAGACCGCCAAGCCTTTGCAGTTAGCCTGCACCAAGCCCGTGCTTCTGAGCCATGCGTGATGCGAAAGGCACGACCGAACCACCGCCATCCTTGAAAGCACCGCTCTCGGTGAAGACCTGATTGCGGCCTGCGTCCTTCGCCCGGTAAAGAGCGCTGTCAGCCCGTTCAAACACAGCCTTGTAATTGTCGGCGCTACGCCACTCTGCCACACCAAAACTGACGGTGTAAGGGCTAATTTCGTCGTTGTCTGATCGGCCTTGATGAGCCGCAGCCTGGCGAATACGCTCGGCCAAATGCGCCGCGTCATCGAGCGCGCAATCCCAGATCAAAACGCAGAATTCCTCGCCGCCGATCCGGCCGGTCACATCGTCTCGGCGGACCATCGCATTGAGCAGGCCGCCAAAGCGCGCAATCACCTTGTCTCCCGCAACATGGCCGAGGCTGTCATTGACCAGCTTGAAGTGATCAATGTCCGCCACGATCAGACTTACCGGCAGGCCATTGCGCACCGCATTGGTTGCGACGACACGCGCCTCTTCTTCAAAGCCGCCCCGCATCCTCAGACCCGAGAGCGGGTCAAAGCCGGCCTTCTCACGCTGATCTTCCATCCGGTCAGCGACAATAATCGCTACCAGAGTGACAGAGAGCAGCAGGCACAGCACAGCCGTTATCGCCATGTTGATCGTCAAAAAGACAGAGGTTTGATATTGCTCCATCGTCATCTGACTTTGCGCCAGAATGGTGAGTGACGGACGGAAAATTGAATAGGCTGCCAGAACCACCAAGCTGTAGGTCAGCACACGGTCTGAAACATGGCGATATGGGCTTTGCCATTTGCCATAGGCACCCATCGCAAACAGCAGCCCAGCGTTAAAATTCTGCGCCATTAAGACAACCGATTGTACCTCGGCCGCGCGGCCATACCAAATCACGCCGGCAGTGCCGAGCGTCACGGCAATGTAGCCAAGCACCGGCGCGCGCTGGCCATCTCGGTTCGCCACACCCCACAACAGCGCGATCAGTCCTGATGAGGAAACTAGGTGGAACAGCACTACTTCGTTCGGACCAAAATCCTTTATCACCCAAGCCTGAAGAACGATGCCAAACGCGACCGCTGCAAACCAATAGCTGTAGGCAAGGATGTAGCCCTTTGACCTATCCTGCCACCATAGCGCAGCGAAGACGCCGGCGAAAATCGCCGTCATCGCTGGAATGATTAGAGTTAGGATCTGGGCCTGCACTTTGGTTCCTATTTAAGACGCAATCCGGCCTAAGACGGATTGATGAATGGTGACCTATAGAGCCCTTAAGTAAATTGCCTCTTAAGGCGGCTTGCCCCTTCAACGCTCTCGCCCTATTTGCAGGGCTAACAATTCATTTTCCGAACAGATTCACCCAAAGGAAACGCCCGATGGCCGCGCAATATGCCTATGTCATGAAAAACATGACCAAGACCTTCCCCGGCGCTCAAAAGCCAGTTTTGAGCAATATCAATCTTCAGTTCTATCAAGGCGCGAAGATCGGCATTGTTGGTCCAAATGGCGCAGGCAAATCGACCCTGATGAAGATCATGGCAGGCATCGATGCCGACATCACTGGCGAGGCCTGGGCAGGTGAAAACATCACCGTCGGCTATCTGCCGCAGGAACCGCAGCTTGATGAGAGCAAGACGGTGCTCGAAAACGTTCGCGAAGGCGCTGGCGAAACCGCCGCCATGGTCGAGCGCTTCAACGCAATCTCTGCCGAAATGGCTGAGCCAGACGCCGATTTTGAAGCTCTGGGTGAGCAAATGTCCGAGCTACAGGAGAAGATCGATGCCGTCGACGGCTGGACTCTCGACAACCAGCTGGAAATCGCGATGGAGGCTCTGCGCTGCCCGCCATCAGACAGCCCGGTTACCAATCTGTCCGGTGGCGAGAAACGCCGCGTCGCCCTCACCCGGCTGCTGATCCAGAAGCCTGGTATTTTGCTGCTCGACGAGCCGACCAACCACCTCGACGCGGAATCGGTCGAATGGCTGGAAAACCACCTCAAGGAATACGCCGGCGCCGTGCTAATGATCACGCACGATCGCTACTTCCTAGACAATGTCGTTGAGTGGATCCTCGAGCTCGACCGCGCATCCTACTACCCATACGAAGGCAATTATTCGACCTATCTTGAGAAGAAGGCGAAGCGTCTGGAGCAGGAAAGCCGCGAGGAATCGGGCCGTCAGAAAGCGCTCAGCCGCGAGCTCGAATGGATCAAGCAAACCCCGGCCGCGCGTCAGACCAAATCCAAGGCCCGCGTGCGCAAGTTTGAGCAATTGCAGGATGCCCAGGGCGACCGCAAACCGGGCAAGGCGCAGATCGTTATTCAGGTGCCAGAGCGGCTCGGCGGCAAGGTGATCGAGGCGAAGAATATCTCGAAGGCTTACGGCGATAAGCTGCTGTTCGAAAACCTGTCATTCATGCTGCCACCAGGCGGCATTGTCGGCGTAATCGGCCCGAACGGCGCGGGTAAATCCACGCTGTTCAGAATGATCACTGGTCAGGAAACACCGGACACTGGATCAATCGAAATCGGCGACACAGTGCACCTCGGCTATGTTGACCAGTCGCGCGATGATCTGACCCCGACCAACAATGTCTGGGAGGAAATCTCAGACGGGCTCGATTACATGCAGGTCAACGGTCACGATACCTCAACCCGCGCCTATGTCGGCGCGTTCAACTTCAAGGGCAGCGACCAGCAGAAGAACGTCGGCAAGCTGTCTGGCGGCGAACGCAACCGCGTGCACATGGCGAAAATGCTGAAGCAAGGCGGCAACGTGCTGCTGCTGGATGAGCCGACCAACGATCTCGACGTCGAAACCTTGGGCGCGCTTGAGGAAGCCATCGAAAACTTCGCTGGCTGCGCCGTGGTGATCTCGCACGACCGCTTCTTCCTGGATCGCCTCGCGACGCACATTCTGGCGTTCGAAGGCAATTCGCACGTCGAATGGTTCGAAGGCAACTTTGAATCATATGAAGAAGACAAACGCCGCCGCCTCGGCGACGCAGCGGACCGTCCAACACGCTTGGCTTATAAGAAGCTGACTAGGTAGGCTGTATTCGGACATAAGCTAGCGACGCGCTCCGTCACCCCGGACTTGATCCGGGGTCCAGCCCTTTGCGGTCCTTGCACGAGGTAGAAATTGAGCGGGATCCCGGATCAAGTCCAGAATAGCCAGCAGCACGTCCCCTAGCTTCCATCCCGCTCAAACGCTAAGGGACATCCCGTAGTCTACAGAAGGGTCGCTCAACCATGGATTTATCCACTCGCAATATCGCTTTGATCGCTGGCGCGGTCGTGATCGGCCTTGTTATCGGGTTTATGTATCCGACCTTCGGCGCGCTGATGCTGATTCCTGTAATTGGCTATGTCGTTTTTATCCTGCTCAAAAACAAAGGCGGCGCGGAAGCGGACGAGGCGGCCACATCGGCGGCCAAGCAATTCACTGCGGTGGAAGGCAAGGGGGCGATTTATGTCATGCGCGATGCGTTCATCGCCGGACAGCAAGGCATGAACATCACCATTGATGACGTCATGACGGCACAATTTCGCACGGGCCGTTTTGTAAAGGCGGATGTTGAGCCGGGCGAACACAGCGTCCTCGCGCAAATGGCGAGCCAGACTAAGAGCACGGCAAAGACCTACACCTTAAGTGTCGCGGCGGGCGAATGCGTCTTGCTGGACGCCAAGATCGCCATGGGCGCATTGCAAGGTTCGGTCGAGTTCGAGGAACAGCGCGATGCTGGTCTGGCGCGCGCCAAACTGGGCAAGCTGAAACTCGTCGAATGGTCAGCGCCAGAGGCGTAAGACCTAAGGCGAGATCCAGCCGCTTTCCCACTGATCGCCAGACCGGACGAACTGCGCGCGCTGATGTCCGGTGTGCGCGAGGTACAGCCAATCGGCCTCGGCAATGTCGAACAACAGCACCGCGAAATTGGGCCGCGCAGGGATCACTTGCTCGTCGGTGGGCTCCACGCCTTCAAATTCAGGCGGCAGGCCGCTGGTTGATTCCTCTGAGGCAGCGCCCGGCCCCTCACCGAGGTAACACCGCTTGGCAAAGTTGATGCTGCTCGCCCACGCACGGTCGACCACTTCACCTTCGCGAACGACGCGCCCTGTGCCGCGCAACCGAACCTGTATCTTGGCGCCTTTGTCATAGAGCAAAACAGCCATGCGCGGGTCCGCTTCGATCGCGGCCACCTTTGGAGCGCGATTGTCAGTGTGGAACCTGAGCGTCCAAGCATCGCCGTCAAATTCGCGCAGCACCATCGTGCGCGCGTCGACATCGCTGGTCACAACACAAGGTGTGTGCATCGCGTGCCTGCGATCCTTGGCCGCTCTCACCAATTGGCGTTTTAGGTCATTGCGGACATCGTCGAGCGTTTCAAACATGCGTTGCATTTGGAGAATATGCGCGCGAGGTCAATCCCTCAGTGCGTTCATGATTTCAGGACCGAACCTGAACGTAGCCCTAAACAAGTGGTTAAGTTACGATACAGCGACTCGTCCGTATACAAGGGCATATCAACGCAGCCGTTAGTGGTGGAACGGCGACCAAGGAGGCATTTATGTACTTAGCAAAATTGCTCAAAGGCAGCGCACTTTCCGCCATAGCCGCCGCAATGGCTGTTGCCGCTTTCCCTGCTCAAGCAGAAGCGCAAAGCCGCGGATTTGAAAATCGCGGGGAGCAGTTGCAAGCTCGCCAAAACCAGCGCAGTGAGCGCCGCGCAAACCGCGGCCAAGCGCGCGGGGAACGACGCAACAATCGACAAGAGGCTCGCAGCGAGCGTCGCGGCAACCGCCAAGAAGCGCGCAGTGAACGCCGAGGCAACCGCCAGGAAGCCAGAAGTGAACGGCGCGAAGTTCGCACCGACAACCGCGAGTTTCGCCAAACTCAACGCCAAGCTCGCGAGGCGCCTGCAAGGGCTCGGAGTGAACGCCGGACTGAGCGTAGATCTAACCAACGCACGGAGCGTAGAGCCGATCAGCGTTCCGACCGCCGGGCTAATCGTCGAGTTGATCGCCGCGACGCATATCGTGACGGACGCCGCAATAGTTACCGTGACAGCCGGCGTGCATACCGCAACGAGCGCCGCAGCTACAGCAATGGCTACCGCGCGGGAGTTCGCAATCAGCGGCGATGGAACCGCCAGTGGCGACAGAACACTCGCTACAATTGGTACAACTACAGGCGCGCCAACAACAGCATCTTTCGCCTCGGCCGATATTACTCGCCCTATCGCAGCTATCGCTATAGCCGCTTGAGCATTGGTTTTTATCTCGACAGCCTGTTCTTCTCGTCGCGGTACTACATCAACGATCCATGGCGCTATCGCCTGCCAGAGGTCTACGGCCCGTATCGCTGGGTCCGCTATTATGACGATGCGGTTCTGGTCGACACCTACACCGGTGAAGTGGTCGATGTGATCTACGACATCTTCTGGTGATCGCCTGACACAGCAGACTTTCTGCCGATTTCAAAGCCCCCGCTCGCAGCAATGCCAGCGGGGGTTTTCTTGTGCGGCATTGGCTGGCAAATAGCCGTTTCACGAACGAGTAAAGCGATGACCTTAGCCAGTACCATTCCCGATCAAGACGCCCTGAAACGAGTGGGCGAAAGCGTTCGCCAGCGCTTGTCCGCTGATCCCGGCGTTTATCCAATCGAGACCGACAAACTCGAACTGTTTGCTGTCGGTGATTTCCTGACAAAGGCGGAATGTGACCGTCTTTGCATGATGATCGACATGATTGCCCGGCCATCTGCCCTGCATGAACAGGACTATGCCAGCGGGTTTCGCACCTCCTATTCCGGCGATCTTGATCCCCATGACAGCTTCGTCAAAAGCATCGGCCGCAGGATCGACGATCTCATGGGCTTGAAGCCGGAAATTGGCGAAGCAATCCAGGGCCAACGCTATCTCGAAGGCCAGCAGTTCAAGCCGCATAACGACTGGTTCTATACCTCAGAGAAGTACTGGCAGAACGAACGCAAACGCGGCGGCCAGCGCAGCTGGACTTCGATGGTGTTCCTCAACACAGTCGAAGAAGGCGGAGAGACTCACTTCACAGAGGCTGGCCTCAAGATTGAGCCGAAACCCGGCGTGCTGCTGCTGTGGAACAACGCTCTGCCCGATGGCAGCCCCAACGAAGGGACAATGCACGCGGGAACCCCTGTGACCAAAGGCTCCAAGTACATCATCACCAAATGGTATCGCACGCGCACGTGGAAGTAGGAAAGGCGTTTTGGTGGAGCGCCTAGCCACCCACTGGGTGGCAATGGCCGTTTCAACTACGCGCCAAAGCCTCTGCGATCAGCTTGCGGCTGTTCTCAATTCCATACAATGCGATGAAGCTGCCCATGCGCGGCCCCTGCTCACTGCCTAGCAGCGTCTCATACAGAGCGCGGAACCAATCGCGCAGGTTCTCAAATCCGAACTCTTCGCGTTTGCCGATCTCATAGACGCTGGTCTGGAGGTCTTCTGCGCTGGTGCCCCGAGCCGCTGCGGCCAAAGCCTCGTCCAGCGCCCGCAAGGCCTCCGCCTCATTAGCGCTGGGCGCGCGCTTGTTCAGCGTCGGCACGATGAAGTCGCGCGTATAAGCAACCGCCGCATCAATCATCGCATCAATCGCCGGGTTCGCGACAGGCTCACCCAGATAGCTTTCGAGATATTCCGAGACGTTCTGCGCGCTCGCCTCTGCGCCCAGCACGCTGGCAAGGTTCAGCAGCAATCCGAACGTGACCGGCACGGTATCGCCTGCACCCGGAGCCTCTGGCATTGCAAGGCTCTCGTTCGCGCGCAGCAAGTGCCACACCGGATTGCCCAGCTGCTTGTCCAGCGGCTGTTCGGCCAGACGCTCGCGGAACTGCCAATAGTCATCGACCGCGCGCGGGATCACTCCAACGTGCAGCTGCTTCGCGCTCTTCGGATTGGGGAAGATGTAGAATCCGAGGCTCTCCTCCGTCCCATATTCCAGCCATTGCTCAATCGTCAGACCATTGCCCTTAGACTTGGAGATCTTCTCGCCATTCTCATCGAGGAACAGCTCATAGATCAGCCCTTCCGGCTTGTTACCGCCGAGAACGCGCGCAATCTTGCCCGATTGCACGCCAGTATCCGTCAAATCCTTGCCGTACATCTCATAGTCGACGCCCTGCGCGACCCAGCGCATTGCAAAGTCGACCTTCCATTGCAGCTTGGCTTTGCCGCACAGTGCGCTTTGTTCGATCACGCTGCCGTCTTCGTCGGTGAAGCGGATCAGCCCTGCCTCCGCATCGACGACTTCGACCGGCACTTGCAGCACGGCGCCCGTTGTCGGGCTGATCGGCATGATCGGCGAATAGGTCGCCGCCCGCTCTGCCCGCAAGGTCGGCAGCATGATGTCGAGAATGTCCTGATTGTGCGCGAGCACGTTCTTCAGCGCATCGTCAAACGCGCCGCTGTTGTAGCGATCGGATGCAGCCACAAACTCGTACTCAAACCCGAACCGGTCCAGAAACGCGCGCAGCATCGCATTGTTGTGATGGGCGAAGCTCTCATACTTCTCAAACGGATCGGGAATGCGCGACAGCGGCTTTCCTAGATTCTCGGTCAACATCGCCTGATTGGGCAGGTTGTCCGGCACTTTGCGCAGGCCGTCCATATCGTCCGAGAACGCGACCAACCGCGTTGCCTGCCCGGTCAGCGCTTCATATGCGCGCCGCACGAAGGTAGTGCGCAGCACCTCTTGGAACGTACCGATATGCGGCAGACCCGATGGACCATAGCCCGTTTCAAACAGCACAGGCTCGCCATTCGGTTTACCATTCCTCAGCCGTTTGGCGAGGCGCTGAGCCTCTTGAAAGGGCCAAGCCTTGGAGGAACGAGCGGCGTCTTGAAGTGCAGTGTTTGTCATAGCACGCCCGCATATGAGGATGGTGCCAGACAACGCAAGCGATTGTGCAGTTTGGCGCGCGCGGCTTGGAACGCATTTGCACATTCCAAAAGTGTGAATTTTGGCACAAGCGCATGAAAATAAGCCATTTTCAGGCCTCGTATCTTCAAAATGTGTGACTTTTGCATGTTCCGTGCTGTTCCAATGATTCTGCGCCCCGCTCTGGCAAAGGCGATTGCTGGTCTTAGCCCCCAGAATTACAGCGATCTTCGCATGTAGGACAGGCCGCCAATGCAGGCTGCCGCTCAGGCCCATTTTTCGCCCCAGTAACCTCTGATTTACCACGATAACTAGGCATCTTCGCAACCAAACCAGCCTATGCGTTTGCCTATGTCGGGCACGAGTGCATTCTTCATTCTAATCCCAGCGATGTATTTGTTGTTCACGCTGGCTCTGGCGGTGATCGGCTTTGCCGAGCGCCGGCTTGTCTCTGCGCGCTGGGCGACCCTAGGCTTTTTCGTCGCCTTTACCTCGATTCTGGTCGATGGTTACCGCGATCCCACGGGCAGCGAATGGTTCGGCTGGTATGCGGTTGCGACCCATTATCTGCCGCTGCTGATTATGACGCAGGCGTTCCTTTCGCGCCATGGGCGCAACACGACGAATTTTGCGATTGCGCTGACGATCTTCGCCGCGATTTACGTGATGCCTGGGATGGTCTGGACGCCGCCAAATTGGCTGCGCGGGGTGTTTGTGCAGGGTGCCTGCGCGACAATCATCGCCGCCGCCCTGCCGCAATTGTGGCAGTACCGCAAAAAATCTCTGGTCGATGTCATCGCATTTTTCACGATTCTCGCCGCCGCGCTATCCTACTTAGGGCGGACAATCGCTGTTGGTCTCAACCCGATTGGCGAAACGCCGGATGAAATGATCGCCTTTTACGAGGGGCTCCATTTGATCTTCCAATCGGCCAGCGCGCTGATGGGCATGTCGCTGGGCATCGTGCTGGTCATGACGATCGGATACGACATGGTTCGCGGGCGCATGGAAGAGGGCGAGATCGACCCGCTGACCATGCTCGGCAATCGCCGCAAGCTTGATCGCAAGATCGCGCTTGATAAGGCCGGTCGCCGGTCGTTCGGCGCGGTGATGGTGATCGACCTTGATCACTTCAAACGGATCAATGATCGCTACGGTCATGATGGCGGCGATGATGTGCTGCGTGCGGTTGGCAAACGGCTCCGCAGCCTGTTCGACGGATTTGGCTATGTCTTTCGGGTGGGCGGCGAGGAGTTTGTCGTACTGATCGATGAACAGCACGCGCGCGGCGTTTCATCGCTGGCTCTGTCCGCTCGCAAAGCGATATCAGAGCTGAAATTTGAAGGTTACCTCTCCCGCGCAAAGGTAACCGCCAGCGTCGGTTTCCACGTGCGCGTTGGCAAAGACGGCGTGCAGGACGCAATGCAATGCGCGGACCAGGCGCTTTATTGCGCGAAGAATGACGGGCGCGACCGGGTGGTTGGCGCTGTCTACGAACGCGGCCTGCAAATTATGAAAGCGGTGGCGTAAAGACGCGCGGCAGGCATAGGCGCATTTCCTGTTTGTGATTTGCGACGAACGGTGCACCAGATGCACTTGTCCCAGTTCTCGTGCACGCTAAAGCAACGCGATGCACCGACCATTGGCCCGCCAATTGCTCACAATCGCGCTGCTGGTTTCAATCGGCCTGCGCACGGCCTTCGGTGCGCCCTGCTGTTTCACTGGCGATACGCCGTTTGAAGAAACCGCGCCGCATCACACGGTCGCCATGGCTGATCAGCAGCATTCGGGTCACACCGGTCACGCCGCCTCCCATGATCTGCCTGCGCATGATGACGACGTTGCCCTCGGGGGCCACGGCGATCACGGTGATGATCCTTCGGCGAAACCGTGTTGCTCTGCGTGTGGTCCCACCTTGCCAACGGACGCGATAACGATCGCCCTCATGTCCGGCGCCAATTCCTTGCCTCAGCCGGAACCTATCCGTGCGCTTGCAACACGGCCGCCCTTCCCAGCCTACGACGCGACGGGACCACCGCTCCGGATCTGAAATCCAACATTTTCAGATTTAGGAGCTTTCCAATGATTACCGTTTCTCGCGGCCTATTCTTGGCCGCATCTGCTGGCGTGCTCGCCAGCGTCAGCACCCCTATTCTTGCCGATGAAGGCCATTCCGAAACTGGTGGCGGCATCAACGCCCTCGATCATGCCCCGATTGGGGTGATGGGCGACCACCGCCATAACAAGGGGGAGTGGATGATCAGCTACCGCCTTATGCATATGGACATGCAGGGCGCGCAGATTGGTACGGACGATGTCGCACCAGACACCATCGCAACCACCGTTCCCAACCGCTTTTTCGGGGCGCCTGGCCAGCCACCAACGCTGCGGATCGTCCCGACCAGCATGCGCATGGATATGCACATGGCAGGCGTCATGTACGGCTTGTCAGACAGCATCACTTTGATGGCGATGGCCAATTATGTGACCAAAGAGATGGATCACATTACCTATCAGGGCGAAATGGGAACGACCCAGCTCGGCAATTTCCGCACCAACCCAGCAGGCTTTGGTGACACGAAGCTGGCGGCGCTGATTGGACTCACCGACAAAGTGCATATCAATGCAGGGCTCTCGATCCCGACCGGGTCGATCACGCAAACCGATGATATCCTTGCCCCCACGGGCGCTACACCAACTGTTCGCCTGCCCTACCCCATGCAATTGGGCAGCGGCACTTGGGATCTGGAACCGGGCATTACCTACCGGGATCAGAATGACGCCTTCGGCTGGGGTGCGCAGCTACGCGGAACAGTGCGGCTTGGCACCAATGACGAGGGCTATTCCCATGGTGACAGCATCAAAGCAACCGCATGGGTAGCGAAATCGCTGACGCCCGGTGTCGCATTGTCTGGCCGGTTAGTAGCAGAAACGCTTGGCCGGATTGATGGCATCGATCCGAACATCGCCGGCCCGGTACAAACCGCCAATCCGGATTTTTCAGGCGGCGAGAGGATCACTGCCCTGGCGGGCGTGAATTTTGCCGCAACCGGCGGAGCGCTGAGGGGATGGCGTATGGGCTTGGAAGGCGGAATTCCGCTCATCCAAGATCTCAATGGGCCGCAAATGCCCACAGACTTCACGCTCACCCTTGGAGTGCAAAAGAGCTTTTAACGCATAACCGCGCGCGGGTCGCACATCGTTCCGCCGGTGGGGGCGAACGAAGGCGCGTGGTGGGCGGCGCGGCATTTCGGTGCTGCGCCGTCCTACGCTGATGAAGTTGTGAAAATTACATTGAGCCAGCGATCTGGGCAATCTTGCCGTCACGCACCGTGTATTCTGAATAGCCGCAGCACAGTTCACCGCCATTCGCGAGGCGGTAACGCGTGTTAAGATACACATTCGGGCCGCTCATCCCGCTATCAATGATTTCCATCTTAGGCGCACCGGGCCGGAAATTGAGCGCATAGAGCTTGCGCAGCTCGGCGCGGCCCTGCGTGCTGACGCCGTTGACCGTCACAATCGCGTCAGGCGTAAACGTCGCCAGGAATTTGTCGATATTGCCGGTGCGGTACGCGTTCACATGCGCCTGAATGGCGCGCGCATCCGCAGCCACGGCCGCTTCGCTGGCTGCATCCGTGCTCGCAGTGCTTTCTGCGTCGCCCGGCTGCGCATCCGCGCCATCAGAAGCCGCCGCGTTACCGCCAGCCTGCTCTGACTGCGCCCATGCGGCTGGCCCCGCGAACAACAGGCCCGCAGCGGCCAATCCCAGAAATTTGCGCATAATTCCCTCCAGAATAGTCGAAACTGTGCGAGCTTGGCGCGCAATCGTTTACTTTTCGTTCTCGCTCCGACATTTCTCTGATCCGTGACCACCGACGCCCCCACCCCGCTTAGCCTACCGGCCTTGCACGCCAGCCATTCTGGCAATTGGCTGCGCTCGCCCGGCGGTGAGACAGGGGCCGTGTCAAAAGGCGATGCGATCATGGCGGCGGCAGACACGCCGGTGCTAATCCTCAACGCACCGCTGGTCGCCAACCGGCTGGGCTATCCCGATCTGTCCGGGCTCGACCTGCTTGAATTGTTCGCCTTCGTCCATCCAGCGCGGTTTTGCGTGCCGACCCCGCGCGGCCTCGCGCAGGCCTTGGAGATCGACGAACCGGCGGCGGACGAGGATGTGCCCGCATTCTTGCAGACCGCCGGGGCCGCTTTGATCGCCGCTTGTGAGGATCCCGAGTGGTTTGAGCGCGAAGGCGCGTGGAGCGTACTACAATCACTGGAGCGGCTGCGCTGGCAATGGGCGGGCGTGATCAAGCCGCATATTGCGCGCCCGCAAAAGGCGGAAAAATGGCTGTTCGCAAAGCTGCCCGAATGGGAGGAAGCAGCCGAACGCGCGCCGCCGCGCCAGGTTGATCTGCCCCCAGAGGCGGTGCTGCAGCAGCTCGATCAGCTGACCGGCGAAGGCTCCGAAAAGCGCGAGGGTCAGCAGGCCTATGCAAAGGACGCCGCGCGCATTTTCTCCCCGCGTGACAAGCGCGAGGTGCCGCATCTGGCGCTGGCGCAGGCGGGCACCGGTATCGGCAAGACATTGGGCTATCTCGCGCCTGCATCCTTATGGGCGGGCGCGGCAGGCGGGACCGTTTGGGTCTCTACCTTTACCAAGAACCTGCAGCGGCAATTGCGCAGCGAAAGCCGGCGCGCATGGCCCGCGAAACGCCCGGATGGAACGCCGCCCGTTGTGGTGCGCAAGGGCCGCGAGAATTACCTCTGCTTGCTCAATCTGGAGGACGCGCTGCAAGGCGGCTTTTCCGGGCGCCCCGCGATCCTGGCGCAATTGGTCGGGCGCTGGGCGGCGTTTAGCCAAGACGGCGATATGATCGGCGGCGATTTGCCCGGCTGGCTCGGCACATTGTTCCGCAAACGCGGGATCGCAGCCCTGACCGATCAGCGCGGCGAGTGTGTCTATGCCGGGTGCCCGCATTACCGCAAATGCTTCATTGAACGCGCCAGCCGCAACAGCGCGCAGGCCGACCTCGTCATCGCCAACCATGCGCTCGTCATGGTCAATGCCGCGCGCGGCCGCGATCACGCCATGCGCCCCACCCGCATCGTCTTTGACGAGGGGCACCATGTGTTCGAAGCGGCTGATTCGACCTTCGCCGCCGTCTTGTCCGGCCAGGAAGCGATTGAGCTGCGCCGCTGGATACTGGGCCCGGAACGCAAAAATCGCGGGCGCAGACGCGGGCTGTCTGCGCGCCTCGCCGATATCGCCAGCTATGATGACGAGGGCGGCATTGCGATTGAAGACGCGGTGGAAGCGGCGACTTTACTGCCCGCTGATGGCTGGCTCCAACGCCTTAATGAGGGCGAACCCGCTGGTCCGCTGGAGGCGCTGCTCGCTCAGGTGCGCGCGGCAACCTATGCCCGCGATGAAAGCGGCGGGGTTGATGCGGGCTATGGAATTGAGACCGAGGCATCGGGCCTGCCGGGTGAATTGATAGAGGCCGCCGGGGTCGCGGGCGAAGCGTTGGCGAACATTCGCACCCCGCTCATTAAGCTCGGCACCCGGCTGGAGGCGATCATGGCGGACCCGCCGGATTGGCTCGATGGTCAGGGACGCCAGCGGATCGAAGGCGCGCGGTTCTCCTTAAGCTGGCGAATAGATCTGCTCGGCGCATGGGCCGCTTTGTTGGAGCGGCTGGGCGGACCGGCGGACCCGGAATTCGTCGATTGGCTGTCGGTCGAGCGTAGCGATGCGCGCGAGTTTGACATTGGCATTCACCGCCGCTGGCTCGACCCTATGAAGCCCTTTGCAAAAACCGTGCTGGAGCCTGCCCACGGCGTCATGCTGACCAGCGCCACGCTGACCGACCGGGTCAGCGAAGAAGCGAGCGAGACCGAGGCATGGGCACCCGCCATCGCCCGCTCTGGCGCGGAATACATAGAGAGCGAGCCGCTGATGTCGGCGGCGACCAGCCCGTTTGATTACGCGAACCGCGCCGAGGTTTTGATCGTCACCGATATCAAGAAAGGCGATTTACCCGGCCTTGCGGGAGCCTACTCAAAACTGATCGAGGCATCGGATGGCGGCGTGCTCGGCCTGTTCACCGCGATCCGCCGTATGCGCGCGGTGCATGGCCGGATTGCAGACCGACTCGCCCGGGCAGGCTTGCCGATTTATGCTCAGCATGTTGACCCGATCGACACCGGCACTTTGGTCGATATCTTTCGCGATGATCCGCGCGCCAGCCTGCTCGGCACAGATGCCCTGCGCGACGGCGTGGACGTGCCGGGGCGCTCGCTCCGATGCGTGGTGATGGAGCAAGTGCCATGGCCGCGGCCCGACATCTTGCACAAGGCCCGCCGCGCCGCCGGACAGGGGAGCAAATATGACGACCGGATCATCCGTGCGCGCCTGGCTCAGGCATTTGGCCGGTTGATCCGAGGCAAGGACGATGCGGGCCACTTTGTGGTGCTCTCCGCCGCCTTCCCCAGCCGCCTGCTCAGTGCCTTTCCCGAAGGCACACCGGTCACGCGCCTGACCCTGGACGAGGCATTGGAGCGGATCAAAGCGGGTGCGCCCAGCGGCGCCCCCGCGACCGAAGCGGCACCCTCCCCCGCGCCTGATGATATTGGCGACGACTACATCCCATTCGGCTAGGCCCTGACCCTAAAGCTTCGCATACGAATGCGGGCACAAAATTCCTGAGACGCAGGCCGCTTGCGATGCGCAATTGCTTTACACAGGCATAATTGCCGTGTTGAGAGGAGCCGATGAAACTGCTCGGGCTCCTCCGCCATGCAAAGTCCGATTGGGACGACATGGCCAAGCGTGATTTTGACCGCACGCTCAATGATCGCGGGCGCAAAGGCGCAGGCGTGATCGGCGCGCATATCAAGGATCACGGGATCGCGTGGGACACCCTGATCGCCAGCCCTGCGGAGCGGGTAAAACGCACGATTGAAGTCTCACTCCCCAAGCTAGAGCCAGTGTTTGACGACCGGCTCTATCTCGCCAGCTCTGAAACCATTCTTGAAGTGGTGGAGGAACATGGCGGCGCGCATGACAAAGTGCTGATCTCAGGTCACAATCCCGGCCTGCAGGAAGTGCTGTTCGACCTCGTCTCGCCAGCCCGCGAAAACGATCTGTTCAAAGAAGCCTCGGTGAAGTTTCCGACCGCGACCTATGCCGTCCTCGAATGCGAGATTGACGATTGGTCAGACCTGAAAAAGCACTGCGCGACGCTGATCCATTTCGCTCGCCCGCGCGATCTGGACCCGGACCTCGGGCCAGAATTCTAGGGCGAGCTTTGCGTTTATCAGGCTTGATATCTGAGAGCTAAGGCTTGGGTTGGCTCTCATGTTCTTCCATCCATAGCGAAAAAAGCTTCATCGCAGCATCCAGATTGCCCCTGACTTCATCCAGTTCAGGCGATTGGCAGCCAAGCAATATGTCATACGCGAAGGGAGCAGATCCCGCTGGTGGAGGATCCAGCTTTACAGTTACTTTGCTCAATCGGGCATTTGCCGAGGGTAATGTGCAAGGCTGTTCCAAAGCTGCCTTGATTTGAGCCTCGTCTACAAGCGCGGCGATCTGCTGCGCTTTATCTTCGTCCACGGAGAAGTAGGACGTTTTGGGAAATGTTCTGACGCAGATGGAGCAGAGTGTGTAGTGAACGAACACGTCATAGCTTCCATCGTTGCGCCTCATCGAAACGGAATTGACCACATCGCGAGGCGCAAACCCAGCTCCCCCGCCAATAGCCCACCCACCACTATAGGCGATGCTCCATGAGGTTATTTCTCTTTCCCGTTCTGTCGCGTTTGCTGCCTCTGGGGCGACCAAGAATACCGAGCTTAGTGCCGCCAGACAGGCGAGAAGCGGGAAAACCACTAAATTGAATTTTTTGAACATCTTGTTCCCCTACGCAAAAGCGGTGTTCTTCACGAGTAAGCCCAAATTCCGGTGTTCCCAGTGACAACGACGAGTGCTGGGTCAACCGACGCTTGTGACTTGATCCGGAGTCCCGCAGTCCGCCGACCGCCTGTAGAGCTCTGTATCAGGTCCTGAATTGAGAAGCTAAGCCACCGCATCCATTAACAGCGCTGAAACAGTGCCTATCCCGTCAGCGGGCAGCTCACACAAGGCAGGAGCGCTCTTAATGGAGGACCGCATCTAGCCCAGCACCTTGCGCGGCCCCGCGCCCTTCGCGGCCAAGTGATCCCCGCGATTGTAGAGCTCGCATTTCTTCAGGCTCAAGCAGCCGCAGCCAATGCAACCATCCAGCGTGTCGCGCGTACGCTCTAGCTGAGCGATCTTGGCGTCCAGCTCTGCGCGAATAGACTTGCTGATCGCGTTCCAATCGCGCGCGTTCGGTGTGCGTCCCAGCGGCAATTTTGCGAGCTGATGCTCAATCTCACCCAGCGCCAGACCCAATTGCTGAGCGATCAGAATGAAGCTCAAGCGGCGAATGTCAGAGCGCAGGAAGCGGCGCTGATTGCCGCTGGTCCGGATCGGCTCCACCAGCCCGCGCTCTTCATAAAACCGGATCGCAGACACCGACAGCCCCGTGCGGCGCGCCATCTCGCCAATCGGGATCAGATCACTTTTGCGCAGCGTCTTGGCGCGTGTTTGATCGGTCATATTCAACCTTTCTCAAAATAGCTTGACCTCAACTTAGCTTGAGGTTGCAGAATTGTGAAGTTCGGTAATTCGGGCCTCGTCGCCAAGGCGCAGCCGGCCCTCCCATCACCCGCGAAAGAAACGGGCAAATCGACCCAAATCAAACAGGAGGCAGGTATGCCAAAAGGACAAATTGAACACGCCAATATCTCGGTGACGGATCCTGAACGCAGCGCCGATCTGTTCAAGCAATTGCTCGGCTGGCGAGAGCGCTGGCGCGGCCCCAGCCAAAAATATGGCCGCTCAATCCATGTTGGCGACCCAGAAAATGGTCAGACCTATCTCGCGCTTTACACCGGTGATCATGTGACCGGCGATTACTCCAAGGGGGAGCCGCTCAACCATATCGGCCTGCTCGTGGATGATCTGGCGGCGGCGGAAAAAGTGGTCGCGGGCGTAGGCCTCAAACCCTTTGGCCATGACGATTATGAGCCGGGCAAACGCTTCTATTTCTTCGACTGGGACGGGATCGAATTTGAAGTGGTCAGCTATGCAGCGGAGGCCGCGTCATGAACGAGCCAATGCTGCGTGAACCCATGTTCGGCCCGCCGCCTGACCGTCAGAACAAGCTCGATTGCACTGGCTTGGAGACTTCGCCCGCGCCGCTCACCTTGCGGGTCCAGCTCTCATCCGTGTGGTCAATCGTAATGGCCCCGTTCCAGGCTCGGCAAAGGCCAAAAGCCTCCGACGGAGAGCCGGACAGCCAGACGCTGTAATCTTCGCGCCGCAGTACCACGGGCATCCGGCTGTGCACCTCTGCGGCTGGCCCAGCGCTGTCGGTCATCACCATGGAGTAGCAATTGCCCCACTCGTCGCTTTGCCGCCACACGCCCGCACAGGCGAACAATTCGCTATCGGGCAGCGACATCCATGTCCGCGTCATCGCCCCTTTGGCCCCTTGCGCCTCCGCCCATGCGGTGACCGGGATCAAGCAGCGGCGCTCTTCAAATGACGCCCGCCAGAAATAGCTTTTGAGCTTGTCTTGGCGGGCGTTGTTCACCGGCTTGGGCTTGAGCGGCTTGCCGCTCTTGCCCTTCATCACCAATGGAAAGCCCCAGCTCATCTGGGTGAGCTTCCCCTCGGCCACTACTGCGCCGGGATATCCGGGATAGACCTCGCTGCCGAAATTCGCGCCGCCCAATGCTTCGATCGCCGCAAACCAATTGGCCACCTCGACGTTGCCCTTGGTCATGCGGTAGAGGTTGCACATTACCTGCGCGCCTTACGCATTGCCGACCACAAAGCACGCCGCCGCCATCAGCGCGCCTGCCAAGCGATTGGAGCGAAACCGGGCGAGCGGGTTCTCAGGGTCTTCGGGATCGAGGGTGGAAACCTGCCACAGCAGATGCAAAGCGACCGGCACCAGCGCGAGCAAGGCAATCCAGTCTGGCCGGTACAGCCAGAACCCAAGCGCCCACAGCGCGATGGTCGCGGCGTAAAATCCCGCGACCCCGCCCTTCACTTTGGCGCCCATGCGCAAAGCGGATGAGCGGATGCCAACCAGCGCATCGTCTTCGCGGTCCTGCAAGGCATAGATCGTGTCGAACCCAATCACCCAGGCGATACAGCCCGCATAGACGGCGGCGAGCATGTCCCAATTGTCGAAGCGCAGGTTCACCCAGCCGACCAGAAGCCCCCAAGTGAACACCATGCCCAGCCACGCCTGCGGCCACCAGGTGATGCGCTTCATAAACGGATAGGCTGCGACCAAGGCAAGGCTGGCCAAGGCGACCAATTGCGCCTCAAGCCTGAGTTGCAGGAGCACCACAAGACCGACCAGACACAGCGCGATCAGCCAGGCCCACGCCGACTTTTTCGAAATGCGCCCGCTCGCCACCGGGCGTAGAGCCGTACGCTCAACCTGCTTATCGAGATCAGCATCGACGATATCATTGTAGACACAGCCCGCGCCGCGCATTGCAATCGAGCCCAGCAACATCCAGCCGAGCAGCGCAAATTGCGCCCCCGCCCCAGCCAGCCAAACGCCAAACACGCAGGGCCAAAACAGCAGCCACCAGCCGATCGGTCTGTCAAAACGCGCCAGTTGCGCCAGATCACGCGGCACTTGCGGCAGGCGGGCTATAAGGCCGCGATGCTCGCTATCAGGGACGATGTTCTCACTCACACTTGCTCACTAGCGGCGGGCGCGACTAGTGCAAAGCCATGACAGCAACACATGATCCAAAAACCCCCGCCTGGCCCCCGCGCAGCGCCCCGCGCCTGTTTGTCGAGGACGCGCTTTCTATCGGGGCGGTGCTGAGGCTGGACGGCAATCAGGGGCATTACCTCGCCCGGGTCATGCGCGTTGGCGCAGACGATGCTGTGATCCTGTGCGACAATGTGACCGGAGAATGGGCCGCCCGGGTGGTGGATGCTGGCAAGCGGGATGTGACGCTGGAGGTCGCAGAGCAGCTGAGGGCGCGTGAAGACGTGCCCAATCTGTGGCTGTGTCCGGCCCTCCTAAAGAAAGACCGCTTCGACATGGTGCTGGAGAAAGCAACAGAGCTGGGCGCGGCGCGGATCCAGCCGGTCATAACGCGTCGCTGCGTCGCAGATAAGCTCAATCTGGACCGCGCCCGGGCGCTCACCATCGAGGCTGCGGAGCAATGCGCTCGCACTGCCCTGCCCGAATTGGAGGCCCCGCTGAAACTAGAGGCGATGCTGCGCGATTGGCCCACGGACCGCGCGCTGTTCTTCGCGGATGAGACAGGCGGTGAACTCGCGGCTGATGCCTTCGTCTATCACGACGGCGCAGCGGCCATTCTAATCGGTCCAGAAGGCGGGTTTGACAATGCAGAGCGTGAGGCCATTCGCGCCCACCCGCAGGCAACAGCCATCAGCCTGGGCCCACGCATTTTACGCGGAGAAACCGCCGCAATCGCCGCTCTATCGGTGTGGATGGCAGAGGCCGGTGACTGGGACGGGGTAGAATGACTTGCTTGCACAAAACTCAATTTTATCTTCCCAGCAGCAATTGGGTTTTCTAAGGCAACTCGCATGAGCACGCGCGAGGCCAGTGGGGATCAAGACCCCATCATCGAATCCATCGACCAATTGGTTGCCCCAATGATTGGCGGCGAGAAGCCCAAAGGCGACTGGCGGATCGGCACCGAGCATGAAAAGCTCGTCTATAAGCGCGATGATTTGCGCGCACCGTCCTATGATGAGCCCTGCGGCATCCGCGACATGCTGATGAATATGCGTGAGTTCGGCTGGGAGCCGGTTGAGGAAAACGGCAATGTCATTGCGCTGAAGGGCGCGGATGGCGCGGTTAGCCTGGAGCCTGCGGGTCAGCTGGAATTATCGGGCGCGCCGCTCACCAATCTGCACCAAACCTGCGCAGAAACCGGTCGCCATCTTGAGCAAGTCAAGCAAGTGGGCGAGCGCTGCGGCGTTGGGTTCCTCGGCCTTGGCATGTGGGCGGACAAGACCCGCGAAGAACTGCCCGTGATGCCTAAAGGCCGCTATGGCATCATGATGCGGCACATGCCGAAAGTCGGCAATCTCGGCCTCGATATGATGCTGAGAACCTGCACCATTCAGGTCAATCTCGACTATTCGTCAGAGGCCGATATGGCGCAGAAATTCCGCACCGGTCTGGCGCTGCAACCGCTGGCGACGGCGCTGTTTGCGAACTCGCCATTCACGGAGGGCAAGCCCAACGGATATCTGTCTTTTCGCAGCCATATCTGGTCCGACACCGATCCGCATCGCACTGGCATGCTGCCGTTCGTGTTTGAGGATGGCTTTGGCTATGAGCGCTGGGCGGAATATATGCTCGATGTGCCGATGTATTTCGTGTTTCGCGACGGGAAATATATCGATGCGGCGGGCCAATCCTTCCGCGATTTTCTGGACGGCAAACTCCCCGCTCTACCCGGCGAACGCCCGACGCAAAGCGATTGGTGGGACCATCTCTCGACCGCCTTCCCAGAAGTGCGCCTCAAGAGCTTCCTAGAAATGCGCGGCGCCGATGGCGGCCCGTGGAGCCGAATTTGCGCCCTGCCCGCGTTCTGGGTCGGCCTGCTGTATGACCAGGGGGCCCTCGATGCCGCATGGGATCTGGTCAAAGACTGGTCAATGGAAGAGCGCGCGGCGCTGCGCGATGGCGCACCGAAACTGGCGCTCGACACCCCGCTGCCCGGCGGAAAAGGCACGATGCAGGATTTGGGCCGCGACGTTCTGGCAATTGCGCGGCAAGGCCTCAAATCGCGCGCTGCGCTCAATTCCAGCGGCGACAATGAAACCGGCTTCCTCGAAACGCTCGATGAAATCGTCGCCAGCGGCAAAGTGCCAGCCCAGCGCCTGCTCGATCTCTATCATGGCGAGTGGAACGGCGACATCACCCGCGTCTACGAACACAGCTTCTAGTTGGATCCTATTCGGCGGGTTCCGCGGCCGCGCCTTCGGCACTGCGCCGTCCGCGGCGAAGTGCAAAGCGCTTGAGCCGTGCAAGGCGCGAGGTGATGACCCCGTGCACTTCCATCCAGTCGTAATACTCGCGGTACTTCGGATCCTCGGCCAGCAGATGCGCCTCTTCCGTGCGCGCGCGCCAATAGTAGATTGCATTCACTGCCAGCAGGAAGAACGTGTTGCGGATCGCATCCGTCATCGATCCATTGGTGACGAGAAACGGCATGACCGAGCACCACCAGAACAGGTTCTTGCTGAGATACGCCGGGTGCCGGGTAAAGCGATACGGCCCATTGGTCAGCACGCCGCGATAGGTGAGATTGGAGAAGCGAATGCCAAACGCGACCGTCGCCCAGGCATAAACCCCGGTGAGGAAGACGAGCCACACGGCCCAAGCCCACAGCATCGCCGAATTGCCATCAAACCAGTGCCCCCAGCCTGCGACATTGTGTTCGTAGCTAAGCACCTGACCATTGCCGATAATGCCCCACACAAACGGCGGATAGCAGATCAGCGCCGCCAGCCAGCCAGCGAGAAACGGATTGCCAGAGCGGATGTGCGCATCGAGCGGCCGCATGGTGAAGAGATAGCCAACCGTGCCGATCTGCACGTCGATCACAAACAGCAGGGCGATCAGGATCAAGCCCAGCTCAACCGGATTGCTGACAATCGCGGCGATATCCGCCTCGACAATCTGCGCCCAGCCGCCGGGCAAAATGGAGATCATAAAAGCGCCGAAGAAGCCCTTGATAATCCACGCGCGCCAGTGCTTTTTGACCTGCTCTAGGTCGGACGCCTCACGCCCGATCAGCATGGCCCCAAAATGCCATGCGCCATCGCGCGGATTGACCATGTAGCTATCGAGCCAGATCACATAAGGCACGGACAGCACCACCAGCGGAATAGCCGCAAATGCCAGCACTTCCATAGCGAACAGATACTGCCCGCTCCAATACCACCGCGCGAGGCAATACAGCCCGCCGATAATGGCCCAGGTCGCCCATAGCCCGGCGATCTTCACAATCGACACATCGAGAATGTCGGACACCGCGCGCTTGTTCGACCAATCAAGCCCGGTTGAGGGGCGCAAATGCACTCGGTCAACCAAGACAGACCAAATCGCCATTGGTCCAGCGGTGAACAGCATCGCAGTCAGCGCCGCATAGGGACCAGACAATACGCCGCGCTGGCCAGGCAGGTTCAGAAAATCAGCGGTGATCGGGTAAGTGCGGCAGAACAGCAGCCATACGAACAGGCCCAGCAGACCGGCCAGACCAACGCCAGCAGACACGTCACTGGCAGGCAAAACCTTGGCCTGCGTCAGGGCATTATCGCCGATATCGTTCGCGGTCGCACTCATGGAGCTTCGCCCCTAGCGCGAATGAGTTAACAGCTTTGATAGATTGAGCGCGCCGTCCCGCTTAGGAACAGCGCGCCTCAAATGGTTAACGTGCCTGCCGCAGGTTCGCGGCCTGTTGGCTTACCTCCAAGCGTGAATTGTGCCGCTATCGTCGAGCAAATACAGCATGTTATCTGCCACGATGGGCGGCAGGCTGACCGGATCTTTGAGTTCTGCAAACGCCTGGGCTGAACCCTCGCCCGTGCTAACCCGGTAAAGCGCACCGCGCGAGCTTGCGACCCACAATTGACCGCCAGCCAAAACCGGGCCGGTCCAGAAGATCGCATCCTTCTTCTTTTCTTCGTCGCGGAAGCTTGGCAGCTGAGTGATCCAACGCACGCGCCCAGTTGAACGCGCAATCGCCAGCAGGCGCGCATCATCGGTAAGGGTGAAAATCCACTCCCCCGCAATCGACGGGGTGGAGATACCCGCTAGGTTCAGTTCCCAAATGCGCTGTCCAGTGACCAGCTCATAAGCGGCCATCCGCCCGCCTTGGCCAAGTGCATAAACGCGGCCAGAATCGATGATCGGATCGGCGTCAATATCGGTCAGCGAGCCAACCTGGGTCGAGATATTCGTGCGCGACAGCGCATCAGACCACAAGGTGCGGCCATTCTCATAGCGATAGGCCGACAATTCGCCGCTGGAATAGCCAGCGATCACTGTGCCCTGGCCAGCCGCCGGGGCCGCCACGCCGAATACGCCCGCCTGCGTTGCTGAACCCGAATCGTTCCACAGCAGTTCGCCAGAGTTCGCATCAAGCGCGATCACTTGGTTGTCCTGCGTCATCACATAAACTTGGCCGAACGCAATCGTTGGCGAACCGCGCAGCGGGCCTGAAGGTTTAACGCTCCAGATCACTTCGCCAGTGTCTGCGTTCAGCGCCTTTACATCGCCCGTGCCATTGGTCGCATAGACCCGGCCGCCAGCATAGCTGACCCCGCCGCCAAAGGCCGCGGAGCGCAAATTGTCTTCCATCGATGGCGCGACTTCCCAGCGCTGAGCGCCAGTCTTCGCATCGAAACTGTGGATCGCCCCGTCAGAGCCAACCGCAAACAGCGAGCCGCCGCCAACAACCGGGGCTGCGGCGAGCCGCACGCGGTCGGTTGCGCCAGCGATACTGGCGGTCCACGCCTTTGTCGGTGTTTCAGACAATGTGAGGTGGCCGTATGATTTCGCTGCGGAGCCGCCAACCTGCGCCCATTCGGTGTTGGTCTGCGCCGGAGGCAGCACCACGGTCACTTGAGCCAAGGTCGGATCAACGCTTGCCCCGCTCTCAATCCGCGAAAGGATCGGAGTGCGCTCGCCAATGGTTGGGGTCGCCTTTTTATCGCCGCCGCCGAACAGGCCGCCGCTGCAACCGCTCAAGACAGCAGCTATTGCGCCGCCGAGAAGAGCCATGCGTGTTGTGTGTTTAACCGTCGTCATCATCCGTCCAATCAGACCATTTGTGCCGCGAAAATCCGCGCACCCTATCCCTATTGCAATTCGCTTTACGGCCCCGTTGGTGCGCCAGCAGGCGCGCCCACAGGAGCTCCACCGTCAGGATCCAGAACGCCTTCTTCAACGAGCAGTTCTTCTGGATCTTCGATTGCGTCCACACCCAGCAGACCGGCCATTTGCCGGGCGCGGGCTTGCAGTGTTTCTGGCACGCCGTCTTGCTTCGCAATCGCCGCGAACATCGCGCCGGCTGCCGCATCATCGCCGGCCTTCATATGCGCCATCGCGGTCAGCTCGCCCGCGCTGCCAAAAAAGGCATTGCCGGGGACAGCCAAATCGCTGAGCTTGGCGATCACATCGGCCGGCTCGCGCTCATCAAAATTGCTGGCAACTTCGCGAATAGTGGCGAGGCTGCGCAAGGCGGGCGGCGCGTCTGCATCAGCGGCCAATTGACCGAACAATTCAACCGCTTTCGCCGTGTCACCTTGCTCCAGAGCCGCGCTGGCTTGCAGCATCAGCGCGCTTGCCTGAGCGCCAGGGCCGCTATCAGCGGGCAGCTCTGATGCCACTTCGCTGGCTGCGGCGAATTCGCCAGCCTCGGCCTGATCCAGCGCCCGGGTCAGCAATTCTGATTGCTCCTCAAGCGCCTTTTCCTGCTGGCTATCCCAAAACAGATAGCCGCCAAAAGCGAGCAGAATCGCCGTCACACCGCCGATTAGAACGGTGCCGTATTTCTTGCCGAATTGCTCCAAATCATCCTTGCGAACGGCCTCATCGATCTCGCGCAGAATGACTTCGTCTTCTGCCGCTTTCTTTGCTGCCTTATCGTCTTTAGGAGATTTTCCGTCAGTAGGGTTCAGCGCCACGGGGGCCCTTTCCAAAATGCGTTGGTTCTTTAGCTGACCGCGCTTTTAGGGGCGCATTGCAGCAACCGCAATGGCCGTTGCAGCCTGTCCCCATAGTTGAGCGGATTGGAGTTGAACCGCAGGTTAAGCAAGCGCGCGGCCTGGGCGGTTAAATCTCGCGCCCCATCGCGCTGGAATAGAGCGCGCGGTAGCTTTCAATCATGCGCGCACGGTCAAACTGAGCCAGCGCTTTCTTGCGATTGGCCTCGCCAATTTCGCTGCGCAATTCCAGCTTTTCGGCCAGTTCCTTGAGCATATGGCCGAGCGCAGCCGCGTCACCCGGCACACAGATGAAAGGATGATTGGCCTCGCTCACAATGCTGCGGATGTCGCCAACATTGGGCGCGGCAACGGGCACACCCGCCGCCATTGCCTCGACTACGGAGAGCGGGAATTGCTCGCTCTTGGAGGACAATGCGAAAATATCGAATAGGCCCACGGCGCTTGCCGGATCGGCGACTTTGCCGGGCAGGTGCACACGGTGGCTGATCTCTAACTTATCTGCGGCGGCGCGAATTGCGTCTTTGTCTGGCCCCTCGCCTAGGATGACCAGCTGCCAGTTTTCAGGCAGACCAGAAAACGCCTCAACCAGCATGGTCAGCTGTTTTACCGGGCGCAGTCCAGCGAGCGTGCCGACCCATTGCTCGCCCTTGTGTTTCACCACCCGCAGCGCATCGGCACGTGGCGTGTTGGCAAAGGACAAGGTGTCCACCCCGTTAGGAATCCGCACAATGCGAGAGGCCGGCTGATCCCACACCTCGGCTGCAATTTTCTCCAGCGTGCGCGAAGGCACGACGAGACCTGCCGCTTTGCCCAAAGCGATCCGGCGATACCAATTGCGCCGCCTTTTCAGCTCTTTCGCCTCGTCCTCGTTGAAGCCATCCTCATGGTGGATCAACGGCGGCAGATCGAAGGCATTGCTGAACGCGGTGCGCGCCATCACCACATCCATCGCCCCCCAATTATAGGTCAGCACGAGATCATAGGGCAGCATCGCGCGCGCGATCTTTTGCAAGCGCGACGGCGATGGCCAGCCGGTGAGCGATGGGAAGTCTTTGGGAAAATCAACCGCCACGCCCTTTGCGATGCTATCTTTCGCGCCGAGTCGATCCGGCACGCCAGAGACAATCGAATGCCTGAGCTTGCCGCCAAAGGCGTTCATCAGGCCCGTCGCGCGCAGCTCTTTGCCGCCCGGCGCAAATGTTGAATGGCAATGCAAAACGCGCAGCACAGTGCTGCTTTTGCTCGCTTTCTTGCTCATGCGGTTTGTCCCAGCAGAGCATCAATCGCAGCGCGCGCTTCCGGCTCATCGAGCGTCGGCGCGTGGCCGACGCGCGGCACAGTCACACTCGTCATTGCAGAATGCTTTGCCGCCATTTTGGAAACTGTCTCCACCGACAGGAGGTCGGACAATTCGCCGCGCACCAATACCATTGGCACACTGCTTAGCGCCTCAAAGGCCGGCCACAGATCAGGCGGGGCGGCATTGCCCGGCTCGCTGAACGGATCCGCGATCGCCATGTCGTAATCATAGCTGATTCGGCCATTCTGGCTCACCACCATTGTGCGCTTCGCCATCGCCAACCACTGATCGAGATCATAGTCGGGAAAGGCGACGCTGTGCACACTCTGCATCGAGCGCGCGGCATGCATCCATGTGGGATAGCTGCGCTGCTGACCGACATAGCCGCCAATCCGCTCCAGACCTGCCGGATCAATCTCCGGCCCGATATCATTCAGCAATGCGGCTGCGATCCGGCCCGCATCTTTGCTGGCCATCATCATCGTCATCAGCCCGCCCATTGAGGTGCCGATGGCGATGAAGCGCTCAATCCCCTCCTCGCTCAGCAGTTTTTCCACGTCGGCGACGTAGGTGACGGGCGAATAGCTGGCGGAATTGGACGCATGATCGCTCATTCCACGCCCGCGCATCTCCGGCACAATCACACGGTGTGTGGCCGCCAAATGCTCAGCCAAGCCTTCAAAATCACGCGCATTACGGGTCAGGCCATGCATGCACAGAATCGGCGGGCGAGCGCCGTCGCCATCCCCCGCATCGGGGCCAGCGTAATCGCGGTAATGCAGGGTGAGGCCGTCGCTGCTGGTCCAGTAGCGGTCCTGGTAAAGGCTCTCCATGAGCGGGCATTAATCCTTCAAATGCAGTCTTTATTGCCAGGTGACGCTTGCGCCGCTGGCTGCTTGCGCCCACTTATCGCGGCATGCGAGCCGAACCGCAAGCCGCCGATTATCGGCCCGACACTGCAATTGATGCGCTGGCCGATTGGCTGGGCTCTCCGGTGCGCCCTGCTGACTTTCCCAAGACTGAGATACGCTTTCGCAATGATCGCTGGGCGGCGGCGGTCGGATTGTCGGACCTAAGCGATGATCAATGGACCGCGCATTTCGCCCGGTTTGAACCGCTCGAGGGCAACCTTAAGCAGCCGCTCGCGCTGAAATATCACGGCCACCAGTTTCGCAATTACAATCCTGACATTGGCGATGGACGCGGCTTTCTGGCGGCTCAGCTGCGCAGCAGCGATGGCCGTTTGCTCGATCTGGGGACCAAGGGCACAGGCCCCACCCCCTACAGCCGCAATGGCGATGGTCGGCTGACGCTGAAAGGCGCGGTGCGCGAAGTACTGGCGACCGAAATGCTGGAGGCTCTGGGCGTCAACACATCCAAGACCTTCTCGGTGATTGAGACAGGCGAACAGCTGTGGCGTGATGACGAACCCTCTCCCACCCGATCAGCCATGATGGTGCGGCTGTCGCATTCACACGTCCGCATCGGCACGTTCCAGCGACTACTCGCCCATGAAGAGCCTGAGCAAATGCAGGCGCTTATCAGCTATTGCTTGGATCATTTCCCCGGTCCAATGCCGCCCGATGATGCGCCCGGTCGCGATGAGCCAGCGATTATCCTGATGCATCAGGTGGTCGAGCGAATGGCTGACCTGGCCGCCAGCTATATGGTCGCGGGCTTCGTCCACGGCGTGCTCAACACCGACAACATGAATGTGACGGGCGAGAGCTTTGACTATGGCCCATGGCGCTGGCTGCCGACGTGGGATCCGAGCTTTACCGCAGCCTATTTCGATCATGGGGGTCTCTATGCCTTTGGCCGACAACCAGAGGCCCTGCATTGGAATTGCGGGCAATTGGCGGTTGCCCTGCGGTTGGTGGCGGATAGCGAGCCACTGATCGCGGCGCTCAATCGCTATGGCGAGCTTTATATGCAGGCGGTCGCGCGCCGTTGGTGCTGGCGATTGGGCTTGGAGCCGCGCGGGACGGAGGCGGACACTCAGCTTGTTGCAGCCTGCGAGAAGTCCATGCGCGAGCAGAACGCTCAGCCTGATGTGTTCTTCTTTGCGCATCGCGGCGGACGCGGAGCAGACGGTGAACTGGCCGACGCCTTTGCCGGTTATGAGCCCGTTAGCAGCGAGCATTCCTATTGGCAGGGTGACGCCGCGCAAACCATGCTGGTCGAAGATGTTGAAGCGATCTGGGCGGCGATCGATGAGGGTGACGATTGGGGGCCGTTCCACGTAAAAATTGCCGCGCTGCGCGAGATGGGCAGCGCGCATGGCGAAGCGCCAAGACCAGCCGGCTCCTAACAGTTTACACTGGTTTCGAATGCGCTAACCAAACCCCTATAAACTCTTGATTTCCCGATAGGTGGCACTGCGCAGGGCGGTGCTTTGGCAATTTTCATTCAAATGCTGATAAAAGGGTTGTGCTCGAAATGTGCCTGCCCCCTATCTTTTCGCGAATATTGCAATTAACGGAAGTCACGAGCTTGGGGGAAGCCAGGGTATCGCGGTGTGAACGGGCATGTGAAAAAGCCTGACGCGGCGCGGTAATGTAAAATCTGGACGTGAGTAAAAGTCTGCACAGTGACTGACAAAACCTACACATCATATGCGCCAGCCACGGGCGAAGAAATCTGGAGCGGCGCAGCGAGTGACGTTGATGAGGCGGTCAGCCGCGCTCGGCGAGCTTGGCCGGGATGGGCCGCGACACCGCTGGCCGTGCGAATTGAGACCATGCGCCGTTTCGTCAATGAAATGCGCACTCGCTCAGAGGACATGGCGGCTCTGATCGCCAAAGAAACTGGCAAACCCCTTTGGGAAGCGCGCACCGAAGTCGATGCGGTGATGAACAAGGTCGAAATTTCGGCCAATGCCTATAGCGAGCGCACCGGGCGCAAACGCTTGGACAGCGCGCTGCAAGGCACCTCCGCCGTTCGGCACAAGCCCCACGGGGTTATGACCGTTCTGGGGCCTTACAATTTCCCGGCGCATCTCCCTAATGGCCACATTGTGCCGGCCCTGATCGCGGGCAATGTGATTGTCTTTAAGCCCTCGGAAAAAACGCCTGCTGTCGGCCAGGCCTTGGTCGATTGCTTCCATGCGGTGGGCGTTCCAAAGGACGTTCTGCAAATGGTTGTCGGCGGACCTGACGAAGGCAAAGCGCTGGTTGGACACGGCGGCGTGGACGGCGTGCTGTTCACTGGCTCTGCGCAGGTTGGCATTGCGATCAATCGCCGCCTCGCCTCCAACCCAGGCAAGATTGTCGCGCTGGAAATGGGCGGCAACAATCCGCTGGTCGTCACAGATACGCCGCTGCTCTCAGACGCAGCTTCGCTGATCGTGCAAAGCGCCTTCACCACCGCCGGGCAAAGATGCACAGCGGCGCGGCGGCTGATCATCACTGAAAGCATGTACGATCCGTTGATGGAGGAGCTGCTGAAGCTCACCGGCAAGCTGATCGTTGATGAGCCCTTTGCTGATCCCCAACCGTTCATGGGCTGCGTGATCGACAATGATATCGCAGATAAGCTGGCACAGGGCTTTTTGGCTTTGGTCTCGCAAGGCGGCAAACCTCTGGCGCATCTGAAGCGTCCAGATGCGAAGAAACCGTTCCTAACCCCCGGCATTATCGACACGACCGAGGTCGAAGATCGCCCGGATATCGAGATGTTTGGCCCGATCCTGCAAGTGATCAAAGTGCCTGACCTCGATCTCGCCATTGCAGAGGCCAACAACACCCGCTTTGGTTTGTCGGCGTCGCTCATTGGCGGCGATCCCGATGATTTTGGCCGATTTTGGGCCAACGTCCGGGCAGGGATTATCAATTGGAACCGCCCGACCAATGGCGCATCATCGTCTCAGCCGTTTGGCGGGATTGGCCTGTCGGGCAACCACCGTCCAGCGGCCTTTTACGCAGCGGATTACTGCGCCTATCCCGTGGCGAGCACGGAAATGGAGCAGCCGCGCGCCAATGTCGCGATTGGCCTGAAGGATTAGCGCAAAGCGCCTGCGGTCTGCGCGACTATTGCGGCGTTTTCCAATAGATCAAATCGACAATGCGTATGGCGTAATCGCCCTCGCGAATATTCACCGCAAGGTGCGCGTCTTCTGACATGCCCGTGAGCGCGAGTTCAGGCGTTGCAAACACATCGGTGTTCAGCTCCGCGCGCTGCGCCAGATTGTAGTGATATTGAAGCGCGTCTTCGCCTTCGGCTGCGGTCAGATAAGAAACCGCGCGGATAGAGCACTGTCCACTTTCGGCTCCCGCCGCCGCACGGACATGGCCAAACGGCATCAGGCTGGCCGCACCGTCCAATCGCGCCGCCCAAATAAAACCTGCGTGCAATTGCTTCGCACAGTCTTCGGGCGCGCCGTGAGTGATGGCCATTTGCTCAGCATTGTGAATACCAGCCAGCGAAACGCCTTCCTCGCCCTCAGCCATATCGGGCAAATCAAGAATCGCCCCATCGTCTAGCAGCGCCAGCCGCATTTCATCGCGGGCGCGCCGCGCCATCACCGCGTTGCCTGACAGCACTGGCAGTGCATGGTCCACGCCAGTGGAAAGCGCAGCGGCAGCTTGATTGCGATAGGCAAGGTCTGGATCGACCATCAACGGATCATTCAATGCGCGGGCGATCACCGGGTCTGGCATCACTGGGCTTTCAGTGCGCTCGGCCTCTCCCGTGCACGCCGACAGCACCAACACGCCAGGCACCAGCATCAGTTTGCTAGCCAGGCGTCTGTTCACAGATGAGAGGCGGAATACGCGCATCCTCATCTCATGGCTGATCTTGGTTAATTTTCACCTTCCACCGAGCATTGCCGCGCCCAATTGCGCGTTTCAGTCGCCCCAAATGAAAACGCCCTCAAGCCGCGTAGCAAGAGAGCGCTTTCCGCGGCCGCAAGCGGCCACGCTGGAGTCATTGGTGGGAATGACTCAAGTCTATTTCATTTCGGGATGTGAAGCGCCCCGCGCGATACCGCGCTGCGCCTCACATGCCCCCGTGTTTTGCTTGCTCTTCCAAGGGGTATGAAACCTGGATCAGCTGCAACAACAAAAGCACTCTCGCATGTTTTTGCGCGGCGCGTTGTAAAATGATGCAAACACTTATCCGGCTTGCATTGCTTGCACGGCTCCAGTGCGCGGCCTAGGGGCGAGCCAGCTATGAACGCTCCCGATCCAAAACCGGCGCCATCCGGCCTGCCCGCTGCACTTGGCGCCTATCTAATGTGGGGTTTTCTGCCGTTATACCTATTGCTGGTCGCCAGCGTTCCGGCATTTGAATTTGTCGGCTGGCGGATCATCTGGACGGTGCCGCTATGCCTGATCATTGTCGGCATGCGCGGCCAGTTTCCCGCCATCAAAGCCGCTCTCAGCAGCGCAAAGGCGGTGGGCTTGCTGTTCTTGAGCGCGGCTCTGATTGCGATCAACTGGCTGGTTTACATTTGGGCCATCCAGGAAGAGCACGTCTACGCCGCCAGTCTTGGCTATTACCTCAATCCACTGCTTAATGTGCTGCTAGGCACTCTGTTTTTGGGGGAGCGCCTGACCCGGTGGCAATGGCTCGCTGTGGCGATAGCGGGAAGCGCGGTCGCATTGTTGCTGGCCGGGGCCATCACAACCTTGTGGATCAGCCTGAGCCTAGCGATGAGTTTTGCCTTTTACGGCATGGTTCGCAAGCAGGTGGCGGTCACCGCCCTGCCCGGCCTCACCATCGAATCGGCGATCCTGTTTGTACCAGCCTTCGCCATCGTCATCTGGTACGCCGCGAGCCCAGCCGGCTCCGCCTTTGGGCAAGACTTTTATCTCAGCCTCGCGATTATGGGCGGAGGGGTGGTTACCGCCGTTCCGCTGTTGTTGTTCGCGATTGCCGCGCGGCGGATGCCCTATTCAACGCTTGGATTTATCCAATATCTCGCGCCGACGATTGTCTTTATCCTTGGGCTGACCGTGTTCGAGCAGGAGCTGCAACCGGTTCAATTGGGCAGTTTCATTCTGATCTGGATTGCGATTGCGATCTTTGTTGGTGATCTGATCGCCCGCACCCGCCGCGCCGCTGCGCCGCAGGCCGTCTAGCCAGTTCTAATCGGCAATCCGCCAGTTCAGCGTCTCGCCCGCATGGAAGGGCACGATTTCCTCGCCTGCCATTTCGATTGAGTCTGGAACGATCACAGGCGCGCGCCGCAATGTCATGGTCGCATCACTAACAGGCAGCTTGTAAAAGCGCGGACCATTGAGTGAGGCGAAGGCTTCGAAGTGCTCCAGCGCGCCCTCTTCCTCAAACACGGCAAGATAGCTCTCCAGCGCGAATGGCGCGTTGAAAATGCCTGCGCATCCGCAGGAGCTTTCCTTTGCGCTGCGCAAATGCGGCGCGCTGTCGGTGCCTAGGAAAAACTTAGGCGAGCCTGAGGTTGCAGCCTTGCGCAGAGCCAGCCGATGCGCCTCGCGCTTTGCCACCGGCAGGCAGTAATTGTGCGGCTGCATACCGCCGACCAGCATCGCATTGCGATTGATATGAAGGTGCTGCGGCGTAATCGTTGCGGCGACCTGATCGCCCTCGCCCAGCACAAAATCCACTGCATCAGAGGTGGTGATATGCTCAAACACAACCCGCAAGTTTGGAAAGTCGCGCACGATGCTGCGCATGTGACGCTCGATGAATTCCGCCTCGCGGTCGAACACGTCGATATGACTTTCGGTTACCTCGCCGTGGACACATAGGACGATGTCCGATGCCTCCATCGCCTCCAACACAGGATAGATTTTCGCCACATCGCTAACCCCGTGGGCGGAATTGGTCGTGGCATTGGCGGGATACAGCTTTGCGGCGGTGAATACGCCCTCTGCCGCGCCGCGCGCGAGGTCCGCTGGATCGGTGCCATTGGTGAGATAGCAGGTCATCAGCGGCGTGAAGTCTACGCCCTCCGGCACCGCAGCCAAGATCCGGTCCCGATAGGCCGCGCCGCTCGCCGTATCTGTTACCGGCGGCGAAAGGTTTGGCATCACAATCGCACGGCCAAATTGGCGCGCGGTGTAGGGCACGACCTGCTCCATAATCTCGCCATCGCGAAAATGCAGATGCCAGTCATCCGGGCGGCGAATTGTGATTGTTTGATCGGTCATATTGGCTTTGTGACCTAGCGCCGCATTCAGCCTCTTTCCACCCCGCTTTCGCTCAACTAGGGCCGCGGCATGACACCTTCCACACCCACAATCGCATTCCTGGCGTGCGAGACTACTATACCAGGCAGCGGAGAGCGCCGGGGCGATGCCTACGAATCCGATCTGATGACCGATGCGTTTTCCAAGGCACTCGCCGATCATGGGCTGGCATTGCGCATAGTGGATTGGGAAGCGGACCTTGCCGAATTCGACGGAATATCGCTCGCTCTGCTCGGCTCCAGCTGGAATTATCAGGACAAGCCGCAGGAGTTCATCGCGAAACTCGATGCCCTTGAGGCGCGCGGCATCCAGCTGTGCAATTCAGCAGAGATCGTGCGCTGGAATGCGCGCAAAACCTATCTGCGAGAGCTCGCAGACAAAGGCGCGGCGACCATCCCCACCATCTGGCTGGACGACGTGAGCGCGGATGACGTCATGGCGGCAATGGACAGCTTCGAATGTGAGAAGCTCGTCGTAAAGCGGCAGATCGGCGCGGGCGCAGAAGGCCAGATGATGTTCGCCCGCGATCACATGCCCGATGAGAATTGGCGTTTCGGCCATAAGGCTATGCTTCAGCCATTCCTGCCCGCCATTCAGAGCGAGGGCGAGTTCTCCTTCATCTTCATCCAGGGCGCGTTGAGCCACGCTCTGCGCAAGAATGCGGCTGAGGGTGAATACCGGATCCAGTCGCTCTATGGCGGGACGGAAAGCGACCACATCCCGAGCGATGAAGAAGCGGTTCAGGCGCAGAGAATCATCGCCGCCCTGCCCTTTGACATCCCACTTTATGCCCGCATCGATATGGTTCGCGGCGAGAACGGGCAGCTCTTGCTTATGGAAGCGGAGATGATCGAACCCTATCTCTACCCGGTGCAAGGGCCCGAACTGGGCCCGCGCATTGCTTCTGCCATCGCCAATCGGCTCGCTGAGAAAGTCCCTAAATCATGACCGCAACCCGCCTTAACGACCGCGCGATTGTTCGCCTCGTCCCAACCGAGGCGGGAGAGGACATTGCCGAGTTTCTGCAAGGCTTGGTGACAAATGATGTGAGCGGCGATCTGCCGGTCTATGCCGCTTTGCTGTCGGCGCAGGGCAAAACCATGTTCGACTTTTTTGTCTGGCCCGGTGAAAACGGCGCGCTGCTGCTCGATTGCGAGGCGGAGGCTGCCGCTGAACTCGGCAAACGCCTCAGCCTCTACCGCCTGCGCCGCAAGATCGACATTGCCCGCGACGAAAGCCTAGCCGTGCATTGGAGCGCCACGGGTGATGAAGGCGTGCCCGATCCGCGCCTTCCCGACCTTGGTCAGCGCTGGCTGGCCCCCGCGGGTGGCAACGACGAGCCTACAGACACCGCCTATCTCGTCCATCGTCTGTCCTGTGGTGTGCCCGAAGGCCGCGAAGAAATGGCCGATATTCTGTGGCTAGAAACGAACGCCGTCGAGCTGAACGGAGTGAGTTTTGAGAAGGGGTGCTACATCGGGCAGGAAAACACCGCCCGGATGAATTGGCGGCAAAAGGTTAACAGGCGGCTGGTCGTGGTGCCGCTTGATCAGTCTCAAGAAAAGCGCCGCAAGGCGGCCCATGCTGAGCTTGGTTTCGCCATCGATCACCTGCGGGTCGCGGATTTGAATGCGGCCGCGCTACCCGATTGGCAGCGCGGCGCGCTCAGCGAATAACCTACTGATATTCGGCGAGCGAGGCCTCAAGCATGTCTTGCGCCCGTACGCGCGCGGCATCACGCGGCAGTCCGAGCGATTTCGCTAAGGCCCCGCCGATCAGCGCATCGCCAAGCGCCAGCAATACCAAGCTGAGCGTATCGCGGTGCACCCGCATGTCATTGCACTGATGGTCGGCCTCCTCAGGCGCGATTTCATCGACAAGCTCATGAATTGTCTCAATAATCGGATGCAACGCGTCTTCGTTGCCCGTTAGTAGCATCCAGCTGGTGAGCGCGCCTGCACCTTCGCGATCAAACGCGTCAAAGGCCAGATCTACAACCTCACGCGCAGACCCCAGCCCCGCCCGACTCGCGCGCACTGCCTCAATAATTGTCTCACAAACGGTGCGCGCCAGATGCTCCGCCAGCGCTTTTTGCAGGCCAGACGCTGACCCAAAATGGTGCAGTAGATTTGCGTGCGTGCGACCAATACGTGCGGCAACCGCCTTTAAAGTGACGGATTGTGGCCCTGTTTCAATAAGTAAGCCGCGCGCCGCTTCTAATGCGGAACTACGCGACTCTTCAGGCGTTAAGCGCTTGCGACTTGTCATTAAGGGAAAGCCCTAATAGTTTCTTAAATTATGACCGAACATTCAAAAATTGACCTAGAGCGCGCTGAGCCGCTCGACAAGCCTGCTGAAGACGTCGGCATTGCCCGCGCCAGCGCCACACCAGCAGAGCATGAGCTGATTATCCGCAATGAGCGGTTCGATCGCAAGGCGATGGTTCCGCGCCATTGGCATTCCGGCGATCCGGTTGCGACCGCTTGGTACAATTCGGTTTCGGCCAGCCTGCCGCGCGGCGAGGCTTTCTTTATCGACACCCTGCGCCTGTTCCGTGACGAGATTCCGGAGAAACTGGCGCGCGAGGTGAAGGCGTTTTCCACGCAGGAAATCAATCACACGCGCGAACATGTCGCATTCAACCGGCTGGTTTCCGATCACGGTTATAACGTGGAAAGCATCGATCAGGGCATTCAGGCCATGCTTGAGCTGACCGCGGGCCGTCCGAAAGAATTCAACCTAGCGATCACAATCGCGCTGGAGCATTTCGCCGCGATCATCAGCCGGCACCTGCTGCAATATCCAGAGTACCTGGAAGGCGCCGATCCGGTGGCGGCAGAGGTTTGGCGCTGGCATGCGACCGAAGAGATTGAGCACAAGGGCCTCGTCTACGATGTTTGGGAGCATGTGACGAAGGATTGGAGCGCTTGGAAGCGGTATAAGACCCGTGCACTGATCGCTGCTCTCATCACCAAGAAATATTTCGGCAACCGCATCCGTGATGCGATCGGCCTGCTTGAACAAGACGGCTACACAAAGCGGCAAGCCAAATGGAAGCTCTATGCGTTCCTGTGGTGGAAGCCCGGCATGATGCGGCGCATGTTCATCGAATGGGCGGCTATCCTGAAGCCCAGTTTCCACCCGTGGGATCACGATGACCGCGAGCTGATCCAGAAATGGGAAAGCCCCTATTCTGACGCGGTAATGCCCGCGGAGTAAACCGGCTAAGGCCTACAGCCGCGCGCCTTCCGAATACAAAAACCCCGGCACCTGTAATGGGCGCCGGGGTTTTGTTTGTTCGATTGCGTCGCTTAGCGTTTAAGCCGCCTCGCTAATCACCGACGGCTCTTCCTCCAGCTCCAGTGCATATTCCGCCACTTTTGCCGCTTCGCCGCGTCCGCACGAATGCCGCGTCGACACTTGGCCGGTGGGCTGAAAGCCGATCTTGCGCAAAACCGCACCCGAGGCTGGATTGTCGAGAAAGTGTGAGGCCACCAACGACTTATGGCCCAAAGAGGACGCGACTTCGAGCATGGAGCAACCCGCTTCGGTGGCGATACCTTGCCCCCAGAACGGCCGCGCGATCCAATAGCCAAGCTCAACGGCTTGCTCCGGCGTATCGGCATCCATCGCGTCAATCCCAATGCAACCAACCACCACCGCGTCGCGGGCGCGAGTAATCAGGAAACGCGGATAGAGCGGATTGATCGGAAGCTGCGCAAATTCACGCGCGTCCTTTTCCTGATAGGGCCAGGGAGCGCGCGCCAAATTGCGCACGACGCCCTCATCGGCGATGCCGGCAAAGACACCTTGCCAATCCTCTGGCCAGATCGGTCTCAGCAGCAATCTTTGGCTGCGATGGAACATGAGATTCTCCTCTCAATCCGTCCTGCCCTGCGCCGCTCCATTATGGGCCGCACATGACAGTTTCGTGGCCGCAGAATTCGTATCCTGCGTGTTTGTGAGGGAGAAACGAGAAGAGGGAGATGGCTCCCCCAAACTGGGGTGGCCCTTCTCCCTCTACATCGCCGATTGTGTCATCGGCTGGGACCGCCCCGTGGGACGATCCTGTTTTTGAACCGTCCGGTTATTCAGCTGCTTCCGCTAGCATGTCGACAGACACGTATTTGCGGCCAAGTTTACCCTTGTGGAATCGCACAACGCCATTTTCGGTCGCGAACAGGGTGTGATCCTTGCCCATGCCGACATTGGTGCCCGGATAGAACTTCGTACCGCGCTGACGCACGATAATGTTGCCGCCAACCACGTCCTGGCCGCCGTACTTTTTCACGCCAAGGCGGCGACCCGCTGAGTCGCGACCGTTACGGGATGAACCACCTGCTTTTTTATGTGCCATGGTGTGTGTTCCTTACTTCTTGTCAGCTTTAGGCGCGGCTTTCTTAGCCGGTGCCTTTTTCGCAGGAGCTTTTTTCGCGGCTGGCTTCTTGTCAGCTGCGGCCTTCTTTGGCGCGGCTGCTTTCTTGACCGGAGCCTTCTTCTCAGCTGCTGGCTTCTTCGCAGGAGCCGCTTTCTTTTCAGCCGC
Organism: Erythrobacter sp. S249; assembly: GCF_057364975.1. Lineage (NCBI taxonomy): Bacteria > Pseudomonadati > Pseudomonadota > Alphaproteobacteria > Sphingomonadales > Erythrobacteraceae > Erythrobacter > Erythrobacter sp. S249. The sequence goes on along the minus strand of NZ_CP200287.1, from coordinate 2,814,559 downwards.
TGGCTTAGCATCTGCCTTTGGAGCAGCAGCCTTCTTAGCCGGTGCCTTCTTCGCAGCGCCCGCGCCCACGTCCGTGATGCGCAGCAACGTCATTTGCTGACGATGGCCCGCCTTGCGGCGATAGTTGTGACGGCGACGCTTTTTGAAAACGACGACCTTCTCACTCTTGGCTTGTGCGATGATCTCCGCTGAAACGGTGACCTTCGACGCGTCAGCGATTGTCTCGCCTTCACCCGCTAGCAGGACATCGCCCAGCGTAACGGTGTCGCCGGCTTCACCAGCGAGCTTCTCAACGGCAATCTTGTCTCCGGCGGCAACCCGATATTGCTTGCCGCCCGTGCGCACTACTGCGAACATGGCTTGTTACTCTCGATCTAAAGCTGTGTCTTAACCCATGCGAATACACACACAGACAAGACGCAAAATACCGCGCCGCAATTTTGCAGCGCTGGAAAGAGGCACGCCGTTAAGGGATCGATGCCGCCAAGTCAACGCAAGAACCGGTAATGACAGACTTGTTTTTTGCCAGACTGGCGCTGGCACAAACCCAAATGCGTGGTAAAACCCGCGCAATGCTGGGATATGACGCGAAAATGACGAGAGTTGCCAAGGTGAAAGAACGCGCTCAACTATTTGGGATCGCCGCAGTGTTTGCTGCGACTTTGTCCGCTTGCGCGGGCAGCGGGGACAAATATCCCTCGCTCGCGGTGCGCGATGCAGAGCAATTCGCTGGCAGCTTTGAGCCAGCGCCCAGCGTAGAGCCTGCACCAGTGGCGGCCCCTGCCATCATGGCAGGTCTGCCCGCGATCGAAGCGCGGGCCGATGCGGCATACGCAGCGTTTCAATCCGCTTTGCCTTCCGCTGAAAGCTCTGTGAGGGCTGCAAGAGGCACCTCGCAATCAAGCAACCAATGGTCAGCGGCTCAAGTTGCTCTGGCAGACCTCACGGCCAAACGCAGCACCTCGGCCATTGTGCTAGCGGACATTGATCTGATCTATGCCCAGACCTCCAGCGAATTTACCGTGAACCAGGAAATCGCTGAGCTGCGCGGGCGTGTAGCGGCGCAAGTGGATGCTCAGGACAGAATTCTTGACGAACTCAGCAGGCTTGCCTCGCAATGAACCTCGCCTGCGCGTCCTGCCCGGTCAGGGATAGCGCAGCCTGCTCTGTCTTGAGCGAAGAAGAACGCGATGCCCTAGCCGCTGCAGGACGCACGCGGGTGCTCAAACGCGGGGAAATGCTGTTCGCTGCTGGTGATGAAGATGTGGCCTGCGCGACGCTAATTTCGGGCGCGCTCAAAGTGTCCGCCGTTGATAGGGACGGCAATGAGCAGATCCTCGCGCTGGTCCATCCATCAGGCTTTATTGGAGAGCTATTCTCTCCCTTTGCCCATCACGATGTGATCGCACTGACCGAGAGCAAGCTGTGCACTTTTGCCAAGGTCGATATCAACCGCGCGATTGATGAGTATCCCGCTCTCGCAAAGGCGCTGCTGCGCCGGTCACAGGAAGATCTGCACTCCACCCGCAGTTTGCTGGAGTTGACCGCTCATGCCAGCGCGGAGGCCCGGCTTGCGTGTCTGCTGCATGACTTTGCGCAGGCCGCCAGCCAATCGCCTTGCCATTCGGCAGACCAGTTCGAACTGCCGCTGACCCGCGGAGAAATCGCCAATATGCTGGGACTGACGATCGAAACCGTCAGCCGCAAACTCAGCGAGCTTGAAAAGGGCGGAGCCATCCGCCGCACAGGCAAACGCGGGATCGAACTCGTCGACCCCGCGCACCTGCAGGCCTTCTCCGCAAGGAAGGTGGGTTAAACCAGCGCAGCTATGGTCACCGCCGCGAGGCCCCAAAGCACGATGAGAACCGGCAGAATTAGAACTTGAATGGCGGCGTCGCGCGGGGCGAGACGGCCTGTGTTGGTCATAATCCCTTCGCGGGCAAATTTGCCCATATCCATTGGTTTTGAAGGATTGTCCGGCGAGAGCCGGGTCCAAATCGCGGGCACGCCAAACATGCCAAAGATAAAGACAGTGAAGATGGCCATCGGGATGACCAGTCCCGGTGTGCTGAACGCAGCAAAAGTGATTGCGATGAAGGCCAGATAACAGGCCACAGTCGCAATATGCAGGCTGACGGGCAGCTCAAAGCTGCGATCAACCTCAACTTGGTGGCGGACCGCTGACCGCTCTTGCTTAGGTCCCTCAACAATGGCCGCTTTGCCAGCCTCGAGTTGTTCTTGAATATGTTTGCTCATGGGTATTCTCCTTCCTTGAGAAGGGGATTAGCCCAGCGGCCCGCACGCGACTTTGATCCAGATCAAACTGCGAAACTTTTTTCAGCGAAACTTAGTCAGCCCAGCGCGCGAGATCAGCGTAATCATCCGCGCGCGGCTCAATCCAATGCCATTCGCCGTTTCGCTTCTCGCGTTTCCAAAACCAGGCGGCGCTTTTCAAATGGTCCATCGCAAAATCGACCGCATCGATCGCCCCGCGCCGGTGCTTTGCCGCTGCCGATACGCAAACGATTGGTTCGCCGGGATGCATCGCGCCGACACGGTGCACCATCAGAATGCCCATCAGATCGAATCGCTCTATGGCCTGCTCAGCCAGCTCTTCCATGCTCGGCAATGTGAGCGGTTCGTAATGCGACAGTTCCAGCAGCTCTACATCCGCCTCGCCCCGCACTTCGCCAACGAAGGTGCAGACACCGCCGAGGCCAGGGTGTGCATTGGTGAATGGCCCAATCAGCGTACCGGGAATGAATGGTGATGTAAGGAGACGGACGTCTTTCACCGCGCCCTACCCGCCTGAAACAGGCGGCAGCAGCGCAACTTCATCACCGTCATGCGCATTCAGCGTGGTTTTGTCGCTCAGCACTTTTCCCGCGCAGGCGACATTGACTCGCTGCTCGTTCAATTGCTCGGCAACTTGCGGCCCGACTGCGCTCAGCAAACCCGTCCAATCGAGCGGTGCACGCACTTCGCGGCTGTCTTCGCCGGCCAGATCACGCAAGGGCCCTAGGAATACAATTCGCACAGTCATGCTCAGCCTCCGGTCATCGACATATGGCGGGCCAGATGCGGTTCTGCCCCGCGCGTATCAATCCGGAAGTCATGTTTTTCCGGCTTGATCGCCATCGCCTCGCTCAGCGCAAGTTCGAGGTTTGATTCCGGATCATCCGACCGCAGAGCGGCGCGCAGGTCGACCCGTTCACCGCCGCCAAGGCAGGGATAAAGCTGGCCAGTGGCGGTCACGCGTAGGCGATTGCACCCAGCGCAAAAATTGTTGGTAAGCGGGGTGATCAGGCCGAGCCTGCCGCCCGTTTCCGCGATATCGACGTAACGCGCAGGCCCGCCGGTGGATTGGCTGTTGTCGGTCAGCGTCCAGCGCCGCTCCAATTCTGCACGAACATCCGTCAGCGGCAGATAATGATCGATCCGATCTTCCTCGACATCGCCTAGCGGCATCACCTCGATCAGCGTCACGTCATGGCCCTCGCCGTGCGCCCACGCGATAAGATCAGGCAACTCGCCCTCATTCACGCCCTTCAGCGCAACCGCATTCAGCTTGACCTTCAGACCGGCGTCTTTTGCTGCGGCAATCCCCTCCAGCACCTGAGGCAAGGCATCGCGCCGTGTCAGCTCAGCAAAGCGAGCACGGTCCAAAGTGTCGAGCGAGATATTGACCCTTTTGACCCCGGCCTTCGCCAGCCCCTCTGCATGACGCGCCAGCTGCGTCGCATTGGTCGTCAGGGTCAGCTCTTCCAGTCCGCTGCCAATCCGCTGTCCCAGTGCGCTAAACAAGTCAATGATATCGCGCCGCACCAATGGCTCGCCGCCCGTAATCCTGAGCTTCGTCACGCCACGCTCGATAAAACCGATGCTCAGCTGATACAGCTCTTCCAGCGTCAGTACTTCGCGGCGCGGCAGGAATTTCATCTGCTCCGGCATGCAATAGGAACAGCGCAGATCGCAGCGATCCGTCACAGACAGGCGCAGGTAGGTGATCCGTCGTTGAAATGCGTCGACCAGAGGCGCAGGCGAACCGAGCGTCAAAATATCGCGTGCCCGCGCGCGGTTCGAAGCGGAAATCTCAGTCATGCGCCTCAAGGTAGTGCCCTGTGACGCCGGGCGCACCCTCTAAATAGGTGAGCAACGCCTGCGTGGCCGCTTCGCCGCCGCGCGCAACCACATTCACCCTCTGAGGCGCGAATTCGCGGGCCAAATCCCGCGCCAATGTCAATCGCCAATCGGAATGGTCTGGACTGGCGGCCGGCAAAACAATCGCCAATGCGCTCACGCCCTCTTCGCTCAGGACCGCGCGAACCGCGCCCAATTGGTCATTCAGGACATAAGCGCTCGCATCTAAGGCGCTGTCAGGCAGCTCTGCGATATGCTGAACCGCCTGAATGCCCGGATAGCTCATGCCTTGCGGCTTTCCCAAGCGTCGCGTTCGCGGTGCAAGGTGATGCCAATCTTCTCGTTCGCTTCTGCAATGGCGAGCTTCACGATTTTGACCGTGACGGCCTGAACGCGCATGTCCTGAACAAACAGGGCCTCGCAGATATGATCAGCAACCGCCTCGATCAGTTTAAAATGCACGCCTGCGGGCAGGCCTTCACCCGCCGCATGTTTCAAATCCATATAGTTCTTGCTCGCCTCTAGCGGCGTATCGGCATCGTAATGATCAGCGACATCATAGCGGGCATGGATGGTGATGCGCAGCGGCTGCGGCTTGCCTGTCTCTTCGGAGTAGATGCCGGTGAGGACATCCGTCTCCAGATCGGCGACTTCCAGGATCAGCGAATCGTTCATTTGTCTTTGGCTTTCGGGAGAGTGCAACGTCCGCGGGCGGCCTGCACAATTTGTTCGGCGTCGGCAATTGTATCGCCGCCGGTGACCTGCATCATACCACCGGTGATTGGCTCGTTAATCCTTGGATTGGAAATGACCCGGCCATCAATAACCAATAAGGCTTCAAATCCAACATAGCGCGCAGTCATCTCGCCGAATTTTTGCGCCGCCGCATCAGCCAGAGTGAAGTTAACGGCAGGCTGCCACGCTTGATCGGGAAAATCGATCGCAACACGCTCCACACTATCGGTGCAAAACTCGATCTCGGCCAGCGACTTGCCCGTTTCGGGATCAGCTATGCTGAATATGAGCGGCGCAGAATCGGTCACCGACATATCCGGCTCATCGAGCAAGAGAAACGCTACAAGAGGCAGGATCATGGATTGCTCCAGCGTGCAAAGATAGCCGTCGGCAGCAGGCGCGGATTGTCGCCCTCTTCCCGCACGGCCAAATCGCCGAATTCAATAGTTCCGGGCAGATCGCGCATCGCCTCTTCGAGCAGGCCTGCAATCGCGAGGCTGCTCATCCGAACAGCATAGACCGTTAGGAACAGGAAGCGGCTTTTGTCATCGAGCAGTTTGGCACAGTCAGTGATCAGGCCGGGAAGGTCCTCTTCCAAGCGCCAGGTCTCGCTTTTGGGGCCGCGTCCAAATTTAGGCGGGTCTAGGATGATCCCGTCATAGCGCTTCTCGCGGCGAACCTCGCGCGCGGCAAATTTCGCCGCATCATCGACAAGCCACCGGATTGGCCGCTCTTCCATTCCGGATAGTGCAGAGTTCTCGCGCGCCTGAGCAACCGATTTCTTCGAGGCATCGACATGCGTCACCCGGCCATGCTGGCTGAGAGCGAGACTTCCAACCCCGGTGTAGCCAAACAGATTGAGCGTCTCCGCCTCTGTCTGCTCGCCTAGCATGCTGCGCATCCAATCCCATACAGGGGCCATGTCAGGGAAGAACTGCAGATGGCGAAACGGGGTCGGGCGGGCGGTAAAGCGCGCTTCATTCCAACCAAGCTCCCAGCCATCCTCTGGCACTTCGCGGGCGAAACTCCAGCGGCCACCGCCATCCTCGTCCGATCCGGGCACAAATTCGCCGTCGGCATCCCATTCATCCATCCGCGGGCGCCACATGGCCTGCGGTTCTGGACGAATGAAGGAATGCGGGCCGAACGCCTCAAATTTGCGCCCATCCCCGCTGTCGAGCAGGCGGTAAGCGTCCCACCCGGCACATTCCATTACCAGCGGATCACGGGCCAGCTGCGCCATCAGTCGGTCGCAGCAGTCTCTGAAACGAAATCGCGCACCGCCTCATAATCGCCGGGAAGCTCAGTGTAATGTTCCTCGCGCGCAAATAGGTCGCCGACGCGCGCGGGCAGCGAGGGCCGCATACCCGTGGCGCGCTCGACCGCATCGCTGAATTTCGCCGGATGGGCTGTCGCCAGGGTGACAATCGGCACCGACGGATCAAGATCGCTTATCCGCGCGGCATGCAGGCCAATCGCGGTGTGCGGGTCCAGCACTTGCCCGGCATGCTCATGTGCCCAGCGCAGCGCCTGCGCCATTTCGTCGCCATCGGTCCGCGCGCTCACGAACAGGCCGCTTGCACCCTCTTGCTGAGCATTGGTCAGTTGCATCGCGCGCGCGTTTTCAAACCCGCGCATTTGCTCGGCCAAGGCCGCACCATCGCGCCCGCCGCAATCAAACAGCAAGCGCTCAAAGTTGGAGCTGACCTGAATGTCCATCGACGGGGTGGCTGTTGGCGTGACTGTACCGGCTGAATAATCGCCGCTGGTCAGGGCGCGGTGAAGAATATCGTTCACATTGGTGGCAACGATCAGCTGCGTGATCGGCAGCCCCATCTTGTGCGCGACATAGCCCGCAAACACATCGCCAAAATTACCGGTCGGCACGCTGTAGGCGGCGGCCCTTTGCGGCGCGCCCAGCTGAAGCCCGGCGGCGAAATAATACACGACCTGAGCCATCAGCCGCGCCCAGTTGATCGAGTTGACCGCACCAATCTGCATCCGGCTGGTTAGCGCCTCGTCCACGAACATGCGCTTCACCATCGCCTGAGCGTCGTCAAAGCTGCCCTCAATCGCGATGTTGTGGACGTTCGGCGCGCGCACCGTCGTCATCTGGCGGCGCTGCACTTCGCTGACCCGGCCTTTTGGATGGAGCATAAAAATTTCAACGCCCTCGCGCCCGGCAACCGCATCAATCGCGGCCGATCCGGTATCACCGCTGGTCGCGCCAACAATGGTCAGCCGCTTGCCAGAGCGGCCAAGGAAGGTTTCAAACAACAGGCCGAGCAATTGCAGCGCGACATCTTTGAACGCCAGCGTTGGACCATGGAATAGTTCGAGCAGCCATTGCTGCTGGTCGAGCTGGACCAGCGGCGTCACCGCGTCATGGGCAAAGCGGCCATAGGCCTGCTCGCACAAACCGCGCAGCTCGTCCTCGGTAAGGCTATCACCGACGAACGGCATCATCACGCGCGTGGCGAGTTCTGGATAAGACAGACCGGCCATTGCGGCGATCTCTGCTTCGCTAAAACGTGGCCATTCGGTGGGCAGGTACAGCCCGCCATCCTTGGCGAGCCCCGCCAAAGTGACGCCTTCGAAATCGAGCGCGGGTGCGCTGCCTCTGGTCGATACATATTGCATGGTGTTCACGCGGTTAGCGGCGTCAGCGAGCAGTGGCAAGAAAGCCGATCTGTGCGCGGGCCTAGCTTTGTTTTCTGCCCCGCCCCGCGATCCGGCCTTTGACGGCGAACCAATAGATCACCAACGCGGTGAGCGCGAAGAAGAACCACTGGCCAGCATAGGCGAGATGATTGTTGGGCAAGTCCTTGGGATCAGGCTTTGCAAGCGGCTCTAGCCCAGCGACCGGCTCATCCAATTGAAGCCTCGCACCAAACCGGCCGCCGGGTGCGATCCGCCCAGTGACAGCGCCGCCGCCCCATTCCGGAGTGTTGGGATTGCGCGAATATCCGAGCTTCACCTCAGTCGGGCCGAATTCCGTGCTGCAGGTCGCGATATGGGCATATCCGCTTTGCCCGCGCTCGCTCTTCCCCGAAATAGAGGTCGCCTCGGTCACCTCTGGGCAATCGAACGCCGCGACCCGGAACAAAGTGTCTGGATCATAAGCGCCATCTTCGGCGCCATCGGGGTTCGCGGGAAAGGCAATCGGATCGCTCGTCGCGAGTGCGGCTTCATAGCGCGCGATCAGGTCAGCTTTCTCGTCCATCCGGCCTAATTGCCAGAAACCCAGCGCAACCATGGTCGCAGCGGCAGCGATCACGAGAACGGTCGGAATGATGGGAAGATCACGAAGTTTCATGTTTCCGCATCCTTTCGCGTACCATCTGCGTCATAGCGCTCTTCATAAACTTCCAGCGCAGGCAGCACCTTCAACACCCGCAATGTGCCGATCACAACAATTACGGTCAGCGGCGCCCACACAGCAAACTGAAGCAGCAATGGCGGCCGAAAGGCGCTTTCGATCCCAACCGCAATCATGATCAAGACCACCGCGATCACCATAGTGATGAACCCGGCTATACGCCCGCCGCGCTCCAGCTCCGCAAAGTGCAAATCGCATGATGTGCACCGCATGGCGAATTGTGCCGGTGTTTCAAACAAAGTCTTCTCGCTGCACCTTGGGCACAAACCGAAAAGGGCAGCGCGGCGCCAGGTAACTGGCGTGCCGCGCTGCCCCTTTTCTTTCGGCAGATTTTTGCCTGATTGCATCAGTGGACCGGTGCGCCCCAACCGCCCCAGATGTAGATGGCGATGAACAGGAACAGCCACACGACGTCGACAAAGTGCCAGTACCAAGCCGCTGCTTCAAAACCGAAGTGCTGGCGTGAGGTGAAGTGGCCGATGTATGTCCGGTAGAGACACACGCCGAGGAAGATCGTACCGATCAGAACGTGGAACCCGTGGAAGCCGGTCGCCATGTAGAAGGCGGAGCTGTAGGTGTTCTGGCCAAAGTTGAACGGCGCGATTGAGTACTCATAGGCTTGGATCGCGCTGAACAGCACGCCGAGCGCGATGGTAGCCCACAGGCCTTGCTTCAGCCCTTCACGGTCGCCGTGGATCAGCGAGTGGTGCGCCCAGGTCACCGTGGTGCCGGAGCACAGCAGGATCAGCGTGTTCAGCAGCGGGAGCGAAAAGGCATCGAGCACTTCCATGCCCGCTGGCACGAGCGATGCGCCAGAAGCTGAAGTGTCAGTGAGGAAGAGGTTCTCGGTCATCTGCTCCGCAGTGCCTGCCGCGGTGACGACGAGCGGCTCTGGGAAGAGTGCGAAGTCAAAGAAGCTCCAGAACCAACCGACAAAGAACATCACCTCAGAGGCGATGAACAAGATCATTCCGTAGCGCATGTGCAACTGAACCACAGGCGTGTGATCGCCGCGCTCCGCCTCAACAACGACATTCTTGAACCACATGAAGAACGTCGCGAGCAGACCCGCAAGACCAAGGCCCATTACGACCCAGCCTGATTCCCCAAACACATCAGGGTTGAGCCACAGGATCATGCCTGACGTGAACATGAGCGCAGACATCGAGCCGATGAATGGCCAAATATCCGGTTCCAGAATGTGATAATCGTGGTTGACGTTGCCAGCCATGGAAAAAATCCCGTCTTAAAATGCTAGATTTGTACGTTTACGAGTCTTCGCTCGCTTGGTCTAGTGAACCGCTCGCCGCCGTTTTTATAGGGTCGCTCGCGCGGTGGAAAGTGTAGCTCAAGGTGATCTGCTCAACATCAGCCATAAACTCATCTTCGAGCATAGCTGGATCGACATAATAGAGCACAGGCATGTGGACCTCTTCACCCGGCTGCAGAGTTTGCTGAGTGAAGCAGAAGCACTGAATTTTGTGGAAGTATTTGCCCGCCTGCGAGGGCTCTACGTTGAACGTCGCAGTGCCGGTGATCGGCACGCGGCTGTTGTTCTTCGCGACATAGGTCGCCATGTCGCGCACGCCGATCTGAACCTCGTCGGTCGCCTGCGATGGGCGGAATTCCCAAGGAACATCGCGCGCGGTTGAGCCATCGAAACGGATCGACATAGTCCGCGTGCTGGCGAGCGCTGCCGCTTTGTCAGCCTCCGCAAAGGTCGCGACTTGCGTCGTGCCGCCAAAGCCAGTCACCCGGCAAAACAGATCATACAGTGGAACCGCCGCATAGCCAAGGCCGAGCATGGCCAGCGCGCCCGCGAAGGCGAAGATCCCAACGCGAACGTTCTCGCGTTCTACCGATGGGTTTGCGGCTGTGCTCATCCAGCCTGTCCTCCAATACGGGCGATCGTAATCGCGTAAAACAGAACGACAAAAAACAGCAGAGTGCCGCCGACGACCCAATTGCGGGCCTTCTGGCGGCGCTTGGTTTCGGCTTCTTCGTCGGGGGTCATACGAACCACCCCAAACCAGTGAAGCCTTGATAGGCCGCGACCCGGTCTACCACCAGAGCGCCGAACAGCACGAAGAGATAGAGGATGCTGAATTTAAACAGGCGCTTTTCCGGCACCATGTCATCATTCTCGCTCTTGGTGCGCGTGCCGACTTTCCAAGCATAGGCAAAAAATATCGCAGAAAGCACAACCGAGGTGACGCCGTAAATCGCATCGGTCCCGCCGATAAGCCATGGCGCAATCACGATTGGGGTCAGCACGATGGTGTAGATAAGGATTTGACGGCGGGTCGCCTGCTCGCCAGCCACCACCGGCAGCATTGGAATGCCCACCTTAGCGTAGTCAGACTTCATAAACAGCGCGAGCGCCCAGAAGTGCGGCGGCGTCCAGAAGAAGATGATCGCGAATAGCAGCACCGGCATCATGGTGATCTCACCGGTCACCGCGACCCAACCAATCATCGGCGGAAACGCGCCAGCGCCGCCGCCAATAACGATGTTTTGCGGCGTGCGCGGCTTTAGCCACATGGTGTAGATCACGGCGTAATAGACGACCGCCACGGCAAGGATTGCCGCCGCCAGCCAGCCAATCGCAACGCCCATCAGGCCGATTGCAACGAGCGACAAGAAAATCCCGAAGTCGCGCGCATCATCGCGCCGCATCCGGCCGCTTGGCAAAGGACGATTGGCTGTGCGCTTCATCCCAGCATCAATATCTGCTTCCCACCAATGGTTGATCGCAGCGGACCCGCCCGCCCCCATCGCAATCGCGAGGATGGCGGTGAAGCCCAATACAGGGTGGATCGTGCCAGGCGCAGCGAGAAGGCCGCAGATGCCGGTGAAGATAACCAAAGTGAGCACGCGCGGTTTGGTCAGCGCGAAGAAATCACGCCAATCAGTCGGCATGGGACGCGCGGCAGCAGACATGGCCTCAGCCTCGTCGACACCTGTACCCACAGAGCTGTTTGCGCTTGCACTCATATCAAAACCAGATCGCTGTTCACGGCTCTCTTAATTTTGAAAGAAGCGCACCCTCACGGCGCGCCTCTTTCCATTTCCTTGTTGTTTCAGCAGCGCGCTCAGAAAATCAGCGCGCCGCCAAATGGCCAGCCTTTAGGCAGTTGCCGGCTTGTCTTCGCGCGGCATGTGATCGTGATAATCGTGATGATCCTCAATCACTGGCAGCGTTTCAAACTGGTGGAATGGTGGCGGGCTAGACAGCGTCCATTCGAGCGTTGTTGCGCCTTCACCCCATGGGTTGTTGCCAACCTTGCGACCTGCCGTGAAGGCATAGGCAAGGTTGATGAAGAACAGCAGCATGGACGCCGCCATAATCATGTAGCCCACGGTGGAAACTTGGTTCCAATAGGTGAACGCTTCCACATAGTCAGGATAGCGGCGCGGCATGCCCTGCATCCCCAGGAAGTGCTGCGGGAAAAAGATCACGTTCACACCGATGAAGAAGCCCCAGAAGTGCAGGTGCGAAAGCAGTTCGGAATGCATCCGGCCGCTCATCTTCGGGAACCAGTAGTAGAAGCCCGCGAAGAGCGAGAACACCGCACCCATCGACAGCACGTAGTGGAAGTGAGCAACCACGTAATAAGTGTCGTGCAGGTTATCATCAATACCGCCATTGGCGAGCACGACGCCGGTCACACCGCCAACGGTGAACAGGAAGATGAAGCCCATCGCCCAAACCATTGGTGATTTGAACTCCAAGCTGCCGCCCCACATAGTGGCAATCCAGCTGAAGATCTTCACGCCGGTCGGCACTGCGATCACCATCGTGGCCGCGGTGAAGTACATCTTCGTGTTTACGTCGAGGCCGACCGTATACATGTGGTGCGCCCACACGATGAAGCCGACGACGCCGATTGCAACCATGGCGTAGGCCATGCCGAGATAACCAAACACAGGCTTGCGGCTGAAGGTGGCAACAATCTGAGAGATCATGCCGAAGCCCGGCAGGATCATGATATAAACCTCTGGGTGGCCGAAGAACCAGAACAGGTGCTGATAGAGAACAGGGTCCCCGCCGCCCGCTGGATCAAAGAAGGTTGTGCCAAAGTTACGGTCGGTCAGCAGCATGGTGATCGCTGCAGCCAGCACTGGAAGCGCGAGCAGTAGAAGGAACGCCGTGACCAGAACCGACCATACGAACAGCGGCATTTTGTGCAGGGTCATACCCGGCGCACGCATGTTGAAGATGGTGGTGATGAAGTTTGTCGCACCAAGGATCGAGCCTGCGCCCGCTAAGTGCAACGAGAAGATCGCAAAGTCGACCGCTGGCCCCGGAGAGCCCGTGGTCGAGAGCGGCGCATAGACCGTCCAGCCAACGCCTGCGCCCTGCCCGGTTCCGCCCGGCACAAACAGCGAGAAGACGAGGCTGAGGAAGCCAGCAACCGTAAGCCAGAACGAGATATTGTTCATCCGCGGGAACGCCATATCCGGCGCACCAATCATCAGCGGCACAAACCAGTTACCAAAACCGCCGATCATCGCTGGCATGACCATGAAGAAGACCATGATCAGACCATGAGCGGTAATAAACACGTTCCACATATGCAGGTTCGCATTCTCAGACGGCTCGCCGCCCATGAATGCCACCGCATCGCCAAGATACTGGATGCCTGGCGCTGCCAGCTCCATCCGCATGACGCCAGAAATGGCGCCGCCCACGATCCCTGCGATAATCGCAAAGATCAGATAGAGCGTGCCGATATCCTTGTGGTTGGTCGACATAAACCAACGCTTGAAAAAGCTTGGCTTGTGATCTGCATCATGTGCGTGATCATCGGTGTGAATGTCGAAACCTTCAGCGGTGGTTGCCATGGTTCAAATTCTCTCGGACTGTTTAATTCGTTAAATTCTTACGTCTTACGACGCGGTGTCTTCAGCAGCAGCTTCGGCCGGAGCCTCTGCCACAACATCACCAGGCACTTCGCCGCCCTTGCTGCGGATCCACGCCTCAAACTGCTCCATCGGCAGCGCCTCTACCGTGATTGGCATATAAGCGTGACGCGCACCGCACAGCTCTGAACACTGACCATAATACACGCCAGGCTCTTCAATTGTGAGCAGTTTTTCGTTGAGGCGACCAGGGACCGCATCCATTTTAAACCACAGCGACGGCACGGCAAAAGCGTGGATCACGTCAGCAGCGGTTGTTTGCACGCGCAGCGGAACGCCGGCGGGCACAACCATACGGTTATCAACGGCCAGCTGAAACGGCTCACCACTTTCTTCGGCTTGCTCTTCTGTCAGCATGTTTGAGATGACCTCAAACTCGCCGTAGTCTGGATAGTTATACCCCCAATACCACTGGTATCCGGTCGCCTTGATCGTCACGGCATTTTCCGGCGGCGTTTCATATTGCCGCGCCAGCAGCGAGATTGAAGGAACTGCGATCACCACCAGAATGATCACCGGAACAATCGTCCAGATCACTTCGATGGCGGTGTTGTGAGTCGTTTTTGATGGGACAGGGTTGGCCGCCTTGCGATAGCGGACCACCACCCAAAGCAGCAGCGCAAGCACGAACAGGCTGATAATCGTGATGACCGGCATCAAGATCACATCATGCATCCACAGTGCGTACTTACCGTCGGCGGAATACTGATCCTGGAAGGTCAGGCTCTTCCACGCGTCGTCTTCATACGACGTCGGCATGCCCTTACCTTCGGTTGGCGCCATCGGCGTGTAAGCCGCATTGGCATCAACCGCCGGGGCTTCTGCCTCAGCAACTTCGCCAGCATCGGCTTCTTGCGCAACCGCCATTTGAGGCATCAGTGCAATCGAAAGGGCTGCAAACAAAGCAACCATCGCAAGCGACGCACGGTCGAAAATATGACCCAGTTTCATGTGTCTAATCTATCCGCTACTTATCCCATGCTGCCCTAACAAGAAGCGCCCTTTGACCAGACACCGCCGACAGCTTTTGCGCTGACACTCCTGCCAACGTTGGGTGCCTCTTAGCTGCGCTTGCTCACTGCCTCAAGCGCTTCTAGGGAGAAAATTATGCAAGCCACCATGTTTGGGGCGCAAGTTTGCAAAAAAGGTAGTGTTTTTACGCATGACTGAAGAAGAAGTTCTCGCCGAGTTTCGTGGTTCTGGCGCTTTGCTGGAGGGGCATTTCAAGCTCTCCTCGGGCCGCCATAGCGCGCACTATCTGCAATGCGCCCGGGTCCTGATGAACCCAGAACGCGCTGGTCGGCTGGCCCGCGCGGTGTGCGCAAACATCCCAAGAGAGGTGCGCGCGGCTGTGGATACTGTGGTTTCACCGGCCATGGGCGGCATTATTATCGGCCATGAAGTTGGTCGGTGCATGGAAAAAGACGCGCTGTTTCTGGAGCGTCCGGATGGTGAATTTCACTTCCGCCGGGGATTCGCATTGGAACCGGGCGCCAAAGTGCTGATGGTGGAAGACGTGGTGACCACCGGCCTGTCCAGCCGCGAGGCGATTGCCGCCGTTGCGCGCGAAGGCGGTGAGGTTATCGCAGAATGTTCTTTGATCGATCGTTCTGGGGGAGAGGTGGACCTAGGTGTGCCCTTCTACCCATTGATTGCGATCAATTTCCCCACATATTCCGATGATGAAGTGCCCGCAGAACTTGCCGCTATCGCGGTGACGAAGCCGGGTAGCCGCAAGGAATAGGCATCCATATATGACCGCGAAGCTCAGACTGGGCGTTAACATCGATCACGTCGCCACCATCCGCAATGCGCGCGGCGGCGACCATCCCGATCCTGTGCGCGCGGCGGAAATCGTCGCCAGCGTGGGCGGCGATGGGATCACCGCCCATTTGCGCGAAGATCGCCGTCATATCCGTGATGAGGATTTGGCCCGAATCCAGACCGCGACTGAGCTGCCGCTCAATCTTGAGATGGCTGCGACACAGGAAATGCTCGAAATTGCGCTGCGGCACAAACCGCATGCGGCCTGCATCGTCCCGGAAAAGCGCGAGGAACGCACGACAGAAGGCGGCCTCGATGCTGCCGGATTGCACAACACTCTCGCACCAATTGTTGAGGAGCTGAAGGCAGCGGGCATCCGCGTTTCGCTGTTCATTGAGGCAACAGACCGCCAACTGGACGCGTCTTTGCGTCTCGACGTGCCCGTTGTCGAGTTTCACACTGGCGAATATGCTCACGCCTTTCTTGACGGGGACAACGAGAAAATCGAAGCGGAGCTGAAGCGCATTTCCGACATGGCCGCTTTGGCCGCGAAAAACGGGATTGAGCCGCATGCGGGACACGGGCTGACCTTTGAGAATGTCCAGCCGATTGCGGCCATTCCGCAAATCGCAGAGCTTAACATCGGGCACTATCTGATTGGAGAAGCGGTGTTCACCGGCCTAGAGCCAGCGATCCGGCGGATGCGTGAATTGATGGACGAGGCGCGCTAGTGTGAGCGACGCCGACCGCCCAGACCTCCCCGATCTAACCGCTGAACAAAAACGCTGGGCCTTTGGCGCAGCGGGCCTGTTCATTCTCAGCATCGGTTTTCTAGGATATGCTTTGTCGAATGGCGTGCTGGTCGCCTTCGCAATTGGCTGGGTGGCCTTACAGATTTTCGGCTATGTTGGTTCACTGAAACGCGGGAATGGCGATTTTACCCACCCCTTATTCAAGACCCAGGTAATGCTGCACGCGGCGGCTTTGGGCCTGCTGGTGATGGTAATGACGCGGGCTTTGGGCGGGTGAGAATGACGCATGGATAACAGCGCTGAGCAGAAAAAGCCGGGTTGGATGCTTGCCATCATGGTTTGCTGGTATGCGCTTTGCCTGCTCGGAACCGGCTTTATTGCACTGATCGGCATGGCTTTCGGCTCAGAGGTTCACCGCGGCGATCCGATCCCACTGCTTGATACCCTGATGGTCCTTAGCCCATTTCTGATCAACGTCGCTCTGCTGGTCGCGACCGTTGTCTTGTGGAACAAGGATAAAGTCCGGGAGGCGACTCTGCTTTGGGGCGTGAGCTTCCTCTTGGCTCTCGGCGCAATCGGATTTTTCAGCGGAGTGGCCATATGATCATCGGCACCGGATCGGACCTCTGCAATATTGAGCGGATCCAAAACTCGCTCGACCGCTTTGGCCAGCGGTTCGAAAACCGCGTCTTCACCGAGAAAGAGCGCGCCAAGGCTCAGCGCCGTCCCTTCACCATCGCTGGCACCTATGCGAAGCGATTCGCAGCGAAAGAAGCTTTTAGCAAAGCGGTCGGCACCGGATTTCGGCGCGGCGTCTTTATGAAAGACATCGGCGTGGTCAACGCGCCCTCTGGCGCGCCGACACTCGCGCTGACGGGCGGCGCGGCGAAGCGTCTTGCGGAAATGGTCCCGGAAGGCCATGAGGCGCATGTTCATCTGACCCTAACCGACGATCATCCATGGGCGCAGGCCTTCGTCATTATCGAAGCGCTGCCCATCCCCCAGACCTAACGAGCATTATGACCGAAGCCACGACAGTGACAGACACCAGCATCAAAACCGACGAAACGGCCGAAGAAAAGGTCAATTGGTTCGCGGAGCTTCGCGGACTTCTGCTGATGCTGCTCGCGGTGCTCGCGTTTCACAGCCTGGTGGCAAAGCCGTTTTACATTCCGTCCACTTCGATGATGCCGACCCTGCACGTTGGCGACCGATTGGTGGTGAGCAAATATCCCTATGGCTGGTCTTGGGCATCGGCGAGTTTTCACCTGCTGCCGCGCGGTGAATGGCGGGCGTTTGGCAGCACGCCTGAATATGGCGATATCGTCATCCCCGTACATCCCGTTCGCGACGAGGACTATATCAAGCGCGTGGTCGCTCTGCCCGGTGACACAATCGAAGTGCGCGAGGGGCAAATCATTCTCAATGGCGAAGCGATCAAGCGTGAGGTTGTGCCAGCGGTGCGCATCCCGTTCGAAGAAGAGCTAACCTGCGATGATCGCCCTTGCCTAACCGCGTTCGAACCATACCGGGCCCGCGAAGCCAGCGGCGCTCAATTCTACGAACCGCCGACCTACCGTGAGACGCTGCCCAATGGCGCGACCTATCTGACGATCGACCACATCGAGGGCCAGCCGCACGACAATTTCGGGCCGCTGATGATCCCAGAGGGCGCTGTGTTCGTGATGGGCGATAACCGCGATCATTCCGCAGACAGCCGCGCCACAATCCCGCAGCGCGGCCTTGGCGGCGCGATCCCGCTGGAGAACATTGGCGGGCGCGCAGAATTCATCACCTTCTCGCTCGACGGCTCAACCACTTGGAACCCAGGCAGCTGGTGGAGCAGCTTGCGCGGTGACCGCGCTTGGACCACGCTGCGCCCCGCTATTGCCGAGCGCAGCGCAGCAGACAGCGAGTAAGCGAGCCAGCATATGGCCAAGAAATTCCTCTATTTCATCGCGTTCTGCATCGTCGCCGCTCTGGTCGGCCGCATCGGCTGGGAGATGTTCAAAGGCGATCTGGCCGCCTTTGCTTTGGTGCCTGACACGGAATTTGTCGAACAAGAGGCCTTGGCTGACAACGCCTATGAAGACCCCGCGCTGTGGTATTCGCGCCCGGGTATCGGCGTGACCGATCCCGCCCGCTGGCAACCCGCATATGCGCCAACATCAAATGAGGGTGAAACCACCGCAAGACCTGCGCCTGCGCAGCGCCCAAGTGACGTCACGGCGTCAGATCTGCCCGATTTCGCAGTCTTCTTCATCCACCCGACCAGCTATCTTGAGCGCGCCAATTGGAATGCGCCGATTGGATCGGAAGAGGCCGAGCGCGTCGCGAGACTTTATGTGCGCGGCATGGCCAGTCCATTTAACGCAGCGTCAGAGATTTGGGCGCCGCGCTATCGCCAGGCGACTATGGGCGCATTCCTGACCGACGCACCGGAGGGACAGCAAGCCATCGATGCCGCTTATGCCGATGTGCTGGAGGCCTATCGCTACTTCTTGAGCTCGCTCGACGAAGACACGCCGATCGCGCTTGTCGGACATAGCCAAGGCTCGCTGCATATGCTGCGCCTGCTGCGCGAGGAAGTGAGCGGAACAGAGATCGCGCCGCGCGTCATCGCCGCATACGCAGTCGGCTGGCCAATCTCGATCAAGCATGATTTGCTCGCCCTTGGCATGCCAGCGTGCGCGACCGCCAATCAGGCGGGCTGCGTGCTGTCATGGTCAAGCTTTGCGGAGCCTGCCGATCCGTCGGACGTGATGGAAACCTACGCCAAATCGACCGGCTTTGACGGGACGCTGCGCGGGGACAGCAAGATCCTGTGCACCAACCCGCTGACCGGGACGATTGGGGCCGAGGCAGCGATGGAAGCGAACCTCGGGACTCTAGTACCCAACACTGATATCAGCGACGGCGAACTGGTGCCCGGCGCGGTCCCTGCTCGCTGTGATGAGCGCGGCCTGCTGCTGATTGGCGACCCTCCTGAGATGGGCCCCTACGTGCTGCCGGGCAACAATTACCACGTTTATGACATCCCACTATTCTGGGCCAACACACAGGCGGACATCGCGCGCCGAGCTCTCGCATGGCAAGCAGCGCGCTGATCACGGAGGATGCGGGCGAGTTTCGCAGCGCTCTGCCTGATGGCGGGGCGCTCCTCGGCCTCGACCTTGGCACCAAAACCATCGGCACCGCAACCTGCGACGGCGGATGGCGATTTGCGACCAATCACACAACCTTGCCGCGCGGCAAATTTGGCCGCGACCGTGAAGAACTGCGCAAGGTGATAAAGGACCGCAGCAGCGCCGGGATTGTCATTGGTCTGCCGCGCAATATGGACGGCAGCGAGGGGCCGCGTGCGCAAAGCAGCCGCGCCTATGCTCGCAATCTTGCCGAGAGCTTCGATCTGCCAATACTGCTGTGGGACGAGCGCTGGTCCACGCAAAGCGCCGAGGCGGCAATGATCGGTCAGGATATGAGCCGCGCGAAACGCGCCGAAGCGATTGATAGCCACGCGGCCGCCGTGATCTTGCAAGGCGCAATAGACCGGCTGGCAGGCGGAGTGCTCTAGGGCACGCCCGCAGCCAGTTCCGCCCGCTTGCCGCGCGCGATTTCCGCCAGCATCCGGCCACCCGCCCCTTCCGCCTCTTGCCACAAAGCATCTCGATCTTGCCTCTCGGCCAGCTGCACGCTGCGCGCTTCAAAACTGGCCTGGCGCAGGCGTTCGCTTGGGTGATGGCGCCCAACCCATTCGGCGTAATCCTGCGCTTCGTCGCTGCCAGTGGCCACCGCGATCCGCAGGAAAGCCTCGGTCGAATTGGGGCTCAGCACGCGCTCAATCCGCTCTTCCTCCAGATCAAAGCCATATTGATCGTACCAATGCTGCGCCGGGTCGACATGCATCACATTAATAGAGACCGAGAGGCTTTCTGGAGGCAACTGGCTGTGGATGTCGCGGTGCGCGCGGTACAGCATCAGCTTATTTTCAGACAAAGCGGTGCGCTCCACAAAGGTCAGCTTCGCATCCTCGCCGGGATAGCCCGCGTGATCCGCATAATCATATTCGTAGTAATCGCTGCGATAGCCCGGCCCCAAATAGCCGCTGGTGAAAAACGAGAAATTGTGATCGTGCGGAACGCCATAGACGAAACTTTTGGCCCCGCTCGCCTTGAAACACAGATCATCCTCCGCCGGCCAGATATTCGCACGCAGGAAGACATTGCCGGCCAGCGGGCTAAGCACGATGGACTGCGGCCCGTAGCCGCTTTCCTGGCCGACTTCGCGGTGGCGATGTTTGATCTGATCAAGCAGCATATCGCCGAGAAAAGTGCGGTTATTGGTCAGCCCGCGCAGGTAAGTCGCGGCCTGCTCTGTTCGCTCCTCGCAGGCCGGATCAAAGTCAATTCCGGCGAGCGCTTCGATGGTCTCCTCTAGGCTAGCCGTGCTGTCGGTCGGCGCTTCTATGATACGGGGCAAGGTTCGGCCTCCTTCGCCAGATCGGCAAGCCGCGCATTGGCAGCGATCAGGGTTTGCTCGAGCGACGCAGCAGGCTGAGCAATCGGATCATGCTGCCGCCCGGACAATCTACCGAGCAAGGCCATTCCCTCGGCTGCATCCAGCGCCAAGGTCTGGCGAACAGCCTCCCAGCGCAGGTCAGCATCATCAACCATAGATAGAGCCAGTTCTTGCATCACGGGAACGGCGTCATGGCGCTCCATAGCGCCCAGCACATCCACCGCCATAAAGTGCTGGCTGGAACGTTTGTTAGCGCTGACTTGATGGATCAGCGTGCCGTCGGACAGCAGGTATTCGCGCGACGGCTTCGGCTTTGCTGGGATGCGGGTCAGCTGCAGCAACAGCATTGAGCCCTCAACCTTCAGAAATTCTCGGGTTTGGACACCCGACGGCTGCGTGACGCAGCTGCCCGCTTCGTAAGTGGTAGGGCAGGAATTGATGCGCGCCCGGCCTGAATGGATCCCGGTCAGCTGATGCTGCACCCCGTGCGCATTCCCTGCCAAAACAATCTCGCAAACCTCACGGTCGGCGAAGACCGCGCTTTGCGGCTCGGCGGCGGAGCTCAGCTCGCTGTAGACGAACAGCGAAAGCGTCGTGCTGCCGCTATTCATCAGTTGCAGCGTCGCCAATCCCGGTGCGACATTATGGCGGAGTGGAACTTGGCCCAGCGGCTGTTCCATTAGTGGCGCCAGCAACCCATTGCACCAATCGCCAATAAAGCGCGAAGCGGTCTCATAATTGCTGAGCACGCCAGACAAGGTTTCGCACATGCCCAGCGGCCTCCCCGCATCATAGGCCTCCAGCTCTTCTTTGAGA
This sequence comes from Erythrobacter sp. S249, assembly GCF_057364975.1. NCBI lineage: Bacteria > Pseudomonadati > Pseudomonadota > Alphaproteobacteria > Sphingomonadales > Erythrobacteraceae > Erythrobacter > Erythrobacter sp. S249. The sequence continues at coordinate 2,793,532 of NZ_CP200287.1, read as the reverse complement.
GCGATGACGTCGCTCCTCGACTGCCAGTCGGCAACCGCGCGCGTCATCGGCATTTGCGCATGGCGCTGCAGAGTGGGATCACTCCGCAGCGCCGCGATATCAGGATGAATCCGCATCGCTTGCACTACCTGCTTAAACGACAGCAGCGGTTGGAATGGTGTCGTAGAGATAAACCATGATGACCACGATCCGGTCGTCATATGTGGCCCCAGATTGCATCGCGGAACCAAACAGGCCGCTCGCGGTTTCCAGTCCAGGCAGCGAAGCGAGATCAATTTTAGCTAGGTTCATTTTGTTACCCTCCAAGGTCGCACCGAAACGTGATTGCCGCGGTGCGAGACCAAGAATGACCGGGCCGGCAAATTCGCTGAAATTAAAAGATTGTAATGTTGGAACGCTCGGGACAGAGGTCTGTTTATGAGCTCGCCTAAAGCCCGATTTGACCCCGCAGAGGCGTCCAAATTCTTCACCAAGCATGGCCATTCCGGCTGGTTGGGGATGCGTTACCGCGACCATGGTGAGAACTGGGTGGAGCTGGAATTGCCTTGGCGAGAGGACTTGCTGGGCGAGGAAGATCGCGCCGTCCTGGCCTCTGGCCCAATCGTCAGCCTGATGGACATGGCGAGCGGGATGAGCATCTGGACGACGAAGGGCGATTTCACCCCCATCGCGACGCTCGACCTGAGGGTCGATTACCAGCGGCCAGCGAAAGAACGCGCCGCTGTGATCGGCCGGGTTGAATGCTATCGCACCACCAAATCGGCGGCATTTGTGCGGGGGATTGCCCATGACGGCGACCCGGATGATCCGGTCGCGCATGTCGCGGGCGTATTCATGACCATTGGCCGCGATCCGCGCCAAGGCAAGGTGCCCATCAGCAAAGACGCCGCCAGCTCTGCGGGGACGGGCGATGAGTGATACGCAAGACGATCCAGCAACCGCGCTGGTGCTCCCTCCCTATGCCCGCGCTCTGGGCATTTCATTGCATGGGCTAGAAGGCGAATTGCCGGTTCTAACGGTCGGCTTCAGTTCCGTGATTGAGGGCAGACCGGGCGCTTTTCATGGCGGTGCAACTGCCGGTCTGCTCGAAAACGCTGGCTATGCCGCTTTGCGAACAGTGTTGGTGCGCGAAGGCCGTAGTCCTCAGCTGAAGCCAGTCAATATCACTGTGCAATTTCTCGCCGCAGGCAAGCAAAAACAGACCTACGCAATGGGCCGGATCACCCGGCTTGGACGGCGCAATGCCAATATCGCGGTTGAGGCGTGGCAGGATGATCGCGATCGGCCAATCGCCACCGCCATCCTCAATATCTTGATGGCAGAGCGTGACTAGCGATTGGGCGGCGCAGGCTCCAGATTGAGCCCGTCTTCATCAATCCTCAGCTCCAAAGGCACGCCCTCGACTTCGGTTGAGAAGGTGATCCCTTCTTCATTAAAGCTGATCTCTGAGCCGTTTTCGTCGATCACGATTGTCTCGCCCTCGCCGACATCGAGCGGCTGCACGGGACCTTCTGGATCAGGCGCGCTCGTTGGTTTCGCCGGAGCGAGCGACAAGGCGCCGCGCATGAAATCGCGCCAGATGCGGGCCGGTGTTCCCCCGCCTGTGACGCCGCCCAGCGAGGAATTGTCATCATTGCCGACCCACACGCCAACCACCAGATCGCCCGCGTAGCCGACAAATAGCGCGTCGCGGTAATTCTGGGTCGTGCCCGTCTTGCCGTAGTTCGCAATCGGCAAAGTGGCGGCCCGTCCTGTCCCGTTGTTGATCGCCGCGCGCAGCATCTGCTCGATGTTCTCATGCGTTCGCGCCGACAGGCTATCCTCGCCTGATGTCAGCCAGTCGAGCCAACCCTCCTCTTCCTCCTCAAACGCATGGGGCTCAATCGGGAAGGTGTTGCCCGCCAGACCCGCATAGGCTGAGGTGAGCTCAAGCAAGGTCATGGTTGAGGTCCCGAGCGCAAGGCTGGGATCTCCCACAGGCAGGCTGGACTTAACGCCCAGCGCACGCGCGGTTGCGATCACTTGCTCGCTGCCAATCTCCTGGAACAGACGAACCGTCGCCACATTGCTGGAGCTCGCAAACGCCTGCTCAAGGGTCAATTCGTCGGAATAATTCTCCCCAGAGTTTTTCGGTCGGTAGCTGCCCTGCTCAATGGCCGTGTTCGGAATGGTATCATCCGGCTGCCACCCGGCCTCCAGCGCAGCGAGGTAGACGAAAAGCTTGAAGGTGGAACCTGGTTGCCTGCGGGCCTGCGTCGCTCGGTTGAAAGGAGATTTCGCGTAATCCTTGCCGCCAACCATTGCAACAACCTCACCCGATGGGCGCATTGCGACCAAGGCGACCTGCGCTTCGCCCAGATTCGCGCGGCCAACCACCCGGCTCGCGAGCGCTTGAAGGCGCGCATCCAAGGTCGTCGTTAGCGCCTGCTTGGCATAGCTCGCCTCCGCATCTTTGCGCGCAATCGGCAGCGCCCAATCCGCAAAATACGTACCTGTCGGCAGGGTATTGCGCGCCCGCACATCAAGCTTTGGCGAAGGCAGGCTCGCGGCATCCTCCGCCGTCAAATAGCCCTCTTCCACCATTGAAGAGATCACCAGCCCCATGCGCTCTTTCGCAAGGTCATAGTTCTTTGTCGGCGCGAGCCTGCTCGGCGCCTTCAGCAAACCTGCAAGCATGGCCGCCTGCTCAGGCTTGAGGTTCTCTGGGTGGCGATAGAAGTAATGCAGGCTGGCCGCGCGCAGGCCATATTGATTGTCGCCAAAATAGGCGTTGGAGAGATAACGCTCGAGGATTTCATCCTTAGTCAGCCAAGTCTCCAGCCAAAGCGCGATCAGCGCCTCGCGGGCCTTACGCGTCATGCTCTGCTCAGGCGTGAGGAAGGTGAACTTCGCCAGCTGCTGAGTGATGGTGCTGCCGCCTTGGCGCGGTCCGCCAGACAGGTTTGACCAAGCCGCCCGCGCTATGCCGCGCGGATCGATGCCCCAATGCGAGTAAAAACGGCGATCCTCAATCGACAGGAACGCGCCGACCACATGTTCGGGCAGTTCCTCAACCTCAACCGGTTCATCGACCACGGCGCCGCTGCGGGCAATCGGGGTCCCATCGCTGGCAAGCAAAGTGATTTGAGGCGGCGCAATCGGTTCAAGCGATTTTGAGAGCGGCGCGGTAAACGCCAGCCAGCCGACAATCAGGATGAAGCCCAGCAGGCACAACGCAATCCCTCGCACAAACCATTTGCGGCGTTTCTGCCACTTGGTCGCTGGGATTGCAGGTGCCGGATAATGGCCAGGTTCAAACTCTACCCCGAGATCATCGCCGCCATCGCGCTTTGACCGGCGGCCCCAGCTCGGCAGGCTGGGCCATTTCAACCAGCTGCGTTTGGGCTTTTGGCCGTGCTGCCCCCAATCGAATTTGTTGTCGAATTCATCGAGCGCGCTGCCATAGGGGTCTTGCAGCGAATAATAGCCCGCCTCTCGCCGGTCACCCGGCCTGGGGCTTATGCCTTCGTCATCGTCTGGTCGTTGCCGCCGAAACATATCCGCTGTGTTATACAATTAACACAGCGCTTGCGAGCATTTTTTGCGGAGGAGGCGGGCCCGAAGCTCTCGGGCCCGGCCCAAAATCAGGCGTCGCAGTCGCCGGTGCGCGTTGCAGTCATCGTCATCGCCACGCTGGCTTGCTGGTCAAACTGCTTGTTATCGATGTCGAATTTGATGTCAGCAGTGAAGCTATTGTCGGTCGCAGAGGCAACAAATTTGGTCTTGATGTCCCCTTGCGGTGCGCCCTTGCATTCCATCTCAAGATCGATCGAAGTGTCCGAATCTTCGCGAGAGACTTCGGTGCAATTGCCGCCCATCCCCTCGTTCATTTCTTCGACGACGTCTTTCCAATCAGGCGCATCTTCTTGTGCGCTCATGCAATAGCTTTGGCCATTGCCAGAGGCCTGTTCCATCTGATTGCGGACCTGCTCTTGCTGGGCCTCGTCCATGCCGGGAAAGGACAGCTCAGTAACCTGAATTTCCTGAGAGTACATGCCGGCATCCGGCTGGCCATCCGGGGCCGCTTCGCCGCCGCATGCGGACAAAGCGAGGGCGGATGCGAACGTCATTCCGGCGAGGATAGGCTTATTCATAGTAATTTCCTTTGCGACTATAAGGATAGATCAGAGTGTTTTCGACCGCACTCTGCAGGTGTCTAGAGAACCAAATTAACCGGTCTTCGCGATGCCCTCTGGCAAATCTTCGTTGAAGACCCGTTGGTAATATTCACTCACCAAAACCCGCTCTGCCTCGTCACATTTGTTGAGGAACGAGAGGCGGAAGGCAAAGCCGAGGTTTTTGAAGATCGCGGCATTCTGCGCCCAAGTGATGACTGTGCGCGGGCTCATCACGGTCGAAATATCGCCGTTCATAAAGCCTTGGCGCGTCAGGTCCGCAACCTTGACCATATCCGCGATCACTGCGTCATCAGTTTCTGGTGTTTTCGACTTAACGATCTTCTGCTCGGTTTCCGCAGGCAGATAGTTGAGCGCGACCACGATGTTCCAACGGTCCATCTGCGCTTGGTTGATCGCCTGCGTCCCGTGGTACAGACCGCTGGTGTCGCCAAGGCCAACGGTATTGGTCGTTGCGAACAGACGGAAATAGGGGTTCGGCGTGATCACACGGTTTTGATCAAGCAGCGTGAGGCGGCCATCAAATTCCAGAATGCGCTGGATAACGAACATCACATCCGGGCGACCCGCATCATATTCGTCAAAGGTCAGCGCGACCGGGTGCTGCAGCGCCCACGGAAGGATGCCTTCTTTAAACTCGGTGACTTGCAGGCCGTCTTTCAGCACGATCGCGTCGCGCCCGATCAAATCGATCCGGCTGATATGCGCGTCCAGGTTCACGCGGACACTGGGCCAATTAAGCCGCGCGGCGACTTGCTCGATATGCGTGGACTTACCCGTGCCGTGATAGCCTTGAACCATCACGCGGCGGTTGTGCTCAAACCCGGCCAGAATCGCGAGCGTCGTGTCAGGATCGAAGACGTAGCTGTCGTCGATCTCTGGCACATGCGCCTCTGCCACGCTGAATGCGGGCACTTGCCAATCGACATCAATGCCGAATGTGTCGCGCACATCGACCGTTGTGTCGGGCTTAGGGGGAAGCGCGCTGCCGGCGCCGTCGAAGCTGTTGTCTGCAGGAGAATTCATCGTGGACACCGCCTATCGCGAGGAACGCGCACCTGCAAGCATCCCGTCAAAATCATACGCCAACATTTTCAAATGACGTGCCTTTCCTATATTGGAGCTTGATGCCCGACCCAATTGAAAAACTGCGGCTGAAACTGGTTCAGCAGGTCCGCGATGTCTTCAACGATGCCAGCGCCGGGCAAAAGCCGGAGCCGCCATCAGACGAGGCCTTATTTGAGCGTGATACGCCGATCCGCATGGTGCATGCTGATCTCGTCGGGATGATGACCGGCGGCATTCGCAGCCTGCTGCTGCAAATGCTCCACCCCCATGCGCTCCAGGGCGTGCTCGACCATTCAAACTTTCGCGAAGACATGCATGGCCGCCTGCGCCGCACGGCAAAGTTCATCGCGGTGACCACTTTTGGCCACCGCGACCACGCAATGGCGGCGATTGAGCGGGTCAATGGCATCCATGCGCAGGTCACCGGAACTCTGCCAGATGGATCATCTTACATCGCGAATGATCCGCGTACGCTCGCTTGGGTGCATGTCGCCGAGGCACAAAGCTTCCTGGCGGGATATATGCGTCATGTGCGGCCGAATATGCCGCGCAGCGAGCAGGATGAGTATTACCGCCAGTTTGCAGTAATCGCCCGCGCCCTCGGCGCAGACCCAGTGCCGGAAACCCGGGCAGAGGCAGATGCGATTTTCCGCGAGTTGCGCGTTGATCTGCGCCCTTCACCGGAGGCTCGCGAGATCGCTAATCTAGTGCTCAACCAAAAGCCCGAGGGCGCGCCGCCCGGCGTGCAAGCCATGCTGGGCGGCGATGCGGTCGCGATGTTGCCGCCATGGGGCAGAAGCATGCTGGGACTCACCGCACCCGGTCTCAGCGCCATCCCCGCGCGCGCCGCAACTTGGGGCATGGGCCGGACCTTGCGCTGGGCATTTCGGCAGACCTAGCTCGGCGGAGCTGGTCGCCCTAACGCCTAGCTGAAAGCACGCGCCTTCCGTAGCAATTGATAGGCCTCCACCACTTTGCCGAGGCGCGCTTCGTATTTGCGGTCCCCGCCATTGCGGTCTGGGTGGTAACGCCGCACGAGCTCCGAATATCGCTGGCGCAGGCGCGGCCGATCGGTATTTTGTCCCAGCCCCATTGCTTCAAGCGCGCCGATTTCTTCCGCAGAGAAACGTGTCCCGCCAAAGCCATTGGGAGCAGCCTCTGCATCACGCCTAGCGCGCCCTTTTATCCCGGCGGCTCGCGCGGAGATCGCATCCAAGGGATCATCAAAATCGGCCCAGCGCGGCATGCCATCAATGCCAGCAGTTGGCTTGAAACTCGGACTTTCGGTCTTCCAACCAGATGCCGGCGATTGCGCGGCGAGAATTTCCTCTGCGTTCATGCCTTCGAACCAATCGTAGCCCGAGTTAAACTGGCGTACGTGCTCCAGACACATCCAGCGCCATTCCCCTGGACCGTCAAAGCCATTGGGGCGGTTGCCAGGCGCGCGAAACTCGCCAGCCTCCTCGCAGCCCGGGGCTTCGCAATCGCGTGCAGCGTCTTCGTGACGTCCATGAAACTTGGCAGAGCGCATAAAAATAGAGCATGGGGTCTCACAACCCTAAATCCAAGAGAGAGAACGCGATGAACGGCTCAATTGCCCAAGAAATGTCACAACTGCTGACGGAGGCTTTTTCGCCAAGCAAGCTCGATATCATCAATGATAGCGCTCAGCATTCGGGCCACGCCGGGGATGATGGCAGCGGCGAATCGCACTTTACCATCATGATCGAGGCTTCGGCATTCGCCGAAATGAACCGCCTCGCCCGGCAGCGTGCCGTTATCGCTGCATTGGGTGACATTGTCGGCGAACGGGTGCATGCTGTTGCGATAAAGGCAAGCGTGCCGGAAAGTTAGAGCGAGCCAATCGCCAAACTTGTGCAGGGAAGCTGGGGAGCGGAGACAATGCGAGCTCATGATCAGGCGGGCTGATGCTGCTGTCTCGCACCTATCACCCCTCGCCCGAAGCCGCACCTTACATCAGGCGGTTCTATGTGTTTCAGGCGCAATTGCCCGAAACCATGGTGATCAAAGATTTCCTGCTGTCAGAGACCGCCTTTGTGCGCTGCCTGGTTGAGGGTGATTGGTCCGGTGAGATTGCGCCTGGCGAATGGTCCCGGCCCAGCGACACATTGCTGTTCGGAGCCAATGCAAGCCCGTTTAAGGTCCGCGTAAAGGGCAGTTTCAACGTCGTAGGATTTGCCATCCGCCCCAGCGGTTGGCGCGGTTTATTCGCCAAGCCACACACTGAATATGTCGACCGGCTGCTGCCTCTGGCGGACGAGTGGGGCGATCTGGCCCGCGAATTACAACAAGGCATCAGTGCGGCGGGGAGTGACGAAGCGAAAGTTGCGGCGATGGAGGCCGTTATCCTGCGCCGGATCGAGCAACATGGGCACCCTCAGGTCGACAAGCAGCTTGCCAAATTTGAGGTGTTTGCGCGCAGAGACAGCACGATCAGAATTGACCAGGCTGCTGTAGACATTGGCATTTCCATCCGTCAGCTAGAGCGCCGCTGCAAGGATGCCTTTGGACTGACACCGAAGGGTGTTTTGCGGCGCAGCAAGTTCCTCGACATGGCGGCCGCGATGCGCGGGTTTGGCAATGCCAGCGAAAAGGATTTGGCGCAGATGCGCTATTTCGATCAGTCGCATCTCAACCGAGAGTTTCGCAAATTCACGCGCATGACGCCCGGGCAATTCAAGAATGCTGTCACGCCATTGCAGACCGCCGGTCTGAAGCTGCGCGAAGAAAGCCGGAACGAGGATTAAACGTATGCACGAAGCGGCAAAGAAGCGTATCAGGCGCGCGGCGAGGATTATTGTTCTCAGCCCTGAAAACCGCGCACTTATGTTCCGCTTCGATGTCGCTGACAGACCGCCGTTTTGGGTAACCGCTGGCGGCGAATGCGAGGCTGGCGAGAGCTTTGAAGAGGCAGCAAGGCGCGAATTGCTGGAGGAGACCGGCATAGTCGCCGATCCAGGCCCGCAAATCGCCCGGATCGAGCCAGAGTTCATCACCGTCGAAGGTGAACCCGTGCGGGCGGATGAGCGCTATTTCATCGTACGCGCGGACAGCGACCTGATCGATACCTCGCGCCACACAGAGCTGGAGCGCACAGTGATGACGCAGCACCGCTGGTTCACCATGGACGAACTTGAGAGCTGGCACGAAGCGATCTACCCAGAAAATATTGCCGAATTAATCCAGATCGGGCTCGGTAACTCTGACTAACGTTACCCAAGCTCATCCAAGCGTGAAAAACATCGTGTAGATCAATCGCCCGTTTTCGATCGAGGTGCCAAAGCCTTTTCCCGAAGTGTGGAACAACCAAGGGCGCAGCAGCAACAGCCGGTTGTAGCGCATGGGTATTTCCATGGTCTTTTCCCAAGCATCATGGTTCAAAGCATCAGCATCAATCGTTTGCTTTATCGCATCAGTCTGAGAGGCAAACCCTGCCGCTCGCGCCGCCGCATCATTGAAGGGCGTGCTCTCAAGGCCCGTTCTCTTGTGCCTGAAAAACTCAGTTCCTCCTTGGCAGTGCTCTGGCGTGGTCAGATACAATATACCCGACCATTGCGAGAGATCATTGTGAATGGCTGGCACATCATCGTGCTCTGCCAAAGTGACGCGAAACTTTCCGTGTGATTGCGGCGGATTTACAGGCTTAAGCCTCTCACCGACGAGCTGCGACACATACTGATCAAGACCGGGCAAGTCCGCACGTTCTCTAGAGTTGCGGCCTACGTACTGCCCCTCCAACTCAGGATACTCCAGCCTGAGCGCTTGGTTGCGCATACCATCCGGATTCTCAAGGAAATCATCAACAACCAGAAACGAAATAGCCATCGCGCAACTCTCCGAAAATGCGGTACAAACCGTCATGACTTAGGATTGCGGCTCGCTGTAAGCTCTCCGAAATCTTTTTCAATTCCGCGCTTTGCGATCACAGGTCGGCATTGGCCCGGTATTCCTATGTGAGGGCTTGCCAGCACACCAATACTCAATCATCTGTTCGGCAAGGGAGAGAAAATGGATTACACCGGCAAAACCGCTTGGATCACTGGCGCATCTTCGGGAATTGGCGCGGCGCTGTCGCGCGAGTTGGCGCGGCGAGGTGCACATTTGGTGCTGTCGGGCCGCGATGAAACGCGGCTTGCCGAGGTCGCGAAGGATTGCGGCGAGACATTGCTTCTGCCCTTTGACGTGCGCGATGACGCTGCGCTTGCCGATGCCACGGCCAAGGCAATCGCCTGGAAAGGCGGCGTCGACCTAGCGTTCGCCAATGCGGGCGTGTCTCAGCGCAGCCGCGCGCTCAACACGGATATGCAGGTCTACCGCGATATCATCGATATCGACCTCACCGCTCAGATTTCCTTCTCACAAGGCTTGATCGGACACATGGCCCAGCGAGGCTCTGGCGGCATCGCCTTTATCTCGTCCATCGCGGGCAAAGTCGGTGTGCCCATGCGCACAGCCTATAGCGCGGTGAAGTTTGGCCTCGCTGGCTATGGCGACGCCCTACGCGGAGAATTGTCGCAATCGGGCGTCAATGTGCACATGATCTACCCTGGCTCCGTCGCCACCAATGTCGCGCGCAACGCTCTGACAGCTGATGGCGCAAAACGGGGCCGCTCCGATGATGTGATCGACAATGGCATCTCTGCCAAAGATGCAGCCAACACAATGCTCGACGGGATTGCCGCTGGCGAGCGCGAGATCATCGTGGCGCAAGGGGCTGAGCTGGCGATGGGCGAGATGCGCCGTACGCCCGATGCTCTGTTCGACCAAATCGCTGGCATGGTCGCCAGCGGCTATATGGAGAAAATGGAGGCAGAGGATTGAGCGCGATGGAACAAAAACGCGTGCACCTCGCCAATGGAATTTATCTGGATGTGGTCGATGAAGGCCCGCTCGATGCCCCGGTCCTGATTTTCCTTCACGGCTTTCCTGAAAGCCACCGGACATGGCGCCACCAGATCGCGCATTTCAAGGATCGCTTCCGCTGCATCGCGCCCGACCAGCGAGGCTATCGCGGTTCGTCGAAACCGCAGGAGGTTGAGGCTTACACCCCGGACAAGCTGATTGGCGATATCTTCCTGCTCGCCGATGCACTGAGCATTGGGAAATTCACAATCGTTGGCCATGATTGGGGCGGCGCGATTGCCTGGGGCGTGGCGCTGGGTGGTCAGCATATGCGGGTCGAGCGCGCGATAATCGCCAATGCCCCGCATCCCTCGATCTTCCAGAAATTGCTCTACACTCATGCAGGCCAGCGCGAGGCAAGCCAATATATTCGCGGGTTCAAGGACACAGCGAATGACGCACTAATCAAGGATCAAGGTCTAACCGGCCTGATGCTGCAAGAGGTGAAGTGGGATCGCCCAGCTGCGATGGAGCCGGAAGAACGCGAGGCCTTGCTGCGCGATTGGCAAAACCGCGATGCCGCCTTTGGCATGATCAATTATTACCGCGCCAGCCCGATCTCAGTGCCGACAATGGACGAACCATTCGAAGTGCCGTCGGATTACACTGGGCCAGATCTGCCGCAGCTGACCATCCCGACATTAGTGATTTGGGCGATGGACGACTTGGCTTTGCCCGCCGAAAACCTAGAAGGGCTGGACGAGATCATTGACGACCTAACCATCGAGCAAGTCCAGGATTGCGGGCATTTTGTGCCCTGGGAAGCACCAGAGAAGGTCAACGCGGCAATGGAGAGATTCCTAGCCAGTTAGACAAGCTCTAGCCCCCGCTCCACTCTACCCAAGCCCCGTGCGGGTGCGCGTGTGCGAGGCAGACCTCCTCTTCCCCGCCGGGCCAGTAGCGAACCCTCAGCTCGTGACGGAATGTCGCAGGGTCGGTTTCAAGCGAAACCCATGCCAATGGTTTCTCGGCGCTCGCCTCGGCACCAGCCGCCATAACCGCAGCCGTAATCTCACTTTGAGTGCTTGCAGGCATATATTGCCACATGATCGAGTGAAACATGACGCGGGTCGTGCCGGGTTCTTGCGGCTTGGCCAATTGCTCCCGCACGAATTCGCCTGCGTCCATTTGCACGATATCGGGCGCGCGCTCGCTCGCGAGCTGAATTGCGGCGTCGATCCGCTGCATGCGCTCCTGCGCGTCCGGCCAGACATAGCTTTTCAGCCGCAGAGCCGCATCCGTATCGCTTAAGTCAATCGGTCCAATATCGCAGCCGCAAATGGCGGTGATGTCTATTTCGGCGGTCGGCGGTGAAGCGCCTCGCCATTCGGGTTTGATCTGCATTGGAGAGCTTGGCGGCCCGCTTTCCGTCTCGCCCAAGCGGTAAAAGTAGCGGTCCATCATAGTGTTGACCCCGGCACTTGCGCCGAGTTCAAACATATCGAACTTCGCAGGCACGCAGCCAGCCAGCCACAACAGACCGGCCATGATGCTGGCTGAGCGCCCGGCCTCATTGGTTTGCGGCGGTCCATCAAGCCATGGGACGAGTGCTGCGTCATGCGCCTCCACCACCGCGCAAACCAGCGCATCAACCTTGCCCTGGTCAGTGATCTCGCCGCGATACACCGGGACCAAACGATCATCCGCACCGCTCAAAACCAAATAGTGCAAGCCGCCCGCAATTCTGAGCGGCATGGCGTCCTTCAGAGTAAGGCCCGGCCAGTTCGTCATCCGCTGAGCGACGGCAGTCTCCCCCTTTGCCACAGCAGCCAAAGCCCGGACAATTCGCGCGGTGCACGGAGCTCCGTTTTCCTCGGCATGGGTCGCCTGCCAATCCAGCGCCGCGTCAAAGTCTGAGGTATCCATAATCGCCCCGTCGCTCATGCCCTGTCACTCATGTAACGTGTCTCCTCACCATCTTGGTCGCGCGATCAAAGGCAGGTTTACCTGATCGTCCGTGTTGCCCTTTGGCAGTGCAATGCCTAAGTGCAGCTCCGCAATGACTACGGACAATTCAGGCCAGCTCACCTTTGCCATTCCCAAGGGGCGGATCCTCGATGAGGCTCTGCCTGTGATGGCGCGCGCCGGTGTTGAGCCCGAGGCCGCGTTTCACGACAAGAGCAACCGCGCGCTCAGCTTTGGCACAAATCGCGCCGATATGCGACTCATCCGGGTCCGCGCGTTTGATGTGGCGACGTTCGTGGCGCATGGCGCGGCGCAAGTTGGAATTGTTGGCTCTGACGTGATCGAAGAGTTTGATTACGCTGATCTTTACGCGCCGGTGGACCTTGATATCGGCCATTGCCGCCTCTCGGTTGCGCAGCGTGTGGATGACACGGAAGAGCAATCCAGCGCCAGCCACCTTCGGGTTGCGACCAAATATCCCAGCCTGACCCGGCGCCATTTTGAGGCGCAGGGCATTCAAGCCGAATGCGTGAAGCTCAATGGCGCGATGGAACTCGCCCCGTCACTTGGCCTCGCGCGTCAGATCGTTGACCTGGTGTCGACCGGACGGACGCTGAAGGACAATGGCTTAGTCGAGACATCGAAGATCATCGATATCTCTGCCCGGCTGATCGTGAACCGTGCGGCGCTGAAAACCGATCCGCGCGTGGCTGAGCTTGTCGCCGCATTCCGCGCCGATATGGAAGCGCAAGCCGCCGAAAAGCAGGTCGCCTAATGCAAAAGCTGTCGACGAAAGATGCCGATTTTGAGCAGCGCTTTGCCAAGATCGTCAATGCCCGGCGCGAAAGCGGCGAGAACGTCTCTGGGAAAGTCAGCGACATCCTCGCCCGCGTGAAAGCAAAGGGTGATGCGGCGCTGGTGGAATACAGCCAGCGCTTTGATGGGCACAACCTGAGCACTGACGAAGAGTGGTCGATTTCGCCTGAAAGCTGCGAGGCAGCGTATAACGGTCTTGAACCGGAATTGCGCGACGCCTTGAACCTCGCCGCTGCCCGGATTGAGGCCTATCACCGCGATCAAATCCCGGCGAACCGCGACTTCACCGATGAAGCTGGCGTGCGCCAAGGCGCGGTATGGCGCAGCGTTGATGCCGCCGGGCTTTATGTGCCGGGCGGGCGCGCGGCCTATCCTTCGTCACTGCTGATGAATGCAATCCCAGCTAAGGTCGCAGGTGTTAAGCGCATTGTCGTGGTTACGCCGACACCCAAGGGCAATTCGAATCCGCTTGTTCTCGCCGCCGCGCACGTCGCAGGCGTGAGCGAGATTTGGCGCGTTGGCGGAGCGCAAGCGGTCGGCGCGCTGGCCTATGGCACCGAGCGGATCAAGCCGGTCGATGTGATCACTGGCCCCGGCAATGCCTATGTCGCAGAGGCCAAGCGACAGCTTTACGGCGTTGTCGGCATCGACATGGTCGCAGGGCCGAGCGAAATTCTGGTGATCGCAGATTGCGACAATGATCCAGACTGGATCGCCGCCGATCTTCTGAGCCAGGCCGAGCATGACCCGACCTCTCAGTCCATTTTGATCACCAATGACCGGACCTGCGCTGCTCAGGTTGAAGACCGCGTGACCGTGCAGCTGTCGCAGCTCGCCACCGGAAAAACCGCCAAGCAAAGCTGGGACGATCACGGCGTGATCATTCTGGTCGAAGACTTGAACGAGGCGCCTGCACTCGCGGACCGACTGGCCGCTGAGCACGTCGAACTCGCTGTGGCTGATCCCGAAGCGCTGTTTTCGAAGATCAATCACGCGGGCAGCGTATTCCTTGGCCGGATGACGCCAGAGGCCGTGGGCGATTACGTCGCCGGGCCCAATCACGTATTGCCAACCGGCCGGCGCGCGCGTTTTTCCAGCGGGCTGTCCGTGCTCGACTTCATGAAACGAACCAGCTTTATCGCACTGGATGACGATGCCTTTGCTGCGATCGGTCCGGCGGCGGCGACCCTTGCCCATGCAGAGGGTTTGCCCGCGCATGCCAAATCAGTGGAACTTCGCCTGAAATGAACACACCCGCTCGCTCTCAAGCCCGCTCAACCGCGCGGCTCGCCGCCGTCCAGGCGCTCTATCAACTGCAGATGGAGGGCACTGCGCTCGCGAAGTTGCTCGATGAGTTTCATCAGCACCGCCTCGGCAAGACGATCGATGAAGACGAATTCGCCGATGCCGAAGTCGAGTTCTTCGATGATGTCGTGCGCGGAGTTGACGCGCGCGGCGAAGAGATCGACGCTTTGCTGACCGCCAAACTGGCCGATGGCTGGACGCTGAAACGCCTCGACAAAACCATGCTGCAAATCCTGCGCGCCGGGACTTACGAGCTGCTCGCACGCAACGATGTGCCAGCCGCAGCGGCGATCAACGAATATGTTGATGTGGCGAAGGCATTCTTCGATGACCGCGAAGCGAAGTTTGTGAATGGCATCCTGGATGCAGTGTCGAAGGACGCACGAATTTAAAAGTTCCACCATGCCGAGCATGTCGATGCGAGAGCACTCCAAAATCCGTTGCCTTTCGACAGGCTCAGGACGAATGGATAAGGTCGCTCAATGAATGAAGTCGATTTCATCGCCGCCTTGCGCGCTCTGCCGCTCCATTCTGGTGCGCGCGGATTAAGCGATGACTGCGCCGTCTTGGAGATCGGCGGCGAAACTTTGGTCCTAACCCATGACGTTATGGCCGAGAGCACGCATTTTCGCCCCGATGCCGACATGGCTAATGTTGCCTGGAAACTGGTCGCCTCAAACCTGTCTGACCTCGCAGCCAAGGGAGCTGAGCCAATTGGCGTATTGCTGGGCCATTCGCTGGGGCGAGATGACGAACGCTTCCTTGCGGGTCTCAGCGAAGCGCTCAGCCGCTACAATGTGCCAATTCTAGGTGGAGACACCGTTTCCGCTGAAGGTCCGCTGACCTTTGGTCTCACCGTCATTGGCCGGGCAATGCATACGCCGGTTCCGTCGCGCAGCGGCGCGTTACCCGGCGATGCTCTCTATATCACCGGCATGCTCGGTGCCGCCATGCTCGGCTTTGAAGGTGCGACTGAGCACCTCGAGGCGTTCAACCGCCCTCGCCCACTATTGCAGCAAGGGCAATCACTAGCGCCGCATGTCAGCGCCATGATGGACGTTTCAGACGGGCTGCTGCTCGATGCGTTCCGCCTCGCGGAGGCGAGCGAGGTCACACTAACAATCGAGAGCGAGAGTGTGCCGGTAGTGGGTAGCAAGAGGCGCGAGGACTGCATGCGCTGGGGCGATGACTACGAGCTGCTATTTACCGCGCAAGAGGGACTGACCCTGCCCGTTCCCGCCACACGAATTGGCAATGTTCAGCCGCTCGGCTTTGCTCCACTCACGCTCGATGGCAACCCAATCGTCAATGCGCAGGGCCTGGGCTATCAGCACGGATGATCCCGAATTGCCCGGCCGCTCTCAGCAAAACTGGTAAAATGGGCGGAGCCGCCCCGTTTCCTCCTTGCCAGCTTGACATCAGTCCGTATGCTTCAATCCACTGCGTCAATGGGAGAACCCAGGCGCAATCTTCATCCTGGGAGAGGGGATTCATTCAGTGGACTTAACACTCATATCAATTGGGCTGGCCGTCGTTGCCATCATCTATGGCATTGTCACCAGCCAACAAGTTCTCAGCGCGAGTGCCGGGAACGCCAAAATGCAAGAAATTGCTGGCGCCGTTCAAGAAGGCGCACAGGCTTATCTCAAACGGCAATATACTGCGATCGGCATCGTCGGTGTGGTGGTTGCCATACTCGTTTTCATTTTCCTTGGCGCGGTTTCGGCCATCGGCTTTGTTGTCGGTGCTGTTCTGTCCGGTGTGGCTGGCTTTATAGGGATGAACATCTCTGTGCGTGCCAATGTGCGCACAGCGGCGGCGGCTGAAACCGGCCTTCAACAAGGGCTGACAGTAGCGTTCCGCGCTGGTGCGGTTACCGGCCTGCTGGTTGCGGGCCTCGCGCTGCTGTCCATCGCAGGGTTCTTCTACGTACTCGTTGGCACAATGGGCATGGACCTGACTGTCCTGGCTGAGAAACGCGAAGTCATCGACGCGCTAGTCGGCCTCGCCTTTGGCGCTTCGCTGATCTCTATCTTTGCGCGTTTGGGCGGCGGTATCTTTACCAAGGCTGCCGACGTCGGCGCCGATCTGGTTGGCAAGGTTGAAGCCGGCATTCCAGAGGATGATCCCCGCAACCCGGCGACCATCGCCGATAACGTGGGCGACAATGTTGGCGATTGTGCTGGCATGGCCGCTGACTTGTTCGAGACCTATGTTGTCACCGTTGGCGCGACCATGGTTCTGACCGCTCTGCTGTTCACCGGCCTTGCCGCTGACAGCCTACTTGCGCTGATGAGCCTGCCGCTGATCATTGGCGGTGTGTGCATCGTGACCTCGATCATCGGGACGTACTTTGTTCGTCTCGGTTCTTCGAACAACATCATGGGCGCGCTCTACAAGGGCTTTATCGTCACCACGGTCCTGTCCGCTGTCGCGATCTATTTTGCGACCGATTATGCGGTTGGCATGGCCACGGAATACACCCTGGGCGACAACACGTTCACTGGCATGTCATTGTTCCTGGCGATGATGGTTGGATTGGTCATCACTGGCCTGATCATCTGGATCACCGAATATTACACGGGCACAGAATACCGCCCGGTCCGCTCGATTGCGAAATCGTCTGAGACTGGACACGGCACCAACGTCATTCAAGGTCTGGCTATCAGCCTTGAATCGACCGCACTACCAACCATTGTGATCGTGATCGGTATCATTGTGACATACCAGCTCGCTGGTCTGATGGGCATTGCCTTCGCGGCAACTTCGATGCTGGCGCTGGCCGGTATGGTTGTTGCTTTGGACGCATACGGTCCTGTCACCGACAACGCTGGCGGCATCGCTGAAATGGCTGAGATGGAAGAAAGCGTTCGGGAAAAAACCGATGCGCTGGACGCCGTTGGCAACACCACGAAAGCTGTGACCAAGGGTTATGCAATCGGTTCTGCCGGTCTGGCTGCTCTTGTTCTGTTCTCGGCCTACACCGCTGACCTCAAAGAGTTCTTCCCAGATCTTGCAGTCAGCTTCAGCCTTGAAAACCCGTATGTCATTGTTGGCTTGCTGCTCGGCGCGCTGCTCCCGTACCTGTTCGGTGCGATGGGCATGACCGCCGTTGGCCGCGCTGCTGGCGATGTGGTTATCGACGTTCGTGACCAGTTCTCGAAAGATCCTGGCATTATGGCCGGGACTAGCCGTCCGAATTATGCGCGTACGGTCGATTTGGTAACGAAAGCGGCGATCAAGGAAATGATCCTGCCTTCGATGCTGCCGCTGCTGGCACCTATCGTTGTCTACTTCGCTGTGACAGCGGCAACAGGCAGCCAGGCAGAGGGCTTTGCCGCTCTAGGCGCATTGCTGCTGGGTGTGATCATCTCGGGCATCTTCGTGGCGCTTTCCATGACCGCTGGCGGCGGCGCATGGGACAATGCCAAGAAGTACATCGAAGATGGCAATCACGGCGGCAAAGGCTCAGAGGCGCACAAGGCCGCTGTGACCGGCGATACCGTCGGCGATCCTTATAAGGATACCGCTGGCCCAGCCGTGAACCCAATGATCAAGATCACCAACATCGTCGCGCTGCTTCTGCTCGCGGCGCTGGCTGGCGGGCATTGATCTGACGCCAATCTGCAGCTGAACAATCGGCTGCAAACATTTTTGAACCCCGCCGGGCGCAGGTCTGGCGGGGTTTTTTGTGGTCCGACGCCACGTTCAAACACTCGCACTCCAAGCGCGTCGCACAAACGCTTCCTTAACGTCATATGGCCTAAACCTCGCCCCGCGCGCGATTCTGCACGCTGGGAAAAGGTTAACGGATGGACATGGCAAGCGCGCCTGCAATGCCCAGCGCCCCTTCTCACTCTGGCCCGCTTGCGGGTTGGAGCGATGGGATGCATGCCCTGACGCCTGCCCAAATCAGCCGCACTGCTTTCCTTGCCGCATGGGACGAGTTGACCAATTGCGCGGCCGAACCCAACCCCTTTTTCGAAGAGTGGTTTCTCTCCGCCTCGCTCGCCAATTTGCCAGAAAGCGCGAAGGTCGAAGTGTTCGCCTATATCGTTGGCGGCAACCTGCTAGGTCTCATCCCGCTTGAGCAATCCCGCCAATATTACGGCTATCCCGTGCCGCATTGCGGCGCTGCGCTGCACGCAAACAGCTTTTGCGGAGCGCCCTTGATCGCCAAAGGGCATGAGATCGATTTCTGGCGCACCTTGTTCACCGCGCTCGACCACAAGCCGCGCCAGGCGCTGTTCCTGCATTTGCCGCAATTGCCCGCCGATGGCCCGGTGGCCGAGGGCCTGCGCGAAGCCTTGGCCGAGCATGATCGCCCGAGCGCCATTGTGCGCCGGGAAGAGCGCGCCATGCTGGACGCCGAAATCTCACCCGAGGAATATCTCGAGACATCCATGACCAAGAAACGGCGCAAAGAGCTGCGCCGCCTGCGCAAACGCCTCGCAGAAGAAGGCACCCTCAGCTTGGACCGGACCGAAGGCGAAGAAGGTATCGACGAATGGACCCGCGAGTTTCTCTCCGTGGAACGCGCAGGCTGGAAAGGTGCCGAAGGCTCCGCCCTCGCCAGCGCAGACCATACCGAACAGTTCTTTATCGACGCCTTGGCCGGCGCGGCACGCTCTGGCCGGTTGGAACGGCTCGCTTTGAGGGTCGACGCGCGAGCCATCGCGATGCTCGCAAACTTCATAACGCCGCCGGGTGCCTACAGTTTCAAGACCGCCTTTGACGAGCGTTACGCGAAGTACTCGCCCGGCCTTTTGCTCCAGCTCGACAATCTGGAGCTGCTCAATAACGAATTTATCGAATGGGCCGACAGCTGTGCCGTCGAAGGACACTCGATGATCGAGCGCTTGTGGCGCGAGAAACGCAGCATCCATAGCGTCAACGTCGCGATCGGCGGGAAATTGCGCCGCGCGGTGTTTGAGCAATTGATGCGCCGCGAGCTGCGCAAAGGAAACCCGCAATGAACGCGCCCATCACAGACGCAACCGACTGGCAAAGCGCGCGCGCCTCTGCCCCGGCGATTTTTGATGCGAATGCGCGCGGTCACTTTGCCGCGCGCTATCCAGAAACGCCGCATGTTTTGCGCCATGCCCTCGATCAGCATCCTCTGCTGGAGATCGAAGCGCTGGCCGGCATGGCAGAGCGCCTTCCAGAAGGCTCGGTCGAATACAATCGTGGCGATTTGCCGATTGGCGTCGATGGCAAACCGGACAGCAACGGCCTCACCATCGCAGAGACGATCCGCAAAGTGCATGAGGCGAACAGCTGGGCAGTGCTCAAGAATGTTGAGCAAGTGCCATCCTATCAGGCATTGCTGCACGATTTGCTCGGCGAATTGCAGGCTGAGATTGAGGCCAAAACCGGCGAGATGCTGACCCCGCAAGGGTTCATTTTCATCTCCAGCCCCAATGCCGTGACGCCTTATCATTTCGACCCAGAGCATAACATTCTGCTGCAGGTGACGGGCAGCAAGGTGATGACCCAATTCCCCGCTGGCGACACGCGCTTTGCGGCCGATGGTGAGCACGAGGCTTATCACGCAGGCGGGGCGCGCGAGCTCAAGTGGGACGATAACTTTGAAGGGCAAGGCCGTGAGTTTCCGCTTGGTCCTGGTGATGCCGCTTATGTGCCGGTGATGGCCCCGCATTTCGTGCGCAATGGGCCACACAGCTCGATTTCGCTGTCGATCACCTGGCGATCCAATTGGAGCTATGATGAGAGCGATGCGCGCTGCGCCAATGTGCTGATGCGCCGGATCGGTCTGACGCCCAATGCGCCAAAACGCTGGCCCGCCAGCAACCGCGCCAAAGCGCTAAGCTTTCGCGTATGGCGCCGCCTGTTTGGCCGCGCTGGATTGCCGCCGCTGTCATGAACGCGCCTTTCCCTGTAGACACGCAGCCCCAATCGGAGCTGGACCGCCTTGCGGAGGCAGATGATCCGCGCCGCGCTTTCTTAAGGGCGCAGTGGTTTGCATCAGGCCGCGATCCGGCAACGACCGAGCTTGTCGCGCGCAGCAATGATGGCAAAGCGATTGCCGCCTTTCCTATGTGCGAGAAAAAGCTTGGTCCCGTCGCGATCAAGCAAGTCTCAGGCGCCTATTGGCCGTTTCGCGGCGCTCCATTGGACAGCAAGTGCACAGCAGAAGAGCTCGCGGCGGCTCTCAAGGAAAAGGCGCTTGCAAAGCAGCTCGGCAATGTCTGGCGCATGGGCCCGGTGGTCGACGACGATCCGTCGCTCGACGTGCTCAAAGCCGCTGCAGCCGAGGCAGGCTGGCGCGTGCTGTCCCGCCCGGTTGGTCAGCTGTTCGTGCTCGATCTTGTCGTGCTGACGGCGTCAGGCAATTGGCCCTCGACCAAAGGCCAGCAGAAAGATCGTTGGCGCGTTCGCCAGCTGGAGAAAACCGGCCCGGTCACCATTTCGCACTTCACTGGCGAAGATTGGACCTATGAAACCCGCGACGCCATTGCCGAAATTGAAAGCAATTCCTGGGTCGGGCAGCTTGAACAGGGCGGCGACACCAAATTCCACGATCCGGCGCTGCGCTCATTCTGGGAAGGCATCGCTGAGGACCCTGCGATCGCGGCAATGATCCGGGGCAGCTTGCTGCATGTCGGCGATATCCCCGCGGCCTTCACCTTTGGGCTCGACTGCGGCGACACGCGCTATGCCATCGCGAACAATTTTGATCAGCAATTCCATAAGTTCTCGCCCGGACGCGTGCTGCTCTATGACGATTTCACGAGCGCCGCAAAGCGCAGCCTTGCCCGCATTGACTGGGGCCTTGGCGATGGCGGTTACAAGCGACAAATGGGTGCAGAAGAGGCCTCCAGCGTCTCTGATCTGCTGTTTGTGCGCGGCGCATTGCCAGCCGCTCTGCTGCGCCGGGTGTGGGAACGCTAAGCCTGCTTGACGTTGTCGCCCTCGCGCCGCATTGCGAGCGGCGAAATGAGCGACACTTCAGACAATATTCCGACCAATGAGCAGCTCGTCGATGGGCTGATCAAACTGCTCACAGTAGAACAGAGCACGCCGGACAACTTCACCGGCCGTCCGCAAAAAGGCGGCATGGGCCGCGTGTTTGGCGGCCAAGTGCTGGCGCAGGCTATTCAGGCCGCGCAAGCGACCGTGGATGAGCCTAAACAAGCGCACTCGCTGCACGCCTATTTCCTGCGCGGCGGCAAAGAAGGCCCGCCGATTGACTACCGGATCGCGCGCGATTTTGACGGGCGCAGCTTCTCCAATCGCCGGGTTGTTGCCAGCCAGACCAATGAAGCCGGCGAAAGCAAGCCGATCCTCAATCTGACCGCGAGCTTTCAAACACCCGAAACGGGGCTGGAACACAGCGATGCAGAGATGCCCGATGTCGAGGGGCCGGAAGAGCTGCGCAGCGATATGGATGTGCGCCACGAGATGGTGTCGAAGCTGGGCGATAAGCTGAGCGAGGATCAGCGCCGGATGATGCTGCGCCCGCGCGCCATTGAAATGCGCACGATTGACCGGCTGCATTGGATGAACTCTGAGCCGCGCGAACCGAAAGCGCACACATGGTTTCGCACCGGCGCGCCGCTGCCCGCGATTGAGGATAACCCAGGGCTGCACCGCGCCGTGATCACCTATGCCAGCGATTTCACGCTGCTCGGCACCAGCGCCCTGCCCCACGGGCTCAGTTGGATGCGCGGCGAACTGGTCGGGGCGAGTCTTGACCACACGATCTGGTTCCACCGCGAAGCGCGCGCGGACGAATGGCTGCTCTACGCCACCGACAGCCCGTGGTCCGGCCATGGACGCGGATTTAACCGGGGCCGCGTGTTCAACCAATCAGGCGAACTCGTCGCCAGTATCGCTCAAGAAGGCATGATCCGGCGCCGCAAGGCGAAGTAGAGGCGAAATAGAACAGCCTGCGCAGCGCTTGTCCTTGATATCACCGCCCTCCCCGCTAGGCTGAGCGATCAGGAGAACACCGCAATGCAAATCACTCGCCAACCGCCGGTTAAAGCGACGCTTGAACCCAGCAACCACCCATATCTTTCCGGGCCATGGACGCCGGTTCACGAAGAGGTGGATGTGGATGAGCTGGAAGTGATTGAGGGCACAATTCCAGCCGATATTGATGGCATTTACCTGCGCAATACAGAGAACCCGGCGCACCAACCGCTGGGCCGGCACCATCCGTTTGACGGTGATGCGATGGTGCATCAAGTGAACATTTCGGGCGGTAAGGCGAGCTATCGCAATCGCTTTGTGCGCACTCAGTGCTTTGAGGCGGAGCAGATCGCAGGGCAGGCGCTGTGGGGCGGCTTGATGGACCCTCCCGGGACGTCGCTGCGCCCAGGCTTTGGCGCGCATGGCGGGCTTAAGGACACCGCCTCGACCGATATTCTGGTCCATGCGGGCACCGCGTTGGCAACGCTCTATCAATGCGGCGAGGCCTGGCAGATGGACCCGGTGACTTTGGAGAACCTTGGCAAAGCGCCTTGGGGACCGATTGACGGAGTTTCTGCCCATCCCAAAGTGGATGAGAGCACCGGCGAGCTGATGTTCTTCAACTATTCCGTGCACGCGCCCTACATGCATTACGGCGTTGTCGACCGGACGGGTAAGCTGGTTCACTACACACCGGTCCCGCTTGATGGTCCGCGCCTGCCGCATGACATGGCGATCACGCCGAACTGGTCGATCCTAAACGACATGCCCTTGTTCTGGGACGCGAAGTTGCTTGAGCGCGGCATTCATGCCGCTCGCCTGCACGAAGGAGTACCGACTCGTTTTGCGTTGATCCCGCGCCATGGCAGTGCGCAGGACATCCGCTGGTTCGAAGCCTCGCCGACCTATGTGCTGCACTGGACGAACGCTTGGGAAGAGAGCGGGCCAGACGGTGATGAAGTCGTCATGGAAGGCTATTACCAAGACGAACCCATGCCACAGCCGCTGGAGGAGCAAGGCGAACATGGGCGGATGATGGCCTATGTCGATGAGCACAGTTTCAAGAGCCGCCTGCACCGCTGGCGCTTCAACCTGACCACCGGCGAGTGCAAGGAAGAGCGCCTGTCGGAACGGATCGTCGAATTTGGTATGATCAACCCAGCCTTTGCCATGCGCAAATCGCGCTATGTCTGGTCGACGACGGCCCGGCCCGGCTGGTTCCTGTTCAACGGCTATGTCCGGCAAGACACAAAGACCGGCGAAGAGCATATCTTCACCCTGCCGGACGGCGTATATGCCAGCGAGAGCCCGATGATCCCGCGCAAGGGCGCCGACGGCGAGACACTGGCGGAGGATGACGGCTATCTCGTCACCTTCCTGATCGACGAGAACAGCGGCACATCTGAGCTCGCCATTCTGGACGCCAGCGATGTGGCGAAAGGTCCGATCTGCCGCCTCGCTTTGCCGCACAAGATCAGCAGCGGGGTGCATTCCACCTGGGTCGAGCATTCGCAGCTGGCCAGCGACCGCGCCTTCAAGCTTCGCCAGTTGCAAGAGGCCGCTGCCTGATCCGGCGAGCGCGCACAGCCCTATACGTTTTGCAGATGCCCCGCCCGTCCGCCTCCTGATAACACAGCGCGTAAGCATCAGAGCAATCAGGAGCATGGCACGTGGCAAGCATCGAAGGCGGCAATAACGGCGTATCTGGGGTCGGCCCCGGCCAATCCGGTTCTGGCTCTGATGGGATCAGCGCTGCTGAGATGGCCGACAATCTGATCGGCTCCTCCACCGGCCCGGCGGGCTTGGAGACTGACCGCCTCGCCGCCAGCGTCGATATGGCGATGCAGAGCATTTCGGCCGGGACGTATCAGGCCACCGGCATGACCGACGGCTTCAGCGCTGCCGACCTCGAGGCTGCTGTGATGAGCCAGCTTGGCCCGCGCCAACAAGGGCAGTTCCAAAGCTCGCTTGATACCTACAAAGCTTCTCCTTTCACCACTGCTGCTCAGCAGCTTGCGGTTGATCTTCCGCTGCGTCAGCCCACGGGCCAACCCGGCATGAACACTGCGCAGGACCCCTATGGCACCGAGG
The DNA here is from genome assembly GCF_057364975.1 of Erythrobacter sp. S249. Taxonomy (NCBI): domain Bacteria; kingdom Pseudomonadati; phylum Pseudomonadota; class Alphaproteobacteria; order Sphingomonadales; family Erythrobacteraceae; genus Erythrobacter; species Erythrobacter sp. S249. The sequence continues at coordinate 2,769,314 of NZ_CP200287.1, read as the reverse complement.
TCCCCACTGAGCTTCCACAGTTCACCATGAGTTCGACTGATACCGCAGCCCACAGGTTTGCAGAGCTTCAACGCCAGCAACGCGCGGATGGTATGCGTCAGGTTGAGTTGATCACCGGTGGCCCGTTTTCCGGTCTGTTTGCGGCTGGCGGCGTGATTGCAGGCGCTGAGATGCATACAATCGAAGGACTGGCCTTGGTGGGTGAGATGGCCGACGGATTTACCGCGCCGCTCAGCCCTTGAACCAACGTCTTTACCGTCACATCCGCCACCAATCCAATTGCGATTGACAGGCCGATCCGTTTCCTGATCCAGCGCTAGCTCCGCTCTGCACTCAGCATGGGCTGTTGCGGCAAGCCCCTGCTGCTCGCACCGCAGACATCCAATTCCAATTGCTATGCAACCTTTACCCACGCCGTGCATTGTCCCTATAGCGATCCAGATTCCATAAGAGAGGGACCAAAGTGGCTTTCAAACTCATCGACTTACCTTACGCAGACACCGCACTTGCACCCGCCGTTTCGGCCGAGACACTGTCGTTTCACCACGGCAAGCACCATCAGGCCTATATCGACAAGATGAACGCCGCGATTGACGGCACCGATCACGCCAATGCCTCGCTCGAAGCGATCGTTGGCGCCGCCCGCGGCAGCAACCAAGGGCTGTTCAACAACGCCGCGCAAACGTGGAACCACGGGTTCTACTGGCATTCCATGGCGGCGACCGAGACCGCACCATCGGACGAGCTCAAAGCCAAGATCGACGCCGCATTCGGCTCTGTCGACGAGCTCAAGGAACAGCTCAAAGCCCGCGGTGCTGGCCACTTCGCCAGCGGCTGGGTCTGGCTGGCTGAGAAGGACGGCGCGCTCACCATCGAGGAAACCCACGATGGCGACACGCTGGCTGACCAAGACGGCGTCAACCCGCTGCTGGTCGTCGACGTGTGGGAGCACGCCTATTACCTCGACCATCAGAACAAGCGTCCGGCCTATCTCGACGCGGTTGTCGGCTCGAAGCTCAACTGGGCCTTCGCATCTGAGAACCTCGCTCGCGGCACAGCCTGGGTCTACCCGGCCTAAGCCGAACACGATCACAGCAATGTGAGCGAAACAGCCCCTGCTCCGCCCAGCGCGGAGTGGGGGCTTTTTTGGAACGCAGATACGCTTTTCAAAAGTGTGACTTTTCATCGTGACGCTGCCTGCTGGCGGCAATCACCCAGCGATACTGGACAGCGCGCAAGATGCGCCAAAAGCGCAGAATTGTCGGGCTTTTGGCGTACTCCGACATATTTACCGCCGCGCAAAATCACCCGCCAAATGCCGCTCTCAATGCGCCATTCCAGCTCGCGAAGTGTGACTTTTGGCAGCGCACCCAAAACAGCATCAGGCGCCGTCCCAATATCGCACGGCTGCCATTCCTTTGCGAGCGCCGCATCCCACGCCGTGCAGAAACTCTCCGACCATATTTGCGTCCGCAACCGGTAAGCACTTTCGCGCGCCATAGAGACCCTGCGCGCCGCATCCGTCACTGAGCGCGTTTGCGCAAGCCAGCCGATAAACTCCGCCTGCCTCAGTGGCGTCCAGCCGTCCACACGCTGTTTCACCGGTACGGCGTAAAACGGCGGAATGCGCCTGGGCGGCTTGCGAGGCTGAGAAACGCGCGGCGGATAGAACTTCATGCCCTCAGCGATAAGCGCATGGGTGATGTGTAGGAAAGCGCCTACTAACCTACCCCCATCACTGACCATTCTCGCCGCAGAAACCGCGCGCCGCGTCATGGGGCTTTACCTCTGGCACAAATGCTCAGAAGGTGCGGGCAAGCAAAAAAGCTGCGCGGTGATGGCGCTGAGAACCACTCGGCCTAACATCGACGAATGCTGTTTGGGAGAAATTGATGGCCGAAGCGACTGTGCACGCACCGACAGGTGCGGCTCCTCCTGCCTCCGAAGGTTTCGGAACGCCTGGCTACCGCGCTTATGTTCTGAGCGCCTTGCTCATCGTGTATATCTTCAATTTCATTGATCGCACGATCATCAATATTCTGACGGAGCCAATCAAGCTCACCTTTGGGCTGGAAGATTGGCAAATGGGCTTGCTCGGCGGGCCTGCCTTCGCCGTCCTTTACACCTTCATCGGCATCCCAATTGCGCGCGGCGCAGAGCGCTACAACCGTGTGGCTATCATCTCGGCTGCCGTTGTCATCTGGAGCCTGTTCACGGCTCTGTGCGGGTTTGCGATGTCGTTTATGATGCTGTTCCTGTTCCGAATTGGCGTCAGCATTGGTGAGGCCGGTTGCACCCCGCCCGCTCAGTCTTTGATTGCGGATTATTTCAAGCCATCCCGCCGCGCGACCGCCGTTTCGGTCTACGCTCTGGGCGTGCCGCTCGGCGGAATGCTCGCCTCGGTTTTCGGCGGTCAGCTGGCTGGGCTAGACGGCGCGCAATACGGCGCGTTTGTGAATTCAATCGGCATCGGCTCTCTATTTGGCGATCTGGACTGGTCACAAGTCGAAGGCTGGCGGGTGGCCTTTGTCGTGGTTGGATTGCCAGGATTGCTGTTAGGACTGATCGTTTGGCGCAGCATTAAAGAGCCGCCGCGCGGCTACACCGATCCTGCTGCGCTACAAGGCCTGGAAAAGGCCAGCTTCAAAGAGGCGCTGGCGGTTTTGGCCAAGAAGCCAGCTTACCGGCACATTGTGTTCGGTGCGACGCTCGCTTCTTTCGTCGGCTACGGCGTTGCGCAGTTCACCACCTCATTCCTGCTGCGCACGCACGGCCTCACGATCCAAGAGGCCTCTTTGCTCTACGGGGTTGTCTTGGGAATTATGGCGGCGATTGGCGTGTTCAGTTCCGGATGGCTGGCGGACAAGATGTCCCAAAAGTATCCCAATGCGCTCTCGTGGCTGCCCGCGATTGGCATGGGAGCATCCGTGCCGCTCTACGCATTTGGCTTCTTAATGCCTAACCTCTGGCTGGCGGTGCCGGCGCTGATGATTGCCGCGATGATCCACTATTTCTACCTCGGGCCGATGTATGCGGTCTCAGGCGGAGTGGTCGATAGCAGGATGCGCGCAACATCGGTTGCGATCACTTTGTTTGTGGTCAACTTGCTCGGCTACGGCCTTGGCCCGCCGGTAATTGGCGTGCTCTCGACTGTCCTCAAGACTATGTTCCTCGACGGGCAAGCGCTCGGACTTACGCTGGAGACGTGCAAGCCACTGCTTTCGCTTGGCGCTGATGCGAAGGCGCTGCTCGGCGGCTCAGAGCTGGAGGCGATGGAAGCATGCTCCAGTGCGGAAGCGCGCGGGCTTCAGTGGTCGATTGTGATCTTCAGCTGCATTTATGGCTGGGCGGCCCTGCATTACCTATTGGCGGGCCGCACGCTTCAGCGCGACATGGTTGCCAATTCACAAGAGTGAGGGGTTACTTTTGCGGCATTGGCAGGCCGACTGCTCTCGCATTTTTTGCAGCACGTAGGCCATTGATTGAGCGACTGAGCCGCAGATGTCGAGGTTGTTAGAGACCAGCACAAAGCTCCTTTTTTGATGCGAGCGCCGGGTAGAGAAACTGCATGAAGGCCGAGACGCGCTGAATGTCTTTCACACGAGGATGAGTAAGCAGCCACAAGCGCCGAGTGCGGTCTATTTCTGTTTCGCTCAGGCGACGGAGTGAAGGATCGGCGTTGCCGACAAAACACGGCAAGTAGGCAAGCCCGGCTTTTCTGCCCACACATCTTGCCCGGTGCATCACGCTGGAAGAAATCGTGGAAACAGTCAGCGCGCGCAGCCTCTTGCTCAGCCTGTTGTCTGACCGTGGGTCCCAATCGGTTGCATGAGCAATCCAAGAAAGGCCGGCAATGTCCGCGTCAGAACAGTCCTTATGAACATAAAAACCGTAGCTAAGCGGGAAGAGTGCCCGGCCAACCAGATGTTCTGGCGGAGCTTCAGCACACCTCAACACAACATCCGCTTCGCTCCGATCAAGATCCGCCAAGGTCGACGAGACCACCAGATTAAGTCTGACATCCGGGTTTTCTGTCTGAAAGCGTTCCAGTGCATTATCAAGAAGGTAACGCGCGTGGCTATCGGTGCAAGAAAATCGCACCTCCGATTTCACATCACCTTGTCGCTCGCGGCATTTGTCCACCGCAACACGTGAACACTCGTCCATCTTTTGGGCGGCATCGAACAATGCGTCGCCCAGACTTGTGCGAACATATCCATCAGAGCTTTTCTCAAACAAGGGTTCAGAAAATTGGGCGTCAAGCCGCGATAGCCTCCTGGAGACCGTCGCGTGCGACAAACCCAGCAGCGCTGCAGCTTTTCGCAACGTTCGCCCTTGGGATAGCGCAATGATGAGTTCGTAGTCTGGCCAGCGATCCATTGGTTCAATTATGAACCATAGAGTCAAAATGTAAATCCACCAGATGTGCCCGTATCGATGCTAGGCACGAAACAGGAGGATTTATGCGGCTACTTCTTTCCATTCTTTGTGTCTGCATTGTGCCAGGGTGCACAAGCACGACCGATGTGTCATCGTCCACAACGACCGGAGTCCTGTTCGCCCATTCGGGCCAATCTCTTTCTCTGCCTGGCGATCACGCATGCACTTTGCTTCGCCAAGGTCGCGTCACCGAGCAGCGTGGACCTAGGAGCCTGCCATCAGTTGGTCGATTTGCCTTGCTGCGATGCTCCGATGTTGGGAGTGATCTGCTAAAGGAACTCACGGCGATTGTTTCTGATCGATCGGTGCCAGCGCCAAGCTTCTTGGCTGCCGGTGAATTCAACCGGTTGGAGGAAAATCCCGCGCTCCCTCAAGACGCAAGCGGGCGCGGATATGTCATCAAACTGAGCTATTCAAACGGTGAAACGTCTCTGGCCGAACGCGAGAGACACGAGGATAGCATCGACGATCTGGCATTAACACGCGCCTCTGGCTGGCGACGTGAAGCGCGCATCTACGTTGAACGTGCAGCGGGTATCGAACAACCAGATGCGGTCGGCGTTCTTTACTTTACCTCTCCTTCCGATCGGTCGGAGTTCCGAAAGACTGAGACCGACATTGTTGAGGAAATCGGTCGCTTTAATCGCCGTCACCTCAAGACCTATGTCTATCTCTACGCAGAGAAAGACTGACGCCGGGCTTTATGTCGTAGGGATCTAACTTGCGGCGGTTTCCCGGCAGGCAGCTTCAGCCTTTGCACCGGGAGCGGTACGGAAACTCTGGCTTTCGGCCGCGTTTTCGTGCACAGATTGATCAGGGCGCTACGGTATCAGCGCCATAGCTTTGTCAGTCACCGCTTTTGCCGTACCCTACCTCTATAGGAGAATGGCATGATCGATTGGTTTCGCCGGCGCTACCTGGACCTTCTCGGGTCAATCTACATCTATAATGAGCATCGCGGATACACCGCGCTCGACCGCGTGCTGGAGGCTGTGCGGGCGCGCTGTGAACCGGGCGATCCGCTGATCACCATGATCGAGAAACACCGCGCGGATGAGCGCAAGCATTACGTCATGTTCAAGCGCTGGTTTGAGCTTCAAGGCAAGCATCCGATCCACCTCGACCGCACCTTTGGCCATATTGATCGCTTTATCGAGATCATGTTTGGCACCCCGATCGACAAGCTCGATACGCAGGCGGTGATCGAGCGTGATGAACTGTTTGAGCGATTGTGCCGGGTCATCTCTCTGACGGAAAAGCGCGGGTACAAACAGATCGAGATTTTGCTGAAGAACCCCTTTGTGAAATCCGACCCCGCCTTGGTGAAGATCTTCAAAGTGATCGAGCGGGACGAACCAAGCCATTGGGCGCCCTATGACGGCTGGCTGCGCGACAATGCCAAGCGCGAGCCGAAATGGTGGGAGCGCACGGTTGACGGCTTTATCCATTCAGAGCTGCTGTTTCTGAAATTGCCGATCCTGTTCCTCAACCCGTTTGTGACGCGCAAGGACGTGTGGGCCGATGACGGCGAGCAAGACCCGGATCGCTATTCCGACCGGCTGCGCTCCGCGACCTAACGAAACGCACCCAGAGTGAGCGAAACGGCAGAGCCTACCGAAAACACACCCGATGACCGCCCGCGCGGCAGCCTGATCACGCGCCTGCTTAAGGTACGGGTCGGATGGATGCTGATGCGCAACACCGTAGTTAGCACCGGGGTCTTCCTGATCGGGCTTGGCGTGCTGTGGCTGCTGGTCGAGCGCGCTGGGATGGGAAAGATCATTGCCTCTGGCATCGGTTTCGCCGTGGCTAACACCTTGCATTATTTCCTGGGCAGGAGCTGGATTTTCCGCGGGACCGAACGCGCGCTGGCCAGCGGATATGCTCTATTCCTGTTCAATGGCGCGATTGGCCTTGCCGTGACTATGGCGCTGATGGCGGTGATGCTGGCGCTGACCCCCATCGACTATATGGTCGCGCGCGTGTTGGTGTCCGTTGTCGCGGGGCTGCTGGTGTTCGTGCTCAACGCCGTGTGGAACTTCCGCCGGGTCTAGCGGCCGCTTGCTCCGGAGCATCTGGCAGCGATTCTCTCTTCCAACGCGTGCCGCTCGATGAATTGTGACAAAGCCAATCCAATCGCCAATTGCGCAACGGTTCGTCGCAACGGTTCGTCGCAGCAAGCGGTCAAACGACCCGTACAACTAACAAAACTGACCATTCTGTTCATCTGGGAGAAAGGTTTGAGTGACAGTCAGGCGTCACATGTCGCCTGGAAAGCGGCATTCAAGCGCACATGTTGTGCAAGAATTTTCGAGGGGGCTTTAGCAGCCAGACACGCCATCACAGGGGGCGGTCTACGAAATGCCGAGACGACGAACGGCTGGCTGCCATAGTTTTGAGGAGTACTTTAATGACTGCCATTTCAAAGAAGCATACCGCTCTTTTCCTGTCGGCTGTGATCGCCCTGCCCATGGCAAGCGGCGCAATCGGCCAAGAGCCTATGCCGGTTCCTGCCCAACAGGGCGAAGTGCTGACCACGGTCACTGGCTCACCGCCTGCTGATCTGTCGGGCATGCCAGAAGGACCAGAAATTGATGGCTTTATCTCAGCCCGCCGCGATGGTGAGTTTCAAGTCACGACGGTTGATGGTTCACGCACAGCGATCCGCCTGAGCGATGGCACCGAGATCCGCGCCAAGGGCGGCTTCCTGGGTCTCAGCCGTGACAAGCTGGGCTCTGAGCAATTGCTCAACGGCCTGCCAGTAACGGTGAAGACGGTTGAATGGGCTGGCGGTCTTGTCGCCACCCGCGTTAACCTGAAGAACAAGGATCTGCGCACCGCCTCGATGATCCGCAACGGCACCGAGCAGCAGTTCGGCGAGCAAGGCGCGGCAATCTCGAAGAACGCCGCCGCTACAGAGGCGCTGCGCGGCCGCTTTGGTGACATCGATCAATACAACATCAGAGGCACCACCAATGTCTATTTTGACACTGGCCGGTACAATCTTTCCAGCCAGGCGCGCGCCGAGCTCTGCAGCGCGGCTGAGCAAGCCAATACGATGGACAACGCGCTGCTTCTGGTCGTCGGCTACACCGACTCAACCGGCAGCTATGAGATCAACCAAGAGCTGAGCGAAAAGCGCGCCAGCCGCGTTGTGAACTATCTCCAGCAACAGTGTGGTTGGAAGCCATATCGCATGCTGACCCCAACCGGCATGGCGGAAGCCGATCCGGCAGCTGACAACTCAACCCCACAGGGTAAGGCGCAAAACCGCCGCGTTGCAGTGAACGTCTTGGTCAGCAAGAGCGTCGAAGGCCTTTAATTCCGGCCACACTCTCTCCGATTGAAAAATGCGGGGCAGGCTTTGCGGCCTGCCCCGTTTTTTATGGCGCATAGAACGTGGGCGAGCCCGGCCCCACTGGCAGACCGAACACAAAGGTCCAGAGATAGAAAAACACCGACCAAAACGCGATGAAGAACATCGAATAGGGCAGCATCATCGCGATCATCGTGCCCACGCCCAGATCGCTCTTATACCGCGTTGCCCAGGCCAGGATTAGCCCGAAATAGCTCATCATCGGGGTGATGATATTGGTGGTGCTGTCGCCAATCCGATAGGCCGCCTGAATCACTTCTGGCGAATATCCCACCAGCATCAGCATCGGCACGAAAATCGGCGCGGTCACGGCCCATTGCGCCGAGGCTGAGCCAAGAGACAGGTTAATGAGCGCGCACAGGATGATGAACATGAAGAAAATCCCCGGTCCCGTCATCCCGGTCTCAACTAGGAAATTCGCGCCCGTTACCGCGGTGATCGCGCCCAGATTGGTCCAGCCAAAGAAGGCAACGAATTGCGCGGCAAAGAACACCAGCACGATGTAGAGGCCGAGCGAGGAGAGCGCGGCGGCCATCGCGTCGATGATATCGCGGTCAGTCTTCATCGTCCCCACCGCGCGGCCATAGGCATAACCAAGCGCGACGAAGAAAATCAGGATCCAAACGACGAAACCATCGAAGAATGGGCTGTCGATCCGATCACCATCATCGGGATTCCGCAGCACGCCCCATTCCGGCAGCAGCGTCAGCGCCATCAACCCCAGCACGCCCAGCAGCGCCAGGCCCGCCCAGCGCAGCCCCTTGCGCTCATCAGCGCTCACCTGTTCCATCATCCGGTCATCCAAGATCGTCGGATCAGCCAGCGAGGAATCATATTTGCCGAGCTTCGGCTCCACGATGTAAATCGTGACCAGCGAGCCGATCAGCGTGATGAGGACCGTGGAGGCCATCATGAAATACCAATTGGCCGTAGCGACCACAGTGTAGTCCGGGGCGATCAGGCGAGCGGCCTCTTGCGTGATACCGGCGAGCAATGGATCGATCGTGCCGATCAGCAGGTTCGCGCTATAGCCGCCGGACACCCCGGCAAAGGCGGCGGCCATACCGGCCAGCGGATGGCGTCCCAGCGCATAGAATATCGCGCCGGCAAGCGGGATCAGGACCACATAACCGACCTCAGAGGCCGTGTTGGAGACGATGCCTGCAAACACAATCGCGACCGTCACGAGCTTTGGCGGGGCATTGAGCACCATGCTGCGCACCGCGGCGGACAGCAGGCCGGATTTCTCCGCCACACCAACGCCGAGCATCGCGACAAGCACCACGCCCAGCGGGGCAAAGCCGGTAAAATTGTCGACCAGGCCGGTAAAGATGCGGCGGATGCCATCGCCGTCCATCAGGCTGACCGCGCGGATCATCCCATCCTCGGCCACACCCTTCGCGCCGAGCGGGCGCGGATCTTCCACCGCGACACCCATCCAACCAAGCAGGCCAGACAGCAGCACAATCCCAACCGCCAGCACCGCAAACAAAGTGACCGGATGCGGCAGCAGATTGCCAAGCCATTCGACCCCATCAAGAAAACGGGTGAAGGCGTTGCGCTTGCCTTGGGTGTGCTCGTCAGTGGTGGCGGGAAGTTCGCTCATGGATTGCTCCGGTCAGTTGGGATTACCCGTGATAATCTTGCGAAGATGAACGCAAGATCGATAGGGGCTTAGAGGCGCATGGCAAGGGGTGATGTCGTGACGAAAGAACCCCGCTGGCCATTTTGGAGAATGTGGGAATCCATAGACTACCCTATGGTGCCACACGCTCACCCACCCGCGTGGTAGAAATCATAGATCGTCTGCGCCACTGCATCGCTGACGCCGGGCGCGCGTTGGAGGTCTTGCAGCGATGCGGCCCGTACCTTGCTGGCCGTGCCGAAATGCAGCAGCAGCGCGCGCTTTCTTGCAGGCCCGATGCCGGGGATCTCATCCAGCGGAGAGGCGGTGATCGCTTTGGATCGCTTCGCCCGGTGCGCGCCGATGGCGTAGCGGTGAACCTCGTCGCGCAGGTTTTGCAAATGGTACAGCACCGGCGAGTTGGTCGGCAGCATCTTCTCTCGCCCGTCGGGGAAGTGGAACACCTCGCGTCCCTCGCGGCCATGATGCGGGCCCTTGGCAATCGCGATCACGGCCAGATCTTCAATGCCGAGCTCACCCAGCACTTCCTGCACGCTCGACATCTGTCCCTTGCCCCCATCGAGCAGGACAAGGTCGGGCCACACGCCTTCACGCTCCCGGTCCGGGTCGTCCTTCATCGCGCGGGTAAACCTTCGCTCCATCACCTCGCGCATCATCGCGTAGTCGTCATTGGTCTGCGCGGACTTGATGTTGAACTTGCGATATTGCGACTTTTCAAAGCCTTCCGGCCCGGCCACCACCATTGCGCCGACAGCCTTCGCGCCTTGAATATGGCTGTTGTCGTAGATCTCGACCCGCTGCGGCGGGGCGTCCAGCTCCAGAAATTCGGCCATTTCGCGGTTGGTTTTGGCGCGCGTGCCGGTCTCGGCCAGCCGCCGTTCCAGCGCCTCCACCGCATTGCGGCTCGCCTGCTCCATCAGCTTGCGCCGGTCGCCGCGTTGCGGGACGGACAGCGCGACCTTCTTGTCAGCGACTTCAGATAGCGCCGCTTCGATCAGCTCGCTTTCTGGCAACTCCCGATCAACCAGGATCATCGGCGGCGGCGGCACTTCCTCATAGAACTGCAGGATCACGTTGGAGAGGATCTGATCCTCCTCCACGCCCTTCGTATGGGTTGGGAAGAACGCGCGGTGCCCCCAATTCTGTCCGCCGCGAATGAAGAAAGCCTGGATGCCGACCTGCCCGCCTTTCGCATGGAGCGCGAAGACATCGGCATCGCCCACGCCGCTGGCGTTGATCGCTTGGCTGCCTTGAATGAATGTCGCCGCGCGCAATCGGTCGCGCAGGATTGCGGCAGTCTCAAAATCAAGCTCCTCCGCCGCCTTCGCCATCTGCTTTTCCAGATCTTGCTGAACCTGCCCGGATTTGCCCGCGAGGAAGTTCTTCGCCTGATCAACGAGCTTGTCATAATCCAGCTCGCTGATCCGCCCAACGCACGGCGCGGAACACCGTTTGATCTGATACAGCAGGCATGGCCGGTCGCGGTTCTTGAAGAAGCTGTCGGTGCAAGACCGCAGCAGGAACAGCTTTTGCAGCGCATTGAGCGTGGTGTTCACGCTGCCCGCGCTGGCAAACGGCCCGTAATAATTGCCCTTCGCCTTGCGCGCGCCGCGATGCTTGTGGATGCGCGGAAACTCATGATCGCTTCGCAGCAGGATGAAGGGAAAGCTCTTATCATCGCGCAGCAATACGTTGAACGGCGGGCGAAACCGCTTGATCAGCTGCGCCTCGAGCAGCAGCGCCTCAGCCTCGGAATTGGTGGTGATGATCTCCATCGCGCGGCACTGGCTGACCATGCGTTGCAACCGGCCAGAGAGGCCATTGACCTGAGTGTAATTCGCCACCCGCGCCTTGAGGCTACGCGCCTTGCCGACATACAGCACATCGCCGCGCGTATCGAGCATGCGGTAAACGCCGGGGATCGGTTTCAGGGTCTTCACCGTCTCCCTGATCGCGGTAACGCCAGCTTCCAGATTCGGCTGTGCACTCGACACGGTATAGGCCGCCCGCTCTTCATTAAAGCGGTCCGCCCCGTGGGGATTGTCAGAGGTGCCAGCAGGTGTCCGGGCCATGCCCATCAGATAGGGACCGCACTGCGCGATTGGCAATGCGTGATTGGCATTGCTTGCACACCCGCCTATCGGTGCGGCCATGCAAGAATATGATGTGATCGTTCTGGGCGCGGGCGCCGCCGGGCTGATGTGCGCGGCAGAGGCGGGCAAGCGCGGCAAACGCGTGGCTGTGCTGGAAAAGGCGAATGCGCCGGGCAAGAAGATCCTTATTTCAGGCGGTGGGCGCTGCAATTTCACCAATTCGCGCACGACTGCGGCGAATTACCTCTCCGCCAATCCGCATTTCGCTAAATCTGCGCTCAGCCGGTACACGCCGCAAGATTTCATCGATCTGGTGAACAGCTATGGCATTGCCTGGCACGAGAAGACGCTGGGGCAATTGTTCTGCGATGGATCAGCCAAGCAGATCGTGGAAATGCTGCTCGATGAATGCGGCAAGGCGGCACAGCACGGCGGACAAGTTGATGTGCTGTGCGATGCGCATGTCAGCGATGTGGTGGAAGATGGCGGCGAGTTTGCAGTCAAAGCGAACGGTCAGGCGATGCGCGCAAAATCGCTGGTGGTGGCGACCGGCGGGCCGTCGATCCCGAAAATGGGCGCAACGGACTACGCTTATGAGCTGGCGCGGCAATTTGGCCTGAAAGTCGTGGAGCCGCGCCCTGCCCTCGTCCCGCTGACACTCGGCGGTGAGGACGTATTGTTCCGCGAATTGTCCGGTGTTTCTGCGCCGGTGACAGCGCGCACTGGCGTCAAGAAGTCAAAGGTCGAATTTGAAGAAGCCGCGCTGTTCACTCACCGCGGCCTGTCCGGCCCGGCGATCCTGCAAGTCTCATCCTATTGGAAGCATGGCGAGGAAATCGGGATCGAATTCCTGCCAGCGATGGATCGCAATTGGCTGGTCGATCTGAAGGCCAAGAACCCGCGCGCCACCATCCGCAGCGCTCTGCGTGAGCACTTGCCCGCCCGGCTTGCCGATGCGCTTGCTGAACGGCTGAACATTGAACGTGAATTTGGCAATGTGCCCGACAAGGCACTGCAAGAGGCTCAGCGCAAACTCGCCGATTGGCGCTTCACCCCCAACGGCACCGAAGGCTTCGCCAAGGCCGAGGTGACGATAGGCGGCGTTGCGACAAACGAGCTTTCCTCCAAAACGCTGGAGGCGAAGAACGTGCCGGGATTGTATTTCATCGGCGAGGCTGTGGATGTGACAGGCTGGCTGGGCGGGTACAATTTCCAATGGGCCTGGGCCAGCGGAGTGGCAGCCGCAGAAGCAATCGCCGAGTCATAATATTACAAAACCACCTTACCTAAGGGCAAGACCTACCGCGCGCGGCAGGTTGTCTCGCACAGGAAATGTCTATAGCGCTTGTTCATAGAGCCTAAAAATAGGTCGAAACCGCCCGGTCTTGGGTTGGTTGTCCTCAAGCAGTGAAGCGATAGGACAGACAAAAGCGGGAGAACACCTTGCGCCAATTGCAAGGCATGGATTCATCGTTCGTAGCGCTGGAATCGCCAAATTCGCCGATGCACATCGGCAGCGTGTTGATCTACAATCCGGAAACGGCGCCCGGCGGGTTTGTCCGCTTTAAAGACATCCTCAGCTTCATCGAAGGCCGGATGCAGCTCTCCAAAACCATGCGCCAGCGGCTCGTTCGCGTGCCCTTTGACTTGGATTATCCGTATTGGATCGAGGATCCCGATTTCGATCTGGAATATCATGTCCGCCACGTCGCCCTTCCCAAGCCCGGCGATTGGCGCCAGCTGTGCATTCAGTCCGCGCGCATCCACGCTCGCCCGCTAGACCTCAACCGCCCGCCGTGGGAATTCACCGTGATTGAGGGGCTCGACAATGTTCGCGGCTATCCGCCCGGCTGCTTTGCCTTTGTGACTAAGGTCCATCACGCCGCGATTGATGGGATGAGCGGGATTGATCTGATGGAGGCGCTCCATACGATGACGCCCGATGTCGAGCCGCTGAAAAAGGCCGACACGTGGAAACCGGAAAAGGTGCCGGGCCCAGCGGAACTGCTAGGTAAATCCTATATCAATGCGCTGCTCAACCCGCTGAAACAGGCGCAGGTCGCGGCGCAATCCCTTCCCGGCGTGGCCAGCGCGATCAAAGGCCTGATTGCGCGCGATTTCAAGCTCAGCACCGACATGGTGCCCCCGCGCACCCGCTTTAACCGCTCGATTTCGCCGCACCGCGTTGTTGAAGGCTGCGCGTTCCCGCTCGACAAATTCAAGTCGATCCGCACGCTCGTGCCTGATGCGAAGGTCAATGATGTGGCGATTGCGGTAATCGGCGGCGCGCTTCACAAATACCTCACATCCAAGGATGATCTGCCCAAATCGACGATGACGGCCATGGCGCCGATCTCCGTCCGCTCCAAGGATGAGAAGGGCGATATGGGCAATCAGGTCGCCGCCATGGTCGCACCCCTGGGCACGCATATCGCCGATCCGAAAGAGCGGCTGGAATATGTCTATGGCCAGACCAGCAATTCAAAAGCCATGACGAACGCGCTGGGCGCGCGCACCATGACCGAGGTGAGCAAGGTCAATCCCGCGCTTTACATGGCGCTGGGCGCGCAATTGTTCAGCCGGGTCAGCATCGCGCACAAGCTCGCCATGCCGTTCAACACAGTGGTGACCAATGTCCCCGGGCCGCCCGTACATATCTATTCATCAGGGGCGCGAATGGAGAGCATGGCGCTTTCTCTCATTTGCCTGACCGATGGGTTGGGCCTGGCCCATGTCGTGCAGAGCTATGTCGATGAGGCATACATTAGCTTCACCGCGTGCCGCGATATCATGCCGGACCCAGAATTTTACTCGCAGTGCCTGCAAGACAGCTATGAAGAGCTGCTGGCGGCGGCATCTGCGGCCGGCAAACCGGCACCAAAGAAGAAGGCGACGACACGAGCGCGAGCAAAGAAGGCGCCAGCCAAAAAGACAGCGGCGAAACGAGCGTCGGCCAAGAAACCGGCAACAAAAACAAAACGCAAAACACCACAAAAACGGGTTGGGAAGAAAGCATAATGGCGAGCATCGCACCAAATTCAGCCATGGAAGCAGATCGATTTCTCGAGGAAACGAAGGCGAAGCCGCCGCACCGCTTCTGGACGCTGACCGAAGGCCGCGCCTTCTTTGAGCTGGGCGCGTTTTATGCCTCGCGCCCGATGCTGTCGCAGCTACCCAAGGGTGATGGCCATGCTGTCATGGTCCTGCCCGGCTTCATGGCGACCAACAGCTCAACCGTGCCAATGCGCCGCCTGCTGAGGGACTTGGGCTATGATGCGCATGGCTGGGACGCGGGCCGCAATGTCCGCGTCAATGAAGAGCTGTTGCAAGTGATCGAAGCGCAGCTGAAGGAGCTGTTTGAGAACACGGGCCGCAAGGTTTCTCTAATCGGCTGGAGCCTAGGCGGTGTGCTAGCGCGCGAGCTGGCGAAATTGCATCCAGAAAAGGTGCGTCTGGTGATCAGCCTAGGCAGCCCGATCTCTGATGATCGCAACCACACCAGCGCGGCGCGCCTGTTCAAATTCTTCAACGGCGATGAGCCCGAGCATCTGCGCGGCGGACAGTTCCAGGGGCTGGATGTCGCCCCGCCGGTGCCGACGACGTCAATCCTGACCAAGACCGACGGCGTGGTTCACTGGCGCGGCTCCGTGCAGAAAAAGGGCGAGTTCCCGAGCGAGAATATCGAGGTTTACGCCAGCCACTTAGGACTAGGCGTAAACCCATCGGTGATGATCGCCATGGCTGACCGGCTGGCCCAGAAAGAGGGCAGTTGGAAGCCGTTCAAACCAAGCGCGATGCGCCGCTGGATGTTTCCCAAACTCGACGTTTAGAACACCTTTCTAAAGTCGATGCCAACGAACCTGCCGGTTGGGTCGATCAGTTGCGGTTGGAAATTGATTGGCGTTTCACCATTGCTGTCGGTCACTCTGCGGCGCGCGTCAAAGATGTTGTCTGCGCGCAAAGCGATACGGAAGCCTTTTAGGAAGCCCTGATCTTTGCCCAATATCCGGCCAAGATCCGCGAACACGCGCAAATCGACGGTCGCAAGGTCATCGAAAAACAGATCCGGCGACCCAAGCAAGGCCGATCCATCAATCCGAGCGCTGCCCGTGTAGCGGCCCGAAATGCGCATCCCCATGCCATTGCGGAAAATGCCCGCCTCCAGCCGGGTCGCATTGCGCGCCTGACCAAAGGAACCGGTGGCATCGCCATCCAGCAGATCGAGCGGTTCCAATCCCGGCGCGATCAGGATTTCATTCGCCAGTTCAAGCGTATGCGTGAGGTTTACGAAATAGCGTCCGCGTCCGTCGCGGCCAAAGCCGCCGGTCAATGGATTGCGGGGCGCTCCGCCTGCACCTTGCGGTCTGCCGCCCTGCGCCGCGCCAGCTTGTTCTCCGCCTCTGCCGCCTCCGCGCATCATCGCGGGATCCATGCTGCAAAAGCGCGTGCGGAACTCAGCCATCCGCTCTGGCGTGATCTCGCCATTTTCATCGCGAGCGCGTGATAGCATCCGGCCAAAACGCTCTGGATCGAAGCTCGGCAGAATGTCCGAGGTGTCTTCGCCAGCTTCAACCGCTGCGACCAGACGGGTGAGCACATCCAGTCCATCATCGGCGCAGATGCGCGTCCGGAACGCCATGAATTGCTCGCGTTGCTCAGCGGTCGGTGGGCCGCCTGCGCCGCCGCCTCTACGGCCTGCTCCATCAGGCCTGCCGCCGGCTGGAGGCCCGCCTGCAGCAGGAGGTCCGCCGCGGCCACCACCGCCAGCTGCAGCACTTGACCCGCCAAAACTGCCGCGCGTGGAAAATGTGAACTGCAGCCGCTCCGCGCGGGTTTCTGCAAAGGTCACTGCGCGGCTATCCAGCGCCACCAAGGTGCCGCCCGCATCACGCGTCACACGATCGGCAAAGGCGTTCTCAATTTCCTCGGTTAGCGCCGGAAAATCGCTGGTCACGTCATCGGAGCGATTGCGGATGTATTCGACGCCCAGCCGGGACCCGCGCAAGAACGGCAGTGACCAATTGGCCGCAAAACGCCAGTCGCGCTGGGTCTCAGCCAACAGATTAGGATTGCCGCCCGTGATCACGCTCGCCAGCACAGTCTCGCCGTTCACAAAGTCGAACACGGGCGTGTTGAGCGTAATGATCTCTGGATTGCCGAGATTGCCCAGTGACGGGGCGACTTCGCGCTCAATATAGGTGGCAGTCAAGTCGAGATTGTCGGTCGGAGCCCAAACGAGACCGGCGGTCCAATCCGTTAAGGTTCCAAAGTCTGACAGGTAATTGGCGCCAAATTGTGCGTTGAGGGTAAAGCTGCCGATTGCATCTGCAAAACCCGTGCGGGTGCTGGTTATCGGGATGACGAGATTGACCCCGCCCTCCAGATCGCCGCGCGTCAGGCGCGCGTCAACAACCGAACGAGTGTCACTGCTTTCAATGCGGTCCCAACTGTATCCGGCATCGAAGGTCGCGAGCAATTCGCCGCCCGGTAAGTCAGCCAGCGGACCGCGCGCGGTCACTTTCGAGGTTGCCGTCCAACTGCGCGAGCGCGCCGTTTCAAAGCCCGCCTCCGCTGAGGTCGGCAAAGTTCCGTCGAGCGCCAGCGTGCCCGCCAAGGCCGCGTCCTGGAGCGCCTGCGTATCAAAGCGCTGGTCGATTTCCGTTTCGCTGTCGATCCGACTGCCATCGAAAGTCGCGGTCAGGCGGAATGCGCCAAGTGGGCGGGTCAAGGAGCCGGATGCTTCGTAGGTGTCGATCGACACACGCCGCTCCAGCGGGTCCTCCTCGCCAAATGTCCGCAGCAGCGTATTGCCCGCGCCATCATCCAGCTCGACGATATTGAGGCCGGACAGACTGCGGCTTTGATTGCGAGTGTAATTGAGATTGGCGCTAAGCGATGTGCCGCTGTCAACCAAGGCCTTGGCCCAGCTCACGCTGCCTTCCAATTGCAGGCTATCCGCGATCAAAGAACGAAACTCCGCTTGGTCGGGATCACTCGCCAGTTCAGAAATGGAGCCCGGCGTCTGGATCAGATCGCGCTCGCTTTCCGTCAGCAGGGAAAGATCTCGCGCTTCAAAATTCGCGTTAAACCGCCCGCCATCGGCAATCTTCAGAAAACCCAGCTCTTGTTCCAGCGCGATATATCCGCCGCTAGAGGGCCCTTCAAATTCCAGCTCAATCTCGCGGCTGAAATAATTATCCTTCAGAATGAGGTTCACCACCCGGCGATCAGGCGAAAAGCCAAACCGCTGCGCTACCTCCTCGGGGAACACTTCGACTTTCTCGAGTGCTTCAGGCGGATAGGATCGCAGCTCGCGGAAACTGCCGATACGAATGCCATTGACCAAAATTACCGGCCGTCCGCCGCCGCCGCGCCCGCGCGCAGAGCCGGTCTGATTGGTAACCTGTGTCACCAGATCGGCAATCGAGGTAACCCCCTCACCAGCGATATCATCCTCATTCAGCTCCAACAGTGGGGCCTGTTCAACATCCAATTGACCGCGCAGACGCCGCCCCTGAACAACAATTTCGCCGCCAGAAGGCGTGCCGCCGGTCGTGCCGAGTTCGATATCGGACTGTTCGCTTTCGGGCACATCGCGCTGTTGCTGAGCCAATGCGGGTGAGGCGGCCAAGCTGGCCAATCCGGCGAGACTAGCCCCGGACAAAAGGAGTTGGGAGAATTTCATTTGGTCCTCTTCAGACATCGGGTGCCCTCAGACAAGCACCTGAATTGTATCGAATTGCATCACAAAGTGTCGCGTAAAAGACGCACCGAGAGTGCATCCGCTTGATGCCCCTAACGCACGAGACTTCCATTTTGTTCTCGGCGGGGTTAAAGCGCGCGCCTGAATGAGTGATTTTACTCAGAAAAGCTGTTTGCATAAGGATATACATGGCCAAAGAAGAACTCCTCGAAATGCGCGGGAAGGTCGTCGAACTGCTTCCCAATGCGATGTTCCGGGTCGAGCTTGAAAACGGTCACGAAGTGTTGGGCCACACCGCGGGCAAAATGCGCAAGAACCGTATCCGCGTGCTGGTGGGTGACGAAGTGCTGTGCGAACTGACACCGTATGACCTCACCAAGGCCCGCATCACCTATCGCTTTATGCCCGGACGCGGCGGCCCTGGCCAAGGCCCTGGCCCAACGCCATAATATTGAGGTGCGCTGAGTGAGCGCCCCCAAACTCGTTCTAGCTTCGGCCAGTCCGCGCCGGCGCGATCTGCTCGCGCGGCTTGGCATTGCGCCCGATGATGTGGCCCCGGCCGATATCGACGAAACACCGCATAAGGGCGAGCTTCCGCGCGACTATGCCGCGCGCATGGCTCTGGAAAAGGCGCAGGCTGCCAGCGCTGATAGCGACGCCCATATTCTCGCTGGCGACACAGTGGTCGCCGTTGGCCGCCGCATCCTGCCCAAGACCGAGATGGAAGACGAAGCGCGTTCTTGCCTCAAACTGATGAGCGGGCGGCGGCATGTCGTGCTGTCTGCGATTGCCCTGCGCGCGCCAGATGGCGGTATCCGCACGCGGCTGAGCGAGAATGTCGTGCGCTTCAAAGTCCTCTCTGACGAGGAAATCGCCAGCTATCTGGCGGGCGGGGAATGGCACGGCAAAGCGGGCGGATACGCGATCCAAGGCGCAGCGGAGGGACTGATCCAATGGATCAAGGGCAGCCATTCCAGCGTGATGGGCCTGCCGCTGTACGAGACCCGCGCGCTGCTGAAATCGGCGGGATTTGCCATTGGCTGAGTGGCTTGTCGAAGAGGGAATTGGCGAGACCCGCGCGCTCTTGACCGAGAACTATCAGATATTGGCGGCTAAGCTGTTTTGGCTGAGCAAAGATTGCGCTCGAACGGTTTTGATGGCCAAAATCCTCTCTCGTAAGGCCGGATCATCGCGTGCTTTATGCGTTAGCCCGCGCGGGGTTGAGATCAACGCAGACGGCCTTCCCCGCGATGCAAGCGAGGGCAGCGAGGTGCGCTTGATCATTACCCGCGAGGCGATGGCGGAACGCGGCCGCCTAAAGCGAGCACAGGCGCGATATTTCGCCGATGACAACCCGCATATCCCGCCGCCATCCGTGTTTGCGACGGGCAAGCATGTGCGCCGTTTCCCTTCAGGCCTCTGGGAAGAGGTTTGGGACGCGGCCAGTTCTGGCCAAATCCACTTCGCCGGCGGCTCGCTGATCATCAGTGTCACGCCTGCGATGACCCTGATCGACATTGACGGTGAAGGAAGGCCGTTAGAGCTGTCATTGGCAGCTGTGCCCGCCATCGCGCAGGCACTGCGCTGGTTCGATCTGGCAGGTAATATCGGGATCGATTTTCCGACTATCCAAGACAAGGCAGGGCGCAAAGCCGTGGATGCGGCCCTCGAAGAAGCACTCGATGACTGGCCGCATGAGCGCACGGCGATGAACGGCTTTGGCTTTGTGCAAATCGTTGCCCGGCTCGAAGGGCGATCGCTGCTCCACCGATTCTCAACCTCGCGGGTCGGAGCATGCGCGCGGATGGCCTTGCGCAGGGCAGAGCATGCTGAGGGAACGGGCGCTATATTGCTCCTCACCGTCCATCCGGCGCTCAAATCGAAGCTCAAGGAAGAATGGCTGGTGGAACTCGCAAGGCGCACAGGCAAAGAAGTGCGGATTGAGACGAACCCGAGCCTTGCGCTGGAAGGATCTCAGGCGCAAATTGTGGGCCTATGACTAAGATTAAGACCTGCCCGATCTGCAAGAAAGCCCGCGCTGAGGACTTCACCCCATTTTGCTCCCAACGCTGCAAGGATCTCGACCTCGCCAAGTGGTTTGGCGATGGCTACGCCCTGCCCAGCCGCCCGGCATCCCCAGAAGAGATCGCGCGCGAAGATTGGGAACAGCAAGGCTGAGCATAAAAGAACCTGTGCCTGAGGCTATTTCCCTCTTGCCAAACATCGCCGCCCGCGCCATAGGCCCGCTCTCATTTGCTCGCCGGGCAAAGCGTGCCAAACGCCAAACCCGTCGCCGCAGCGAATGCCCGGGTAGCTCAGGGGTAGAGCAGCGGATTGAAAATCCGCGTGTCGGTGGTTCAAATCCGCCCCCGGGCACCATTCGCTTCAGCAGCGGCTTTATACCCGCGAGCCAGGAGGCCCAGCATGACCCGTCGCCGCCAAATCTATGAAGGCAAGGCCAAGATCCTCTATGAGGGTCCAGAACCGGGCACGATTATCCAATATTTCAAAGATGATGCGACCGCATTCAATGCGGAGAAAAAGGGCACCATCAACGGCAAAGGCGTGATCAACAATCGCATCAGCGAGCATGTGTTCACCCGCCTCGCCCATATCGGCATCCCGACGCATTTCATCCGCCGCCTGAACATGCGCGAGCAATTGGTGCGTCAGGTTGAGATTATCCCGATCGAAGTCGTGGTGCGCAATGTCGCCGCCGGCTCGATTTGCAAGCGGCTGGGCCTGGAAGAAGGTGAGCCGCTGCCGCACACCTTGATTGAGTATTATTACAAGGACGATGCCCTGGGCGATCCGCTGATCTCAGAGGAGCACATTGCGTGCTTTAACTGGGCCAGCGTCGAAGAAATGCACGATATGTCGTCGATGGCGATCCGAGTGAATGATTTCCTGTGCGGTATGTTCGCCGGGATCGATATTCGCCTGGTCGATTTCAAGCTGGAATTTGGCCGCCTGTTCGATGGCGATTTCAGCCGCGTCATTCTGGCCGATGAAGTCAGCCCGGATGGCTGCCGCCTGTGGGACATGAAGACCGGCGAGAAGCTGGATAAAGACCGCTTCCGCCGCGATTTGGGCGGTGAAGAGGCAGCGTACCGCGAAGTCGCGCGGCGGCTCGGCCTGCTGCAGGACGAAGACAATGGTCCCGGCGAAGTGCTGGACCTGTCGACCCATCGCAACCGGATGCGCGGCAAAACCCCTCCGAAAAAGTAAGCGTTTGGTGTTCCGCACGCCCATCCGGGCATGCGATGTCCTCGGGCTTTACAGGCTAGCCCGAAGCGCTGCGAGCGGGCACGGGGCCCTTGCGGCGCCTGCGGCGCCGATTAAAATGCCATGTTCAGTTTCAATGCGCTAAGAAGCCATCGTTATATGATCATAGGGCACAATTTCAGCATATGAATTTTACCTCGCGCGCGCTCATCGCAGGAGCGCTGCTTGCGCTTCCCAACCTGGTTCTTGTTCAGTCTCTCGCGGCGCAAGAGCAGGCCGCCACTGAAACCGTCCAGGCTGAGGAAGCGCTGTGGGCGTTTGAGACCAGTGACGTGCCCGTCGATCCCGGATTTGTGTTCGGCGTGCTGGATAATGGCATGCGTTATATTATCCGCGAAAACTCCACGCCGGAAGGCACCGCATTGGTGCGGATGCAGATCGGCTCTGGCTCGCTCGACGAAACCGATAGCGAGCGCGGCCTTGCGCACTTTGTGGAGCATATGGCCTTCAACGGCTCAACCAATATTCCCGAAAGCGAGATGATCAAACTGTTGGAGCGCAAAGGCCTCGCCTTCGGCGCGGACACCAATGCCTCGACCGGGTTTGAGACCACCACTTATATGCTCAATCTTCCCAAGAACGAGGAAGACCTGCTCGACACGGCATTGATGCTGATGCGCGAGACAGCGAGCGAGCTGACCATTGCGCAAGATGCAGTAGACCGCGAGCGCGGCGTTATTCTGGCGGAGCGGCGCGACCGGCGCGGTTTCCAGCAAAAGGCGACCGAAGATCAGCTCGCCTTCTTTGCCCCCGGCGCGCGGTTCGTGGACCGCCTGCCGATTGGAACGCTCGATGTGCTTGAGAACGCGAGCGCGGATGATTTGCGCGGCTTTTACGAGCGCACCTATGTGCCCTCCAATACGGTGATGGTGATCGTCGGCGATTTTCCTGCCGCCATGATGGAAGCCAAGATCCGTGAAGTCTTCACCGATTGGCAAGGCGGCCCGGCCCCGGCTGAGCCGGTCACCGGTCCGATCCCGATTGAGCGCGAATCAGAGGTCGATATCTACACCGACCCCGCCCTGTCAGAGAGCGTGAGCCTGACCAGTTTTTCCGAATGGGAAGACCGGCCAGACACTGTAGCAACGCGCGATGTGGCGCTGCTGCGCAGCATTGGCTACCGCATTATTGGCCGGCGATTGTCCCGCTTGGCGCGCGGCGAGGACGCACCGTTTCGCGGTGCGGGCTTCAGCAGCAATGATCTGTTCGAAGACGCCCGCTCCACCAGCCTGTCGATCAGCAGCGCCGATGGCGAATGGCGCAAAGGGCTGGTCGCCGCTTTACGCGAAGTGCGTCAAGCGGTGGAGTTCGGCTTCACACAGGCGGAAGTGACCGAGCAAGTCGCCAACCTTCGCACCGCGCTGGAAAATGGCGTCGCATCGGCGGACACGCGCAGCAATGGGGCGTTCGCCAATGCGGCCCTGCGGCTGGTCGGTTCAGAACGCATCCCCACCGATCCCCAATACCGGCTAGAGCGGTTTGAAGCGCTCGCCCCCAGCATTACGCCGGGCCGCGTGTTTGCCGCGCTGATCGCGGACCTGCCAGCCGCTGGCGATCCGCTGATCCGGTTCCAAGGGCGCAGCGCGCCTGAGGGCGGCGAAGAGGCCCTGCGCGCAGCTCTTGCCGAGGGTATGGCAGCAGAAATCGCTGCACCCGAGGATATGGGCGAGCAAAGCTTTGCCTACAGCGACTTTGGCACGCCGGGCGAAATCGTCTCCGACACGGTCGATGATCGGTTCGATTTCCGCCTAATCCGCTTTGCCAATGGCGTGCGGCTGAACCTCAAGACCACCGATATTCGTAAAGACCGCGTGAGCTACCGCGTCAGCCTGGATGGCGGCACCTTGCTCGATACTGCAGACGATCCGCTGCGCACCGCAATGGTCAGCGTGCTGGCCACCGGCGGCCTCGGCCAGCATAGTCAGGACGAATTGCAAAGCGTACTCGCCGGGCGCAGCGTTGGCTTTAACATCGGATCAGGTACGGACGCGTTCCGCATGTCGGGCAGCACCACGCCGCGCGATCTGCAATTGCAGATGCAATTGCTCGCCGCCGCGCTGACCGATCCCGGTTACCGGCGCGAGGGCGAAGAGCGCTATGCCAAGAATATCGAGAATTACTTTGCCAATCTTGATGCGACACCGTCACGTGCGCTCAGCAATCGGCTGGGCGGGATCCTGTCCGATGGCGACCCGCGTTTCAGCCTGCAGCCGCAAGAGGCGTTTCTTGCGCGCAGTTTCGCGCAGTTGAAGGCTGACATCGGCGACCGGCTGGAAAGCGGCGCGATTGAAATTGCGCTGGTCGGCGACTTTGATCCAGACGCAGCCATCGCAGCGGTGGCCAGCACATTGGGCGCCCTGCCCGCCCGCGAGGCGGAATTCCTACTGCGCACGGAAGCCCGCCAGCGCGGCTTCACCGCAAAACGGGGGCTGCAAACGCTGACCCACACCGGCGAAACCGACCAAGCTCTAGTCCGCATGGTCTGGCCGACAACCGATGACAGCGACCTATCCGAGGCGCTGCGCCTATCACTGCTGAGCCGCGTGGTGCGCATCCAATTGCAAGAGCGTCTTCGCGAGGAACTGGGCAAGGCCTATTCGCCGTCGGCTGGCAGCTCCACCAGCCGCATTTACGCTGGCTACGGCACATTCAGCGTAACGGCCTCGGTCGATTTTGCGGAGCTGGAGCCGACGCGAGCGGCGATCCGCGCAATGCTGAGCGAACTCGCCGCAGCGCCGCTGGAAAGTGATTTGATCGACCGGGCGCGCCAGCCAATGCTGGAAAGCTATGACAATGCGCTGAAATCACTCGGCGGGTGGATGGGACTCGCTGACAATGCGCAAAGCCAGTCTGACCGCTTGCAGCGTTTCCTCAACGCACCTGATACGCTGAAAGCCATCACGCCTGCCGATATTCAGGCAGCGGCCGCGCAATACCTTAAGGCTGATGAAGCGGTCGAAGTGCTGGTGATCCACGAGGACGCTGAGCTGCCAGACAGCATCGCGCCCTAACGCCAGCCCGAGCAAGCGCGAAAAGCGCTCGTGATAGTGGGCAAGCTGCCCAGCAATGATTGCGCCAGCACGGGGCTGCGCTATAGGCTGCGCATCATTCGCCCATCCACGCGCGTAGTCAGGTGAGCCGCCCATGAAAGTCCGTATTCTCGTCCGCCTTAAACCCGGAGTGCTCGACCCACAGGGCCGCGCCGTGCACCATTCGCTGGATGGCATGGGCTTTGAGGGCGTCGAAGACGTTCGCATTGGCCGGATGATCGAAATGGACGTGGCCGACGGCACGAGCGACGAAGCGCTCAATTCGATGTGCGAAAAACTGCTCGCGAATATGGTGATCGAAGACTTCACGATTGAGAAGCTGGAAACAGCGGGAGCGGCCTGATGGGTTTCCGTGCCGCTGTGATCACGTTTCCCGGTTCCAATTGCGACCGGGATATGGCCTGCGCTTTGGAACTCGTATCGGGCACCGCGCCGATCCGGGTGTGGCACGGCGATGCAGAGCTGCCTGACAATCTCGATTTTATCGCCCTGCCCGGCGGCTTTTCCTATGGTGACTATCTGCGCTCTGGTGCGATGGCCGCGAACAGCCCGATCATGCGCAGCGTGATTGCCGCGGCGGATCGTGGCGTGCCCGTATTGGGCGTGTGCAATGGCTTTCAGGTGCTAACCGAGAGCGGCCTGTTGCCCGGGGCATTGATGCGCAACGCCAGCCAGAACTTCATCTGCCGCACTGTGCCGTTGATTGCCGAGAACACGCAATCGGCCTTTACGCGCGCTTACGCAGGCAAAGGCACCGTCCACATTCCAGTGGCGCACCACGATGGCAATTACTTCGCTGATGAAGAGACGCTCGACCGGATCGAAGGCGATGGCCGGGTTGCGTTCCGCTATGCAGAACCCTGTAATGGCTCACGCCGCGATATTGCCGGGGTGCTTAGCGTGGGCGGCAATGTGCTGGGCATGATGCCGCACCCAGAGCGCGCCGTAGAAGACGCCCAAGGCGGCACCGATGGCCGCATGCTGTTTGAAAGCGCTATCGCAGCGCTGGTCTAAACCGCTTAGGCGATTTGGCGTTCGCCGTCGCCGCCGTTTGCATCGAACAGACGCAGCGCTTCGTTCTTTGGCATTGGACGGCCGAAGTAGAACCCTTGGATCTTGTCACAGCCCATCTCACGGATGAGCTTGGCTTCCTCAATGGTCTCCACGCCTTCCGCCGTCGTGGTCATATCGAGGCTCTTGGCCATCGCCACCACCGCATTGATGATCGCCAGACTTTCAGAACTGTTTTGCGCCGCGCCTTGCACAAAGGTGCGGTCGACCTTGATGGTCGAGAAGCTCAGCTTGCGGATGTAACCGAGCGAGGAATAGCCCGTGCCAAAGTCATCAAGCGCAACGCTGCAACCCAGCGCCATGATCTGCTCCAGAGCTTTGCGGGCGATGGAGGCATCGCGCAGGAAGATGCTCTCAGTCACTTCGACTTCGAGGCGGTCTGCATGCAGCCCCGTCTCTGCCAGAACAGCCACGACATCTTCGTAGAAGTCCGGCTCCAGCAATTGCTCTGGTGATACGTTAACATTGACCCGCACGTGCTTGGGCCAATTGCACGCCTCGCGGCATGCCTCGCGCAGGACCCATTTGCCAATCGGCACGATCAGACGCGTTTCCTCGGCCAACGGGATAAATTTACCCGGGCTGACAAAGCCGTGATCGGCGCTGTCCCAGCGGACGAGGGCCTCAAAGCTGACGATGTTCTCGCTGTTGGCGTCAACGACTGGCTGATAGTGCAGCACCATCTCATCTCGGTCGAGCGCCTTGCGCAGGCTCACCTCAAGCTGGCGGCGTTCTTCGGCAGAGGCATGGAGCACAGGCTCAAAGTCAAAGTGCTCGCCGCCGCCCGCATCCTTAGCGCGGTAAAGCGCAAGGTCGGCGTTGCGCATCAATTCTTCAACCGATTTGCCATCGCGCGGGCCCACGGCTGAGCCTACGCTGGCGCCAACGTAAAGTGTGTGCTGATCGACCTGATACGGCTCCGTCAGAGCCTCAATCACGCGGTTGGCGGTGGTGCGAATGATCTCACGGTCGCTGACATCGCGCAGCACAATCGCAAATTCATCGCCGCCCAATCGGCCGCACATCTGATCCTGCCCCATCAGGGCCTGCAGACGCGCAGATACCTGAGCCAGCAGCTTGTCGCCGACCATATGGCCAAGCGAATCGTTCACCGCCTTAAACCGGTCGAGATCCACCATCAGCAGAGCGCAGCGTGTGCGCCATTGCTCGGCGAACACCAACGCATCGCCCAGCGCCTCGGTCAGCTGCAATCGGTTAGGCAAAGAGGTGAGTGTGTCATAGCGCGCAAGGTAAGCGATCTTTTCAGACGAAGCGCGCGCCTCTGTCACATCGGAGCCGACCCCGCGAAAACCAATAAAGCGGTTCTGGTCGTCGCGCATTGGTGTGCCTGACAGCTCCCACCAGCGCTTCTCACCACGGATGGTCACATTGACGAGCAGGTTGGAGAAGTTCTCGCAATGTTTCAGTCGCTCAGCCAGATCATGCAGGCTGGTCGGAAACTTGCCGCTCTCCCAAGTGTCGCCCGCGATCAGTTCGAGCAATGGGCGGCGCTCCGCCTCCGCCTGAGGACAGCCGAGCGCATAGGCGAACCGCGGGCTAACGCCGCGCAGACGCCGCGCGGTATCGACTTCCCACAGCCAATCGGCCTCATTCTCTTCAAACTCGCGCAGCAGCAGGGAGACGACCTGCTCCTTTTCAACAACGCTGCTTTCTGCGATCCGCGCGGTGAGATAGGTGCGCGCCACCTCGATCGTGCCAAACAGACAGCTGATGCCGTAAAACGTCCCGGCGACCGCGACCGTCCAGAGCCCTTGCAGCGCCAAATGCGTGACCGCGGCCACGCCAACGGTGAGGGTAAACACGAAAATCCCGAGCGGGGCCGCAGCGTAGAAATAGATCGATGCCGCCGTCAAAGTCGCAACCACAACGAGCAGCGTCATCAGGTCTGGTAGCGAGCCGTAAGGCGCGAATACCAGGATTGGCACCGCCCACAGCACCCCAGAGAGCAGGGGGGTAAGCGCCTGCCCGTAGAATTCCTGGCGCGACAGCTTGCGATATTCGGCATCGGCCAAAGTGCGGTCAAACCGCACTCCGCGGATCTGGAGCAGCACCAAAGAGACCCACCAAAACGCCAGCCAAATCAGACTGATACTGCCGGAATAAATGTGGACCGTGAACAGGCCCATGATCGCATGTATGTAGGTTCTGAAGAACGTGAGCGCTGAGAGCCCTGAATATTGCAGGCCGCGCAGCCGCGCCCAATCGTTATCCCCTGCCCCGGTTAATCCCAGCACAGCGAGCATAGACAACCGGCGATTGGCAGGCTGCGGGGGGACATCATCTTCGATCACACCCCCGCGGCTATCCAGCAAAGGTTAGTATGAAGTAAATTACGAGGCGGGCTTAGGGGGAATTGCGGCCTGACGAGCCGATTGCGCCACGAGCTGCGAACCCCTGTTACAGCTTGCTTCGGTCCCAGTTTCGACCGTCAAAATCGCGGATTTCTGGCAACAAGGCGCTGCTGTCATCAAGACAGGCGAGATGGACGCTCCACGCCTCGGGATGGGAGCGCGGCTGGTAGAAGCTTTTCGTTCCGCAAATCTTGCAAAACAAATGCTCCGCCTCGCCTGAGCCAAAGCGGTATGAGGTAAGCGCTTCTTCGCCTGACAGCAGCGTAAACCGGTCATGCGGGATGAACAGGTGGAGATAGCCAGAGACCGCGCAGATCGAGCAATTGCAGCGCAGCATTTTCGGCGCGCGCTCAGATTGCACCCGGAAGCGGACGGCGCGGCAATGGCAGCCGCCCTCTAGACTTAAGAGGTCTTGGCCATCACCGCTGCCCGCTGTCATCACTCAACCGTCACAGATTTGGCAAGGTTGCGGGGCTGGTCAACGTCAGTCCCCTTCACCACAGCAACGTGATAGGCCAGCAATTGCACTGGAATAGCGTAAACCAGCGGCGCGATCAGCGGGTGAACCACCGGCATTTCGATCGTCGCGATGCAGCCCTCGCCTGCTTGCGCCAGGCCTTCCGCATCAGAGATCAGCACCACTTGCCCGCCGCGTGCGCGCACTTCCTCCATGTTGGAGACGGTCTTTTCAAACAGCGGGCCAGATGGGGCGATCACCACCACCGGCACGTCTTTGTCGATCAGCGCGATTGGACCGTGCTTCATCTCGCCCGAGGCGTAACCTTCGGCGTGAATGTAGCTGATTTCCTTGAGTTTTAGCGCGCCCTCCAAAGCAAGCGGATAATCCTGTCCGCGACCCAGATAGAGCACATCGCGGGCTGGAGCGATCAGATGCGCCATGCTGGCAATGTCTTGGTCATGGTCGAGCGCCTCATTGAGCGCAGCGGGAGCTTCCAACAGATGGGTCACCACCTCAGCCTCTTCCTCGCGGCTCATCAGGCCTTTCTTCACCGCCATATGCGCGGCGAGCGCGGCCAAGACGGCGAGCTGACAGGTGAAGGCCTTGGTCGAGGCAACCCCGATTTCCGGCCCGGCATGGCTAGGCAACAGCAGGTCCGCCTCGCGCGCCATGGAACTGGTCGGCACGTTGACGACGACGCCAATGGTCTGCCCCTCGGCCTTGCAATGGCGCAGCGCGGCGAGCGTATCGGCGGTCTCCCCACTCTGAGAGATAAACAGCGCGAGACCGCCTTCCTCCAGCACAGGATTGCGATAGCGAAACTCACTGGCGACATCGATGTCGACCGGCACGCGGGCGAATTGCTCAAACCAATATTTCGCGACCATACCGGCGTAAAAGGAGGTGCCGCAGGCGACGATGGTCAAACGCTTGATCTGCGAAATGTCGAAATCAAGTTGAGGCAGAGCAACGGTGTTATCTGCCTGGCGTAGGTAAGAGCTGAGCGTTTGTGCAACCACGGTTGGCTGCTCAAAAATCTCTTTCTGCATGAAGTGGTGGAAATTGCCCTTTTCAACCGCCGCCGCGGTCGCGCCAGAGGCTTGGATATCGCGGGTCACGGGCTGATTTTCTACGTTATAGACCTGCGCGCTGTCGCGCTTGATCACCACCCAATCGCCTTCTTCGAGATAGGAGATACGCTGTGTGAGCGGCGCCAATGCAAGCGCGTCTGAGCCGAGATACATCTCATCTTCGCCATGGCCGACGACCAACGGCGAACCAAGGCGGGCGCCGATCAGCATATCAGGATGCTGGCGAAATGTGATTGCCAGAGAGAAAGCGCCGCGCAATTTCGGCAACACTTCAGCCACCGCGTCCTCTGGCGACATGCCCTTTTCAATCCGCGAAGAGATCAGGTGAGCGACAACTTCACTATCGGTTTCGCTCTCAAAAGACCGATTTTCGTCGGACAGTTCGGCGCGCAATTCCTTGTAGTTTTCAATGATGCCGTTGTGCACGAGCGCGAGTTCATTGGTGGCATGCGGATGTGCGTTTGTCGTGGTCGGGGCGCCGTGTGTAGCCCAGCGCGTGTGAGCGATGCCAATTGTACCTTCGACGGGATCCTCGGCGAGAACGCCCAGAAGGTTAGATAGCTTACCCTTAGCTCGGCGGCGAACCAGCTGGGCGTCATCGACGACACAAATACCCGCGCTGTCATAGCCGCGATATTCCATGCGTTTGAGGCCATCGACCAGGCGGTCAGCGACCGGCTCATTCCCAACAATTCCGATGATTCCGCACATAGTCTTGTCTCTTACCCCTGCTGGCGCGCCTGGCCCATCTTACGCGCTATACCTTGCGCTGGAACTAGGCGGCAGTGGATGAATATCGTCTTGCCAAACGCGCTGATGCATTTCGGCCGTGTCTGCTGCTTGCCCCGCCCCTGTAACGGGTCATAGCTCAGCTTCAAGAGCCTGTCTGCTCAACTGGACTGTTTGGCGCTTTGCTTGGGCGAGCCTTGGCTGTCCCACCACAGGAATAAACCAGCCGCAATGATCATCCCGGCACCGCCCAGGGTCAACAGATCAGGCACATCGCCAAACCACCACCAACCCAGCGCAATCGCGACCAGCATTTGCACGTAGATCGCCGGGGCGACTTGTGACGCACCCGCTTTGGATGTGCCAAGATAGGCGAGCCAATGCGCGGTGCTGGCAGTGACCGCCACGATGGTGCAGCGCAAGGCCACATCCCAGCTTGGCCAGCCAAAATCGAGCTCTGGAAGGCCGGAGAACTTTGCCCCAACGGCGGCCAAGATCAGGATAGGCGATGCCACTCCCGCCATAAAGACCTGCATCGACAAGGCGCTGCCCTGTCCGGCGCTCGCGCGGTTGGCGACCATCATCAGCGCAAAGAAGGTTGCCGATACCAGCGGCAACAACGCCCCTAACCCAATTTCCGCTAGGTTAGGCCGCAAGATCATCATAACCCCCGCTAAGGCAATCACCGACACGGCCCATGCGGCGGGGCGGATCTTCTCGCCCAAGATCAGCCCGCCAAACACCTGCGTCAGTACCGGCGCGAGAAAGCCAATCGCCATCGCCTCGGCCAATGGCATGATATAGACGGCAGAGAAGAAGCACAGGCTCGCCACCGCAAGGCACACGCCGCGAACCAGCTGAAGCCAAGGGTTTTGCGGCACAAATGCGCGTCGCCCCTCACTGCGCCATAGCAGCACCGATAGGCCCAGCGCGCCGATGGAAAAGCGCAAAGCGGCAACCGCAACCGCAGGCCATTCTTCGGCCATGCTTTTAATCACAGCATCGCCGATCGACAAAATGACAAAGCCTGCCGCCGCATAGGCCAGTCCAGCTCTTTGGTCGTGCTGCATTGCCCGCGGGCCTCACTCATTCAACGAAGTCGCCGCGCTAGGCGCTTATCGCCAGAATGGAAAGGCGATTGTCGTTTGATGATCAGCGGCGAGCTATAGCCGCGCCTAAGGCGCTATTCTCTTCGCGAAAAGCCGAGCCCTTGATCAAACATTAACCATTATTGTCCATGAACTACGCGCTTCGCGAAGAAAGGCCGATAATGGGTTTAAATGAGGGAAAAAGCGGCGTGACCGCGCCCGCTGCTGCGCTGTCAAAGCCGCGCGGCGCCGCACCTGCATTGTCGCCTCATTTGGCCGCTAAGTTCGCCTGCTTGGTGCTGTTACTAGCCGCCCCGGTGTTCGCTGTAGTAACCGGGCAGAAGTTTGCAGAAGTTCCGACGATGCGGCACTTTTCAACACCGATCCTGCTAGCCGAGCTATTGGTTATCTACATCGCGTTCATCTCAGGCGCTAAATGGCAAACGGTTTGGCGTGAACTAGGCACCACAACACGCGTCGTGCTGGGTGTTTTCGCGTTCACAATAATTATATCCAATCTTTCAGCAGAGACAGACCGATCGCTTGCCATAGCTGGCCTCATCATCACCACGATCCACATTCTGTTCTTCGCCGCATGCTACGAACGCTTCTCGACCGATTGGCGCGGAGCGCGCCGCTTAGCCATGCGAGCGCTTGCAATCGGCGGTGTTGTCTATTTCACGATATTTTATGGACTCGCATTACTCTACGCTCTTGATTCCAACTTTAACTGGAACAGGTTTGGTCCGGGGGTTTCAAACATTCGTCAAGTTGCCTTCTTCGGACTTGCAACAGCCGGCATTTCTGCTGGCTTTTTGGTGACTGAAAGTGGCAAGCAACGCGCTGTTCTCAGTTGGATAGTTATGACCATTGGCGCCTGGTGTGTATTCACCAGCGGCGGGCGCGCTGCCTCCATCGGCCTTCTTTTTGCCCTGCTTCTCGTCGGGATGTTTGGAAAAACGCTCACGCAAAAAGGTTATTTGCCCAAAGTCTTTGCCAGCCTCGCGGCAGCAGCGGTTGCATCCCTGGCATTCGTTCCTGTATCCACTTGGGGCATTGCCCGAATCATTTCTCGCATTGGTCCAGACAAACTAACTGGAAGAGATTTCTACAGCGGCCGAACTGAAATTTGGATCGAGACTTGGAACAAAGTGCTCGAGAAGCCAATCTTCGGCCATGGTCAAGGCCAGTTTCGCTTTGATGTGAACGCAGCACACCAGGGGTTCAATCATCCCCATAATTCGGTCCTTCAGTTTCTTTACGACTGGGGTTTCGTAGGGACGGCATCACTAGCCATTCTCGCTATGTTTGCTGTGGCGCGCATTCCACACTCCATCACAAAGGACGCCAAGCTCGCTTTGCCTGCATTGGGTGCGCTGGCCGGGCTTCTCACTATGTCATTGCTCGAAGGATCACTTTATCACCCATACCCGGTGATGATTGTGCTGTTCTCGCTCGTTATCCTCGTAACTGGCAAATCTGTCACCAGTCGCAGTCATTGATTTACCAAGCCAGCATATCAAGTCAGGCACTTCGCATTGGCACTGGTCGCCATATTTTGGACCGCGACAAAGCCGGCGGCAAACGTCATCTTGAATATCGGGGCATTGCCCAAGGCCGGCGTTGCAACATAACACTTTTTTGCTTCGCCAACCTTAGGGAAAAAATAAGGTTTCCAGACTATTCACCATTTTCAGAGAGGCAGTCTTCGTCAGCGGACGTTGATATGCAGTGTATGATTTACGGCCTAGGGGGCTTGCGATGAGCGCATTCGGTAAAAAAGGTGGCGCAGGCGGAGGTGGTGCCGGTGGGCGTCCCGCGTTTGGAGTTGCCCGGCCGATGAAAACGGGCGGAAGCGCGGACAAAGGTGGTGAGCAATTCCCGCCTCTGCCGGACGAAGAGCCTGAGAAAAAAGCAGCGCCAAAGCCCGCTCCAGTTAGCACTGGTAACGCGACCGATGATGCGATGGATCGCCTTACGGAGCGCATGAATGCGACCCATTCTACCGAATCTGAAGAAGGCGGCTTTGAAGCCAGCGTTCACAAGATCAAAGAACAAGTGCTTCCACGCTTGCTGGAACGCGTCGACCCTGAAGCGGCTGCGACGCTTTCTAAAGAAGAGCTGTCGGAAGAATTTCGCCCTATTATCATGGAAGTGCTGGCCGAACTTAAGGTCACACTGAACCGCCGCGAACAATTCGCGCTGGAAAAAGTTCTGATCGACGAGCTGCTTGGTTTCGGCCCGCTCGAAGAGCTGCTCACCGATCCAGACGTGTCTGATATCATGGTCAACGGCCCTGATCAGACCTATATTGAAAAAGGCGGTAAGCTGACCATCGCGCCGATCCGGTTCCGCGATGAACAGCACCTCTTCCAGATTGCTCAGCGCATCGTGAATCAGGTTGGCCGCCGCGTCGACCAAACCACGCCGCTGGCCGATGCCCGCTTGAAGGATGGCTCACGTGTTAACGTGATCGTTCCGCCTCTGAGCCTCAAAGGCACCGCGATCTCCATTCGTAAGTTCTCTGAGAAGCCAATCACCTTGGACATGCTCAAAGACTTTGGTTCGATGGACGAGAAGATGTGTACAGCGCTGAAAATCGCTGGCGCATGTCGGATGAACATCGTCATCTCGGGCGGTACGGGTTCGGGTAAAACGACCATGCTCAACGCTCTGTCGAAAATGATCGATCCGGGCGAGCGCGTGCTGACCATTGAGGATGCTGCCGAGCTTCGCTTGCAACAGCCGCACTGGCTGCCGCTGGAAACTCGTCCGCCTAACCTTGAAGGCCAAGGCGCGATTACCATCGGTGACCTTGTTAAGAACGCCCTGCGTATGCGCCCAGACCGCATCATCCTGGGTGAGATTCGTGGCGCTGAATGTTTCGACCTTCTCGCCGCCATGAACACCGGCCACGATGGCTCGATGTGTACGCTTCACGCCAACTCACCGCGTGAGTGCCTAGGCCGTATGGAAAACATGATTTTGATGGGCGACATCAAGATCCCGAAACAAGCGATCTCCACTCAGATCGCCGAATCGGTCGATCTGATCGTTCAGGTAAAACGTCTGCGTGATGGTTCACGCCGCACCACCGACATCACCGAGGTTATCGGGATGGAAGGCGATGTGATCGTGACCCAAAACCTGTTCAAGTTCGAGTATCTCGACGAGAGCGAAGACGGTAAGATCCTAGGCGAATTCCGCGCCTCTGGCCTGCGTCCTTACACGCTTGAAAAAGCGCGTCAGTACGGCTTTGATCAGGCGTATTTGGAAGCGTGTCTCTAGGTTGCGCCGCGTCTGCGTCGCCTTCGGCCCACGCTCCAAGCAATGAAAGCGAGTAGCGCAGCAAGTCCAACGCAGACGCCGATCCAAAGCTTGTTTCGGATACTGCGCGCCAGAATTGAAACAGACGCTTCCTCATCATAACGACTAAGATAGGCCAATGGCCCACTTGGTTGCACCGTCTCAGCATCGATCCAACTTCGGATTTTCGCAACATTTTCTGTTGATGCGGGCATTCCAAACCGATCACCGCAGCCGCCAGTCACCAAATATCGCATGCCATTTAGACGCAGCCTCATCGGATCATCCGCCTCAGTAAAGTTGGCGCTGAGTTTAGGAAACCCTTGTGCTGCAATACCCACAATTTCTGTCGGGTAGGCGTGGATGGAATCAGGAACACCGCCTCCCCACGGAGTGCCGCCCCAAACAAGAGACACTTTGCCTCCAACGTCGCCTCTTAGTAACTCGTCCACTTCATAGGTGAGAATGCCTGCAACTCTTTCGCCGCTCGCCAAGCGGACCACGTCATATTCGACTAATCGGCCCGCGAATATCGTGTCGTCAACTCGAAAGCCGACATCGTCTGGTTCGCAAGCCACGGCGAATGAAGCCGAGAAAAAGATTAAAGCAAGAGAAGACGCCGCGTACCGCAACATGCGGCTCACAATATCTCATTAATTCCGCAACACAACCGGCAGTGACAGCGTCAGCAGACCCATGCCCATAATCGCGGACAGCACGAACACGCTCGTCCACGGCACCCAGCCCACTCTTTCGAGCTGATCGATCGGGCGCTCCCTGCTGCGCCGCCGGTCCATCCACGATGCGAAGCCGGCAAACACCATCAATGCCCCGCCGACAAGCGCGAGGATCAGCGCGTCGCTGGCAAACAGCAGATCGTGTAAAAACTCCATCATCGCGGGCGCGGCTATAGCCACGGTGCGATCCATGGCAATGCTACGCTTGTGAAACGCGGCGATCCGCTTACACGCAGGCGCTATGGATGGTTCGATTGCCCGCCCTCGCCCGATGCTTGCTCTGGGCATTCGACTGATCACAGCGGGCACGCTGGCGACTATGGCGATGCTGGTGAAGCTGGCCAGTGAAAAAGGCGTGCATCTGGCCGAGCTGATATTTTGGCGTCAGGCGCTGACCTTCATCGCGATAGCCGCCATTCTCTGGGCAACCGGGCGGCTCGCGCAGACCAAGACCAAGCGCATGGGCGCCCATGTCCGACGCGCTATTACGGGGCTGACCGGCATGTTCTGTGTCTATGGCGCGGTGACGTTACTACCACTCGCCGAGGCAACCGCGATCAGCTTCACCACCCCGTTTTTCGCGGTGATGATCTCGGTGATCCTGTTTGGCGAGACTGTCGGCAAATATCGCTGGGGCGCGGTGATCCTTGGCTTTGCCGGGGTGCTGGTGATCGTTCAGCCGGGCGCATCGGGCATGATCGACCCCATCGGCGCAGCAGTGGGCCTGGTTGCGGCCTTGCTCGTCGCCTTGATCTCGTTCCAAATCCAAGACCTCAACAAGAGCGAGAACCCCTGGACGATTGTGTTCTGGTTCACCGCCATCACCGCCCCGTTTATGGCTTTGTTTGTGCCATTCGTGATTGAGCCGCATGACGGCGAAACCTGGGCGATCATCTTCGCCATGGCAGCGGCGGGCGCACTCGGGCAAATTCTGCTCACGACCTCGCTGCGCTTCGGCTCGGCGGCGGTGATCATCGTGATGGATTACACCTCGCTGCTATGGGCAACCCTGTATGGGGTGCTCATTTTCTCCAGCCCGCCATCCGCCAATTTGTGGCTCGGCGCCCCGCTCATCATAGCCGCAGGGCTGCTCATCGCATATCGCGAACGAATGCTGGCAAGTGGCAAGACAGGTTCATCTGCTGCGAGCTAGTGAGACAGCGAAACCAAACGAAAGGCAGACACCATGGTCCGCAAAACTCTGATTGCCGCTGCTGTAGCTGCACTCGCCCTCACTTCCGCCGCTTGCAACACAGTACGCGGCGTTGGCCAGGATTTAGAGTCCGTCGCCGATGATGTAGACGAAGCGATTTAGGAACCAAACTCTGGGCAAAAGCATTGGACCAGCATTAACTCGAAGGGAAAATGATGATCCGGAAGTCTTTTATCGCCGCCGCGCTGTCCGCGCTCGTTTTAACATCAGCAGCTTGCAACACCGTCCGTGGAGCCGGGCAAGATTTGGAATCTGTTGCCAACGATGTCGATAAGGCAGTCTAGCCTTTTCGGTAAATCAGAATCAAATTATTCGCGGGCATTTCATAGCGATTTGCCCGCGTAAATCCTTGATCATCAGCGGCTTTGTCGACATCGGCCACGTCGCGAATGCCCCAGTCGGGGTTGCGCTCACGCAGGCTCGCATCAAACGCCAGATTTGATGGGGCAGGCTCCACGCCTTGCTCATAATACGGTCCGTAGAGGATCAGCGGTGCGCCCTCATTTAGAATGCGCGCCGCCCCAGCAAATAATCCGAGTGTCGCAGCCCATGGGCTGATGTGCACCATGTTGACGCACAGCATAGCATCCAGGCGCTTTGCCGACCAATTGGCAGGCACGCTGGCGTCGAGATGGACCGGCGCGAGCAGGTTTTCGCCCGCATATTCTGAGCGATAGGCGGCGATCGATTCCAGAGCCTCCGGCGATGGATCGCTCGGCTGCCAGGTCAGCTGCGGAAACGCTTCGGCGAGATAGACCGCATGTTCTCCGCTGCCACTGGCCACCTCCAGCACCGTTCCGTCTGCAGGCAGCTCGCCAGCCAGAACCTCAGCAATCGGCTTGCGATTGCGCAGTGTCGCGGGCGCGTGCTTCTTCACAGTTCAGTTGACCTGCCGCTCCTTCCCCTCCCAATAGGGCGCACGCAATTGGCGGCGCAGGATTTTGCCTGATGGATTGCGCGGCATGACCTCGATCACATCAATGCTCTTGGGTACTTTGAATCCAGCGAGCTGCTCGCGCGCATAGGCGATCACATCGTCGGTATCGACCGTCTGCCCGGGTTTGGGGACGATACAGGCCTTCACCGCCTCGCCCCATGTGTCATCGGGCACGCCAATCACCGCCACTTCGCCAACCGCTGGGTGGCCGTAAATCGCGCTTTCAACCTGCGCGGGATAGACATTCTCTCCGCCAGAGATGATCATATCTTTGATGCGGTCCTGAATGTAGATGTAACCATCATCATCCATGATCGCGGCATCGCCTGTATACAGCCAGCCATCGCGGATCGTCTTTTCTGTTGCCTCTGGCAGATTCCAATAGCCGAGCATGTTGGAGGGCGATTTGACGACAATCTCGCCAATGGTGCCGCGCGGCACTTCATTGCTGTTCTCATCGAAAATGCGAATATCGGTGCCCGGCATCGCGCACCCGACCGAGCGCATCCGCTCATTGCCTTCAATCGAGTGATCCTCTGGCCGAAGCAAGGTCACCGTGCCGCAGGTCTCAGTCATGCCGAACACCTGCAGGAAACCAGCCTGAGGCATGGTGCGCACCGCCTCTTTCAGCAGCTCCAGCGGCATCGGAGCCGCGCCATACATGATGTATTTGACGCCGCTGAAATCGACATCTTTTGCGTTCGGGTGCTGGATCACCATTTGCAAAGCCGCTGGCACGACGAAGGATTGCGTGGCCCCCGCCTCAATCCCTTTGAGGAATTGGCCAGGGTCAAACTCTTCCTGAATGAGCGCGCGGATACCGTTGGCGATCGAGGCGATCACGATTCCTGTACCGCCAATATGCGCACAGGGCATGGCGACCAGCATGCAATCATCAGGCCCTGGGCTGTTCCACGGATCACCCGCCTCTTTTGAGCTGTTGCGCAAAGCGACCAGCGCCGCATTGCTCAGCTCGGCTCCCTTGGGATTGCCAGTGGTGCCGCTGGTGTAGAGCTGAAGCACGGCATCATCGGGCCCGGACGGGGTGAAGCTGGCCGGAGCGGCTGCCTCAATCGCGGCGTACATCTCTGGCTCTTCGATGATTTTTACCGTCGCTGCGATCTCTGGCGCTAGCTTGGCGACGACTTCGGCAAAGCCGATGCCGGTGATCATCAGCTTCGCGCCGGTGTCTTTCAGAATATAGGCGACCTCTGGCGGGGCGAGCCGCCAGCCAATCGGTGCCATCACCGCGCCCATGCGCGCCGCGGCCAGGAACATCGCGTAATAGATCGTGCGGTTTTTACCCAGCCACGCGATCCGGTCTCCCTTGGCGATACCATTCGCTTCAAACACGGTGATCATCCGGCGGGTTAGGTCATCCAGCTCAGCGAATGTTACTGTCTCGCCGTCCTGTTCAAAGGCCGTCTGGTCCGGGCGTTCGCTGGCCCAATGGGAAACGAATGCATCAAAGGTGCAATGCGCCTGTGCGGTCACCGATCTCTCTCCGATTTTTCTGTTTTGTTTATCGCGCAGTTTACGCACGACAGCGCGCATTTGCCAAGCAGATTGCGGGATTGGCTGGGATCAGCTCCGGCGTCCGTTGGCGCGCGCCGCTGGCTCTCGCACGATCAACCAAATCAGCAGGCCCAGCGGCCCTGCCATCAAGGTAGCGAGCAGGATCGGCACTTGGACAATCCGGGAGAGGCCCTTTGCATCAGCATCGCGGGCGATCCAGATGCCGACAAAAAGGTCAAAGGCGAGATAATGCGTCCAGCCGATGGTCACACCCGCATCGCTGGCAAAGATCGCGCGCACGCCCTCAATAGTATTGAAATTCGCGCCCGCCCCGCTCTCATTGGGCAGCAATCCGGTGAGCACGCCGATCAGAGACACGCCATAGACCAGACACAAGATGCCAACCCCGACGTACAGCACAGCGGCAAGGATCGCCGGGCTGCGCGGCAGGAAAGCCAGCGCGATCCAAGCGACAATGGCAAGCAGGTTCACCGCACCAAAAATTGCATTCCAATCCATCGCCAGTGCTCCCTTTGGGTCCGCGCGGGGCTTGCTTAACCTTGCTCGGCCTGCTGCTCCAGCCGTTCGAGACGCTGGCGCCATTCGCGCGCGGCCCGCTTCATCGCGTCATTGTCATGCACAAATCGACCGGCCGCTTTACGCATCGCCAGACCGAGCGCCGCCTCTGACACCACACGTGCATCAATGGAGCGATAGGACGCCCATTTCCCGCCCAGCATGGGATCAAGCACAGGGCTGGCGATCATCGCCAGCTTCTCCCCAACCCTCAAATCATTGGTGCGCGGCCCACGCAGCAGGCCGGGGCGCAGAATATCGAGCCGCTTAAACCCAACCTTGGACAGCGCCGTCTCGGTCTCGCCTTTGACCTTCAGATAAAAGGTTTTGGAGCGCCAATCGGCCCCGGCAGAGCTGACCATCACCAGATTGGTAATACCAGCCTCCACCGCCGCCTCTGCGGTGGCAAGAACGAGGTCATGATCGACCTTGCGAAACGCCTCTTCATCGCGGCCCGATTTCTTCCAGGTGGTGCCCAACGCACAGATCAAAGTGCGCGGCTTGATCGTTTCAAACACCTCGCCCCATTTATCCGGCGTGGCGACATACATTTCCATACGCGCGCCATCGGGCAGCGGAGCCTCGCGCCGCGAGACCCCAATGATGCGCACATCATCGACATCATTGCTGGTCTCGATCACGCGCCGACCGATCAGGCCGGTCGCACCGACAAGGGCAATGCGGCACACGTCAGACATTCGCCACCTCAAACATTAGAAAGCCCCTGCGGCGCTTCGCCATAGATCTTCGTGCAGGCTTCCATCGCGAACCGGTCGCTCATCCCGGCGATGAAGTCCGCGATGGTGCGGGCACGCTGCGGGTCGTCCTTGGGTAGGCGCGCCTGCCATTCGGGCGGCATCAGGTGGTGATCCTGAGAATAGGCCGCGAACAAGCGCGCCACCACATCGCGGGCACGGCCAGCGGCGGCGACTTGTTCCGGGTGGTAATAGAGCTTGTCGTACATGAAGGTCTTTAGCGATCGTTCCTGAGCGGCAAAACCGGGCGAGAACCCGGCCAACTGTTTGCCAGCAGCCCGCACCTCATCGACGGAGGTCATGCCGCTGATACTGGCGC
Source organism: Erythrobacter sp. S249 (assembly GCF_057364975.1). NCBI lineage: Bacteria > Pseudomonadati > Pseudomonadota > Alphaproteobacteria > Sphingomonadales > Erythrobacteraceae > Erythrobacter > Erythrobacter sp. S249. The sequence goes on along the minus strand of NZ_CP200287.1, from coordinate 2,728,553 downwards.
GCGTGTGCTCTAACACATCATTGACCATCATGCCGATTTGATCGCGCACCAGCTCGCGCAATTGCCGCTCTCGCGGGGCATTGGGAAAGCGTTTTTCGACCGCCCGCCATTGGTGTTCGAGGAAATCCAATTCCAAGAGGTCATCAAGGCCCAAGAACCCGGCCCGCAGGCCGTCATCAATGTCGTGATTATCATAGGCGATATCATCGGCGACCGCCGCAATCTGGGCCTCCAATGATGGCCACGCGCCCAAATCAAACGGGAATGCCGCATCCAGCTCCGCCAAAGCCCAATTGGGTGCCTCGACCGGGCCATTGTGCTTGGCCAGCCCCTCCAACAGATCCCACGTCAGGTTGAGCCCATCATAGTCGGGATAGGGCGATTCCAAGCGCATCAGCGTGCGCATCGACTGCGCATTGTGGCAGAACCCGCCGTGCCGCTGCATCGCCTCAGACAGCGCCGCCTCTCCCGCATGGCCAAAGGGCGGGTGCCCCATATCGTGCGCCAGACACAGCGCCTCAGTAAGATCCTCGTCCAAACCCAGAGCGCGGGCCAGCACGCGGCCAATCTGCGCGACTTCAAGACTGTGGGTGAGGCGCGTGCGGTAATGATCGCCTTCCGGCGCGATAAAGACCTGAGTTTTGGATTTGAGCCTACGGAAGCTCATCGAGTGGATGATCCGGTCGCGGTCGCGTTGAAACTCGCTGCGCGGCCCCCTCACCTCAGCGCGCGCCGAGCCAGAGCGATTGTCAAATTCGCGGCCGCGCGGTGCGGCGGGGTCAGCGGCGTAAGGGGCGCGGGTCATATCCACCCTTGCGCGCTTAAGTCAGCGCATCGTTCACCACAACCTGAACAGAGAGCGAACGCATTCATAAAGATCAGATATTCGCCAGGCATATGAGGGTCAGGACCTACAAAGCTCGCGGGGCCGCTCGTTGTTTCAACTGAGCAGCCCCTCAGCCTGTCGGTTAGCGACCCGATGGCTCGGACGGCAGCGCGTCTCCACCATTGGTAGGAACTTACATCGGTGTGAATAGGGCGCGACTTGTAAGAACGCGACAAATCGTGGGTGAGACGGGGTCGGCTGCCGCTTATCCTGGCAAATCCTCGCCAAGCAGCCAATTCGCCGCAGCCTCGCAGTGAATCCGGGTCGAATCGAACACTGGCAAGATGTTGGCGGTGGCATCCACGACCAAATTCATCTCAGTACAGGCCAAAACAATCGCCTTGGCGCCTTCTTGTTCTTTATTGGTGATGATCGTACGGATGGATCGTTCCGCATCGCGGGTCGCCTTGCCGACCATCAATTGCTCGTAAATGATCCGGTCGAGAAGCTCGACATTGTCCATATTCGGCGGGAGCAGATCAACGCCGTGCGCAACCAGCCGCTTGCGATAAAAACTCTCGGTCATCACGTTCCGAGTGCCGATCAGCGCCGCATTCTTGCAGCCAGCCGCTTGCATCGCCGCGCCGACGGTTTCTGCAATGTGCAGGATCGGGATGCCGACGGCGCCTGCGACATCCTCATAAAGCTTGTGCATTGAGTTGGCGCAGATGATCAGTGCGCCCGCGCCAGCACCTTCCAACCGTTTCGCGCTTTCAGACAATACGCCTGCGGCCCGTTTCCAATCAGCATCTTCGCGCAGACCATAAAGCTCACAAAAGTCGAGGCTTTCGATCAGCAGCGGTGCGCTCGCCATCGGGCGACCGTGCTTTTGTCCGTCTTTTTGGATGATTCGATTGATGCGTTCGTAGTACATGGCGGTCGAAACCCAGCTCATACCGCCAATCAGGCCCAATTTTCTCAAAGGTAGTCCTTAAATCTAAAATAGCCCTGTCGCGCCCCGCCTTAGCGAGCGAGGAGCCAGTACGCTACAGGCTTTACAAGATTTGATGAGTTAGAGCTCGGGCCGGATCGATGGCAGGCTCAGCAGCCAGCTTTTGAGGTCAGACAGCGTCGGCTGAGCGGCCTCTTCATGCGGCAAATGGCCAATCTCTTCATATTCCACCAGCGTGGAATTGGGCAGCTGCTCATCATACCAGCGGCCCGATTCGACCGGGATCAATGGATCCTCAGCACCCCAGATCACCAGCGTGGGCACCTCAACTGCGCTAACCTCTTCCGCATCAAAGACGACCCGTTCAGCTGCAAAACGGGTGATCGTAGCCGAGCGGTTGCCAGGGTAGCGCAGCATTTCCCAATATCGATCAACCATCGCAGGCGTCACCATAGCTTTGTTGCTGACCATTTTAGTGAAGGATTGCTCAACCATCGAACGCGGCGTGATGTGTGCCATCAACCGGTTCGCCACAGGGGTCTGAGCCAAAGTCATCGCAAAACTCCCGCCTCCCCCGTCACGTCTTACTGGCGCTCCGCTGGCACCGACCAAGACTATTCCCTCGAGCCGTTCAGGATGCACGAGCGCATATGCCATCGCGTGGCTTCCTCCCATTGAGCTGCCCGCGATGACGAACCGGTCCAGGCCCAAAGCATCGGCGACCTCGCCAATATCGGCAACAAAGCTCTCACGCGAATAGTCTGCATTAGTGTCAGGCCCAGTCAGCCCATGGCCGACCTGGTCAAAACGGATGACGCGGTAAGTTTCTTTGAGGTCGTCCGCCCAAGGCTCCCATGTGTGCAGATCGGCCGTGGAACCATGCAGCAGCATGATCGCAGGCGCATCGCGCGGTCCCTCATCGCGCAGATGCACGGTCACGCCGTTGCCAATCTCGACAAACTGCGAGGGTTCACCGGCGTATTTGGCGCGCATCTCCGCTGGATCGGTGTCGGGCGTGCGAAACACCACAAATGCGAGCATCAGCAGCGCGATGAGCACGGCTAGGACTTTGAACAGACGCTTCATTGTCGGAATTCCTATAGTTTTGACGGCTCACTGCGCGGGCATTTGGTCGATCCATCGGCGGATCACAGCCAGCCCGTCTGCATCAATGGTCGACTTGCCCAGCTCTGGCATCGCAACTCCAGGATCGACCGAATTCATACGGTGGACGAGGATCGATTTGTCCGGCGAGCCCGGATCAATCGAAACCAGCAGCCCCCCTGCCCCGCGCCCGGCCGCGACGGGCGGTTTGCGGACACCCAGAGCGTGTGGATCGTCTTGTTCCCAGCGCAGATCAAGCCCGGAATTTGACGCCATGCCGTCAGGTTGGTGGCAATGCGCGCAATTCACATCGAGATAGGCGCGGGCAAGAGCGGCCACATCGGCGCTTTCGCTGTCACGCTCGCCCCAATGAGGCAGGCCCGCTGTCACCATTGGCATTTTGTCGAGCCGCCCATCTGCAACCGCTTCACTGAGCCATTCGGTGGGCAGGTTCCTAACCTTGGGGCCAATCGGCGTGACTTCGCCATCTTTCACATGGCACTGCTTGCACTGGTTCTTGTTGGGCACGCGGTAGCTGATCTCGGTCCCATCAGGCCGCGTAACAGGGATACGCGCCCCCGCCACCGCCAGCCGCGCATCCGTCTGCTCCTCATTCCAAACATAGGGCAGCGCCACCCAGCCCTCGGCCCGGTGCAGCAACAGGCGCGTTTCAATGAGGCGCCGGTCCGCGCCTTCACCAAAGGCGAAGGTCTTGATCAGCGCGCTGCCGACAGGAAATTCGAGCAGGCCATCCCCATTTGCCTTCATCGCCTTGCCAAAGGGGACATAGGCAAAGCGCAGCTTATCCGCGCCGTCGGAATAGAGCGGTGTTTTGAGCGTGTAGTCGGCAGCGCTGAACGATTCCTGCGAACCTAGACGAGAGAAAAAGCCAAACTCGGACAGTGTTTTGGGCATGCCCTCCATAACGGCGCTGTTGTTTACAGCGACTGGAGAGCGTGCCTCAGACTGAGAGACTGCGCCTGCCAGCGCGAGCGTGGCCAGCCCTAACAGGATGCCGCCGCGGATCACTTGAGACGCGCCTCCATGCCCTCAGGTAGAGCAACCTTGGGCAGCTCAGCCGTCTCACCTGCGATCACCGGATTGAGGATCTCCGGTTTCGCCTCAGTTATCGGTTGGCCAACGCGGGTAAGGCCCAGCGAGAGAATTGGCGTTGGATCTTCGACAATCAAACCTTTGCCCAATCCATCTGAGAAAATATGCGGCAGCGAACCTCCGGTCATCGCGGCCAATTGTGTGCCACCGGGCAAATCAGGCGCGTTGCCACCCGTGCCATAGATGTTGCCCTTTACCACCACATCCACCGGACGCGGCTGATACCGCTCGTCATCGAAGGGCTGTGTGTAGGCGATCATCATCACGTGGCTGGTTGAATTGTTGACCAGCGCATTCTCCCGAATGTGCACGTCTTTGTTCGCCATCACCATCACCCCGGTTCCCGCGGGAACGCTGGCGACGATATTGCCCTCTGGCGCGAAATTTCCGGTGTTGTTGTCGATCACCGCATTGCGCGCGACCAGCACATTGCCGCCGCCGACTTTGGGCAGGCCGGGCAAATCAAAGATCAGAATGCCGCCTGTGTTCTTGGTCGCGAGGTTCTCTGTCACCTCGGCAAAATTGCTATTTTCAATCTCGATCCCGGCGACATTTTCCATCACGCGATTGCGGCGCACGATGATGTTTTCCGACTGGCCAACATAGATGCCCGCATCCGATGCCCCGCGAACATAGCTGTCTTGTACCAGAACATTGCTCGCCTCGACTGGATAGATGCCATAGGCGCCATTGCTGGCGTCTGGGCCACCCGTCCATTCCACCCGGATCGCGTGATAGATGATCTGATCCGCGCCCTTGGATTTGATCCCGTCGCCCTTAGCATTCTCAATCCCGAAATCGCGCAAAGTGACATCGTCTGACGTCACCAGCAAACCTTCGCCCGCACCCTCCTGCGCTGTAAAATCGAGCACGCTTGCGTCCATTCCCGCGCCGCGCAGGGTCACGCCGTCAACGTCCAGGCTGAGACCATCTGTCAGCGCATAGCGCCCGGCGGCGAGCACGATCTCATCACCCGGTTCGGCAAGGATCAGCGCCTCCTGCAAGCGCTCCTGAGCGCCCTCGCCAGGCTCAATCGTGTGCGTCTCTGCCATGGCGGCGCTCGTGCAGGTGAGCGCGACGGGTGCAGCGAGCGCGGCGAGTGCAAGTTTCAGCATGATGATCCCTCCCAAGTGGCAAGCATTGTGCCGCCTTGAGCCGGGATTGCAAGAGCGGCGTCAGTCCCCGCCGAGGCCGAGCGAACACAGCGCCGCTGCGCTGGCCAATTGTTCAACCGCCTCTGGATCGTCAACGCGGCGGATCCGCGCGAGCAGATCGCCGGGAGAGAGGGGAATGCCGCTCTCACCCTCTTGCGCGCGCAGCCGCTCCAGCTTCTTCAGTTGCAGCAGCGACAGACGATCGACCATGCGGCCCGCCATACAGCCTGCAAGCTGAGGCGGGGCGCCCTTTTCGATCAGGGCCGCTTCAATGCGTTCTTCCGTTACTTGTTCAACCAAGCCGTCATCACGAAATACAAACCATGAAAAGGCAACGCCCAAGGCTATCGCAGCAATTATGATCAGATAGCGCTTTAGCATTTTTCGCAGACATCTCGAAACATCGGGATCAATCCAGCGCCTTCACGATCTCTTCGACCATCTTCTTGGCGTCGGACAGCAACATCATCGTCTGGTCCATGTAGAACACATCATTGTCGACCCCGGCATAGCCGACCCCGCCCATGCTGCGCTTGATGAAGAACACTTGCTTCGCCTTGTCGACGTCGAACACAGGCATGCCGTAGATCGGCGAGCTCTTATCGGTTTTCGCCGCCGGGTTCACCACGTCGTTCGCGCCGATGATGAAGGCGACATCCGCCTGCGCAAATTCGCTGTTGATGTCCTCCAGTTCGAACACTTCGTCATAGGGAACATTCGCCTCGGCTAGCAGCACGTTCATGTGCCCCGGCATCCGCCCGGCAACCGGGTGGATCGCGTATTTCACCTCGACGCCCTTTTCTTTGAGCGTGTCGGCCATTTCGCGCAGTACGTGCTGAGCCTGAGCCACCGCCATGCCGTAACCGGGAATGATGATGACCTTTTCCGCCTGTTCCAGCATGAAGGCCGCATCGTCTGCGCTGCCCTGCTTGTACGGGCGCTGTTCGCGCGCCTCGCCATCGCCGCCGCCTGAGCTATCCGCGCCAAAGCCGCCCGCGATCACACTGATGAAGCTGCGGTTCATGGCCTTGCACATGATGTAGCTGAGAATGGCTCCCGACGAGCCAACCAAAGCGCCAGTGATGATCATCGCGCTATTGCCCAGCGTGAAGCCCATCGCCGCCGCCGCCCAGCCGGAATAGCTGTTAAGCATGGACACGACGACCGGCATATCCGCGCCGCCGATTGGAATGATCAGCAGGAAGCCGATGATAAAGGCGAGCACGGTAACTGCGATGATCAGCTGCCCCTCGCCCGCGCCAGCCTCGGTCGACATGGCGTAATAGGCGATCAAGCCAAGGATCGCGGCCAATGTGCCAAGATTGATCACGTGCCGCCCTGGCAGCATGATCGGCGATCCGCTCATCCGGCCGGAGAGCTTGAGGAAGGCAATGACCGAACCGGAGAAGGTGATCGCACCAATCGCGATGCCCAGGCCCAGCTCAATCCGGCTGACGACCAGAATTTGCCCAGCGGCGTCGGTGATCCCGAAACTTGCCGGGTCGAGCCATGCGGCAAGGCCCACGACAACGGCAGCCAAACCGACCAGCGAGTGAAAGCCCGCGACCAGTTCTGGCATCGCCGTCATGGCGATTTTGCGGGCGACGGTGACGCCGATAATCCCGCCCAGGAACATTGCGATACCGATCTCTGGCAGGGTCGCGATGCTGTGCGTCACCAGAGTGGTGACGACGGCGATCAGCATGCCGAGCATCCCATAACGGTTGCCCGCGCGGCTCGTCGCTGGACTAGACAGCCCGCGCAATGCGAGGATGAAGAACACGCCGGAGATAAGATAGGCGAGCGCTACCCAAGAGTTTGTCAACTGGGATGCATCTACCGCTTCCGCCGCTTCGCGTGCTCTTGTTGCAATAGCAAAGTGGGAGTCGGGATTACTAGGATCGCAATACCCACCGTCGCTATACACGTCACTACATGCTTGCGCTGAAGATCGCACTAGATTGAGAAGCAAAGTCATCTCTTACTTCTCCTTCTTCTTGTACATGGCGAGCATTCGCTCCGTCACGGCAAAGCCGCCGAAGATGTTGATGCTGGCCAAAACCACGCCGAACAGGCCGAGATATTTGGCCGTTGGGCTGCCCGCCTCAGCCGCCGCGATCAGCGCGCCTACGATGATCACCGAAGAAATCGCATTGGTCACCGCCATCAGCGGCGTATGCAGCGCCGGGGTGACCGACCAGACAACGTAATAGCCCACAAAACAGGCCAATACGAAAATCGAAAGGATTGAGATAAAGTCCATTGGTTATGCAGCCTCCCCGGCACGGGGAGGGGGACCAGCAGCAGGCTGGTGGAGGGGACCCGCCGCACGCGCGACGATTGCCTCTGCGGCCGCATCGGCATCCGCCAACACGCGGCGCGCAGCCACCCGCAAAACCCTGAACCCGTTTTCTTTCATGAATGCGATACGCCTCTCGTCAAACTTGGCGCGATCAAGTGAATCGTGTGCGCTGCCATCGACTTCGACGACCAGCTTTTCAGACAGACAGCAAAAATCAGCGATATATGGGCCTATCGGATGCTGCCTGCGAAATTTGAAACCCTGTGGACGGGCGCGAAGGCGCTGCCACAGCATACGTTCGGGCAGCATCATGTTTTTTCGGAGTTCACGGGCGCGCACGACTTCCGGTCTGGCGACGAACCGCGCGTCCCCTCCACCGCGCTGCGCGCGGTCCCCCTCCCCATAGCGGGTAGGATTTGGGATGCTCAAACTCACCCCTGGAGCCTCTCGTTCACCACCTTGCCGCCTTGGGTTAAGCGGATCGCATCGCCGATTTCTTCGTCCAGCTCTGGCTTACCCGCTTCCTTGTCCCAGAACGCGCTAAGGAAGTTGAAGTGATTGCGCGCAAACAGCGCCGAGGCATCGGCGGGCAATTGTGCAGGCGTGTTAGCATAGCCGATGATTTTGACGCCGTGCTTCTCGACCGTCTCATCGGGCTTTGAGCCCTCAACATTGCCACCTTGCGCCACTGCAAGGTCGAAAATCACGCTGCCCGACTTCATCGTCGCGATTTGCGCGTCCGTGATCAGCACCGGCGCTGCGCGTCCGGGAATCAGCGCGGTGGTGATCACAATGTCCTGTTTCGCGATGTGCTCTGAGACGAGCTTGGCCTGAGCCGCCTTATACTCATCGCTCATTTCCGTGGCGTATCCGCCCGAGCCTTCGCCCTCAATTCCGGCCACATCCTCAACAAAAATCGCTTTTGCGCCAAGGCTTTCGATCTGTTCCTTGGTAGCGGATCTGACGTCGGTCGCCGACACTTGAGCGCCCAGCCGCCGCGCGGTCGCAATCGCTTGGAGGCCAGCAACGCCGACGCCCATAACAAAAGCTTTCGCCGCCTGAACCGTGCCAGCGGCCGTCATCATCATGGGAAAGGCGCGGCCGTAGGTGTCCGCCGCCGCCAGCACCGCTTTATAACCCGACAGGTTCGATTGGCTGGAGAGCACATCCATGCTCTGCGCGCGGGTGATGCGCGGCATGAACTCCATGCTCAGCGCCTCGAGCCCAGCAGCGGCATAGGCCTCTACCCGCGCAGTATCGCTGAATGGATCAAATAGGGCCGCAACCCATGCGCCGGATTTCGCGCCTTTCAGCGCTTTTACGTCAGGCGCTTGAATGCCCAGAACGATGTCGGCGTCTTTGATCGTAGCGGCCGCTTTGCCGACGCTGGCGCCGGCTTCTACAAACGCCTCGTCCGTAATGGAGGCATGCAGTCCCGCCCCGCTTTCGATCGCCACCTCATTGCCTAAGCCAATGAACTTTTTAACTGTTTCCGGTGTTGCGGCAACGCGCGTTTCACCGGCGGCTTGCTCTTTAAGAACGGCGATCTTCATGCAGGCGTCCTAGTCAGCGATCATCATGATGACGAACAGAGTAATCACGCAAATCAGGGGAATGGCCCACTTCAGCGAAGCAATGAAGCTGTCATAGGTTGATTTAGCATGGTCCATATCGTTGGCTGCCATCGCGCATATTCCTTCAAATCGTTGTCTGGCCTCACAAAAACCCTTTGCGTGAGGCGTTCTGGATATGCCCTATCGAAGCCCGCGGGCAAGCTCAAGCCCGCGCGATTGCTTGGGGCAGGAAAAGCATGATTGACCGCTCCGCTAAGGGATTTGCGAAAGGAACAGCGAATAGCCTTAATCGGGTCTTTACTCCTGTTCGGTAAGCCCATCCATTAAGTGACCTTGGGGGAAGGCTCTCAAGGCGTTTTGGGATGTAAACGTCGATGTCCGAACTGGAAACGCGCCTGGTAATGCTGATTGATGACGAGCCGGCACAAAGTCGCTTGATCTCAGCAATTGCCGCGCGTGAAGGCTGGCGGATTATCGTGGCGGGCGACGCGGAAGAAGCGATCGCGATGCTCGGCACACGCGAGGGCATGCAATTGTCCGCGATCCTGCTCGATCAGTGGGTGCCAGGCGATGATGCCTGCGGCCTTATCCAAGAGCTGAAAATTCGCCGCCCCGCCCTGCCGATCCTGATGCTGACGACCAGCGCATCGCCTTTGCTCGCCGTGGAAGCCATGCGAGCAGGCGCGAGCGATTATCTCGTCAAACCGATTTCGCCCGACCGCCTGATGGAAGCGCTGCGCAGCGTAACCACCCGCGAAACGCCTAAAAAAGAACTCGCCCCGCTGACTGAGAAAATGTCGGCGACGCTCGATTTCGATGCGATGATCGGCACCGCGCCAAAATTTCGCACCGCTTTGGCGCAAGCCGCCAAGGCCGCGCGCGGCCACGGGCATGTCCTGATCGAGGGCGAAAGCGGCACCGGCAAAGAAATGCTGATGCGCGCGATGCACGCCGCCAGCCCACGCAGCAAGGCGCCGCTGCGCGTGATCAACATCGGCAGCGTGCCGCCGAACTCGGTCGAATCCGTCCTGTTCGGGCACGAGCCAGACGCCTTTCCCGGGGCGTTTGATCGCCAGATTGGCGCGATGCAGCATTGCGACGGGGGCACGCTACTGCTCGATGAAGTTGATCGCCTGCCCAATGAAATGCAGGCCCGCTTGGCTGAAACACTAGAAAGCGGCATCGTCCGCCCGGTTGGCGCCGCCCACGGTTTCCGCGTCGATGTCCGCTTGCTGTCGGCGAGCAATTACTCGCTGGAGCGGCTGACCAAGACCAAGCATTTTGACCAGAAACTGGCCGACAAGCTGGGCGGGACCAAAATCGAACTTCCGCCTCTGCGCGAGCGCACAGGCGACATTTCGGCTCTGACCCGGCATTTCCTCACCCGCATTGGCGAGCAACCCGGCCTCAACCACCTGTCCATCAGCGACAGCGCGCTGACACTGCTCGCGGCGTTCGATTGGCCGGGCAATGTCCGCCAATTGCAATCCGTCCTGTTCCGCGCGGCGGTCTATTGCGAAGATCAGACGCTGACCGCAGACAGCTTCCCGCAGCTCTCCGAAATGCTCGGCGAGCTTGAACAACTGACCTCACCTCAGCATGAGGGCGTGGGCGTGATGCTCTACACTGAGGACGGCAATCTGCGGCCACTCGAAGAGATCGAAGCCGACGTTATTCGCCTCGCCATCGGCCATTATCGCGGCCGGATGACCGAGGTCGCACGCCGTCTGGGGATTGGCCGCTCGACCTTGTATCGCAAGCTTTCCGATCTTGGGATCGACAACGCCGCTTGATACACGAATGCGATCCGACTAGCGCAGCGTCATGACACAAAACCAAGATTTTTCCGGGCGCACGGCGCTCGTCACTGGCGCCTCCTCCGGCATTGGCGCGGCATGCGCGAAAGCTCTGGCGGCGCGCGGCGCAAGCAAGCTGTTTCTGGTGGACCTCGATACCGCCGGAATGGAAGCGCTGAACCTCAGCTGCGATGTTGAACACATCACCGGCAGCGTTGCGGACGAAGCCTTATGGCAGGAGCTGGAGCCGCGTCTGACCGGGCTGGACCATGCCGCCGTTAACGCAGGCATTGGCGGACACGGCCAGATCGCCAACCTCGACTTTGCCGAATGGCGCCGGGTGATGGACGTCAATCTCGATGGCGCTTTCCTGACCCTGCGCGCCGCCATGCGAGCAATGAAAGACGGCGGCGGCAGCGCGGTCATTACCTCTTCTTCAACCGGCATGAAGCCGATTGCAGGCATCGGCCCTTACGGCGTTGCGAAAGCGGCGGTCTCTCACATGACTCGTATTGCCGCGCTGGAAGGCGCACCCAACAACATCCGCGTGAATGCCATCGCACCGGGCGGGGTCGACACCAACATCTGGGAAAGCTCAGATGACTTTAAGCGCTCGGTCGAAACGCAAGGCCGCGAGGCGACGATCAAGGCAATGGCCAGCACAACACCGCTGGGGCGTTTCGCCACCAGCGAAGAGATCGCGGGCGATATCCTCTACATGCTGTCGGATGCAGGTACGAACCTGACCGGGCACGTGATGGTTTCTGACGGCGGCTTCACACTGTAAGCCGCCGCCAAAGCTAGTTTGGGCTTAGAAGCTGACCGTCTGCGTTACGCGGGTCTCACCCTCACTGCCGCGCAGGCTCATAGTAAAGCTCTTCGCGTCCCAGTCGATTTCGACCAAGCCAAAATTCTCTTCAGAAATGAAATCCGTAACCCGCTTTGGATCGGGTTCGCGCGCCGTGTTGCGCTCGGTCGAAGAGAACGAATAGTTCATAGAAGAGCTGGTGAGCTCCCAAACCTGCTCGCCCGCTTCCGCTGGCGTGTCGCGGTAAATACCGCCCGCATGCCGATCGCCAGACAGCATCACAACGCCGCTCTCTTCGCGGTTTGCCAGCATACCATAGAGCTTGGCCCGCTCCAGCGGTAGAGCCTCCCAACTTTCGTAATTGTGCGCATCGGTCAGCACTTGGATCGAAGAGACCACAACCCGCAGGTCAGCTGGCTTGGCCAATTCCTGCTCTAGCCATTGCCATTGCGCATCGCCGAGCATCGTCTTGCTGGCATCAGTGCTTGGCACATAGGGGCCAAGCGGCGGGCGCTCTGGCGTGTAAGCCATCGCGTCCAAATCAGAGCGGAAGAAGCGGGTGTCGAGCATGAGAATCTGCACGCGCTTGCCCTTTGGCCCAAAGATCCGGCTTTCATAAATGCCAGGGCGCGATTTCACTTCATCGGATGATCCCCAGAATGTCTCAAAGATAGTCTCTGACCAACCACGGAATGCAAAATTCGCGCCGCCATCGTTGAAACCAAAATCGTGATCATCCCATGTGATCATCATCGGCACCTTGGTGCGAAACTCGGCCAGCTCCAGCGTTTCAGCCTGCTGCTGATAGGCGGCGCGCAAAGTACTGAGTGAGGCGTCACCCTTCCAACCCTGATCACCGTAATTGTTGTCGCCAATAAACAGGAACAGGTCAGGATTGGTCGCCGCAATCTGTGCCCACATATGCTGGCTGCGCGACTGATGGTTGCAACTGCCAAAGGCCAGGCGTGTCACCAAACCATCAGGCAACAGCTGCACATTGTCGGGCGCAACCGGCAGGTCGATCTGCGCCTGAAGCTTCGCGTAATACGGGGCAAGCAGCTCGTCCGCGCTCAGCGCGACTTCGTTTGCGCCCTCTGAATGGCCATGGTCATCAGCCAGAGCGGGCGAAGCCACAGAAACAAGCAATCCGGCGATGAGAGGCGAGAAAACGCGCATAGGTAAGCTCCAAAAGGCAATCTGAATCGTCAGATGAGCGCTTGCCATGACCTTTCTATGACACGCAAACAAAATCCCCCTCTGGCTCGGGGCCAAAGGGGGATTTCATTGGTTCAGATCGCTGGCAATCGGTCCAGCGTGATCACTCAGAAACGGTAGCGGATGCCTGCTAACAGGCTGACGGTTTCAAAGCGGCCACTGACATCAGAGTTAAAATCGTTCGCGCCGCCACCGACAAACGTACGCTCAAAATCTAGGCCTGATACGCGCTGGTAACGCAGGCGGGTCTGAAGCTCGACATTGTCGGTAAGGACGAACTGAACGCCGAGATTGCTTTGCAGCGAGAGGCCCGTGTCTGAACCGGTCACAGCAAAGGTTGGCGCGGTCGCGACGCCATTGTTGGGGAAGTAGGTTGCATTGGCATCAACCTCTGCAACGCCGATGCCGCCGCCCCAAAACGGGATAACCTTCTGATCATCTGACCAGCGAATGTCGGATTGATAATTGATCGAGAAGGTGTTGATCTCTGTGTCGCCGCCAAAAATCTGATCACCGCCGTTAAAGCTGCCGCCGCTCACATCGGCGTTGGCATAGGAATATTCCACTTCAACGCTCGGCTGGAACAGGCCGAAAACGCGCTTAGGAATGCGGTAGCCAACAGCAACCGTACCAACGAAGCCTTCGTCCGACTGCACGTCCACGCTGGCAGGCGCGCCGGCCACACCGGGTGATGCGCCTTGTGGGTCTTGAACACCGTCGAAGGTTTCATCGCTGGGCGAGGTCACGCCCGCTTGCAGCGATACGTAAACGCCGCCTTCCGGGGTGAAGTCATCCGACTGAGCGGCGGCTGGCGCGGCGAAAGCCATCGCTGGAAGAGCGAGCAAAATTGCAAGAGTGCGAGGGGTGCTGGAAAAGATCATTTGCGGGGTCCAATTTTCGATAGGGGGTGCCTCTCCTTTCGCGCCCCTCGCCCGAGTGGTTACACAGACCCGCTTGTTTTATTTCACGACTGGCAAATTTTCGAAGCTGTCGCAGACAACCTAAAGCGGCGGCAAATGCTCAAAATCCGTCAGCGCCGCATCGCGCATTCCGCGCCAGACGTTGCGCGCCTGAACCGTCTCAGCGACATCATGCACGCGGAGGATATGCACGCCCGCATTCATGCCGAGCGTCGCCAGCGCCAATGATCCGCCAAGCCGCTCATGCGCACCTGCTTCGTTCGACAAGGCCCCGATCATCCGCTTGCGGCTGACACCCAGAAGGATCGGAGACCCCAGCGCATGGAACAATGGCAGCGCGTTCAGCAATGCGAGGTTTTCCGCCAGGCTTTTGCCAAAGCCGATGCCGGGATCGAGGATGATCTTATCCTCTGCAATACCCGCCGCGATCGCGTTGGAGCGGACCTCTTTGAGGAAATCAAACACGTCAAAGACGACGTCTTTGTAATCGCCGCCCTCGTGCAAATCCTCGCCGCTGCCCGGCGCATGCATCAGGATCACTGGGCATAGCGCATTCGCGACCAATTCGGCGGTGCGCGGGTCATAGCGCATGGCCGAGACGTCGTTGGCAGCATGTGCGCCAGCGGCCAGCGCCGCCTCCAGCACGCCTGCTCTGCGTGTATCTACGGTAATCGCTGCACCCATACTGGCGCAATATTCCACCGCCGGCAGGACGCGGTCTTTCTCGTCCCCCTCCCACGTCGCGGCGGCACCTGGGCGGGTGCTTTCCCCGCCAATATCGATGATGCTCGCGCCCGCCTCCAACATAGCGGAGGCATGAGCGCGGCCCACATCCGGCTTTTCCAGAAAGTCGCCGCCATCAGAAAAACTGTCAGGCGTCACGTTGAGAATGCCCATCACCTGCGGCTGATCAAAGCGAATGATGCGCTCGCCCAGCTCTAGCGGCGCATGGACCTTTTGCAGGTTGGCCCATTGCCCGCGCGCCTCAGCTTCCAGCTCGCCGCCGAGCTTAGCAAAGGCATCCTCCGCCTCACGCACGCCGAACAGATGCCGCGCTGTGACTGCGCCGTCCTGGCGCACCACGCAGGCAAAGCGGCTCGCGTAGACCATCGAGCCAGCCAGCTGGATCGCGGCCCCATCATTGTGCTGGGGACCCGGCGCAAAGCCGATCGGGCAGATATAGATGCTCTCACTCATAGCCATCAGGGTTAGGACGCAAATCAGCCAGCGCAAAGGCCTCAATTGTCTCCGCGCACAAAAAAGGGGCCATGCCTGCTGGCACGGCCCCTTTCCCGAGGATGTTTAGCGATTATTCGCCGCCGAACTTAAACCTCACACCGGCAGAGACGATCGATTGCTCTGACTCGATCCCGAGCGTTGCAGGAAGAAGGTTCAGCTCAACTTCGCTGTCTTCGGTAGTGGCGCGGTAAGTGTATTGGCCAAACACCTCGGCGCGCGGTGAAAGCGCAAAGCTCGCGCCCGCCATCAGCTGATAGGCAAAGCCGCCATCGTCATCATTGGCAACGTCGACGCCCGATGGCGAGAACTCTGCATCGACCCATTGGTAACCGAGGCCTGCGCCAACATACGGCTTGAAAGAGCCGCCGGTGTTGATGTCGTAAAAGACATTACCGAAGACGCCGAAATTGCTGACATCGCCCTGGCCATCGGCGATCACTGCGCCAACGGTGGGGTTTGCCGCATCGGCCGCGCCGCGGGTCAGCACGACTACATCAACGCCGTCAATATCCGCGCCGCCGACGCTCAGGCCCGAATGGCCCGATACGTCATATTCGGAATAGGCCCCTTCCAGCTCCACGCGGAAGCCATTGGCAAAGGCGTATCCAACCTGCCCGCTTAGCGCGAGGCCATTATCGAATTGGGAATTCCATTCCAGCGGGGTTTCCGCAGCAATCGCGTCAAAATCAGCAGTTGCCGCAACATCGGCATCAAATTCTCCTGAGTTTTGGCTGTCACTGGGCAGGCTGATCCCGCCGCTAACGCCAACATAAGGCCCCTCGGCCAAAGCCGCAGAGGGAACCGCAAGTGCGCCAAACGCCGCACCGGCAAAAGCGATATATTTGAAGGACTTTGTCATGATTTCCTCGAATTAGGTTGCGCCCCCGAACACGCAAAATCGCGCTGGAAACATGAACCTAAGCTGCGGAAATCTGGTGCCTTGCGGCGAGCTGCCTCTAGTCTTCGTTGGCCAGCAAGAAGCGTTGCCTGGCTGCGTCGATTGGATTCATGCAGGCGGCTTTGGGCGACGGTGCGAGAGGATAGCTGTGATCGCTTTGCTGACGCACGCCACCAGCATCAAGGGAGCGAACAATAAGTAGAGGAGGAACGTCACGAAAGACGACGGTTCACAATGGTCCCAGAAGACAAACTCATCGGAAACTATAGGATTGCTACAAATCCTTAGGACATGTCCATCAATCGCGCTCAACACCGCAAATGGACTGGCCGGAATCAGTAAGAAAAAAGGCTGCGATATCCGGCAAACCACCCCCTCCAGCGGCTCGGATTGTTATCGCTCTCGATCAAATCGAAGAAATGCCAAACCGCGAGAAGTGGAAAGAATCGGAAATAGGGACGAAAAGCCTCTCCCAAAGGGCCGGCAAAAGCGTCTAACGGCCAGTCGTCGCCAACCAAGCCAGCGTAGATCATTATCATGCGCCAGCTAATTCCGAACGACAGAGTGCACACCAGAAGCAATAGCAGCATGGTGCAAAACCAGTTGAGCAGCTTCTGGCGGTAGTTTTCAGACACACGGAGCTCTTCGCAAATTTGAGCTACACATTAGCTCGCCGTAGAACGTAGCCCGCTCGGCTGCAAAGACCTAGTCTTCGTTGGCCAGCAAGAAGCGTTGCCTGGCTGCGTCGATTGGATTCACATCGGCGCCGTCATCGAAGTACCAGAAGGTCCAGCCGTTGCAGCTGGGGGCCTCTTGCAGGTCTTTGCCTAGTCCGTGGATCGAACCGATCTGCTTGCCCTTCGCGCCGTCGAGTTCCAGCGAGCCATCGGCGCGCACTGTTGCGATCCAGCGGCGTTTCTTGTCGAACACCTTTGTACCCGGCTTGATGTAGCCATTCTCCACCAAAGTCCCGAAGGCAACGCGCGGCGCGGCCTTCTTGCTTTGCATGGTCTCAATCACGCTTTCATCCAGCGGCAGTTCTTTCTCGATCCGCTTCATCGCAACGCCGCGGTAGAAATCCTCACGTTCGCAGCCGATCCATTGGCGGCCAAGGCGCTTTGCCACCGCGCCGGTGGTGCCCGTGCCAAAGAATGGGTCGAGCACGACGTCGCCCTTTTCCGTGGTGGCCAGCAGCACGCGGTAAAGCAGCGCCTCGGGCTTTTGCGTTGGATGGGCTTTCTTGCCGTTTTCTTTCAGCCGCTCCTGCCCGGCGCAGATCGGCATCACCCAATCGCTGCGCATTTGCAGCTCGTCATTGAGCGTCTTCATCGCGCGGTAATTGAATTGATAACGGGCCTTTTCGCCCATGCTCGCCCAGATCAGGGTCTCATGCGCATTGGTGAACCGTGTGCCTTTGAAATTCGGCATCGGATTGGTCTTGCGCCAGACGATATCATTGAGGATCCAAAAGCCGAGATCCTGCAGGATTGAGCCGACGCGGAAGATGTTGTGATAGCTGCCGATGACCCATAGGGCGCCGTCCGGTTTCAGTACGCGGCGCGCCTCGGTCAGCCAGTCGCGGGTGAATTTGTCATACAGTTGGAAGCTGTCGAATTGGTCCCAGTGATCGGTGACGGCATCGACCTGGCTGCCATCCGGGCGGTTGAGATCGCCGCCCAATTGCAGATTGTAAGGCGGATCGGCGAACACGCAATCGACGCTGTTGTCGGGCAGCGAGCGCATGGCCTCAACAC
Source organism: Erythrobacter sp. S249 (assembly GCF_057364975.1). NCBI lineage: Bacteria > Pseudomonadati > Pseudomonadota > Alphaproteobacteria > Sphingomonadales > Erythrobacteraceae > Erythrobacter > Erythrobacter sp. S249. The sequence goes on along the minus strand of NZ_CP200287.1, from coordinate 2,710,898 downwards.
AATCACCAGACAGGATCTGGCCAACCGGCACGTCAGCAGCAGGCGCAGCCTTCGCTCTGCCCGCCTGCTTTGGCGTTTTTGCAATTACTGTCCCTGCCCGCAGTTTTGCGGTTTCCATCACACCCATCATATTTCCCCGAACCGCGTCTAACCGCGCAAAGTTATCCACAGGGTGAGTCCAAGCGGACTCCACGTCAAGACAAACTTGATCGGCTTTTATGGTTAACAAGCAGTTAGCGGCGCAAGTTCACACGCGGAACGAAACAAGGCCCCACAAGATATGGAGTCTCGCGCGGCGGCAGGGGGCCGAAATAGAGGGGGTGTGGCGCGAAAGACTCAAAACCTGTCTTTGCGGCCAAACTAACTCACATGAACACGAACACGACATTGCCGAGGAACGCGGCGAGCAGAACGAGGCCCATGGACCGCCCGATCGATTTTGCAAACCAGAGCAGGCCGAGCAATGCGACCGCGCTGGCGATCAGCAGGCCCATTTGAACGCCCAGCAAATTCTCCGGCAGGGCAAATGGGGCGATCCCCATAGTGACGCCGCCGATCAGCAGAATGTTGTAGATGTTTGAGCCAACGACATTGCCAATCGCCAGGCCCGGCTTGCCGCGCAAAGCCGCCGCAACGGATGCCGCGAGTTCAGGCAGCGAGGTGCCAAAGGCGACCACGGTGAGGCCAATCGCGGTCTCACTGACCCCAAACAGGGTTGCCAGATCAATCGCGCCGGTCACCAATATCTGGCCGCTGAACACCAAGACCGCGAGGCCCACAGCGAACAGAGCCGAGGCGACATAGCCGTTCTCTGGCGCGTCATCGTCATCATCGTCTTCCTGCGCTGCACCCGGAAAGAAATAGCGCCAGACGATATAACTGACGATGCCAACCAGCAGTGCGCCGCCAATCCAGCGCGCACCCAGCTGAGAATAGGCCAAGGCCGCGAGGCCAATTGTCGCGATCAGAGCGACCACGGCATCGCGCCGCCCGCCCCCGGTCAGCGCAATCGGCATCACTAGCGCCGTCGCGCCCAGGATCAGCAAAGTGTTTGCGAGGTTGGAGCCAACGATATTGCCCCAAGCAATGCCCGGCGATCCTTCGAGCGCGGCCTGAACGCTGGCGACCATTTCCGGCATGCTGGTGGCAAAGCCAACGATCACCAAACCGGTGACCAGAGTGGAAATACCCAGCTTTTGCGCAATGCCCACCGCACCGCGCACCAACAGTTCGCCGCCAATCGCCAGGCCAACCAGGCCCGCAAGGCTCAAGAGAATCGCGTTCAACATGCGCGGCGCTTAAGCGAACCACAGGAAACTTAAAAGCGAATAGAGTTTATGTCTCGTTCACCGTAGCCACCCGCGCCCTCCACCCTTCCACCCGGATCGTATCCGAAACTGTTCCGGGCGGAAGGGTGGAGGGCGCGGGTGGCTACGGCGCGCGTAACGGCGCGCTCAAAGCAAAGACGCCTGAGCAACAGGTGCAAAACTGTAGCGGTGCAGCGGCGTGGGCCCGTGTTTACGCAGCGCCTCCATATGCGCAGCCGAGCCATAGCCCTTGTTCCGCTCCCAGCCATATTCAGGATATTTCTGCGCCGCCTCAATCATGATCCGGTCGCGCCATTCCTTAGCAACGATGGACGCAGCCGATATCGCGGGCTCAATCCCGTCGCCGCCGACGATAGAGCGCGCGGGCCAGCGCCAGCCATCGCGCCGGCCCGCCGGCGTCATATTGCCATCGATGATGACCTCGGTGATGGTCTCAATCCCGCGCTCCGCCAATGCTGCGCACAGCCGCGCGGTCGCATCCGTCATCGCCTGAAAGGTCGCTTGCAAGATATTGATTTCATCAATCTGCGGCGGCTCAATCACGCCCACAGCCCAGGCGCAGCTCTCGCGGATTTCCAGATCGAGCCGTGCGCGTTTTTTCGGCGAAAGTGCCTTGGAATCCGCCAAACCTTCAGGCGGCGACTTGCACAAAACGACGGCTCCCGCCACTACCGGGCCAGCCAGCGGGCCCCGTCCCGCCTCATCGACACCAATTATGACCCCCGATTTCGAAAAATCCGGGGCACCAAATTCTGTTTTGGGAGTTCCAGAGACCATGATGAAATTTTCCAAGCTCGCATTCGCCCTATCCCTCCCCGCATTCGCGCTCGCAAGCTGCGGCAATGCAAATTCCGTGGACGAGACCGCCGCTGAAGGCGCGGCCGATCCCACCAATGTCAGCTACAGTGTGGAGCCGATGGGTGAGTTCAACGAACCCTGGGCGGTGGCTTTTGCACCCGGCACGGACATGATCTTTCTGACTGAGAAACCCGGCACCATGCGCGCGGTCGACACAGCCAGCGGCACCGTGATGGAAGTCACCGGCATGCCCAATGTCGATTATGGCGGCCAAGGAGGCCTTGGCGATATTGCCTTCCTGCCATCGGAAGCTGGCGAAGACCTGTCTGAGCGCACGATCTATCTCAGCTGGGCGGAGGCTGGCGACGGCGACACGCGCGGTGCAGTATTGGGCCGCGGCACATTGTCTTGCGAGGCAGAGGCCTGCGCAGTTTCGGGCCTAGACGTGATCTGGCGCCAAGCGCCCAAGACCGGGAAGCGCGGGCATTATTCGCACCGCATCGCCGTTTCTCCTGATGAGCAATATCTGTTCGTATCAAGCGGCGACCGCCAAGAGCTGGAGCCTGCGCAGGACAACACCAACAATCTGGGCACGGTCGTGCGCCTCAACCTCGATGGTACGCCAGCAGAGGGCAACCCTTTTGCTGAAGAAGGCGGCATCACCTCAGAAATCTGGTCGTACGGCCACCGCAATGTCCTGGGCCTGGCGTTCGATCCAGACGGCCAATTGTGGGATCTGGAGCATGGGCCAGCAGGCGGCGATGAATTTAACAAGGTCACCCGCGGCACCAATTATGGCTGGCCAACGGTTTCCGACGGCGAGCATTACAATGGCGACCCGATCCCGAACCACTCGACCCGTCCAGAATTTCAAACCGCAGCGATTGGCTGGACCCCTGTGATCGCGCCGGGTGATTTCCTGTTCTACACCGGCGATGCATTCCCAGCGTGGAAGGGCGATCCGTTGATGGTAGGCCTCGCCGCACAAGGCATTGTGCATGTCGAGATTGACGGCGACACCGCCACCGAAGTTGCGCGCCACACGTTCGACGCGCGCATTCGCGGAATTGAGCAAGGCCCGGATGGCAACATCTGGCTGATCGAAGACGGCGAAGGCGGCAAGCTGCTCAAGGTTTCGCCGAAGTAAAAGAGCAGACCGCGTACTGGGAAGGCTGATCGGTCGCGCAGCGACCGCAAGGCCGCACGGCCGCCCGCAGCGATGCGATCTTTGATCGCGTGAGCGAGGAAAGCCAAGCGAGCCGGATGGCTCGCGCCCGGCGCTTGAGGGTCTGATAAAAACCGCCTAAGCGCCCGGCACGATGGCAACACTGATCCCTCTTGCCGCGGTTGAAGCCGCGATGATCGAGCAATTGCTCGACCGTGCCTTTGGCCCAGATCGCCATGCGCGCACCGCGTACCGGATTCGCGAAGGCGTTGAATGGCTGGAAGGCCTCAGCTTCGCCGCGCTCGACGAGGATGACCTGCTGGTCGGCACGATCCAGGTGTGGCCGGTCGCGCTGACCGATCCCGATGGGCGCAATTATCCGCTGCTGATGATTGGCCCGGTTGCCGTGCTGCCAGAGCATCAGCGCGAGGGCTATGGCAAGGCACTGATGCTCGCCAGCCTGGAGGCGATCGCCAATATGGGCGGCAATGCCCCCGCGCTGCCGCAAGTGATGATCGGCGATCCGGAATATTATGGCCGCTTCTTTGGGTTTAGCGCCGAGCCTACCGCCGGGTGGCGCGCGCCCGGCCCGAATGATCCGGCTCGGCTGCTGGTGCGCTGTGACAATCCGGCGGTGCTTCCTGCCAAGGGCAACCTTGGTCCATGGGGTTCTTTTGAGACGGCAAGTAACAGCTCAGACTTGGCGAAGTGATCGACATCTGGCATCGCTGACGCTGTAAATGCCTTACGAACCACCCCCTTATCTCGCCGACCTGACGCTGGCCCAGATTGCTGAGCAAGTTGCGGCGCGCAAATTGCCCCCGGTTGAAGGGTGGGCCCCGACTAAAATGGGCGACAGCCGCATGCGTATTGCCGCCGATGGAACATGGTTTCACGATGGCGATCCGATCCGGCGCGAGGCTATGGTGAGAGCCTTCTCTGGCCTGCTAACGCGCGATGCATCGGGTGAGCATTTCCTGGTCAGCCCGTTTGAGAAGCTCAGCATTGAGGTGGAGGACGCGGCCTTTATCGCAACCGACTGCGCTCAGCGTGAGGGCGGGCTCGCCTTTTTCCTGAACACCGATGAGCTGGTGATTGCCGGGCCGGAGCATACCTTGCGCGCAGCGGGCGATGCAGAAACCCCCGCGATTTATCTGCACGTGCGGCGCGGCTGCGAAGCGCGCCTCAACCGCTCTACCTATGCGCAGCTCGCTGAAATCGCGATTGCGAACGGCGATGACTGGACCGTTTCAAGCGGGGGCGAGACCTTCTCGCTTCTGCCCTGAGGCGCCCGCCAATATGAGCTCGCTCTTCGCTCATCTCAGCCGCCTTTACGAAGACGGGCACCGGCACGAAATCACCGACCTGCTGAGCGATAAGAGCTTTTTGGAAGGCGGTCGCACAGCAGAGGCGGCCGTTCTGATCGCGGTAACCGACCGGGCTGAACCGGGCGTCATCCTAACCCAGCGCCCGCAGGATATGCGCGATCACCCCGGCCAAGTCGCCTTTCCAGGCGGCAAGCTAGACCCCGGCGAAGACGCGATCACCGCCGCCCTGCGAGAGGCGCAGGAAGAGCTCGCGATTGATCCCGCCGATGTGCAGGTTATCGGGGAAACCGATTGCTATCAAACCGGCACGGGCTTCAATGTGACCCCGGTGCTCGCTGTGGTGCCGCCTGACCTAGAACTGACCCCCAGCCCGGCAGAGGTCGAGGCATGGTTCGAGGTGCCACTTGCGACTTTGCTGGAGGAGGAGAATTGGGAAAGCCATGAGGTTTTCTGGCGCGGGCAAATGCGTCATTATCTGGAAATGCGTTACGAGGGCTTTCGCATTTGGGGTGTGACGGCAGCAATCATCGCCAATCTGTCGCGGCGGATTGCGCCTGAAAGGCTGGTGAGCGGTGCCTGATCTCGCCGCAGCAGACTGGCCCAAGCGCGCCGATTTGCGCGCGCTGACAGAGGCGCTAGGCGCAGACAATATTCGCTGGGTCGGCGGGGCGGTGCGCGACACTCTGATCGGCATGGCCGTCCACGATGTCGATTGCGCGACCAAGCTGACGCCGGACGTGGTGATTGACCGCTGCCGCGAGGCGGGCATTCGCACGGTTCCCACCGGGCTGGACCATGGCACCATCACCGCCGTGCTTGAGGGTGGACCGGTGGAGGTCACGACCCTGCGCCGCGATGTCGCCACCGACGGCAGGCGCGCAACCATCGCCTTTGCGCAGGAATGGCAGGAGGACGCCGCCCGGCGCGATTTCACGATCAACGCGCTGTTCGCGCATCCCGAGACACTGGAAATTTCCGACTATTTTGGCGGGCTGGATGATCTCGCCGCGCGGCGCGTGCGTTTTATTGGCGATGCCCGCACCCGCATTCGCGAGGATCACTTGCGGATACTGCGCTATTACCGGTTTCAGGCACGCTTTGGCGCGGACTTGAATGCCGAAGCCGAGGAAGCCTGCGAAGAGCTGGCCGGGACGCTCAAGGGCCTCAGCCGGGAGCGGGTTTCGGGCGAATTGCTCGGCATTCTTGCCCTGCCCGATCCGCACCCGACCACCGCGCGCATGCACGCAAAGGGCGTGCTGGGCGTGATCCTGCCAGAGGCTTGCAAAGCGCATCTTGCAGCGCTCCAGAATCTGATCGCGGCGGAAACCGCACAAGGTTTTGCGCCCGATCCGCTGCGGCGTTTGGCCGCTCTGCTGCCGCCCATTCGTGAGGTTTCTGAAGCAATGGCGGCACGGCTGCGATTGTCGCGGGCTCAGCGCGCGCGCCTGATCTGCGCGGCGGAACGCAGTCAAGATGATGGCACGAACCCGCTCGCGCTCGCCTATTATGAAGGCGCGCAAGGCGCAGCCGACCGACTGCTGTTGCTAGGCCAGGATGCAAGCGCGGTGAAAGATTGGGAGCGGCCGCAATTCCCGCTCAAAGGCGGAGAGATTGTCGCGCGCGGCGTGCAGGCTGGCCCGGAGGTTGCGCGGTTGTTGCAGACCGTTGAGGCGCGCTGGGTCGAGGAAGGTTTCCCAAGCCGCGAACGTATACTCGCATTGCTCAGCGAGACACTAGGCGATTGAACTAGAACCCGCTCGTGCTGAGCTTGTCGAAGCACTGCTCTTTTCATTCGTGCCGCTGGAAGAAGAAGTGCAGCCCTTCGGAGTCGAAGACGGCGCCTAGCGCCACCAGCTCAGGGCGAACGGGTTTGAGAGAGTGCCCCCCCTAACCCCCGAAATTATTGCTCTTCGGGAAGCCCTGCGGTGGCATCCGCCCGGCCCCGCCGCGCGCGACCTTCCATAGGTGGATATCCGTCTCAGTCCGGGTCCGCTCGCCCGATCCGCCCATCTGCCAGCTTAGGCCTTCGCCCAGTACAAAGGTGATCGCATCAGACAACCCGCCGTCGCGGTACCGCTGAAGCATCACGCCCTGTCCGCGCGCCATTACTGGCATTTCTTCTAGATTGAAGACAACCAGCTTGCGATTGTCGCCGACGCAGGCAACGTGATCATGCTCCGGCGCGATTTCCCGCATCACTTGCAGCTGCGCATTGCCCTTCAGGTTCACGACCTGCTTGCCCTTCTTGGTCTCAGCGAGCAGCTCAGAGGTTTCCGCAACAAAGCCCTTGCCGATGCTGGAGGCGAGCAGAAGACGGCCGCCTTCCTTATGCACCAGCATTTTCGCGATATTCGTGTCCGATTCCAAATCGATCATCGTGCGCACCGGCTCGCCAAAGCCGCGCGCGCCTGGCAATTTGTCACAGCCCAGCGTGTAGAACCGCCCGTTTTCCGCCGCGATCAGCAATTTATCGGTCGTCTGCGCATGCAAGATATAGGCGAGCGCATCGCCTTCCTTATATTTGAACTCTTGCGCCAGATCGACATGGCCCTTGGCAGCGCGGATCCAGCCCTTTTGCGACAGGATGATCGTCACCGGCTCTTTCTCGATCATCGCATCCATCGAAAACTCGACCGCCGGGGCCGCTTCTTCGATCCGCGTGCGGCGTTTGCCGAGCGGCGTGTCCTCGCCATATTCCTTGCGCAGCGCGCGTAGGTCTTTCTTCAGCAGGGTCCGCTGACGCGCTGGCGATGCGAGCAATTTCTCAAGCCCATCTTGCTCCTCAAGCAGCGCAGTCTTTTCATCGCGCAGCTGCATTTCCTCCAGCTTGCGCAAGGACCGCAGACGCATGTTGAGGATTGCCTCGGCCTGACGATCATTGAGCTTGAACTCCGCGATCATCACCGGCTTGGGCTCGTCCTCGGTCCGGATAATCTCGATTACGCGGTCGAGATTGAGGAAGGCGGTGATATAACCTTCGACCAGCTCCAACCGGGCGGCGATCTTATCCAGCCGGTGCTGCGCGCGGCGCTGCAAGATATCGATCTGCGCCCGCGTCCAATTTTCCAGCAGCTCTTTAAGGCCCATCACCATCGGGGTGCGGGTGGCGTCGAGCACGTTCAGATTGAGGCCAAAGCGGGTCTCAAGATCGGTCAGCTTAAACAGCGATTCCTTAAGCAGCTCCGGGTCCACATTGCGGCTGCGCGGGACGAGGACGATGCGGATTTGCTCGTCACTTTCATCGCGCACATCCTCAAGGATCGGCAGCTTCTTGTCCGCTATCGCCTGAGCGATCTGTTCGATCAGCTTGCCCTTGGCGACCTGATACGGAATTTCTGAAATGACCAGCTGCCATTGCCCGCCGCCCAGCCGCTCAATCCCGGCATCGCGGTCTTCGGCCTTCTCCGCCTCTTCGGCAAAGAACCGGCCGCGCAGGCGGAAGCTGCCGCGCCCCGTTGCATAGGCCTCGCTGATTGCCTCACGGCTGTCGACCACTTGCCCGCCAGTTGCAAAGTCTGGCCCCTGGAACAGCTCCATCAGCCGCTCGTGCTCGACATGCGGATTGTCGATCAGCTCCAGCGTGGCATCAATCACTTCGGCGACATTGTGCGATGGGATATTGGTCGCCATGCCCACCGCAATCCCGCTCGCCCCATTGGCCAGCAGATTGGGAAACAGGCCGGGCATCAATTCCGGCTCTTCTTCCTCACCATTGTAGGTCGGAATGAAATCGACCGTGCCCTCGTCCAGACCCTGCATCAATTGCATCGCGGTCTTGGTCAGGCGCGCCTCGGTGTAACGATAGGCGGCAGCATTATCGCCATCGACATTGCCGAAGTTCCCCTGCCCCTCGACCAGCGGATAGCGCAGCGAGAAATCCTGCGCGAGCCGCACCATCGCATCGTAAGCGGCGGTATCGCCATGCGGGTGATATTTACCGATTACCTCGCCCACAACGCGGGCGGATTTCTTGAACGTATTGCTTGGGTCAAGCTTTAGCTGGCGCATGGTCCACAGCAGGCGGCGATGAACCGGCTTCAAGCCATCGCGCAGATCCGGCAAAGACCGCGCCGTAATCGTCGAGAGAGCATATACAAGATAGCGTTCCTCGAGCGCGCTATCGAACGGCGCATCGACGATTGCATCAAACGGATCTTCGGGCAGATCGCCGGTGGTCGTGTCTTTGGTGTCAGCCATCGCTCAACGACTTAGCAAGCAAGTCCGCGCCGTGGGAGAGGGGTTTCCACAGGAATGGGCGCAAAAAGCGGACTTTCAGCTTGCGATCCAAGAGTAGACATGAGGTTCAGATCCATTGGCCTATACGGCCTCGTGCTCCGCTTCACCCAAACGCCTCATCGAGGGGTGTAAGACTTTACGATTCTTTTCTCTTTTGGGGTTAGCTACCTAGGTGAGCGCATAGCACTGAGCTCACGAGAGGCCCGAGAGACCATGTTGAAAACAGCGGTGATTGTTAGCGGCATTCTGGGCGTGCTTGCCTGGCTGATGCCTGGCCTTGTTATCATGGGCTTTTTCCTTCTGCTTGTACCCGGGCTGATCCTCAGCCTCGCGCCGACTGTCTTCTGCTATCTCGCGCTCGCCTTGCTTATCCGCACCTTACTGCCGTTTGAGCCAAGTGTGACTACAACGCTATTCTCGCTCGTCGCCTCGGGCGTGATCGGTTGGGTGGTGATGCAGCCATTCCATCGCAGCGAGGTTGCCCGGTTCGAAGCCGCAGTGAGACCCGCTGCTCCTACGCCCGAAGGTTTTCGCCTCAGCGGGGTCGTGAAGGTTGAGGGCTACAATACCCCCTTCCACGAAAACGCCGGACGCGAGGGCTGCAACGCTTTGTGCTTGGCTATCCTTGACCAACCGGACGTCGCGGCGGTGATCGATGTGACGCAGACGAAAGACGAAGAACCGGTCGCGGTCGTTTATCGCCTTGGCCAAGATCAGCCCGGTGTGCGGTCCGAGCCTCTCAAAGCTTCGCCAATCCTCAAGCATTTCCCGCGGGCCAACACGAAGGATGGCTTCAGCGAAGGCTGGGAGCAGCTGAAAATGCGGGAAGAGAAGCTTGACGCCCAGTGGGCGCAGCGCATGACTGGTGAGGAACCGCTGATGGCAGCCCCGGCCAGTCCCGACGATGCGGCGGACTTCACCATCGCCTTCATCGATAAGCCGCGCCCTTATGAAGACCCGCGTTTCCTGCATATCGAGATTCACGACCACCGAGGCGATCTGGTGGGGCGCACCGGCGTCACCGAGCATTGGGTGCCCGCCCCCTTCTTCTTCCTGGAGTTTATAGGGGGTAGCGCGGCGGACGGCTTTTCAGGCCGACGCTTTCGTCTCGCCAAACAAGTCAAGCGTGAAGGCGGGCGGCTTGATACGTTCAAGGCGCTTAAATCCCTTATCGAATTGGTCCGCCTTCAAGCGCCTGAGATTGACGATCAAGCCGGACAAGATTTGCGCGAAAAGGTCATCGCCACACTCGCCAATCCGCAAGCGAACGCTGAGCAATTGGCGTTGGGCGACTTATGGCTGGCGGCGAACAGCAATGGCTTGCCGCAAGGTGAGCTGACTTTGGTCGGCGCGCTTCTAGAAGATGATCGCTTCCCCATCTCACGCGATCGGCTTTTGGGCGCGCTGCGCGGCAAGACCGATCTCACACCGCTACGCACCGGGTTAGTGCAACGAGCGATCGAGGAACAGGATTCCAAGGCACGGTCGGCTTTTGTTGAACTGCTCAACAAGATGCCGCAGGGCACCTTTGCAACGCCTACCGAGCAGGAGCAGTATATGTGGGAAAATTATCGCGAAACCTTCGAATTCACTCCATTTCTTATTCGGTTGGTCGACCAGGGTGAGTCAGCCGTTCCGCAAATGCTCCAAGTGATAGAGGGCGGTCTTTTAGAACCTAGCAATAAGCGCCAATGGACCTCCCGGTTAATGGCTACCGCGTTACAAGAGATGGGGCCAAAAGCAAAAGCCGCAATTCCGCGCATTAACCAGCTTTCTGGCATGAGCGGATCACCGCTCACGTCCGAATGGAAGCAGCGAAGAGAATGGTGCTTTGCTCTGGCACGTATGGGGCTTCCCATTGAAGAAATCGCCTTTCCGCCGCACTTCGACGATGACACAGTGGAAAGCTATCGCGAAGCGACGCGAAAGCGGTTGGTCCGTTACGAACAAGAACAAACTCGGACAGCTGAAGGGCAATAGGTGCCCGACCAATTAAGCCAAAAACCAACATTTTGACCGCCGGCGAGACAGCCTAGGCCACGTCCAATCGTATTTGATCTGCTGGGCCGTCGGGAGGGGCGGAAACTAATTAGTTGTTGGTCCCCTACCCCCAAAAAAGCTCACCTTAAACCCAAAGCTCGAGCTTGCCGGAAGCGGGCTTGACTTCATTGTTTGCTGCCGTCCCTCAGCGCCGCCATGTCTTCTCGCAAAGCGCGCAATTGGATCAGGATTTCCTCGCGTTCGCCGTGCGCGTCTTCTTCTGTCGCCTCTGACATGGCGTTCACAATCACACCAATGAACAGGTTGAGGACAATGAAGCTCGTCATCAAAATGAACGGCACGAAGAACGCCCAGGCGTAAGGGTATTCCTCCATCACCGGGCGCACGATGCCCATCGACCAGCTTTCCAGAGTCATGATCTGGAACAGCGAATAAAGCGAGGCGCCAAGCGTCCCGAACCATTCCGGGAAGCTCTCGCCGAACAGCTTCGTCGCCATCACCGCGCTGATGTAGAACAGCAGCAGCAGCATGACGATCACCGTGCCGATGCTGGGGATCGCCTTAAACAGGCCGACGATGACGCGCCGCATGCTGGGCACGACCGAAATCAGGCGCAGCGCCCGCAGGATGCGCAGCGCCCGCAGAACAGAGAATTGCTGGCTCGCGGGCACGAGCGCGACGCTGACGATCACCAGATCAAAGATGTTCCAGCCGTTTTTGAAAAAGGCAAAGCGGTAGGCAAACAGCTTGATCAGCAATTCAATCACGAAAATTGTCAGCGCGATCGTGTCGAGCATCTGCACGACCCCGCCCACATTCGACATGACCCAGGGCGAGGTCTCCATCCCCAAACCGATCGCATTGATCACGATGACGGCAATGATAACGCGCTCAAAAGAGCCGGATTCGACCAAGTTCTGGGCGCGCTCTCGCAGCGTCATTTCGGATACTCCAACGGTGATTAAGGCAAGGAAACAGTGACCTTGGCCGCCCCCTTAACACCGCCTTTCGCACCTCGCCAGAAGGAGCAGCGCGTGATGCTCAGAAAAAGAAGGGGCTTGCAACGAAACTAAAATGTGGCACAATTATGGCGAAAATTAGGCGCAAATGAGGCACCCCGCCCCAATTCGCCTCTTTTTCAGGAGAGTGATCATGAAGTTTGGTAGGAAGATAAGCGTAACATTGGTGGCAACGATCAGCGTCTTTGCCCTCGCCGCCTGCAGTGAGGCCACCCAAGAAATGAGCGCAAGCTCAGACTTTGCTTTGGCCGAGGCGGACGTCGCAGCCGAGGCAGTATCATCACCATCTGCACCCGAAAGCGCGGATATACCGGTCGACGAACCACAAATCGCCTACACCTATCGGCTTGGTTTTGATCTTCCACTCGATAGCATCAGAAAGGTCCAGCAAACCCATGTTGCCATGTGCGAAGAGCTGGGCAGCAATGGATGCCGCGTGATCTCGATGAACCAAGCGCGCGACAGCGACGAATACTCTAGCGGAAATCTGCACATCGCTGTCGCTGCCAAAGAAGCGCGCGATTTCGCCAAGAAACTCGAAACCACGACGGGCGAAGCAGATGGGGAATTGGTGTCGTCCTCGCTGACCGGCGAGGATTTGTCGAAACAGATCGTCGACACAGAGGCGCGGCTGCGTTCACGCGAATTGCTACGTGATCGACTGATGCAAATCCTCGCTTCTCGAAATGGCACTGTCGGCGAACTCGTCGAGGCCGAACGCGCCGTCGCGCAGGTCAATCAGGAAATCGATCAGGCCCGCAGTTGGCTCGAAACGATGCGCACCCGCGTCGCATTCAGCGAGATGACAATCCGCTATGAAGCCGGCGAAGTGAGCGCCGTTTCCGGCAGCTTTGGCGAACCAATAGAAGCCGCCTGGAATTCGCTGGGCACGATACTCGGCAGTACGATTGCGTTTATGATGATGGCTGGGACCGTGCTGTTCCCGATTATATTCCTGCTCCTAGCGCTTCGCTGGGTGCTGCACCGCTTTGGCTATCGCCTGCGGTTCTGGAAGAACGCCCGCCGCGAAGCACCTGCCGCGAGCGAGGCCTAAGCCGACATATCATGCGCTTCGGACGGGATGGTCACCGCCAGCCCGTCCAGCGCTTCGGTGAGCTCAATCTGGCAGGACAGGCGGCTGGTGCGGCGCACGCCGGCGGCAAAGTCGAGCATATCCTCTTCTTCCTCGCTCGCCTGCTCCAGCCGGTCAAACCATTCGGCGGCGACAATCACATGGCAGGTGGAGCACGCCATCTGTCCCTCGCACGTTCCCTCCAGCGGCAGGCCATGCGCTTGGCCGACCTTCAGCAGGCTGTCGCCCGCCTCACCCTCGACCTCAACAGATGCGCCTTTGGCATCGGTAAAGTGGACTTTCACCCCCATCACAGCTGCTCCTTGGCGGCCGCATTGATGGCCTCTGCCGCCGCTTCTATCTGCTCCATCGTCGTATAGCGGCCAAAACCGAGCCGGATCGAGGATTTCGCCTGTTTGTCGCCAAGGCCAATGGCTTTGAGCACATGGCTGGGCCGCCCCGATCCGCTGGCGCAGGCGGACCCCGCGCTGAACATGATCGTGCGACAATCGGACATCAGCCGGGCCACATCCAAGCCTTCTCCCCGGATATTGAGATTGCCATGCCAGCGCGCCTCTTCGCTGCCGTTCACGGTCCAATCGGAAAACAGCTCGCGAGCTCTGTTCCACAGCGTTTCGATATGCTGCGCGTCCTCGGTCACACGCTCCGCTGCCAGATGCGCGGCGGCGCCCATGCCAGCGATCAGAGCCGGAGCCAAAGTGCCGGAGCGAACGCCATGCTCCTGCCCGCCGCCGGTCTGCACTTCTTTGAGTTCCACGCCGTCTCGCACCCACAACGCGCCCACGCCCTTCGGCCCGTGAAACTTATGCGCGCTAATCGCGATCATATCAGCGCCGGTCACCTCGATTTTGCCGTAAGCCTGCACGGCATCGACCAGAAACAGCGCGTTCGCTTGCTTCGCGCGGCGGTGCCATTCCAGTGTCGGCTGCACCGTGCCGATCTCATTATTGACCTGCATCACCGCGACCATGCGCGTGTTCTTAGGCAGGTCTTGCGAGGGATCGCACAAACCCTGATTATCCACGCTTAGCAAATGATGCGCGCCCGCCGCCTTGGCCGTGTCGCCAACGGCGGAATGTTCAATCGCGGAGAAAGCCACCGCACCATCGCCTCCTGAGCCCCGGATCGCGAGATTGAGCGCCTCGGTCGCGCCGCTAGTGAAGATCACTTTGCCGCCTGCGGGAAACAAAGCCGCAACCCGGTCACGCGCCAGCTCAATCGCAGCCGCCGCCTGACGCCCCATACGATGCGGTGAATGCGGATTGCCAAAGCCGGTGCCGTCCGGCCCATCGAGCCAGCGCAGCATGGCATCGCGCGCCTCGGGCGCGAGCGGGGTCGTGGCTTGGTAATCGAGGTAGATCATTGCTTTGCCCCCTCTATCCGCTCGCCCTGAGCTTGTCGAAGGGCTGTTCTTGTTTTTCGTCCATCGAACCAGAAAAAATGCAGTGCTTCGACAAGCTCAGCACAGGCGGGTTTCATTAGGCAAGGCTGCTCCAAGCCTGCGCAAACGCATTCAATTCTTCCGGTGTCGTGCTCCAACCCAGGCTAACCCGAATAGTCCGCGCGGCGACTTCATCGGAGACGCCAAACGCATCCAGCACGCGGCTTTTCTTCAGCGTGCCAGACGAGCATGCGCTGCCCGCCGACACTGCAAAACCCATAGCGTCGAGCCGGATTAGCAAAGCCTGCGCGCTCATGGTCGGATGGGTCACTGCAAAGATGTAATTCGCCTGGTCGCCAATCGTCAGCACGCCCTCGCCCAGCTGTTGGGCAAACCCTTGCCGCTGCGCCGCAGTGGTCTGCCAATCGCCCGCCTCTAAGGCCGCCGCCATGCCCAGCGCACCGGGTACATTTTCGGTCCCTTGGCGATAGCCGCGCTCATGCCCGCCAATGGGATTGAGCAAGTTGAAATCGCGCAGCAGCAGCGCGCCGATCCCGATCGGGCCGCCAAATTTATGGGCAGAGACCACCAGCATATCCGCGTCGGGCAGCGTCATTTTGCCCGCACTTTGAGAGCAATCTGACAACACCACTGTGCCGCCCGGCTTCACCGTCTCGGCCATCTGCGCAACAGGATTGATAACGCCGGATTCTGAATTCACATGCTGAACGGCCAATATCGCATCATCGCCAAAGGCAGTTTCATCAGAGACCACTTCCGCATCCGGCGCAGCGCGAAGCACCGCATCATGTTCGACAGCGCTCACTATCCTACGATCAGCCTTGCTGCGATTGAGCGCGATCCACAGCGCCTCACTCGCGCCGCTGGTGAAGATTAGCTCTCCGTCCCAGTTTAGCGCACGTTTAATCCGGGCCCGCGCATCCTCCAGCGCGGCCTTCGCCTTGCGCCCTTCGCCATGCGGAGAGGAGGGATTTGCCCAAATCGCAAAGCCCTCTTCCATCGCTGCGCGCGCCTCTGGCCTCAGCGGCGTCGTGGCCGCATGATCAAGATAAATGCGTGTCTTAATGAGAACCCCTCACAAAAAATTGCGATTCTTGCATTGTTTCCTATATAGGCCGCGTCTTCGCATGCACCAGCCGGTGATACGCGCACATTTTATTTCACAAGGTTTCCGATGCCATCAGTCATCTTTCCCGGTCCAGAAGGCCGTCTCGAAGGTCGTTTTTCCCCGCCACCGCGTCCGCGCGCACCTGTTGCGATGATCCTTCATCCGCACCCAGAGGGCGGCGGCACCATGAACGATCGGATTGTGCAGCGGATGTACAAGACCTTCGTCGACCGCGGCTTTGCGACCCTGCGTTTTAACTTTCGCGGCGTCGGCCGCAGCCAGGGCAGCTTTGACAGCGGCATTGGCGAATTGTCCGATGCGGCGAGCGCGCTGGATTGGGTGCAATCGATCCACCCAGAGGCGCAGACGACCTGGGTTGCGGGCTATTCTTTTGGCGCGCTGATCGGCATGCAATTGCTGATGCGCCGCCCAGAGGTTCGCGGGTTCATCTCTGTCGCGCCGCCAGCGAATATGTATGACTTCTCGTTCCTGGCCCCTTGCCCCGCGAGCGGCATCTTTGTGCAAGGCGCCGCCGATACCGTGGTTCAGCCAAGCGCAGTGCAGAAGCTGGTCGATAAGCTGCGCACACAAAAGCACATCACGATCCACCACGAAGAGATCCCGCGCGCAAACCACTTCTTCGAGAACGAAACCGATGATCTGATGGCCTCAGTCGACAATTATCTCGACTTCCGCCTGTCGCCGGATTGTCCGATTAAGTGATCCTTCGGATCAATTATTGAATCCAGACAATTTGGCTCACCCGTCAGGTTTCGGGCGACTTATCGCAGCTACGGAATGGCTGCAACGAGGGGGTGGAAGCAGGCGGTCGCATTGATCAGACAACAACTCATCCCAATCCTTGCGATAACGCATTGCCGTTACGTTAGCGCAGGATTTAGGGACGCTGTCTGCCTAAATCAGAATTTGCCCAATAGGTTGATGAAGAACCCGTCGGACGAGTAGCTCTGATCTGCAAGGTCGGTGGAAAAATCGGAGAAGCTGTAGCCCACGCCGACCTTCGCATTGTTGCCAATGTGGCGATAGATGGCGGCCAGGCCGCCCCAGTTTTCATCCCTTCCGATATCATTGGTGAGCAAGTGTCCTTCGATCAGGAAATCCCATTCCTTCACAAGTCGCCAATCCAGTCGGATCACGCCCAACTGAGTGGTGCTGGACACAAACACGTCGCTTTCGCGGCCGAGCGATACACTACCCTGACGGTAGGCGTACTTCGCCCCTAAGGTCAGCGTCTTGCTGAGGTCATAATTGCCATCAATCGAAATGATATGGCTACGCTGCTTCGGCGAGGCGGTTTCACCTCCGGATGTAACTTGGCCAATCGGGCCAAGATCTTCCAAGAAGGTGTAGCGGGCAAGCAGGTTAAGCCTGTCGTTCAGAACCGGACGATAGGCGAAGCCAATCGTGCCTTCGACAAAATCGGCCAGACGGACGTCGTCCGTTTCGGAATCAGCCAGGGCAAAATTGAGCCGCCCAAGCGCTCGCCAATCCGGGTTTACCTGAACCGACGCGGTGTTACGGACCAGCCAGACGTTCTGCTTGCGATTTTCGCCGTCTTCAAACCGGGCTTCGATGTTGGACGTGACCTGAATTTCGTCATCGGTGTAACCTAGGCCGACTGTCGCCGCTGTGCGCTTGAACAGACCAGTGGTTGCATCGTCGATACGCCCGGTTTCAAACGAACCAGAGAAGGACCAGTGTTCGGTTGGATCCCAATTGAGGCCGAAGCTGCGAACGATGCTAGGCGCTTCGCCGCCGTGTCCGATACGGTTTTCGCCATTGATGCTGAGCGCACTGGAGAAGCGGTGGCGTGTGCCAAGCGTCAAGGTGCCGCGATTGGTCTGAGCCAGGCTGCCAACCGGGCTAAGGCCCAGATCATTGCGGTCGGTGAACAATCCGTATCCAAGATAGGCCTCAGAACCATTGCCATAGCGATGAGCCAGTTCAACATTTGCGCCGACCCCGCCATCGCCGGTGGAAATTTCGGCGCTGAGCGAAGAGCGGTCGCTGATGTCAGCGGTTCCGCCTACCCCAGCGCGGTTGTTGCGTTGGCGTGTCGCATCACGGTCTACGGTTAATTGGCCAAAGCCAAAAATTGACCAGTTCCCGTCGATAGGATCGAAATCAATCTGGAGTGCAACATCGCTGCGTTCGCCCGACTGCGAGCTGTTGTTGACAAGGCCGATAGCCTGATCATCGTGGCGCACGCCTGCGGTCAGCGAAACTTGGCTGCTCAGCTTCTGCGTCAGGTCAGCAGAGGCAACGGTGCGCTCCCCAATTTGATCGGTTTCTAGTCGTTCAAATTTGGCATCAATCTGAGTGGCTTTGCCAAGCGGTGCGTTGATCGCGTAGCCCCAACGAGTGGTGTCTGCCTGAGTAAGCTGCGAATTGGCGCTGAAGCCAGCATCGAACTGCTCATAAAACGCCGACAACTGCCCAAGGTTCTCATTGCTGCCGAACAATTCAGCGAAGTTGACGCCAAGCTCGCCGCGATACGCCTTAGCTTTAATACCAGCGACGCCCGGTGCGGCGAGGTTGGTGAATGTCAGGCCGCCATCGACCGAATTGGCTTGGCCAAATCCGGGCCCGTCCGATTGCGCAAGCTCGCCTTTAAGGTAAGTGCCCGCATGCAGTCGCAGGGTCGCATCTGCACCGAGCAAAGTCTGATCGGCATCGGACGTCGTCTCGCGCTGAATCGTCGCGCCCAGTCGCAACGTATCGCCGAGCCATGCCGCGCCGCGCCCGCCAATTGTGTAGCCATCAAGGTCGCCAACGGTTGGCGAATACTCATAGCGCGCAACCAATACCGGAATGTTGCCTGGCCCAGAACTCTGACGCACCAGACTGCCATCGGCAGCAGTCGAAGACAGCGGACTGAGCAGCACAATACGGCCCTGGAAATAGTCGATGTCGTAGTCTTCCTGCGGACGCAGGTCGCGGCGCGAAAGAAGCAAGCCGGTGTCGCGGTCGCGGATCTCAACGCTCAAGCGTTCCGATCCGATGGAAATGTCACGGCGATTGAGGAAATAGAGCGAGCCGCCTGTTCCGCGAAATTCATCGCGCCCAGCGATTGTACCGGGATCAGACGCAAACGCAGTGAATTGTGCTTTGCTCTCGCCAAAAGAGGTGGTTTCGATGCTCTTGTGATCGACAATCGCACCGAACAATCCGCGGTTGAGTTGGGCCAATTCGGCTTGCTGTATATCAGCAATGAAATTGCCAATCAGCAGGCTCGATTTGTCTTTCTCAACCTTGAGGTAGAAGCGTCCCTGCGTCGGGGCATCCTCCACCAGCGTCGAATCGTCGCCGTAAGTCGTGTAATATTCGTTTGAATCGAGCCGGCGCAGCAATTGGCGCGGGTCTTTTCGATCCAGATTGCTGAAGATGTCTTCGAGCAATGTCTCACCAGTATCCAGTGAGGCGGTAATCGAAATTCCGTTCTTCAGCTTACCCTTCGCGTAAAAGGCCGCACGCGAGGCCAGATTGGTGCCATTGGTCAGCGGATCGCCGCTGACCTCAACCGCGGTGCCGCTGCCATTGTTAGCGACCAGCGTCAGGTCGCCTTGGCCAACGATAAACCAATCGTCCTTCGCACCATCAACGTCGCGCGTCGCGGTGTAATTGACTTTGTCATGCGTTCCGATGGCCACCTTGACCGCGCGAGTGTCGCCGGGGACGATCTGCTGGCTTACGAACCGGCCATCATCTTCGATTGGTGCGTATTGGCCCGCGACACTTACCAATTCATCTGCGGAACCAGCGGTGCCGGTTACAGTAATCGTGACCGACCGCGAGAGGCGGATGTTGCGGATCGCAGCTGTGTCGCGCGTGCCAAACAGCGGCCGGATGGGAGCGACGGCATCCTCAAACGGCTCTTTGAGAACCGTCAGTTCGCCAGGCTGCGTTTCGTCAAAGTTCCCGTCCGCATCATAGACACGGTAGACAAAGTACAGCTCAGCCCCAGCCAATTCCGTGGGCGTCCAGCGAGCAACGCCTTCTGCACTCGCTTTAACGATTGCCAATGGCTCTGCATCGACGCTGGCGCCAGCACGGAAAATCCGCACCTCAGCTCGCGCAATGAACGAGGGGTAATTGGTGTAGCTGACGAAGGTCGCCGGCTGACCATTGACAACGACCCGATCACTGCCCGCCAGAGCCGCTGCCAGAACGGGATCAACATGGGTCTGATCCGTGCGAACTTGCACCGAATATGGGTTGACTGTTTCTGGCTGTTTCTGCGGGTCCAGCGTGATCCGCATGCCTGGATCACTAACAATGACCTTCGACTGGGCTTCAAAGCCGTTTTCCGATTGCGCAGAGGCAGCCGAAGGCACAGCAGCGAGCGCCGCAAACGAAATCCCAGTGAGCATCGCGGTGCGCATGGCGCGGCCAGAATTTGCTGAAAGCATTAGTGCGTTGGAGCGTTTTGTCATGATTTTACTCCTCTCCGCTTGTGGCAATGGGCCGGTTGATGTTCGTCTCAATCGTTGGGGTTGGTCCATCCCAGCCTTCATCAAACACTGACCGAAGGGTTTTGCGGATCGCCGCCATACGGCTGTCTGCAAGCGCCTCTGATTCAGACCCGATTGCGGCGTAACTCACTTGCAGCACAAGGCGCTGAGCCTCGATCTGGGGGAGCTGCGACAAGCGCGCGGCAAATTCATCTCGGAGTTCGGTTGAACCATCGAGGAAAGCACCAGCATCAAGTTCGATATTGACGACCCGTGCGCGCTGAACACCGAAGTTCAATTCGCTAATCTTACCGCGGGTTAGGCGGATCGATTGCGGGTTGTCCGTGGTCGGCCAGTAGCCAGCCGGGATCGTACGTGGATCAAGCTTCAGCACGAAGTTCGAACCGATCTGAGCGTTTGGAACAGCCGCGCAAGTGATGTGATAGCGACCGTATTCATCGGTGGTTATCAGCAGACCATTGACGGTCGCCACACGTGCCCCCGGAATGCCCGGCTCGCCTTCATCCTGATAGCCGTCGCCGTCGAGATCATCGAACACCTTGCCGATAATCTCCGCGCAATCGAAGATCGCACTTGGGACAATCGATACAACCGCTTGAGCCCGATTAGACAGGTCTCGGTCGTCGAGCCCGCTACGAGCAACCGCAGTATTGATCCGATCACCCTCCGTCACACCCGCGCCGATCACAGCGATTATGCTGTAAACCGATGTCTCGTTGCCCGGCAGGGTCTGATCTTCCCAGCGCAGCTCACGATTGAACACCAGCGGCTCGTCTGCGATGTCGTTAACCCGTGCAGATCCTGGCACATATTTGAAGCCTGGAGGCAGGATATCGACCACGTCGACGGATGCCCGCGTTGCGGCTTCTGTGTTGCGCACTGTGATAGTGTACGGAACCAGATCACCGCGGCTGGCGCTGCGTACATTGCTGGTCTTGGTGACAAGCAGGTCGCTGCGTGATGTAAATGGATCGAGCGGGATGTGGTTGTTCACCACATCAGAATCGCCCTGACCAATGAGGAAGCCGAGGTAGTAGGTGGTTGGCTCCCCAACTTGCGGCGCATTGATATTTGGCACAATCGCAGCCGGATTGGTTAGGCCAGCTACATTAAGCAGACCGTCCTCAGCAGCGATGACCGTCGATTCAGGATTCGCGAACCCAGTCGGTGCCGTCACCTCAATGCGGTATTCCGTCCGTCCAACCGGGCACTGAGGCGCGGCCCCAGCGACAATGTCGAAACGGTAATATCCGTCTGGCCCGGTGATCTGGTTGAACTGCGAGGCGTCAACGTAGCAGATCTCTGGCAGCGGCGTGCCGTTGGCATCAACCAAGGTGACAACTGCACCCGGAACTGGATTGCGAGTGATTGCATCATAAACGACACCTGATGGATCAATCGGCAGGTTCTGATCGTCCAGCGCACCATTAATTGGCAGATCAGCGTCCTCGATCGTGCCAAATTCCACGCCCGTTACTGGGTGTAGGAAGCGGATAGTGTATCCAGTCCCGCTAAGCAGGTCTTCAACTGAGTAGAAGCCGTCTGCATCGGTCTGAGTTGTGGCAACAACTTCGCCATTGCGGATTACTTCAACCGTCCAGCTTTCAAGCAGATCTTCGCTGCCTTCAAACGCATCGTTGAGGTTCGCATCAAGGAACACGATCCCGCTGACCGAGCTGACCGGTGGCACCACAGTGAGCGTGATAGTTGCAGTCGTGCAATTAGCCGGGTTCAAGATTTCGCACAGCACGTAGTCGAAGCTGTACGTGCCATCAGCCGTTCCCGGAGCGACGCTGACATTGCCCGTTACTGGATCAAACGTGATGCCCGCTGGCAATGTCTCACCCGGCGCCAAGGCAACAGTGGAATTGCTTGGATCAGCAGGTTGACCGTTCAACGTGTCACCCGTGAAGGCGTTGACCACATTCTCTGCGCCGTCAGCGGCATTGATATCGGTCGCGCTGTCGTCAACCGCGGCAATTTCCGGTGCAACCACTGTGACCGTCGCCGTTGCAGTGGTGCAATTGGTCGGGTTCAGGATTTCACAGATTTCGTAGTCGAAGCTGTAGTCGCCTGCTGGCGTGCCCGGATCAACCGAGACATTGCCAGTGGCAGGATCAAAGGTCAGGCCATCGGGAATGCTCGAACCCTGAGCAATTGTGATTGTGACTGTATCAATCGTCGCTGGGTCACCATTTAGAGTATCTCCGGTGAGCACATTCAGGACATTATCCGCACCGTCTGCACCATTGACGTCGGCGACCGTGTCGTCCGCCGCTTCAATGGGGCCAGCGGTTACCGGAATTGTTACCGTGGTGGTGGAGCAATTGACCGGATTAGTCTGCTCACAGATCGTATATTCAATGACATAGTCGCCCGCCGGTGTGCCGGGTGGAATATCAACCAGTCCTGTCGTCGGATTGAGTACGGGGACCAGGCCGCCGTCGACCGGAGTTGCAGGGGTATCGACCGTGATGGTCACGCCTGATGTGTCCGCCGGTTCCAGCGCCAGCGTGTCATTGCCGAGAACATCGATCACGCCCGCGGCTCCATCTGCGCCATTGGTCGGCTCTGCAGTATCGGGCAGCGCCTCAATTGGGTTTAGATCGATTGTGATCGTTACCGTCGCGGTGGAACAATTGGTCGGATTAATGTTCTCACAAATCGTATAATCGAACGTGTAATCGCCAGCCAAAGTGCCCGGATCAACCGACACGTTGCCCGTTGCAGGGTCGAATGTCAGGCCCGCTGGTACTGTTGAGCCAGTGGCCACCGTGATTGTGACATCGGCCAGTTCAACGGGATCATCGCTTAGGGTATCATCGCTGAGTACATTGAGCACATCAGGTGCGCCAACGGCCCCGTTCACGCCGGTCGCGGTATCATCAACCGCTTGGATCGGCGCAGCGATGACCGTCACTGTTGCGGTTGCGGTTGAACAATTTCCGGGGTTCAGCGCTTCGCAGATGGTATAGTCGAATGCGTAAGTGCCAGCGGGCGTACCCGGATCAACTGAAACATTACCGGTCGCCGGATCGAATGTTAGACCCGCCGGAACGCTAGAACCAGTTGCAACTGTAATGACAACATCGCCCGCTGCAACCGCAGCATTGTTGAGCATATCGTCATCCAGCACATTGAGCACATTGGGCGCGCCAGTATCGCCATTTACATCAACCTCTGTGTCATCGACTGCGAGGATTGGTGCTGCGACCACTGTGATGGTCTCAGTCGCAATTGCGCAATTTTCCGGGTTCAGTATCTCGCAGATTCGATAGTCAAAGCTATACGTCCCCGCTGCCGTTCCGGGCTCTACACTTACATTGCCGGTCGCAGTGTCGAAGGTAATGCCAGTCGGCAGTGTCTCGCCCGGCGCAAGCTGGATGGTGACATTGGCCGTGGTCGCAGGCGCATTGTTCAGCGTATCGCCGACAAGCGCATTCAACACATCGTCTTGGCCAGAGGCGCCGTTTATGCCGCCAATGCTCTCGTCTACTGCTCTAATCGGTGCGGCGATAACAGGAACCGTAATGGTCGCGTCCGCACAATTGCCAGAATTGAGAATTTCACAAATCTCGTAATCGATCGTGTAGGTGCCAGCCGGGGTGCCTGCTGGCACATCGACCAGGCCTGTCGCAGGATTGAGGACCGGGACCGGGCCGCCATTGATAGGCGTCGCCGGGGTCTCAACCGTGATTTCAACCGTGGTTAAAGTCGCCTGGACGTTATTGAGCATATCGCCATCGAGCGCATCGATCACACCAACGGCCCCATCAGCGCCATTTAGTGGCGCAGTGCTATCATCATCAGCTGTAATCGGTCCGCTGACGACCGTCACCGTGGCGGTCGCGGTCGAGCAGTTCATCGAATTCAGGATTTCACAGATGGTGTAATCGAAGCTGTAGGTGTCTGACGGCGTGCCCGGATCGACCGAGACATTGCCAGTAGAGGGATCAAAGGTGAGGCCAGCTGGGACGCTAGAACCAGTCGCAACTGTGATGGTAACATCAGTGCCAGCTACAGGTGCATTGTTCAGCGTGTCATCGGCCAACACATTCAAGACATTGTTCGCGCCAGCCGCGCCGTTAATGCCGCCGGCACTATCATCGACTGCCTGGATCTGGGTCGGATCAACAGTGATCGTCACCGTTGCAGTCGAACAATTCATCGAGTTCAGATTTTCGCAGATCGTGTAGTCGAATGTGTAATCGCCCGCAGGTGTGCCGGGATCGACATCCACTTGTCCGGTTGCTGGGTTGAAGGTGAGCCCGCTTGGAACGCTTGAACCGGTCGCAACAGTGATCGTCACGTCGTTAATATCGACTGACGCGTTGTTGAGCGTATCGTCCGTTAGCACGTTGAGGACGCCGGTTTGTCCGGTCACCCCATTGATACCAGTCTCGGTATCATCGACTGCCTGAATTTGCGTCGGATCAACAGTGATAGTTACCGTCGCAGTCGAGCAGTTCATTGAGTTCAGATTTTCACATATCGTGTAGTCGAATGTGTAGTCGCCCGCAGGTGTCCCAGGATTTACCGAAACGCTGCCTGTGGCCGGGTCGAAAGTGAGCCCGTTTGGCACGCTTGAACCGGTCGCCACAGTGATCGTCACGTCGTTAGGATCGACTGACGCATTGTTGAGCATATCATCGGTCAGAACGTTGAGGACATCAGGTGCCCCGGTCACTCCGTTCACGCCAGTTTCGGTGTCGTTGACAGCGAGGATCTGCGCCGCGTCAACCGTCACAGTGGCTGTGGCAGTTGAGCAATTCATCGAGTTCAGATTTTCGCAGATCGTGTAGTCGAATGTGTAATCGCCCGCAGGTGTGCCGGGATCGACATCAACCTGACCTGTTGCCGGGTTAAAAGTGAGCCCGTTTGGCACGCTCGAACCGGTCGCAACAGTGATCGTCACGTCGTTAATATCGACTGACGCGTTGTTGAGCGTATCATCAGTCAGCACGTTGAGAACATTCGTTTGGCCAGAGATGCCATCAATGCCGGTCTCGGTGTCATCGACTGCCTGAATTTGCGTCGGATCAACGGTAATGGTGACGGTCGCGGTCGAGCAATTCCCGAGATCAGCAGCGTCACAAATGGTGTAGTCGAACGTGTAATCTCCAGCAGGCGTGCCGGGATCAACCGACACATTCCCGCTGGAAGGATCGAACGTCAGTCCGTTTGGAACACTAGATCCGGTAGCCACCGTAATGATGACATCGGTCGTTCCTGCCGCATTGTTATTGAACAGGTCATCCGCCAATACGTTTAAAACAT
This sequence comes from Erythrobacter sp. S249, assembly GCF_057364975.1. Classification (NCBI taxonomy): domain Bacteria; kingdom Pseudomonadati; phylum Pseudomonadota; class Alphaproteobacteria; order Sphingomonadales; family Erythrobacteraceae; genus Erythrobacter; species Erythrobacter sp. S249. The sequence continues at coordinate 2,685,650 of NZ_CP200287.1, read as the reverse complement.
TGGTCTGGCCGGTAACGCCGTTCACACCGGTTTCAGTGTCGTCGGCAGCGAGGATCATGGCATCGGTGTGGTTCTGGAAGATATATCCAGTCGCTGCTGTTTGGGCAGGCAGTACGATCGCGCTGATTGTGTTTTGTGCAGCAGCGTCACCGAAGGCCGCATTGTCGACTGTACCTCCTGCGCTGCCTGCAGTTTCTGCCAGGTCATAAGTCCCAGAAGGCTGGGTCTCGACAATCGTGTATCCACCCGTTCCTGATGGCGGCAGGTTCGCAAAGGTATAGTTGCCATTGGTGTCGGTGGTGGTCATCACACTAACGGGGTTACCGAACGCATCGGTACCGGTCAGCGTGATCGTAACATTGTCTAGCCCTTCACCAGCTTCGATTGTGCCGTTGTCATTATCATCCGCATAGGACGTGCCCGCCACCGAAGATGGGACAATTTGCGTGTTGGCCGAGCCATCATTGTTGGCCGAGTTAGAGTCTTCGCTCAGTGGGCTGCCGAAGGCATCAACGCCTGGCGTGATGGATGCGACGTTGGTTGCATCAGTTGGGGCGAGCGGGCCATTGTAAGGGTCTTGCGCCAGCGCAAAGACGCTGAGGTCGACCGTTTCCGCCGTGCCCGGTGGGAATGTCCCATCTATTTCGCAGATGATGGTGCCTGTGCCTGAACAAGATACAGCGCTAACTGTTGCAGAACTGCCAGCCGGGATTGACGCACTAGGTGCTGGGGCGGCGCTAAAGACGAAGCCAGATGGCAAAGTATCGGTGATGATCACGCTGGTCGCCGAAGACGGACCATTGTTGCGGAAGCGGATCACATATTCGATTGGTTCATTAATGCTGCGCTGAAGCGCCCCATTGCGGACCTTGCTAACTATCTCAAGGTCAGTCGATGGCAGAACTGTGGTGGTCTGACGGGCACGGTTGTTGCCGGTTTGCACATCAGCGCCCGAACCATTCCAAACTGGCTGCTCAGCAGACGTCAGTTCAACCGCATTAGCAAAGGTTACGATATTCGCTGGCGGGGTGCCGCCCATTGCGAAGCTAAGGCGGAAGATGACTTGACTGCCAGCGTCGAGGAAATTGTCTGCCGTATTGGTCGTATCTATCCGGCAAAGCACATTGGCTCCAGAAGGCGAGCAACCAGCATTCGGCGCAGCCTGCAAGGAGAGCCCACCATTGGCAGCGATCGGATTAATGGTGACCGATGAAAGGGTCATGGTCAGGCCAGCTGGCGGCTCTGGAATATCGGTTATCAGAACATCGGTTGCGCGCGATGGCCCGAAGTTTGACGCGCGAATGTCGTAGTTCAGGAGTTCATCAAAGCGGACCGGATCATCGGTAGCCGGGTTCGATTCCACTTTGGTAACGCCAAGATCAAATCCAGGCGCGTCGACGTCATGCGGCAGATCAAAGAAGTTGTTGCCTGCATTTGGATCCGTACCCCCATCGCTATCCAGCGTATCGGTCGTTACCGACGCGCGGTTAACATAGGTGACCGGGAAGCCGCCCAGTCCGGTAGTGCCGAATGGGAATTTCGGTAGGACTTGGATTGTGACCTGGCGGATTTCGTTGCGGATAAACTGACCAAGGGCGCAAGTTACGGTTCCAGTCGCAGTCACAACCGAACACGAACCACTTGGCTTCGTTGTAGTCGGCGTGCCGATGATCTCGAACCGCGTTGGGTCGATAACGTCAGTCAGTACAACATTCTCTGCCTGGTTTGCGCCGTCGTTGCGCACACTGATCAGATAGGTTGCTGGGACACCGACCTGCACCGGATCCGGCGTTACCGACTTCGAATTCACGGTCATGTCCGCGATGGCTTCGATCGTGTAGTCAGCGGTGTTGTTGTTGTTGCTGGTATCGAGCTCGGTCGTGTTGCTCGAGAAAATATTGGCAGAGTTCGTAAATGTGCCGCTGCCAAACGGGCGCTCAACGCGCAGAACAATGGTTTCTGTGTCGCCGGCTGCAAGATCAGTGAAATTCCAGTCCGCCCGGCCATTGTTGGAATTGTAAGTGAGCGAACCTTTGGTCACACTCTCCTGAGTTACATTGGTGACAAAACTGCCGTCGTTCAGGAAGTTTGGAAGGTTATCGCGAACACGAACCGACCGAGCGGTATCGCCAGCAAGGTTGGTTGCGCGCAGACGGATGTAAAACACCTGATCGGTATCGGTAACCGTCAGGTTCTCCACAAACCCACTTGTGGGCGAAAGACTTACGTCTTTCTCAACGGCGAGGTCAGCGGATTCTGTGGTCGCGCGAACCGAACGTGAAATACAATCATTGCCTGTCGGGCTTGCTGCGGCCGATGGCGTGTGCTGAGAACCTGCGGATGTATCCGTGCAGGCGATATTTGTGATGTTGCCGTCCGTTCCCGTTCCAGCCTGGCTAATGATGCGAAGCTCTATGTCTGCACCAACGGCAAGCGTGCCCGTTCCATTCGTCTGACATGTTACCACATTGCTGCTGACCGAGCAGGTGAAAGCGCTCGTTGGACTGCTGACGAACGTCTCATCTGGCCCAAGTGTGTCGGTGATAATCAGCGGGTTGGAGGGTGAATAGCTCGCAATGGATGGCCCCTGATTGCGAACGAAGATACGCGATGTAACGTTCGCTCCCGGCGCGACTGGATTTGGAAATTTGTTTTTTGCCCGCAAGCGTAGATCAGCATTTGGCTCAACAACCTCAAACGGAACCGACACTGTGTTGTTGGTGGCATCCGGATCGGAAAATCCAGCTGGCACGGTGATGTCCGCGATATTGTTGATGGAGCCGCCTGTCGCGGTGGCTGCAGTCACCGGTATGTCGAAGTTTGCTTGACCCGGTGCGTTGAGTGAACCTGCCGTACAGGTCACAGTTTGGCCCGACCGCGAGCAGCCTGCGGGTAGCGCACCGATTGTTAGCGAACCGTCGATCGTGTCCGTAATGGTGGTTCCGGCTGGGATGGTTTGCGGTCCGGAATTGTTGATCGTGAGCCTGATCGTCTCCGTGCTTCCCACGGTGATCGTAGCAGGCATTGTCTTTTCCGCGACGATATCGCTGCCCGGCTCAACATTAGTCACAACCTGGTTCGACGTATTGTTCAAAACATCGGGGTCGAGGACAAGCGGATCCGTAATTTCTACGCTTGCAATGTTGGAAATTGTGCCTGCCGAAGCGGACACAATGTCACCAACTATGGAGATATTCGGGTAGGCCGACCCGACTGCCGGGGCTGCACCGGTATAATCACACGTCAGGACCTGGCCTGAAACGCCGCAATTCCAGCCGGTGCCGCTGGCGCTTTGAAAGTCAAAGTCGCTAGCTGCCGGGAGGTTGTCGACAATGCGCACGGCCGACGTCGTGTCCGGGCCATCATTGGTTACGGTAAGCGTGTAGGTCAGCTCGCCGCCCGCTATGACGCTTGGCGCAGAACCCGACTTCGCAACCGAAAGATCTGCACCGCCGCGGACTGTTGGCGAGATGCTTAGGCTGTCATTGCCAGAATTGCCATCAACCGCTGTCGCTGATGAAATGGTGGCCGTTGTCGGGGTGGCTCCAGCGGTGCTGGCGATCGCATTGTACGTAAATGTTTGCGCATTTGGGAGACCCCCGCCCTGTAGTGGCGGAAGGTTGCAGGTGAGAACTTGGCTACCAACCGCGCCGCTCAAAACACAGAACGCAGGGAAGTTGCCAGGGGCGTTTATCACTTCGAAGTTAGATGCAATGTCGATTGTGACGACCGCATCGTTAACCGTGGGCGGGCTGTTGTTCGCCACAGTTAGTGTGAATGTCGCTTCCGCTGAGGCTGCAATTGGATCGGGCGCGACATCGTATTGCGACACCTGCAGATCCTGTGCCTGCGCAGCAGAAATGCCCGCAAGAGACATAAATACAGCTGCAATCAGCTTGACGTTTAGTCTTAGAAACTTGTCCATGTGCCCGCCCATTGTGAACCGGATTTGCCGGTTACGTATGAGGCGCAGTAGGTAGATTAGTTTAATACAGTCAAAAACTTAGTGGGCATTTCTTGTAAAACTATGTAAACTGGACTTCTGTAAAAATAGGCTCTCGGTAGCAGCGCCGCGCGGCGAACCTCCTAGTTTGATTGAAGAATGTGTCTGGGCGCGATGCGCAATCTCAGTGCTTTCCGGCTCGGTAAGCTTGGGCGCACAAAGCATCTTCCATACGCTTATCGGTTCGACTCTGCCTATCGATCATTAGGCATGACCGTAGTTGGGTCGTGAGCGGAAAGTCGGCTTTCGGCTGCGCAATGAGTGTAAGCGGTCGCAGCGGAATATGCGAACTCAGCGCTGCTCTGACAGATGGATCAACTTGACTGAATTCTGCACACTTGATCATTTTCTATTTTCCGCAGCACATCCGTGCTGCGAAATCCTCGGCCCGTGCGTGCCTGCGGGCGGCCAATCGGCCTTGCGGTCGCTGGCGCGACCGTGCTCCGCGACCAAGCCGGAAGGGTAAGGTCAAGCGCCAAGCAGCTAGACCTTTAGCGAGGAATGGGTCGAGGCCCCAAACTTGGTAAAGGCGACCGCCCGTCGTGCCGAATGCCTTGGAAGCCAAGCCAATAAACAAACTAAGCGTCAGAGCTCTAGACCCTTGGCCGGGAATGGTCCCGCGAGTGACCATTAGGTCGTGTGAGTGAGGATAGCCAAGGCGGCGGATGCCGCCGCCGGCGCTTGAGGCCCAAACATAAAGTCCTGAAACGCAACTCGAAAGTTCTTGTCATGCAAATGTAATGTTGTAACATGCCTCCGGAGCGGCGCCTATGGGCGAGCAAACGCTCAAGGTGACCGCTCCTTGAAGAGAGGAGCCTTGTAATGAGTTACGTCACACAAAACCAAACGGGCCAACCGGTCGCAATACTTGGGGCAATTGGCATTCCCGCCGCCTTCGCTGGCCTGCTGGTCATCGGGCTGGCGGTGAAAGCGGTCATCCCGACAGAACCTGATGATTTCGGTGCTGTCACGATAACGCCCACCCTCCCGCCTCCACCTCCTGAGCCGACTGCAGAACCGGATACCTCGCCCAAAACGAGCCCAACTCCGCCGGACTTCTACGTCCCACCAATCCCAAACCCCATTCCGACCACAGGTCCACTTGTGAGCACCACTGGTGAGCTGCCGCCGGTCGGCGGTGACATCTACCTAGGGCCGATCCCGGGGACGGAGATTGGCAATGGCGTAGGTGAAGTCACCCCTAATATGCCGACTTTCGATCCGATTGCGGCGAAGCCTGCCAATGACGCCTCGCGCTGGGTTACGGACAATGACTATCGCTCGTCTTGGATCCGCCGCGGCTATTCCGGGAAAGCGAGCTTCAGCCTGGAGGTGAGCACCTCTGGCCGGGTCACCAATTGCTCGATCACGCGGTCCACTGGGCACAGCGCGCTCGATAGCGCGACCTGCTCGCTGATCGCCGAACGCGCGCGGTTTGACCCTGCGATGGATGCAAGCGGCGCGCCGACGGCCGGGATCTACACCAGCTCAATCAACTGGCAATTGCCGAATTGAAGCCTGCTCGTTGAGGACCTAGCCCCCCGCGCCCTCCACCCTTCCACCCGGATGATCTCCCATTAGGCTCCGGGTGGAAGGGTGGAGGGCGCGGGGTGGCGAGGGCCGTTCAGCTATCCGGCACCCTCCGCTCCGGCAGCCTCCACCTGATCAATCGGCGAATTGCCGCTCGCATCGGGCAGCGTCCAGATTAGCACGTTGCCAATCGCAATCGCCGCCAGCAGCACCATTAGCGCTGGCTGCTTAATCGCGCCCGTGCGCCGCCACAGGAACACCGCCCCGATGATCAGGGCGAACGCGGCCAGCATTACAATTGAAAGCACAAGGTTCATGTTCGAATTGCCTCTGGTTGTGGTTCGCGGCATAGTGCAATTGTCGCAGAGTTGGAATATTCCACGTCCAACCCCGCATAAACATAATAGGAGGACAAAATGGGTATTTTCAGTTCAATCAAAGGCGCAATCTTCGGCAAGGACGAAGACGAGAAGAAATCACCAGCCGCCGCCGCTGGTGCCGCCGCTGGAGCAGCCGCAGCGGTTGCCGCCGCGGCTAATGCGAAGCCTGCAGGCATCAGCGAAGTTGATGTCACGGCAAAGCTCGACGCGATGGACGGCGCAGACAAGCTCAACTGGCGCACATCGATCGTCGATCTGATGAAACTGATCGGGGTCGACCCCAGCTTTGGCAACCGCAAGGAATTGGCCGGCGAGTTAGGCGATACCGACTATTCCGGCACGGCTGAGGAAAACATCTGGCTGCATAAGAAAACCATGCAGGAGCTCGCGAAAAACGGCGGCACCGTGCCAGCTGAATTTCTCGACTGATTGACCCATTGTTCAGATTGACAGCGGCCTGCCGCGCGGTAACACCGCCTGCATGACCAATTCAAACATGAACATCACGCGCCGTCAGGCCCTTAGCGGGCTTGGCGGCGTTTCTGCATTGGCGCTGCTGCCGGGCTGTGCGAGCGAACGAATCTCCAATATGCCGGTTGCCAGTTTCGATCCAGACGAAATTCTGGATGATATTGCCTATGGGATGCTTCGCCACGAACCTGGGCGTGCTACTGGCCTAGGGGTTGATATTGGCACGTATGCAGATTTGCGCGGCACTTTTGGAATGGTGAGCGAGGACGCACGCGATGCCTACCGATCAACACTTCGAGACTCTCTCGAACTTGCTCGCGGAGCCCTGCTTAACCATGAGCTTACACCAGACCAACGGGTGGGGTTTCAAGTAGTCGAAAGCGCATTTTCTAAATCTCTAGAGGGGATGGCGCTGCCGTACGGCGATGTGGCCGTCGGGAGCTGGCGCAACGCCCCTTATCTGGTGATCCAGAACGTCGGTGCCTACATCGACATGCCGCGCTTTTTCGATGCGACGCAACCACTGCGCGATGCACAGGATGTCGAGTTCTACGTCAAGCGCGTCGACGAAGTAACGTCGGTCCTGTCCGACGAACTTGCGCGAATACAAGATGCTCGCGCGATTGGCGTCGTCCCCCCTGACTTCCTACTTGATAAGACAATTGCCCAGATGGAAGCGAGTATAGCGAGTGCAGACGAGAGTTACGCTGGGCCTCTGGATGCTTCCAACATCGAAGGCAGCGACACTGGTGCAGCGCAGGTCCGTCAGGCGGTTAGAGTAGGAATCGTTCCGCTCTTGGAGGCACAACTCTACGAATTGAGAGAGCAGCGCGAGATCGCAAGTTCCGCCCCCGGCATATGGAGCCAGCCGCAGGGCGAGGAATATTACGCTTGGGCCACCAGCGCCTCAACCACGACCTCGCTCTCGCCCGATGAAATCCACGAGCAGGGGCTGGAAGAACTCGCCGAACTGCAAGGCCAGATGGACCCGATCCTAAAAGAAATCGGCTTCACACAAGGCACCGTGGGCGAGCGCATGCAGGCGCTTAGCCAAGATCCTCGATATAAATTTGCCGAGGGCGATCCGGGCCGCGAGGAAATCTTCGCCTTCATCGATGAGCGGATTGAATGGATCAAAGCGCAAATGCCGCGCGCCTTTAACGAGCTGGTTGATCCCAATATGGAGGTCCGCCGGATCCCCATCAATGAAGAGCCTGGCGCACCCGGCGCCTATGGCGGCGCGGGCAGCAAGGATGGCAGCATCCCAGGCCGGTTCTGGATCAATCTGCGCACCACCGATTTGCACCGCAAATATGACCTTGCCGACCTGACCTATCACGAAGCAATCCCGGGCCACGTATGGGAAGGCGAATATTCCAACCGCCTGCCGCTAATCCGCTCGATCCTCGCGTTCGGCGCATTCAGCGAAGGCTGGGCGCTCTATGGTGAGCAGCTCGCCGATGAACTTGGCGCCTATGACGACTTCAAGGTCGGGCGGCTTGGCTATTTGCAAAGCCTCGCCTTCCGCGCCTGCCGCCTGGTAGTCGACACCGGCCTGCACTCCAAACGCTGGAGCCGAGATCAGGCGCGCCAGTTCTTTGTGGAGCGTAATGGCAGCAAGTTTGAAGAAGTTGTCGGCGAAGTGGACCGCTATTGCAGCTGGCCGGGCCAAGCCTGCAGCTACAAGATCGGGCACAGCGAAATCGTGCGCCAACGCGCGCGGGCAGAGGGTGAGCTGGGCGAGGCCTATGACTTTAAGGCGTTCAACACCGCCGTGATCCTGGGCGGCAATGCGCCGCTCGATGTCGTCGCCAAGAATGTCGACCGCTATATCGCGGGAGCGCGCGGCTAAGGAGGCACCGAATGGGAATTTCCTGGAAAGTGCTGTTGGTTGTGATCGGGGTCTCGACCCTGACCCTGCGCTTTCTGCTGGATAGCCAATTTGGCACCACGACCTTAGTCTACATTCTGGTCCCGTTCGTCATCTCGGTTGCGCTCGCATTCCTCACCAAATCGAGCGAGAGCACCCGATATCGCTACCGCTATCTCAACCATATGCGGATTATGACGATCGTCTTTCTGGCAACCTCGGTGTTGCTGTTTGAAGGCTTCATCTGCGTCCTGATGTTCATGCCGATCTACTATGGCTTTGCAACAATTGGCTTTTTCTTCTCTTGGCTGGCGAGAGAAAAAAGCCTGGATGACAAAGGCAGCAGCGATCTGACCAACACGTTCAAGGTCGCAGCCATTCCCGTACTGGTCCTAATGCTGGTGAGCGAAGGTCTGTTTTCGGCAACCACGGTGCCGCGTCCGGCGACCGCCACTTTGGTCGCGGACACCCCGCTTAGCGTCGCCGAACTGCAAGCGAACATGGCTCAGCCGATCAGTTTTGAAAGCGACCGGCACTGGTTCTTGGATCTGTTCCCCATGCCCGACAGCATTCAGGCGGGCAGCCTGGCGCCGGGCGATAAGCACACGCTCCGTTTCACCTACAAACGCTGGGTGTTCACCAACACCCATCAGGGCGAGATGCATGTTCGCATCGACAAAGTCAGCGCCGATCACGTCCGCACAAAAATCACGCGCAACGACAGCTATCTTGGCAATTACATGGATATCGACGGCACTGATGTCCGCTTCACGCCAACGGCTGATGGCGGCACGCGTGTCGCTCTGACCATTCGCTATGACCGGTTGCTCGACCCGGCGTGGTATTTTGGCCCGATGCAGCAACTCGCCGCCAAGGAAAGCGCGCGCCTGTTCCTATCAGACATCATCCTGAGGCACCCGGTGGAGGAAGTCGCCGATGGGCAGTGATCTGCCAAGCGGCAGCGCCGTGGGCGAAGGCTCCGCCGTCGTCTCGCAGATCTGGAACTGTCTCGACGGTCTAGAAAGCTAAACAAAGCCCCTAGAAACCCAAATAAATGCCGTTATGCTTCAGATACGAGCGCTTCTTAAGTGCTCGGTCGCACTAACGGGGCAATCATGATGGTATTCGCGCGTCTATTCGTATCTCTTTTACTGACATTCGCATTTCTAAGCGCTGCGCCAGCACGCGCGGATTGGCACGAAGCATCAAGCGACCATTTCGTGATTTACGCCGATGACAGCGAGAAAGACATTCGCCGCTATGCGCAAAACCTTGAGCGCTTTCATGCGGCTATGGAATTGCTCACCAGACGTAAGGTAGAAAAACCCAGCCCCTCCAACAGAGTGGTGATCTTCGTCGTTGGAAGCCAACGAGACGTGCGCAAGCTATCAGGCAGAAAGAGCCGCTATGTCGCGGGATTCTATCGCCCAAGAGCAGGAGCAAGCCGAGCATTTGTGCAGGATATCCGCCATAAAAGTGGCTATCCGGACTTCTCGACGATCATTCTGCTTCACGAATACGCGCACCACTTCCTAATCTCACAATCGCGCTTCGGAATGCCGCGCTGGCTCAGTGAAGGTGCGGCCGAGTTTTTCGCGTCAGCATCGTTTCCAAGTAAAGGCGGCATTCAAATTGGGCTTCCAGCACAGCACCGCGCCAATGAACTTTTCAACTCCGCTGATGTCAGCATTTATGAGCTGCTTGACCACGAGCTTTACGAGAGCAATCGCGGCAAGGGCTATGACGCATTCTATGGACGCAGCTGGCTGCTCTACCATTACCTTACCTTCAACGAAGACCGGCAGGGTCAGCTCAGCAAATACCAAGCAGAGGTGCTCTCGGGCCTATCCTCACTAGAGGCGGGCAAAAAGGCCTTTGGTGATTTGGATCAGCTTGAAAAAGAACTGAGATCCTATCTGCGGAAGCGCATGCCCGGCCTTGGCCTCGCACCAGAAAGACTCCCTATCGGCGAAGTCACGCTGCGCAAGCTGCCCAAGGGCGAGGCCGAGATGATGCCAATCCGCATCAGATCGCAGCGCGGCGTCGACGAAGAGACAGCCGCAGAAGTGCTCGTTGATGCGCGAGAAGTTGCGTCGAAATACCCTGGTGATGCTGGCGTCCTCTCAGCTCTTGCAGAGGCAGAGTACGACGCGGGCAATGATGCCGAAGCCATTGCCGCCGCCGATGCAGCCATTGTGATCGATCCAACGCGCACCAATCCCTATGTGCAAAAGGGCTATGCTCTGTTCCGGATGGCGCGCGATGCAGAGGATGAGAAGGCCGCGATTGATCTGGCGATGCAGCCGTTTTCGCAGCTCAACAAAATTGAGAATGATCATCCGCTGCCGCTGATCTACTATTATCGCAGCTATGCTCAGCGCGGTGTAGAACCGCCCGAAAATGCCAAACACGCGCTGGAACGCGCTGCAGAACTCGCGCCATTCGACAAGGGTTTGTGGATGCGGGCCGCGATGATGCAAATGCGGGAAGGCAAGATTGCCATCGCAAAAAGCTCGCTGCAGCCTCTGGCCAGTGATCCGCACGGAGGCAATCAGGCCGAGCGCGCAAAGAACATCATCGCACTGCTCGACAAAACCGAGGAAGGCACAGTGATCACCGGCCGCGATTTGGCGGTAACTGCTCCCGTTGCTCAGGTCAGCGTCCCAGCAGGCCCTGGTGATGATGATAGTGATGGTGGAGCAGACGAGTAGACCTCCTCTGCTCCACCATAAGCCTTAAAGTTAGCGGCTCATCATTCCGGTCACGATTGAGCCGAGGATCCCTCCCAGCGCTCCGCCACCTGATGATCCGCCAGCCGGGGCAGCGCCGCCGCCGGTTGCTTGTTTCGCCATATAGCCAGCAGCGGCCATGGCGAGGATAGGCAGCATCTTTTTCAGAATGCCCTCGTCAATCCCTGTCATCGCGGCGACTTCGCCAGCGACCGAACGGCTCACATCCTTGCTGCCGAAGATGTTGCCAAGGATATCATTGCCTTGATTGACCGGCGTCGCCTGAGTGCCCAGCACCGCATCCAGCAGGCCGCCTCCCAGACCACCGCCGCCACCGGAGCCGCCACCCAAAATAGCGCCAGCCAGTCCGCCTAGTCCTCCCATTGGGTCAGGGGTCGAGGTGCCACCAGTTGCGCTGCGTCCCATCCCGGCGACAATCGCCGGGAGCAAAGCGCCAGCGGCTGTCTTGGCCGTACCCTCATCAATGCCGAGCTCGCGCGCCATCGATGAAATCGCGCCGGTTTGCTGCAAAATTTGGCCTAAACTCATATCCGTCCCCTCGATCAAGCGCCGTGATTATTTCTTACCGAACAGACCCTTGGCCATGCCCATCACGTCATTGATCGGGTTTCCGTCGCCATCCTGATCAAGCATACTTGCAAGATTGCCGAGCATACCTTCGCCCTCGCCTGCATCTTGCATTTTACCAACCAAGTCGCCCAATGCGCCTTCTCCGCCCATTTGCTCCATGATGCCGCTAAGCGCGCCGGCATCCATGCCGGTCTTTTGCGCGGCCAGTTCAACAGTATCGCCGTCTTCGCCATGCGAGGCGCCAAGTGCGGCAACAGCTTTCTCAGCCATAGCAGGATCAATTCCAACCTTTTCAGCGAGGCTCGCAACCGTGTCTGGTGAGCCTGAAACTTGCTGCATAATGCTGTCGAGAATGCTCATATTATTGATCCCTTCTAATGATTCTTGATTGCCTTAGTCTGCGCGCAATGGCCGCAAATGAAAAGGCCCCGCTCCGGCTATCTCGCCGGGCGGGGCCTTCCTCTCCAACTGTAAAATTGTGTTATGCGGCGACCGGTGCATCCGGTGCGGCCTGCCTCACGCCTTCATCAACATGCGCTTCGAATTCTGCGAAATTGTCGATGAACAGCTGCACCAGCTTGTGCGCCGTCGCATCATATTCACGCTTGTCAGCCCAGGTCTCGCGCGGGTTAAGGATCGCTTGATCGATCCCTGCCTCGGCCAGCATTGGCACATGGACGGGCACATCAAAGCCGAAATTGTCGTCGCGGCGATATTCGACATTGTCGAGATCACCGTTGAGCGCCGCATTAAGCAGTGCGCGTGTCGCCTTGATCGGCATCCGGTTGCCAACCCCGTATTTGCCGCCAGTCCAACCAGTGTTGAGCAGCCAGCATTGCACGCCGCCCTTGGCAATGCGCTCTTTCAGCAGATTACCATAGACGCTCGGGTGGCGCGGCATGAATGGTGCGCCAAAACAGGTGCTGAAGGTGGCCTCTGGCTCGGTCACGCCGATTTCTGTGCCAGCGACTTTCGCTGTGTAGCCCGATAGGAAGTGATACATCGCCTGTTCCGGTGTCAGCCGCGCAATCGGAGGCAGCACGCCGAACGCATCCGCGGTCAGCATCACGACGTTGCTGGGCACTGGGCCCAGATTGTCGGCGCTGGTGTTCGGGATGAAATCAATCGGATAGGCACCGCGCGTGTTCTCAGCCAGCGAGTTATCGTCAAAGTCGAGCGTGCGGGTGTGTTCGTCCATCACCACGTTTTCGAGCACTGTGCCGAAGCGCTTGGTGGTCGCGTAAATCTCAGGCTCAGCCTCTTCAGACAGGCGGATCATCTTGGCATAACAGCCGCCTTCAAAATTGAAGACCGCTGTGTCGGACCAGCCATGCTCATCATCGCCAATAAGCGTGCGCGAAGCGTCCGCACTGAGCGTGGTTTTGCCAGTGCCTGACAGCCCAAAGAACACCGCCGTCTTATTGTCCGGCCCGATATTGGCTGAACAATGCATCGGCATCACGCCTTTGGTCGGCAGCAGATAATTGAGAATACCAAAGACGCTCTTCTTCATCTCGCCTGCATATTTTGTCCCGCCAATCAGGATCAGCTTTTCAGACAGATTGACCGCAATCACCGTCTCACCGCGCGTGCCATGACGCGCCGGCTCGGCCCGGAAGCTGGGCAGATCAATGATGGTGTATTCTGGAGCGAAATCGGCGAGCTCGTCAGTGTTTGGACGGACCAGCAGAGTACGGATAAACAGATTGTGCCAGGCAAGCTCGTTGATCACGCGCACATTGACGCGGTGCTCTGCCTGCGACCCGCCGAACAGATCCGCGACATAGAGGGTTTCTTTCTCGCCAAGGGCAGCGAGGAAATCCTGTTTGAGCGCGGCAAAATGCTCTGACGTCATGGAGGCATTGACCTTGCCCCACCAGACCGTGTTCTCGGTGACAGAATCGCGCACGATGAACTTGTCTTTCGCGCTGCGCCCGGTGTGCGCGCCGGTTTTCACAACCAATGCGCCGTCCTTCGACAGGGCGCCCTCGCCCTTCGAAATCGAGGCTTCGACAAGCTCTGGTGTGCCGAGGTTAGGGTGAATTTCAGCTGAGGTTTCAATACCCTGTGATGACAAAGGGTGGGCAAGCGGGGTCAACGCATTTCTCCTGAACCATTATGGTTGTGCAATTTATGAAACCGGAAACATTGCTTCCCCGGCGACCGCTTTCGAATGTCTTGCGGTGCGTCAGTGGCCTGCGCTGGTCCGTTTATGCATACGTGTGCATAGATGCGCGCAGCAGCCCCGTCAAACGCGGCAAGCGCAATATCTACTGCCATCTTTGCAAGCCGCGCTTGCGCTCTCAACGCCCGCGTTGTTTATGGCGCTTGATGCGGCTATTCATGGCGTGAGCGCCGCACCGCGCAGGCACCCTAACCAAGCGCAGACTAAGTGGCTGGGAGACATAACGAATGAGCGATAGCACCAGCGATATCATGACTAAGGCAGAGCCTGCCAAAGGCGATGAAGTGACCATCGCGCTGGTCGATGACGATCGCAATATCCTCACCACAGTCTCGATCGCGCTGCAGGCGGAAGGGTTCGTGACCCGGCTCTATTCCGACGGCGAAACCGCGCTGAAGGCGCTGCTCGACAATCCCCCTGATCTCGCCGTGTTCGACATCAAAATGCCGAAGATGGACGGGCTGGAATTGCTCAGCAAAGTGCGCGAGCACACCGCGCTGCCAGTTATCTTTCTCACCTCCAAAGACGATGAGCTCGACGAGGAAGTGGGTCTTGAGCTGGGAGCAGATGATTACATCGCTAAGCCGTTCAGCCTGCGCCTGCTAATCGCCCGTATTCGCGCGATTCTGCGCCGTGCTGACCCGAGCAAAGCCATAGGGATTGAGACCCAAGAAATTGAGCCGGTCAATCCCAGCATCTCAACCGGGCGGCTGTATATGGACCCTGCGCGCCACCATGTGACTTGGGACGAAAAACCGGTCAGCCTGACGGTAACAGAGTTCCTTATCTTGGAAGCGCTGGCTGCGCGTCCCGGCGTGATCAAAAGCCGCAACCAATTGATGGATGCGGCCTATCCGGACGATATTTTCGTCGATGACCGGACAGTGGATAGCCATATCAAGCGCATGCGGCGCAAATTCCGCGTCGTCGATCCGCAATTTGGCGCGATCGATACGCTCTACGGGGCAGGCTACAGCTTCACTGATGGTTGAAGATGATGCTCCAACGCTGGATCAAGGAGTGGAACGCCTCAGCCTGACGGGCCGTTTTTCGCTCACCGCGCGCATACTTATTGTGAACCTCTTGCCGCTTTTGTTCCTCGGCGGCGGGCTGTTCTACATTGATAGCTACCGTACGCAGCTGCTCGATGAGCGCTTCAAACTGGCCCGGATCGAGGCCCAGATTGCCGCCGAGGCTTTGGCTGGCGTCACCCGCGAGCGCCAAGAAGCGCTGCTGGTGCAGATTGGCAAAGAGCAACGAATGCGGATGCGCATGTTCGATGCGGAAGGGCTGCTCTGGGCTGACAGCTTCGCCCTCGATGAAGACGGCCCCGCATTTGAATTAGACGACATCAGCGATGATGATTGGAACCTGCGCTTTGCCCGCTGGCTAGACCGTGCGGTCGACACCGTCGTCAGCGCAGAGCCGGTCACAGACTATGTCGAGAAGGAATCGGACCAGGCGGATGATTGGCCAGAACTGGTTGCTGCACGCGAGCAAGGCATCAGCCAAATCACGCTTTACGATTGGCGCGATGGCACCCCGGTGATCACCGCTGCCGCTCCTGTTGGCTTGAATGGCGCGACTTTGCTGACCACACGCAATGCGGTCGACATTACCGAGGCGGTGCGCGCAGCGCGGTCGACCTTGGTGATTGCAGTTCTGATTGTCTTGTTCGCCTCGTTTCTCTTATCCCTGTTCCTTGCCCGCACAATCGTCACCCCGCTGCGCCTGTTGTCCAATGCAGCCGTCAGAGTGCGCCAGGGCCGCGAACGCGAAGTCGAAGTTCCTCGTCTGCCGGAACGCGGGGATGAGATCGGTCTGCTCGCCCGCGCGGTTTCCGACATGACCGGCGCGCTGCGTCACCGGATTGATGCGGTCGATAGCTTTGCCGCTGATGTGGCGCATGAAATCAAAAACCCGCTCGCAAGCCTGCGCAGCGCCATCGAAGCATTGCCGCGCGTCGAAGACGAAGAGACGCGCAAGAAACTCACGGATATTGCGACCCATGATGTGCGCCGCATAGATCGTCTCGTCACTGAGATTTCCGACGCGAGCCGGATCGATTCTGAAATGTCGCGCGCCACGCTGGAGCGAATCGACCTGTCCGATCTGGTACGGGCCATCATCGGCAGCCGCGAAGACCGCGCTGAAAATCGCAACCGAGAGATCATTCTTAAGGCGCGCGGATTTGCCGCCAATGTCATCGGGGTTGGCCCTCGTTTGGAGCGCGTGGTCGAGAACTTGTTGGACAATGCGGTGTCCTTCTCGCCGCCTAAGGCGCCGATCCTGGTTGAGATCGAGAACGATGGCGAATGCGTCGCGCTGACCGTCTGCGACGAAGGCCCCGGCATTCCAGAGGACGCGCGCGAAAAAGTGTTCACACGCTTCCACTCGATCCGCCCAGACAATGAGGATTTCGGCAACCACTCCGGCCTCGGGCTTGCCATCGCGCGGGCCATTGCCGAGGCGCATGATGGCTCGCTCGTCGCCGAAAGCCGCGCTGATGGTGAAAGCGGCGCATGCCTACGGCTGCAACTGCCAGCGGCGATTTGATCGACATGGAGTCGCTGCTTGTCCATGCCAGCGCGGTCGCCGTGGATGGCCAAGCCCTGCTAATCGAAGGCAAGCCGGGCAGCGGCAAATCCTCACTCGCTCTCGCCCTGATCGAACGCGGAGCGCAGCTGATCGGTGATGATGGGGTCACGCTCTCTCGGGAGGGCGAGCAAATCATCGCCTCACCCCCACTGAACATCACCGGCAAGCTGGAGATCCGAGGCGTGGGTATCGTAGACCTTCCTACGACGAGCGCACCTCTCACGCTGATCCTGACCCTAGCCGATGACGCACCGCGCTATCGCGAGGCAGCCGACACTCGCGATTTGCTCGGCTGGGCAGTGCCCACCCTACCCTTCGTGCCCGGTACAATCGCGCCAGCGGAGCGCGCGCTATGGGCATTAAAACTCCACGGATGGCAGAGCGGGCTTGCAATCCGGTGAGACGAGCGCGAAGAACGCGGCCAAGGGTCGAACACGCAAAGGCATCTATTCGCGCATGAAACAGCCCAGCCCATTCAGCGATCAACGCCAGCAAATCCTGCTAGTCACAGGCCTATCCGGCGCGGGCAAATCAACCACGCTCGATGTGCTGGAGGATATGGGCTGGGAAACGATTGATAACTTCCCGGTTCGCCTGCTGAAGCGGCTCATTTCCAATCCCGACCAACAGGGCGCGCCATTGGCGATCGGATTCGACTCGCGGACACGCGGATTTGTGCCTGGCAACATCATTGAGCTTGTCAAAGAGCTGGCGAAACGCCCGGATATCTCGATCACCTTCATGTTCATTGATTGCACCAGTGGAGAGCTGGAGCGGCGTTACAACGAAACCCGCCGCCGCCACCCCATGGCGCAAGGCCGCCCTTTGCAAGAGGGGATTAAGGCCGAGCGCGAACTGCTCGATCCGCTGCGGCGCTGGGCCGATATCGTGATCGACACCAGCGAGCTCGCCAGCAATCAGCTGCAAAATCACGTGCGCGATCTGTTCAGCGAAGAAACCGGGCAGCCGACTACGCTGACCATCTCAAGCTTTGGCTTTGCCCGCGGAATGCCGCCGCTCGCCGATCTGGTTTTCGACATGCGCTTTCTCGACAATCCGCATTGGGTAGAGGGCTTGCGCGAACTGACCGGCCAAGACGAACCGGTCGCCAAACATGTCGCCAGCGATCCCGCATTTGGCCAGGCTTTTGCCCAGATCCGCGACCTCTTGCTGACCCTGCTGCCGCGCTATCAGGCGCAGGGCAAAGCCTATGTCCACGTCGCCTTTGGTTGCACCGGAGGGAGACACCGCTCAGTTTTCACCGCTGAAGAGATGGCCAGAGGCTTGCGCGAGGCAGGCTTTTCGCCCACTGTCCGACACCGCAATTTGGGCTCTCGCGCCGCCGACGAAATTGAACGTGGGTGACGCAACTGAGCCTTTTCGCAACGATTGGGCCTCGGCATTGCTGTCTCAATGCCCCGCGCCGCAGGTAACGAACGGACCCGGACTTCACACATGATTGGTTTGATTCTGGTCACCCACGGCCGCCTTGCGGAGCAATTTGTCGATGCGATGGAGCACGTCGTTGGTCCGCAAGAAAGCATCGCGACGGTTTGCATTGGTCCCAATGACGATATGGAGCAGCGGCGTCAGGATATCGCCGAAGCAATCACAACGGTCGAAAGCGGCAGCGGCGTTATCATCCTGACTGACTTGTTCGGCGGCACACCCTCCAATCTCGCCATTTCACTGCTCGATGGCGGCAAGGTGGAAGTGATCGCGGGGATCAATTTGCCCATGCTGATCCGTCTCGCCGGTGCACGCGGCAAAATGGACGTGCGCGAAGCCGTGCATGCAGCGCAAGAAGCTGGCCGCAATTATATTACCGTCGCCAGTGAACTGCTCGGAGACGACGCCAAGCCGAGTAAGGCGCAAGCATGACCGAAACCCGCCGCACCATGGAAATCGTCAATCAGCGCGGCCTGCATGCCCGAGCTAGCGCTAAGTTTGTAGGAGCGGTCGCTGCGCTTCCCGAAGGCATCAAAGTGCGCGTTGCGAAGGACGGCAACGAAGCTGCTGGCGGTTCAATCCTCGGCCTGATGATGCTCGGCGCAGCCAAAGGCGACAGCGTCGACCTCATCGTTGAAGGCGACGGCGCGGAAGCCGTGCTTGAGGAATTGTGCGCGCTCGTCGGAGACGGCTTTGGCGAGGAGTGAGCGGGCCAATGCCTGACACCTCAAACGACACATTCGAACCCGGTCGCAAGCACATCACCGGGTTCTCCAATGCCACGGTCAAATATCTGCGTTCATTGCGCGATAAGAAGCACCGCAAACGGGCCGGGCAATTCTTGGCGGAGGGTCTGCGCCTGCTGACCGATGCGCGCGAATGCGGCCACATTCCGCAAACACTCGTGATGGCGGAGGCGCGCGATCAGCATAGCTTGCTCGATGCTCTGGAAAATGACGTGCTCGCCGCGGGCGGCGAGATCATCACCACAACGCCCGACATTCTGACCAAGATTACCGGCAAATCCAACGCACAAAGCGTCGTCGGCGTGTTTGACGAGTTCGACACTGCGCTCAGCGCTCTAGACCGCGCCGCTGCGCCGATATGGATGGTGGCACAGGACCTGCGCGATCCGGGCAATTTGGGCACCATGTTGAGAACCTGCGACGCAGTTGGCGCGGGCGGATTGATCCTGATCGACGATTGCGCCGACCCGTTCAGCGCGGAGGCCGTGCGCGCCAGCATGGGCGCGGTGTTCACGCAAGGGATCGCGCAAGCGCGCTGGGAAGAATTTCTGCCCTGGCTGAGAGGCGGAGAGGGCCAATTGGTCGCGGCGTCTCTCAGAAATGCCGTGCCTTATCGCGGTGCTGAATACCGCAATCCTTGCTTCATCCTGGTGGGTAACGAATCCCAAGGTCTGCCGGAGGCTTATGAGGCGGAGTGCGATCTGCGGGTCACGATGCCCATGCGGGGCCGCGCCGATTCGCTCAATGCAGCGGTGGCGGGCGCAGTGCTGGCCTATGAGGTGCTCGCTAGGCTGGAAGATTAGGTCCGAATAAGAGGACGCCGCACGTACGCCCTTCCCCAAAGCAAATCGGCGAGACAGAACCTAGCTCTGCCTCGCCGATGCGATATTCAATGTGATGAGCGCTTAGCCTTCAGCAAGCATCTCGTCATAAACTGCACACGCAGCAGCTACGTCGTAGCCTTCTTCCTGAGCTTGCGCTTGAACTTCTTGAAGCTTGGCAGCCATGGCTTGCATTGCTTCTGGATCGTTAGCGAGCTCTTTCATTTTCTCGCCAACTTCAGTTGCCTTAGCAACGAGGGTCTCTTCGTTGCACTCTTCAGCAGCTGCGGTTTCAGTGGCTTCTGTGGTTTCTTCCGCTGCGCCTTCTGCAGGTGCGTCGGTTGCTTCGCCGCCACATGCTGAAAGTGTCAGAGCTGCTGCGGTTGCTACCGCGAAAAGATTTGTCTTCTTCATTTATTGATCCCCTTCATATCCCGTCTTTGGGCGCCGAGGTGCCTAGGCAGGTGTTCGGGGTTTGGCAACATCCTGTGTTGCTTTTCAAGCAAGTGTCCACGAACGGGATGTTTGGCCTTGATTTAGGAGGCTCAGCTATTCCGCCGCATCGCGTTTGTCATCGAGCGTGCCAAGATCATCCGGTACATTAGCTGCATCCTGCGCGTTGTAGCGCGGCGCGCTTTCGACCAGCGGCACTTCTTCAATCTCGCGCTTGCCGATCTCAATGCCTTTATCGGCCAGGCGCTTGCCGGATGTGAGCACGTTGCGCTCAAAACTGCCGACAAACTTGTTGTAGTTCGCGACCGCCGTTTCAAGGCCCCCGCCAACGCGCTTCATATGCTCAGCCGCAACCCGGAGCCGGTCATACAACTCCGCGCCAAGCTTGCCGATTTCCTGCGCTTCTCCGGCCATCTTGTCCTGCCGCCAGACCTGCGCGACCGTGCGTGCGATCGCCACCAAATTGGTCGGCGTGGCAAGCAGCACCTTATTGCTGAAGGCAAAGTCCCACAGCTCTGGATCGTGTTCTAGGGCGGCGGCAACGAAGTGCTCGCCCGGCACGAACATCACAACATAATCGGGCGCGTCCTCAAACTGGCTCTGATAGCTTTTCGAGCCGAGCGTCTGAACGTGATTGCGCATGCTCTTGGTGTGCAGATCAAGGTGCCGCGCGCGTTCGCCGTCATCCTCCGCCTCGAATGCAGCCTGATAAGCATTGAGCGACACTTTAGCATCGATGACCAGCTTCTTTTGGCCCGGCACATTGATGATCGCATCGGGACGCAGGCGGCCGCTGTCGGTCTCCATCGATTGCTCAAGATGAAAGTCGGTGTGCTCAGCAAGCCCGCATTGCTCCAGCACATTCTGCAGCGCCCGCTCGCCCCAGCGCCCGCGAGCTTTCGGGGCATTGGTGAGTGAATTGCCGAGCCGCTGCGCCTCGCGCCGGACCTCTTCCTGCCCTTCGCGCATGGATTGGATCAAGCCGTTTAGCTGTCCAAAAGCGTCGACCCGCTGCTTCTCCAGCGTTTCCACCTGGCGTTCGTATTTTTCAAGCCGCTCACCAACCGGTTGCAACAGCGATTTGATCTTGGCCTCGCCGGTTTCTTCCGATTGCTTGAAGCGCTCTTCTGCGCGGCGCAGGAATGCCTCTTGCGCCTTGCCCAGCACAGCGGCGCCGGTGTTCTCAAACTCTTTCAGCAGAGCCCCACGCGATTCCTCCAGCAGACGTTTCTGCTCAGCAAAGGTCGCGGCCTGCGCCTTTAGCCCTGAGTTTTCCTCGCGCAACCTGTCCAGATCGCTGGCGAGACTGTCTGCTCGCGCGGCCCTTTCGCCAAGCGCCGACACCTCAATGCGCGCCTCGCCCAGTTCCGCGATTGCCTGCTTAAACTCACCCTCTTTCTCGCTCAGCCGCTCACGCAGCTCCGCTGCCGGACGCGAGGCAAAAAACCAACCCGCGCCGCCGCCGACAAGCAGGCCGAGAATGAGTGTGATGATCGCGAGAAGGGTCGTATCCATGCTATTTCCCTCCAGTGCTCCGGCGGTTGCAAAACAATCACAGCCGCCGGAAACAAAGGTCGTTACTCTCCGTCCGAGACTCCGATATCGCACAATGCTTGCTCGGCGGTTGGAAAACCAACATCCGATACAGCATAAATTGCGCCATCAGGCCTCACCAGCATCCAATGGGTGCCGTCAGAAAGACGACAGGTAGAATAAAGCCGTAACATGGCTCATCTCCTGTCAAATTCTTGAATGTTTGGAGCTTGCTATGGGAGCAGTCTAACCGAACTTGGTCCTCTTATCCCGCAACGCGGAATTCATACCAAATGTCGGCTAAGTCGTCCTAACAGCGAGAGCTCTCACCGTACTATCCGCCCGCCGGCGTTCTAGGCAATCGAATGGCACCTCCATCGTTAGAACAGAGATAGAACCTATCAGACTGCAACACTCAATCCAACAGAGGAGTGTGAGCTAGTTGGGGAAAGCTGTGGCTTAAGCCGCTTGCCTGATCTTCTTCAGCTTCTTCAGCGCCATGCTGCGCTTCAGGCGTGAAAGGTGGTCGATAAACAGGATGCCTTCGAGGTGGTCCATTTCGTGCTGGATGCAGGTCGCCATCATGCCTTCGAGCGATTCCTCGTGGGTGTTGCCCTCGACATCCTGATAGCGCACGCGGCACGTCGCCGGACGGTCTACATCGGCATAAATCTCTGGAACGGAAAGGCAGCCTTCCTGATAGGTGGCCAGCTCCTCTGCCGGATCGAGAATTTCCGGGTTCACGAAAACGCGCGGCTCTTTCTTCACTGGGTAGTGCTTGTGCGAGCCCTCTCCATCGCCGTGATCGTGGCCGCATTCCTCTGGCTCTGCGTCCATATCCGGCTCTTGCAGATCGATCACCAGCAGGCGTTTAGGCACACCAACTTGGATCGCGGCCAGGCCAATACCCGGTGCATCATACATCGTCTCGAACATGTCAGCGACGAGGGTTTTCAATTCGTCATCGAACTGGGTGACAGGTTCAGACACGATTTTGAGCCGGGGATCCGGCACTTCTAGGATTTCACGAATAGCCATGGATAGTGATTTAGTGTCCGCGCGCGCAGCTCGCAAGCCTAGTCTACTGGGCGCCGCGCCCGAAGCGCCTGAGCCAGCGTCCCTTCGTCGAGATAATCCAGCTCTCCGCCCACGGGCAGACCATGCGCTAGCTGCGTGATCCGCAGACCAAAGGGCTCCAGCCGCTCCGCAATGTAATGCGCGGTGGTTTGCCCCTCCAGCGTGGCGTTCATCGCCAGTACGACTTCATCAACCTCGCCGCCTTCCACGCGGGTGAGCAGATCGGTGATGTTGAGGTCTTCCGGACCAATGCCATCAAGCGCAGATAAGCGCCCGCCCAGCACATGATAGCGCCCTGAAAACAGCCGCGCCCGGTCCAGCGCCCAGACATCGGCGACGTCCTCCACCACGCAAAGCGATTTCGCATCGCGCCGATGATCGGCGCAAATGCCGCAAGGGTCGCTCGTGTCGACATTGCCGCAGGTTGCGCATTCAACCAAAGTCTCGCTGACTGCGCCGAGCGCATCAAGCAGAGCAGGCAGCGCCTGTTCCCGGTTCTTCACCAGCCACAACACAGCGCGCCGGGCAGAACGCGGCCCCAGCCCGGGAAGCCGGGCCAATGTGCTGGAGAGCGCTTCGATCTCTTGCGATGCCATGCCTGCCCTCTAACCGTTCAGGCTGAGCTTGTCGAAGCCCGGCACTTTCTTTTTCCAGCGCTCAAAGTAAGGACGATCCTTCGACAGGCTCAGGGTGAACGGTTTATCTTTTGATGCGCATAATTTTTATGGGAACGCCCGATTTTGCAGTGCCGGCCTTGGCCGCTCTGCATGAAGCGGGGCACGAAGTGGCGTGTGTTTACACTCAGCCGCCCCGCCCAGCTGGCCGCGGCAAAAAGCTGCGCCCATCGCCAGTGCAGCAGAAGGCGGAGGCATTGGGTCTCACCGTGCGCCATCCCAAATCGCTGAAACCGGACGAGGCGCGCGCGGAGTTTGCGGCAATCGGCGCAGAGGTAGCCGTGGTGGCGGCTTACGGTCTGATCCTGCCGCAAATCGTGCTGGATGCGCCGACGCATGGCTGCCTCAATATCCATGCCTCGCTGCTGCCGCGTTGGCGCGGGGCCGCGCCGATCCACCGCGCGGTAATGGCGGGGGACGAGCAGACCGGGGTTACGATCATGCAGATGGAGGCTGGGCTCGATACCGGCCCGATGCTTTCCAAAGTGACCACGCCCGTTTTGGACAAGACGACCGGTGAATTGACCGAAGAACTGGCCGAGCTTGGCGCCAATGCGATGATCGAAGTGCTCGCTGACCTGCCAAACATCGCGCCTCAGGAGCAGGATGATGATGCGGCGATCTATGCGCCCAAGATCGACAAGGCAGAGGCGCGGATCGATTGGTCGAAGCCCGCCGCTGACTTAGTGAACCATGTTCACGGGCTCGCTCCCTTCCCCGGTGCTTGGTTTGAGCTGAAAGGCGAGCGCGTGAAGCTGCTACGCGCAGAGGCATGCGAGGGCTCAGGAGCAGCGGGCGAAGTGCTAGACGCCGATCTCGCGATTGCCTGCGGTAAGGGAGCACTCCGCCCTGTCCGGCTCCAGCGCGCTGGCAAACCAGCGATGGATCGCGAAGACTTCTTGCGCGGGCGCGCCGTGGCAAAAGGCACGGTCCTGACGTGACCCGCTTTGCGCTTACTCTGGAATTTGACGGCTCGCCTTACCAAGGGCTCCAGCGGCAAAAACACGGGCCGAGTGTTCAGCAGGCTGTCGAGGAGGCCGCGCACCGGATCACCGGCGAGGACGCGCAATTGCTCAGCGCCGGGCGGACAGACACGGGCGTCCATGCGCTCGCCATGCGCAGCCATATGGATATTGAGAAAGACTTCACCCCGTTCCGCTTCATGGAGGCGCTGAACGGGCAATTGCGCCCTCACCCGATTGCCGTCACTGCCTGCGAGGAAGTGGACGAGGGTTGGCACGCGCGCTTTTCCTGCACCGGGCGGCGCTATCTTTACCGCATCATCAACCGCCGCGCACCTTTGACATTTGGCCGGAACCGCGCCTGGCAGGTCGGCCCAGAGCTTGATGTGGAGGCGATGCAGCGCGCGGCGCAAGCCCTGATCGGCAAGCATGACTTCACCACATTCCGCTCTGTCAGGTGCCAAGCGAAAGATCCGGTAAAAACGCTCGACCTGCTCGAAGTGAAGCGAGCAACGACCGAGCTCGGCCCGGAAATTCATGTGCATGCAGCCGCGCGCAGCTTCCTCCATCATCAGGTCCGCTCCATGGTCGGCTGTCTCAAGCTGGTCGGCATGGGAACCTGGGAAGAGGACGAAGTCGCCGAGGCATTGGCCGCACGGGACCGCCAGAGATTGGGCTATAACGCGCCGCCGCATGGGCTCTATTTCGTCGAGGCGAGCTATCCCACCGGCGATTGAGGTCTCTTGCGCTGCCTTACGCAACGTCACCCTAGCCAAGCGCGCATCGCTGGCCTAGCCAAGCCTTCAAAGCAATCAAGGAGAGACCCCCATGACGACCACTGGTAAACAGCTTTTCACAACGCTCGATGCAGGCGGCGCGCTGACCGTCGAAATCGCGGAAGCGAGCTTCCCAGAGCCGACCGGCAACCAAGTGCTGGTCAAGATGGAAGCGGCGCCGATCAACCCATCGGACCTCGCAATCCTGACCAGCGCGGCTGATTTTGAGAACGCCGAATATTTCCACGGTAAAGTTGTGGCGCAAATGCCAGAGCCATTCCTGTCGGGTCAGCGCGGGCGCCATGGCCAACGTTTGCCAGCGGGCAATGAAGGCGCTGGCACCGTTATCGCAACTGGTGACGGCGACATGGCAAAGGGTCTGATGGGCCAGCGAGTGGCCTGCGTTCCCGGCAATGCCTTCAGCCAATATGCGATTGCCGATGCGATGATGTGTCTGCCGCTGGGCGATCACACATGCGAACAAGGGGCATCCAGCTTTGTAAATCCAATGACCGCATTGGGCTTTGTCGAAAATGCAAAAATGGACGGTCAAAAAGCGATCATTCACACAGCGGCGGCATCCAACCTTGGCCAAATGCTTAATCGGATTTGCATCGAAGATGGGATCGAGTTGGTCAATATCGTGCGCAGTGCAGACAATGTCGCGATGCTGCAA
Organism: Erythrobacter sp. S249; assembly: GCF_057364975.1. NCBI lineage: Bacteria > Pseudomonadati > Pseudomonadota > Alphaproteobacteria > Sphingomonadales > Erythrobacteraceae > Erythrobacter > Erythrobacter sp. S249. Next base: position 2,660,126 of record NZ_CP200287.1, on the reverse strand, counting down.
GGCCAAGGCGCAAAGCATGTTGTGAATTCATCGGATGATGATTTCATGGCGCAATTGCGCGCAGCGATTGACGCAACCGATGCGTTCTATGGATTTGACCCCATCGGCGGCGGTCAGGCAACCGACACTGTGTTTAAAGCGATGGAGCAAGTCGCGGTTTCGAAAATGACCGAATTTTCGCGTTATGGCTCTGAACAGGCAAAACGCATGTTTATCTATGGCCGGTTGGATTTTGGTCCTACGATCCTGACGCCAAGCTATGGCTTTGGCTGGACATTGTCGGGTTGGCTGCTGACGCCGTTCTTGCAACAGGCTGGCATGGAAACAGTGGTCAAAATGCGCACGCGCGTTCTGCAGAACCTCACCACGACTTTCGCCAGCCACTATAAGGAAAAAGTGTCTTTGGAAGAGATGCTGACCAAGGACGCGATCCTTGATTATCGCCAGATGAAAACTGGTGAGAAGTATCTGGTTACTCCGCAGGGGTAGGAACCAAATCAAAGAATCGTTTGCGCTGAGCTTGTCGAAGCATTGCACTTTAACTCGGGCACTTGCTCAAAGAAAGAAGTGCAGCCCTTCGACCGGCTCAGGGTAAACGGGTTAGCTACCGACCATCATACTCAGCTTGGATCGCGGCGGGTTCAGTCGTTCCTGCCGCGATTAGCATTTGCAGCAGGATCCGCGCCTTTTGCGGATTGAGCGCGCGCGCAGCGACAAATTTGTTCTCATCATCCTCTGGCTCGCGGTCGACCAGACCTTCATCCAGACGGCTCGCCCGGATGATCGGCATGCCTCTCGCCGCAAGATCGACCAAAGCGCTGCGCACAGCATCCGGCATATTGCCCTCACCCAGCCCAGCCACGACCAAGCCGCGCGTTTCGGCGGTCACCAATCGCTCGACATAATCCGGCGTCATGGCGGCATGGACGAAGAGGATTGGCACATCCGGCAGATCGGTGGTGAAGGCAAAGCGAGCGTCCGCCCCCACGCGCCAGGGCGCGCCAAACCAATCAAGCGCACTTGGGGTCACCAGCGCAATCGATCCGCGCGGGAAACCTTGAAATGCGTCGGTGCCGCGCGTGCGGCTCTTGCGGATATCGCGCGCGGCAAACACGCGGTCGCCCATCACCACCAAAACCCCGCGTCCTGCCGCCTCAGGATCGGCCGCCACCCGCGTCGCATTGGCGAAATTGCGCAGGCCGTCGTAGCCAACCGCATTGGCAGGCCGCATCGCGCCGACCAGAACCACAGGCTTATGTGTGGGCAGTGTCAGATCGAGCAGAAAAGCAGTTTCCTCAACCGTGTCGGTGCCATGGGTGATGATCACTCCGGTGCAGTCAGGATCGTCCATCGCGGCCACACACGCTTCATGAAGCTGAGCCCAGATTGCCGGGCTCATATCCTCAGAGCCGATATTGGCGACCTGCTGGCCGGTCAGATGCGCATCAATGCCCAAAGTTTCGACTCGCGCCAGAAAATCGCCGATTCCGATCTGACCGGGACGATAATCGTGCCGAGTCGCGCTATCTGCCTCGCCAGCGATCGTGCCCCCCGTGGCCAAAACAGTGATATTTGGGGTGCTCATACCGAGGGCAAATAGCGCTCAATGCATTTTCACACCACATAGCAATTGATTTTCAAGAAATGCCCGCTAGAAGCGCCTCTTCCGTTCAACGGAACGGGCGATTAGCTCAGTTGGTAGAGCATCTCGTTTACACCGAGAGGGTCGGCAGTTCGAGCCTGTCATCGCCCACCATCATTTTGCGGCTCAAAATGATGCGGACCCACCCAAAATTCTCACGCTGAAAATTCTCGACGTGAACGCCGATTGGCGGCAAGGCGTGTTCCCATGATGGGGCACACAATTGCTATTGCGGGATGCGGGCCGGCGGGCCTGGCAGCTGCGCTGATGCTGCACCGCGATGGACACCGCATCTGCCTATTTGATCAATTTGATGAGCCTGGCCCAGTTGGCTCTGGTCTAATGATCCAGCCCACGGGGCTAGCCGTGTTGGCGCAGCTTGGGCTTGCGAACGAGGTCGCGGCGCGCGGTTCGCGTGTTCATGCGCTGAAGGGTCTGGAAGAACATGGCCGCACCGCGCTCGATGCGCATTATGACCAATTGGGCCTGCCCGGTGCCTTTGGCATTGGGATCCACCGCGCCAGCCTGTTCGATGTGCTTTACCGCGCCGTCCAGAGTGATGGCATCGCAATCAAAACCGGCCGCGCAATCACCGGCAGCACGCTCAGCAACAGCGGGCGGCGCCTGACCTTTAACGATGGCAGCGAATCGGAAGAATTTGATCTTGTCGTCGATGCCAGCGGTTGGTCGAGCGTGTTTGATCCTTCGCGCAAGAATATCCTGGAGTTTGGCGCTTTATGGGCGAGCCTGCCGCTGGAGCCAGATGATCCGTTTGATACAGGCCTGCTGGAGCAGCGCTATCGCCGGGCAGCGCAAATGGTCGGTGTGCTCCCGATTGGCTCGTGCAGCGTCGGCACCTCGCCAGAGGCGGCCTTTTTCTGGTCGCTCAAGGTCTCTGATTACCCGAAATGGCGCGAGACTCCGCTGGACGAATGGAAAGCAGAGGTACGCGCGCTTTGGCCGGAAACAGAGGCGCTGCTTGCGCGCATCACGTCGCGTGATCAGCTGACCTTTGCGCGCTACGCCCATCGCACGGCCAAGCGTCCGGTCAGTGAGCGCATGATCATGATTGGCGATGCATGGCATTCCGCCAGCCCGCAATTGGGCCAAGGCGCGAACATGGCGCTGCTCGATGCGTGGTCGCTTAAACGCGGGCTGGCCGAGGGCCGCACGCTCAATGAAAAACTGCGACTCGCCGCGTCATGGCGGCGGGATCATGTTGACCTCTATCAATGGGTGACGGCGTTCTTCACGCCGCTTTATCAATCGGATGGGGAATACAAGCCGTTGCTGCGGGACCGGGTGCTCGCGCCGATTTCTCAAATCTGGCCGATCTCGCGCATCCAATCGCTGCTGATGTCGGGACTGTTTGGCTGGCCACTTGCCTCGCTGGGCCTCACCGCGCCCGATTACTCGGCAATTTCCTCAGAGATGAGCGCCAACGCATCTTCGCTGTCCCAGTGATAGCCGCCCTTCACGCGTAATATCTCGCGCCCTTCCCCATCGAATAAAATCGTTAGCGGCAAGACGCCGCCATTGTCGAGCGCACGGTCGAGCGTCCCCTGCGTATCCAGCCAAGGCTCCAGGTTGGCGAAGTCATATTTGGCGAAGAACGGCGTGACCAAATCGGCACCGCGCATATCCTGACTGATCGTGATGACCCGCAGGTCATCGCCCATCTCGCTTGCCAGATTGTCGAGCGAGGGCATTTCGGTGACGCACGGCGCGCACCACGTCGCCCACAGGTTCACGATCACCGGCTGACCGTCCAGCGCGCCGAGATCGAGCGTGTTCCCCTCCGCATCGCTGAACGACAAAGCGGGCAGCTGAGTGCCCGCTTGCGCGCGGTCAATCTCGCCCACTTCGCCTTCGGGCAAGCTCTGCTTTTCACCCGTCAATTCACCCTGTTGTTGCGCGCCATCGCCCTGCGCCCTATCGCAGGCGGCAAGAGGCAGCACCAAAGGCATCAGTGCAGCCAAAGCAAAGAACGGCGAACGAAGCGACATGAGCAAATCCAACACGATGTGGGGCGGCAGGTTCTCTGATGGACCTAGTGCGATCATGCGCGAAATCAATGCCTCGATCCCGTTCGACAAGGCGTTGTGGCGGCAAGATATTGCTGGCAGCCGCGCCCATGTCGCCATGCTGGCGGCGCAGGGGATCGTGAACGCCGAAGACGCAGAGGCCATTGACGGCGGTCTTAAAACCATCGCAGCCGAATATGAGCGCGGCGGGGTGCCAGAGGACTGGAGCCTGGAAGACATCCACATGACGGTGGAGGCACGCCTGACCGAGCTGATCGGGCCAGTCGCCGGCCGTCTGCACACCGCGCGCAGCCGCAATGATCAGGTCGCGACCGATTTCAAACTGTGGGTGCGCGAAGCGTTTGACCAAATGGACGCAGGGATCGCGGAGTTGCAGCGCGCTCTCGTGACCCGCGCTGATGAGCATGCGGGCAGTGTGATGCCCGGCTTTACCCATTTGCAAACCGCGCAGCCTGTGACGCTTGGCCACCATCTGATGGCCTATTACGAGATGCTGCGGCGCGATCGCTCGCGCCTCGCGGATGCCCGCGTGCGTCTCAATGAAAGCCCGCTTGGCTCGGCCGCACTGGCGGGGACAGGCTTTCCGCTCGACCGCGATATGACCGCGAATGCGCTGGGCTTTGACCGGCCTACAGCGAATTCCCTTGATGCAGTGTCGGACCGCGATTTTGCGATGGATTTCCTGTTTGCCGCATCAACCTGCGCCGTGCATCTCTCGCGCCTCGCCGAGGAGCTTATACTGTGGGCGAGCCAGCCCTTTGGCTTCGTCACAATGGCCGATGCGCTCTCCACGGGTAGCTCGATCATGCCGCAGAAGAAGAACCCCGATGCCGCAGAGCTGGTGCGCGGCCACGCTGGCCGTGTGATCGGTTGCACCACGGCTTTGATGGTGACGATGAAGGGCCTACCGCTCGCCTATTCCAAGGATATGCAGGACGACAAACCGCCCGTGTTTGAGGCCGCCAGCCTGATGGGCTTAAGCATTGCGGCGATGACCGGTATGGTCGCGGGCAGCACGTTCAAGACAGAACGCATGCGCGAGGCCGCAGAACTTGGCTATGGCACGGCGACCGATCTGGCCGATTGGTTGGTGACAGAGGCCGACATTCCATTCCGCGAGGCGCATCACATCACAGGCGCTGCGGTGAAGCTGGCGGAGACGCGCGGCTGCGCGCTTGATGAGCTGCCGCTAGAGGATCTCCGTGAAATCGATACGCGGATCGATGAGCGCGTGTTTGCGGCCCTCTCGGTAAATGCATCGGTTGCTGCGCGCGCTTCCTATGGCGGGACCGCGCCAGAGCAGGTAAGAACCCAAGTGAAACGCGCCCGCGCTGAGTTAGGGATGGATGAATAATGCGAAAATTGATCATGATCCCATTGCTGATCGCGCTCGGTGCATGCGGCGCCCGCGGGGACCTGAACCCGCCGCAAGGCGCGAGCCTGCCCGTCGCCCCGCGCGGCGCTGAGACCCCGCCGAACGCGGAAGAATTGCTGGAACGCGATGCCCTCGCCGCGCCAGAACGCAGCGTGGAGCTGCGCCGCCGCTCGGAAGAGCGCGAAGACGACCCATTTGATCTCCCCCCTGAATAAAGCACACGAAATATGGACCATTTTGCCCTCAAAGACGGCGTGATGCATGCCGAAGACGTACCCTTGCCGCGGATCGCGGATGAGGTTGGCACGCCCGTCTATGTCTATTCACGCGCCACGTTGGAGCGCCATGCCCGCGTCTTTCGCGAGGCTTTGGACGGCGTACCGGACAAGCTGATCGCCTTCGCGGTCAAAGCCAATCCCAACCTGGCCGTGCTCAAAGTGTTGCAACGTCAGGGCTACGGCGCAGATTGTGTTTCGATTGGCGAGGTCCGCCGCGCACTTGCCGCCGGTATGGCGCCCGAGATGATCGTCTTCTCAGGAGTAGGAAAGACCCGCGCCGAGCTGGCTGCTGGGCTCAAATTAGGCATTGGCCAGTTCAACATTGAAAGCGAAGAAGAAGGCGTCGAGCTCGCCGAAGTCGCTGAAAGCATGGGGATGACGGCCGATTGCGCGCTGCGCATCAACCCGGATGTCGATGCCGGTACGCATGACAAAATCTCCACCGGCAAAGCGGATAACAAATTTGGCGTACCGATCGATCAGGCTGGCCAAATTTTTGGCAAGCTTTCCCAATCGCCAGGCGTGAACATGCGCGGCGTCGCCGTGCACATTGGCAGCCAGCTGGCGGATATCGCGCCGCTGGAGCGCGCGTTTGAGAAGCTGGGCGAGCTGGTCAAAGCGCTGCGCGGTGCAGGCCACAACATCACCCATGTCGACCTGGGCGGCGGCCTGGGCGTTCCATACCGAAAGGGTGAGGAACTGCCCCCGCCTTCCGAATATGGCGCAATGGTCGCGCGGGTGACGGAGGATTGGGGCGTAAAGCTGATCTTTGAACCGGGCCGGGTGATCGCGGGCAATGCAGGCGTCTTGCTGACCCGGGTTGTGCGCGTGAAGCGCGGGCTCAACAATCCCTTCGTCATCGTCGACGCGGCGATGAATGACCTCGCGCGCCCTGCACTATACGGGGCATATCACCACTTCGAAGCGGTAGAGCCAGGCGGATCACAAATGACCGCAAACATCGTTGGCCCGATCTGCGAAACCGGCGACACCTTTGCGATGGGCCGCGAATGCGATGAACTGGCGAGCGGCGAATTGGCCGTGTTCCGCACAGCCGGCGCATACGGTGCGACCATGGCCTCCAGCTACAATTCACGCGGCTTTGTAGCCGAGGTTTTGGTCGATGGCGATCAGTTCGCAGTGGTCGCGGACCGCATTGATGCGGGCGCGATTATGGATGCCGAGCGTGTGCCCGACTGGCTTGCTTGAGTAACCACAGCCCGATGAGCGAACTTCAGAGCCTTCCCTTGTTTCACCGGATTGCCGGGCAAAAGGTGTTGGTTCTGGGCGAAGGCGACGCGGCGGAGCCCAAGCGCCGCCTGGTCGAGCGCGCAGGCGGGATCATCATTGATGATATGGCCCAAGCCGTGGATGAAGGCGTGCGCATTGCCTTTGTCGCTTACGATGACGCGAAGGCATGCGAAGTGGCCGCCATCAACCTGCGCTGCGCCGGGATGATCGTGAATGTCGTCGACAAGCCTGACCTATGCGATTTCACCACACCGAGCATACTCGACCGCAACCCTGTCTTGATTGCGGTCGGAACCGGCGGCGCATCAGCGGGCCTTGCAAAACACATCCGGCTGAGGCTGGAGCGGATCTTGCCGCAGGGCCTTGGGAAATTGGCGGAGGCCTTGTTCGCCGCGCGTGCTAAGCTGCGCGAGCAGTTTCCCGATGGCGGCGACAGACGGCGAGCCTTGGATGAGGCCTTGCGAGAGGGCGGCGCATTGGACGCCTTAGACGCGGAATCGCCAGAGCGTGTGGAGGGCTGGCTGGACAGCACATTGGAGAAGCAAAACCGCGAAACGGCGGAATTCGTCATTTCCAGCGCGGACCCGGAAGATTTGACCGTCCGGCAATCACGCATGCTGGGCGAAGCCGATGCAGTTTGCGCGATTGGCAACATTCCCGCCGCCATCCTCGCCCGAGCACGGGCCGATGCCATTCGCATTAGCTGCGATGTGAGCACTTGCCCCAACGCACAGCGAGGTAACGCTGGCAGCGGCGGTGATAGCTCTCCCCCTCGCTGCCCCCGCGCCGCTGAACAGTTTGTACTCAGTGAGAGCCGCAACACTCTAACCGTGATCCTGCGCTGGCAAAGCGCAGACTAACCAGCAGGCTTAAGCCGCCAGGTTGAGCGGGGCATCGATCGCCGCAAAATAGCTCGCCATACCATCCGCGCTCGCCTCGCTCAGCGCGACGAAGGCCCGGCGTTTGTCGGTAGAATCGGCGATCCGCACGAAAATGCCGCTATCAACCATCTGCCGCACCCAGCGCAGCGCCGTTGTCGCCGGAACCCCGGCCGCAATACACAGCGAGGTGACTGAGACACGGCGGTGCTCAGCATGAGCCGCCGTCAGATCGAGCAGCATATCCCAGGCCGGATCAGCAAACAGCTCCGCATCAAAGAACCTCGCCCGGGTCTGGCGATTGGCGATAATCTGCCGCACCAACCGGGGATCGGGCAAAGGCGGGCGCGCAGTGTGCAGCGGCGTCGGGCTGCTATCGCCCAAAGCCGCATCAGTCCGATCCGAGGCATCCCTTGCGGTCTGCTTGGCCGTAAAATCGCCCGCAGCCACTTGGTCTGAGCCTTGAGGCTTAACCGGTGTGTCGGACAGCCCCTCCAGTTTGCTGGTGATGGCATCAACCTGCTGAGACAGCCGCAGCAGAGTGAGCCGGTCTTCCTCGGTCATTTCACGCACGCGCGAATTGGAAACGCTGGCAATCACCCGGCCCGCCGCGACAATCCGATCCGCCCGCGTGGGATTGACCAGAAACTGAGGATCAGACTGATCCATGGCGGCGAACACATCGTCCAGTGCATCGAGCGAGGTGGAGATGATCAATTGCGAACCCGACCGCGCAACCCGCATATCGAGCCTAGAGAGCGCCGCCAACGTCTGCGCGTCCACCGACGGGCAGTCGATCAAGACAACATCGCCCAGCACCCGCACGGGCCCCTCCAGCAGATCAGCAATCGGGCCGCCATCAGCCGCCCGAAACCCAGCGCCGACCAAGTCCTCGGCAATCTGACCGCGCATTGCGGGCCGATCAGCAAACACCGCAATACTGGCAGGTTCTCCGGCCGGGTCACGCGCCATATCGTACGAAAAATCTGCTTGAGCCATCGAATCGCCTCCTTGATAGAATGAAACACAACTAGAACAAAACGTGGCCAAGTCAAGAATTCGTGTAAATCTGAGGCAATTTGACCCAAGTCATTGAACCTTTTGCGCAGAATGCGCGACTACTCCAGTAATGACCGAGCAAACCCGCCCTGCCTCGCCGAAACCCGGCATTCTGTTCGACGAATTGCTCGTCGTGATGGTGCAGCAGGGCGACCAGAAAGCGCTCTCGCGCCTGCACAAGCGCTGGGATGCTCGGCTGATCCGTGCGGCCTATCGCTACACCGGCGACCGCGAATTGGCGCGAGATCTGGCGCAAGAATGCTGGATCGGGATTTGGAAGGGCATTGGCAGTCTGCGCGATCCGGCGCGGTTTCGCAGCTATGTCTTTGCAATCCTGCACCGGCGCGGGGCGACGCATCTGAGCAAGAGCATTCACGAGAGGGATCAGGCTGCAAAGGCCGAGCCAGAAGAAGCGCAATCGCCCGCTCAGGACGATGCACTCGCATTGCAGCAGGCCTTTGCCAGCCTACCGCCCGATCAGCGCCTCGCAGCGCATTTGCACTTCGCCGAGGGGCTGACCCTAAACGAAATCGCCACAGTGCAATCGATCCCGGCAGGCACCGCGAAAAGCCGCCTGTTCCACGCACGCCGCAAGTTGAAGGCGGCCTTATCCGAACACACTGAAGGAGATATATGATGACCAGCACTGATGACCGCATCAAAGACGCGCTCGACGACGATGACTTTGAATTCCTGAAAGACCTAGAAGGCGACCGCGGACTGTTCCAGCAGATTGGAGACAGCTGGAAGGGGCCGCTGGGCGGATGGGCGAAGCTGATCTTCGCCTTCACAGCCGCGCTGGGCGTGCTGTTCCTGTTCGTGATCTGGCAGGTCGCTCACTCCACGGATCACCCCATGATCCATGCGCTATGGGCGATCGCCGGTGTTGCATTGCTGGTGGTGATTGGGTTTGCGAAGGAGTGGATGTTTGCCCGCATGAACATGCTCACGATCCTGCGCGAAGTGAAGAAGCTGCAGGTGCAAGTCGCGCTGCTGTCTGAAGAGCGCGATGGCTAATGCGGTTTAGGGACGGATCTCGATCGGGGTGCCATCGGGCACGAGGCGCCACAGCTCCTCAATCTCTGCGTTAGAGAGCGCGATGCACCCATCGGTCCAGTCCCCGCGCATCCGCCGTCCCGCGCCATTGGGCTGGCCATGGATGAAGATGTCACCGCCGGCCGAGCGGCCATATTGCGCGGCAAAGCGCCGGTCGTTCACATTCGGATAGTTGATCCGCAGGCTCAGGTGATAGCTGCTTTGTGGGTTGCGCGTGTCGATGGTGTAAAGGCCCTCTGGTGTGCGCTCATCGCCCTCAAAGCGCTTGTGTCCCACCGGAGCATCGCCGAACTGCAAGCCATAGTAAGCGCGGATCGGGCGGCCGTTGTTGTAGGCGACCAGCATGCGCTTTGACTTGTCGACAATGAGGTAGTCGGCCAAGCGCGCGCCGCGCCTCGGCATGCTGCGCGAAGCGCCCGCAGGCGGCACCGGATAGGCGCCGGTATGCACCCGAGCATCCGACGTAGCATCCGCAGTGGTCTCGCCGCCCGGACCCACGCAGGACGCGGTCAGCAGCAGAGCAATCAAGGCAAACAAGCGCTTCATATGTCTTCAAACTAACGCGAGGTCGGCGCACGCGCAATTGCGCATCGGCCCCTATGTCCCAAGCAGGGACTTGCGCAGCCCTAACCCTAGTCCTCAAACGGGTCCTTCATCAGGATCGTATCGTCGCGCTCTGGGCTGGTCGACACCAGCGACACCGGCGTCTCAATCAGCTCCTGCACGCGCTGGATGTACTTGATCGCATTCGCTGGCAGGTCGGCATAAGAGCGCGCACCCACGGTGCTCTCGCTCCACCCTTCCATCTCCTCATAGATCGGCTCCACCTCGGCCTGATCCGCCGAATGGCTCGGGAAGTAGTCGAGCACATTGCCGCGCAGCCGGTATCCGGTGCAGATCTTCACCGTTTCCAGCCCGTCGAGCACGTCGATTTTGGTGAGCGCAATGCCTGTCACGCCGCTGATCGAGCAGGTTTGCCGCACCAGTACCGCATCGAACCAGCCAACCCGCCGCTGACGCCCAGTAACGGTGCCGAACTCATGGCCCCGCTCGCCCAGCCGCTGGCCAATCTCGTCATCGAGCTCTGTCGGGAACGGGCCGCTGCCAACCCGCGTCGTGTACGCCTTCACAATGCCCAGCACAAAGCCGGTTGCATTCGGGCCAAGCCCGCTGCCGCTGGCGGCCGTGCCGCTGACGGTGTTGGAGCTGGTGACGAACGGATAGGTCCCGTGATCGACATCCAGCAGCACGCCCTGCGCGCCTTCGAACAGGATCTTCGCGCCCGCCTTGCGCACCTTCTTGAGGCGTTTCCACACCGGCTGCGCAAAGCGCAGGACGAACTCGGCAACATCGGCCAGCTCCGCCAGGATCGCTTCACGGTCAACAGGCGGCTGGTCAAAGCCTGCACGCAGCGCGTCATGGTGCGCGCACAGCCGGTCGAGCTGCGGCTCCAGCCGGTCGAGATGCGCCAGATCGCACACACGGATCGCGCGGCGTCCAACCTTGTCTTCGTAAGCCGGGCCAATGCCGCGCCCGGTCGTGCCAATCTTGCCCTTGCCCGCCGCGGTCTCGCGCAGAGCATCGAGATCGCGGTGCACCGACAGGATCAGCGGGCAGTTGTCCGCAATCGCCAGATTGTCGTCATTGATCGCAACGCCCTGACCTTCCAGCTTCTGCACTTCCTCGCGCAGCGCCCACGGGTCCAGCACCACGCCATTGCCGATCATGCTCATCGTGCCGCTGACGATGCCCGATGGCAGCAGGCTGAGCTTGTAGACCTCGCCATCGATCACCAGCGTATGGCCGGCGTTGTGCCCGCCCTGGAAGCGGACAACGGCGTCGGCGCGGCTGGCGAGCCAATCGACGATCTTGCCTTTGCCTTCATCGCCCCATTGGGCGCCGATTACGGTGACGTTAGCCATGCTCTACTTTCATGCTGATTCGGTAGGGAAGGTGTGACCCGACAAACCGCGCGGGCCTAGGGCGTCGCGCGGGCAAGAGCAAGGTGGTGTTTGTGTTTCGCACACCATCCGGTGTGCGATTTCCTCGGCCCTGCCGGGCCTGCGGGCGGCCGCAAGGGCCTTGCGGTCGGCTGATCGCCGACCGTGCTCCGCGACCGAGCCAGATGCAAAGCTCCAAGACGCTTAGTGCTGGATCGCTGGCTTGGAATGGCTCAAGACCGGAGGTCTCGCAAGGGCAACCGCCCGCCCGCAGCGATGCGATCGCCAGATCGCATGAGCGAGGATAGCCAAGTGAGCGGATGCGAACGCCGGCGCTTGACGCCCAACAAGCCGACCGAGGACATCGCACGCTGGATAGCGTGCGGAACCACAAACGACTCCTCTTCCCACCCCACTCCACTCATCGCTACTGAAGCACGCTTGGAACGGTTGGAACACAGTACAGGGCCAAAAAACCAATCGATCGCAGATGCGCTGACTGATCGATTTGGTCGATAAGTGGGAGGTTGGAGAACGGGGAGCAAAAACATAGCCAATCCATAGCGAGCGGGCGCTGAGTAGGAAAACTTGAACGATATCGAGTGGCGCGCGCCGTCATCCCAGCGACAGGCACTCTCCTGAGCCTGTCGAAAGGCTGGGATCTCTGGCGGTCTGGCCTCGTGCTGAGCGGCACTAGACCCCAGCTTGCGCTGGGGTGACGGAGGCAGAGACTAGGCTCGTCATGCTGAATTCAGTTCAGCATCCATCGCCGGTTCAAACCCAAGTATGTCGCGCCAAGGCATGGACCCTGGAAGCGCAGCTGGCCACAGGCCAACCGAGTTGAGGATGACGGCGGCGCTATAAGCCAACGCCCAACCAAGGTCAGTCTCACGACCAACGCGCCGCAACCAGCCCCGCACACTCGCCCTAAAAAGCAACGCCAGTTCGCCGCCATCCAGCCAGCATTAATCGGCAGCGCGACACTCTGCGACAATTCGCGACTTGAACCGTGGCTGTGCATTTGCGCAAACCATGCGACCTCAGTTGAAACACAGGAACCCGGCATGAAATTACGCTACGCTCTCCCCCTTGGCACACTGGCGACAGCAATGATCGCAGTACCAATTCTCGCCCAACAAAGTGGCCGCGTCTCGAGCGAATGCCGGCAGGAAGTCGTCGAGCTGTGCGGCCGCGACCGCTCCGAGATCAGGGCTTGCCTGCGCGACAACCTGTCCGAATTCAGCAGCACGTGCACGGCAGAATTCCGCGAACGCGCCCAGCAACGCCGCGGTGAACGGGGCGAACGCGGCGGCCGCCGTGGGGGCGAGCGCGGAGAAAGGCGCGGGGAAAGAGGGGAGCGCCGCGCGGCGGCTCAGGCAGGTATGAAGGTGGATGCTGCGGTCTTTTATGGCGCGCATCCAAACCAAGCAGCGGATTTCTATGCCCCCAAGGATGGGCCGCAAACGGATCGCTGGAATGATCTTCCGCCGTTGATCCTGTTTGTGCATGGCGGCGGCTGGACGATTGGCGATCGCAAGAACTCTATCGGGCAAAAGGCCGCGCATTTCACCGACGCTGGCTATGCCTTTGCCTCGACCGGCTATCGCTTGGTCCCGGATGCGACGGTTGAAGAGCAGGCAATGGATATCGCCAGCGCGATCAACGCCCTGCGCGCGCAGGGCGGCGAATTGGGCTTTGACCCCAACACGATCATAATGATGGGGCACAGCGCCGGGGCGCATCTGGCCGCCTTGGTCAGCACCGATCCGCAATATGCAGGCGATGCGTTCGGGGCGATCAAAGGCGCAGTTCTGCTTGATGGCGCAGGCTATGACATTGCGGCCAGCATTGCGGGCGCAGGCACGCGGGAAAAGGCGCTTTACACCAAAGTGTTCGGCACCGATGCCGCGCGGCAAAGCGCCTTGTCACCGGCCGCCCATGTCGGCGGGCCAGATGCGCCCAATTGGTTGATCCTGCACGTTGCGACGCGCCTAGAATCGGCCGAGCAATCACAAATGCTCAGCAGCAAATTGGCCGCCGCAGGTGCCGATGCCGCCGCACTGCCGGTGCAAAACACCAATCACCGGCGGATGAATCAGGAATTGGGGGCCAGCGGGGATCCGGCGACCGCAATGGTCGATGCGTTTTTGGAACGGGTTTTGGGCTAAGCGCTCAGGAAGACAGCCCCATCGCGCTGCGCAATGCCGCGGATGATCCGGTGAGCGAGAATGTGTGGCTCGATCCGTTGGCTGTCGAAACCGTGACGCTCGACTTTGACACCATCGCCCGCAGCAAGTCGCCTTCCAGCCCGATTTGGGGACGAGCGCCGCCCACACGTTCCGACAGGCGAGTTATCACCGTGCCATCGTCGAAGGTGAAGGTCACAACAGCCGGCGGACGTGGATACTCGCCGTCAAGCGCGACGCGGAATGTGCAGAGCACTTGGCGGGGGCGGGTGTCAGATGGGTCGAAGTCGGACGGAGCCGCATCGGGGCAAACCACGTGCATGCCGTTGTCGTAGGAATTCTCGACAAAGCCGCCATCGGTGATCCAGGCGTAATGGCCGCCTTCATTGAATTCATAATTCCATTGCGCGGCAGCTGGACTTGCGAACGCCAAGCTGGCTGCGGCGACTATAAGCTTTAACATTGCTACCCCTCCCACCAATTCAGGCCTTGATTGCATAGGTTTCTAAAGCGCGGTGATGTCGTCTCCATGAACGATATGCGTGCAACCAAGAGCCTTGGCGTCCTCGTCTTCGCCGAGTTGTGCAATGGTGCGCCAGCCAATTGCGCGTAGGCGCGCGGCTGCGTCTTCGTCATAGCCCTTGGGCAGGTAGAGCGTGTTTGCCGCCTCCGCCTCTGGCGCCGCCTCAGCCACGGCATCGACGTAGAGCGTGAAGCCGGTTGCGGCTTCGTCACTGCCGCCGATGCGGTATGTGCCGCCGCGCCCGGCGGCTCCGCGCACGCCCTCGGCATAGATTGTAAAGCCGAACCAGCTTTGATATTCAAAGCCGTGGCGCTCTGTCGGGTCGAGCGTGATGCGGGCAGCGTCTCCCACCCGCGCGGCAATCGCCTCAAGCCCTTTAATCCGGCTGGACAATGCGCCGCCTGCGTCAATCGCGCGCAGCTTGTCACGCGCCTCGGCAAAATCGCCAGTTGCATAGAGCAGCGGCAAATAGGCCTCGCCGCCCGCCTGCTTCAGCCCGCCAGCATCCTTGGTATCGAGCTCGCGCCGGACATCTTCGGCCTGCTCAGCGGTGAGCGGCATGGCCTTCTCTGCGAGAGTATCGACCAAATCAGGCAGAGTGAAATCAACCGAAATCCCGGTGAGACCCGCTGCGCGCAGGGCCTCCACCGCCAACGCAACGATCTCCCCCGCTGCCTCCGCTGTATCCGCCCCGATCAGCTCCGCGCCCAATTGCAGGCGTTCGCGCGCGGGGTCGAGCTGGTCCGCCCGGATCAGCGCCGTGTCACCGCAATAGGCGAGGCGCAGCGGACGCGGGCTGTCGGCCATGCTGGTCGCCGCGATGCGCCCGATTTGCGGAGTAATGTCGCTGCGCAGGGCGAGCGTGCGCAGACTGTCCGGATCGACAAAACGAAACGCATTGCGGGTCTTCACCCCCTCCATGCGCGCGGCCAGGGATTGCTCAAATTCGAGCAGCGGCGGGCGCACCCGGTCATAACCGTGGGCTTGCAGCGCATCCAGACTGGCGCGCATGGCGCGGGTTATGCGGCTTGCCATGGCGGGCAAACGGTCGGCCAGCCCAACGGGCAGGAGATTGTCGGTATTGGTCATGCTGGCGGTCCCTAAACAAATCGTCATCCCAGCGAAAGCTGGGATCTAGAGCATTTTGCATTTTACCAAGACGCCCGAGATCCCGGATCAGGTCTGCTTTGCAGAGCTACGCTTCCCGGGATGACGATCTGCCGGGATCATCAAAATTCCAGAGCTTTGACCAGCTTCACGCCTTCGACCTTTTCAGCATCGGCGATGACTTCGGCCGTCAGCGGCTGATCGAGCGAGAGCAGCAGCACCGCCTCGCCGCCCGCATCGCGCCGGCCCAGGTGGAATGTGCCGATGTTGACACCATGATTGCCCAGCAGCGTACCGATGCGGCCGATAAAGCCGGGCGCGTCCTCGTTGACGACATACATCATGTGGCCATCCAGATCGGCTTCGATCCCGATCCCGAAAATCTCCACCAGGCGCGGCGCGGTGTTGCCAAACAAAGTGCCTGCGACAGAGCGCGGGCCTTGTTCTGTCTCCACCGTGACGCGCACAAGCGTGTTGTACGCGCCCTCGCGCTCGTGGCGCACTTCGCTGACGTTGAGACCGCGTTCCTTGGCGAGGTACGGCGCGTTGACCATGTTCACCGTGTCGGAATAGCGACGCATCAGACCGGCCAGAACAGCGCCGCTAATCGGCTTGCCATTCAGCGCGGCGGCTGCGCCTTCACGCTCAATACTGATCTTGGTGAGATTGCCGTGGGCCAACTGTCCCACAAGGCTGCCGAGCTTCTCCGCCAGCGCCATGTACGGTTTCAGCTTCGGCGCCTCTTCAGCGGATAGCGATGGCATGTTGAGCGCGTTCGTCACGCCGCCATTGACCAGATAATCGGCCATTTGCTCGGCCACTTGCAGCGCAACATTGACCTGAGCCTCGGTGGTGGAGGCGCCGAGGTGCGGCGTGCAGATGAAGTTTGGCGCGCCGAACAGCGGGTTTTCTTTCGCCGGTTCTTCGGCAAACACGTCGAGCGCGGCCGCGGCCACCTGCCCGCTTTCGAGGCAGTCTTTAAGCGCGGCCTCGTCGATCAATCCGCCGCGGGCGCAATTGACGATACGGATGCCGGGCTTCGCATTCTCCAGCCGTTCGCGGCTGAGGATATTGCGGGTCTGATCGGTCAGCGGCGTGTGCAACGAGACAAAGTCTGCGCGGCTCAGCAGCGTGTCGAGATCGACCTTCTCCGCGCCCATTTCCACGGCGCGTTCCTCCGTCAGGAAAGGATCATAAGCGATCACTTTCATCTTGAGGCCCAGCGCGCGGCTGGCGACGATCCCGCCAATATTGCCCGCGCCGATCAGGCCGAGCGTCTTGCCGGTCACCTCGACGCCCATGAAATCCTTCTTCGGCCATTCGCCCGCTTGCGTGCGAGTGTTTGCCGCCGGGATTTGACGGGCGAGCGCCATGATCATCGCGATCGCGTGCTCTGCGGTTGTGATCGAATTGCCGAACGGGGTGTTCATCACGACCACGCCCTTGCCGCTCGCATAGGGGATATCGACATTGTCGACGCCAATGCCAGCGCGTCCGATAACCTTCAGATTGGCTGCGGCGTCCAGAACGGCGGGGGTGACGGTGGTGGAAGACCGGATAGCGAGGCCATCATAATCGCCAATCCGCGCGATCAGCTCGTCCGGGGTTTCACCGGTGATCACATCAACATCGCAGCCGCGCTCTTCAAAGATACGCGCTGCGTTCGGGTCCATCTTGTCAGAGATGAGTACTTTAGGTTTGGTCATTGGAATTTACTCCTTTGCGAGTCCCCGCGAAGGCGGGGACCTCAGGCAGTCAGGAAAATCGCATGTTTGATGGAGGTCCCCGCCTTCGCGGGGACTCGCCCAATCGCTTCAGCCAGCTTTGACGTGGGCGTAAGCCCACTCGATCCACGGCAAGAGACGTTTCAGATCCTCTTGCTCGACCGTGCCGCCGCACCAGATGCGTAAGCTCGGCGGGGCGTCGCGATAACCGTTGAAGTCATAGCCAACATGCCGTTCTTCCAGCATTTTGACGATTTTCTTCGGCACAGCTGCCTGATCTTCGGCCGATAGGTTTTCGTACCAATCGCCGGTGAACTTCATGCACACGCCAGTGTTGGTGCGCTTGGCCGGATCGCTGACCATGTTTTTCAGCCAAGGCGTCGCCTCGATCCAATCGTTCACGATTTTCGCGTTGGCATCGGCGCGTTCGAACATCGCCTTGCGCCCGCCGAGCGCCTGCGCCCATTCGAGCGCAGCGATGTAATCCTCGGTCGCCAGCAAAGATGGCGTATTGATCGTCGCGCCTTCAAAGATGCCGCGATTGATCTTGTCGCCCTTCTTCAGGCGGAAAAGCTTGGGCAGCGGCCATTCAGGATCATAGCTTTCGATCCGCTCAATCGCCTTGGGTGAGAGGATCAGCATACCGTGCTGCGCCTCTGAGCCCATCACCTTCTGCCATGAATAGGTCGTCGCATCGAGCTTCGCCCAGTCCATTTCCTGCGCGAAGATCGCGCTGGTGGCATCGTTGATGGTCACGCCCTTACGGCCCGGCTCCAGCCAATCCGTGTTGGGGATCTTCGCGCCCGAGGTCGTGCCGTTCCAGGTGAAGACAACGTCGTTTTCTTGCGGGATTGAATTCAGATCAGGGATCTCACCATAATCGGCATCCAGCACTTGCAGGTTCGGCAGTTTCAGCTGCTTCACTGCATCCTGGATCCAGACATTGCCGAAGCTTTCCCAAGCCGCAACGGTCGCCGGACCTTGGCCCAGCATGGTCCACATCGCGCATTCCAGCGCGCCCGTGTCAGAGGCGGGCATGATGCCAACGAGGTAATCCTCGGGCACGCCCAGCATCTCTTTCGATAGATCAATCGCGTATTTAAGACGCGACTTTCCGACAGCCGAGCGATGCGAGCGCCCGAGCGATTCGGTTTTCAATTTGTCGAGGGACCATCCGGGGAACTTAACGGTCGGACCGGATGAAAATTGCGGACGAGCAGGCTTCAGCGCAGGCTCGGCAGGTAGTTCAGTCATGTATTCTCTCCTTACAGAGAGCTCGCGCGGCGTTGGGACCGCGTGGCCCGTCGGCGGCACTAGAGATGCTGGCCCAAGAGTCAAATCAAAACACGCTATTCAACAGGCTCGCAACATTCTATGCCGCGCTCAACATGGAAATTTCCGATCTTCGCATTGCCCTGTTTAGCGGCAATTATAACTACACCCGCGACGGCGCGAACCAGGCGCTTAATCGCCTCGTCGGTTCGCTGCTGGGTCTGGGCGCGGCGGTGCGGGTTTATTCTCCTACCGTCGAAGAACCTGATTTTGAGCCAACCGGCGATTTGGTGAGCCTGCCCAGCTGGCGCATGCCGGTGAAGGGAAGGAGCGAGTATCGCCTGCCAACCGGCTTTAATACCAAGGTCAGGCGCGATCTTGAGAAGTTCCAGCCCAATATCGTGCATCTGTCCTCGCCCGACCCATCGGGCCATGCGGCGCTCAAATGGGCACAAGAACACGATATTCCGGTGCTATCCTCGGTTCACACCCGGTTTGAGACCTATCCGCGCTATTACAAAATGGGCTTTCTAGAGCCAGCCGTGCTGTGGATGCTGCGGCGGTTTTACAATCGCTGCGATGCGCTGGTCGCGCCATCGCAAAGCATGATTGACGAGCTGATCGCGCAGGGCATGCATGACGACATTGGCCTGTGGACGCGCGGGGTCGACCGCACCGTCTTCGACCCATCAAAGCGTGATATGGAATGGCGCCGCAGCCTGGGCCTGGCGGATGACGAAATTGCGATCGTCTTCCTCGGCCGGTTGGTCATGGAGAAAGGCCTCGACGTCTTTGCCGACAGCATTATCGAGCTGCGCAAACTTCAGGCCCCGCACAAGGTTCTGGTTATCGGCGATGGCCCCGCGCGCGGCTGGTTCGAAGATGCTCTGCCCGGCGGAATCTTCGCAGGGTTTCAAACCGGCGCTGATCTGGGCAAGGCGCTGGCGAGCGGCGATATCTTCTTCAACCCGTCCATCACAGAGACGTTCGGCAATGTGACGCTGGAGGCAATGGCGAGCGGCCTGCCAGTGGTGGCTGCCGGTGCCACCGGCGCATCCAGCCTTGTCGATGATTGGGAAACTGGCCGGCTGGTGCCCCCAGGCGATACCAAGGCCTATGCCGACGCGCTGGCCCCTTATTGCACCAATCACGACCTGCGCGCACGCCACGGCGCCGCGGGCGAGATGAACTCTCGCGAATACAGCTGGGAGGCGATCAACCGCGTGGTCGCCGACATGTATGTCCGTCTGGTTGAAGAGCGCGCAGCACTGATCGCAAAGGAAAGTGCGGAGCAAGCGGTGGCGTAGTTGGCTGGGCGCCTGTAGCCGCCCGTGCCTATTCTTCTACCTCAGCACGCCCGCCGACTTCATGCGGAGCGCGTACCACAGCATAAACAGAGTGGTCACCCAGATTAGACCTGTAAGCATCGGGCTTTGCAGGCTCTCTGGAATTTCCGACATTGTATATTGGTAGATGTTCGAGCCGATAAGGCCGACAATCGCGATGAAGGTTGCCGTCACCGCGTGGCGTGACCTTAGCAAGATCAGCAGCGATCCCACTATCGCGCCCCAAACGCCGAGCGCCCAAAAGGTGTTGGCCCACACCGGGTGGCTAGCGAAATAGGCGATCTCTTCAGCGCCCATACCTAGATCGGCGAGTTTGCCCAGCCGAGTCATCGTGTAGCTAAAGCCGCCAACCAAATTCCACAGCAGCGTTAGAACCCCGACGACCCACAGGTGCCAAGGCGTTTTGACAGATTGTTCCATTGTGTTCCCTCCCAAGAATGGGCGCGACCCAGTCTCAGAAGGGTGAAGTTATATCAAAGGCGCAGAGCGGGCAAACCGGGGGTTGATTGCCCGCGCTGTTCCTAATTTCACATTCTCTCAATACGCTTGGCGACTTCGTCGATAATGTCGACAATTTCATTCATCGCGTTTTGATCGAGCTTTCCGGCGCGGGCCCGGTTTTTCAACACAGAGCCGAGATTGCCCATCGCGCGGAACAGATCGGGCGAGCGTTCTTTGACCTTTTCGGCCCGGTCGCCGTGCTCGTTAATCCGGCCCATCAGCTGATCGACCTCTTCGGCGCGCTCTTTCAGCTCTGCCTTGCCAGTTTTGGTCGCCTTGAACGGCTTCTTACCGCTCGTCTCGCCGTCCTCTGCCTTGGCCTTCGACTTGGCCGGTTTGATCTTGCCCTCTTCCTCGAGCATTTGCAGCGTCGGATAGACCGCCCCCGGGCTCGGCGCATAGCCGCCCGCCGTCATGTCTTCGATCGCCTTGATCAACTCATAGCCGTGGCGCGGTTCTTCATTGATCAGCGCCAGCAGTGCGAGGCGCAGTTCGCCCTGGCCAAACATGCGGGCTCGCCGCTTGCGGCGCTTGGGGCTATCTTGCCAATCACGCTTGAATTTGCGGGCACTGAAACGAATGTCGTCTTCCCAGTCATTGGCTGCCGATGCCGCAATCATTGCGATCATCGGTCCTAGGCCGTTCCAGCTGTTGCTCCTGTTCCTGCGTCTACCAGGCATTTCATCCTCCATTTCAACATCAACATTTACGTCGACATCGACGTCAACATTGACATCAAAGTCCTCACCTTCTGGCCTTTCAGGAATGTTCCCTTCCAAAGGTGTCTCGTCTTTCTCTTGATCTGAACGTCTACCCATCTCATTCAACTCCAGATATTTCTTAGTGCGCTAAAGATATATCTTAGAGCTATCAATACAAGAGGTGGATGGCATTTTCCGACCAGCGCCTTATCAGACCAGACGAATGACTGACTTGTTTGGAAATGATGCGCCGCCGCCCAACGCAGGCTCGCCCGATGGGTCTGACCAGCCGCGCGAGGACGCGCCGCTGGCGGACCGGCTGCGCCCGCAGGGCCTTGGCGAGATTATCGGACAGGAACATCTGACCGGGCCAACCGGTGCGATTGGACGAATGGTCGCGGCGGGCAAGCTTTCCAGCATGATTCTGTGGGGCCCACCAGGCACAGGCAAGACCAGCATCGCGCGCCTGCTGGCCGACAGTGTGGGCATGCGGTTCGTTTCGATCAGCGCGGTGTTTTCCGGCGTCGCTGATCTCAAGAAAGCCTTTGCCGAGGCAGACAAGATGGCCGGTGCGGGCCAGCGCACGCTGCTGTTCGTGGATGAGATCCACCGCTTCAACCGCGCGCAGCAGGATGGCTTTCTGCCATTCGTAGAGCGCGGGACGGTGACGCTCGTTGGCGCGACCACTGAGAACCCCAGCTTTGAACTCAACGCCGCCCTGCTCAGCCGCAGCCAAGTGCTGATCCTGGAGCGTCTCAGCCATGAAGCACTGGAAGCCTTGCTCGCCCGCGCAGAGGAACTCGAAGGCCCCCTCCCCCTTACCGAGGATGCGCGCGCGGCGCTCATCGCGAGCGCGGATGGCGATGGCCGGTTCCTGCTCGGTCAGGCGGAGACACTCTACAACGCAGCACTCACTGAACCGCTTGATCCTGCGGCCCTCGGCCAATTCCTGCAGCGACGCGTCGCCGTCTATGACAAGGATCGCGAGGGGCATTACAACCTCATTAGCGCCCTGCACAAAAGCTTGCGCGGCTCCGATCCGCAAGCTGCACTGTACTACATGGCGCGGATGCTGACCGCTGGTGAAGAACCGATGTATGTCCTGCGCCGCCTGGTCCGCTTTGCCAGCGAAGACATTGGCCTGGCTGATCCCAACGCGCTCACACAATGTCTGGCGGCAAAGGACGCCTACGAGTTTCTTGGCAGCCCGGAGGGTGAGCTCGCGATTGTTCAGGCCTGCCTCTATCTCGCGACCGCGCCCAAATCGAACGCCGCCTATGCCGCGCAAAAGGCCGCATTCAAATCCGCGCGCGAAACCGGCAGTCTGATGCCGCCGCAAAACATCTTAAATGCGCCGACTAAGCTGATGAAAGACATTGGCTATGGCAAAGGCTACGCCTACGATCACAATGCAGAAGATGGCTTTTCCGGCGACAATTACTGGCCAGAGGGGATGGAGCCTCAGGACTATTACGCGCCGGTCGAACGCGGGTTTGAGCGCAAGGTGAAGGAGCGAATGGAATGGTGGGCAAACAAACGGGCCGAATTGCGCGGGGAATAATGGGCGCAGCGCTGGCGGCCCTCGCCTGCACCGCTCCCGCCTCAGCGCAATCAAGCGCCGCCGCATCGCCGCCCGATGCGCAAAAGCAATGTCCGACAGAACCAATATTGGAAGGCGGTTACACTGTCCGCGAAGCGCCCCTTAAGCTGCCAAGTGAGTGGTCAAAGGGCGCCAACGCTTCGAGGAATTGGATCGCAGTCAAAACCCGAATGGATGCGGTCCTTTGTATTGAAACATCTTGGTTCGATGTAGCCGACAATTTTGAGCGCTTTGATGATCGCTTTCTCGGCTTTGACTGGCAGGGGTATGAGGCCTGGGGCTATATGTTGATCGACACCGCCGGCACTGGGCAATCCATGGAAGTCGGCATTAAGCCGAATTTCTCACCCAGCAATCGCCGCTTCGCCCTCATGCAACACAGCGAAACCGGTTGGGGCGGGTTTGAAGGCTTTGCCGTATGGCGCATCTATTCCGCAGGCTGGACGCCAGAGCGGGTCGAAACCAACACTCCCTTCCTCGCCGATTGGCGGATTGACCGCTGGGAGGGCGAGGATTGCCTCCACCTATCGGCCATTCCGCACGAACGCGTGACAGACTGGAACGACCTCTCAAAATACAAGCGCGACCGCTATGTCGCAGGCGCGGCTGGCGGCTGGGCGCTGACGCCGGGCGACACCTGCCCCAGCTATTGATGCGCGATTTTGATCACTTTTTGGCGATCGATTGGTCGGGCGCGAAGGGGGAGCGGCACAGGGGCATTGCCCTAGCGCTCGCCGATGCCAAAGGCGGCCCGCCCGTGCTGGTTGAGGCCCCGCCGCGCGGCTGGGCGCGCACCGAAGTGCTTTCATTGCTACGGGACGAGCTGCCTTCCAACACGCTCGTTGGGATTGATCTTGGCATCAGCCTGCCGTTTGTGGATGCGGGCGCGTATTTTCCGGGCTGGGAGGAAAGCCCGCGCCACGCCAATGGCCTGTGGGAATTGATTGACCGGATCTGCGCCGATGACCTGCATTTGGGCGCGCACAGCTTGCTCAGCCATCCAGAAGCCGCGCGTTATTTCCGGCATAGCAAGGACAATGTCGGCGACCGCTTTCATCTGCCCGATGCGATTTCGCGCGAAGGCCGCTTTCGGCAGGCAGAGACCGCCCAGCGCGCGCAAAAATGCCGCCCGGTCAGCAATTTCAACCTCGTTGGCGCGGCGCAGGTTGGTAAAAGCTCGCTAACCGGCATGCGCATGCTGCATCACCTCAAGGGGCATCTGCCGGTCTGGCCAGTGCAGCCAATCCCGCCCAAGCACCCGACGCGTGGGTCGCTGCTGGTGGAGATTTACACCGGGCTTGCCGCCAAAGAGGCTGCCGCCAGCATGGGCGGGCGCGGTGCGCGCACCAAACTGCTGACCTATGCCGATCTAAACGCGGCGTTAGAGGGATTGGACAGCCCGCCGGTTTCGCAAATTGGCGAGATTGATGACCATTCCTCTGACGCTTTGCTGACCGCAGCCTGGCTGCGCAAAGTGCATAAGGAGCCTGAGCGCTGGGAGCCGCGCACGCTGACGGCAGAGATCGCCCGCGTCGAAGGTTGGACCTTTGGCGCGTTCTAGGCCCTGTTGACCCGCCTAGTTATAAGGGCTGAAAATATCGCGCCGCTCTTTGCGGTATCCGGTGGCGCGCAGATCTTCGATCATCGCCTCGCGGCGCCTATCGGCTTCGGTCAGAACAGGGCGAGGCCTATCCCTATTATTCCGATCTGGAGCTGCCCCACCTGCGCCGGCTTTGATCAAATTGATCGTCTTGAGATTTTGCTCACCGATCATCGACGGGATCAGAAATAGATCGATGACCCATAACAGCACCACTATGGGCAACAGAATGACGGTGCAGGCCATAATCAGGCGGATAACAGCAGATTTGGTCTTGCCCGCGTAGAAGCGGTGAACGTTGAACATTCCGAAGAAGAACCATAGCAAATACGCGGCCAATACCGATTTGCTATTGGCCTCAAACGCCTCGTCTATATGCTGTTCGTGATCCACCATTCAGTCCTCTTATGTCCGGCTACGATGTATCTTGGCAGGGCCTTAGACAAGGGAGAAATGACCTATTCGGGCCGCCTTTTCTACGAACTGCAAAGCCTGTTCTGCAAACTCGCAGCAATGAAGGTCTAGACATTGAGGGTATTTTGCGGCTAGCGGGCGTCTCCGCTGAAAAAGCGGAAAGGCGATGTGCCGGCTTAGCTCAGTTGGTAGAGCACCTGATTTGTAATCAGGGGGCCGCGAGTTCGAATCTTGCAGCCGGCACCACTTCCCACTTTTTCAGCATTGAAGACAGACCAGACTTTGGCCTGCGCCTGTCTTCAAAACTCGCCTGAGAATGCGACGCTAGCGCCGGTGTTGTTACCACCTGAATGGTTGACGCTGGCGGAGATCGCGAACGGTTGATCGCTGTTCAGCCGGTGGGTGAGGCCCAGGCTAAAGCCGAACTCCCCGCGGAATGTTGCACCCTTCCCGATATAGCTGGTTGCACCGGGGCGAGAGGGCATCGGCGCATCAGTCAGAGCCATGGCTGCAGCCACACCGCTGCGGACGTCATCGTCGAGCTGGTCGAGCTGAAAATCGATGGCCTGCACCCGCCCGCTGAGCGCATCAAACTGCGCGGTCGAGACCTGCGCTACAGCATTGAGAGCCACCCGCACATTGTCGACCGAGGCGGCTGTCGCCACGCTTTGACGGCCCAGTGTGCCGTTGGCGTCCACTGTCACGACATCTACTGGCCCCTGCTGAGCCGCCGTGCTCGCATCGATATCGCCGATCCGCACGGATGATCCGTCTCCTCCGAGCGCCACTTGGTTGGCTGCCGTGGAGGCTGCCTGAAAACCAACCGCAGTCGAGTTCACATGCGTAACGCTCGCCTCACGGCCCACAGCTGTACCAAATTGCGCGGTGACCTCGCTTGAGCTGCCCACCGCTGTGCCAGCGCTGCCGCTGACGTTTGCTTGAAAGCCCACCGCAGCCGCTGAGTTGGCTGTGTCAGTAATATTGACGCCTGCACCGATGCCGGTTGAGAAAGCGCCCTCAACCCGGGCTGAGTTGCCAACTGCAGTCGCATTGAGCGCGCGGGCTTGAGACCCCGTACCAAAGGCCGATGTCCCGTTTGAGGTCGCCACAGAGCGTGCGCCAACAGCCGTTGCCAACGCGCCATTGGTCCGCGCCCGCGCCCCAAACACTGACGCCTCCTGACCAATCGCAATCGTCCGCTCACCCAAAGCCGTCGCGCTCGCACTGCTCGCCACCGCATCCGCGCCAAGGGCGATAGCAGCAACGCCGCTAGCCTGAGCGCCGAGCGCATCGGCATCTGCGCCGTCGGCACCAATTGCAATCGCACTCACTGCTCCAGCAAAAGCACTGCGGCCAAGCGCCGTTGCCCCAATTCCGGTCGCCTGAGCGGATCGGCCAATTGCCGTTGTGTCGGCGCTGTCGGCCAGAGACTGATACCCGAGAGCGGTCGCGCTGATATCTGTCGCGTCTGCATCAACGCCAATCGCAGTGCTGTTGCCACCCGTTGCTGTCGCGCCAAAACCTGCGGCTAAGGTGTTCGCACCGGTCGCAATGGAGCTCCCGCCAATTGCGGTGCTGCTGGCGCCAGAGGCATCTGACCCCACCCCGCAAGCAAGCTCATTATTGCCGTCATCAGAAATCGCGCCGCCCGTGCTGTCGATGTTGGAATCGGCATTGCCGTCTTCATTCGTATCCAACAGGCATGCCTCCGCACGTGCCTCCTGCGGAGCTAGGGCCAATGCAGCCGCGCAGCCAAGCGACAAAACTGCCGAGACCAAAAGCGTATTTCTCATGCGTATTTCCCTTCCAACGCGGTGGAGGGAGGCGGTCTCATGCGGCCTTGAAGATCAACAGTCTCGCGACAGGCAAGTTAAGCCCGCCCAATTACACCGCTGAAACAGACATAGTTCGCCCACCCCCAAAGTATTCCCCAAGCGAGTGTAGCCGAATTTAGAAGTGATTATTGAACAAAATCTTCACCGCGCGCCATGCGATGTGTTTTGTAGGGCTATCCACGCCCGCGATAGGGCTGAACGCCTTGATCGGGCACCCACAGGCCCTCTGGCGCGGTGCCTGTTTGCCAAAATACATCGATGGGAATGCCGCCGCGCGGATACCAATAGCCGCCAATGCGCAGCCATTTGGGCTTCATTTCCTCGGCCAGTCGCTGGCCAATGCCGACTGTCACATCCTCGTGAAAGCCGTTGTGATTGCGAAAACTGCCAAGAAACAGCTTGAGGCTTTTGGACTCCACAATCGTGTCACCCGGCGCATAATCGATCACCAAATGCGCAAAATCGGGCTGATCAGTGACCGGGCATAGCGAAGTAAACTCTGGCGCGGCGAAGCGCACCAGAAACAGCGATCCCTTGCGCGGGTTCGGCACATAATCGAGCACCGCCTCTTCTGGAGAGGTCGGCAGCGGCGTGTCTTTGCCTAGAAATGCAGGCGCAGCGGGATCGTTAGGTGTGGTTTCCATGCCGCGCTGTTGCCGCGAAAGCGCGCGCCATGCAAGCGACAAGCTGGACGGAGCGGCGTTAATATCTATGTCAGACATGCGGTGGCAGTGCTGCGCCGATATGTTGTAACCGCGCTGCCCGGCCGCCCTCGTAAAGTGCTATGGCCAATGCGCCCGTGCACACAGCCATTTTGAAAAGACCCGTTACGCCAAAGATCATGCTTGCTGTTTCTTCTTTTCGGATTTTGTCCGCGCCCAAAGCGGCGATGATGTGCGCCTTAGTTGTGCTGGGCCTTGGTGCGGCTGCGCCGACCGTGGCGCAGTCCTCACCGGGCGGCTTCACCCTGCCGACCAGCACGCCCACGCCCCGGCCAGAGGTGGAAGGCCCAGCGGATGACACCGGTCCAGCCGCTTTGCCGCCGCGCGTTATTCCAACCGATACGCCAGCACCTACGCCAACGCAGGCCGCGCCGACAACCGCGCCAGCAAGCGGCTTGCCAACGCCTGCGCCAACGATCACGCCGGTCCTGAGTCCGAGCGACACGGTGTCTCCCGAGGCAACCGGAGCGGCAGGTTCGGCCCCGAGTTCAGCCATTCCAACGAGGCGTCCGGCGACAGCGCCCGCAGGCACACCAAGCGATGCTGGCAGTACCGCTCCCGGTGGCGCATCGCCTGCAGTGACAGCACCGGTGGATGCGGAAACCCACAGTTCGGCGAACCCCGGTTTTGACACCAACGCCCCGCTGCCCGATCCTTCGATCCCAGATACGGAAGCAACGAGCACCGCTGCCGATGAGGCAAGCGGCACAATACCGCTATGGGCGTGGATTGCTGGCGGGCTTACATTGCTCGCCCTACTGATCGGTGGAGCCTTGTTCCTCAGGCGCGGGACAGCCGCCGTCGCCGTGCCCGAAATCGAGCGACCAAAGGTAGCGGGGCGCCATGAGCCGGAGGTTGAACCGGCCCCAAGCGAGCCTGCACCCGCGCCCACAAGCAATAATGTAACAGCAAGCACAATCCCCGCGCCCGCCATGACCATGGCCAGCGAGCCAACGGAGGAGGCCGCGCCAATTCCCAGCGCGCCCGCACGGATCGACATTGATATCGAAATCGTGCGCGCAACACGCAGCGTGATGAATTTCACGCTGGATTACCGCCTGAACCTCGCCAATCGCACGCCCAATGCAGTGCGCGATGTGTCCATCTCTGCGATCCTGACCAGCGCCCAAAGCGGAGCCGCGCCGGGCAGCGCCGCCCTAGGTTTTGACCGCCCGGAGCCAGTGATTATCCCGCGCATCGGCCCCAACAAGATCCATTCCGAAAGCGGGCAGGTGCAATTGCCGACCAGCAAGTTGCAGGTGATGCGTCAGGGCAATGTTCCGCTGTTCGTGCCGCTGTTGCAGATCACCGTCACACAGGGCAATGGCGAGCCAGTGACGCGCCATTACGCCGTCGGCCAGCCCAGCACAGCGAGCGCCGCGCGGCTTCAGCCGATCCCGCTCAACACACCGCCCGGCGGCATTCCGGGCCTGCGTGTGCGGGAACTGGATATTCAGCCAGCATAAGCGGGCACTTGGCGGCAGCGGCCCAGCGCGCTACCGCTTTGCCGCATGGACCAAATGACCGAAAATCTCGTCAGCACCGAGTGGCTGGCTGACGCACTCAGCGATGAGGATTTGGTGATCCTCGACGCCTCGCTCCACCTGCCAGCGGCGGGCCGCGATGCGCGCGCTGAATTCGCCGCGGCGCATATACCCGGAGCGCGGTTCCTCGATCTGGCCAGCCTGGTCGATAAAACCAGCGACGTACCCTCTGCCTTGCCTCGGCCAGAGCAATTGGCGGCCCGCATTTCGGAGCTGGGCATTCAGCTAGGCGACCGCATTGTCATGTATGACGACAGTGCATTGAAAACCTCCGCGCGCGCCTGGTATCTGCTTACATCCTTATGGATCGCGCCGGTCGCGGTGCTTGATGGCGGCCTTGCCAAATGGCGCGCGGAAGACCGCCCGCTCGATGCTGGAGAGACGGATATCGAAGCCAGCAGCATGCCTGAGCTGAGCCAGCCAAAGCGCTTGCGGATGAAGTCCGATATGCTCGCCAATCTCGACACACGCGCAGAGCAAGTGCTCGACGCGCGTAGTGCCGACCGATTCGAGGGCGCAGGCGCAGACCCCGTGCATGGCGTAGAGGGTGGTCGAATTCCCGGCTCTTACAACCTGCCCTTTAGCCAGCTTTTTAACGAAGACGGCACCTTCAAACCGGCTGACGACTTGCGCAGTGCCTTTGAGAACACCGGAATTGATCTGGACAAGCCGATCACCACAAGCTGCGGCAGCGGCGTCACCGCCAGCGTCTTGCTGCTTGCGCTGGCGCAGCTCGGCAAAACCGACTGGGCGCTGTACGATGGCAGTTGGTCCGATTGGGGCAGCGATCCGGCTACACCGAAGTCCACCGGGCCAAGAGACTAGAGCATGGCAGGCGACCGATCAGGCAAGAAGACCGGCACGAAAATCGTCGGCGCGGGGCGGCGCAAAGAATGGACCGGACCGGTCGTCAATCCGCCGGTCTGGCGCGGTAGTACGCATCTTTACGCCAGCGAAGCAGACCGCAAGGCTGGCGGTATGCAACCCAAAGACGGCAAGTTTTATTATGGCCGTCAGGGCGCACCAACACAGTGGGCGCTGGCCGAGGCGCTGACCCAGCTGGAGCCGGGCGCGGCGGGCACGATGCTCTATCCCAGCGGCGTGGCCGCCATCAATGGCGCGCTGCTGAGCGTTCTGAAACCGGGCGATGTCCTGCTGATCAGCGACAATTCTTATGAACCCTCGCGCATCATGGCGACGGGCTTTCTAAAGCGTTGGGGCGTGGAGCATCGCTTCTTCGACCCGCTTGATATTCCCGCTTATGAGGCGCTGTTTTGCGAGCGGACCAAGGCCGTGTGGCTCGAGAGCCCGGGCAGCCTGACGATGGAAGTGTGCGATGTGCCCGAGCTGACCCGGATCGCGCGGGAGCGCGGCGCGGTGAGCCTGATCGACAACACCTGGGCGAGCGCAATTGGCTTTCCAGCGCTAGAACGCGGATGCGATATTTCCGTGATGAGCCTGACCAAGCATGTCGGC
Source organism: Erythrobacter sp. S249 (assembly GCF_057364975.1). Taxonomy (NCBI): domain Bacteria; kingdom Pseudomonadati; phylum Pseudomonadota; class Alphaproteobacteria; order Sphingomonadales; family Erythrobacteraceae; genus Erythrobacter; species Erythrobacter sp. S249. The sequence continues at coordinate 2,630,051 of NZ_CP200287.1, read as the reverse complement.
GGGCATTCCGACGTCATGATGGGCAGCGCGAGCGCGGGAGAGCGTTTCTATCGCCGTCTGCGACAGACAAGCCAGCAAATGGGCAATGTCGTCTCACCTGATGATGCTGCGCTTGCTATGCGCGGTCTGCGGACAATGGAGATCAGACTGGATCGCGGCGTTCAAAGCGCGCGGGTGATCGCCGCGTGGCTGCGCGGTCGGCCAGATGTTGCCGCCGTGCATTGCCCCGTGCTGGAAGGTGATGCGGGCTACGAACTATGGAGCCGCGATTTTACCGGCGGCTGCGGCCTGTTCAGCTTCACTTTGGCCGATGCGACGCCGGAAAGCCGCGCCGCTCTGGTCGACAATCTCGAACTGTTCGGGATCGGCTATTCCTGGGGCGGATTTGAAAGTCTCGCCCTACCCTATGACGCCGCGCCCATTCGCGATACGATGTCCGTACCTGGAGCGGAGGCAGACGGCGGCGACAATGCTGGCCCAGATACTAGCGCCGCGATGAGCATTCGCCTATCGATTGGCCTCGAAGATCCCGAAGACTTGATTGCAGACCTGCAAGGCGGCTTTGCCGCGATGAAAGAGATATGACCGCAACAACACCCCCTTCCTCGTCCAACGAAACGTCTACCACCACCGATAGCGCTGGCGCAGACACAGAGGCTACACCCGACGCTGCGGCAACCGACCAGGCCTGGACCATGGCGGAAACCGCGTCAGAGGAGGAATCAGAGATCATCGCCAGCGACGGCATTCGTGAAGGGATCGCCTCGCAAAGTGAAGCCGCCGGTTCTGTCGTCGATACGCTGGATGCCTGGGCGCTGAGCATTGGCGAAACGCGCGTCTCGCTGTTCGATATCTTGCTGGTGATTGGCGTGATTGCGCTGGTCATTACCGGCGCGATGCTGGCGATCCGCCTGTGCAAGAACCTGCTCGGCCGGGTCACACGGTTCGATTCCACTCAGCGCCTGCTGGCAGAAAAGCTCAGCACTATGGCGGTGTGGGCGCTGGCCTTCTTTATCGGGATCGACCTGCTTGGCATTGATCTTACCGCGCTGGCCTTCTTTGGCGGCGCCTTTGGCCTGGCGATTGGTTTTGGCCTTCAGAAAACCTTCGGTAACCTGATCTCAGGCATCCTGCTGCTGATGGATAAGTCGATCAAGCCGGGCGATGTGATCTCTGTCACCGATCAGGCGGGCAACGAAAGCTTTGGCCAGATCCGCAAGATCGGCATTCGCGCCATTTCCGTCATCACCCGCGACCAGACCGAATATCTGATCCCGAACGAAAACCTGATGATCAATCAGGTGGTCAATTGGTCCTATTCCTCGCGCGATGTGCGGGTAAAGGCGCCCGTCGGCGTATCCTATGGCAGCGACATGAAGCTGGTGGAAAAGCTGCTCCATCAAGCGGTTGCCGAAACCGACCGCATTTTGCCCAGCCCCAAGGCGCGGGTGAACATCATGGGCTTTGGCGATAACTCAGTCGATTTTGAAATCCGGTTCTGGATTCAGGACCCGGAAGAGGGCCTCGCGAACATCCGCTCTGATGTGTACAAGCGCGTGTGGGAACTCTTCGACGAACACGGCGTCGAAATTCCATTCCCTCAGCGCGATTTGCACCTTCGCTCCAGCAAGCAAATGGACCGCTTGATCGAAGCGATGGCGGCGAAAAACTCCTCCTAAACCCCGGCGGTCTGGGGTTACAGCAGACGCGCAATAGCTTTGCTAAAGGGGCGCAAATCCATTCTCACTGGCGTGATCGCGGCGGGCGGCCCATTTCGCCCTCATGGAAAAGACAGGCACAATCTATCTGGTTGGCGCAGGCCCGGGTGATCCCGACCTGCTGACCTTGCGCGCGGCGCGGCTGCTCGAGGCGGCCGAGCTGGTGGTGCATGACGGGCTGGTAAGCCGGGAAATACTCGCGATGGCTCCCACCACCGCAGAGTTTATCTCGGTTGCAAAACAGCGCGCGCGGCACACTCTGCCTCAGGATGATATCAACGCTCTGCTGATCCGCGAGGCGAAGAAGGGCCGCGATGTGATCCGCCTTAAGGGCGGCGATCCGCTGGTGTTCGGACGCGGCGGTGAAGAGGCCGAAGACGCCCGCGCCGCCGGTGTCCCCGTCGTGATCGTGCCCGGCATCAGCGCCGCCAATGGCGCGGCCGCAGCGGCGCAAATCGCCCTAACCCACCGCGACGCCTCCAGCATCGTCAGCTTTGTCGCCGGGCAATGCAAAGGCCTGTCGGACCAGGACTGGTCTGGCCTTGCGGGTAAGGGGCGCACTTTGGTGATCTATATGGGCGTCAAAACCGCGCCTCAGATCGCGGAAAAATTGATGGCAGACGGCCTGGCGCCCGATGTCCCCGTCGCCGTAATCGAAAACGCTGCACGCCCTGAAATGCGGGTTGTGCGCGGATTGCTCGCGGGTCTGCCGCAGCTCGTCACGGCCCACAAAGTCAAAAGCCCCGCGCTCATCGTGATCGGCGATGTGACCGCGCGGGATGACATAACTCTCTCGAAACTCGCGGTGGAGGCACGCACATGAAAATCCTTACAGGCAATGACCTGAAAAGCGGCGATGTCGTCTGGTGGACCGGCCAAGGTTGGTCAATCCATGTCGACGATGCCGCCGATGCGGGCGATCAAGCCGAGCAAATCCTTGCCGCCGAGGAAGCCGCCCGGCGCGTCAACGTGCCTTACACAATCGATGCCACCCGCGAAGAAGACGGCTCGGTTCGCCCTGCGCATATCAAAGACCGCATTCGCGCTCTGGGGCCGACGGTCCGCCCGGACCTCACCCTCAAACCTAAAGACCCCGAAGCAATCGACTGGGTAATCTGATGACGATTTCTTTTCCCCCGCCGTTCGTGTCGAGCCCAGTCGAGACACATTCACACCAACGCTTCTCGACTTTGCTCGAAGCAAACGGAGTGCGCGATGTATAAATACGATTCATATGACCAAGCGATGGTCGATGCCCGCGTTGAGGAGTTCCGCGATCAGGCTCAGCGCCGCCTCGACGGCAAGCTGACCGAAGACCAGTTCAAGCCGCTGCGGCTGATGAACGGCCTGTACCTGCAACTCCACGCCTATATGCTGCGGGTCGCGATCCCCTATGGCACGCTCAACTCGCGCCAGATGACCGCGTTGGGCGATATCGCGGACAAATATGACCGCGGTTATGGCCACTTCACCACGCGGCAAAACCTGCAGTACAATTGGATCAAGCTGGAGGATGCCGCCGACATTCTCGCCGATCTTTCAAAGGTCGAAATGCACGCGATCCAAACCAGTGGCAATTGCATCCGCAATATCAGCTCCGATCATTTTGCGGGCGCCGCTCATGACGAGCTGATCGATCCGCGTCCCTATGCCGAGCTGCTGCGCCAATGGTCGAGCTTCCACCCGGAATTCACCTATCTGCCGCGCAAATTCAAAATCGCCGTCATCGCGGCGGAGACTGACCGCGCGGCCATGCGTCTGCACGACATTGGCATTCAGATCGTGAAGAACGACGCGGGCGAGATCGGCGCGACCTTTTATGTCGGTGGCGGCATGGGCCGCACCCCGATGATCGCCCCGCAAATCCGCAAATTTGTGCCTCTGGATCAGCTCGTCACCTATGCCGAGGCGTGCTTGCGGGTCTACAATCGCTATGGCCGCCGCGACAATAAGTACAAGGCGCGGATCAAGATCCTGGTCCATGAAATGGGCGCAGAGGAATACACCCGCCAGGTCGAGGAAGAGTTTGCGCACCTGCTGGAGCAAGGCGTTGAGCCGCCTTTGGCTGAGCTGGAGCGGATCAAGCCGTTCTTTGCCGATCCAGCCTTCGAAGACGGGCCCAAGAGCGTTGACCGCTCTGACCCCGACTTTGCTCTGTGGGTCGACCGTAATACCGTGCGCCACAAGCACGATAGCTATGTCAGCGCGGTCATCAGCCTGAAGCCGGTTGGCGGCATTCCCGGCGATGCGACCGGCGATCAGATGCGCTTGATGGCGAAGCTAGCCAAGCAATACAGCTTTGACGAGCTGCGCGTCATGCACACGCAGAACATCGTCCTGCCGCATGTCAAAATCGCCGATTTGCACGCGCTTTGGACTGAGCTGGAGGCTGCAGGTCTCGGCGCGCCAAACCTCGACACGATCGAGGACATCATCGCCTGCCCCGGCCTTGATTATTGCGCGCTCGCCAATGCCCGCTCGATCCCCTTGGCTCAGCGGATTTCAGAGAATTTTGCGAAGAACGGCCGGACCGAAGAGCTTGGCCAGCTGAAGCTCAAAATCTCTGGCTGCATCAATGCCTGCGGGCATCACCATGCCGGCCATATCGGCATTCTCGGCGTCGATAAGAAAGGCACTGAAAACTACCAACTATCGCTCGGCGGCAGTGAAGCGGAAGACGTGAGCCTCGCCAAGATCACCGGTCCCGGCTTTGACGAGGATGGCGTGATCAAAGCGGTTGAAACCGTCACCGACGTCTATCTTGAGACGCGCGAGGATGGCGAACGCTTCCTCGACACCTACCGCCGCATCGGCATGACCCCGTTTAAGGAGGCGCTCTATGGATAAGACCGATCTTGGAACCAGCCCGGACGACGTGCAATTCCGTTTCCGCGATGATGAAGTCGCGGACCACGGCACAGTGACCGTGGATGCCTGCTGCGATCAGACCAACGCCACCGCCGTTCGGATTGAGCCGGGCGATGATGCGCGCGTGCTCCTACCATTCCTCGACCGGCTTGCGCTGGTCGAGGTGAACTTTCCAAGCTTTGCCGATGGGCGCGGCTATTCCGCTGCCCGGATCTTGCGCGAAGCCGGATATGAGGGTGAACTTCGCGCGGTTGGCGATGTGCTGATCGATCAACTTTCGCACATGCGCCGCTGCGGGTTTGACGCCTTTGCGCCGGACAAACCACTCGACGAAGACGATGCGCGCCGCGCCTTTGAAGGTTTCGGCAATGTCTACCAAAGCGCCGCCGATGCGCGCCGCACAATTGCGGAGCTGCGCCATGAGTAAGCCCGAAGCCCCGCTCACGACTGGCGAAGCGCACGAGCGCGCAGTCGACCGGTTAGAGACCGGACCGCGCTTTACCGAGCACGACGCCGTGCGCCTCAACCGCATGTTTCGCGGCTCCAATACGCTGGAAATGCTCGAAGGCGTGCTTAAGGGCAGCCTCGCAGGCGATGTTGCCACCGTCTCCAGCTTTGGCGCGGAAAGCGCGGTTTTGCTGCACTTGATCGCGCAAGTTGATCCGAGCGTGCCAGTGCTGTTTCTCGACACTGGCAAGCATTTTGAAGAGACGATTGCCTACCGCGACGAGGTGGCCGCAAAGATTGGCCTCACCAATCTGATCGTGCTGACCCCGGACGAGTCAGAGCTTGCCAAAAAGGATGAGACTGGCCTGCGCTGGTCGTACGATCCCGATGGTTGCTGCGAAATCCGCAAAGTGATCCCGCTGGCCAAAGCTTTGGCGAATTACGATGCGAGCTTTACCGGGCGCAAAGCGTTCCAGTCGAGCACGCGGGCCAACCTGCCGCGCTTCGAAGTGGACACTTCCGATGCGCAGGGGCGCTTAAAAATCAACCCGCTGATCGATTGGTCAGCCGACGATATCAAAGCCTATTTCGAAGAGCATGATCTGCCGCGTCACCCGCTGGTGGCGGAGGGTTATCCTTCGATTGGCTGCGCACCATGCACACACAAAGTTGCCGAAGGCGAAGACGCGCGGTCTGGACGTTGGAAAGGCTGGGACAAGACCGAATGCGGCATCCACAAGCCGGGCGAGGAACCGTTCCTCTAAGCCACTCAGACGGGCGCTACAGCCAGCCTTTATCGCGGTACCATTTGGCCGTTTGAGCGAGACCTTCCTCGCCGGATATCTTGGCCTTCCAAATCTGGTCAGGCACCGCTTTCAGCGAGCGCGCCACCCAATTGGGGTGGCACATATAGCCGACCCGGTCGGCGGTCAGCTTGGCCTTGTCACCGCGCAGCATCTTATCCGCGCGCGCCGCCGCGCTCAGCACGCCAGCGGGCAGGTTTGGCGCAAGCACCTTGCGCCCCATCGCCGCGCCAATCGCATGGGCTAGCTCTTTATGGCTCCAGCCACCCTCGCGGCCATCGTCCGGTTCAAACAGCACGCGGCTGGGGGCGACCGGCCCGGTCAGCGCGAGCAGCAGATTGGCCAAATCCTGCACATGGATGATCGAGGTTGCCCCGCGTGGTGGCAAAGGCACTAGGCCCCATTTGGCACTGCGGAACAGCTCAAACATATCCGTGTCGCGCGGGCCATATACCGCTGGCGGGCGCACCGTCGTCCAATCCAGACCGCTGGCCTCCACCAATGTCTCTGCCCGCGCTTTTGACGCGCCATAAGCGGACAGATCCGGCTCGCGCGCAGAGAGCGAAGAGACGAACACGAACCGCTTCACACCCGCCGCCTTTGTCGCGGCGATCATGTTCTGAGTGCCAAGCACATTGGCGACTTCGAATTCTGTGAGATCGGGCGTGTTGGTGAGCCCGGCGATATGGACCACCGCATCCACGCCATCGATCAGCCTGGCCAAGGCCTCCACATCGCTCAACGTGCCCTGAACCCAGGTGATACCCTGGCGCGGCGGTTGCTCACGCCGGGTCAGCGCACGGACCTCGTGCTCGCCCGTGGCAGTGGCAACGTCCAGAAACGCCTGACCGACAAAACCAGTGGAGCCAGTGACGGCCAGCTTCACAGCAGCACCAAATGATCGCGGTGCACCACCGCTGCGCGTGGGGCATAGCCGAGCACTTTTGCCTGATGATCGTGGCGCAGGCCCGCGATCCTTCGGCAGCTGACCGCATCATATTCCGACAGGCCCTGAGCCAGAACGGTGCCATTCGCCGCGCACACGGTGATCAAATCGCCGCGCTGGAACGACCCTTCCACCGCAGTGATCCCGACCGCAAGCACGCTGGCGCCGTCTTTGGTCAGAGCCTTTTTACAGCCCGCATCAACCGTGATGCTGCCTTCTGGCGCTAAGCGCCCGCCGAGCCAACTCTTGCGCGCATCGCCAACATCCTTGGCCGCGAAGAGCGTGCCGATGCCATTATCCTGCAACCGCGTGATCGGTGCATTATGCGTGCCATTGATAATCGCGAGCGCAATCCCGGCGCGCTCGGCAATCTGCGCGGCCTGCAATTTGGCGGTCATCCCGCCCGATCCCAGCCCCGATGAGGAGGCATCGCTGGCCATGGCGATCACTTCGGGCGTGACGCTGTCCACACGCTCAATCAGGCGCGCACCGTCTTCTCCCGGCGGCTTATCGTACAGCCCATCAACATCGGACAGCAGCAGCACCGCATTCGCATCCGCCGCCTGCGCCACGCGCGCGGCGAGCCGATCGTTATCGCCAAAACGGATTTCTTCGGTCGCCACGCTGTCATTCTCGTTGACCACCGGAACTGCGCCCGCCTCCAGCAGGCGTTCGAGCGTCGCGGAGGCATTGAGATAACGCCGCCGGTCCTCCAGATCGCCAATCGTCACCAGCATTTGCGCCGCTGTAATATCATGCGCGCCCAGCGCTTCCGCCCACAGCTGCGCCAGAGCGACTTGGCCAACACTCGCTGCGGCCTGCGCATCGGCAAGGCTCGCCCGGCCGCCTTTGGGCAGGCCAAGCCGGGCCGCACCCAGCGCAATCGCGCCGGAACTGACCAGGATCACCTCCTGTCCATTCGCGCGCAGCCGCGCGACATCAGCGATCAGTGTCGCGAGCCATTCGCGGCGCGGCGCGCCGTCTTGGACCAGCAAGGCCGAGCCAATCTTGACCACCAAACGCGGGCAAGCGGCAGGATCAGCAAATGCGCTTAAATCGGCGACCATTCGCCTGCATCCCCATCCTCGTTTTCGGGAAGCTCTTCGACCTCTGCGGCCTTCGTCTCGGTCGAGGTGCGATCCGGAAGATAGCCAAGCACCGCGTCGAGCAATGGCTCAATCCCCGCCCCACTCGCGCCAGAAATCACAAACACCTCGTCCGCGCCCGCAGCTTTCAGCTCCTCGGTAAAACCCTCGGCCAGTTCGTCATCGGCCAGATCAACCTTGTTGAGCACGATCAGCTGGGGCTTGTCTTCCAGCGCCGCGCCGTAGGCTTCGAGTTCCTCGGCGACCACACGCATCGCCTCCGCCGGATCATCACCAGAGATGTCAATCAGATGGATGAGCACGCGGCAGCGCTCGATATGCCCCAGGAACCGGTCACCGATCCCTGCGCCTTCGGCGGCGCCAGCGATCAGCCCGGGAATATCCGCGATCACAAATTCGCGGGCCTTGTGGCGAACAACCCCCAGCTTGGGCACCAAGGTAGTAAAGGCGTAATGCCCGACCTTCGCCTGAGCGTTGGACACCGCGTTGATAAAGGTCGATTTGCCCGCATTGGGCAGGCCAACCAGGCCCACGTCAGCGAGCAATTTGAGCCGCAGCCACACCCACGCCTCTTCACCCGGTTCGCCCGGTTGATGCTGGCGCGGGGCGCGATTGGTGGAGCTTTTGTACGACGCATTGCCGCGTCCGCCCTGCCCGCCTTCCATAAAGACAACGCGCTGGCCGACTTCGGTGAAATCAGCGAGCACCTCTTCCTTGTCCTCGGACAGCACCTGTGTGCCGACCGGGACTTTCACGACCAAGTCTTTTGCACCAGCCCCCGTGCGGTCACGGCCCATGCCGTGCCCGCCGCGCGGAGCCTTGAAATGCTGCGAATAGCGGAAGTCGATCAGCGTGTTGAGGCCGCCAACAGCCTCAAAGATGATATCGCCGCCTTTGCCGCCTTTGCCGCCGTCCGGGCCGCCATACTGGATGTACTTTTCGCGCCGAAAGCTGACCGCTCCCGGCCCGCCGCCGCCCGACTTTAGGTATATCTTGGCTTGATCAAGGAAATGCATAGAGCGCTCCTATGCATTTCCTCATCAGAAAGCGAGAGTTTAGAACCTTGCTTCTACTCCGATCACAGCTGAACGGCCCGGGCTGACAAAGCTGAACACCTGCTCATAGCGGTCGCCCAGAAGGTTCTCGATCCGGCCAAAGGCGCGGATATTCTCCGACAGCTTCACCTCGCCCGCCAGATTGACGAGCGTGTAATCATCCAGCCGCACGCGGACCGGCACGAAGCTGGGATCGGTGAAGGCCACATCATCAGTGCTGCCATTGTGGCGCACGATCAGCGTGGCAGAGGCGGCGTCATTCGGCGCGGTCCATGTCAGCGCGGCAGAGGCGATATTGCCGGGCCTGCGCACTTCCTCGACCCCGTTTTCCTCAGAATCGAGATAGGTGTACGCGGCGTCGAGCGCGAACTGCGGCCCCAAGCGCGCGCGCGCAGACAGCTCAATCCCTTGCCGTTCGCTATCGGTCTCTCGGTTGCCCGGCGTCGCGGTGAAGTTAGGCGGCGGGAAAGCCGTGAATATCTCGTTCTCCAGCTCGCTCTCAAAATAGGTTGCTGACAGGCGAACCGCGCCGTCTGCAATATCCTGATCGACGCCCACTTCCCAGCCGATTGATTTTTCCGGCTCAAGATCCGGATTGCCGATAAACTGGCCATCGACAAATCCGAACAGCTCAAAAAAGCCGGGGTTCTTGATGCCTGATCCAGCGGCGGCGCGAATGCGTGTGCCCTGCAAGAAATCATAGCCGGCACCGATGCGGAAAGTCGTCGCATCTGCGAACCGGTCATTGATATCGTGGCGCAGCGCGGCGTTGAGCTCAAATTGTTCAACTGACAGGCGATATTCGCCAACCAGGCCGGTGTTTTCGGTGTCGCGCTCTTCAGTGAAGGCAAAGCCAAATGGATCGTTATTGCGGAAGCTTTCACGCTCCCAATCCGCCGCGAATGTGACCTGATGCACGATCGGGCCGCCGCCGAATTGCATGCCAGAGACGTAAGAGGCCTTCAGCCGCTCACCCTCGCTGCCTGATGCGCGGCCAAATGCACCAAAGGTGTCGCGGCTGACATCGGCAATCTGTCCGGACAGGTCGTGCGTCCAATCGCCATCGAGCAGTTCTAGCCGCGCGCCGACCAGCGCATAAAATGCCTCAGTTTCAAACCGGGTGTCGGGAGAGTCTATGACCAATCCAAAGGTTGGGTCAGGGATCGCGGCAACGCTAAAGTTCTGGTCGTTGAACTGCCCTTCGGTCTTGACGTAGCGGGCCACCGCGCGCAGTTCGAAATTCTCGCTCAGCTCTACCGCGCCTTTGCCCGACACCGTATAGCTGTCACGGCCAATGTCGCGAATGCCGCCGCGCGCGTTGGGCTGGCCATCAGTGCTGACCAAATTGGCGCTGAGCGCGGCGTTCCAATTGCTGCCCGAGGCGCCATAGCGCGCCGCTGCGTTGATCGTATCCTGCGTGCCGCCCTCTACCCGCGCGGCGAAGCCTTCCAAATCGCTCCCGCTGGCGGTGTTGTAAGCGACCACGCCGCCAATTGCGTCAGAGCCATACAGCGCCGATTGCGCGCCGCGCAGTACCTCTAGGCTGGAGCCGATTTCGGCCTGCAAAGTGCTGATGTCGAATTCGCCAGCGAAGGGATCGGAGACCTCGATGCCATCGACCAGCACGAGGACATGATTGCCCTCGCTGCCGCGCAGGCGGATTTGGGTCTGCCCAGCGGTCTCGCTAACCGCCACGCCCGGCACATCGCGCAGCACTTCGGCAATATCGCGGACTTGGCGCACAGCGATATCATCGCGCGTCACGACGGTCGCAGAGCCAGTGTATTTGGTCACATCAAGTTCTCGCGACCTGCTAGCGCTGACTAGGATGTTGGGCACAGTGGCCGAAAGATAAAGGGACTCAGGGTCCGCTCCATCGTCAGCACTCTGCGTGCGTGCCTCACTTGCCGCGCCTTCATCCTGCGCAGCCGCATGGCCGCTCAAACTGAGCGCAAACACAGCAGCTGCGCTGCTCAACAATAGATTTCTCAAGATATTTCCTTCCGTCCAAAGCGACGGACCGCGCGGCGTCAAACCCCCACGCAGCCCCGTTAATCGTCGCTCGAGACGAAAATTCTTTCGCGCCGGATCAATCCCTGAACCAGGCAACAAGCGACACGCGCTGGTCGGTCTCCTGGCTCACGGGTCACCGCTCTTGCCTCTCACCTTCCCAGGCGGCCATTCACGGCCTTCCCAGTGGCTGCGCGCTCCTATCAGAGCCCGCGCGAAGTCAATCACTCACCGCTTACAGTTGCAGGGACAGCCGCGGCTTTGGGGCCAAAGGCCCCGCACCACATTCCCGTTACCAATGCGTGGAATTGCGATTAGTCAGCTTTTGTAAGGGGCGCAAGCGCGTTGAACTCTCAGACATCCGCGCCGCCCACGCCCTCCAGCCTTCCACCCTGATGGTATCCCGGTAGGCTCCGGGTGGAAGGGTGGAGGGCGTGGGTGGCTATGGCACGCAAAGACAATGCCTGCGACGGCGAGGAGTGAGGAGCGCTAGCTCTGCGCTATGTGCCGGGATCTGCCGCTGCTGGGTCCGCATCAGGGATCGGCTGCGTCACTGGTTGAGAGACTACGCCCTCTTCCACCGGCACAATCGGCACCTGCGCATTGCCGCTGGTTCCCGGATCAGCCACGAAGCCAGAGGGCGGCGGGGTTGATCCGAAATTGCCAGATTGGCGAGCAGCCTGGACCGCGACCCAGCCCGGCTGAGAAGCGCCGTAACGCTCGCCATAGCGGGCATCCCATGCGGCCGATTCCCGCTGGTATTGCTCGTACTCGGCAAAGAAGGTGTGAAACGGTGCTTGCTTAAGCTCAAAATTCGCCATGGCAAAAGCGATCGGATCTTCATCCGGTGCGGCCAGATAGCGGTTCGAGATATCCAGCGCATTGTTGCAGAAGTTCGAGCGCGCGGGCGGCAGAGCAAAGAAGTTATAGACGCTGGTCATCTTGCTTTCGCGCGCCATAATTGCGCTGCGGCGAGAGCTGAGCTGGCTGCGATAAACCCGGTCAATCCGGTCGTTCACCCGTTTTAGCGCGCGCGCGTGTTTCTTGATGTAAGAACTGTAGGCATCGAGCACCGGCGCATGGCGCGCGGCGGTGCAATTGAGCGCGGCCACATTCCAAGCGGAGCGGAAGTGCCAGACCTTCTCATCATCGCTGATCCCGCGATTGATGGTGATGCGTTGACCATCAGCGCCGGTCGCCGGAATATCCATCACATAGGATGCGCCGCCCGGCGGCAATGGCCGCGCCGGGATGGCTTCGACCACAGGCGGTGGCGGAGGCGGCGGTGGAGGCGGAGGCGGCGGGGTTGTTGCACAAGCACCAAGCGCAGCGGCGCCAGCGGCAACGGTCAGAATGCGCAGCCCCAGTTTGGAGCCAGCGGAAGGTGATGCGACCTCAGGGGTCAAGTGCTGTACCGGCGTCTGGGCCAGTTGTGCTGCGCTCATTAGGATGTGCCTCTCTCAATATCGTAACTTGCCCCGGGCAACGCGCCATATGCATGCGCTAGATTGCCTTGCCCCAAGCTGAAGCACAATGCGTTACTGCGCTTAGCCACCAAAGCAAATGCCCGGTGCGCATTACACGCCCCGGGCATCAACAGTTTGCAATCATTTATCGGTTGGCGCGGCAAGTTTTGCGTCAAACCGCGCTGGCCGAGCGTTCAGATCAATCGCGGTTACCAAGGAACTGCAACAGGAACATGAACATGTTCACGAAGTCGAGGTACAGATTGGTCGCGCCCATGATCACGGCCTTGCCGATGAAGGACGTGCCGCGGATCTGCTGATACTGGTTTTTCAGCATCTGCGTATCGTAAGCGGTGAGGCCAGCGAAGATCAGCACCCCGATGCCACTGATAACGAATGACATCGTTTCAGAACCAAGGAAGATGTTGATCACCATGGCAATAATCAGGCCGATTACACCCATAATCAGGAAGCTGCCCCAGCCAGAAATGTCTTTCTTCGTGGTGTAGCCCCACAGCGACAGGCCAGCGAAGGCCGCTGCCGTGGCGAAGAACGTTACTGCGATGGATTCGCCCGTGTAGACGAGGAAGATCGTCGACATCGAAATGCCCATGACAGTCGCGAACGACCAGAACACGATTTGCAGTGTCGACTGGCTCATCTTGTGCAGGCCAAAGCTCATCGCGAGGACGAAGGCCAATGGCGCAAGCTTAACCGCCCAGAACAGTAGGCCGCCATTTACGGCGAGCCAATAGGCTGGCGATTCAACACCGCCCCAGGAAAATAGAATTGCGACAATACCTGTCAGCAATACGCCGGAGCTCATGTAATTGTAGATCGAGAGCATATGCTTGCGCAGGCCCTCATCATACGTCTCACCGGCAAGATTCCCGCCGGCACGGGGCACAGAAGAGCCAAAGCCCTGCTGTGATTGCTGAGTGTCTTTCCAATCAGACATGATCATCCCTACAGTTAAAAGCGGGCGCGGACATACGCGCCTTCACTGGGCAATATCGTGATTTTTGCCGCGCATTTCAAGCAAAACCGCTTCACGATGCTTACGCTACGTTAAGACTACTATCCTGCTGATTTAGCGGAGCTTTGCGCCAGATCATCGCCTTTTTGCGCGGTCGCGGCCAAGGTCGCTCGCAAAAGTGCGCGCAATGCGGCCCCGTCATCGAGCACATTTAGGCCCTCGCGCGTCATGCCGCCTGGGCTGGCCACTTGGTCGGCGAGCTCGCCCGGGGAGCTGTCCGCATTGCCCGCCAAAGAGGCCGCGCCCTCCACCATGGTCAGCGCCAATCGGTCTGCCGATGCCCGGTCCAGGCCTAGGTCCGTGGCCGCACCGGCCAGCGCGTCAATGAAGCGGTAGACAAAGCCGGGGCCCGAGCCTGCCAGCGCGGTCATCAGGTTGAATTGCGCTTCATCGCCAAGCCAGACGGCGCTGCCCAATTGATCGTATAGCGCAAAGACGCTGTCGCGCTCCGCCGCCTCAAGGCCGCTTTGCGCCAGAATAACCGGGGATTTGCCAATGCGCGCGGCAAGATTGGGCATCACGCGCAAATGCGCGCGGGCATCAGGAAAAGCCTCGGCCAATCCCGCAAGAGTGATCCCTGCCAGCAAGGAATGCACCGCCACTTTAGGGCCAGCGGCCGGCTGAAGCAGCGGGCGCAAATCCGCAAGCTGCTGAGGTTTCACACCGAGCAGGATCGCATCATGATCCGAATTTTGCGGCATCTCGCGGTACAGCTCCACACCGTCTGGTGCGCGCTCCATTGAGCGGTCGACCACCACAAAGCGGCTTGGATCCACCCCAGCCGCCAGCCACCCGGCCAGCATCGCGCCCGCCATATTGCCGCAGCCAAAAATCAGAACTTTGGACATAACCGCCCCTACCAATCGCGCCTAACCAGCGAGAGAGTTACGCCTCTCCAGCGGCATCAACAAGCGCGCTGTCTAGCGCGGCGCGCGGGGCCTTGTCGCCCCACAGCACAAATTGGAACGCGGGATAAAACCGGTCGCATTCATCAATCGCCGTTTCGACCAAAGATTGCGCTTGGGTCAGGCTCAGCATACCATCATCGCCCAGCATCGCGCCGTGGCGATAAAGCAGCACATCTCCATTGGACCAAATGTCGAAATGGCCGAGCCACATCTGCTCGTTGACCAGACATAGCAATTCATAGGCCGCCGGGCGCTTCTCTGCGCTGACGCGAATGTCTGGCAGCGCGATGAATTGCAGGACATTGTCCTCTGCCCGCCAGATCGCGCGCAGCTGATACTTGGTCCAGCTGCCCTGCACTTCGCCTGTCAGCTCGTCACTGGAGACGACTTCGCACGGCCAGCCGCGCGCCTCGAACAGGGCCGCCAGCATATCGACCGGCGCGGCGTCTTCCGAAGCGCTGAACTCGTTCTCGCGCGGTCTCATGATTTGGCTATCTTTGTCATCGGCCATGACAGATGCCTTGGCAAAGGGCCGCTTGGCAATGTGGAGGCGTCGGCTGGCTGGGGAGAACCCCATTGCGCTGTTCAAAGCCTGTGCACAGAAAGCTGTTCGTAACCCAAAAACTTATTTAAGCTCTTGAATTTCCTGACCTTCTGGACTGGTGTAAGTGAAGCTGTCCAGACCTTGGGCGCGCAGCGCAGTGACCAGTTGGCGCGCTTCCTGCGCGGTGCCAAGCGGTCCGGCAAGCAGGCGATTGGCCTCGCCCCAGGGCACAACATGCGGGTTAAGGCCGTTCAATTCATCCGGCGCAGTGCGAGTAAAACGCCGCCAATCGAACCGCAAGGCGGAGCGATCCTTACCCGTTGCAACCTGCACCCATTGGCGGCGCGGATGCTCTGGTTCTGCCGGTTCTGCTTCGATCTCGCTTTCACGCGGGATTTCAATCGCGGCCAGATCAACCGCACCTTCTCCCGCTCTGGTAACGCGCGGCACATCGGAGCCAAACTCAGCAAAGGCATCGGCCACACTTGAGCGCGGGGCTGGTGCCGTCTCGCGGGTGTTCACTCGTGCGAGATCGAATCCAGGGCGCGGCGATACTCCGCCAGCCTCGGCAGTCGCCGCAGCGTCGCCTGCGCGGGCCACACTAACTGTTTCGGCCGAAGCTGGAGTGGTCTGAGTCTGCGTTTCCGGAGCCGCAGCAATCGCAGCCGCAGGCGGCGCGGAAGAAGACGGCTCAATCTGCTCAACGCCAGGGGTCAAGCTCTGCTCGGCGGCATCACCCGCATCGGCGACCCGGCCCAGCGGCTCTCCTGCCGGAGCCAGGCGGGTATCCGCTGCGCTCGCAATGGCTCTGCCCTGCGCGGCATATTCCGCAATGCGCGGATCGTCGCGGCCCACTTGCGCGGCGGCAGGGAAGATGCCGAGATTGGCGGCGGCGGCCTGCTGAGCCTTGGTCAGGCGCGGCATGAAGGCGAGATAGGGCGTCATGCGCGCGGCCAAATCGCGCGGCATCACGGCATCGACAATCGCCGCTGCCTCGTCCTGCTCGCCCAAAATCGCCAGGCCAAACGCCTGCGTGCGGAAGGCGGCGAAATCGCGCGCGTCCAATTGCGGCCTCAGGATCTCTTCAAAGGCTTGCTTGTCCCCGGCAATCGCCTGGCTGAGCGCAAGCCGCCGCACCACTTCGCTGTCTTCATTAAGCGCCAAGGCATCGCGGTAGCTCGCCTGCGCCGCCTGATTGTTGCCGACCAGATCAAAGGCCAGACCGCGGTCACCCATAACGTCGCGGGAGGAAGCGCCAGCGGCCTCTGCCTCATTGAACAGCCTTAGCGCTTCAATGGGCCGGTCCGAGCGAAGAAATACCGCCGCCATGCCCATTTTGACCCGCGAGTCGGTTGGCGAAATATCCTGAGCGCGGCCGAAGAAACCGATCGCAGCGTCCATATCGCCCAGCAGCATCGCGGCATTGCCAGCCTCAATCAGAGTGCTGAGATCGCGCGGGCGGCGCGCCAAACGCAGCAGTGCGCGGTTGAGACGCTGAACCTGAGCCGATGGCAAGGGCTGGACGACTTCGCGCGAGGTCGCCCCGCTGTCCTGCGCATGAGCAGGCACGGCGGCCATACTCAGGCCAAGGCCAGCACCGGCAGTAAACGCCGCGAGCGGGATGCGCCGTGCAATGCCGGACAGAAAAAGCGAACGGGGGGACCGCAGAATCATAGTTTCTCTAACTAGCAGCTGGGGACATTTTCGCTAGCGAAAGCGAACTGAAAGCGAGGTGAACATCGCATCTTCGCGAATAACGCCCCGCCGGCCCGTGTGTGCCAAGAAGTAATCCGGCACCCTACCCCAAACGCAAATCAGGCGAGCGCATCGCTGCACCCGCCCGATTTATCTCACGCGTCTTAGGCGCAATTACTGGTTGTTTTGGCGTCCGAGGAAACGCGGAATGCTGAGCGCTGGTGCGTCTTCGCCACTCTTATCCTCTTCCTCTTCTTCTTCCGCATCGTCCGATCCGGAGCTGCGCGAAAGGTTGGCCATGCGTTCAAACAGAGTGCTGCCGCCGCCAGACGCCGCGCCTGCTGCACCGCCGCCACTTGCGTCGCTGCCATCGCCATGGCCGGAGCCAAGGATGCCGGAGCGTCGCGATGGCACGCCGGATTCAACCGGATTGTCTTCTTCGGCCAGACGGTCGGCGCTGGCGAGCAAATCATCGCCGCCGTCCGCATCGTCTTCCGGTGCCTCTGCGGTCAGATCGAGTGCGGCTTCGCCGTCATCACTTTCACCCTCAGCTTCCGCGCCAAAGCCAGCCTCTGCAGCCGAACCAAACGCGTCGTCAGCTGCTGGCTCTGGCATGCTGCCGCCGCTTAAACCGGCCTCTGCATCGCGCAGTCCGGCCAGCGGATCGACAATGCCATCGACATCGTCATCATCCAGCTCGCCCAGATCATCACCGGCCTGCATGCCGGAAAGATCAAACGGCTCAACCGAAATTGGCTCTTCTTCTTCCTCGAGTTCGTCCACTTCTGGTTCGGACAGGATCATTGGCTCCGGCTCTGACAGGGTCAGCGGCTCAGCTTCAACCGCCGCTGCTGCGGCCTCTTCTTCACCGGGCAATGGCAGAACCGGGCGCTTAGGTGCGCGGGCGCTGGAGAGCGCGACAGGCGCGCTGTCCCGCGTCGTGCCAACCGCGCCTTGCTCTATGCCGGTCGCGACCACGCTGACGCGGATCTTTCCATCGAGATCAGGGTTGAACGCGCTGCCCCAGATGATGTTGGCATCATCGTCGACCAGCTCGCGAATGTGGTTTGCCGCCTCGTCCACTTCGAGCAGCTTCATGTCTTCACCGCCGATGATCGAGATGATAACGCCCTTGGCGCCTTGCATGCTGACACCGTCGAGCAGCGGGTTGGCAATCGCCTGTTCCGCCGCATCAAGCGCGCGGTTTTCACCTTCGCCCTCGCCTGTGCCCATCATCGCCTTGCCCATTTCGCTCATCACAGAGCGCACATCGGCAAAGTCGAGGTTGATGAGGCCCGGCATCACCATCAAATCGGTGATCGAGCGAACGCCCTGCTGCAGCACTTCATCGGCCAGCTGGAACGCTTCTTTGAAAGTGGTCTCTGCCTGAGCGACCAGGAACAGGTTCTGGTTCGGGATAACGATCAGCGTGTCGACATGCTCTTGCAGCTCGTCAATGCCGGCCTCTGCCGCGCGCATCCGCCGCGTGCCTTCGAACAGGAATGGCTTGGTAACGACACCAACCGTCAGCACACCTTTGCGGCGAGCCGCCTCGGCGATCACTGGCGCTGCGCCAGTGCCGGTGCCGCCGCCCATGCCAGCGGCGATGAAGACCATGTTCACGCCTTCGAGCGCGGTCTCGATCTCAGAGACGGTTTCTTCCGCCGCCGCTTTGCCCACTTCTGGCCGGGCACCTGCGCCCAAACCACCGGTGATATCCGGCCCCAGCTGAATGCGGGTTGCCGCCGGGCTGCTGCTCAAGGCCTGAGCGTCCGTGTTGGCAACAATGAATTCGACACCTTCGATGTCGGATTCAATCATGTTCGCAATCGCATTGCCGCCAGCGCCGCCAATACCCACCACGGTAATGCGGGGCCGCATGTCATCGCTCGCTGCTGGTCCGATATTAATGCTCATCAATTGTCCCTTTCAGGCGAGAGACGACCCATCCTTGTCCCGCCATACGTAATAATTCTCAATACTTGTGCCACATTCGCGTCTTCGCGGTTATAGCGCACTAACCCTTATCCACAGAGCCTCAATTGTCCCTCGGCCTCTTACCAAGGCTCTTTAGAAGTATTCCTTAAGCGCGCGGAATAATCGCGCCGCCATTTGTGTCCCTACCACACCGCCGCCATATTTGGCGGTCTGCTGATATTGCGCGCCGATTGCGCGAATATCGACTGGGTCATCTGCGGCATAGAGGCACAGTCCCGCCAATGTCGCAAAGCCCGGCGTTGAATGCGCCTCTGGCAGCCCAGTTAACGTTGGCGCGCGGCCAATGCGCACAGGCATCCCTAGCGCACCTTGCGCAAATTCGGCGAGCCCGGCAAGCTCAGCTCCGCCGCCGGTGAGCACCACTTGCCCTGCCCGCGAGCCGGAAAAGCCCATCGCCTTCAGCGCCCGGCCCACTTCATCGGTGAGCTGGGAGAGGTTCTGCGTCACCACCGAGACCAATTCTGCCCTCGCAATGCGGTTTTTATCATCCGCACCGCGCGCCAATGGTCCGGTCACTTCATCGCCCGGCCCGTTGACCGGGATCATCTCGCGGTGATCGCTTGGCGAGGCAATAGCAGATCCTGAGACACATTTCAGCCGTTCCGCCTGAAACCGCCGAATGCCAAAGGCGCTGGCGATCGCATCGGTGATATCGCCCGAACCATAAGGCAGCGCGCGCAGGCCCAGCAGCATGCCGCCAGCGTGGACGGAAACATTGGTCACATCATTGCCGATTTCGACCAAAGCAACGCCCAGCTCACGCTCTTCTTGCGAGAGCACAGCATAGCTGGTGGCCAGCGGAGCAGCGACGACGCCCTCCACCTCCAAATGCGCGCTTTGCACGACTTCGGTAAGGTTGCGCACCGGCGCACCATCGGCCAGCATCACATGCACATCAACGCCTAGCCGCTCTGCATGGAGGCCGCGCGGATTGGCGACGCCATGCGCCCCGTCGAGCGTGTAATGCGCAGGCTGAGCGTGCAGGACCATCCGCCCGTCCGGCTGGATCGTGTCGCGCGCCGCGATCAGCAGATGCTCAACATCTTCCTCTTCGATCCGGCGTCCGCCGATCTCCACCTCAACCTTGGAAACATTGCTAGCCAGACCAGCGCCCGCGCAGGCCACCCACACGCTTTGCACGCTGGCACCGGCGTTTTTCTCGGCCCGCTCCACCGCATCGCGAATGGCATAGGTCGCAGCTCTCATATCGATCACATAGCCGCGCTTGATCCCTTGGCTGGCGCGGTGGCCAGAGCCCAGCACGATGAGGTCGCCGTTCTCTGTCTCGCCCATGATCATGGCCGAGATGCGGAAGGAGCCGATGTTGACCGCGCCAAAAATCTTGGAAAGGCGCGCTTTTCCGGCGGAGCTGTGACCCTTGGAGCTTGCCATTACGGTGTTCCTCCGGCGCCCGATCCACCGGCGAGCAATTGTTCAGAGCGGCCCGGCACGCGCATATAAATACGCGGCGGTGCACGCATGTCGAAGGTCGCGACTTTTCCGCCGATCAAGCGGTTTTGCCCATCCATCCGCGCGAATTTGACCAGCGCCGTCGCCGCTTCGTCATCGCCTTCTGGCAGAGCCAGAACTTGCTCTGTTTTGAACGACAGGTTCCAGCGACGATTGCCGACCCATTCTGCTGCCTCAATCTGAGGTTTCAGCGCAGGCGCAGTGGCCAGCAAGCGATCGAGATCGGCCACTTGGCGGCTCGCGCCCGGGCCGGAAATCATCAGCATTTTGTTCGCCTTGTCGCGCGCGACCGGTTCCAGCTCCGTGCCCTCTGCATCGATCAGCACAAGACGGTCTGGCTTTTCCAGCACCGCATGCGGCGTGCGCTCAACGATGTCGATTGCCAAAGTGTCCGGCAGCTGAGCGGAAACCCGCGCGTCTTTGACCCACGGCAATTCCAGCAATTCCTCGCGCAGAGCCTCCAGTTCAACCTGAGGCATAGGCCGGTCACGCTGAGCCAGCGCGCGGCTGTAAACGTGTTGCTCGTCCATCCGGCTGGTGCCGGTCACGCGCACACGGCGCACCTCAAACCCAGCGTCAGAGGCGAGATGCGCCACCTGCGCCTGAGCCATTGCTGGAACGCCTGCGAGGCTGGCAATGAACCACGCCAGCGCCACTGCGCCGCCGATGATGATAGACAGGAAGATGCGCTGCAATTGCTCGTCAGTGAACGGCAACAGTCCGATCACACTGTCGAGAACGCCGCTGGTCCGCGCCCGCGCCTGGCGAGCGGTTTTCGCCCGGCTCGATGCTTTGACTGCGCGCCTTACACCTTTTCCGCCGCGTTTAATCTGCGCCATCAGTGCCTCCTGTTTGCTTGGCAGGCGCAGCAGAACCGGCTTTCGCCGCCCCATGTATCCTGAGCGCCTCGTGCACGATCATTTCTGCAAGATCGGCATAATCAATTCCGGCATGTTTCGCCTGCTCTGGCACTAGGCTAAGCGGCGTCATGCCCGGCTGAGTGTTGGTCTCCAGCACAAACAGACCAGCCTCGCCTGCCTCGTCGTCCCAGCGGTAATCTGTGCGGCTCGCGCCGTGACAGCCGAGCAATTGGTGCGCGCGGATCGCATAGCTTTCGCAGAGCGCCGCAATGTCCGCCGGAATATTCGCCGGGCAGACATGCTGCGTGCAGCCATCGGTGTATTTGTGCTCGTAATCGTAAAAGCCGCTTTCGATGATCAGCTCTGTCACGCCCAGCGCGCGCGGCCCATCTGGCCCGTCGATCACCGCGGTGGTGAGCTCGCGCCCCTTGATGAAAGGTTCGGCGAGCAGCTCTTTAAATTCCTGCCACGGCCCCTCGGCAGTGGGGGCAATCGGATTGCCGACATTGCTGTCTTCAGTGATGATCGCAACGCCCACGGATGAGCCTTCGTTCACTGGCTTCAGCACATAAGGGCGCGGCAGCGGATCGCGCTTATGCAGGTCTTCAGAGGCGACGATATGCCCGCCCGGCATCGGAATACCATGCGGAACAAGCGCCTGTTTGGTCAGCTGTTTATCAATCGCGATCACAGAGGTCGCAACGCCGGAATGGGTGTAGGGAATGCCCATAAGATCGAGCATGCCCTGCACCGTGCCATCTTCACCGGGCACGCCGTGCAGCGCGTTGAACACAACATCTGGCGCGGCCTCAGCGATCCGCGCAGCGACATCGCGGTCCATATCGATCCGGGTGACGCGGTGACCCTTGCTCTCGAGCGCATCGGCAATGCCATTGCCGGTCATCAAAGAGACCTCGCGCTCTGCGGCCCAGCCGCCCATCAGGACGGCGATATGAATATTAGAGAGCACAGTCATGAGGCCAGTCTCGGCTCGTATAGCGCAGGTTGATCGGCACGCACCCATTCCTCGCAACCTTCTTCCCAAGGGAAAACGCCATTGGCATCGGGCCAAACAAGTTGAGCGACCTTCAACAATTCTCGGTCCATCTGGGTACGGTGGTACCACATTGCAGAATTGAGATATTCTTCTTCAATACGGCTTGGATGGACAAGCCTTACGATACCGTCATAGTCCCCGAAGAACTCATCGAGGCGGACACCTTCATTTAGCTCTTGTCCGGCGGCACACATGGCAAGAAGTTGGTTGATTGCAGGTCCGCAAAAGTCGCCAGGTAGGCCGAAAATAATGACTTCGGGAAAATCGGGAATGCCGACCTTCTCCAGAGTTTTTGTGAAACCGATCGAATAAACAAAGCTCGGCTCATCACCTTCTGGGTCAAAGACGCCGTTAAGGTGGCAGCCGTGTTTGTCGACATTGCCGACTATTTCACGTTCGCCTTTTGAAAGACCGTCTTTCTTGAACCAGTTTCTCACGGTCTGCCCACCCGCTTGATTTCCCACTCCAGCTGAATGCCGGAATGGGCGTAGACTTTCTCACGCACCATCTCGCCCAGACCTTCGATTTCGGTGCTGGTCGCATTGCCGGTGTTGATCAGGAAATTGCAGTGCTTCTCGCTCACCTGCGCAGCCCCGTTCATCAGGCCGCGGCAGCCCGCCTCATCGATCAGCTTCCAACTGCTGTGGCTAGGCGGGTTTTTGAACGTCGATCCACCGGTCATGCTGCCAATTGGCTGCGAGTCCTTACGCTCACTGGAGATACGGTTCATCTCCGCCTTGATTGTGTCCGGATCGCCCGGAAAGCCCTCAAACCGCGCGGCGACGACCACCGCGCCATCGGGCAATGCGGAATGGCGATAGCTGTATTGCAGCTCCTTGTTCGTCAGCGTCACAAACTGTCCATCCGGCAGGATCACATCGCAATCGACCAACACATCGCAGGTTTCGCGGCCATAGCATCCGCCGTTCATGCGAGTGACACCGCCGACCGATCCGGGAATGCCGGTGAAAAATGAAAGCCCGTCAATCCCAGCTTTCGCCGCGCGCCTCGACACGATGCTGACCGGCGTAGCGGAGCCAGCGGTCAGCGTCGTTTCGCCGGTAATCTCGACCTCAGAGAATTCCTTGCCCAGCTTGATCACCACACCCGGCACGCCGCCATCGCGGATAATCATGTTGGAGCCGACCCCCAGCGCCATGACGGGAATTTCTCCGTCCAGCTGCTCGCAAAAGCTCTTTAGATCCTCGAGATCTGCAGGCTCAAACAGCCAATCGGCATTGCCGCCGCTTTTGAACCAGACGAATTTTGCCAAAGGCGCGTTCTGCGTCAGACGGCCGCGAATGTTCTCGGTCGGCACGGGCGCGTCCGCGCCGCCCTCAATCGCGCAGGTCGGGGCCATACCGCTGTCGCGGTCATTCCAGTCGTCGGGTTGTACCATGTCGTTCATGCGTTCCGCTTCGATTCAATTGCGCCCGCGAGCCCCGCCGCCCACTTGGTGATGTCGCCCGCGCCCAGGCACACGACGATATCACCCTTGCGAATGTCGCCAGCTAGCGCGCTCGCCAAAGACGCCTGATCCTCGATCGTCTGCGCAGAGCGATGCCCGCGCGATTTGAGGCCCGCGACGAGCGCGGCCGAGCTAACGCCTTCAATCGGGTCTTCGCCCGCTTCGTAAACCGGGGTGACATAGACCTCGTCCGCCTCGTTGAAGCAGGTTTGGAAGTCTTCCATCAGATCATTGAGGCGCGAATAGCGGTGCGGCTGGGCAATCGCGATGACGCGGCCTTCGCTATCGCCAGCCGAGGCCGCCTCGCGCGCTGCCTCCAGCACGGCGCGGATTTCGACCGGGTGGTGGGCGTAATCGTCGATGATGCTGACAGCGCCGCCTTCGACCGGGACAGAGCCAACCTTGGTGAAGCGGCGGCGAACCCCGCCAAATTGGCCAAAGCCCTCGCGGATGACATCGTCGGGGCAGCCCATCTCAATCGCGACCGCAATCGCAGCAAGAGCGTTCTGCACATTGTGGCGGCCTGGCATGGGCAGGTTCACGCCTTCGATCCGGCGATCTTCTTCGCCGCGCTGGCGGATGATCACATCGAAACGGTTGCCGCCTTCATGCGGGCGAATGTTCACCCCGCAAATGTCAGCCTGTAAAGAGAAGCCATAGGTCACAACCTTGCGGTCGCGCACTTGGCCAATAACCGCCTGCACTTCTGGGTGGTCGACGCACAGGATGGCGGCCCCATAGAACGGGACGTTGTGAATGAACTCGACAAAGGCGCGTTTAACGCCGTCGAAATCGCCGTAATGGTCGAGATGCTCGGGGTCGATATTGGTGACAACCGCGATGGTGCCATCTAGGCGCAGAAAACTGCCGTCGCTCTCATCAGCTTCGACCACCATCCAATCGCTGTCGCCGAGGCGCGCGTTGGAGCCATATTGCTCAATGATCCCGCCATTGATGACGGTGGGGTCAACATCGCCCTTGTCGAGCAATGCTGCGATCATGCTGGTGGTGGTGGTCTTGCCATGCGTACCGGCCACAGCGACGGTGGATTTCAAACGCATCAGCTCGGCCAGCATTTCGGCGCGGCGCACCACAGGGATGCGGTTTTCCAGCGCGGCGGCAACCTCTGGATTGGTGCGGCGAACGGCGGTGGAGGTGACGACGACACTAACGCCGTCCACATTCTCGCGTTCATGCCCGATATGCACGGTGATGCCGCGCGCACGCAGGCGCTCTACGCTCGGCCCCTCGGCCAAGTCGCTGCCCTGCACGCCGTAGCCGAGGTTGTGCATGACCTCAGCAATGCCCGACATGCCAATGCCGCCGATGCCGACGAAATGGATTGTCCCAATATCGGTTGCAACGCCTTTCATTCCGCAGAATCCCGAACAGCGTCCTTGGTCGCGCCTTCGGCTGCGGTGCTGGTCGCAGCGCTGCGTTTTTCGCCCTCACCCACGCGGATGACATCCATCATGTCGGCCCCGCCAAAGCTCTCCATCAAGTCCGCAAGATCCTTCGTCGCATCCGGGCGGCCGCAATTCCACGCACCATGCGCGGCGTTGGCAAGGCTCGCCGGCTTTTGCGCCATCGCTTGGATTTGCTTGGCCAGTTCCTTGGGCGCAAAGTTCGCTTGGCGCACCATGCGCGCGCCGCCAGCGGCCACGATCTCGCGGGTGTTGGCGGCCTGATGATCATCCGTCGCAATCGGCAGCGGGATCAGAATGCCGGGGCGACCAACTGCGGTCAGCTCAGCAATGGTCGAAGCGCCTGCGCGACCAATGAACACATGGCAATCGGCCAGGCGCTCTTCCATATCTTCAAAATACGTGCCGAGCTCTGCCGGGATATCGTGGCTCAAATAGCGTTCGCGCACCGCGTCGATATCTTCCTGGCGGCATTGCTGCGTCACTTGCAGGCGGCCGCGCAGCGCCGGTGGCAGCATCGCTAGCCCATCGGGCACCACTTGGGAGAGGATGCTCGCGCCTTGGCTGCCGCCGGTGACCAGCACCCGCAGCAGGCCTTCGTCGGTGAACTCAGGAAAATCCTGCTTGCGCAGCTCGAGCACTTCAGCCCGGACCGGATTGCCGACGAGATAGACCTTTGTCTCGTATTTCTCTTTCAGCCGCTCAACTTCAGGATAGCTGGTGGCGATTGCATCCACGCGGCCAGCGAGCAGCCGATTAACCCGGCCCAGCACAGCGTTTTGTTCATGTACCACGCTGGGGATGCCAGCCTTGGTCGAGGCGAGCAGCGCCGGGAAAGCGGGATAGCCGCCAAAGCCGATCACCGCGCTGGGCTCAAACGCGTCAAACAGGCGCAGCGCCATATTGCGTCCATCGCGCACCGCACGCGCCCCGCCGAGCCAGCGCAGCGGG
The DNA here is from genome assembly GCF_057364975.1 of Erythrobacter sp. S249. Taxonomy (NCBI): domain Bacteria; kingdom Pseudomonadati; phylum Pseudomonadota; class Alphaproteobacteria; order Sphingomonadales; family Erythrobacteraceae; genus Erythrobacter; species Erythrobacter sp. S249. The sequence goes on along the minus strand of NZ_CP200287.1, from coordinate 2,604,221 downwards.
TTTTTGCCAAACCGACCAGCGGGCAGGACATGCGCGGTCAGATAATCAGGCTTGCCCGGGATATTTGCCCCGCGCTCATCCGTAATCAAGGCCACGTGGTGCCCGCGCGCGTCCAGCTCTGCCGCCAGCGCAAAGGCCGGGATCAAATGGCCGCCGGTCCCGCCAGCGGCGAGAACGAAATGACGATTGGACTTGGGAGCATCGCTATTCATTCGCGCTCCTCCTTATTTTCTAGAAAGTCTCGCAGTCCCGGCGTCTCGCGCTTTAGGAACGGATTGCGCCGCGTGATTGCGAGCAACAGGCCGAATGTAAAGCACACCGCCAAGGTTGACGAGCCGCCATAGCTGATCAGCGGCAAGGTCATGCCTTTCGATGGGAAAAGCTGAAGATTGACGAGAATATTGATGAAGGCCTGCCCGCCGATTTGGGTGACGAGGCCAGCGCCTGCGAGCAGGACAAACAGGTTTTCCTCGTCCACCAGACGCACCAGCACCCGCGCGACAATCGCGAGATAGAGCAGCACGATCAGCGCGCAGATCATCAGACCATATTCCTCGCCAATGACGGAGAAGATGTAGTCAGTGTGCGCCTCTGGCAGGTTCATCTTGCGAATGCCGAGCCACAACCCGCTGCCTGTCCAACCGCCAGCCAGCAGAGTGCGCTGAGCCAGATCAACTTGGTCAAACGCAGTGCCGCCGCCCAGAAACGCATCGATCCGATGGCGCGCATTGTCATAGAGGAAATAAGTCGCGGTCAGGCCAACGACGCCCGCGCCAACCAGCGCGCTGATCCGCTGCACCGATACGCCAGACAGCAGCACCAATACAAACCACACGCCTGCAAACAGAATGGTCGCGCCAAGGTTTGGCTGTAGCATCAGCAAGCCCGCGACGAGGGCCATGATCATCGTCACAAAGGTGAGCACCGGCAGACCCGGATCACGGAGCCGCCAGCTTAAAATCCACGCAAGCGCGATGGCAAAGCCAGGTTTCAAGAACTCAGAGGGTTGGAGCGACATGCCCACTTCTAGCCAGCGGCGCGCGCCGTTCTTCTCGACCCCGATAATCGGCACGAGAAACAGCAGCGCCAGCATTCCGGCAAACAGCAAAATGCCCATGCGGCGCGCATTGTCGCGGCTGGCAAAGCTTGTGGCGATCATCACGCCAACGCCCATGATTTGCCATACGACGTGCGATTTCAGGAACAGAAATTCATCGAGGCGCACTTCGGCGGTCGACAACTGCTCTGCGCTGGCAGGCGAGGCAGCAGCCACGGCGGCAGTGCCGATCAACATCGTCACCAGGACCAGGCCGAGCAGCCATTTGTCGACTTCGCGCCACCAGATGCGCAGATCGCCCATCCACCCGCGCCGCACCGGGACAGGCGCGTTGAATGATCCGCCGCTGCGGCCTGGCGCATAGGGGCCGTAAGCCGGTGAACCGACGGAATTCATGCGGCCTCTCCCAAGGCATGGACGAGTTCGCGGAATTGCTGACCGCGGTCTTCAAAATCTCGGAATTGGTCAAAGCTCGCAGCAGCGGGCGAGAACAGCACCACATCGCCAGCGCGCGCATCACCATGCGCCTTGGCAAAGGCCTGTCCTAGCGTTTCGCAATATTGCGCCGGTGCTGATGGCCGGATGGCCTGCGCGAACATCTCGCCATCGCGGCCAATGGTGTAGGCGCCCGCGACGTGGTCCATCAGGCCAGCCAGCGAGCCGAGGCCATCCTCCTTGGCCAAGCCGCCCACGATCCAGCGCACGCGGGGATCGGGGTCAGGCGGAAACGCCGCAATGGCCGGCGCGGTGGAATCCGCATTGGTAGCCTTGCTGTCATTGATGAAGGTTACGTCAGCGATCTCAGCAATGCGCTCCATGCGGTGCGGGAGGCCGGGAAAAGTGCGGAGGCCTTGAGCAGTCAATTCATCATCGATGTTAAAAGCCTCTCCGACCAGCACGGCGGCAAACGCGTTCTCCCGGTTATGTGGCCCTTGCAATCCGGGCCAATCGTCAGACTTTAAGGAATTGTGCGGATACAAGTGAGCCATGCACCAGACACAGACATTCTCCGCTCGCATCCAACGATCATACAACGGCCGGTTGTGCAAAAAAACATGCTCACCAAAAATCACAAGCTTGTAATGAGACTGCATTGCGATGAGACGCTCTTTCGACGCAGCATATTTCTCAAAACTGCCATCATACCGGTCCAGGTGGTCCGGCGTGATGTTCAGCAGCACTGCCACATCGCAATCCAAGCTAAACGTAAGATCAATCTGATAGCTCGACAGCTCCAGCACATAGACCCCGCCTTCTGGCAGTGGGTCTTGGCCCAAAATCGGTTCGCCAATATTGCCGCCCATCACGCTGGGCACGCCTGCGGTTTGCAAAATGTGATGCACCAGCGCGGTGGTGGTCGACTTGCCATTGGTGCCGGTAATGCCAACCACTTTGTGCGGCGGCAGATCAGCACGGGCCTGAGCGAAAAGTTCAATGTCGCCGATCACAGGCACATCGAATGTCGCGGCATAGGGCGCGATTGGATGGGTGTTGAGCGGGACGCCGGGCGACACCACCACGCCCGCAAATCCGGTGAGGTCGATTTGCAATGGATCGGCCAGTTCGCACCGGCCCACAAACGCCTCGCGCGCTTCCTCACGCTCGTCCCATGCGGTCACTTCAGCGCCGCTCGCCAGCAATGCTTCCACGGTGGCCGCGCCAGACCGCGCCAGGCCGAGCACGGCATAGCGTTTTCCAGCAAAGGCAGCAGAGGTGATCACTTTGGCGCAGCTCTCCTTAGCGCAGTTTCAGCGTGGCCAGCCCAGCGAGCGCCAGTACGATCGAAATGATCCAGAAACGGATCACAACCTTGCTCTCGCTCCAACCGAGCTGTTCAAAATGGTGGTGGATCGGGGCCATGCGGAACACCCGCTTGCCCGTGCGTTTGAACCAGAAGACCTGAACGATGACAGAAACCGCCTCCAGCACGAACAGGCCGCCGACAATCGCCAGCACAATCTCGTGGTGTGCGGCAACCGCGATGGCGCCCAAGGCTCCGCCCAAGGCGAGCGATCCGGTGTCGCCCATAAACACCGCCGCTGGCGGCGCGTTGAACCACAGAAATGCCAGGCCCGCGCCGATGATCGCGGCGCAGAATATCGCGAGCTCACCCGCGCCCTCAACATAAGGAATGCCGAGATATTCGCTAAAGTCGGTGCGCCCGACGAGATAGGCGATAATCGCAAAGGTGCCCGCGGCAATGATCACTGGCATAATTGCCAGCCCATCGAGACCATCGGTCAGGTTCACCGCATTGCCTGCGCCGACGATGACGAAGGCAGCAAAGAAGTAATAGAACGGCCCCAGAGGGATCGACACGTCAGAGAAGAACGGCACGTAAAGATCGGTGCTGATCTGGCTAACGATGATGTAAGACGCAATGCCAGCGACCACGAATTCCATCGCAAGCCGCACTCGGCCGGGTACGCCAGCATGGCTGTTTTTCGAGACTTTGTCGTAATCATCGAGGAAGCCGATGATCCCGAAACCGGCTGTCACTGCGAGGCAGGCCCAGACCAGCGGGCTGCGCAAATCCATCCACAGCATCAGCGATAGCGCCAATGAAATGAGGATCATCAATCCGCCCATGGTCGGTGTGCCGCGCTTGGCAAAATGGCTTTCCGGGCCGTCTTCACGGATCGGCTGACCCTTGCCCTGGCGCACGCGCAAAATGTTGATGAAGCGCGGACCGATTGCCATGCCAATAAACAGCGCCGTGATCAGCGTCGCTCCGGCACGGAACGTCTGATAACGCACAAGGTTGAAGATCCCTTCAAACCCGAGCCATTCGGCGAGCAGATACAGCATTTAGTCGTCCTGTTGCCCCTCAACTGGGTGCGTTTGCGTAAAATGGGTAACCAGAGCGCCAAGCCCGACCGAGTTTGACCCTTTGACAAGGATTGCGTCCCCGCCATTGATGCCAAATTCGCTGAGCATGGAAATCGCCTGATCCGGACCGTCGCAATGCGTGAAGCTGCCCGGGTTGCCAAGCGGAACGCCGCCGGATTTCCCCAATTCATAGGCCAGCTCGCGCATCTCTTCGCCAACCAGAATAACGTGATCGACCCGCGCATCATTAAGCGGCTCGGCCAGTTTGCGGTGGAAGCGCGGGCTAAAATCACCCAGCTCCATCATACTGCCCAAAATCGCTACCCGGCGCAGCGCCGGTGTCTGGCCCAATTGCCGCAGGGTGGCGCGCATGGAGGCGGGGTTTGCATTGTAGCTTTCATCGACCAGCAAGGCTTTGCCATCGCCGGGCAGATCAATCTGGAACCGCGCGCCGCGCCCTTTCAGCCCGCCCATTTCAGCCAGCGCCAGGCCCGCTGCGGCGAGATCGCCGCCGGCTGCGCGCACTGCCGCCATGACGCCGAGGGAATTGGCAATCCAATGCTCGCCCGGCTCTGCAATCGAATAGCATAGCCGCGCATCGCCAAGGTCGGCTGTGATCAGCGAACCTCCGGTGCTGATCGGAATGGCATCGAGCAGCCGCACATCCGCGTCCGCATGACGGCCAAAGGTCACGACCTCAGCCCCCGCCGCACGGGCATGACCGATCAGGCGCTTGGTGTAGTCGGTATCAGCCGGAATGATCGCGGTGCCGCCCGGCGCCAGACCGGTGAAGATCGCCGCTTTCTCATCAGCAATGGCCTCCATCGAGCCAAGATTCTCGATATGCGCAGGCGCGAGCGTGGTGATCAGCGCCACGTCAGGGCGCACGTGATCGGCCAAAGGCGCAATTTCGCCTGCATGGTTCATGCCCATTTCGAACACGCCAAACAGGCTGCGCGCGGGCATCCGGGCGAGGCTGAGCGGCACGCCCACGTGATTGTTATAGCTGCGCACGCTGCGATGCGCCGCGCCTCTGCTGGCCCGGTCTAGAGCGGCAAAGATCGCCTCTTTCACGCCGGTTTTGCCGACCGATCCGGTCACGCCAATGCGCACCGCTGGGCTGCGATCGCGCGCGGCATGAGCGAGTGCATGCAGGGCGGCGCTGGTGTCTTCGACCAGCACATGCGGATAGTCGACGGCGCGGTCTGTGATCGCTGCAACCGCCCCTGCGGCAAAGGCTTTATCGAGGAAGCGGTGACCATCCATCGCCTCGCCTTTAAGCGCGACGAACAAATCGCCGGGGCGCACATCGCGGGAATCCATCTCAACGCCGGAGGCCTGGAAGTGATGGCTCGCCGTGCCGCCCGTTGCCGTCTCGATTTCGCGCGAGTTCCACAGCGCTCCGCTGAGTTCATCGCGCGCCGTTACTGGCCAAGCGCGCAACGCGGCGTGGATCAGCGGCGCGTTCATGAGCCCGACCCCGAACCGCCAGCAGCGGCGCATTCGCGCGCAACCGTTACGTCATCGAACGGCAAAACCCGCATATTCTCTCCTGCACCGATGATCTGTCCTTGCTCGTGGCCTTTGCCCGCCACCAGCACAATGTCGTGTTCTCCGGCGAGCGAAATGGCCTCGCCAATCGCCTCGCGCCGGTCGCCAATCTCGCGCGCGCTGGCTGCGGCCCCGCGCATAATGTCTGCCCGAATGGCCGCTGGACTTTCGCCGCGCGGATTGTCGTCTGTAATGATAACGATGTCTGATTTGTCAGAGGCGGCGGCGCCCATCGCTTCGCGCTTACCGGGATCGCGGTCCCCGCCAGCGCCAAATACGGTGATCAAGCGCCCGCCCTGCCCGCGCGCCACATGCGGGCGCAGCGCAGCAATCGCCGCCGCCAATGCGTCCGGCGTGTGAGCGTAATCGACATAGACAGGCGCACCGGCCGGGCTGATCACGGCCCGCTCTATCCGCCCGCGCACCGGCTGAAGCCGGGAAATCGCATCCAGCGCTTGTGCAGCATCACTGCCGGTTGCAATCGCCAGAGCCGCCGCGACCATAGCGTTGGCGGCCTGATATTCACCGATCAGCGGGAGCTTGATCGAAAAGACATGCCCCTCATGCTCAACATCGATCGTCTGTCCCAGCTGGGTCGTTTTGCGATCGACAAGGCGGAGGAACGCGTTGGAGCCGCTCCCCACCTTGCCGACAAGAAGCACGCGCAAATTTGAGGACATCGCGTGCTCGGCGGCACGGCGGGTCCACTCGCTGTTATCCCCGCCGTCCCAAATAATTGCCGCTGCGCCCGGCTCCAGCACTTCGCTGAACAGCCGCATTTTCGCAGCAAAATAGTCATCCATATCAGCGTGATAATCGAGGTGATCACGGCTGAAGTTGGTGAAGGCAGCGGCTGAAACCGGCACGCCTTCATTGCGATATTGCGAGAGGCCGTGGCTCGATGCCTCATAGGCCACATGGCTCACGCCTTCGCGCGCCAGCCCGCTCATATTCGATAGGAAAGTGACAATGTCCGGCGTGGTGAGGCCGGTGGAGACGCTCTCATCCGGCGTGGTCACGCCCAATGTGCCAATGCTGGCTGCGCGCTCACCGCACATGCGCCAGATTTGCCGCGTCATCTCGACGGTCGAGGTTTTACCATTGGTGCCTGTGACCGCGACGATATGCGGCGGGACGGGCGTGAAGAACCCAGCGGCCAATCGCGCAAAATCGCGGCGCGGATTGTCGCTGGCGATGTGAACAGCGCCTTCAACGTTTACGCCGGGGCGCGTTACGATGGCGACAGCGCCTGCGGCAATCGCCTCAGGGATGACCTCTTCGGCATTGAAAGCCAGACCCTGAAACGCGCCGAACACGGTGCCGGGCGCGACCTTGCGATGATCAATGGCAAAGCCGGTTACGCTGAGGTCTGCGCCCTCATCGCAGAACAAGCCTGCCCTCTCTGCTAAATTTCCGAGTTTCATTTGCGCCCCTCCACCAAGAAGCGAAGATCACTAATATCAACGTCGCGTGTCGTATCTGGCTGCACGCCCAGCATTGGACCAATTCGCGGCACGAGCCGCCCGACAACAGGGGCAGCGTTGAACGCCGCCGTCCGCTGGAATGAACTTGCCACGGTGCCGCGCGGTTCATCAATCACCGCGACCACAACATAGCGCGGGCGGTCCATTGGGAATGCGGCGGCAAAAGACGAAATCAGCTTCGTCTTGCTGTACCCGCCCTTCGTCGGCTTTTCCGCCGAGCCAGTCTTTCCGCCCACACGGTATCCAGGCGCATCGGCGCTGCGCCCGGTGCCATAAATCGAAATCATGCGCAGCAATTGGCGCATACGCGAGGAGGTGGAGGTCTTAAACACGCGGCGACCACGCGGAGCCTCGCCCGCCTCCAGCTTGTGCAAAGTCGCAGGACGCCAGATGCCGCCATTGACCATCGCAGCATAAGCGGCCGCCAAGTGCAGCGGCGTGACCGAAATACCGTGGCCATAGCCAACTGTCATATTGGTTAGGCGCGACCAGTCACCGCGCGGCCAGATCGGATGGCCTTTCGCTGGCAGTTCAATATAGGGACGCTCGTTCATCCCAAGGTCGATCATCGTCTGGCGCAGCCGCTCTGGCCCCAGCTGATCCGCGACCCGCATGGTGACGGTGTTGGACGAATAGGCCAGCGCCTGAGGAATGTTGAGCGTCGCGCCCTTGTCGGAGTAATCCGCGCGCTCAATTGAGCCGATCTTTACCGGGCGCGCGTTCCAATTTGCGCTGAGATCGGTGATCACGCCGGCATCAATCGCGGCGGCGACCGTCAGCGGCTTAAAGGTCGAGCCGAGCTCATACACCTGGTTGGTGGCGCGGTTCATCATATTTGCCTGGCCAGCGGCATCGATCCGGTTGGGATTGAACTCTGGCAGGGAAGCCAGCGCCATCACCTCGCCTGTGTCTACATCCAGCACCAGCCCCGCCGCGCCCAATGCGTTGGTGGCGAGCATTGTCTTGCTCAGCTCATCCTCGAGCGCGCCTTGAACGCGCATGTCGATCGACAGCGGCACCGATTCTGAGCGCAACGAGGGATCGCGCAATTGCTCGTCCAGCACCGCTTCCATGCCGACGCGGCCGCGATCATCTGCCGCGACATAGCCAAGAATGTGTGCGCCCAGGGAGCCCTGCGGATAGTGGCGGTCGGTCTCACGCGGGATTTGCAGCGCAACCTCGCCCAGACGCATGATCTCATTCGCTTCTTCCGGCAGAATGCGGCGGCGCAAATAGCCCGCACGGCCCGTGGCCAAACGCGAGGCTGTGTCATTCACATCCATCGTCGGAAAAATGTTGGCCAGCTTCAACGCGACATCTTGCGGCGAGGCAACCAACGGCGCGCCGCCGTCACCCATGGCCGTTGGCGCATACCACAGAGCATAGGCCGGGAAGGCGCGGGCCAGCGGAATACCATTGCGATCGGTGATTTCACCGCGCGGGGGCAGCAATTGCTCCGCCAGGCTGGTGCGCGATGGGGCGTGTCCAGCAAACCCCAAATAGGCAATACGCAGGATGGCCGCCGCAGCGACCAAACCAAATACCAGCACAATCCAGAGCACGCGCCAACGCGCCGTCAACAGCGAGCGATAGCGCAAATTGACGAGTTGGATGCGGCCTGCGGGGATGGCCGGGCGAGCCGCAAAGGCACTCATTCAGCTGTCTCTGCCGTTGCTTGAGTGGCCGCAGCGCTGCTGCCTGCGCGCGCTTGCGCCGCCCGGATGGGCGAGGCCTCAACTAGGAAATCACCGAAAGCCTCGGCAAACATCGTTGTTGCACTCTCTTCAACCTGCGTCGCGGCCAGTGTCACAGGCGCGCCCGTGATCGGCGAGACCATTTCACGTGACCGTAGCGGCGAAGGCATGCCTTCTTCAGGCTCCGCCCGGGCAACCCGGATCGGGCTAGGCGCGCCGGGAACTTGGGGCGAACCGAGGCTGGCCAATTGACGCTCGCCTTCGAGATATTGGTCTGCGCGCGGCGCGAGATAGCCGAATTCGACGATGTTCCAATTGGCGAGCTGGCGCTGATTGGCGCGCGCCTGAAACTCGGTTTCCAGCACAAGCGTTTCGCGCTCCAACTCAACGATTTGCCGTTCAGCCAACAGAACTTCGCTTTTCACAGCATGCACGCGGAAGCTGAGCGCGAGGAACATTCCAACGCACAGTGCGAGCACCGCAACCCAGCCGATTTGGCGCATACGAGAACCTGAAACGATCATGCCGCAAACCTCCTTGCATCGGCGGTTGTACGAATGGCGCTGCGCAGGGTTGAAGAGCGCGCGCGCGGATTGCGTTCGATCTCGGCCTCGGAAGGACGGATCGCTTTGGAAAGTTTCTCAAATACCGGCGGATCGCCGGGAATTTCCCCGGGCAAATGGCGCGATACCGCGCGGCCCGCGCCAGATGCTTCGCGCAGGAAATGTTTGACCATGCGGTCTTCGAGGCTGTGAAAACTGACCACGGCGAGCTTGCCGCCAGCGCGCAGCAAATGCTCGGCTGCTGACAGTCCGCTGCGCAATTCGCCCAGCTCGTCATTCACATGAATGCGCACCGCCTGGAACGACCGCGTTGCGGGGTCCTTCTTGTCATGCGGCTTATGCCCCAGCGCCTTGCGAACAATGCGCGCCAGATCGCCGGTCGTCTCCAACGGGCGCGCGGCAACAATCGCGCGGGCAACCCGGCGCGACTGGCGTTCTTCGCCATATTCATAGAGCACATCGGCAATCGTGTCGGCATCGGCAGAATTGAGGAAATCAGCCGCGCTCTCGCCCGCCTGGCTCATCCGCATATCCAGCGGTCCGTCAGCCGAAAACGCAAAGCCGCGCCCTGCCTGATCAAGCTGCATGGAGGAAACGCCAATATCCATCGCAACGCCGTCAACCTGGGCAACGCCGACCTCGGCCATTGCGCTCACCATCTCAGAAAAACGCCGCGGATGAAGCACTAAGCGCGGAGGGGAACTACGCGCCTCGCTCCATCCGCGGCCTTGAGAGATCGCGTCAGGATCGCGATCAAAAGCGTGGACAGTCGCACCGCAATCAAGCAGCGCACGAGTATAGCCGCCGGCACCAAAAGTGGCGTCGACAATGACATCGCCGGGCTGGGGATCAAGCGCAGCGATCACTTCTTCGAGCAGAACAGGTACGTGGGGCGCAGATTGAAGGGTCATTTCTTGCGCCCCTTCGCTTCAGCTTCTGCAACCAGATTGGCGCAGGCGGCCTGCGCGCTTTCCCATTGCTCGCCCATTTGCGCGAGCTGATCTGGGTTCCAGATCGTAAAGAAGCGCCCGCCGCCATGAAAGTACAGGCCATCGTCAACCTGCGCGAGACTGCGCAGGTGGTCAGGCATGACAAAGCGCCCGCTGTCATCGAACGGCACTTCGACAAAGCCGAACAGCTGCATCGCGCGCAGATCACGGTCGAATTCTTTATCAAGGCGGATGGCGCGGTCTTCTTCGCGCTCAATCTGCTCTTCAAGTTCGGTTTTGCGGGATAGGCCAAAGCCGGTGAGACAATTCCAGCGCTCGTGCTTTGCGAGGCAGACGATCCGCCCTTCCGAGCTTTCTTTAACGGCCTTGCGGAACAGTGGAGGCAGCACAAAGCGGCCCTTATCGCCGGCGGGCGAATAAGCTTGACCACTGAATCCTGCGAACGACACGCGCTCCAACTCCCCTTCTCACCCGTCCCTCACGGGCTTTCATTTTCCCCGCCTCCCCGTTGAGGAGGCCAAACACGCCCTCCGCCTTGCCATTCCGCACGCGAGCGGAACCGGCGCGCCAACCGCGATGGGCGGCGCAAACACAAACGGGCATGTTTGATGGAAGACGGTAATATCGTGGGTTTAACCGGGATGGAAGGGGTTTTTACGGGATTTCGCGGGATAAGATGGTAAATTATTGTTTCATATGGTTAATATACAGGGCGCATACGCTTCACTACCTAGCATGGGAACCAAAGAGCCCGCTTCAAAACGCTGATTTTCCGGTCAAAACTGCGAGAATCGCGTTTTTCGAGTCGCTGCTCCCCGGCCCGTCCCGCAAAATCCCCGATCGCGAAATTGGGGCGCTTGGGCGCTGATCAAATGGATTGCAGTGATGACGGTGTGAATCGAGCTGCTGGCGACTCAGTTGAGGGGTTGTGCAAGCAAGGCGCTCAGCGTGTTGCCCTGTTCTCCGGCGAGCTCTTGATGCTCAAAGATAGCCGCGTCGGCGAGCACCATTACGCGCCCCTCCCCAATATCGCAGACCGCGATAATTCCATCGCCCTGCAATTCGCACGCGGCAGCAGCGGGATCGAGAATGCTGATGACACCCGCCATATGAAGCGGGATCTGCCCGCCAGCGATTTCGGCTGAGCGCACGCTGACGTCCTGCGCGTCATCAAAGCTGATCGCCAATCCCCAGCGCTCAATCACCGGCGGGATCAGCGCAGCGCCCACTGGGCGGCGCGGATCGCCAAAGGCGACTTCATATTCCCCGGTCAACATCGGATCGAGCGCAATCAGCAGCTGCCCGCCGCGCCGCACCCAATCATCCAATGCGACATTGTCCGATGGGCTTAGCCCGCGTGGCTGGACAATCGCTAAGCGCTCCAGCCCCGCTAGCGGACTAAAACCCTGATCATCGGGTGAGAGACTGTCGAGCAGCCGCAAATCATAGCGCGCCTCCAAAACCGAGCGCTGCCAGGGCGTCTCTTGCTCTGCATCGATCAGGCTGGTGAGATCCGTGCCCAGCGGCCAATACAGCGGCAGGCTGCTCATCAGGCCAAGCTCCACCTTCTCAGCAGATCCAGTGCTGGTGCTCGCGCGCAGGCCATTGCTCTGGTCGCGCGATTGGGCCAGCCACCACAGCGCGGCTGCGCCGAGAGCCAGCACGCCAATCGCAGCAATGGCAAATTTACGGGGTTTTGGGCTCATTGTTCCGCGGGCCATCGCGCACAACATCCCCGGGTAGCGGATCGCCGGCAGTGCCTTCGCCCTGCTCAGGAACAATCGCCGCCTCTTGCGTCGCGGCCGGGCTTGGGTCCACCGGCAGATCAGGGACAACGCCTGCTTCGGCGAGCGGATCGTTGATCTTGGCCCCTTCGCTCGGCTCAGTCGTCGGCGCGGCTTCTGGCACAGCGCTGTCTTCGCTTACTTGTGCGCGGCCTTGGATCACGCTGGCCAAACCGACGAGCAACACCATCGCCGCAAGGCCAGAAAGGCCGACCTGCAAGCGCTGCACCGCTTCTTCGCGGGTACCGCCAAGGGGTGCGCCTGCGCGCTCAAGATCGGGATTTTCTGCAACAGCCCGCGCCACTTCTTCGCGGGTCTCAAACAGTTTACGATACGCCATATTGGCTGCCTATCACGCTTGTTCGAGCCAGTCGAACACTGGAAGCTCTTTCGCCTTCAACCAGTCGGCATTGTACAGGGTCGAGAGGTAGCGGAAGCCAGTATCGCACAGGATTGTCGCGACCTGCGGGTTCTCCCGCCCTTCGGCGACCAGCTGTTTACCCAGAGCAATCGCGCCCGCGACATTGATGCCAGAGGACAGGCCGAGGCACAGTCCTTCTTCGCGCAGCAGACGGGCGACCCATTCTAGGCCCTCTTCGTCAGAAATGCGGAACTGGGTATCAATCGGTGCGCCTTCGAGATTGGCGGTGATCCGGCCCTGCCCGATGCCCTCGGCCACAGATGATCCCTCGCCCTTAAGCTCGCCATTTGCGTAATAATTATAGAGCGCCGCGCCGTGCGGATCGGTCAGCGCAATGCGGACGTCCTCGGATTTTTCCTTAAGGCCCATGCCAACCCCGGCAATCGTTCCGCCAGTGCCAGCCGCGCAGGTAAAGCCGTCGATCTTGCCGTCCAGCTGCTGCCACAGTTCCTTTGCCGTGCCCTCAATATGCGCCCGCCGATTGGCGACATTGTCAAACTGCCCCGCCCAGATCGCGCCCTCGGTTTCTTCCGCCATGCGGCGCGAGGTGTGTTGGAAGTGCGCAGGGTCAGCGTATTTGGTCGGCGGCACGAGCACCAGCTGCGCGCCAAGAGCACGCAGAGTGTCCATTTTTTCCTTCGACTGATTGTCCGGCATCACGATCACGGTTTTGTAACCCAGCGCATTGGCGACCAGCGCAATGCCAATACCGGTGTTGCCAGCAGTGCCTTCAATGACCGTGCCGCCGGGCTTTAACTCGCCGCGCGCCTCTGCATCGCGGATCATATAGAGCGCCGCGCGGTCCTTTACCGAAGAGCCCGGATTGGCAAATTCGCATTTGCCCCAAATATCGCAGCCCGCCGCCTCGCTTGGCCCAGTCAGGCGAACCAGCGGAGTGTTTCCGATCAAGGCGAGCGTATCGCCGACAGGTTGAGTAATGTTCATGGACTGCGAGTTAGGAGTTTGCGAGCCAACTCGCAAACAACATCAATCTTCAGCTGCGATAGTTACCTTTAAGCCGTCGAGCTCTGCAGTGAGCGGGACCTGGCATGAGAGGCGCGAGGTTTCATTGCGATGCTCGCTTGATTCCAGCAGATCATCTTCATCTTCGCTCATCTCAGGCAGCTTTGCCGTAAACTCAGGATCGATGTGGATGTGGCAGGTCGCACACGAACAGCATCCGCCGCACAGCGCCAGCAGCTCGTCAAAGCCATTGTCGCGAATAGCCTCCATCACCGTCAGGCCGTCCTCGACCTCGATGTCACTCGTTTCGCCTTCACGATTGGTGACGATCAGTTTCGGCATTGCATTGTATCCTTTTCAGTGTCCGCTGGATTGGCCAGCGCTCTATCGAATAGTCGGCTGCGCTGCTAGAGGCAGATTTCGCATTGTATAGCTATGGGAATTATTAGTGGGTTTGAGCGCAGCTGCAATCAAGGCCTCGCTTGATGCGTTGGCCAAAAATGACGCCGATCTGGCGACTGAAATCGCTCGGATCGGCTATCCAGAGCCGCGCATCAGAGACCGCGGCTATATGACGATGCTGCGCACGATTGTGGGCCAGCAGGTATCCGTCGCCGCGGCGGCGAGCATGTGGAACAAATTGGAGGCGGAACTGGGCGAAGGGTTTAGCCCCGGCTGCCTGCTAAGCCGCGACTTTGACACTTTGCGCGCCTGCGGCCTGTCGCGCCAAAAACAGGGCTATGCCCGCAGCCTGTGCGAGCTCGTACAAACCGGCGAGGTCAATTTTGATGGCCTGCCCGAGGATGATGAAGAAGCCATAGCCGAGCTGACCAAGGTCAAAGGGATCGGTCGCTGGTCAGCGGAGATATATCTGCTGTTTGCAGAAGGGCGCGGCGATATGTGGCCCGCCGGCGATCTGGCCGTGCAGGAAGGCGTCAAAAGACTGCTGAAGCTAAACGAGCGACCCGATGAAAAGGGCCTGCGCCAAATTGGCGAGCGCTGGCGCCCGCATCGCGGGGCAATGGCGATCTGGGTCTGGCATTTTTACGCCAACCCTGCATTGTGATGTCGTTGAATTTCAAGGCCGCAGCGCGCTCGCCTAACCGATAATCGATTGACTCTGTGCCGCCATCACTGAATGCTCCCGCCGTTCAGTTGACGGATGGAGAACGGGACTATGCGGTACGGCTTGCTAATTTGTGGATTAGGCGCTGCATCTCTGGCGGCCTGCAGTTCAGCCGATGAAGTCGTTTTGGGCGACGGCGCAGGACAGGCGGAAGGCGCGAGTTATTCCACCGGGCTGGCCGAGCAAACCACAGCATCCCTGATCGAGTGCGGAGATGACGCGCGCATTGCCGCTGTTGGAACCATCACCAGCGATGATGGAAAGAGCTGGACGGTCCCTGCTGAAACCAATTTCGTTACCGCTCCCAAGGCGGCCGACCTCTATAACGATTGCAGTGGGTTTACGCCCAGTGGGATCGACGAGATTGATCTGAACGATGTGCCGGTCTTCGATGCAGGCGGCGAAGAGGAATTCACGCTTTTCGTATTCGCCGACAATTACTTCGAATTTTACGCCAACGGCCAGCTCGTCGCGGTTGATGCGGTACCGTTCACACCGTTTAATGCCTCCGTCATCCGCTTCACCGCGTCGCGGCCGCTCACACTCGCATTCATGGGCGTGGATTGGGAAGAGAATTTGGGGATCGGTTCAGAAGAGAACCGCTCATCGTCTTATCATCCCGGTGATGCGGGGCTGGTGGCTATGCTGCGCGATGCCCAAGGCACGCCATTGAAAGTGACAGACAGCAGCTGGAAAGCGCAAACTTTTTATGTCTCCCCGCTCAATGATCGCGCGTGTCTGGTCGATGAGGGCACCGCCCGCGACAGTTCAGCCTGCGCGTCTGTTGCTAGTGATGATGGCCCGCAAATGTCCGCCGCCTTCTGGCCTATCCCAGCAGGATGGATGACAACCGAATTCGATGACACAGGCTGGCCCGCAGCTGTCACCTACACAAACGACACAGTCGGAGTGGATAACAAGCCAGGCTACACCAATTTCACTGACATTTTCGATGCGCAAGCAAGCGATGCCGAATTCATTTGGAGTTCGAATCTGGTGCTAGACAATCTGGTATTGATGCGAGGCACCGTTGAATAATCATCTCAAATGGGAGGAATAAACATGAAGAATATTGCAATGCTCGGCGCGGCCGTTTTGACTTTGGCGGCTTGCTCAGAAGCAACGACAGAAACCACCACTGCACCGGCCGAGGCAGAGGCGAGCGCGAGTGCTGATGCTGTTGAGGTCGTGCTAAACGACCAACTTGATGGTGTGACCAATGAATATTGCCTCGATATTGCAGGGGGCCGCGAAGACGTTGACCCGGCCAATGGGTTGCAAGGCCACACTTGCTACAGCCGTGATGGCGCGCTTGGCACGGACCAGATCTTTGATGCGGCAATGTTTGAAAACAACACATTGTTTATGCCCGAATATGATGTCTGCGTCTCCGTTGAAGGCGCCGAGATTGGATTGGCTGCTTGTGATGAAAGCGAAGCGCAGCAGGTCAGCTTTGGTGAAGATGGCACTATCCGCCCTCTCGCCGATGATACGCAATGCTTCACTCTGCAGGAAGACACGCGCACCGGACGCAGCACCGAAAATCAGATAAAAGTGCTCGCATTGGAGCCTTGCTCTGATGACAAGGCCGCCTATCAAGTTTGGCGTTCGCGCAGCAGCGACGACACACCCAACACCTAACGGCTTTCAAAAGGCTCTAGGCATTGCGCAGTCTACTGGATGCGCGATGCTTAGAGCCAATCCTATCAGACCTATCGCGGTGCAGCCCTGTACCTGCCCAAACTTGTGAGCAGCACAGGATGTGTGTTATTTGAATAATACAGCCATTTGAAATCGATCGGAGAACCCCCATGTCCCCTCACATAACCTCTCGTCTTTCATTCACTGCACGCCTGCTGACCACGGCGCTCGCTGCATCCGTCTTAACTCTGCCGGGCACAGTCTCTGCAGACAATCACGCCGCCAATACCGGAGCCACAATGACCAAAACCGCCGAAGCTTATGATCTGATCCCGCGCGATGCGCTGTTCGGCAACCCAACCAAAGCGCAAGGGCGCATCAGCCCCGATGGCAAATATCTCAGCTGGCTCGCGCCAAAGGACGGCGTGCTCAATATCTGGATGGCTCCGCGTGACAATCTCGATGCTGCCAAAGCGATGACGAGCGCAGCCGACCGCCCGATCCGCCAGCATTTCTGGTCACCAGAATTCCAGCAGCCTGCTGTATATTCAGGACAAAGGCGGCGATGAGAACTTTCTGCTCTATTCGATCAATGTCGAAACCGGGGTGGAAACCAACCTCACCCCATTTGAGAATACCCGCGTCGACATCGTTGGCGGGTCAGAGACGATCCGCGACAAAATCCTGATCGGCCTCAACAATCGCAATCCTCAGTTTCACGATGTGCACCTGCTCGATCTCAACACCGGCGAGCTTGAGCTGGTCTATGAAAACAACAGCTATGCCGGGTTTATGGCGGATGACACGCTGACCCTGCGCATGGCGATGCGCCAGAACGAGGCAGGCGGCACTGACTATTTCCGGGTCGAGGGCGGCGCGGTTGAAGAGGCCCCATTTGAAAACACGGCGATGGAAGATTCGCTGACAACCTCGCCAGCGGGCTACACCACCGATGGCTCCACGCTGTATTGGCTCGACAGCCGCGGCCGCAACACCGCCGCCCTCTACGCTCAGGACACAGCGAGCGGCGAAAAGACGTTGGTGGCGGAGAATGACAAGGCCGATATTGGCGGCACCATTCGCAACAACAAAACCGGCGTGGTGGAGGCCTATTCGGCGAACTATCTCAAGACCGAGTGGACCGCTATTGATCCCGAGATCAAGGACTCGCTCGATTGGCTTGGCGGCCAGCTTGATGGCGAGTTCGGCGTCGCCAGCCGTACCGATGACGACATGACCTGGATCGTGTGGAACGACCCGCTGACCGCGCCAAGCGGCAGCTACATCTATGACCGCACGGCCAAGACCCTCACCCCGTTCTACATCACCCGGCCAGAGCTGGAGGGCGCGCCGCTCCAGCCGATGCAACCGGTAGAGATCACCAGCCGCGATGGCTTAACCCTGCCATCTTACCTGACACTCCCACCGGGCAGCGACAGCGATGCAAGTGGCCGTCCAGACGCCGCAATCCCAATGGTTCTGCTGGTCCACGGCGGTCCATGGGCGCGCGATAACTATGGCTTTTCCAGCGGCGTCCAATGGCTCGCCAACCGGGGCTATGCTGTGCTGCAAGTGAACTTCCGAGGCTCCACCGGGTTCGGCAAGAACTTCATCAATGCGGGCAACAAAGAGTGGGGCCTGAAGATGCATGATGATCTGATCGATGCAACTGACTGGGCGATCGAGCAAGGGATCACCACGGCCGATCAAGTGGCGATCATGGGCGGCTCCTATGGTGGCTATGCGACACTTGCTGGCCTCACCTTTACACCAGAAAAATTCGCCTGCGGCGTCGACATTGTTGGCCCGTCCAACCTTGAGACCCTGCTGGCGACCATTCCGCCCTATTGGGCACCGATGGTGAAGATTTTTCATGAACGAATGGGCGATCCAAACACCGAGGAAGGCCTTGCTTTGCTGAAGGCCGCAAGCCCGCTGTATAAGGCCGATCAGATCACTAAGCCGCTGCTGATCCTGCAAGGCGCCAATGATCCGCGCGTCAAACAATCGGAGAGTGACCAGATCGTCGGCGCGATGAAGGATGCCGGTGTGCCGGTCACTTACGTGCTCTATCCTGATGAGGGCCACGGTTTCGCAAAGCCGAACAACAACATCGCCTACACCGCGATCACCGAGAATTTCCTGGCGGAATGCCTGGGTGGACGCAGCGAAGCAATTGGCGATACGGTTGGCAATTCCACCGCCCAGATCCTCGAAGGCGCACAGCATGTGGTTGGCCTAGAAGCTGCGCTGGCGAAGTAGCCACCCGCTTAACCCACAGACGATCCGTTCTGACACGCATGTCAGCAGCTGACAAACAGAGCGCGCGGGATTAGACCTCGCGCGTCCTTGTTTTCGGGGAGTAGGTTCAGGTGACACAGCGTCGGTCAATTTTTATCACTGGCGGTGCCTCGGGCATTGGCCGCGCCATCGCGCGCCTGTTTGCAGAGCGCGGCTGGTTCGTGGGGCTGGCCGACGTGAACGTGCAAGGCATGCAGGACACCGAAGGCTTACTTCCCGGCGGGTTCTCCTATTCACACAAACTGGATGTGCGCGACCGGGCCGCTTGGGACGAGGCGCTGGAGGCCTTCGCTATGGCCGCTGGCGGGCGGATTGATTGTGTCGTCAACAATGCCGGGATCGGGGTTGGCGGACAAATCCACGAGATGGAAAAGGATGAAATCGACAACTGCCTCGACATCAATCTGAAAGGCGTCCTTTACGGTGCCGCCGCCGCGTTCCCGTATTTGAAAGAGACAGCGCCAGGTTCTGTGCTGCTAAACACAGCCAGCGCCGCCGGGATTGCTGGCTCTCCCGGCATGAGCGTCTATTGCGCGACCAAATTTGGCGTGCGCGGCATCGCCGAGAGCCTGGATGCAGAATGGGCTGAACATGGGATCAAAGTCGCTTCGATCTGCCCCAGCTTCATCGAGACGCCGTTGCTGGACGGCACGGGCAATCGCGGCTCTAACGAGCAAATTCGCGACACTGTGCTAGCCGCCGGTCTGGAAATTACACCCGTTGAAGAAGTCGCCGAGGTCGCTTGGAACGCAGTGCACAGTGACGAACTGCATTATGTCGTCGGCAAAACCGCCAAACAGCTAAATTTTGCCAAACGATGGATGCCGGGCCGGGTCCGCAAACAAACTCGCACTGGCACAGGCCTGCTGGGCCAATAGGACTAGTCAGAAAAAAGGGTAATACGCCTCGGCACCGACACGAGTGCAGTGAGTGCGGAACTCACGAAAGCTCAGCAATCGCCTTCGCCATGGCCGCATCGCGCGCCGACAGACCGCCGCTTTCCCCTGCATCATGCGTGGTCAAAGTGATCTCCACCTTGTTGTAGACATTGAACCATTCAGGGTGGTGATCCTGGCTCTCTGCGATCAGGGCGACACGGTTCATAAAGCCCCAGGCCTGAGAGAAATCGGCGAACTCAAACTTGCGAAAAATCGCCTTGCCTTCGCGCACTTCATTCCATTCTGGGAAAGCCGCGAGCAGCTCCGCTCTTTCGCTATCTGTCAGTTCAGGCACACGGCTCATATCGGTTCCGATCAGGCAATTGTTGTCTAGCGTGTTGTTTGCGGGGCAGCTTTTGCCTAACGCCGTGCAATCATGCAAGCGCGCCTTACCGTATCTGACCTTGCCTGCCGCCGGGGCGACCGAGTGCTGTGCCGGGGGCTGAGCCTGGCTTTGCAAAGCGGCGATGCGTGCCATGTGACCGGCGCAAATGGCACCGGCAAGACGACCCTTTTGCGCAGCTGTGCGGGGCTGCTCACCCCCTTTGCGGGCACGGTGGAGAGTGAGGGCGCGGTAGGCCTGCTCGATGAGCGCATGGGTCTTGATCCCGATCTGCCGCTGGGCCGAGCGCTCGCATTTTGGCAAAGGATTGATGGCTGCCCGGATATGGACCCGGCGGTGGAGGCTATGGGTCTAGGCAATCTGCTCGATATTCCGGTGCGGTATTTGTCGACTGGTCAGCGCAAGCGCGCGGGGCTCGCGCGGCTGATCGCGCAAGCTGCGCCAATCTGGCTCCTCGATGAGCCGCTAAGCGGTCTCGACACCCGCGCGATTGAGCAAGTGACGGCCTTGATTGCTGCGCACTGTGAGAGCGGTGGGATCGCTCTGGTCGCCTCGCACCAGACGCTGAGCATTGCTGGCCTCACGACGCTGGAACTGGCTGATTACGCGCCCCGCGCAGCGCCAGAGCCAGAGCCAGCCGCATGATCACCGCGCTGCTCAAACGCGATCTGGCGCGCTTCTTCCCGTTCACCGGCAGCGGGGCGGCTCTGCCCGTGATCTTCTTCTTGGCGGTCGCAATGCTGTACCCCTTTGCGGTCGGGCCGGATGCGCCCTTGCTCGCACGCACAGGCGGCGGCGTGGTTTGGATTGCCGCCTTGCTCGCCGCGATCTTGCCGCTCGACAGCCTGGTTGCGCGCGACATTGAACTGGGCGTGTTTGATCAGCTGAAACTGCGCGGGGTCACTGAGGAAGTCAGCATGGCGGTGCGTCTGGCCGCGCATTGGCTCAGCTTTGGCCCGCCGCTGATATTGGCGACATTCCCTGCAGCGGCTCTGCTCAATCTGGATGGAGAGACACTGCACATTCTGCTGCTCGGATTGCTGGCGGGCACACCGGGCCTAGCCGCGATTGGCCTGATGATCGCATCGCTCACAGCGTCCTTGCGCGCAGGCGCGGCTTTATCAGGCCTGCTGCTAATCCCGCTGGCGCTGCCAATCCTGATCTTCGGCGCAGGCGCGCTGGCCCGCATGGATCAGGCAAGCCTTGGCTTTGTCGCAGCGATCAGCCTGCTGCTGGTGGCGATAGCGCCGTTCGCGGCAGGAGCTGCGATTAGGGCTGCCCGGGAGGGTTAGGTCGAAGGTGACTCAGATTTGGCAAGGGATATCCCCTTGCCCTAGATCCCGGATCAAGTCCGGGATGACGAAGAGCAATTATGAGCCTTGTAGGCACCTGGGTGCATAGCACGGCAAGGCAAGTCTATCCCTCAAACCGCGCGCCCATATTATTGAAATGCTCTCGGTTCGGGTGCCCTCGCCCAGCGTCGTAAAGATAGAGAGTAACCGCACACGTCTTTTCACTTGCCCACCTGATCGCGTCGGCAACGGAAATTCCGTCTCGGAACTCGTAGTCTACCACCGTAAGCACGTCGCTTTCCGGAGCCTGATCAGCATCCTTGCATGAGTTATCGTGCTCCGTAGCTTCGATTATCGCGTTGATGTTCTGCCAGCGATACTCTCGATTACGCCTATCGATAACATTCCAAATCATAAGAACACGATCCTTAAGACCGTCAATGCACCTCAGTAAGGCGGCTTGTCTTTACCCGTTGGGCTGAGCGTGAATATCTCCGTGCCCTCTTCTGTCACCGCCAGCGAATGCTCAAATTGCGCGGATAGGCTTTTGTCGCGGGTCACAGCGGTCCAGCCGTCGCCCAGCACTTTGGCCCAAGGCTTGCCCAGATTGATCATCGGCTCGATGGTAAAGAACATCCCCGGTTTCAGTTCCGGCCCAGTGCCAGCCTTCGCCGCGTGCACAACCTCTGGAGCATCGTGGAACAGGCGGCCGAGTCCATGTCCGCAAAATTCGCGCACCACGCCGTAGCGGAATTGCTTGGCATGCGCTTCAATCGCGGCGCCAATATCGCCCAGCCGCGCGCCGGGTTTGCCCGCCGCTTCGATGCCTAGCATCAGGCATTCATGCGTCACATCAACCAATCGCTTGGCTTTGAGGCTCGGCTCACCGGCAAAGAACATACGCGATGTATCGCCGTGCCAGCCGTCCAGCAGCGGAGTGACATCGACGTTGACGATATCGCCCTCTTTGAAGACTTTTTCGGACGGGATACCGTGGCAAATCACATGGTTGATCGAGATACAGCAGCTGTGCGTGTATCCGCGATAGCCCAATGTCGCAGGCACTGATCCGGCATCCAGCATCATTTCGCGCACGGCGGTGTCGACGCTTTCGGTGGTCACGCCGGGCTGCACCAGATTGGCGACCTCATCAAGGATCCGCGCGGCCAATTGTCCGGCCTTGCGCATCCCGTCAAAGCCTTCTGGCCCGTGCAGTTTAATGGTGCCGTCGCGGTAGACGGTCTGATCGCCTTCGATAAGCTGATATTCGGTCATTGCCGCTATGTAGCGACAATGCGCGCGATTTGCGAGAGGCGGCTTACTTTGCCGTAAAGCTCGCGCGATATTCCGGCTTTACCGCGCCCAAAATCGCCTGTGTGACCGGAACAGTCACCTCGTAATCGCCCTCCACATAAGGGCCAGCAACATAAGGCGCAGCGAGCAATCCCAGCCGATCAAAGCTCTTGCCCGTGGATGATCCGAGTAGCAGCGTTAGCTGATTGAGTTTGGGACACTCACTGAAATATCCGCCGTCTTCCACTTTGCCCCGGCGCTTGGCTTGCTCCGTCTTCAGCCCCTCACAATAGGGCGCCCTTACGGCGTCATGCAGGGCGGTCGTCGAGGTAAAAAGCGCATAGGGATCAAGCGCCTCCCCCTCCCCATCATTCGCCTGCCGATCCCACACGAGAGTGTCGAACCAATAATTGCCGTGTGCACCGCCCGCATAGACATAGTGATTGGCCGATAGCGACAGGAAACGCGGCAGGTCGGCCACCACTTGCCAAGTCTTGCCATAGCTGTCGGTCTTGCAAGAATTGCAGTCGCTATCCGCAAACTCCTCCAGCGTGCCGCGCCATGATTCTTTCTGCTCGGCTAGGGCTTGCGTTCGGCGCTGTTGAAGCTGCCGCGCAAGGCCTGGAATCGCGCTAACCTGAGCAGGCCAGCTGTATTCAAAGTCGCGGCTGGCACCGCCGATTTGTTCCTTGTCGGTGAAGTTGACCGCTTTGAACCCGGCCGCCGTGCGGCGCTCCAGATCATCTTGCGCGCTGCCATTCCCAGCCACTTCGGGCGGGGTCGGAGGGGCCGGTGTGTTTTGCGCAACGCCAACATCATCGGCGACTTCTTCCGGTGAAGAGCATGACGCGAGCGCGCCCGCCGCCAGAACCGCCACACAAACCGTCATTGCCCTGCCCATGATGTCCACCCTTCCACTTGCGCAATTCGCGCGTGACAAGTCGTCGCTCAAAGCTAATGACGTAAGTATGAATGATACCAAAGAATTGATCCAGCCCGACCGCGGGCAAGACGCCGTCTCGATCCATCTTGTGACGCAGGATGGATATGAGGATTGGGTTAAATCCCTTAGCACGGGACAGCGCGCCGCGCTGACCGCGCAAAAATTCACCGGCGGCGCTGGCCAAACGGGCATTGTGCCAGATGGCGACCGTTGGTTCGCAGTCGGCGGCGTAGCCAACAAGGACAAGCTTTCAAGCTATTGCCTCGCCGGATTGGCTGAGCAGCTGCATGAGGGCACCTACCGGCTAGAGAATGCTGAGGCTGGCGCGGCGATGTTTGGCTGGCTAACCGCGCATTACCGCTTCACCCGCTACCGCGAGGATGAAAACGCGGTCGGCCCGCGCGTGCTGCTGACCAAGCAGGCCGCAGCGATTGAGCCATTGCTCGCCGAAGCGGAGGCAGAAATGCTGGTCCGCGACCTGATCAACACACCGGCAGAGGACATGGGACCAGCCGCCCTAGAGGCAGAGTTCGAGAAACTCGCCAAGGCCTATGGCGCCACCTTGAACGTGACGAAGGGCGACGCGCTGGAGCAAGGCTATCCCATGGTGCACGCCGTTGGCCGCGCCGCTGCGCGCCATCACGCGCCGCGCATGCTGCACCTCTCCTGGCAAGCCAAGGGTGGCAGCGACAAGGACCCAGTGCTGGCGATTGTCGGCAAAGGCGTGTGCTTCGATTCGGGCGGACTCGATATCAAGCCAGCCGCCGGAATGCGCCTGATGAAGAAGGACATGGGCGGCGCAGCCCACGCAATCGCGCTTGCGGGCCTCGTCATGCGGGGCGGGCTGAAGGTGCAATTGCACCTGTTTGTGCCAGCGGTTGAAAATGCGATTTCTGGCCCGGCGTTCCGCCCCGGCGATGTGCTGGACAGCCGCAAGGGTCACAAGGTTGAGATCCACAACACCGATGCGGAAGGCCGCTTGATCCTTGGTGATGCTCTAACTCGCGCGAGTGAGGAAGAGCCAGAGCTGATCATCGATTTTGCCACGCTGACCGGCGCGGCCCGCATTGCTCTGGGCCCCGATTTCCCAGCGCTGATGACGCGCCGTGACGAGACCGCCGCTGACTTGATTGGGGCGGGCAAGGCGAACGATGATGAGCCGTGGCGATTGCCTTTGCCGGAGGGATATTTCGACTATCTCAAATCCGACATTGCCGATTTCACCAACGCGCAGAGCAATCCCTATGCGGGCGCGAGCGTCGCGGGACTGTTTCTCGATAAGTTCGTGGGCGATGGCATTGAATGGGCGCATTTCGACACCTTTGGCTGGCGCCCCTTCCCCAAGCCGGGGCGCAGCAAGGGCGGCGCGGCCTACGGTCTGCGCGCGAGCTGGCATGCGCTCAAAGCGCGCTATGGCAGCGAGTGAACGCGGGCCAATTTGAGCTTCGCTTTCCACCGCTAGCCAGCGGCTAACTTGCTCGAAAGGCTTTCGCCGTATAAGCGCGCCGGACCTCAGCGATACGCGCTGGGCCGTGACAGGGGACCAGGCTCCTATGAGCAAGGCTGCAAAATACGAAGTGCCATCAGGCGTGCTCGGTTTGAGCGGCCCGATCGCGCGTCCTCAGCCCGGTACTCTGCCGCTGCGCGGTGACCTGGCGCATATCGCGCTCGCGGGCACGCATTTGGCGGCGCATTACGTTATTCCCGAGCCCCGCGAAGTCGCAGCCGGCGGCGCATCCATGCTGCTGCAGCCGCAAGACAGCGCAGAGCTCGTCACAGCGCTCGATCCCGGCAGTGCAATCGAATTGCTCGATGTCGCGGGCGACTGGGCTTGGGCCACGATTGGTCCGGATGGGCCAAGCGGATATGTCAAAGCCGATAGTTTAAGCATCGTTGCTTAGCGCGCGTCAGCGGCTAAACAGCGCAGCATGACAACACGCATTTTCATCGATGGAGCCGCCGGGACGACCGGCTTGGAAATCCGCGAGCGTCTGGCGACGCGCAGCGAATTTGAGCTGCTGGTGCTGGATGATGACCGCCGTAAGGACGAAGCCGCACGCAAAGAGGCATTGCACGAAGCCGATGTCGCTATCCTGTGCCTACCCGACGATGCAGCGCGCGATGCCGTGGCCCTGGCCGCTGGATCAAACACGCGGATCATCGATGCCTCCAGCGCGCACCGAGTGGCGGAAGGCTGGACCTATGGTTTTCCAGAGATCATCGGGCTCGACAAAATTGCCGAGGCGCAATTTGTCTCCAACCCGGGGTGTTATCCAACCGGCTTTCTTGCTCTGATCGCACCATTGGTTCGCGCGGGGCTGCTGCCAGCCGATTGGCCCTACACTGTGAACGCGGTGAGCGGCTATTCTGGCGGCGGAAATGCTTTGATTAAGCGGATTGAGGACGAACCCGACCTCGCCTTTCGCAGCTACGGCCTGAATATGGCGCATAAGCACCAGCCCGAGATGAAGCTGCATGCTGGGCTCAAACACGGAGTAATTTTCGCGCCAGCCGTGGTGCGCGCCTATCGCGGGATGCTGGTTGAAGTGCCGCTTCACCTAGGCGCGATTGATAGTAAGCTGACGCCAAACCAGTTGCGCGAAGCTCTGGCCGAGAATTACGGCTCGTCGTCCATCGTAACCGTTACCCCATCAGAGCCACTGACCGAGCTTAACGTGCGCGAAGGAGAGCCAGCAAGCGACGCCATGACGCTCTATGTGTTCGGCAATGAAGGCGGCTATCATGCCCGCTTGATCGCTCGGCTCGACAACCTTGGAAAAGGCGCGAGTGGCGCGGCGGTTCAAAACCTCAACATCATGTGCGGTTTGCCAGAAACCACTGGCCTTCGCCTGCCCGGCTAAGCACGCTGCCGCTAAGCAATTGCCCTGAGCCTTTGCCTAATTTTTAGGCAATCAGAGTCTGTGCTTTGGGCAGACCCAACCCGCGGAACCGCACGCGACATGATCTTGCGCTGCAGCCATTTCAAACGAATGCCCCTTGCGCAGCAGGCCAGATCATCTAACCCAATCCATCACAGAGATTGGCACGATTCTTGGATCGCGCGTATTATAGTCTAAGGCGACCAAAACCGCCTGACAGGGGAGACCGACCGGGCCGTGAAAAAAGTCGAAGCAATCATCAAGCCATTCAAACTCGACGAAGTGAAGGAGGCGCTGCATGAAATCGGCGTGTCCGGCATCACGGTCACAGAGGCGCGCGGCTTTGGCCGGCAAAAGGGCCACACAGAGCTCTATCGCGGCGCCGAATATGTCGTCGATTTCCTACCCAAGGTAAAACTCGAAGTTGTCATCAGCGATGATCTGGCCGAGCGTGTGGTGGAGGCTATCGCCGCCGCTGCGCAAACCGGCCGCATTGGTGATGGCAAGATCTTCGTCTCGCCGATTGAGACCGCCCTGCGCATCCGCACGGGCGAGACCAACGAAGACGCGATCTAAACCTCATCCACCCTCTCTGCTCGTAAAAACGCAGGCGCAACCACCAGATAAGCTGGAGAATTACAGACCATGGCAAGTGCAAAAGACATCGTAAAACAGATCAAGGAACATGACATTGAGTGGGTGGACCTGCGTTTCACCGACCCAAAGGGCAAATGGCAGCACCTCACCATGTGCGGCAGCGTCATGGACGAAGACGCACTTGACGATGGTCTGATGTTCGATGGTTCATCCATCGAGGGTTGGAAAGCGATCAACGAATCCGACATGATCCTGAAACCTGATCTGGACACCGCCTATGTCGATCCGTTCAGCGCGACCCCAACATTGATCCTATTCTGCGACATCGTAGAGCCATCCGATGGCCAGCTGTACGCCCGCGACCCGCGCTCCACCGCGAAACGCGCCGAGGCCTATCTCAAATCGACCGGCATTGGTGACACCATCTATGTCGGGCCAGAGCCAGAATTCTTCATGTTCGACGATGTTCGTTTCGAAGACGGCTATGCCGGATCAGGTTTTGCTATCGACGATATTGAGCTGCCAACCAACACGGGCAAGGAATATGAAGGCGGCAACATGGGCCACCGTCCACGCGCCAAGGGCGGCTATTTCCCGGTTGCTCCGGTCGACAGCGCCACCGACATTCGCGGCGAAATGGTTGCCACGATGATGGAAATGGGTCTGCCCATGGACAAGCATCACCACGAGGTTGCCGCCGCTCAGCATGAGCTCGGCATTACCTTCGGCAATCTGGTTCAAACCGCTGACCGCGTGCAGATCTATAAGTATGTCGTTCAGCAAGTCGCCCATGCTTATGGCAAGACCGCGACCTTCATGCCGAAGCCGATCAAGGACGATAACGGCAGCGGCATGCACACCCACATGTCGATCTGGAAAGACGGCGTGAACACCTTCGCTGGCAATGAATATGCCGGTCTGTCGGAAACCTGCCTTTACTACATCGGCGGCGTCATTAAGCACGCAAAGGCCGTCAACGCCTTCACCAACGCCACCACCAACAGCTACAAACGTCTGGTCCCAGGCTTTGAAGCACCGGTTCTGCTCGCATACTCAGCGCGCAACCGCTCTGCCTCTTGCCGCATTCCATACGGCGCTGGCGAGAAAGCCAAGCGGGTTGAGTTCCGTTTCCCAGATGCGCTGGCCAACCCATATCTCGCCTCTGCGGCGCTGATGATGGCGGGTCTCGACGGGATCGAAAACAAGATCCACCCTGGCGAGGCGATGGACAAGAACCTCTATGATCTGCCGCCAGCTGAGCTTGCTGACGTGCCGACCGTTTGCGGCTCCTTGCGTGAGGCGCTTGAGGCTCTCGAAGCAGACCACGAATTCCTGCTGAAGGGCGATGTGTTCTCGAAAGACCAGATCGACGCCTATGCTGAGCTGAAGTGGGAAGAGGTATCGCGCCTTGAAACCACACCGGCTCCGGTCGAGTTTGACATGTATTACAGCAGCTAATCCGCCGCTGACACACGATAACAAGGGGGCGCCAAGAGTGATCTTGGCGCCCCTTTTGTTTGTTCTGAAGACTCTAGGCTGAGATTAAGCCGCAGTGCGCAGCAGATTTCGCCCAGCTTGTTTCGCATCATAGAGAGCACGGTCGGCTTTCTGCATCGATCGTTCGATGCTCTCATCCGCGTCAACCGCTGCCAGTCCGGCGCTCATCGTAACCTGTGTGAGGCCAGCGATTTTCCAGTTCTCTGCCGCGACATCGAGACGCAATCGCTCAATAATCCCGTGCGCAGTGGCAACGTCTTCGCCAGGTAGGATCACCAGAAACTCTTCCCCGCCGATGCGGCCGGCACAGTCGCCGGGACGCAATTGTTCAGACACGATTTGCGCAACGCGTTTCAGCACTTCGTCACCCGCCTGGTGCCCATGAAGATCATTCACCGCTTTAAAGTGGTCGATGTCGAAAATCGCGATTGTGAGCGGTGCGCCGCTAACCTTGGCCACCCGAGCCGCTTTACGCAGTTCGCCAAAGACTTTGCGGCGATTGGCAATCTCAGTAAGTTCATCAGTCTCAGACAGGCGCAGCGCCGTTTTCGCTTCGCGCAAGGCATCACGCCGCGCCACGCGCAGGGCTTCGAGCGTTTCCGTTTGCTCGGTGATATCTTGGAAGGTTCCAAACAGGCCGCGGAACGTGCCCGATGCGTCAAACCGAGGGTGGCCGATACTGGAAACATAGCGGATTGCGCCATCAGGCCTGACGATCCGTGCCTCGTATGCAAAGGGTTTTCGTCCCCCTATCGCATCGACCAAAATGACGCGAACTCTGTCCCGATCCTCCGGATGATAAAGATTTAGCGAGCGCACGTCTTCAAACGACACCACGCCGCCCAGCTTAGGGTCTCCTGGCTCAATGCCGTGGATATGGAACACCTCTTCTGACCAAATCAGCGTAGATTGGTCGGGTTCCAGTGCCCAGTGCCCCACCCTCGCGGTTTTCTCTGCCAGCTTGAGCAATTCGGTCGACCGAACATATTGATCAATCAGCTTTTTCTTTTCCGCCATCAGTGCCGACAGCGGCCAAACAGAACACAGCAGGCTGAGCAGATAGAACTGCAGGAACAGCGTATCCCATTGCAGTGCAAATTCGCCAATCACCGGACCTGAGAAGTCTGTCTCTAGAGTGGCGACAACCGCGACAAGGCTGATGCTGACCGCCGCGCCGCGCGAGCCATAGGCGTAAGTCGCAGCGGCAACCGCGATCACTGGCAGGAACAGAAACTGCCCCTCACCAAGGGCCACGGCGGCCCAGCAAATGGCACCAACAATGGCGGTAAAAACCGCGAAGCGCAGAACAGAGCTGCGCGAATGCCGCTCAAGCTTGAGCGGAAACTCATTGGCGGCCGTGACGATCACAGGTGTCACGATCATCATCCCAAGGCACACTGTCGTGAACCAAGATACGAAGAAGGGCAGCGTCAATTCGCCCGCGAGCAGCGCAGCAACCGCTGCGCTCGCAGCGCTGCCGATTACAGCCGCACCGAAGAAGGTCGCAAGCCATCGCTTGTCGTCTAAAGCGCGCGGAACGCCAGAGGTCCGAATAACCAGCTGGCTGATCAGCAACCCTTCAGCGATATTGGCGGCAGTGAACGCCAAGGCGGTTCCAAACGACGCGCCATACAGAACATTCGCCGTGATGCTGGCTGCGGCCACTGCAACAGCAATCCCGGCGATCTGATTTCGCCGGGCAAGTAGCAAAGCGGACAGCAATATCCCGCTGGCAGGCCATACCGTGGCAACCCCGCCAACACCCATTGCGAGTTCAAAGGAGAAGCAGGCAGCCAGAAAATAGGCTGTCCCTACCATGCATCCGATCGCCCAGTTTTTTACTGGTGCATCAGTTTTAGAAGAGTTCCCGTCCATGGACCGGCCCTGCCGCACAAGTCTTAAGATAGAGCTTTGAAATTGTAACAGGATGTAAAATTTGCATCTCTCGCCGCGCAAACTTTCCATTTTCCTACTCGGCTACAATCTGCCTAATAGGTTCGCCTCTGTTCCCACTAGGAGGCGACCGCCGTGCCAGATCTCACCTCAAAATCTCGCAAACCCTTGTTCGATGCCGTCCGCACGATGCTGGGCCGGAGCTTTCGCAAATCCGAAGTTGCGAAGCTTGATCGCGCGCTCGATTGCGCCGCTGGCGATAACGCGGCCTGCCGACCGGAGCGCAGCCAAGTCTCCGTGCCGATTGTAAAGTCCGCGCGCTCTGGAATGCGAGTTGGCGAGCAAGGCATTGCCATGGTCAAACGGTTTGAAGGGTGCACGCGGCTGCGCACGGACGGCCTGATAGAGGCCTATCCTGACCCCGGCACAGGCAGCGAACCGTGGACAATTGGCTGGGGCGCAACCGGGCGCGGGCTTGGCGCGGATGACCGGATTGGTCCTGGCACCGTCTGGACGCAGGCAGAATGCGACGCCCGGCTGGAAGAAGACCTTGCGCTCTATGCCGCCGATGTCGCGCGCGCGCTCGGCGATGCCCGCACCAGCCAAGCGCAATTCGATGCCATGGTCAGCTTTCACTACAACACCGGCGCGATTGCCCGCGCGACCCTGACCCGCAAGCACAAGGCCGGAGATTTTGATGGCGCTATGCGAGAGTTCGCGCGCTGGAACAAAGCTGGCGGACGGGTGCTGAAAGGGCTGACCCGGCGCCGGGCTGCAGAGGCGAAATTGTATGGGTCTTAGGTTGGGCGTGCCGGGCTTGGATCAGGCCAAACCCAAAACAGGCCCACTCAATAATCGCGGCTGATCTCTGCCACCACGCTTTGCCGTCCAATGGTCGATACACTGCCGAGCAGAGCGAGCCAGCGTGTAATCCGGTACTCCACGCTGGTTGCGCTGTACCCGCGGCCATCAGTCACGATCTCGACGTAGACCCGGCGGCCAAGGTTTTTCCCCAGCGCCACGCCAGTACCGCGGTTGAGCGCAGGATCGGCGCTGACGATGCGCAGTTGGTCAAGGCCGATTGCATTGCGCAGCTGGCTGACCGGATCGATCCCGCCGCCGCCGCGCAGGCTCGCCAAGGCCGCGCCCAATTGCAGCGCATCGGTAGCAGATAGGCTGGTGATCGAACCGCCGAACAGTAGGCGGGCTAGGATCTCTTCCTCAGGCAGCTGTGGGGTCGAAGCAAAAGTGATTTCAGGGCTGTCAGAATTGCCGCCAATCGCAACGGTCACATTGACGTCGTCGGCGCTCGTTTCCGCCTCAATGTCGAGGCGCGGATTGATCGGCTGGTTTGCGTCAAAGGCGATGCGCCCGCGCGTCAGTTCGAACCGTGTTCCAGCAAAGGTGTATGCCCCGCGCACCAACCGCGCCTCGCCGCCAACGCGTGGATCGCTGGTCGTGCCGCGCAGTGCAATATCCGCGCCCCATTCGCTGTCCAGGCCCAGCCCATCAACCGAAATCCGGCTATTTGTGCTGGCATCCACCAGATAGCGCCAAGTTGACGCAGATGCGGTCTGAGGGCGCGCATCGACTGGCGAGTTCACTTCTCTTGTGCGCACCTCAGGCAGGGCCATATCTTCCGCCGCAACACCCAGCGCCCAGCTGGCCCGGTTGATCCTCAGCCGCCCGGCAATGGTCCCGCCGCTGCCATTCGAGATTATTCGCAAAGGTCCGGTCAGCGTTGCGGACAGACCGTTGGCGTTAAGCAGCTGCGCATCATCAACCGCTGCGCGCAGGTCAATCTGCGGCGGGCGGCCCGATTGCAATCCGGCGAAATTGACCGAGCCGCTGCCGCTGACGGTGCCGCCGCGCGCGGTTGTCCCGGCAAAACGGGTCAGGCGCAGGCGCGATCCAGCAAACTGCCCGCGCACAGCAACATTGGCGATATCCGTACCGGACAGCGCGCTTTGCACCCGCAGATTGTCGCTCGCGACCCGGCCGTTGAACACCGGGTTGGAAAGTGTACCGGTAACCTTGGAGGAAACCGTCGCAGGGCCGGTCAGATCGAATGTCTCAATCCCGATCAGCCGCCAAACACCCTCAGCCGGGCCGCTGTAATTCAAATCCGCAGCCAGCCGCCCACGCCGCAAACGGTCCATCAAAGCACCATTTAGCGGAACGCCGGTAATGTCGGCCTTGACCCGGCCAAGCCGGTTGCCTTCTTCGCGCAATACCGCCCCGCCGCTCAATCGGCTCGGCGTTAGATCAAGTACCGCGAGAACATCGACCGGGCGCGAGGACAGGACGAGGCCAGAGCGGGTGAAGTTCTTGATCTCTACCTTGGCATTGGCGCTTGGCGGCGCGCTGCCCGTTTGGCGGTAATCGATCAGGCCAGAAATCACACCGCCAAAGCCAAGGTCAGCAATGGCGAGATCGGCCAGTGAGAGGGGCACATTGGCAAGCTTAGCCTGCACGGCGGTCTCCGCCCCGCCCAGCGCGCCTTCAACAATGGCATAGCCCCGGCCAAAGCCGAGCTGCGTTGGCGCAAGCCGCCAGCCTTCCTGCCCCTCGGCCTGGGTCAGGACGGCGCGGCGCGGCATCGTAATCTTGCGGCCTGCAAACTCACCCCGAGCCAAGAGCGCGAGGCGGCGCGGAGCAATATCGCCATCAAATTTGAGGGCAAAGCGGTCGCTGCGCCGCCCGGCAATCGACGCGGTCGCTTTGCCCGTTCCATCGGTCACATCAGCCTCACCCGCGAAGCGCCCGATGAAGAGTGCGCCGTATTCCAGGCCGGAACCAGAAACGTCGGCATTGATCCGGCTGGAGCCATCAGTGAAAGCGCCATTCGCGTTGATATCTGCGCTGGCCAAAGCCAAAGTGGTCGTGCCGCCAAAGCGCGCGCCGCGGACCGTCACATCGGCATCGAATGCCTGCGCTGTTCCTTCTGGCGCGAGTGCGATTGACCCGCCAATGCCGCCGCCGCTGAGCGCCAGATTTCCGCGCAGGCCGCGCTCTTCCAAAGCGAGCGCGCCAGTCACATCAGTGCGCCAGATTCTGAGGCTTGAGATATCGATCCGCGCCGGACCATCACTAGGCAAGGCAAGCCCAAGCGTGCCCTTGAACGGGCCGAGCAGAGAGCCGCCCTCAGTATCAATCGCAAATCCATTGTCACTCGGCGCAATCGCAACGCGCACATCGGCAAGACCAGCAGCAGGCAAAGGATCGGCGAAGACCAATGTCGCGCGCGGGCCTTCGACACCGAAGGCTCCGTCAATCGTGAAATCACCATAGTCCGCGTGCCGTCCAGAGCCGACTAAGCTAGTCGTGCCATCGACGACCCGGCCATCTGCAGCCAGTGATAGCTTCGGGCTGTCTGCCTCCAGCGCCGTGAAGGAGAATGGCGAATTGCCGCCGACCGAGAGCCCGCCGCGCAGTTTTATCGGGCCTCCTGCGACATTGGCGACCGTCTCATTGGAGATACTGGAAAGCTCGCCTGCAAAGTTTGCTCGCAGGCTCCAGGGGATATTCGCGCCCGCTTTCAGCAGTATCTTCGCGGTCGCATTGGCGCTGCCGATATCGGGCAGATCAAACCCGCGCGCGCTGACCGGCCCGGCCAGCGCATACACGCCCGCCGACGTATCGCCCCTGAGCGTGAGATTGGCCCCGAGCGTTTCAAAGGCGAGGCGCAGATTGTCGCTGGTGAGGCGTCCCTCGCGCCAATCGAGGCCGCCGCGCAAAATGCCGCTGGTCAGCTTTGGATCGAGCGAGGCGATCCCGGTCGTCACCGCGCCGCTGGTCGCATCGAGTGGCAGTGACCAACCAGCCCCATCATAGCGCGCCGTGCCGGATTGGACGATGTTAGCGATCTCTGTCTCGCCAGCGACAAGCGCACCAATCCGCAAGGAATGCTCGGCAGCAAGTTCGCGGAACGGACCGTCAAGGTTCGCGGTAAATCTGGTATTCTCCAACGACACTGCTGATCCAAGCAGTGCCGGATCACGCAGCAAAGCATTGACCCCAAAGTCATCAAAGCTGTTGTCAGCCAGATCAACAGCGCCCTCACCTCGCGCAAGCAATGCGCGCGTGGCGGCAGCGAACTTGCCGTCAAACGTGCTGTCTTCCAGCGTACCGACCAGTGAGAGCGACAGTGCATCGCCCAACGCCCGCGCTGCAATGCCCGTGCCCTCAATTGGAGGAGAAACCTGTCCCAGCAGGCTGTATTCGCCTGCGCGATTGGTGATCTGAAAACCGGCTACGCGGGCTGTATCTTCGCCGCCCGTCTCCTCCACGAGCAGATGGCCAAGCCATTTCTCCCACGTCCCCTCGCCATCGATGCGCGCGCGGTAGCCGCGATCCAGCCCCGCCATCTGCGCAATCACACCGGCGGCTGGCGCGGCGTAGTCGAGCTTTATGTCGAACTCGTCGCCATCGGGCATAGCGTTCAGCAACAAGGCAATGCGATCTTCACTGCCGAGTGTTCCATCCAAATCGACAAACACCAGGCCTGAGCGAATGTCCGCCTCCGCCGTCAGATTGACTTGCTGTGCATCCTCACCGGCAATGCCCGGGGCGAGCGTGAGGCTGTCGATCGTCAGCTCATCAACGCGAATGTCGAAGTCGGGCAAGATCGGCGCGTCCGGGTCGCCGGGAAGCAGCTCTGGCAGTCGGCTGAGCGTGCCGCGCCGCGCGCTTAGCTCACGTATGTCGAGACCGCTGGTAAGCCAGGCGAGCGGGTTCCAATTGAGATCGACCTCTGGGATCGTTAGAAACTCACCGACCGGATCAAACACGGTCACGTCATGCAGCGTCGCCTTGCCGTATATATCCCCCTCGATCCGCCCAACCTCAAAGCGCAGCCCGGATGCAGGCGCGACTTGAGCGATCTGATCGGTCACAAAGCGTTTGCCGATGGGCGTGCTCAAAAACGCAGCCGCGAGCACGAGCGGCAAAAGGATGATCGCCAGCGCCCAGCCCAGCCGCTTGGCCCAGCGCCGTTTGCGCTTCACCGGCGGACTCTCCGCTTGCTCTTCGATTGCGGCATCCTCGCCCATCAGAACGCCTGCCCAAGGCTGACATAGACGACGACCGGGCTGTCGAACTCATTAGGGTTGAGCGGCACGCCGACATCAACCCGGATCGGGCCGAACCCGGTTTTGTACCGCACGCCCACGCCCGCACCGACGCGGATCAGGCCAAAGTCCGGCGTGTTGTCGACCGAGACGGAGCCTGCATCCACAAAAGGCACGACTTCGACCGCGCCGTCGAGCAAACCGGTTTCGATCCGCGCCTCTAGCGAGAATTCGACCAGAGAGCGCCCTCCAGTGGCCTCTCCCGTATCGGGATTGCGCGGTCCGATGGCTTGAAAGCCATAGCCGCGCACCGAACCGCCGCCACCCGCATAGAGGCGCCGAGATGGCGCGATGGCATCGACACCTGCGCCTTGAATGGTCGCGAATTTTGCGCGGCTGGCGAGCACGGTGGAGCCAATCGATTGGTAATACGTCGCATCCGCTTCGCTACGCAGATAAAAGCTGGTCACCCCAAGTGATTGCGAGACCTCCGGCGCGAGGAAACCAGTGAGCCGGTATCCGCTGGTCGGGTCGAGCAAATCATCGCTGGCATCAATCGTTGCACGGCCAAACACCCCGCCGATGACGAAGGCCTGACGCGGCGATTCCGCGCCATCGACGCCTTGGTTGCGCTCGTCGGTGTAGAGCAGCTCGCCGCCCAAAGCCCAGCTAAACGGCTTTTGAAACAGCAGATTGGAAAGCCGCTCAAATGTGCCGCGCAGGCCAATGGTGCGCGCATCCACCGCCTCGGTTTCAATATCGCTGGCATAGGCATCAAGGGTAAGGACCTGATCACGCGCGCGGAAATTGCTGCGTTTGAGGCTGAGACTAGCGAGCCGTTCTCGCGTGCCAAGAATGCCGCGGACGGTCAGTGCGCCTTCTGGTGGGAAGAGGTTGCGATGCTCCCACCCCGCCTCAACCTTCAGGCCATCCTCAGAGCCAAAACCAATCGCGCCGGAAATCGTGCGCAGCTTGGCCTGCTCAACCCCGACATCGAGCGCGACCACGCCCGGGTCGTCGCCGCTCGGCGGGGCGACTTCTCTAGGAGTGATGGTGACGCTCGAGACCAGCCCGGTTGCGGTGACCGCGCGGCGCAGGTCAAATTCCAAACTGCGCTGATAGGTGTCGCCCGGCTCAAACCGAGCAATCCGCGATAGGTGCTTGCCAGACAGGAACTCCGGCTGGCTGCTGGTGACTTCGCCGAAGACATACTTGCCGCCTGGCTGAACTGGCAGCGTCAAATCGCCCTCTCGCCGAGTGTGATCGATCAGCAGTTCCGGCTCATCAATCTCAGCAAAAGGATAGCCGAGCTCTCCCAGCTCCGTATCGAGCGCAATTTGCTGCTCAATGATCCGGTCGGCGTATAGCGGATCGCCCGACTGAATGGCGAAGGCATTGCGCAAATCGACGTAGTCGAGCGCGCCGGAAAGAGCGCCGAGGTCGATCTCGCCAAAAGAATATCGCGGACCGGGCAAAATATCGAAGCGGGCGCGCGGCTGAGCGCTTGCGGTGTCGTCGCCCGGCCGCACGCCGGATAGCTGGCGGATCACCTGGCCATCGTAATAGCCATAATTACGTAAAGTGCGCTGGAGCAGGTCTTGATCGGCCCGCGCGCGCGCTGCCAATTGCGCGATGCTGGCCTCGCTGCCGCTTAAAGTTTCCACGGTAGAAAGTGCTTCAAATCGGGCGAGAAACTCTGCGCGCTCCGGAAAACCCTCTGAATCGGCGGGAAAACCCAGCTCCAATTCGTCTGATATATCGAATCGGGCGAGCTCTGGCAGCTCGATGAGATCGGGCGCATCAATCTCTGCCAGCGCCTCAACCTCAGGATCAGGAGTCAGCGGTTCGGGCACCGCAATCGTCAGCGTTTCGAGCTCTTCGGCGATTGGGTCCGGCGCGTCAGCTAGATCTGTCACGGGATCGTCCGCGAGCTCAAAGCTTTCGGATGACGTCGCAGCAAGCCCCGCGCCCTGCGTCGCCCAGTCCTCGGCGTTTTCGACCGCACTATTCGGTATCAGGTCTTCGAGCGAACGCGGCGGCGGCGGAGCAGCTGGTGCTGGCGCTTCGCTTAGCTCCTGTTGAGGCACTGCGCCCTCGGCAGCGGGCTCGTTTTCGGCCGGCTGCGCCAAGTCAGGCGAGGCATCCTGCGCATAGGCATATGGGCCATGCACAGCGCAACCCATCGCCGCGGCGAGCCATACGCTTCGTAATGTCAGGATATTATGTCGCTGGGAATTTGACCGGCTGGCCATCTTTACCGCGCGCACCTTTGATGGGCTCGTCCAGCGAAGTCTTGGGCGCAGTGGCCTCAGCAATAAGCTCGCTTTGCTCTTCATCGGACATACGTTGCCAGCCTTCACGGGTCAGCCGTTCGAGCGGGCGATAGCGCACCTTATATTGCATCCGCGGCGATCCCTCGACCCAATAGCCGAGATAGACGTAGGGAAGCCCCTGCTCCGCAGCGCGCACTATGTGGTCGAGAATGATGAAATTGCCAAGCCCTGCGCGCGCTTCATGATCGGGATCATAAAAGCTGTAAATCATCGAAAGACCATCACCTTGGCGATCGGTGAGGCACGCACCGACCAAACGGCCCGGCTCGCCATTTTCGCTCGGCTCGCGGTATTCGACAACATAGCTGGTCACCGGCGTATGCTCGACCATATCGGCATAGTCGAGCTCGTCCATTGCCGCCATGCCGCCATCGGGATGGCGCGCGCCCAGATATTTGGCGAGCAACTCAAATTGTTCATCGGTCGCCCATGGGCGGCACTCTGTAACAACGAGGTCTTTGTTGCGCTTCATCAGCCGCTTTTGCGTGCTGGAGGGTTTAAACTCGTCCGAGACTACCCGAACGGAAACGCATGCCTGGCAATCAATGCAGCTGGGCCGGTAAGCCACCGTCTGACTGCGGCGAAAACCAATGCGGCCGAGCGCTTCGTTCAGCTGATCTGCATGACCGCCCTTCAGCTCTGTAAAGACTTTGCGCTCGCTCTTGCCCGGCAAATAAGGGCAAGGCGCAGGGCTGGTAACAAAGAAACGAGGAAAGCGGATCGGGGCCGTCACGGGTTTGCCTTGAGTCCTTGTGCAAAGGGTGAATCAGGGAGTTGGGCGTTAAGACATTCTTATGCCTGTTTGGCCGCCGCAGTAAAAGTATCTTAACCACAAAACAGGGTTAATAAAGGCTTACTTTGCACATTTTGCCGCAGGAATGGCGCAATTGCTTGGGGCAGGAATTGGGATTGACACCAATCCGGATGCAGTTTGTTCGCTAGGGGTTAACGCGTAGCCGGCTGAAAAGCACTCGAAATGCGTCCACACCTCGAGCCTCGCAGAAGTGCGATTGCATAGGGCCAACACTGGTTCAAATGCTTGGCTTACGCGAGCTCAGCCACGGTCACTTTGTAATCCGCCGCGCGCAGCGCCGCGACCAGTGCGTTGAGCTGATCCGCGTCGCGTGCCTCGCACTCAATGTCCGTGATCAAGCCCTTGGCGGGCAGCGTTGTGAAGATGCGCTGATGGTAGATCTCAATGATGTTGACGTTGTGCGCATCGAACAACCGCATGACCTTGAACAAAGCGCCTGGGCGATCCTGCAAAGTCACTCGCAGGCGTGCTAGCCGTCCTTGCCGCGCTAGATCGCGGAGCAGCACATTGGCGAGCAGCCGGGTGTCAATATTGCCGCCGCAAAGCACCATGCCGATGGATTTTCCGGCGAAGCGTTCGGGGTGTTGTAACACTGCGGCGAGGCCTGCCGCGCCCGCGCCTTCTACGACGGTTTTCTCGATTTGCAGCAGCAAAGCGACCGCTTTTTCAAGCGCCGGCTCATCAACCAGCAGGATGTCGTCGACGCGCTCTGCGATCACCTTGCTGGTGAACTCACCCGGCTGCTTGACCGCGATCCCTTCAGCCAAAGTGTCGCCGCCGCACATGCGCTCTTCACCTTTGATGCGCGCGTACATGCTGGGAAACAGGCTGGCCTGAACGCCGACCATCTCAATGTCGGGATTGAGCGCCCGGGCAACTGTTGACATGCCAGAGATCAGACCGCCGCCACCAATCGGGGTGACCAGACAGTCTAGGTCCGACTTTTGCTCGAGCATCTCTAAAGCGACTGTGCCTTGGCCAGCGGCCACATGCGGATCATCAAATGGGTGCACGAATGTGAGCCCCATTTCCTTTTCCAGCTTGCGCGCGTGCGCATTGGCATCGTCGAAGGTTTCGCCTTCGAGCACAACATTGCCGCCTACGCTCTCGGTCTGCATCACCTTCACGGTCGGCGTGGTGCGCGGCATCACGATCGTCACTGGCACGCCCAGCCGGGTGCCGTGATAGGACAGGCCCTGACTGTGATTGCCTGCCGAGGCGGCGATTACGCCGCGAGCACGCTGTTCATCGGTCAGTTGCAGCAAAGCATTAAGCGCGCCGCGTTCCTTATAGGCGGCGGTGAACTGCAGGTTTTCAAACTTCAGCCAAATCTCCGCCCCTGTAATCTGCGACAGAGTGATCGAGTGCATCATCGGCGTCTTCACCACCGCGCCATCAATGCGCGCGGCGGCGGCGCGCACATGATCAAGGGTTAGGTCAGCAGGGCCGCAGGTTGCGGGGGCTGATGCGGCGGCAGAGGCAGATTGTGCTGTCATAGTGACCGGGCGAGTAAGCCTTTGCGATGCGAAGGGCAAACCCAATTGCGTGATCTGCTTTATTGGCAGGTGCGGCAATTGCTATTACTGCCTCGTCCTATGAGCAAAACCCAAGTGAATTCAGACCTGACAATCGCCTTTATCGGGCTTGGCGTGATGGGCGGCCCAATGACCGCGCATCTCGCGCGCGCAGGCTACAATGTAAGAGCGTACAACCGTTCACCGGAGCGGGCCGCAAAATGGCAGGGTACTTTTGCCAAGGACGGCCTCGAAGTCGCGTTCGCCGCAACACCTGCCGAGGCGGCAAGCGGCGCGGACATTGTATTTACTTGCGTTGGCAATGATGAAGATCTCGCCAGCGTGACCTTTGGCGAGACCAGTGTTCTCGCGGCGATGGCCAAAGGCGCTTTGCTGGTTGATCACACGACTGTGTCGGCGGATATGGCCCGGCGGCTGGCTGCTGCATGCGTGGAGAGAGACCTGGAATGCGTCGATGCCCCGGTGTCTGGCGGCCAAGCGGGCGCAGAGAACGGTCAGCTCGCAATTATGTGCGGCGGCAGCGAAGAGGCCCTAGCCCGCGCTGCGCCCGTCATGGATTGCTACGCCAAATCGATCGTCCATGTTGGCGAGGTCGGCGCTGGGCAAACCGCCAAGATGGCCAACCAAATGTGCATCGCAGGCGTGCTGGCTGGCCTGTCCGAGGCGATCAGGCTGGCCGAGGCCGCTGGCCTTGATATGGACAAAACCTATCAAGCGATCTCAGGCGGCGCAGCGCAAAGCTGGCAAATGGACAATCGCTGGGCCAGCATGGCAGCCGATAGTTTCGACTTCGGTTTTGCCATTGATTGGATGCGCAAAGATTTGGGCTATGCCCTCGATGAAGCAAACCGCCTTGGGCTGTCATCACCCGTAACAGCGCTGGTCGATCAATTCTATGCCGAAGTGCAAGCGAGGGGCGGCGGACGCCGCGACACCAGCGCACTCATCACCCGGCTGCCGCAAGCCAAGAAGGACTAAGACAGAGATATGATCCGTAAATTCACCGCCGCGCTTGGCGCCGCCACTGCTATTCTCGCGCTCAGCGCCAGCCCCGCCGCGGCTGACACCCTGGTCTATAACGTCGACGGCATCACCATTGGCGAAGACGGCGAACTGAAGCGCTTTGTCGGATTGGTTTTCGACGATGAAGGCAAAATCACCGATCTGGTAGAGCGCGGCGAGGAGCGCCCCAGCGACATTGATTTCGGCGTGGACGGCGAAGGCCGGGTCATGCTGCCCGGGATGATCGATGCACACTTGCACGTGATGGGCGTTGGCTTTGGCGCACTGACGCTGGATCTATCGCAAACCACCTCGCTCGAAGACGCGCTGGAAAAAATCGCAGAGTTCGCTGCTGAGAACCCTGGGCGGCCATGGATCCTCGGGCGCGGTTGGAACCAAGAGAAATGGGGCCTTGGCCGCTTCCCCACCGCCGAAGAACTGGACGCGGTCGTGTCTGACCGCCCCGTCTGGCTGAGCCGGGTCGATGGCCATGCGAGCTGGGCCAATACAAAAGCGATGGAAGCCGCCGGCGTCACAGCCGCGTCGCAATCGCCCAGCGGCGGGCGGATCATCCGCAAATCCGGGAGTCAGGAACCCGCCGGCGTCTTTGTGGATGCGGCAGAAAGCCTGGTGAATGCAGTCGTGCCCCCGCCTCGCCCAGAAGATCGGGATCTGGCGCTGCGAAAAGCACAGGAGATCCTGTTCGCCAATGGCGTGACCGCTGCCGCCGACATGGGCACATCGATTGAAGATTGGCAGACCTATCGGCGTGCAGGCGACAATGGCACGCTTAAAATGCGGATCATGTCCTACGCCAGCGACGTTGAGACAATGTCGCTGATCGGAGGCCCTGGCCCAACGCCGTGGCTGTACGATGACCGCCTGCGCATGGGCGGGATAAAGCTCTATCTCGACGGCGCGTTGGGCTCACGCGGAGCAACGCTGAAGGAACCTTACGCTGACGAACCCGGCACACGCGGGTTGCCGCTGCTGTCGCAGGCGCAATTGCGCAATTTGATGAGCCGCGCGGCGCTCGATAATTTTCAGCCTGCCGTCCATGCCATTGGCGATGCGGCAAACTCCGATGTGCTCGCCGCGATTGAAGAGCTCAACTCAAGCTACACTGGCGACCGGCGCTGGCGGATCGAGCATGCGCAAATTGCCGATCCGGCGGACCTGCCAACCTTTGGCAAGTTTGGGATCATCGCTTCAATGCAGCCGCTCCACCAAACCTCTGACCGCCTGATGGCGGAGGCTCGGTTGGGCCCAGACCGTCTCGGCGGTGCCTATGCTTGGCGCAGCGTACTCAATGTCGGTGGCCGCCTTGCCTTTGGCTCTGACGCACCGGTCGAGCCTGCCGACGCCTTTGCGGGCATTGCTGTCGCAATCAGCCGTACGGATGCCAATGGAGAGCCGTTCGGTGGATGGCGCGCACAAGAAACCGTCAGCCGCGAGCAAGCGCTGCGCGCCTTTACGGCGGACGCCGCATATGCCGGATTTGCAGATGGCCGGTTTGGACGCTTGATCCCCGGCGAGCGCGCCGACTTCTTGCTGGTCGACCGTGATCCTATGCTGGCATCACCTGAAGACATCCGCGCAACCCAGATCAGTGAAGTGTGGGTTGGCGGCGAGCAAGTCGTCGCGCGCTAAGCCCACGCGAACTCTGAGTGGTTGCACGC
The DNA here is from genome assembly GCF_057364975.1 of Erythrobacter sp. S249. Lineage (NCBI taxonomy): Bacteria > Pseudomonadati > Pseudomonadota > Alphaproteobacteria > Sphingomonadales > Erythrobacteraceae > Erythrobacter > Erythrobacter sp. S249. The sequence goes on along the minus strand of NZ_CP200287.1, from coordinate 2,561,750 downwards.
CGCGCATCACAAGGTCATTGTCCAATTGATCACAAAGTGAATTGTTTGCCGCGGTCGGAACCGCTGTTTTGCACAAATCACTAAGCGATCTTGCGTATGTTCAAACCGAGCTGCGCAGTTGATTAAGGCGATGAGAACCGATTCGGTGTTCAGACGTTGTTTGAAGAATGTCTCAGTGTGCAGTTGCAGCATTTTCTGCATTGCAAAGTGCGGTAAAAATGCATCAGATTGCAGGGCGTTTCGCTACACCCCTGAAAACGAAGGACTTTAAGAACCAAAATGGCGGCACTTTGCTCAAGATTGGGGTTGCCATAAACTAATAGATCGCCTAATTAACCAACGAATTTCGAGTTTAATAAGAATCAATCAGGAGAATATTGATGAAATTCCGTACGCTTGCCGCTGCAACAGCAGCAGTTTCGCTCGCAGCAACCCCGGCTATCGCAGAAGCCGCATTTGATCGTTCGGCTGCTCCAGTCGAAGGCGAAAGCGAACTCGAAGGCGGCTCGGGCATCATCATCGCCCTTCTGGCAGCAGCAGCTGTCATCGGTGGTATCATCATCGCTGCAGATGGCGACGACGATCCCGTCAGCGTCTAATAGACGTAACACAATCGATAGAATTACGGGGTCCTTCGGGGCCCCGTTTTTTTTGGCCTGTTGAGAAGCCAACCGGTGGTGCGGTTGGCGCGAGGGCATAAGAGGGGCGTGCCCCTTAGAAAACCAGCGAATAATGCGAAGGCTGTCTCGTGGTGCATTGAGTAGTTTCAGCTCAAATCGGCACTGCCTATCAAATGATGCCGCCTGCCCCCACGAACGACCAGCAAGCACCAAACTAAAATACTTGAGAAGCGGTAGGCGAGACTGTCAGTCAGTCCTGAAGCGGCGGCCAATAAAGCGCGCTAGCAGTAACGGCGCGCGGCAAAACCGCAGCCGCAGCTCCAGCTTTATGCCTCGCCGATATCGCCGCGATCGGTAGCCTTACTGTCATCTGCCCCGGAGGCGGCGGCAGCAGACGCGTCTCCGGCCTCTAGAACGCTTCCCTCTTCCGCAGTATCCGCGCCGTCGCCCTCCGCATCCTCATCCGTGTTCCGCCCGCGTTCTTGCAGGCGCATCAGCACCAGCGAGCCCTCAAACAGCAGCAGCAGCGGGATAGCCAAGATCACTTGCGAGCCCGGATCCGGCGGCGTCACAATCGCCGCAAGCGCCACCACGCCGACAATCACATAGCGGCGTGCAGCAACGAACTGCGCCCGCGTGACGATACCCGCACGGTTCAGCAGCAGCAGCAAAACCGGCAGAAGAAAGCTCATGCCAAAGGCGAGGATGAACTGCATCACCAGGCTGAGATAATCGCCAGCAGCGGGCAGAGCCTCAATAGAGAGCCCGCCAGCCTCACCTTCAAAGGTCAAAAACCATCGAAACGCGGTCGGCATGACAACAAAATAGGCCAGCGAACCACCCGCCAAAAACAGCACAGGTGTCGCGAGCAAAAACGGCAGAAACGCCTTCTTCTCTTTCGCATAAAGCCCTGGAGCGATGAATGCCCAGAGCTGGTTCGCAATCACCGGGAAGCTGATGAAGAACCCGGCGAACAGAGCGACCTTCAACTCGACGAAGAACACTTCGTAGAGCTTGGTGAAGATCAGCTGCCCTTCGCCCTCTGGAAACGCGTCTTTCAGAGGCTGGATCAGGAAGCCTAGAATCTGGTCTGCAAAATAGAAGCAGACACAAAACGCCAATGTCAGCGCAATGACCGAACGCACTAGGCGGCTGCGCAGCTCGATCAAATGATCAAGCAGCGGCGCCTGCGTCTCGTCTATATCTCTTATCCCCAGAGCCATTGCTGATTTCTAGCCCTCGCTCTTCGGCGCTGGCTTTGATTTCGCTTTGGCGCGCGGCTTAGTCTTCGCCTTGGATTTGGGCGCGCTTTCTGAAGCGGTCTCAGCCTGTGCTGCCTTCTTGGCTTTCGGCTTTGCTTTGGCCTTGGGGCGCGCAGCAAGCGGCAGTTCCGGCTCTTTCGCCGCAGTTGCAGCCGCACTATCCGCTTTCTTCGCCGTCTTTTTGCCCGCTGACTTACTGCTCGCGCTTGCCGCAGGCTTTGCGGTAGCTTTCGCCTCCGCTGTGGTTGGTTCAGGAGCGGTTGGCTTTGTCACCTCAGCAGCCTGAGCCTTGGGCGCGGCGGGCGGAGGGCCAGTCATAACCGGCTCACCGACGGCTGCCTCTGCCGAACCGGACTGACGCTTCATGATCTCTTCGTTCTGCGCCTGCCACTTCTTTTCCATGTCCTCCAGCTCAGCCTCGCGCACCATCGCATCGATGCCTGTGCGAAAATGCGAGGAAACCTTGCGGATCTGGCCGATCCAGCGGCCAGCCGTGCGCATCGCCAAAGGCAGATCCTTTGGCCCAATCACGATCACCGCGACAATCGCGATGACCAGCAATTCTGCGGCGCCTAAATCGAACATATTTGGCTGGTCCGGCGCATTGCCGCTCTCTGTTCAGAGGTTACTTGGAGGCGTCTTTCTGCTCTGCAGACGCGGTCTCGCTTGCCGCTGCGCTCTTGTCCGCCGGCGGTTCAATTTGCCCGGCTGGCTCCGATGGCTTGGCGGTAGGCGCGTCGACATCTTCGCTCATGCCCTTTTTGAAGCTGGAGATGCCTTTGCCGAAATCGCCCATCATTTCTGAAATACGCCCTCGCCCAAACAGGATGAGGACCACAACGGCGACGATGGCGATTTGCCAGACACTAAAACCCATGGGGGAATGACTTTCTCTGCTTAACCTAGAACGCCAATATAGGCGCGATGGCGGCGCTACGCCAGTCGCTAATCCAATGTGTGCGGCGGAGCGCCGGTTTCAGGATCAGTTGGGACGGCGTTTTCCGCTGTGTCAGAGGCGCCAAGAGCCTCCGATTCTTCTGCGTACGTATCGCCGGTATCCGGGCTCATCGCCTCTTCCAACGCATCATCAACGGGGTCGAGCAGACCGGCGGCTCTCAGCTCGTCGATGCCCGGCAAGTCGCGGCGCGAGCTTAGCCCGAAGTGATCGAGAAACTCTGGCGTCGTCGCATAGATAACCGGGCGGCCCGGCACATCACGTCGGCCAGCCAGCTTGATCCAGCCCGCCTCCATCAGCACGTCGAGCGTGCCCTTGGCGGTCTGAACCCCGCGAATGGATTCGATATCGGCGCGGCTAACCGGCTCATGATAGGCGATAATGGCGAGCACTTCGGTCGCGGCGCGGCTGAGGCGGCGAACCTGCTCGCGCTCTCTGCGCAGCAAATGTGCAAGATCCGGCGCAGTCTCAAAATGCCAGCGCTTGCCGCGCTCCACCAGATAGATGCCGCGCTTGTCGTAAAATTCGCTCAGCTCTTTCAGGCCATCACGCACATCGGAATTGCTCATCCCCCCCAGATGCGTGCCCAACGCCTCTATGCTCATCGGCTCTTCAGTGGCAAACAGTGTTGCCTCCAGACTGCGCGCGATCTCGCTTGGTCCCTCGCTCAATGCGCGCTCACTTTCTCTTGCAACCGGCGGATGCGCAGCGCGCCGTAAGCCTCTTCCTGAGACAGCTCTGCCCGGCCCAGGCGCGCGAGCTCTAGCGCAGCGACAAAGCTGGAGGCGAGCGCGGACTTGCGCAATTTCGGCTCTGCATGCGGCGGCAAGAAGTCACGAATTTCCATCCAATCGAGCGTGACGCCCAGCATGGAAGAGACCCGCTCCAAAGCGCTGTCCAGCGTCATGACCGGACGATCAGAGACGTGATAGATGCGCGGTGCAGTGCGCGCCTTCACCTGACCATAGGCCTGGATCAGCGAGAAACTGTCGCACTTCCACTGCGTCTTGCGATCAATCCGCAGGCCCTCTGGCGCGCCGCGCGTGAAGATGTCGCGCCCAATCCGGTCGCGCCCCATCAGCCGGGCTGCAGCCTCGCGCATCGCGCCGAGGCGCTGGAGCCGCAGTTGCAGACGCATCGCAAGCTCTTCCGGGCTTGGGTCTTCTTGCTCATCCTTGGGCAGAAGCAGCGCAGATTTGAGATAGGCCAGCCATGCCGCCATCACGAGGTAGTCGGCGGCCAGCTCCAGCCGCATGGCCTCAGCCTCCTCAACATAAGTGAGGTATTGGTCGACCAGCGCAAGAATGGAAATTTGTCGAAGGTCAACCTTCTGCCGGCGCGCAAGGTCCAGCAAGAGGTCGAGCGGTCCCTCCCAGCCATCAAGCTCCAGATAGAGCGCCTTTTCGCGCTCGCTCTTTTCCGAAGTCGCGCCATCGGGATCGCCCCAATGCGCTTCGCCGACGCTGTTCACGCTGCCGGGTTCCGGCTTTTCGCCGCTGCCGCCCTCTAGCATGAAGCCATCTGAGCTCATGCCGCCGCCTCCGCAATGTTCAGCAAAGCATCGCGCTTAGCGAGCAAGTCCGCCGCCTCGCCCAGGTCATCGCGGACCTGAGTGCTTTCCAGCGCGCGGTCGAGCCGCGCCGCCGTCGCTTCAGACATGGCGGGCAGAGCCTCCACGATGCCGCGCATATCGTGCATCTTGGCCCAGCAATTGAGGATAATGTCGCAGCCCGCAGCATACGCCTTGGCCGAGCGCTCGGGGATGGTGCCCTCCAGCGCCTCCATATCGATATCATCGGTCAGCAGCAGACCATCAAAGCCAATGGCGCCGCGAATGATCTGTGAAATCACCTTGGATGACAAAGTGGCCGGATTGTCTGCATCCCATGCGGTGAACAGTAAATGGCCGGTCATGCCCATGGGAGCTGAGGCGAGCGAGCGGAACGGGGCAATGTCATGCTCCAATTCCTCCGCGCTGGCGGTGACCGTCGGCATTTCCTTATGCGTGTCGGCCATGGAGCGGCCATGGCCCGGCATATGTTTGATACAGCCGGTCACTCCGCCGCGCGCAAGCCCATCCAGGATAGCGCGGCCAATGGCGGCGACTTGCACCGGATCACTGCCCAAAGCGCGGTCGCCGATCACATCGTGTGCATCGGGCTGACGAACGTCGAGCGGCGGGTGGAAATCCACCGTAATGCCCATCGCCGATAGCTCCAACGCCATCGCGTGAGCATTCGCCCGCGCGGCCTCAATCGCGCTGGCTGGCGCAATTTGATAGAGCCGGTCGAACGCCTCTCCAGCGGGATAGGGCGCCCATTCCGGCGGACGCAGCCGAGCAACCCGGCCACCCTCTTGATCAATCGAAACCAGCAGACGATCGCGGCCATGCAGGCTGCGCAGGTCATCGGTCAGAGCGCGCAGCTGCTCAGCATTTTCGCAATTTCGGCCAAACAGAATGTAGCCCGCCGGATCGGCCTCCTTGAAGAAGGCGCGTTCCTCATTGGTTAGCGCAGGGCCAGAAAGTCCAAAGATGGCCGGTGTCATTGGTGAAACCTTGCAGGCGCACCCGGTTCAATCAAGCGCGGTAACCCTGATCCGTGGGGAAAAGTGGCTGGGCCTCTCGCCTCAACGCTTCACCTGGCAGGCAACGCCATCCGCCTTGAGATCGGTGCAGAGCTTTTGCGCAGCGGCAAGATTGCCTGCCACCGCTTGCAGCCGGTAGACCGTGCCGATGTCCGCCTCGCCCTTTTGGATGCGGTGACTCACACCGTTCAAAACGCTCGTCTGGCGCGTGAGCGTGACCCAGCCAGCCTCCGCCTTTGCCCGGCTGCCATAGGCGCCAACTTGCACGCCGACGCTGCTGCTCGCGGCGGGCTTATCATCGGTGGTGCGGGTCGCAATGGCTGGACCAGCGCTGGTTGATGCGCTGCCAGCAGCGTCGGAGCCGTCCGCACCAGTGCCATTTCCAGAGGCCGAACCCGCTGTGTCGTCAGCATCGGCGACAACGCCGTCACGGCTTTGGCCTTCGCCAACCGCCGGTGCGACATTGCCCGTGCCGGCAAATTCTTTACCGCCGGGATCATCCGGACGTTCTTTATATGGGCCTTCCGGCGCAACGATTGTGCTGCCATCGGCGACCAATTCCTGATCGCCCGTCTTGTTGGTGACGAACCAAACGGCACCGATCACACCAGCCAATAGGACCAGCAGGATCGCGGCAAAGCCAATGATCCGCGCGGTATCCACACCGCCATCATCATCTTCTTCATCGGATTCCAGCCACGGCAGGCTTTCTTCTTCTGACAAGTCGAGTTCGGCTGCATCGCTCATAATTGTTGCCCGCAGGCATCACCGCCCGCGGCCCCTTCCATTAAAAGCCTCTCGGCCCTCACATAAATTCCACCGCCTCAACGCCGAGCACGCCGAGACCATTACGGATCACTTGCCCGATTGCATCAGCAAGGAAAAGCCGTGCGCCCGTTAAACCAGCATCTTGTTCCAAGATGAAGCGCTTTTGCGGCGAATCATTGCCGAGGTTCCAGAAAGTGTGAAGCTCTGAGGCCAAATCATAAAGATAAAAGGCGATCCTGTGCGGCTCGCGCGCTTTTGCGGCGGCTTCAATCTCACGCGGGAATTGCGCGGCGAAACGGATCAGAGCCAATTCTTCATCGCCCAATTGCGCTAAATTCTCACCCGATGGCGCAAGGCCAGCCTCAGCCGCCTTGCGCAAGGTCGAGCGAATCCGTGCATGCGCATATTGGACGTAGAAGACCGGATTGTCCTTGCTCGCCTCGACCACCTTGGCGAAATCAAACTCCATCTGCGCCTCAGGCTTGCGGGTCAGCATGGTGAAACGCACCACATCCTTGCCCACTTCGCCCGCCACATCGGCCAGCGTCACGAACGTGCCAGAACGTTTCGACATCTTCACTGGCTCACCGCCGCGCAGCAACTGAACCATTTGCACCAGCTTCACGTCGAATGGGGTCGGGCTGCCCTGCCCCTCGCCCAGCGCCGCAACCGCAGCTTTGATCCGTTTAACCGTACCAGCGTGATCCGCGCCCCAGATGTTGATCATCGCATCGGCGGTTTGCGCCTTTTGCATATGATAGGCGAGATCGGCGCCAAAATAGGTCCAGTAACCGGAAGATTTCTTGATCGGCCGGTCCTGATCATCACCAAATTTGGTCGAGCGGAACAGTGGCAGCTCCACCGGCTCCCAATCTTCTGGCGGGGCCTTGCCCTTGGGTGCTTCGAGAACGCCATCATAGACCAGGTCATGCTCGCGCAGCCACGCTTCGGCGGCGTCGGGCTTGCCCTCGCGGTGCAGCTGAGCCTCTGAGGCGAAGACATCGTGATGAATGCCCAGCACCGCCAGATCGGCCTTGATCAGCTCCATCATGGCATCAACCGATTGCTCGCGGAACAGCGCCAGCCATTCGCTTTCATCGGCGGCGGCATAGGCATTGCCGTACTCTTTCGCGAGCGCTTCGCCGAGCGGTTTGAGATAATCGCCCGGATAGAGCCCTTCTGGGATCGCGCCAATATCCTCGCCCAGCGCCTCGCGGTATCGCAGATGCGCAGAGCGGGCGAGCACGTCGACCTGACCGCCTGCGTCATTGATGTAATATTCGCGCACCACCGAATGGCCGGCAAATTCGAGTAGGCTGGCGAGCGCATCGCCCACCACCGCGCCCCGGCAATGGCCCATATGCATCGGCCCAGTCGGGTTCGCGGAAACATATTCGACGTTGACTGTCGTGCCAGCGCCCATGTCAGAGCGGCCATAGGCGTCTGCCTTCGCAGCGATCGCCGCAAGTTCAGCCAGCCATGCCGCAGGATCAAGCCGCAGGTTGATGAAGCCGGGTCCGGCGATCTCTGCGCTGGTGATTTGCGGGTCTGCTTCCAGCTTCGCGGCGATTTGTTCAGCCAAGGCGCGCGGATTGGTCTTCGCCTGCTTCGCCAGTACCATGGCGGCATTGGTCGCCAGATCACCGTGGCTCGGATCGCGCGGCGGCTCCAGCGTGACATTGGCGAAATTGATACCCTCGGGCAGCACGCCGTCCGCTTCCAAAGCCTGAAGCGCGCTGTGGGTCTTAGCCGCAAAGGCGGCGTAGAGTGTTGGTTGATCAGTCATAGGAAGCACGCGCTACCTTAATTTTCTGCTTGCGCAAGAGGATCGCGGCCAGAGCAACGGTCGCAAAGCGACCGCAAGGCCGACCGGCCGCCCGCAGCGACGCGACCTTTGGTCGCATGAGCGAGGAAATCGCACACCGGATGGTGTGCGGAACAATCTAACGCGTGGCGTTGTAGGCCAGCTGCTGCTCAGTCAGTTGAAAGCCGACCAGCATTTCAAAGCTGGTTCGCTGAATCGCCGCGCGCACTTCTGGTGCGGACAGCGGATCAAGCGCGGCGTCAACATCGCCAGGTTTGCGCTTACGGGTGATCCGCTCGCGAATATCGGCGGGCAAGGTCGCAGCAGCGCGGTCAATATAAGAGGACGCGGTTCCGCTCGCCTGTGCGCGCTCTTGGCCATCAGCAAAACTGATCGTCACCTCACCAATCCGCTTTGACACAACGGCGCTGCCGCCCTGCAACACGGTGACGAAGTAAGGCACGGTGACGCTGCGCGCGCCGCGAACATCGGTGCGACGGGCGAGCACATCAAAGGTCGCCTGGCTGTAAACCTTCTCGCCGCTTTCATCACAGGTGTGACGCAGATTGGTGATCGTTGCGGTCATATCCAGATTGGCCGCCGTCTGATCGCCAGCGGCGCGGAATGCAGTGATATCTCCGGTGTAATCAGGAATGCCAACCGATGGGCAGGATGTCAGGACGGCAGTGATCCCGACCCCCTGATCAACCACCAACTCGCCTTCGCGGGCACAACCAGCAAGGGCAGCAACAAGAGCTAGAGCAGGCAAAATCGGCTTGCGAAACGTCATGGAATGGGTCGTCCTCGATTAATCGATCCAATGCGCGCGCAGCGATTGACCGCGCACCACAAAAACTGAAGTATCACGCCCTAGCGGCGGACGTCGCAAAGCGCTAGAGGGGGCGATATGAATGCTCCCTTTCCCAATTCCGACAATGGCAGCTCGTCTGCCTCTGGCGGCGGACAAGCCGACCAGACCCCGCTGACCTTGCTGATTGCGGCCCCGCGCGGCTTTTGCGCAGGCGTGGACCGGGCGATTGAAATCGTCGAAAAATCGATCGAGCGCTACGGCGCGCCGGTTTATGTTCGCCACGAAATCGTCCACAACAAATACGTTGTGAACTCGCTGAAGGCGCAAGGCGCGATCTTTGTTGAGGAATTGGACGAGGTGCCAGACGACGCCCCGGTCGTCTTCAGCGCGCATGGCGTGCCAAAATCGGTTCCAGCAGAAGCGCAGCGGCGCAATATGATCTATGTCGATGCGACCTGCCCGCTGGTCTCAAAAGTTCACCGGCAGGCTGAGCGTCAGCTCGAGAAGAAGCGCCACATCATCTTTATCGGCCATGAGGGCCATCCTGAGGTAATCGGCACGATGGGCCAGGTTGACGAAGGCCAGATGACCTTGGTCGAGACTGTGGAAGATGTCGACAAGCTGCCGTTTGAGACGGATGACGAGCTCGCATATCTCACGCAAACGACCCTGTCGGTTGATGACACAGCCGAAGTGATCGCGGCGCTCGAATGGCGCTATCCCAATATTCGCGGGCCGAAGGCGGAGGACATTTGCTATGCGACGTCCAACCGTCAGGCTGCCGTCAAACAAATCGCCAAACAATGCGACCTGCTGCTCGTGATCGGCGCGCCCAATTCGTCCAACTCTCTGCGCCTGGTCGAAGTGGCAGAGCGGCTGGGTACGCCCGGCAAATTGATCCAACGCAGCAATGAGATCGACCCGGCATGGCTCGAGGGGGTGGAGACGCTGGGCGTCACCGCCGGGGCATCTGCGCCGGAAATCTTGGTGCGCGAAGTGGTTGCCAAGATCAAGGAACTGCGCCCGGTCAACGAACAGACAATCACGGCAGCGGAAGAGAAGATGGTCTTCAAACTGCCGCGTGAACTGACCGAATAGACCAGCGAAGCGCTCGGGCGAATGGCGGTTTACACGCATCTTGGCGCTGAGGAATTGGCGCAGTTGATCGCGCATTATGATGTTGGCGATCTGGTTTCAGCCAAGGGTATTGCCGAGGGCGTCTCGAACTCAAACTGGCTGATTGAGACAACCGGTAGCGGCGCACCGAATTCGCCCACACGCTTTATCCTCACCATGTATGAGCGGCGAATTGAGCTGAGCGATTTGCCCTATTTCCTGGGGCTGCTCGATCATCTGTCGGCAGGCGGATGCCCCGTGCCGCGCACCATTCACGACGAGGCAGGAGCAGCGTTTCGGATGCTGGATGGCAAAGCGATCGCGCTGATCGAGTTTTTGCCCGGTGTATCGCCGACACAGCCAACTGCCGCTCAGACGCGGGCCGTGGGCGGGGCGCTGGCGCAAATGCATCTCGCATCGGCTGATTTTGAGCTAACCCGCGCGAACACGATGGGCTTTGCCGATAATCTCGCGGTTCTGGAAAAATGCGGTGAGGCTGGCCTCGCGAGCATCAACCCGGCGCTGCCCTCAGTCCTTGGCCCGGCGAAAGACGCCGCTGCGCTCGATTTGTCTGCCCTGCCCGCCTCCAACATTCACGCCGACCTGTTTCCGGACAATGTCCTGATGCTGGGCGATGAAGTCTCTGGCATGATTGATTTCTACTTTGCCTGCCGGGGCACGATGGCATTGGACCTCGCCACCACGCACGCCGCATGGTGCTTCGATCCTTCCGGCACGCATTATAATACCGAGCTCGGCAACGCGCTGGTCGAAGGATATGAGGCGGTTCGCCCGCTTGAGACCGCAGAGCGCGAACTGCTGCCCGAAATCGCCAAGGGCGCGTGCCTGCGATTTGTCGCAAGCCGGGCAGAGGATTGGCTCGATACGCCGGATGACGCATTGGTCACACGCAAGGACCCAATGCAATTCGTCTCACGATGGCACTTTTACGACGAAGCGGGCCTAGGTATATTTGCGTAAGCTAACTATTCGGGCAATGGTGGATGCTATGAAACACGTCGAGATTTTCACTGACGGAGCCTGCAAGGGCAACCCTGGCCCTGGCGGCTGGGGCGCGCTGCTGCGCATGGGCCGTCATGAAAAGGAATTGTCGGGCGGAGAGCGCGACACGACGAACAATCGTATGGAGTTGATGGCGGCGATCAAAGGCCTGTCCGCCCTTATCGAGCCATGCACTGTCGACCTTTATTCAGACAGCAAATATGTGCTCGACGGGATGACCAAATGGGTCGCTGGCTGGCAAAAGCGCGGCTGGATCAACGCCAGTAAGAAGCCCGTTCGCAATGCCGATTTGTGGCATGAGCTCATCGATGTCTCGGCCAAGCATCAGGTTGAATGGCACTGGGTCAAAGGGCACAGCGGCCACCCGGAGAATGATCGCGTCGATAAGCTCGCCAGCGATGAGGCGGACCGCGCGGCATCATCCAGCGACGAAGAAGAGAGCGAAGACGCCTGAGTGGCGCGGGTGCGCTGAGGCGCGCTTTAACTGCAATCTGCAAACCTCAAAACAAAAGCGGCGCACCATGCCGGTACGCCGCTATTGTATCAGGAAATGTAGCAGCGGCGGCGATGCGCCAGCCGCTACAACGCCTTAGGTGTTATCTTCAGTCGGTGCACCCGGGCCGTTTTTCTTGATCGAATCGATCGCATTTTGCGCGCTCGATTTGCTCGAATAGCCCTGGGTCGAGAACATCACTTCTGAATTATAGCTAAAGCGGACCCGGAACTCGCCGGCTTTGTCTTTGTAGATCTCAAATTTGTGCGACATTGTATTGTCTCCCTTGGTCATGAATTTGACTGCGATTCGGGAATTTACAGATCAAAGCCGGGTTGGCTAGGCGTCGGTTGTAACAAAACGTTGCGGCGCATATCGCGCGCGCTCAATGCCCTTAGTCATTACATCCGCACTGAGCCCCAATAGCTCTTGCGCCGCCAGGCGCGCGGCAGCGGGCGCGGTTTGAATGCCAAAGCCGCCTTGTCCTGCAAACCAATAAAAGCCAGATGCCTCAGCATCATAGCCATAAACCGGCAGCCGGTCAGGTGCGAAACTGCGCAAACCGGCCCAGCGCCGCTCAACATGCTCAATTTTCCAATCAACCACAGCTTCAAAGCGCTCAATCGCGCGGGCGACATCAATCTCCTCTGGCGCAGCATCACAAGGCTCGCTCGGTATCTCGTCATGCGGGCTGAGCCACAATCGCCCATTGTCCGGCTTGAAATAGAACCCGCCATTGATGTCGAGGACCAGCGGCAAATTGTCTGGGGCCCGCGGCGATACGCGCAATTGCGCGACGGTGCGGCGCATCGGCGCAATGCCTAGCGGCTTGACGCCTGCAGAGACCGCGAGCGTATCGGCCCATGCTCCCGCCGCATTGACCACGCGTTCTGCTGCGTAGGTCTCACCCGATTCGAGAGTGACCGCCCATAGGCCGGGGTCAGAATGGCGATTCAGCCGCGCCACGCGCGCGCGGCAGACAAGGTCGACGCGGCGCTGGCGCATGATCTTCAGGTAATGCTGATGCAGGCCCGCCACATCGATATCCGCGCAGGCTGGCTCCCAAATCGCGTGACACCAGTCGCCTCGAACATGCGGGACTTTGGCGGTAATCTGTTCGCGGGTGAGCCGCTCAATCGTGACGCCGGTATCCGAAAAGCTCCGCTCAAATTCGCTCAGCGCGTCCAAATCTTCGTCGCGGGCCAAATGCACCGCGCCGCGCGGGGTCAGAAAACCGCCATCACGCAGATACGGCCCCGATGCGAGGGTGAGCGGCACCACCCCTGGCCCGCCATAGCACTCATCCCAGAATGCCGCGGACCGGCCAGTGGCGTGGTATCCGGGCACATCCTCGGCCTCCAAGACCAGCACTTTGGCATGAGCGGACAGTTCAGCCGCAAGACTAGCCCCCGCTATTCCGGCTCCGACAACCGCAAAGTCATAAATTCCATCGGGCATCAGCTTGCGGGCTTGGGCGCGACCCGATCGAGAAAATCGGCAACTGCGTCCATTGCGCGGCCGCGCACGGCATCCACTTCGCGCAGGATCTCATGGCGGGCCTCGTTGCCAAAGGCGCACAGCTCTCCCTTGGGAAGCCGCTCCACCGCACGGACGCAATCCGCATGGCTTACAAGCTTGTCTTCGCTGGTCGATAGGATGAGCACCGGCACGTCGACGGATTCCATCGCGCCGGGCGCCTCAAGAACTCTGGTCGAGGCATAGGCGCGCTCGACCCAGCCCCAACTGCCCGGACCCATCACCAGTTCGGGGCGATGCTCGCGCCACCACAGTTCATCGTCATAGCGATCATCATCATGGGTTAGCAGAGTGCGGCGACGCGCGGGCATTTCGCCCGGTTTCTCGCTCCACTTCCAAGCCTGACGAGTTGGTTCGCCAACGACATTCATCAGCTTAGCCGCCCCATGCAGCACCGCTAGCGGCAGCGGCGGCCCCGCCATGCCGAGCATGGGCGCGCTCAAAACAACGGCTTCAGGCTGGACCCGGCGCTCAATCAGCGCGCGCATAACGACATGCCCGCCCATTGAATGCCCGGCGAGCACATGCGGTCCGGGCGTTTCGGCAATCCAGTCTGCCCAAAATTGTGCCAGATCATCGACCCAGGTCGCAAAATCATCGATGTGGCCGGTGACGGCATCATCGCCGAGTTGTCCAGACCCAGCCTGCCCGCGCCAATCCGCCGCGGTTACGCGCCAGCCATCGCGGTGCCATTCATCCAGGCTCTCAAGATATTTTTCGTAATTGTCGCCGCGCCCCGGGAAAAACAGGATAGAGCCGCGCGGGCTTACATCAGCAGCGCTCGAGCTTTGCCAATCAATCCGGCGCAATTCATGGCCGTCGTGCGCGCGCCAAACACTCTCACTGGCAGCCGCTGGAATCACCCGGCGATCCATAATCACAGGCTCCCTCGAACTATGCGCGGCGAGGGCTTTGCTGACGTCACTAATTTCGTCCCTTCGGGCTTGGTTACTATTTGGTAAGTCATAATCTGTAGCAACACCCTCAGAAGGAGCGACCAGACGAGCTGGCCGTCAACCTTTGGGGGCCAAATGTTTAGTGAAACCATCCAATACGGACTGCTGATTGCCTTGGCAATTGCGCTGTTGTTTGCCGCATTTACGGACATTCGCAGCCGCAGAATCGCCAATTGGCTGAACCTGGCGATCGTCCTTGGCGCGCCGGTCTTCTGGTGGGCCAGCGGCATGTCTTTGCTCCCCGAAGGACCAACAATTTTCGATCCGACCAGCGTCGTTTTGCAGGTCGGTATCGCGATCATCACATTTTTTGCGATGGCGCTTTTGTTCGCGCTCAAAATGATGGGCGGCGGCGATGTGAAGCTCTTGGCGGCGCTTGCGCTGTGGATTGAGCCCAGCGCCTTTATGCAATTGCTGCTCATTATGGCGCTCGCTGGCGGCGCGCTGACCATCGTGATGGCGTCATATCATTTCATGCGTCAGCAAAAAGAACGCATCGCAATTCCCTACGGCGTGGCCATCGCGGCCGGCGGCCTGTGGGTCATTTATCCGAAGATTTTCTCCAGCGCAGCAATGGCTGCGAATTTGGGGTGAACCCGATTTTAACCAATCTGCGCTTAGAAGGCGCAAATCTATCCGCCCGTGAATTCATCTGGGCCATTACAAGGGGGCTATAAAGCCATGGACAGGAAGAAGCTTGTTTTGCTCATCGGAGCGCTGATCATCGCGGTCGGCACTGCCTTTGCTGCACGCAGCATGTTCGCCGGGGGCGCTGCCCCAGAAGCTGAGGCGGCTGTACCAGTCGGTCCTAAGGTCTTGGTTGCGCAGCGTGCGCTTCCAACCGGCACCATCATCACCGCCGATGCGCTGAGCTATCAGCAATGGCCGGAAGAGTTGGTGCAGGATGCCTACTTCATTGATGGCGAATCAGACATCACTCAATTGCTCGGCACTGTCGTGCGTCATCCGGTCACCGCTGGTGAACCACTGACCCAAGGTTCGCTTGTGAGCCCTGGCGATCGCGGCTTCCTCGCTGCGGCGCTTGGCCCAGGCATGCGCGCTGTTACAGTGCCGGTGTCAGCCAGAACTGGCGTTGCGGGCTTTGTTTTCCCAGGCGACCGAGTTGACCTCGTCCTGACCCAAGCGGTCAAAGGCGACGGACCAGATCTCAACGCTGCTGAAACCGTGCTGCGCAATCTGCGCGTGCTAGCGACTGACCAGTCGACTGAACAAACAACCACCGAAGATGGCCAGACCGTCGTTCGTGCGTTCCGGACTGTCACTATCGAAGTGACACCTAAGATCGCTGAGAAAGTGGCTGTTGCACAAACCCTCGGTACGCTGAGCTTGGTTCTGCGCTCGATTGCAGACAATCAGACGGAACTTGAGCGCGCGATTGCTTCTGGCGATGTGAAAATTCCAGAGGGCACAACGCCTGAAGAAGAAGAAAAGTTGCTGCAATCAGCAATGAACCGTCCGAACGATAAGGGCACCACCTTCTCAACCGGCGGCGATGTTTCACGCTTCCAGCGCAAGACAGTGCCTCCTCAGAACTCTGGCCGAGCACGGGTCACCCCAGCTGCACCGGGCGTTTCTGCAAAGGTGAATGGTGCGCCAATCAATCGCGGCCCAGCCGTGCGTGTCACTCGCGGCAAGCAGACCACTGAAGTTCCAGTGAGCGGTGTACGCGGTGCGACCACTTCTTTCCGTCAAGGCCAATCGCAAAATGTGCGTGACGCCGGTCAGACTGCACCTGCTGCAGGCGCGTTGCTGATCCGTTGAGGGAACAGAAAATGACGAACCAGATCAAAAGTTTGGATGCCGTGAAAACGGCAAAAGGGAAACCATCAAGGGGCTATAAAATGAAACGCCTGTCTACTGCAAAAATGCTGCTGGCCAGCATTGCCGCACTACCGCTTGTTGCGGCTCCGGCAAATATTGCCACCGCTCAGCAAGTGAACAGCCCGGATCAGGACGTTGTCCTATCCATCGGCAGCGGCCAATTGGTCACCGTGCCTGGCGCGATGACGGATGTCTTCATTGCCAACGAGGCAATCGCCGATGTGCAAGTCAAATCTCAGCGTCAGCTGTATGTATTTGGCCGCTCTGGTGGTGAAACAACGATCTATGCCAGCAATGCGTCTGGCAATGTGATCTGGTCCGCGAACATTCGCGTCGGCTCTAACATTGGCAGCATTGATCAAATGCTGGCTCTGGCGATGCCGCAGGCGAAAATTGGCGTTGCAACCATGGGTACCAACACAGTTCTGCTGACTGGTACTGTGGCTGCGCCAGAAGATGCAGCCGAAGCGGAACGCCTCGTGCAAGCTTTCGTTGGCGACGACGCAAATGTGATCAGCCGCCTGAAAACAGCGACACCACTGCAAGTCAACCTGCAAGTGAAGTTTGCCGAAGTCAGCCGCTCACTAACGCGCGACATTGCAGGCAACTTGACCACAGCTGATGGTTCAAATGGCTTCCGCGGCGTTATCGGAACGGGCCGTCAACTTGGCCAAGATGGTTTCAATTACGGCGGGCCGATATCAGCGGGCCAAGGGGTAGGAGGCATCTCACGCAATGTCCCAATTCTTGATCAATTTGGTCAGGTGGTCGTCGATGCCGATGGTGTCGTGCAAACGCAAACGATCACCGGTCCTGGCATTGATTCCCAAGGCGGTAATACAATTGCTGGTCTTGGCAGGCTTTTTGGAATTAACGTTCTTGGTGCGCTTGATCTTGCCGAACAAATCGGGCTCGTTACCACTCTGTCACAACCTAACTTGACCGCGCTTTCGGGCGAAACCGCAACATTCTTGGCGGGCGGTGAGTTTCCTATTCCCGTCAGTGAGGGTCTTGGCTCGGTTGCGATCGAGTATCGAGACTTTGGCGTCAGCCTTGCTTATACGCCAACGGTTCTTGCCAATGGCCGAATTTCATTGCGCGTGCGACCGGAAGTGTCAGAGCTATCGAGCCAGGGTGCGGTGACGCTCAATGGCTTCCAGGTTCCAGCGCTTACGATTCGCCGGACTGAAACGACAGTGGAGCTCGGCTCAGGTCAGAGCTTCATGATCGCTGGTCTGATGAGCAACGCCTCACAAAACACGATCGACAAGGCCCCGGGTGTTGGTGATATTCCAATCCTAGGCAACCTCTTCCGTTCGCGCTCTTATCGCAAGGGTGAGACCGAACTGGTGATTGTCGTCACACCTTATTTGGTAAAGCCGGTTGATGCGAGAGACATCAAATTGCCAACCGACGGTTATCGTGCGGCAAGTGAAATCGAGCAATTGATTGGCTACAAGGATAGCGCTGGCGAGAGCGGTGCTGTCCGTCCTGGACCAACGGCTGCTGGTGACGAAAATGCACCTGAGCCATCAGTCAGCGCTGCTGATCCTGCTGCAATCGTTCCCGGCTCAAGCCGCGAAGACGAACGCCGCGCCAAGAAAAAAGACCGGAAAAAAGACCGTCAGGCTGACGCCGCGGCTCCCGGTTTTAGCCTCTAATCTAAGTGAGAAAGGTAAGAATGATGCCCAAAGCAACTCACAGTAAGCTGGCCAAGCTGCCCGCTATTGCTATTGCCCTCTCGCTTGGAACGGTGCTCGCTGGATGCGGCGGTATGCCGACTGAGCGTGGTCTCTACAGCACCAAGCAACCAGTGGTTGAACGCACGAACTTCGTGCTTGATGTTCAAACCAATCGTGCAGGCCTGCCAATATCTGAGCAGCAACGCGTGGATGGTTGGTTTGAGACGATGGAATTGTCTTATGGTGATCGGATTTCGATTGATGACCCGACTAACAATCCAGCGCTAAAGACCGCTGTGAGCGATCTGGCTGGCCGGTATGGCCTGCTCGTGAGCGAAACGGCACCGACGACGACTGGTTTCCTCAATCCGGGCCAAGCCCGCATCGTGGTCACCCGCTCGAGTGCGTCCGTACCTGGTTGCCCTGATTGGTCAACCAAGTCTGACATGAATTACAATAACGCAACCAGCCCTGGCTATGGCTGCGCAACCAACAGCAACATGGCTGCTATGGTAGCGGATCCACAGGACTTGCTCGAGGGCAAGAAGGGCACCGGCGAAACCGTGATCGCCACCAGCAACAAAGCAATCGGCACATTCCGCGATACTGAACCATCAGGTGCAGGCGGTCTGCCAACAGCTACAACCGGAGGGAATTGATCCATGAACGCGCCTTGGAATTCCGGACTGCCCGGCAATCGTGATCCATTTGCAGCCTACATCTGCGACGACAATGCACTCGACGTGCTGCGTCCCGTCGTCATCGAAATGGGCTGGCAGCCAGAGAAGTGCAACAAAGGCGGCCTGCGCAATGCGATCCAGTCGCTGTCAGTCAGCGCTAGCCCTGCGATCCTGCTCGTTGACCTTTCTGAAAGCGGCGATCCGCTGAATGACATCAATGCTCTCGCAGAAGTTTGCGAGCCTGGCACTGTCGTGATCGCTGTTGGTCAAGTCAACGACGTACGTTTGTACCGCGACCTGCTTGCTAGTGGCATCCACGACTATCTTCTGAAGCCACTCTCGGCCCAGCAGATTCACGACTCGCTGAACCAAGCACTTACCGTGTTCACTTCGCCCAAGGGCGGTGAAGCAGAGCAAGTGCAACGCCACATTTCGACCGCAGTGGTCGGAACGCGCGGCGGTGTTGGAGCCTCCACGCTCGCAACCTCGCTGGCATGGTTGTTCAGTGATGAGCACAAGGCGCCAACCGCATTGCTTGATCTCGATGTGCATTTCGGCACAGGTGCGCTTGCACTGGATCTGGAGCCGGGCCGCGGCCTGACCGATGCGATTGACAATCCAAGCCGGATTGACGGGCTCTTCATTGAGCGCGCCATGATCCGCGCTAATGACAATCTGTCGATCCTGTCTGCAGAGGCACCGATCAATCAGCCATTGATGACCGATGGTGCAGCATTCCTACAATTGGAGGAAGAATTCCGCCAAGCGTTCGAAATGACCGTGATTGATCTGCCGCGTAACATGCTGATCAACTTCCCGCACCTGCTGGGCGAGGTCAATCTCGTGCTGGTTACCTGCGAGTTGACCCTGGCATCTGCACGCGACACCATTCGCGTTCTGTCTTGGCTGAAAACCAATGCTGCGCACGCCCATCCGATGGTCGTTGCCAACAAGGTTCAAAACGCAACCGCTGAGATCAGCAAGGCTGATTTTGAAGCATCGATTGAACGCAAAATTGATTTCGTCATTCCATACGACATCAAGGCTGCGTCCAATGCTGCAAAGCTCGGCCAAGTGTTCGTTGACGCCAACCGTTCAAGCAAATCCACCGCTGTTATCAAACAGATTGGTGAACGGATCATGGGCGCTGACGAAGACGATTTGGCAGCGCTGACAGAAGAGAAAAAGTCGCTTTTGGGCGGATTTGATCTGAAGTCTCTGCTGTCGAAGAAAGACAAATCAGAGGCCGAACCGGCTGAATAACAAGCGCTAAGGGAGTGGCTCGCACCGCATATCGGTGCGGCGCCCTCCCCCGCTTGCTGATCGGTCACGCCTAAACAAGGAAAGGCGGGAAGGGAAAGCATGGATATCTTGCAAATCCTGCTCATCACTACGGTGATTTTTGCAGTCCTCGTTGGCGGCTACGTCCTCGCGACTGGCCCAAACTCTGGTAAGGCTCAGAAACGACGCCTTGAAGCCCTGAGGTATCGCCATTCGCAAAGCACTGATGCGAAAGTCGATGCACAGCTGAAGAAGGCAATCGCCGCTCGCAAGCCAAAGGCTCAAAAAGTCGCTGGCGCAAGCTCGCGTAGCGAAGCGCTGGCCATCCGGCTCGATCGAACCGGCAAGGCTTGGACATTGTCGCAATATCTCTATGCAACCTTGGGTCTCGTCTTGGTGATTACTGTGCTCGTTTACATCCAATCAGGCGCGCTTTTTCTCGCGCTTGGCGTTGGGTTGCTAGTGGGTGCCGGTATTCCTCACTTGGTCGTGAATTTCATGATCAAAAGACGCACTGGCCAGTTTAACGCGAAGTTTCCTGACGGCATCGAATTGCTCGTCCGGGGCTTGCGCTCTGGTTTGCCAGTCACCGAAACTCTTGGTGTTGTCGCACAAGAAGTCGAAGGCCCAGTAGGCATCGAATTCAAAGGCATCACCGAGCGCATCCGCATCGGCCGGACCATGGAGGAATTGCTCCAGGAAACCGCTGACCGGCTTGGCATTCCTGAGTTCAACTTCTTCTGCATCACGCTGGCTATTCAGCGCGAGACCGGTGGTAACTTGGCCGAGACGTTGTCGAACCTGGCTGATGTTTTGCGCAAACGCTCGCAAATGAAGCTGAAGATCAAGGCAATGAGCTCTGAATCGAAAGCTTCTGCCTACATCGTTGGCTCACTACCATTTATCGTCTTCGCGATGATCTGGTGGATCAACCCGGGCTATCTCGGTGGCTTTTTCACCGAAGACCGACTGATCATTGCCGGGCTTGGCGGACTGACTTGGATGTCGATCGGTGTGTTTATCATGGCCAAAATGGTCAGCTTTGAAATCTAAGTGAGGGACGAGATATTATGATGAACACTCAACCCGGCCCCACTTTGCTTGGCTTCGACGTTATCGTCGTCGGCACGATCCTGGCTGGCCTTGCTGCCTTCGCCGTGATCTTGGCGATTTACGCCGCCGTGACGATCAAGGATCCAATGGCCAAGCGCGTTAAAGCGCTTGAGGAGCGCCGTGACGAGCTCAAAGCGGGCATTGTCACTGGTAACACGAAGAAACGCGCCAGCTTGGTCCGCAAGACCGAGGGTACTGACAAGGTCAAAGAGCGCCTCGACAGTATGAAAATCCTGCAAGACAGCCAGCTGCAAGACATTCAGCAGAAACTGGCTTACGCAGGATACCGCAACAAAGAACTCGCAGTTTACGTCATCATGATGCGCGCGATCTTGCCTATCGTGATCGGTGCAATCGCAGCGACCGTAATTTACGTGGTCGATTATTTCCCAGACTGGGGTGCTTTCAAGCGTGCAGGTGCGCTGACTGTGGCCGTCTTTGGCGCCTACAAAGCTCCAGAATTGTTCCTGTCGAATAAGGCAAGCAAGCGGACGCTGGAAATCCAGCGCGGCCTTCCTGACGCGCTCGATCTGCTCGTGATTTGTGCCGAGGCTGGCCTTACCGTCGATGCCGCGTTCAACCGCGTTGCTAAGGAATTGGGCCGCGCTTATCCGGAACTGGGCGATGAATTTGCCCTCACCGCGATCGAGCTGTCCTTCCTGAATGAGCGGAAACAAGCGTTCGACAATCTGGCTTACCGGGTCAATCTCGACGCCGTTAAAGGCGTCGTGACCACCATGGTTCAGACCGAACGTTATGGTACGCCGCTGGCATCAGCTCTGCGGGTTCTGTCCGCTGAATTCCGGAACGAGCGAATGATGCGCGCCGAGGAAAAGGCGGCTCGTCTGCCAGCGATTATGACCGTACCGCTGATCTTGTTCATTCTGCCGGTGCTTTTCATCGTTATTCTTGGCCCAGCAGCCTGCTCGATCTCGGATGCACTGATGCCATCGGAATAAAGTCCGACACCACTCAACGCGTCGGCTGGCATGGAGCAAGCTCAGACGGCGCACAGACGAAAGGCCCGGCTATTGCAGCCGGGCCTTTTTGTTTGCGGTTATCAATACCCGTTGGCTTTGGGCCGCGTCAGTCCGCTTCGCCGCCCTCGGCCAGAAATCCGGCACGCTCACGCATTCGGTGCAAAAGCTCGCGAAACTTCATCTGTTCATCAATGGTGAAATCAGCGAAGAGCTCGCTCTCGGTCGCTTGCGCAAGCGGCATCACCTCGCGGTGAATAGCCCGTCCATCCTCGGTCAGCTCCAGCAGGTGTGAGCGTCCATCGCGTGCATTGGGAGCACGGGCGATCAGCCCGCGTTCTTCCAGAACCTTGCAGGCGCGGTTGACCGCAACCTTGTCCATCAACGTCGCCTCGGTAAGCGCCCTTTGCGTGAGACGCCCCGTGCCATCCTTGGCATCGCCAAGCACCGCCATCACGCGCCACTCCAAGATCTTGAGGCCAAAGCGTTTGCGATAACGCTCAGCGATCAGGCTGCTCACTGCATTGGATGCAATCGAAAGTTGATAGGGCAGAAAGTCCGCCAGCTGTCCCGGCATTGTCGAGCGAGCGCTGGTTTGCACCGCGCCCACTGTCCTTTGTTCGCCCCCTGCTTGGCTCACCCCTGCGCTCCGATTCTTAACTGCGACCTGATCATTCAACGCATTGGTTTCCCATGAAACCAGCGGTGAATGCAAGCTTGGCTGTTAAGCAGACGCTATTCGTAGGTCACCTCGTCCCACCACGGATAGAAATCCGGCATGTCTTCGGTGACTTTACCCGGATACATGGCCTTGCGCTTTTCCAGGAAGCTGGCGATCCCCTCTTTCGCATCTTTGCCGCGTGAAAGGCGGTAAATTGCGCGGCTATCGATCTTATGCGCCTCCATCGGATGATCTGCGCTGGCGAGCCGATACATCATCGCCCGGGTCATCGCGACCGATACGGCAGAAGTGTTTTCGGCGATCTCGCTTGCCAGCTTTCGGGCGGCATGTTGCAAATCGGACGGCGCATGAACAGAGCGCACCAGCCCGCCTGATTTCGCCTCGTCTGCATCAAACACCCGGCCAGAATAGCACCATTCAAGCGCCTGGCTGATCCCGACGATCCGCGGCAAAAACCAGCTTGAGGCCGCCTCTGGCACAATCCCGCGCCGGGCAAAGACGAAGCCATAACGAGCAGTTTCACTAGCCAGCCGAATATCCATTGCCAGCTGCATGGTGGCCCCCACTCCAACCGCCACGCCATTGCAGGCAGAGATCAGCGGCTTTTTGCTCTCGTAGAGGCGCAGGGTCAGCAAGCCGCCGCCATCACGCACACGTTCATCAGACAGGTCCTCAACCTCGTTCGGGTCGGAGAACACATGCCCTCCCCCTTTCGGCGTCAGGTCAGCGCCTGCGCAAAACGCCTTCTCGCCGCTGCCGGTAAAGATCACCGCGCGCACCGCGTCATCCGCGTCGATATCATCCATCGCCGCCATGATCTCCGCCCCCATTGTGCGGGTGTAGGCGTTCATCTTCTCCGGGCGATTGAGCGTGATGGTCGCAATGCCATCAGCCTTATCGACGAGTATCTGAGTGTAGTCGGTCATGTGCGTTTCTCTCCGTTGCGAACAAATTCTGGCACACCTGTTGGAGGAAGAAAACTGTCCTTCTCAACAAGCCATCAGGTCAGTTCGATCAAGCCGAAGCCCGCGTTTTGCAACGCTAGTTAAGTGAGACCAACCGATAGAGCGTCACGCGCTGGATCGTGTTTATGCCCGTGCCGACCTCTTCCGCCACCGCGATAAATCCGTATCCGGCGGCAAGAGCGCGCCCAAAACGCGCGTTTTGCTGGCCGGTTTCATGGTGATAGGTCAAAAGGCGGTCACCCGCGGCGTTATCAATTACCACTAGCCCGCCCTGCCCCATATGCGAACCCGACCAGTCTGGCAGGCTTGAAATCAGCAGTTTGCCTTCGCCGGTCAGGTTTGATGGAAATCCTTCCCCACCAGCACCGTTGAGGAAATCATCATTCTTGGTCGGAATGCCCTTATCCTCGAGTGTGAAAAGCGATTCGCCACTGTCCAAATCATAGGAATGCAGGCGTCCTGTGGGCCAATTCAGAGGGCCCGTTTCGCCCAAGCTCGATACATGCAGCCGTTCATCCGACAGAACGAGTGACCGGCCAAACATGGTCGCTTTTTCTGATGCCGGCCGATCGAGCTTGTATTGCAAGGATCCATCTTTCGCGTCGAAGACCCAGACCTCTCCTCGCGCATAGAGGCCCGGCGGGCCTGTGTGACCGTTTGAGGCGATGGCAATATGCGTTTCATTCATTGCGATCGTATGGCCAAAATAGCTGAGGCGGCGGCCTTCCTCAGGCACGTCCGGCTCGTCAATAGTCAGCAAAATCTCACCGGTTTCGGCGCTGAATACCCAGGCGCTCGCGCGCTTATCTTTCGTGGTTGAAACAGAGACGAGAACGCGCTCATCATCCAAGGCCAAACCAGCGATCCCAAACCACGCAGATTCCTCGGCACGCGGGTTCTCTATGCGGCGCAGCAGCTTTAGGGTGTTCACGTCGTAGACCAGCAACTGGCCGCCAGCTTCTGGTGAATGCTTCCGATGAAGGACAGTGACGACAAAGCGATCATTCGCTGCGATCGCTTCGCCGAAACCCTCAAAAGGCTGTGCGTCAGGGTGGTTGAGGACTTCGCCAGGCTCTCCGCTTTCAATGTCGAACGCGCGGATTACCTGATGCTGCCGGTCCCCCTTTGGCATGAAGCCAGACACCAGAACATGCTCCGGCGTGATCGCGAGTGTCGGCTCCAGCTTGAAATCTGAACCATAGCCGCCGCCATCATAGCTCCAGACCTTTTCAAGACGCAGCTCGGATCCATCGCTATCTTCGGCGAAGGCGGGAGTGGCCACTAGCGAGACGGCAATGATAGCCAATGCAAAAAGGCGGAAGAGCCAAATGGCCCGAGATTGAAAGATCTTCTCGTGAGCCAATCGCCTCTCCCGCCTTCTTTGCTAGTCCCGATAAACTGCCGCCTTAGACATGCACCTTGGCGGGCAAATTAATCAAGGATCATGCCATCAACGCGGTGCCATACGGATGCCGCCGTCGAGGCGCACGTCTTCTCCGTTGAAATAGCCGGTTTCGATCATGGTCATGGCGAGCTTCGCGTATTCCTCTGGCATGCCCAGACGTTTCGGGAATGGCACGGACGCAGCAAGCGCTTCCTTCACCTGCGGCGGGGCAGCGTTCATCAGCGGGGTTTCAAAGATGCCAGGCAGGATGGTGTTCACGCGGATGCCTTCGCGCATCAGATCGCGAGCGATTGGCAAAGTCATCCCGACCACGCCGCCCTTTGATGCAGAGTATGCCGCCTGGCCGATTTGACCGTCTTCAGCCGCAACAGAAGCGGTGTTGACCATCGCGCCGCGCGCGCCGTCTTCATTAATCGGATCGAGCGACATCATTCCAGCCGCCGATTTGGCGATGCAGCGGAATGTGCCGATCAGGTTGACCTGAATGACGAAGTCGAAGGCCGACACGGGAAAGTGCTTGATCTCGCCCGTTTGCTTGTCGCGGCTGGCGGTTTTGATCGCATTGCCGATGCCTGCGCAATTCACGAGGATCCGCTCTTGGCCGTGGGCTTCGCGGGCCTTGGCAAAGCCAGCATCCACGTCTTCATCGCTGGTCACATTGACCTTGCAGAACACGCCGCCAATCTCGGCCGCCATGGCCTCGCCCTTCTCTTCATTCATGTCGAAGATGGCAACTTTAGCGCCCTTGGCCGCGAGTGCGCGGGCCGTGGCCGCACCGAGGCCAGATGCGCCGCCGGTGACGACGGCTGGGGTGTTGGCTGATACTTCCATTATACTCTCCTGATATTCAAAATTTCCGTTTGCCCTGAGCTCGTCGAAGGGCAGCGCTTCTTCTGGAACCCCTCACCCGAAGAAAGACAGGGCTTCGACAAGCTCAGCCTGATCGGATTTGGGGCGAATTCTCTATAGCTTACAGGCTCTCAACGATGGTGACATTGGCGACGCCGCCGCCTTCGCACATCGTTTGCAGGCCATATTTCTTGCCATGACGTTTCAGCCCATGGACGAGCGTCGCCATCAATTTTGTGCCCGACGCGCCGAGCGGATGGCCCAGCGCAATCGCGCCGCCATGCACGTTCAGCTTTTCTGGATCAGCGCCTGTGTGCTTCAACCATGCCATCGGCACTGGGGCAAAAGCCTCGTTGACCTCGTAAAGATCAATATCATCGATCTTCAGACCAGCGCGTTCCAGCGCGCGGTCGGTCGCAAACAGCGGCTCTTCCAGCATGATCACCGGATCGCCCGCCGTCACGGTCAGATTGTGAATGCGCGCCATCGGTGTGAGGTTGTGGCGTTTAAGCGCCTCCTCGCTCACCACCAGAACCGCAGACGAACCATCACAAATCTGGCTGGCAGAGGCAGCGGTGATCCGCCCCTCTGGCGCGAGCAGTTTCACGCCCGCAATCCCTTCTAGCGTCGCGTCAAAGCGGATGCCCTCATCCACCGTGTGCATCGCATCGCCCTCGGGCGTTTCGATCGCAATCGGTACGATCTCGTCTTTGAACGCGCCTGCCTCAGTCGCTGCAATCGCGCGCTTGTGGCTTTCGAGCGCAAAGGCGTCGATCTGATCCTTTGAAAAGTCATGCTTCTGCGCGATCATTTCTGCGCCCATGAACTGGCTGAACTGCACGTTCGGATATTTTTCTTGCACGCCGGGCGACATGTAATTGCCCAGCCCTTCTTTCATATGCAGCGTCATGTTCGAGCCCATCGGCACGCGCGTCATGCTCTCAACGCCGCTGGCGATGACAACGTCCTGTGTCCCGCTCATCACGGCTTGCGCTGCAAATTGGATCGCTTGCTGGGAAGAGCCGCATTGACGGTCAATCGACACAGCTGGCGTGGATTGCGGGAGCAGCTTTGACGCGAGCACCGCCATCCGGCCAATCTGCCCGGCTTGCTCACCCGCCTGGCTGACGCAGCCGCTGACCACATCATCAATCGCCGTAGGATCAATGCCGCTGCGCTGAACAATCGCGTCAAGCGAATGGGCCAACAAATCGACCGGGTGAATGCCAGCAAGCCTGCCGCCTCGGCGCCCTCCAGCTGTGCGAACGGCGTCAACGATATAAGCGGTGGTCATAGCGGCAATGTCCTCTCAGGGCGATGTGCGGGCGGCCCTGTTTTCAGGCCTGCTCCAAGTTATGACCAAGGAGGTAAAGTCCGCTTACGTAAACGTCAACCGAGATTCTGGCGCGGGCTGTTGCACAACCAGCTGGTGCCATGAATGGCACCTCTCAGACTTCAGTTTATTCGCCGCACTCGCATCGCGCGCTTGCCATTCACCTTGGCCTTGAAGCTCCCAAGGGCAGCTTGTTTGATGACGATGGTGTCGCCAGCCTTGTAGCGTTGAAACCCGGATATAGACTCGGTTTGGAGCCAGCGCGCGCCATCTTCGAGCTCGAAGATATACATCCCGTTGCTTCGCTTCTGCGCACTCGCCAAGGTCGCTGTGATCTCGTTCACAGGCTCTTTATCGTCATCGCCGCTGAATAGCCCGATCTTTGGCAACCTTAGGCCAAACAAGCCGCGCTTGGTCCTCTCAACCTGTTCTCGATCGGCGATTACCAGTTCGCGTGACGCTTGCGCCTCGTAAACCCGGCCAACTTCGCGATCAAAGCACGCCAAACGCGCCTCAGCATCTTCCACCTCGCGGCATTGAAACATCTTATCGATGACAGCCGGCGTATCCACGCCAGCCTCAGAGGCCTCCTGCGCCTGAGCGGATGTTCCGGCGAGCATTGCTGCCCCGAAGGCCAAGAAGGTAAAGTGGGTGCGCATTGAGATTCCTTTCAGCATCACAATTGTCACAGCAGCCCCAAAAGGCAAACAGCTAAGTGTTACCAAGCCGATAGAGAAGACCGCAAAAATCGCAGTAAACCGTTGTTTTACGTGATTAACGGAACCCCCAGAGCGGTGTTGCAAAGCTGCTACACCGGGATTTCAATTTCGTGAAAGCCAACTGTGACGCTTCCCTTAGGCGGTTAAAGGCTCTTAGGCCGAACCTAGGGAACGGCGGGTCCGTAAATTTTGAGCCATTTGTTCGAAATTTCGATTGCGCCTTTGCCGTTAAATTGGATGCGGTTTTGACGCTGGCACTAAGGTCGGCATCCGGGATCGCATCTTGACATATGCGGGCCAATTTTTGGCTGGCATTATCATAAGGGTATGAAACCATATGAAGATTTCCAATCAACTCCGACTGAGCGCGGGCTCTTTCGCAGTAGGCTTGGCACTCGCATCGGCCCCCGCCTTTGCGCAAGACGCCGACGTCAGTAGCGATGGAGACGCAGTAGCCGAAGAGGAAAATCAAATCCTCGTTACTGGTTCGCGCTTGAACGTTAACCCGAACCTCGAAGGCGCCAACCCGGTTGTTTCCGTCACAGCGGAACAGATCCAGGGCCAAGGTACTGTCCGGATCGAGGACTTCGTAAACCAATTGCCTCAGGTTTTCGCTGGTCAAGCCGGTGAAGTTTCGAACGGTGCATCTGGTACCGCTACACTGAACCTTCGCGGCCTCGGCTCGCAGCGTACGCTCGTCCTTATCGACGGTCGCCGCCTGCCATACGGTTCGTCTGCGATTTCCTCTGCTAATCTCGACGTTATCCCAACTCAACTGATTGAGCGCGTTGACGTTCTCACCGGTGGTAGCTCGGCCGTTTACGGTTCGGACGCTGTTGGTGGTGTTGCTAACTTCATCCTCAAGAAGGATTTCGAAGGCGTTGAAATCGACGTGCAAGGCGGCTTCCAGCAAACCGGTAACGGTTCTGAGTTTTTCTCAAACGTTCTTCAGTCGTTTGGCGGTTCAACACCGGGGCCGGTAACGGATGGTGCAGAATATTCGATCACTGGTATCCTCGGCACCAACACAGCTGATGGCCGCGGTAACGTGACCATTTATGCCAACTATGAGCGCCGCGAGCAGGTCATCCAGTCAAACCGTGATTTCTCGGCTTGTACCCTCGACACCAGCTCAAACCCAGATGTCAGCTTTGAAGGCGTCGGTTGTTTTGGTTCGGCTAACTTCCGGCTCTTCGGCGGCCCTGGTGGCTTCACCTTCCAAGAAGCAGACGGCACGATCGTTGACTTCGCTGGTTCACCCGATCAGCGCTTCAACTTTGGTGAGTTCAACTTCTTCCAGCGTCCTTCAGAGCGTTTTACAATCTACGCCAAGGGTAACTATGAGATCAGCGACAACCTCGAGTTCTTCGCCGACCTCTCTTACGTAGATAACGTATCTGACGCGCAGATCGCTCAAACCGCATCTTTCGGTATCGGCGCCTACTCGATCAACTGTGACAACCCGTTCATTCAGAACACACCTGGTCAGCAGTTGACAGACATCTTCGGTTGTGACGCAGCTGCTATCGCGGCTGGTACAGATGTAACTGGTATCACAGCGTCTCACCGTAACGTCGAAGGCGGTCCGCGTAACTCACGGCTTGAAAACACCACCTTCCGCATGGTCGCTGGCCTGCGCGGTGATTTTGGCGACAACATCTGGTCTTACGAAGTGTTTGGTCAGTACGCTGAAACAAGTGACGTTTCTGTTTCGTCAAACGACTTTATCGTAGCGAACCTGCAGCAGGCGTTCTTCGCCGTCGATGATGGCACCGGCAATGTTGTCTGCCGCGACCCATCAGGTGGCTGTGTTCCTTACAACCCATTCCAGCGTAACGCTGATGGCACCACTGCTATCACGCAAGAGCAAACCGACTTCCTTCAGGGCGTTGGCATTGTTCTTGGTGAAACAACTCAGCTTGTAGCTGGTGGTTTCGTCCAGGCTGACCTTGGCGAGTACGGCTTCAGTTCACCGTTCAGCGATAACGGCATCGGCTTCTTGCTCGGTGTTGAGTATCGTGAAGACACATTGACCTCTATCCCTGATGAAATCAGTCAGGTTCCAGGCGGTGGTTTCACCGGTGTTGGCGGCGCCAACTTCCCGGTTGATGGTTCTGTTCAAGTCTATGAGATCTTCACCGAGGTGCAGGTTCCATTGGTAACTGACCGTCCGTTCTTCGAAGAACTTACTCTTGAAGGTTCGTATCGTTACTCTGACTACACCAACAGCGGTAACGGCACGTCAAGCTCGGTTTCTACTGACACCTTTGGTATCGAGGGCGTTTGGGTACCGGTTTCTGACCTTAAGCTGCGTGCACAGTTCCAGCGTTCGGTGCGTGCACCAAACGTGATCGAATTGTTCTCTGCGGTGAACACAGGTCTTCCGAACCTCAACTCAGCAGGCGTTAATGCCAACGGCAACTCATTGTTTGACCCTTGTGCATCGGATGCTCCGATCGCAACGTTCGAGCAGTGTGCCAACACCGGCGTAACTGCTGCTCAGTTTGGCACCATCCTTGATGTGATCTCTGGTCAAACCCAGTCGATTACAGGTGGTGAACCTACTCTCACTCCAGAGAGCTCGGACACAGTCACCTTTGGTGTCGTGTTCGAACCAAGCTTTGTACCAGGCCTGCTTCTGTCAGTTGACTATTTCGACGTCACTGTCGAGGACACGATCTTCGCAATTCCAGCACAGATCATTCTCGATAACTGCCTCGAAACTGGTAACCCTGCTGCATGTACCCTTATTAATCGCGGTGCAGGCGGGACCTTGGCATCATCTGGTATTCCGGGTGAAGGCTTCAACCAAATCAACCGTAACATTGCTGAGCTCAGCACATCGGGCTTTGACATCCAAGCGAGCTACTCGCTGGATATCGACAGCATCGGTAGCGTTGGCATCAATTACGTTGGTACCATTCTTGATGCATATGACCTGGAACCACTTCCAGGCACGATCATCGAGTGTGCAGGAACTCTGAACAACGGTTGCCCAGCGCCAATTACGCCTGAGTATCGTCACCGTTTGGTTGTTGATCTGCAAACGCTCGCAGGTGTCGACTTGAACCTCGCATGGCGCCACTTCAGCGGCACAACTAACGAGGTGGTCGAAGCAAACCCAGTGGTCGATGATAATCTGCCAGCGGTAAACTACCTCGACTTCTCGTTCTTCTATGACGTGAACGATGTAGTTTCACTGCGCGGCGGTGTGCTCAACTTCACCAACGAACAACCACCTGTGTCGGCCTCTTCAGGTCCACCGCTCGGTAACGGTAACACGTTCCCGACCATCTATGACACCGGTCGTCAGTTCTTCGCAGGGATCAACTTCAAGTTCTGATCCTGGCGATAGCCAACACGAGAAAGCCGCGGACTTCGGTCCGCGGCTTTTTTGTTTCTAGCCAGATGTCCCTGCCAAGCCTCTACCGCATATCGATTAGCGAAATTAGCTGGCCCTGGAACCACCAAGCCACGCGCATTTTCAGTCGGGCCTGCTGCAAGATAATGACGTGTTTCGATCACTAACGAACCGCCCAACCCAAATGTTGCAATTCTGATACACCTCGCGTTCATTTTTGAGAGTCGCGATGTAACGCTTCACATTCAACCACAGACCGGTCTTTACTCCTTTCAGGAATAGCATGCGTGGATTCTTGGCGTTGCAGCGCCAATTTTTCGGCCGGCTAGTGCCTTATCGAATAGGAAGATTTGAGCGCAAAGGGCTGTAGTGCCTAATGTTTCTAGTCTTCTCACGGATGCAAATCTTCGCATTCACAAAAGATTTGGACCAATCATAGGGGTATGAAACCAAATGAAAATTTCGACACAACTCCGGCTTAGCGCCGGCTCCCTCGCCGTCGGGCTCGCGCTCGCATCGGTCCCAGCTCTAGCACAAGATGCCGAAACTGCCGAAACAGTAGACGACGCGGTTGAAGATGCTGGTCCAGGAATCGTTGTTACTGGTTCGCGGATTGCGCGCCCAGAAACTGAAGGTGCTGCACCGCTAATCGCAAGCATCGGCGCCGAAGAGATTGAACAACGTTCATTCAACAACATTTCTGAAGTTCTAAACGAAATCCCAGGCTTCGGTGTCGCGGTTTCGTCAAACGGTGGCCAAGCTGGCTTTTCCGTTGGTCAGAACTTTGCCAACCTGTTTGGTCTCGGGTCACAGCGGACTTTGACGCTCGTCAATGGCCGCCGCTTCGTATCGTCAAACACAGCTTCCAACTTCAGTGGTGCGGCATCCGGACTGCAAGTTGACCTTAACGTGATCCCAGTCTCACTTATCGATGGTGTTGATGTCCTGACAGTTCGCGGCGCTGCAACTTATGGTTCAGACGCGGTCGCAGGCACAATCAACCTGCGTTTGAAAGATGACTTCGAAGGCCTTGAAACAACCACGCAATATGGCCTTTTTGACGACGGTGACGGTGAAACTGTCCGTACCTCGGTAACGGTCGGCGGGAATTTCGCCGAAGATCGCGGTAACATCGCAGTCAACTTCGAATACACCGATTCTGCAGGTATTCTTGCAACTGCCCGCGACCGTACATCGGCGCAATTGTTCCGCAGCGGCGATACGCTGCTAGTTAATCGTCGAATTTCAGCCCTCACTCGGGGTGGTATTCCGACACAGGGCTTTACATTCGGAACGGCTTTACCAGCCTTTGGTGCCGGCTTTACAGGCCCAGACGGCGGTATCGTTCAGTTTGCACCTAACGGCGATCTTGTGCCGTTTGACCTCGGTGAGACGAGTGGCGCGGTTAATTCTTCAGGCGGTGACGGTCTGACGCTCGCTGACACTGCGCAGATTTCTTCGGCGCTCGAACGGCTGACGCTCTTTGCAACCGGTCACTATGACATCACCGACAATATTCGTTTCTTCTTCGAAGCGAACTATGCCGATACCAACTCTACTGAATTGGCCAACCAACCTGTCTTCCAATCACAACTGTTTGGCGGCGACTCAGGCAGTCTCGGTGTTTTGCTGAGCAACCCATTCCTGAACGATCAGGCCCGCAGCATTCTTCTGGCACCAGGCAATCTTGCTGACGCTGGAGGTGTTCAGGTGCTGAACTTCGATACCGATGGTGACGGTACTGATGATGACACTCAGTTCTCGCTCCAACGCGCAAGCCTTGACTTGCTCGGCGGCAACAACGCGAACTTCGGTCAACTCGACCTGTTCCGCTCGGTCTTCGGGATTGATGGAGACGTGGAGCTTGGTGGACGTGACTACAACTATCAAGTTTCTTATTCCTACGGTCGGTCGCAATCAATTGCGTCCAGCACGTCGCTGGTGCAAGAAAACTTCATCAATGCAGTTGATGCTGTGGAAGATGCGGACGGCAACATTGTCTGCCGCGTGACACGCGACGGACCAGCAGCTGCCTCAACTTCCGCGAATGTCGCAAACACTCCAGAAACACCGAATGCAGTTTCCGGTTGTGTACCGCTCAACCTTTTCGGTGACGGCGCTCCATCAGCTGAGGCGATTGCCTTCGTAACTACTGGTGTAACTTCGGAATCGGTCAACACACAGCGGATCTTCAACGCAAACTTTGGTGGTTCACCGTTCGACATCTTCGACAATCCGGTATCGTTCAACATTGGTTTTGAGAACCGTAACGAGCGGTCACGCTTCACTCCTGATGGCTTTTTGCAAGAAGGCTTGGGTCGCTCCGTCGCGATTTCTGAAGTTGTTGGTTCGTTTGAAACCAATGAGTTCTTCGGAGA
The DNA here is from genome assembly GCF_057364975.1 of Erythrobacter sp. S249. NCBI lineage: Bacteria > Pseudomonadati > Pseudomonadota > Alphaproteobacteria > Sphingomonadales > Erythrobacteraceae > Erythrobacter > Erythrobacter sp. S249. Next base: position 2,528,553 of record NZ_CP200287.1, on the reverse strand, counting down.
AGTCTTCGTTCCAATCATCCAGCCAGAGAACGACTCGTTCATTTATCGGTTGGAGCTTGATGCATCCGCTCGCTACATCGACAACAGCCTCGCTGGCTCAGACGAAGTTTGGTCTGTGGGCGGTGTGTTTGCACCGATCGAAGATATCACATTCCGTGGCAGCTACACCGAGTCAGTTCGCGCTCCGGCGATCACCGAACTGTTCTTGCCGGCTGTCAGTGTGTTCTCATTTGCAAACGATCCGTGCGATGTGGATTTCGTCAACGACGGCCCAGATCCAGCAACACGTGCTGCGAACTGCGCCTCAATCGGTATTGATACGACGACTTTCCAATCCACCATTCAAGATGCTTCACAAGAGATTACAAGTTCGGGCAACCCGAACTTGCTCAACGAGTCATCGACAGCGTGGACGGCAGGCGTCATCCTTCAACCTCGTTTCATTCCAAACTTCAGCCTCGCGATTGATTGGATCGATATCGAGCTGACCAATGCGATTGTAACACTTGGGCTGACGGACATTTTGGCGAGCTGCTTCGACAGCACCAACTTCCCGAACGCACCAACTTGTGGTCAGTTCACTCGCGATGCCACTGGTCAGATCACTGGGGCGCTTACCGGCGATTCGAACGCAGGTTCATTGAACTTTGCGGGTCTACAAGCCACGGTGCGTTACAATTTCGACCTGAATGACGTCTTTGGCGGCGATAGCGATCTTGGCACTCTCGGGCTTGCTGGTCGTTACTTCTATCAGGATGAATCAAACCAGACGATCGTTGACTCGACCACCAACTTCAACGGTGAAACGGGTGATTTCCGGCACGAAGCGAATGCAACCCTTACATATCGTAACGGTGGCACAACCTTCTCGCTCACTGGCGTGTACTTCTCGTCGTCAATATTTGACCGAGACGAAGCAGAAGAGGACATCCAAGACTTCGACCGTCTTAGCGATTACCTCCTGATCAACACCACACTCCGTCATGAGATTGATGAACGAATTGCAGTTCGCTTCACAATCGACAACCTTTTCGAAGAAGAGGCTCCGTTCCCATCGACTGCGACCAATACCTTCAACGCAGGTATTCTTGGCCGCCGTTACACGGTCGGATTTACGGGTCGCTTCTAATACAAGCACCCACGACACAACATAAAAAGGGGCGGGAATTACTCCCGCCCCTTTTTTTTGGTCATCCTCTAGTGAGAGGAATAGCCAGCCTAATTCTTAAGAAACAGTCCGAGATCTCTCTCGTCAGACTATCCCATCATTCTACACGGCGCATTTTCAACCATGGATTGTTACGGATCTTGACCAAAAAGCTCCCTAGGGAGGCACGTTTAATCAAGACTGCATCATCTACTCGAGGGCTTCTAGATAAACTGCGGCTATCGGTCTGCTCCCAAATCGATCCATTGCTCAAGCGGATACGCCACTTGCCCCGACCGAACTGCCGAGAAGACACTATTGATGTACTTACTTCATCGATATTTTCGGTTTCTTGGTCATCGCCACCAAAGAGTTTGATCCTTGGGAGGTTGAAGCCAAACAGTCCCTTGCGGGCTTCTTTGACGTCCTCGCGATCCGCAATGATCAACTCGTTGTCCGCTTCGGCCTTGTCCAAGGCATCGACCCTAGCGTCATAACAAGCCACTCGTTCTTCTATCGCTTCAATCTGCCGACAATCGAGCAACTGAGAGAAAATCTCAGGCCTATCAGTTTCCAATTCGGGTTGCTTCTGTGACCAAGCAGGAGAAGCTTGAAATGCCAAAACTGCGCTACAGGCCAGTGCCGCTGCTTTCACTGAGTGGTTTTCCATAAAGATCGCTTTCTAAGAAGGTCGGACAAGAGTTAAAGATGCTAACAGCGGCAGCCGCACGCATCAAACATCTGTTACCTCTGGGCGCTAAACGCTGCCAAACCTCTAGGCCAAGCCCCTAGCTCTCGACGTCCATCTTCAGCTCGCCGTCGCCTTCATCGATCTTTACCGTCGAGCCATCGGGCACGCCGCCTTCCAGCAGCTTCTCGGCCAGCGGGTCCTGCAAATAACGCTGCACCGCCCGTTTTAGTGGCCTTGCGCCGTAGACGGGATCATAGCCCACCCGGCCCAGCCAGCGCAGCGCCGCTTCCGTCAGGTCGAGCTCAATCTTGCGGTCCTTCAGCAGCTTTTGCACGCGTTTCACCTGGATCGCGACGATCGGTGCCATGTGCTCCATCGCCAGGCGGTGGAACAGGATGATCTCATCTAGGCGGTTGAGGAATTCTGGGCGGAAATGCCCGCGCACCACATCCATCACCTCGTTCTCGACATCGGCAACTTTGCCGTCATCGGGGAGGTTGGAGAGGAACTGACTGCCGAGGTTTGAGGTCAGGATGATCAGCGTGTTCGCAAAGTCGACCACGCGGCCCTGCCCATCGGTCAAGCGGCCATCGTCGAGCACTTGTAGCAACACATTGAACACATCGGTGTGGGCCTTCTCGACCTCGTCGAACAGCACCACCTGATAGGGCCTGCGCCGCACCGCTTCTGTCAGCACCCCGCCCTCATCATAGCCGACATAGCCAGGAGGCGCGCCGATCAGGCGGGCGACCGAGTGCTTCTCCATAAATTCGCTCATATCGATGCGGACCAGCGCTTGGTCATCATCGAACAGAAATTCAGCGAGCGCCTTGGTCAGCTCGGTCTTGCCGACGCCGGTTGGGCCGAGGAACAGGAACGAGCCAAGCGGGCGGCCCGGGTCTTGCAAGCCGGCACGCGCGCGGCGCACGGCCTTGGAGACGGCGACAATCGCATCGGACTGGCCGATCACGCGCTTGCCGATGATCTCTTCCATCTGCAGCAGCTTGTCGCGCTCGCCCTCCATCATCCGTTCCATCGGGATGCCAGTCCAGCGGGCCACAACGCCTGCGATGTCCTCTTCGGTCACCTCTTCGCGCAGCAGCGCGTTTTCATTGAGGTCTTCGGCCTCTTCCAGGCGCTTCTCCAGCTCCGGGATCTTGCCATAGGAAAGCTCCCCTGCCTTGGCGAGGTCGCCCACCCGCTGCGCCTGCTCCAGCTCTAGGCGGGCGGCATCAAGCTCTTCCTTGATCTTGCCTTCGGCCTGGATCTTGTCGCGCTCATTCTGCCAGCGTGTGGTCAGCTCAGCGCTTTCCTGCTCCAAATTGGCCAGCTCTTCGCGCAGAGCGACAAGGCGATCCTTGGAATTGGCATCCCCTTCTTTCTCGAGCGCGCTTTCTTCGATCTTCAGCTGGATGATGCGGCGATCAAGCTCGTCGATCTCCTCCGGCTTGCTCTCCACCTCCATGCGAATGCGGCTCGCGGCCTCATCCATCAGGTCGATCGCTTTATCGGGCAGGAAGCGGTTCTGGATATAACGGTTGGATAGCTGCGCCGAGGCGACCAGCGCGCCATCGGTGATCCGTACGCCGTGGTGCAGCTCATATTTCTCTTTCAGGCCGCGCAGGATGCTGATCGTGTCCTCAACGCTTGGCTCGTCGATATAGACCATCTGAAAACGCCGCTGCAGCGCCGGGTCTTTCTCGACATATTTCTGATATTCATCGAGCGTGGTCGCACCGATACAATGCAACTCGCCGCGCGATAGAGCCGGTTTCAGAAGGTTGGAGGCATCCATGCTGCCTTCGCTCGCGCCTGCACCGATCAGAGTGTGCATCTCGTCAATGAACAGGATGATCTGCCCATCGGCGTTCTTCACTTCGTCGAGTACGGATTTCAGCCGTTCTTCAAACTCGCCGCGGTACTTCGCGCCCGCGATCAGCGCGCCCATATCGAGCGACATCAGCGTGCGGCCTTTGAGGCTGTCGGGCACATCACCATTGGCAATGCGCAGCGCGAGGCCTTCGGCAATCGCGGTCTTACCCGTGCCCGGTTCGCCGATCAGCGCCGGGTTGTTCTTGGTCCGCCGCGCGAGGATCTGGATTGTCCGGCGGATTTCCTCGTCCCGGCCAATCACTGGATCGAGTTTGCCGTCGCGCGCCGCTTGGGTCAGATCGCGGGCGAATTTCTCCATCGCATCGTAGGAGCTTTCCGCATTCGCGCTGTCGGCTTTGCGTCCGCCGCGCAGCTGATCGATGGCGGAATTGAGGCTCTGCGGCGTCACGCTAGCCGCCTTCATCGCCTCGCCAGTGGCGCCCGGCGCAAGTGACAGGGCAACCAGCAGCATTTCGACCGTCACATAGCTGTCACCGGCTTTCTCCGCGATCTGCTCCGCATTATCGAGCACGCGCACGGTGTCATTGTCTAGGCCCGGAGTTTGCTGAGCGCCGCCGCCGGTCACAACCGGGATCTTGCCCAGCCCTTCGTCGACCTTGCTGACCGCCAGGCCAGCCTCGCCGCCGGCGCGCTGGATCAATCCGGCCGCCATGCCTTCCTCGTCTTCGAGCAGCGCCTTCAGCAGGTGCAGGGGCGTAATCCGCTGGTGGTTCATGCGGATCGCAACTGTCTGCGCGCTTTGCAAAAAGCCCTTGGCCCGGTCGGTGAATTTTTCGAGATTCATAAAAGACCCCTCGTTTAAAAATAGCTGCCCTCAAAAGAGGTGTGTTACTCGCATATAGGGGTTACCCCAATTGTTGCGAGGGGGCAGCGGAAATTTCAGGCGATTTCAGGCGCCAGCAGCGGCAAATCAGGAGGCTGCAATGCCCTCAAGACCGGGCACCATGATCGTGCGCACACCGCCGAAATCCTCGCGTACGACGATCACACCCTGCTTTTCCAGATGGTCGAGCAAGCGCCGGATGCGGCCAGGAGAGCTGGTACCATAGGCGCGCGCCAGCGCATCCTCATCGACCTCGGTTTCGCCAGCATGGGCCGCGCTGGCAATGACTAGCCACGGGGCTAGCAAGTCTTCTTCAACCTGCCCCGCCAACTGCAGGATGCGCGCACGGGTCGCCTCATCCAAATCATCCAGCCGTGCGCCTGCGATAGCGAAATCGCGGCGGAACACCTGCATATCTGGCATCGGGCCGATAATCCGCTCCCGGCGGCAGCGCGCAAGGAAGGATTGATACTGAGAACTCGCCGATTGAAACGCAGCGTCCTTTGACCCCGCAAGCTCTTTGATGATCGCTGCGATCCGCTCCTGCACATCGGTTTGCGGCGCGGCATCCGCTGCGCCTGCGGGCGCTTCTTCGCTTCGAGCAATGCTCTGCTCAACCGCCTCAATCGGCGGAGCGGGCGGCGGCGAAGGCGCGGGATTGGCTTTGGCAGCCTCTGCGGCCAAATCCTGCGTTAGCAGAGCCTCCATATCGGCGGGCCCCTGTGCAGGCATTGGCATCAATCCGCCGACGTCGTCTTTCTTGCCCGATTTCACCGGACCAATCTTCACCGCGACCGGGCGGCGGCTGATCGCGGGGCCAAGCGCCAGAAAATAGCCGCGCTCCAGCTCGCGAATGCGCTCCGCCTGTCTGCGCTCCATGCCCAGTAGATCGGCGGCGCGCACCATGTCGATATCGAGGAAGGTCCGCCCCATCAGGAAGTTGGAGGCTTCCGCCGCGACGTTCTTCGCCAGCTTCGCCAGACGCTGGGTCGCCACCACACCTGCTAGGCCGCGCTTGCGCCCGCGGCACATCAAATTGGTCATCGCGCCCAAGGTCATCCGGCGCGTATCCTCGGCGATCTCGCCCGCGACCGAGGGCGCAAACATCTGCGCCTCGTCCACGACAACCAGAGCGGGAAACCAGTGTTCGCGCGGGGCATCGAACAGAGCGGCGATGAATTGCGCGGCGCAGCGGATTTGCTGCTCAACCTCCAGCCCCTCCAACGCCAGAACCACGCTGGCGCGGTGTTCGCGGATACGGCGAGCCAGCGCCTCGATCTCGCCTGCGGAATAGGCAGCGGCATCGATCACGATGTGGCCGAACTCATCAGCTAGGGAGGTAAAGTCGCCCTCAGGATCGATCACGACCTGCTGCACCATTTGCGAGCTTTCCTCGAGCAAGCGGCGCAGCAAATGCGATTTTCCGCTGCCCGAATTGCCCTGAACCAGCAGCCGGGTCGCCAGCAATTCTTCGATATCGAACTGCACCGGCGTGCCGGAGGCTTCGTGGCCGATGGTGATCTGAGCTTTCACAGACACCTGCGTAGCGAGCCGAATCCACAAAGCGGAAGAGCCCGCATCCTCCTAATCCCCAATCCCCTTCGCACGCGGCGCCCCTTCACCGGCAGAGAAATGCGCGCTAGCAAGGCAGTCAGAGGAGAGTTTATGCGCAAATGGATTACCCGGGCCGGGTTTACCGCGCTCGCATTGGCTTTTGTCGCCGTGGTCGGACTAATGACGTGGGAGCCGTTTTTCGCCTACACCGCTGAGGCTCCGGACAAGAAGCAATACAACGCCGAGATCATTCGCGATGAATTTGGCGTGCCCAAGATTTACGGCAAGACCGATGCTGATGTCGCCTTTGGCGTAGCGATTGCGCAGGCAGAGGATGACTTCTTCACATTGCAGGATGTCGCAGCAATGTCGCGCGGGCGCTACGGCGCGATTGCCGGCGAGGAAGGCGCGCAGTTCGATTTTGCCTATCACCTGCTCGATGCGCGCGGCACGGCGGACCGGCATTATGACGCCCTGCCAGCCGACACACGCGCGCTTTTCGAAGCCTATGCCGCCGGTCTCAATCAATATGCAGCGGACCATCCGGGCGAGCTAAAGCTTGCGAACCTCTTTCCCATGGACGGCAAAGATATTGCCGCCGGTTTCGCCCTGCGCCAACCGCTCTTCTTTGGGCTGAACAATGTAATCGGGCAGCTGGTCACTGGCGAGGAATTGCGCCGCGAGTTTGGGCCCGACATTCCGGGTTTTCCGCGCGCGGTCCTGCCAAGCAATGATGCGCCAGGGGCAACGGGGAATGAGAGCGAGCAAGCCTCCTACCGCCCTCACCCCTTACCGGCGACGGGCGATGATGCGGGATTGCTGGGGTCAAACGCCTTTGCAGTCACGCCGGAAAAATCGGGCGGGCCGACGACGCTGATCTCCAATTCGCACCAGCCGCTGCGCGGCGGGGTCGCTTGGTACGAGCTGACGGTAGAGAGCGAGGAAGGCTGGCATTTCACCGGGGCCAATTTCCCCGGATCACCCTTCGCATTCCTTGGTCACAACCGCCACCTTGGCTGGACCAATACGGTCAATCGCCCGGATATGACGGATATATATGAGCTGACCTTGGATGAGAGCGGCACGCGCTATGAGCTCGATGGCGAATGGCGCGATCTCGAAAGCAAGACCGTGACCCTGCCGGTAAAGCTCGGCCCGATCACCCTGCCCGTGCGCCGCACCGTGCATCGCAGCGTCCACGGCCCGGTCATCATCAATGACACGGGCGCTTTTGCGATCCGTTATGGCGCGATGGACAGTCTCGATCAGCTCGATGCCTATTACCGCCTCAACAAGACGACCGATCTGGAGGAATGGCAGACGCAAATGGCGCGGATGGACATTCCCAGCACGAATTTCATCTATGCCGATAAGGCGGGCAATATCGCCTATGTCTACAATGCGGCGATCCCGGACCGGCCGGAGCTAGACGAGGTGCAGGCCAATTGGCGCGGCGTGCTGCCCGGCAATCGCAGCGATCTGATCTGGGAGGGAACGGTGAGCTATGAGGAGCTGCCCAAGCTGATCAATCCAACGAGCGGGTGGCTCTACAACGCAAATAACGAGCCGTTCACTGCGGCTGGCGCTGGCAGCGATCTCGACCCTGCGGATTTCTCACCCGTACTGGGCGTGGAGCGCAAGCAGACCAATCGTTCTCGCCGCGCGTGGAAACTGCTGAGCGAAACCGAAGTGCTTGACCGGGCCAATCTGGAACGGATCAAATATGACGTGACCTATGAACGCGCGGGCTATGTCGCGGATTTGTGGGATGCGGTGGAGGCGCTTGATCCAGCAGGAGACGCTGACCTTGCCGAGGCGCGCGATCTGTTACTCAGCTGGGATTTCACCGCCGACAGCGAAGGCCCGGCTGATGCGCTCGCCCTGTTGATGATCCGGGAATACATGTCGGCAGAATATCAGAACAAGAACGATGCGCCCGATACGCGCGAATTCCTACTGGAGAAGCGCGCCCATCTGATGGAGCATTTCGGCAGGTTGGACCCGCCCATGTCAGAGCTTCTGCGGCTGCGCCAAGGGGATGTTGATCTGCCACTCGATGGCGGGTCAGACACTTTGCGCGCCTCGACCACCTGGCAGGTCGATGAAGATGGTCGACTATCGCTGGTTCACGGCGACAGCTTTATCCAATGGGTTGAGTGGCCGGTCGATGGCGGGCGGGTGTTTTCCCGCTCGATCCAACCCTTTGGCGCGGCCATCACCCGGCCAGACAGCCCGCACTACACCGATCAGATGCAATTGTTCGTCGATCACCAGTTGAAGCCGGTTTATTTCTGGCGCGACGACGTGATCGCCAACGCCGCGCAGCGTTATACCGTTAGCAATTGAGCGCAATCATGCTTATTTGCTGAATATTCAAAACGATCAGGCCGAAACCAACAGGCCAATTTCAAGCACAGCTTCTTTGGGGACTATTATGCTTTCGCGTTTCACCACAACTTTCACCGCCGTCGGCCTCGCGCTTGCCGCGACCGCAGCGACGCCTGCTCTGGCGGATAATCATGCCGCAGCCTCTGAGGCGACCACCGATCTTAGTGATCTGGTGTCCCAGGTTGCCATTCCGCATGAGGCATTCGAGCTTGAAAACGGGCTGACCGTGATCGTTCACGAAGACCGCAAGGCGCCGATTGTTGCTGTCGCAGTGTGGTACAATGTCGGCTCCAAGGACGAGCCGAAAGGCAAGACCGGCTTCGCTCACCTGTTTGAACACCTGATGTTCAATGGGTCGGAAAACGCCCCGAATGACTATTTCCAATATCTGCAGGAAATGGGCGCGACCGATTACAACGGCACGACCAGCTTTGACCGGACGAATTATTTCCAAACGGTTCCCCGCCCTGCACTGGAACGCGCACTGTGGCTGGAAAGCGACCGCATGGGCTATCTGCTTGGCGCGGTGACGCAGGAAAAGCTCGATAACCAGCGCGGCGTTGTCCAAAATGAAAAGCGTCAGGGCGACAACCAGCCTGGCGGGCTCGTGTTTTACGAGATCGTCGAAACGCTGTTTCCAAAGCCGCACCCGTACGGCCACACCCCCATCGGATCGATGGCTGACCTCGATGCTGCATCGATGGACGATGTGCGCAATTGGTTCCGCAATAAATACGGCCCCAACAACGCAACGATCGTTTTGGCCGGTGATGTATCCGCCGCCGAGGCGCGCACACTGGTTGAAAAATACTTCGGAGCAATTGCGCGCGGCCCGGTGAACACCCCTGCTGCGGCTGAAGTACCGACTTTGGTCCAGGACGTGCGCACGGTAATGAAGGACAAGGTCGCCGCCACCAACGTCGCCAAATATTGGCCTGCCCCTGGCATTGCTGACCGCGAATTGACAGCGCTGAATGTCGGCGCGCAAATCTTGGGCGGGCTGTCATCCAGCCGCCTTGACCAAATTCTGGTGCGCGAAGAGCAATTGGCCGTCAGCGTTTCTGCCGGCAATTTCGCGTTCCAGCGTGTTGGCGTGCTGAACGTTGGTGCAACGCTCAGGCCAGGTGTTGAGCTGGAAACGCTCGAAACCCGCCTTAACGAGCTGATCGCTGAATTCATCGAAACTGGCCCAACAGAGGACGAGGTTCGCCGCGCGGCAACCAGCAATCTGGCAGGCACAATCCGGGGCCTCGAGCAAGTCGGCGGGTTCGGCGGTAAAGCGGTGACGCTGGCGCAGGGTGAGGTCTTCGTCGATGACCCAGACTTCTATGCAAAACAGCTCAATGCGCTTGCCACGATCACGCCTGCTGAAGTGAAGGCGGCGATGCAAAAGTGGTTCACCCGCCCGTCAATGACCCTGGTCCTGGAGCCTGGCGAACGCGACGCAGCCTATGAAGAGGCGGCTTCGGTTGAGGCCGCCGCAGACGATGCTGCCCCGGCGGACAACACGCTCACCGTTTCGGTGGAGCGCCCAGCGCCGCCGATCGACACCGTGGCAGAGCTCGACTTCCCCGATGTGCAGCGCGCGACCTTGGCCAATGGCATGCAGGTCACCTATGCAAAACGTGACGCGGTCCCTGCGACCTATGTCACCCTGTCCTTCGATGCCGGTGGTTCTTCTGACCCAGCGGGCAAAGACGGGCTTGCTGGCCTGACGCTTGGCCTGTTTGACGAAGGCACAGCAGAGATGTCCTCGCAAGACATCGCAGAGGCGCGGGAGCGCTTGGGCGTGAGCATCTCCAGCAACACCAGCGCCGATCGCTCCACCTTCCAGCTTTCCGCGCTTTCAGCAAACCTCACCCCGTCGCTCGACCTGATGTCGACAATCATTCGTGAGCCTGCGTTTGAAGTGAGCGAGCTGGAGCGTGTCCGCGCTCAAACCATCACCGGTATCAAACAGCAGATGAACTCGCCGCAAGGCGTGGCCGTGCGCGCGATTGGCCCGGAAGTTTTCGGCGCTGACAATCCATACGGAAACACCAGCACGGTTGAGAGCGTCAGCGCGATCACTCGCGATGATCTGGTCGCGTTCAAAGACAGCTGGATCCGCCCGGACAATGGCGAGGTTTTCGTCATTTCTGATCGTCCTCTGGATGAAATCGTCACCTCGCTCAACGCAGTGTTTGGCGATTGGACCGCTCCGGCGGCTACCAAAGGCGCCAAGAACTTTGGCGATGTCGCCGAGGCTGAGGGCAATCGGATCATCCTGATCAACCGCCCGAACTCACCGCAAAGCTTCATCCTGGGGGCGCAACTGACCCCGCTTGATGCTAGCGATCCGGCTTATGTCGACTTTACCAATGCCAACAATTCTCTCGGCGGCAATTTCCTCGCCCGCCTGAATATGAACCTGCGGGAGACCAAGGGTTGGAGCTATGGCGTGCGCGGCGGAGCACAGGCGCGTGAAAACGCGGTCGTCTATCAAATCTCTGGCGGCGTTCAGGCCGATCGCACCGGCGATTCGGTGGCGGAGATGATCCGCGAGACCACTGAGTTCCTCACCGCCAGCGGCGTGACCGACGAAGAGCTTGCTCGCAATGTCGCCGCCGAAGTCGGTGAACTGCCCGGCCGGTTCGAAACCTCTGGCGCGGTTCTGCGCGCGTTGCAGACCAACGCCCAGTTTGGCCGCCCGGACAATTACTATGAGACACTGGTAGAGCGCTATCGCGGCCAGACGAAAGAAAGCCTGGATGCCGCCGCACGCGCCGCGATCAGCGCCGACAAATTCGTTTGGGTTGTGGTTGGCGATGCCAGCGTCGTTCAAAGTCAGCTGGAGCAGCTCGGGATGCCTGTGGAGGTGCGCGAGCTGCCGTCAGCCGAATAATCGCATGAGGTTATGTTCAGCCACTACGCCGCTCTGGCGATAGTGGTTGAACACTACTGACACGCGTGTAAATGAGGATGCCAGAGTTTCTGAGCACCCCGCTCAGTCAAGACCAACGGAGAATTTTATGTCACTTTCAGGTAGCTATAACACCACCGTTAAAAGCCCAATGGGCGACCAAGCCGGCACGTTCACGATCGTCGACAATGGCGACGGCACATTCAGCGGCAACATGGCCGGCGGAATGGGTTCGATGGATGTCGAAAACGGCAAGGTCGACGGCAACACGCTGACCTGGGAAATGAACATGACTGTTCCAATGCCAATGAAGCTTGAGTGCGAAGCCACCATCGAAGGCGACACACTGGCTGGCAACGTCAACGCAGGCGCTTTCGGCGCAATGCCAGTGACCGGCACCAAAGCTGCCTAAGCCACTCGCATCATAGCGAATACAAGGGGTCGTCGGAGCAATCCGGCGGCCCTTTTGTTTTGGGCGATTGGTTTGAGAAGGGCTCGCCGGACTGGCTCTCTCGCCTCCGATAAGGCCACCTAGAAAGTTGTCGGATATCGACAATCTTGCCCGCCCGTGATGCGCTACACCCTCTGCTGAGCGGCGGTGCCGCAAGCAGGGAGGTCAGGCGTTCATGCTTATCACAATCGCATATCGTATCGCAGCGATCCTATCGAAAATTTCACCGGGGATCGCACGCTGGATCAATGGCTTTGCAATTGGCCGCTTGGTCAAGAAGACACGCAGCCGCCCGCATCCATGGAGCACACTGAGCGAGCATGTCAGCTGGCGCGGCCTGACCGACCGCAGCTACAGCGCGCGGCACCTGCCAGCCGCGACCATTCCCGATCTGCCGGATAGCGCGCGGGTCGCCGATCTGTTCCGCGTGCCTGATGGCGCGGCGCAGCGGCTGTGCCCGAAATCCACCTGTCTGTTTCCGGCCTTCGCGCAATATCTCACTGATGGCTTCATCCGCACGATGATCTCCAACAATTTCGCCACGGGCGAGAGTTTTGAGGACCGCGCGCGCAACACCTCCAACCACGAGATTGACCTGTGCCCGCTCTATGGCCGCACCCAATTGCAGGTTCACACCCTGCGCACTCTCTCCGAAGAGCCAGGCAAGCGCGGAAAATTGAAATCCGAGATCGTAAACGGAGAAGAATATCCGCTGCGCCTGTTCCAACCCGGCGGGATGGCGTTCAACCCGGAATTTGTCGGCAAAGATGGTGAGCCGCTGCTCGATACGCCGCTGGGCATTGACCACACCACGCCGGAAATGCGCGAGACCTTGTTCGCGGTCGGCGGTGACCGCGCAAATGCCGCGCCGCAAGTGACGATGCTCAACACGCTTTTCCTGCGCGAGCACAACCGGCTGGCTGATGTGATCGCCAGCAGCCATCCCGATTGGAACGATGGCCGGGTGTTTGACGCCGCGCGTGCTTGCAACACCGTGATCTTCATCAAGATCGTGGTTGAGGAATATATCAATCACATCAACTCGACCCCGCTAATGCTAAAGGCCGATCCCTCCGCCGCGTGGAAGGCAGAATGGAACAAGCCAAACTGGATCAGCGCCGAGTTCAGCCTGCTCTACCGCTGGCATTCGCTGATCCCGCAAACGATGGTCTGGGCGGGAGAGACACTGCCCGGAGGCGCTTTGCGGCTGAACAATGCGGCGGTGCTGGAACATGGGCTCGCAAGCGCCTTTGCCGACATCAGCGCCAATCAGGCGACCGAGCTCGGCCTGCACAACACCGCGACATTCCTGGTCGACGTGGAGGAGAGCGCGGTCAAGCAAGCGCGGCACAATGATATCGCGCCCTTCACCCACTATCAGGCGGCCTTTGGCGAGGAGCCTGCGCGCAGTTTCGCCGATATCACCCCGGACCGCGCGCTGCAGAGCGAACTGGAAAGCCTGTATGGCAGCGTCGACCGACTCGAATTTTACACCGGACTGTTTGCTCAGCCGCGCACCAAAGACGGCCCGCTACCATCGCTGCTGCAAACCATGGTGGCAGTGGACGCGTTCTCGCAGGCTCTCACCAATCCGCTGCTCTCAGAGCACATCTGGGGCGATCCAGCGGTCCAGCGCGATACTTTCACCCCGCAAGGCATCGAGGCGATAGAAACGGCCTCAACCGTGCGCGACGTCCTGATCCGCAATGCCGAGGGCCTTGGTGACCGCTTTGTCGGGATGACCCGCGAAGGTTGGAGGCCGGGGCAGGAGTGAGCAGCTAAAATTGCGAAAAGGCGGCCCTAATCAAGGTCATCTGCGTCCTTGAGCAACTCCTTGATCGCTTTCTTATCGGCCAGCGTTAAGCCGCTCGCATAGATTGAGAGCAGCTCTGCGCCCTTTAGCGACAAAGACGTGTGATCCACTTGGCCATCAGCATCATAGCTTTCTGCGATGCCATGACGGTCCATGATGCCACGAGTTGTCGCGTGCCTGATCAGCCCGGTGTCATCGAATTCCCGCTGTGCGCTGATGCCTGTTTTGAAATCGACCCATATCCGGTCGCGCCGATCAAAATCGAGAAACCCGCGGCTTTCCACCTCGACATGCATACGATCAGGCGTGAACCAAACGGTTAGAACATCATGCTTTGTTTTGACTTCATTGGGGCCAATCGGAAAGCCGTTTTCAAAACGATAGGACGCATCGCGTTTATCCGGAATGATATCGAGATAGGCCTCCGGCTCCCGGCAAATCGCACCATAGAGTTTCATGCGAATTTGATCGTTCGCCGCAAAGAAGCGGTTTTCCAATTCCTCAAATCGATTGTCGGAAAACAGTTCTTCTGGCCATTCATCATCACCGGGCGGTGACGCAGCGTTGGCCTTACCCCGAACGCGAGCGACATCCTGCGCCACCTTGTCCCACGACGCATGAGCTTCTGCCATGAAGGCTGCGCCTTCGCTCAGGTCCGGGTGGCGTTTCGCAATTTCCGCTGCGCGCGCAAAATCGGGCAAATGAAAGGCCTGATTGAAAAAATACTGCATCACCCCGCCATTTGAGACCTCAGCATCAAAAATGTCGTAGTAAATGATCGCGCGCACCAGATCAGGATATCGGCCCAAATCGTCATAGCGCATCGCGCCAGTGATCGCGCCAATCATATAGGGCGCGCTGGCAAGAAAGCCGGTCCATGTCGTCTTTGGCTTGACCGTTTCCGCCATCTCTTACCTTTGTCGAAGCGCTCACCTAAGCAGCGGCTGCAGTACAGCCTAGCCGAGCTTATCCTTCAGGATCTGGTTGACCACGCCGGGATTGGCTTTGCCCTGCATTGCCTTCATGGTTTGCCCAACGAAGAAGCCGAACAGCTTATCCTTGCCGCCCTTATATTGCTCAACCTTGTCCGCATTATTCGCAAGGATTTCGTCGATCGCCGCCTCAATCGCGCCGGTATCACTGACTTGCTTCAGGCCTTCAGTATCGGCAATTTCGGTCGGCTCGCGCCCGGTTTTCAGAACGATTTCATAAATCTCTTTCGCCTGACCGCCGCTGATCTCGCCCGCATCCTGCATTTTCAGAATCGCGGCCTGAGCCTCTGCGGTTGCGTGCTCAGCATTGGCCTCATCGCCCAGAATTTTCATCACGCCCGGCGCGACTGACAGCGTCCAGTTCGCAACTTGTGTGGCGACCTTTGCCTCTGGCTTGCCAATCGCGCCTGCGACCGCGCCGAGCAGCGTTTCAAAGCGCGCAAATGTCTCCACCTCAGCGGACAGCTCGCGCGCATTATACGGCGTCAGGCCCAGCTCATCGGTGTAGCGCGTGCGCTTGGCATCGGGGAGTTCCGGCAGGCTGGCCCGGCATTCTTCGAGGAAGGAATCCTCCAGCTCTACCGGCAGCAGGTCGGGATCGGGGAAGTAGCGATAATCATGCGCGTCTTCCTTGCTGCGCATGGTCCGCGTGGTGCCGGTGGCGACGTCGAACAGGCGGGTTTCCTGATCAACCGTACCGCCGCCTTCGATCACATCGACCTGGCGGCTGGCCTCATATTCGATGACCTGCATGACAAAGCGGACGGAGTTCACATTCTTCGTCTCGGTCCGCGTGCCCAGCGGATCGCCCGGCTTGCGCACAGAGACATTGACGTCGGCCCGCATGGAGCCTTCTTCCATATTGCCATCGCAGCTGCCGACATAGCGCAGGATGCTGCGCAATTTGCGCACGTATGCGCCCGCTTCTGCGGGGCTGCGCATATCCGCCTTAGAGACGATTTCCATCAGCGCGACGCCGCTGCGGTTGAGATCGACATAGGACATGGTCGGGTGTTGATCATGCATCAGCTTTCCCGCGTCTTGCTCCACGTGGATGCGCTCAATCCCGATGACTTTGTCCTCTGGAATGCCCGCCTTCTCATCGGCTTCGACCAGCAGTTCGCCCTCGCCCACAATCGGGTGGTACAGCTGGGAGATCTGATAGCCTTGCGGCAAATCGGCATAGAAGTAATTCTTGCGATCAAAGCGTGACCATTTGTTGATCTCAGCCTTGATCGCCATGCCGGTGCGCACGGCCTGCCGGATGCATTCGGCATTGGGTACAGGCAGCATGCCGGGCATGGCCGCATCGACTAGGCTCACCTGCGTATTTGGCTCTGCGCCAAATTCGGTCGAGGCCCCTGAAAAGAGCTTGGAATTGCTCGTCACCTGCGCGTGCACTTCGAGGCCGATTACGACCTCCCATTCGCCCGTTGCGCCCTGAATGCGGTAGTTACTCATCAATCCTCCGATGGCTCGTCAGCGGACGACTTTGCCGATGACGAGTGCAAGAAAACCAGATTGCTCAAGCCGGGATAGCGGCTGAATTCTTCTGCTTTGCGATAGCCGAGCTCCTCTAGCAATGCCATTGCTTTTGCGCGATGGCTTTCCTCGATTTCGGCGAAAATTGGCGGGGTGCTGCGCGCGAGCGTTTCGGCAAGGCCGCCAAGCACGGCGAGTTCGTGCCCTTCGGCATCGATCTTGATGAAATCCACGTGCGTTTCGGCGAGCACTTTGTCGCCGCGTGCCAGGGTGATGCCTTGCGCTTCGCTGGGGCCTGTGGCCGCGTCGTCAATCCGCGCCGCGCCGAGATTATTGGTGGTGAAGGCCAGCTGCGCCGCGCCGTCCTCATCTGACAGGCCAAGGGTGTAAACCGTTGTTTTTTCAGTCAGACCGTTGAGCGCCAGATTGACCTCGAGCAAAGCCTGCGCCTCTGGATTGGGTTCAAATGCGAAGATGCGGGTCGCACCAAGGGCTGTGCCTGCAAACACCGCGTGATTGCCGACATTTGCGCCGACATCGACATAGGTTCCGCCGTTGAAATAGCGAGCGATGATGGCGAGCTCTTCCGGCTCGTAAAACCGGCCGCGCACGTGCTCTTTCTGGATCAGGTCCCGCTCATTGCTGACGAAAAAGCGCGCGGTGTGCTCGCCGTGGGCGACGGGCGCGATAACGCCGCGCAGCTCGCTCGTAGCTTGCTTGCCCCAGCCGAGCGAGAACCCGGCATAGCCGCCGGTGCGCGCATTGGTCATCGGGCGAATGGTGAGGCCGCGCCTGCTCGCGGCGCCGCGCGCTTTGGCCAGCAGCTTGCGGATCATGATGCGGCGTCCTCAATCAAGTGCTTCATCGCTTTTGCCCAAACGCTCCAATCCAAGCGTTCCTCACTATCACGCAAAGCCGCCGCCGACAGCGCCTGATAACGCGCGGGGTCATTGGCGAGCGCGGCGATGGTGATGGCGAAGTCATCTGCGCCCGCATCTGGGGGGAGGAGCAGCCCGGTTTCGCCGTGCTTCACCACCGTTTCCACCCCGCCTGTGGCATAGGAAACGCAAGGCAAAGCCATCGCGGCGGCTTCTGCAAACACCATGCCCAGCGCCTCTGCGCGGGTCGGCAGGACAAAGAGATGTGCGCCCTCATACAGCGCCTCCAACTGAGCGGCCTCTTCAGGATTGCTCTTGTCGAGCCGCCCGTGAAAACGGACATTGTCTGGCACGGGTCCGCGAGCGGCAGAGGCCTGCACCCCAACGATATCGAGCGTGCATTCGGTTCCGCGCTCCGCCAGCAACCGCGCGGTGTCGAGGGCAATTTCACCGCCCTTGCGATCCCACGCAATGCCCACGAACAGGAGCTTAAGCGGGCCATCCGTCAGTGTGCGCACCTGAGGCGCGGTCGGCTTGGCCATGTTCGGCCCCCAGGGCAGCACCGCGATCTTTGCCGGATCAATGCCAAAGTCTTCGCTCGCAGAGGTCGCCGCCCAATCGGAGGGATAGGTGAGCCACTGCGCCTGCTCCATCGCGGCGCGCTCCATCGCGCTGAACCCGCTGCGCACGCGCGGCCACAGGCGCTGCATCTCTGGGTAGTAGCGGGTCAGCGCAGTGCTGGTCGCATCGGAGACTAGGATTTGCCGAGTATCCTCGCCCAGCATGCCCGCGAGGCCAGAAGATGCGGTGGAGACATAGACATCCGCTCCGCTCTTTCGCAGCCGCCGCCGCGCAGGCGCGCTCGCCAGCCGGATAACCCAGCGCAGCATGCGAATGTCGATCCGCCCTCCGCTCACCCGCAGGATCAGGCGCGCAAGCGGATGGAGGAAACGCGGGAACGGGCGGCGCTCAACATAGGTAACATCGCAGACCTCGCGCAGCGCGCTCAGCGCATAAAAGGGCGTGCCGGACCACAATTTGATGTCGAGCGGATCGCCGCCTGCAAAAAATGCGACTTTAGGCGAGCGTGAGGGGATGGCAGCGGGCTGCGCCGAGGTAAACGTAGGCTCAGGCATCCCCGCTCGTGTCAGTGCCCGCGTCTTTTTCGCCCGGCTCAATGCGTTTCGCCGGTGTCGGATCCTCCGGCTGCCCGCCTACCCGGCTCGCAGGCTCATCAAAGGTGGAGACCTTGGGCAATGTCTTGCCGCTCTCGCTGTCAAAGCGCGCCTCGCCGTGATCAATCGTCTTCGCCAGATACATGGCGAGACCCGCCAAAAGCACAAAAGCGACCAAGAACACCATGATGAAAATGGCGGTGAAGGTCATCCTACCACCACTTCTCCGGCGCGTGGTCGAAGCCAGAACGCTGCTGGATCGCGAGGCCCGCGTCGAGCACGGTCTGCTCGTCATAGGCCTTGCCCACCAATTGTAGCCCGAGCGGCAAGCCGTCGGAATTCAGCATCGCAGGCACGCTCATCGCGGGCAGTCCCGCCAGCGAGGCCGGCACGGCGAACACATCGTTCAGATACATCGTCAGCGGATCGGCATCGAGCGAACCCAATGGGAAGCTGGCCGTTGGCGTGGTCGGGGCGAGGATCAGATCGCATTCGTCCCAGGCCTTCTCAAAGTCCTGCGCCACCAAAGCGCGGATTTTCTGCGCCTGATTGTAATAGGCATCGTAAAAGCCCGCTGAGAGCACATAGGTACCGATCAGAATGCGGCGCTTCACCTCATCGCCAAAGCCCGCCGCGCGGGTTTCGGCATACATATCCTGCAGGCCTGCCCCATCGGGCAGATCGCGCAAGCCGTAGCGTACGCCGTCATAGCGCGCGAGGTTCGAAGACGCCTCTGCCGGCGCGATGATGTAGTATGCGGGCAGCGCATATTTGGTGTGCGGCAGCGAGACATCGACGATCTCTGCCCCGGCATCTTTCAGCCATGCTTTGCCCTGTTCCCAGCTGTCGAGGATCGCCTGATCGGTGCCCTCCATCCGGTATTCGCGCGGGATGCCAACCTTTTTGCCCTTAAGGTCCGCCGACAAAGCCGCTTCCCAGTTCGGCACATCAACCTTTAGCGAAGTCGAGTCTTTCGGATCAAACCCGGCCATTGCGCCCAGCATGATCGCGCAATCTTCAACCGAGCGCGCCATTGGCCCGGCCTGATCGAGCGAGGAAGCAAACGCCACAACGCCCCAACGTGAGCAGCGACCATAGGTTGGCTTAATCCCGCAAATGCCGGTGAAGGCGGCGGGCTGACGGATTGAGCCGCCAGTGTCTGTGCCGGTCGCAGCGGGCGCAATCCGCGCGGCTACCGCGCTGGACGAACCGCCGGAAGAACCGCCGGGAGACATGGCCGCATTGGAGCCCTCCTTGCGCCAAGGCGAGGAGACATTGCCGAAATAGCTGGTCTCGTTCGAGCTGCCCATGGCGAACTGATCGAGGTTCAGCTTGCCCAGCATGCCTGCGCCAGCGGCCCAGAGGTTACTGGAGACGGTGCTTTCGTATTGCGGGGTGAAGCCTTCCAGAATGTGGCTCGCCGCGGTGGTTTGCACACCCTTGGTGGCGAACAAATCCTTCATGCCAATCGGCACACCGCCCATCGCGCCCAGCTCTTCGCCTTTGGCTCGTTTCGCGTCCGTAGCATCCGCTGCGGCTAGCGCATGGTCAGGCGTTGCGACGATAAAGGCGTTAAGCGCGCTCGCTTCTGCAACGGCGGCGTTGAAGCCTTCCGCCACTTCGCGGGCGGTAAAATCGCCCTTGGCCACGCCATCGCGGATGGCCTTGATCCCGAGATTGGTAAGTTCAGTCATATTATTCGATTACCTTCGGCACGCCGAAAAAGCCGTGCTCTGCCGCTGGCGCGTTGGCCAGCACATCATCGCGCCGCCCGCCTGCGGTCTTGGGATCGGCATCGATCACGTCATCACGCAGACGCAGGGCGTTGGGGATGACCGCGCTCATTGGCTCAACGCCGCTGGTGTCAACTTCGCCCAGCTGCTCAACCCAATCGAGGATATTGCTAAGCTCTGGCGCCATACGCTCCAGCTCCTCATCGCCCATCTTGATCCGGGCGAGCTTCGCGATCTTTTCAACGGTGGCTCTATCGACCGACATAATGATTGCGTCCTTCTGGCGATTATTGACCCGGCTGAATTTGCTGCGGCGCGCCTTCTGGTGGAGGACCACCAGGGCCGCCCGGACCACCTGGCCCGCCAAGCCCTGCTGCGCCCATAGCTTGCTGCAGAATGCCAATTTTCCGCTGGAATTCTTCCTCGGTCATAAAGTCGATCATCTCGACTTCAAACACGAGGTCCGCGCCCGCTGGGATTGGCGCATTTGGCGGCGGCGCATCGCCATATGCTTGATCGGCCGGAATGAAGAGCTCGTATTGGCCGCCGCGCTGCATTTGCACCGCACCATCACGGAAACCGGGCAGCATTTGAGAGAGCGGCAGCGGATTGCCGTCTGGGAAGATGCCGTCAACCGGCAGCGGGATGTCCTGAGATTCGTCGAACACCTCGCCAGTGTCAGCGAGCTTGCCCTTATACTTCACGAACACGACGTCTTCCGGCCCCGGCATTTCGCCCGTGCCTTCTACGATGGTGTCGAGCGAGAGGCCCTTTGGCATAGCCGACCATGCCAGCGCACCGCCGATAAGAATGGCAATCAGCACGCCAAGCCACAGCTTGGTCAGCGAGCCCTTGGCAATCGGCTGCAACGGAACGCGAGTAACTTCGGCCATGTATCAATCCTGATATAAAGGTGGCGCCAAACAAAAGGGCGCGGAATGAACCCGCGCCCTGATGGCTTATCATGTTGGTGCATTCAAGCGAATATCGCTCGAAAAACGGACGGCTTACTTGATGCCGTCGCGTTCCATACGCTTACGCTCAAGCTTGCGTGCGCGGCGCACAGCAGCGGCCTTTTCACGGGCGCGCTTCTCGCTTGGCTTTTCGTAGTGACGACGCAATTTCATTTCGCGGTACACGCCTTCACGCTGCAGCTTCTTCTTGAGCGCGCGCAGGGCTTGATCAACATTGTTATCGCGAACCATGATTTGCATAAAGCGAAACTACCTTCTCAAATTCAATCGGGCCCGCACAATTCAGCGCGGGGAGCACCATCTATAGAAACAACGAAAATTGCGCCGAATCCATACGGAACGGCTAAATCTGAGTCGCGCCTAGTGGATTTGCGGCCCTATGGCAAGTTTTTGTGCGGGGGCGATGCGGTAAGTTTAGCCTGCCCGATCATAGGCCTCGCGCAGCCACGCCTTCACCTCGTCATCAAAATCGCCTGAGCTTTCCAGCCGTACGCGGTGGCTGCACATGGCGTTATAGCTCTCCAGCCGCCCAGCTGGCTCATCGCCTTTCAGCGCGAGGCCTAGGTCAATCCGGGTCTTGGTCGCCGGAGTGATCAGCGCAAATTGCTTGGCCCGGCGCAGGCTAACGCTCGACTTTTTGGGCGCTACCTCCACATCGCCGCCCAGCGCATTGGCATAGAGCACAATCATATCGTGAATGCTCCGCAGCCCCGCTTTGCCGCCGGAATATTGCTCCGCGACCAGGTCCACCTCTTCGCCGGTTTCCTTCGATTTTGCGACCAGCAGATTGGCAAATCCATGCGAGACGCCGTGCTCGTTTTTGAGCAGGCTCATGATCTCGCCATGCTTCGTCAGGCCAGAGCCATTGATGATATCGATCCAATCCTGCAGCGACTTGCCGGTCTTTTCAGGAATGTTGGCGATCATCGTCGCGAGCTGTTGATCGGGCGTTGCCATATGTGTTCTCCCCTCCAGAGGCTGAGCAGAGTAGCAAACTTGCAGCGGAGAATAAAATCGCGCCTGCTGGCATTGCGCAGATGACGAATGCGGCCGCCCCGTCTAAGAGCCTCGCAATGTCTGCCACACTTTCTCCTTTCATGGCCACGTCCACGGTTGCGCTTGGCGGCGCTGTGGGCGCTGCTGCGCGCTATCAATTGGGCCGCGGCTTTGCGCATTTCCTTGGCGTGCCCGGCACGTTTCCGTGGGCGACGTTGACCGCAAATGTGCTGGGCAGCCTGGCGATGGGCGTGCTGTTCGGCTGGCTGGCCCGCCATGGCGGGGCGAGCGAAGGTATGCGTTTGCTGCTGGGTGTCGGCCTGCTCGGCGGGTTCACCACTTTCAGCGCGTTTAGCTTGGAAATGCTGCAGATGATTGAGCGCGGACAGGCAGGCCTTGCGATCGGCTATGCGCTGATCTCTGTTTTGGCGGGCGTCGCGGCGCTTTATGCAGGCCTTATCATTATGCGGGGTGCCCCATGAGCAATTCTGACGCAGAAAACGGCACTGGCGCGGACAAGAACGTGCGCCAGTTCACCGTTGGCGAGGATGACGATGGGATCCGTCTTGATCGCTGGTTTAAGCGCAATTTGCCGCAGATCGGCTTTGCCACTGTGTCGCGCTGGGCGCGAACCGGGCAAATCCGGGTCGATGGCAAACGCGCGAAGCCTGAGGACCGGTTGAGCGAAGGACAAATGCTGCGCGTGCCGCCGGGCGGCGAGCAGAAAGAGCGCGGACCGCGCCAGCGCCGCGAGCTGACCGAGGAAGAAATTCAAGAAGCGCGCGATATGGTGATCCGCGAGACCAAGACCGCGATTGTCTTTAACAAGCCGCCGGGCCTCGCAACCCAAGGCGGCAGCAAGACGCACAAGCATATCGACGGCTTGCTCGACGCGTTTGTGCCCGCAGAGGGCGAGTACAACGCCGGGGTGCGCCCGCGCCTCGTCCACCGGCTCGATAAAGACACCTCTGGCGTACTGCTGGTCGCCCGCACTCCGGGAGCAGCGGCAAGCTATTCCAAGCGGTTTTCCGGGCGCAGCGCGCGCAAGGTTTACTGGGCGCTAGTGGTCGGTATTCCAGAAGTTTCGCAAGGCACGATCGACGCGCCGCTCGCCAAGCAGCCCGGCTCTGGCGGGGAGAAAATGCATGTCGACGAGGAAGACGGCCAACCGGCCAAGACCCGTTACCGCGTCGTGGAGCGGGCCGGCAATCGCACCGCCTGGGTTGAGTTGGAGCCGCTGACCGGGCGCACCCACCAGCTGCGCGTGCACATGGCCGCGATTGGCAATCCGATTGTGGGCGACGGCAAATATGGCGGGCAGGACGCGTTTCTGACCGGCGCGATCAGCCGCAAGATGCACCTACACGCGCGGCGCCTGATTATCTCAGAGCCGGGCCGCGGGACCACTGGCGACAAGAGCGACAAGGGTAAGGAAACCGGTGGCGGACGCCTGGACGTGGTCGCCGATCTGCCAGAGCATTTCGCGGCCAGTATGGAAGCGCTCGGCTTTGACGAAAACGCCAGCAATGCCGATCCGAACCTCGATCTTGCGCCAGAAAAGACCAAGGCCGAAAAGAAACAGGTCGCGCGCCAATACGCCAAGAAATACCGCAAGGAACGCCGGGGCGAACGCAAGACGCGCACCGCTGGCACGCGCGGGAATACCGGCGGAGATCCCAAGGGCAAGAAACGCAAACCGCTCAAGCGCTCTGGCAAGCCCAATGGCAAACCCGCAGGTAAGCGCAAATGAGCGCCGGCGCAGGCAAGCTCGCGGTGTTCGATTGCGATGGCACTTTGGTCGATGGCCAAGCGGACATCTGCGACACGATGCAGCAGGCGTTTGAGCGCGCCAAGCTGACCCCGCCGCCGCGCAATGACGTGCGCCGCATCGTCGGCCTCAGCCTGCCGGTTGCTATCCGCAATCTCGTACCCGGAATTCCCGATGACGATGTGAAGAATGTCGTCGAGTATTACAAAAGCGCCTATTTCGCGCGCCGCCAAGAGGGTCTGCTGCACGAGCCGCTGTATGATGGCATCGCCGACCTGCTGGACCGCCTGCGCGATGACGGCTGGCAGCTGGCCGTGGCGACCGGCAAATCGGATCGCGGGCTAGAAGCGGTGCTGGCCGCGCACAATATTCGCGGACATTTCGTCTCGCTGCAAACCGCCGACCGGCACCCGTCAAAACCGCATCCCGCCATGCTGGAGGCCGCCGTTTTTGAAGCCGGCGCGCGTCCGCAAGACACAGTGATGATCGGCGACACCACTTTCGACATCATGATGGCCGCCGAGGCGAACATCCGCAGCATTGGCGTCGCCTGGGGCTATCACGAGCCGCATGAGCTGACCGAGGCTGGCGCAGCGGGCATCGCGGCGGAGGTTGGCGAGCTGGAGGCGCTGCTATGACGGACCAGCCGCCGATTGATAAGGAACAACAAGCCAAACAGCGCGTCGCCATAATGAGCGGCGCGCGCTTCATAGGCATTGGCGCGGTTATGCTGGGCATTGCGATGACGCGCGGCGTGGTTGAGGGCTATCCCGACTGGCTCGGCTACGTCATCAGCGTGGCGGGACTACTCACCTTTCTTTTCGGTCCCTATGCTTTGGTGCGCCATTGGAAGGGCCCGAAAGAGTGAAGCGGTTCTACAAGCAGGTTGCGGTGACCCAGCTGGATGACGGCGCGGGCTGGCAAGTGACGCTGGATGGCCGGGGCATAAAAACCGTCCGCGGCGCGCCTCAAGCCGTGCCCAGCAAGGCGCTGGCCGAGGCGATGGCGACCGAATGGGACGAGCAAGGCGAAAAGCTCGACACCAGCAAGTTCGTCTACCGCGATATGGCCGATTACGCGCTCGATGTGGTCGAGAGCACGCGCGGCGAGGTGATAACCAAGCTGCTAAATTACGGCGAGACCGACACTCTGTGTTACCGAGCCGACCCAGAGGACGCTTTGTTCGCGCGCCAGCAAGAGGTGTGGGAGCCGCTGCTTCAGCCTTTGGAAGAGGCGGGCGGCTTCACCTTCACCCGGGTCAGCGGCATCGTTCACAAGCCGCAAAGCGAGGCGGCGCTCGCCGCTTTGCGCGCCCGGATCGAAGGGAAAAGCGCATTTGCATTGGCCGGGCTGGAGGCGATGGCATCTTTGGCGTCCTCGCTGATCACCGCCGTTCTGGCGAGCGAGCCGGGTGCGGATGCGGACAGCCTATGGGATGCAGTGTGCCTCGAGGAGCTGTGGCAGGCCGATCTATGGGGCCGCGATGAAGAGGCGGAAGAACGCCGCGCCAAACGCCGCATGGACTTCCTCGCCGCGCATCAGTTTATCACATTAGCGCGCGGCTAATGGCTCACTCTGGCTGAGTGGACGATGCGCTCGCAGGATTGACCAAAGTATCCGCCAATTCCTGAGCCACACGGTTCGCCGCGCGGTTCAGCGCCTGCCCGACCGCTGCGGGTTCGGCGATCACGCCCTCCTCCACCGCTTCAAATCGGCGCGTGACAAACGCGCTATCCTCAGCGCCCCGGTCCTGCGAGATGATCGCATCATAGCGCACCACAACGGCGGAGCGCGCAGCGTCATAGCCGAACTCTCGTAAAGTCCCGCGAATGGCCACCTTCGCGTCCAAAGGAGCATCATCTGTATCGAGCACCAGCACGCGGCCGCCAGAGCGCGAACGCAAGGTTTCGCCAATCAAGCGGCGAAACAGCCGCGCTGGTTTTTCGACCCAGAAGGCGTCTTGCAAATAGGCAACCTCGGTTTCGCTGACCCGCACCGGAATGCGAGTGACATCAAGGCGAGCGGGCACCTCTGGCGTCGCGACAAAGATCGCGTCATCGTTGACGATCGGGCCTCCTTGGCCAGCAGCCACTGATGCGGTCGGCGTCAAGGTCAGCAGGCTTTCCGGCGGCTCTGAGCCAAGGCTGACGCAGGCGGAAAGGCCGATGGCCAGCGGCGCGATAACAGCCAGTTTCAAGGCCTTAAATGCGGCGGAACGCGCAGATGAACGGTTCATAGTGAGCGGCCCTCTCATGGCTCGTAATCCGGTAAAGTCTGACCCTGTAGCAGCGCGCCTGCGCCCTGATTGTCGAGCTTTTCAGTGACATTGCGCAGCGCCCGGCTGGTCGCGCGCAAATCTTGCAGCGTCGCCTCAGCGCTCGGAATGGTGCTCTCGCGCAATTGCCGCGCGGCGGGCCGTGTGTCTTCCAGTGTTTTTGCCAGCTCTGCCGCCGCCAGATTGGCCGAGGCGAGCGTGCCGCGCAGCTCTTTCGACAGCGCGGTGCCCTCTTGATTGATCAGGACATTGGTCGATTCGGTGATCTGCTCAAAAGCATCGAGCGCCTCGCCCGCTTCGCGCAAAGCAACCTCAAGCTCGGTAAACGTGCCCTCCAGCCGCGGTGCGGCATTGGCAAGCTCGCCCGACAGGCGATTGGTGTTGGCCAAAATGCCAGAGATTTGCTCCTGATTGTCAGGGCCCAGAATGGTGTTCAGCTGCTCCGTCAAAGTCGCCAAGCGCTCCAGCAGCAGCGGCGCGTTGGCGACAATCTCGCCAAAGCCGCCCCGGCCCGGTGGGATCACCGGCGCGCCTTCGGGGCAGGCGGTGGTCTCACACGTGATTTCGGGTGCATCCTTGCGCGCGCCATCCAGCAGGATCGTTGAAACGCCGGTAAAGCTGGCCTCGATGCTGGCCTCGGTCCCGACCAGAATAGGCACGTCTTGTTTTACGCGGATACGGACACGGACAAACTCAGGGTCTTCTTGTGACAGCGCGATTTCGCGCACTTGGCCGACGGGAACGCCAGCGTAGGAAACCTGGCTGCCATTGGCGAGGCCAGAGACAGACTGGTTATAGAAAATATCATATTCGTTCTGTTCGCCCTGCCCCAGCCGCGCGATCCAAACGATAAACGCCGCCAGCGCCGCCAGCAGCACCAACGTCACAGCTCCTACCCAAAGGTGATTGGCCCGTGTTTCCATTGCCCTACCTATGCCTGTCCATCGCAGGACTTGTCTATGGACTTGTCCATCTGTCTACCCCTGCTCGCCGCGTTGATGCGTTGATAATGCGGCGCGCCCACGCGGGCCGTTGAAATACTCGAGGATCCACGGGTGCCCGGTTTCGAGCAATTCCGGGATCGTGCCCACGGCCACCACTTGCTTGTCGGCGAGCACGGCGACCCGGTCACAAATCTCGTACAGAGTGTCGAGATCGTGGGTGATCAGGAATACCGTGAGGCCCAGCGTTTCCTTCAATTCCTTGGTCAAGCTGTCAAAAGCCGCCGCTCCGATGGGATCAAGGCCAGCGGTTGGCTCATCAAGGAAGAGCAGCTCTGGATCGAGCGCCAGCGCACGGGCCAGGCCGGCGCGTTTCTTCATGCCGCCAGACAGCTCTGATGGGAATTTGGCGATGGCGTCTTCGGGAAGACCCGACAGCAGCACCTTGTACCGCGCGATCTCGCGCCGCAGCTCGTCTTCAATGTCAGGGAAGAACTTCTTCAGCGGCACTTCCACGTTCTCACCCACGGTCAGCGTCGAGAATAGCGCCCCGCCTTGGAACATCACGCCCCAGCGGTTGCGCACGCCAAGATCTTGATCCGGATCAATGCCGGTGATCTTGCGGCCAAACACCGAAATATCGCCAGCGGTGGGAATTTGCAGACCAATGATCGAGCGCATCAGCACCGATTTGCCGGTGCCAGAGCCGCCCACCACACCCAGGATCTCACCCTCGCGAACCTCCAGCGACAGGTCTTCATGTACGGAGAAATCGCCGAAACGGTTTTCCAGCCCCTGAACCACAATCGGAGGGTTGCCGCTGAAACGTGGGTGGAGCGTGTCTTCCATCCTCACCCCCAGCCAATTTCGGTAAAGAACACGGCGAAAAACGCATCGAGCACGATGACCGCAAAGATTGCAGAAACCACCGCCATAGTGGTGCGCAGCCCGACTTGCTCAGAATTCCCGGAGACGCGCATGCCGTGATAACAGCCCGCTAGGCCGATGATCAGGCCGAACACCGGCGCTTTGATCAGGCCGACCCATAGGTCATAGGTCGGCACAACTTCCTGAATACGCTCCAGGAAGGTGAAGAACGGAATACCGAGCGCGACCTGGCCAACCACCGCGCCGCCGATGATCGCGACGATCGAGGCATAGAAGCCCAGCAGCACCATCATAAATGTCGATGCAAGAATGCGCGGGATGACCAGCACCTCTGCCGGGGAAATGCCTATGGTGCGCATGGCATCGACCTCTTCGGTCAGTTTCATCGTCCCGATCTGCGCGGCAAAGGCGCTGCCAGAGCGGCCCGCAACCATAATCGCGGTCATCAGCACGCCCAGCTCTCGCAGAGTAATGCGGCCAACGAGGTTCACAGTCAGCGCCTCTGCGCCAAATTGTTCGAGCTGCACCGCGCCTTGCTGAGCGATCACAATACCGATGAGAAAGCTCATCAAGCCAATGATCGGCAGAGCGGAAACGCCAACCAGCTCCATCTGGCGCACCATCGCCTTCATCGGAAAACGGCTGGGATGGCGCATCAGCCGGCCTGCAGCGATTAAAACCCGGCCAAGGAAGCCGACAACGCCGATGATCCCGGTGCGCATGTCATAGACCAGCTCACCCATCGCCTCGGGCACGCGTTCCCACACGGGCACGCGCGGCGGGGTGATATCAGCATCGCTGCCTGCGGTCTCGACCGCATCAAGCAGGCGCTTGGCCCGTTCGTTCGCACCAACGATTTCAGCATCATTGCGGGCGGCCAGGCGGCACATCACCCAGGCGCCAATGGTGTCGATTTCTTCAACGCCGGACAGGTCAATCGTTGTGATTTCTTGCGAGAGGCTATTCAGTTCCCGGTCGAGCGGGCCGACGGTGGATACGAGCAAGGGACCCTCGAGCGCCAACGCGATGCGCCCGGCCTCGTCCTCGGTCACAGAGAGTTGCGCGGCCCCATCCATGGTTGAGGCTATGCGGACAAATTTCGCGCACCACAAGCCATCTGTTTCTGCGCAGGCGAAACTCTCCGTTGCGTCGCAGCATGACGGCTGTATTGGAGTGGGTGATTTTTTCTGAGGTCCGTAGCCTCCCACGCCCTCCGCCCTCACGCCCGGAACCTACCGGGACATATTCCGGGTGGTAGGGCGGAGGGCGTGGGAGGCTACGGCCGCGAGCATACGCGAGCACAAAGCCAAAATGACCGACCAACTACCCACCACCTTTAGCCCCGCCGATATTGAGGCGCGCTGGTATCAGCATTGGGAAGAGAAAGGCCTGTTCCGGCCAGAGCGTCCGGACGCGGAACCCTTCACCATCGTGAACCCGCCGCCAAACGTCACCGGATCGCTGCATATCGGCCATGCGCTCGACAACACGTTGCAAGACATTGTGATCCGTTATGAACGGCTGCGCGGTAAAGACGCACTGTGGGTGGTCGGCATGGATCACGCCGGGATCGCTACGCAAATGGTGGTCGAACGCCAGATGGAGGAACGCCAGGACAAACGCACCAATTATTCGCGCGAGGAATTCGTCGAGAAAGTCTGGGAGTGGAAGGCCGAGAGTGGCGGCGCCATCACTGGCCAGCTGCGCCGGTTGGGCTGCTCAATGGATTGGTCGCGAGAGCAATTCACGATGGACGAGCATTTCACCAAGGCCGTGCTCAAGACCTTCGTTGACCTTTACAATGATGGCCTGATTTACCGCGACAAACGGCTGGTCAATTGGGACCCGAAGCTGAAGACCGCGATTTCGGATCTTGAGGTTGAGACGCAGGACCTGAAGGGCAGTTTCTGGCACTTCAAATATCCGCTGGAGGATGGCGTAACGCTGGCTGATGGCCGCGACTACATCGAGGTTGCGACGACGCGGCCCGAGACGATGCTGGCCGATATGGCCGTCGCCGTCCACCCTACGGATGAGCGCTATGCCAGCGTCGTTGGCAAGCATGTCGTCCTGCCGATCACGGGCCGCAAAGTGCCGATTGTCGCCGATGAACACGCCGATCCAGAGCTGGGCAGCGGCGCGGTGAAGATCACGCCGGGCCACGACTTTAATGACTTTGAGGTTGGCAAGCGCGCCGGGATTGCGGCGGGCGATATGCTCAACATGCTCGATGGCGATGCGAATGTTTGTCAGACCTCCGACGGGCTGGTCCCAGAGGAATTCCTCGGCCTGCACCGCTTCAAGCGAGCCAAAGAAGATGGGGGCACGCCGGGCGCACGCGAATTGGTAATCGAGCGGCTGAAAGAGCAAGGCTTCCTCATCCCGCATATCGCCAAGACCAAAAAGGGCGAGGAGCAAGAACTCGACGCCGAACCGCGCACCATTGCAACACCCTTTGGCGACCGCGGCGGCGTGGTAATTGAGCCATGGCTGACCGATCAATGGTATGTCGATGCGGAAAAACTCGCCGCGAAACCGATTGAGCAGGTAAAATCGGGCGAAATCGAAATAATCCCGCAAAGCTGGGAGAAAACCTTCTTCAACTGGATGGAGAACATCCAGCCATGGTGCGTTTCGCGCCAGCTATGGTGGGGCCACCGGATTCCGGCTTGGTTTGGGCCGAAGTTGCAGGACGACGGCACGCTTCGCCAAGACCTAGATAACTCGGATGCGATGAAAGCGTTTGTCGCCAGTGCCGAGACAGACGCCATTGAGGACGCACTTGAATACTACGGCAACAAGATGCCCATCTCGGTGATTGAAGATAGTAAGCGCAAAGCCATCCTATGCGATCCCAATGATATTCCGGGCGAAGAGTCGTTGCTCTTCAATCAAGACCCAGACGTCCTCGACACTTGGTTCTCATCCGCGCTGTGGCCTTTTGCTACACTCGGCTGGCCCAACGAGACCAATCTGCTCGAAAAGCACTTCCCCAATAATCTGCTGATCAGCGGCTTTGACATCCTGTTCTTCTGGGACGCGCGGATGATGATGATGGGGCAGTACAATATGGGCAAAGCGCCCTGGCCCAAGCTGTATTTGCACGGCCTGGTCCGCGCAGCCGACGGCGCGAAAATGTCCAAGTCGAAGGGCAATGTCGTCGATCCGCTCGGCCTGATTGACGAATTTGGCGCGGATGCGCTGCGTTTCTTCATGGCGGCGATGGAAAGCCAGGGCCGCGATATCAAAATGGATAATGAGCGGGTCAAAGGATATCGCAATTTCGCGACAAAGCTCTGGAATGCGACGCGTTTCTGCCAGTCCAATGGCATTGGTGCATCCAGCACTCTGGCCGCTCCAGAGGCGCGGCTGGCGGCGAACCAATGGATCATTGGAGAGGTTCAGCAGACCGTAGAGGCGCTGGACGCGGCGATGGCCGATCTGCGTTTCGATGCGGCGGCGAACACGATCTATCAATTCACCTGGTCGCGCTTTTGCGATTGGTATCTGGAGTTGATCAAGCCGGTCTTCGCCGAAGGCGCAAGCGAGACGGCAGCCGCCGAAACCCGCGAAGTTGC
Source organism: Erythrobacter sp. S249 (assembly GCF_057364975.1). Taxonomy (NCBI): domain Bacteria; kingdom Pseudomonadati; phylum Pseudomonadota; class Alphaproteobacteria; order Sphingomonadales; family Erythrobacteraceae; genus Erythrobacter; species Erythrobacter sp. S249. The sequence goes on along the minus strand of NZ_CP200287.1, from coordinate 2,497,211 downwards.
CGGGTGGGCGCTCGATCAAATCCTCGTCATGCTGCACCCGTTTATGCCGTTTATCACGGAAGAGCTGTGGCACGCGCAAGGCGCGCTCAACGGTAACGATCGCAGCGAATATCCGATCATCACCGCCAAATGGCCCGATCCGCGCAGCCATGTCAGCAAGCCTGCGACGCAAGCGATTGACTGGGTGATCGAGCTCACCAGCAATGTCCGCAGCGCCAAAAACGAGCTAGGCATTGCCCCCGGCGCGAAACTGGCGGCGTTCCTGCCAAGCGCATCAGAGCTCGCCAGCAGCACAATCGAGCGCAGCAGCGCCGCGATCGAACGGCTCGCCCGCCTGACCCCGGTGACCCTGGGCGAGGCGCCCGATGGCCCGGCCATGCAAGTGACCGCAGGCAGCGACGTCTTCGTGATCCCGCTAGAAGGGATCATCGATATCGCCGAGGAAAAAGCGCGGCTCGAAAAAGCGCTCGCAGCGAGCCAGAAAGAGGCAAAATCTCTCGAAGGCCGCCTGGGCAATGCGAACTTTGTCGAACGCGCCAAGCCCGAAGCGGTGGAGAAGGCCAAAGCCGACTTCGCGCATCACTCGGCAGAGGCAGAGCGGCTGATGGCGGCGCTAGCGCGGCTGGGGTAGGTTCCTGCTTCGCGACATGCCTACAGAACCACGATGCTAGCTGGTTTCAGGCAGGCGCTAGGAAGTGGTTATGGGTGACGGTTTTGTAAGACGAACGTTCGCCAGAGCCACTCGTTGATTGGCAAATGCGTGTGGCCAATGACCAACGCTCCTATTCGAGGGAAGCGAGCGATCGGCAAACAAATGGGCTCAGACGCAACCGTACTCTGTAAATTGGGATCTTAGACACGACTAACTCCGACAAGGCATAGCTTGCCGGAGTTAGTCGCAGTTTGACCGAAAAAATTAGCGGCGTGCCGCCCGAAATACCGGTTTCGGATCTTGCTTGGACAGAAGCGAAAGATCAGGGTGAGCGATTGCCGCGACGAATTGATCGGCAAGATCATTTGCGCAACGCTCGATGGCGGCCTGTGGCATATCAAGCGCCGCACTTTTGCACGAAAGAAAAGCTTCGGACTTGATGCGAGCCAGTAGCAATTCACGCTTGGTCGGAGTGGTCAGTTCACTCTCTTTCAACGCAAATTCAACCACCTCTTCGGCTTGAGCGACATTTGGCATCGCAACGGCGAGAAATACGGCTGAAAACGCGGTCATTAATTTTGTCATGCTAGCCTCCTTTATGCTGCACTGCAGTATACCCAGCCCGGATTTCCGTTCCATCGCAAAGGAGGCAATACCAAATTGCAAAATTGGAAACGCCCTAAAGGTATTGAAAGTATTGGTATTTCGACGATTGCCTTTGGGGTCTTCGGTGAGCAAAGTGTTGTGCACTGCAGCATTGTGGTGCATGTAAACGAAGCAAACAAAGGAGCTACTCATTCGTCGCCTGCCGCCCACTGGAAGTTTAGAAGCTTTTGTCGCTGCGGCGCGATCAGGTTCGCTGCGGCGCGCATCGCTCGATCTCAACCTTTCGGTTTCTGCCTTAAGTCGCCGCGTTCAAAAACTCGAGCAGCATACGGGTTGCCCGCTTTTCATTCGTCGAGGGAATGAGTACCGGCTTAATCAGGAGGGGCGCCGTCTTTTGGCGGAGATTGAAAAGCCTTTTGACGAGATACTGGCCGCTTTCGAACAGCGTGGTCCAATCAAGAGTAAGAGTTTGGCAGTTGGTGTGCCGACGTCGTTCGCGACCGCTTGGCTGATCCCGCGATTGGAAGCATTTCGAAAGAGCAATCCTGACATCAATCTCCAACTCGACACATCTGGTTCGCCGGTTGAGAAGCTTGGAGAGAGTCTGGATATGATCATCTTCTTCGCGGAAGAAGGCGCGGAACCGGTGGAGGTTGAAGTGTTGCGACCTCAAGGAGCGTTCCTTGTGGCTCGAGAAGGGCTGGTCGATAGCCGAGATGGGCTGAAAAAGGCTCTCAGATCCACGCCAATTCTAGTCCATCGGGATTTGCCCCACATTCTGGAAGACTGGAAGAGCGAGATTGGGCTGACAGATGATCTTGATCTTAAGATCGATAAATTTGACGACGGGCGTCTATTGATTGCTGCCGCGCGAAGCGGGCTTGGATTGGCGCTCGTTCTGGAAGACATGGTGACGTTTTACGGCGACCCAGCGGGTCTGGTGCGGCCATTTGGCGAATATGTGCCTACGTCCTGCAGTTATGTGGTCGCGATACGGCCAGCATCGGGCAGTGTGCACGCGATTGAGCGCTTTCGTTCCTGGCTTGTGAGTGAGACAGAGAAAGAGCGCCAGAGCATTCGGGCTGGAAAGATGCTGGAGACGCAATAGCGCCTCCAGCGAAAGTTTGGGAGAGGGTCAGGCGGCAAGGCCGCTTGACGAGACATAGATCATATAAATCTCTGAGACTTGCCATCGCAGAGAGGGAAAGGCGCGTTGCACAACTTGCAACGCCTCGTTTTCTGATTTTTGTTCGGCGCTTGGCTTTGTTTGGACGGGTGCGAAATCATGAAATTGGGCTTTCGGCCGGCAAATGGTCGCTCGCTCAGAATCTCCAATTTTCGAATGGGCTGCCGAACGAAACACTCTTCCATAGTTTCCTACGCTACCGGGATATGCGAAAGGTTCGGGTTATGGACCATGCTGCATCCCTTCCGCTTCAATCGATAAAACCGATTAATGCCCACACCTGTGATCGATTGGTTTTTGGCGCTAGGACTGTGTTCCAGGTGTTCCAAGCGTGCACTAGGAGCGATGAACTGAGTGGGGCCAAGCCACCCGCGCCCTCCACCCTTCCACCCGGAGCCTACCGGGATACCATCCGGGTGGAAGGGTGGAGGGCGCGGGCGGCTCGGTCACTCACAACAGAAAGCGCTCGACCATGAAGCTGGTGCTGGCAACAGACGGTGCGGTGGCGGATGGCGGCGGGCCGGAGATCTTCGCCTCTCTGCAAGGCGAGGGGCCGAGCGTCGGCACCCCGGTGGCGTTCATGCGGCTCTCGCGCTGCAACCTCGCCTGTACATGGTGCGACACGGCCTACACCTGGCGCTGGGACGAGAGCCGCCCGCACCGACGTGGTATCGCGTTCGAGCGCAAGGCCAATCAGGTGACGTTAGAGGTAGCGGACGTCGCGGCGCGCATCCTGGCGCTGGGGCAGAAGCGGCTGGTTATCACGGGCGGAGAGCCGCTGCTCCAAGGCGCGGCGCTAGCCGATCTGATGGCGCTGATCCCGGATATGGAGATCGAGATCGAGACCAATGGCACGACCAAAGCGCCGTCTCATGTCGACATTCGCGTTGATCAGTACAACGTCAGCCCCAAGCTCGCGCATTCGGGCAATGAGGGAAGCCAAGCGCTGATCCCGGAGCGGCTCGACTTCTACGCGTGCGATCCGAGGGCCTACTTCAAGTTCGTGATCGCTTCGCCAGAGGATGTGGAGGAGGTGCTGGAGCTACAGCGGCGCTACATGTTCAAACCCGGCCACGTCTTCCTGATGCCAGAAGGTACCGACAGCGAAACGCTGCGAGCGCGCGAGGAATGGCTCAGCCCGCTGTGCCTAAAACATGGCTTTCGCATGTCAGACCGGCTGCACATCCACCTGTACGGTGATGAAAGGGGTACGTAGCTTGCTTGCACCCTCAAGCGCCGGGCGCGGGCCATCCGGCCCGCTTGGCTTTCGCGGCATAAGCCGCGGCGCGCGGTCACGCTTGCGAACCCTAGCGGCTTCGAAACTGCGCCATCCATCTGGCTTGGTCGCGGAGCACGGCGCGCAGCGCCGCACGGCCAAGTGGCCGTCCGCAGCGATGCGACCTTTAGGTCGCATGAGCGAGGATATCGCACGCTGGGTAGCGTGCGGAACACAAGAATCGCTAACCTTGAGAACGCCAGCGCTGGACGACGCGGCTCACGACCTCTTCCTCGCCGCCGCCTTCGGACCACAGCTCAACAAAGCTCGGGTCTTCGGATGCGGGACGCTTGCTCTCTTCGAGGTTGTCGAAGCTCACGCGGATCGGGATCGCGACACCCTCGCCGCAGATGATCACCTCGCGGTTGCGCAAGGCGGGGATGGAATCAAGGAAGCCGCGCGCGCCTTCCGGCATGGCGGCCTTCACGAAGGCTTGGTCGCGGTCGTTGTTGAGACGCATGGAAAGGATGGTGCCGCATTGTGACAACACGCCTTCGGCAAGGTCGGATGGGCGCTGGGTGATGAGGCCCAGGCTGATGCCGTATTTCCGGCCCTCTTTCGCGATCCGGCCAAGGATGCTGGCAACCGATGAGCCGTCCGAGTTCTTCTCGTTTGGAACATAGCGGTGAGCCTCCTCGCACACGAGCAGGATCGGGCGGGTCTTCTCCTCGCGGCCCCAGATCGCAAAGTCGAACACGAGGCGGCTGAGAACGGCAACCACGGTCGAGGTGATGTCTGATGGGACGCCCGAGACGTCGATGATCGAGATCGGCTTACCATCGCCGGGCATGCGGAACACCTTGGCGATGAAGTCCGCCATCGTGTCGCCAACTAGCATGCCGGAGAACATGAACTGATAGCGTGGATCAGCTTTGAGTTCGTCGAGCTTGCCCTTGATCCGCATGTAGGGCGCAGAGGATGTGGCCTTGTCGAGCTTGCCCATTTCGTCCTGCAGCTTGGTCGCGAGGTCGGACAGCAGGTACGGGATCGGGGAATCTGTGGTGATCTTGCCCATTGTCTCGGCCAAACGGTTCTTGGAGCGCGCATGCAGCAAGCACTTGGCGAGAATGTCAGAATCGACCTGGCGTTCGTTGCCATCGCTGGTGAGGAGAACTTCGCAATGCTCCTCGAAGTTCATCAGCCAATACGGCATTTGCAGGTTCGACACATCGAGGATGTGGCCGGTTTGACGGAAGGCTGCGGAATACTCGCCGTGAGGGTCAATCATGACGATGTGACCCTGAGGCGCGGCCTCACAAATGCGGTGCAGGATGAGCGCAGCGCTGGTGGATTTACCGGTACCGGTAGAGCCCAGCAGCGCGAAGTGCTTGCCCAGCATCGCGTCGATATACATGCCGGCGCGGATATCCTTAGTCGGATAGACGGTGCCGATTGTGATGTTGGCGCGGCCATCGCTGGCGTAGATCTGCTTCAAGTCTTCGGTCGTCGCCGGATAGACCAGCGCGCCAGGGACCGGATAGCGCGTCACACCACGGCGGAAGCCATGGATACGGCCCGTCAGCTTCTCTTCCTGGCCCTCGCCGAGGAAGTCGATGTTTGCGGTGATGCCTTTGTCGTTGCGGCGATCCTTGCGCTGGTCACGCACATTGGCCAGCAGCCATGCATCGCCCACACGGATCTTGATCTGGCTACCAACTTGGCCAGCGAGCGCGATAGAAGGATCGGCGTCTTCCATACATTCAGCGAGGCGTTGGAGATCGATGGCGACCTGGGAGCCAGCACCGGAAATCTCTAGGACCACGCCGATGGGTTGCTTGGCATTTTCGTGCGACTTCTGCTCAGCAGCCGACAGCGAGGTTGGCTGACCCGCAGCAGCGGGCTGCGGAACTGGAGCGGGCGAAGGCGTTGCCTCGGGCGCTGGCGCGGGTGCAGTAGCTGGTGCAGGCGCGCTGGTTGCGGCATGCATCCCCGCGACTGCATCATTGGCGCCATCGGTTGCACGTGCACCACTTTCTTGCGAACGACCAAAACCCGGATTGCTCATATCTGTCATGAGATCACACTTTCCCCAAAATTATCTGGGGTCACCCATACTCAGATTGAGGTTAAGATCGCGTCAAGACTGCATGAAAAGCTGCGCGATGGACCGCGCGGCACAACGGCTTAAACCTTTGCGAACACCCGGCCGGCGAACCATCCCATGAACACCGACAGCGCAATTGCACCCAGCCCATAGAGTAATGCCCAGCGATTGGCTGCGTTTACGACCCGTCCTTCAAGCCCGACCTTTTCGACCGAAATCGGCGCAGTCGCGCTGGCAAGCACCCGCCCGTTGGCAATCGCAAAGGTTTCCGCTGTGTATTGGCCTGTCGTCACATTGGAGGGGAGATTGATCCGCGCTTGATACAGCACTTTCTCCGTGATCCTGACGCCGTTCATATCCTCTTTGTAGAGGCCCAACCGCCTGCGCATATCAACAAGGCCATCGGAAAAGCGGGTCTGCGTTTCCGGCTCAATCTGGCCGGAGGGGCTGAGCTGAATAAAACTCGTCCCAAGCTCATAGATTGCGGCGGTTCGCTCATCGACGATTTCGGGGATCGGGCGGGATGAAGCCACCGCGAAAAACGCCGGTGCGGAGCGAAAATCGGTGCTTTCCGCGTTCATCCAAATCCCAGCGATGCGCTCTTTCTCGCGCAGCCGGATCGCCTCTGCGGGGCCTTTCAGCACAACGACAATATCATATTCGGTGCCGCGCGCAGGGCCCGCTGGATCAACAATCGCACCGTAAAGCAGCAGATCAGCCCCCGTAAAACCTTGGCGAACCTCCACCCGCTTTTGACTGACCTCAGGCACCAAAATTGGCTCTCGCTGAGCGCTCAAGAAGATCGCTGCAAGGCCCAGGAATGCAAGGCGCACCGCCGCCATCATAGCGGGCTCACCGTGTAAATCTCGTCAGGCTCAATGCCCAATCCATAGAGCATGCGCAGCGCCACAAGGATCACGATTCCGGCCAGGATCAGACGCAGCAGCTCAGGCTTAGCCTTAAGCGCGATCTGGGTGCCAAATTGCGCGCCCATCACTGAGCCGAGCAGCAATAGCCCCGCCAAGACGATGTCCACCGCTTTGGTGGTCAGTGCATGGGTCATGGTCGTCACCATCGTCACAAACAGGATTTGGAACAGTGAGGTTCCCACCACCACATTGCCGCTCATCCCCAAGAGGTAGAGCATGGCTGGCACCAAAATGAAGCCCCCACCCACGCCCATTAGCATGGTGAGGATACCCACCAGCACGCCGAGGATGAGCGGGGCGAGCGGGGAGATATAGAGGCCGCTGCGATAGAACCGCCAGCGCATTGGTAAATTGGCAACCAGAGGGTGGTGGCGGCGTTTGCGCGGTTGCTTTGTCGCGCCCTTGCGCGGCCATAGAGCCTCAACCGCCTCGCGCGCCATCAGCCCGCCGATGGTGCCCAGCATCACTACATAAAGCACGTTGATCACAACATCGATCTGGCCAATGGATTGCAGCAAACGGAACAGCAAAGCGCCGATCAGCGCGCCGACGATACCGCCGCCGACCATCACCAGGCCCATGCGGTAATCCACGCCGTTCCGTTTACGATGAGCGAGCACGCCAGACACGCTGGCACCAGTTACCTGCGTCGCAGCAGAGGCCGCCGCGACCGTTGGCGGAATGCCGTAAAAAATCAGCAATGGTGTGGTAAGAAACCCGCCGCCAACTCCAAATAGGCCAGAGAGAATACCCGTCAGCCCGCCCAACATGACGATGTAAAAACCGTTCACTGACAGATTGGCTATGGGCAGGTACACATCCATAGCAGCGGCGTAGCCCAGCAAGCGGATGGATTAAAGACAATGCTGAGCGCAAACCCCGTTATTCATGAAGGGGTTGCGGCGAAGCCTCGCTTAGAACCGAGTGGAAATGGTCACAGCAACGCCTGAGGACGGCGCAGCATCGCCAGACACCCGCTCTCGCCAGTCAACCGAAAGACGAGCTGGCACCTCACCAATCCGCACATCAAGCCGCGCGGTTGGCCCCAGATCGACCCGGTGGATGTCTGCCGCTTGCCCAGCCCCCTGGTACCCGGCCCATACGCCGCCACCCACGCTAATGCGGGCAGACTGCGGCTTAGCAAGATCGAATTTGGCCACCTCACGCGTCACCGCCAATTGGCCGTCGACAAAGGCGACGGAGTTATCGCCGCTGACATAGCCGCCTTGGGCATAGACTTCGGCCTTTGTGCCCGCAGGCAAGGCGACCGCTGGAATCTCAGTGGTGGCAAAAGCAGAGCCGCGCACCTCGGTGTCGAACGTGCCCTCGGTCACTCGCACTTCGCCATGCACGCGCAGCGGCACAGCGCCAAGCGGACGGGCAGACACGCCAAGCGCCGCCTCGCTCTCTCCATTGCTGACCAATGCGCGGTAAGCACGCACGTAAGCGCGCGCGTCATGACGAGAACTGGGCGCCGCGCGATATTGCAGCACCGCGCCCGCTTGGCTGGCGCCGTAGACCGGAACGCGACCCTGCGAGACAAGTCCGGAATTGGAACCCTGACGCCAGAATGCCCAAGCATCGAGCGACCAACGATCAGCTTTGGCATTACCGCCATTGTCGGTTCCGCTCTCCGGCAGGCTCCATCCGGCGCCGGGCGCATCTTGTACCAGCCGATTGGGAGCGCTCGAACGCGCCCATGCGTCTTCGACCGCACGCGGCAGAGGCAGCTGGCTCATCGCCGCCATCAGCAGCATTTGATGCCCCGCGGCGACATGCAATGTGTCGGAGAATATCTGTCTTCCGCGCAGCTGGTCCGCGGTAAGGTCCATCGCTGGGACTCTTGCTTGGACGGGAGCCGTGAAGCCTGCGCCGGCGAGCTGATCTGGGCCAGGCGCTTTTACAGCCACCAATTCGGGCTCAGCCGGAGCCTCCGCAAAAATCGCGTCGACCGACTTTGAAAAGCTCTCAGGGATAGGAAACGGGCTTTCCCAGAGCATTGCGCGCCCGCTGATCCATGCGGCCAAGACAAGCCCAAGCATGGCGAGCGGCCCGCCGCGTCGTGATTGTGCAATCTGGGTCATATGCGGCCACCTGCTGGCTGAGTTACCCGTGCAGGCTGCGCTGAATGGTCTGTCTTATCCCATACGATAGCGCGCCCGGCGAGCGTGCCGATGTACGCCATAACCGCGCGGCGGCCCGCCATAATCGAAATAATATTAGCAATTGGAATGCGCAGGACAGCGCGGACACCCTCTGCCGTCCCATACTCGCGCGCAGTGAAGGCAAAGCGCAAGGCCGAGCGCCAGCAGAATGCACCCAAATTGATCCAAAGCAGCCCGATTGCGATGTGAGAATATGGCAGTGGTTCACCATAGCCCAGCTTAATCCCGAGCCAGATCGCAGCGGATATCGCCAGCAAAGCATAGCCCATCAGCAGGACGAGAGCGGTGAACGGCCCTCGCCGGTCGCGTGCCCTCATCCAGCTCTCGACGAGATTGCCAGACCAGCCCATGCGGTCCCAGCCTTGTAGAGCAATACCGTGCACCCAGCGCGTCTTCTGGCGCACCACAGTGTCGATCCGATCAGGGAAGAACGCGCGTGTTGCAATCAGCCGTCCATTGGCAGCGCGTGCGCGGATAAAGCGCGACTTTCCGCCCATCTCCGTGATGCTTAGCCCCATTTCATAGTCTTCGGTCAGGGAATCGGCGACGAAAGGCTGACGGTCGGCGTGGCGCATGCGCAAATGCTCGATCGCTTCGCGCTCAATCGCGCAGCCAACCCCTGCCCCTGGGAGCGCAGCGCCCAGAGCATCGCGCACCACCATACCCTTGCTGTGAGATTCGGCGAATTCCTCGCAATAGTGGCTGCCGATCCAGCGGCTTTCCTTGTTTCGCAGTGCGTGGACGGGAAGCTGTACGAATTGCGCGCCGTCCGCATGCTGGCCAATGTGCCGGTCGAGCAATGATAGCGCGGCAGGATCGACCAAGTCCTCTGCATCGTGAAACACAACCATGTGATTGCGCACACCGCGCCGACGCTCATCATCGCACATCGCGCCGTAAATCCGGTTCAAACAATCGGCCTTGGTGCTGGGGCCATCGCGGTCATGGATCACAATGCGCAGGCGCGGATCGGCATTGGCGGCATCACTCGCCGCAGCGATAGTCGCCGAGTCGTTGCGGTAACAACCCACATACAAACGCAGTCCCTTTTGCGGCCAGCGCTTCAGAACTTCAGAGACTGTAACGCCGATCACCTCAGCTTCGGACCAAGTCGGAATGAACACCGCCGCATCGCCGCAAAGCTCGGGTGTTTCGCTTTCATCTTTTTCAAATTGTTGCGTTTTTGCACGCCCGGTGAGCTTCAGCCACAACCAAGTAACGTCTACTAAAAGATCGTCAGCGGCGCCTATTAGAAAGAATATACCTGCGAATAAAAGCAGTTCGTGCTGAAACAATACCAGCCATTGCCAGACGTCAAAATTTATTAGTTGCAAGCCGACCCCCGTCCCCACTTGTGCAAAACAACGTATCGCTCTCGGTTAAGGCTTGCAACGGGAGAAAGTTTTCGAGAGGGGGTAGGATAACTATGGCCCAATCAAACTCCCCTTTACGCTCGGTATTCGCGCCAGTGCGCGCTCTGTTCGTTGGCGATGCCTCTGCCGGTATCTTGCTGATCCTCGTGGCGGCCGCTGCGATGCTGGCTGCGAACTCTCCTCTATCGGGCGAATATCGCGAGCTGTTCTACGGCGATCTCGCCTGGACCCCGATTGCCAAGCTCGATGATCTGCACCTTTGGATCAATGACGGACTGATGGCGATCTTCTTCTTCGTCGTCGGGCTAGAGGTGAAACGAGAACTCGTTGGCGGGCAATTATCAGATCCCGCCGCGCGCAGGCTGCCGATGGCAGCCGCTGCGGCCGGCATGGCCGTCCCTGCCCTCGTCTATATCGCGGTTTCCGGCGGCGGCGAATATGCCAGCGGCTGGGCCATTCCAGCGGCGACCGACATTGCTTTTGCAATGGGCGTGCTTGGCCTGCTCGGCAGCCGGGTGCCCGCATCGCTTCGCCTGTTCCTGCTGACGGTGGCCATCGTTGATGACATAGGCGCGGTGATGGTGATTGCGGTGTTCTACACGCCCACGATCAAGCTTGCTTGGCTGGTCGCTTCAATCGTTGTTTTCGGCCTGATGATTGCGCTCAACCGGATGAAGGTCAGCGTCTTTAGCCCCTACATCCTGCTTGCCCTGGTACTGTGGTACTGCGTGCTTAACACCGGGGTCCACGCGACCATCGCAGGTGTTCTGGCAGCGCTCACCATTCCGATGCACCGCAAAGACGGCAACTCCATGCTGGAGCGGCTTGAGCATGGCATGGCGCCTTGGAGCGCTTATCTCGTCGTTCCTGTATTTGGCTTTGCAAATGCCGGCGTCTCGTTTGAAGGCATGGGGATCGGCGCTTTGCTTGACCCGCTGCCCGTGGCAATCGCGGCGGGCCTCGTGGTTGGCAAACAATTGGGCATCTTCGCAACGATTGTCATCGCGGAAAAGACCGGCTTTGCCCAGCGACCCGAGGGCGCAAGCTGGGCCGAGGTGTGGGGCATATCGATCCTTTGCGGGATCGGCTTTACGATGAGCCTGTTCATTGGCGGGCTCGCCTTCCCAGACCAACCCATGTTCATCGAAGAGGCCAAGATCGGCATCCTCACCGGCTCGGCGATATCAGCGGTGCTCGGCTTTATCGTCCTGCGCTTGACCACAACCCACCCTGATGCCGACTGCGACGACCAGGGCAATCAGCCAACCAACGCGTAAAGCATCGCGGCTGAGCTGCACGAAACGGAGTTCCTGATTGGTGGACATGGACGCCGCCGTGTGTTGGCGACCATGCCCGATCAGAACCCTACCAGCTGCCGGTATTTTCCATGCTGGCCCACGGCTCTTGCGGTTCCAGATTGCCGTCCTGCAGCAATTCAATCGAAACACCGTCTGGTGACTTAACAAAGGCCATATGCCCATCGCGCGGCGGCCGGTTAATGACCACGCCTGCGTCCATCAGACGCTGGCATGTGTCATAGATGTTCTCCACCCGGTAGGCGAGATGGCCGAAATTGCGGCCATTGTCATAGGTCTCTGGCTCACTGCCATCTTCAGGCGGCCAATTGTAGGTCAGCTCAACCTCGGCAACGCCTTCCTGTCCCGGTGCAGCCAGAAAGATCAACGTGAAGCGGCCCGCCTCAACATCAAACCGGCGCACTTCCTCCAGCCCGATCAGTTTAAAGAAATCGACCGTGGTATCGGGATCGGTCACGCGGATCATGGAATGAAGATATTTGGTCATGATGGGCCTTTTCAGTTCAAACTCAGTTCATCGACAAATAAGCACAATTCATCGCATCAGTAAGGAGGATGCGATGACGGATACGGCGATGGATACGCAGCAAGAGATGGAGCGTGAAGGTGCAAGGCGCAAGAGCGGGATTGGAGCGACCACGACCCGCTGGTTCGGCACAGCCGCCATCGCAGCAATCGGCATGACATTGGGCGGATATCTGCTTGGCGATGGATTGCTGCGCGCAAAAGAAGCCGAACGGTCTGTGACGGTGCGCGGCTTGGCGGAGCGCGATGTTACCGCAGATCTCGCCACATGGACGATCTCTTACTCTGCCAGCGCGGCCAATCTTGCTGAGGCCCAAGGGAAGGTTCAGGGCGACACCCGCGCCATCGAGAGCTTCTTTAATGGGCTAGGTTTTCCGGCAGGCAGCCTGCAGCCGACCGGGGCCAATGTATCCAGTCATACCAATCGCGGCGTCACGACTTACACTGTGCGCCAACGGCTTGCGCTGAGAACTGACAATATCGAGCTGGCGCAAAAGGCGGTCGCTAATCAGTTTGATCTGGTTGGCGGCGGTGTGTTCCTGGAGGAAGGTTCTGGCATGAGCTACACCTTCACCAAATTGAACGACATCAAGCCAGAAATGGTGGCCGAGGCGACCCGCGATGCCCGCGCCTCTGCAGAACAATTTGCGCAAGATTCCGGCTCAGGCGTTGGCGCCATCAAAGATGCAACCCAAGGATATTTCTCAATCGAAGCACGCGATGGCGATGGCGGCGGATGGGGCAAAAGCGACAGCCCCTATAAAAAGGTCCGCGTGGTCACCACGGTCAACTTCTCGCTTGATTGAGCAGGCGCTTGGCCTGACCTGCTGGGCACGAAATCGGCGGAGCACTCGATCCGCCCAAAAAAGAAAAAGGCACGGGGACCATGCGCATAACCCCCGCGCCTTTTCTGCTCCACTCGCAAAAGTGGGTTGTGACCCGAAGGGTCGTAGATGTGATTAGATGCTGGCGCTCAATGTGAACACAACCGCATCATCGGTGAAGACGCCGCCTGGATCGATCAGGCCATCGCCCTCTACACCAACGTAGGAGATGCCGAAGCTGAGCGGTCCGTAAACAGCCGCTTCTGCGCCGATTGACCAGTCAAATGCCTTGCTGTCATTCGTGAATGTCAGGAAGCCATCGGTGTAGCCAAGGTGACCGGTCAGCGTGACCGGCGTATTTGGGATCCCGACGCCTACATCGCCATAGATGTAGAAGTTGTCAGTACCGCCGAGCGAATCCTGATCAGGTGCATAGGCAACGCCGACCGTTGTTTCAGCTGGGCCGAAGGTAAAGCCAAGCGAGCTGTAGAATTCGATGTAATCGAAATCACCAGCGCCGGCGTCTGGGTAGAGATAGGCAATTGCGCCCACATCTAGGCTGAGACCTTCAGTCAGATCCCCGCTCCAACCGCCATAGACGTCAACTTCGGTTGAACCATAACCAACCGTGTCTTCATCAAGCGAAGAGGCCCAAGTACCGGCGTAAATGCCGATATCGGTCGAAAGATCGACGCCGCCCTGAATGGCGATTTCGCCGCCGGACAGGTCAACACCGCGGAAGCGATATTCGCTGACCAAAGCGACATTGGCCGTCACTTCAAAACCAGCGTCGCCATCGGCATAGCTAGCTTTTGCAGCATCAACCGGTGCGCTTGCACGGTCAGTTTCGCTATCGATGACGGTGGCAATTTCGGATGTTGCCGGGGCTGGAGATTGTTCGCCAGCTTCGGTTTCATTAGCAAATGCTGGAGCTGCAGAAATGAGCAAACCAGCGGATAGAGTTGCGGCGGAGAGGCCGCGAATGGACGTGAGCATTACAACTTCCTTATGTTGTGTTGTTGCTTCGTCCCACCTGCGCCATCAGTGGTTACCAACTTATTTACGGTAATCTCATCTGAGTACGAATTTTTCTTGCCGAGAAATGCCGCGCGGCACAAGAGAAATTGCGCAAGTGCCCGTAAACAGCAGCAAGTGTGTGGATTTTGCACCACCCGAAAAGTGAGCGCTCGATCAGTTGCCGTTAAGCCCACACTTGCCTAAAGCGCACCGACGCCCACCTACCGGCTCAACCGCATTCTAATTGCACCATGATCAAAACGCTTCGCAAACTCTTCCAATCGCGGCCTGACGCGCCTTTGCCAGCAGTTCCTGCGGGAACGCGTTATTATGCGATTGGCGATATTCATGGACGGCTCGATCTGTTCAAGGCGTTGATCAAGGCGATTGAGGCCGATGATGCAGAAGCAGGCGAGGCCGAGAGCCACGTTATCTTGCTAGGCGATCTGGTCGACCGGGGCGATGACAGCGCAGGGGTGATCGCGCGGGCTCGCAAATGGCAGCAGAAGCGATCTGTCCGCATTCTCGCAGGCAATCACGAGGAAATGTTTCTTGAAGCCTTCGATGATATCGACGTGCTACGCCATTTCCTAAAACATGGCGGGCGCGAGACGATCCTGAGCTACGACATCACGCCGAAAAAATTCAACGCGATGTCGCTTGAGGAACTGTTCGAGGCACTGCAAAAGATAGTCCCCGCTGAGGAGCGCGCCTACGTCGAAGAGTTTGAAGAAATGATCATCGCGGGCGATTATCTATTCGTCCACGCTGGCATTGACCCCGCGCGCCCAATCGATGAGCAAAAGCGCAGCGACATGTTGTGGATCAGAGATCGGTTTTTGCGGCACCAAGGCGGCTTTGGAAAAGTCATCGTACACGGCCACACCATCTTCCCTAACGTCATGGACAACGGGCACCGGATCGGTGTCGACACTGGCGCCTTCCGCTCGGGCGTGCTCACGGCACTGGTGCTTGAAGGCACCGAGAGAAGAATTCTGCAAGCTGTTGATGATAACGGCACGATTAAGACATTCAACGAGGAACAAGTGCGATGAAAATTGCCATGGTTGGGTCGGGCTATGTTGGCCTGGTATCGGGCGCATGCTTTGCGGATTTCGGCCACGAGGTCGTCTGCATCGACAAAGATGACAGCAAGATCGCTCGCCTCAAAGATGGCATCATGCCGATCTACGAACCCGGGCTTGATAGCCTGGTGGCGAGCAATGCCGCAGCTGGCCGCCTGTCCTTCACAACCGATTTGGCCGCTGGCATCGATGGCGCGCAGGCGATCTTTATCGCGGTCGGCACGCCAAGCCGCCGCGGCGATGGTCATGCAGACCTGACCTTCGTCTATGAGGTCGCCCGCGAAGTCGGCGAACACCTCGCAAATGAAGCGGTGATCGTCACTAAGTCTACCGTCCCGGTTGGCACCGGCGATGAAGTCGAGCGGATCATCAAAGACACCGGCACTGCGCACAAGTTCGCGGTAGTCTCCAACCCAGAATTCCTGCGTGAAGGCGCGGCTATTGGCGATTTCAAACGCCCCGACCGGATCGTGATTGGGGCTGAAGATGATCTCGGGCGCGAGATCATGCGCGAGGTTTACCGCCCACTGTTCCTCAACGAATTGCCCATCCTGTTTGTTGGTCGCCGCACCAGCGAGCTGATCAAATATGCCGCCAATGCGTTCCTCGCGACCAAGATCACCTTCATCAATGAAATGGCCGATCTTTGCGAGAAAGTAGGCGCCAATGTCCAGGACGTGGCGCGCGGCATCGGCATGGACAATCGCATTGGTGCCAAGTTCCTCAACGCTGGCCCTGGCTATGGCGGATCCTGCTTCCCCAAAGACACACTGGCGCTGCTCAAGACAGCCGAAGATTACGACAGCCCGACCCGAATTGTCGAAGCCGTGGTCAAAACCAATGAAAGCCGCAAGCGCGCAATGGGCCGAAAGGTGCTCGATGCACTGGGCGGAGCGGAAAACGCGCGCGGCAAGAAAGTCGCTATGCTTGGCCTGACATTCAAACCCAACACCGACGATATGCGCGATTCACCGGCAATCGCCATTGCCCAAACTTTGGGCGATGCCGGAGTTGAGGTCGCCGCCTTCGATCCAGAAGGGATGGAGATCGCCAGCCCTCTGATGCCGAATGTCATCATGTGCGAAGAGCCGTATGCGGCGATCAAGGACGCAGACGCCGTCGCCATTGTCACGGAATGGGACGCGTTTCGCGCGCTCGATCTGGGCCGGGTGAAGGATCTGGCCAGAGCGCCCGTGATTGTTGACCTGCGAAATATCTACAACCCGGATGATATGCGCATCGCTGGCTTTGACTACTCCAGCATCGGCCGAAATTAACCATACCTATCAATAAAAATTTGGAAAAATTTTCCGCCTGCGGAATCTGCTTAAAGCGACAGATTCTCGGGGCTTAGCGGCTGTGCGTCGCAAAATAATCACGCCTCACCGCCCTCCCGTTCAGCACTTATGCAGGTTTCGAGTCGTGTTCATGGTTAAAATATTGTAACTTCCGAGTCGTTGATAGAAACAACTTATTGGGGGTTTAATATGATTAAACGGCATGTTCTTTCCAGCGTGGGTGTGATCGGCATTGCAAGCGGGCTTTTAGCGGCGCCCGCCTATGCCTCTGAAAATAGTGGCGACAGCGAAGATATCGCAGCGGAAGCGCAAGGTGATTTCGCTGGTTTCCGAATTGAACAGAGCAGCACCTCGTTCGAAATCCCAGAAGTTGTCATTCCAGCGGCCTCTGCATCAATCGCGCGCACGTCGCGCTCGACTACTGGCTACATTGGTACGATTAGCGATCCTGAGCAGCGCATCCTGGTCCGCGACGACGTCGGCGTTGATTTTGGTGATCCCGACGATATTGCGCCCTACGCAGTGCACATTTTTCAGCAGCGTAACTCAGATGGCGGCGTGTTCTTCAACTGCACAGGCAGTGTGATCAACCCGCGTACGATCTTGACGGCGGCGCACTGCTTGAACGGTAGTGATGGTCCGATCGCCACCACGTCGTCGGAAACCTATGGCTTGCCCGACGCCGGGGCTGAAACCACAATCTTGATAGCAACAGGACAAAGCAGCGCGGACCGCCTTTTCACCTATCTTGGCGACGGGTCAGGCTATGCTGATGGTGGTGTCGCTTCCAGCACTGACGTGGTGATCCACCCAACTGGCAATCCAGACAATACGGGTCTCGGCTTTCCATGGGCTGATATTGCTTTGATCGCAGTCGACGCGCCAATTACTGATGTACCGTCCTTGCCTCTTCTGCTTACGCCGCTGACGGAACTGACGCACGTTGTACAAGTCGGCTACGGCACAAATGGTACCGGCCTCACTGGCGGTACAAACGCCGGCAACCGTTTCCTGCGCCGCGTAGGTGAGAACATGCTTGGCCTACTCGGCAGCACAGGTGACTTCATTGATGGCGTGTTTCCAGCATTTGCTCCATCAACGCAGGTACTGGGCTTTGAAAGCCAAGCCTATTACTGGACTGACTTCGATAATCCGGACCGCACACCAGAACAACAAGCTGGCTGCGTCTTCCCAGGAGATACCATCAGCTGCGACAGTCTAGAAGCTGTCTTAGCGATCGACTTCTTTGATGGCGATGCCCTCGCCGGCGAAGTAGGCACTGGCCCGGGCGATTCAGGTTCACCGCTGGTCGCTGACCAACTGGCAGAATTCCCGCTTGCAATCGGTGTTCTTTCGGGCGGCTTTGACTTCTTTGGGCTCGGCGGCACTTACAGCGACGTAAGTTTCTATAACCCGCTGTTCCCATTCTTCGAGTTCATCACTGAGAACACAGCCTATAAATATGTTTCCGCAAAGGCTGGGAATGGCACTTGGTCCGATCCAGATCACTGGACTCAGGATCTTGATCCGGGCTTCTTCATCCAGGATGCCGACGGCAACATCGTAAACGGCATCCCAGATGGTAACGAGCCGGGTATCACAGCTTCTGGTCCAAAACTTGGTACGGTTCTTGGCCAGGATATTTCTGGCAACTCCACCGATATCACTCCTGGCTTTGAAGAAATCGATATCTCGGTTCCTGAAAGCTCTGCGCTGCTTGGCCCAGGCTCAACCGGATTTGTGCCGAACAACACCGACGGCACTATCGGCGAGGCATTTGCCAACCCTGCGCAATATTTCGATGTCCTGCTGACCAATCGCGGTCGGACGCGTGTCGATATGGATGTCGAAATTGATCGTCTCACGGTTGATAATGATCGCGCCATATTCGTCTTACCTCGGCGTTTTGAGTTCACCAGCATCATCGGCGTAGAGCAGTTTAATGGTGAATCGCGCATCGACGGTACGCTCAACACAGGCCTTGTAACCTTGATGGGCGGTGAGTTCGTCGGTCGCGGCACCATCAACACCAACGCATTCTTCAATGTGAATGGTTTTGTAGGCCCTAATCGTCTCGGTCAAATTGGCACGCTGACCATCAATGGCGACTATGTTCAGACCAGTGGCGGCTTTTTGTTCGCCGATGTCGAATCAAACCGCGGTGTGATATCTGCTGACTTGCTCGACGTTTCCGGTGCTGCTGTCCTCGGCGGTAATCTAATCGTCTTCGGCGAGAATAATGTACCGCGCTTTGGCAGCACCTTCAGCGTTCTGAGCGCAGGTGAAATCGATGGCGAGTTTGACAACACGCTGCTGATTTCTGGTTCGCCATTGCTGACTGCGGAAAGCCGGGTCGAAGGCAACGAAGTGGTTGTTGAGATCGGTGCACTCAGCTTGTTTAGCCTGCTTGGACAGAACAGCTCGCTGGCCTCTCTCGGTTCAGCGCTTGATACGCTGCGCTTTGGCGGTCGCTTCGCTGAATTTGCGTCGATCTTCAATGTGATCGATAGCGCTAGTGCGGACACGCTTGGCGCATCGCTTGGCGCTTTGACACCGCTCAATGCGTTCAACCAGCAAACCATCGCAAACGGCTTCTCGCAGCGTTTCACCGGTCAAATCGCACAGCGCACTCTCGCGCTTCGCGGCGCGAACGGTGCAGCGGCAGGGTTCTCTGCAGCGGGCAATGCTGGGTTCGCAATGGGCGGTTCGGCTCCAAAACAAGACGGGCAGCTGGGCTTCTTCGGCTCCGTTAGCGGAACCTTCCTCAATGTAAGCAGCATTGACCGGTCAAGCGGTGCGACCGCCTTTGAAGAGGCTGCCTTTACCCAAGCAGGTGAACTCACCATCGGTGCAGATCTGCGGGTATCGGAGAACTTCAGTCTTGGTGTTGCGATGACCAACATTCGCAACAGCGCAGCTGGAATTGGCGCTTCACAGCCGAACGAAGACGAAAGCCGCTCGGCCGCCGTCTATGCCGCGTATCAAGCGGGCAATGGCTTTGCCGACATGTACTTCGGTTTCGCCAATCAGAACTACGGCACAGAGCGCGCAGGCGCCGCAGGCTTCAGTTCATCGTTCAGCAGCGCGCTTGGCCAGGCCGATGGCGAGCAGAGCTTCGCCGGGGTTCGCCTCGGTTACGCTTTCGACATCGCTAAAGGCTTTGAAGTTGGTCCAGTTGTGAGCATGGATTATGTTCGCAACCAGATCGGTGGCTACTCAGAGTACGGCGCTGGCAACCTTGGGCTTGACGTCCAAGGCCGTGATTTCACCTCGCTCGGCACGAAGGTCGGCCTGATGTCATCGCTTGACCTTGATGTTGGACGCACTGGCAAGATCACGGCCTTTGGCTCGGTCGCCTATGCCCGCGAATTGGCTGACAATGTCGACACGGTCACGGCCAGCTTCCTCGGCGCACCTGATGCCGCATTCCAGATCAGCAATGAGCTCGATCCAGAATGGGTATCGGTCAACGTCGGTGCTGAAATGGCTCTGTCCAGCCGCGTGAAGGCTGGCCTCTCGGTCACGTCCGACCTTGGCCGCGGTGTCCTCACCAACAACCAAGGGCGCTTCTCGGTGAACTGGAAGTTCTAAGCTAGAAACTCCTAACGTAAACAAAGGCCGGGTTCCCGATAAGGGCGCCCGGCCTTTTTGCGTCTGGACACCAATATCTAGGCGCCGCCGGTCGCGCCTCACCTTGCCCAATACCTTGCAAGTTGTACTATCCCACAAATCGGCATCCGGCGGCGGATAGCCTCTTGGGAGAACACGATGATCGACACACTCGGCTGGCTGAGCACACTCTTCATTTTCGTGGTCGGTTTGATCCTGGCAGGCATCGTCGTCCTGTTCTTCATCGACCGTTTCCAAACCGCCGATGCCGTGCGCCGCAACTACCCGGTCATTGGCCGGCTGCGCTACGTCTTCTCCGAACTGGGCGAGTTCTTCCGCCAGTACTTCTTCGCGATGGACCGCGAGGAGATGCCATTTAACCGGGCTCAGCGCGATTGGGTGTACGATGCTGCGGGCGCCAAATCGACCAATGTCGCCTTCGGATCGACCCGCAATCTCGACCCCGTCGGCACGCCGATCTTCGTCAATTGCCCTTGGCCCACGCTGGAGCGGGAAGCAGTCGAGGCAGGCTCTCTCGTCATTGGCGAAGGTGCGGCGCGCATCCCCTATGATGCACCCTCGGTCTTCAACATCTCCGGCATGAGCTACGGCGCGCTGTCCACCCCGGCGGTGCGCGCGCTGTCGAACGGCGCGGCCAAGGCCGGATGCTGGATGAACACCGGCGAAGGCGGCCTCTCGCCCTATCACCTCGAAGGCGGCTGCGATGTCGTCTTCCAGATCGGCACCGCGAAGTACGGCGTGCGTGACAAGGACGGGAACCTGTCGGAAGAGAAGCTGCGCGAGGTCGCCGCGCATGAGCAGGTGCGCATGTTCGAGCTCAAGCTCTCGCAAGGCGCAAAGCCTGGCAAAGGCGGCATTCTGCCCGCCGCCAAGGTCAATGAGGAGATCGCCGCCATCCGCGGGATTGAGCCGCACACCGCCTCCATCTCGCCCAACCGCCATCCCGATATCGGCAACATCGACGAGCTGCTCGACATGATCGCCCATATTCGCGAGGTCACGGGCAAGCCGGTCGGCTTCAAGACTGTCGTCGGCGCATACGGCTGGCTCGATCAGCTGTTCGAGGCGATCAATGCACGAGGGATAGCGAGCGCGCCTGACTTCATCACCGTCGATAGCGGCGATGGCGGCACCGGCGCTGCGCCCCTGCCGCTCATCGACAACGTTGGGCTGACCCTGCGCGAGAGCCTGCCTATGATGGTCGACCTGCGCGACAAGCACGGGCTGAAGGACCGCATCCGCATCGTCGCCAGCGGCAAGCTGGTGACCCCCAGCGAGGTTGCCTGGGCGATGTGCGCGGGCGCGGACTTCGTGATTTCGGCGCGCGGCTTCATGTTTGCGCTCGGCTGTATTCAGGCGATGAAGTGCAACAAGAACACCTGCCCGACCGGCATCACCACCCACGATCCCAGCCTGCAGCGCGGGCTGGACCCGACCGACAAGGCTGTGCGCGTGGCCAACTTCGTCGAGCAGATGCGCAAAGAAGTGGGCGTAATCGCTCACAGCGTTGGGGTGCACGAGCCGCGCCAGATGCGCCGCTACCACGTGCGGATCGTGTGCGCCGATGGCCGCAGCAGGCCTCTGGACGAGCTGTACCCGCCGATGGCTGCCCCCAGCCAGGCCGCAGCCTAGCGCTCGGTTCATCGCTGCTGGAGCACGCTTGGAACGGCTGGAACACAGTACAGGGGTGAAAAAGCAATCGATCACAGAGGCGGCGATTGATCGGTCTAGTCGATTAGTGGGAGGTTGGTGTGCGGTGGGCAAAGGCATGCCCCCGCACTAGCGAGCGCGCGCTGAGTAGGAAAATCAGCGCGCCATCGTATACCCCGTGTCGTCACCCTGAACTTGGTTCAGGGTCCATCCTCAGGATAAACATCTGCGTTAACGCGCGGCGATGGATGCTGAAACGAGTTCAGCATGACGGGAGTGAAAGGTGCTAACTCGAGAAAATCGGAAAAAGACATCGCGATTCATTTCAAATGCCTTTCTTAAACGCAGCATCCGTAAGAGTGTTGTAAAGGGGCAAAGGAGTCCCGGAAGAAGGATATTCGCTGATTGGAAGATTCACTAGAGCCCCTCGCGTATTCCCTAACCACCCCAATCGCTCCTCAATACCCGTAGTCACCGGATCATCGGTAACCTGCACCGTGATCCGCTTGAGGGTAACGCCCTCGCCAAAGGTTGCCGGGAGATCATTGGGATCGACCCGCTCGATACTGGTTGGATCATCCAGATCACCAAAAGTCACCAGCATGGGATAGCCATCACGCCTGACCGTGCCGCCCCCGACAACCTTCACAAACGGCAGCTCCCGCTCTCGGCGATTGCGCAAGATTGCACGAATGGTCTGCTCTATCCCACCATCGCCGTGATATTGCGGCGCGAGTAGAAACAAGATGCCGCTGGCCCAATCTGTTTCGTTCTCCGATCTCAACAGCGCAAACAGGGTTCGCCCATCGGGCATGTCTATCGCGGCTGCTTCGCCTTTGGCACGGGCGCTAAAATACGA
Organism: Erythrobacter sp. S249; assembly: GCF_057364975.1. NCBI lineage: Bacteria > Pseudomonadati > Pseudomonadota > Alphaproteobacteria > Sphingomonadales > Erythrobacteraceae > Erythrobacter > Erythrobacter sp. S249. The sequence goes on along the minus strand of NZ_CP200287.1, from coordinate 2,474,776 downwards.
GACACCCGTTTTGGTCTCAACCCTGATGACACTCGATCCGGTTTTCACGCCATCCGGCGTCTCAACCTCGACCTTTAGACGGTAATGATAGGCAAGAGTGCTATCGCCAGCCGAGCAGCTGCCGAGGAGAACCGCTGACAGCATCACCCAAAACCCGAAAAAACCGCGCATCTTCATGGCTCCTATCATGGGGTGAGCATTAGAGCAGCTTTCTTACCGTTTCGTTTGGGTTTTTGCGCGTCGAACGTCACCCCAGCGAAAGGCATTCTCCTGAGCCTGTCGAAGGGCTGGGATCTCAAGCGGGCATGCGCCGCACCAGGAGGCCCTAGACCCCAGCTTTCGCTGGGGTGACGGATGGCCACAAAAACTCGTCATGCTGAATTCAGTTCAGCATCCATCGCCGGTTCCTTGCCTTGTTCGCGGTGCGGGTGATGGACCCTGAAACAAGTTCAGGGTGACGTGGGTGAATGTGCAAGGCCCCTTGATTGATACGACCCGCCTCACTCGTCATCCCGGACTTGATCCGGGATAACACTCTCAGTCTCGTGCTGGTTGCGGATGTTATCCTGGAAGCGCAGCTGGCAGAAAGCCAACCGAGTTCAGGATGACGGTGGTGTTTTTTTTTGTTCCGCACATCATCCGATGTGCGATTTCCTCGCTCACGCGCCTTACAGGCGCATCGCTGCGGGCGGGCATGCGCCCTTGCGAGGCCGGCGGCCTCGAACCATTCCAAGCCAATTGCCTGGCTCCAGGCGCCTTAGCGCATTGTATCTTGCTTGGTCGCGGAGCACGGCGCGCAGCGCCGCAAGGGCGACTGCCCGCCCGCTGCGACCGAAGGGAGTGAGGAAATCGCACACCGGATGGTGTGCGCAAAACAAAAACGCCAGGGGGCCTCATAAGCCGGGTTCTGTCTCCGCGCGCGGTTTCCCCGAAAGGACCAGCCGCGCGGCGGCAACCATTCATCTGGGCTACGGATTGCTCCGCAGCTCAAGCAGCCAACCCGGGTCTCTCAGAGCGAAGCGCTCCTGCCGCAAAACGGCGCGAGACCCCTATTTGGCCTTGCTCCGGGTGGGGTTTGCCATGCGGGCCGTGTTACCAAGGCCCCGGTGCGCTTTTACCGCACCCTTTCACCCTTGCCTGTGACCTTTAGGGTCCATCGGCGGTATACTCTCTGTGGCACTTTCCCTGAACTTCCCCCGGATCAAATCCGGGGTCGCTCGGCGGGCGTTACCCGCCACCCTTGCTTCGTGGAGCCCGGACTTTCCTCGCACCTTCAAACCCGCTCATCCTGAGCGTGTCGAAGGAACGCGGCTGCCTTGGCCCCCTGACGAGTGGCGCTATAGAGAAGCGCGCTGAATAAACAAAGGGCCAGCTTTCCTGCGAAAGCCAGCCCTCTGGATGCAATGTTTGTGGAGGCTTGAGCTTATTCGCCCTCGCCGCCGACGTTCTCTAGGCTATCATCTGGCGAGATCAGGAATTTCCAGATCAATGCGCCAATCGCCGCGCCGACCAGCGGTGCGACCCAGAACAGCCACAGCTGACCCACAGCGCCGGTCTCTGCATAGAAGGCAACGCCGGTGGACCGCGCGGGGTTCACCGAGGTGTTGCTGACCGGGATAGAGATCAGGTGGATAAGCGTGAGGCCAAGGCCGATCGCAATCGGAGCGAAGCCAGCCGGTGCCCTTGGCGAGGTCGATCCCAGAATGATGATAAGGAACATCGCCGTCAAAACGACCTCTGCGATCAGCACGGCGTTCATGGAATAGCCGCCCGGTGACAGCTCACCATAGCCGTTCGAGGCAAAGCCGCCTGCGCCGCTCCAATCCGCTGCGCCGCTGGCGATGACAAACAGCATGCCCGAGGCAACGAATGCGCCCAACACTTGCGCTGCCCAATAGGGGACCAGTTCGCCCCAAGAGAAACGTCCGGCAACGGCCAAGCCGAGCGAGACAGCGGGGTTGAAATGGCCGCCTGAAATGCCGCCAACCGCGTAGGCCATGGTCATTACGGTCAGGCCAAAGGCCAGCGATACGCCGACGAAGCCGATCCCAAGCTGCACTGCTTCAGGCGTCAGGAAAAGTGCAGCGAGCACCGCTGAACCGCAGCCTCCGAACACCAGCCAGAACGTGCCGAAAAATTCGGCGAATAGTTTTCTTGTCATTATTGATCCCTCCGTCTCATTCTCGACGACCAAAACCGTCTGTGAGGCACCTTTAACGCAGAATTCACCATAGCGCTGGGCTAAGTTGTAAAATTACATTTCGGCGCGCGTTTGCGGTGGTCCGCGTTAGCGCGAGATCCCCCGATCCCGGTCGAGCAGCAATTGAAACAGGATTGCGCCGATTTGTCCATCAATGACGCCGTCGATCAGCTCTGGCCGCCAGCGGCGCTGGAACGCCTCAACCGCCTTAATACCGTCGGTAATGTCATAGCCATAGCGTTCCAGAGCAAGGTAGAACGCGCCGTCATTGTCAAACGGATCGCCCAGCTCCAGCTTGTCTGGCTTGGCCAGGGTGAGGCCATAACGTGCGATCCGATCCCACGGAAACAGCTCGCCCGGATCGATCTTGCGCGCGGGCGCGACATCGGAATGGCCGATCACATTGGCGCGCGGGATGTCATATTGCTTCACGATCCGCGCCATCAACGGGACGAGCGCCTCAATCTGAGCCTCGGAAAACTCGCGGTAGCCAAGGCCGTGGCCCGGATGGTCAAGCTCAATCCCGATGCTGGCAGAGTTCACATCGGTCTCGCCCCGCCAATAGCTCTTGCCCGCGTGCCAGGCGCGCTTTTCCTCTGGCACCAACCGGGTGACCACGCCGCCTTCGCTGATCAGATAATGCGCGCTGACGCCCGCCTCTTCATCGCACAGGCGCTCTATCGCGGCCTCGGCGCTTTCCATTTCGGTGTAGTGGACGACCAGCATATTGATCGCCGTCTTGCGCTCGTTGAAATTGGGGGAGAGCCGCTCTGCATGAACCAGCTCATCGCCAGTGCCCGAAGTCGGTTTTGGCCCCTGCCCCGGCCCGCCCATACGCTTAGCCGATCATCCCGGCAGGCTGAGGCATAACCGCGCCCATCACCAGAGCATTGTCATCCAGCTTATATTGCAGACCGCCGCCGTTTTCTTCCGCCAGCATCGCAATCATATGCGCCGCCGCCGTGCGGCTGGAGAGTTCCGCCGGTTTCAATTCGCCTTGCAATGCGCTGCCGATATTCTCGTCAAACGCAATCCGATTGCCGTTTGCGCGGACCACGATCTCGACATTGCCCTCGTGCAGTTCTGCGCCAATATCCATCGTGCCCCCGCGGATCAGCGCATCGAGCGCAATGTGCGCCAGGTTCAGCATCACTTTCACCGCAGGCTTAGGCAGCGTTTTCTCGGTGATGGCCCAATTGAGCTTTACCTCTTTGGCGTCAGCGGCGAGCGCCGAGATCACATCATGCGCTTCTTCGACTGGCACAGCCTCGCCAAATCCGCCCGCTGCGCCGAATGCGAGGCGGAAGAATTTGAGCTTGTCCGTGCTGATCTTGGCGCTTTGCTCCAGCAGCTCGACCACCTTCTCGCGCATTTCGGGGTCTTGCTCTTCAGCGAGCAGTTCCAGCCCATTGGCGAGCGCGCCCACAGGAGAGAGCATATCGTGGCATAGACGCGAGCACAGCAGGCTCGCGAGGTCAGTTGGCGAAGTCATATGAGTGTCTTAGCCCTCCAAAGGCTGTCTGCAAAGCAATTCGAAGCCGCCTTCCACCGCGCGGTAAAGGCCGAGAGCCCGCCCTCCCTCGCTCAGGCCCGCTATGGCCCAGATCATTCCATCGCCCGCTGACATGGCGATGTCCGTCTCAGAGGGCTGCGCTGGCCCGGTCGGGTGCGAGTGGAAATAACCCAGGACCTCTGGCCCATCACCCGTGCGCGCGGCGCGGTGCGCGTCAATGAGCGCCTGCGGGTCAATCTCGAAATGGGTTTCCGGCGAAGGGTGGACATTGCGCGCTGGAATGAACCCGGTGATCTGTTCCGCGCCGTCTTGGACGCGATTGCCGGTCAGGATCGCGCATGCCTCCTGCGGATGCGCATCGCGGGCTGCGCGGGCCAGCGCGCTCACCACATCTCTTGTCACTGGGATCGCCATCGCGCATGGCCCTAGCATGAGCGGCGACAAAGTCATCACCGGTACAATTACGAGCGCGGCGCGGCTCGACAAAGCGCTGGCCGAGGCCACCGAGCTGTCGCGTGCGCGGTTGCAGGCTTTGATTTCGGATGGCCGGGTTACATTAGGTTCTGCGCCGGCCACCTCTCCTAGCGCAAAAGTGAAGGCCGGGGACGCATTCGCCATCCACGTCCCCGCCGCGATCGAGGCGGAGGCTCAGCCTCAGGATATTCCGATTGAGGTGGTGTTTGAGGACGAGCATCTGATCGTGGTCAACAAGCCCGCCGGAATGGTCGTCCACCCGGCGGCGGGCAATGCGGATGGCACGCTGGTCAATGCCCTGCTGCATCACTGCAAAGGCGAGCTCTCCGGCATTGGCGGCGTCGCGCGCCCTGGCATCGTCCACCGGATCGACAAGGACACTTCTGGCCTGCTGGTCGTCGCCAAATCCGATGCCGCGCATGAAGGCCTGGCCAAACAGTTTGCAGATCATTCGTTGCACCGCCGCTATATCGCGGTTTGCGCGGGCCATCCGGCGGCAAAAGAGGGCAAAATTGACGAGCGAATCGGGCGCTCAGATGCCAATCGCAAGAAAATGGCTGTGCTGGAAAAGAATTCCTCACGCGGGAAACATGCGGTCACCCATTATATGGTGCTCGACCGGCTCGAATCGAGCGCAGTGATCGAATGCCGACTGGAAACCGGCCGGACCCACCAGGTCCGCGTTCACTGTGCATCAATTGGCCATCCTTTATTAGGAGACCCAACATACGGAAAGACGCCCAAGACGCTGAAATCCCTGCTCACTTCGCTAAAATTTGCGCGCCAAGCGCTGCACGCGGCGGAATTGGGCTTTCTCCACCCGATTTCGGGCGAAAAACTAAGGTTTCGTGCGGATTTACCGGAGGATATGCGGGAACTAATCGACGAACTGGGGCGTTTTAATCGATGAAAGTTGAAGCAAAACATATCCAATCAACGTATATGTAACCGAGTGACCCGGAAAAACGGATGCTCATCAGAGGTCCAACGCAACGGGTTGACGCAAGAAAGGTTAGGAAAACAGTGAGTAAGACGAAAAGTGCAGTCCCGGCCCTGAGCGGCGAGCAAAGCCTCAATCGCTACCTGTCCGAAATCAAGAAGTACCCGGTGCTAACCGCTGAGCAGGAATATATGCTCGCGAAGCGCTATCAAGAACATGAAGACCCCGAGGCAGCAGCTCAGCTGGTGTCGAGCCACCTGCGGCTCGTGGCGAAGATCGCCATGGGTTACCGCGGCTATGGCCTGCCGGTCAGTGACCTCATTTCAGAGGGCAATGTTGGCCTAATGCAGGGCGTCAAGAAATTTGAAGCCGATCGCGGCTTCCGCCTCGCGACCTACGCGATGTGGTGGATCAAGGCATCCATGCAGGAATTTATCCTGCGCAGCTGGTCGCTCGTAAAAATGGGCACGACCGCGGCTCAGAAGAAACTGTTCTTCAACCTTCGCCGGATGAAGAAGCAGCTTGAGGCGTATGAGGACACCGACCTGTCGCCAGAGGACGTGACCAAGATCGCAACCGATCTGGGCGTGCCAGAACAGGAAGTCATCAACATGAACCGCCGCATGATGATGGGCGGCGATGGCTCCCTCAACGTGCCGATGCGCAATGGTGAAGACGGCTCTGGCGAATGGCAGGATTGGCTGACCGATGATCGTCCCTTGCAGGATGAAATGGTTGCCGATGCTGAGGAAGCCAATGTGCGCCACGAAATGCTGCAAGAGGCGATGGAAAGCCTGAACGAGCGTGAGCAGCACATTCTGACCGAACGCCGCCTGACCGAGAAACCGCAGACGCTCGAAGAGCTGAGTCAAGTTTACGAAGTGTCGCGCGAGCGCATCCGCCAGATCGAAGTGCGCGCCTTTGAAAAGCTGCAAAAAGCAATGCAGCGGATCGCGGGCGAGCGTTTGCTGCCGGGCGTTGCGTAAGCGTTAGGTCTGATAAAACGAACACGAAAGGCGGTCCATTTCGGGCCGCCTTTTTTGTGTCCGCCTACCCGTCATCCCAGCGAACGCTGGGATCTCAGGCGCATGAAGTGCTGTGATTGCAGAAGCGGCGCTTCATCGCCCTGGATCCCGGATCAAGTCCGGGATGACGTTAGAGGGTTTGTTTCCAGCATTTTGTGTTGGGCTGCTGAAAAACTCGATGTAGGATCCCGCCGAACAGAGGGAATCTAAATGACGAAACGATCGATTTGGCGGGCATTGCTGGCGCTTTGTGTTGCGCTCGCACCCAGTGCTGCAATTGCGCAGTCGCAGGTCGAAAACCCCGAAGATCCCTATGTGCACAAAGCGGTAGGAATTGAATTTCCGCAGCAAGTTGGAGACTATGTTCGCGGCCGCGTCATCGAATACGACGAAAATGGGAGCGATGCGAGTATCGGATATCGATACATCGGTATGCCTTCAGAGCTTACTCTCTACGTCTATCCTTCGCGAGGAGAGACCTGCATCAGCCAGTTTGCACTTTCAAATGACGCCATCGCACAAAACACAGGCACAAACCCTTCCGCAACAGATGCTGAACTTTCATTTCCTGCCTTTGTCGATCTGGAGCAGTATCAAGCCCGCTATGAAATAGCTGCAAACGCCTATGGATTTGATCATCCTGAACTAACTTCATTCCTCTGGGTGGGCTGTCTGCCCGGCGATCAATGGATTGTGAAATATCGCGGGTCTATCCCACTCGAATTCGAGGGAAGAGCGGAAGCACTGGCAGAAGAGCTATTTGCCAGCATCGACTGGAGCCCGCTGGTGCCGGCGCAATGACGAGCACGCTGGCTCAACCGCTAAAATCTTGCTGAGCGCCTCTTAGTCGACGCCTCCCAAAGCCCCCGCCTCAACTCGCAGGCGCCAAATCCAGCACCGCTGAAATCATTGCCTGTGTGCCCAATGTGACGCTTTCTCTCGGCGCGACCTTGAACAGCGGGGAGTGGTGCGATGGCACTGCGGGGCCGCCGTTGTCTTCGGCATCGAACGCCGCCTGAGGGGTTCCGCCGACCGTGAAGTAATATCCCGGCACATCGAGTTCCTCGGTGACGAAATAGGCAAAGTCTTCTGCGCCCATGCCCTTCTGCTCCCACGGCTCAAACGTGTCTTCGCCAAGGTCGCGTTTCATCACCGCATTGAGGCGGCGCGCCAGCTCTGTGTCGTTATTGGTGACGGGAGTACCCTCGCTGACCTTCACCTCCACCGGCAGATCGTCCGGCAGGCCGTGCGTCTTGCCCATGCCAACGGCGATGCGCTCAATCGTCTCGAGCAATTGCGCGCGCGTTTCCTCGTCATTGGCGCGCACGGTCAATTGCAGCTCGGCGCGGTCAGAGATGATGTTGTGCTTGGAGCCTGCATGGAACGAGCCGACGGTGATCACGGCGGGCTTCAGCGGCTGAACCTCGCGGCTGACGATCGATTGCAGCGCGGTGACAATCTGCGATGCGATATAGACCGGGTCCTTGCCCCGGTGCGGGCTCGCGCCATGCGCGCCGACGCCCGGCACCAGAATATCGACCGAGTCCGCGCTGGAATATTGGATGCCTTCCGATGCCGATAGCTTGCCCGTGGCGAGGCCCGAATTCACGTGGAATGCCAGCGCATAGTCAGGCTTTCCAAACCGCTCGTACAAGCCATCGGCCAACATCGCCTTCGCCCCGCCAACGCGTTCTTCCGCGGGTTGAACGACGAACATGATCGTGCCGCTCCACTGGTCCTTCATCGCCATTAGGCGGCGCGCCGTGCCCACCATCGAGGTGATGTGCACATCATGGCCGCAGGCATGCATGACCGGATATTCCTGGCCGTCCTGGCCGATTTGCGTCGCGGTGGAGGCGTATTCGAGGCCGGATTTCTCCACCACTGGCAGACCGTCCATATCCGCCCGCAGCAAGATCAGCGGCCCATCGCCATTGCGCATCATTCCGACCACGCCCGTGCCGCCAACATTCTCCGTCACCTCGATCCCGACCGCGCGCAATTCCTCGGCCATGCGGGCCGCGGTCTTGCCTTCGAGGAAGGACAGCTCTGGGTTCTTGTGGAAATGAACGAACAGCGGCTCAAGATAGCTATCGTAATCCGCCTCAACCGCCTGCGCCAAATTGTGATTATCAGCGGCGGCAGGAACCGCAAACGCGGCGATCGCGAGCGTGACGGCAGAAGCGGCGGTGCGAAGCAAATGCATTGAATTGTCTCCCGGAAACCTGTTGGCGTCAGGTTCAAGCATGGCCCCGCCCAGATCGCAAGGCGTGCGTGATTGCGTCGCCAACAAAGAGCAATTAGATGCGATGCTGCTATGCGCCGCAGCCTTTCCTTTCTCTTACGCTTTACTGCCAAGTTTCTTGCGTGGTTTTTCGGGATATCGCTGGCGCTGATCGTGCTGTTCAAATTCGTGCCTGTGCCGATCACCGCGACCATGGTGATGGATGAAAACTCCGTCACCAAGGATTGGGAAAGCCTGGACAATATCGATCCCAATCTGGTCGCCGCCGTGATCGCGGCGGAGGACAGCAAGTTTTGCACGCACTCCGGCTTTGACACCGAGGCGATTGAAAAGGCGCTGGAATACAACGCCAAAGGCGGGCGGATACGCGGCGGCTCCACCATATCGCAGCAAACCGCCAAGAACGTGTTCCTATGGCAAGGCGGCGGATATTTCCGCAAAGGGCTGGAGGCGTACTTTGCCTTCGCGATTGAGAAAATCTGGGGCAAGCGGCGCATCATGGAGGTCTACCTCAATGTCGCGGAGACCGGGATTGGAACCTATGGCGCAGAGGCTGGGGCGCAGCGATATTTTGGTAAATCCGTCGCGCGCCTCGAACCGATTGAGGCCGCCCGCATGGCAGCCGCCCTGCCCCTGCCCAAGAAGCGCGCCGTCGTTGCGCCCAGCGGCTGGCTGGCCCGGCACGGGAATACGATCCGCGCCCGCATCAATGTCGTAAAGCGTGACGGGCTGGATGATTGCGTTTACGAATAACGCAATGGGGCAGGGAAATTCGCATAATCACGCACATGATCATGGCCATGATCGCGCGCACAGCCATGCACCGGGCCACTACGGCCACGGCCACAGCCACGCACCGGCAGATTTCGGCATGGCCTTTGCCATCGGCATCGCGCTCAATTCGATCTTTGTCGTTATTGAGGCGACATACGGCTTTCTATCAGGCTCGATGGCGCTGGTCGCGGATGCGGGCCACAATCTGTCCGATGTACTCGCGCTGATCCTCGCCTGGGTCGCCCATATCGCCTCGAAAAAGCCCGCTAGTGCGCGCTACACCTACGGATTCAAAAGCTCGACCATCCTCGCCGCGCTCGCCAATGCGCTGCTGCTGGCGATGGCGATTGGGGCGATCTTGTTTGAGACCGCGCACCGCTTGTTTGAACCGGCCCAGCCGCAAGGAATGGTGATGGTGGTGGTCGCCGGGATCGGCATTGTGATCAACACCGTCACCGCCCTGCTGTTCATGCACGGGAGCAAATCGGACCTCAATATCCACGGCGCATTCCTGCATATGGCGGCCGATGCGCTGGTCTCAATCGGCGTGGTAATCGCAGGAATTGCAATTATTTACAGCGGATCGGTGTGGATTGACCCACTTGTCACCCTTGTGATTGTTGGCGTAATCGCATGGGGAACATGGGGGCTGGCGAAGGACAGCCTCAAAATGGGCTTGCTCGCCGTGCCCGCTGGGATTGACGAAGCCGACGTGCGGCGTCATTTGGCAGAGCTTGATGGAGTGGACGAAGTGCACAACCTGCATATCTGGCCAATGTCGACGACCGAGACCGCGCTGACGGCGCATCTGGTCGCGCCTGGCGGATTTGACGAGGGTTTTCTGCGCGCGGTGAGCGGTCAGCTGGAGCAGAAATTCGGCATTAGCCACACCACAATCCAGATCCACCGCCAGCGCGATAACGCAGGCTGCTGCTGATGGCGGACGGTCACACACCGGCCAGCGCGGAGGCGCGCGAGGCCCTAAAAGCGGCGATGGCGCGGCTGGCTGAGGGTGACCGCAGCGCGCTCGAAGATATTTATCGCGCCACTCGGGTGAAACTGTTTGGGATTTGCTTGCGTATCTTAGGCGACAGGAAAGAAGCCGAGGACGCGTTGCAGGACGTCTATGTAAATCTATGGCAAAGGGCGGATCGTTATGATCCCACCCGCGCGAGCCCGATATCGTGGCTGGCGACCTTCGCGCGCAACCGCGCGATTGATCGCCTGCGCACGGGCAAGGTGCGCGGCGGCGCTGTGCCTGTGGAAGAGGCCGCTCCCCTGCCCGATCAGGCGCCATTGGCCGACAGCCTGTTGATCGATGCGGAGCAGACCGCACAAATTCACACCTGCCTGGAAGGGCTGGACGAAAACGCACGCGGCTACATTCGCGCGGCGTTCTTCGATGGAAAAACCTATGCGGAGCTGGCCGAGACGGCCGATGTTCCGCTGGGCACGATGAAAAGCTGGATCCGCCGCGGGCTGCAACGCCTGCGCGCTTGCCTGGAGGCGAGCGAATGAGCGACGAGAACAACATGGACCGCGACGATATCAAGCGCGATGATCCGATGCTGGCGGCAGAGTTTTCGCTCGGCCTGCTGGAAGGCGAGGAATTGCTTGCCGCGCGCGGCAAACTCGCCAGCGATCCTGACTTTGCCTGGCGCAAGGAATGGTGGGACAATTGGTTTGCCCCGTGGACCGACGAAATTTCCGGCGCAGAGCCGAGCGCGGATGTATGGGACGAAATTGAAGCTCGCGTCCGCGCCGCATCCAATGAGGAAGCATCGGGCCTAGACGGCGCCAATGTGGTCGAATTGCAGAGCAAGGTTCGCCGCTGGCAATGGGTCAGCGCATTCACCACGGCAGCGGCCGTCGCGGCGCTGGCATTGGTCGTTCTGCCCGCTGGCACGGAGACTATTCCAACGCCCGGCGCGACAGAGGCCCCGCAAATCGCGGCGGCTGATCCGCTGGTTGCGCAAGTGCCGATTGGCGACACCGGCCTGCGCCTCGATGTCACATACATGCCAGAGAGCGAGCGCATGCTCGTGGGCGCGATTGGCCTCACCGCAGACGGCGTGCACGATCATGAACTGTGGCTGGTGCCCGCCGATGGCAGCGCGCTGCAATCACTCGGCGTGGTGACGCCGGGCGAGGTTCGCAGTGTGACCCTGTCAGCGGACATCACTCAGAATATGGGCAGCGGCGTGGAGCTGGTGCTGACGCGCGAACCAATTGGCGGCAAGCCAGTGGATCAAGACGCTGGCCCCGTGGTTGCCCAGGGCGCTTTCACTCAAGTTTAGAGCGCAGGCTTTCCGCCCGCTTCGCTCATATCGCTGTTCGCGCGCTTAAAGCTGGGCAAGCTGAAGCTCTGCCAGAACCCGGGCGCTTTACGGATCGCGGCGACATCCGTCTTGCCGTTGAACAGCAGCCGCAGCAGCGCGAAACGGCGGATCATTGTCTCATGGATAAGGATCACTGTCGCCGCAGCTGCGACGGTCAACAGCGCCCATTCGAGCGCAATCGGCCAGTCGATCTGAGTGAACCCGCGTCCGTAAATATAGACCAGACAGTGGTGGAACAGATACATCGACAGCGCACTGTCCGCGAGCCAGCGGGTGCGCAGGCTGTCGGCCGAAAAATAGCGGTAGAAGAACTGGATGAGGAATAGCACCAAGGTCCAGATCGCCAATTGGCTTAGGAACAGCATCGCCATGCCGAGCGCAAAGCCTTGCTCTGGGTCTGAATAGGGCTGGAGGCCAAAGGCAAACGCCGCGGCAAGCGGCATCCAGGCGCGCCATGTGCGCAGCCGCTCAAGCAGGCTGGGCGAAAGCGCAGCGGCCACACCGAGTACGAAGAAGGGAAACTCGCTTATCAGCTTGTACCAGCTCTGAAAGCCGGGAAAGAGCAGATCATAAGCGCCAGGCACTTGGCTGGCGACTGCGAAATTAGCGGTGTTCGCCGCGCCGAGCGCGATCACGAACAGGGCAAAGGCCCAGCCGCTCTTCAGCCAGCCAGCGGCACGGTTCACCAGGCGCAGCGCTGCTGATCGGATCGCCGCATCTTTCGGGATCGCCGCCTGAACGACGGCCGATAGGATAAACATCGGCACCAAGCTGACGAGGAACCACAGGTGCAGCGACCATTCTCCGCTGGCCCAAATCTGCGCGAAACCGCCGCTGTCGATCCAGCGCATCAGGCCGCTCTCACCGGTCTTATCGTTCCAACGCAGGTAATGCTCCAGCATGTTGAACGACAGCGCGATCGCGATCAGCGGAATGACCGTGCGCATAAAGCGATTGCGCAGGAAGCCGCCCGGTGTGCGGCGCGCCAGCATCAGGACGGTGAAGAACCCGCCGACGAAGAAGAACGTCGGGGTGATCACCAGATGCAGGCCAAAGATCACCCAGTCGAAGAAGTCATGCCGCTGCGCATTGCTGGTGATCCACGGGCGCGCAGGCGCGTAAACCGTTGCCGCATGCAGCGCGACCGACAGGAACATCAGCACCGAACGCATGCCGTCGATGTCGTGATAATGCTGGGCTGGCTTCGAATGGGGCATCGAGGGTTATCGGTCCGTCGCTTGAAAGTGAGATCTGTGCAGGTCTGTCACACACCGCCTGCCGCCCGCTTGCAATCGCGCACAAGGACGCGTCCCAAATCGAGATGACGGCTCTCAAAACGTTAATTTTGCGCCCCTTAAGAACCCCATAAAGCCCGCAAAATTCCGACGTTTCAGTGCGTTTTTCGCACCCGCACCCAAAATTTTCTCATCCTTTCCGCATCCATCCCATCGGCTCTTGCGTAGCTCCCACCATGCAAGGACGGGAGGTCTTGCCGACAAGGAGAACCTTAATGTCTAAGACCCCGATGAGTTCAAAAGTTAAAGCCGCCGCATTCGCAGCGATCGCCGCGACCACCGGTCTGGCCCTGACCACGGCAGCACCAATCGCCGCCCACGATCACGCCGCTAAGAAAGAAGCCGCCAACATCGTTGGCACCGCTCAAGGCACCGGCGTCCACAACACTCTGGTCGCCGCTGTGCAAGCCGCTGGCTTGGTAGATACCCTGTCGAGCCCTGGCCCGCTGACCGTATTCGCCCCGACCGACGCAGGCTTTTCAAAGCTGCCCGAGGGCACCGTTGCGACGCTGGTGAAGCCGGAAAACAAGGATACGCTGACCGGCATTCTGACCTATCATGTGGTGGCAGGTAAAGTGACCGCCGGTGATCTGGTCAAGCTGATCAACAAGCACGGCGGCGAAGCGTCCATCGAAACCGTATCCGGCGGCAAGCTGACCGCGCGCCTCGACAACGGCACCGTTGTCATCACTGACGCAGCCGGTCGCTCAACAGCCGTGACAACCGCAGACGTTATGACCTCAAACGGCGTGATCCACGTGACCGACGGTGTGTTCCTCCCCGCATAAGAACACTCGCATCCCCCTTCGCGCTGCTGCGGAATTCCCCTTCCCTCCCACCCGCAGCAGCGCAAACCAAGAACCCCGCTTGGCTGAGAAATCAGCTAAGCGGGGTTTTGTTCAGGTAAGGTCTGTAAGATAATATCTGACCAGCAAAGGGGGTGTCGTTTATGAGGAAGAAATGGCGTTGGATTGGGGTGTTAGCAACTTTCTTCTTTGCGTCCGCATCCATTCATATGATTTCAAAAGCCCATTGTTTCCAACTTTTGGGGGATGTCATTTGCAAAGCCCCAAGTGACCGCAAAATTGTCGCACTGACTTTCGACGACGGACCGACTCCTGAAGGCGTCAGCGCCGTGCTGCCGGTCCTCGAACAACATGGGGTCAAAGCCACATTCTTTCTCATTGGAAACAGGATGGAACGTTATCCAGAACAGGCACGCCGCATTCTGGATGCAGGCCACGAGCTGGGCAATCACACCTATAGTCACAAACGCAATCTATTCCGATCACAGGCGTTTTATCGCGACGAGGTACTCAAGAACAAAGATATCCTGAAATCATATGGATCTGATAGTAGACTGTTTCGGCCACCGTTTGGTAAGCGCCTTATCGGCTTGCCACTTGTAGTCGACCAAGCGGGATACACGACCATTATGTGGGACGTCGCTGACAAGGCCGAAAGCTATCCCGATCCTGCTGATTATGCGCGTGACATAGTAAGCCGCGTGGAGCCAGGATCAATAATCCTGATCCATCCAATGTACCGAAGCAATCAAACAGCGCGCGACGCGCTGCCTCTCGTGCTCAAAGGATTAAAGCGAAAGGGCTTTGAGGTTGTGCCTGTATCGAAGCTAATCGAGCTGAGTGACCCGGGGCCTTAAGCCGCCTCTTCCTTCTCGTCGTCTTTGCCGCCGAGAACCTGGACCGGAGCTTTCTTGCCCTCGACCACTTCGGCATCGACCACAATTTCGGTCACGCCTTCAAGATCGGGCAGGTCGAACATCGTGTCGAGCAGAATGCCCTCGACGATTGAGCGCAGGCCGCGCGCACCGGTCTTACGCTTGATCGCGCGTTCCGCGATCGCCTTGAGCGCGTCCTCGGTGAAGGTCAGCTCGACATCTTCGAGCTCGAACAATTTTCCATATTGCTTGGAAATGGCGTTCTTCGGCTCGGTCAGGATGGTGACCAGCGCATCGACATCGAGATCGTGCAGGGTCGCAATCACTGGCAGACGGCCAACAAACTCAGGGATCAAACCGAATTTCAGCAGATCTTCTGGTTCGCTCAGTTCGAGCAATTCGCCAACATTGCGCTTGTCCGGGTCAGCAACATGATTGCCAAAGCCGATTGAGCGCTTTTGCAGGCGATCAGCGATAATCTTGTCGAGGCCCGCAAACGCGCCGCCACAGATGAACAGGATGTTCGTCGTGTCGACTTGCAGGAATTCCTGCTGCGGGTGCTTGCGGCCGCCCTGCGGCGGGACAGAGGCCGTGGTGCCTTCCATCAGTTTCAGCAGCGCCTGCTGAACGCCCTCACCCGATACGTCGCGGGTGATCGATGGGTTTTCAGCCTTGCGGGTGATCTTGTCGATCTCGTCGATATAAACGATGCCGTGCTGCGCTTTTTCAACGTTGTAATCGGACGATTGCAGCAGCTTCAGGATGATGTTCTCAACGTCTTCACCGACATAGCCCGCCTCTGTGAGGGTCGTCGCATCCGCCATGGTGAACGGCACATCGAACGTGCGCGCCAGCGTCTGCGCGAGCAATGTCTTACCGGTGCCGGTCGGACCGACCAGCAGGATGTTGGATTTCGCCAGCTCAACACCGTCCGATTTGCCGGAGTGCTTCAGGCGTTTGTAGTGGTTGTGAACCGCGACCGCGAGATTGCGCTTGGCGCTGTCCTGGCCGATCACATAATCGTTAAGCGTTGCGAAGATTTCCGAAGGCGTTGGAACTTCGCCCTCTTTCTTGCCGGCGATGCCAGCCTTCGTCTCTTCACGAATGATGTCGTTGCACAGCTCAACGCATTCATCACAGATGAACACGGTTGGCCCGGCAATAAGCTTGCGCACTTCATGCTGCGACTTCCCACAGAAGCTGCAATACAGGGTGCTCTTGCTGTCAGTTCCGCTCAACTTGGTCATTTCCTATTGTCCTGGGACTTCACTCGCACTGGTTCAAACTACACCGCTTGTAATCCAATTACCAAACCGAGTGCCCGGTGGGGATTCGCTCAACAATATATAGGGCCGGTTGTGAATCAACATTAACGCGGCTCTTTTTGGGCAATTGCCCCGTTTTGGCGTCTTTAAAGTCGCACTTTGGCCGCTTGTGTCCCGGCTTGGGAAGCCGAACCGGTGATTCTTAATCGCGATTCGGCCATCAGCGCCCAAATTACAGTTCAGACCGTGCGCCTTATTCTGGCGCGCCGCCCGAACCCTTCTCATCATCGCTCGAGTCGCCCTCTGGACGGGTCTCGAACACTTTATCGACCAGGCCGAACTTCTTCGCCTCTTCCGCTTCGAGGAAAGTGTCGCGGTCCATCGCCTTTTCGATCTCAGACAGTTTCTTGCCCGTGTACTTCACGTACAGATCATTCATGCTCTTCTTGATCCGCAGGATCTCACGCGCCTGAATTTCAATATCAGAGGCCATGCCGCGCGCACCGCCGGATGGCTGGTGGATCATGATCCGCGAATTTGGCAGTGCGACACGCATGCCCGGCTCACCCGCGGCGAGCAGGAAGCTGCCCATAGAGGCCGCCTGGCCCATGCAAACGGTCGAAACGCGCGGTTTGATGTATTGCATCGTATCGTGGATCGCCATGCCAGCGGTCACAACGCCGCCGGGCGAATTGATATACATCGAAATCGGCTTCGACGGGTTTTCGCTTTCAAGGAACAACAGCTGAGCGGTGATCAGCGAGGCCATGCCATCTTCGACCTGACCGGTGACGAACACGATGCGTTCGCGCAGCAGGCGGGAGAAAATGTCAAAACTGCGTTCGCCGCGGCTGGTTTGCTCAACCACCATCGGCACCAATGCGCCGGTTAGCGGATCGCGGGTAAACTGCCCCTGAGTGCCGTGCGTCTCGCCAGAATTGCCGAACAGGTTGATCATGTGCTGGTGGTCCTTCTTTATCTCGGTTCTGCTATGTCGGGGGCACACGGAAAATGTTCAAGGGCCTTAACCTTCACCTGTGCATTCAATCACAGTTTCTTTTTGCGTGATCGGACACGCCAATGCACGCGCAAATGCCGCCAAACTGGAAAGGAAATCCAACCGGCGGCATTTGTGTAGTGCGTAGGTATAAGCTGGCAGCTCGCTGAGCCGCCGCCGATGCGCGGGCTTAAGCGGCGCGCACCTGCTTGAGGAATTCAGCAACCTGTTCGCGCAGATTTTCAGACTGAAGTGACATTTCCTGCGAGCTGGCGAGCATTTGCGTCGCTGTGCTGCCCGCGGTCATGGAAACTTCGCTCACATCTTCGATGGTTGCGCTGATGTCTTGCGTGTTGCGGGCGGCCAGATCGATGCTTTGCGCCAGATCCTGGCCAGCAACGGCTTGCTGATCCACCGCGCTGGCAATCGCAGTGGCGGTCGATTCCAGAGCAACCACTTCGGTTGAGATCAATGCCAGCGCATTGGCGCTTTCACCGGTCGCATCCTGCATGTCGCGGATCAGGCTTTCGACCTCTTCGGTTGCGCGGCCTGTTTGCGAGGCCAGCTCTTTCACTTCGGATGCCACAACAGAGAAGCCGCGTCCCGCTTCGCCGCCGCGTGCGGCCTCAATCGAGGCGTTCAGCGCGAGCAAATTGGTGCGCTGGGCAATCCCAGCGATCACTTCAACGATTTGGCTGATGCGATCGGCTGAACCGGTCAGTTCAGAGATGGTTGCATCGGCCTTCGCCGCCGCTTCAGAAGCCTTGCGAGCGCGCTCAGATGAAGAGGATGCCTGACGGCTCACTTCATTGATCGACATTGCAAACTCGTCAGAGGCGGAGGCAGCGCCGGTGATACCGTCAGATGCCTGCTTCAAGCTGGAATTGGCGGCGCGGACTGTGGAAGAAGAAGATTCCACATTGCGTGCCAAAATGGTCGCCGAATCTTCCATTTGACTGGAGGCGGCGGCCACACCGGCTGCGACATCGCCAACGGTCTTTTCAAACTTATTGGCAAGGGATTTGAGCATTTGACGCTGCTCTTCTTGGGCACGCTCACGCTCTTCTTTGAGTTCACGCTCGCGGACCAACTCACGCTCAAGCTCAAGCTTGGCGTTGGCGTCCGCCTCAGATTGGACACCGCGCAGCACGGTAAGAGCAGAAGACAGGGTGCCAATCTCGTCGTCGCGATCTGACGCTGGGATCTCTAGATCAAATTCGCCGGCCACAATGCGTTCACTGACATCGCTGATTTCAACAATCGGAGCCACCACGTTTCTGGCAACAAGGCGTTTGCCCAGGAACACCAGGCCAAGCGCAATAAGCAGCCCAACGACTAGAGCCGCGATAAGCGCCTTAATTTCAAACAGGCTTTGGCCAGATGAGACTTGCACTTCAGCGGCCACGTCCTCGCGAATAGCAACAATTTGGTCAAGCAGGACGTCGATGGCATCGTACTTCGGCCCAAGGAACGCTTCCTGATCGATGATATCATCCGGTGCAGCGCGCACCTCTGCCAGGATCGCAGAGAAGTTCTGGAGACCGGCTTCGACTTCTTTGGCTTGCGCGAGGTAGGTTTGATCGATCGAGCCTGCCGCTTCGGCCAGGCGCTCATTCATAACGATCGTGTCTTCGACTCGCTCAATCGCGTTTTCCATGAACTCGGGATCGCGTCCACGAGAGTGATACGCGCCCATCCAGTTCTTCGCGACGTTGACGTTGCGGTCCATGCTGGCAGTCAGGAAGGCAACTTCGGTCTGGTCATACAGTTTTGAGGATCGCTGCTCCATTCGAACCGTACCGACGGTGGCAACCGCACCGAGCACGATAACCAGCAGCGCAAACAAGTTGAACATACGCCCAACCTGCGCGTTGATTGATCCGCCTTCGAAGCGCCTTTTAAGCCACGACATGCTGAACGTGTTACTCATGATGCATGCTCACCCATTGTTCCCTGAAGCCACGCGAGACGGAATGCCTACGTAATTTGCCCTAAGATTGCGTTAGGGATAGCGGCACATGGTTAAAGATGGGTTAGGAACGCGCTGAGAAAGCTGGCCTAGGCTAAACGCTGCGCGCAAACGCAATCGAGCCGTGACCCATTTTCTGGATCACGGCTCGTATTGTTTCGGCAATTTGCTGGTCGCCTGCCCCGCTAAAATGCGAGGGCAAGAGAGGCGCCCGGCGAATTATTTCTTCTTCGCAGGTGCCTTTTTGGCGGCAGGCTTCTTAGCCGGAGCTTTTTTCGCAGGCGCTTTTTTTGCGGCTGGCTTGGCATCCGCCTTGGCTGCTGGCTTCTTGGCCGCCGCTTTCTTGGCTGGCTCAGCCTTTTTCGCCGGGGCTTTCTTAGCCGCTGGCTTTTTCGCTGGGGCCTTTTTGGGCGCTGGCTCTTTCTTATCCGCAGCCTTCGCAGGCGCTTTTTTCGCAGCTGGCTTTTTAGCCGGAGCTTTCTTCGCTGCCGCTTTCTTGGCCGGGGCCTTCTTCTTGGCGGCTGGCTTGCTGTCGGCGGCTTCATCCGCTTCGATTGCGGCTTGCAGCTCTTCCTGCGTCACTTCGCGCTCGGTAACTTCAGCCTTGTCAAACAGGAAATCGACGACCTTGTCTTCATAGAGCGGTGCGCGCAGCTGAGCAGCGGCCATTGGCTCTTGCTGAATGTACTGCATGAAACGCTCGCGATCTTCTTCGCGGTATTGCTGAGCGGCTTGCTGCACCAGCATTTGCATTTCCTGCGCGGTCACTTCGACGCCATTGGCTTGGCCAATTTCGCTCAGCAGCAGGCCCAAACGCACGCGGCGCTCGGCGATGGAACGATATTCGTCCTTTTCCGCTTCGATTTCTTTCAAAGCCTCTTCAGGCTTCTCTTCCTTCGCGGCTTCTTGCTGAAGCTGAGCCCAGATTTGCTCAAATTCGGCATCCACCATGTTGTCTGGAACGGCAAAGTCATGACCCGCCGCCAGTTGATCAAGCAAAGCGCGCTTCATTTGCGTGCGCGTGAGACCGGCGGTCTGCTGTTCCAGCTGACCCTTCATGATCTCTTTCAACTTATCGAGATCATCAAGGCCGAGATTCTTCGCAAAATCATCGTCGATCTTGGTGTCGGTTTCGACCTTCACTTGCTTAACAGTGATGTCGAACTGAACCGCTTTACCGGCGAGATGCGCGGCCTGATAATCTTCAGGGAAGGTCACGTCGATGGTCTTCTCATCGCCGGTCTTCGAACCCGTCAGCTGCTCTTCAAAGCCTGGGATAAACTGGCCAGAGCCGAGCACCAATGGCGCGTCTTCGGCTTTGCCGCCTTCAAATTCTTCGCCATCAAGCTTGCCAACGAAATCGATGATCAGCTGATCGCCGTCCGCTGCCTTCTTCGATTTGGCGGCGTCTTTATAGCTCTTGTTCTGGCCCGCGAGGCCTTGCAGCGCTTCTTCGACCTGCTCGTCCTTCACAGGAACAACCAGTTTCTCGAGCGTCAGGCCGTCGGTGCTTGGCGCTTCAACCTCTGGGAGAATCTCCAGCTCGACCGAGATCTCGGCGTCTTTGCCTTCTTCATAGCCCTCAGCCAGCTCAACCTTAGGCTGCATAGCAGGACGCAGCCCCTCATCGGTGAGCAATTTTTCCAGCGAATCGCGAATCGTGTCGTTCACAACCTGCGCGTGCAGCTGTTCGCCGTGCATTTTCTTCACCAGATTGGCTGGCACTTTGCCGGGACGGAAGCCCGGCATTTGCACCTGAGGGGCGACCTTTTTGATCTCCGCGTCGATCTTTTGCGCCAATTCCTTGGCAGTGACAGTGATCTGATAGGCGCGCTTCAGGCCTTCATTGGTGGTTTGCTTGGTCTGCATTGGAAAAACTGAAACCTTCTCAACAATCTCGTAAGTTCAGACACTTAAACGCCATTACGACGCGCATCTGATATGCGAATTCTCAACACCGGCGCGGAAAAACATTGGTGCGGGCGAAGGGACTCGAACCCCCACATCTTTCGATACTGGTACCTAAAACCAGCGCGTCTACCAATTCCGCCACGCCCGCTTGATTGAACGAAGCCGCGCGGGAAACCAACCGGCCCCCGCGCGCATTGCGCTCGCCTCTAGTCTGGTGCGCGAAAAAGGGCAAGCGGAACGATCTTGTTCCGCCGCGCACCTGCGACTATGGACGCCTCAGAACTTTCAAACGCTTGTCCCCGCCGCCTTTGGCCAACCCATGTGCACATCGCCGTGAGTGGCCAGAATATAAGTGTGGGCAATCTCTGGATTTGGATAAAAGAGCATGACTGAAGAAACAAAGCCAACAGCTGGCACCGACACGCCGCCCGATCACTTGTCTGTGAACCCTCGCAGCAAGCATTTCGATGCAGAGGTTCTGCAGCGCGGGATCGGCATTCGTTTTAAGGACCGCGTGCGCAACGACATTGAGGAATACTCAATTTCCGAAGGTTGGGTGCGCGTACAGGCGGGCAAGACGGTGGACCGCAAAGGCCAGCCGCTGACCATCAAATTGAACGGCCCGGTTGAGGCATGGTTTGAAGACCTGGGCGACAACCCGCCCATTGCCAAAGCGGAATAAACCCCGCCGCTCGCCTACACCGCTGCTGCGGCGCAGGCCTGAACAGGACAGCGCGCGAGCGGTAAGGACAGCATCATGACACCGACAGATAAACCGCAAGTCATTATTATTGGCCGGCCCAATGTCGGCAAATCGACATTGTTCAACCGGCTGGTGGGCAAGAAGCTCGCGCTGGTCGATGATCAGCCGGGCGTGACCCGTGATCGCCGCATGGGCGATGCGGAGCTTGCCGGGCTAGAGTTTACGATCGTCGACACCGCCGGATGGGAAGATGAAGACCCCGACAGCCTGTCTGGCCGCATGCGCCAGCAGACCGAGGTCAGCATTGAAGGCGCAGATGCGATCCTGTTCGTGATTGATGCGCGCGCTGGCGTGACCCCGCTTGATCAAGAGGTCGCCCGGTTCCTGCGCGAACAGCGCGAGATCAAGGGCGAGAAGGTGCCTGTCGTACTCGTCGCGAACAAAGCCGAGGGCAAGCAGGGCGAGGACGGCATTTTAGAAAGCTACTCGCTCGGCATGGGCGAGCCAATCGGGGTTTCGGCCGAGCATGGCGAAGGCGTCGCCGATATGTTTGGCGCGCTGTGGCCGCTAATCGGAGACAAGGCCGAGGCGCTGAAGGCCGCCGCGCAGTTCGCGCTCGATGAGGGAGAAGAGGCCCCGCTGGGTCCGCTGAAGCTGGCAATTGTCGGCCGTCCGAACGCGGGCAAATCGACATTGATCAACCGGATGCTGGGCGAGGACCGCCTGCTGACCGGACCAGAGGCCGGGATCACCCGCGATTCGATTGCGGTCGATTGGGACTGGACGGATCCCGACAGCGGCGAGACGCGCGAGATCCGTCTGATCGACACCGCGGGCATGCGCAAAAAGCGCAATGTGACAGAGAAGCTGGAGAAGCTCTCCGTCGCCGATGCCCGCCGCGCAGTCGATTTTGCCGAGGTGGTCGTATTGCTGCTCGACGCGACGCAGGGCCTTGAGCATCAGGACCTCAAGATCGCCAGCATGTGCCTCGAAGAAGGCCGCGCTCTGATGATCGCCATCAACAAATGGGACATTGCCGAGGACCCCAGCGGATTGTTCAACGGCATTCGCCGCGCGCTCGACGATGGTCTGGCGCAGGTTCGCGGTCTGCCCCTGTTTGCCGTGTCTGCAAAGACCGGCAAAGGGCTCGACACCATGTTGTCTGGCGCATTTGAAATTCGCGAAAGCTGGTCAAAGCGCGTGCCCACCGCCGCGCTCAACCGCTGGTTCGACGATGCGCTGGCCAACAACCCGCCGCCCGCACCAAAGGGCCGCCGGATCAAGCTGCGCTACATCACTCAGGTCGGCACCCGCCCGCCGCGCTTTGTGGTGTTCGGCAGCCGTCTGGAAGTGCTCCCGACCAGCTACGAACGCTATCTGGTAAACGGCATCCGCTCGAAACTCGGCTTTGACGCCGTGCCAGTGCGCGTGTCGCTCAAAAGCCCGAAGAACCCCTACAATGCCAATCGCGGCGGAGGGGGCAATTACAGCGGCGGAGCTGATAAGACCTAGGCTCCTCGTTGAATAGAGTTAATGCGCTATCTTGCGTATTATTGATGACGATCATAATCTCAAAAAATGGTAGCAAAGGCTTCTTTTCGCACCCGAGCAGGCCAACCCGGTCCAGACTTGATCTGGTTTGCCCCGCTATTTGCGCTCATTTTATTCGCCTTTGCCGTGTTCTACCATCTAAACGCTTGGATCGCATTATTTGGACTAACCTTGGCATTGACTGCAGCAGTACTCAGGAGACGACTACCGCCAGATCAGGCGCTTTTTATTGCGGCAATTTATGCTGTTATCGGCGTCTCGATGCTAGCTGCATTCTACAAGCAGAGCCCGGAAATTTTCGACGGCCCTAAGGCGGTTCCTGAAAAAAGGGCACCGCCGATCAACAGATTTGGCTTCGTCAATCATAGCAGACCCTTCTATCGCGACCCTCTTCCTCCAATTGACAGATGGTTCGACCTTAATGGTTTCGACAGGTCCGCGAGTATTCCGCATACAACGCGCATTGAAAAAGAGGACTTCGCTTTTTTGTCAGGTGACGTCTTAATTGAGAGCTTCAGCTACGAGCGCTCTACAAAACATGGCGCACTAGCCGCATGCGACGCGCGATGCATGACGCTCCTAGAGCTACCGAAAATAACCTCGGTTACCGTCAAGCCTGATCGCTCCGTATTTTGGGAAGGGCCGCGCGCGCTCATGCCTGGGATCAAACCCATCGGACAAACCTTTCGCATTGCTAGTTCGGAGCAATGCCAGACTTTTTGGTACGTGGATGATCGCGGGGAACGGACCAAGCCTGACAATTTGGTCCAAGCTGTCAAGCAGGGGCGCTACGATAATGCCGTAACAAGCTGGTGCCTTGAAGAAAGCACTACAGCCCCGAAAAGCTTCGACCATCGCCTCACCGGCAAGGAATTTTAGCGAGCGCGGAAAGCCAACCCTTGCCTGAACTTGCGTTGCCACTATCAGATCGCAGCTATGCTCCTCGACCTGCTTACCTCTTCCGACATTGCCTCTGACCTCATCGAGCGCACCTCCAGTACAATGCGCGTGCAGGAAATCGTCCGGCTCAGCCTAGCACCGGCATTTCTGCTCGCAGGGATTGGCGCGGTGATGAATGTGATGATGGCGCGGCTGATCTGGGTCGCGGGCCGAATTGAACGGCTGGAAGAGCGCCTGTCCGAAGACCGCACGACCCGCGAACAGCGCGAGCTGACCCGGCTGCGTCGGCGCCGCCGCCTAGTTCAGCGGGCTGTGATGTTCAGCACCGCTGCGGCCTTATCGATCTGTGTAGTGATTATCATGCTGTTCATCAGCGCCTTTATCCGGCCTCAGATCGGGACGCTGATCGCGGGCGCATGGATAGCGACCATGGGATTTCTGACCACGGGCCTACTGCATTTTGCGAGAGAGACACTTGTGGCCTCCGCTGGCCAATCGGACAAAGCCACGCCTGATGATGGGAGTTAGTGGCGAGGGTCGACATACTGCCATCACTCTCGGCCAAACACAAAAAGGGCGGAGCCGCTTAAGCCGCCCCGTCCTTCTTGACTGATAGGCCTATCTGGCCGCTGAGAGCTTACTCTTCGCCAGCGGCCTTGCTTTGCAGCTGGACGTAGTTTTCCAGCCCCATGTTCTTGATCATGTCGAATTGCGTTTCGAGGAAGTCGACGTGCTCCTCCTCGTTGTCCAAGATGTGCGCAAACAGGTCGCGGCTGACATAGTCGCGTACGCTTTCGCTGTATTCGACCGCATCGCGCAGCAGCGGGATCGCGTCTTCTTCCAGCGCCATATCGGCTTTCAAAATTTCCTCGACAGTCTCGCCGACGCGCAGATTGTGGATCGCCTGGAAATTGGGCAGGCCGTTGAGGAACAGAACCCGCTCGGCCAGCTTGTCGGCGTGCTCCATCTCTTCGATGGATTCCTTGCGCTCATATTCGGCCAGCTTGGTGACGCCCCAATCGTCGAGCACGCGGTAGTGCAACCAATATTGGTTGATCGCGGTCAGCTCGTTGGTGAGCGCCTTGTTGAGAAATTCGATGACTTTTGGATCGCCCTTCATGGGTGATGCTCCTTGAATAGATAACGCGCTGCGGGGCGCGGATTGGCGGTGACACTGGTTGTGATGTGCGCACTATATGCGCGCAAAACCGCCGCCATTCAAGGCGTGGGCGTATAAAAATGTAAGATTTTCAGCTACTTGCGATACCCTCGCAATAGCGTATTGCCAGTTTAGATTGCGAGTTCTTTGCAAGAAGCAAGACGCTCTGCAACGCCGCGCACTTCATCCAGAATTTTGTCAGCTTCTTGAAGGCATTGGCCGCAATTGGGACGCTTGCCGAGCTTTGCATAGACCGCTTCTGCATCGCCAGATGTGCCAAGGCCCGCCTTACGCAGGTCAGTTTCACGGATCGCATTGCAAATACAGATATACATGACGGCTTTTCGCTACTCCTGCGAATCAATTGCAAAAGCACATTATGAGAATTAATCTCAATAGCAAGAGGATTCTACTCGGTCCGCATCGCATCCGCGATGCGATCTCCTCGCGGCTTGCGGACAAGTCCGCGCCGCTGCGGGCGGGCATGCGCCCTTGCGGTCGCTGACGCGACCGAGCTGCACTGCATTGTATATTGGACACCAAATCCCGAAACGTACGGATCCACAATCCAGATGGAAGGGCCGAAAGCGCGGGTGGCTAGGAAACTAAAGCAAGCCGTCATCGCCTCATCGGGAACAGCTTAGCGTAGGTCAGGCAGCGCCAGAGCCATTCAAGCGGGCCATAGCGAAACCGATCCAGCCACGGCTTCGACCATGCGAGCATGATGATGCAGGCGGCCAGAACCACCAGATAGAGCTGAGGCCGATTAAGCTCTCCAAACAGACCCAAAGCCCAGCCGTGGAAGACCAGCAGCATCAGCACCGAAGTGCCAAGGTAATTGGTGAAGGCGGCGCGCCCGGCGGCGGACACGCGTTGCCCCAGCCATCCGGTCGCCTTGGGCGCGGCGAGCACGAGCAAAGCAGCCATTCCCAGAACCATCATTAGCCTGGGCAGCGGACTGATCCCGACAAACGCCGCGAGCGTCCCGTAATAGGTGAAGCCATTCGACTTGGCCCACAGCGCGATGGCCAAATGCAGCGCACCCCCGCTGATCAGACCGATCCAGCCCCATTTGCGCAAAGTCGAGGGCGCCCAGCCGCCGCTAAAAAACCCCATCCGGTAAAGCGCCATACCGATGAGCATCAGAGGGAACGTCTCAATCGCAAAGAACATCGCGTTGGCGAAGGGTTCAAACCAATGCTCCTCAACGCGGTGCTGAACAAATGCGCCGTAATCGCCTGATTGCTTGATCTCGGCCTCAACTGCGTCTTCGGCCCGCGCCTCTTGCTTGCCGCCCTCCAAATCATCGCGCATTTCGCTGAACGCAGCTTGCTCACCCATTGGCGTATCAGCCACAAAAGCGAGCGGCACCATCATTAAAGCATAGAGGATTGCGCCAACCAGATATCCGAGCAGCCCAACCTTTAGCTGCGTGTCAGCTTTCCATTTGAGGCATGGCAGGACGATCCATCCGATTAGGGCATAATAGGCAAGAATATCGCCGCGCCAGATGAAGAAGAAATGGATGAGGCCGAATAGCAGCAGCCAGAATAATCGCCGCGCCTGCAGCCAGCGCGTCTCCCCACGCGCCCATGCTCGCTCCATAAACAGGTAAAGCCCCGCGCCAAACAGGATCGTGAAGAGCCCGCGCATCTTGCCATCGATCACGACAAATTGCGCAATCCATTGCCATCCGCCCGGATCATTGGCCGGGACAAGGAATGCCTCCGGGAACATGTAAGCGCTAAAGGGTTGGCCAAAAGCGATGATATTCGCCGCCAAAATGCCCATCACGGCAAGACCGCGAATGAAATCTAGGCTGCCGATGCGATCGGAGATCTTAGCCGGTCCGCCCTCTGGCACACCATCAGCTGCATTATCGCCCAGCGTAAATTCGGCCGCTTGCCCACTTTGCGTATCACTCATGTCAATCCCACCCATTGTCCCGGTGGCATGATAGCAGCCCTCCGCCTTAGGGAAAGCCGGGCTGTGGGTAGTGCGTGGGCCGTTTTCGGTGGTTCGCCGAAAAACGAGGGCCTATTTCTTGGTAACGAGGCAGCCTTGCCCTTGGGCCTTCAAGGCGTTGCACGCTTTTTGCGCCGAAGCGCGCGAAGCGAAACCGCCCGCGTGCAGGCGCGTGACCCGGCCCGCTGGGACCAGAATCTTGCGCGCACCCGACAAAGCACTGGAGCCTGAAAGCTTCTTCCAAAGCCGATCTGCATTGCCAGCCACGCCAAACGCGCCGAGCTGAACCCGCCACGGGCCATTGCCGGTCGGGGCGGTGCGCGGCGCAGGCGGCGTTACGCGAGTCGGTGCAGCTGCTGCCGGAGCAGTGGTGCTAGCCGCGGCTGGGCCATTAAGACTAAAATTAGTGTTTACCCGAGGTTCGCTAGGCGCAGGAACCGGAGTGGCTTGCGCAACCCTCGGTCCAGGCTGCGTGCCCGATGGCAGGCGATTAAGCTCCGCATCGGCCAATTGCGCAGCGCGCAGTTTAACGGCCTCTGCCTCCAGATCACGCGCGACCGACTGAGCCATTCGGCGCTGCTCGATCGGCACATAGCGATCCATTTGCGCGACGGCATCTTTCGCTTGCGGGAGGCCAGCAGACACCGACAAGGTCAGCAAAGCATAGGCGCGCACCCAATCTTTCGGAGCGTAATCGCCGTTAAAATGCGCCAAGCCTAAAATGTATTGCGCGCGCGGATCGCCGCGCTCCGCCGCCGCTGTGACGAGCGGCATGGCTTCCGCTTGCTCGCCCTGCTGGAACAAGAGCAGCCCGTAGTTATCGGCCGCCTTTACGTGGCCCTTGCGCGCTGCCTCAGCATAAAGAGTGCGCGCGCGCTCGACATCAAGCTCAACCCCGCGGCCAAGGCGGTATGCCTGGGCGAGGTTAAACATCGCATCGGCATCGCCGCGCCCAGCCGGGCCGCGCCATTGCTCCACCGCAGTGGTGAAATCGCCAGAGCTCCATGCATCCACGCCCGCCTTCACATCGGCCATTGCCGGCGCCGCTGCCAAAGCGATCGCTGCGACGGCTCCGCTCGCGGCCAGCCTCATACCGGCAAACACGCGGGCTGTTGCAGATTTAGAATCGGCATCAAGGGCAAGGAAATGGGCCATGATCATTCTCTTATAAATAGCGTCAAAACTGTGTGCTTGCCGCCCGATTGCTTGCGCGTACGGGCGTGCACATGTGCCTTATAGTGAACGATCCGTTAGGAATTCGTTGCCATACCCTAATCGCAAGCAAGATGTTGGTTTCGTGATCCTCGTTAACTGTAAATTAGGGGTATCCTGCGATCTCAGTGTCATCCAAGCCGCAATCAGGCGGCGCCAACGGCCTAACAGGGGGACCAAGGCTTTGCGTGTACTAGCTTTAGCATCGCAGAAGGGCGGATCCGGGAAAACTACCCTTTCCGGACATCTCGCCGTCCAAGCACAGCGTGCGGGCGCTGGCCCAGTCGTACTGATCGACATCGATCCACAAGGATCGCTGGCTGATTGGTGGAACGAGCGTGAGGCGGAGTATCCCGCCTTTGCTCAGACGACTGTTGCTCGGCTCGCCAATGATCTTCAAGTTCTGCGTCAGCAGGGCTTTAAACTGGCCGTGATTGACACGCCGCCGGCGATCACCATGGCAATTCAATCGGTTATCGGCGTTGCCGAACTGATCGTAGTGCCAACTCGTCCAAGCCCGCATGATTTGCGCGCTGTTGGTGCGACGGTTGATCTGTGTGAGCGCGCTGGCAAGCCGCTGGTGTTCGTAGTGAACGCTGCGACGCCAAAGGCCAAGATCACTTCAGAAGCCGCTGTGGCTCTGTCACAGCACGGAACTGTTGCCCCGATCACGCTGCATCATCGCACCGATTATGCCGCATCAATGATCGATGGCCGCACGGTCATGGAAGTTGATCCGGAAAGCCGCAGTGCTGCTGAAATGACAGCACTCTGGAAGTATATTTCGGACCGGCTTGAAAAGAATTTCCGCCGCACCGTATTCGCCGCACCTGGCACCCAGCAGCAAGCTGTCGGCGGTGGCCGTCCAGCTGGCGGTGGTGGCTTCGGTCGCCGCGTCGCTCAATAAAGGAGCACCTGCGCGATGACTGAAGCAAGCTTTGCCTCGCTGAATTCCGCGCTGCTCGCTCGTAAGGGCGGGGCCAAACCGGCTATGCGCCCTCAGCTCACCAACCTTCCTGATGCAGGCAAGCCTGCAAATCTGGAAGACTTGGGCTGGAACGATATGGGTGCAGAGGACGAAACAGAGGACCAATCGCAAACTGCGAATGTGGTTCAATTGTCCCCGGCAGAGCCTAACGACGCAGACGCTGAAGAGCATGATTGGGACGAAAACGCGGACACACCTGATGTGCTGCGCCAGCAAGAAGAGCTGGCCGCACGCATTGCCGGGGAAACCGCCGAAGCGCCCGCTCCAGTGCCTGCTTCAAAGAGCAGCAAACCGGCTAAAAAGCGCAAATCAGCGAAAGCATCCGCGCGTTCATCTGGACGCCGCGCTGCTTTCACTTTGCGCCTCGACACCGATCGCCATCTCAAACTTCGCCTCGCATCAACCATGCAAGGCAAGAGCGCGCAAGCATTGGTTACTGAGGCGCTCGACGCCCTGCTCGACCAAATCGATGACCTCGATACGCTCGCGGAAAAGATGAAACGCGACTGATTTGTTAACTTTTTGCATCGAACCAAGACAGCAGAGTTACTCACAAGGACTATGACCATGGACCGCAGCGAAACCTACAAAATGACCGGCCCGAAAATGAGCCTCATTGTTTCGACCGCACTTGCCAGTGTAGCGCTTGCAGGTTGCACCACCTCGGCTGCCCCGCCTGCCCTATCCTCTTTCAGCAAGGCGCAAACCGCGCTGGAAAAAGGCCAGGTCGATAAGGCGGTTACGCATGCAGAGGCAGCGGTTCTGGCTGATCCTCGCAATGCAGAATTCCGCGCGATGCTTGGCGCTGCTTATCTAGAATCGGGCCGCTTTCAATCGGCTGCGACCAGCTTTGACGATGCTTTGGAACTCGGCGACACCGATCCGCGCACTGTCCTCAGCTACGCGCTGGCTAAAACCGCGCTTGGCGACAAAGGCAGCGCGCTTGCAAAGCTCGATGCTTGGTCTTCCGATATTGATCCGGCTGATCTCGGCCTCGCCTATGCTTTGGCTGGACAGCCGCAAAAGGGCGTGCACGTTCTGACCAATGCTTTGCGCGGCGGCCAAAACAGCGCGAAGGTTCGCCAGAACCTCGCCTACACCTATGCTCTCTCGGGCAATTGGCGCGCTGCCCGCGTGATGGCGGCAGAAGATGTGCCAGCTGGTGAAGTGAACGACCGGATTGCTGAATGGGCCGCTCAAAGCGCCCCTGAGCAATACCAAACCCGCGTCGCAGGTCTGCTGCGCGTGAACCCAGCGCAAGATGGCGGCCAACCGCAATATCTCGCGCTCAGCAACTTCCCAAGCCAAGGCGTTATGGTCGCTGAGGCTGCTTCTCAGGCACCGGCACCCGCTGCCACGCCAACCGAAAGCGAAGCTCTCGCCTTTGGTGTGTCGAACGACAGCACGATTGAAACATTTGATCCGGCACCTGCCGCAGCCCCTACACGGGTTGCTGAAGCGCCTAAGCCAGCACCGGCACCCGCCCGCGCTCGCTTCGTTTCAAACCCAATCGTCCAAGCACTGCCTACAAGCTATGCTGACAACGGAAAGCGCCCGACACCTGTGGCCGCGGCATCCAGCCAGCGCCGCATGGCAGCCGTCGCAACTGGTTCTGATGACACACACATGGTTCAATTCGGCAGCTTTTCTAGCCGCGCCGAAGCCGACCGCGCCTGGGAAATCTACCAATCGCGCTATCCGCAGCTGGCAAACCACGATGTGGTGATCACGCAAGCGGAAGTGAAAGGCAAAACGTTCTTCCGCGTCGCAGCCGCTGGCTTTGGCCTCAGCAGCGCACGCAGCATGTGTTCAACCGTTCGCTCATCCGGCAAAGGCTGCTTCGCCTACGCCAAGATCAACCCGCCAGCCGGCGCGATTGATCGCGGAGTGCGGATCGCAGCGCGCACACGCTAAGAGACAGATCCCTCTGGAACTTTCCAGAATTCAGCAAGACTACCCCCGGTGTCGCGAAACGCCGGGGGTATTTTTGTATGTAGTTGTGTTTGCCTTAAGTGCTGGAGCCGCCCGCACCGCGCTCAAACGACTTGCACGCCGCCTTTGAACAGCGCCTTTACCCGGCCTTGAGCGCCTTGGCGATCAAACGGGGTGTTGTCTGCGGTCGCGGACATCTTGCGGCGGTCGATGATCCACGGGGCCTCGGGATCAATCAGCGCAATATCCGCCTCTA
Source organism: Erythrobacter sp. S249 (assembly GCF_057364975.1). Taxonomy (NCBI): domain Bacteria; kingdom Pseudomonadati; phylum Pseudomonadota; class Alphaproteobacteria; order Sphingomonadales; family Erythrobacteraceae; genus Erythrobacter; species Erythrobacter sp. S249. The sequence continues at coordinate 2,443,482 of NZ_CP200287.1, read as the reverse complement.
GCCCAGCCTCTAGCTGACCAGCTGGCACGCCAAGCAGGCGCGCCGGATTGCCCGCGAGCAGCGCAAAGGCGCGCGCCATATCGATCACCTCGTCGCGCACCAAAGTCAGCGTCATCGCCAGTAGCGTCTCAGCCCCGGCCATCCCCGCCTCTGCATCGGCAAAGGGCAGACGCTTGTCCTCTGGCCCGCGCGGATCATGGCCCGATGCGATCACATCGACGGTGCCATCACCAATCGCTGCCAGCGCCGCTTGCCTGTCCGCTTCGCTGCGCAGAGGCGGTGAGAATTTTGCGAAAGTCGGGAATTGCACGGTCGCAAGGTCAGACAGCATGAAATGCGCAGGTGTGATCCCGCAGGTTACGTTCACGCCGCGCGCCTTGGCCGCGCGCACCAGATCAAAGCCAGCCTGCGTCGTCACCTGGCGAATATGCAGCCGCGCGCCCGCAATCTCAGCCAGAGCAATATCACGCGCAATAGCCAGCGCTTCTGCCTCTGCCGGAGCGCTGGGTAGTCCCATGCGGGTGGCCATTTCGCCAGCGGTCGCCGCCGCCTCACCGGTCAGCGCATCGTCCTCGCCATGCGTCACAACAACGAGGTCCAGCATCGCCGCATATTGCAGCACCCGCAGCATCACGCCGGAATCTGCGATCCAACGCCGCCCGGTGGCGATTCCTCTTGCGCCTGCATCCTTCATCAGCGCGATTTCGGCGAGTTCTTGCCCGTCCAGCGCGCGGGTCGCCGCTGCCAGCGGGTGAACCCACAGGTCTGGCTTGCCGCTCTTGGCGATCATGCTGACCCGGCTGGGATAATCGAGCGGCGGGGATTGATCCGGCATCAAGGCCGCGCGGGTGATCCCGCCGAAATGAAACGCCGCCTTGTCGATCCGAAACACGCCCAGATCGACCAGGCCCGGCGCGATGATCTGTCCGCGCGCATCGATCACTTCGTCGCCGTCCTGCGCGGCGATGTCTGCGCCGACTTGCGTGATGAGGCCGCCATCCATTCGGATGCCGCCACTGATCATGCCGCCGGGCGTCGCCAATTGGCCGCCGGTGATTGTGACAGGCTGTGACTGCTTCATGATGCGCTCCCCTCGCCCATCGCCCATCCTTCAACACCGCGCGCGCTGCGAGTTAGAATGTCGAGCGCGGCCATCCGGATCGCGACCCCCATTTCCACCTGCTGAGTGATGATTGAGCGGTCGAGCATATCGGCCACTTCGCTGTCGATTTCGACCCCGCGGTTCATTGGGCCGGGGTGCATCACCAGCGCGTCGGGCGCCGCATTGGCGAGCCGCGCCTGCGTGAGGCCGTAGAGATGGTGATATTCACGCTCAGACGGGATGAATTGCCCCTGCATGCGTTCGGTTTGCAGGCGCAGCATCATCACCACATCCGCGCCCTTCAGCGCCTCGTCAAAATTGTGAAATGCCTGCGCGCCGATCGCCTCCACGCCCGCTGGCATCAAGGCTGGCGGCGCGCACAGGCGCACGCTTGCGCCCAGCGCCTGCAGACACAGCAGGTTGGAGCGCGCGACGCGGCTGTGCAGGATGTCGCCGCAAATGGTGATCGTCAGCCCAGTGAAATCCTCCGCCGCCTCGCCGCGTTTGCGCAGCGCATGACGCAAAGCCATCGCATCGAGCAGCGCCTGCGTTGGGTGTTCATGGCTGCCATCGCCCGCGTTCAGAACCGGGCAATCGACCTTGTCCGCGATCAGCTGTGTCGCGCCGCTCGCCCCGTGGCGGATCACAATCGCATCGGGGCGCATTGCGTTCAGCGTGATCGCGGTATCGATCAGCGTCTCACCCTTTTTTACAGAGCTTTGCGCGGCGTGCATATTCACCACATCCGCGCCCAGCCTCTTGCCGGCAATCTCAAAGCTGAGCAGCGTGCGGGTCGAGTTTTCGAAGAAGGCATTGATGATCGTCTGCCCGGCCAACAGATCAGTGTGCTTGGAGGGTTGCCGATTGAGCTCGACCCATTGCTCCGCAGATTCGAGCAGATAGAGGATTTCGTGGCGCTCCAGCTGGCCAATGCCAACCAGATCGCGGTGCGGGAAGGCCAAACGGCCCGCTGGATAGCGGCCAGAGCCTGTGTTTTCGCCGGACAATGTCATTAAAGCGATGCCTTTAGTCGAGCGCTGTCGCGCGCTCAACCCATTGATGCGCAAGTTTTGCGCTGTTTGCGATGGAAGTTTGCGCGCTGCATGCCTAGTTTAGCGTCAGAGGTACGTTTTAACGGTGCTGCACCACCCGCACCCTCCACCCTTCCACCCGGATCATACCGGGAGAGAATCCGGGTGGAAGGGTGGAGGGCGCGGGTGGCCAGGCTATTTGAAAGAAAATTCATGAGTTTTGTGGGCAAGGTTTGGAAACTGCTGGTCGGTGTCAAAGACGGGCTGGTGCTGATTTTCATGCTGCTGTTTTTCATGGCGCTGTTCGCGGTGCTTTCTGCCCGCCCAAGCCCAGGCCAAGTGCGCGAGGGTGCACTGCTGATCGAGCTTGATGGCTTTGTCGTCGAAGAACGCTCTGAGATTGACCCGCTGCAAACCTTCCTCAGCGGCCAGGCCCCCGTTGCCGAGCACCGATCACGCGATCTGGTCACTGCGCTTAACGCGGCCGCAACCGACGAGCGGATCAAGGCGGTTGTGCTCGACCTTTCCTCTTTTGTCGGCGGAGGTCAGGTCCACATGCAAGCCATTGGCGAGGCGATGGACCGCGTTCGCAAAGCGGAAAAGCCAGTGCTCACCTACGCACTCGGATATGCCGATGACCACATGCACCTCGCCGCGCATGCCAGCGAGGTTTGGATCAACCCGCTGGGCGGCGCGATGATCGCCGGCCCGGGTGGCAGCAACCTTTATTACGGCGACCTGCTAGACCGGTTGAACATCAACGCCCGCATTTACCGCGTCGGCACGTTCAAGTCGGCGGTAGAACCCTTCTCTCGCAATTCCATGTCCGATGAAGCGCGCGAAAACCTCGCCGGATTGTACGGGGCGATGTGGGAAGAATGGCAGGCCAACGTCAAGAAAGCCCGTCCTTCGCTCGACCTCGATCGAGTGACCGGCGATCCGGTCGAATGGGTCACCGCTTCACAAGGCGACTTGGCCAAGGCCGCGCTCGACGCGGGCCTCGTCGACAAGCTGGGCGACCGGATTGCCTTTGGTGAGCGCGTGGCTGAACTCGCCGGTGAAGACGCTTGGAGCAAGAAACCCGGCGCCTATGCAACGGCAGAATTCGCGCCATTCCTGGCTGACGTAACTCCATCCGCCTCCGGCAAATCTATTGGCGTTGTTACCGTCGCTGGCGAGATCGTCGACGGCGACGCCGGCCCCGGCACCGCTGGTGGAGAGCGAATTGCCCGTATCCTTGATGAGGCGCTGGATGATGACCTTGCTGGCCTCGTCGTGCGCGTCGATTCCCCCGGCGGCTCCGTGCTAGCATCGGAAGAAATCCGCCTTGCGATTGAGCGCCACCGCGCGAACGACATTCCGGTTGCGATCTCTTTCGCCAATGTCGCGGCCAGTGGCGGCTATTGGGTCGCGACCGCAGGCGACCGCATTTTCGCTCAGCCAGAAACGGTCACCGGTTCAATCGGCGTCTTTGCCGTGTTGCCAACCTTTGAAGACGCCGCGGCAGAATACGGCGTGAACGCTGATGGCTATCGCACCACGCCGCTCTCTGGCCAGCCTGACCTTGTCGGCGGCCTGACGCCAGAGGTGGATGCGATCCTGCAAGCCTCAGTCGAAGACACCTATGCCGATTTCCTCGAAAGGGTTGGTAAGGCGCGTGGAATGGACACAGCGCGCGTTAATGAGATCGCGCAAGGCCGCGTCTGGGACGGCGGGACCGCGCGTCAGCTTAAACTGGTCGACCAGTTCGGCGGTTTTGAAGAGGCGCTTGCCTGGGTCGCGGCCGAGGCTGAGCTTGAAGAAGACGGCTATAGCGCGCGCTTCCTCGGCGCGGGCACCGCGCAATATGATTCGCTGATCCGTCAGATGCTGACCAGCGCCAGCCCGGACGCCTCCGGCGCGCGCGGCGGCGATCTGTTCGCTATGGCCGCGCGGAAACGCGGCGCTTTGCTTGGTCAGCTCGCCAGCGATGTTGAACGCCTGTCCGGCACAGCAGGCGTCCAGGCCTATTGCCTCGAATGCCCAGCCACGCCCAACGCCGCATCCAGCAGTAAGAGCCAAGGCGTTCTGGCAATGCTGAAGGCTCTGTTCACGGACTAACTTGCGCACACCGCAACGATCAATCCGACTCTAGCACTGTATTGTAACGCAGGCTTAATAGAACAACCTGCTCGGATAATAATACTTAGCTTATAAGTAAACGCCCCATCCTCCAATATGACTATTGGTTCATTATTGGATTTAATACGCATTGGTGCGGAGGGTCTATTTACCATATTACTCCACATTAGCAGATTATTGCCTGGCCTCTAATCTGGATTTGGAGGGCCAAATACTGGAGGCAATAACGGCGGGTTTCTCACGCTCCGCTTAATTCCGTCTGCAACTGCGAATGGCGATTTGCCTCCATCGGCCGAAGATGGAGTAGAATTATGCGTTTTACATTGATGACAGCCGCCGCATTGGGAGCAATCGCCGTAGGAATAGGCTCTGCGGACACAGCGCGTGCCGACGACTGCTTCCTCGACCGCGACGATGATGGTCTTCTCGGCATCCTTTTCGACGACGACGGCGGGGCAAATTCCAATAGTGATGACACTGCGCTTGCCTGCGGAGTGGCGGCGACGGCTACCGGAGCGGATTCGACCGCGATCGGTCGCAGCTCTTCGGCTACCGCAACCAACGCCACTGCAATTGGCAGCAATGCCAGCGTGACGGGAAGTAACGGAGTAGCGATCGGTGTTAGCGCGAACGCGCAAGCTACAAACACATTGGCTGTGGGCAGCGGCAGCAGCACGACAGGCTTTGATTCAACGGCCCTCGGCACAAACGCTAGCGCAACTGCAAACAATGCGGTGGCGCTTGGCAATGGTTCGCTTGCTCATGAAGCGAACAGCGTCTCTGTTGGAAGCCAGCTGGTTCAGCGCCGAATTACGAATGTCGCAAGCGGCACGGCCAACACCGATGCGGTCAATCTGGGGCAGTTAAACACCGCCATTTCTGGGGTCAGCGGCGCTGCTGCCGCTGCTCAAGCAGATGCAACGCAAGCGCTCACTGATGCGGCTGCGGCACGATCCATAGCCGATATCAATACGGCTGCGCTGAGCTATTTTGCAGTGAGTTCGACCGGTCCGGGAGCGAGTGCAGAAGGAAGTGATGCAATTGCCATTGGTGAGGCTGCAAGATCGCAGGGCGCATTGAGTTTGGCTGTAGGTGACGCAGCATTCTCTGATGGCGATGGCGCTATTGCTGTTGGCACACGGGCTTTGGGCAGCGGGGTGCGTTCGATTGCGATTGGCGCTGAATCAGAACAAGCTGTTACCCCTTCCGCCGAGGCTTCTGGCCAAGATGCAATAGCAATCGGCTCAGACGCCAACCGCGATGGAGCAGGCTCGCGAGCAACAGGAATTGCCGCCATTGCGCTTGGTGCGGATGCGGTGGCGAGCAGTGCGAGCGCGACGGCTTTGGGTGAGCGGACGATTGCGATTGGTCAGGAGGCGTCAGTGTTTGGGGCGCGGGCGCGGACCAATGGCGCGTTGGCAACGGCTGTTGGCGCACGCTCTGTGGCGACCTCAAACGGGACATCGGCCTTTGGTACGGGGTCTCAAGCCCGCGCGCTCAATGCGACCGCAATTGGCAACTCAGCGCGGGTTGAAGGCGCTTTCTCAACCGGCATCGGTGCAGGCGTCAATATTACTGACACAGCCAACTCAGCGGCTGCGGTGGGCTTTCAAGCAAACGTCAGCGGCAGCGCTGGCACAGCGGTGGGCAGCTCAAGCGAGGTCACCGCGCAGTTTGGTACAGCTGTGGGCCGTGAGGCGAGCGTTACGCATGTGAACTCGACTGCGGTTGGTTTTCAGGCAGCGTCTACGGCAGCCAACCAAGTGGCGCTCGGAGGAGAGGGATCATCCGTGCGGATCGGCGATATCGACGCCAGCACGGCGGCTCAGCAGGGTCCGGTGGACGTTGTGACAGTGGATGCCAATGGCACACTGGGCCGGCAGAGCGTGGCGACAGCCGCCTCGGTCGACAATGTGCGGGTGGCGCTCAACGCCGTCGCGCAGGTCTCCACCGCTCAGTTCGATGCGCTTAGCGGACGGGTGCAAGACCTCAGCTTCCGTCTCGAAGACGTCAACGAAAGCCTGTCGGGCGGGATCGCAGCGGCCATGGCCATGGGCGGTCCAGCGATTGCGCCGGGCAAATCGCTCTCGTTATCGTTCTCAGTCGCCAATTACCGCGGAGAGCAAGCCTTCGCCGGCAACCTCGCCGGGGAAATCGCGAAAGATGTCTATCTCGCCGCTGGGGTCAGCGGGAACACCGGCGATGGCAGCATTGGATCGCGCGCTACCGTCTTGTTCGGTTTCTAAATCAGGAGAGTGTGGGAGGCGGCGTTTATTCGCCTCCCACATTTTCAAGGTCAAGTTCTGCCCGATCCGTCAGGCATCAGCCTATTTGTAAGTCTCACGGCGATCGCCAAATCGGCGCACACGTTTGCGCCAAGTGCGATAGCTGGAGGGCTTGAGCGAGGACCGCATCAGCTCTTTCACCTGAGCATCGGACAGGCCGTATTCGGTCTCTATCGTGGCGAAGCTGATATGATCGCTCAGCGCCATTTCGATGATCGCACTGACGTCTGCTTCGCTTAAATCCGGTTTTGCCATGGGGCTTTAGATGGGAACGCGCATGGCCTGCGTCAAATGGTGAGTGGCTGTTCGCCCAGCTCTCAACCAAACCGGCGGCGTCGTTCTTTCTGGATCGGCGCCGCTGCTGCGTTTGCGCCGGTGCGAGACCCCATGCCCTCGCCCCAACCGCCAGTCGGCACATCGAAGGCACGGACATAATCGGCAAAGCGCTCCGCCACCTCATCCGCGCTTACCTGAAAATCGCTCAGCCGGTAGACATGCGGATGGCGTTTCAGGGATTTTGAGCGCTCCAGATAGTCCGCCATCTTGGCCTCAGCCGGAGCCATATCGAGATCGAGGAAGCGATAGACGCGTTCCATCTCGCCGCGCCAATCCCGGTCCATATCTTCATATTGCACATCGATCATGCGCTCGGGATCAAGTCCTTCACGCGCCGCGCGCATCCGCTCAATCTGCTGCTCGGTCTTGGCTAGCCAATCGCGCCCGATGCGGGCTGGATCGACAGAATCGGAATATATGATCGTCTGGTTCCAGGCGAGCGAGGCGGCGCTGCCGACCAGGCTCCTGGGGTCACGGTGGGTGAAGATCAGGCGCGCATCAGGAAACACGTTCAGCAAAGCGGGAAGATCCAGCATGTGCTGCGGTGTCTTCAATATCCACGGGCGCAGCGGAGAAGCCTGCTGCGACCAGCCGATCAAGCGCAGCAGATTGGCGAGATGGCGGTAAGCCGGCGTCGCATCCTCCTTGGCGCACCATGAGGAATAGCTTGGCACTTGCCACTGCGCATCGTGCTTCATGCCCCACATGCTGGAGACAAGCAGGCCAAGCTCTTCTTCGGGCTCATACGGCCCGGTCGGATGGATCGAGAGCGTGCGGGGATTGGCCGCCCGCGCGACCTTCATGATCCGCCGCGCAAGCACTGGGCGAAAATCCTTCGCCTTGCCCGCCAACACGTCCTCAAAATCCGGGCGCGGCACTGGGCTGATCGTTTCAAAACTGCGCATATGGGTGAAGCGCCGATCGCTCGCCAGCAGCCGGTGCAGCCGCGTGGTGCCGGAACGCATGGGGCCGACGATCACCACCGGGCGCGGGATTGGTCGCTCCAATATCTCTGGGAAACGGTCAAACCATTGCTGCGCCCACAGCCGGTCGGTCAGCACTTTGTTGAATTGCTGCACCGCGCTGTGCTGGCCCGCCAGATTGAGCCGGGCCTCGCCGCGCACTGCATCCAACAGCACCTCAAAGGGCCGCTCAAACCATGGATCGCCAAAATCGCTGAGGCCGGTCTTGCGCGCCGCCGTCTCCATCAGTGCATCTTTGCTGAAACGCGCTGGGGCGAGAACGCCCGTTCGCTCACCCGCGCCGAGCAGGCGATTGAGCCCGGCGATAAATGCGGTTCGTTGCGGAGGCGCGACCCGTCCGTGCTGCATGAGGTAGCCCTCTATTTTTGCCCCTGTTCGCCGCAATTGCCCCGCAGCGCTGATCTGACGTCAGACCCTTGGTCTAGCCGGTTTGAACCCCTGCGCAACCTAGGGCAGAGCACTTGTCCGCATATGCACTGGAATTTGGCCAACCAAGCGGGCATAGGCTGGCCCCATGCACGATATTCGAATTATCCGAGACGATCCCGACGCCTTTGACGCCAATTTGGCGCGCCGTGGGCATGAACCTGTCGCACGCAGCATTGTGGCGCTGGATGAAGAACGCCGTGCGGTCGCGACCAAGCTGCAAGAGGGGCAAAGCCGCCGCAACGAAGCCTCCAAAGCCATCGGCCAAGCGATGGGCCAAGGTGACACCGCAAAGGCGGAAGCGCTGAAGGCCGAAGTTGGCGAGCTCAAAAAGACGCTGCCCGCTTTGGAAGAGCAAGACCGCGAGCTGGGCGAAAAGCTGAAGGCTGCGCTCGACATCATTCCGAACCTGCCGTTTGATGATGTGCCACGCGGTGAGAGCGAAGAGGACAACGTTGAAGTCTCAACTTGGGGCGAAAAACCCAGCTTTGATTTTGACCCGCAAGAACACGCCGATATCGGCCCGGCGCTAGGCATGGAATTTGAGACCGGAGCGAGAGTTTCCGGTGCGCGGTTTACCTTCTTGCGCGGTGGGGTGGCACGCCTGCACCGGGCTTTGGGACAATGGATGCTCAATGAGCAAACCGGCGAGTTTGGCTACACTGAATGTGCGCCGCCGGTCTTAGTCAATGATGCGGCGATGTATGGAACGGACAAGTTGCCAAAGTTCGCCGAGGATAGTTTTCAAACTGCTCCCCCAACTTGGGCGAGCAATTCAATCAACCTTCTTCAGAAGGCTCTAGAGCATCCGGAAGTTTTTGGAGATTCAGCATTCAGGAAAGATGCGACCGAATTGATCGATGGCGCATTTCTAACACGTCGCTGGCTCATCCCAACCGCCGAAGTCTCCCTGACTGCATCCGTGATGGGCGAAATTGTTGACGACGCTCAGCTCCCTATGCGCATGACCGCCCTCACCCAATGCTTCCGGTCCGAGGCTGGCTCCGCCGGCAAGGACACGCGCGGTTTCATCCGCCAGCACCAATTCGAGAAATGCGAACTCGTTAGCATCGTCCGCCCGGAGGATAGCGAGGCCGAGCATGAGCGCATGACCGGCGCCGCTGAGAGCATTTTGCAAAAACTAAACCTGCCTTATCGCAAGATGCTGCTGTGCACTGGCGATATGGGATTTGGCGCGCGCAAGACATATGATCTGGAGGTCTGGTTGCCAGGACAAGGCGCTTATCGCGAAATCAGTTCCTGCTCCAACACGGGCGATTTTCAAGCGAGGCGAATGAACACTCGCTATCGCCCTGAAGGCGAAAAGAAGACGCAGTTTGTGCATACCCTCAACGGCTCCGGCCTCGCAGTGGGCCGCACGCTGGTGGCGATTATGGAGAACTATCAGCAGGCCGATGGCAGCGTCCTTATTCCAGAGGTCTTGCATCCCTATATGGGCGGCGTAACCAAGTTGGAGCCCGCCGCTTAATGCGCATTTTGCTGACCAATGATGACGGTATTCATGCGCCCGGACTTGAGGTGCTGGAAGAAATCGCGCGGCAGTTTTCGGACGACATTTGGGTCTGCGCCCCGTCAGAGGAACAATCCGGCGCTGGCCACTCGCTGACGCTCAACCAGCCAGTCCGCCTGCAGCAATTTAGCGAGCGGCGCTATGCCGTCACCGGCACGCCAACCGACAGCGTGATGATGGCGCTGCGCGAAGTGATGGACGGCCCGCCCGACTTGATCCTGTCCGGCGTCAATCGCGGGGCGAACCTGGGCGATGACATCACCTATTCAGGCACAGTCTCCGCCGCCATCGAGGGCGCGCTAGCTGGCATTCGCTCCATCGCCCTGTCTCAGGTTTACTCGCGCGAAAGCATGGAAAGCGCCGCCCCATTCGCCGCAGCCCGGGAATGGGGCGCGAGGGTGATCAAGCCGCTGCTCGATGTGCAGTTTGCAGAACGCACGCTGGTCAATGTCAATTTCCCGCCGCTCGAAGCCGACGCGATCAAAGGCATTCGTGTGGTCCGCCAGGGCTTTCACGATTACTCACGCGGCAGCATTGTCGAGGGGCGTGATCCGCGCGGCAACCGCTATTTCTGGTTCGGCCTGCACGCGATTGAGCACACGCTGGACCACGGCACCGACCTGGAGGCGATTGACGATGGCTACATTGCCGTTACCCCTTTGCAGCTTGATTTGACGCATTATTCGTCGCTCGACATTCTAGCGGGGAAATTCGCCGAATAAGGGCGCAGGACGGGGCATGGCCAAGCAACTCGACACATTGTTTCCCAAGGATGCGCCCAAGCGGCGCAAGTCTGGCTTTCGCCCGCTAAGACGCGCGGTCAAAATCCCCGTGTGGGGCGATTTGGGCATCCGACTGGGTCTGGCGCTGCTGCTGATTTCCATCGTGGTTATGATCCACTGGTTCGATCGCGGCGGATTGGTCGACAGCGTCGATGGCGAGGTCAGTTTTCTCGACATCGTCTATTTCACCATGATTTCGATCACCACCACCGGCTTTGGCGATATCGCTCCGGTGACAGACCGCGCGCGGCTGGTCGAAGCGGTGATCGTTACCCCAATCCGCTTTGCCGTGTTTTTCATCTTTGTGGGCACCGCCTACAATTTTATCATCAAGCGCAGCTGGGAGAAGTGGCGCATGAACCGCATTCAAGAGAAGCTCTCGAACCATGTCATCGTCCTCGGCTTTGGCGTTTCCGGCTCTGAAAGCGTCACCGAACTGATCGAGCGCGGGATGGAGCCCAGCAATATCGTGGTCGTCGACCCGAGCGAGGACCGACTGGTCGAAGCGGAAAAGCTCGGCGTCAATGTGATGAACGCCGATGCGACCCGCGACCAGACCTTGAACGCGGTTCAGGTGAGCACTGCGCAATCCGTGCTGGTGTCCGCTGGCCGGGACGATACCTCAATCCTGATCGTGCTGACCGTGCGGCACCTCGCGCCGAAAGTTCCGATCAGCGTCGTCGTGCGCGCGGATGATAACGAGCTGCTCGCGCGGCAAGCGGGCGCAGACAATGTGATCAACCCGGTGCGCTTCACCGGCCTGCTGCTCGCAGGCTCTGCACGCGGCGCTCATATCTCGGATTACCTAGCGGACCTCGCCTCTGTAAATGGCCGGGTGCAGTTGGTGGAACGGGTCGTAACCGAGGAAGAATGCGGCTGCTCAATCGAGGAATTGGGCACCGGCGGGCGCGGCCTGCGCGTCTATCGCGGCGGCCGGGCAATCGGCTTTTGGGAAGACGAATGCCAAAACTTGCAGCCGGGCGATATCGTGGTTGAGATCGTCCCAAGCATCAACGGCGAGACCGATGGTGACGCGCACTAGGCCGTTAAAGGCCCCGGCAGGGCCAGTTGCGCTGGCACATCACCGGCAAGCCGTGTAGGGGCGCGGCCAGATATGAATACAGACGCCCCCACCTTCACTGCATCGCCAAAGCCCGTGGCTGACCAGAAGCGCGTCGGCATGGTCTCGCTCGGCTGTCCCAAGGCGCTCGTCGATTCCGAACGCATCCTTACCCGGCTGCGCGCCGATGGCTATGCTATGTCGCCCGATTATGCCGGCGCGGACGTAGTGCTGGTCAACACTTGTGGCTTCCTCGACAGCGCGAAGGAAGAAAGCCTGGCCGCGATTGGCGAGGCGATCAGCGAGAACGGCCGCGTTATCGTGACGGGCTGCATGGGCGAGGAGGCGGACGCAATCCGCGCGGCTCACCCACAAGTTTTGGCCGTCACTGGCGCGCATCAATATGAGCAGGTGGTGGAGGCCGTGCACGAGCACGCCCCGCCCAGCCAAGGGCCTTTTATCGATCTAATCCCGCAACCGTCTGAGCACGACATCAAGCTGACGCCGCGTCACTACAGCTATCTCAAGATATCTGAAGGCTGCAATCATTCCTGTTCCTTCTGCATCATCCCGGATCTGCGCGGAAAGCTTGCGAGCCGCCGGATTGATGCGGTGCTGCGCGAGGCGGAAAAGCTGGTCGCAGCAGGCACAAATGAACTGCTCGTTATCAGCCAGGATACGAGCGCTTACGGGGTCGATACCCGCCACGAAACCAAGCCCTGGAAGGGCCGCGAGCCGCGCGCGCATATGACAGACCTCGCCCGCGAGCTTGGCCAATTGCGCACGCAATCGGGCCACACGCCGTGGGTGCGCCTGCACTATGTCTATCCCTATCCGCATGTCGACAAGGTCATCCCGCTGATGGCCGAGGGGCTGCTGACGCCCTATCTCGATATCCCGTTTCAGCATGCTTCGCCCTCAGTCTTGAAGCGCATGAAGCGCCCGGCGAACGAGGCCAAAGTGCTTGAGCGGCTGCAGGGATGGCGCGAGATCTGCCCAGACATCGCGGTCCGCTCCTCTTTTGTGGTCGGCTTCCCCGGCGAAACCGAGGACGATTTCAAATATCTGATCGATTGGCTGGAAGAGGCTCAGCTCGACCGCGTCGGCGCTTTCCGCTTTGAACCGGTCGAAGGCGCGCAGGCCAATGCTCTGCCTGATCCGGTGCCAGAGGCGATCAAGGAAGAACGCTATGCCCGGCTGATGGAAGTCACCGAGCGGATCAGCGCGGCCAAGCTAGCCGCCAAAGTCGGCCGCGCGCTACCAGTGATCATCGATGAGGTCGGTGAGCCGGATGAAGACGGCGACATTGGCGCAAGCGGACGGTCCGAGGCCGATGCGCCTGAAATCGATGGACAAGTGCATTTGCGCAATGTCCCAGCCGACGTGGCGCAAGGCGACATCGTCACCGCAGTGATTGAAGAGGCCGATGCGCACGATCTGTTCGGCGTAATCGCGCAACGCTAAGTCTCTAACTCTGGCTCGATCCCCAGATATAGAGACCGCCAATGATCAGCGCGATCACGAACAGCTGCTTCCAATAGGACCCGACGATCCCCGCCGGGATCAGCGGGACGAGATAGAGCGGCCATCCCTCCAGCTCTGAGTTATCCGAGAGATAGCCAAGCGAGAGCAGGTAGGTGATGCCAAAGAACACATAATTGCCGGCAGTCCATTGCTTGGCCGAGCTGTGAGCGGCGGCCTGTTGCCGCGCCTTGGCAGGCTTTGCCCCGCGCTTTTTCGTAGGCGCAGAGCCGCGCGCAGGCGATGGATCCGGCACCGTTCCTGCGCCGTGACAATTCCAGCAAGTGACCATATCGCGCCCGCCGGTGCCGCTGCCATTGCAGGCCATACAGGCTTGGTTCGTATGTCCACCGTGGCCAGTTCCGCCACAACTATAGCAATCAAGGTATCCCTGATCGATCTGACCACCAGAACAATACGGACAAACAGCCAAAGCGCCCTCCCCTGTTCGTAAGAATCGCGTGCCTTTAAGCTACCGCACTTATTCTGAAACGAAAGGGGGTTTTGCTGAGGGTAGGCCGCGCCGTTCCGCTAGCTGCCAATCTCGCGCCGCACATGCGCAAACACCCGGACCGGGTCATCGTGCATCACCAACTGGCCAGAGCGGCGGAATTCTGCATCCACTGCGAAGCCATATTTGTCGGCAAATTTCTGATAGTTTTCGTGGCTGACAAACCCACCATTCGCGCCGATTGCCATGGTCACAGGCGGTACGATGCCACGGCACAGCTCGCTCCAGTCAAACGCCTCGATAATCACGCCCTCGGTCGGGCCGTCCAGCGTCTTTATGAAGGTGTAAGTGCCCGATTGGCGGATCATCTCGCGGATTTCGGGCCGTTTGTAATAGGCCCTATCATCCGGGCTGGAGCGGTAAAAATCGTCGATGAATTTGTCGAATTCGCCGCGCAGCGAGCCGGCCAAGGTCGCGCGAATATATATCCGCGCAAAGGCCGGTGCCATCCGCGTCATCTGTACCGCCCGGCGGTATCCGATATCGACCATGCCGATGTCCGCCCACGTGGGGAACGGCACCAAGGGTCCGGCCAAAACAACACCGCTGACCTTCACCTGCGTCGCCTGAGCAAACCCCAGCGCGAAGGGCGTGCCCGCCGTGGCGCTGAGGACGGCGCATTCAGTGATCCCTTGCGCCTCAAGGAACGGATCAAGCCGGCGCGCAAATTCTCGCACCAATTCGATCCGCTTTGATCGCCCGGTTGTTTCGCCCGAGAGCGGCCGCCACGGGGCGATGACCCGCAGCCCTGCCTCGCGCGCGGCCGCGTCCTGCTCAGCGGTGAACAATGCGCCCTCAAAGAAGGGATGGAAGTAAAGCACCGGATCGCCGCTGGGATCGCCGTGTTCTTCCCACGCGATGCGGTCCCCATCCTCTTCGTGAAATATCCGGCTGCAGAAATGCCGCTTTGGCCCCTCGCTCTCGTCAATCAAACGAAGGGAATGGGCAAAGCCGGTGTAGAGCATCAACAACTCTTGCTGAGAATTGATCGCCAACTTGCGCAGCAGCGCCTTGAGCTGATTGCGAGCCGTACCAACCGAGCGTTCGCGCTGTTCCGCAAAGCTGCGCACATTTCCGCCCGAAACCAAATGCCGGGTCAGGGCTAGCTCGGTTTCAGTCAGGCCGAGCGCTTCGCGAAAACGGTTGCCGCTCGCCTCTTGCCAGCGAAACTGGATCAGCTTGAAATGAACATGCTCAGCCTGCGCCCCTGCGCCAGCTTCGACATTGAACCAGCGGCCCTGATCATCGTCGGGCGCGGTAAACAGCCGGAGAAAACCAGTGGAACTGCCCAATTTTGTCTCTCGGATGCGGCGCAAATCCTCGCTGCGTTCAGTTGGATCCCACAGCCAGTCCGGCGCTGGATGGCCGCTTTCCAACTCTGGCCCGGTAAAGACCTCTGGATCGAAAGAAACGAGCCTTTGGGAGCGATCCAGGACCAGCTCCGCCCCGCTGGGCGACACATCAGGCAGCACGAAATTGGCAAAATCGCTGCCCGTCAGCGTCGAGACTTCGTCAATCAGCTCGCCCGCTTCGACGAAATGCTGATCCGCGCTGCCAACGTCCTCTTGCCCCGCCTCAAAATGATGCTCCCCTTGCTCCAACAAAGAAAGCACGCGTTCAGGCTTGCCCATGGTGGCATAGGCATCGCGGATAATGCGATCGACATAGGTTTCGCGTTCGTCAGCCATCAAGCCTCGCCTCATAGCTGCAAAATGGTTTTCGCCAAGTTGAAGCGTGCCCGGGCATCAGCATCCATGCGCCGAGGGAATGTGGGCCGCGCCTCGCAAAAGACGCGGCCCTTTCCCCAAGGGTCGCAGTTTGGGGAAAATCACTTCACGCAATATTTGCCTGATGTCTTCGTTCCGCTTGGGCAGCTACCATCGCGGATTTCTGCATAATCTCCCTTACCGCCGACACAGTAGTTTCCCGAGGCTTTGAAGCCGGTCGGGCATGAACCGATTTTGGGAAGCGCAACTTTGCTAGATGATTTGCAGCTTGATCCCGAAGCCTTGAATCCGGTGGGGCAAGAGCCGTTTTTCGAAACTTCGCTGGAGGAGCTTTGCGCGATTGCCGCAGGCGCGGTGCCGATGGCGAGAACGCTGGCGGCGAAAATGGTGAATGTCTTTTTCATGAGTTGAATATTCCTGTGCTGATTTGGATGATTAAAAGGCTTGCGATGCGGCGGGCGAATACGCTGTTCGCCCGCCGCGCCTCATTTCACTAGGCTTGCTGGGTTTAGCCCGCTGGACCGCGGCGATAGGCAAAGGCCACCGCGCTCTTGCCAGAATTCTTGTCAAACCATTGGCAATAGAAGTCCGTGCCTGACTTATCGGTGTGCAGAGACTCAAAGTTGAACGTGATCATCTGACGCCCGCGCTTGGCGAGATATTTGTCATAAGCGCCAGAGCGGTTGGAATTGCTGCCACTCGCCGTCGGCGTGTAGCCGAGCGAATTGCCGCTGTGCAGCATCACGTCCTTGCCCTTGTAATTGTTGATTTTCGGCCCCTGGACATTGCCAAGCTGCTCAGAGCCATCATAGGAAACGCACTGAATTTTATAGTCGTATTTCTTATACTTGGCCGCATCAACTTCGACATAGAGCACATCGCCAACCGCAAGACTGGGGAAGAAACAGCCGTTTTGCGGGCTGACATTGGTGCGCTCGGTCAGGCCAGTGCGCTCCTCTGTGCTGATTCCCTGGCTAAAGGTGTATGTGCCCTGGCGGCCGACAAAGGCATCGCCCAGGCCCAGGTTCGCGCATTGCAGCTGGCCGGTGTATTTTGCCGGAGCAGCCCCTGCGCCGCCAACATGGCCAGGAGCCCGCGCAGTGCGCGGAGAGTTGGACGTGCTGCCGCGATTGGCGAAACCGCCGCCAGATCCGCCGTTCCGCACATTGTCGACTGTCTCGACGACGTCCTCAGCCTGATCGACCTTCTTTTTGACCTTCTTCACCTTCTTGGTGATCTTATCGAACGGGCCAGCCTCTGCTGGAGCAGGCGCGGCGGCAAAGCCGACGAAGAGCGCCGCCATAGCGGCAGCGGTGATGGAAAATTTCTTCATGGATACGAACCCCTGTAATCTATTCCGGTAGGAACATTTGCCCTCCCCGGACAAAACGGCCACTGGTTGTGGCTGCTGGGCGCGGGCTAGAAGCAGAGGCGGGCTGGCTGAATATCCCAGATGGGACAATTGGACCTAAAAGAGCGCAAAAAACGCGTGTTTGAGGAACAAATGTGCCTGCCAGACTTGAGTGACCTATGCCCCTCGACATCCATATGACCTTCACTTTCCAATTCGACGAGCCGGGCGATGCCCTGCTGCAATTTGAGGTTGCAGAATTGCCGGGCCAGCGGATCCTCTCGCAAAGTGTCGACATGACAGACGAGGCGGCGAGCACGCGGGTGTCAGCGCATGATGGGATCGGCACGCGCATTTGGGTGAGCAGCAACGGGCAGTTTGAAACCACCTACCGCGCCAAGGTCGAAACGCAGCGTAGGCCGATTGAGCTTACCGCCATGCCTCAGCTAGCCGCCAGATCCATCACCGGCGTGGCGGCGCAATATCTGTTCGATTCGCGCTATTGCGCCGCCGGCTCATTTCATAATTTCGTCGAGGCAGAGTTTTCCGGCACATCGGGGGGCGCTCGAATTGCTGCGATCGAAGGCTGGCTAGCAGAAAACATGCGATATGAGCCGGGTTCAAGCGGCGGGCTGACAACGGCCACCGATAGCTTCGTTGCGCGCCAAGGAGTGTGCCGCGATTATGCGCACGTGCTGATCGCGCTGGCGCGGGCGTCTCTTATCCCGGCGCGCTATGCCGCTTGCTATGGCCCGGACGTCCGCCCGCAGGATTTTCATGCAGTGGCTGAGGTGTTTCTCGCTGATCCTGATGAGCCAGCACGCGGCGCATGGCATCTGGTCGATGCGACCGGCATGGCGAAACCATCGGAGATAGCGATTATCGGGGTCGGGCGCGATGCGGCCGATGTGAGTTTCCTCACGACGTTCGGCCCAGCGCAGTTTTTATCGTCAAAAGTCGAGGTCAGCCGGGTTTAGGGCTTTTCACCCTGACCGCGCCACCTGCGCCGCTCACTCACGAACTTCCGCGTTTCAGCAGCTTGACCGGCACTCGCCGTATCCCGGAATGCGGCCCGCCAGAGGTTACTGCCTCAACCAGCAAGCGCCCCGCCTGATCCAAATCTGGCTCAATCGTCGTTAGCGTGGGACTGGATAGCTCGCCCGCCTGCAAACCGTCAAAGCCGATCAACTTGATCTCTTCGGGTATTTTCCGGCCCGCAGCGTTGAGCGCCTCCAGCACGCCAAAGGCCAGCGCATCGCAAACCGCAAACACGCCATCCACCGCGATGCCATCTTCCAGCAACCGCTCTGCCGCCGCGCGGCCCTGATCATGGCGATCATCTTCATCGCCGATTTCAACCAGCTGCGCTTCTAGGCCGAGCTTGCTTGCGTGAGCGAGAAACGTATCCGCGCGCTCTGCAAACTGCCGCTGAGTGCCGCCGCGCGAGCCGATGCAGGCGAGCTTCGTGCACCCCTGCCCGGCCAAATGCTCCGCCGCCATACGCGCGCCCGCATCATTGTCAGACGAAACCCAGTCGAGATCGCCAAGGGGCGAGCCCCAATAAGCGACCAGCTCGGTCGTCTCACCAATGCCCCGGAAATATTCCCATGCTGGGCGGTTCAGCGTGGTGCCGATCACGATCAGGCCCTCCGCTTGACCGCGCTCAACGTAATTGCCGAACAGCTTGTCCTCGTCCCCTTGCAGCGACACGAGCACTTCCAGCCCGCGCTCTGCCGCCGCGGCGCAAACCCCGCCCAGCAGCGCATAGGAAAATGGGTTCACATCGCGGGCGCTGCCGCCCGGTTTGGTGATTACCACCGCTGCCAAAGTGCCGGTGTGCCCGCGCCTCAGCCGCGCGGCGCGCTCGTCTACAAAATAGCCAAGCTCGCTCGCCACCTCCAGAACCCGGCTGCGCGTCGCCTCGCTGATGACGGCAGAGCCAGATAGCGCGCGCGACACCGTCGACTGGCTCACGCCCGCCCGCTCTGCAACGTCAAAACTGGTGACCCGCGATTGCCGCCGCGCAGGATCCATCTCTCTCTCCCGGTTCGCTTTTTAGACCAGCCGCCTAAACACCTGAATAGCGCAATTGAATAGCCCAATTGAATAGCTATGCGAACCTATGGCCGAGCATTGCGCTTCGCGCTAGAACCCAATTGCCGCAATCCATAGCTGCGGCACGCGGGAGAAACATACGCATGCCTGAGCCAAAGCTCTCTGCTGATCGCTTACTTTTGTTCGGCGCAACCGGCGATTTGTCGCGCAGAATGCTGTTGCCGAGCCTGTGTGCATTGGACGCCGACGGGCTGCTGTCACCTGATCTGAAGATCATTGGCACCGCGCGCAGCGACATGGACGATGCGGAATTTCGCAATTTGGCGCGTGAAGCGCTGGAAACCTATCTACCAGGCGAACGGCGCGGCGGAATGGCCGCATTCCTCAATCGCCTATCTTACCAAGCGCTTGATGCAAACACGCTCGATGGGTTTGACGCGCTCGCTGAAAAAGTAAACGAGGCCGGCCCCAGCGATTCCGGCATGGCGATTTTCCTGTCCACCGCGCCCAGCCTGTTTGGCCCAACGATTGCCGGCTTGAAACACGCCGGGCTGACGGGCGAAAATGTCCGCATGTGCTTGGAAAAGCCGCTTGGCACTGATCTCGCCACCAGCTGCGTTATCAATGATGCGGTGGCCGATGCCTTCCCGGAAGACCGGATTTTCCGCATCGATCATTATCTTGGTAAGGAGACGGTGCAGAACCTGCTTGCTTTGCGGTTTGCCAATATCCTGTTCGAGCCGATCTGGAATTCGAACTATATCGACCATGTCCAGATAACGGTCGCCGAAACTGTCGGCCTAGAGGGGCGCGTTGCCTTTTATGACGATGCCGGTGCGCTGCGCGATATGGTTCAAAACCACATGCTGCAATTGCTGGCGCTGGTGGCGATGGAGCCTCCGACGAGCTTTGACGCGACCGCGGTCCGCGATGAGAAGGTGAAGGCGCTGCGTGCCCTTCGCGAAGTGCAGGCCAGCGAGACAGTAACCGGGCAATATCGCGCAGGCGCCATCGGCGGTGAGGCTGTACCCGGCTATGATGACGAGCTGGGTAAGGATTCCGACACCGAGACGTTCACCGCGATCAAGGCGCATGTCGACAATTGGCGCTGGAAGGGCGTGCCCTTTTACCTGCGCACCGGCAAACGCCTGCCTGAACGCGTGACCGAAATTGTCGTCAAATTCCGCTGCGTGCCGCACTCCATCTTTGAAGGTATGGGCGCGAGCATGCTGCCCAACCGGCTGGTGATTGGCATTCAGCCAGAGGAAAACATCTCGCTGTCCCTGATGGCGAAGGTGCCGGGCCTGGGCCAAGACGGCATTTCCCTGCGCGAAGTGCCGCTCGACATTGCCATGCCTGATGCCTTTGTCGGCCAGCACCGCCGGATCGCTTACGAGCGCCTGCTGCTCGATCTCATTCAAGGCGAGCAGACGCTGTTTGTGCGCCGCGACGAAGTGGAGGCGCAGTGGCAATGGGTCGATCAAGTCCGCAGCGCTTGGGAAGCCGCCGGGGTCAAACCGCAGACCTACACCTCGGGCAGCTGGGGGCCGAGCAGCGCCATCGCCCTGACCGAACGCGATGGGGTGAGCTGGCATGAGTAATCTCAACGATGTGATCCACCGGGTGACCGAGCGGGTGATCGAAAACTCGCGCACCAGCCGCACGGCCTATTTGGAACTGATGAAGCGCGAGGGCGACCGGAGGCCTGAGCACAAGGATGTGGCATGTTCCAACCTAGCCCACGCCTTTGCCGGCGCGCTGGAAGATCAAGACGCGATGAAGAGCGGGCGCGGCCCGAATGTCGGCATTGTTTCCGCCTATAACGACATGCTGTCCGCGCATCAGCCCTATGGCCGCTATCCCGACCGGCTGAAGATCTACGCCCGCGAAGTCGGCGCCACCGCGCAGGTTGCTGGCGGCACGCCCGCCATGTGTGACGGCGTGACGCAGGGCGAAGACGGGATGGAGCTGTCGCTGTTCAGCCGCGATGTGATCGCCATGTCGACCGGCGTTGCTTTGTCGCACCAAATGTATGACGGGATCGCCTGCCTCGGCATTTGCGATAAGATCGTGCCCGGCCTGATGATCGGCGCATTGCGCTTTGGCCATCTGCCCACGATCTTTGTGCCGTCTGGCCCGATGCCATCAGGCATTTCGAACAAGCAAAAGCAGGAAACGCGCCAACTCTATGCCGAGGGCAAGGTTGACCGGGACGCCCTGCTTGAAAGCGAGCTTGGCAGTTATCACTCGCCCGGCACTTGCACGTTCTATGGTACGGCCAATTCCAACCAGATGATGATGGAGATGATGGGGCTGCATGTGCCCGGATCAGCCTTCGTCACGCCGGGCACGAAATTGCGTCAGGAGCTGGACCGCGCAGCGATGCACCGCCTGGCGGAGCTGTCCGGCACCACGACACGCACATTGGCGCAGGTAGTCGATGAAAAGGCGATCATCAACGCCGCGATTGGCCTTCTCGCCACCGGTGGTTCGACCAATCACGCGATCCATATCCCGGCGATGGCGCGGGCCGCTGGCGTCATTTTTGATTGGGATGATTTGGCCGAGCTTTCCAGCGTCGTGCCCTTGGTCGCGCGGGTCTATCCCAATGGCTCCGGCGATGTGAACCAGTTCCACGCGGCGGGCGGCATGGCTTATGTTGCACGCACTCTGCTGGAGGCGGGTCTCTGCCACGGCGATATCCTGACCATGTGGGACAGCGGATTTGCGGCCTACACCGCCGAGCCGGTACTGGACGCTGAGCAGAAGTTGGGCTGGGCCGATGTGCCCGAAAGCCGCGATCTCGACATGCTGCGCCCGGCGAGCGATCCGGTGCAGCCCGATGGCGGCATGAAGCTGCTGACCGGCAATCTCGGCCGTGCGTGCTTCAAATCCTCTGCAGTGGAGCGCGAACGCTGGACCGTTACCGCACCAGCGCGCATTTTCGAAACACAGGCCGATGTTGTGGCCGCTTTTAAGGCGGGCGAGCTAGACCGCGACGTTGTGGTTGTGGTCAGGTTCCAAGGGCCACGCGCCAATGGCATGCCAGAGCTGCACGCGCTTACCCCCTCGCTCACCGTGCTACAAAATCGCGGTCACAAGGTCGCATTGGTCACCGATGGCCGGATGTCGGGCGCGAGCGGCAAAGTGCCCGCCGCGATCCATATCACGCCAGAGGCCAAAGGCGGCGGACCGCTTGCCCATTTGCAAGATGGCGATGTGATCACCGTTTGCGCTGAGACCGGAGAGCTGTCGACCACGGCCGACCTTTCGGCACGCACGCCCGCCGCCGATCCAGCGCAAGAACACGGCGTGGGCCGCGAGCTGTTCCGCATGCTGCAAAATCAGGCTGACGGGGCAGAGCAAGGCGCCTCCGCCATGCTCGCCGCAGCTGGGCTGTAACGCATGAGCAGCACGGATATCGTTGCGGTTGATATTGGCGGCACGCATGCGCGCTTTGCCATCGCCAGCGTTTCGGCAGACGGCCAAATTGCGCTGGGCGAGCCGACCACGCTCCACACCGACGACCACGTCAGCTTCCAGACCGCTTGGGAGGATTACCGGGCCCGCTCTGGCGGCGCTCTGCCTCACAATGCTGCGCTGGCGATTGCTGGGCCGATTACCGGCGAGGTGATCCGGTTCACCAACAATCCCTGGATCATCCGCCCGGACTTGGTGAATGAGAAACTGGGCACCACGCGCCATACCATCGTCAATGATTTTGAAGCGGTCGCCTATGCGGTCGCGCGCCTGCCAGAGGAGCACTTTGTGCACCTCACCGGGCCGCAGCAGCCGCTTAGCGCGACCGGCACGCTCAGCGTGATCGGCCCAGGCACAGGTCTGGGGGTTGCGCACCTATGGCGCGGGGAGAACGAGGAATTCCGCGTTCAGGCAACCGAAGGCGGTCATCTCGATTTCGCTCCAGTGGACGCCATTGAAGACGCCATCCTTGCCCGGCTGCGCAAGCGGCACAATCGCGTGTCAGTGGAACGGATCGTCTCCGGCCCCGGTATTGTCGATATCTATCAAACGCTTGCCGCGCTGGAGAACCGCACGGTTGCCGAGTGCGATGATATCGAAATTTGGACCAAGGGCACATCGGGTGAAGACAGCCTTGCCGCCGCCGCCGTTGACCGCTTTTGCATGGCACTGGGCAGTGTAGCCGGCGATATCGCGCTGGCCCAAGGCGGCTTTGGCGGGGTCGTGATCGCGGGCGGGCTTGGCTACCGGATTCGCGAAACGCTCGCTTCCTCTGGCTTTGCTGGCCGGTTCCGTCACAAGGGACGCTATCAAGAATTGATGGCCAGCATCCCAGTTAAAATCGTTAGCCATCCGCAACCTGGCCTGCTCGGCGCAGCAACCGCATTTGCAAGAGAACACCTGTGAACACCAAACCTATGAAATCCGTCACCGACCTCCACACCCGGCTGAGCGATCTGCACCAGCAGACGCGCGAGACGCCGCTGTTTAATCCGGTGTTCCAGCTGGGGCTGGACCTGTCGCGCGCACTCGAAGGCGGCAATGTCAATCTCGATGAGCTTGAGAGCATGGTCGCTGAACTGGAATGCGCCAGCCTGCAATCGCGCGCCTCGCGATTACGCCGCTTGGTCTCGCCCATTTCCAAAGAGGCGAACCGCGATGCGCTTAGCGACAGCCTGTCAGGGGCGAGCGATTTTGCCGAGCTGCGAGCGCGCTGGGAAAACCCCAGCCTGCACGCCGTATTTACCGCGCACCCGACTTTCCTGCTGACACCAGAGCAATCAGACGCGGTGGCCACAGCCGCCGGCCGCGATGGCGATATCGGCAAAGAAGTGTGCGTGACCGGCACCCAGCGCCCAGCGATCACCCTGCAATATGAGCATGACCGCGCGATGCGAGCCATCGGCCATGCGCAGGATGCGCGTGATGCCATCGTCAGCGATGTGCTGAGCCATGCTCAAGGCACTTGGCCCGACCAATGGCAAGAGCTAGCCCCCGTGCCGTTCCGCTTCGCCACCTGGGTCGGGTATGACATGGACGGGCGGACCGACATCAAATGGTACACCTCCATCGGCTTCCGCTTGGCCGAGAAAGCCGAGCGCCTGGGCCGCTATGCTGATAGTCTGGCCGCGATTGATGGCGAACACAGCCTGATCAAGACCCTGCGCGACGCTCAGAACCACGCAGCGCTCAGCGCGCGCGAGTTTACCAGCGATCTCAGCTCTCCAGAGGCGCTTTCGCTCGCGGCGAACCGGCTGACCGCTGACAATCCGGCCAAGCTGCTGTCGCTCAAACCCCTGATTGCGCAGCTCGAAGACGAAGCCAGCACAGCTGAAGCCGCACATGCCGTTGCGCTCAAAACGCTGGCGGCGGCGATGCGCGCCGACGGCCTAGGCATGGCGCATGTGCATTTCCGCGTGAACGCCAAACAGCTTCACAACGGTATCCGCCGCCGGATTGATCCGGACAACACGCTCGATCTCGCCAGCAAGGGCGCCATGGCAACGCTGCGCAAACTGCTGGGCGAAGTGAAGCCGCTGCGCACTAATTTCGCATCGCTCGCGATCGAAAGCTCAACGGCGATCCGGCAGTTTCTCGCGATGGCGCAAATCCTCGGCTCTGTGGATGCCGACACCCCGATCCGCATGCTCATCGCGGAATGCGAGCAGCCCTCCACCATTCTCGCCGCGCTCTATTTCTCAAAACTGTTCGGGATTGAGGACAAAGTCGACGTCTCGCCTTTGTTTGAGACCGAAAGCGCGCTGGAGCACGGCGGACGTTTCCTAGAGGCGCTGTGCGCTGAGCCGGAATATCAGGCCTATGCCCGCACGCGCGGCCGGGTCTGCATTCAGACCGGTTTCTCCGATGCAGGCCGGTTCGTCGGTCAAATCCCTGCCAGCCTTGCGATTGAACGGCTGCAAGGGCGCATGGCGCAGGCCATGGCGAAAAACGGCCTCAATGATGTCTCCGCGCTCATCTTCAACACCCACGGTGAGAGCATGGGCCGCGGCGCGCACCCCAGCGGCTTTGACGACCGGCTCGCATGGCCGCTCAGCCCGTGGGCGCGCAGCCGCTTTGCAGCGAAAGACATCGTGCTGGAGCCTGAGGTCAGTTTCCAGGGCGGCGATGGCTACATGTTCTTCGCCACGCCAGAGCTCGCCCGCGCGACATTGACCCGGATTGCGACTGCGCCGCTCAATGATCCGGCAGCGGCCGATGATCCATTCTACAGCCGCACCGATATCAGTCTGGATTTCTACCGCGCCATCCGCGCGAACCAACGCCAGCATCTGCGCAGCCAGACCTATTCGCGCGCGGTCACCGCGTTCGGCTTGGGCCTGCTCAATTCCACCGGCAGCCGCGTTTCTCGCCGTCAGTCTGACCTCTCGGCGGATCGCGACATGTCGCTGCGCCAGATCCGCGCAATTCCGCACAATTCGATCCTGCAACAGCTCGGCTATCCGGTGAACATCATCTCCGGCATCGGCAGCGCGGCGGATGGCAATTATGAAGAGCTGGCCGCCCTGATCAAAGAAAGCCCGCGCGGACGCCAATTGATCCGCTTGGCGCGCGCCTCCAATGCGCTTGCCAGCATCAAGACGGTTGCCGCCCACGGGGAGCTGTTCAACTCCGCCTATTGGGCCAGCCGGCCCTATCGCGGCACGGAGAGCCATCTGTCTGCCGCGTGCGAGACATTGGCCGAATATCTCACCAAGGATGACCGCACCGGAGTGTTCCGCAAACTCGCTTCGCGCCTGCGCGTTGACGCGCTTAAATTCCACCGCCTGCTCGATTTGATCCCGGATGAAGCACCGCTGGAAGACCGTGAGAACACCCGCCGCACCATCGGCGCTGCGCAGGCCCTACGCCTCGCGCTGATGCAGCATATTTTCCTGCGTGCCGTCTCGATCCCGGCCTTTAGCCGCGCGAATGATATCAGCCGCGATGATGTGCTGGAGATGGTGTTCAGCCTCAGGATTGAAGACGCGCTGGCACAGCTGCGCCGCGCCTTCCCAACCTCTTTCCCTCAACCAGAAGATTTCGCTGTCGATGCGGCGAGCGATTATCCTGATGGCGATAACGAAGGCTATGCGCAGATTGGCCGTGATTACATCGATCCAATCGAGCGCGCGTATAATCTGATGCTGAGGCTGACGACGGCCATCGCGAACGAATTTGGCGCCCATGGGTGATCTGGAAACGGCGGGGGAGTGCGACCACAATTCAGCTAACACTCGCCCTGCCGTTAACACTTTCGCATGGGGACCGTCTCGCGAAGGGACGCGCCTTCGTTAGCCTCTAGCGACTCACGAAAGTTTACGGCATAATGCGCCGCATGTTAAAACTCATAAAATCCGCCCGCATTGCTGCCGCGATCACCATCGTTTCGCTTGCTGGCACATCTAGCCTAGCCGACGATCAGACCCCTGCTGCTGAAGCAGCGGAGGCCGCAGAACAAGTGGCCGATGCCGCCGCTCAAGAGGCGATCCGCCCAATCGATCCAACGACTGGTGGCGAATCGCTGGTGATTGATCCGAGCCTACCGGCCCCATACGATCCAGCAGCCGCTGAGATCGCCGCTGGCCTGCCGCCAATTGGCGAGGTCGCTTCAGAGGCGCCGGAAACCACGCCGCGCGCCGCTGGCCGGGAAGCGGGTGTAACCGCAGCTCGCATGATTTCTCGCGAGATTAT
This sequence comes from Erythrobacter sp. S249, assembly GCF_057364975.1. NCBI lineage: Bacteria > Pseudomonadati > Pseudomonadota > Alphaproteobacteria > Sphingomonadales > Erythrobacteraceae > Erythrobacter > Erythrobacter sp. S249. The sequence goes on along the minus strand of NZ_CP200287.1, from coordinate 2,416,989 downwards.
CCAAGACGTGCCACCTCCTCCGCCAGAGCCGGACGATCCCTTCGTGGTGAATTCGATCCTGCCGATTGAAGGCACGATCCGCTATGGCGAGTGGTTCTGGGACGAGAGCAACGCGCCCAAGACCGGTAAGCTGGTGATCACGGTTGACCTTGATGCCCGCGTGATCAGCGCATTTCGCGATGGCCACGAAATCGGCACCGCCGTTGCTCTGCTTGGCACCAAATCACACCCAACCCCGCTCGGCACGTTCCCCATCCTGACCAAGGAAAAGGACAATGTGTCTGAGAAATATAACAACGCGCCGATGCCTTACACGCTGCGCCTGACCTGGGATGGCATCGCCATTCACGGCTCGCCAGTGCTGAATGGTTATGCCAGCCACGGCTGTGTCGGTGTGCCAGAAGAATTCGCAGCCAAATTGTTCGCCATCGCTAAGCGCGGCGACAAGGTTGTGATTACACGCGGCCAGATGATCGGCGTGGGGGACGCAATCATCTGATCCGCTGATGCGGTGTGCGCAAACGCGCCGAGCGCTGCTTAGTGCACCGCTCTGGGCGGTTCGGGGGCGAACCGCCACACCCGCATCATCATTCCCAGTTTCGCGATTTTTTCCGTTCCCGGCGTAATCAGCACGCCAGACAGCGAAGCATTGTCGCCCTCCCACAGGCGGTCGAATGCGCGGCCTGCTTCGCTGCGGCTCGCCTGTCCGCCAAGCGCAGCGATGATGCGAATGATCGTCTCAATCGAGATCGCGCGCGGAACATTGGCGTAATATTTGTATTCGGGCGCGCCGCCGCTGCCCTCTTCTCGGTAAACCTGAGTTTCCCAGTCCTCATCCGCGTACCATTCGATTGCTCGCCAGGCGTCCGAGAGGTGCTGCGCGCTGTTTGCGAGCGCGCTGGCATCGAGCCAATCGGCTTCCGCAATGCGTGTGCGCATCCGCGCCCGGTCATAGCGATCGTCGCGGTTGGATGGGTCGTCGGCGGCGGTAATTCCGGCATCCGCGACCACCTGTTCCAGCTCAGCCTTGCGCCAGCTCAGCAGCGGGCGCAGCAGCGCCATCTCAGTTCCAGGCAGTTTGGTCGCAGCGCGCACTCCGGCAAGGCCAGACAGACCGCTGCCCCTGCCAAGGCGCATCAGCAGGGTCTCCGCCTGATCATCAGCATGATGCGCGGTCGCGACCGCTCCAAGCTGATGATCCGCCGCCCACTCGGCGAGCGCAGCGTAGCGCGCATCGCGCGCCTTCGCCTGCACATTCCCGCTCGCAAGCTCAACGCTCAATGCAGCGAAAGGCACGCTGAGCTCGGCGCAAATACGCTCCACCAATGCCACTTCGCTCGCGGCCTCAGCTCTCAGCCCATGATTGACGCTGGCGACCGTAATATCGCCGCCATTTTCGGCCGCCGACGCCTGCGCGATCAGCAGCATTGCAAGGCTGTCTGCCCCGCCTGAAACAGCCAACCCGAGCGGCCCTCGGCGTTCATCCAGTGGCCACAGCGCGAGCAAATCCTCGCGCCATCGCGTGATCAGATCAGATGAGACGCGCCTATCAATTGCAGGTCACTCGCTGGCGATTGCGTTCATATTGATTGGACAGGCGCCCGCTGGCGAGCGCCGGATAGGTCTCGCCGAACTCCGCCAATGCGATGCAGGCCCGGTTGGTGTCATTAAGCGCGATCATCGCCTCTGAGAGATAGAGCAGGCTATCGGGCGCACGCGGGGCTTGACGGTCAGCCTGATAATTGCGCAGGAACCACTTGGCGGCCTCTTCCGGCATATTGTCATCGAGATAGGCGCGGCCAAGCAGATTGCGGCCATAAGTCACGCGCCAATGCGAGCCATATTGCTCGACAAAGCTGTTTAACTGCTGCCGAGCTTCAGGATAATAGCCTGCGTTCCACAGGCGGAAGCCGTAGGAATATTCATCGTCGGCAGGGTCTTCTGTGATCGGCTTTGTAATCGCCTGCACAGCCGCTAGGCGCTCTGCGCTTGGTCCGCTGGTCGAAGCAGATGTGCTGTCACCGGCAGACTGGCTGCCCGTAGCCGATGCGCCATTGCTCATCGCGCTAAGGTTGCTGTCGGAGGCACCGAAATCAGTTCCCGTGTCGATGCCAGGCGCAGGGACACCGGCCGATTCAAGTGCGGTCACCCGGGCTTCAACTTGGCTGATCGAATTGCCGTTCTGCTCCGCAAGGGCAGTCAACTGCTGCAATTGCTGCTCCATCGCATCGAGCCGCGCGAGAATATCGGTAACCGCTGTGGTCGAATTGCTGTTCGCCGGGCGAGCAGTGGTCTCACCGGGTGCAATTTGCGGCTCAAAAAAGCGGCCATCGCCGCCGGGGAAGACATTGCGCTGGAGCGCGCGAATTTCCGCCTCAATCTTGCGCAGGCGCGCCTCAGAAATGTCTTGTGCCATGGATGGTACAGGCGTGGTCGCGACAACCGCCGCAGCCAATCCAGCGGCGAGCATGCGCCCTCCGGCTTTGGCGGAAAAAACACGGTTTGAAATGAGTGCGCGCATCTTCGATCTGGCTCCCTCTGTGCAATTGCGGCGCTTTACCAAGCGATTAAGACCCCGCGCCATGGCCAAAAGCCTCCGATCCTGAGGCAATTGCAGCACGGCGCATGCGTCTTTTGGTGTAAAGCGCATGAATATAGCCCGAATCTGTGCCGAGGTCATGACGTCAAGTCGAGGGCCATAGGGGCGAAAATCCGTGGGTAAGATGCCCAGACGCGGTAAATAGCGGCATGCGCGGCGCATTTCGCGCCAACTGGCCTCATGCACTTTCAGTCCGGCTAGGCCAAATTCGCGTTACGTATCTGGGGTCGCTTCTTGGTCCGCCTGCTGCGCACGGGCGAGCAAAGCATCGGCAGAGATCGCGACATCGCGCATGATGAAATCATCCTCTGCCAATTTGGGCACAGACTTGCCATCAATCGTAATCGCAAAGGCATCAGGCCGCCCGGTCCATATTTGGGGACCTTGCGCGTCGGATGGGATTTCAAAGCGCTCACCGCTGGCCATCTGCTTTTGCAGCAGCTGGTTATCATTGGCATCATAGAATTTGACCCAGACGCCTTCTTCCAATGCGGTAAAGACGACCTGCCCATTGCTGCTCGCTGCATTGTCGCCAGCTGCCCCGGCTCCTGCATTTTCGCCGCCATCAGCCAATACGGGCTCATCGCCCGCCAGAGGCGCGGGGCCAGTGCCCGATCCATAGTAAGACGAATAGAATGTCGCCATTCCGGCTATCAACAGGACCGCGGCGAAGGCCCCTGCCCACGCGAGGCCGGAAGATGGCAGTTTTGCCGCATCGCCCGGCTCCATGCCGAGCGGGACCATTTCGCGTCCAGCCTCTGCGGTGCTGAGTTCTGCGCGAACTTGATCAGCAATCTCCGCCTCATCCAGCCCCATCATCCGCGCATAAGTGCGCGAGAATCCGATTGCGTAGGTGCGTGCAGGCAGAGCAGAAAAGTCACCCGTTTCAATCACTTCTAAATGACGTTCCGGAATGCGCGTTTCGGCGGTAACTTGCTCTAGCGAGAGGCCGCGCTCTTTGCGCGCACGGCGCAATTGCGCGCCCACGCTCTCGAGGGGCAGTTCTTCAACCGCTGTTTCTTGTTCGTCGTCCATGACTCGAACCATACGACCTTTTGTTTGCGGGCCTTTGAACAGACCCCTATTTTCCCCGAAGGTGCTTTGCAGCAAACAATCGGTTGCAGCCTGCGCTGTCAAGCATTCTTGCAGTTCGTCGCATCCCCATTCCGACAGAACGGCGCTGACGCACGCTCAGTTAACACACGAATGCGTCAATCGGTTTCAATACCGCGATCAGCCGCCCAGCGGCTCAGCTCGTCGCGCAGATTGACGCCGGGGTCTGCCAGCCAATCATTCATTCTCTGCGTGATCTCTTTCAGATCAACCTTGCGCACCAATTCCTTGATCGGACCAACCGCGGCAGGTGTGATCGACAGGCGCCGGAAACCAATGCCGAGCAGCGCCAAGGCCTCCAGCCGCCGGCCGCCCATCTCGCCGCACACGCCAAGCGCCACATCCGTGCCCGTCGTCGATTGCGTAACGCGGCGCAGGAACCGCATGATCGATGGGCTGAGCCAGTCATAGCGCTCAGCGAGCAATGGGTTCGCTCGGTCCGCGGCAAACAGGAATTGGGTGAGGTCATTGGTGCCAACGGAGAGGAAACTCAGCTTCGGACAGAGGATATCGAGAACTTCGGCGAGCGCGGGCACTTCCAGCATGGCACCATAATAGATCGCATCCGGGATCAGCTTCTTCTTGGAACGCATGAAAGCGAGCTGCTCTTCAAAAACGGTCTTGGCCGCATCAAATTCCCATGGCTCTGATACCATTGGGAACATCACATAGAGCGGGCGTCCGGCAGAGGCCTCAAGCAAAGAGCGCGCTTGAACCTTCAGCAGGCCCTCACGTTCCAGCGCCAGTCGCAAGGCGCGCCAACCCATCGCCGGGTTTTCATCATCATTCGCCTGGCTAGATGCAAGATAAGGCACCGCTTTATCGCCGCCGATATCAACGGTGCGGAAAATCACCGGCTTATCGCCAGCCGCCTCTAACACATCGCGGTAGAGCTTTGTCTGCCGTTCGCGCTGAGGCAGAGTGGCGGAGACGAGAAACTGAAATTCCGTGCGAAACAGGCCGACACCGTCCGCGCCGGTCATCGCGAGCGAGCTCATGTCATCGCGTAGCCCGGCATTCATCATCACCTCGATGCGAGTGCCGCAGCGGGTGAAAGGCTCCACATCGCGCAATTCCGCATAGGCGGCCTGCTTCTCGCGCGATTTGGAGAAACGCGCATCAAACGCCTCGGCCATTTGCGCACTCGGCCTTACCGTCGCGCTGGCCTTGTCAGCGTCGAGCAAAATCTCATCGCCCTCGCGAATAATGCCGCGCAGGCCGGCTGCTCGGCCAAGCACTGGTACGCCCATGGCCCGCGCAACGATCACGACGTGAGCGGTTAGCGAGCCTTCCTCCAGGATCACGCCTTTCAATCGGCGGCGATCATATTCGAGCAATTCGGCAGGGCCCAGATTGCGCGCGATCAAAATAGTATCGCGGCGCAGTCCTTGACTCGCCGCCGTGCCAAGCTGGCCAGAGACAATTCGCAGCAGCCGGTTGGAGAGATCTTCCAGGTCGTGCATGCGGTCCGCCAGCAGCGCGTCATCAATCTCACGCATGCGCATCCGGGTCCGCTGCTGAACCCGCTCAATCGCGGCCTCTGCGGTCAGGCCGCTGTCGATCGCCTCGTTGATACGACGCGACCAGCCCTCATCATAAGCGAACATTTTATAGGTCTCGAGCACTTCCTCATGCTCTCCGCCAACACCGAACTCCGCTTGACTGGAGAGGTGATCGATCTGCTCTCGCATCTTGTCGAACGCGCGGTAAACCCGCGCTCGCTCGGCCTCAATATCGTCGGCCATGACCTGTTCGATCTGGACGCGTGGCTGGTGATAGACCGCGAGCCCGGAGGCGAGACCCTTCACCAAAGCCAGACCGTTCAAGGTTTGCGTGCCAGTTAAGCCCTCGGCGAGGCCGCGTGCTTCCTCTTCATCAACCAATTCGGCATTGGCGATCAGTTCGGACAGCACCATCGCGGTGGTCTGCAGAGCCTCGATCTCGACATCTTCATAGCGGCGCGGCTCGACATGCTGGACGCAAAGCACGCCCACGGCCCGCTCCCGGTAGACAATCGGCACGCCGGCAAAGGAGTGGAATTTTTCCTCACCTGTTTCCGGGCGATAGAGAAAGTCAGGATGCGCCTTTGCTTCGGCCAGGTTGAGCGTCTCAACCTTATCAGCGATCGTCCCGGTCAGCCCTTCGCCAATCGCCATTCGCGTGACGTGCACCGCTTCCTTGTTCAGACCCTTGGTCGCGAACAATTCCAGCATGCTTTCGCGCAGCAAATAGATCGAACACACCTCACTGCGAAGACTCTCGCCAACAATGTCGACGACAGAATCGAGCTTGCCCTGCGCATGCATACGCGAGGCCATCACCTCATGCAGGCGGGTGAGGATTTTACGAGCAGAGGCGGCGGCGGTCATCACCGCTCCTAACTAGGCAATGGCGCCTGCAAAAGCAAAGCCGCCACCATGTGAAATTGCATTCGTAATCGCGGCTTTGATTGCGGGCGCGGATTCAGGCCCTGTTGATAAACTCCCTCGGGTCACGGCGATACAAGAAACGGCCAGCTAAAGGAGTGAGGACGAAGGACATGCTATTGCATATTCAAGGACGAACGACGCTTAGCTGGCCGTTTCTTGTGTCGTACCGGAGGGATTTGACCAAAATTCGCCCTCACGGCGTTGCAATCACTTGAAAGTGCGCCGCACTTCCTGCGTAATCGCGCCCTGTGAAAGGCGAATTTTGCTTCAAACCGTGACCCCGAGGGAGTTTATCAACAGGGCCTAAGTGCTGTGCGACCAGGTTGAAGTTAGATGCGCTGGATCTCTTCCTTCAAACGCAATTTGCGCTTTTTTAGCGCTTGAATAGTGGCAGCATCAGGCACGGGCCGGTTCATCTCGTCGCGCAATTGAGCGTCAAGCCCAGCGTGCTTTGTTTCAAGCGCGTTGACGTGGGATAATCCTGCAAACGATGCCATAAATGATCTCCATCATGATGAGGTTCAACAAACCCCTGTTGGAGCGACTCGCCTGCGTGCGGACGAACCGCCGAAAGACATAGAACCATAAGATCGCTCGCTTGCAAAGCGGTACATTAAGGCCATTACGTGGCACGTGGCTGGCATCGGGCAAATGCCCTTGGTAAAGTGCCATTCCCGCTGAACTGCCATCGCATTCGCACTTAGGCGGAACGCCTAGGACAGAAGTTTATTTGATAGGCTTATTGGTATCTTTGCGCGGATCGGCATAATGCGCACGAACAGCAATGCATAAGAACCCATAAGAGAGTGATGCACCCGCATGAATCAGGCTGAACTTGAAAAGCGGCTGACCTTATTGGTGTCGGAGCACCGCGATCTCGACGTCGCGATTGATGCCCTCACCGAGGCGGGGCAGATTAGCGGTTCGATTGATCAATTGCAGATCGCGCGGCTGAAGAAGCGCAAATTGCGGCTGAAGGATCAGATCGCGCTAATCGAAGATCGTCTGCTACCCGATATTATTGCGTAACCCCGTGAGGCGGACGGAATTCTGCGGCTGTTTGTGTATCAGCGCGGGACGGTTTGCACTTTAACCCAGATAATCTGGTTACCAAGCTGGCGACACTTTCGCATCGAGCCTAGCAAACTGGGCTATATATGACCCGCACCCCCAACCTTTCTCGCCCGATCATTGAGGCCCTCTATTCAGAGGCGCTCATTCTCGCTGATGATGTCCGCGCCGTGTTCGCGCTTGGCACCAAAGAGCCGGGTATGGGCGAGAACGACGAGGTGCGCCTGGCCCTTTCGATTGAGGGGCTGAAAACCACCACGCGCATGATGCATGTGCTCGCTTGGCTACTGAACCAGCGCGCTTATTTTTCTGGCGAACTGACCGAGAACCAGGTTCGCCGTCATGGCGAATTGCCCGGCGACCGCGACAGCGATGCGTCGCAATTGGCCAAGCTGGAGCCGGAAACCCGCGAGCTGATTGAAGAAACTGTGAAGCTGCATGGCCGGATCGCCCGGCTTGATGAAGCATGGCGCAAAGACTTCGAAGTGGCCTCGCCAGCACGCGCGTTTCAAGACAAGATTGGCCGCGCCTTCGGGCGTTTCGGGTAGAGGTTTCTGCGGCGTTCCGGAGCTAGCCCGCGCCCTCCACCCTTCCACCCGGATTGTCTCCCGGTAGGCTCCGGGTGGAAGGGTGGAGGGCGCGGGCTGGCTATGGCATGCTAAAACTAAGCCGCCGCCAGCGCCTTCTTCCATCGAGCCAAGCGCTCTTCACGCACATCTTCCGACATTGCCGGCATAAAGCTGTTGAGCCGGCCGCGCATCGCCTGCGCAGCCGCTGAGAGGTCGCTGTGCATCCCTGCCCCCGCTGCCGCCAACATTGCTGCGCCTAGCGCGGTTGTTTCGACGAATTCCGGCCGTTCGACGGTAATGTCGAGCACATCGGCCAAATCCTGAGCCATCCAATCATTGGCGCTCATCCCGCCATCGATCCGCAAGGTGCCCCAACCGGTGCCATCCTTGGCGAAGGCCGATGCGAGGTCATGCGTTTGATGCGCCATCGCCTCCAAAGCCGCCCTCGCCAATTCCGCCTTGCCGCTCGCAAAGCTCAGGCCAGAGATCAGACCGCGCGCCTCCGCCCGCCAATGCGGCGCGCCAAGCCCAGCGAGCGCCGGGACAATCGTGACCCCGCCCGTGTCAGGGATGCTGCGCGCCAGCTCCTCTGTCTGGCTGGCGACATCCACAATACCGAGCGTATCTCTCAGCCATTGGACCAGCGAGCCAGCCACAAAGACCGAGCCCTCGATCGCATAGGTCCGCTGCCCGCCAATCTGCGTCAGAACGGTCCCGAGCAGGCGGTTTTGCGAGCGCGGGATCTGCACACCTTGATTGGTCAGCACAAACGCGCCGGTGCCGTAAGTCGCCTTGGTCTCCCCCGGCGAGAGGCAGGCCTGGCCAATCGTCGCCGCTTGCTGATCGCCGACCATGCTAGTGATCGGGATTGTGCGGCCAAAGATGTCAGGCGAGGTCTCAGCCAAGGCACCTGACATATCGACCACCTCGGGCAGAGCGGAATGCGGCACGCCCAGCAATTCGCACAGGCCCGCATCAAATTGCGCGCCATCCAGTTCAAGCAGCAGCGTGCGGCTCGCATTGCTGGCGTCAGAGATATGACGGCCCGCCGCCAGCTTAAACGTCAGCCAGCTCTCAATCGTGCCAAAGGCCAAAGTGCCCTTATCCGCCGCAGCGCGCACCTCAGCCGAATTGTCCATCAGCCAGCGCATTTTCGTGCCGGAGAAATAGGGATCAAGGAGCAAGCCGGTGCGCTTTTGCACATCCGCCTCATGCCCCTCCGCGCGCAGACCGACACAGAAAGGCTCCGTCCGCCGGTCCTGCCACACGATCGCGCGGGCGAGCGGTTCGCCAGTGGCTTTGTCCCATGCAACCACGGTCTCGCGCTGGTTGGTGATGCCGATGCAGGCAATGCGCTCTGCCCCGCCCACTTTCTCGATCACGGCGCGCGCGCAGGCCAAGGTCTTGTCCCAAATCTCCGCTGCGTCATGCTCTACCCAGCCGGCCTGCGGATAATGCTGCGTCAGTTCTTCCTGAGCGCTGCCATGAAATGCACCCGCCGCATCGAACAACATCGCGCGGGTCGAGGTGGTGCCTTCATCTAGGACAAGAATGTAGTCGGACATGGGATCCCTTACTGAATTGTCTGGAGCCACCCGCTCCGGCGCGAAACAAATAACTGCCGCGTGACATGTGCCATTCTCCCATTCATATGCAAGTGCATGACCGGACTACCTGAAAAACCCTGGCCCACGGGCACCGCAGAACAGCTTGATCCGCTGATCCGCCGGGTGCTTGCGCCCAATCCATCGCCTTACACCTACACTGGCACGCAGAGTTATGTGGTCGGCGCGGGCGATGATGTGGCGGTGATCGATCCGGGGCCGAGCGAGCCTGCACATATCGACGCAATTCTGGCGACCGTGGGCGATGCGAAAATTGCCGCGATTATGTGCACCCACACGCACCGCGATCATTCGCCCGCCGCTGCGCCTTTGGCTGAGCGCACGGGTGCGCCGATTGTCGGCTGCGCGCCGCTGGTGCTGAAATCGGATCGCCCGCGCGCCGACGAATCCTTTGACACCACCTATGCGCCTGACCGGGTTCTGGAAGACGGCGAGCAGATGACCGGCACAGGCTGGACGCTCACCGCCGTGCACACGCCGGGCCACACCTCCAACCATCTGTGCTTTGCGCTGGAAGAGAGCAAAGCGCTGTTCACCGGTGATCATGTGATGGGCTGGTCAACCAGCGTCGTCATCCCGCCCGATGGTGACATGGGCGAATATATGAAAAGCCTGGAGCGGCTGATGGCGCGCGATGACGCGGTCTATCACGCGGCCCACGGCGCAGCGATCACCAAGCCTCAGCAGCTGGTGCGCGGGATGATCGGCCACCGCCGCCAGCGCGAAAACCAGATCTTGCGCCTGATGGGTGAGGCCGCCCGGCCAATCCCGGAGTTCATTCCTGCCATGTATAAGGGGCTGGATGAGCGGCTGATCCCAGCGGCGGAAATGAGCGTCGAGGCGCATCTCATCGATCTGGAAAAACGCGGGCTAGCCGCTCAGGACGCAGGCGTCTGGCGCACGATCTGAGCTGGGCCTAAGCCACCAATTCTGCTCGATTTCGCCGCATTTCCTACCTATATGACCCAAGCAACTGAATTTCACGGGATCTGATTTTATGACCGCCCCAACCAAAGTGCCCTCTGGCAAAGACTTGCTGGCCGAGATTGATCGCCTGCGCAAAGAACGCAATGCGGTGATCCTGGCGCATTATTATCAGACGCCCGATATTCAGGACATCGCCGATTATGTTGGCGACTCGCTCCAGCTCAGCCAGATGGCGGCGGATACGGATGCGGATGTGATCGCGTTCTGCGGCGTGAAATTTATGGCCGACACCGCAAAAATCCTCTCGCCAGAGAAGATCGTCGTGCTGCCCGATATGGATGCCGGGTGCAGCCTAGAAGACAGCTGTCCGCCCGAGAAGTTCAAGGCTTTCCGCGAGGCGCATCCCGATCACATCGCGCTGACCTACATCAATTGCTCGACCGAGGTGAAGGCGCTCTCGGACATCATCGTCACCAGCTCCAGCGCGGAAACGATCCTGCAGCAGATCCCCGAAGAGCAGAAGATCATCTTTGGCCCGGACCGCCACCTTGGCGGCTATCTGGCGCGCAAGTTCAACCGCGAAATGCTGCTGTGGCCGGGCGTGTGCATCGTGCACGAGGCATTTAGCGAGACGGAGCTGCTCAAGCTCAAAGAACAGCACCTCGATGCGCCAATCGCCGCGCACCCGGAATGCCCGCCGACGATTGTCGATCATGCCGATTATGTCGGCTCAACCAGCGGCATTTTGAAATTTGCGCAGGAGTTTGAAGGCGACACGCTGATCGTCGCGACCGAGCCGCACATCATTCACCAGATGGAAAAGGCTCTGCCGGAGAAGAACTTTATCGGCGCGCCGGGTGCTGACGGCAACTGCTCCTGCAATATCTGCCCCTACATGGCGCTCAACACCATGGAGAAGCTCTATGTCGCGCTGCGCGACCTCGAGCCGCAAATCGTGATTGAGGAAGACCTGCGCCTGAAAGCCAAGGAAAGCCTCGACCGGATGCTCGGCATGGCCGGCGGCACCGTGGGCCTAGGCGATCTGGGCAAGGTCGCGTTCACGGCGGATTGAGCATCTTTTTTAGACGAACAGCAAAAATTGGAATTAGCTTATGGATGTCCTTGATTGGCAGACCGAGCATATAGGTGTCATACGGAATTTCCTCTCAAAGGCTGAGTGCGAAGACCTCATAGCATCGAGTGAAAAGTCCGGTTACGACAATGCGACCATTAATGATGCAGTCGGAGCCATATTGCGTCCCGACATTCGCAACAATACTCGAGTAATCTCGGACGATATGTCATTGGCTGACCAGCTTTGGCAAAGACTCGCGCCGAGCCTTGAAAACCCATTTTTTGGGCATTGGAGACCAGACCGGTTGAACGAACGGATGCGTTTTTACAAATACACTGAAGGGCAACAGTTCGATTGGCACCTTGATGGCACCTACGACCCAGGCGACAGAACCCGTAGCGTGTTGACGTTCATGGTTTATTTGAATGAGGAATTCGAAGGCGGTGAAACAGTCTTTAGCTCCCAGAGTGGTCCGAATTACATAATAAGCCACAGCGTCAAAGCCGAAACAGGCATGGCGTTGTTATTCTTTCACCGTGTGCCGCATAAGGGTTCCAAGGTGGTAAGTGGGGCCAAATATGTTCTTCGATCTGACGTGATGTTTGAGCGGTTGGCGAGTTGAACGAACAAGCCGCTAAATTGTCTTAGAGGCCAGCGTTTGCTTGCAAGAGTGGTCACCTTATCGGTCAACCACTCTTCATACGAGCAATCACCAAAGCGCTACCGACCAGTACCATCCCAAGCAAATCGAGCGGCGTCAGCACTTCGCAAAACACGCTATATCCAATCAGCGCCGCGACTGCGGGCTGGGTCAGCAGCGCCAGCCCAATGATCAGCGGCGGAAAGTGGCCTAGCGAATAGACCAGTAGCCCCTGCCCAATCAGCTGGCTGCTCACAAACAGGATCAGGATCGGCGTCCAATCGGTCGGCCACACCGGCTCACCCAGCGCCAATGCGAGCGCGAGCAGCACCGGGCAGGCAAACACGCTGACCCACACCAGCAGGCTCCACGAGCCAAACCGCGCCCGCTCACCCTGCAACGTGATCAGGTAGATCGCGTAAAGCAGCCCTGCGGCGAGACAAAAGAGATCGCCGACAAAGGTCGAGGTCGAAATCTCAAGACTGCGCCCGAGCAGGATCGCAGCACCGGTGAGAGCGCACACAATCGCGAGCCATTCAAATCCGCGCGGCAACATGCGCGCCATGACAAAGCCGGAAAATAGCAGGATGATCGACCCGGCATTGCCAAACAGGGTCGCATTGCCCAGCCGGGTGAGCCCAATCCCAATATGCCAGCTCGCCAGATCCAGCGCGAATGCGGTCGCGCCCAAAGCCACCAGCACCAACGTCTTGCGCGGCATCCCGCCCAGCCGCTGACCGCTTAGCCGCGCGAACAGCACCAAAAATGGCAGCGCTAGGAATAGGCGCCAGAACCCCGCACTCACCGGGCCGGTATCCGACAGACGCACAAGCCAGGGCCCGGTCGCAAGGGCGATATTTCCGCCCAGCAAAGCCGCCAGCAGCAGCGCAGCTCTCGCATCGAACGGCTGTTTTTGAGGCGCCCCAGCGTTTTCCATGCTTGCGCCCTAGCCCGCAATTCCCCAAGTGCTCAAATACAAAAGATTGCAAAAGAGGACCAACCCTATGCACGATGCTCTCTTCCAGCCGCTCACAATGGGCGCGCTTGAGGCCAAGAACCGTATCTTTATGGCGCCGCTCACACGCGGGCGCGCGGCCGAACCGATGTTTGTGCCGAACGCCTTGATGGGCACATATTATCGCCAGCGCAGCGGTGCCGGCATGATCCTGACCGAGGCGACTGGAATCAGTGTAGAGGGCCTGGGCTGGCCATCAGCGCCCGGCATCTGGACCGACGAGCAGACCGAAGCATGGAAGCCGATCGTTGAGGGCGTGCATGAAGAAGGCGGCATGATCGTCATGCAGCTGTGGCATATGGGCCGGATCGTTCACCCCTATTTCCTCGACGGGAACCCGCCGCTTTCCGCCAGCGCGACGACTGCACCGGGCGAGGCGCACACGCCGATTGGCAAGCAGCCTTATGCAGAGGCTCGCGCGGCCACGCTCGACGATATCAAGCGCACGATTGGTGACTATCACCGCGCGGCTGAGAATGCGAAGAAGGCCGGATTTGATGGCGTGCAATTGCACGGCGCCAATGGCTATTTCATCGACCAGTTCCTGCGCGACAAGACGAACCTGCGCACCGATGAATATGGCGGCTCACCTGAGAACCGCACCCGCTTGATGCGCGAAGTGCTGGAGGCGCTGATCGATGTGTGGGGCGCAGACCGGGTTGGCATTCGCCTGTCACCCAATGGCGACTCGCAAGGCACCGATGACAGCAATCCAGAGGCAACCTTTGGCGCAGCGGCTAAGGTCTGCAATGATCTGGACCTCGCCTTTGTTGAGCTGCGCCAGCCGGGCCCAGATGGCACCTTCGGCCAGACGGATGTGCCTAAGCAGGATGGTGTGATCCGCGAGCACTACAAAGGAGCGCTGATTCTGAACTCTGATTACAGCGCTGAGGAAGCCGATGCCGATGTGACCAGCGGTCGCTGCGATGCGGTCAGCTTTGGCCGTCCGTACATCTCCAACCCTGATCTGGAAAAGCGGATCGCAGCGGGCGCGCATTTCAACCCGAACACCAATGTGCCTAAGAGCTGGTACTTCCCAATTGCGGAAGGCTACATCGACTATCCGACGCTGGAAGAAGAACAGGCGAGCGCAGAAAACGCGGCCTGATTACTGGCCTGCGTCCTCTTGGGGCGCAGGTTCAGAGGGCGTTTCTGGGGCCGGAGCATCAGCGGATGCTTCGGCCTCTGCCGTTTCAGCATCGTCGTCGCCCGAAGCTTCGCCGGCGTCATCCGCATCGCTACCACCGCCCGAGGAGCCTGGCGCATCGCTGGCACGCGGGGCCAATGGCGATTGTGAGCGGACTTCCTCCAGCGGCAGCATATCGTCGCTGATCGATCCGCCCAGCACGTCGCCGGTGGCTTCTGCCACCTCTTCGCCGCTGCTCGCCTCTGGCGCGGCATCATCACCGCATGCCGCCATTGCCAAGGCCAGCGGAGCGAGCATAGCCGCACGGATAGGAATTATTGTGATGCGCATCTTCGTGCTTCGGCCTTATCGAGTGTTTCCAAAAATTCGCCAGCATGGGCGATCAGCGCCTCGTCCCATTTGGCGGGAGAAATGTCGAGGCCCAAGCGCGATAGGCTGGTGACGCCGTATTCGTCGATCCCGCATGGGACGATCCCAGTGAAATGGGTGAGGTCTGGGTCAAGATTAACGGAGACCCCATGCATCGTGACCCAGCGCCGCACGCGCACGCCAATCGCGCCAATCTTTGCCTCGCGCCCATCGACATCCTTGGTCCAGATGCCGACCCGGCCATCGACCGCCCAACTCTCCACCCCAAACTCGCGCAAGGCGGCAATCACCCAGCCCTCCAGCGCATGGACAAAGCAGCGCACGTCTTTGCCGCGCTGATTCAGATCGAGCATGACATAGCCGATCCGCTGTCCGGGTCCGTGGTAGGTGTAGCGTCCGCCGCGCCCAGCCTTAACGACCTCAAATCGCGGATCGAGCAGCTCGTCGTCTGCCGCGCTTGTACCAGCGGTGTATACGGGAGGATGTTCGAGCAGCCACACCTGCTCGCGCTCGCTTCCCTCGGCAATCGCCTGGTTGCGCGCCTCCATCTCAGCCAAGGCCTCTGTGTAAGGCACCTGGCGCTCCTCACGCCGCCAATCGATCGCGGTAATCGATGATGCGGGCAAGGTATCTGGTGATGTCTTGGCGGCGGCGGTCATATGGTGATTGCTTGGGGGCATCGAGTGCGCTTATCAAGGGTGAAATTATGTAGGGGAAGTACACGTGAAGCTGGATATGGGCCAAGCCTGGACGCAAGCAACCGCAATGCTGGGCGCCAATCGCGAATTGGTGATCATCATTGCTGGCCTGTTTCTGTTTCTCCCGCAATTCGCGCTTGCCGTGTTTGTACCAGAGGCGGTGAACCCAGCGCCGCCGCCAGCGGGTGATCCTGCCGATGTTCAAGCGGTGATGGATGCGACTATGGGCGCAATGACGGCTCAATACAGCCAATATGGCTGGCTGTTCGTCCTCATCACCCTGTTCCAGACGGTTGGCACGCTTGCGCTGCTCACCCTGCTGACCGACACGTCCCGGCCAACTGTGGGTGAGGCGATTAAGCTCGGCGCGCGCGGACTGCTGCCTTATATTGGTGCGGCAATTATCATGGCGCTCGGTGCCGCGGTCGTCATTGGTGTTCCTATCGGATTGCTAAGCGCTCTTGGGGGCCCGGCGATTGCGATTGCTATCCTGATTGCGTTCCCATTGATCATCTACATCGCGATCAAATTCTCGCTCTACACCGCCGTCATCGCGATTGAGCGTGAGTACAATCCGATCAACGCACTGAAGCGATCTTGGCAGCTGACCAAGGGCAACAGCTTCCGCTTGCTGTTGTTCCTGTTCCTGCTGTTCCTCGCTTTTGCCGTTGTATCGCTGGTGCTGACCTTGGTCACGGGCACAATCTTCGCCGCGCTGGGCGGAACGATTGAACAGATCGGCAATGGATTTATCGCAGCATTGATGAGCGCTGTGCTGGGCGCGGTTTTCCTGGCTGTATTCGCGGCGATCCACGCGCAATTGTCTGGCGATCAAGCCGGCAAGAATGTTCAGGACGTCTTCGAGTAAAGCCTAAGCAGCGGGCTTCGCACCTTGCGAAGCCCGCAGGACTTGCTGATTAGTTCTTAGGCTCTTTCCAGGCCCAATAGAGCTTGCATGGCAGGATGTTGAGCCACTCAAAGCCTGCATCAATGCGTTCAAAGAACTTCGCCGATTCGTCGCGCACAGCGGAGCTGAATTGGTAGGCTAGGAATGCGCCGCCCGGCTTGATGACCTTATAGGTTGCCTCGGCGATCTTGGTCGCAACGCCAGCAGGCAAGGTTGAGAACGGCAGACCTGACAGCACATAATCGGCATCCGATAGGCCGAGCTCGGCCAAGTGTTGCTCCACATGTTCAGCGGAGCCAAGCACCGCGTGAAAGCGCGGATCGCGGATCGTCTTGGTCAAATAATCGATGTAGAGCGGATTGGTGTCGATCACGACCAGCGCGGCGTCTCCGCGTAGGCGATCGAGAACGGGCCGGCAGAACGTCCCGATGCCTGGGCCATATTCGACAAACACCTCGCATTTGCCCCAATCGACCGGTTCCAGCATTTTGCGCACGGTGAAACGCGAGGATGGGATGATTGAGCCGACCATCCGGGGATGCTCCACAAACCCGCGGAAAAATACCGCACATTGCGCGCCGTAGCGCTGCCAGCGTGCGCGCAAGCCGCCGCGGCTGCCAATTGCCAAATCTTCAGATTGCATCGAGTGGACCTATCGTCACCTATGATCGGGGAGCAAACACAATACGCTGATCCGCCTTGCAGAGGCGCTAACCAATTGCAAGCCGAGGCCCGCTGGCCTAGCGCAGCAGCAACCGATGGCCGATGCAGAACCCGATCTTGAAACCCAGCGCCCCGACGCGCTGAGCAGTCCCAGCGCTGGAGGGGGGCAAAGCTCCATCTCGCACGGGCGCATGACATTGCTGTTTACGGTGATGCTAGTGACGGCGGCGGGCAACACGGCGATGCAATCGGTGATGCCCTCGATCGGCACTGCGTTGGAGGTCAATGACGTCTGGATCAGCCTCGCCTACAGCTGGTCGGCTCTGCTGTGGGTGGTGTGCGCGCCGATCTGGGCGCGCAGATCCGACAAGCGCGGCCGCAAATCGATGATGGCGCTCGGCCTGACCGGCTTTGTCGTCTCGATGGTCCTGTGCGGAGCGGCTCTGTGGGCAGGCCTCGCGGGCTTTATGAACGCCTTTTGGACATTGATCGCCTTTGCCGCCGCGCGCAGCCTGTTTGGCGGGTTTGGCAGCGCCGCACCGCCAGCCGTTCAGGCCTATGTCGCATCGCGCACACCGCGAGCGGAGCGGACGAATGCGCTCTCACTGATCGCCTCCAGCTTTGGGTTGGGGACAGTGATTGGGCCAGTGCTGGCCCCGCTGATGGTCGTCACATTTCTGGGTATCGGGCTGGTCGGTCCGTTCCTTGGTTTTGCCCTTCTCGGCCTCGCTGCACTGGTGCTGCTGCGCTTGTACCTGCCCAATGACGTGCCGCAATTTGCCGCGCGCGGGCAGGCCGCGTCTTATTCCAGCGGGTCTGAGGGCCTCGAAATTGATGACGATGATGAAGCAAATGCGCAGCCTGCCACTCCTGAGCGGCTAAAGTGGACAGATGCGCGGGTGCGCCCATGGGTGTTCGCAGGGCTAATCGGCGGCCATGCACAGGCCATGATCATGGGCATCACCGGATTTCTGGTGCTCGACCGGCTGAACTTGCGAGGCGATCCAGAACAAGGCGCAACCTATGTCAGCCTGGTGCTCGCCTTTGGTGCAGTGGCGACATTGCTCGCGCAATGGGGCCTCATCCCGCGCTTCAAGATGGGGCCGCGCGTCGCGACATTGTCGGGCGTAATCGTGGCAGCGATTGGCACCGCTATACTGGGCGCAACGAATGAGCTGTTCGGCCTATCGCTTGGCTATGCCATCGCCTCATTGGGTTTTGGATTGTTCCGGCCGGGCACAACAGCCGGCACGTCTTTGGCGGTGACACGGGCAGAGCAAGGGCAGGCATCCGGCATTGTCGCAAGCGTTGCAGGCGCGAGCTTTATCTACGCGCCGGCGCTTGGCGTATGGCTCTATGGCCTCAACGATTGGCTGGGCTTCGGCCTGGTGATTGTCTTTTGCCTGATCGTCGCAATCCTTGGCTGGCGCGGCCTGCAAGCCGACGCCACGCTCACTGGCAAAGAAGCTTAGGCCCAAAGTCCGGAGCTCTGGACAGCCTTAGAGGATTTCGCGCACTACGTCCTGCGGACGGCACAGCCGAACGCCCTTCTCAGTCTCAACCAGAGGGCGCTCCAGCAAGGACGAATCCGCAGCCATCGCATCAAGCACCGTGTCCGCATCGGCATCTGGCAGGCCGCGCTCTGCCGCATCGGTGCCGCGCAAACGCAGGCCTTGCTGAGGCGTGATGCCAGCGTCCTTGTACAGCTGAGCAAGCTTTTCCCGGCTTGGTGCATCTTTCAGATAGAGCACCACGCTGAGATCAATGCCGTCTTGTTCTTCTAGGATGGCCAGAGTTTTGCGCGAGGTGCCGCATTTCGGATTGTGCCAGATGGTCGCTTTCATAGGTGCCGTTCCGCTTAGTGTGTGAGTGAAGGTTTCAGCGGCCAGATATCCGATTGCGCGCACAAAAACCACACTTGCAATAAATAGTACTGCGAATCACTTTCAATTGACTTGCAAATGAGAACGGCTTGCAATAGCAGCCCGCTCAACACTCCTGGGACGGAAAGATTCTTACCTATGAACACTCGTTTTTCGCGCACTGCCTTGCTAATCGGCGCTGCCTCAATCGCCACACCAGCTTTCGCTCAAGCCGGCAATGATCCTGAGGCAGATGGCAAAAGCGAACAGTCTAACATCATCGTTGAGGGCGAGGTTCTTTACTCAAGCCAGGTCAATTCGGTCAAAACGCCGACCCCAATCATCGATGTCCCGCAAAGCCTCACGATTACCACTGAACAGGATATCCTTGAGCGCGGTATTACGAGCATTGGGCAAATCGTCGACTACACGCCAGGAGTGAACACCTCTCAGGGCGAAGGACACCGTGACGCGATCGTCTTTCGCGGCACTCGCTCGACAGCGGACTTCTTCATCGACGGTGTGCGCGACGACGTGCAATATTACCGCGGGCTCTACAATCTTGAGCAGGTCGAAATCCTGCGCGGGCCAAACGCCCTCCTATTCGGACGCGGCGGCACCGGCGGCGTATTGAACCGCGTGACCAAAAAAGGTGTCTTGGGCGAAACATTCGGCGGCGGACAAATCGCTGTGGATACGTTCGGCGAATTTAGCGTGCAGGGAGACATCAACCTCTCAGCGAGTGAAAATGTCGCACTGCGAGTCAACGCGGCCTATGAAAACCTAAACAATCATCGCGATTTCTACGATGGTGAACGGATCGGCTTTAACCCGACTGTACGTTTCGTTTTCGGTGAGGATACAGTCCTTGATCTGTCCTATGAATATGCTGACCACGAACGCTTCATCGATCGCGGCATCCCGACCGGCACCGATGGCCGCCCGGTCGAAGCCTTTGAAGATATTGTCTTCGGCGATGAAGTACTGAACTTCACCACGCTCGAAGCGCATCTGCTACGTGCCAATCTCAGCCACCAGTTTTCTGAGGACTGGAAAGGCGTATTTTCCGCCGCATATGGCGATTATGACAAGGTCTATTCGAACTTTTACGCATCAGGCTATAATCAGCTAGCTACGCCAGAGGTCGTCACAACCGATGGCTATATCGACACCACACAGCGCGACAATCTGACCTTTTCAGCCAATCTGGTCGGTGAGTTTGAGACCGGAAGCATGGATCACACTCTGCTTTTTGGCGCCGAATACATCACCACCAATTCGCGGCAAGATCGTTTCAATCCCGTTTGGTCAGATAGCAATGACGACAATGAATTTTTCGCTATCGCCCGGCCTCTGAACTTCCGCAATGGCGTGGGCGTAACCGCAGCAGGCAATCCCACGACGGCGGTATTCAGCGACCTTAATGACGACACCGATGTCGATGTTGAGGTTTTCTCGCTCTACATTCAGGACGAGATCAAGCTGACCGACTGGCTCAATGTCGTGATCGGCGGTCGTTTCGATAGCTTTGACATCTCGGTTAACAATCTGGACCCAGACAACCTTGAGCTTCGCACCCGCAAGGATGAAGAGTTCTCGCCGCGCGGCGGCATCATTATCAAGCCGCAAGAGAACATCTCTATCTATGCGAGCTATTCGGAAAGCTTCCTGCCGCGTTCAGGTGAACAGTTCGCCAACATCAATGGCAATAACAATGCGCTGGCTCCCGACACCTTCACTAACCTTGAAGCGGGTGTGAAATGGGACTTTCAGCAAGGCCTCAGCCTTACCGCAGCCGTGTTCGATATCGAGCAAAGCTCGCCCCAGCCCAATGATGATAACCCAGAAACCCTCGACGTAATTGACAGCAATATCCAAGGCTTCGAAGTCCAGTTGCAAGGTCAGGTTATGCCGGGTTGGAACATTTCAGCAGGTTACAGCTATCTGGACGGCGTGCAGGTCGACAATCTGGGTGTCGAAGGTCTGCGTCCACGCGAATTGCCAGAGAACATGTTCTCGGTCTGGAACCAGATTGAAGTGACGCAGCGATTTGGGATCGGTTTTGGCATCACGCATCAGGGCGAAAGCTTCATCACCAACGGAACTGTATCATACACGGGCATAAACGGTGACGTGGTTACTACTCGCGCTATCCTGCCTGCATACACCCGGGTGGATGCAGCGGCCTATTTTGATGTGTCGGAAAACCTGCGTGTTCAGGTGAACGTCGAAAACCTGACCGACACGCTGTATTTCCCGAGTTCGCACTCTACGCATCAGGCCACCGTTGGCGCGCCGATCAATGCCCGGTTTGCGGTGACTGGCCGGTTCTAGGAATAACACAGATGCGGCCTTGCCGGTTAAGCCCGGCAGGGCCGCTATTCCTCTGGCGGCGAGGTTTCTTGCGAACTTGGCTCAGGCGTAGCAACCGTGCCTAGCCCGCCATTGCCAACTCTAAGGGCTGGGACATTTTCTGCCGCATCGGCTGAGCTGATACCCGGTGCGGGCGCTGCGCTGATGCTCTCTTGCCTGCGGACCACCCGCCCTGCGCGCTCGACTGCGCGGATCAACCGCGGATAGACACCGCAGCGGCAAATGTTGGGGATCGCCTGCTCGATTTCCAGCTTGCTCGGCGCGGGATTGCGCTGAATGAGCGCTGCCGCAGCAATGACAATACCTGATGTGCAATAGCCGCACTGGATCGCTTGCTCTGCCACCATCGCCTGTTGAACTGGGTGAGAGCGGTCGCGTGACAGCCCCTCAATTGTCGTGATGAACCGGCCCTCGGCCTCAGCAATTGTGATCAGACACGAACGCAGCGCCGCCCCATCGACGATCACCATGCAGGCGCCGACACACGAGCCGCCACCACAGCTTTTCGTGCCGGTGAGGTTCGCCGCCTCTCGCAGCGCATAAAGCAGCGGAGTATCGGGATCCATGTCGAATTCGACTGGACGATCATTGACTGTCATGCGCGGCATCAGCGCATCCTAACCTGGAAAATCTGTTTCAGAATCAATCGCGCCAGGAAGTGTCGATCCGATCGATCTTGCGCTTCCATGCCTCAAAATCGAACAAACCCGCACCGCCTTGGCTCTGCATGACTGACAGATCGCGCTGGTGAACATCGACAACCTCTTGCGGCACAATATTGGGATTGCCCATGCCGAGCGTGGCGACCTGAATTTCGCAAGCGCGCTGAAGCGCCCACATCTTCACAAACATGCCCTGGATGGTCTTGTCCATCACGACCGGGCCGTGATTGCGCAGCATCAAAATTGAGTGATCGCCGAGGTTCTCAACCAAGCGCTGGCCCTCTTCCTCACGAACGGTAACGCCCTCAAAATCGTGATAGCCAATTTGACCCTGAAAATTGCAGGCGTAAAAATTGGTCGGCAGCAGGCCATCCTTGTGGCTGCAAACGGCCATGGTGGCGGTGGTGTGCACATGGCAGATCGCATCCGCACGCGCGCCCAAATGCTTATGGAAATAGGCATGCTGGGTGAAGCCAGCCTTGTTGACCATATATTGCGATTGGCCGACATTGTTGCCTTCGACATCGATCTTCACAAGGTTCGATGCAGTCACTTCGTCATACAGCAGACCAAACGGGTTGATGAGGAATGTGTCTTCCTCTCCGGGCACCTTAATCGAGATGTGGTTATAGATCGATTCGCCCCAACCCAGATGGTCAAAAATCCGGTAGCAAGCGGCAAGATCGAGGCGCGCCTGCCACTCTTCTTTGCTGCATTCTATACTCGGTTTCAGCTGGGTCGCCATTGGGCTCGCTCCTCAATCCAAATTGTCTTTCGTTAGGCGTATCGCATGATTGCCGCGCACGGCACAAGCATTTCGCCAACCCGTGACGCGCTTTAGCGGGATTTCACTTTGCCAAGCGGCGGCCGCCCGGCTAGCGCAGCAGGAAATGAGCAATTCTGATAAGCCGCAATCGGGCGAGCCTCAAAAGGTATCGGCCAAACTCGCCAGCGGCTCCATCCCCGGCCATTTGATATCGCAAACCATGCCGATGGTGATTGGCGTGGCCGCAATCATGTCGATTGGATTGGTGGATTCATACTTCATTGGTCAGCTGGGCAGCGCCGAACTCGCCGCGATTGCTTTCGTCTTCCCCATATCTGTCGCGCTCAGCAGCCTCGGCGTTGGGGTGATGGTCGGCATCAACTCGGTAGTCGCAAGGGCGCTGGGCGAAGGTGATCACGATAAAGCATTGAGACGCGCGAATTTTGGCGTGCTGTTTGCCATCGCCACCGGGCTGGCGATTGGGCTTACCCTGTTCGCTTTCCTCGATCCGCTGTTCAATCTGATGAACGCTCAGCCTGAACTGCTGCCGATCATCAAGATTTATATGCAGCCCTTTGCCCTCGGCTTCCCGCTGATCGTAATCATCATGGGGCTGAACGGCGTGCTGCGCGGCCAAGGTGAGGCCCGCAAAACCAGCTACGTCTCGCTCACCTATGCGGCGGCCAACTGGGTGCTGGACCCCATCTTGATCACCGGCGCGTTCGGGTTTGAGGGCTATGGGATTATCGGCGCTGCTTATGCGACGATCATAGGTTGGGCGATTGGTTTGATGATGGCGCTCTATCTGCTGTCGCGCACACAATTGCCATTCAGCCCCTCGAAGCTGCGCGGGGGCGCGACCGTTGAACCAATGCTGGCGATGCTGCGCGTGGGCGTGCCTGCGGCATGTTCCAATGCGATCAACCCAATTGGACTATCAATTCTCACCGCGTTGATCGCGGCGGAAGGTCAAGCCGCTGTCGCGGGCTTTGGCGCTGCGGGCCGATTGCAGAGTTTCGCGGTTGTGCCGCTGCTTGCACTGTCGGGATCCATTGGCTCGATTGTCGGGCAGAATTGGGGCGCGAAGCAATTTGGGAGAGCGCGCGAAGCAGCCCTGTACGCCGGCGGTTTCTGCGTAATCTGGGGCCTGCTGCTGGCCATTGCCATGGTCACAGCCGGGGAATGGTTCGCCGATTTCTTCACTGAAGACCCAGCCGTGATCGCCGAGTTCGCTCTTTATCTTCAAATTGCGGCCTGGGGTTATGCCGGATTTGGATTGCTGATCGTTGCCAATGGTATTTTGAACGCGGTCGACAAGGCAAGTTTTGCTCTATTCCAGTCGGTTGCGCGCGTCTTCCTGATCATGTTGCCGGTCGCATTCGTGCTCCAGGCTGGCTGGGGCAGCGCCGCCATTTACACCGCGGAACTGGCCGCCAACCTGTTTGGCGCGGTGAGTGCCTGCCTGATCATCGCGTTTATTTTCCGCCGCGCACGCAGCGGCTGACGCGCACAAAACATCGCTTTGGTGACCGTTCGTTAACCATCGTAAGCCATAGAGGCCTCTGGAAACAATTAGGGGCAATGGCGTCATGGATGACCTGCTGGCGGATTTCGTCGCAGAAACCCGGGAAATGTTGGAAGCTAGCGAAGGCGAGATCATCGCCTGGGAAGCTGATCCAACAGATCGCGCGCGTTTGGATACGATTTTTCGGTTCGTGCACACGGTGAAGGGCAATTGCGGCTTCTTCGATTTTCCGCGTTTGGCTAGCCTAAGCCACGCCGCAGAAGATGCCCTGTCCGATTGCCGCGCTGGACGCCGCCAAGCCGATAGCGCTTTGGTAAGCGCGGTTCTGGCCGTGATCGATCGGATCGTGGAAATGGTCGACATTATCGAGGCCGGCGACGAGATCCCCGAAGGCAATGATGACGCCCTGATCGCCTCATTGGGCGAGAACAGCGATCTTGCCGCAGGCGAGATCGATGGTTTGTCCGATCTGGTTGGCGCTGTGGAAGAAGTTGCCGCCGCAATTGAAAGCGCCGAAGAAGGCGCCGCTGAAGAGGCAGTAGACGGCCAAGACGCCCCTCGCGCTATGTCCCAAAACGTTGGTGTTCAGCGCTCCATCCGTCTGCCAGTTGACCTGCTCGACCGCGTGATGAGCGGTGTTTCCGACATGGTTCTGGCCCGCAATGACCTGGCCCACCGCCTGCGTCAGGCTGGCAACCAGCCAACCATTGATGGCCCGTTTGAGCGCCTGACCACCATTCTTTCTGATGTTCGCGATGCCATCACCCGGATGCGCATGCAGCGGATCGAAACGCTTTACACCGCCCTGCCCCGCTTGGTCCGCGATCTGTCAGCCGACCTCGGCAAGCAGGTACTGATCGACCTGGAAGGCGGCGACGTTGAGCTCGACCGCGAGATGATTGAGACCGTCCGCGATCCGCTGACGCATATTATCCGCAACGCAATCGACCACGGGATCGAAGAGCCAAGCAGCCGCCTGTCAAAGGGTAAGCGCGAGATTGGCATCTTGTCGATCTCAGCCCGTCAGTCTGGCAACACCATCTCTATCGTGGTCAGTGATGACGGCGATGGCCTTAACGAAGAGCGCATTGCCGCCAAGGCGGTTTCTGTTGGTCTGATCACCGCAGCTGAGCGCTCTTCCATGAGCCGCGACAAAATCCTGCAGCTTGTGTTCGAACCCGGGTTCTCAACCGCCGAAACGGTCAGCAATGTGTCTGGCCGCGGCGTTGGGCTTGATGTCGTTCGCGACAATCTGGAGCGCGTCGGAGGCTCAATCAGCGTCTCTAGCACGCCAGGTGTCGGCTCAATGTTCACCCTCAAGGTGCCATTGACGCTCAGCATCATTGCTGGCCTCACAGTCGAAGTCGGCGATCAGCGCTTTGCGATCCCGCAAAGCTATATCGAAGAGATCATCGACTCGACGTCGAAATCGCTCGATTTCACCCGCGTTGGCGAGACCGCTTTGATCACGTTCCGCGGCAATCGGATCCCCTGCCTGTCCTTGGCAGAAGTGCTCGAATTGCCAGGGACTGACATTGCCGAGGGTGAGCACACTATGGTGCTGCTGCGCCTTGCAAGTGGCGATCTGTTCGCTTTGGCTGTCGACCGCATCCACCACCACGGCGACCTTGTGGTCAAGCCACTGGCTCCGGCGGTTATGAATTGCGGCGTCTATGCCGGCTCAACCCTACTGGATGACGGCCAACCGATCTTGCTGCTCGATGTGACCAATGTCGCAGCCGAACATGGTCTGGTCTCTGATGCGCGCACCCGCGTCTTGCAGGCGGCCAACCAACGAGACCAAGACACCGACGAGGCGCTTAGCCGCGCCATGCTGTTCACCGATTACGATGGCCGCAAACGCGCCGTTCGTCTCGAATTGGTCCAACGGATCGAAACCGCCAAGGCGGAAGAGATGGACATTGCGCCTGATGGCAAGCGCGCCGTCATTGATGGCGTCATTCTGCCGCTGGTGGGACTGCCGGAAAGTCAAAAGCCAACCGGTAAAGTTCGGTTCTTGCGTCTTTCGGATAAGACTTGCGAGCTCCTTTATGCAGTGCGAGAGGTCGATGATGCCATTGAACTGGAAAGTGCGCTCAAACCGGTTGATGATGATCCGCTAGTCGAGGCCCTCACCCTGGTGGATGGCCAAACAATTGCACTGATTGACGGGCATGAGGTCTTTGCTCGCTATGGCGAGCCGCCAGAGCTCACGAGCAAGCCGACCTGTCATCTGCCCGACAGTGACTGGGCGCGCACAATCCTCGGACCGCTCGTCAGCGCGGCCGGTTATGAAGTCGTCAGCGGCTCAGACGAGGCAAGCGATATCGCGATTGTCTTGGATGATAGCGAGCCAAGCACGAGCCTGACCGAGGGTGAGTTTATTCGCCTTCGCAGCCAACCAGATGCAGCCGACAATGATGGCTCAATCTACCGCTACGACCGCGATGGATTGGTCGATGCGCTGCGCCGCGCACGCGCAGGAGGTAAATCATGAACGATTTGATGGTTATGGTCGAAATTGCCGGCCGCCGCTGCGCGCTGAACGCGCATAATGTATCCTCTGTCATTGAGCTTGGCGTAGTAACGCCGGTGCCGCGCACCGCGGATTTCATCGCTGGGATCACCGCCATGCGCAGCCAATCGCTGACCGTGATTGATTGTCGCCGCGCGCTCGGCATGGATCCTGAAAAGTTTCCGACCGATCATCGCGGCGCAGTCGTAACGATTGCTAACCATTCCTACGCGCTGATGGTTGACCGGATTGACGATATTAACACCGCCATCTCCGAAGTCGAAAACGTCAGTGGAGGGTTTGGGCCAGAATGGTCACGGATCACCACTGGAATGGTTGAGACCTCAACCGGTCCAGCTTTGCTTATTGATCTCGCTCTGCTCATCGCAGGTCCTGAATCTCTCGCAGTGGCAGCTTAAGACAAAACTTACGGGTGAAGCGTAAGCAACAACGAAGGAACAACAGGGGTCCTTATGAAAACGTGCCTGATAGTTGATGATTCACGGGTGATCCGAAAGGTCTCAAGACATATTCTTGAGACCCTGGGTTTCGTTGTGGACGAGGCAGAAAATGGCCAGATGGGCCTTGATCGCTGTGATGAGCAAATGCCCGATGTGGTGCTGCTCGATTGGAACATGCCGGTCATGACTGGTATTGAGTTCATCACGCAGCTGCGCAAGCGCCCGGATGGCGACAAGCCTAAGGTCGTGTTCTGCACCACCGAAAATGATGTCGCGCACATCCGCGAGGCAATCCAAGCTGGCGCTGACGAATACGTCATGAAGCCGTTTGATCACGAAACTCTTCAGATCAAACTGCAGCTGGTTGGATTTGCGTGAGCGCCCACTCACCCATATCCAAACGCCCTTTGCGCAGGACACCGCCAAGCGATAGCTCTGGCAATGCGCCTGTCGAAGTGATGATCGTCGACGATTCGCTGACGGTACGCACCGTTTTCAAGCGGATGGTCGAAAGCGACCAGGCGATGTCGATCGCCGGCACTGCGAGCAGCGCTGAACGCGCGATCGCTCAGCTTAAGACAACCCATGCTGATGTGATTTTGCTCGACCTGGAAATGCCAGGCATGGGCGGGCTTGATGCCCTGCCAGAAATTCTCAAGACTGCTAAAGACACACAAGTCTTGGTCGTATCTTCGCTGACGCAAGACGGCGCAGAGCATACCATGGCCGCCCTTTCGATGGGCGCTGCCGACACGATGCTCAAACCCCGCCCGGGCGGCTTTAACGACGAATATCGTGAGCAATTACTCAGCAAGATCAAAGCTCTGGGGAGCCACGAAGGCGAATGCACGGATGCAGCGCCTGCGAAGGCTGCGGCCCAGGAACCTGCGAAACGCAAAGTTGCGCCAGCGAAAAAGCGCCCCGAGCTGCTCGCTATTGGGGCCTCGACCGGCGGCATTCACGCGCTCAACCTATTGCTGCGCGACTTGCCGACAAGTTTCGACCTGCCGATCCTGATCACTCAACATCTCCCTGCTTCCTTCATCCCAGTTTTCGCGCGCCAAATCGAGGTCGCATGCGGACGCAAGACGACTGTCGCGGAAGAAGGCACTGTTATTACGCCGGGCGAAATTGCTGTCGCACCAGGCCATGGCCATATGACGCTGCGTCGCAGCGGCGACCGTCTGATCACCAAGACATCCAGCGCCCCGGCGCGTAGTGGCTGTATGCCGTCTGTCGATCCCATGTTGGAAAGCATTGCGGATGTATGCGGCGGTCAAGCTCTGGCCATCATCTTATCCGGCATGGGCCGCGACGGCGCCAATGGTGCCGAGGCCCTGCACAAGAATGGCGGCATCATCTTTGCGCAAAACGCCGACACCAGCGCCGTTTGGGGAATGCCGGGTGCCGTCACCAAAGCTGGTTTGACCAGCCTAGTCGGAACGCCGGAAGAACTGCGCGAGGCGATGATCGCCCTTGCTGGCCCGGCGCGCGTGGATGCTGCGGCATGGAAGTGAGCGAAGCCTCCCACCAGATTATCGCGGACCTTTTGGCGGCGCACACTGGGCAGCACCTGACCGAAAGCCGCAGATGGCGGGTCGGAACCGCATTGTCTGGCGTATTCCGCGAACATGGCATCAGCAATATCGACCAATTGGTTTGCCTGCTGGCGGACCGAGGCCAAGAAAGCCTTGCTCAAAGCGTGGTCGAGGCGCTGCTCAATAACGAGACCTATTTTTACCGGGACAAGCCGACTTTCGATCAGCTGCCCGAGAGTGTTCTGCCAGAGCTGGCAGAGAAGCGCGCAGCGACCAAGCGCCTTTCCATCTGGAGCGCCGGTTGTTCAACCGGGCAGGAAGTGCACTCCATTGCGATGATGTTTGCCGAGCAAGCGGCACGCTGGCACGATTGGACGATCGAAATTCTGGGGACGGACATTTCGCACAGCGCGATCGCAACTGCACGCAGCGGCAGCTACACTCAGTTCGAAGTCCAGCGCGGCCTTAGCGTTGCACAAATGCTGCGCCATTTTGATGAGACCAGCACCGGTTGGCAGCTTCACGATGACGTGCTGGCCTACACCCGTTTTCAGCAGCACAATGTCCTCAAAGAGCCACCAAGCCGGCAGAGTTTCGATTTGGTTTTGTGCCGCAATGTGCTGTTGTATTTTGATCCAATCACACGTCAGGCAGCCTTTGAACGCCTGCGCAGCGCACTGGCACCGGACGGCTTTTTGATGCTGGGTGCCGGAGAAACCGTGGTCGGTCAGACCGATGCGTTCGCGCCAATTTCAGACCGCGCAAGTATCTACAGCCCGGTCCACGCAAGCCCGCAAGCTTTGCGCATGTCCGCAACCGGGTAGGCCAGGCGCTGACTGCGCTGTGATCAAAGTAAGCGAAAATTTTCGTTTATCGTCCGGGCTTTACAAAACTTAACAACAAAACTGTTATTTTTCAAACGCTTCGATAAATGGCAATTTACTCTTCTTTAGTTAATTCCCCTTAGCAAAGGCATTCGCAAAAAGCGCCACAGAGCGCAAGACGGGGAATTTTTGGTGCTAAACAAATTGACAACTTTGCGGCTCACGCCGTCTACGATGGTGATTGCACCATTCGTAATTTTGTCACTTATCTTTGGCGCTATCTCGCTCATAGTCATCATCAGCGACGATATCGAATTCCGCTCACCCTCCAGCCTGGTGATCGCTGGGATCCTCGTTTACGCTGCGACCATCTTTTTGCTCAGCCGCCTTGGCCTAATGCAGGCCCGCGAGCTGGAGGCAATGACCACTACCGACACACTGAGCCAGCTGCCCAATCGGCGCGCCCTGCACCAAGACATCGACGATGCGCTGCGCACACCGACGGAAGTTGCTGTGGCCATTATCGATTTGGATAGCTTCAAGCAGGTCAACGACCATTTCGGTCATGCCGTCGGCGATCAATTGATCCAAAAGTGCTCCGACATCTTGCGGTCGGCTAGCGAGCCTGAGGCGCGCTGCTATCGTTTGAGTGGCGATGAATTCGCAATCCTCATGGTCGGCGAAGTCGCGGGCACCATTCTGGAAGGCATGTCGCGCACTGTGCTGGAGCAATTGGCCAAGCCATTGGCCATCGGCGATCGCCGCATTCCGGTCGGAGCCAGCATTGGCCTGGCTCGCTGTACGGGCGATGATCCGATGGAATCGTCAGAGCTCATGCGCCGCAGCGACGTCGCAATGTTCATGTCGAAACGCGGCGGAAAAATGCGCTGTACGTGGTTCAGTGAGAACTTTGACCGTCGACGTGAAGCCGTGCGTGAACTGGACGAAGGGCTTCGCAAGGCGCTTGCCGAGGGCGAATTTGCACTGGCTTACCAACCCTTGGTCAATGCGGACGACGGCAAGATCGTAGCGGTGGAATCGCTCCTGCGCTGGAATCGCCCAGACGGGGAGAACATCGGCCCTAACGTCTTCATCCCGGTTGCGGAAGAATCCGGCCTGATCAATGCGATTGGCCTTTGGGTACTTCGCCAAGCCGTCACCGACGCGCTGCCGTGGGGCGAACTCAAGCTGTCTGTCAATATTTCAGCGGCTCAATTGCGCAACCCCGAATTCCCAATCCAATTGGGTCAAATTCTTGAGGAAAGCGGCTTCCCGCCGCAGCGCCTCGAGCTTGAGATCACCGAGACCTGCCTCGTGCTCGACCCGATTGTGGCTGAGCGCACGCTGGATGTCATTCGCGGCTTTGGCGTCAATGTGGCGCTTGATGATTTCGGTACCGGTTACGCATCAATCGGCTTCTTGCGCCAGTTCCGGTTCGAGAAGCTGAAGCTCGACCGCAGTCTCGTGGTCCAAGCCGGCGATGACGAAGGCAGCCGTGCGATGATGCTCTCCAGCATCGCCGTCGCCCGCGCTTTGAAGATGGAAGTGACCGCTGAAGGCGTAGAGACGACAGCCCAAGCTGATTTGGTTCGCACGGCCGGATGCGATCAAATCCAAGGCTGGCTTTATTACAAAGCCATGCCAGCAGGCGAGATTGCAGGCCTGCTCACAGCCCCATCTGAAGGTGTTGAAAACAAAGCTGGGTTTAGCAATGAGGCCGCAGCATAGCCCCATTATTTCAAGCAATGCAGTTATACTTTCTAGTATAGCCTATTAATAATACTATTCTTCTTGTATGCTCATTTTCAAATAATTTGACCTCAGTTCCTTCAGTGAAGGATTTATAAAGGATTTTCGTTCAGGAACTTTTTCGACGATGATCTGAGGTGGGAATTTCTGAAATGAACATGATGACGCAGCAGGACGAGTTCACACAGCTCGCGATGCCTGAATTTGCGCGCAAGATGGAAAGCGAAATCGCAGAAGAAATTGCGAGCCTCGGCCATTCCACCAATCAAACCAACAATTTCCTCCTCGATAGAATTACGTGGTTTCGCAACTTGCGGATCGCTGGAAAAATTAAGGCTGTTTTCGGCATATTCTTCGCAGTCTGCTTTGCCATGGCTATCGTGCTTGGTGTCGAGATAGCAGAGCAGTGGAAGAACAGCGAAACAAACAGTGAAATCAACGACGCCGTACTAGCGTCGGTTGATTTGCGCGGAACCACAGGAGAACTGCGCTACAATTCTGTCCGTTATATCTTTGGCGGTGAGGCTATCGCCTTAGAGCGGCAGCGCGACAGTTACGAAGCTGCGCAAGCACACATTGCCCAAATTGATAGCGTGATCACAATGCACGCCTCGGGAATGGCCGATCAGCTGAACCAAATTCAGACAGATTTAGTAACCTATAACTCTACATTCGAGGAACTGCGACAGAGTCTCGATCGCGAAGGGCGCAGCGAAGCTTCCATTGCGCTCTCCTATGAACTTTCGGATCAAGGCGACACACTATTTGCAGACTCGCAAAGGTTCGCAATCGATCTAGCGGCTTACGGCGGGCAGGTACGCCAAACCGCGGTAGACCATTTTTTCACAATGATCGGAGTTGTCATCGCACTCGGGTGTTTTGCGGTGCTGATCCTGCTGCTCGGTCTGCGTTATATGTCGCACAGCATTGGTCACAGCATCTCAGACATCACTGATGGCATGAATCGCCTGGCTAAGGGTGATCCCAACTTCGAAGTACGCGGTCACCACCGGGGTGATGAGATTGGGGATATGGCGAAATCGCTAGAGCTGTTCAAACGCGCCAACCGCCAAATGGAAATTTGGGGCCGTGAACGAGCGAAGCGTGCCGAAGAGCAAATCCAAGAGCAAAAGGATCGCGAGCAAGAGCGCGCCGAAAACGAGAAACGTAAGGCAGAAATGCTCAATGAGCTTGCCAAGCAATTTGAGCACACGGTTGGTGATGTTGTCCAAGGCGTGGCCGCTGCGTCCAGCCAATTGCAGGTTACGGCGACCCAAATGGCCTCTTCTGCAGAGCAATCGAGCCAGCGCACCAGCGAAGTCGTGCAAAGCATGAAGGAAGCCAATTCAGGCGCCACAGCAGCCGCGGCAGCGAGTGACGAATTCGCCCTGTCGATTGGCGAGATCAGCCGCCAAGCGACCTCTTCAAGCGAGCTCGCACGCCTGGCTACCGATGCCACTAAAGAGGCGGACACGACCATTTCAGAGCTTTCAGCCTCTGCTGAGCAAGTCGGCCAAGTGGTTGAGTTGATCCAGACGATTGCGCAGCGCACCAATCTTCTTGCCCTTAACGCCTCGATTGAGGCGGCACGCGGAGGCGAAGCAGGGCGCGGCTTTGCCGTCGTCGCTAGCGAAGTTAAAGAACTGGCCATGCAGACCAGCCGCGCGACCGAAGAAGTCGCGGCGCAAATCAGCGCCATGCAGGACACCACGGGCGCCAGCGTCAACGCATTACGGGCGATTGCTGGTCAAGTCCGTGACCTCGAAAGCACCGCAGTCTCAATTGCCAGCGCGGTCGATCAGCAATCCGTTGCTGGCCAAGACCTTGCTCGCAGTATTGATATGGCTGCTCGCGGAACCGATCAGGTATCAAGCCACATTTCAGACGTGCGCGAACTGTCTCTCTCAACTGGAACCGCTGCCAGCCAAGTGCTGACCAGCGCCACAGACCTCGAGGAACAGGCCGGCAGCCTGAAAGAGCATGTTCAGGCGTTTCTAACCCGCGTTCGCGCTGGCTGATCGCTCGATAGGAGTGATGATATCCCTTAGCTCTTCTGCTCGAACACTGCTCCAAAAGGAGAGCCCCAAGCCGCGTTAGATGGCCCTTTTGGGCGCTTACGAACCGCCATTGCGATTCGTAGCAGCCAACATTCAGCGCGTTTGGCGTTAAACTTAAAGCGGATTAATTTTTCGTGGGCGTGATCGCCAAGAGCGACATTTACTAGAAATTTACCGCTCTGACAGCGCGCCTCAGTTGATCTGGCGATTCTCGTCCACAAGCGCGACCGTCTCGAAGACCTTTGAACTTGTTAATATTTTAACCATTCACATCAATCCAAGTCCAACTGACCCACTGTAATCCATGCATCACGAAGGCGTGTCTGCACGCCGAATGATTGATTGGATGAATAGAATGGCTACCAGGTTTGCATCAGGAGTTGCTGGGATTGCGATAGCGGCATCGCTCGCAGCCCCTGCCTATGCGCAAGATCAAACGGTCGACGAACTTCCTGTTTTGGATGAGAAAGACCTCGTTCTTGCAAGTGAACTGGCGGCCAACACGCAGAGCCTGCTACCATTAAACGTCGACACGGCAGCGCAGGACATCCTTAGCTCGCCAGCGTTCGCCGCTTGGTCGTCGGATCAAGCCACAGGGACTGTTGTCACCGCGACCCCAATCAACGCGGCCATCAACACAGTTCGTCCAGCAGCCGCTCCAATCGTTAACGCCACTCTCAGCGCAAACACAGGCCGCGTGACGCTGCGAAGCATTGATCCATTCTACGGCGACATCAATCCTTTCTACGGTGACATTGGCGCATTCTACGGGGATATTGATGCATTCTACGGCGACATTAACCCGTTCTATGGTGACATCGGTGCCTTCTATGGCGACATCAATCCGTTTTACGGAGACATCAGCCCATTCTACGGCGACATTGGCGCATTCTGGGGCGATATTGATGCCTTCTATGGCGATATCGGCGCTTTCGACGCGACCAATCTGAAACTGCTGGGTGAGTTCTGGGCAGAAAACAGCTCGCACATGGCCAACGCAGACGAAATCTGGGGCTCTTTACGCTATACGACACAGATAGACGGGCAATTTAGGCCCGTATACGACGGCACACCCGATCGGATCCTAAATGCGCTTGGCACGTTGATCGATCAGGCTGAGGCTCAATTTGGCGCAGCTTATGAAGCCGAAACCGGCGGTTCATTCCGCGATGATTTCGTCACAGAAGTTCTGGCGCGCCACGGAGTTGATCTGAACGATAAGGTTTCACTCGCTGGCAAATCAGCCAATGATCGCGCTGCATTCTTCCTCGACTGGCACGACAGCCTGATGGGCTATTCCGGGATCGATCATGTCGATCATTGGATGAATACGATCAACTGGACCCCGTCAATCACGCAGATTCAAGGTTCAGGCAAGCAGGCGGTTATCGGAGTTATTGATGGCAGCTTTGCTGCTGACGCCGACCTTGCTGACAACATTGCCTGGTCAGGCGGCGGTGCAACCTCGGTTAACGGCCACGGCGCAGGCGTTGCCAGTCTGATTGCCGCTGCGCATGACGGCGAAGGCATTTTGGGCATCGCGCCGCAAGCACAGCTCGCCACCTACAACCCATTTGATGCGGATAACACCGCGACTTGGGACGCCGTACAGGAAGGCATTGAAGAGCTTCTTTATGCCTATGTTGGCGGCAACGAAACCGGATACGTCAGTGTTGTAAACCTCTCGCTGGGCGAGAGCGGTTGGGCGGTTTCGCAAGGCTTGGCTGATGTGCTGAACAGCACTCACCTGCGACGCTACAATCATGAAACAACCTATGTCGTCGCTGCGGGTAATGATGGCATTACGCAAACAGCGGACATTGATTGGGACTATTCCAGCGACACGACCTTCATTCTGGTCGGTTCGCTTGGCCTGAATGGGGAAATCTCAAGCTTCTCCAATAGTCCGGGCAGCGCCTGCCTACTGAACAATGGGGTATGTGAGGCTGGCAATGAGCTTTACAATCGTACGGTTGTTGCACCGGGTGAATTGATCCTTGTCTCAGACGGCGAAGGCGGCGTGGTCCGCCGTTCGGGCACCTCTTTTGCGGCTCCTCTGGTATCAGGCGCGATTTCATTGCTCCATGATCGTTGGACCTGGCTCGCGCGCAATCCAGAAGAGACCGCTGAGATCATCTTCCGTTCTGCGCAGGATCTAGGCGCACCCGGCGTTGACGAAGTTTACGGCCACGGCCTGCTCGACGTTGCCGCATCGCAATCGCCACTCGATTTTAGTGCGCTGACATTCAAAACCCACCGGAAAATTGGCAATATCAATGTGCCTGTCATCACTCCGGTAGGCGAGCTGCTGGGCGCGGGCATCCCGCAGCATTGGGAAACTGATGGGGTGTTCATCACGGCGATTGAAAAGATCGGCAACACATACCGCGATTTCGCTATTCCGGTATCGTCCTTCACTTATGGCGGCACCACCGATGTGCTTGGGCGTGGTGAGCAACGCTTCCAGGACTTTATCAGAGGCCGGTTTGAAAAATGGCTGCTCAGCAAAGGTGCCGACAAAGATGGTGACGGCACAATTGGCGTGACTCAGGTCACATCCGCTGTTGCTCCAACCCGGGGCGCATGGACTCTGCGTTACGACATGATCGCACCGCGTCTGACCGACGCGGGCACATATGATCCTGTCCACACCGCAGCCAGCCTGTCTGATCCTAGCGGAAAGTTCTCTCTCACTGTGGGTCATGGCCAAGGCGCGCTTTCGCTGACCGGCCAACGCTTCGGCTTGATCAGTGATCACGATCAGCATGTTGGCGGTGTGAACCCTATTTTGGGTCTCGCCTCGGGCGAAGTCTTTGGTTCTGCGAGCTTCAAGCCAACGCCTTCGACCACGATCACTGCTGGTTTCAGCGAGGAACGCGAAGACTGGCAAGACATCTCAAGTGTGTCGGAACTGCAGCGCGAAATTCAGCGCAACCTTGGTGCCCGCGAAGCGCGCGCCATGACCCTCGGCGTTGAGCAGAAGGTGACAGACAATGTCTCACTCAACGTTCAATGGACCAACCTGCGCGAGGATGACGCGCTGCTGGGTGTGCAAACATCTTCTGACGAATTCCTCGGCAATGGCTCAAAGACCAACGCAGTGACCATTTCTGCCAGCGTCAATCTTGGCCAAGGCTTCTCATTCGACCTGTCTGCAACCGGTGCTGGCACCGACACTGCTAGCGGCCAATTCTTCGCCAACAGCAATCGTATCACCAGCACCGCTGGCCAGATCACGATGAACAAGCGGGGCCTAATGGGCAGCAATGATGTGCTGCGTGTTTCGGTCGGCCAGCCGCTAAATGTGGAATCTGGTGGGCTGGAATTTACCTCGGAACAGGTCATCGATCGCGAGACCGGCGAATTGGGTTTTGTGACCCAATCCATCGGCATCGAAACAAAACGCCGCATGACAGGGGAAATTGTTTACGCAACGCCGCTAAACAAGTCGTCGGAATTAGGATTGTTCGGTCGCTACATCAGCGATGGGGACGGCGATGACCGCCGCAGCTATGTGCTCGGCGCGAGTGTCGGCCTGCGGTTCTAATCCGATACGGCAAATAATCCGACCTTGAAGGAAACTATCGAGGCGGAACGGGGAAATAGGGGACTAACATGGGCAGATGGATCAAAGGATGGGCCGCGCTGATCGCGGCTGCATTAGCTCTCGCCATGCCTGTCACCGCTGCGGCTACTGCCGCCGCCCCTGCTGCTGACGCATTCGAAGAGACGATTGCTGAGGCAAAATCCCTGATGATGGGCGATTCCGCACAGGCGCTAAAGCTAGCGCGCGAAGCCAAAGAACTCGTCTCCGGCGACACCCAAGCTGAAAACAAGTCACGCCTGACCGCGCAATGGCTCGAGGGCGAGGCCTTGATGCGCCTAAATCGCGGCGATGAGGCGCAAGCGATCATCGCGTCGGCGCTCACCGAAGTGGCCAAAAGCTTCCCTGGCGACAAGCTGCACGCCGACCTGCTGCGTTCACAAGCCTCTTACAAAGCGGGCCAGGCCGAATATGGCGAAGCGCTGTCATTCTTCCTCGAAGCAGATGAGCGTTATAAAGCGCTGGGTGAAAACCGCAGCCGCGCAATTGTGCTGCAAAACATCGGATCGCTCTATTCTGACGCGCGAGATTATGAGCGCATGCTCGGCTATTACCGTCAGGCGGGTGAAGCCTTTCCAGAAGACAACGCTCTAGCCCTCTCAGCGCACAACAACACCGGCAACGCGCTGAAACAGCTCGACCGGTTGGAAGAGGCGGAGGACGAATTTCGCCAGGCTCTTTCGGTTGCTGGCAAAATGTCGAGCCCGCTACTCGAAGCGCGGATCCTCACCAATATTGCCTCCACCCAATATTTGAACGGTCAGTATGCAGCTGCAGAAGACACCGCAGCGCGCGGCCTTCGCATCGCATACGACCAAGCGCCAGAATGGCTACCATTCCTATACGGCGTACGTGCTCAGATTGAGCTTAGCCGCGGCGACCTTGGCCGTGCCGGCGAATATATTGGCCGTGCATTTGATGGTCAGGAACTGGATGCAACCTCTCCGCTGTTCCGCGACTTTCACGATGCCGCTCACAAGATTTACTCCGCGCGCGGTGAGTACAAGCTCGCCGCCGACCATTTGGCCGCCTACCACCGGATTGAGGCACAAGCACAGGATCTCTCCGCCGTTGCAAACAATGCTCTGCTGGGCGCGCGTTTCGATGCGGAGAACAGAGAGCTGCGCATTTCAAAGCTCTCGGCTGAGAAAGAAGCGAACGAAGCCCGCCTGACCAGTGCGCAAAACCAGGTGATCCTGCTCTCAGTCGTCATCGGTCTCGTCATCGCAGCCTTTATTGTCGCGCTTCTGATCCTGCGCACAGTGAACCGCAGCCGGGCTGCGATCAGCGCAGCGAACGAAAAACTCACTTATGTGACGCAGCACGACAGCCTAACCGGCCTGTTCTCACGCGATCACTTCCGCAGCCAGCTCGAAAGCGTCTCTCAAACCTGCGCAGAAACTGGCGATCAAGGCGTGCTGATGTTGATCGATCTCGATCGCTTCAAGCAGGTGAACGATGTTTACGGCCACGCGGTGGGTGACAAGTTGCTGGCAAAAGTGGCAGAACGTTTCCGCCATGCTGCCGGTCCAGATGCGGTCATTGGCCGTTTGGGCGGCGACGAGTTTGGCCTGTTCCTGCGGCCATCGACCAGCATTGAAGAAGCCGCCGAAATTGCTGACAAGCTCATCGCGCAAGTCGGTGAACTCTATCAGGTTGGCGACTTCGAGCTCGCCGTTGGTGCATCGATTGGCATCACAACCATAACCGGCGGCGTGTCTGACAGTGTGCTGATGACCAATGCTGACCTCGCTCTGTATGAAGCCAAGCACCGCGGCCGCGGCACCCACGTATCCTACACCAAGAGCATGCGTGACCGCCTCGAAGATCGCTCAGACCTTGAAAACGATCTCTCCGCTGCTCTCGAAAACGGCCAGCTCTCGATTTCTTATCAGCCAATCATCAGCGGCGCTGACCGCGAAGTGATGGGCCATGAGGCCCTGATGCGTTGGAACCACCCAGAACGCGGTATTGTCCCGCCGAGCGTATTCATTCCGATCGCTGAGGAAGCCCTGCTGATCGAACAGCTTGGTGCTTGGATGCTGCGTTCAGCCTGCGCTGAAGCGACAAGTTGGCCAGAGCATGTCAAACTCACGGTCAATGTCTCATCATTGCAGCTCACCACCGGCGCTTTCCTCGCGACTGTGGTAGATGCTCTCGCTTCCAGCGGCCTTGCGCCAAACCGCCTGCTACTGGAGCTCACCGAGACCA
The DNA here is from genome assembly GCF_057364975.1 of Erythrobacter sp. S249. Taxonomy (NCBI): domain Bacteria; kingdom Pseudomonadati; phylum Pseudomonadota; class Alphaproteobacteria; order Sphingomonadales; family Erythrobacteraceae; genus Erythrobacter; species Erythrobacter sp. S249. Next base: position 2,377,995 of record NZ_CP200287.1, on the reverse strand, counting down.
TCCTGCTGGAAATGGACGAAGAGCTCGAGTCTCAGCTTAAGAGCCTGCGAGAGCTTGGCGTCTCCTTCGCGCTTGATGATTTTGGCCGCGGCTATTCATCGCTCAACTACATCGAGAAAATGAACTTCTCGATGATCAAAATTGACCGTGATTTTGTTCAGGCTGCCGCCGCTGGTTCGCGCAAGAGCCAAGCCGTAGTGACCGCAATTGTCTCGCTGGCACGCTCGCTTGAGATTGACGTGACCGCCGAAGGCATCGAGCAAGAAGACCAGGCCGAAGCCATGCTGGCGCTGGGTTGTTCTTGCTTCCAAGGCTTCCACTTCGGACGCCCTGAGCCTGTCGCCCATGATGGCTCGCAAGATGACGACACATCAGCTCTGAAAGTGGCCTAACCGCCAAACGCTACACCCAAGCCGAACGCCGGTCGACGGATCGCTGAAAACCAGCGGCGAATGATCGCATCCGCGCGCGCAGCAAGGTCTGGCGACCTTCGGCGGTGCGAGTGAAGACAAGCTCACCGCGTCCAACCTTCTGCCGCCAGATCTTCGCAAAGGCCTCGGCGTTTTCCTTGCGCCCAGCCAAGGCGGCGGGAACAGCGTGAAAATCTGCGCGCAGCCGCCATCCAAGCCGCGATCTCCGCACCAAGAGATAGCGCGGGTTCTGCACAGGCCCCAACACCTCCGCGATGCCCTCCATCACCTGCCGTTCGGTCGATCGGCTGACTTCAGACACGATCACATCATTGCGGCCATCAACGCTGGTTCGGACGGTGATTTGCGCCTTTTCAAGCTCGCTTTCGGTCACAAGCCCCGCCTCGCCTAGGCTGGTCAGAACCGCGCTGGCTACTTCACTTAAGCTGCCCTCGAGCGACCCGTTGCGCCATGCGAGCCGCGCCGCGCGCCCTAGACGCGGCAAGCTAGCCAGCGTCGCAACACCGAGCGCGCCCATCGCGAAAATGCCCAGCCCCTCCATTGATGCAACCCCGCGCAGCTGATCCGCGGCCGCAATGCCTGCGCTGCCAGTCGCGGTCCACACCAGCGACTGCAGCGTGTCAGACCAGCTTAGCGCCCTTGGCGCATAATTCGGCGCGGCGGTTTCGCGCACTTGCGATCGCGCCTCCCCTTCCCCCAAGGATTCGTCCCATTTCTGGGCGATTCCGGCTCGGTCTGAAGCATAGCTTAGAGTGGCCGCATTTTGCCGCGCGATCGTCAAACTCGGATCAAGACCAAGGCGTCCCAGCCCGCTTTCGATAAGATGCGATGCGCCGTTCGGAATGCACTCAAACGCTCTGAACCGGCGGGCAACCACCCCAATGTCAGAGGTGCGCGACGAGCCTCCATCGTTCAATGCCCCCCAATTGAGCGAGGTCTCAAGCGCTTCTGCCAACCCGCCAGTATCCGGCTCTAGCGTGGCCAAATGCCAGATGTTCGACACCTTGCTGGGCGCATTAGGATTGATGCGAATGGCCCGCCCCCGCATCTGGTTCGACAGCATGAAAGACGCAGTGTTGCTGGCCAGGACCAGACTGTTGAGCACCGGCGCGTCCCAACCCTGCCCGAGCAAAGACTGCGTCCCCACCAAAATCCGAATGTCTCCGCGCATGAACAGGGCCGTGATCACGCGCACCAGATCGGCATTGCTACCGCCTGAGACTTGCAATTCGAAATGGCCAGGACAGGCTGCGATTGGTCTTGTTCGCAGGTCAGAGGCATCAAGGCAAAGCTCGCCGGTAATCGCCTCCAACGCTTCCACCGCGCGCTGAGGTATGATGACCAGACTGCCCGTGAGAACCGCCAACTTGCCCGCGTTCACACCGGCGCGCCGCAAGCTTTCGAAAATGGGCACAACGCCCAGCTTGGCCGGTTTGAAGTCGTCCTCTACTCGTTCCGGTAGCTCTCCAGCACGGATATGATCGGACAGCACAACCATGCGCAGATCATCGCCCAGCGATGCCGCCTCTGCCTCTGCCTCTGCGATGGCGGTGATGCTCTCTAGTTTCACCAGGCTGGATGCGAGCAGCCGGAAGACCGAGCGTGTGTGGCGCAGCCGTGCCCGCCCACCCTCAATTAGGCCATGCCTCTGGAGACGGTTTTCCAGCGTCTTGCGGCGTTCAGGGGAAAGCGGAAACTCGTCCTTATTCTGCGCCAGCAAGCCATCGAGCAACCGCTCCAGCCAGAACGAAGAAGGCATTGGTAAATCACGCGCTGACGCCCCCAGCACCTTAAGCGGCGCTTTGGGGAGTTTTCGCCCGGTAGAGCCAAGCAATATCAGCACCGCCGAGAGCATTTCAGGCGCATCAAGTATGGCCTCAATATGCCCCTTAGGATCCGTCATCCACGGATGCTGTTCCAACCAATCCAGGAATTCGGCATCTTCGCGTAGGTCGCGCTGCAAATCGCCAATCGCCTGCCTGCGGCGGTCCAGCAAAGCGAGCGCATCTTCGGTGGGTTCGGACAGGATCAAATGGTCTTGATGCGGACACAGGTCGCCATTGCGGACCAGCTCTGGAATGCCGATTTCCAAATCAATCGGCCCGCACAAATCCTCATATCGGCGCCACTCGGCAAAGCTCGCATCATAGGGCGGCGTCGCGGTGAGCGCGACGATAGTGACGTCTTTGAGTTCTCGCCGCAGCCGGTCCAGACAATCCCACCAGGCACGGCGCAAATGATGCGCCTCATCCAGAACCAGCGTAAATGACCCATGCGCATTGAGGCTCTCGATCAACGAGGTCAGATCATCGCTGCGCCGAAAGCTATCCAGCGATTGATAAGTCGAAAGGGTGAGCGTGGCGGGGTCCGAAAGATCGCGCGAAATCTCATCATCGCCCGGAATTGCGTCCATAAACAACGGCGATAATCGCTCGCGCCATTGATCGCGGATCGCAAGGCTGGGCGCAAAGACAAGCGCTGGCTTTCCCAGCCTGCGAACGATCTCCAACCCAAGAATGGTTTTACCCGCACCGGGCGCGGCAACAACGTGCAGTCTGTCATCGGCAAGATGGTCATGCATCTGCTCGAGAACACGCGCCTGATAGTCACGCCAGTCGCCTGAAAACTGCATCCGATCGAGCATAGGGTGCGGCTATAGGACAATGCCTGTTTTGGCAAAATTGGATCGTTTCACATGTACGGTTCAGGGCACTTTTAGCACTGACCACTTCTCACGGCGCCTACAATTTATAGCCTCATTTTCCATTTTCCTGATCACTCAAGGCGATCTCGCCGTCTCTGCTCAACCAATGGTCACGGCGAGCGTCGCCTTATCTCGAATTTCAAACGCCATTTCCGTGTTTTCAGCCCGATTTCAGAAAATCTTGGACCAATTCCACAAATCGGATCGAAGCCGATTCGCGGCCCAACAGCAGGTGATTCTGACTCTCAACGCCGGCCAGCTGCGCACCCGGAATTCGCGACGCAATGGAGCGCCCTGTCGCAAACGGGATCCGCATGTCCCCACGGCTGTGAACCACCAGCGTGGGGCACTGCACTTTTGCCAAGTCATCCCGCACATCGATGGTTGAAAACGCCTCTAGAAACCGCACGGCGTTTTCTGCCGATGTGGTGAGGCGCTGAAACTCGTCGAACCAGTCGAGCTCTTCCGGGCTCGCATCGGGCATGAAGGTGCGCGAGAAAACGTGGCGGTAAACCGGATTATCCATGCCCCATCCGGTTTCGGTCAATACCATCACAGCTTCGCGTTCGCGCACTTGCTCCGGCGTTGCATCAAATCGCCACCCCTGATCATAGGCGCCGAACAGGATAAGCTCAGAAACCCGCTCTGGATGCAGCGCCGCATATCGGATCGACACGGCTGCCCCCTGGCTGATCCCCAGCAGAGGGAAACGCTCCAACCCAGCAGCGTCCACGACATGCTCCAAGTCTTCAACGAATTTGTCGAAAGTGATCTCGTCCACATCCCAGTCGGACAGGCCGCACCCGCGCTCATCATAGCGTACGAAATTATGCGACTTGGATAGCTCTTTGAACAGAGGGCTCCATACTGGAGCATCCCAATCCAGCTCCAAATGGTTCAGCCAATTGGCCGCTTTCACCAATGGCGGATTGGCCGCGTCACCCACACTGGCCCAGGCGATCGAGACACCGTCACCGCTATCAACAAAACGGATTTGCTGTTCTTCGGGCGCCAGCAAATCGCGCGGTGTGACGATCCCTTCGCTAGGTTCCTCAGTCAGCTCAAAAACGGGTGGCTCGACGTCTGCTTCTGCGAAAGTCTTGCGCAAATGGCCGACTAGCCCTGTTGCCGCAGCCCGGCCCGCAGCATGGTATTTGGTCTCAAATGCAGTGAAAGCGGCCCCGCGCGAATAAGGTGCCAAGCGTAGCCAGCGTTCCGCCCATTTGTCCCGCGTCTGCCATTGCAATTGCCCATCGCGCGCAAACCGTTTGGCCACGCCGATGCGCAGCCTCACATAGTCCTGACGGTATCCCTCAAGCCAAGTCATAAATTCAGGCTGGTTGGGCAGTTCGCAATCGGCGAGTGGCAGGCCAGACGTCGCCTTCCAAATCTTGTCCGCTTCCTTTTCCGACTTGTGACCGCGATTGCCGAGGTCGTTGAACTCGTCCTTGTCAAAAAGGGCCTGACTGCCGTCGAACCACATCTCGTCCCGATTGGAATTGACTGGCTCATACCCTTCAGCGTTAAGCAGGGTCCGCAATTTCGAGAGCGACCAGCGTAGCCCCGCGAGCGGATCATCGGTGTTGTCCCAAAACAGCTCGCACAGGTCACGCCGCGAGTGCTTTTTGCCTGTGATCGCCAGATAAGCCAGCAAAGCGCGCGACTTACGCGAGGATGGGAGCTCAAGCGCCGCTCCGTGACGCCGGATCTCAAACGGTCCGAATGTCTGAATCTCAAGCACCATGGCTTGTTGCAACCCTGATTTGCGTCCGCGACATCTGAATAGCAAGCGGACAGGCGGGTCAAGCGCCCAGCGCGAGCAACTCATCGCTTGGAAAGTGAACGTGGCCGGCGCGTAGAGCTAAGCAAAGAACGCTCCGCCCGTTTCTCCGCACACTGAACACTCCCACTATGGCGACAGCGTACGAAAGCGGCGTGAACGCTTGCCAGCATAGAAACGCAAAAAGCCCCACTGGTAACAGTGAGGCGAAATTATCATGATTTTTCAATGATGCGATGGTTGCGGGGGTTGGATTTGAACCAACGACCTTCAGGTTATGAGCCTGACGAGCTACCGGACTGCTCCACCCCGCGGCACCGTTTGACGTCGTTAGAGACGTCAAAAGGGCTGTCCTTGACGGATCAGCCCTTTGACTAGTGAATGGGTTTGTCCCGCAATCCGCAAGCTACAATGCCTGGCAGCGACCTACTCTTCCATGCCTTAAGACATAGTACCATCGGCGCTATCTGGTTTCACGGCCGAGTTCGAGATGGGATCGGGTGGGTCACAGACGCTATGACCACCAAGCAATGAAGCTTGCGGAAAACGGGTTTAAATCGATGCACTTGGTTTAGTGTTCTTGGGCGTATCTGGCTTGAGAAATTCTCTACCAATCAATGAAAGCCACGCAGGGCTGACGTTGATGGTGCAGATTCTACAAGCGCGAACAGAACTATTAGGACTGGTTAGCTACACGCATTACTGCGCTTCCACACCCAGCCTATCAACGTAGTGGTCTACTACGGTTCGATGATACCTAATCTCAAGGGAGGCTTCCCGCTTAGATGCTTTCAGCGGTTATCCCGTCCATACATAGCTACCCAGCGGCACTCCTGGCGGAATGACTGGTACACCAGAGGTATGTTCACCCCGGTCCTCTCGTACTAGGGGCAACTCCTTTCAAGTATCGACGCCCACGGCAGATAGGGACCAAACTGTCTCGCGACGTTCTGAACCCAGCTCACGTACCACTTTAATTGGCGAACAGCCAAACCCTTGGGACCTGCTCCAGCCCCAGGATGTGATGAGCCGACATCGAGGTGCCAAACACTGCCGTCGATATGAGCTCTTGGGCAGTATCAGCCTGTTATCCCCGGCGTACCTTTTATCCGTTGAGCGATGGCCCTTCCACGAGGGACCACCGGATCACTATGACCGACTTTCGTCTCTGCTCGACCTGTCGGTCTCGCAGTCAGGCATGCTTATGCCATTGCACTCTCGCAGCCGGTTTCCAACCGGCCTGAGCATACCATCGCGCGCCTCCGTTACTCTTTAGGAGGCGACCGCCCCAGTCAAACTACCCGCCATAGAGGGTCCCTGGTCCGGATAACGGACCTAGGTTAGACATCAGAAAACAACAGGGTGGTATTTCACAGGTTGGCTCCACTCGGACTGGCGCCCAAGTTTCAAAGCCTCCCACCTATTCTACACAGTTCTTTCCTAATGCCACTCTAAAGCTGCAGTAAAGGTGCACGGGGTCTTTCCGTCTAACCGCGGGTACTCCGCATCTTCACGGAGAATTCAATTTCGCTGAGCATATCCTGGAGACAGTGGGGAAGTCGTTACGCCATTCGTGCAGGTCGGAACTTACCCGACAAGGAATTTCGCTACCTTAGGACCGTTATAGTTACGGCCGCCGTTTACTTGGGCTTCAATTCGGAGCTTGCACTCCTCCTCTTAACCTTCAAGCACCGGGCAGGCGTCAGACCCTATACGTCGTCTTGAAGCCGACTTAGCAGAGTCCTGTGTTTTTGATAAACAGTCGCTACCCCCTGGCCTGTGCCCCCTGATAAGAGTTGCCTCGAATCAGGGCCTCCTTCTTCCGAAGGTACGGAGGCAATTTGCCGAGTTCCTTCAGGATACTTCTCTCAAGCGCCTTGGTATACTCTACCTGACCACCTGTGTCGGTTTCGGGTACGGTCTATATGAAGAGGCTATTTCCTGGAACCGCTTGGCTGCTCCCTCAATCCAATAAGAGGAAACAACTTCCACGATCCGTCACACATCTTCAGGCCCACGAATATTAACGTGGTTCCCATCGACTACCCCCTTCGGGCTCGTCTTAGGGGCCGGCTTACCCTGCTCCGATTAGCGTTGAGCAGGAACCCTTGGTCTTTCGGCGAGAGGGCATCTCACCCTCTTTATCGCTACTCATGTCAGCATTCGCACTTCCGATATCTCCACCGTCGGTTACCCTTCGGCTTCATCAACTTACGGAACGCTCCGCTACCGCTGCAGTAAACTGCAACCCTAAGCTTCGGTAAATACCTTTAGTCCCGTTACATCTTCGCCGCAGGAACCCTTATTTAGACCAGTGAGCTGTTACGCTTTCTTTAAAGGATGGCTGCTTCTAAGCCAACCTCCTGGTTGTTTTGGGATTCCCACATGCTTTCGCACTTAGGTATTATTTGGGGACCTTAGCTGTAGGTTAGGGCTGTTTCCCTTTTGACGACGGACCTTAGCACCCGCCGTCTGTCTGCCAGACAAGACTCGATGGTATTCGGAGTTTGGTTAGGTTTGGTACCGCTCGCGCAGCCCTAGCCCATCCAGTGCTCTACCCCCATCGGCATACATCTGACGCTCTACCTCAATAGATTTCGCGGAGAACCAGCTATTTCCCGGCTTGATTGGCCTTTCACCCCTAAACACAACTCATCCGAGCATTTTTCAACATGCAACGGTTCGGCCCTCCAGTGCGTGTTACCGCACCTTCAGCCTGGTCATGCCTAGATCGCCGGGGTTCGGGTCTAATCCAACATACTCAGTCGCCCTATTCAGACTCGCTTTCGCTTCGCCTACACCTAACGGCTTAAGCTTGCATGCTAGATTAAGTCACTGACCCATTATGCAAGAGGTACGCTGTCACCCCCTAAAGGGGCTCCAACTGCTTGTAAGCATCCGGTTTCAGGTACTGTTTCACTCCCCTAATCGGGGTGCTTTTCACCTTTCCCTCACGGTACTGTGTTCGCTATCGGTCATGTACGAGTATTTAGGCTTGGAGGGTGGTCCCCCCATGTTCAGACAGAATTTCACGTGTTCCGCCCTACTCAAGTCCTTTTCAATCATTTTTGCATACGGGACTGTCACCCACTACGGTCTCACTTTCCAGAGAGTTCTGCTAATTTATGAAAAGGCACTGGCCTGGTCCGCGTTCGCTCGCCACTACTAACGGAATCTCGGTTGATGTCTTTTCCTCCAGGTACTGAGATGTTTCAGTTCCCTGGGTTCGCTTCACCAAAGCTATATATTCACTAAGGTGATACCTTATCCACCTCTCTCAGTGACCCCGAAGGATCAATGAAAGAAATGGTGAAGGTGGGTTTCCCCATTCGGAAATCGCCGGATCAAAGATTGCTCACATCTCCCCGACGCTTATCGCAGCGTGCCACGTCCTTCTTCGCCTGTACATGCCAAGGCATCCACCAAATGCTCTTACCTCACGCTTGAGAATCCACACCATCAACGACAAGCCTGCATAAAAGCTGCCGTCTTCATGATAGTGCAGAGAATTATCTCAGCCAGATAATCAATTTGATTGATTTGTGATGGCACCATCCCTCTAGCCAGAGCCTAAGCTCATGCTAGCAAGACGATACCGCCACGGCATCGATTTAAAAACCCATTCACAATGTCAAATGATGTGCGGCCGAAGCCGCATACTCACGATCAGAGTAAACCCTGCGCGAGATTTGCTTTCTTTTCATCCTGGAGTACGATCTAAGTTGTCTGGTGGAGCCTATCGGGATCGAACCGATGACCCCCTGCTTGCAAAGCAGGTGCTCTCCCAGCTGAGCTAAGGCCCCTAAAGACCAGACAATAACTGGTAGGTCCGAGTGGATTTGAACCACCGACCTCACCCTTATCAGGGGTGCGCTCTAACCAACTGAGCTACGGACCTACACTCCTCAAGCGGCCGTTAGACCGCGAGGGGCGTGAGCCAGCTCAGGTGTTTACCCCACGCGCAGCTTTTCAGCTGCCCGAGGGCAATCTCCAGTGATGAAAGGACATGAGGACGACGGCAATGTTCTTTGGAAGTTACGAAGCTCTTCCCAACACAGGGTCAGGCGCTTTCGTAAATATCCTTAGAAAGGAGGTGATCCAGCCGCAGGTTCCCCTACGGCTACCTTGTTACGACTTCACCCCAGTCGCTGATCCCACCGTGGCTAGCTGCCTCCTAAAAGGTTAGCGCACTATCTTCGGGTGAAACCAACTCCCATGGTGTGACGGGCGGTGTGTACAAGGCCTGGGAACGTATTCACCGCGGCATGCTGATCCGCGATTACTAGCGATTCCGCCTTCATGCTCTCGAGTTGCAGAGAACAATCCGAACTGAGACAACTTTTGGAGATTAGCTCACACTTGCGTGATAGCTGCCCACTGTAGTTGCCATTGTAGCACGTGTGTAGCCCAGCCTGTAAGGGCCATGAGGACTTGACGTCATCCCCACCTTCCTCCGGCTTATCACCGGCAGTTTCCTTAAAGTGCCCAACTAAATGCTGGCAACTAAGGATGAGGGTTGCGCTCGTTGCGGGACTTAACCCAACATCTCACGACACGAGCTGACGACAGCCATGCAGCACCTGTCACTAGGTCCCCGAAGGGAAGGAATCTGTCTCCAGAAACCGTCCTAGGATGTCAAAGGCTGGTAAGGTTCTGCGCGTTGCTTCGAATTAAACCACATGCTCCACCGCTTGTGCAGGCCCCCGTCAATTCCTTTGAGTTTTAATCTTGCGACCGTACTCCCCAGGCGGATAACTTAATGCGTTAGCTGCGCCACCCAAGCTCTATGAGCCCGGACAGCTAGTTATCATCGTTTACGGCGTGGACTACCAGGGTATCTAATCCTGTTTGCTCCCCACGCTTTCGCACCTCAGCGTCAATAATTGTCCAGTAAGTCGCCTTCGCCACTGGTGTTCTTCCGAATATCTACGAATTTCACCTCTACACTCGGAATTCCACTTACCTCTCCAATATTCTAGCTTACCAGTTTCAAGGGCAGTTCCGGAGTTGAGCTCCGGGATTTCACCCCTGACTTGATAAGCCGCCTACGCGCGCTTTACGCCCAGTAATTCCGAACAACGCTAGCTCCCTCCGTATTACCGCGGCTGCTGGCACGGAGTTAGCCGGAGCTTATTCTCTAGGTACTGTCATTATCATCCCTAGTAAAAGAGCTTTACAACCCTAAGGCCTTCATCACTCACGCGGCATTGCTGGATCAGGCTTTCGCCCATTGTCCAATATTCCCCACTGCTGCCTCCCGTAGGAGTCTGGGCCGTGTCTCAGTCCCAGTGTGGCTGATCATCCTCTCAGACCAGCTATAGATCGTCGACTTGGTAGGCCATTACCCCACCAACTATCTAATCTAACGCGGGCCCATCTAAAGGCGATAAATCTTTGGTCCGAAGACATTATCCGGTATTAGCTCAAATTTCTCTGAGTTATTCCGAACCTAAAGGCAGGTTCCCACGCGTTACGCACCCGTGCGCCACTCACCCCGAAGGGTTCGTTCGACTTGCATGTGTTAGGCATGCCGCCAGCGTTCGTTCTGAGCCAGGATCAAACTCTCAAGTTTGTGTCACATACAAAACCAGCACGAACCGAAGTTCGCTAGCCAGTCAAGCATGAGCTTCAAGGAGCCGATTACCTGCTGTCAAACGTAATGGATACGAATGAACATGCATCATTAAGGAGGTGCGTGGTGCACTTCCAAAATGTGGCAATCGGCATAATTTAACCGGTATCCAGAGCCTTAAAACCCCTGGACCGGGCACCGTCGCCCACATGTCCCTTCATCATATACTAACAATGTCAAAGAGCCGACCAACATAAGAAGCGGACAACAATGGTTCCCCGATCTGCACCGGGGGCCGGTTGTCCGTTTATGTTGGCGACCGATTGCTGCGAGCCGGTTAGAAACCGTCATCGCCGCGTCGGTGGAGGTCATCTAGGCGGGGACTGAGATTCGGTCAACGCCTTTTTGCAATTTTATTTCAAAGAACTTCAAAACCCTCGGTTTCCTGCGGGTTTCGCTGCGCTCTGGCCTACATGAAATGGGGCCTTGGAGCTGCTTTTCAACCCTGACTTCCAATGAATCGCTGGAATCACCCCTCCGGCTTGCTCCGATCTGGCCATTTAAACAGGCAGATTCTTCACCTTTTAGGGTTAGGGGCCAAGGAATGAGCGGGACGCACCCTATTTCCGAATCAAATTCGGCCGATGATTCGCGCGCTGGCCAAAGCCAGTCGCCTGCGAACCATGAGGGTGTGATGCAAAGCGAAGACGGTTTTGCAGGGCGCGTAAGGTCAGCGGTGAAATGGCGCTGGGGCACACAGGTTGCGGCACAGATCATAACCTGGACCTCCACTATATTGGTGGTGCGCTTATTAGAGCCGACAGATTACGGCCTGTTCGCAATGACCCAAGTGGTCTTGGCCGCGCTCGCAATCCTCAATGGACAGAGCTTTGCCACCTCGCTCGTCCAGACCGAGAAGATTGACGAGCGACGGATCGGACAGATCTTTGGGCTGCTGCTGCTGTTCAATGGTTCCATGGCACTCGTGCAGTTTCTGTTCGCGCCTTACGCCGCCGCTTACTTTGGTGAGCCCTTGGTGGAGGATATGCTCCGCATCCAAGCGGTGATCTTCTTCACCGTGCCATTTACCGCCCTCCCCTCTGAGCTGCTCGCCCGGCGCCTCGAGTTCCGCAAGCAGGGTCAGGTCAATATGGCCTGCGCGGCCATTGGGGCGATCACTGCATTGTCGCTCGCATGGCTCGGCTTTGGCGTGTGGTCATTGGTCTACGCGCCGATTGCGATGTTTATCAGCCGCGCGATCGGGCTCTCTATTGCAGCACGCCTATTGGTGAAGCCGATATTTGATCCGCGCGGCGCGTGGGATCTGGTAACCTTTGGCGGCACGCTGACGCTCTGCCAGATCTTCTGGATCATCCAGAGCCAAAGCGACATCGTGATCGCGGGCCGTCAGATGTCGACTTATGACCTCGGCCTTTATTCAGAAGCCTTGTTCCTCACGCTTATTGTTACGGGCCGGTTCTTGCCGCCGATCAATGAGGTCGGGCTTGCCGCCTATTCAGAGCTGCACCGCGCGAATAAGCCACTCGGCCCATACTTCTTGAAGACCGCGCGAATGGTGATGATGGTGACTGCACCAATATATGTCGGGCTGGCCCTTACCAGCGAAGCGGCCATCCTAACGCTATTTGGCGAGAAATGGGCCGGCATGATCCCGATTGTCGGCGGACTGGCGCTGGCAATGCCATTCTTTGCCCTGCATCTGATCTGCTCGCCCGTCACCAACGCCATGGGCCGAACGCAGGTCTATCTAACGACCAGTCTCTCTGGCGCGATCATTATGCCGCTCGCATTCCTTTGGGGCGTTCAATTCGGAGCCATGGGCCTCGTCCATGCTTGGTGGGTCGCCGCGCCATTGCTGTGCTGCATCACGCTCTCCCTCACCTTGCCGCGCATTGGCGCCTCACCGCTCGCTCTTTTGAAAGAGATAGCGCCGACCGCCGTCGCTTGCGGGGCAATGACGTTGGTCGTGCTCGCCCTGCAAAGATACGCTTCATTCGGCTCACCGTTCATTGATCTGGTGTGGAACGGCTTTGCCGGGGCCAGCGTATATGCCGCCACATTCTGGTTCGGATGGAATGCGAAGGTGCGCGAGACATGGGGCCTGCTCCGCAATCGCGGCACCGCACCAACCGCGGCAAGCGCTTAATCCTGCTGTGAATGCAAGCCCATCTCGCTTTGGTTTGGGCAATCATCAATCGTCTGGTAGTCTGTCCCTCTTGGGCAGTGCGCAGCATCCCTAGTCTGCGCACATGGGAGGACACATTATGCATTATTTCTGGTACGGCCCCGCACTTTCCATGGCTTTTATTGGTATGGGGCAGCAGGCCGGAGATCAGTCGATTGCGCCCAGCTTCACCAATCCGAACACAGAGATTTTGAGCCTGGAAGAAGAGCGCAATGAGCGCATGACCGTGCCAGTGACCATTGATGGCGCCGGCCCCTACAACTTCATGATCGACACTGGCAGCCAGGCGACCGCCGTCACGCACGGTATCAATGATACGCTGGGTCTAGAGTCGCTTGGCACCGCAACTCTGGTAGGCATGGCCAGCCGCCGCCCAGTTGAAGTGGTTGAGTTGGACAGCCTCGAGCTCGGCGGTAGCACGATCCATAACCTTGCAGCCCCGGTTCTCTATAAAGATCACGTTGGTGCGGACGGCATCATCGGGCTCGACACATTGCAAGATTTCAGAGTGCTGATCGATTTTCGCGATGAGACCATGGTGATCGAAGACGTCACCAAAGAAAAAGCCAGCCAGCGTGGTTTTGAAATCGTGGTTCGCGCCCGTCACAAGCTGGGCCAGCTGCTGATTACCAATGCTGAGGTTGAAGGCGTAAAAACCACCGTGATTATCGATACGGGCGCGCAGGCCAGCCTCGCCAATAATGCGCTGCGCCAACGCATTCGCACGAAGCGTGCCGCGACGGTCCAGACCACTGATGTCAACGGCGTGTCCGCCTCCGGAGAAATGTCGTTCGTAAGGAGTCTGGAGATTGGCGGGGTGACCCTCAAGAATGTGCCGATCACCTTTGCTGACACGCCAGCCTTTGAAGCGCTAGGCCTGAAGGATAAGCCAGTGCTGTCCCTGGGCATGAACCATCTGAGGATGTTTGACCGGGTCGCGATCGACTTCTCGCGGCAACGCGTTCTGTTTGACCTGCCTCGCTCGGTTGGCCGCGACTTTCGCCGGAATCAGCCGACAAGCCGATACTAAGAAGGCTCTTAAGAGAACACAGCCGCCTGAGAACCTTGCGCTTATGCTGAGGTGCGCCCACATGGTCGCCACCGATGCCGCCTGACACATCCACTTCTGCTGACCATGCAAACCGCCCGCCCGAGGCGGAAAGCTGGGCAACGCTCAAGCGGTTTCTCCCTTACCTCTGGCCAAAGGACAATCCGGGCCTGCGCTGGCGGATTGTTATAGCGATGGTGCTCGTGCTCGCGGCTAAGGGCGTCACTCTAGCGCTGCCGTTCGCTTATAAGCACGCCGCCGATGCGATGGCCGGTCCGGTCAGCGAAGGCGCAACAGTGGCGTTGGCCTTAGTGATCGCTTACGGGCTAGGCCGCTTCACCTCGCTGCTGTTCGACAACCTGCGCAACATCGTGTTCGAACGCGTTGGTCAGGCTGCCACCTTGAGCCTGGCGGAGGATGTCTTCCACCGCCTGCACCGCCTCAGCCTGCGCTTCCATCTGTCGCGCCGCACGGGCGAGGTTACCAAGATCATCGAACGCGGCACCAAGAGCATCGACATGATGCTCTACTTCCTGCTGTTCAACATCGCGCCCACCGCCATTGAGCTGATTGCGGTGGGAGTGATCTTTTACCTCAATTTTGGCTGGGAACTGGTTGCTGCAACCGCTGTCACCGTGGTCACCTATATCGCGGTCACCCGCTGGATCACGGAATGGCGCACAAAGCTACGCCGCGAGATGAACGACCTTGATGGTCAGGCATTGCACCGTGCAGTCGACTCGCTTCTGAACTTCGAAACAGTCAAATATTTCGGCGCTGAGGAGCGCGAGGAAAAGCGTTACAGCCAAGCAGCGCGGGCCTATGCCGAGGCTGCGGTCAAGAGCGAAAACTCGCTCGGCCTGCTCAACATAACGCAATCGCTGATCACCAATGCCCTTATGGCGGGCGCGATGGCCTACACCGTTTGGGGCTGGAGCAAGGGCGAGCTGACCGTTGGTGATTTGGTACTGGTCAACACCTTCCTGATGCAGCTGTTCCGCCCACTAGATCTGCTGGGCTGGGTGTATCGCACGATCCGCCAGGGCCTCGTCGATATGGCGGAGATGTTCCGATTGATGGATACAGAGGTAGAGGTGCGCGATGCGCCGGGCGCTCCAGCGCTCATCGTTCGCAAGCCGCATCTGGTCTTTGACAATGTGACCTTCGGCTATGATCCAGAACGCACGATCCTTCACGGGCTTAGCTTTGAAGTGCCAGCCTCTGGCAATGTCGCAATTGTCGGCCCTTCCGGAGCAGGCAAGAGCACCATCGGGCGGCTGCTGTTCCGCTTTTACGATCCCACCTCCGGCCGCATCTTGATCGATGGCCAAGACATCGCTGAGGTCGCGCAAGCCAGCGTGCGTGAGGCAATCGGCATCGTCCCGCAGGACAGCGTGCTGTTCAACGACACGCTGCACTACAACATCGGCTACGGCGCCGCTGATGCGAGCAACGACGTGATCGAACGGGCCGCGCAAGACGCAGCGCTAACGCCGCTGATCGAAGGTTTGCCCGATGGCTTTGAAACCATGGTCGGCGAACGCGGGCTTAAGCTGTCCGGCGGTGAGAAGCAGCGGGTGGCAATTGCTCGCACACTTGTGAAAGATCCGCCGATCCTGCTGCTGGATGAGGCGACGAGCGCGCTCGATACGCGGACGGAGCAGGAAATTCTGGCCACCTTGCGCCGCATTGCCGCTGGCCGCACGACCATCGCGATTGCGCACCGGCTCTCAACAATTGCCGATGCGGATCAGATCATCGTGCTGGAGGCCGGACGCTTGGCCGAGCAAGGCACACACGCTGAGCTGCTGAATAAGCGCGGGCTCTATGCTGAAATGTGGGCGCGGCAGGCCAATGAAAACGCTGAAGAAGAGGCGGGCGGCACGAAGCAGTGAGAGGCCAGAACGCCCCTCACCGCTTCCATGTCTCGCGTTTATTCGCCGCCAGCGGGCGCCGCAGCGGCTGACTTGCGCAAATCACTTGCGGCCAGATCGAGATCGTCAAAAGCGATCACTTCAACCTCGCCGCGCAGAGCCTGAAGGTCTTCCAAGAAGTCTTCAGCCTTGCCGACGATCACCAGAGATGTGCGATCCTTGGTCAGATATTCCGCCGCGACCTGAGCCGCTTCTTCCGCACTCACGTCCGACAGACGATCCGCAATCTGGAACGCCTCATCCGGCTCGAGCCCGCGCAGCATGGCGCTCGCAACCAGGCCGTTGAAGCCTCCGCTTGTCTCCAGGCTGCGCGCAATCGCTCCGCCTAGGAACAAGCGGCGCTTCTCAATCGCGTCTTCGCTTGCCGGCTGAGCGCTCAGCTTCTCAAACTCTTCAAAGAAGACCGCCGCAACATCATCGGCTGTCGCATGGTCAGTCTGCGCAATTGCGCGCCAAACGGCGGCATCGGCCAGCTGAGGCATTTGCGAATAGGCACCATAGGCTAGCGCGCGCTTGGTCCGAACCTCTTCGAACAAGCGCCCGTTGGAACCGGAGCCCAGCACCGTATTAGCCAGCCAGACGGGATAGAAGTCCTCATCCGAGCGCGAGATGCCGCGAACGCCGGCAATCACGGCCGCTTGGCCTGCATTGGGCATATCGATCACCAAAGTGCGCGGGGCAGTGCCGCTGCCCGCTGGGTTCGCGACCATTGCGGGCGGTGCGCTGCTCGCTTCCCACTCGCCGAACAGATTGCCTGCCAGTGTCGCCGCTTCGTCCGCAGCAATGCCGCCGCTCACGACGATCTTGGCCGTCTGCGGATGCCAATAGGCCGCGCGGGTTGCCAGCAGGTCTTCGCGGGTGATGTTCGGAATGCTGCTGACTGTGGCGACCCGGCCATAGGGCGCATCGCCGTACATCACGCGGGTCGCGACCAATCCAGCGAGCGAGCTTGGATCTTTGAGCGTTGCGTCAATTCCATCCATCGCGCGCTTGCGTTCCCGCTCCAGCTCCTCGGTCGGGTAGCTGGCGTTTTGAATGATATCGACCAGCACCTCTCCGGCTTTGTTCAGATTGACCGTGGGCGCGGTCAGGCTCGCAAAAGTCCCGTCCGGGCTGCTGCTGATATTCAGCGATGCACCAAGCGATTCCAAAGTCGCGGCAATTTCTGGCGCGCTGCGCGTGGCTGTGCCCTGATCGGCGAGGCTTGCGACGAAACCGGCAAGGCCAGCCTTGTTAGCGGGATCGCTCGCGTCCCCACCCGGGAACACAATGGTGATTGTTGCGATTGGCACGTCGCTGGTCTGCGTCGTCACCAACGGAATGCCATTGGCGAGCGTGCTCGTCACGAAGTCGCTGCGCACAACCTCCGGCGCGTCAATCGGAGCTGGCGGCGCCATGCGCTCCCCTTCAGGAAGCAATTCCAGCGGTGCGCCCGTGGCAGGCGGCACCGTTCCATAGGCTGGGCGCGGCACTGGATTGGCATAGGTAGACGGATCATCCTCACCAGCCGTGTAGGTCATCGACACTTTCGCATTTGGATCGAGCCATTTGGCCGCAACCCGTTGCACGTCTTCCGCGGTGACGGAGGCAATTCGGGCAAGCCGCGCATCGGCGGCATCGGGATTGCCGGTTGAGACCAAGGCCTCACCCAGCTCAAAAGCGCGCCCGCGAACCGTCTGGCGCTGAGACAGGGCTGAGGAGAAAATCTCGTTCTTCGCCTCGGTCAGCTCCGCATCGGTCACTGGCTCTGTGCGAATTCGTTCGATCTCTGCATTCAGAATGGCGTTTGCTTCTTCAGAATTTGCCACAGGACTAAGCACGGCAAAATTGGCAATGAAGCCGCCATCCATCGTCATTGTGTCAAAATGCGCGGCTTGTACTGCTTTACCGCTGCGGACCAAAGCCGTGTGCAGGCGGCTGCTTTGGCCACGAGCCATGATCGCGGTGAGCACTTCAATCGCTGCTGCGTCTTCGCTGCTAACAGGTGGCGCTTTCCAAATTCCGCCAACCACTGGCAAAGGCACATTGGGCGCGGTGGCGGCGATGGAGCGCGGCTCTGTGCGAACGGGTTCATTGCCCTCGATCTCGAGGCTGATCGGATTATCCCGCGGTTCAATATCGGCAAAATATTGATCGACCAGCGCACGCAGCTTTTCCATTTCGAAATTGCCGGCAACGATCAGGGTCGCTGTATCAGGACCGTAATAGGCCTGATGAAACGCTCGGGCGTCATCCAAAGTCGCCGAGTCCAGATCTTCGATTGATCCAATGCCAGGGCGGCGCATCGGCAGCACATCATAGGCGTTTTCTGGAATCACGAATCGCTGAAGCCGGCCATAGGGCGGTGCGAGCACGCGGGTGCGCAGCTCTTCCTTTACGACATTGCGTTCGTTCTCAAACACCTCGGCATCGACCACGGGGAATGCCATCCGCTCGCGGTGGGTCCACAGCATCGTCTCGAGATATTGCGCGGGCACCGTCTCGAAATAATTGGTGCGATCAATCCAGTTGGAGGCATTGCGCTGGCCGCCGACATCCTCGGTCAGCTTATTGATCATATTGTACGGCATGTTCACCGTCTTGCGGCTGAGGATATGCTCGAACAAATGCGAAAAGCCGGAGCGGCCTTCTGGGTCATGCTTGGAGCCAACTTTGTACCACAGCGACGTCGTGACATTGGCGGTGGTGTTGTCTGGCAGGGCGATCACAGTCAGGCCGTTGTCCAGCTGCCAGCGGGTGTATTCGATTTTCGGGGCGGAGAGGGTTGGAGCCTCCTGCGCGGCATCACCGGAATGGTCATCGGCAACGGCAGGTACGCCCATGGCCAAGGCAGCGGTTGCAACGCTGGCAAGGAAAGTGCGGCGAAATGTCTGAATGATCATGCTTTCAGTCCCCAATCATGAAAGTGTTGGGCACTGTTAAAGCGTTCTTAGCGCGCAAGCTCAAGCAATGATCGCGGGCTCGCTCGCCGAAGGGTTGAGAATCATCGACCTGCGTCGTTTGCGAGCTGCTTTAGTGTAGCCATCGCCTCAAGACGCCGGTCCCAGGGCACAAACAGATGATCGTGATGAAACGCCGCGATGACATTGCAAGAGATACCGGCCTGAGCCAGCGCTGATGATACGGCGGCGGTCAGGCCCACGGCTTCCAGATCAGAGTGCACTTGCAAGGTGATCCGCGCAAACCGCGGCAGGCCTTCTGTCATCTCCAATTCTTGATCGAGTGGAAACACATAAGTACTGCCCTCCTCCTCGAGCATGGAAGCAAACACGTCAGTGAGCTCTATCGAGAAATCGGTCCAGCGATCTTCGGGCATGAACACATATGGCAGATCGTGCAGCAGCGGATCCATGCCGGCCAGCATCGCGGCCAAATCGCTGACGGGCCCGCCGATCAAAGGATGTATTTCGACAGATCGGTATTACCAGCCAGCTCGGTCAGGCGGCCGCGCACATAATCGGCATCGATTGTGATCGTCTCGCCCTGGTGCTCTTCGGCCTCAAAGCTGATCTCTTCGAGCAGCTTTTCCATGACGGTTTGCAAACGCCGCGCACCGATGTTCTCGACGCTCTCGTTCACTTGAGCAGCGATCTTGGCGATCTCGCTGACCGCATCATCTTTGAAATCCAAGGTGACATCTTCGGTGCCGATCAGCGCGCGATATTGCTCGACCAGATTGGCCTTGGTCTCGCCCAGGATACGCACGAAGTCCTCTTCCGTCAGCGCACGCAGCTCGACCCGGATCGGCAAGCGGCCCTGCAGTTCTGGGAGCATGTCCGATGGCTTGGCCAAATGGAACGCACCGCTGGCGATAAACAGCACATGGTCCGTTTTCATCGGGCCATATTTGGTGCTGACCGTCGTGCCCTCAATCAGCGGCAAAAGGTCGCGCTGCACGCCCTCTCGGCTGACGGAGCCGCCGCGCACATCGGACACGGCAATCTTGTCGATCTCGTCTAGAAACACGATTCCGTTGGTTTCCGCATTGCGCAAAGCCGTTTGCGCAACATCGTCATCATCGAGCCGCTTGTCCGCCTCTTCGTCGACGAGCTTGTCCCACGCCTCTGGCACGCGCATTTTTCGGCGTTTTGTGGGTGTCTTGCCCAGCGCTTTGCCCATCATGTCTGACAGGTCGATCATGCCCATATTGCCGCCCATATTGCCCATATCAAACGGCATGTTGGGCGCCTCGGTCACATCGATTTCGACCTCAACCTCGTTCATCGCGTCTTGAATGATGCGCTGGCGGAAGCTCTCGCGGGTCGCCTCTGAGGCGTTATCACCGACCAAAGCGTTGAGCAGGCGCTCCATTGCGGCATCAGAGGCGGCTTCACGCACGGCCTCGCGGCGGCGCTCTTTTTCGAGCCGGATTGCTTCTTCAGCCAGATCACGGGCGATCTGCTCCACATCGCGGCCGACATATCCGACCTCGGTAAACTTGGTCGCCTCGATCTTTACGAATGGCGCCTCGGCTAGCTTCGCGAGGCGGCGGCTGATCTCCGTCTTACCGCAGCCTGTTGGCCCGATCATCAGGATGTTCTTTGGCGTCACCTCATCGCGCAAATCCGCGTTCAGCCTCTGCCTGCGCCAGCGATTGCGCAGCGCCACCGCAACGGCGCGCTTGGCGTCTTTTTGGCCAATGATATGCTCATCGAGCGCAGCAACAATTGCCTTGGGTGTAAGATTGTCTGTCATGATTATCCGTCAGGAAGAAAGAGGAAGCTCAGCGGTCAGCGAGCTTAAACTGTTTCGAGTGTCACATTGCCATTGGTGAAGACGCAAATATCCGCTGCCACGGCCATTGCCTTGGTCGCGATTTGCTCCGCATCGCTCTCATAATCAGCCAGCGCTCTCGCCGCAGCCAGCGCATAATTGCCGCCCGACCCAATTGCCGCGATGCCGCCTTCCGGCTCCAGCACGTCGCCATTGCCGGTCAGCACCAGCAAAGTCTCGCTGTCCGCCACGATCATCAAAGCCTCTAGATTGCGCAGGTATTTGTCCGTCCGCCAGTCCTTGGCGAGCTCCACTGCAGCGCGCAGCAATTGGCCGGAGTACTGCTCCAGCTTTTTCTCAAGCCGCTCAAACAAAGTGAACGCATCGGCGGTCGCACCTGCGAAACCAGCAACAACCTTGCCGCCCTCGCCTATCCGGCGAACCTTGCGCGCATTGGGTTTCATCACGGTGTTGCCCATGGATACCTGACCATCGCCCGCGATGACGATTTTGCCATCGCGCTTCACGCCAACAATGGTGGTGCCGTGCCACTGGGTCAGGCCGTGGCTCGCCGTATCGTTACTCATGGCAAGCGATATGGGCGCTCAATTCTGGCAATCAAGCTAGCGCTATTGCGCTCCAGTCGGTCCGACACCGGAGCCAACCGTGCCGATATTGCCGAACAGGTCTTCTAGGAAACCGCGCTCTCGGCCCAAGGTCGGCGTCTTGTCGCCATCCGGTGAGAGGAACACGACTTGATCCAACCCAGCGTTTTCCACGGAAGCTACGTTGCCCGCCGCATCAAACTTAACCGCCAGAACGGAATGCTGCTGAATGCGCGGGCGCACCAATGGACGGCGGCCCGTGACGCTGGAAACATAATACCAGGTTGGGTCGCCATATTGGCTGGTAAAACTTGGGCGGCCCAAGGTCCCTTCGACAGAACGCTGATTATCAATCCCCGGCTGGATCGATTGCAGCAAGACGTTGTCGACGACATAGCCGCGTGTCTCTTGAATAGAAGAACACCCGGCCAGCGCCAGTCCAGCCCCAGCCCCCAAGGTGAGCGCGCGGGCCTTGCGCCAGATGTTCGCGCCCGCTGCACTATCAAGCCTATTCATCGTGTCCGCCAATCCTTCAATTCATGACCAATGTAAGGCCATCTATTGCCGCACTTCAGCGGCTTCCTATATCACATTTTGCAAGGCTTTAAGCGGCTGACCCGCACCTTGCAACGCCGCTGTCTATCGCAGCTGGGGTGAATTGGTTGAATTCTGGCTGAATGCGACAGAGATTTGTGCTCGCAAGGCTGAACTTTGAGGCGAAAGGGCCCTGAATGTCATTCCTATCGAAAATGCTCGGGACCGCGCCTGACCCGCGCGAGAAAGTGCGCCCGCTGTGGCATCGCGTCATCGAGCTTGCGCGCGAGCCGAGCTATTATTCGGAATGCGGCGTCGATGACAGCGTGGATGGCAGGTTCGACATGATCACCGCTGTGCTCAGCGTCGTGATCCTGCGCGTTGAGGCAGCTGAAATGCGCAGCGAAAGCGCCCTACTGGCCGAGCTGTTCGTTGAGGACATGGAAGGGCAATTGCGCGAATTTGGCGTCAACGACGTGGTCGTGGGTAAGCGTGTTGGCAAATTGATGGGCGTGCTGGGCGGCCGTCTAGGCGCTTATCGCAGCGCCTTTGGCGAGGGCGATTCTGCCAAGATCACGGATGCCGTCGCGCGCAATGTGACCTTTTTGGAAGGCCGCGATGAAACCGCCTCGGCCGCATGTGTTTCCGGCAAGCTGCAAGATCTCTCGGTTCGTCTGGCGGCGCTTAGCGATGAGCAAGTGATCAAGGCAGAAGGCGTAGAATGAGCACGCCGGAACTCAGCCGCATGGTCAAAGCCCGGCCTCTGCCAGCAAAGCCCATTGTGGTTGAGGCAGATGAGGCCGAAAGGGCTGCGGTCGCAATCCGGTTTTCGCTCGCCAGCATATCGTCCCTGAGCGCCGAAATCTTTCTGGAAGGTGCGACAACCGGCGGGGTGCGCGCCCATGGAACCATGCGTGCAAAATTCATGCAGATCTGCGCCGTATCGGGCGAGGAATTTCCGGTTGAAGTGAGCGAGGAGATTGCGCTCAAATTTGTCGATGCGGAGACGACCCGCGCGGCCCTCGCCGATGCGACTGAAGACCTCGAGATCGAATTGTCCGATGAAGACCTCGACGAGATTGAATATTCAGGCGACGCCTTTGATCTAGGAGAAGCGGTCGCGCAAAGCCTGGGCCTGGCGATTGATCCTTACGCCGAGGGGCCAAACGCCGATGCAGCCCGCGAAAAGGCTGGGATTGTCGCAGAAGGCGAGCAAGACGGCCCGATGGCAGACATGCTGGCCGCGCTTAAAAAGAGCTAATCCGCCTTCCACGGATTGAAGAACAGCTCTTCCACAGCGACATCAAAATAGGCCGCCAAACGGTACGCCATCGGCAGTGAGGGATCGTATTTGTCAGCCTCCACCGCGATGATCGTCTGGCGCGAAACCTCCAGAGCCTCGGCAAGATCAGCCTGATTAAGGCCCCGCCCTTTGCGCAGATCGCGCAGGCAGTTCTTCATTCTGCCACGCCCCGGCCGCGGAATTTCCAGAAAGCATAGCAAAAGAGCGCTAGGCCTGCTTGCGCCAAGAACATGTAGAATGCGCCTTGGGAAAACTCAGTGTGATGAGTATTGTTCGCGATCAGCCATACGAGGAAGACACCGCCACCCGCTGTGCTTCCCCAGTACCAGCTGCTTAGCTGGCCTTGCTTTTGAACGTCATCGAGGCTTCTCCACCACGGTATGGATAGCGCAAATGCACCAGCAAACAGTGCAAGGAATATCGGGAATTTCACGAGGGAATTGTCGCCAAGAATTCCTTCTCGGGAAATGAAGCCGATGGCTAAGCCGCATATGACAACGCCAACTGCGGCAATTGCTGAGTAGCGCAGCAGACGCTGATTGTATTTTGACTTAAGCACGATGCGGGTGACTCCTCTTGAGAAATTTTCATTGCCACTTCGACAATGTACAAACCTTTTAACATTTTTCCGTGAATGTCAAACTCTTTTGACATTCTGTATTTCAGCAAACAAAAAGCCCCGCAAAACTCGCTGCGAGGCTCTTTGATGTTTGGATTGGTTTGAACCGATCAGAACGGGATGTCGTCGTCGAGATCATCGTAACCTCCGCCGCCGCCAGCGTTTCCGCCGCCTTGGTTGCCCCCACCGGAGCCGCCGCCACCTTGGTTCCAGCCGCCACCACCGCCTTGGCCGCCGCCTGAGCGGCCACCACCACCGCCGCCTTCGCCGCGGCCATCGAGCATGGTCAGCGTGCCATCATAACCGCGCAGCACCACTTCGGTGGAATAGCGATCATTGCCCGATTGATCTTGCCATTTGCGGGTCTGAAGCTTGCCTTCGATAAAGACTTTTGACCCTTTCTTGAGGTAGTTTTCGACCACGTTGACGAGGCCTTCGGAGAAAATCGCGACAGTGTGCCACTCTGTCTTTTCCTGACGCTCACCCGTGTTGCGATCCTTCCAGGTTTCGCTGGTCGCGATGCGCAGATTGGCGACCTTGCCGCCATTTTGGAAACTGCGAATTTCGGGATCAGCGCCCAAATTGCCGATCAGCATTACCTTGTTGAGCGAACCCGCCATGTCTTGAAACCCTTTGCTTGTGTTGCCTGAGAACGCGGCAATGCCCGCGGCCCGTGTTTGCGATTCCCTATTGTCATAAGCGAGCGGGCAAGCAGAGGCGAGCGCTGAACGCGCTTATCCACCTCCATCTTGGCGGTAACCTTATGTGCTTGGGTAACGCAGGCGGCCAAGGAAGCGCGACAGGCTGAACGTCTCGCGCTCTCCGCCCAAAAACTTCGCTTTGGCTTTTTCAAACTTCATAACGCCATCAATGCGGCGATCGAGGAAGGCATAGGTTGCCTCTTTGCCCTCACTGTCATCATTGACGAAGACAGCCAAAGTCGCGCTGTAGATCCCGGCCAGGATCGTGCGCTTGGTGTAGTGATTGTAATCGGTCGCGGTGTCGCCGGCGAGCCGCCACATCAGATCCGCTGAGTTCCAGCCGATCTTAAGCGATGCGGGCGCATTATGCGGCATTGCCATGATCGAGAGCGCGCGGCGCAAGGCCTCATCGAGCCCATCAATCGCTTTCAAACGAAACGCGACGAGTTCACGAATGCGCTCGCGAATTTTCAGCTCACCCAGCTTTTCAGCGGGCCATTCCGCTTCCATCTGCGCGTCGATATTCTCGATCCAGGCTGTGATCATGTCCATCGCACCGCCAGGATAGGCCAGCTTTGCAACATCTGGATCAGCGCCCGCCATATCTGCGGCCGCAAGCAGCGCCGTCTCGTTCCAGCCATCAAAGATGGCCGAAGCCGCGATATCCGGAGCCAGCGCGATGCGCAGCTCATCCAGAGTCATGTCAGAAAAATCGCTCATATCAAAAAGAAGGCCCGTAATTGCGATCCGTTCCCTTTTCTTCGCGTTCTTTATCGGCGCGCGTGAACTCCGCGAGGATCGCGCTGTTGGAATTCATCAGCTCAACATAATCCCGCGCAGAGCGCCCGGAATTGTCATTGCGGTCGGGATCAGCTCCCTTGTCCAGCAGCAGGCGGATGACCGCGGTGTCGCGCCGGTGTACGGCGGCGATCAGCGGCGTCTCACCAGATTTATCACTGACATCGACCTGCGCGCCGCGCTTGATCAGTTCTTCCACTCCGTCAACAAAGCCAAGCGTGGTGGCCATCTGCAGCGGGGTCACTCCCTTCTTGTCGCGGATATTGGGATTGGCCCCGCGCTGCAGCAGAAAGCGCACCCAAACGGTGTCGCGGCGAGCCACCACAATGTGCAAACCCGTCTCGCCAGAGGTGATGTCGCGGCTGTTGACGATGGTCGTGCCTGGCTCGTTCAGGAAAGCGGTCGCCGCATCGCCGTCTCGCTCTTCAACCGCTTTGAGAAACTCAAAACCATCGGAGAAACCTTGCGCGGCGAGCGGCGCTGTCAGCACCACACCGCCAAGCCCCATGGCCGCTGCTCCGCCGCACGCCAATACCGCCGCAGCGCCAAAACTACGTAAAAATGAGCGCCCCAAGCTTCTATCCTTTCACATTTCCTGCCAGATCATTATTGAGGGCGCAGTTAAGCGGAGCCCCAATGCTTCGATCCTTTTGAACTAAGCTCAGTTAGCAGACCATGAACCAGCGCGCCAACACCTTGAAGCCAGCCCCACGTTTTTTCGCGAGCCTTGCGCTTGCCGCCAGCCTGGCATTGGCAGGCTGCTCTGGCATGCCAAGCGCCGCCGCAGACGTGGGCGAGCCGCCGCTGGCCGGCGCAGACATCGGAGGCCCGTTCGAGCTGATCAGCTCCACCGGGGAAACCGTGCGCTGGGCGGATTTTGATGGGCAATATCGGATCGTCTATTTCGGCTTTGCCTTTTGTCCGGACATATGCCCCACCGATGTGCAGCGCATGATCCAGGGGCTTGGCCAATTTGCCGAGAGTTCGCCGGAACGCGCTGGCAATATCCAGCCGATTTTCATCTCGGTTGATACGGAGCGCGACACACCGGAGATCGTCGGCGAATTCACCTCTGCCTTTTCCGATGATCTGATCGGCCTCACCGGCAGCGCCGAACAGGTCAAAACAGCAGCGGACAATTTTCGCATTTATTATGAGCGCGGTGATGACACGCCGGGCGGCGGCTATCTGATCAACCATTCGGCCATCACTTACCTGTTTGGGCCGAATGGCGAGCCGCTCGCCACTTTGCCGACCGATCAAGGGCCAGAGGCGGTCGCAGCAGAACTCGACAAATGGGTGAGCTAAGAGACGAATTTTGGACGCTTAAGCTGGCTGAGCTTAACCGCGCCGAATGGGAGGCCCTATGCGATGGCTGCGGGCGCTGCTGTCTGCACAAGATCGAAGACGCTGACACGGGCGAGATCACAGACACCAATGTCGCCTGCAAATTGCTCGATTGCGAAAGCGCGCAGTGCAGCGATTATCGCAACCGCAAAGCCTTCGTGCCCGATTGCCTGCGCTTAACGCTGAAGATCGTGGAAGATGTGCCCTGGCTGCCTTCGACCTGCGCCTATCGGATGCGAGCGGAGGGACGCGATCTGCCAGAATGGCACTATCTGATCAGCGGCGACCGAGAAACGGTGAAGCATGCCGGCATGTCAGTGGCAGGCCGGGTTGTGAGCGAGAATGACGCTGGCCCGCTCGAACATCACATCGTCGAATGGGGCGAAGGCGTGGACAGCTCGCCTTTCGTAAAGGCAGCGCCATGATCGATTGGCTGCGCCGCGCAGAGTCTGACGAGCCGGTCACTCACGAGATAGAGCTGGGCGATCAGATCTTGCCGATTGCGCTCAGGCGCATGAAAAATGCCAAGCGGCTGACCTTGCGCCTTGCGCCGGATGGCAGCGAAGTGCGCATCAGCATGCCAGCCTGGGCGCGCACGGGCGAGGCACTCAATTTTGCCCGCTCCCGCACAGAATGGTTGACCGAGCAATTGGCGCGCATCCCGCGCCGCTGTGCGCCTCAGCCCGGCGGTGAGATCCTGTTTCGCGGGGAGCCATTAGTTGTCGAGTGGTCGCAGGATGCTCCGCGCCGCCCGCGTAAGGTGGGCGATCAGATACAGGTTGGCGGGCCGGAAAACGCGCTGGAGAAGCGCCTTAAGAGCTGGCTCGAACGCGAGGCTTTGGCGCTGTTCGAACAAGACGTGTCGGACTATTGCGAGCGCGCCGACCTGGGAAAAGTGCCCGTTGGCTTGTCCCGAGCGCAAAAACGCTGGGGCAGTTGCTCTGAGAAAAACCAAATTCGGATCAATTGGCGATTGGTGCAGGCACCAGACTTTGTCAGGCGTTCAGTCGCCGCGCATGAAGTCACCCATCTGGTTCATTTCGATCACAGCCCGGCATTCTACGCTCTGCTCGAGGATCTCTATGAAGAGGACATCAGCCGTGCCGACCGCTGGCTAAAGAAGCAGGGCCGCACGCTCTACGCCAGCTTTGGCTAGGATGAGCGCACACTCAAAAGCACCACTGGCATAGCGCCCATTTGCGCCCTATATTACCGCCATGCTGTCGAAATCGCGTTTCAATCCAAAGGCCGGTATTGCAGACTTCTGGTCGGAGTTTCGCAAGCCCAACCCCTATCGCTGGCCGATCCTGTTCGTGTCTTCGCTGCCGTTTGCGCTCATCATGTTGTGGGCAACATCCGAAACCGCCTATATGCCGCCAGAGCGCCCAAGCGTGACCTACATCACCAGCTTCGCGCCGGATCGCACGGATGACGAAATCATCGCCTCCAACGAGGAAAATCAGGCCGCCAAAGACGCGCGCGCTGCCCGCATCGCGGAATATGAACAGCGCAAGCGCGATGCCTATAAGGCCCTTGGCGCAGCTAGCGGGTTCGACGTTGAAGAAATGGAGCGCCAAGCGGAGGCGGACCGCGCCGCGGAAGCCGCCGCCGAAGCGGCACGCCTAGAGGCGCTTTCCTCCCGCAACGAGCAAACGTCGTCGGCGAGCAGCGAAAGCGAAACGCCATAACCTTGCGCGCCGCACATTCCGACGATGTCTGGATGGAGGCTGCCGCGCGGCTATCTGCCCGCGCCCGCCCACTCAGCCGCCCTAACCCCGGTGTAGCCGCGCTGATCGTGCGTGATGACCAGCTGATTGCTCGCGGTTGGACGCAGCCTGGCGGCCGCCCGCATGCAGAGGCGCTTGCCCTGGCGGCGCTTGACCAAGACGGCGCGAAAGGCGCGACGATTTACGTCACGCTAGAGCCCTGCGCGCACAAATCAGAACGCGGGCCATCCTGCGCCGACTTGCTGGCTTCCGCTCAGCCAGCGCGGGTTGTGATTGGACATAGCGACCCTGATCCTCGCACTGCGGGCGCTGGCGTAGAACGACTGCGCGCCGCCGGAATTGACGTCACTATCCTTGACCATGCGGGCGCAGAGCGCAGCCTTTCGGGTTATTTGACGCGGGTTAAGCTCAGCCGTCCCTTTGTGACGCTGAAGCTCGCAATGTCATTGGATGGATGCATCGCGCTGGAGGATGGGACCAGCCAATGGATCACAGGCGAAGCTTCCCGCGCTCATGTTCATACTCAGCGGGCCCGCAATGATGCGATCCTCGTCGGGGGCGGCACATGGCGCGCGGATGAGCCGCGTCTCAATGTTCGCCTGCCCGGCCTTGAAGCGCGCAGTCCATCGCGAGTTGTGCTGACCCGCCGCGAGGCGCCAGAGGGTGTTCAAGCCATTGCCGCGCCAAGCGAGATCGGCGGGCTTGAAGGCGTGCAGCACCTCTATGTTGAAGGCGGCGCGCAGACAGCGGCAAGCTTTCTGAAAGAAGACCTCATTGACGAACTTCACCTGTACCGCGCGCCCATCGTCATTGGCGACGGCCTGCGCGGTCTAGGGGCTTTGGAGCTTAGTTCGCTGGACGCGGCGCATGGCCGCTGGGCCAGTGCAGATCATCGCCAGCTTGGCAGAGACACGTTCACGTCGTATCTGCGTCAGCGCTAACAAGGAACGCAATCATGTTTACCGGAATTGTTACCGCCATCGGCGCGATCCAATCCCTCGACCAGCGCGGCGATTTGCGCGTTCGGATTGCGGCGCCATTGGACCCTGCGCGGATCGATATTGGCGCGTCTATCGCGTGCTCTGGAGTGTGCCTGACAGTTATTGATCGCGGCGGAGAGGCGGGCGATGCCTGGTTTGATGTGGATGTCTCAGGTGAGACCGTGTCCTGCACAGTTCGAGACATGTGGACCCAAGGCCGGACGCTCAACATCGAGCCAAGCCTGCGCGTTGGCGATGAGATTGGCGGCCATATCGTGACCGGCCATGTCGATTCGATTGGCGAGGTTGTTCTGGCGAAAGAGCAAGGCGATTCGTGGAAAGTCGCGATCCGCGCGCGGGCTAGCATGGCCCCCTTTATCGCAGCCAAGGGATCGATCACGGTGGATGGCGTGTCCCTGACGGTGAACGATGTGCGCGACCGCCAAGACGGCGCCTGCGACTTTGCGCTCAATATCATTCCGCACACCAACGAGGTCACCACTCTTGGCCAGCTAACGGTGGGAGATCAGGTCAATCTCGAAATTGACGTGCTCGCGCGCTATCTTAAGCGGATGCAGAGCCTGCAAGCGGTTCGCTAGCTTTCGTCCGCCTCATCGTCGGACTCATTTGAGACGAGCGGCCCAAAGGCGAAGCTTTCAGCGGTGATCTCATAGACGATGTGAAGCACCCGCCTCCCCTGATATTGGGTAAGCTCGGTGCGGCGCGAACGCTCAGCACCAATGTTCTCCAGCGCGATGCGCGAGCGATAATTGGTCTCGCCCACTCGAAAATCGACGCGCGCGACACTTTCAAAAGCGTGTTCGAGCATCAATCGCTTCATTTCGGGATTGAGGCCGCGGCCCCAATAGCGCGGGGCAATAAAGGTCCATCCGATCTCAACCGATCCGCCGTCCGCTTCATCATACGCCTGAAACCGGGTCGACCCGATGATCGCATCTTTGGTCTTGTCGATAACCGCCAAGGCCCCGCCCTGCGCCAACGCATCGTCAAAGAACGGGCGGAACACATCCTCGCGCCAGCGATCATGCATCGGGTGCTGTTCCCACACGGCGGGATCAGAGGCGATAGAAAACAGCGCCTCCCAATCCTCTTCTTGTAGAGGCCTTAAGAGAACCCGCTCACCTTCTAGGGTTGGCTGACGGTCCACCCGCGATTGCCCTTACACAGTGACGTCAGCAACAGCGGCGATGAACCGGTCGATATTGCCCATATTAAGGCCAGCAATGTTGATCCGGCCCGATGCGGCCATATAGATCCCATGCTTCTCGCGCAGTGTCGCCACTTGCTCTTTGCTAACAGGAAGCACGGAGAACAGACCATTTTGTTGACCCAGCGGCGTCAGATCGACCCCGCCGGTCTGTCCCGCCGCGGCTAGCCGGGCGCGCACTTCGCTCATCCGCTCACGCATTGTGTCCAGCTCATCAAGCCAAACCCGTGTCAGCTCGCCATCACGCAGGATCTCGCGCACAGCAGAGCCGCCATGGTCAGGCGGCATAGACCAGCTGGCCCGCGCTAGCGCATTGGCGTTCGAAAACGCCTTGTCGAGCACCGCCTGATCGTCGGCCAGTATGTAAAACGCCCCGACCCGGTCGCGGTACATGCCAAAGTTCTTGTCGCAGCTGTAAGCGATGAAGGCCTCCGGCACTTTCGCCAGCACGCTGCGCAATCCAGCTGCATCTTCTTCCAAACCATCACCCAGCCCTTGATAGGCGGTATCGATGATCGGGAAGATGCCGGTTTCCGCGATGGCATCGCCAATCGCGTCCCATTGCTCGGCGGTGTATTCCACGCCCGTCGGGTTGTGACAGCAGCCATGCAGAAGGATGCCGGAATTGGGCTGCCCGGAGCGAATGGCCTCCAGCACGCCATCGATATTCGCGGTGCCATCCGCCTTGGCGTGCTCAAACGGAGCAAACTCCATTGCAATATCACGAAAGATTTGCGCGTGGTTGGGCCAGCTTGGCGTGCCCATATACAGCCGCTCTAGCCCAGCTTTCTGCGCCAGCGCCGCCGCGAGACGAACTGCGCCGGTCCCGCCGGGAGTCTGCATCCCAGCGATGCGCCCACCCATCGTCGCATCATCGCCAAAGATATAGGGCATCAGCGCATTGACGAAGCCCATGTCGCCTTCTGGCCCGAGATAGCTTTTGCTGTCTTGCGTATCGACCAGCCGCTGTTCTGCCGCCTTGATCGCGGCGAACACCGGCGTGTCGCCGTTATCCGTGCGATAGACACCGACACCAAGGTCGATCTTATCGGTGCGACTGTCGTCGGCATAAAGCTTGATCAGCGCGAGCAGCGCGTCGGGCGATTGGGTTTCGAGTCGATTGAGCATAACGCCATGCGCAATGCCGCGTGGCGAGCAATGCCGCAACCAGCTTTTGCGCTATTGCGACCGAGTTATGCGGAACAAATCACGATTTGCTTAGAACGGCAGCCAGCGCTGCTTCTTGGAAAACTTCATATAGCCCGCGTTCACGCCCAGCCGCAGGCCAGCGCCGACACGGATTGGGATCAACACAACGTCGCCTTTGCGCATGTAGCTCGCGTGCATACCGCCTACGAGATAGGCTTGGCCTTCGCCCGCTGGATAGCGCTCGTACAGCTCCTCGGTGTCGTGGAGGTTATAGACCAGCACAAAGGTGTTGCCTGCATTGGCGCCAGCATCAAAACCAATTGATGGACCAGTCCAATAGACTTTCCGCTCGCCTTCGATCTTGTGGTGCAATGTGCCTGAGCCATAGCGGGCGCCGACGATGAAAGCGCCGCCAGCCTCGCGGCCGATGATATAGCCGTTTGGCTCACCCTGCTTCTTAAGCAGATCTTCGATCAGTCCGGCCAGGCCCTCTGCGCCTTTGCCGAACACGCCTTCAGCTGCACCGATCAGGTCGTCTTCGCCGTAAGTGTCAGCATTGGCTGTTTGGATCGTTGGATCCGCGCCAACTTCACCGCTCGCATCGGGGTTCGACCATTCAGGGGCCGTCTGCGTATCGGTCGAATAGGTGGCGAACTCATCATCAAAGGTTGGCTGCGCTGGCTGGGACGCAGGTGCCGAGACGCCCCATGCAGTCGAAGTGCCATCGTTCGCTGGCACCGGCACGGGGGCATTGCTGCCCGTTGCTGCGGCGCTGGCCGGATCGAGCAAGTCGCCATCGATTGGCGCAAGGTCGGCCTGGGCCGAAGCATCATAAGCCTCGTCTGGATCGAATGTTTCCACCCCTTGGGCAGACAAAGGCGCGCTCAAAAGCGCGATACTTCCCGCGAATGCGATACCCGTGCGAGTGATCAGCTGCTGTAAAACCATCAGGTTTAACCTTCCTATTGCCATTTTCAGGCCTGTTCAGGGCCGAGCAGAGTCCTTTGCTGCACGCGCGACAATTACCTGGCGATGAATCGAATCGAAAACACGATGAACCGAATCGATTTCCCGGTGGATCGCGCAAATAGGGCGGTTTAAGGCGCGGCTGGTACGCGTGATCGAAGCCCGAGCCCGCCCGCGTCGCCCAATAGATCCGCCCTATCCGCTGCCCCTCGCCAATTTTTTGAAAAGAGGTACCTTGCCGCTGGCAATCGCCGCGCCTATAGCGCGCCTTCGCAGCGAAAACGCAGTGCGAGCGTTGCGGAGACGTGGGTGAGTGGCTGAAACCAGTTCCCTGCTAAGGAACCATACCTACTACGGGTATCGAGGGTTCGAATCCCTCCGTCTCCGCCACCATCTTTCAGGAATGTTGATTCAGGCTGCGCGGCGATATTCGCACGCGGACTATGCCCTTTGTCACTGAGTGACAGTTTCCGGGCTAGCCTTTTGTCGCGCTTCGCCTTCCAAGACCTTGCTCAGCTCGCCCACGGTCATAGGCTGGCCGAATAGAAACCCTTGAACCGCATCGGCGCCGACGCGCTTAGCAACCAACAGGTCAACCTCGCTCTCGATCCCTTCCAGCAGGCATTCCACACCCAAGGTGCGTGCCATACCAGCCAGCGAAAACAGAACCTTCTCAGTCATAGGATCGCCGGAGTTTTCCATCAGCGACCGATCCACTTTCAGCTTCTCAATCGGCAGACGCCGCAGATAGCTGAAATTGGAATAGCCGGTCCCGAAATCATCCAGTGCAATCGAGAAACCCATCTCAGAAAGCCGCTTGAGATTGGTGGTCGCCTTGTCGAGATCGATCATCATCGCCGTTTCAGTCACTTCAAACTCGACCAAGGCTGGATCAATTTTGAAGTCGCGGGCCATGTCGATTATCTGATCAATGCTCGGATCGCTGATCAGATCATGGCACGACAGGTTTATTGCGATCGGCACCGGTGCCGCCCACAGGGAAAGCGTACGGAAGGCTCGCTCTACGACCGTCAGCGTGATCTGCGTAATCAGGCCGCTTTCTTCAGCCACCTTGATAAATTTGCTCGGCTCCACTTCGCCAATGATCGGGCTGGACCAGCGGGCCAACGCCTCTGCCCTTACAATCCGGTTTTGGCGCAGGTCCACTTGCGGTTGATAAAGCAGCTCGATTTCATCTTGCAGGTTCGCAAATCGCAGAGCCTGTTCGACCTTATAGCGCTCATCGGCTTGCTTGGCATGAGCCGCGGTGAACAAGACAGTGCGGTTTTTGCCCTGCTTCTTGGCCGCCATCAACGCGTAATCGGCCTCGTTGATTTGCGACCGTGCGCCTTGGGTCAAATCCATGACCTTGCAGCCCATAGACCCCGAAATGCGCACATAGCGGCCCTCGATGACATAGGATTTGGCGAGTTCTTCGAGGAGCTCATCGCACCACGCTTTGATGGCCGCCTCGTCTCCGCTGGACTTCAGGATGATGTTAAATTCATCCCCGCCCATCCGGCTGACATGGGCTGTCTCGCCGCAATGCGCCATGAGCCGATTGGAGACTTCCTTAAGCAGCAAATCGCCGACCAAATGGCCATGCACGTCATTGACGGCTTTAAAGCCATCGAGATCGACTAAAATCAGCCATAGGTTTTGAACTGGCGTCTGTGGATCGTCCCGGCTCTCTTTTGCTTGGCGGCTGACGTCGTGTTTGGATTTGCGAAGTGCCTCAAAGAAGGCGCGGCGATTGGGCAGGCCTGTAAGACTGTCTGAGAGCGATTTGTGCCGCAGGCTTTCACCGACGACACGCGCCTCGTCGAGCTGATCTTCTGCGTCCAGTTTCGCAGTGGCGATGTAGGTGATCGACTTACGCAGGTAATATGTAATAGAGAGCGAAGCTATGACCGCGCCAAACACCAGAAAGCCAAACATCACCTGATCGGACGATCCGAGGCGCGGGAAATACGTCACAAAAGCGATACTTGCGAAGATGATCGAAAGAACCGATTGGCGCGTACTAACGCTGGAAAGCGCAAACAGCATCACCAGAATCACGAAATAGACGAGCTTCTCTGGTGCGAACAGCAAATTGAGCGTCGTAACGACGTTCATCACAACCAAGAAATTCACAACAACGAGTAGGCGTTCCAACAGGTCAATTTCAGTTTCTTCGCGCAATCGGAAAAAGCCAACAAGTGCGACCAAAGAGGTCAGCGAGGCAAAGCCAACCACGACCCAAAGCTCAATCCCCTGATAATAAAAGAAATTTGTTGGGAGAAGAAGCAGGTAATACGATGCAAAGACGGCGAAATAACCACGAATAATCGGCCTATAGATCTCCTGCACCGCCGAGGCAGTTTTGGAAGTCATTGAGGCTGATAGTTTCGCCATTGGCGTTTACGCTCCGAGATCGAAGGAAACCCAATAGGCACAAGTGGTTAAAGCGAAGTAAGTATTACCCCGCAAATGCTGCGGCCAATTCTTGGCCAAATTTCAGATTTTACACGGTCGAAACAAGTCAGAAAGAAGCGTGTTAGCTGCCTGGCTTACGCGCCGTGTTCTTTGCGGGCCAATTCATGCAGCCAATCGGCGTGACGCGGGGCTTTCTTCGTCTCTGACCATTCATCGAGCATGAGCGGCGCAACCCGTTTCAGCTCAGCATATTGCTCTTCCGTGCCGATATCGGCGGCGAGTTCAACGCGGTGGCCGTTGGGATCGAAGAAATAGATCGATTTGAAAATGCCGTGGTGCGTTGGGCCGAGCACGTCGATCCCTTGCGCCTCAACATGCGCCTTTGCCGCGAGCAATTCAGCTTCGCTGCTGACCCGGAAGGCCAAATGCTGAACCCAGGCCGGTGTGTTCTCGTCGCGGCCCATGTCCGGCTGGTTCGGCAGCTCAAAGAACGCCAAGATGTTGCCGTTCCCCGCATCGAGGAAGACATGCATGTAAGGGTCGTAATCGCCGGTCGATGGGACATGGTCCTCGGCAAAAGCCGTGGTGTATTCCATGCCCATGACGCGGGCGTACCATTCGACGGTTTCTTTGGCGTCCTTGCAGCGATAGGCCACGTGATGGACACCGCCGAGTTTCACGGGATGCGAGTTAGCGGCCGCGCTCATTCAGCCGGCTCTTTTTCAACATCAAGCACACCGCGCGCGACCTGATCGCGCTCAATGCTTTCAAACAGAGCTTTGAAATTGCCTTCGCCAAAACCGTCTTTGTAGTCACCCACGCGCTGGATGAATTCAAAGAAGACCGGGCCAATGCGCGGTTCTGCAAAGATTTGGAGAAGCAAGCGAGGGCTGCCGCCTTCGGTCGTTCCATCTAGCAATATTCCGCGCGATTTGAGCGCCGCTTCGTCCTGGCCATGGCCCGGCAGGCGTTCCGACAGCATCTGATAATACGTCTCAGGCGGGGCGGTCATGAACGGCACATCCAGCTGCTTAAGACGGTCCCAACACGCAACCAGATCATCACAGATAAGAGCAATGTGCTGAATGCCTTCGCCGTTATATTCGCGCAGATATTCCTCGATCTGTCCCTTGCCGTTTTCGCCTTCCTCATTCAGCGGAATGCGGATTTTGCCATCGGGTGCTGTCAGCGCCTTCGAAGTGAGGCCGGTATACTCGCCCTTGATATCGAAATAGCGGATTTCCTGGAAGTTGAAGAGCTTCTCATAGAAATCGGCCCAATAGGCCATCCGCCCGCCATAGACGTTGTGCGTCAAGTGATCGATCAGTTGGAAACCGCAGCCCTCAGGGTGCTTTTCGACGCCGGGCAGGTATTCAAAATCGATGTCGTAAATGGACAGGCCCTCGCCCGCGTCATCAGCATAGCGGTCAATCAGATAGAGGATCGATCCGCCAATCCCGCGAATGGCTGGAATGCTGAGCTCCATTGGGCCGGGAGCGTTGGCAACAGGCTCCGCGCCCTGCTCCAAAACATGCTCATATGCAGCGGCGGCATCACGCACACGGAAACCCATGCCGCAAGCGCCAGGGCCGTGCTCACGCGCAAAGTACCAAGCGGCGCTGCGCGGTTCGTAATTCACGATCAGATTGATGCCACCCTGACGCCACAGATCGACGTCCTTTGAGCGGTGGGTCGCCACATGGGTAAAGCCCATGGCTTCAAAAACAGGCTCCAGCACGCCTTTTTCAGGAGCACAAAACTCAACAAACTCAAAGCCATCAAGGCCAGCCGGGTTGTCGAACAGATCAGATGGATGCTTGGTCATGTGCGCGCCTACTCAAGAGTTAATTGGTTACGTTTGTAACTAAATACGCTGTTCGCAGGGATTTGTCAAAGGGCAAACGCACTGATGCTAGATGGATCGCTTGGGGCTGACCCCGACCAAGCAACGCTAGACGACACGCCCAATATTGCGCCTGCGCTCGTCCTGAGTGACGGCCAGTTTTGCGCCGAACGGCTGCCCTCCGAGGAAGGCGTTTGCGGTCGCTTCATCGCTGAGGTCCGCATTGCCGCTCACCCGCTGTCGTTCGGCATTGCGGCCGAGCCAGATAACATCGCTGCCCGTTTTGGAGTGGTTGATGGTGTAGGTTTCGACTGTCGCGCTATCGAAAGGTCCCTCGCCGCGCGGCACCGCATTTGTGGCCATGGGCAGTTTTTCGAACCGGTCGCTTTCTGACCAATCCGCTGGTTCCGTGGAATAGACACCGGTCGCATATTTGCTCATCCAGCCGCCGTTCGCGCCCACCAAAGCATATGCGCCGCGATTGCTGCGGACCCGTTCCACGGCTTCGCAAATGGCGTGGGCTGAGTAATTGTTTCCCGCCCCGCCAAAGAACGGCAGACCGCCCGTCAGCGTCAAGCCGCGCGGATCATCATGCGCTATGCCGAAATGCTCGCATTGGTTGAACACCGGGATCGCAAAGCAGGAGTAGAAATCGAGGAATTGCATGTCGGCGATGCCTTTGCCAGCGCGGGCCAAGGTCGCTTCAACGCTGGCGATGGAGGCTGGATTGGCCGACAGGTCCGGCCGCTGAGACAGCTCGAGCTCTGTTGCCGATGACACCGCATGGATATGCACCCACTGGTCTTCGGGCACGCCCAGCTCGCGCGCTTTGCCTGCACTGGCTATGATAATGGCAGCCGCCTGGTTCACCTGATCGCGCGCCACCGTCATCCGTGCATAAGGCTCCGCGACAATCCGGTTGCGCTCGGTGATGGTCGCCAGATCTTCGGCGCTGCGCTCTTTTGGGGCCGCTGCGTGCGGATTGCTCTCTGCCACCTTGGTGAAAGGCGCAAACAGCTCGCCAATCTCGCGGCGATACTCGTCCAGACTCTTGCCAGTCTTCGCACGACGCGCGTTCTCAGCCAGAGCGTAGAGCGGGATCGCACCAGTCGCCCCATGCGCGAACAGGCCCAGCTCCATCAACCCGTCATTGCCAAACCCGCGATCTTCTAATTGCCCGCCGACCTCTTCTGACCAGTCCGGCTTCTCACCTTTTGCCGCCAGGGCGAGTACGGTCGAGATCGCTTCTGACCCAACAATTGCCGCACAGTCCGACTTGCCCTCGGCAATATCGCGCGCAAATTCGCCAACCAAATGCTGGTTGTATTGCCCGCCAGTGGTCGAGAGAATCGCGCGCTCTGGGTCCGCGCCCACGCGCTTTGCAAAGCTGCGCGGGACATTGTCCGAACCGCCAAAGGGCGGCTTTCGGTCCGGGCGCGAGATCTCAAACGCGCGAATTGCCGCGAGCGTATCTATTGCCGCCGCGACATTGCCGCTCGCCATGCTATCGGTGATCGCAGCGGCCAGCGCCCTTCCGCCCAGGTCCATGTAAGAGAGCGCTTCGTAGCCCGCTTGCTGGACCTGTTCGGAATATTGGCCGGCGCCGATAATGACCGGCGTGTTGTCGGCAATGGTCACGTGCGGATCAATCGACGAAGTCGGTGACGCGCTCGACGATGATGGCTGGCGCCATACCGCCCGCTGCGCACATCGTGACGAGGCCGTAGCGCTTGTCTTGCCGCTCCAGTTCATCAACCATGGTGCCGATCAGGATCGATCCAGTCGCGCCAATCGGGTGACCAAGCGCGATAGAGCCGCCGTTCACATTGACCTTGTCCCAATCGAGTTCAAGATCGCGGACGAACTTGGCCGCCACAACTGCAAACGCCTCATTGATTTCAAACAGATCAATATCGTCCTTCGTTAGACCCGCCTTTTCAAGAACCTTCTTGGCCGCTGGCACCGGCGCATTAAGCATCAGCGTTGGATCATCGCCCATATTCGCGGTCGCGACGATCCGCGCGCGCGGTTTCAGGCCGTTTTTCTGGGCGTAATCCTTGCTCGCAACCAGAACCGCCGCCGCGCCGTCGACCACGCCGGAGCTGTTGCCCGCATGGTGGAAGTGCTCAATCTCAAGATCGGGGTATTTCTGATTGATCAGACCGCGAAAAGTCGTGCCATTCGCATCCAGCGGAACGTCGGCGATTTTTGCAAAGGCAGGCTGGAGTTCTGCAAGACCATCCAGCGTTGTCTCTGGACGCGGATACTCATCTTTTGCCAGCAGAACATTGCCCGCATCGTCCGTCACTGGAACAACCGACGCTTCAAACTTGCCCGCTTCAATCGCGGCGGCGGCGCGCTGCTGAGAACGGTAGCCAACCTCGTCAAGTTCCTGACGGGTAAACCCCTCCATGCTTGCAATCGCATCGCCGCAAATGCCCTGATGCGATTGCGGGTGAACGCTTTGTAGACGCTCGTTGTAGCTGCCCATCATCGGAGGCTTGATCCCGGCCTTCATCTTCTCCTGCATCATCGCAGCGGTCAGGCTCATCATCTCTGTACCGCCGGCAACCACGCAATCTTCCATGCCGCTCATCACTTGCGCTGCAGCGAGACTGACCGAGGTGATACCGCCGCCGCAGAAGCGGTCGAGCGTCGTGCCGCTGGAGGTAATGTCATAGCCCGCATCGAGCGCAGCCATGCGGCCAAGGTCGCCCGCCTGCATGCCGTCTTGAGTCGAAACCGACCAGATCACATCATCGACGGTGCTGGTGTCGAGGCTGTTGCGATCCTTGATCGCCCGCATCACGGTCGCTGCCAGATGCTGCGGATGCTCCGCCGCCAGA
The DNA here is from genome assembly GCF_057364975.1 of Erythrobacter sp. S249. Lineage (NCBI taxonomy): Bacteria > Pseudomonadati > Pseudomonadota > Alphaproteobacteria > Sphingomonadales > Erythrobacteraceae > Erythrobacter > Erythrobacter sp. S249. Next base: position 2,338,543 of record NZ_CP200287.1, on the reverse strand, counting down.
GCGCCTTTGCCCTGCTTGCCAATTCCGCGCGGGGTGCGCACCGCATCGATGATATATGCCTCAGCCATGATTTCCTCTTCCACTTTTCCAATTTCAGTTGACGTGTCCGTAAACCGCCTGCACCACTGACACAAGAATTCAGTTTCAAATCGAAATGGCAAAATGAAATGCCATTGAAAAAAGTGGAGAGAGCGAATGAGCGAAGGCGCAACAAGGGAAGTGCTGACCGAGGAACGCGATGGCGTTTTGATCATGACGATCAACCGGCCAGAAGCCAAAAACGCGATGACGAAAGCGGCATCCGAAGCGATTGCGGCGGCGCTTGATCGGCTCGACGCAGAAGATCACCTGCGCGTTGGCATCATCACCGGCGCTGGCGGCACGTTCTGCTCCGGCATGGATCTCAAAGGCTTTCTGCGCGGAGAGACCCCAAGCGTGCCAGGTCGCGGATTTGGCGGGCTCACGGAAAAGGGCCCGGCCAAGCCGCTGATCGCCGCCGTTGAAGGCTATGCGCTTGCCGGCGGGATGGAGCTGATGATCTCCTGCGACCTGATCGTCGCCAACAAAGACGCAAAATTCGGCATTCCTGAGGCGAAGCGCGGCCTCGTCGCCGCAGCCGGCGGCCTCATCAAACTGCCAACCATGATCCCGCCAAAGATTGCGATGGAATTGGCGCTGACCGGTGAGTTCATCGGCACAGAGCGCGCCTATGAACTCGGCCTGCTCAATCATGTAACCGATGGCCCAGCGCTCGACGCAGCGCTGGAACTGGCCAAAAAAATCACCGCCAATGGCCCGCTCGCGGTCAGGGTATCCAAGCAGATCGTCGCCGAATCGCGCCTCTGGGCTGATGACGAGCGCTGGAAAGAACAAGCCAAGCTGATGGGACCCATCTTCGTTTCCGAAGACGCCCGCGAAGGCGCAGCGGCCTTCGCCGAAAAGCGCGCGCCGAACTGGAAGGGTAAATAGAAATAGTTTTGGCTTGAAAAGCCGGGGCCGCCCGCGCCCTCCACCCTTCCGCCCGGGTGGTATCCCGGTAGGCTCCGGGTGGAAGGGTGGAGGGCGCGGGTGGCCCCGGTGCACAGGAGAGAGAAATGTCAGTCATCAATGTAGCGCAGCCGGAATTCATGGAAGACGAAGAAATTTCGATCTTCGCCGACGCGGTAGGCAAATTTTATCAGCAGCACGCCCCGGAAAAGCGCGTTTTAAAATGGCGCGAAGACGGTCAGGTGGAGCGTGAGTTCTGGAACGAAGCCGGTGAGGCGGGTCTACTTGGCGTCTCTGTGCCGGAGGAATATGGCGGGCACGGCGGCGATTTCCGTCATGACATCGTGGTGCTTGACCAACAGGCAAAGCACGGCGTCGAAGGGTTTGCCGCCAGCCTGCACAACACCGTGATCCTGCCCTATCTCGTTCGCCACGGCACCGAGGAGCAGAAGAAGAAGTACCTGCCTAAGCTGGTGACCGGCGAACTGGTCAGCGCGATTGCGATGACTGAGCCCGGCGTTGGTTCGGACCTGCAAGGCATCACAACCACCGCGCTTAAAGATGGCAATGGCTACCGCATCAACGGCGCCAAAACCTATATCTCCAGCGGGCAGACAGCCGACTTCATCATCGTAGTCGCCAAGACCGACCCGAACGAACGGGCAAAGGGCATCTCGCTGATGCTGCTCGAGACCGAGGGCGCAGAAGGGTTCGAGCGGGGCAAGAAGCTCGACAAGATCGGGATGGATGCGGCCGACACCTCAGAGCTGTTCTTTGACGATGTGTTCGTGCCAGCGGAAAACGTGCTCGGCGGGGTTGAGGGCAAAGGCTTTTACCAGCTGATGGGCGAACTTCCTCAGGAACGCTTGATCATTGCGATGGGCGCCATGACCGGCATCGAGAAAGCGCTCGAGACCACGATGGAGTTCGTCAAGGATCGCAAGGCCTTTGGCCAGACGATCTGGGATTTCCAGAACACGCAGTTTGTGATGGCGGAACTGGCCGCGCGCAGCACCGCGGCGCGGGTCTTCGTCAATCATTGCATCGCACAGCACCTGAAGGGCGAGCTGGATGTGCCGACCGCATGCATGGCCAAACTGATGGTCACAGAGCTGCAGGGTGAAGTCGTCGATAAATGCCTGCAGTTCCACGGCGGGGCTGGCTTCATCAACGACTATCCGATTGCCCGCATGTACCGCGATTGCCGCATCACGCGGATCTTTGGCGGTTCAAACGAAGTGATGAAAATGGTGATCGCGCGCGGGATGTAGGTTCGCGTCACGATACCGTGCCGCCCGCGCCCTCCACCCTTCCACCCGGATCGTAACCCGGTGTGATAATCCGGGTGGAAGGGTGGAGGGCGCGGGCTGGCTAAGTTCAGAAAACCAACGCACAAACAAAAAGGGGCGGCTCGCTTGTGCGGACCGCCCCTTCTCTTTGCCCTCTCCCAAAGGCAAGCCGCCGCTAGGCGGACCTGGTCGTGGTGTGAGCCTTAGAACTTGCCCCGAACGGTCACACCATATGTTGCTGGCTCTTGCGCGAATGCAGAGCGTGATGAGCCGCGCAGCACGGTGTTGAACGTCACACCGCGTGTCACTTCGTCGGTCACGTTCACGCCCCAAACTTCGACCGTCCAGCTCTCATCCTGAGCGCCAATGCCAACCCGCAAGTTCACCTTGGTGTTGCTGTCCTGAACATCGAACGGCACCAGCGGCGCTGCATCAACCGCGGCTTGAATATCGCCGCCAAAGCCCGCGATGATCGCCGCGCTTGGCACGGTGGTCGCTTGCGTTGACGTGCGGCGATCGCTCTCTGTCCGGATCTGGCCAGAGAAGAAACCGCGCAGATTACTGCCGATATCCTTATCGTAGTTCACACCAGCAATGGCCACGATATCGGGCGCATTGGTGAGCGAGTTTCCGCACAGCGAGGTGACGTTGGCGTTTGGCACGCCGCCATCGCAATCCTCGGGATAACGCGCGTCTGTCACCGTCAGGCCAGCATTGAAGGTCAGCTCCGGTGTGGGCCGGATCACCGATTCAATCTCAACGCCTGACGAAATCGCCCGGTTAACATTGAAGGTAGTGAACTGAGCGCCGGTAAATTCCAGAACCTGGAAGTTTGAAAACTCCTCGACAAACCCGGCCACGTTGAGCGTGACGGCATCATCCAGGAATTGCGCCTTCACGCCGACTTCATAGGCATCGACTTCTTCCGAGAGGAAGGTTGGGTCAGCGCCGCCAGCATTCGCCGTAATATCAAGGTTGATACCGCCCGACTTATAGCCATGCGTGAAGCTGGCATAGGCCGTGACCGGTGCATCAAATTGATACGCAATCTTACCGGTATAGATCAGCTCGCTGTCGCTAAATGGCACTTCGAATTCCCGCGGCAGCGGGAATGCAATCGCATCACTTCCAATCGCAGGCGCGGTGAAGGCGAAACAGCCCGTGCCTAGCACACTGCCAACCAGGTCCGGCCCGACGGTTGCAGCAATAGTCGGCACGCCGCCTAGCAATGTCAGGCAAACCGGATTGTTGCTCGCAGTCTGAGCAAACCCGCCGGTCTTGCTCTCATCCGAATAACGCAGGCCCAAAGTCAGGCTGAGGTTGTCAGTGATGTCGAGCGTGTTGTGAGTGAAGATAGACCAGCTTTCGCTGCTCTGAGCATAGACGTTGGTTGCCGACGTGCCATTTGGGCTGATGCCGTTACCATTGGGAATGCCGTCCACAATAAGGTCTGTGAGAAGCGTGAGCGGCGCTGGGCCCAATGCACCGCCAAACAGTCCGGCAATCTGCAGATCGTAGTCCGCACCGAGTGAGAAATCGATATCCGAATCAATCGTCTCATCGGAATAATAGCCGCCCACGAGCCAGCTTAATGCGCCGTCAAATGCCTCACCTTGTAAGCGCAGCTCAGCGGTGAATGTTTCAATGTTGGTGTCGAGCCGATCGACATCGAACACGTCTAGGCCAGAGAAGCTAGAATCGTAATTCTCAGAGGATGAGAAGTCGCGATAAGAGCCGATGAAGATAAGGTCAGCATTGTCACTGATCGGGAATTCAATTTCGCCGACGACACCCCATTGCTCCACACTGGCAAGCGGAACGCGGCTGGCCGTTGCAACCCGGTTGTCTATCGCGCGCTGAGCGGCGGTTACGTCAAACGGCTGAGTGGCTGGAAGCGGCGTTGCCATGCCAGCCCGAGCGGGACCGCCCACCGCGGTGACTGCGCCTTCGAAAGCTGTGTTCGCAAGCACTTCAATCGCTGCGCAGCACTGGTTTTCGCTCTCGGTGTAATCGAAGATCAAGCGAGCGCTGACACCGCCTTCGCTCTCATAACCCAGCTGCCCGCGAACAAGGAACTGATCGATCGTATTCGATTCGCCGATCTGCGCGCCGGTGCCATCGATAATATCGACCGTCCCGTCACGCTGACGATAAGCGCCCGTCAGACGGAGCGCGAGCGTGTCTTCAACGATCGGCGCGTTGATCGCGCCCTGCACATTGATGAGGTCAAAATTTCCGTAAGTGCCGTTCACAAAGCCGCCGAACTCGTTGAGATCGGGGCGGCGGGTCGTGATGTTGAGCGCACCGGCGGAGGTGTTGCGGCCAAACAGAGTGCCCTGCGGACCGCGCAGAACCTCAACCCGCTCAATATCGACAAATTCGCCAAGCGCGATGCCCGGACGCGACTGATACGCGCCGTCAACGAAGATGCCGACCGCGCTTTCAAAACCGATGTTGTTAGACGTCGTACCCACGCCGCGAATCCGCAGCACGACCGAACCCGACGCGATTTGCGCATTGGATGTCGAGAAACTGGGTGAAACCTGAGTGATGTTCTGAACGTTGACGACGCCTTGCTTATCAAGCTGTTCGGGCGTGACCGCAGTAACCGCAATGGGGATGTCTTGGACATCTTCGGCTCGGCGGGTGGCGGTGACGATAATCACATTATCGCGGGCCGTTTCCTCCGCATCTGTTTCATTGTTCTGAGCCAAGGCTGGTTGAGCCAGAATGCTCGTCGCCATTAGGCCAGCCGCGTAAACTGCGAACTTTTTCGTCATAGGTTTCCTCTCCAACAAACCGATGTCTTATTTTTTTAGGTCGCAGACTAGTCACGCGCGAATTCAATTCGCAAGAGCGCGACGTGGGTTCTCAAAAATTGATGCAAAAATGCAACATACTGTGCTGCAGCCGCAGCAAATGTGCACTTTTTGCTGCGGCTGCGAAATATACTTGCGAGTTAGCTGAGGTTAGCCGCTTTGTAGCGAAACCGACCTAGAGCCTGAATTAGAACCCGTAGCGCAGGCCAAACCACACAGTGCGCGGCACGCCCAAGTCAATCGCGCCGTTCGAATTGCGGGTGACGACCTCTTCATCAAGCAAGTTCTCACCGCGCAGCACGGCTGAGAACTCACCTGCAATCGGCACCTGGAAAAACGCATCCAAAGTGGTTGCTGCAGGCAGAGAGGTCGTTTCCTGATCGTCTTCGAATTGCGCTCCGGTATGACGCAAAGTTCCGGCAAGCCGCCAGCCTTCGGCAGGTTCCCACGCGAGCGTGGCGGAGAAAGCGAGCTCTGGCGTTTGCGGAGGGCGATTGCCGTCGAGCGCGATGGATGCGCCGGAACCCGCGATCTCAGCATCGGTGTAGGCCAGCGAGCCGTTAAAGCTCACCTGACCAAATTGGAGCCCAAGCGCCGCCTCGATCCCCTGCGCTTCAATCGCTGGCAGATTTTGCCGTTGCCGCAGGGTTGGCGTGAGAGTGACGTTGGCAATCGCGTTCTCAACCTGATTGTCGAACGCGGTCAGAGCCAGGCTGACATTGTCATTGGGCCGCCAATCGAGACCAATCTCAAATCCTTCAAGCCGCTCATTTTCGAGCGCGGCATTGGCCTGCGTCACCACCGGAAACACCACAAAGGGACGGTACAGCTCATTAAGGGTCGGTAGCCGCAAGCCGGTGTAGGCCGCTGCGCGCAGGCCTAGCCCGCCGCCGACATCATAGGATGCGCCCGCGCGCCAGGAGAGCGTCCAATCGCTTCGATCCGGCGCGATTGTTTCGCTGACCAAGGCCCCGCTGGCATCGACTGCCCGGAAGAAACCGTCCGAGATTACTGTGCGATCGGCCCGCAATCCGCCCGTCAGCAATAGCGCGCCAATTTGCCAATCGTCCTCGACGAATAGACCGAGATCACTGTTGGTGCCGCCCGCACGGCGGCGCTGCGTCAGTGCTCCAGTGAAGGCGCTAAACGCCTCCTCCTGCAATTCGCCATCAGAGCGGCGGTAGTCGACGCCCAGACGGACATTATGCCCGCCACCAACCGGCGGGCGCACTTCGATCTTGCCGCCAAGCCCGGTCGAGGGCGTGTTGCGCTGATCAAGCACGCGCACAAAGCGGGTGGAGCTGATCACGATGTTGGAGAAATTGCGCGCCTGAATATAGGCCAGCGCATCAAACTGCCAATCACCCCGGCCCACGAAACGAATGCTCGCGTCCTGGCCTTCGCTGGTGGAGTCTGCGCCGTCAAAGCGCAACGTTCGGGCGTCATCAAAGACCTGCACCCGCGCTTGCAATTCGACGTCATCCGTCAATGGCGCAGCGGCTCGCACACCGACGCTCCAGCTGTCGAAAGCGGCGCGCGCTGTTGCGGGCACGCGCTGATCCTGCGGCGTGGTGAAGAAGCCCTGCCCGCGGTCCCAACGGCCGCTCACAACGGCAAAGCCGGAGCCGAGATTTGCGCCCAGGCTGGCGCTGGCTTCGGTTCCCTCGCGGTCATTCACCAACAGGCTGGCATTGACCGGGCCAAGCGTCTCGAGGCTCGCGCTTTCAAGCTCAATCGTGCCCGCCAACGCGCCTGCGCCGAACGGACCCGAGCCGCCGCCGCGCGTCACACGAACACGGCCCAATTGCTCAGGCGCAATGGAACTGAGCGGGACGAAACCAAAAAACGGATCGGTAATTGGCACCCCGTCCAGCACGACCAAGGCGCGGCTGGTCGCATTGCCGCCTAGCGCCCTTAGGGTAACGCCCTGCGCACTGGGGTTGGAAGAACGGCTGTCAGAGCGGCGGAATTGCTGGAACCCAGCGACATTTCGCAGCGCATCTTCGATCCGGCCAGAGCCAGTGGCAATGATCGCATCACGGTCAATCTCGCTCGTCGCGTAGACGCCGGTGGAGGCTGCCTGCTCCAGCCCTTCACCGGTGACGACAATCACATTGTCATCGCCATCGGCATCAGATCCTTGGTCTTGGGCATAAAGCGGTGCGGACAAAACGAGGGGGAGAGCGGCCGACAGCGACCATCGCATTTTCAACATGGGCCGCCGCTTAGACGAACCCCGCCCGCAAGTCAGTTGCAAAATGCAATCGTGACTCGCTTTTGCGGCCATCGTGTGCTTACCTCCACACCAACAGGAGAGAGAAGACGATGCTGGCCACTGCACCAGAGGTTGATGTTCTGATTGTTGGAGCCGGAATTTCCGGCATCGGCATGGCCGCGCACATGCAAATGAAATCGCCGCATCACTCCTATGCGATCGTCGAACAGCGCGACAATTTGGGCGGGACTTGGGATCTGTTCCGCTATCCCGGCATCCGCTCTGACAGCGATATGCACACGCTTGGCTTTGATTTTGAGCCGTGGCGGCATGAGAAAAGCATCGCGGATGCGCCGTCGATCCTCGAATACCTCAACCGGATCGCGGATGAGCGCGGCATTCGCCAGCACATCCGCTTCGGCCACAAAGTGATCGCTGCCGATTTCCGCGATGATGAAGCGCGCTGGCATGTCGAGCTGGAGCAGGCAGGCGGCACGCGCACCCGCATCACAGCGAACTTCCTCTACCTCGGCTCTGGCTATTACGACTATGACGAGCCGTTCGACCCTGGATTTGATCTGGGTGATTTTGAAGGTCAGGTTCTGCACCCGCAATTCTGGCCAGAGGACTTAGACTACACCGGCAAACGCGTGGTGGTGATCGGCTCCGGCGCGACGGCGGTCACGATTGTTCCCAGCATGGCGGACAAAGCCGCGCATGTGACCATGCTCCAGCGCACGCCAACTTGGATGGCGTCGCAGCCCGCGAAGGATTGGTTCGCCAACACCATACGCAAGATCCTGCCGGACAGTCTCGCCTATCGGATCACTCGGTTTAAAAACATCCGCATGCAGGATTTCGTCTTCAAAACGGCGCGAAAGAAGCCGGAGAAAGTTAAAGACGCGCTGCATAAGAAGATCGAGAAAGCGCTCGGCCCGAACTACGACAAGGCGAGCTTTACCCCGCCTTATGACCCATGGGATCAACGCCTGTGCCTGGTGCCTGACGATGATCTTTTCGCGGCGATGAATGCGGGCAAGGCTGCGGTTGTTACCGGGCATATTGCGAAGTTTGAGAAAGGAGGCGTTCGCCTGAAATCAGGCGAGCTGATCGAGGCGGATATCGTCGTAACGGCGACCGGGCTAAAGCTCGCCGTCGCGGGCAAGATCGCGCTCAGCCAGAATGGCGTGCCCACCGATCTAAGCCAGCGCTTTTACTATAAAGGCTGCATGTTCTCGAACCTTCCCAACCTTGCGGTGGTGTTCGGCTATCTCAATGCCAGCTGGACACTGAGAGCGGATATCAACTCAGATTACATCTGCCGTTTGCTGGAGCACATGCGCAAGACCGGCGCGGCCATCGCCACCCCAGCCCTCACGCCAGAGGCCGAAGCCGCCTTGGAAGAGGACGATATTTTCGACTTCTCCAGCGGCTATATCCAGCGCGGCAAGCACATCATGCCAAGGAACGCGGTCGAATACCCATGGCGGCTCAATCAGGAATATGTGCTCGACCGCAAACGCATGGCGAGCGATCCGCTCGACGATGGCTGGCTGAAGTTTAGCAATGCCAGCGAAGACGCAGGTGCATCCGGCGGCGAGCTGGAAGCGGCAGAATAGGCACGTCGGCCAGACGCGCAAACGCTTGAGGTCAAAGCAAGAGTCTCCTAACCCCCTGCCCATGACCACATCGGACAAAATCTGGACAGCGGGCCTTGTCATTATTGGCGATGAGATCCTCTCCGGCCGCACCCAAGACAAGAACATTGCACAGGTCGCATCCTGGCTTCAGGTGCAAGGCATCCGTCTGGCAGAGGTGCGCGTGGTGCCCGATGTGGAGGACACGATCGTTGAGGCGGTCAACGCTCTGCGCGCGGACAATGACTATCTCTTCACCACCGGCGGGATCGGCCCAACGCATGACGACATCACGGTCGATGCCGTCTCCAAGGCGCTCGGCGTGCCGGTTGTCATCAATGAAGAAGCGCGCGCGCTGCTGACCCGGTATTATGAAGACAAGGGCGGCATCAACGAAGGCAGGCTGCGCATGGCCCGCGTGCCCGAGGGCGCCGAGCTGATCCCCAATCGCATGTCCGGCGCGCCCGGTATCCGGCGGGGCAATGTGATCCTGATGGCAGGCGTTCCGCATATCGCCGCTGGCATGCTGGATGCGCTCACCGGAAAGCTGGAAGGCGGCGCGCCGCTGATCACAGAAACCGTCGGCTGCTGGATCGCGGAAAGCGAAGTTGCAAACCTGTTGATCGAGGTCGAACAGGCCCATGAGGGATGCCAGATCGGCTCCTACCCCTTCTTTCGCGAAGGCAAAGTGGGCGCCAATTTCGTCCTGCGCTCAACTGAAAAAGACACACTCAAGTCTGCTGTAGATTCGCTGTGCGATGGGCTAGCAACAAGCGGCTATGATTTCACGCCGGGCGGTATTTAACCAGAAACCGGCAAAGATTGGCGCGTCCTTACAAGGAATCGCCGTTATTTCTATTTCGGACAAAAGCAAATTGCGTCATCTTCTGCTTGCCTGAGCAAAGGGGAGATTGTGCGATGCCTAACCCATCACCTTCCGTCATTACCGCACTTGCGCCGAGCAATGTGCGCCCCTTGGGAAAGACTGCTGATGGCCATCCCGTTGTGCGCGTGGAAGCCGGACCAGATGGTGAGCGCGCGGACTATATTATAGGCGATGCCGGCGCGGTGGCGCTCGAAGGCGAGGCGATCAACCGGGCTGAGGCCAATTCCATCCAGGTGGATGACAATCTGATCGAAGTTGTGGCTCAGCGCCGCGCAAGCTTTGAACACGCCTATGTCGAGGCCCTGTTTGGCGGCGCTCCGCCCAGCGGCACAATCGAAGACGTCGTCAACAATGCGATGCGCTGGATCGCGATCCTGCCCGACAGCACGCGCGTAGACGTAAAGCGCGGCCTGTTTCTGCTGGAGCTGTGGCTGCGGCGCAGCTTCACCGAGCTATCCATTGCAGAGCGTCAGCAGCGCCTGACCGACAAGATTGCGGAGGCTGACTTTGGCATCATCCGCTCGCTTGGGCGGCTGAGGACAGTGTTCTACTCCGCCTATTATCAGCAACCTGGCAGCTGGAACGGGATCGGGTTCGTCCCGCCGCAATCACGCGCCAATGCAAAGCCATTTGCGGACACGGATGATCTCACCTGCAGCGATTTAGCCGATACCGAGGATTGTGACTGGCTCGTGATTGGCTCCGGCGCGGGCGGAGCCGCCGCAGCTGCCGCGCTCGCGGCCAAAGGCGACAATGTTCTGATCATCGAAAAGGGTGACTATTGGTCAACGGCGGAAATCCGTCACCGCGACGCAGAGCAATATGCCGGCATGTATATTGGCGGCGGGCTGATGACCTCCAGCAACCGCGAAATTGCGATCCTTCAGGCCGAGTGTATTGGCGGATCATCGCTGGTGAACAATGGCATTTGCTTTCGCCCCGATCAGCCCAATCCGCATCCGCGCACGCAGGATGTGATCCAGCATTGGAAAGACGAATACGGCGTTGATGTGAACGCGGGCGGCAAGCTGACTGCCGCATTCGATCATTTGTGGACCCGGCTGGGCATTGCCGAGATCCCCGAGGAAATATCCGGGCCCAACGGCGCGCATCTGCGCAACGCCTGGAATGCGTTTAAGGCTCAGGGTCATGGCCGCGCCGACGATGCCAATGTCGAGGCCGCGCGGTTTGAGAAGAATTATGGCCACGGCTCGCGCGAATGTTGGGGCTGCGGCTATTGCAATTCTGGCTGCCCCTATGATCGCAAGAGCTCGGTGGTCCAAACCCTGCTGAAAGACGCGCTGGCAGCTGGCGCGCGCATTGCAGAGAACACCGCCGCCTTTCGCATCAATATCGGCTGGAACCTGCACAACAAGCCGGTGAAATCGGTTGAGGCGCGGCAAAATGGCCGCCATGTGCGCATTCGCCCGGCCAAGGGCGCGATTATTGCCGCCGGTACAGGCGCCTCCTCGGCGCTGATGGAGCGGTTCGATTTTGCCGATGTTGGTGAGCAGATTGCCTGCAATCTCGCCTGCCCCGTGATCGCCAAAATGCCGCATGCGGTGAACAGCTGGGACGGCGTGCAAATGGGAACCTATGTCGACCGCGGCGATCACCTGATCGAGAGCTGGTTCCACCCGCCCGCGACATTCTCAGCCTCGATGGGCGGATGGTTTGGCGAATATGTCCGCCGGATGGAATCCTATTCCAACCTCGTGTGCCTCGGCATCCTTATGCCGGTCAGCGATATGGGCGAAGTGAAAGGCGGGAATTTCCGCGTTAAGCTGAAACGCAAGCACCGCGAGCAATTGCGTGGGTTTGTTGTTGATGCCGTCAAGATGCACTTCGCCGGTGGAGCAGAAGAGGTTTATCTCCCCACCTCCAGCAATGTCACCGTGCGGCCGGGCGACGATATTGAGGCTTTGGTGGAGCAACACCTCAAGGACGGGCACGACTTCATCGTTAGCACGTCCCACCCGCAAGGCGGCAATGTGATGGGCTCCAATCCCAACCGTTCTGTGGTGGGCGCAGACCTGAAAGTGCACGGCACCGGCAACCTCTATGTCGCCGATGCGAGCGTGTTCCCCTCCTCCATCCGGATCAACGCGCAAATGTTTACCATGGCGATGGCGCATTCAGCCTTCGCATAACGGGATTTTGGCATGGTCGATCAAACGACCTTTTAACCCTTTTTCGCTATCCCGCAGGCGCGATGACGCAGGCATTTATCACGATTGATACCGAGTATTCCTCGGGGCTGTTTACCGGCGCGGATAAGGCTGCGCGCGAAGACAATTTTGCGCGCTCGATCGCCTGCATCACGCCCGATGGCCCAGCGGGGATCACCCACAAGCTCGCCAAATTCGCCGAGCACGATGTGAAGGCGGTGTTTTTCGTCGATCCGATGCCCGCCATGATCTGGGGCATTGCCGCAATCGAAGATGTGGTCGGGCCGATCATCGAGGCTGGCCAGGATGTTCAGCTGCATTGCCACACCGAATGGCTGGAATTGGCCGGGTCCAAAGCCGTCCTCAAAGACCGCACAGGCGGCCATATCAAAGATTTCACCTTCGAAGAGCAATGCCAACTGCTCGAATATGCGCGCGATGTCCTGATCGCGGCGGGCGCGCCCAAACCGGTTGCCTTTAGAGCGGGCAATTATGGCGCAAACAACGATACATTGCGGGCGCTGGCCGCCATTGGCATCCGCTATGACAGCAGCCACTGCCCCGCTCTGGTTGGGCGCGGTCCGTGCGAGATTGACCTGACAGAGCGCGACCGCTCGCCAATGCTGCACGAGGGCATCATCGAAGTGCCCGTGGGCGCGATTGCGACCATCACCGGCGGGCTGCGGCATGCTCAGCTGACTGCGCTATCGCTGGGCGAGATGACCGCCGCATTGCGCTATGCGCGCAGCACCAATCAGCCCAGCTTCACGCTGGTGACGCACAGTTTTGAACTGGTCAATCGCAGCAAGATGACGCTGAACCGGGTCGTAAACGCACGCTTTGAGGGGCTGTGCAAAGCGCTCGCCGATATGGAGGGCGTGACCAGCGGCAATTACCGTGACACCCCGCCGCTGCATGGCTCGGCCTCTAACCCGCTGCCGTCTGATCCGCTGCCCGCGAACCCGCTGCGCACAGGCTGGCGTCTGGCCGAGCAGCTTGCCTCGAACACGCTTTACGGCTCGCTTTGATGGCTGGGGCTAGCACCTCGATTGACTTCACAGTCGGTTCGCGGCGGCTGCTGTCCGTTGGCCGGGAGCTATCGACTTGGGCCTTTTCATTGCAAGATGTGCTGGCAGCCGATGACGCGCCACCAAACGCTCCGCAGTCCGGACCCGACGGAGTGCGCGTCCTCTCCGCGCCGCGTTCCGCCGTGCCGGCGATCCAGGCGCAATTCCCGCAGCATCTGATCGGCGGGCGGCAGGATTATCAGCGCCACTATATCGATATGCGCCCCGCGATCTGCCCCAGCTATGAAGACTACCTCGCCCGCTTTTCCGGCAAAACCCGCTCAACGCTGAGGCGCAAGCAGCGCAAGCTGGCGAGCGAAGCCGGAGAGAGCTTCGCAATCACAGAGCACCGCACTCCGCAAGAGGTTGAGGCGTTTCTGAACGCCGCTCTGCCTTTGTCAGCCAAGACCTATCAGGCGCGCTTGCTGGATGCCGGCCTGCCAGAGACACCCGAGGCGCATGCAGCAATGCTCGCCAAGGCTGAGACGGGTGAAATGCGCTGCTATCTGCTGCACGCTGGTAGCAAAGCGATTGCTTACCTCGCGCTGCCGATCACCGGCCAAACTCTGGTCTATGCGCATCTTGGCTACGACCCGGACTGGTCGCGCTGGTCACCGGGCACTGTGCTGCAAATGGAGGCGCTGGAGCGGCTGTTCGCGGAAGAGCGCTTTGCTTACTTTGATTTCACCGAAGGCACGGGCTCGCACAAAGCCATGTTCGGCACCGACAGCGCAGATTGCACTAGCTTCGTATTGCTGGAGCCAACGCTGGCCAACCGCGCTCTGCTGAGCGGACGAGCAGGCTTCGACAATCTGGTCGCTGGCACAAAGAGCCTAGCAGCTCGCACCGGCGCGCTCGGCAAAATGCGCGGCTTGCTAAGGGCCTAGATACAAAAAGGGCCGGAAGCGTAAGCTCCCAGCCCTTTCTATCAGTTTGAACCAATCGGTTCCGAAGGAACCGCAACGCCGACTGGCCGCCCGCAGCGATGCGACCGTAAGGTCGCATGAGCGAGGAAGCGAGAGCGCGGATGCGCACTCACCCCAGTCAAATTAAGCGCCTTCGATTTCCGCGAAGTCGATCTTAACGCCTGGGCCCATGGTCGAGGTCAGAGTGACCTTCTTCACATACTTGCCCTTCGCGCCGGTTGGCTTGGCTTTGACGATCGCTTGCGTCAGCGCTTCAAAGTTTGCCTTCAACGCATCGTCAGAGAACGACAGCTTGCCGATGCCGGTGTGGACGATGCCCATCTTCTCAACGCGGAACTCAACCTGGCCGCCCTTGGCGTCCTTAACGGCTTGCTCAACGTTTGGAGTGACCGTGCCCAGCTTCGGGTTTGGCATCAGGCCCTTTGGACCCAGCACCTTACCGAGGCGGCCAACAACGCCCATCATGTCCGGGGTCGCGATGATCCGGTCATAGTCGAGATTGCCAGCCTGCATGTCTTCCATAAGGTCTTCCGCGCCGACCTTATCAGCGCCAGCGGCAGTCGCCTTGTCCGCATTGTCGCCGCGCGCAAACACAGCAACTTTTACGTCTTTACCAGTGCCTGATGGCAGCGACACCATGCCGCGAACCATTTGGTCGGCGTGGCGCGGGTCAACGCCCAGGTTCATCGCGATTTCGACGGTTTCGTCGAACTTCTTGGACGCATGCTCGCGCAGGGTCTTGATCGCGTCGTCAACGCCGTAGAGCTTTTCTAAATCGAGCTCAGCGCGCAGTTTTTGATTTTTGGTAAGCTTCGGCATGATCAGCCCTCCACCACTTCGAGGCCCATCGAACGAGCAGAGCCCGCGATGATCTTCACAGCCTGGTCAATATCGTTCGCGTTGAGGTCAGCCATTTTCGCCTCAGCGATTTCCTTCAGCGCGCTGGTCTTGATCGATCCAGCAACAACCTTGCCCGGCTCGCCAGAGCCTTTCTTCAGCTTCGCAGCCTTCTTGATGAAGTACGATGCTGGCGGGGTTTTGGTGGTGAAGGTGAACGAGCGGTCCGCATAAACCGTGATGGTGGTTGGGATCGGAGCGTTCTTCTCAAGGTCCTGTGTTGCGGCGTTAAACGCCTTACAGAATTCCATGATGTTCACGCCGCGCTGACCCAATGCTGGGCCGATTGGCGGTGATGGGTTTGCTGTACCAGCTGGAACTTGCAGCTTGATATAGCCTTCAATTTTCTTGGCCACGTAGGGCCTCCTTTCACACTGTCAGATGCGCGTTTCAGCCCACCTGCATGTTAAGCGGTCAAACAGCCCATTTACATGAGCCTCCCGCACGAGATTTTCCGCCGCATTGCACAATGCTCTGCCGAGGAAGCAGCGCACATAACGCGGCGCAGGTAAAAAGCAAGCAAATTGACGGTCAGACGCGGTCTGTAAACCAGCCTGAAAACGGCTCAGCTTTGCCCGCGACAACGCGCCAGCTCAGCGCGCGGCGTTTTCATACCCTTGGTTCGGCTGGTGAGGTGGTACCTGCGGCATAGCTCGCAGCGATAGGCGCGCAGCTTAAATGGGGCAGCCTCAGCGGCAGCCTCAGCCTCATCGACAGAGGCAAATCGCGCTTTCTTGCGGCAGATTGAGGGCTTGGTCTTCACAGAAGGCGCTTTTGCCGCCTCTAGTGCAACGACAACAAGCTACTTGACCAGTTCAACCTGTTCGAAGTCGAGCTCAACCGGGGTTGCCCGGCCGAAGATCGAGACGGAGACCTTGACCTTCGCTTTGTCGAAGTCGAGCTCTTCCACCACGCCGTTGAAGCTGGCGAATGGACCGTCGAGCACTTTGACGCTGTCGCCAATTTCGTAATCGACGCTGACCTGCTGCTTGGGCGCAGCCTTCGCTTCTTCGACGCCGCCAAAATAGCGCGCGGCCTCTTTTTCGCTGATTGGTTGCGGCTTGTTGTTATTGCCCAGAAAGCCGGTGACCTTCGGGGTGTTTTTGACGAGGTGATAAATGTCGTCATTCATCCGCAGCTTCGCCAGAACATAGCCCGGCATAAACTTACGCTCGACCTGAACCTTCTTGCCGCGTTTCACTTCGGTAATGGTCTCGGTCGGCACTTCGACTTCTTCGACGCCCTCGGACAAGCCAAGCCGCTCAGCCTCAGAGATGATCGCCTCTTTGACCTTGTTTTCGAAGCCCGAATAAGCGTGGATGATGTACCAGCGAGCCATGATTAATCCCTAGAAAGTCGAAAATGAACCGGTGAGCCGAGCGGGAGGGGAACCTCGCCGCACGGTCAAATTATGCGAGTGTGAGCAGCCAGCTGACGATAGCGCTGAAGACAGAATCGACGGCAAGGAAGAACAACGACAAGATCACCATCATGATAAAGACGAAGATCGCAGTGCGGATCGTCTCTTCACGCGTCGGCCACACAACCTTGCTGGTCTCAGACCGAACCTGGTTCATGAACTCAGCGGGTGATGTTCTGCTCTTTTTCTCTTCGGCCATAATGCTAAGCCTTATCGTCCTTGAATACTCTCGCGGGTCTTTCCGCCATAGACTTTCAGGTAGGGTTCTACGCCGCCCCGGACAAGGTCCGGGAGGGGCTGGTCTGATTATCAATGTCTGAAAGACGGCTGCGTGCTTACTCGCGAGCCGCAGCAATAGCAAGCGTTCTCAATGGCGAAATCGGATTTCGAAGCCCGCTTACACAGGGAAAGTTAAAATGCTAGCCAAGGCGCAGGCACGGCTCTAGCGTGCGCGGCTTCATGCCCATGGGATTACCCTGGGCGCTCGCTACAAATACAATTCCTTTGGGGGATCGCCGAATCATGGCAGCAACAGACACCGGATCTATGAGTTTGATTGATCGCGTCACCAATGTTTCAGACTTCATCTGGGGCGGCACGTGGAACGGCGAGCAGGTCCTGCAGATCGCGGGTCAGCCAGTTCCGCCGATGACGATCATTTTGCTGGGCATTGGCCTGTACATCATGTTCGGCCTGCGGTTCTTCCCAATCCGCCAATTGGGCAGTTCTTTCAAAGGGCTGTTCAAAAGCCGCAAGGGCGAAGGCGAGGGGGAGATTTCTCCATTTGCCGCCCTGTCGACCGCTCTATCTGGCCAAGTTGGCACAGGTAACCTCGCCGGTGTGGCAACCGCCATCGCACTCGGCGGACCGGGCGCGATTTTCTGGATGTGGGTGACCGCGCTGATCGGTATGGCGCTGGCATTTGCTGAGGGCTCGCTCGCGATCCGGTACCGCGAAAAGACCAGCGACGGCGTCTATCGCGGTGGCCCGATGAGCTACATTATGATGGGGCTAGGGCCGAAATACACTTGGCTGGCGATCTTCTTCTGTATCGGAACTTTGTTCTCCGCGCTTGTGACCGGCAACTCGATCCAGGCCAATGCGGTTGCAGATGGCCTCAACGAGCTGTTTGGCATTGAAGAAGCCATTGGCGGCGCGATTGTCGCCATTGCGGTGTTCATTGTGATCATCGGCGGGATCAAATCGATCGGCGGCGTCGCTGAGAAGATCATTCCGTTCATGGCGGGTGCCTATATCATCATGGCAATCGTCGCGCTGATCCTGAACATTGCAGACATTCCGGCGACCTTTGGCCTGATCTTCCACGGTGCGTTTAACCCCCAGGCGGCAACCGGCGGCTTTGCTGGCGCAGCGATCATGCTGGCGATCAGGGCCGGTGTTGCGCGCGGGCTGTTCTCTAACGAGGCAGGTCAGGGTTCGACCCCAATCGCTCACGCGGTGGCGCAAACCAACGATCCGCAGCAGCAGGGCCGCATGGCTATGCTGGGCACGTTCATTGATACGATTGTTATCTGTACCATGACCGCGCTGGTGATCCTGACGGTGCAAGGCGACTTCACTGGCGACGGTGTCGCGGTGGCACATGCATGGAATTCGGACCTCGAGGGCTTTGCCATGACGTCCGGCGCATTCGCCGCAGCCTTCCCACTTGAGATCGCAAGCATTCCAATCGGAACGCTGATCGCATCGACTGCGCTGATCCTGTTTGTGTTCACCACCCTGCTCACCTGGAGCTATTACGGCGAACGCGCGATCACCTTCATCTATGACCGTATCCCGGGCTCGACCCGGGGCGGCGAGAAGATCTTGCACATGATTTGGCGCGTTCTGTGGTGCGTTGTAATCTACCTCGGCAGCACGCTCGACCTGACTTTGGTCTGGCGTCTCGGCGATATCTCAAACGCGGCCATGGCATTGCCGAACCTCTTGGCTCTGGTCTTGCTATCGGGCGTGGTGTTCAAGCTCGCCCAAGGCGATAAGACAGCGGGCAAGGACTACCGGGCCGACACACCGGAAGAGCCTGAAGAGTACTAAGGCTAAGGCCGCCTGAACTGGGCGGCCTCATCCCTTCACCAAAACCATTAAGGGCCGGTCTGCCAGGTACAGGCCGGCCCTTTTTAGGGTATGAGACATGAGAAGCTATCGGACCGCGAGAAAGCGGCCCGTGGTTCAGCGTTTGAAAAACAAGCGAACAAAGCGTTCGCCTGCGCCAGGTTCATCACAGTCCATCGAGCGGATGGGGCCATGCTTTTTCCGCCGCAGCAGCTCGTCGGTGTATGGTCTAGGGCTAGACCAGCGATCTCGCTTGCTGACGCTTGGGCTGATTACACCTGACAGACGCCTTTCCATGAATAGCTCCATGCTGCTGGCCTACCGAGATTGTCATCGCGCCGGGCCGGGGTTTCGTATGGCTCAAAGTCGTTCGCAAGGAACGACCGTTCAACTACGGTGTACCCCCAATTGACCCGCCAATAATTGTCGGAACGCGACAATCTCTCCGGCGGGCCAGTTTTCAGTGGCGCATTGGGTCGCCGCCCAGCCAAACGGCGTGTGCGCGCAGGCACAACTCGCTCGAGTCGCTGGTGCTGTTTTTCGAATGCGGGAAAAATGGCAGGGGCACAGAGACTCGAACTCTGGACCTTCGGTTTTGGAGACCGACGCTCTACCAACTGAGCTACGCCCCTGCATGGGCGGGCTGCGCATTAGATCAGCAAATCGCGATAGGCAACACAAGATCAACATACTTATGGTGAGGCCGCCTGTCATCCTGCTATAGGCAGGCGCGATATGCACTCGCCCTTCCCTCCGCCGATCCCGCCCGACATGCTGCTGCTGGCCTATCAAAGCGGCATTTTCCCAATGGCGGACAGGCGCGATGATCCCGATGTGTTTTGGGTCGAGCCGCGTGAGCGGGCGATTGTGCCGCTCGATACGTTTCGCATGTCGAAATCATTGCGCAAGACGGTGCGCCAGGATCGCTTTACCGTCACGCTCAACCGCGATTTCGCCGCGGTGATGCAGGCCTGCGCCGCGCCGCGTCCGGGCCATCCAGAAAGCTGGATCAGCGAGCGGATCATTGCCAGCTACAAAGAGCTGCACGCGCATGGATCGGCGCATTCGATCGAATGCTGGATCACGCCAGAGGACGAGGGCGACTCCAGCGCGCCAGTCCTCGCAGGCGGGCTTTATGGCGTATCGTTCGACCGGGTGTTCTGCGGGGAGAGCATGTTTTCGCGCGCGGACAATGCCAGCAAGGTTGCGCTGGTGTGGCTCGTCGCGCTGCTGCGGCACGCGGGATATGAGCTGCTCGACTGCCAGTTCATGACCGACCATCTCGCCTCTTTGGGCGCGGTAGAAATGCCCCAGTCAGACTATCTGAAATTGGTCGAGCAAGCCCGCGAGGCGCCGCCTCGGCTCCGTCTCAATCAAGCGTTTAGAGAATTCGCCGATCCCGGCATTCATTCCCCGCCTCACTCTTCGCCAGGGAAGGCCATCGCGCAGTCTTTGACCCAGACGTCATAGACCGGGTGCTCGACCACATTCAGGCTGGGCGAGTTCTTGAACAGCCAGCCGGAAAAGACCGTACCGAAATCATCTGAGCCGCGTTCTTGCACCAGCAACTGGACAAAGGCGCCGGTTTCCTGCGGCATTTCCCATGGAGCGGTGCGCTCACACGCCTGCAAGCGGATTACGACCGGGCCAGAACGGCGGGTCTCACCGGGCTTAATCTCAAAATCCTGGCTTACATTGTTGCGCTTGTTCAGCAGGCCAATGGTCGCCACGCGTTCGGTCATCGGGGTTGCGCCCTCGACTTCCTCAACGTCAATTTCGGAAACTTCAGAGCCTTCCAAGCCTTCGGGCACTTCGGTCGCGCGGGCGGCAGGCTCCGCTTCAGGAGCGCCGCTGTCGCACGCAGCCAAGGCCAGCGCCAAGACGGGAATGAAGGCCGCGCGCATCAGGCTCACCCCTCTGGGGTCCACGCCTCGTAATCTCCGACAGCGCGGGCGCGTTTGCCGCCTTTTTCCAGCGCGCCTTGCGGGCGGTACGCTTGGGCTGTGCCGGTGGCGTTCGGGGTGTAATCCGCTTCCCAAATCTTCGCCGGGGGCAGATTGCTCTCTGGCACGTCATCAAACGAGCCGTGCAGCCAGCCGTGCCATTCTGATGGCACCCGGCTGGAATCGTTGGCGCCATTGTAGATCACCCAGCGCCGCTCGCGGCTGATGTTGGAGCCATCAGGCTTGCCATCCGCGCGCGGGTTCTTGCTCTGGCGATAATATTTATTGCCCTGCGCATCGCTGCCAACGTGCTCGCCATTGCGGCCAGACCACAGAAGCGTGCCGATGGTGGCGCCGTCCCACCAAGTGAAGATTTTTCCGAATAATCCCATGGGCGAAGCGATTAGTATGATTCGAGGCTGGCTTCAAGCGCCTCAGCACGCGGATTTGGGCATTCTCGTAGCCCTTCGCGCGCCAACCAGAGCGCAGGTTACTCTGGCAGCTTGTAGGTAACGGCGTCACCCGGCTTGATCCCCAGCTCTTCTGACAGGCCCGCGCGCACTTCAAACACAGCGCTGGCGATCCCTTTTGAAGGCACTGATTCGAGCGAATAAGGCACGGTGTTGGCGGCAATATTGGTGATCCGGCCATCGGTCCCGATGAAGATGATATCGAGCGAGAGCGGCGTGTTCTTCATCCAAAAGCTGCGCTGCTCTGGCGGGTAAGACGGGAACAGCATCGCCTCATCATCGCCCAGCTCCGTGCGGAACATCAGTCCGCGCGCTTGTTCTTGCGGGGTAATGGCCAGCTCTGTGTTGAACACATGCGTGCCGGCCGCGCTTTCAATGGTGACATCGATCACCTGCAGCGTTGAGACCGGATGATAGCGCACGGCCTCATTGCTTGCCTGCGCCGTATCGGCGCCGCCGCTAGCCGATTGGCTGCCCGCAGCCTCTGGCCCGGCTTCAGCGGGCGAACATGCAGTCAGCATGGCTGCGAGCACGAACGCGGCAGATCTCACCACAGCCCCCCGCCCGTGCGGCCAAATTCCCGGCTCTCGTCGTCCTCGTCCTGCGCCTCGGCTAACCATTGTTCGATCTCTTCCTCGTTTTCAGCGCTGATAATAAAGCGCGCGGCGGCAAAGTCATGCCCGCCTCTTAACATTGCTGCAATCTGCTTTTCGCGCAGCTTGGGGTCCATGTCTTTCTGGCAAAACGGGCCAAAGCGGCGTTTCTTTGCGAGCAATATCGCCGCATGCCGGGCCGCTGCCTCGCTCGGCGCCTGATCGCTGCGCACGCCTTCTTCAATGCCTGCCGCATACAGCGCTTGATCCACCCGCCGCGCGCCAAGGCCGCGCGCCATCATATCGCGGCTCTTTGCCTTGGCGTAGGCCGCATCGTCGACATAGCCGAGCTCGATCAGCCTCTCGACAATCGCGCGCACATCGAGCCGGAGCTGAGCGCCGTCTTCGTCGTCTTCCGCCCCCGCGACGCCGCGTTCGCGAATTTTGCGCGCCAAATAGGCCTCAAGTTTCGCCCCACTGGTCGCAAAGCGAGCGACATAAGAAAGTGCCAAATCACGCAAGGAAGTTTCGTCGAGCGGACGGCGTTTACGGCTCGCTCGGTCGTTTCTTGCGCCCTTTTTAGCGCCGGGCGACGAGAACGCTTTGGTATCTTTTGAAACCATCTTGCCTTATTCGTGCCACACTCGTTATCAAATACCTAAGTGTGAAGCGTGTTGGATATGATGTCCAGCGCGTAACGCAGACGGGATTTGGCGTGCTGTGCCGCGCTGTAACTGACGGGTTTCGCTAGAAAATTATGACCGACGCCGCATTGACGCCGACGCCGAATGATTGCGAATTGCCGCGCATCAGAGCGCAGTTCGATACGTTCAACGACGCCATTGACTACGCTGCGAAGAGCCAAAAGGGCCTCAACTTCCATGATATGCGTGGACAATTAGAGCGCGTATATCCCTATTCTGAGCTTCGCGAAGACGCTCTTGTCATGGCCCGCCGCCTCATCGCGAGCGGAATTGGAAAGGAAGATCGCATTGCGCTGATCGCGGAAACTGGGCCGGACTTTGCCGCTCTGTTTTGCGCCTGTGTTTATGTTGGCGCGTGGCCGGTGCCATTGCCGCTGCCGACCAGCTTTGGCGGCAAGGAAAGCTTCATCGATCAGCTCGCTGTGCAATTGAACAGCTCCGATCCGAAGATCCTGATCTACCCAGAAGAGATCGCTGAAATGGCAAGCGCGGCGGCGGATCGCCAAGATTGCGCCAGCGAAAGCTATGAGGACTTTGCGAAACGCGAGGCTCCTGAATGCGAGCTGCCGAAGGCTGATCCAGAAGACATTTGCTATCTGCAATATTCCTCTGGTTCGACCCGTTTCCCAACCGGGGTTGCGGTGACGCACCGGGCCTTGCTGCATAATCTTTATGGCCATTCCACCAGCATGCAGCTGGGCGAGAACGAGCGCTGCGTCAGCTGGCTGCCGTGGTATCATGATATGGGTCTGGTCGGCTGTTTCCTGTCGCTGATCGCCAATCAGGTCTCCGGCGACTATCTGAAGCCCGACGCTTTTGCCCGCCGTCCGCTGGCATGGCTCGACGTGATCAGCCGCAATAAAGGCGGCACGCTCTCTTACTCACCAACCTTTGGCTATGACATTTGCGCGCGTCGCATTTCAAGCCAAAGCAATGTTGCAGAACGTTTTGACCTCTCGCGCTGGCGCGTCGCTGGCAATGGTGCGGACATGATCCGCCCGGACGTCATGCAAAGCTTCGTCAACGCCTTTGCCGATGCTGGCTTTAAGGCAAGCGCCTTTACCCCGTCATACGGCCTCGCTGAGGCAGTTCTGGCAGTCACCGTTATGCCGCCTGGCGAAGGCATTCGGGTTGAGCTGGTCGAGGAAGAGCGCCTGTCGGGCACGCCGCGAGATATATCGCGCCCGGCCCGCTACCGCGCGATTGTCAATTGCGGCAAGACCTTGCCCGATATGGAAGTCGAAATTCGCGGCGAAGATGGCCATGCGCGCGGCGATCATCAAATCGGCAAGGTCTGGTGCCGCGGCCCCAGCGTCATGCATTCCTATTTCCGCAATGAAGAAGCGACCGAGGATTGCCTCGTCGATGGCTGGCTCGACACCGGCGATATGGGATATTTGGCCGATGGCTATTTGTTCATCGTCGGCCGCGCCAAAGACATGATTATCATCAACGGCAAAAACCACTGGCCGCAGGATATTGAATGGGCGGTGGAGCAGTTGCCCGGCTTCAACCACGGCGACATCGCTGCGTTCTCGATTGAAACCGACAATGGCGAAGAAGCGCCCGCTGTGCTGGTCCATTGCCGCGTTTCTGACCCGGCGGAGCGGATTTACCTGCGCGAACAGATCGCCGACAAGGTCCGCTCTGTCACCGGAATGAGCTGCGTCGTGGAATTGGTGCCGCCGCGCACCTTGCCGCGCACCTCCTCTGGCAAGCTCAGCCGCGCGAAGGCGAAGAAGCTGTATCTGTCAGGCGAGATTGTTCCGCTGGAATTGGCGGCGTAGTTCTTCAGATTACCCTACTTAATTCTAGTATGAATACTTCACTGCGGCACTGACTTTCCAGAACGCAAGATATTCGAAGTTTTAGAACCTGTAATACAAAGTTAGTTGACTCCCTATAACTATTCTGCGCTCTTTGTAGTAACAGAGGGGGCTCTAAAATGATTCGTAAATCAATAATTCTTGCATCCGCCGCAAGCCTTGGCCTAAGTGCGTGTAATACGCCCGGCTTTATTGGCCCACCTCGTCCCGTTCGCCTTGCTCATATTGATGGTGCAGTTGGCAAAGATAACTTTCAGTGTAAGCAAGGAAAATTTCAACAAAACAAAGTCATAAACTTGGGAAACGGCCAAAAAAAATATCCTACAGATAATTTAGCTCAGTATAATTTATCTCACAACTTCTCTAACAATGTTTGCAAATCCCTTCACTCAAGTGCCGGTAATGAGAGAAGTGACGCGAGAGCAATGATGCAAAGCGGATTCACCTTGGTCAAGACGCGATGTAATGATTTCTTTGCTGTTAAAGCATCTAGACAGACAAATGCAAAAGCAATTCGTGGGCTTGTCCAACCTTTGACGACAGCAATAGCCGGAACTTTTTCGGTAATCAATTTTGGCAGTGAACGACGAGAAAGTGATGCGCTTGCCCTATTGGCTGTCGGCACTACGCTGACCAGCGCTGGAATTGATCTTTATGAAGAACAATTTCTGTTCGACTCAGACAATATCGATGCCGTGCGTGGTCTGACTATGAAAAAACTAAAAGAGGACCAAGATGAAGCGCTGGCTAACAAACCCAGTGGATTTGATCCAGCCGTACAGGAATTGATTGACCACCAGATGATCTGCACGCCGGCCAGCATTTTGCGCTTAGTTCGTACCGCCATCGAGAAAGATCAAATCCAGACACGCCCAAGATCAACTAGTGAAAATATCGCAGATCAACAGACAACTGGTGGTACCGGATCTGAAGTCGGTACGGAGCGCAATACAAGCGAGGAAGGTGGTACAGGCTGACTTGGCTATTCCAAGCCATACTGCAAGTAGTCACAGGTATCGGTTCCTGTTCAATCTTAGCCACTAACAGACTGCATAACGCGAAAGCGCGCAGGCTCATTTAGACAGAATAGCCCAGCACGCACGGTGCCTGGGCTCACCGCAATGCTGGCCTGAAGACCGTTTCCGCCATCAGCTGAGCCGCGCAAAAGCGAAGAAGCTGTATCTGTCAGGCGAGATTGTGCCGCTGGAACTGGCTGCGTAACAGCGCCGAACTAAACCGTTTGGGCTGAGCTTGTCGTAGCCCTGCCCTTCTTCTTTTGTAACTGCGCCAAAAAGACAGAGCAGCCCTTCGACAAGCTCAGGGCGAACGGCGATAATCTAAACAAAGTTTCGGTGCCGCACCGGGCAAAAGCCTTATTCCCCCGGAGAACCCCAGCGCGCATTGACCGGGCCGCGCGTGATCTCAATCTGCGGCGCAACGCCGCGCTGGGATAGAATCTCGGACGCCTGCATCAATTCTTCCTCATTGCCTGACAGCACAACCGGTATATCAATGCGCTTGGCCGCCCATTCAATCGTGCTCAGCGCCTGCATACCTTCAGGCGTTGGTCCATCTTCGCCAAACGCGATGATGCTTGGCAAGCGGCCCATCGGCGGCAGCAGCTCAATTGTCCATTCCGGCTCTGTTGCGGCGATCCGCTGCTCCAGCGTGCGATAGGCGGACAAAGACGCCCCTTCGAGGCGTTGTGAACGCACCATCGCCTTGCGCCGGGTGCGATCAACCAAGACATCCTCAGCTGGAACGCCCGCGACCAGCGCCAATCGCTGTGCCAAGTTTTCTGCGCGCGCTGTCGCGGCGGCCTCTTCGTTTGCGCGGGTGGCAGAGATTTCAGCCTCCTCAGCCGCGCTGGCGCTGGTGCCAACCTGGTATTGCGTCAGGGTCAACTCGACCGGTCGCCCCAGCCGCGTCATCAAAGCGCGCTCAACATCGGTCTCCGCATCAGCGCGCAGGCGCGGCGTCAGGACCGTGGCGTTCACGCCCAGCCCGTCGCCACTAAACTCAATCTCCATTTCGCTAAGCCGCGAGCGATCATCGAAGGTTTCGACGATCTCGCTGCGAACGATCCGCTGAGCATTGGCCTCCCACGCGATCTGGCTGAGCGACAGGCCGAGCGGCACCGCGAGTGCAATGAAGACCACCGCGACCATGAGGTTTTGAAAGTACGTTTGCCGCTGGCTGAGCGCGTGGCGGAAACCATAGAGGCGCGCCATCGCCCAGGCGACCAGCGCAATCGTGATCAGGTTGGTGACGTAGAGCAGCAGCGCGCCGGAGAAGACCGTCCAGTTGGACGTCGCCAGGCCAAAGCCAACCACCGCCAGTGGCGGCATCAAAGCGGTCGCAATCGCCACGCCCACAATCGTGCCCTCACGCCCGCGGATCATCGCATAAGCGCCCGCCAGCGCGGAAAACAGCGCAACCATCAGATCGAACAGATTGGGCCGGGTGCGCGCCGCGATCTCTGGTGTGATCGTCTGGATCGGGGAGAAAAACACGATCAGCGCGCACAGCGCCACCGCCATCACACTGCCCCAAGCGAGGCTGCGCGCAGATTGTTTCAGCCACTCATAATCGCCAATCGCCAGAGCAAAACCGAGCCCCATAATTGGCCCCATCAACGGGGAGAGCAACATCGCGCCGATCACAACCGCTGGTGAGGACAGCAGCAGGCCGAGGATCGCGATCCCGCCGCTCATCGCAGTCATAAACAGATAGCGTTCCGACAGCGCGCAATCCTCGCGCCGCTTCTCAATGACGCTTGATTGCTGGACCGTGCCGACGACATCTTCGAGCCACCACCGCCGCCAGCTGAACAGCACCCGCGAAAAGCTCGATTTAGATGGGATCGGATCGGGGTGACCGGTCGCCTTAGAAGCCGCAGACGTGCCGGCAGCCGATGACGCCGCCGCCATGGCCGAGCCCTGCCCCGTATTGCGCGCGGTATCCTGGTCCTCGCCCAAGTCCGCCCTGCGATCCCCATTATTGCTCATGATTATGTCCGTGTCTTTCTATGCTCACGCCAGTCCGGTTACGCGGAAACGCGCGCAAACAAAAGCATACTTGCAAAAGCCCGCTTTTCACGCAGCCATCGCCTGCGCGCTTTTGGATGGACGCATGCCCGGCGATAAGGCAATATCTTGAATAGTGTGTCTTAGATTACTAATACAGTAAGAGAGATGCAGCCAGTTCAAGCCGCTGCCACCAGCATTTAGGCTGGCGTAAGCCACGACTTCAGGGAGTTGAAGAAGCCCGATGAATACGACGGAAACCACCACCAAGACGGCCACCGATTTTGAGTTGAGCCCGCCGGATCCCGTGCCAGCGGTTGCGCCTGAAAAGGCCGCAGGCCTGGTGCCAGTGGATGAGGAAAAGAAGTCCAAGCTCGATGAGAAGGTTGACGGCTTTGTAACGGAACTCGTCGCTGAGGACGCCAATTCACCGGCCTTTGGCGAGAAGGTCGATCAGATTACCCGCATGGGGCAGGAGCAAATCCGCGCCGCCGCCGCCATGTCCAACCGCTTCCTCGATCGCCCCGTGCGCTCAATGGACGGCGACGGCACAGTCGGCGCCGATCTCGCTGAATTGCGCCGCACCGTCGAAGACCTCGATCCGGGACGCAAGGGCAAGCTGCTGGCACCGCGCAAGCTGTTTGGCATCATCCCCTTCGGCAACAAGTTGCAAAACTATTTTGACAGCTACACCTCCTCGCAGGGTCACATTCAGGCCATCCTGGAGCGGCTGTCCTCCGGCAAGAAAGAGCTGCACGAGGACAATGCAGCGATTGATGTCGAGCGGCAAAAGCTGTGGGCGGCAATGGGCGAGTTGGAGCAGATGATCCACATCGCCAAGAAGCTCGATGAAAAGCTCGAAGCGAAAGCCGATGAGCTGGATGCAACCGACCCGGCCAAGGCAAAAGCCCTGCGCGAGAGCGCTTTGTTCTATGTCCGCCAGCGCACGCAGGATCTGCTCACGCAAATGGCCGTCAGCGTTCAGGGCTATCTTAGCCTTGATCTGGTGAAGAAAAACAATGTCGAGCTGGTCAAAGGCGTCGACCGCGCCAGCACCACCACCGTGGGCGCATTGCGCACCGCGGTAACGGTGGCTCAGGCGATGACCAACCAGCGGCTTGTGCTCGGCCAGATCACCGCGCTCAACCAGACCACCAGCGACATTATCGATTCCACCAGCACGCTGCTGCGCGAGCAGACCGGCCAAATCCACGAGCAAGCCGCCTCCAGCACCATTCCGCTGGAAACGCTGCAGCGCGCCTTCCAGAACATCTATGACACGATGGACGAGGTTGACGAGTTCAAGGTGAAGGCGCTTGCCAGCATGAAGGAAACCGTCACTGTGCTGACCGATGAGGTCGAGAAATCGAAAGGCTATATCGCCCGCGCGGAAGGCCAAGCACAGGCTGAGGCCAAGGTCGCCTCTGAGCCGTCACTGCTGGCGCTGGATAGCTAAGGCTGGCGATGCAAGACACCACCACACAATCGGACCAGATCCTGAGCGCGGCGGGCAAGAGCCTGCAAGTGCAGCGCGAAGGCGGCACGCACCGGCCCGGCGATTCCATAGGTAAGGGGTCGGCGGGAATAAAGAAGACCAATTGGCTAAAGCGCTTGCGCAACGCTGTTCTTGGGGTCGTCGCTTTATGGGTTGGCTTAGGCTTCTTGGGCGCGGTTATCGGTGGGCTTGGCACAATGGGCTTTCTAGCCGCAGTTATCGCCTCCCTCGGTGCCTTCTATCTGCTCAGCCAATACCCCAAGGTCAAAGTACCCAAGCGCACGGAGCTCAAGCAAGGCGAGCCCAAGCAGATGGTCGCCCGCACCGAGCTGTGGCTGGAGGCTCAGCGCCCGGCTCTGCCCGCACCGGCGGTGAAGCTGGTCGACCAGCTGGGCGTGCAATTGGATGCGCTGGGGCTGCAACTGGCAACCGTCGATCAATCCCATCCCAGCGTCGCCGAAGTGCGCGAGCTGGTGGGCGAGTACATCCCTGAGACGATCGACAATTACCGCAAGATCCCGGAGCATCTGCGCCGCGAAGATCATGTCGGCAAATCGGCTGATGACCGTCTGGCTGACAGCCTTGGCAAGATCAGCGGCGAGCTAGACCGCGTGACCCGCCGCCTGGCCGAGGGCGCGCTCGACGATCTGGCGATCAAAGACCGCTATCTCGAATACCGTTATGGCGGGGCTGAGGCGCTGGAGGACACACCGAAATGAGGATTGCCCTGCCGCACGAATTGGGGCGCGAGGAAGTTCGCCGCCGCATGCACGAACATGCCGGTGAAATTGGCGGATTTTTCCCCGAAGGCATGGCTGAGGTCGAAACGTCTTGGCCGCATGAAGACAGAATGGACCTGCAAGTCAGTGTTTTCGGCCATAGTGTGACCGGCTTTGTAGAAGTGGAAGATACGCAGGCGATCATTGAGTTTGAACTGCCAGTAATCTTAAGCATGGCCAAACCGTTAATTGAAAAGGCCGTTCGCAAAGAAGGCGGCCGACTGCTCGAAAAGCGCTGAACCGGATCTTTTACTCACTTGCGTTTGGCACAATCGATCTGAATACTGTACTTTAATTTGATCCAGATCGGATGGATCATCTCAACCAAGCATTTGCGCCAGCGATAACTTCCTGCCATTAGCGCTCGTGCTGCGCCTATTTTATGGTGAATGGCGCGGCCGCTACGGGGAGCATTCGCTATCGAGCAGCCTACCGATACCAAAAGTCTGCGGGCAATCCTGCGCGAGGCGACGGCCCATACGCACGACCAGCTTGATGAGGCGATGCGCGCGGCCACTGGCTGGACCACCTCGGTCGATTACGCTGCCTTTCTTAGCCTGCAACATGCTGCGCGGCGCCCCGTGGAAGATTGGTTGGAAGCCCATGCCCCTGAGGGACTTTGCCCACCCCCGCAATCTCCTTTGATCGCCTCTGATCTGGACGCGCTTTGCGTGGAGCTTCCCGCAAATACATCTGATTTCAAACTTAACATCGCCGGACCTCATGCACAGGCCAGCATTTTAGGCGTCGCTTGGGTGCTGGCTGGATCATCCCTGGGCAACCGCTCGATCCTGCACGAACTTCGCCGCAATGGACATGATGATTGGCCCAGTAAATTCCTGGGCGATGACGCTATGCTCGCCTTCTGGAACGCGATGCGGCCCGGCATTGAGGCACCGACCAGCGCCGAGGCAGCCAATGCGGCGACTGAGGCCGCGCAAGCGACATTCGCGCATTTCATCGCTGTGGCGAAGCAGCGCGGTGAAGCTAAGGCGGAACAAGACAGTTGCGCACCAGTCTGCGACCCAGAAACGCCCCCGATGCTTGATGACGCTGGCGCAGACGACACACTGATACCATCCGAAGACTGCGCCAATGAGAGCCACCAGGCCGGCGCAAAACCCAAGACGACGAAAGAGCCCGTATGAGCTTCTCCGCAACTGAGCAGGAATTGACCGAGTGCGACCGCGAGGCGATCCACCACATCGCCGCTGTCCAACCCTTTGGCGGGCTGATCGCGCTCAATTCCGACTGGTACATCGCGCATCGCTCCGCCAATTGCGCCGAGCTTTTGGGGCTTGAGAAGAACCCGGAGCCAGGCGAGGAGCTCGCCGCGATCTTTCAGCCGCGCGCGCTCGAAATTCTGCGCGAAGGGATTGGCCGCGTCACACAGGTCGATCAGGTGGAGCGGCTGTTTGGCGTTCGCCTGAGCGCGGGCGGTGAGCTGTTTGATATCGCGCTGCACTCTGCTGGCCCGAAGATCATCATCGAATTTGAACCGCATGAAACGGACAAATACACCGAACATCTGGCGCTCATCGGCCCGCTGATCTCTAAGCTGGAGCCGCTGCGCGATGTGCAAACACTGTGCGATCACGCGGCAAAGCTGGTGCGCGAAATGCTCGGCTATGACCGGGTGATGGTTTACCGCTTTCAAAATGATGGCAGCGGTGAAGTTGTGTCCGAGGAAAAGCGCAGCGACCTGGAGCCATTCCTGGGGCTTAGATATCCGCGCGCCGACATCCCTCAGCAGGCGCGCGACCTGTTTCAGCGCAATCGCTTCCGCATAATCAGCGACACTAAGGCAGAGCCAGTGCCGATCGAGCCTGAGGTGGCCGTAACGGGCGAACCGCTCGATCTATCGATGAGCGTGCTGCGCGCGCATTCGCGCATGCACATGAAATATCTCGTCAATATGGGCGTGGATGCGTCATTCTCGATTGCCATCGTGCGACAGGGCAAGCTGTGGGGGCTGATCTCCGGCCACCATTGTTCGCCGCGTGTGCCCGCATTCTCACTGCGCACGGTGGGAGAGATGTTCTCGCAAATGTTCTCGCTGATGCTCGACCGGATCCTGATCGATGAGGCGGATCAGGTACGCAAGCGCGGGCAGGCTTTGCACGATCAATTGATGGTCCGCTTGGCCGGTGGCGCATCGCTCAGCCAGAACCTGCCGATGCTGCACGAGCTGCTCAAGAACGTCATCCCGCATGATGGCTCATCCGTGATGGTCGACGGGGTCTACACCTCCAGCGGGATCGCGCCGAGTGAAGAGCAGTTTCGCTCGCTGCTGCCCGCGCTCAACAGCGCGGCGATCAGCACAATTATCTCCACCCATACGCTCAAAGACGAAATTCCGGCGGCGAAGGAATTGCAGGATGTGGCCGGCGGGGCGCTGTTCCTGCCGATCTCGCGTGCGCCGCGCGACTTTCTGGTGCTGTGGCGCAGGCCGCTCACACGGGTTGTCACCTGGGCGGGCGATCCCGAAAAGGCGAAAGCTGCAAAGGGTGAGCGCTTGGAGCCACGCGGCAGCTTTGCAGCTTGGCGCAGTGAGATAGAGGGCACCAGCGAGGAGTGGACCGAGCCAGAGCTGCAAATCGCCGAGAGCCTGCGGGTGACCCTGCTCGAAGTGATCTTGCGCATGACAGACGAAGTCGCGCGCGAACGCAGCCGGGCACAGGAACAGCAAGAGCTGCTCATCTCAGAACTCAATCACCGCGTGCGCAATATCCTTAATCTGATCCGCAGCCTGGTGAACCAGTCTCAACATGACGCCAGCAGCATCATTGATTTCAGCCATATCATTGGCGGCCGGATCAATGCGCTGGCCAGCGCGCATGACAATATCACGCGAGAGAATTGGGCGCCCGCGCCGCTGTCCGCTTTGCTGAAGACGGAGCTGCAGGCCTATCTCAACGAGAAACGCGACCGGCTGATGCTGAACGGTGAGGAAGTCCTGATCAAGCCAGAGGCCTACACCGTGCTCGCGCTGGTGGTGCATGAACTGGTCACCAATTCGGCCAAATATGGCAGCCTGTGTGATAGCCATGGCAAGCTCTCGATTGATCTCGACCACACCACCAGCGGCGATCTGGAAATTCACTGGAAGGAACAAGGCGGGCCGCCGGTCAAGCCGCCAACGCGGCGCGGGTTTGGCTCGACGATCATTGAACGCTCGATCCCCTATGAGCTGAAGGGAGAGGCCGATGTCCGCTTTAAGCTCACCGGCCTAGAAGCGAAATTTGTGATTCCAGCGCACTTTATCGCGCAGGCTGAGGCGCAAGCCGAAGAATATATCACCGAAGAAGAACGCAAGATTGCGGCCGCCAAGGCGGCGCAGCTTGCCAAATTGCCCAAATCGGTTCTGCTGGTTGAAGACAGCATGATCATCGCACTCGACACCGAGGAAAGCCTCAAACGCCTGGGTGTGGAGCATGTCGCGGTCGCAAGCAGCGTCGACGGTGCGCTGAATGAGCTGAGCAAGCGGCGCCCAGACTTTGCGATCCTCGATTTTAACCTCGGCACCGAATCCAGCGCCCCGGTGGCGAGCGCCCTACGCGAGGCTGGCGTGCCATTCGTGCTCGCAACCGGCTATGGCGAGATGGAAAACCAGCTGGACGAAATCGGCGCAGACGGGCTCTTGCGAAAGCCCTATGGCCGCGAAGATATCAGCCACGTGCTTGGAGTGAGCGAGGCCTAGGCTAGCGCGCCTAAGCCTACTTGGCGCTCACAACCAAGGTCACTTTGGCAGCTGAAAAATCGAACAGTTCAAGACCGCTTGCGACCACGCATTCGCCCGCTTTGGCGCGGGTGTCTCGAGCATCATCTGCCACCTCGGCGCCCCACGTAACCTCGCCCTCAATCGGCAGCACCAGGATCGGTCCACCCAGAGCTGCGCAAGTCTCTGCATCCGGAGCGCCTTCAACCCGGTCGACCCGAAAATGCGGCGCATCAAACAAGACCTGCCCGCGCGCCGCGACTGTACCCTTATGGCTGGCATCGTACCGGCCGCCGCTCGCAACCGCCATCGCGCGCTCCAAATGCAACTCGCGCGGGCGTCCGTAATCATACAGGCGGAACGTGGTATCGCTGTTCTGCTGGACTTCAATCAGCTTTAAACCCGGTCCGATTGCATGGACCGTTCCCGCTGGCAGAAAGAACAGATCGCCCGCCTTCGCCTCATACCAGGTAAGCAGATCCTCAATATCGCCGCTGATCGCGGCCTCTCTCATTTGCTCAGATGTGACCGGCTTTTCAAAGCCAATCGCCAGCTTTGCGCCCGGCTCTGCATCCAGCACCAGCCAGCACTCATCCTTGCCCGCTTCATCACCCTCAGCATCATCATCGCCGGGATGCACCTGAACCGACAATTTCTCGCTGGTGAAAAGGTATTTGACCAGCAATTGCTCGAGCTCTGGCGGCGGCTCAAACCACACCTCACCCACCAGCATGGGCCGTCCATCCGGCCCCTTGCTACGCGCAACCGCACGGCGATCAAACGGCGCTGGCAGATTGGTTCGCCCCCACACTTTCTCGACCCGACGCGTGGCCAGCTTGCGTGCGAAGCGCTCCGGCTTACGCGCGGCATGATCAGTCTGTGGGGTAGCGCTCATTGCTCATTGGGTCCTGAGAGTTTGCCGACCTTTTGCGCGCCATCGCGCGTGGTCACCAAGACCTCGTCCCCATCGACGATGATGCACACATCTTCAAGACCAATTGCCGAAATGCGCGGCCCATCGCTGATCGCGAGAACATTTGTGCAATCAGCAAGTTCGCTGTTTTCTGGTGCGACATTGCCGCCCGCATCACCTTGCAGGGCATCGTGCAATGCGGCCCAATTGCCAATGTCGGACCAGCCCATATCGGCGGGCACCATTGCCGCGCTCGCGGTGTTTTCCATCACCGCATAATCGACCGATTCTCCGGTGATCGCCGCAAAGGCGTCGCTCGACGGATTGAACCGCGAACCGTCCTCGCGGCCATCATCGACAGCGCGGCGGACCAGCGCCGCCATATCCGCGCGATGCCGGGCCAATTCATCCAGAAATGCGCCTGCGCGAAAGGCAAAAATTCCGCCATTCCAGCTGTATTCGCCGCTTTCGAGATAGCTCTGCGCGGTCGTCAAATCCGGCTTTTCAACGAAGCGCTCAATCGCAAAACTGCCTGGCAAGGGCTCGCCGCGTTTGAGATAGCCATAGCCCGTTTCAGGGCGGTCCGCTGCGATACCGAAGGAGACCAAGTAATCATTCTCCGCCAGCTCAGCGGCAGTGCTCGCTGCCGCGCAGAAAGCCGCAGTGTCGGCGATGTGATGGTCACTCGGGCACACCAGCATGATCGCCGCCGGGTCGAGCCGCGCTGCAGCCAGCGCTATCGCCGGTGCCGTGTTGCGCGCCGCAGGTTCAATGATCAGATTGGCGGTGCAGGACATGTCGGCCAATTGCTGCTCAATCAGATCCGCATGCGCCTCACCCGCCACGATCAAGGGCGCTGCAAACTGGCCGGCGTCGCTGGTCCGCTCAATCGCCTGCTGGAACAAGGTCGTCTCGCCAATCAGCGGCAGGAACGGCTTGGGCTTGTCCCGGCGGCTCACCGGCCACAGCCGGGTGCCCGCGCCGCCGCACAAGATAACAGGGTGGATTTTGGCTGAGGTCATTGTGTGGGCGGCTTAGCTCGGGAGGGACTAACGATGGGTAACCGAAACATTAGAACCACCTTTGCCGCCAATAAAACGGCGCTGCAACAGGATTACCACTGGCATCCTGAGCAGGCCGGAACCCCAGCCTGCCTTCGACCAGCTGGCAAGTGATGCGATCAGCCTCTGGATCGGGACTTGCCCGATAGACTGAGCAATTGCGCGCGCGTCCGTCGGTCCCAACCGTCACTTTCACAATCACTTCGGTGCCGCGGCGCGCATTGCGCCCGCCCTCTGGAATTGGATAATCGCGCGCATTGTTGATCGAGCCTGAGATGTGCACCGGCTTGCTGACCGCAATGCCGCCCTGCCCGCCGCCCTGATTGCCGCTGCCCGTGCCAAGGCCGCTGCCCGCTGCGCCCGTGCCATCGCCGGTTTCGCGCGCGCCAGAATTGACCGCCGTGCCGGTGGAGGAAGCGCGCGGCTGAGGCTGGTCTTGCTTGACCGGCACCTTAGGCGTCGGCGCAGTAACGGGTTTTGGCACCGCCTGCCGCCCGGGATCGCCTTGCGCGCCCTCATCCGGCTGAGGCTCGTTTTCGGGCGGCGGGGGGTCCGGCGGGGCTGTGATCGTCACCGAGAAGGTGGAGACCACGCTGCGTTCAACCGATGCGGTTAAATCCGGCGCAAACGCCCGCGCAAGGCCGTAAAGCGCGACCACATGCAACAGCACAATCAGCACCAGCAATGGCCAACGCGGCCGGCGGCGACGCGCCGCATAGTTTGCTTTTGCCATAACCTCCCCGCTGTCCTTTGCGCCTCTAAGTATTTGCCCGCATCTCACTTCGAACGCGGCAGTATGCTCTATACGCCATTGTTCAAGGGTTAGCGATGGAGTGCAAGCCACGTGCACGCAGTAAAAACCCAAGAGCCGGCGCGTCTGGCTTACTTTGCGATTGGCGCAATCGACCGCCGCAGCGTGGTGGCCGCGGCGATGGGCTTTGTCGTGTTTGCAGCCCTCGCAGTCCTAAGCCTGGAGCTGTCGCGATTTGGCGGCGCGCTCGCCAAAATTTGGCTGCCCAATGCGGTCGCGGTTGCATTCCTGCTGCGCGCCCGATTGAATAACGAAATCCTGTTGCTCGCCGCGATCTTTGTGTCGGGCTTTGTCAGCAATTTCAGCCCCGAGTTTCCCATTCATCAGCCACTGGTGTTTGCCGCGGCCAATATCGTCGACATTGCGAGCATTGTCTTCCTGGTAAGATTGGCATGCGGTTTGCGCCCGGACATGACCAACCTTGAGCATTTGGCGAAAATCGTCCTGATTGGCGGGTTGGTTGGCCCATTTCTGTCTTCATTCGTCGCTGTCCTGGCGATGGTGCCCAATATGGCGGCGATGAAGGAGACGGTGCAGACATGGTTCCTCACCGACAGTCTGGGAATGGTGCTGATCGTGCCGACGGCTTTGTTGCTGCATGACGCCATTCGCAACTTTCAACGCCCCACCAATTCGCAGCTGGTCGAGCGATCAGTCATGTTGGTGGCGGGCTGTGGATGCGCTTTTATGGTGTTTTACCAGCCCAGCTATCCGCTGCTGTTCCTGATCCCGCCAATCACTTTGCTGCACGCCTTTCGTCTGGGCAACACAGGGACCGCGATCTTCGTCGCCCTGCTGGCGTTTGTCGCCATGACTATGACCTGGAGCGGCTATGGCCCCATCGCCGCAGCCGGCGTATCCCCTCAGATGCAGGCGCATTTGCTCCAGGCATTTGTCGCGGCAAACTTCCTCACTGGCCTTCCCGTTGCCGTCATTCTGGCCGGGCGAGAACGCATGATGGAGGAGCTGGAACAGGGCAAACGCGAGCTGGCCCTACTGGCTGAGAACACAACCGATGCCTTGATGTGTTTCGACCTTCAGGGCCGCTGCACCTATGCCTCGCCATCGGTTGCAACCGTGATGGGGGAGCCGCCAGAGAACTTTATCGGCAAGCGTCCCAGCGAGCGAACCCACGAGGAATCGCGCGAACTCATCTCTGAGGCACAGGAGCGCCTCATCACCGGCGTTAGCGAGAATGAGCGCTTCACTTACCGGCGCTTTACCGACAGCGACGATGGGCTGCCGGTCTTTATCGAGGCGGAATGCGCGGTCGCTTACAGCCCGGAAACCGGAGAGCGCGAAGGCATTGTGGTGTCCGCTCGCAATGTCACAGAGCGGGTGGAGCTTGAACTCCTTCTCACCCGCGCCCGGCGCAAGGCGGAACGTGCAGCGCGCGCGAAATCAGAATTTCTCGCCAATATGAGCCACGAAATCCGCACCCCAATGAACGGCGTGCTCGGCTTTGCTGAGCTTACCTTGCAAAGTGAGCTTGATTCTGAGCAACGCCGCAATGTCGATCTGATTGTGCAATCGGGCCGTTCCATGATGTTGCTCCTCAATGACATCCTTGATTTCTCCAAGATCGAAGCCGGGGAAATCACCATCGACGAGCAAGCGCTGGACCTCGACGCCACGCTGGAGGAATGCGCGGCACTCCACCGCCCCAGCGCTGAGAAAAAAGGCCTGGAGCTGCATTTCGAAAGCGATGCGGGAGAGCCCTGGGTCACAACAGATGGCCTTCGGGTGCGGCAAATCGTGCTCAACCTTATCGCCAATGCGATCAAATTCACTGAGTTCGGCCGCGTCACAGTCAGCTATCGGATTGAGAACGGGCAGATCGTCATAGAAGTTCTCGACACCGGCATTGGCATCAGTGCCAAGCGTCTAGGCAGTATCTTTAAGCCGTTCACTCAGGGGGAAAGCACCACCGCGCGCCGTTTCGGGGGAACGGGCCTCGGCCTCTCGATCAGCCGCCAGCTCGCAGAATTGCTGGGCGGTACCCTAGAGGTGGAAAGCGAACCCGGGCGCGGCTCATGCTTCACGCTGATACTGCCGTTCTCCAAGGCGCAACCTCTGCCAGAAATTGAGCCCGCCTTGGATCTGGCAAAGCCGGAGCAATTACCGCGCGGCACGCGGATCTTGCTGGCAGAAGATCACGATGTGAACCGTCTGCTGGTCACCGAAATGCTGGAGCAATGCGGCCAGAATGTCTCGATCGCGCATGACGGCAATGAAGCCATCGCGATGGTGATCGACGCATTCCTGCGCGGCGATCCCTATGACCTTGTGCTGATGGATGTGCAGATGCCGGGCTGCGATGGCTATGCCGCCACCCGCGCGATCCGAGGCGAAGGGATTGGCGGCGACATCCTGCCAATCATTGCGCTCACCGCCAATGTGTTTCCCGAAGACATTGCGGCGGCGCGCGACGCTGGGATGCAAACGCACCTCGCCAAACCGCTGCAATTCGCGAAATTGGCGCGCGCTCTTCAGCGCTGGCTGCCAACCCGGATCGTCGAGGAAAGCACTCCTGCGGAATACGAGGACGCGCCCGGGGCGCAGCGTGCCTCAGACCAACAAAGCGAAGCCGCATGCCACCCAGAGCCGGAGCTGACCGAGGAATCGCAAGTTATCGACTTTCCTGCCCCGCCTAGCGAGCAATTCCAGTCGCATTCGCCCGCTCTGATTGAGCGTTGGGAGGCTCGCCGCGAGGAGGCGCTAGAAGCGCTGCGAAATACGCTAAAGCGCGGCGGTTTTGATGCAGAGCGCAAGGACGAACTCCTGCAATTGCTGCACAAATTGGCCGGCACCGCCGCCATGTTCGGCGAGGCAGAACTGGGCGACAGAGCCGCCATGCTGGAGCAAGCGCTGCGCGGTGACTTTGATCCTGCGGCGCAGCTCAACCTGCTGCGAGATGCCCTCAGCATTGCTGAGGACCGCGATCAATCCGAACCCCGAAGCAGCAGCTCCCGCGCCTGACCCTGCCCCCAAACGCAAACGGCGGAGCCCGCTGAGGCCCCGCCGCTTGTTTAGCTAGTCGGTTAGCGACGAATTAGAATTCGTAGCGTGCGCCAACTTGGATGCGCCAGATGCTGCTGTTGATGGCGGTGAACGCTTCGCCTTCAAAGGCCCGGAAGTCTTCCAGAACATAGCGCCCCTGATCATCGAATTCGCCGGTAAGCAAAGCTACGCGGCCATCGAAGTCGCCGAGTGAGCGCCGAACGTTCCAATCGCCATTGAGCAGGTTCAGGAAGTTCGAGAAGTCAGCGAAGACTTCGATGCGGTCGTCTTTGATGCCGGTGAGGCTGCCGATGAATGGCAGTTCCTGGCTCAAGCGGAAGTCGACATCGAAGAACCATGGGTTACGGCAGGTGTTACGACGAATGGTCTGACCTGGCGTAAACTCGCAGTTCAAGTTGCTAACGATGCTGTCGCCACCATTGATGGCATCAAGGAACAACGCAACATCATCAAAATCGCTCAGTGGTGAGAGATTTGGATCGTCGATTCCCGTTGGGATGTAGGCCAGAATGTTCTCTTCGGCAGAACCGCTGTCACGGAAGTCCGGGAAGCCATCATCAAAGGTCAAGCTGTACGGACGGCCTTCCGAAGCACGGAAGAAGATGCCGAGACCGGTATCGTATCCTTCGAAGAACTCTTCACGGAAGAACATCGACAGCGTGAAGTTGTGCCGCGTTTCAAAGCCAGACTGAGATACAGCCGGGTTTTGCGGATCGAACACTGCGGTGCCGTCAAACTGCGAGCCTGCCGTAGCGGAGCGAGAGTTGATGGTCTGCTCGCTGTCGTTGAAGGCATAGCCGAGATTGATGTTTACGCCGCCATTCTCGGTGAACAGGCCTTCGCTGAAACGCTTGCTCAAGATGAATGACAGGTTGTGGCTGTCAAAGCTTGGACCGTTGGTGAGCTGCAAGAACTCATCGAGACCCGTGGAGAAGCACGGGTCTGTTACGCCCACAAACGTGCCCGCATCACGATCAAACGTCGCGTTGCAGTTATCCGCAAGAGGATCGATCGCTGCGATGATCGGGCGACCATCTACAGTGAATCCGTCCAACGCTTGGCGAGTATCGACAACCTGCAAGAGATCGCGAATAGCCAGCGTGTCGTTGAAGCGCGTGTAGATGTAATCGACGTTGAGCTTCCAGTTCGAGAAGAACCCGGTCTCGGTGCCAACGTCAGTGGCGAAGCCGATGTTGGCGCGCACTGCGGTTGGGATGTTGAAGTCAGGATCGATGTTCTGAACTTCACCGCCACCAGCGGCCGCACCATCCGCGCCAGCGTTAATCGCACACTGCGGGAAGCCGGTGAAAGCACCGCCAGAAACAACGGAGATCTGACCAGTAACCGGATCAGTGGTCAGTTCAGCCGCATCGCAATCTCCGGTGTTTCCGTTGACCGATGCAAAACCATCGTTCGAGAATGCGTTAGAGAAGAACACGACCGGGTCGCCGCCAGCAAATACGCCGATGCCGCCGGTTACGCTGGTGTTTGAGAAGAAGCCCTCGTTGTCGAAGTTGTACGTCGCAGAAAGACGCGGCAACACAACAGGATCGATCGAGCCGAATGAGACGCTGTTGCTGAAACCGAGCCGCTGTACGAACAGCGGGTTGTTCCGAGGCGCATCGCCTTCATAGAGCTGGACGCGAACACCGGCTGTTACGTCAAGCTGGCTGTTTACAGACCAATCGTCTTGAACAAAGACAGAGTAAACCGTGCGGCCAAACTGTGCAGCAGCATTGTTGATGTCGCCATCAATACCGGTGCGGATCGTACCGCCGCCTGCGCCAGATTCGATGATCTCGTCGGGACCGTCGAAATCGCCGCCGGTGCCGTTGGCAAGCAGACCAGCTTCGAAGTCGGCAAGACCGTCAAAGAACAATGTACCCGTTGCGTTGATCGCGAACAGGTTGAACACTTCGAGGTCGTTGATTTCCGCACCAAACTTCAACTGGTGATCACCAGCGTCATAGTTCAGAACGAAACGCGCCTGATCAATCCGCGTATTCAGCGCGTTGGCTGAACGGAAAATACCAGGACCCGTGGCAAAACCGCCGTTATCAGCTTCGTCAGCACCAACTGCCGCGATGACATCCGGATTGGTTGCGTTGGGCAGGCCAACCACGAGGCGAACAGTTGGATCGTCTGATTGGGCTTCACCGAAGCCAACCGGACCTTGAACGTCAGCGACGTCTGCGCGGCTGAGACGCAATTCGGTCGAGACCTTGTCGCTCCAGTCTGAGTACAGACGGACAGAGTAGTAGTCCGAAACCGTGCCTTCATCTTCGAACGAATTGATGCCGGTCAGCGTGTTTCCGCCACCATCAAATTCGACATTGGTTTCTTCGAGACGTTGGTAGGTAGCCTCGAGGCGGTGATCATCGTTGATGATCGCGTCGAGACGACCGAAGTAACGCACGTTGCCTTCAGGCAAGGTCGTTGGCAGTTCGCCAACTTCTTGGCCGTAGACTTCGCGGGCGATACGCGCGAACTCATCAAATTGTGCTTGTGTTGCGAACGGCACTTCATTGGCTGCGCCGGACCCAATTGGGCCATCGTTGTAACCGTCAGCGATCGTTACTTCTTCATAGCCGAGCGAGAAGAACAAGCGATCAGGGATGATCGGGCCAGAAAGTGTGGCACCCCAACGCTCTTCGCGGCCGGCATTGATTTCTTGAACTTCGCCGTCTGCGAATTCGAGCGTGTCGGCCTGAAGACCTTCATCGAAATAGGTGTAGAACGCCGAACCGCTAAACTCGTTGGTACCGGCCTTGGTAACAACGTTCACGAGACAACCGGTGAAGTCGGAATATTCGACATCGAACGGAGCGAATTCAACCGAGGTTTGCTCAACAACGTCGAATGGCAGCGGCAGCGAGTTACGTGCCGCAAACGGCGTGCCGTTCAGGCCGAACACGTCCGATTGGATGATACCGTCAACGGTGAAGGTGTTGCCGCGATCGTTACCACCGAGGCAGGAAATGCGATCAACGTCGTTGCTCTGCTCAAGGCTGACACGAGGGTCGATGCGGATGATGTCGCGAACGTCGCGAGTGATCGATGGAAAGTTTTCCAGCGTTTGCGTATCGAAAGCGGTGCCTGGACCAACAGCGAGTTGGGTCACGCCAGCGCGGGCGCCGGTCACGATGATGACATTGTCGCTGCCGCCGGCTGCGCTTGCTTCGAGGGTGAAGCGGAATGCGGTGTTGCCGGAAATGCTGGTGAACACGTCTTCAACCGTCTGACCTTCGTAGCCAGGTGCGGTGACAGTCACCGTGTATGGGCCGCCGGGCGGCAGTGAGCCGACGCGGAAGTTGCCATCTGCGCCTGCGGTTACGTCACGAACGGCGCCGGTGCGCGTATCGGTGATGGTTGCGGTCGCACCTGGAAGCGCGTTGCCGCTCACGTCGATTACCGAGCCTTCGATGCCGGATGTAATGCTTTGTGCGGCGGCTGGCGCTGCGATAGTTGCGGCGGCTGAGAGACTGACGACGCTCGCTGCCAAAAGATACTTGAGTTTCATTAGTAGGGTCCCCTGATCACAGTGGATGGATGTGAACACGCCCCCCATTAGGGCCGTTGCGGGACGCTAAAAAGACCGATTTGTGACAATTGCGTTACGCTATCCACTGCTCGGCTGGCAGACTGCGATCAGGAAAGAGTTTTCCACCGCAGGACTCGCGGATTCCTGCAGGTTAGAGGGCTGGTGTTGCTGCAGCGCAACAAAATATTAGATTCGTGATGGTTTCGGTCAGTTGAGGGCTGATCAGGCCAGATTGATCTCGCGCAGGCGCTGCATCAGGAAGTCATGCGCCGAAATTGGCTCTGCAGGGGCCGAGTCGCTTGATCCGTCGGCGCAGCTTGCCAGCGGCTCGATCAGGTAATCAGGCCGGAAATGCAGGAAAAACGGCATGGAATAGCGTGATCTTTGCGCCGCCGGTCCGCGCGGGTTCACAACCCGGTGCGTGGTTGAACGCAGGCGGCCATTCGTCAACCGCTCCAGCATATCGCCGACATTGATGACCAGCGCGCCCTCTGGCACGTCAATCGCCTTCCACTCGCCGGCTTTGGTTAGCAGTTCGAGCCCGGCCTCTTCAGCGCCCAGCAGCAATGTGATCGTGTTAATATCGCCATGCGCAGCGGCGCGGATCGCGCCCTCTGGCGCATCGGGGCCGAGCGGCGGATAATGCAGCAGGCGCATCACAGAATTGCCGTCCTCAACCGTCGCGGCGAAGAAGTCCTGCGGCAGCTCGAGGTGCAGTGCAATCGCCTCCAGCGCACGTCCGCCCGCCTCTTCGAACGCGGCGTAAAGCTCGCTGAAAGTGTCCTCAAAACCGCCGACTTCAGCGGGCCAAACGTTCGGCCCCATGAACTCCGCCAGCGGGTGATCCGCGGGCAGACCCCGGCCAACATGCCAAAATTCCTTGAGGTCATGGACGCTTGCATCCTTGGCCTTTTCCGTGCCGAACGGGGTGTAGCCGCGCGCGCCGCCTCCGCCCTCGATCTTATACGCCCGCTTAACGTCATCTGGCAGCGCAAAGAATTCTTTGGACAGCGCCTCGGCGCGGTCGATCAGCTCTTGCGGGATGCCATGATCGCGCACCACCGCGAAGCCATATTCGGCAAAGCTGCGGCCAAGCTCGTCAGAGATCGTCTCCAGCGGCTGAGCGAGCGAGACGATTGCGATATCGGGGGCGGTGTCAGTCATAGCTCAGTACGTAATACCTATGCTGCGATTGTTCCAGCCTACAGCGGCAAGAACAGGCCAGCCAGCGCCGCGCTCATCAGGTTCGCGAGACTACCAGCGGCGAGCGCCTTTAGCCCAAGCTTCGCGATCACCGGGCGCTGGTTCGGAGCCAAGCCGCCCGTCACCGCCATCTGGATCGCGATGGAGGAAAAGTTCGCAAAGCCGCACAGAGCAAAGGTGACGACCGCACGGCTGCGCTCGGTCAGACCTTCCACTGCGCCCAGTTCAATAAAGGCGACAAATTCGTTGAGCACGATCTTGGTCCCAAACAATCCGCCCGCAATCTGCGCCTGATCCCAGTCTGAAATCCCGATAAGGAACATCACCGGCGCGAACAGATAGCCGAGCAATTGCTGGAACGAGATGTCGGGATAGCCGAACCAGCCGCCAACCCCGCCGAGCAGACCATTGGCCAGCGCAACCAGAGCGACAAACACCATCACCATCGCGCCGACGGCCACGGCGAGCTTTACGCCAGTGGTGGTGCCTTGCGCCGCCGCTTCGATGATATTGGCGGGTTTTTCGCCTTCTTCGAAGGTCTCCGACACGGTCGCATCGGCAATCAGGGCGTCGTGCGCCGCCGCCTCTTCCGGATCATCCGGCATGATGATCTTCGCCATCAGAATGCCGCCCGGCGCGGACATAAACGCCGCTGCCAGCAAATACGGCACCGCCTCATCGCCCAAAAACGAGGCATAGGCCGCAAGGATTGTGCCCGCGACCCCGGCCATGCCAACGCACATCAAAGTGAACAATCGTGATGGCGGCAGAGCGGCGAGATAAGGCCGCACGACCAACGGGCTTTCCGATTGGCCGACGAAGATGTTCGCCGCGCTGCCCAGCGCCTCAACCTTGCTGATCCCGGTCAACCAGCCAATCGCCCCGCCCAGCCAGCGCACCAGCCGCTGCATAATGCCAAGGTAATAGAGGATCGAAACCAGCGCCGCGAAGAACACGATAACTGGCAAGGCCGCGATCAGGAACGTGTTGGCAAAGGGGTTGCTGTCCATCGGGCCGAACAGGGTCTCAATCCCCTGCACAGAATAGCTGAGCAAGGCGATCACGCCG
Organism: Erythrobacter sp. S249; assembly: GCF_057364975.1. NCBI lineage: Bacteria > Pseudomonadati > Pseudomonadota > Alphaproteobacteria > Sphingomonadales > Erythrobacteraceae > Erythrobacter > Erythrobacter sp. S249. Next base: position 2,293,987 of record NZ_CP200287.1, on the reverse strand, counting down.
TTCGACATAAATTCAATCGCGCTAACGCCAAAATCCGTGCGCAGCACGAGCAGCGCCATCAGCGCCTGAAGCGCAAAGGCGGCGCCCACCACGCGCAATTTGATGCGCTTTTTCCCATTGGACAGCAGAAAGGCGATGGCCAGGATCGCAGCGATCCCGATGAGGCTCATGACAAATGGCGGCATGTTTAAGCGCGAGGCTCCCCTAAATGCGCGTGTCCCGCGCAAACAACATGCGCGCCGCGATCTCTCGGCACGCGGGAGGGAACCTTGCCGCTTGCGCGCAAACAGTCAATTCTCGCGAGTGTGAGAGACGTTGATAGCGCGCCCGCCATCGCTTTTCTTTTCCTCCCGCGCGACTTAAGCCTTATCCATGAACACAGCGACACCGGCGCAGGCCCCATCCACCAGCGAACCCTCCCCAGCCGCCAGCGCGGCCGGCATGATGCAAATGCCGCGCGGGCTGTTTGTCTATCTGATGCTGTATGGCGGGATGACGGTGCTGGCCGGCGTGCTGGCGTTTAAGCAAGTGCAATTATGGCCGACCGATCTGGCGGTGGAATCGGGCATTTTCGCATTTCTCATCCTGGTCGTGATTTCCAGCACAGTGTCACAGCTTTATGGTCAGAAATACGCGACCCGGATCGTCTGGCTGGGGTTTGTGCCGCTGCTGATCGCCAGCGTGCTGATGCAATTGGTACTGGCACTGCCACCCTCAGTGGAAATGCTGAGCGGGCGTGCAGACGACCTTGCCGCGTTTGAGCGGGTACACAACACTGTGTGGCGTGTATGGGCAGCGGGCCCGGCGGCTTACATCGTCTCGCTGCTGCTCAATATCTGGATATTTGACCGGTTGCGCGGCAGCGGAGAGGCCAGCACAATCGGCCTGATGATCCGCGGCGCGGTGGCCTCTGCGCTCAGCCAAGCGGTGGACTCGGTGATCTTCATCACCCTCGCCTTCTACGGCCTGTTCCCGATTATGGACCTGCTGATCGGACAAGTGATCGCCAAGGTCGCGCTGTCAATTGTGCTGGTGCCGTTCCTGATCACCGGCGGCGTGCGCCTCGCGAAGTGGCTTGATGCGCGGGGGTGAGGTTGGAAATGTTGGAGCGTCACAACCACTAGGCAGGTGGCGTACCGTCTTTCGTCATTCCCTGCACAAGCTGCACGATAGGTGTCTGATCGTACTGTGCTGCATGCTTGGAATAGCCCGTGTCGCTTGGTGAGAAGATAGCCTGAGCAGCTTGCTGGAGAATGGCTTCGTGTACCGCTTCCTCTCGCGTTGCCGCTAGCAGTGCTCGGTAAGTTCTGAGCGCGCTACTACGGTGGTAATTTTGCACCGCGTTATGTCGGTTAGCGCTGTACTGTTTTGCAGAGAAAGTCAGGGCCGCACCGAGTGTAAAAAGAATTAGGGCCTTGCTGAACAAATGCGCAGCGATCTGGCCCGCGTCTGCCCCGTTTTCGAGTGGTAACAACCATCCTAAGGCGAAAGCAAAGGCAAGAAAAGTCAGAAGCGCCGCCAAAACCGCTGTGGCACCCAGCCACATACATGCAGCGTCTTCGTAACCCTTTCCCTCGATGTGAAAGACACGCGCCCTGCCACTAGCTGCGATTTTTGCCGTAGCTTCTTTGGAGGCGTCGGCCATTTCCCTTAGTTTCGAGGCATTGGCTTGCGAATCTCTGAGAGTCTTGTCCATATCGGACAACGACACATTTAGACGCTCTCGCAGTATAGCGGCGTCGGAGCTGCGATCATCGCCGATCATTTGGAGGAACAGCAATTCCTTGTTGGAGTTGACAGTCCTGACCATTGTACTTTGGATGCGGCCACTAAGATTGGATAGATGCGCCCCCCGGGCCCCTGTTGTCTGAGAGCTTGCCCCTTGTATTGTCTGTAGGAGCTTTGCAGTATCTTCGAACAGACTATGAAGATCGGCAGGGGGTTGCTTTGTATATTTTTTCCAATCCTTTGGAATTCGTCGAAGTAGAGCTGAGGCCCAATCCAGAAAAAGATCAACTTGATCGTTTAGCGGAGAGCCGTCCGAGTCTCTATTCATTTCACGGAGATCTTGAAAATCGAAATCATCTGCAAGAGTTTCGCGACGGCTTGCTTCAATTTCGCTGACGATGTTTGAGATATCTGCCAAATAGAATCACCTTCCAAGTTCTTTCTCTAAGCTTATCGAATTTTTCTTCGATATAGGATTGTCTTTGGCTGGCTTGTCCACAAAACATATCAGACCACCACAGACGGTACTATCTTAGATGCTCGTGCAGGGGATGGACCCTGAACCAAGTTCAGGGTGACGAATAACTTCACCAACCTCGTCACCCCAGCGAAGGCCGGGGTCTAGAGCCTCGTAGTGCATCACATTGCCGCTTGAGAACCCAGCTTTCGCTCGGATGACGATGGCAGTTGTCGGATAACGAGCAAGTTTTCCTACTCGAGGGCGAATGGCTATCTCTGGGCTATGCTTTTGCCAGCCGCGCTCCAACATCCGACTAATCGAGTAAATCGATCAATCGGTCCCTCTGTGATCGATTGGCTTTTCGCCCCTGTACTGTGTTCCAGCCGTTCCAAGCGTGCTTCACCAGCGACGAGTGGAGCGGCCATCAAGCGCAACGGCGCGGGCGCGCTACTCGGTCAGGAACTGCGGGGTCAGTCGCTTGTTCGAGGCTTGCTCATAGGCATAGCCCGCCTTCAGCAGCAGGCCTTCCGACCACTTGCCCGCGTAGAAGCTGATCCCAATCGGCAGGCCCTCGATCCCGCCCATCGGCACCGTCAGATGCGGATAGCTAGAGGTCGCCGGCAGCCAGCTCGCGCTGGGCCCGGCGAACGTGTCGCCATCGCCCAGGGTGGAGAGCCATGCCGGCCCCAGCGTCGGCGAGACCAGCACGGCCACGTCGTTCTCGCGCAGCAGCCGGTCAATGCCCTGAGCGCCTGCGATCCGCTTGGTCGTCTTGAGCGCCTCCAGATAGCGCGGATCGGTGAGGCCCGCCTGGGCCTGCGCCTGCTCGAACAGCTCCTGGCCGAAATGCGGCATCTCAACCTCGGCATTGGCCGTGTTGTAGGCGATGAGATCGGCCAGAGTGCGCGTGGTCACGGCCTTCGGCGTGGTGGCGAGATAGGCGTTGAGATCGGCCTTGAACTCGGTCAGCAGGATGAGGAACTCCGCCTCGCCCAGCGCCTCTTGGTCAGCGTCAGAAATGCCGCGATCCGGGATCTCGACCAGCACCGCGCCCTGCGCCTCCATCACGGCGAGAGCGGCGTCGAACTGCTCTATGATCGCGGGGCTGCCCCCAACCTGATCGCGCATCACGCCGATCCGCATGCCCTTGAGGCCATCGGCGCTCAGCCCTGCGGTGTAGTCGCTTGCCTGCGCATCCGCCTCTGCGGTCGCGGCATCATCCGGGTCGGTGCCGGCCATAACGGTGAGCATCATGGCAGCGTCCATCACGCTGCGCGTCATCGGCCCGGCGGTGTCCTGAGTGTGGCTGATCGGGACGACATGGGTGCGCGAGACGAGCCCGACGGTCGGCTTCAGACCGACCACGCCATTGGCCGAGGACGGGCACATGATCGAGCCGTCGGTCTCTGTACCGATCGTGCCCGCAGCCAGCGCCGCCGCCATGGCAGAGCCGCTGCCGCTGGAGGAGCCGCAGGAGTTGAACGGCAGGCGGTGCGGGTTCTTGACGAGCCCGCCAACCGCGCTCCAGCCGCTGGTGGAGTTCGTCGAGCGGAAGTTCGCCCATTGCGAGAGGTTGGTCTTGCCCAGGATGATCGCGCCAGCATCCTTGAGGCGGCGGATGAGCGGAGCATCGCGGTCTGTCACATTGTCACTCAGCGCGGTGGAGCCAGCGGTGGTGGGGACTGGGCCAGCGACCTCGATGTTGTCCTTCACCAGCAAAGGAATACCGTGGAGGCTGCCCAGCTCCTCGCCATCGCAGCGCGCGGCATCGCTGGCCTGCGCGAGTTGCAGCGCATCAGGCATGAGCGAGAGGACAGCGTTCAGCTGAGGCCCGCCATCGGCATCGTCGAGCTCTTCAATGCGCGCCAGATAAGCTGCGGTGATGGCCTCGCTCGAGGTCTCGCCCGCCTCCATCATGCGCGCAAGCTCCGCCAAGGAATGGTCCTCAACATTGCCGAGATTGGCACTGGCTACGGCCAGCTCTGGCACGGTGCAGGAGCCCGAACCGAAAGTGCCCCCAATCGCATCGCACGCCATCAGCGACGCACATGCCGCCACGCTCAAAACCACCCTACGCAGCATCCATCACCTCGTCGTTCATCACACAGCCCAAACACCAAGGGGCGGAGCAGTGTGGTAACTGCCCCGCCCCTTGGTGTCACTGTTTGCGGTTCAAGTCGTCCGCATACCTAGTTTAGGTCAGAACGATCCAGATACGCCGAAGAAGAAGAAGCGACCGCGTGGGCTAACCGGGCGAGCCAGGCTGCCAAGGAACGGTTCTTCGTCTGTCAGGTTGTTCACACCGCCAAACAGCTGGATATCATCATTCAGATCATAGCTTACGCTGATATCATGTTCGAGCGAGCTGCCGGTGGTGAGCTGAGAAGGATCAGCCAGGCCGACGTTTGGCGACACGACGACAGCGCCATCAACAATCTCAACATCCGTCGCTGCAGCGTTCGAGAACTGTAATGCAGAGTCTTCAAAGCGACCTCTCCAGCCAATGTTCCAGCCTTCAAACTCCCAGTTGACGCCAAAATTGATGATCCAGTCTGGGTTTCCAACAACGCCAAGCAGATCGCTGACCGTTGCTTGGTCGGCAATCAACAATTGCTGCTGAAGCGGGTCGGGTTCGGAAGCGATCGTTTGCGCAATCACCGGGTCACTTTCCGTAAAACGCTCAATGAAGTGCGTGCCAGCGGCAGAAAGTTGGAACTCGCCCCACTGCCCGTTTCCGAACGGGGCCTCGAAGTTGTAGCGAGCTTCGAAGTCAACGCCGCGAGCACGAAGCACGGACAGGTTGATATTCCCGGAGGTAAAGCCAGAAATCGCGCCGCCATTGTTGGCATCGCGTTGGATCGCATCACAGAACTGGTTGTCTGTTGATGGCAAGTCAACGCAGGCAGAAGCAATCGCAGCGCCAGTCAAGCTACCCACAGCATCGGTAATCTCGATGTCATAGTAGTCGGCAAGTACGACCAAGCCATCCAAGGCCCCGCCGAAAATGCTATTACCTGGTTCGAAGATGCCGCCAATTGTAAGGCTGTCAGAGGTTTCTTCCGTTAGGTTTGGGTTGCCGCCAGTCGTTCCGGTCACGAACGCCGTCAAGAAGTCAGATGAATCGAATCCTGCAGCAACGAACTCTGCACAGTTGGTCGGACGGTTGGCACTACCATTGTTGATGTTACCATCATCACAAGGGTCAGCATCCACGCCAATAAATGCAGCCAACTGCGGATTGAACAGTTCACCAATGTTCGGAGCGCGGATAGCACGCGACAGTGTGCCCCGAACAGTGAACCAATCGACCGGACGGTATGTAGCGCCGAACGAATAGGTTTCAGTGCTTCCTATCGTATTGTAATCAGAAATACGGCCCGAGGCACTCACTTCCAAATAGTCAGCGAATGGGAGGTCAGCCAGCAGTGGCAGTTTGATTTCACCGAAACCTTCGTAAACGCTGATGCCTTGGCCGTCAGTCGGAGAGACATTCACGACCGTGCTGGCGTTACCAACTACGTTGCCTTCAATTGAACGGAAGCTGTCAGGAATGAACTGAGATGTATCTCTCCGCCATTCGAAACCAGCTGCAAAGCCCACTGGTCCGCCTGGAAGTTCAAAGAAGTTTCCAGTGTCGCCAGAAATGACAGCAAGGAATTGCTGCTGCTCAATTGTAGTGTCGTTTTCAAGGTCAACAAAGGCGAAAGCTGCTCCTGCCCCCTGAATGGCTTGGGATCCAAGGATGTTTAAGGGTGCGCATTGGCCATCGCCGATCGCGAACGTGACCGGACGGGTCAAGCTGCCAACGTCAGTCGGGTTACCATCGGCACCGACGATCTGCGTGCCGGCTGCAAAGAGTGGCGGGCCGCCAACGAAAAGAGCAGCTGGCGACGGCAGACCGGTAAGTTCTGACCGGCAAACGATATCGCCAACCTGGGCTGTTCCGGCATCAATAACCAAATCCTGACCACCGCGAATTGCATTGAGCGTACCAGGTCCGCCAGCTGCGAACGCGGCATTCGGGTTGGTCCCATCAAGGTCAGCTGCAGTCAATGCCACTGCATCAATCGCGGTAAAGTAACGGTCATTCAGACGAGAGGCTCGACCAATGCTATTCACATCAGTACGTCCCCATGAATACGACACTTCAAAATCGACATTTGTTCCAGGAATCTCGCCTTTGAAACCGCCGGTCGCACGAATTGTCGATCGCTCGACAGTTGTCCCCGCGCCTATTTCCGAGCCGAGGTTGTCGCGAGCGACAAAGATGCTTGGAGTCGAGGCTGGATCCAACGCATCAAGGATCGGAATTTGATCCTGAATAGCCTGCGGAAGGAATGGGTTGTCCAAGGCGATCGGAATATCATCAGAGAACGGGATACCGGCAATATTACTCGATTCTGTGTACGCGAACTTGGCGTCAGCAAAAAACGTAATCCCGCTAGTGATTTCGTAGTCCACGCCGGCTGCTGCTACAATTCGAGTCTGATCAGGGATCAGACTGAGGCCGGGCGCGGTCTGACCGATCGGAATACCATCACCGCCGATGGCGTTAAACGCACCAGTTGAAATACCAGGATTGAACGCCCGAACTTCGCCGGTTACTGGATCGATAACCTGCAACACCGGAATGGTCGTACCCGGAATAAATGGTACGGAGTCTGTTGCAGGGTTAAAGTTGGTTACGAACGAACCCAAGGCACCAAAAGGGAACGCAAACGGCGTTGGGTCAACAGCAATTGTAGAGCCAGCGCTGGACACTGGGAGTGTGCGGTTCGGTACAAAGGCTTGCTCTGCATCTGGATCAAGTCCCAAGATTTCGTTCAAGAACGCATTGCTGTTGTTCAACGATGAGAAGCCGGCTCCAGCAAAACCAGGCCGATCTCCGTTCAAAATGCCTTCGGATTGCGAATATTCTACAGCGAAAACGGCACTGCCGCGATCATCGCCAAAGGTTCCGCCACCCGCAACCGAACCGAAAAACTCTTCGGAATCGCCCTTATCGCTTATACCGCCTTGTAGGCGATACTCGAGGCCATCAAAATCTCGCCCAGTGCGGGTGATGTAATTGACAACACCCGAAACAGCATCTGCACCATAAACAGCCGATGCGCCGCCGGTCAGCACTTCCACCCTAGAAATAAGCGCTGAGGGAATTGAACCGACGTCAACGGTCGCAGTGCCTGCAAGGCCTGGAACGTGGCGACGACCATCCTGTAGGACGAGCGTTCGGTTGGTACCCAGTTGGCGCAAGTTCAAGGTGCTGGCACCGGACAGAGCAAGGCCCTGCGCGGTGTCGAGAGACGATGGATCGGAACCCTGCAAAGCGGGAATTTCGCGCAACGTCTGAGAGATATCGATCTCACCAGCGTTCCGGAATTCTTCGGCAGTGAGCACCTGAACCGGACTTGGCAAAGCAGTCGTGGAGTCCGTCGCGATACGCGAACCAGTTACAACAATTGCATTCCCTTCTTCGACCGCTTCCTCATCCGGCGCGGACTGCGCATGAGCGGCAAATGGCACCATGCTAGTGGCGGCGAGGAGCAGTGCGTGACCTGAAAGTTTAAAGCTGCGCATAAAATTCCCTGTGTTTTATGTTCTCTTCCCACAGGAAAACTTGCTGCAACGCAGCATAGTGTCAAGTCGGGATGGCAGGATTGCCGCCCGAAAGGCGGCCCAAGCGCACTTTTGTTGCAAAAATGCACGCATTTGGCCGAGTGCGCGCGCATATTGCGACCCGTCAACGCATTATAAGTGCCCCCACTCAAATTGTGCAGGCGCGAATGGCTAGCTAGCCATGTCTATTCAGACTTGTACACCTCGCCCTGCTTCATGACGAAAGTCACGTTTTCGAGCAGCGAGATGTCCTCCAGAGGATTGCCGCGCACCGCGATGATATCGCCCGACGCGCCAGTCTTGATCACACCGACATTGCCCTTTTGTCCCAAAGCATCAGCCGCATTGTAAGTCGCTGCGCGCAGAGCCTCAGTGGAGCTCATACCAAAGCGCACCATGCGCGAGAGTTGCTTCGCATTATCGCCATGAGGATAGACCCCAGCATCAGTGCCCAGCACCATTTTCACACCGGCTTCGTGAGCGCGGCGGAAATTCTCGCGCTGCGTCTGGCCCGTCATGCGCTCTTTCTCCAAGCTTTCCGGCAATATGCCCGCGGCCTCACCCTCGCCCAGAATGAACTCAGTGACGTAGATGTCCATCGACAGGAATGCCCCGTTTTCCTTCGCAAGTCGGATGCCTTCGTCATCGATGAAGCTTGCATGCTCAATCGTGTCGACACCCGCCTTCAGGGCATTGATGATACCCTCGGTTCCGTGGGCATGGCTGGCGACCTTCATCCCGTGGCTGTGCGCCTCTTGGGTCAGCGCAGTGAGCTCCTCCACAGTGTATTGCGGCGCACCGACCTTCGTGCCTTTGGAAAGAACACCGCCGGTCGAGCAGGTCTTGATCAAATCCGCGCCGAACTTGCGGTTCTTACGAACCTTGGAACGCGCAGCCCACGGGCCGTCAGCCACGCCTTCGCCGGTCGCTTCATATTCTGGCGGCAAGAGATTGTTGTCCGAACAGTGCCCGCCGGTAATCCCGATCGGTGGGCCAGAGACAAACATACGAGGTCCAGGGACATCACCCTCTGCGATTGCATCACGCAGCGCCACATCGCCAAAGCTGCCCGCACCAACATTGCGCACCGTCGTAAAGCCAGCCATCAGCGTGGTCTTGGCATTTACCACCCCAGTGATGGTCGCGCGCTCATCAGAGATCGCAAGCCTGCGATACCCATGCGTGTCGGAATCGCTGGTGAGGTGAACGTGCATGTCGATCAGGCCGGGCAGGATTGTCATGTCGCCGAGATCAATGACCTCATCAGCCTCTGCGGAAACCGTTTCGCTAAATGCAACCTCCGTGATCACGCCGTCGGTGATCGTGATCACCGGGTCATCGAGCAACCGCCCGCTTTCAACATCGACCATGCTGTCCGCGGTGACGACAACAGTCTCCGCCAAAAGGGCGGTTGAGCTAAGGAGTAATGACGAAGCGAGAGCGATAGCCGGCAGTTTCAAACGTATTCCCCTTGTTGCATTGCAGCGAAAGCTAGCAGCTTTGGACCGCCCGGCAAGAGGCAAGCAGAGGCCCTCGTACGCCTAATCGCGGCACAATCGTTAATGGTGGGGAAACGGTGGTGAATGGCACAGTCCAGCGCTAACCAGTCTTGGCGCTTGGATTCCCGGAAAAACGGGAATTTAACGGGATTTTCGCCAACTTTTGAGGGAATGGCTATCCAGTCAGCTCTAATTCCCGGGGGTTTACCCGATTCCTTGAATATCTCTAATACGGGAATACAATCTCTCAATAACGGGAGACACTACTCGATAATCGGCAGGGACTGCATTGGGATTCGGGAATGGTAGTGCAGACATCACGCATCCGTAATCGATGCCGAGAATCCACTGGTCGCAAAAGGACCGGTCCGGCCCGAATGGCGAGACCTCGTCGAGTTCAGCTTTTCTGCAGGAATTGCGCAGCAGTTCGCGTGTTTCCTGAAGGTAGACGGTGAGGGATCAAAATCCGCGATGGGCAATCTAACTGATCTCGCTAGGTCGTACCTGACTTCGAAAGAGACCACATTCTCATCGCGCGAGGTGGTTCGCAGTGAGCTCCACGAGATCTCAAAAGTCGAGTCAGTAGCCGAGCTTCAATCGCTGTTGCTCAAGTTGGACCGGGATACTGAGACCTACCTTTGGGCTCAATTGCTATCGGCTCCGGATTGGCCGGATGGTCTGATTGCTGTCCAGTGGCTGCGCGCCGAACCAGATATCGCGACGGTCAAGACTGCAGCCGCATCGGCCGCAGCGTCGATGAAAGGCGGTGACGACGGCAACAACGACCTTCACGCAGTTGTTTCAGCTATTATCGATATCCATGAGATCCACTCATCTGAGAAGACGACGGTTGGCCGACCGGAGAGTCTTGCACCTTTACCAAGTCTTGTCCGCTTGTTTTTCGAGCACGTTGATCCAACAATGGAATGGAAGACTATCTGGAACCTATTGGACCGTGAAGTCAGAGCAAGAAAGCGAATGACCGTCAGATAGCTGGCCAATCTTGCAGACACCCTTTTGTGTTAGCGATTGGCATGTGAATAATCAGAAGCTTCCATTTCCCGGAGGCCCCAATGCTGAAGAATACCAAAATCCTCGCAATCACCGAACTGCTGCTCGATAACATTGAGCCTTACCAAGACAATCCTCGCGAGCATCCTGACAAACAAATCGCGATGTTGGCAAAGAGCATCAACAAGCACGGCTTCAACAATCCAGTTCTTGTTGCGCCCGGCGATACGCAAACGGGCAAGCACGAATTGATTGCACGCCATGGCCGGATACTCGCTGCCGAACGTCTCGGGATGAAGACAGTGCCGGTCATCGTTCTCCCTCATCTCGACGGGAATGAACGCCGGGCATACCGTGTCGCGGACAATGCCATTGCCCTGAAAGGCGATTGGTCTCTCGAGCTATTGCAAGAAGAGATCGCATTCCAAATGGACTGGGACATGGAGTTCGACGCAGAGGCATTGGGCTTCGAAGTCGGTGAAGCGGACGCGCTTGCAGAGGCGTTTCGCAGCGAGGGCGACGAAGAGGAAGAAGAAGCACCGCCGACTCCCTCACGTGATCGGGACGCCATCTCCGAGCATGGCACGATCTGGCAGATTGGTCCTATTCGAATTGCTTGCGGAAGCGCGCTTGATCCTGAACTGTGGACTGAGCTGATGAACGGTCGCGAGGCCGATGTTGTCATCAGCGACATGCCGTTCAATGTTCCCGTGAATGGGCACGTGAGCTCTTCAGGCCAGCATAGCGAGTTTGCGCAAGGGTCCGGCGAAATGAGCGAGGAAGAGTTCGCTTGCTTCATTGCCAAGGCGTTTGAGCTTCAGGAACATCACTCTCGCCCCGGCTCGCTCTCATACCAATTCATCGATTGGCGCTCGGTCGAACTGATGATCCGCGAAGGGCGCAAGATTTATGAGAGCCTGATCAATCTGTGCGTTTGGGTTAAGCCAGCTGCGGGTATGGGGTCCCTCTATCGCTCACGCCATGAGCTTGTCTGCTTGTTCCGCAAAGGTGGGGCTTCGCACCAGAACAATGTCGAGCTCGGTAAGCATGGCCGCTTTCGGACGAATGTCTGGGAGTATGCCGGTTGTACCGGCTTTAGCGAAGATCGCGAGGACAACCTTGCGATGCATCCTACTGTCAAGAACAGCCAGATGATTGCCGATGCAATTATGGACACGACCTCTGCGGGTGATCTTGTAGCAGATGCCTTCCTTGGTTCAGGCACGGCTGCGCTCGCTGCAGCTCGCACCAAGCGTCACTGCTACGGGATCGAGATCGATCCCTACTATGTCGACCTCACCGTTGAGCGATTGCTTAAGGAAATTGGCGACGATGCTATCGACCAAGATGGCGCATCGTTTCTCGAGCTTGGCAACAATCACTAATTAACGAACACACACTCACGTAGACCGAGGACTCTAGTCATGGCCCAAAAGCCCAAACGCACTCCGCATGATCCAACTAAGCCGTTGGGGCACAAAAACCCGGCGATCGAAACACAGTTTAAGAAGGGCAACCCAGGAGGCCCCGGCAGGCCCAAGGGTGTCTCCAGTGCTGAAGGAACACTCAAGAAGCTGTTCCGCGATCGCATTGAGCTTACCGGCCGCGACGGTAAGTTCGCCAAGCCCGTATCTGAAGTTATGATCAAACGCGCGCAGAAGATCATCATAGACGGCTCAGATGCATCGTACTTTAAAATGCTTGATCTTTTCAGCAAATACGGACCAGAGGAAGAGGCTATTGCGGCTGAACGCGTCGGGAACCTTGAGCAATTGGGGATGGAATTTTTGTCGCTCTACGCTTGTATCATGAAGCGCACTTACGCCTACCTTGATCACAAAGAGGGAGAGCAAGTCGAACCCGTCGATCCCAAAGCTATTGAGCCAGTCGTGGGGCTCTGGGAGTTCTTTATCGGTGCAGACGGGCATATCGATTTCCGCCGTCATGCTGAGGCCAAAGATGATGATCCCCATCTGATCGCCTGAGATAAGATCTCGGGTTCTTCAGGATTAATCAGTTGATCATTCAGAACAGTTCGGTGTTGAAGAACACGCCAGGTTCATTTTGATTGTCGACGCACCAAGGTAGCATGCGGCCTTCGAGTTTGGGGCTGGGCTTTCGAACTGCAACCTGACCGGTCGGTCCAGCGATAGAGCGATACTCACCGATCAGTGCTTCGCATTCGGTGCGGGTGATGTCGGCGTTTACCTGCACCGTTACCCGCGCATTATTGTCGTAAAGCGGCTCGCGTTCGACGGTGTGACCTGGAAGGGGAGAACCTGAGCTGCAAGAAGAAAGTGCCGTTAGGGCAATGAGTGCAGCGCTGAGCGATACGCGAGTTCCAGACCTATTCATTGATCTGTTCCTTGATCAGAGCAATTTGTTCATCCGAGATTTTATTGCAAGTTCGGCGGATGGTGCGGATCGCGCCTCGGTCAATACTTGCATCCAATGTGCCGTACTCAGTTGCTGAGTTACCTTCCTGAGAGCGCCGCACCACACCATCGCGGATCTTATAGACGCGCAGCATCTGCTGAAGCCCGCCTTCAGGTCCTCGGGCGCGAAACACCACGCTGAAATGCTGTGACTTACCAGGCCGGGACGGCCCCGGATCACACACCACAAGGTCAGTTACGCTGTCCGGATCATCGAGCACTATTTCGAGGTCCTCGATGACGAGGCGTACCGGCTCAGAAACTGTTGCGCCCTGAGCCATGAGCATACTTGCAACGGTGAGTGCATTTGCGAGCATTGTCTGATCCTCCTTTGCAGCCAAACAGAAACTAGGTCTGACTGTTGTGTAGTCGATAAGTGACATTGACTACTGCTCGATATACGAAGTCAGTCAAGTAAAATGTCACTGATCGTCTGTAGATTGATCGGCGACATGCGCCTCAACTGCGAGTGTGGATATTCGTCAACGCCTCGCCGCAAATTTGCGCAAGCTCCGTCTTGAAAAGGGATGGAGCCAGGAGGAGTTTGCCCATCAGGCCGATATTCATCGAACCTATATCAGCGATCTCGAACGTGCGGCTCGCAACCCGTCGATTGATATCATTGAGAGGCTGGCAAAAACTCTGAATGTGAGAGCAGGTCAACTGGTCGATTAGATTTCGTCATCGTTTGGTGAAGAGGCAAAACAAGCAGCAAAACAACACTAAGATCACTTCGCTGTTCTTGTCTGACGATGATTGTCTGATCTGCGGTCGAGATGCACATTCAGCCTTAAAAAAGTCCGCTTTCACAATAATTTAAATCAGATTGCTCTTTTCAAGCCACGTTACAGACCACCTTTTTTGTAGATTTTCTAACCTCTCAAAACCGATTGAGATGAGCCTTTGCGGCGAACTTGGGCTTGTTCGACTTTCGGATTTTGGGTTGGGTAGGATATAAAAGGAGTGCTCGCGCCATGACTTTCACCATTTTATTTTCGTCTTGACTTGACGAAGTCATATTCAAGTGCTGGTTTCTTTGCAGAAATAACAGGGGAATCTTGTGAAGCTTCGAACACTCGCTTTCACCTCGTCTTTGGCGGCTCTAGCAATTGCTAATGTTGCCAGTGCACAGTCGAGCACCGAGACCTACACCTATGACGCGCTTGGTCGGTTGATTAAGGTTGAGACCTCTGGCGGCAGCAACGACAAGAAAAAAGCGGTGATCTGCTACGACAAAGCGGGCAATCGAACAGAGTACAAGACGGCCAGCGGCGCTTCGCAGCCAAGCTGTCCTCCGCCGCCACCTCCTCCCAGCATTTGATTGAGTAGCCCTGGATGCATGAACTGCGCATCCAAAGCCCTTTCACCTGCTTGAGTGGCTGGTTGCCAGCTTTCCAATGCCCTCCCGCAAACCCACACACACAAATCGAGCCGCACGCATGAACGTTGAACTAAAAGCACAACCAGTTAGCAGGAACGGAAAATTGGAAGGTGGGCTTCAGGTTCACTCTCGGCATATTCCATCAGTGATTAGAAGTTTGGGCTTTGCCAGTACTCTCTCCATTCTTGCTGCATTGGGCTTTCCGACGAACGCATTGGCTCAGTCTGAAGAGAATATCTCCCCACCTCCAAGTATTGAGACGACCAGTCCAGGCGGCGTTGATTTGACCTCTGGTGCTTTTTCCATGCAAGACGGTGACCTTCAAATTGGCCAAGGCCCTTTCCCTGACGGCCTTACTTTGGTGCGAAGTTATAACAGCAGCACTGGGCGAAATTTCAGTTACTATGCGGGCTTTTATGCTCAAGGTTGGTCCCACAATTGGGCTATGCGTGTTTCCCACACGCCGATACCTAATGATCCACTAGGGGGAGATATTGGAAATCCTCAATGTCCTGATTTTGATCAGACCTGCAATACGATCACTCAAGAGTACTACACGGTCGTAAATTTTGGCAATGGTTCGGCCAAGTTTACCAATGGCCAAACCGGCACGGCAACAGCACAGAATATTCCAGGACTGTATATCCCGGTTGAAGATCATAATTTCAATCAGGAACTGGCATTCAAACCAGCTCCAAGTGGGAGCAATCACAACGGGAATGGACATTTTGAATTCATCGATAGTGATGGCACTTTGTATGTGTTCAATCCGGCTGCATCGCCTAGTGGCCCCAAGATATCCTACATCGTGGCGCCACAGGGAATTCGTGCAGATGTCACTTACAGCGGGCAGCTGATCCAAAGCATTGTGACCAGTACTGGATATGCTCTGATGTTCGATCATGTACAGCATTCGAACGGGGTTCAAAGGATCGCCAAAGCATGCATCGTAAACTTGGCCGATGAATCCGTGAATCTATCAAGCGCCTGCCCTGCCTCCGCTCTAGATGTGACTTATAACTACTCTGATATCGCCCTAGAATATCGCCGTGTAGGCGGTTCGATCGCTGGAACACAAACTGTTCAGGCTCTTACTTCGGTGAAAAATTCACTAAACCAAACAACGTCATATGAATATGACGATGGCGGGCATGTCGATTGTGCAAAGGATCCTGGGCAATCCCAATGCCGAGTGCAAATAGCATACAGCACGTGCTTTCAGGATGGAAGTTACGCGAACGGCGCTCCTGGTGCCTTATATCCGGAATTGCACCTTTCCGAGCGTGTCATCCGGCAGGATTTCATTACTGGTGAGCAATATACATATGGAATTGGTCGAGTAAGTCACTCGAACGATTTTTCTCAAGATCCGATCTCGGAAGAATGCCCCAAAGAAGGTGAGCCCAACTACGCTTATACAGAGTTCGAAGACACGGCTGGCAATTTGACGAAAACCTACCTTACTGGGGGTAAGGTCGAGCGAATGGAGGATCCCCTGGGTCGGATAACCCGCGCAACCTATACTTATCCCGGCGATGTGTTCGGTCCACGCGGAGCGGGCTTAAAGACCTCCCAAACTTCACCTGAAGGCAACAAAATTGAGCTTGGCTACGACGATCGAGGCAATCTAACCAGCTCAACCAACGTAGATAAATCTAGAAGTGCGAACACACTCGTACGCGCCGCCTCTTATCCCTCCTCCTGCACTTCTTCGACACGCAAAACCTGCAACAAGCCTGTGTCGGTGACGGATGCGGAGGGCAACACGACGGATTACGAGTATGCGGCGGCGCACGGGGGTGTGACGCGGGTACGTGCTCCGGCTGCGAACCCGGGCGATCCTCGCCCAGAGACGCGCTATACCTACGCTCAGAAATATGCGTGGTTGAAGAATGCGGGCGGCGGATACACTCAGGCGGCGACGCCGGTGTGGGTGCAGACCTCGCAGTTCAGCTGCAATACGAGCGCGATGCTGGCCAATGGCGATTGCTCGGCGGGCGCTAGCGATAAGGTGGTGACCACCTACGAGTATCAGGAAGGCAATGCGAGCAAGGGTAGCAATGTCTTTCGGGTTGGCATGGCGGTGACGGCGGACGGTGAAACGCTGCGAACGTGTTACGGCATTGATGAGTACGGCCGTAAGATCTCAGAGACCCAGCCCAAGGCTGGCCTGGCGACATGTCAGTGAGGGGCGGGATGATGAAGCAGCTTCTTACAGCCGCCGCGTTCGCCGTAACGGGTGCAGTCTTGCTGGCTCCGCACGGGGCAAGCGCACAGGCGTCTGCATCGGATTACACCTCGGCCACGCGCTATGATGCGTTGGGCCGGGTGGTGGGCACGATTGCGCCTGATCCCGATGGTGTGGGAGGGCCGCTGAAGCATCTGGCCACGCGCACATATTACGATGCGCGCGGCAATGTGATCAGGCAGGAGACTGGCGAGCTTGCGAGCTGGAAAGATGAGACCAAGGATCCCCATACGCAGTGGGGCGACTTCACTCTCCAATCCTTCGTTCTCACTTACTACGATGCGCTAAATCGCAAGACCTTTGAACGGGTGAACGGCGTAGGCAATGTCACGGTCTCGGTCACCCAATACAGCTATGACAATGTCGGGCGCCTCGAATGCACCGCGGTGCGCATGCGTCCGGTGGTCAACAGCAGCCTGCCAGCCAGCGCCTGTGTGCAGGATCCTGGAGCGAGCGAGCCGGACCGGATTACCAGGACGATCTACGATGCAGCGGGTCAGGTGCTGCAGGTGCGCAAGGGCGTTGATACCCCGATTGAGATCGCGGACTCGACCTATTCCTATACGGATAATGGTCAGCTGGAGCAGGTCGTGGATGCCAACGGCAACCGCGCAAAGATGGTCTATGACGGCTTTGATCGTCAGATCCAATGGATCTTCCCGGCCAAGACCCGGCCAAGCTCGTTCAACGATACGACGCCAGCCACCGCGCTCAGCACAGCAGGCGCGCTCAACACAGGCGACTACGAAGCTTACACCTATGACGACAATGGCAACCGTCTAAGCCTGCGCAAGCGCGATGGCTCCGTCATCACTTACGAATACGACAACCTCAATCGAATGACCAAGAAGGTCATTCCCAATAGGGCTGGTCTATCCAGCGCGCACGAGAAAGACGTCTATTACTCGTACGACCTGCGCGGGCTGCCGATCAAGACCCGCTTTAACTCGCTTGAGAGTGTTGGCCAAACCAACACTTATGACGGGTTCGGTCGGCTCGATTACACCACTGACAGCACGATGGGCCAAGGTGCGCGGCGGATCTTCTACGAATACGACGCGAACGGCAATCGGACCGAGATCAGGCATCCTGATGGCACCGTGTTCCGCTACAATTACGATAAGCTCAACCGGCTTGCGGGGATCAGGCAGGGCTCCACTTGGCTAGGCAATTTCTGGTATAACCAGCGCGGTTTGCCTGATCGTCTATCGTGGCAATACCACGCTTTGAGCGATCACATGCGCAGCTTTGAGTATGATGCGGTTGGGCGGCTCGAAGAGATTGATCTCGATGTCCACTATGGTTCATCTGACGTCACCTGGAACTACACCCGCAATGCGGCCTCGCAAATCCGCACAGAGACGCAAAGCAATGATGCCTATAGCTGGGACGGTCACGTCAATCTCAACCGCAGCTATCAGACCAATGGGCTCAATCAATATGAAAGCGCCGGCTCAGAAAGCTTCACCTATGATGCCAATGGCAACCTGACCTCTGACGGCACCAATACCTACCTCTATGATGTCGAGAACCGCTTGGTGCGGGTGGTCACGGTCGATCCCAATGCCAATCAGACCTACACGGCCAATCTGTATTACGATCCTTTGGGTCGGCTTTATCGCACTGTGTCAGACAAGCCCGGATATGGTCAGGTTAACTACCTCTATGATGGCAATGCGCTGATCGCGGAATACCTCAGCAATGGCACTATGGCCAAGCGCTATGTTCACGGCGGAAACCCGGGCGCAGATGATCCGCTGATTGAGTACCAAGGCGCGTCGATCTCCAACGCCTATCGCAAGTTCCTGCATGCTGATCCGCGCGGCAGCATCGTCGCGGTAACTGAATATCGCGGTGCCACCATCGCGAAGAACACCTACGACGAATATGGCATCCCCAGCACGGCTAACACCGGGCGGTTCCAATACACCGGCCAGGCCTGGATCCCAGAGATCGGCCTCTATTACTACAAAGCCCGGTTCTACTCACCCACCCTCGGCAGGTTCCTCCAAACCGATCCCATCGGCTACGAAGACCAGTACAACCTCTACGCATATGTCGGAAATGACCCGATAAATATGGTGGATCCGACTGGGGAAACAATTGAACTCCTGGAGGAAACGCGGGCGGAGGCTCTCGGTCTGATCAACGAAGTCTCATACACACAGTACGAGACTGATAATGACGGGTTTCTTGTTGCCACTGATCAAGTAAATGAAAATGGGTCGCTGACATATACCGACTCGTTGAATGCCGGTATTGCCGCTGAAAACAACATAACCGTAGCAATTGATCCGGATTTCACCGCGGGTACTAGGAATATGCAAAACTCTGACGGCGGCATCACCATAGGTGGGTTTGACACCGATCAGAGTGTAAATATCTCTGGGGAATCTGTTGTACACGTAGGAACCGATGGGAAATTCACCCAAGGGACTCCTGGCACAATATTGGCGCATGAGATTTCGGTACATGCTGTCCCAAATGCGACGGCCACCGAACTCATTGATGGTATTGGTATGGAGAATCAAATCCGGAGAGAATTGGGTTTGCCCACCAGAACGCCAGATGAGCATCGAGGAAGCCGCAGGCCGTTGAGCGATCTATTTAATAGGCGGAGATAAGCATGTTTGGATTTTCTCTATTCTTGATAGCCTTTGCCAGCATGAATGAACAGCAGCCTGTCAAGGATCACAGAAGTGAATTTGAGAGGCAAGTAGCTGAAGCCGAGTACATTGTCGTAGGAACGCCGAATTCCACTGAGATTAGATCAATTGATGGACTGGGCGAAGCTATCGTCACGACTATAAGCATCGATCACGTTTTATTGGGTGAGCTCAATGAGACGACCATTGCTGTTGTCGTTTCAGCGCAGATAAGCCATTACGACGTGGACTGCTGCAAGCCCGGTTGCCGATACATATTTCTCCTCAATGAATCAGAAGGATATTTTTATGCGACCCGTTTTGGGCGGGGCGCGCACGCGGTCGATAGGGCTTCGCGATGCTTTGATCCCATATGAATTGGATTTTGACGGACGGTTTTCAATCACGGTGACAGTGCATTAATTAGCTCGTTACACCGCTCCCACACCAGTTTGCCTCGGACATTTTCCTACCTGTTGTGTGATCGCTAGCCTAGCGCTGGCTCTTTTAAATCGTCGATCCCCGCACCATAGGACAGCGTCACCGCAGCGAAATGCGCGTGCCACTTCCGAACTGCGCACCTCCCAGTTCGAAAAGTCACACTTTCGCGTCCATGCCTTGGGCTAACACACGAAAAATCATGCGCTTTTTGCCAAAAGTCACACTTTTGAAAAACGCATAGGCGTTCCAGCGCCGCCGCCAATCAATCGCGCCTTAGCGACGCCCCGGCATAGGGATCATAGTCCGAAGGCGGCAGGTCGCCCCGCGCGCCAAGACCTGGCTGCGCCTCGATCACTTGGCTTACGGTCGCATACGCTGGCGAGCTCTCACCCATCTGTATAAACCCGCTCGCAATCACAGGTGCGCCCAGCAGCACAAAGCACCCTAGCACGGTGCGCATGCCATGCCGCACTGGCAGCCGCCCCGAGAGCAACATCAGCCCCAAAAACGCGACCGCCACCATGCATAGCCCCAGCGCGATCTCGCCAAACATCACATCGCTAACCCAGTCTACGGAGCTTCCCACCACCGGCTTCGGCGAGGGCTCAAACAGGCTGCTTTGTGGTGAAAATGCCATTCTGCTTACTCCGCCACCAGCACTTGGCTGACCCGCCGTTTGCCGCCGCGACGTTCGAGTTGGACAAACACATCGATGCTCTCACGCACGTAGTGGCGCACATCTTCCCGGCTGAGCTTGGAGCCTGCCTGGAGGACCAGCAGCGCGAGCTGCTCGATGGCGCGCTGCGGCGTGTCGGCGTGAATGGTGGTCATCGAACCAGGGTGGCCGGTGTTGACCGCGCGCAGGAAAGTGAATGCTTCCACCCCGCGCAGCTCGCCTAGGATGATTCGGTCTGGCCGCATGCGCAGCGCCGCGATAAGCAGATCCTCGGCGGAGACTTCGGCCTCGCTTAGCTCTCCGCGAGCGGCGATTAGGCCGACGGCGTTCTCATGTGCGAGTTGAAGTTCAGCGGTATCCTCGATCAGGATCAGTCGCTCCTCCGGCGAGATCTCGGCAAGCAGCGAGTTCAGAAACGTCGTCTTACCGGTGGATGTGCCGCCTGAGACCAATATGTTCTTCCGAGCCTTTACCGACTGCCTCAGTATGCTTGCGGCTTGGCGTGCTGGCACTGCGCGAAATTCGCGCTCTTCGGCGAGCACTGCGGCGCCGCCTTCGATCTCTTCAAACGCATCCGCGTCTTCCCAATCGCTGAGCGATAGGCTCGCCGACACATGGCGGCGGATGGCGAAGGCATGCGCACCTCTGGTCGCAGGCGGGGCAGCGACTTGCACCCGTGAGCCATCAGGCAGCGTCGCAGCAAGCAAAGGTTGAGATCGGCTGATCCCTTGCGAGGAGTGGGCCGCGATCTGGCGCGCAAGCCGCTCTAGCAGTTTGGCATCAAGCGAAGGCTCGGCCTGTCTTTCGATGCCGCCTCCAATGCTCTCTGTCCAAACCTCGCCGGGACTGTTGATCCAGATGTCGGTGACATCAGGCCGCTGAAGAAAGGGCGCAAGCGGCGCGAGGAAACTGTCGAGGTAGTAACCCGTTTCGCTTGACCTCATGGATCGACGCTCGAAAAGTCGAGATCGCGCGCAACGAAGACGGAAACGCTGGTGCCATGTTTGACCTTAAGCGTGGGTTGGATGGCTTGCTGGTCCGTGATCTGAACGCTTTGAGTGCTCCCCGGTAGCGCCACGATTACGCCGTCACTGGCCTCACGGGTAGCAATGCCCACGCCGATATCGAGCACTGATTGCAGGATCGCCCCACCAAAGCGTTGCAGGAATTTGCTGTCGACCTTCCCGCGCACCCCTGCGCGTCCAAGCGGATCGGAAGATGGGGAATCGAGCGCAACGGTAACGCCAGCTGGGGTGATGAGACGGGTCCATTGCACGAGCGCGCGGTTCTGCCCTGGTTGAAGGTTTGCCTCGTACTCGCCGTACAGTCTGCTGCCGCGTGGGATGAGCACGCGTGATCCATCAAAGCCCAATACGTCCCGTTGGACGAGCGCGCGCACGCCGCCGGGACGGGTGGAATCGAGTGCGGTTTCAAGGACGGCGGGGATGACGGTCCCTTGGGGAATTGTGCGCGACGGGTTTTCAAAACGTCCCGCTTTTACCCGGTCAACCGCGCCCTCTTCTGCCGCTTGAACGGGAGCAGGCGTTGAAGGTCCGCGGCTCTCGAACACGACTTGAGGGCCCGCCGGTTCAGGCACAGGTAGTGGTGCAGGCGGCGGGGCAAAGACTGAGGGAAGGGGTGGCGGCGTAAAAGGGGCAGATGGCGCAGAGGAGCGCACTATCACCGGCGGGCGAGCGACTTCGCTGGGCCTAGGTTCAGCGTTGACCGGTTCTAGAAACCGCGCCGGAACCCCGATTGGCGGCGGCGCTGCAATCCTGCCCGCACTCTGCTCGCTTGGCACCAAGACTGAGGGAGCTTCCGCTGCTTCACGCGAGGCCGCGAGTGCGTTGAAGATAACAAGCCCGCCAATCGCTAAGACCGCGAAAAAAGCCCACATGCCCCAATTGCTTGGCTGCCCAGTTGCGACAATCGGTCTAATATCGCGCGGATCAATGTCTGGCGCTGCAGTCCCGCTCATGACGCACCATCTGCGGCGTTTTGACGGCGAGCCGTGGCTTTTTCTTTGTCGATGCGGAACACCAAGCGTTCATGCACGCGGTCAATCACGAACTTATCGCCGCGCATATAGCCATCAACCACTTCCTCATCGCCGGAGGCGCCAATCGCAAAGACAGCGGGCAGAGGCTGCCCATCAGCATATTCAATCACGGTTTTCTTACCATCATCAATGATCGAGGATGGTCTCACCGATTTGTCTCCGCGAAGGCGGTAGCTGTAGGTAGGCGCGTTCGGATCAATTTGAGGGCCGAGTTCGGCTTCGACGGCGCGCAGCGGGGCGATGCGGACCAGATAGGCTGCGAGCAGGCTTTGAGAGGTTTCCAAGGAAAAGCGATATTCGCGCGTTCCGGTCTCGACAGTAAGGCTTGCTGGCCGCGCGCCGACCGCTGGCAGGACGGACAGGCCGTCCTGATCGGAAGATATCTGCACGCTCCAGTTCTGCCCATCGCTGATAACAGCGCGCCGAATAATCTCGCCTGGCTCAAGCAGTACGGTGAGCTGCGTCTGAGGCAATGCGGTCAGGAGAATTGATTGCCCCTCTTGCCATTCCGCCTCTTGAATGCGCGGCGATGCCTCGGAAGGTGTGGGCACGACTTGCGCGCCCGCAGGACACGCGAGGCTCAAAACGAGGCAAGCAAGAGCGGTGCTTCTCATGGGGCCTCCTCACTCACTTGTGATTGCTGCACACCATTGACGATCCCTGCCTCGGGCAGGGTCTCCGCATCGCGGCGGTAACTGGTCACCTGAAAGCCGAGCGGATTGATCAGGCGGTCTGCTTCGCTCATTTGCGCGCCGCTGAACTCATAGCTGACGATGGCCGCCCAATGCTGCGCCAATTGCGGCGCACCGCCATTGTCAATTCGCTGGGTCGCAAAACGAACCAAGGCCCGGCCTTCCGCGAGTTGAGATACGCTTTTGACCTCTGTGCGGATCGTGGCACCCCGCGGCAGGTAAGCAAGCGGGCTTGCAGGGTTCTCTGCGTTCATGGCGCTCTGATAGTGCCGCCCTACCGTTCCGTCAGACCAGAGCGAAATCTTGCGATAATCATCCTGCAGCGCGTCTGCGCTGAAGCTTTCGCGCGCGATGACATATTGAACCAAGAACGACCTTGTCAGCGCTGCATCCGCAGTGACCACCTGGGCATCCAACGGTGCCAACGCCTCCACATTACCAGTCTGACGATCAACCAATAGCGTGTAGGGTTCGACCGTCTTCAAAGGAATGAGGAAGATCAAAGCAACTGCTTCAAGCAGCGCAATTACGGCAGCGATGATGGCCACGATCCATGCGCGCTTGCTGGAGCGTTCAAGGTCAGACGTGACGCTCTCGGCCCAGCTGTCTGCAACTGGGAGATCGATGGGGTCGATGTCCTGATGGGCAGTCATGATTTGTTATCCCGCCTTTGGCTGGAGCGAAAACCGCGAACGGACGAGCGGCGATAGGTGCTGCCAAGGCGCTGCGGCTGCGCTAGGATAGCTCGTCCATCAACCGTGCCATTTGGCGAGGCCAATGCAGGCCCGCGAACATATCGATCAGCAGCTGATTGTTCCTGCCGCTTTATCGACGTCTCAATGCTGTTGCTGATGCGTTCAGCGCGCAGCACTTCGACCGGGGGTCGTTCGGCTGTCGGAGAAAATACCGCTCCCTTTGACTGACTGGTCTGGGTAAACTTCGGCCAATCGGGCAAGGTGATCCAGCCGCGATAAAACACCACTCTGGAAAGCAGCCAGAGCATAGCGAATTGCACGATCGCGAAAGCGAGCATGATCGCGAAAAGCTCCGTGGGTGCTGAAGGCGTGGCATAGCCAAGTTCCCTCACGCGCACGGCGTCTGTCAGCCATGGCTCCAGGATAGCAAGCTGCGCGCTTAGGACAATCGTTGCTCCGATTGATCCACTAATGGTGAATACTAGGCCTTTGAGCCAGCCTGCAAAAATGCCGCGCGATTGGGAGAAAAAGTACAGCCCCGCCACCACGGGTGCGAGAGCAAGCAATAGCCCAGCGGCAATCCTAAGCAGAGCGACAGAGCCGATCACACTAGAGAGGTAAGTGAGGCGCGCCGTACCGAATGCGGACCTGTCTTCTAGAGCAGTGCCTTGGAAAGTGCCGCCCGGAGCCTGGCTATCGATAAGGGCGGCATTGTTCCTGCCAGTTCCCAACTCAGTGAGCCGCACTATCGCATTGTCAGCGGATTGAAGCCTTCCCACGAGACTGGCGCTGTTGCCATTGGCGCTGCTTTCCTGAAGCACGCTCGCTACCTCACCGGGGCCTTTCAGTGTTACGTCATAGACCACCGTTCGGAACGCAGGCCAAGAGAATGCGAGCGTCAGCACAATTCCGATCTTGAGCACATCGAAGACTACATCGCGCGCGCCTGGTGGAGGACCGAACAGCAAGCGGATCGCGAAGAAGGCGATGAACAAAGTCAGCAATCCAGCGACCAGCGTGGATGCGAGTGAGCCGGGCTGCCCTAGAGCTTGATAGCCGTAGCTGCCGATCACCTGCGCCTGACAATCGATATGTGTCAGCGTTCGGGTGAGGAACTGATCCCCGGTTATGATCGGTGGACACGCCATCAGGCCGCTTTCTCCAGCAGCAGATGGAGCCAATTGGCTGGATCTGGCCCAGTTTTCCCGACCAGCTCATCAAACAAGCGGACCGTGCTTTCACGTCCTGACAAGATGGTCAGCAAGTCTTGCTCACCCGAAAGGTCAAGCCGCGCAACAACGCTTTCGCGCCCGTGCTTGATCAAAAAGCAGTGCGAGCTGTCAGGTAATGTGCGCACCAGATCGAACTCATGCCTGCTAAGGCCAAAGCCATTGATGTAGTCCTCGGCCCGAGCCTTGGGGTTGATCATAAATATCTGCGTCGCAGCCTGTTCGATAATTGCACTGGCGATCTTGCTTTCAAGCGCATCTGCCGCGCTTTGTGTCGCAAACCCAACCACGCCGTTGCGTTTACGAATGGTTTTTTCCCAGTCCTTGATGCGGCGAACGAAGACCTCATCATCGAGCGCTTTCCAACCCTCATCGATCACAATGATCGCTGGGCTGCCATCCAATCGCTGCTCAACCCGGTGGAAGAAGTAGAACATAGCTGGCGTCCGCACCGCTGGATCATCCAGGATAGCAGTCATATCGAACCCAACTGTTTCCGCCGACAGATCCGTTAAGTCGCGCTCATTATCGAACAACCAAGCCCGCTCACCTTCGCCCCACCACGGCCTCAGCCGCGCGTAAAGATCATCGGCATGCGGTCGGTCATGCCCTCGGAACAATTCAGCCAGATGGCGCAGCCTGCGTTTCCCCATTGGCTGCTGAAAATTGGTCTCGATCGCATCGCGAATCTGGTCCAGTTCTGTGCTTGATGGGCTGCCTGCGAGCAAATCGAGCCATTCGATCAGGAACTGGCGATTGGCCGGATTATCTTCCAATTGGAGCGGATTGAGACCCGAGGCCGCATCTGGCCTGAGGCGGTCATATTGCCCGCCAATTGCCCGGATAAACAACTCTGCCCCGCGGTCCTTGTCGAAGAAAATCGTTCGCGGCGCGAAACGGCGGGCCTGCGCCAAGAGAAAGTTGAGAACGACTGTTTTGCCTGAACCAGATGGACCGATGACTGTAAAATTGCCCAAGTCTTGCTGATGAAAGTTGAAGAAATAGGGCCCCGCCGCGGTCGTCTCAAACAGAGTTACCGCCTCGCCCCAATGATTGCCCTGCGCGCGTCCAACGGGGAAATTGTGCAGGCTTGCCAGGCCGGCAAAGTTCGTCGTGGAGACAAGGCCGCGCCGTCCGATATACCGAAAGTTTGCCGGAAATTGCGCCCAGAACGTGGGTTCTAAAGCGATATCCTCGCGCACTGCGTTGATACCAAGATCAGCGAGAAGGGCGATAACTTCTGCGACATGATCATTGAGGCTTGCCAGATCATCAGCATGAACGGCGATAGTTGAGTGATGCTCTCCAAACCCCGCACGGCCAGCAGCAACTTCATCTTTTGCAAGGGTCAGCTCGTCACGCAACGAAAGCGCATCATCTTCTACTGACTGCATACGCCGCAGCGTCAGGTTCATCGCGCCCAGCGCCTGCGCGCGCTCAACCACAGCAAAGCTCTGACTGACGTTGAGTTCAAACGGCAGGCGATAGAGCTCGTCAAACATGCCCGGAAAGGTCGCTCCCGGATAATCCTTGATTGAAACAAGAGCAACAAAACGTCGCGGCAAGTCGCTAGTTGGGGCGAGTTCAACACTGTCCTGTCCAAAACTGATCCGGCGCGACGGGATAAAGTGTCCCAAGTCACCGTGCGGCAGAGCCACCGGATGCATATCAGCATTGAAAAGACAGGATAAGAACTCAAGTTGCTCGGAGCGCTTCCCCTCGTCGGTATCGTAAACAGATAGAACGCGCGGGTCGTAAGCGCTCAGCGCAGCCATCATCGCCTCGCGCGCACGATCCAACGCATGTTTTTCTGCCGCTATCCTGCCAGCGTTGCGATTGGCGCTGCGCCCAAACCAATTGCGCATCCGATCCGCAAACCCGATCCGCCCCTGAAGCGGACGCCTGACAATCGTGAGGAACAGCTCGTTTACGTATAACTGCTTACCTGACAGCTTTTCTTGCCAGCGCTCATCGAGCCGAGCTGAGAAATCGTCGGTGGTCACAGGCTGAAGTGTCGCATCGGCGCGTCGCCGGACAACATGGTGATAGATCGCAAAGCGAGAGCTGCTGAGCGTGCGCAGCATCGCATCGCGCAAGCCGCTGCGATAATTCAGCTCATCACTATCGGCGGTTTCAAACAGCAGGCCGCCAATGCGGATCGTCTGCATCAGCAGGCCGTCACGCGTTTCGATCGTCACATCGTCAATGTGCCGAGCATAGGGCAAATGGACTCCAGCGGCCTGCTCGCGAGCAATGACTTTCGGATCACGGGTCAGGGGCGGTAGGAATTGCATCGCCACAGACTGTAGTTTTTGACGCGTGGGCAGTTGCGGACACGCGTAATCCAAAGATCAAAAATACGCGGTTCATCGAGGCAGGCGAGCATGCCAATGCCATGGATCACAACAGCGACCAGCAAGACCCACCACGCGCGAAAGATCAAAAACAGCTCAACAGCAATAATCGCGTTGATGATGAAGAAGGTGAAGGTAACACCAGCAAACATCTGCGGGCGTGTTAGTCCCACAAATAGCGTATCGCGGCGCAGTTCTTCAGACAAAATCGAATCCCCAAGTTCTCCGTTGAGAGATTACACGTCGGTCAGCATTGGGCAACACTAGAGAACTCGTTTGGCTTGAGAACAACGCACTCGTTGGTGGTGGGCTGATGTTGCTCACGGGACGACTACCGATGCGGCATGGCGTGCGCGTGGTGCTGGGGTGCTTTGTGCTGCTGGGCGCGCCGGTGATTGCGAGCGGGTTTCTGCAAATGGGTGATAGCTCGCCAACCTATGCGC
The DNA here is from genome assembly GCF_057364975.1 of Erythrobacter sp. S249. Lineage (NCBI taxonomy): Bacteria > Pseudomonadati > Pseudomonadota > Alphaproteobacteria > Sphingomonadales > Erythrobacteraceae > Erythrobacter > Erythrobacter sp. S249. The sequence goes on along the minus strand of NZ_CP200287.1, from coordinate 2,266,375 downwards.
CGGTCAGCCAAGTGATCGAGGCGCAGCCGGGTCTTGGCGCGCGGGGCGACCTACCGCCTTCGGATTATGATCCCTATGCTGGGGCGTCGATAAGGAGCGATTGATCAGCGGCGACGCTGAGGCGCTGGAACGCATATGCGGTTTTCAAAAGTGTGACTTTTGTGAAAAGGGCATGATTCTTAGTCTGTTAACGCGAGATGCAAACGCGAAAGTGTGACTTTTGAGCGTGGCGGATGAGTGGCCTGTGCGCATTGCAGGGTTTGCGAGCCGCGCGCGAGGCTGCACTTGCCTTGGCCGAGAGGGAATGTTGACGGTGTGAAAGAGCTGTAGAAGAGTTAGCGCAAGGCTACGCAGTAGGAAAACCAAGACATCTACCGCGCGGCGTGTATCGCGACTTTCCCGCTGGCCATTATCCAAAAAGAACGCTGACCATTAGCGACGCAGTGCTAGCCTATATTGCAGTCAGCCTTGGGAGTGGTGAGGCGTTCACATCCCATCATGGCAAAGGCGACAGGACAATAATCTACCAACACCAATTAAATCTACTGTTCCCGGAACTTCGCGGAACTTTCAGTGAGGAAGCCAAATCGTTCTATGGAGCGCATTGAAGCTTGCTGGTAAGCTATGAGGATTTGGTGACCCAGCCATCGCATGACGTCCCATGGAACTTCAGGATGGCATTCAATCGGTTCTGCTCAGCCAGAAGCAATTCATGATCCGGAAGCATCATAATGCTTGCATAGACTGACACATTGCCGCTGCCACCTGGGCCATCATCAACGAAAGTCGTGCTGTTGTATCCGTAGGAGTCTAAGTCCTTAATGATCCTGTTGGCAGCATTACTATCGCTTGCACAGCATGTAAATTCGATTTCCCTTTTTAGGCTAAGGTCTGCGCCCTCTTTTGCTAAGCGATAGAGCACTTCTCCATCGTCGTCGTTCGGGTAATCTTTTCTTTCAACCATCAGTCAATTTCTCCGTCCTCGCGGCGGTACTTGGTGCCAGGAGAATCGATCCGATTATAATTCGTGTCACTCTTTGGCCCGCCATCTGCCTCCAACGCCCTTGACTCCTGCTTGAAGGATTCTCGGTCGCTGGATGCGGATCTTGTTTCCGTGCGAACATGAGGGTCATTATTCCGTCTCGCCTCTCGCCGACCAGAGCTTGCGGCACGAGATGCGTCTCCCTTTCCATGGTACCGCGTACCGCTCTCGTGGTGATTTGTGTAAGAGCCGGTCGGACAATTATGCACCAGCACTTGCTGTTCGCCAACGAAGTAGGTTTCAAAATCGGCAACAGTCAGATTGAAGGTGGCATCAGTCCTGTCAGTCTCGATAATCGACGCAAGGATCATTCCGCGGCCATCACGTGTAACCACTGACATGCCAACCCTTAGCTCTTCAGTCTTCTTCCAACCCTGTCCAGCAATCCACCAAGGATGATCATCAGTCGTTTCGAAAAACTCGGATGCCCCGTCAACGCCAGTAAGCGAGACTTCCCATATTACCCGGTCATGGCGCCGGATAAGGTCGGTAACAGACTTGAGTGCGGTCTCACCAGTTACCTCATCGCGCGCCCAGACAAGATCGCCCACGTTGATCTCTTCGATTGGACGAAGACCTGCTTCGGTATCGACCAGCGTACCGGCGACAAAACAGCAAGTTTTCTTTTTGGAACCGCCAAGTACTTTGTCGAATCCCTGCTTGATTAATCTGCCCGCTCGCCCGACGTTTTTTAGCGTCTTTACAGGATTCACTGCACCTTTCCCCGTTTCAACTATCGCTTCACCGATATCAACTTCGCCCTTCGTAATCGCCTGATCTGCAACTTCTACGATGAAGTCGAATGCGAGAAGCGCGCCTTTCTCACCAGTAAAGTCTATCCCATTTATCGGGTCATTTCCGACATATGCGTAGAGGTTGTACTGGTCTTCGTAGCCGATGGGATCGGTTTGGAGGAACCTGCCGAGGGTGGGTGAGTAGAACCGGGCTTTGTAGTAATAGAGGCCGATCTCTGGGATCCAGGCCTGGCCGGTGTATTGGAACCGCCCGGTGTTAGCCGTGCTGGGGATGCCATATTCGTCGTAGGTGTTCTTCGCGATGGTGGCACCGCGATATTCAGTTACCGCGACGATGCTGCCGCGCGGATCAGCATGCAGGAACTTGCGATAGGCGTTGGAGATCGACGCGCCTTGGTACTCAATCAGCGGATCATCTGCGCCCGGGTTTCCGCCGTGAACATAGCGCTTGGCCATAGTGCCATTGCTGAGGTATTCCGCGATCAGCGCATTGCCATCATAGAGGTAGTTAACCTGACCATATCCGGGCTTGTCTGACACAGTGCGATAAAGCCGACCCAAAGGATCGTAATACAGATTGGCCGTGTAGGTCTGATTGGCATTGGGATCGACCGTGACCACCCGCACCAAGCGGTTCTCGACATCATAGAGGTAGGTATTGGTGCCGTCAGAGGTCAGGTTGCCATTGGCATCATAGGTGAAGCTTTCTGAGCCGGCGCTTTCATATTGATTGAGCCCATTGGTCTGATAGCTGCGGTTGAGATTGACGTGACCGTCCCAGCTATAGGCATCATTGCTTTGCGTCTCTGTGCGGATTTGCGAGGCCGCATTGCGGGTGTAGTTCCAGGTGACGTCAGATGAACCATAGTGGACATCGAGATCAATCTCTTCGAGCCGCCCAACCGCATCATACTCAAAGCTGCGCATGTGATCGCTCAAAGCGTGGTATTGCCACGATAGACGATCAGGCAAACCGCGCTGGTTATACCAGAAATTGCCTAGCCAAGTGGAGCCCTGCCTGATCCCCGCAAGCCGGTTGAGCTTATCGTAATTGTAGCGGAACACGGTGCCATCAGGATGCCTGATCTCGGTCCGATTGCCGTTCGCGTCGTATTCGTAGAAGATCCGCCGCGCACCTTGGCCCATCGTGCTGTCAGTGGTGTAATCGAGCCGACCGAACCCGTCATAAGTGTTGGTTTGGCCAACACTCTCAAGCGAGTTAAAGCGGGTCTTGATCGGCAGCCCGCGCAGGTCGTACGAGTAATAGACGTCTTTCTCGTGCGCGCTGGATAGACCAGCCCTATTGGGAATGACCTTCTTGGTCATTCGATTGAGGTTGTCGTATTCGTAAGTGATGACGGAGCCATCGCGCTTGCGCAGGCTTAGACGGTTGCCATTGTCGTCATAGGTGTAAGCTTCGTAGTCGCCTGTGTTGAGCGCGCCTGCTGTGCTGAGCGCGGTGGCTGGCGTCGTATCGTTGAACGAGCTTGGCCGGGTCTTGGCCGGGAAGATCCATTGGATCTGACGATCAAAGCCGTCATAGACCATCTTTGCGCGGTTGCCGTTGGCATCCACGACCTGCTCCAGCTGACCATTATCCGTATAGGAATAGGTCGAGTCCGCGATCTCAATCGGGGTATCAACGCCCTTGCGCACCTGCAGCACCTGACCCGCTGCATCGTAGATCGTCCTGGTAATCCGGTCCGGCTCGCTCGCTCCAGGATCCTGCACACAGGCGCTGGCTGGCAGGCTGCTGTTGACCACCGGACGCATGCGCACCGCGGTGCATTCGAGGCGCCCGACATTGTCATAGCTGTATTGGGTGACCGAGACCGTGACATTGCCTACGCCGTTCACCCGTTCAAAGGTCTTGCGATTTAGCGCATCGTAGTAAGTGAGAACGAAGGATTGGAGAGTGAAGTCGCCCCACTGCGTATGGGGATCCTTGGTCTCATCTTTCCAGCTCGCAAGCTCGCCAGTCTCCTGCCTGATCACATTGCCGCGCGCATCGTAATATGTGCGCGTGGCCAGATGCTTCAGCGGCCCTCCCACACCATCGGGATCAGGCGCAATCGTGCCCACCACCCGGCCCAACGCATCATAGCGCGTGGCCGAGGTGTAATCCGATGCAGACGCCTGTGCGCTTGCCCCGTGCGGAGCCAGCAAGACTGCACCCGTTACGGCGAACGCGGCGGCTGTAAGAAGCTGCTTCATCATCCCGCCCCTCACTGACATGTCGCCAGGCCAGCCTTGGGCTGGGTCTCTGAGATCTTACGGCCGTACTCATCAATGCCGTAACACGTTCGCAGCGTTTCACCGTCCGCCGTCACCGCCATGCCAACCCGAAAGACATTGCTACCCTTGCTCGCATTGCCTTCCTGATACTCGTAGGTGGTCACCACCTTATCGCTAGCGCCCGCCGAGCAATCGCCATTGGCCAGCATCGCGCTCGTATTGCAGCTGAACTGCGAGGTCTGCACCCACACCGGCGTCGCCGCCTGAGTGTATCCGCCGCCCGCATTCTTCAACCACGCATATTTCTGAGCGTAGGTATAGCGCGTCTCTGGGCGAGGATCGCCCGGGTTCGCAGCCGGAGCACGTACCCGCGTCACACCCCCGTGCGCCGCCGCATACTCGTAATCCGTCGTGTTGCCCTCCGCATCGGTGGTCGTGAGCGGCTTCTTACAAATGCTGCGAGCCCCTTGATGGCAGTCGTAGGTTGCGCTCGTAACAATATCAGGCTCACCGCTTCCCGGCTTGGCCTTGCGCCGGGTCTCGATGACGTTTCTGAAGCGAAAACCATCATATTTGTATTCTGTCACGTTACCTTCTGGATCGGTATAAGACTGCATGTTGGGGTTAACCAGACAGCGATGTCGCTCAGATTGCGGATAGCCTGCCGCGGCTACTGGATCGCAATAATCCATCGTCCACTCACGCCCCAATGGATCGGTGATCGAAACCGGTCCTGATGTGGTTTGATATTTCACATCACCGAGATTTACCGGCGATCCAGCAGGATAGGTGCCCTGCCACGTGCCCGGCACAATCGGAAAGCCGAATTTCACCTCGGTTGTGCGCCCTGTGCTGTCGCTCATCTTGCCGCCAGCAAGAGTGGGAATAAACGGATACGGCGGATCATTAAATCCGGTCTGATACGGCGCTTCATCATATTGATAGGTGACCACCAGTCCATCGGCACGCTCTTGCCTCGTGACGATATCGTTCGTCTCAAGCTGATCGGTCGTTCTGGCTTGTAACCTGTTGCTGAGATAGGGCGTGGTCTCGCCGGGATAGTAATACTCCATGTCATCCCCGGAATATCCGTATTGCCACACTTCGCCATTCACATCGGTCGCTGAAGCAAGTTTGCCATTGTAGGTGTATGAAACGGTCTGCAGCGCATTGGCATTACACGTCGTGCTGGATGCTGCCTCGGCCAGGTTGAAGATGCATGCCTTGGTCACCTGATGCCAGGTCGCGCCCGAGCCACCATATTCAAGCCCGATCGCCATGCCGAGATTGGACTCGACGCGCGACAAGCGTGACGCATGCCCTGCAGGTCCTCCATGATTGTAGGAGAAGGTCAGTATCTCGCCATTGGCCTGAGTAATCTTCGACACATAGGCGCAGCGATAGGCTGTGGAACAATCGCCGCTGCCGATCGGGCGAAATTCGACAAGAGTCCCGTCTAATGTCTCGAACGTATAAACAGCCGCTGCCGAAGATCTGGACCCCGATACTGTGAGGAAGCCACCGGCGGAAGATTCGTGCCCCGGACCAGTATTGTAGCTTCTCGCTGCGAATGTCTGTTTCGACCCACCGTAATGGACAAAGAGCTGGAAGTCAGTTCCGTTGCCCTCGGGGCCTGCAATTGGCGGCAGGTTCTTGGTCATATCAAAACCGCGTTCGGCGATGAAGATATCCCAATTGTGCGCCATATTGGCAAAAGGCTGCTCGTGCCCGCGCGCATCGTTCGAGATCTGCCGCGTCAAAGACAGCGAGCCAGCGCTTAGATCGGTCTTGCTATAAGCAAATCGGCCCGTGCGCATGTCGACGCCCGTGTCGGTGACAGAGAGCTTTTCAGGTGGCGGAGAAGTATCCGTAGGCGCATCGCCGCTATCACCTGGGTCACCCCCACCAGGGAAGTCCTGCGCGTTGGCGGGAGTAAGGAACAAAGCTGATGCAGTGAGGGACGCAGCCCAAAATGCTGATCGCCCTTTTGATTTTGCGCTGCTGCTGGTTGGCTGGGCTTGTGGCTTGATGTTCATGCGTACGGCTCGATTTGTGCGAGGATTTGCGGGAAGAGTTTGGAGAGCAATTGGCAAGCAGCCGCTCAAACAGGTGAAAGGGCTTTGGATGCGCAGTTCATGCATCCAAAACCGCTCAATCAATTGCTAGGAGGCGGCGGTGGAGGCGGACAGGTTGGCGTCGTAGAACCAGAGGCTGCCTTGTACTCTGTTCGATTGCCCGCCTTGTCGTAACAGATAACCCGCTTCTCGGTGTTGTTCTGCCCGCCGCTTGTCTCGACCTTAATCAACCGGCCAAGCGCGTCATAGGTGTAAGTCTCTGTGCTAGCAGTAGTTGACTGGGCTCCGACAGAACTCATCGCTACAACGCTGAGCGCACCGACTGAAGCGCTAACCAATAGGCGTGTGACTCGTATCATTTCGGATGCCCCCAATTGTGCCTGCGCACTCCCGACTCGAAAGCGCGTGTTCCACTGTTTGCCCGCAATGAAGCTGTCAAAGTCCTACAAAGCAAGGGTGTGTTTAAAGAAATGAGAACCTCGCTCGGCAGACCTATAGAAAAATGAAGGGACGTGATCCTTCAAGCCTGCCATTGTGATGCGTCAAGGCAACTCTGACAAAACAACAACAAGCTACCAGCAGCGCAATTAACCCACAGGCACAGTTCGATTGAAATTGGGCCGAAACCGGTCGGTCCGGTTTCGGCAGAGTTCATCGAAATGCGGTCATTCTGCTAACCAGTCAAAGTCGTTCAGTTGTCCGTCGCGATTGGTCACTCAAAACCGGACACATTAGCCAATCAGTCTGGAATCAGCGGCGCGTAAATTGTCGGGCCGGTCATTCGATTAAGCTCGGCGGATAGCTGTCGCCTTCGATTGCTTTCGCACATATCCATCTCGTTCGATCGTCGTGGTGCGAACTACGTCTACTCCGTCCATGCCAGCTTCAAAGGTCACGGAGTTCAATTCGGCATCGAACCCGCCAAAACAGTCATGCATTGCCTTAAGAAAGCCAACCTCCGCTAAAGGCCGTGGCGGCGGTTTCGGATTGTTGCGTGGGCTTGGGATAGTGGCTGGAAAAAGATAGATGCAAGGTGGCGGCAAGCGATAGGGGCCAACCTCGTTTACTCGCTCTGGCGCGTCGTCAATCTTTGGACAGGCTCTAGCTGCTGTTCCGCAAAGCCAATCCCAGACGATCAATCCATCAACCTGCTTCTTCTCCGAGATCACATCGGCGGAAAAGCGTACATGAATGCCTGACCAAACGTTGTGGCGTGGATCGGCCCCTTTGTTCTGGCAGACGCTCCACACGATGAATTCGTTCGCATGTGGCGGCCGAGCCGAGATATTCGTGTTGTTGCCGTCCAGGCAGCCCTTCAGCTCGATAGCTGCGATCTTGTCGTCTTTGAGCGTGACGGAATAGTCGTGGCGGTTAGCGTTGCCTGCCTCGATCCAATTCTTGATGTAGCCCGCATCCTCCATGTGATTGAGGATGTGAGCAACGAATGCTTTCTTCTCTGCCATCGAGGCGGAAATTTGGCCTCTGACGCGCTGGATCGAGCCTTGGAAGATACCGCTTTCATAAAAGTCCTTCTCACTCAAACCGAATGTATTCAGCTCGTGCGACCTCGTTTTGAGGGTTTCTGAAAACTCTTCGATTTGACGCTTAAGATCAGGATCTTTTCGGCACGGAATTGGATCATTCATGCGGCGCTGACGTCCTCTTTGGCCATTGAATGAGCGATTATCGGCTCAAAGAGATGTTTCGCCAAGTGCCTGACAACTGGAACCGCCACTCCATCCCCCGTCAGATGATAGGCCTCATTGTAGCCGTCGGGTAGCTTGTATCTGTCGGGAAGGCCCATAAGCCGTGCGGTCTCCCTTGACGAGATCAGACGTGACCTAATGTTTTCGCCCTCTACCACTAAGATCAACTGACGCGACGAGCCACCCGCAGGCGTGCGCAGGCATCCGGCGATGTTATCAAACCGAACTTCCGCGCGCTGGACCTTAATCCCGTGATGGAAGCGTGTGCGCTTATATACGCCGCCAACCATCCGTACACCGGCAAGCTTGGCCGTCTCAACTTTAGCCAAGTTCACATCGCTCATCATTAAAAGGAGATTGCGCGTTTCGCGGGCCGTGTGCCATTTGACACTCTTGGGATTATCCTCAATCAAATCCCGGAAATCCTGCTTTCGCTTGGGCGGCGTCGGCATATGCCACCACAGCCAGCTTTCCTTTAGAACCTGGGGTAATGAATCATACGCACGCTTGATAGCGGGAGTATGCCATGGGCTTTGAGGCTCGCTCTCCGTGTTGGTCGCAGCCAAATCGTGGCGTACACCGATGACGAACAGACGTGGGCGGGATTGTGGTACGAAAAGCGACGCATCGACCACAACGGCACCGAACCGATATCCCAGACCGTGTAACGCATCGCAGATGGCCACGAAGTCTTTGCCTTTGTGAGACGTCAGCGTACCGACGACATTTTCGAGCGCGATGATTTTTGGCGCGCGTCCATCGCGGGCAAGCTCATCGATGATTGCGATGAACGGCCAAAATGTTCCGGACCGGTCGCCTTTAAGGCCTGCTCCCCCGCCCGCTAGTGACAGATCTTGGCATGGAAACGAGCCCCACACCATATCTGCCTCTTCCGGCAACGTCAGCGGATCGACGTTCCGAATGTCATCGACGACAATATCGCCGTCGCCCCAGTTGCGGGCATATGTCGCTCCCTTCTTCTTATCGAAGTCATTTGCGAACAAGCACGTCCAATTGGCACCAAGCCCAGCGCGCGCCATGCCACCGCCCGCGAAGAACTCATAGAAGCTGAAATCAGATGATTGCTTTGCCATGTCGCTGGGGACGCTACATAGAGAACAAGGGCAGAACAAGGGGGGGGATCGCAATCAGCGCTATCCTGTGCCCATCAAATTGGACAACCTAAGGACATTTTATGCGACCAAGTTTCAGGAACCGAGTGCAATTCCTCGAGCAGAACATTTTTGAAGCGAATGATCCTGCGCTCGCCGAACCGCCACCGATCCAAAACATAATCTATCGGACAGACGATGAGGAGAAAAAGTGGATTGAGAAGTCCACTGAAATGATCGGTGATTTCAGATCGGTCTTTCGAAGCGTCTATATGCGCTGGGCGATTACCATAAATTCGCTTTTCGTCGCGCGCGACCGCTATCAATCACATCCAAACCTCGGTCTTCGCGTTGATACGGTGAGAGCGAGCGCCGATGGTCCTGAACGCGTCGAATTGGCGCTTTGGCATGGCCAAGAAGCGTCAAGAAACTACGAAGCCTGCATACCTCTCATGGGCGGCTATGGCGTTCAGGATATGTATGGTGCGCTGGAAGAGGTCGTATTCGAACTGTACGAAATCTATCTCGACGCCCGTCCTCAGGTGTTGATGAAGGGGGATGATTTCAAGCGCCTTCGCAAACTCTATCGCGACCGAGAAACGAGCCCCGAAACAGCGACTAAGTATCAGGAGGTATGGAGTGAGCGCTTAGAGAGCTGGCGCAGGAAACGCGCTTACGACGGTTTGCACAAAGTGTTCGCAGCATATTTCAAGAAAGCCGGTTTGCTGCGGCCCAGTTGGTACGCCCAGAGTGACATCGGATCGTGGGCGAAAGCTATAGAAACCGTCGGTCTTATTCGCCATCACGTCACCCATGGAGAAGACTTTGTCTCTGAGGAATTAGGCCGGCTTTGTGCAGAACAGCCTCAGCTAGGGCTCGATCTGAAGGCCGGTGAGCAGCTGGTCATCTATACCGAGCACCTAATGCTCGTAGAGGCGTTCTTCGACCAACTCCTTACAGCGATAAATATCAGCCTACTGGAAAAAGGTCATGGCAAACCATTGCCGAAGCCGGAGCCTTAGACTGAAGGGCGAGATATAGCGCCATCCGCGTTTGCGCGTACTTGCTTCAAGCAATGACTTGATCTCATCTCTACGATGATCGCTAACCATGTGTGAACTTACAACGGCCTTTAAACTGTCTGGCGCTCAGCCAATGTCATAGCGAAGGCTATTCACCGCCATGTTTAACCAATTGCAGCCTTTGGTGGCTTCGTAGCTGCGTCTTTTCGCCGAGATTCTGCCACCTTGTTTGACTTTGACTTCTTCGCTCGGAAAGCTGCCAGCTCGTCCAACTCTGCACGCATCTGTGTCTTGGTTGGCATCTCGATCTGCTTTGCTGCGGCCTGGTCGTGCCCAGAATGCTCAGAAGCGCGCGACATGGCGCGATGAATGACCAGATAGTCTTCGTCACTTACGTCGACACCGCTGAGACGCAATGTTCCGACATTTGAGCCGAACCGCCTGACGACATCGTTTAGCACGATTTCCTCCACGGCTCTTTCCCAAGTCTCTCGCAGCGCGGCGTAAAACCGCGTGCAAGCTCGTCGATATTCGCCACTTATAGGGGATGCCTCTTCTGGCACTTGGTCGAGCATCGCTTTCAATGATTGTTCGCGCTCTTTGACCTTTCGAGCCACCCAAGGCGCGCTGTCGACCGTAACCACCCCGAACTCTTCGGTCCCGCCTTGTTCGATTAAGCAAGGGAGGGCTGGCACCGGCACTGTTCGATCCGTACAGGCGAGCATCAATTCGTTGTAGAAAACCAGGTTGTGGGTGAAGATAATGATCTGCCGCCCTTTAGCCGCTTCATCGACCAGACGCCGAGCGACCTTGCGAATTCGCATATGGTCCAAACTGGTCACAAGATCATCTAGGATGATGCCTGATCTTCGTTCGGCGACATGAGTTTCTGCCATAAAGCAGGCGAGGCTGAGGGCCCGTTGTTCGCCTTCGCTTAGTATACGGGCTTTCTTTGCCGCTTGGTCCGTTGCCAAGCCAACCTCAAAGACGCTAGTGCCATGGTTTGTGGCATCCGTGAAACGGAGCGGCACGTGTTCCATTCAAAAATTCGCGATCTCTTCCTTTATTCGCGCCTCTAGTGCAGGCGACGTCAATTCTTTCCTCAATGCACTCATCAGTAGCGACAAAGAACGAGTACCAAGCGCGTCCTCGCATTTCTTCCAGAGATGAATGCTCGCTAACTGATTTCGACGAACAACAGCCTCTTCGATTTGATTGCTAAGCTGTTGTCTACTTTCCAGCTCGGAAACTCTTGCCGACGCGACCGCAGTCCGGTCATCAGAGTTGCGGAGTTGGTTGGCGTACTCGCGAAGCTGCGTAGTCCATGCCTTAATACGTACCACCGGGTTGATTGGCAGCGCAGGAAAGTCTCCAATCGTAGCCGCCTCGAATTGCCCAAGACGTTCATCACGGCGTGCTCGCAGAGCCTCGTTATAGGCAATCGCCTCTGAAACGAGAGCCTTTGCATTTGTGTCTTGCGCCGCTGCCTCCGCTAGCAGTGCGCCGATTTCATCGGAACTCTTGAATGATAATCCGCGAAGAGATTGAAGCCGCTGCGCAACAGCGTTCTCTGCTGCTCGCGCCTGATCCATCGCGGCACCTTTGATGTAACTGTCGAATGAAGACATCCGAACAACTGCCTCTTCATCAAGATCCTGCTGGCAAAGAGGACAAGGGTCTCCCGGTAGGAAAGGCTCTTCAACAGATCGAACTCCGGCTTCTGCAGCAAATTTACGCGCTATCCGGAAAAGGTTTTGCCACGCATCTGAGCCCGTAGCACCAATTGGCTGTGATCCAATTTGCTCAGCAATCAAGGCGTCTGTGGCTTGGCACGTAGCGCGTTTGGTTTCGAGAAGCACCGTATCGCCTGCCATGACGTCGTCCGACAGTGAGGGCTCATTTGCTTCGATCGCAGCGGCAACGTTTGCGCATGCTTCTGCTATACGGTCGCTTGCTGCGGCTTGTACTGCGGGCCCTCGCGATAACTCTAGTCGTAGGGCTTCAAGCTCCGCTTGGTGCTCCGCAGTCCAGCTAGCGTTTTGGCGCAGCTCTTCTTCGCTTGGCAATTGAGCTTCGGTTGTATTCAGACTTAGTCTGGCCATATACGCCGCAGCGCTTGAACCAGCTTTGAGACCACCGCCGAGCGGGGGCGAGCTTTGCTGTGTTGCTGTGTCGATCGCGGCCCGGAAACGCCCTGCTACGGCCTGATAAAGCTCGGCAAGTCGCCCGACACATGCAGCCTCAGGTGGCATGTAAAGAATGTCGTTTTTGCCGCTGACATAAACCCGCAGGTTGTCGGTATCTAAGAGAGTGATGCCGACTAACGAAGAAGGCTTTGCCTCTCCTTCTTGCCACACTTCTGATAGCTTCTCTCCTCCGCCCTTGCGGTAGCTAAAGGTCACAGTCTTTTTAGGCTTGGGGCCAGAATCGAAAACATTTCCTTCGAGAACTGCTTCTTCGCGAACTCGCGTAAGCTGTCGCATTGCGCGGGTATAACCGCTCTTTCCGGCCCCATTATCACCAAAGATAATAGTAATACCGTTGTTCGCGAACTCGAGCACCTGATCCGCTACCAGCCTATCGAGCCCTTGGAGCGGGCCGACTGAGCATAGTACGATATCATCTGGTACGGCATCCACATCGATAAGACTTGCTTCGTCAAATGCGAGGCAAGGGTGATCGCCTTCGACCGCGAAACCGTGAGCAATAGCCACACGGTTCATGACCGCATTGACATTTTCTTCGCTTACATGCGCGTTGCATCCAGCGCGCTGGAGAGCGTCTTTTACCCAGTCGGGTTTGTTCTCCGACCATTCGGCAAGTTTACCCATGAGGAACCCCTGTTATCGTACAGCCCGCGTATCAGTAAAAATCGCCGCTTAATATCTCCGATGCTATCAAAAATTGATAAAAGTGAGGTCTGCTTGGTCAATCAAAGACGGTCTCTCAAGTCTTTCTTCTGACTCCAGATCTGGCCATAAACAAAGGGCAAATCATCAGAGCTCGCCCAACTTGCGACCGTTTTCACCTTCGGCATCTCGATCATCCGACGAGCGAAAATCGGCTTACGGTTTCCGGCAAATCGGAACCTTCTGCCAGAACGAAGTTTGCGCCTATCTTGATTGAGGAAGTAATCGTACCGGTTCGCTTGAAAAGGCTTGTTGGCATGGGCGAGCAACAGCAGGGCAATCTGTGCCTTGGTGAAGTGGTAGTCGTTTCCACCGAATGCTGCGCAATAATCGATAGCGTGTCGTGAGAAGATCGCAGCACACTATTTTCTTTGATGACTCCCTTGCAAGCCAATCGTCCCAATGTCCGCCTTCGGACAATCGGCTGCGATGCAGCGGTGTCCGATATTGCGGCACATTGCAGTCATTCTGCGATGGAATGAGTAGCAGCAATTAGCGTTGCGATCTTCGTGGATGCATCGGCCAGCTCGCCAATAGCGGCCTCGCGCTCTTCTTCGGATTGACCTCCCACCATTAACGCCCGCACGCTGTAGTCCTCCATCAGCATGCCGATCTTGGTGCAAAGCAGGTTGATTAGTTCGCGGTCGATGTCGTCCATGGGTACCGCAATGCTCGAACGTCGCTGTAAGTCCACTGGAAAGAATGAAGGCTTCCAGAAAGCACTCGACTAGTGCGGTCATTTGAGCATCCATGCAGTCATGGATATCGAAGACAGGATCGCCGCCCTCGAGGAAATGAGACCATCAGAGCTACGAGCTGCTTGGCGCGACACATATGGGATCCAAGCGCCTCCAGCTCTGGGCGCTGCTCTAATGAGAAGAGCCCTAGCGGCTCGCTTACAGGAACCCGAAGCTGGGAAACTCACACAAGTGGAGCTCCGACAGCTTGGTGCACTCGGTCGCAAAGATGAGCGCCGCAAGGAAGGTCGCATATCAAGCGAAGCTAAACCGGGGACATGGCTGTCGCGAACATGGCATGGAGAGGTGCATGAGGTCGTCGTGCTGGAAAGCGGCTGTGAGTATCGCGGACAGACTTTTGGCTCATTGAGCGCGGTGGCAAGTCACATAACTGGAGCCAAGTGGTCAGGGCCTCGCTTCTTCGGGTTGAAGAGCCCACGGCTCGGTGAGCTGAAGGTGGCTGCTAATGGCTAGGGCCGAGAAGAAGCTGCGCTGCGCTATCTATACCCGAAAGTCGACCGATGAGGGCCTGGACAAGGACTTCAACAGCCTCGATGCCCAGCGGGAAGCATGCGCCGCCTATGTGATGAGCCAGAAGCATGAAGGTTGGAGTGTGCTACCCGAGCTTTACGATGACGGAGGGCATTCAGGTGGGACAATAGAACATCCTGCTCTGCAGCAACTGCTTGATGATGTGCGCGCGAGCAAGGTCGATGTGGTTGTCGTATACAAGATCGATCGCCTCACACGCAGCCTCGCCGACTTCGCTAAGATCGTGGACGTACTCGATGAAGCCGAAGCGTCATTTGTCAGTGTGACGCAGGCGTTCTCAACAACAAGCTCAATGGGCCGACTTACGCTCAATGTTCTTTTGTCTTTTGCCCAATTTGAGCGGGAGGTTGGAGCAGAGCGTATCAGGGATAAAGTTGCCGCTTCCAAGTCCAAGGGCATGTGGATGGGTGGTAGCGTGCCGCTCGGCTACAAGGCCGTCGATCGCAAGCTCGTCATCATCCCGGAGGAAGCCGAAACCGTCCGAGAGATCATGCGACGCTACCTGGAGGCGGAGTCGATCAGAGCATTAGTCGGCGAACTGAGACGCGATGGGATTGTCAGTAAGCGGAATGTGTCGAAAAGAGGCAATGCAAAGGGTGGTAATCCATTCAAGCGAGGATCGCTGACCTGGCTTCTCTCCAATCCACTCTATGTCGGGAAGGTGCGGCACAAGGATAAAACATACCCAGGTCAACATGACGCCATCGTCGACAGAGAGACATTCGACGCGGTCCAAGAAAAGCTCAAAGCGCGCGCCTCATCGGGTTCTGCCGCAGGTCCCAAACGGCGCTTGGCACTATTGGCAGGAATGATCCGCGATCATCGCGGACGACCTATGTCCCCCACCCACACGCAAAACCACGGCCGGCGATACACATACTATGCCTCGAACATGAATGGTGACGCAGGAGCACCTGCACTTCGGCTTCCTGCCAGCGAGATCGAGCAGGCCGTCCGTCGTGCCGTCGCCAAGTGGTTGAGGACTGATGCAAACATTCAGCAGTTGGTTGCATCGAGGTCCGCTGATGAGAAGCAGACAATCTTCAGTAGGGCAAATCAATTGGCCAGCGATATCGAACACCTTCCGATCAGTGCCGCAAGCCAAACTCTCTCACGGATTGGGCTGCACATTTCAGTAAGCGATCAACTTGTTGTCGGAAATTTCGATCCTGCAGCCGCCTTAGCGTTGGCCAAAAATGAGGACGCCGAACGAGTTGAAGCGAGTTTCGCAATCGCACTCGATCAACGGACCCATGGTCATGAGCCGCGGCTCCGCTTGCAGCCATCCGAGCCTGATCGTGTGGTGAAAGACGACCGACTCGTCGAACTGCTTGGCCGGGCATTTGCTGCGAGAGACGAACTGCTCGAAATGGACGAAGCCGCCGCCCGATCAACCAGGACCACCAAGCTCCGTCACCTTCAGCGACTTGCCAAGATCAGCTATCTTGACCCCACGATCATCCGTAGCATTCTGAGCGGCACTCAACCCAAGAGCCTCGGCGCTCGGAATCTTTGGCGCATGGGTCAGCTACCGATCCGCTTCGCCAATCAACGCGAAGCCCTCGGCTTCTCAAACTCCTGAAATCCAACAAGTAGGTCACCAAATCGACCACGGAGAACTTCGCACATTTCGCTCGCGATTTGGTAGGTCATTACGTCTCCGTCAGCCCCTTACCGAAATTCCAGCCACGCAAAGCCCCGGAATTGCGGGCACAATTTCCGCCTCGCAGGCGGAGATTCCAGAAACCGATGTTCGATGGAAATGGATGGTGAGTCCTGCTGGGTTCGAACCAGCGACCTACTGATTAAAAGTCAGTTGCTCTACCGACTGAGCTAAGGACCCACACATGGCATGGAATCGCGCCGCAAGCAGCGCTGCCGGAGCGCTCACCTAGATAGAGCGAGCGGACGGGTCAAGCGTGCATTGAGCTGGCTTAGAAAAAGTCCACTTACAGGATCGCGCCAAGCGGGCGCAATTGCCGCTGCTGGCCCGAGCACAAAGCGGCGTTCGCGCATGCGCGGATGCGGGATTGAAAGGCGATCACTGGCCCAAATGCCGCCGCTCCACAGAATGATGTCGAGATCAAGTGGGCGCGCACGCCAGCGCTGTCCGCGGCGGCTCCGGCCGAACTCCCCCTCGATAATTTGCAAAGCGTCCAGCAGAGCAAGAGGGGCAAGCCCGCATTCGATAACCGCCGCCGCATTGGCATAGGTGCGCTGTGATGGCCCGATTGGCGCGCTCGCGACAATGGGAGAGACGGCGAGCACATCACCGATTTCACCAAGCGCCGCAAATGCTGTCCGCACCACCTCGCGCGGCAGGCCAATGCCTGGAACACGCATGTTCGAGCCAAGCGCAATGAGGTAGGTGTCTGCGCTCAAACCGGCGACCTCAAATATCTTCGGTAATTCTGCCATAGAGCTGCGGGCGGCGATCTCTGAAGAAGCCCATGCCAGCCCGGTGTTTAGCAGCGCGGGCAAGATCGAGCTCTGCGATCAAAACGCCGCTTTCTTCCGCGCCATATTCCGCCACCAGATCGCCCCACTCATCAGTGATGAAAGAATGGCCGTAGAAATTCTGAGCGGCCTCGTCTGGCCCCTCTGCACCGATGCGATTGCTGGCGACCACTGGCATGCAATTGGAAACCGCATGTCCAACCATCGCGCGGCGCCACATGCGGCTGGTGTCGAGCTCTGCGTCGTAAGGCTCTGAGCCAATCGCGGTCGGATAGAGCAGCATCTCAGCGCCCTTCAGAGCCATGACGCGGGCAGCCTCTGGATACCATTGATCCCAGCAAATGCCGACGCCAATACGGGCAGTTTCTCCGCCGCCCAGCGGCACATCCCACACTTTGAAGCCATCATTACCAGGGCGGAAATAGAACTTTTCCTCATATCCCGGACCGTCCGGAATATGGCTCTTGCGATAGGTCCCCATGATCTCACCATCGGGGCCAATCATGGCGAGGCTGTTAAAATAGTGATGGCCGTCACGCTCGAAAAAGCTGGTTGGAATGGTCACTTTGAGCCTGGCCGCCAGCGCGCACATCGCAATGACGCTTGGGTGCTCTGCCGTGGGCCGTGCCAGCGCGAACAAAGCCTCGTCTTCCTCACGGCAAAAATAGGGGCCGGAGAACAGCTCAGGCGGCAAAATCAGCTGAGCGCCTTGCCCCATCGCTTCCTCCACCAGAGCGCTGACGGCGGCGATGTTTTTAGCCTCTTCTTCGCTGCCGAGGGCGAGCTGTAGGGCGGCGACAGTGAGCTTGGTCATCGCGCGGATTTACCTCGTTCTGCTGCCGCCGCCGCTGGCGATCATTCAGGCTTTTTGAACAACAGGGTCATGCGGTCGCTCTCGCCAATGGCGGCGAGTTCTTCCCGTCCCTCGTCACCGCCAGCGAAGCTGGGCGGCAAGGACCATACGCCGTTCGGGTGATCGGTGGTGTCATTGGGATTGGCGTTGATCTCTGACGTATCCACCAATTCAAAGCCTTGTGCCTCAAAATAGGCAATCAGATCCGCTTGCTTGAGGTAACCGGCATTTCCATCAGCGAACTCATCGGTTGCATCTGCTTTGGCCCGGTGTTGAACCACGCCCAGCATGCCGCCGGGTTTCAGCGCCGCTTTGAGAGCGGTGATTTCGCTGTCATCGATGCCCCAACGTTTCAAATTGTGCATCATGCGGAAGATCAGCACGTGATCGACTGTGCCGTTCAGCTCCTCCGGGATCGCATTGCTGAAATAGAACGGCAATTGCTCCGCCGGAATGCCAAGCGCTTCCGATTGTGTTGCAGCGAAAGTCTCTCCGCCTTCGCGCACGCGGGCAACGAATTCCTCGCTGATATTCGCGCCTGCCTCTGGCGGGAAGCCAACCGCAATATAGCTGCCCTCACTGCTTACCAAAGGCGCCAGGATACGCGTGTACCACCCGCCGCCCGGCGCGTATTCGATGACAGTGTGGTCAGGCTGAACCTGGAAAAACGCCAAGGTCTCGGCTGGATTGCGGAAGGCATCGCGCGCTGTGTCATCCGCGCGCAGATCAGCGGCCAAGACATTTTCCAGCGCACTGCTTTCAGCCGCGGTTTCGCTTGCTGCACTTTCACTCGCCTCTGGCGCGCAAGCCGACAGGGCAAAGGCGCTCGCAGCGGCTAGTATCAAAGATCGCATCATTGGATTTCTCCTTGGCGTAAGACTCAGTTCGCTTTTTTGAACAGCAGCGTCATACGGTCGCTTTCGCCGATGCTCATATATTCGCTGCGGCGCGGATCATCTTCGCCGGTTGCGAGCACCGGAGGCAGGGTCCAAACGCCGCGCTCCCAATTGGCCGGGTCAGAGGCATTGGCGTTGACTTCGCTCTCGGCAGCAAGCTCAAAACCATTGGCTTCAAAAATGGCTATCACATCGGCTTTGCGCATGTAGCCGCGTTGGCGCGCGCCATAATCATTGTAGCTTGCGCCCTCTGGCGCGCGGTGCTGCACAACGCCGACCATGCCGTCATCCTTCAGCATCATGCGCGCTGCTTTCAGCACATCATCGGCGCGGTTGCCGATATTGAGGCCGTGCATGGAGCGGAAAATCAAAACGCGGTCGACTGTGCCGGCGACGTCCTCTGGCATTTCATCGGTTTCAAACGCGGTGACGGCATCGGCCTCAACGCCCATCGCTTCTGCAAGGCCTGACTTGAAACTTTCGGTCCAGCCCTTGCTGCGCGCTTCTTGAGCGCGTGAGCGGTATTCGCGGCCATCGCTATCTTGGTTGATCGCGATATATTTGCCGGCAGGCATCAGATAAGGTGCAAGGACGCGGGTGTACCAGCCGCCACCCGGGCCATACTCGACTACAGTCTGAGTCGGCTCAACCTGAAAGAACGCCAGCGTTTCAGCCGGGTTGCGATATTGATCGCGCGCACGGTCATTGTCGCGGCGCTCGTGGGCGAGCACTTCGGCGAGGCTAGGCGCAGCGGCGTGATCATCCGCCATCGCAGGCGCGGCAGGCGACAAGGTGGCGAGACCAGCAAGAGCGGCAAACGGGGCAAAAAATAGGGGTTTCATTGGGGGTGTCCTCATTTTGGTCGAACGATTGCGCCCTTCAATAGCCGCTGGGCAGGCGATGACAAGTTGCGGATCGACCGAGGCGTGACGAGAGCGGGCTAATGACAAACCACCTCAGCGTTCTTATCTCCTCAGCCAACAAGGAGTTTTGATCGATGGAACAGGCAATTATTGCAGGCGGATGCTTTTGGTGCACCGAGGCGGTCTTTCGCGATGTGGTGGGCGTGAGCGAGGTCGAAAGCGGCTATATTGGCGGCGACAAACCCAATCCGACCTACAAGGAAGTGTGCACCGGGGCGACCGGCCATGCCGAGGGCATCCGAGTGACCTTTGACCCGGCCGTGATCAGCCTGCCTGAGATTTTCGATGTGTTTCTGGGCACCCATGATCCGACCCAGTTGAACCGGCAGGGCAATGACGTTGGCACCCAATATCGTAGCGCGATCTTCCCGCTTAGCGACGCTCAGCACGAAGAGGCAGAGGCAGCGATTGCGCGATGGAATGCAGAAAATTCTGGCGAAGCTGTAACCACCGTCGAGACCGCAAGTGAATGGTATCCGGCGGAGGATTACCATCAGGAATATTGGGACGGCGAAGGCCAGCGAAATCCCTATTGCCTGGCGACAATCCCGCCGAAACTGATGAAGCTGCGCAAGAGCTTTCAAAGCAAAGTGAAGGCGTGATGCGCGCCTGAACAATGCAGCTGACCCGGTCTTACACCGCCAATCATAAGATCCTGAGCGACGGCTCGGTCGCGTTTGAGTGTTCGCAAGATGAGGCCGAATGGCCTTGGCTTGCTCTGCCTGCGCAGCATCCGCTCGTCATCCAGACCCAGAATTTCTGGACCAGCGTTGGGGCCACCGCCGCTCTGGGCACACGCGATGACAGCAAATGGAGCGCACTAACCTGGACGGATTGGGCGCTGGGCGAGCTTGATGCAGGTCAGGCGGCGCGCGGCGTCTTTGCGCTGAGCGGAGAGGACGGCGAGCTGGCGTTCACCACTCAGCTGTTCGATGCGCAGGACCGGCTAATCACGCGCATCGGCGGCAAGGGCGTGGTCTTTAGAACCCGCAATTTTGAGAAATGGCGCGAGGGCTCGAAAGCCTCGGCCAAGCAAGATGCGCCCGCCTCGGTGCGGTTCGATTATGCAACACGCGAACTGTTGGGGCTTACTGAGCCCGAGCCACCCTTGATTGGAACCTTGGTAGAAGGTCCAGATGGCCCCATGACCAAAGCGCTGGTGACCAAACAGAACGGCTTGATGCCCGGTCATCCCTTTTTCAGTGGGTCCGGTGACCATGTGAACGCACCACATCTCTCCGAATTGGCGCGGCAGGCGGTAAGCCTACTGTGCAATGGGGCCGCTATACGGATCACTCAGGGTGAGATGGACATGCACCGCTATATCGAGCTGGGTACGGAGATTTCGATCGCGATTGAAAAGCAGCAAGGCACATCAGCAGTGCTCCGCGTCAGCCAACTTGGCCGGTCTTGCGCGGTGCTAAAAATGACATGGGCCGAAGTCTGATTATTCGGGTTTCTCGAAGCGACCGATAAAGAACCCATCGACCCCGCCCTGATCAGAGAGCATGCCGGGATGCGTGCGGACGTGGCCCTCTTCGCTTGGCTCAATGCCATCGGGCAATTCCGCCGCGGTCACTGGCACCACCTTTAGACCGTGCTCTTCCGCAATGCGGCGAGCTTGAGCTTCGCCCTCTTCTGGCTCCAACGAGCACACCGCGTATATCAGCTGACCGCCGGGCTTCAGCCACTGCGCAGCCCGCTCGATCAGCATGATCTGCAGGCTGGTCATCTCTTCAATCTGAGCGCCGCCAATGCGGTGGAGCACATCGGGGTGCCGGCGGCAGGTGCCGGTCGCGGTGCACGGCGCATCTAGCAGGATCGCATCATAGTGATGCTTTGGCTCCCACTTGGCCGCGTCTGCCCGCACGGGAGAAGCCTTCAGCCCGGTGCGTTTCAAATTGTCCTTGAGCAAGCCAAGCCGCCGCTTGCTGATATCCAGCGCGGTCACATTCCAGCCTTGCGCGGCCAGTTGCATGGTCTTGCCGCCCGGCGCAGCGCACAGGTCGAGCGCGTGGCGACCTTCATCGTTCCCAAGCAGATGCGCAGGCAATTGCGCCGCCAAATCCTGCACCCACCAATTGCCATCCGCAAAGCCGGGCAATTTCTCGACCGAGGTTCCGCGCGGCAAGCGGATATGGCCCGGCGCAAGGCTGACCCCGCCCATAGCCACCGCTTGTTCCGCGGTGCTGGCCGGATTCTTCAGCCGAAGATCAAGCTCAGGAGGATCGGCCAATCCTGGCGCTATCTCAGCAGCTCGCTCGCCCCATCGCTCAAGCGCTCGCTTAGGCAGGCTTGGCGCATCTGGCAGGGTCAGCTCTCGTTTGATCAAAGCGGAAAAGACACCATGCGCGAGCCGGCGCGGACCGCCAGACAGCAGCGGCAGACCCGTCGCAATTACCGCATGGGGCGGCGTGTTCAGCCGCAAGGCCTGAGCCAGCATCAGGCGCAGAACGCTGCGCACTTTCACATCGTCGGCCAGCCGCTTCTTGGTCGCGCTGTCGATCAGCGCGTCAAAATCAACCAGCCAGCGCAGCGCCTCGCTGACAATTGCTCGGGCCAGCGCCTTATCCTCGCCGGTGTGCAGCTTGCGAGTGGCAGCGCCCTCGGCCTGCTCCAAAGTTTCGCCGCGCCGCAATACAGCGTCGAGCATTTGCAGCGCAGCGCGGCGCGCGGGAAGTCCAGAAATACTTGGCATGGCTCAGGCGAATAGCCGCACTTGAAACTAAGTGCCAGCTCGCGCATTTCTAATATGCGATGACAAAACAAAAATCAGAAGCTGCGAAGAATTTCACCAAGCCTGCGCATTGGGGCAATGACCCCGTGCCAAAGCCCAAAGCGGTCGATCCGCTGAAGGACGAGCCGCGCGAACTATCGCCGACTCGCTATGGCGATTGGGAACGCGAAGGCATCGCCTGGGATTTTTAAAGTGCTTTGAATTCCACTTTCAGACCGTCTTTAGGCTGAGGGATCGGCCAAGCCTGCCAGTCAGGGTCGTAGCCTTCTTCAACCACGATCTCATAGCGCTGCAATATCTGCGCGATCAGGACCTTCACCTGCATGTAAGCAAAGTGCAGACCGAGGCACATATGCGCGCCGCCGCCAAACGGCACCCAAGCGTATTTATGCCGCGCCTTTACCTGGTCTGGCGTAAAGCGCATCGGGTCGAAGGTGTAGGGATCATCCCAATAGTCGGTGCTGTGGTGCGTCCAATAGATGTTGATGCCCACCGGCGTTCCGGCGGGGATGCGATAGCCGCCATAGTCAAAGCTCTTCAGCGCGCGGCGCGGCATTGAAGGGACCGGCGGCATGATCCGCAAGGATTCCTTGAACGCCATCTCGGTCAGCTCAAGCTTGCCTATATCATCATAATCAAGCGGACGCGGCTCGCCCGAGCCGTCCGGCCCGCCCGTGACAGCGATAATCTCATCGCGCAGCTTCGCCTGCCATTCTGGATTTTTGGCCAGCAGATAGACCAGTGAGGTCGCGCTTGATGTGATCGTGTCGTGCGCGGCCATCATCAAGAAGTTCATGTGGTCGACCACCTCGTCGACCGGCAGCAAAGACCCATCTTCGCGGGTGGCGGTGGCGAACTGGCTGAACATGTCCTGCCCGCCGCCCTCGGCCCGGCGGCGATGCGTTTCCTTGGTGAAATAATCGACCAGGAAGGCGCGGCCATCGACACCCTTTTTCATCTTGGTGAAGGGCAGCGGTGATCGGACTGGCGCGACCGATGCCTGCACCATATCAACAAAAGCCTCGTTGATCTTGTCGGCCTCTGGCCCCCATTCGATCCCGATGAAGCTGTCAGCCGCCAAATCCAGCGTCAGTTTCTTGATCGCCGGATAAAACTCCATCTTGCCCGCCCAGCTTGCGACCTCAGCCGACATGCCTTTGTTCAGCGCGCCGGAATAATGCCGCATTGGCCCAGGCTTAAACGCAATCGAAAGCGCTCGCCGATCAATCCGGTGATGATCGAAATCAAGCAGCATCAGCCCGCGCGGGAACAATTGATCGAGGACCGGGCCCCAGCCCTGCTCGCTGGAAAAGATCTTTTCTTTGTTGAACAGTACCAGCTCATTGGCCTCTGCGCCGACCAAAGCGACATTCCAGCCGCCAAAGGCGCGGTTCTTATAAACCCGGCCATGGGTTTCAACCATATTGCTGGTGAAGGCGTGGGGGTCGGCCAGCATTTTGAATGTGTTGCCCACCACCGGCCAGCCAGCGTCGCCGGGGATATGCGCCAGTTCTTTTGGTTCTGGATTGCCTTCAGTCCAATGCGACGGCGGCGTCTCTTGCGCTTTTTCAGCGGCGGCGTTTGTATCGGCGAGCGTGGCCATTAGCGCATCCTTGATCAGGTTCGGATTTACAACTTACTTCACTGTAAGCAGCGAAGGACGCCAAATCCAGAGTGATCTGCTAAGGCGTTCTAAATCCAGCCGCCGAGCTCGCGCTTCACCATGCTTTCGAGCAAAGTGAGCCCAGACGCGCTGGTGTTGAGGCAATCGAGCACAGCGTAATCTTCGCCGCCTGCTTCCTCAAAAATCTCTGCCCCTTCAAGCGCGAGTTCTTCCAACGTCTCGACGCAATCAGCCGAGAACCCAGGGGCAGCCACCGCGATGCGCTTCGTCCCCTGCTCGCCTTCTTTGGTCAGCGTGTCGTCGGTCGCAGGCTCGAGCCATTGGGCCGGGCCAAAGCGGGACTGAAAGCTCGTCTCAAACCGGACACCAGCAAACTGCGGCAGACCTTCCAAGCGCTCTCGCAGCAGCCGCGCGCTTTTGTGGCAATGGCAATGATAGGGATCGCCCAGCTCCAGCGTGCGCATCGGCATTCCGTGGAACGATAGCAGCAGCACCTCAGGCTTGAACGTCAAAGCCTCCACCTGCCGCGTCAAATCTTCTGCCAGCGCATCGAGATAGGCCGGATCATCGTGATAAGGCGGCAAAAACCGCAAGGCCGGTTGCCAGCGCATCTCACCCAGCACCCGCGCGACCTCGTCAAAAACGGTCGCAGTCGTCGCGGCGCAATATTGCGGATAGAGCGGTGCGATCAGAATTCGGTCACAGCCCGCCTCGGTCAGTTTCCGCAAGCGCTCTTCGATCGACGGCGAGCCGTAACGCATAGCGTATTCGACCTGCACATTCTCACCCATTTTCCCAGCAATTGCCTCTGATTGGCGCGCGGTGATATCGGCGAGCGGTGAACCGCGCTCCGTCCAGACCTTCGAATAGGCCTCGGCGCTTTTCTTTGGCCTGGTGTTGAGGATGACCCCGCGCAGCAATGGCTGCCACAGCAATGCCGGAATTTCGATAACGCGCCGGTCCGAGAGGAACTGCTTAAGATAGGTTTTCACCGCACTGGGGGTCGGCGCCTCTGGTGTGCCCAGGTTGATCATGAGCACGCCAACCGATCCGCTGGAGACCGGCGGATGGTCATTGGGCAGGAGCTGAGGCTGCCAAGTCATGAGCGTTTGGCGCTAAAAAGGCGTTGCTGAGCAATCATATACCGCCTGAAAGTAGGGGCAGGCGGCGAAGTCTCAAGCCCGTGGCCGAAAACAATGCATTCGCAATCGCTGGAGCGGCAACCGCTGCGCCCAATTCACCCGGGTCAGCAGGGGCGGCTTCATTGGCGATAAACTCAACCTCGATCTCCGGGCAATCGGCCAATGCTGGCAGGCCAAGCTCGTCCATATCGAGCGCCGTCGGCATGCCTTCGGAGTAACGGATCGGCGCGCCCAGAGCGAGGCCGATACCAAAGATCAGGCCGCCCTCGATTTGCTGGCGCGCGATGTCGAGGTTGATGATCCGCCCGATATCCACCGCCGCCGTCAGCCGCGTTACGCGCACGCCGCCTTCGCCAGCTCGCGCGGTGGCGATGCAAGCGATCCGCCCGCCGGTAGTCGCATCGCCGATCCGGTGGCAAGCCAGCCCTTGCCCGCTTTGATCGGCCCCGCCGTCCCATTCCGCCATCTGGGCCGCGCGCTGCAAGCAGGCCGCCAGCCGCACATCCTTGCCCAGCATAGCGATACGGTATGACAGCGGCTCGCGAGAGTGCTCAGCGGCGATCTCGTCGATCAAGCTCTCGGTCGCAAAGGCGGTGTAGCAATGCGCATTGCCGCGCATCCGCCCGGTTGGCAGGCCAATCTCTGTCGGCACATGATCGACAATCACACTAGGGATGGCATAGGCGGGCACCGCGCCTTCACAGGCAAGAGCGTCTTTCGCGCCGGCCGTTTCGCGCATCGCGGCGGATGGGGTGAAGTTTTCAAACAGCCTTTTGCCAAATTCCAGATTGCTCGGCGGACAAGCGATCCGGGTGCGCAGGCCATCGATGCGGCCCGATCCATCCGGCGACAGCTGCGTGCCGAGCAGCATCGAGGCAGGAGTGCGCGGACGCGACTGCAATATCTCCTCACGCCGCGACCAGACCAATTGCACAGGCGCGCCGTGGCTCTCGGCCAGCTCTCGGGCGATGAGCGCAATTTCAATGGCGTGATCATTTTCCAGGCGCCGATCAAAACTGCCGCCCGCCGGCATGGGATACAGGACGACATCTTCTGGTTGAATTCCGATGGCGCGCGCCGCAGCAATACGGGCGCTCTCTGGCGCTTGGGTCGCCATCCACAGCTCCAGCGTGCCGTCTTCATATCTGGCAGTTGCGCTCGCGGTCTCCAGCGGGGCGGGGATCGCGGCCTCAACCTCGTACTGGCGGGCGAAATCAATCCTGCTGATCCCCTCCTCGCCAAAGCCCTCAGTGGCGATGCGGAAGGAATCGCCGCCGGTTACCATCGTCTCAAGCCGGGCCGCAATAGCGCCGCTATCGGCGGGAAACTCGGCTGCGAATTGCGGCTTCATCGCGGCGAGCCCGCGCTGCGCCGCCCACCAATTGCTGGCGACTGCGGCAAGCCAGCGCTTGCCTTCGATCACGCTGATGACCCCGCGCCTGCGGCGCTTGTCAAAGCCGGTCAGCGTGGCGCCATCCACCGGGCCATGGCGGATCGCCGCGTAGAGCATACCGGGCAGGCGCACGTCAGCGGCAAACTGATGCGTGCCGTCGACCTTTGACGGCATATCAATGCGCGGAAAGGCCAGCGGCGCTACGTCCTCGCCGACGACTGGCTTCTCGCCAGGAGCCGTGGTTTGCAAAGGCGGCGGATCGGGTGCTTCCTTGGTCGCTGCCTCGGCCGCAAGCTCGCCAAAGGTCACGCGCTCCTCGCCGTAGCGAACGAAGCCGTTTTCGACGACGCATTGCTCCCATGAGGCATCCCAGCGATCCGCAGCGGCCTGCGCCAGCATAGCCCTTGCGGCAGCCGCGGCGTATCGGCACGGTTCCTCAAAGGCGGCGATGCTGGTGCCATCCGCCGTGGCGGAAAAGCGGCCATCGCGAGCAAATTTCGCGGCCAGAAACTCATCGCTCATTTCAGAGAGGCCCTGGCCCCAGCCATCCCACAGCGCCGACCATTTGCGTGCGAGCGGGATGTTGGCATAGGCGCCGCTAACCGGAGCCGGTTCGACCGCAATCTGCCGCCAGTCGGCACCGAGTTCTTGCGCCACAATCTGCGGCAAAAGAGTTGTGATACCCTGGCCCATTTCAAGCTGAGGCACCGCCACAGTCACCACCCCATCCTCAGCGATCTTGAGCCAAGCATCAAACACATGCTCGCCCTCGCTCGGGATCAGCGGGCTGGGAAAGGTGCGCGGATAGAGCCACCAGGCAACCACCAATCCGCCGCCAACGGCAGCACCGGTGAGCAATCCGCGGCGTGTCAGCTCCATCGCGCTAGCCTGCCTCTTGCTCTAGCCAGCTGGCGAGCTGCTGCGCGATCAAGCGGAAGGCAGCCCCAGTGTCGCTGTCTGTCGCGACCAGATTGCTGCCTTTGTCGCCCGCCACTCTCACATCCATGCTGAGCGGAATACGGCCTAGGAATGGAATGTCGAGCCGCTGAGCCAAAGTTTCAAACCCGCCCTTGCCAAACGGATCGCTCATTTCTCCGCAATGCGGGCAGGCATAACCGGCCATATTCTCAACCAGACCGATGATCGGAACCTTGCCGGTTTCAAACAGCTGGCCAGCGCGCGCGGCATCAATGAGCGCCAGATCTTGAGGGGTAGATACCAGCACTGCGCCATCGGGCTTATGCTTTTGCAGCATCGAGAGTTGCACATCGCCAGTGCCCGGCGGCAAGTCGATGAGCAGCAATTCGGTGTCACCCCAATCGCCCTCAACCAATTGGGTGAGCGCATTGCCAACCATCGGACCGCGCCATGCGAGCGCCTGCGCCGGTTTCGCAAGGTTGCCCATGGATAGCATTTTGAGGCCATGCGGGCTGTCGAGCGGGATCAATTGCTCGTTCTCAGCAACCGGTTTCTCGCCTTCGGTGCCGAGCAGTTTGGGCTGAGAAGGTCCGTAAATATCTGCATCGATCACGCCAACCTTGTGGCCCAATGCGGCAAGCGCGATGGCAAGATTGGCCGTCAGCGTCGACTTCCCCACCCCGCCTTTGCCCGAGCCCACCGCGACAATCCGGCGCTTCACCCGCTCTCCCATCAGGGCAACGCGAACTTCGCTGACCCCTTCCAGCGGGCCCAGAGCAGCCTCGATCTGCTGCTCTGCACCTTTGCGTTCGCCGCCAGAAAGCCCGGTCGCTTCCACCACCACGACAGCGCGGCCTGCAACCATTCGGGCGGAAGTGATGCGCTGCGCGAGGTCATCGCCGGCCTGCGCCTTGATAGCGTTCAGCAATCGCTCTTGATCATCGGTGGCGTTTTTAGGCTCGCTCATGGTGACACGCCTCTAGCAGCAAAATCGCCCACGTAATCCTTGTTTTTGCATAGGGCCTGTTTTTCACAAAAGGGCACCCTATAAAAGGCATATGAGAATTTTTGACGGTTTGAAAAAACGTTTCGTTTCGCGCCCCTCTGATGAGGGGACCGATGGCCTTGGCGCAATCGGCTTGGCGATGGCTGGCAAGAAGAACCCTTGGGGTTCAGGCGGCGGCGACGATGGCGGCAATGACGCGGGCGACGGTGACAAAGGCGGCGGACCGCGCAACCCGTGGCTGCCGGGCGGCGGCGACGGTTCAAAGGACGGTGGGCGCCGTTCCGCCAGCATCGAAGATATTTTCAAGAACCGCGGGCCAGAAGGCCCCAATCGCGGCGGCGGCGGCGGACCGGGCGGACCCAAATTCCGGCTGCCAGAGCGGCAGGGCGGCAAGAGCTGGCTACCAATCATCGCGGTTGGCATCGGCGCAATCTGGCTGTTCGCGACCAGCGTCCACTTTATCCAACCGCGCGAGCAAGCGGTCGTAACCTGGTTCGGCGGCAAATATTCTGAAACGCTCAATCCCGGCACTGAATTCACCCTGCCCTGGCCAATCCAGCAGGTGAAGGCCGAGGACGTCAGCGAAATCCGATCTGTTGATGTGCCGAAGAAGTTGATCCTGACCGGCGACCAAAACCTCGTCGATCTGAGCTATCTCATTCGTTGGAACATCAAGGATCTGACGCAGTTTGAATTCCAGCTCGCTGAGCCAATTGAGACGGTTCAAGAGGCGGCGGAAACCGCCATGCGGTCTTCTGTGGCGGAGATGACGCTGGATGCTGTGATCTCCGGTGAAGGCCGG
This sequence comes from Erythrobacter sp. S249, assembly GCF_057364975.1. Classification (NCBI taxonomy): domain Bacteria; kingdom Pseudomonadati; phylum Pseudomonadota; class Alphaproteobacteria; order Sphingomonadales; family Erythrobacteraceae; genus Erythrobacter; species Erythrobacter sp. S249. The sequence goes on along the minus strand of NZ_CP200287.1, from coordinate 2,237,479 downwards.
GCAGACATTGAGCAAAACGTCCTGACCCGGATGCAAACCATTTTGGATGCCTATGGCTCCGGCATTGCGGTCCAAGGTATCGAGATCGACAAAGCCGACCCGCCAGAGCAGGTGATCGAGGCATTTAACGACGTGCTCGCTGCGCAGCAGAACGCAGAGCAGGAAATCAACCAGGCCCGCCGCTATGCCCAGCAATTGCTGGCCCGCGCAGAAGGTGATGCGGCAGAGTTTAACCAGATCTATGGCGAGTATCGCCTTGCCCCAGAGGTTACCCGCCGCCGGCTTTACTATGAGACCATGGAGGCTGTTCTGGCGAACACCGACAAGACCATCATCGAAGCCGATGGGGTCACCTCTTACCTACCGCTGAGTGAAGTGCAGCGCCGCTCAAACGCCGCGCAAACTGCCACACCGGCGCAACCCGCACCGCAAGGGGGGCAATGATCATGGATGCAACTTGGCAAAAGTATCGCTTCGCCTTCATCGCACTCGGCGTGTTGCTGGTGGCTACTGCCTCCAGTCTGTTCATCGTCCCAGAGAGCAAGCAAGCGGTTATCATCCGCACGGGTGAACCGCATTCGGTGGTGAATATCTTCCGTCCAGACGTACCGTTTGGCGATACGAAGGCGGGCCTGTGGTACCGCATTCCATTCGTTGATCGGGTGCAGATGGTGGAGCGCCGCGTCCTCGACCTCGACATGGATAACCAGCAAGTGCTCACCAGCGACCAGCAACGTCTGCAGGTGAACGCCTATGCGCGGTTCCGGATAATCCAACCGGTGACGATGGTTCAGAGCGCGGGCGATGAAAACCGCTTGCGTTCACAATTGTCGCCAATCCTGACCTCGGTTCTGCGTCAGGAATTGGGGCGCCGCACCTTCGCCAGCCTGCTGACCGCAGAGCGTGGCAATGCAATGAACAATATCCGCGACAAGCTTGATGCTCAGGCTCGCCAATACGGTGTGCAAATCATCGACGTTCGCATCAAAGCGGCCGATTTGCCTGAGGGTACACCATTGCAAGCAGCCTTTACCCGGATGCAGTCGGACCGTCAGGAAGAAGCCGCGACAATCCGCGCGCAAGGCCGCAAGAATGCTCAGATCATTCGCGCTGAGGCGGAGGCTGATGCTGCGAACACCTATGCTGCGGCCTATGGCAAGGATCCAAGCTTCTACAACTTCTACCGCGCGATGGAGAGTTATCGCCGGACCTTTATCGACGGTAAGGGCGACAGCTCGATGGTCCTGTCGGAAGACAATGAGTATTTCCGCGAGTTTCGCGGGCAATAGTACCCTCGGCCGATTGCCTGATGCCGCGTTGCACCGGGAATCGGCCGACTTCCGACGAACCGCCTAGCGGGTCTGACCGACTACATTTGTCGTTCAAACTGCGTTAAGTGCGTCTTGGGCCATTGTAGGGGCGTAACTGTTTAGCGTGCTCGCTCGTATTCATGAGGGCGTGCTAAGCGCAAACTTGTAAAAGGAACGAGAGGACGTGAACAAAGTGCGTTATGTTTATGGACTGACGAGTGCGCTGCTTGTGGGCGGCGCGACAATTTCGCTGGTGACCGGCCAGCCTGCTGGCGCACAAGTTGCGCAAAATGATGACCGGGTGATGAGCCAAGTGGTCCCCCGCGCAGGTGCCCCGGCCAGTTTTGCCGATCTCACCGAGCAATTGCAGCCAGCGGTGGTCAACATCGCCACCCGTCAGCGGGTCGAGGTGCAAAGCCGCAACCCGTTCCAAGGCACGCCTTTTGCTGACCTGTTCAACCGCCGCCGCGGCGGCAGCAATGGTCAAGCACAGCCGCAAACCCGCGAGGCGCAATCGCTGGGTTCGGGCTTTATCATTTCAGCTGATGGCTTTGTGGTCACTAACAACCACGTCGTCGCCCCAAACGAGCGGGCGACACTGGAAGAGATCACCATCACTATGCCTGATGGCACGGAATATGAGGCTGAATTGGTGGGCGCCGATGCCGCGTCCGATCTGGCGGTGCTCAAAATCCAATCAAGCAATGACTTCCCATTCGTGAAGTTCGGCAATTCCGCTGAAGCGCGAGTCGGCGACTGGGTCGTTGCAATCGGTAACCCGTTCGGCCTTGGCGGAACAGTGACCAGCGGCATTGTTTCCGCGGTGCTGCGCAACACCGGCGGCGGCGCGTATGATCGCTACATCCAGACCGATGCCAGCATCAACCGCGGCAATTCCGGCGGTCCCTTGTTCGACATGCAAGGCAATGTAATCGGCATCAACAATGCGATTTTCTCGCCAACCGGCGGAAGTGTCGGGATCGGTTTTGCCATCCCTGCCGAGGTCGCTGTTCCAATCGTCGAGCAGCTTAAGAGCGGTCAAGAAATTGAGCGCGGTTTCCTGGGCGTCAGCATTCAGCCCATCACTGACGATCTGGCCGACTCGCTCGGGCTTCCACGCAATCGCGGCGAGTTCGTCCAAAGTGTGCAGGATGACGCCGCAGCGGACGTCGCGGGAATCCGTGCGGGTGATGTAGTCCTGAAAATTGACGGCAAGGACGTGACTAACGAACAGACGTTGTCGTTCCTCGTCGCCAATATCTCTCCCGGCACACGCATCCCGATTGAGCTGCTGCGTGATGGCCAGCGCCGCACTGTCAACGCGACCGTGGGCAAGCGTCCAACCGAGGACGAGCTTCGTCAACAGCAGATGTTCAGCGAAGATGACGATGATGCTCAAATGACGCCAGGCGACTCCGATGGCTTCATCGAAGAGAAACTCGGGCTTCAGGTTGTTGACTTGACCCCTGAGATCGTCCGTCAGCTGCGCGCAGAAGAAGGCACGACCGGGGTGGCAATCACCGCAGTCGATCCAAATTCCGACGCTGGCCGGAAAGGCCTGCGCCGGCGCGATATCATTCTGTCCGCGAACTATCAGGATATCTCCAGCGTGGACGATCTGCGCGAGATCATCACTCAGGCTGAGGCTGATGACCGTGATGCCCTGCTGCTGCGCATGCAGCGTCCGGGCCAGCCAGCGCGTTACCTGCCGGTGCGCCTGCGCTGATCTGAGCAGACAAATCGATCAAAGAGAGAGGCGCTGCGGGCAGACCGCGGCGCCTCTTTTCGTAGTGGCGGAAAGAAAGTGGGCGATAGCAGCGGGCGATAGCCAATAGAGTGCACGCGGATTGCCGCGACTTGCGCCGCAACACACCGCACCATCACTAATTGATAGAGGTCAGACCCTCTTGCCCCGTGCGATCTTGCCGCGGTGGTGGCGGCGGGGGATCACGCCTCGGCACATCTCCCGGTGCCCCCGGATCAAGCGGCAGATTCTGCCCTGTGGCCTGCTCTAGGAAATCATCGCTCGCGGCCTGAGGCGGCTCTTGCGGGCCGCTCGGATGCGTGCGCTCGCCCTCAATACCGAACGGCACGTCACTCTCTGCCTCGCGCCGTCCCGGCTCGACCAGATTGCCCTGCTCATCGATGAAGTAATAATCGTCCGGATCGCCATAGAGGAACTCGTCATCCGGCTCGAGCTGCCATTCGGGCAGGTTGAGGTCCGTATCAAACTTCTCAACCGGGCGATCCTTCACCGCATAGCGCATGTAGGCGGCGAACGCCTGCGCCGGTGCGCGGCCACCCTGAAGGCCCGACACACGCTTCGCATCATCGCGGCCCATCCAGACGCCGGTGGTAACGCCAGACGAAAAGCCGACAAACCAGCCATCCTTGTTAGAGCTGGTGGTGCCGGTCTTGCCTGCAACCGGGCGACCAATCTGCGCCGCGCGGCCTGTGCCGGTCGCGACCGCGCTTTGAAGCAGATCCGTGATGCCAGCGGCGACATAATCCGGCACCAAAGTCGTCTCAGTCGCCTTCTCATGCTTGTAAATCACCTCGCCATTCGCGCTCGTCACGCGCAAGATGCCGTAAGGCTCGATGGCCTTTCCGCGCGCGGAGACAGCCGCGAAAGCACGGGTCATATCGATCAGGCGGACTTCCGACGAACCCAGCACCATCGACGGGAAAGTGGAGATTGGCGTCGTGACACCAAACCGGCGCGCCATGGAGGCGACAGTGCCAAAACCAACCTCATTGCCCAATTGCGCCGCAACCGTGTTGATCGAAAAGGCAAAGCTGGTTCGCAGGCTCGTCTCGCCGACATTGCGGCCGTTGGAATTGCGCGGGGTCCAGCCGTCAATGGTAACCGGGGTGTCAACGACACGGTCATCCGGGGTGTATCCGGCCTCTAGCGCGGCGAGATAGACGAACAATTTCCACGAGGACCCGGGCTGGCGCATGGCATTGGTCGCGCGGTTGTAATTGCTTTCGACATAGTCCGTGCCGCCAACCATCGCCAGGATCGCGCCGTCTCGGTCGAGGCTGACCAGAGCGCCCTGAGCACCGTCAGGCGTGTTCGCATCAATCGAAGCGGTTGCCGCCCGCTGCATACCCACATCCAGCGTCGTCCAAACCTCAATCGGCTCATAAGTTTCTGGCAGCAGCAAATCGAGCTGAGGCAGAGCCCAATCGGTGAAATATCGCACCGAGTTCTGCCCGCTCTGCTGGCGCAAATTCACCGCGCTCACATCAACCGAGGCTTCCTCAGAGGTGATATAGCCCTGCTCATTCATCAAGCGCAGCACGGTTTGCGCGCGGTCAACGGCGGCCTGCACATCGGCGGTCGGCGAATAGCGGCTCGGCGCCTTTACAAGACCTGCGATGATCGAGGCCTCTGCCACGCTCAGCTCTTTGGCCGGGTGGCTGAAGAATTTGCGGCTGGCGCTGTCGATGCCGTAGGCACCGCCGCCGAAATAGACCTTGTTGAGGTAAAGCTCGAGAATTTGCTCTTTTGAAAACTTCCATTCCAGTGCCATCGCCAGCACAGCCTCGCGCGCCTTGCGGTCGACGGTGCGGTTGGAATTGAGGAACAGGTTTCGGGCCAGCTGCTGAGTGATGGTGGACGTGCCGCCCAGCCGCGCTCTGGAGCCAGTGACGCCTTCGATAATCGCGCCGGTCAGGCGGATCGGATCGATCCCGTAATGCGAATGATAGCGGCGATCCTCCACCGCGATCATGGCATTGGTCATATTTTCCGGGATTTCTTCATAGGCCAGCCATTCGCCGAAACTTGGGCCTAGCTCGACAATCTCTGTCCCATCGCGCGCGCGCACCAGAATGGTTTGCGCGTTCTGGGTTGCTTTCAGCTGGTAAAAACTCGGGAGTTCGCGTGCGGCAAAACCAACCGCAACGGCGAGGAAGATCACGCCGAGAACCGCGACCCCGCCGCCCCATAGGACAATCCGCTTGAGCCATTTGCGAAACGCAGATGGCGGCTTGGCATCCTTGGCCGATTTGACTTTGCCCTTGCTGCTCGACCGCTTGGACCCACCCGCACGCTCAGCGGCGGCGCGGCGACTGCCGCGCTTGCCTTTGTTTTGCAGTTGGTTTCCCCGTTTCGACATTACCGGCTTGGCCTATCCTTTTCGCGCCCAAAATCGCGCGTTTTCACCCGCAATTGACCTGCATGGGTCTGTCCTAACCCGGCGTGAACAATATTCGCAATGCAGCCTGCCTCCAAAACGGGTTATTGCTGCGAAACGCCTTAATCGTCCGCGGCGAAATCCAAGCTGGCGGAGTTGATGCAATAGCGCATGCCCCCTGCCTCTGGCGGACCGTCGGGAAAGACATGGCCCAGGTGCCCGCCGCATGCGGAACACAGCACCTCTGTACGGATCATGCCGTGCGACACATCGCGCTTTTCCTCGACGGTTTCAGCATCGGCAGGTTTCGTGAACGCAGGCCAGCCGCATCCGCTGTTGTATTTCGCATCGCTGGCAAACAGCACCGTGCCGCAGCCAGCGCAGGTGTATTCGCCCTCTTCAAAATGCTTGTCGTATTCGCCGGTGAAGGCCCGCTCTGTGCCCGCTTCGCGCAGCACATGATATTGCTCTGGCGAGAGCCTCTCGCGCCATTCGGCATCGGTCGTAGTCTTGGGGTCGGTCATTTGTTTTCTCCTCAGGCGCCGGCGGGACCATCCGGTCCCTTGGCTATCCTCGCTCACACGATCAAAGATCGCGTCGCTGCGGGCGGCCAGTCGGCCTTGCGGCCCTCTGGGCCGTCTGTTGCCAAATATGGGAGTAAGCGCGCGTTTTCCTACCCATCGACCAACGCGTAATGCGCAGGCGGCTTGATCACATCCATCCGCTCAGTCAGCAGCGGGCGGAAGCTCGGGCGGCTCTTGAATACCGCGTACCAACCGCGCGTTTGCTCATGCCCGGTCCAATCAATTCCGCCGAGATAGTCGGCCACCGATAACTGCGCGGCGGCGGCAAGATCGGCCATGCTCATGGTCGATCCGGCGAGCCACGGTCGATTGTCGATCAGCCAATCCATATAGTCCAAATGGCCATGAGCGAGCTTCATCGCCACCCGCAGAACCTTGGAGTCCGGCGGCTGGCGCAGAACAATCCGCTTCTTCATCCGCTCCGACAAAAGCGGCGCAGTGACATCGGCGTAGAAATTCTCGTCAAACAAAGCGACCAGGCGGCGGATCTCCGCGCGGCCCGTTGCCGTGCCGTTGATCATCGGCGCGGTGTCGACGGTTTCTTCGAAATATTCCGCGATCGCCCGGCTGTCGCTGATCACGATCTCGCGCTCTGCATCGACCAGAACTGGCGTGCGGCCAGCGGGATTGAGATTGAAGAACATGTCAGAGGCCGCCCACGGGTCTTCGCGCACCAATTCATAGGCGATATTCTTCTCGCCCATCAGCAGCCGAACCTTACGGCTGAAGGGGCAGAGGGGGAATTGGTGAAGGCGGTACATAGCGCTTAGATTCATGCCTTACCGCAGGCTCCGCGTCCACTGGATTTCGCGTAAAGTCTTGTGAATCGAACCTGCGACCTGCGATTGCAAGCTGCGGGCCGCGTTTTAGCGTACGCGCGCCTCATCCAATGCGCCCTTCATCCGCTCCGCCATATCGCGCAAAGCAGGCAGCATCAGCTCCAAGCCTTCTGCCATGCCGCTCATCGCATTCATCGCGCGTGGCAGCTCATCCGATAATTGCTCAGGCAGTTCGCCTGCCTCTGGCGCGAGGTCTCTCACGCGGGCGTCGGGATCAATGTCGGGACCTTGGCCTCCGGTGGCCTTGTCCAAAGCCTCAGCCATCGGCCCGATCGGCAATTCCAGAACTGTGCCTAGAAGGACTTGCGCCAAAACGGCAGTTTGATCCTGAAACGCGGGGTCGGACAATTTCTCAGACAATTGCGAGAGAGAGCTTTCCGCGTTGCTCCGAGAGATATCTGCGGCCTCCTGCGCAAAGGCGATGGACGGGGTGGCGAGCGCCAACACAGCGGCGGCAGCAATAGGCAAAGCGCGCATGGAAAATCCTCCTGAAAATTTGGGTTGCCCATGCATTAGTTCATGTTCAATGACCTGAACCTGAACCAAGGGAGCACAGCACACCAAACGGGCCGGCCTCAGCTAAACCCCTGAGGTTTCCAGCATCAACAGGCAGGCCGGCATCACATCATTGAGTGTGTCCGTATCCCAAAGGCGCTGCGCTTCTTTCGAGACCAATTGCGACACGCCATCGCGATTTAGCCCGGTCTCATCCATCAGTCCCGCCAGCGCGCGCACGAAAAACTCGCGCCCGCGCTCGCCCATTGCAGGCCATTTTTGCGCATCCGAATTGCCGTTTGCCTGACCATAAGCGACCAGTGAAAACGCCGCTGAACAGCGCACAATCGCGCGGTTCTCGCTGGAGAGACTAGCGGCGCTAGCAGTTTCATCAGCGACAGATGTGAGGGCGACCGCAGGGCCAGCTTGCGCCAACAGCAAAGCGGCGAATAGGGAAAGAGAGCTCATACCAGTTGCCTATAGCAATCAATCTGAACGCCATGCTACCAGCTTCGTGGAGACTCACAGAGGAGACACCCCACAATGCTTAACCACATCATGATCGGTTCCAACGATATTGAACGGTCAAAGGCGTTCTACAACAAAGTTCTCGGCGTTCTCGGCGCTGGTGAGCCAATGGCGCATGTCAACGACACGGGGCAAACGCGTCTGTTTTACAGCCATAATGGCGATACGTTCTCGGTCAGCGAGCCCATCAATGGCGAGCCTGTGACCCCGTCGAATGGCTTCACAATCGGATTTAAGTGCAGCTCGATGGAACAGATCCAGGAATTGCATGATGTCGCGGTCGCCAATGGCGGCACGAGCATCGAAGACCCACCCGGCCCGCGCAACGGATCAATGGGCACAATGAACCTGTGCTATTTCACCGATCCAGACGGCCACAAGGTCTGCGGCATCCATCGGCCATGATAAGTTCTGACTGACCGGGCCAACCGCGCCGAAAAGAAACTAACGGCTCAGTTCAAACACAGCGAATTCGGCGCGCCAGTTAGCTGCTGGTGCGCCGATTTGTTTTTCGCCCGCAAAGAACCAGCTGCGCTCGATCCGCGCGCCTTTGGCCCGCGCCAATTCGCGAAAATCATCAATCGTCACATGGTGGATGTTTTGCGTTTCATACCAGCTTAGCGGCAGCGCGCTGGTCACCGGCATACGCCCACCAAACATCAACGCCGCGCGGGTGCGCCAATGGGCAAAATTGGGAAAGCTGACAAATGCCTTTGTGCCAACTCGCAGCAACTCATCCAGCATCAGGTCAGGCCGCTTTGCTGTTTGCAAAGTCTGGCTGAGGATGGCGTAGTCGAACGCCTTGTCTGGATAATTGGCAAGATCGCTATCCGCATCGCCCTGAACCACAGACAGACCGCGCGCGACGCTTTTCTCCACCCGCACTGCATCAATTTCGATGCCCCGCGCATCTACATTGCTGCGCGCCTGAAGCTCGGCCAGCAACATGCCATCACCGCAGCCCACATCCAACACGCGGGTGCCAGGGGCGACATGAGCCGCAATGACCTCAAGATCTGGCCGCAAAGTCATTGGTAAACTGCAGGGTTGTGCAGTTCCATCGCCATTTCCGGGTTGGCAAGCGGCTGCCAACCAAACCGCTTATACAGTCCTTGTGCATCTAGCGTCATAAGCATCCAGCGCCTCAAGCCCTGAAGGTCCGGATGATCATGAAGCCGCGCAAGCATACTGGACGAAAGTCCTTTCCCGCGATGTTCCTCAACCACGTAAACGTCCGCGAGATAGGCGAACGTCGCACGGTCAGTGATAACGCGCGCCATCGCAACCGGCCTGTCTTCAAACCGCACAGCAACGCATATGCTGTTGGATATGGCGCGCTGCACCGTCCCCAATGGGATGTTCTTTGACCAGTAGGCCTCGGACAGAAACGCATGGGTAGCCGCAGCATCAATTTGGCTACTTCCCTCCACCAAAACATATGGTGAAACCAAGTCATCCATCGATAAACCCTTTTATTACACGGTCTAATGGCTCGTGTGGGAGCAGGAAACTGTCATGGCCATAGGGTGCGCTGAGTTCGACGAAACTCACTGGCGCGCCAACCGCGTTCAGCCCATGAACGATATGACGGCTTTCCGCGGTAGGGTAGAGCCAATCAGTGTCGAAGCTGACGAGGCAAAAACGAGCGCCCTCACCCATCGCATGTCCGGCAAAAGCATCCGCCAGCTTGCCGCTGCCCGGCGTGTCCGCGAACTCCTCTGCGAGGTCGAAATAATCCATCGCGCGGGTGATATAGAGGTAGGAATTGGCATCGAACCGCTGCGTAAAGCCGCTGCCCTGATAGCGCAGATAGCTTTCCACCTGAAAATCCGCATCAAAGCCGAAGCTTTTGGAAGAGCGGTCTTGCAAGCGCCGGCCAAATTTCGCGGTCAGGCCTTCTTCGGAAAGATAGGTAATATGCGCCGCCATCCGCGCCACGGCGAGGCCGTTATCAGGCGAGGTATCGCTGGCATAATAATCGCCGTCCTGCCACGCTGGATCAGCCATAATCGCTTGGCGGCCAACCTCGTGAAAGGCGATGTTCTGCGCCGAATGCCGCGCGGTTGAGGCAATCACCAACACGCGCTCGGCCCGGTCAGGCCAATTGGCAGCGAGGCTGAGCGCCTGCATCCCGCCCATTGAGCCGCCCACCACCGTATGAAGCCGCTCAATGCCGATGCCATCGAGTAGAGCAACGAGCCCGCGCACCATGTCGCGAATGGTGATGACGGGAAACCGCATGGCGTAAGGCTTGCCATCTGGCCCGTCGCTCATCGGCCCAGTGGAGCCCATGCAGCTGCCGATAACATTGGCGCAAATCACGTGAAACCGGTCTGTGTCGATTGGTTTGCCCGGGCCGACCATCCGCTCCCACCAGCCGGGCTTGCCAGTCACGGGATGCGGGCTCGCTAAATATTGATCGCCGGTCAGCGCATGGCAGATCAGAACCGCGTTGGATTTGTCCGCCGCCAGCTCGCCATAGCTCTCATACGCAATCTCCACATTGCTCAGCGCCTGCCCGCAATCGAGCGGCAGATCATTGGGGAGCGCAAAGCTCTTAGAGGCGGGCGGTGTGGCCATTGGGCTGCGGGGATTGGGCGAGCAACTCGCGAGTGTCAATTGCGCTGTTTTTTATCAGCAAGAGCGGTTATGCGCGCGGCTACTATGCCGACACAACCTGAACTGAAGCCCTGGATCAACGAAATCCGCGCCTATGTGCCTGGCAAGTCCAAGGCCGACGACGGGCGCGAACTGATCAAACTGTCAGCCAATGAGAACCCATTGGGGTGCAGCAAGGCCGCGCTGGAAGCTCTGCGCGAACCCGGCCATCCAGAGCTTTATCCTGATCCCGGCGCACTTGCTCTAACCAATGCGATTGGCAAGCTGCACGGCATTGACCCCGCCCAGATTGTCTGCGGCACCGGTTCTGGAGAGCTGCTGCACTGCGCGGTCCAGGCCTTTGCGGGACCGGGCGATGAGGTGCTGTTTTCAAAATACTCCTTCTCGCTCTACCCGCTGATCGCGCGCAAAATTGGCGCGGCACCGGTATTTGTCGAGGATGATGATTTTGTCGCATCGGTCGATAACATCCTTGAGGGCGTCACTGACAAGACCAAGGTGGTCCTACTCGACAATCCAAACAATCCGGGCGGCACCGCAATTGGCCAGGGCGAAGTGCGCCGCCTGCATGCAGGCCTGCCGCCCAGCGTGCTGCTGGTGCTGGACCAAGCCTACGGCGAATATGTCGAGGACGACATGGACGATGGCGGCCTTGAGCTGGCAGCAAGCGCTAACAATGTACTGGTGACGCGGACATTCTCCAAAGCCTATGGACTGGCCGGTCTGCGGATCGGATGGGCAACGGGTGCGCCCAATCTGATTGATGCGCTCAACCGTTTGCGCGGGGCCTTCAACGTTTCAACCCAAGGGCAAAACGCCGCGATTGCGGCCTTGGCGGACCAGCAATTCGTTGCAAACTCGCGCAAAGTGAATGCCGCGGGCCGAGCGAAGCTGAACGAAGCAATCGCCGCGCTTGGCAATCACGGCCTGCGAGCGATCCCGAGCCAAGCGAACTTTACACTCGTCCTGTTTGAAGGCGATGTCAGCGCCGAAAGCGCGCTCCAAGCCCTCAGCGAAGCGGGATATGCCGTGCGCCACATGCCGGGCCAGGGCCTGCCCAATGCGCTGCGCATCACGATTGGCAGCGAGGAGCATATGGAAGAGGTTGTCGCCACTCTGCGCGCGCTATGCGGAGAGCCAGCATGACCATTCAGTCGGTCGCCATCATCGGCCTTGGCCTGCTTGGCGGCTCTATCGGCCTCGCGGCGAGCGAACATGCGCCAGAGATCACAACCTTCGGCTATGATGCGGACCCCGCCGTGCGCGACGCCGCCCGCAAGCGTAGCCTAACCAGCCAAGTTTGTGACAGCGCCGAAGACGCCGTGCGCAGCGCCGATCTCGTTATTCTATGCGTGCCTGTCGGCGCGATGGCGAGCGCCGCAAAAGCTCTTGCTGGCGCGCTTAAGCCGGATGCGATCATCAGCGATGTTGGCTCCTCCAAGACCAGCGTTCTGGCTGATCTCGCCGAAGCATTGCCCGGCCACACGATTATCCCCGCGCACCCCGTTGCCGGGACCGAGCAGAGCGGGCCGGAGGCTGGCTTTGCCTCGCTGTTCACCAATCGCTGGTGCATCCTCACTCCGCCTGATGGCGCGGATGCGGCTGCTCTGGAGGCTCTCAAAGGCTTTTGGACAAAGCTGGGCGCGCGGATCGAGATCATGGATGCCGAGCATCACGATCTGGTGCTGGCCGTGACCAGCCATATCCCGCACCTCATCGCCTTCACGATCGTCGGCACCGCCAGCGATCTGGAAGAGGTGACACGCGGCGAAGTGATCAAATATTCCGCCGGTGGTTTTCGCGACTTCACCCGGATCGCCGCATCCGATCCGGTTATGTGGCGCGATGTGTTCTTGAACAACAAGGCTGCCGTGCTCGAAATGCTGGGGCGTTTCAGCGAAGACCTAACCGCATTGCAGCGCGCGATCCGATCAGGTGATGGTGAAACGCTGGAGGAATTGTTTAGCCGAACGCGGACAATCCGGCGCAAGATTATTGAAGAAGGTCAGGACGATGAGAGTCCAGACTTTGGCCGGGATCATTGAGCGCATTCATCGCTTCATGAACCCGCTGCTCTGCCTCTTCGCGCGGTAGGCCGGGCGGGACCATCTCACCCACCTTATAAGTGATCACTCCAGAGCGCTTGATCCAGCCATGGTAAAGCGGCCCGCTGTTCACGGCGACAGGCACCACCGGCAATTTGACCATTTTGTAGATGCCCGCAAAGCCCGCGCGCATTGGCGGGCTCTCACCATGCGGCACACGGGTGCCCTCTGGAAAGATCACGAGGGGTCGTCCTTCCGCCACCATCCCCTTCGCCGCGTTTAGCATTTTGCGCAGAGCGCTGGCCCCGCCGTCGCGGGAAACCGGGATGAGGCCATAGATTATCGCAGCCCGGCCCCAGCCGGGAATGTCGAACAGCTCCCGCTTCGTGAACACAGCAGGCCAGCGCAGCAATGTGGGTGTGTCAATCGCTTCAAAGAAGCTCTCATGCTTGATCACATAAAGCACGGGTCCGGTCGCGAGCTCGCCCTCGACCTCAACCGTGATGCCAACAATCACGCGCAGGCACCAGCGGTGCCAATCGGTCCAGCGCCGCACAATGCCGCGCAGCGCCTCTTGCCGGAAAGTCAGCGCCAAAACAGCGGCCACGACCAGCATCGCGCTAACCCCGTAGAACACGGGATAGAACACCATGCTGCGTAACGCGCTGATAAGGCTCCTAAACATCGCCACGCTCTTTAGAGATTGACCACGCCCGCCGCCCAGCTCGCCAGCAGCTTGTGATATTCAAGAAATAGGCTGGAAAGGCTGGGGTTGGAGGTCACCGCATCGCGCACCACGACGACGCCGTCGGGCAGCTTGCGCGACAATTCGCCAGCCGCGCGCCGCATATGCCAATCGGTTGTGACCAGCCGCAAAGATTTGATCTCGTTGGTTTTAACCCACTGCGCCGTTTCAGACGCATTGCTGCGCGTATCAACAGCCGCAAAACCAAGCGTGACGCAGCATTCCATGCGCGCGTCAGCAACGGCGAACTCGGCGGCGAATTCCGCCGGTTTCACCTCGCGGTCGACCCCGCTAACCAGCATCTTTTCCGCCGCCCCGCTGTCGAGCACTTCCAGCCCGCGCGCGATCCGGCCTGCGCCGCCGGTCGGCACAATCACCGCATCGGTTTTCGTTGCCGCCTCGCCAGCAACCGGTGATGGTTGAGGCAGAGTGGTGGCGAAGGCCAGAAACCCGATCGCCCAAAAAAGGAAGATCGCGGAAAGAATGCGTTTGATCACAGCATCCTCCGCAAGGCCATCAGAATGGTGTAACGCCCAGTTACCAGGGCCAGTGCAACGCCCGCAAATGGGATAAGCGCGATGATGATCCAATCGCTCATACCCAGAACGCCGCCCGCGACCATCCCGCTATCCAAAGCGGCAAATTGCCGTCCGAGCAGCCAGACCGCGCCCGCGCCCAGCCCTAAGCCCACGAGCCCGCCAAAGGCCGCATCGCGCACAACTGAGCGCTGGAATATCCGTGTGATCTGAGCATCGGTTCCGCCCAGCAAATGCATGATCTCAACCGTTTCCCGGTGGTTGGAAAAGGCGCTGCGAGCGGCCAGCCAAACCGCTGCGGCGCAAGCAAAGGTGAGCAAGGCGATCAGGGCAAGCGCCAGATATTGCAGCGAAGACAGCGCCGAATAAACCGGCTGCAGCCAGTCTGACTGCGCATCCACGCGGGCGCCCGGCACGTCGGCATCAAGCGCCGCCTGCAGCCGCGCGATTTCCTCTGGCCCGCTGGCGCTGTTCAACTGCACATCAATCAGCGCCGGAATCGGCAAATCCTGACTGCCAGCGCCATCGCCCAGCCATGGGCGTAGCATCTCATCCAGCTCTTCTTCTGGCACCACCCTAAGGCTCGCCACGATGTCTTGGGCGGTAAGCACTTCAGCCGCTGTCGCCGCCTTCTGGTTCCGCAGCGTTTCATTCGCCTCAGTGATTTGGATCGTAACCGCGCCTGACAATTCAGCGCGAGCATTGCCCGTGAGATTGTTCAAGGCCAGCCCGCCAGCAGCTGCGATCACGACCAGAGCAATCATAATCGCAATCACCCAAGGGATCGGTCCAGACAGCCGCGCCTGCGGCACCAATAGCGCAGCGGCGCTGCCCTTCAGCCGCCCCGGCGCTTTTGCTGGCGTGCTATCGGCCAGCTCTGTTGCAAATGGCGGCGTGCTCATTGCCTGGCCCCCATCGGTCCAGTGCTGCGCGGCGGAAACTTGAGCGCGCCCGTTGGATCAGTAAGGCGGCCTTTATTGAGACGCATAATCAGCGATTCTGGCACTTTCTTGAGCAAGTGCACATCGTGAGTGGCGACCACAACTGTGGTGCCAAGCCGGTTCAACGCCTCGAACAGTCGCAGCAGCTTGAGCGCCATTTCCGGATCCACATTTCCGGTTGGCTCATCAGCGATCAGCATATCGGGCCGCCCGATCACCGCGCGCGCAATCGCAACGCGTTGCTGCTCTCCGCCAGACATTGTCGCGGGGCGAGCCTTCACGCGGTGCGAAAGCCCAACCCAATCGAGCATATCATCGACCGGCTTTTGCAGCTCGCTTTCCGGCACACCGGCCAGCCTCAGCGGCAATGCAACATTATCGAAGGCGGTTAGGTGCTTTACCAGGCGAAAGTCCTGAAACACCACGCCCAACCGTCTGCGATAGGTCGGCAATTGCTCCCGCGGCAGAGTGATCATGTCCTTGCCGAACATGCGGATGCCGCCGCGTGAGGGACGCTGAGCCAGGTAGAGCAGTTTAAGCAGGCTGGTCTTACCAGCCCCGCTGGCTCCAGTGAGGAAGTAGAAACTGCCGGGGAAGAGCGTGAAGCTGAGATCGCTCAGCACCTCAGGCTCGGTGCCATAACGCAGCCCGACATTGTCGAAATTCACCGTATCGCCTGCGCGCTCATTCATAGCCATGCCCCTATCCGATGCCTGCCGAGGGGAAAAGCCCATAGTGCTCAACGCGCGAAACAAGCGCATCAATGTGGAAAAAAGCCAACATTTGCGACCCAAAGGCCCCGATGCACTTGTGCGCAACTTACGGGCGCGTATTGCCTTACTAACCATGATTATAGCCTGCCCCGCCTGCAACACACGCTATGTTGTCCCGGACAACGCCATTGGCGATGATGGGCGGACTGTGCGCTGCGCGAAGTGCAAGCACAGCTGGTTTCAAGAGGCGGTGTTTGATTTGCCGCCGCAGGATGAGGTCGCCGCGCCAGAGCCAGTTGCCGAGCCGGCGCTACCTCCACCCGCTGCGCCTCCGGCTCCACCACCGCCTGCTCCAGAACCTGAGGCAGATGCGGACGAAGCGCCCAGCGCGCCTTCGATCAACCATTGGCGCACCAGCGACCGCCCCGCTGCCGCAACGGACGCCGTCAGCGCAGCGGCGGCCTCAGCCGCTTCGGCAATTCATCAAGACCGCACACCGCTTGGCCAAGAGCCTGAGTTCGATGACCGAGCAGTGCCAAGTGACGCCGCCGAGGACTTTGCTGAAGAAAGCGCCAATGCCGATATCGGCCCAGCCGTGTCTTACAGCGAGAGCAGCTATGGCAGAGAGGATGCCGACGAGCCCGCTGAGGCAGAAGAATATGACAGCGACGAAGGCTCGCGTTTTGATTACCGCCCGCCTTTCACCGCGCGCCGCAACCCGCTCAAAATGTGGACGGCAGCCGCGGCGATTTTCGCATTGCTTGCCGGCGGCACAATCGTAGCTGTGAATTATTACGGCATGCCCGATTGGGCACCGTTCAATCGGCCTGTGTTCGGGATTGGGCAGTCCGACCTGGAGCTGGATTTCCCCGCCGCTGAGCAGCGTACCGAAACCCTGCCTAGCGGCACGGAGATTTTCCGCGCGCGCGGCACCATCACCAACACGGGGCGCGAAACAGTTGACGTGCCTTCACTGCGCATCGTCCTGCGCGATGAGCGAGAGCGGATCGTGTTCGATTGGAATGTCGCCCCGCCCCAGTCTCAGCTGGCCCCGGGCGAGACCATGACAGTGACCGAAGCGATCACCGATGTGCCCGCCACCGCCCGCTTTGCGGAAATCGGCTGGGCTCCGAACTAAGCGCATTTTCCATGCAATTTTGCCGCGACACAGCAAAGTGCTTGCCGTGGCCGATACCCCTTGCTAGGGGCGCGCTCCTACCGAGGGGAGAGGCACCGCCTACCCCTGCAGACTGTGTGCGGTCGTGGCGGAACTGGTAGACGCGCAACGTTGAGGTCGTTGTGGGCTAACGCCCGTGGAAGTTCGAGTCTTCTCGACCGCACCAAACAGTCCTGATTTCCAGACTGCAGTTACCTGAGTACGCATCTTCTGCCTGCAAAGGCGGGGTTTTGCGCCGCCATGGTGACAACAGCCTCAAGCTTGCAGCCAGAGATTTAAGCGATGCCTGCGAATAACTCACCGAAATTGGGTTAAAGCCTCCATTCGCGCAGAACTCGGCTGCAAAACCATGTTTTCGTGAGTGGACTTGTGCGCTGATCGATGGCTTGGTGGCTGTGTGGATAGACACACCAAACAGTTGATTGTCGGCATTTGCACTCAGATCGGCATCGAGATGGAAGACAACAACTTCCTAGCGCTTAAAGTTTCTTCCGAACCCTCAGACGAACTGAATGCGGTCTTGGATCAACTGGAGCATTCGAGCGACAGAATCTCCGCGCTAGTCCGTGAGGCTCGCGTCTTGAGTGAATGACGGCAACGCGCCCCAATCCAAGACGTAGCCATTCGAGATCTTAGCGCCCGAAAGCAGACATTACCCGAGGCCATTCCGGCCAAGGAGAATGACAATGACGTATTCACACTTTGACCCCGCTGCCCAGAACCGAGTGCCTTGGAACTTTGGAGCGAAGATCGGTCCGAAGCGACCCTTCAATCAGAAGCAGATTTGGGCGATCTGTTTCTTCCTAGATCGGGAGAAGCGCATCAGAGATCGAGCGCTGTTTGATTTGGCCATCGATAGTAAACTAAGAGGCTGTGATCTCGTTGAGCTGAAGATTGGTGACCTAGTAAGTGGTCCGGAAATCAGGACGCGCACGACGGTCACGCAGCGCAAGACAGGACGCCCCGTTCAGTTCGAGATAGCGGCTGACGCGCGAGCAAGCCTGTTGGCATGGCTTGAGCTAAGAGGAGGTGACGTCGAGGACTTCGTCTTCCCGAGCCGAGTTGATCACACCCGGCACTTGAGCACTCGACAATACGCTCAGCTTGTTGATGAGTGGGTTGCGGCCATCGGCCTTCGACCAGAAGAATATGGGACACATTCTCTTCGCCGCACTAAGGCTTCGATCATTTACAAGGCTACGGGTAACATTCGGGCAATCCAGATATTGCTTGGTCATTCGAATATTGAGAACACTGTTCGATACCTCAGCGCCGACATAGAGGAAGCTCTCACACTTGCCGAGAAGACCGAGATCTGACTGGAATTGGGCGCTGGCGCCGAATGACGCAGCGTCTGCTTTTGGGGGCGGGGGCTGACGTGAGGTTGGTTGAGAACGTGGTATAGAAGTTCGCACTTTTTGTGCAGGTTCGCTCCAGAAAGCCGCCAACGTGCGCTTAGCTATTGCGCGGGGAGCGCTAGCTGAACGCCTGAGCTTGCGGCTGACAGCTCGCCCTGATTTGCTTTAAGGGCATCAGGTCGCTCTGCGCTGGGGTAAGCTGCGGCGAGCAAATCCAAAGCCTTTGTGATCCGCTCATGGAGCGGCTCGTTGGCGGCTTTGATTGCATCTTTGGAAGCAGCGAAGGCAGTGACGCCGGTTTTGTAGAAGCCATAGCCGTCCAAATATGGCTCATATCGCTCAGAACTGGCTGCTTCCCCATGCATAGAGACGGCCCTGTCGATCATGTCCGCGACGATCCTTGCGGAAACATCTGCCTCATCAACTCCATTGTCTGGGGCTTTATTGGCGGCACCGCGCAACGCCGCAATAATGCCATCATAGTGGGCGTTTATTTGCGCAGCGCTCTCGCCGTCTAGAGCGCCCGTCGATGCGGCCACCAAGAGTGGTTTGAAATCAGCCACCCCGCGCTGTTCAAAAACTGGATCCATGTCGATCAAGACTTCGGATACGGGATGCGCAAACATCTCAGCCGCTGCATCGGTTTTCCCGAGTACGAAAGCATCACGCGCCGCAATGACATGCGCCTCAACAATGGCGAGCGCCGTTCCGTAGACAACTGGGTCGTTGCCAGCAGCGCTAACTTCAACACCGCCTTCGCCCTCTCCGCCTTCACCTTCGCCAGCTTCGCCCGTTTGCGCCGCGTCGTCGCCGTAAGCAGTGGCTGCGTCGGCGTTCGGCTCTTCAGAGCAACCTGCCAGACCGGAACCCATCAATGCAGTTGCAACTCCAAGGCCGGTCCAAATTTTCAAAGTCGTTTTCATCAGTTGCACTCCCGCGCAGGTTGTTCGTTTATTGCGATTAGTACTGTCATTCAGCCGGTTGTGCTTCGGCATCGTCTGCCACTTGAAGGCGGCCACGCTGGTTCTTGCGCGCCTTCAGGCTCCACCATGCCAGCCCCGCAGCCAAGGCAACGCCCAAAAGTGAGATGCTTAGGCCTGCATTGGAAAGAGCGTCCAATCCATAACGGCCAGCGTAAATGGCGAGCACTAAGACCAAGCTTGTCAGCATGAACGCACGACCAAGGCTGTGAGTCTTTTCGCGCCCGACAAAGCACGAAGCAATTAGCGCCGCGACAAGGCCGATCCAGAACATCGCGACCAAACTACCACCGCTCATGCCAATCAGCGCAGCCGCCAAGGTCGAGGCGAGCATTGCAGGGGTGCCCCAAATGAGCCCAATCCATACCGCAGCAAGCTTCGGTACTGGCCTGCCGTTCGCCTCGCGTTTCGCAAAGTAGATGCTCAAGCCGCTGGCGATAATGATGCAGAGGCCAACGCCGAAAACCAGGTAGGCCAGCTTTACAAGCAGACCGCCCCAATTGCCGAAATGCACATTGTAAACCGCGCCAGTGATCTGTTGTCCCACCGTACCGTCGGATATTCCAACATTCCCTTCGTAGCCGCCTTCTGCGGTGAAATTATAATATTCACCGAAGATGAGACGATCAGGGTGTTCCGCGATAATGGAGCTGTGTTGCCCCGCCGTACCGGGGTCGTGGAGAATGAAATAGGTGACATCGAGATCCGGGAATTCGCGCGCCATATATGTCAAAGGCGTGCTTATCGTTGCCACCTCGGCAGGGGCCGAGTTTTCTGCCGGTTCACTACCAAAGACTGGGTTGAACACAGCGTCTGTATCGTTGCCAAAACCCGCCGCTGCGATGGCAAAAGCGAGGATGCTGGCAAGGCCGAGTATCGCACCTGTCAGGGCATTGGAGAGATGGAACGGCAACGTCCAAACGCTCAGGCGATTATGCAGATCAACGGTCGTTAGACGCCCCGCACCCCTGCGGAATGTAAACGCGTCACGAAAGATGCGCGGGTGAGCCAGCAAGCCCGAAAACGACATTGCGATGAGCATCGCGCCCAACGCTCCCACTACGGTGAGGCCAAGGATTTGTGGCAAGTGCAAATAATAGTGCAGGTCGAGCAGGAACTGCGTCCAGGGAAACGCCTCCTTCG
Organism: Erythrobacter sp. S249; assembly: GCF_057364975.1. NCBI lineage: Bacteria > Pseudomonadati > Pseudomonadota > Alphaproteobacteria > Sphingomonadales > Erythrobacteraceae > Erythrobacter > Erythrobacter sp. S249. Next base: position 2,217,324 of record NZ_CP200287.1, on the reverse strand, counting down.
CAGCGATCGTGCCGTCGGGCGCAGCGAAGAACGCCTGCGTATCGGTGGTGATAACTGTGCGCGGCAAATCCTCCTGCGGGAAGTTCACATAAAGGTGCGTCGTCGGCGTCTCTTCGCTTCTGAACACCTCCAGCGCTGCCATTTCAGCCGCCTCTGGAGAGATACTCTCCATCTCTGGCACGTTCGGCTGTTCCCAACGCTGAAATTCATGATTGAACACCGAAAGGGTGCCCGTGACGGCAAGGATGTAAATCAGCCCGCCAAAGATAACCGCGATCAGGCTATGCGCCTCAAGCGACTTTGCCACGCGGGTTGCCGAGGCCTTTGAGTTTGACGCTGACATCTCAGCCGCCCCCTTGCATTGTTGCGAGTATGATCGCCGCCGAGACAATGGCGAGCCCAAGCAGCACGGCTGCTCGCAAAAACGTGCTCGTCGAATAGCCGATGAACGTCGCAAGGCCCGCCCAAGTCATCGGGAAGGCAAACATTGAAAATGTCAGATTGGCCGCGTGCTCAAATCCCGCCGCGCGGCCTGCCATAAACAGAGCCGTGCAGCTCGCCAGCGCGGCGATCAGGGCAAGGATTGCAATCGCAAGGATTGATGCCGTGATGGACAATCCCTCATGCCCGACGCTGGTTTGCCCGCTTTGCTGTGGCTGGCGAGGTGTGATCGTCCGGCGCGTCTTTACCGGCGCTTTGAGCGCGGCTGCGATAATCGCGATCAAAGCGACCAGTGTGACCGCGACAACACCCAAGGCTGGTCCCTTGTCGACGCCGCTGGTCTGGCTCCATGAGATGATTGAGCCCAAGACCAGCACCCAGCCGGCCACCACGAGCGGCCAACTGCGCGCCTTGCGCTGCCATGCGAAATAGAGCGAGCAAACGCCCATCGCCGCCAGCGCCAATCCCAGGATTTGCCAGATCAACACAATGCGAACCCCTTAGAAGCGCACGCCAGCGCGGATCTGGATTGTGCGACCTTCGCCGGGGAAACAGTCTCCGCGCGACAGGCAGGTTCCGTAAAACTCGCTGTCAAAGATGTTTCGCGCATTCAGCGTGATGGAATACCGATCAAAGCTGTAGCCGATCAAACCATCGAAGACGGTGTAGCCATCGGTTTCAATCAAGACCGGCGTCGGCGCGAAACCGTTGGCGGCAAGAAAAGCTGTGCCGCTGCTTTCATTGCCTTCGGCGTAGCGGATGCCAGCGCCGACAACCAACCCATCCAGTTGCTCTGACGAAGGCTTCCAAGCGACCCAAGCGGAACCCTGCAACTCAGGCACACTTGGGAAGCGAACGCCGTCTGGGTCTTCGGTATCAATGATGCTGAAGGCTGCGTCGATCGAAACATCCCCGATGGCGGTCGTAGCCTCGATTTCGAAGCCACTGATCTTCGCAACCCCTTCCTGCTGCGAGGAGGCGTTGGGCAAGGCCGCCGGGTTGGGCAGATTGGACTGTTCAATGTCGAAATACGCGGCCGTGATGTAAGTGCGCGTCCCGCGCGGTTGGAACTTCACCCCGACTTCGATCTGCTTACCTTCCTGCGGCAGCAATGGCTCGTTGGTGACCGTGTCATTGCCAACGACAGCCTGAAAGCTCTCGGCATAACTGACATAGGGGTTGAGGCCGATATCGGTCTTGTAGAGCGCGCCAAAACTCAGGCTGGTGGCATCGTCATCTTGCGTGGTGGTGCCGTTGCCGGTCTCCAGTTCATCAAATCGAACGCCTGCATTCAGGACGAGATTGCCGACAGTCATCTGATTGTTGATGTAATAGCCGACCGTATCGATCTCGTTCACACTGCTCCCGCGTGCCGCCTCAAACAGAGCATCAGCGGGGATTTCTGATCCATCATAGACCGGGGTGAAAAGGTTGAAAGTGGTCGGCTGCGCATAGAGAAACGCGGCTTCCAACAGAGTGTCGACAGTCTGGTAATTGATGCCTGCTAGCACCTCATGCTCAATCGCACCGGTTGAGAATTGAGCGCGGAAGCGTCCGTCGATGGCGAACTGGTCAGAGCTTGCAGGGGCGTCATACCAGCTGCGCCCGATCGCCGTTCCATCGGCCAAAACACGCGGAGTGCCATCGCCAAGGAATGACACCCATGTCTGGCTGTAATCCGCGCTGTTGTCGCGATAACGAGCGGTCGCCTCGAAGCCGATGGCGTCGCTGAATTGGTGTTGGAGAAATCCGGTAAGCGAGAAGCTTTCGCTATTATAGCGATTGAAAGCAGGCTCCCCCACGTAAAGCGATCCGTCAACTTCCTCCGTAATGCCGCCTGAGCAGATATTGGGCTCTGAAACGGCGACATTATCGCTCGCGCATGCTGTCACTGCCAGTGGCAAGAACTGGTGCGCAGTATCGCTTTCCCGGTCCGTGTAGTTGGCTAGCAATGTAAGCGCGGTTTGGCCGTTATCGAACGTGATCGACGGCGCGATAATAAATGCGTCATCATTCACAAAATCAACCTGCGTCCCGGCATCGCGGTAGAGCGTGACTAGGCGCCCGGTAACGGTTCCATCACCGGAAAGATCGACGCCAATATCGGCGGAAATCTGGGCCCGATCGAATGTGCCATATTCAACGAACACTTCGCTGCCAATGTTGTCTGGCCCAGCACGCTTGCTGACGGTGTTGAGGATACCGCCGGGCGATCCTTGCCCATAGAGAACTGACGCTGGTCCTTTGAGAACTTCGACCTGTTCAAGCGTATAAATATCAGAGCGGGCGTTGTTGTAGAAACCAAACAGCACCTGAATGTTGTCAAGATATTCAGGAACATCGAGACCGCGAACCCGGGGGAAGTCTCCCCGTGTCGAGAATCCGAATGTGTCACCAACCACGCCAGCGGTGTAGTTCAAAGTGTCATCTAGAGTGAGCGCACCACGCTCGCGCCACGCATCATTGGTGATGACCGAAACTGATCGAGCGGTTTCTAGGATTGGCGTTTCGGACTTGGTTGCGCCGAATGTTGAGACTTCGCCGGTGACAACGATTTCGGCTTCGGTATCGGATGAACTGGCATCCTGCGCGTCTTGCGCATAGGCATTAGATGCAAAGCATGTGGATGCGAGCAGCGCTATCTTGAGCGGCGTAGTCGATGATTTAAACAAGTGATGACCCCTTCGGTATTCGAATGCGGAGCCTCGTGACCATGTTGCTCTTGCGAGTCAATTGCAAAATGAATTTCTTTTGAGCGCTGCGAAGATAAGGAGTCAGAATCGACCGATTGCTGCCCCAGCGAAAACAGGCCACTGCTAATGAGCACAGAACGCCGACCAACGAGGGCTCGCAGAGCGTCGGCTATTGGGTCGGTTGCCGACAGTCGGCATCGAGCATCGATCGGTCAGAAGTCGATGTTCTGCTGTCGGCCCATCTTGAGCCATTGCTCGATGACCGAAACTGGAGGTGAAAGCGGAACAAAAACTTCGGATCAGAAACGTAGCTTGGCCCAAGCGATACCGCAGATTTACGACATGGCTCACGTCGAAGAGAAAAACACGCGTATCCTTTCTAGCCTTGCGCGCAGTGTCTGTTTTTACGAACGCTCGCCCCCGCGCACGTTATGTACGCGGGGGTCAACATGGCTTTCGAAATCAACGCTGGATCAATGCAGCGTCCAGTTACAGCGGACCATGTAATGCCCGCCATGATCAAGATATGTCACTGTTTCATGTGGCGTGCTGGTTGAGCCGTCGAGGAACTCATCCGGCACGTTGAGGATCACCGCCATGCTGCGAACGTTCTCGAACACCTCTGGATTGACTGCGCCGGAAATCCAAGCGCCGATCAAACCGACCAGTGCGCCAACAACAAGCCCAATCAGCGATCCAATTAGAGGAGCGATCGATGTTCCCAGAGCTGTACCAATGCCCGCACCAATGGCTGTGCCAGCCGCAACCGAAACCGCGGTAATCAAAGCGCTCAGATCAGCTGAGCTAGCCACTGCTAGATCCTCCAGAATTTCAACAAACTTATCGTTTGCATCCTTCTCTGACATTAGCAGATTGACCAAGAACGTATGCGGAAAATCAAGCCCCGTGAGGCCCCAATTGTTCAGCACATAAGGCGGTGAAAACGAGCGGTCATCACCCGTACGATAGCTGCCAGCTGACATCGGGCCGAACATCCCGACGGTTGCATCGGTAGGTGCATTCTCCATACCCGAGGTATCGGTCCCGCCCAGCTCAATTTCATCCGCGCCGATTTCTCCGCCGTTAGTATCACTAAGGCAATCTACCCGGTGAAGATTGAAACGCAGTTCAGTGCGAGGTGTCGGTGCGGGTGCAGGAGTAGGCGTGCTTGTACCAGGAAATGATACTGGCGCTGCGACAATCACACCGCCGGGAAAGAACCTCCAACCCCAGATCCGGCGAAGGTATTGCCGTTTCAATTTCGGCAGCGGGGCCGAGCCGGACCAAATACGAATTTGGTACCGTAATTCTGGCGTGAGCTTCGACAGCGCGGCAATTGCTGCACTGCGAACTTTTGCATCTTGCTGATCTGTGATCGCCTTGCCAGTCTTACGATCTAGCCCAAGCGGTGCGAGCATCTTGGTAAGTGAATGACGGTCAAAAACACTTTGCGCGCCTTTCAAATCGATCATTTTGGCTGACTTTGCCATCACCAAAGCTTCGCGATTGCGGTCATCCCCTAGCTCTTTTGCCGACTGCTGAAGGTATTTCAGCACCTTGTCTGCACCAATTTCAGCGACATCCTTTGCCATTCGCGCTTTGTGCCAAGGCATCGCGATTTGACCATCGAATTTACGTTCTGAATTAGCCAAAGCGCGTTGAGCATTTTTGTCTTTCATAATCACGCTAGACAACTGCTGTGCGGTTCGAGATTTGCCCGCCAGCATTACCTCAATTGCATCTGTCAACATCGATGCACCGAAGCTTGTTTCGAACTCGTTCAATGCGATTGCGGCGTCGCGCAATTCATCAAAGCTGATTTTAACAGATTCTTCCATCTTAGCTCTCCTGAATGGCTCGTATGGAGCCGTTTTGTAGTCAGCGTGCTGCAGTAAAACTGCTGCTGGGCACGCAAATCAGGAGCTAGATTTTCATTTTTCTTTACGCATAACCCATTTAGGGTAGAATGGCATAAACCTATTGTTTTCAGATATTTTGTCGCTTTCTTACAAGTATTTTGGCGCATTCTTACAAATATGAACAGTCATCATCTTTATTCGCTTATCTATGACAGCACAATCAACCCAAATGGGTATGATGCGCTGATCCATGCGTGGAATGATTATCTGGAATTGCAAACGGAGAAGGACGACATCACTCGTCGTTCAGAAACCATGAGCCGATCCGTAGAGGACCTGGCCAACATTCAAAGTCACCTAATCCGCGCCGAAACCATTCTAGATCAGATTGGGCGATCTCAGAAACCTCTCAATCCCTCCAAACCTCGCACCCGGCTTAGCATTGTGATCAATGAGGATGGCCGAGTGCTCAGCAGTAATGACGAAGCTCGCGACCATTTTGGTTGTGAGGTGACTTTGGCCACCCTTTACGATTCGTGCGATGTCGATTCCGTCAAAAGGCTGCAGACTGCATTGCGTGGATTGAGCGACTACCATCCCGGCCAATTCGTGACTTTGTTGACGATCCCAGCCGATGATTTTTCCGGTGCAGCCACACAATATCTGTCTGTGACGATGCAAACTGAGCTCGCGGGAAGGCGCAAAGTTTTGGCGTTGCAATCTTTGACCATTCCCTGGTCTCAAGCTTTGACGGATGAGCTCGTCATAATTTTCAAGCTCACGCCTGCCGAGGTGGAGCTCAGCAGGTTAATGGTCGAAGGGCTGTCGTTGCAGCAGGTGGCTAAAGCCAAAGCACGTTCAATCGAAACTGTGCGTGTTCAGTTGAAGGCCATTTTTCGCAAGACCTATTCAAAAACCCAGACCGAACTTGTGCGCACAATGATGATGCTCGCAACTGTCATTGAAACCTCTCGAGGCGACGCCGGGCCGGCCCAACCTGATCAGCATTTCGACGAGTTTATCCTCCCCGACGGCCGGACGACCACTGTACGATATTTTGGTGATGAGCATGGCGCTCCAGTATTGTTTCTGCATGGGATGATGGATGCCTTTGGTGGGCCGATGCTTATGGATGAAGCCTTCAGGCAGGCCGGCCTTAAGGTCATCTGTCCTGCCCGTCCGGGCTTTGGCGAGGGCGATACTATCGCGGCTTATGGAAAAGATGCACAGCGTCTGGTCACAGAGGATATTGTCTATCTTGCTGACCAGCTGGGGCTAAAACGATGCGTAGTCCTTAGCCATATGTCAGGGGGCGCCTATGCTTTCTCGCTCGCTAGTGCGCTGAAGGATGAAGTAGCGGGCATCGTGAACATATCCGGCGCGGTTCCAATCCGCTCACGCAAACAAATTCGAGCAATGGCGCCGCGTCAAAGGGTCGTTGCACTTACCGCGCGTTATTGCCCCAGCATACTCCCACCATTGCTGCGGATTGGTATGTCGCAAATTGACACGGAGCATTGCGCTTCTTTTGTGAATGCTTTGTTTGAAAGCGAAACGCCAGACCGAGACTTCATCGAGCGCCACTCACTTTATGAAATACTCGCTGATCAATATCGCTGGTCAACACAGAATGGCTATCATGGTTTCAAACTGGATGCCTCAATCGTTACAACTGATTGGTTCGACAAAAGCAATCCACCGTCTTGCCCAATTAGATGGTTTCACGGGGGCCATGACCCAGTTGTGAGGCATGAAACAGCGCAGGGTTTTGCAGCGGAACTTCCCAATGCCGAGTTTCACTCCTTTCCTGATGAAGGCCAGCTGTTGCTTTATCGCCATCCAGAGCAGGTGATTTCAGAGATTACGAAGAGCTTTTAAGAGGAGGCAGATGTCGACGCTATGCCTGAACAGGGCTGCTCTGAGAGACTCCGTGACAACGAGCCTGCATCGATTGCTGCGTCGCCGTAAGAAGTGGCTGCGTCGGCGTTCGCTTCGTCAGCGCAACCAGCCAGACCGGAACCCATCATTGCGGTTGCGACTCCAAGGCCCGTCTAAATTTTCACAGTCGTTTTCATCAGTTGCACTCCCGCGCAGGTTGTTCGTGTGAAGGGCATCTAATTTTTCCGTATGCCACCAGTTGCCAAGGTGCTCATTCTGACCAAACGGTCCCCATCGACCTTTGGCGCATTCAGAGAGTGCTACGATCAGTTGCGAGCGATATTCAGCCTCTAATCCATCGATCCGTCGCGAGATACATCCAGCCTTAGATATCTTCATAGAATACCAGCAAGATTGGCGACCGCAATTGGATCGAGAGCGGACCGTCTGGTTTGGAGGTGCCAAGGGCGCGAAACGGGCTCGCGGTTGGCGGCCCAACCTGAGTCATATTCGACGCAATCTCGGTTTTGGATAGCCTTCCCCAACGTAGTCAACCGGACTGGATATTAGGCGTGGGACCAAATTTGCTCTGCGCTCTGCAATTGGTACTGAGTGCGAAGAGTACCTGATCCCATCGTTGGGGTTTTGCCTGCCACAAAACAGCTTCAAAACTGCACCAAGTTTCAAACGATCCAAGGGCCGGTGATCGCGAGTGTTCGGGCGGGCGCATAGGCATTGACGAAGAACCATTTGCCATCTGGTGAGAAACAGCCGCCCGCTAGCTCGGTTTGCATTCGCAGGCGCGCAAACTCGTATGGTAAGCCTGTGGGTGAGATACCGCGCAGGTGGTTATCGACCACCTCGGTGTATTGATCCTCGCAGACAATAAGGTGGCCGTTGGGCGCTACGCACAGGTTATCGCCGTAGTTGAACTGATCCGTGCTTTCACTCTCGAAAAACAGTTCGATCCGGTCGCTGCCCTGTCCACGGCCGGGTACGAAACGGAAAACTTGGCCAAGCGTCTTCGAACCACCGCTTGTCGAGCAGATGAAGAGCTCATTTGTGCCCATATGAATGCCCTCACCCCGTGCGATTAACGCCGCTCCTCTCGACGCCGCGCGTTTGCGCAGGTCGTCCTTGGGTGCTTCGACGTTATCAAGATCGGTCCACCGGACCGAATAGGATTTGCCAACGGGCATACGTCTGGCGTCCCAGTTTCGCGTATCCGCAAGCCCGTCGATCACCATCGCTTGTAGTTTGCCGCCATCAGAGAGTTTCCCTGGTGTGCTTGGCAGGAAACGATAAAGCGCGCCATCGTCTCGGTCTTCGGTCTGGTATATATATCCAGTGAGAGGATCGACGCAGACGGCTTCGTGATTGAAGCGCCCCATCGCACGCAGCGGGACCGGATCGACTAGGCCTGTAGAATTACCAGGCACCTCAAAAACCCATCCGTGATTGACTGCCAGTCCATCGCCATAGCGCTGTCCCGGTCCGGTTGGTGCCTCCTCACAGGTCAGCCAGCTTCCCCATGGTGTCACGCCGCCCGAACAATTGCGGATCGTTCCGCCGAGCGTACGAAACTGGCGCTTTACCTCAAGCGTCTTCGCATCGAGCACGATATTGGTCGTACCGCCCGGGACGATCTTGCCGTTTTGGGTACCGAAGCCATTGGCGATAGAGCCACCGGCATCGTCGCTTGGCACCAGTTCATGGTTGCGCACGAGCACGATCTCGCCATTTCCGAGATCAAGGCAACCCATTCCGTCCGCCTTATCCGGCACACTGCCGCCATCATCCATCGCGTCGCCGAGGCTGGAAAGCACCCGGTACGCAAAGCTTTCAGGCAGGTCCAGCATGCCGTTCGGATCGGGAACAAGTGGACCGTATCCCGCGCGCGAGGGTTGTGCATCTGGCACGCTTGTGCCGCGGATCATGCACCCGCTGGCGACGAGAGCTGAGAACGCGCTGCCGGTAGCAGCAAGAAACTGACGACGGCTTGGACCGGTTGAAAACATGTTCATTTTTCCTCGATATCGATCAGATTCCAATCAGCTTGCGACCTATCAATTCTGCAAGCCTAAGGCTTTGAATTGGCGTTATCTGGCCCTCCATCCTCAGCATAGCGCTCGAACCAAGCCAGGATCGCGGACGCTTTAGCCGCGCTCTGCGAAGGGCGCGCGGTTATAGCGTGGCTAGCACCGGGTACCCGGATGAGCGTAGTGGGTACTCCTGCGAGCTGCAGTGCGGAATAATATTGTACCGCTTCGCTTACGGGAGTGCGGTAGTCCTCGCTTCCAACTACGACCAATGTCGGTGTTTGGACATTACCGATCAAGGATAGCGGGGACTGCTCCCAGAACTTCTGAGGGTTCTCCCACGGTCGGGAGCCCACCCAATAGAGTCCAAAATAGCCGATGCCGTCCGCAGTCAAAGCTTGCGTTGTCCAGTTAATCACCGGCTTTTGCGTTGCCGCAGCACGGAATCGGTTGGTCTTGCCCACGATCCACGAGGTGAGCACACCGCCACCCGAACCACCTGTGACGAACAGTTTATCCGGATCGGCAACGCCAATTGCGATGGCGCGATCGACGATACTCATCAGGTCATCATAGTCCTGGCTCGGGTATGCCTTGTCGATTTCCTGAGCGAACGCTTCACCATAGCTGGTCGAACCGCGCGGATTGGCTGAAAGCACGGCATAGCCAGCCGAGGCGTAGAGCTGGTTGTCGGTCGAGAAATGCGGGCCGTATGCCGCAAAGGGGCCACCGTGAATCTCAAGAATGAGAGGTATCTGGGTCCCTTCCTCATAGCCGGGCGGAAGGGTTAGCCAGCCTTGAATCTCCTGACCATCGAAGCTCGAAGCAACGCTGATTTCACGCACTTCACCGAGTGACTTTGTTGTGAGTAGGTTTTCATTGAGACTGGTGAGGTGACGCGTATCCCCGCCTTTCGAAACTTTAGCCTCAGGCGGCCGCGTCGCCGTCCCACCTGTGAAGGCGATTGTATCGTCGTTTGCGACTGAGAAGCTGCCACCAGTGTAGGGACGATCCAGCCCGCCACCGGACAAACCCTCAACAATGGTACGAACCGAGCCGCTCAGTGCGATACGCGCGACATTGGTTTCACCGCGCTCATCGTACTGAATGTAGATTCCGCGCGAATCCGCATCCCACTGGAAGGCATCGACGCTGAAATCCCAGTCCGCCGTCAGAGCGCGTCGGCCGTCACCATTGGCATTCATGATATAGAGTTCGGTATTCTCGTAAGCTCGGCCTTCATCATCGAAGCCAAGATAGGCAAGCCGCCGACCATCGGGCGAGACCTGTGCTCCAAAATCTGGGCCGTCTCGGGTCGTCAATCGCGTCAGACCAAGGCTATCCATATCCAACGCCCAAACATCGGATTCGACGGGGTCGGTCTGCCAGTTGGGATTGCGGTTGGCGCTAAAATAGATCGTGCTCCCATCTCGCGACCAGCTCAGCGGTCCGCCATCATGATACTTGCCGAAAGTTAGCTGACGCGCCGCCCCGCCCGTCGCGGAAATCATAAAAATCTTCTCGAATCCGGGTGTCAACTCGCCTTCTCCGTCAGCTCTGAAATTGACGAGATTGGTGATCTCCAGCGGGTCTGCCCATTTGGCACCTTCTGGTTTATTGAAAGGTGCAGAGCCCAAGGACGGTGCGGGATCTTCGACAAGCATGGTGTAAGCAATTGAGCGACCATCAGGCGACCAGGCGATGTTCGATGGGCTGTTGGGCAGGCCAGTCAGCCTCACGGCCTCGCCGCTTTCGAGCCATTTGACCCACAATTGTGGGTTTCCCCCATCAGTCGACACATAGGCAACGCGCGATCCATCAGGTGCCCAGCGCGGCGAAAACGCACTGCCATTGTGTCCAGCAAAAGGTCTTTGCTCACCACTTGCAACATTCACTATCCAGATCGAGCTGAGCGCTCGGTCAGCCATGATATCGTTCTGGCGCCGGACGTAGGCGATCGTGCTACCATCGGGACTGATCTGCGGATCAGATGCGAATGCGAGATCAAACAAGTCCTCACCATTGAAGGTGCGATTGGGGCCGGTCTTTTTCGAGCCCTGCGGGACAGACGCCGATTGCTCTTGAGCGACCGCAATAGAAATGCCGGTGGTGGGCAGCGAGAGCAGGCTCGCGGCAACAAACATTGATCTCATTAGGGGCAACCCTATTCTCCCATTCCTTTGTCTACGCGATACTTTTCGAACCAAGCCAGAGTGTAGTCCGTCTTGGCATTGAGAAGCGATGGTCGGCTGGCGATGCCATGATTGGTGTCCGGAATGCGCACCATTACGCTTGGTACTTCGCGCAATTGCAGCGCTTGATAGAATTGCTCAGTCTCAGAGATTGGCGTGCGATAGTCATTCTCGCCAGTGATAAGCATCGTTGGCGTTTCTACATTACCCACCAATGACAACGGGGAGCGCTCCCAATAGTGTTCTAGGTTTTCCCAGGGCGGACCTGGAAACTGGTTGGCGATCTGGCCGATGTAGCTATCGGCAGTAAGAACCTTTGAGACCCAGTTGATCACCGGCTTGGCTGCCATGGCGGCATTGAAACGGTTAGTGAGGCCGATTGCATACGCTGTAGCGATGCCGCCCGCTGATCCTCCCGCGATGAAGAGGTTGTCCTCGTCCGCAAAGCCATTTTCGATCGCCCAATCAACAGCCGACATGTGATCGGCAAAGTCATCGGGACTGGAATATTTGTATTTCAGCAGGTTTGCGAATTCGCTGCCATAGCCAATCGAGCCACGGTGATTGTCATAGATCACCACATAACCCGCGGCTGCCATTCTTTGCAGTTCGGCGGAGAAATGGGGGCCATAGGCGAGATGCGGCCCGCCATGGATTTCGATAATGAGCGGATACGTCTTGCCTTCCTGATACCCCGGCGGAGTTATCATCCATCCCTGGACCTCAAGTCCATCAAGCGAGGAGTTGTATGTAAAGCTGCGCAGTTCACCGAGGTCGCGATGCGCGAGCAAGTCTTCGTTCAGTGAAGTAAGTTGCCGCGTCTGGCCTGAACGGTAAGAAAACAGGTCGGCGGGTCGGTGGGCATTGCCCTTTGTATAAACGAGTGCGCCGTCTTTACCTGCATCATAAGTGCCACTGACATAAGGCCTACCGATCGTTGTGCCACCAATCCCCTCGACCGCCACGCGCCGATTGCCTGACGTGTTGACCACGCCAATGTTGTTTTGCCCCCGATTTTGAAAGGTGTATGCAATCTCGCGATTTGAAAGCCATTGGAGGTTACCTGTGCGGCGGTCGAGCCCGTCCGTCAGATTTCGAATATCGCTACCATCGCGCTCCATTATGAACACGTTGGTGGGTAGGAATGGCTCGGTTTCATTGCTCGTTCCGAGATAGGCAATGAGTTTGCCATCTGGCGAGACTTTCGGGGACGCCTCGACGCCCCTCATATCAGTTATCTGATTCAATCCACCGGTCGCGACATCTACAGCGAAGACGTCCGCTTCTCGGCTCTGAAGTTCCCAACCTTCTAGCCGGTTTGCGGAGAACAAGATTTGTTCGCCATCAGGAGTAAACGACAATGCGCCTCCATGATTGAAGTCTCCCGTGGTTAGCTGACGAGCGGTGCCCCCTTCGGCCGGCATAACGAAGATATGATCATAGGCTAAGTCCACAAACCCCGCGCCGTTTGTACGATAGCGTGCACGGTCAATGACCCGCGGCGCCTTCGCCCATTTGGCACCCTCTGGCGGTTTGGGCGCGCTAACCAGACGTTGGCCTTCTGCTTTCACAGCCATTGAAAAAGCCAGCATTTTTCCATCTGGCGACCAGACTAGATCGCCTGGCGCTTCTCCAAATGTGCCAATAAGCGCGGCGCGGCCAGATCGCATGTAGTGGACATAGAGCATTGTTTGCCCCGAAACGCTTTTCAGATAGGCAATGCGCGTCCCATCCGGCGACCAGCGCGGCGAATGATAGGATCCGCTGTCGGCGAGAAGTGGCTCGTGTGCACCATCACCCAGATTTACATGCCAGATGCGGGAAACTGTGCGATCACGCATAACATCATTGGAACGACGCACATAGATGGCTGCTCGTCCATCCGGAGAAATCTGAGGCTCATCTGCCCACTCTAGCTCGAAAACGTCTTCAGCTGAGAACAGGCGTGGCTGGTCGTTGGCATTAGCGCCCGTGGCGATGCTTGCTATCAAGGCTGCGGATGTGAGAAATCGAAGCATTGTGTACCCCTAAAAGCACTAAGACTTATTGCGAAGTGCGGGAGCCCAAACTGGCTACACGCACGATATGGCCAAATGGCCTCTACCTTACGACATCCATCTCTTCGATCAGCGCATTTGCGTCGTCTACCTTGTCCATCACCCATAGCATGTAGCGCGTATCGACATGGATCGTTCGGGTCGTGCGCGGGTCAAAATCCCAATCGGAATTGACGCTTTCGAAGGTGCCATCAAATAGCAGCCCAACGAGCTCGCCCCGCGAATTGAGCGTTGCCGAACCGCTATTCCCGCCGGTGCTATCCAAGTCAGATAGAAAATTCACTGGTACGGAACCGATGCTCTCTAGCGCATAAGGCCCGTAGTCCTTAGCCTCTATCCGATCGAGCAGCTTGGTGGGAGAATTGAACGGGTCCTGACCAGTGTTCTTGTCCGTGATTCCTTCAAGCGTTGTAAAAGGCAAATAGGCCATTCCATCGCGCGGACTTCCGCCAAGTACGCTCCCAAATGTGATACGAAGAGTGCTGTTAGCATCAGGGTAGGTTAGGTCGCCGCTTTCACGTTGCCACTTAGTGATGGCATCCATGTAGGCAGGGCGCAAAGCAAGTGAGCGACCCGCCCGGATTTTGCTCTCGGTTTCCAGCTGGAACCCGTAATCATACATTGCGGCCGCCAATTGCATGAAGGGATCTTCGCTTGCCTCCAAATCCGAGGTTGACGCTTGCATCAGCGCTAGCCGGGTATCGGCGTCGCCAAGCGACGTATTTTGGTAGAAACGATCAACCAAAGCGGGCAATTCGTCGGCTGTGGTATCGGACCTCAGTCCAAGGGCCTGATCAAACGCAACCACTCGTTCGCTCATCGGCTGGTTGATATAACCTTTGAGGAACAGCACCCACTCTGCCTTGTCGACCGCTGGGTCGTACCGCCGATCTAAGGCCTGCAGGCCTTGGCGGAAAAATGTCATGTCACGTTCCTGATAGCCAGGTTCTCTAGCCGCATCGGGCTTCTGCCGTTCCTTTGACAGCCTGTAGAGACGTCGAGCTGCCGAGAACAAAGATGGGCGTGAGACATTACTGTACCAGAAATTTGTGCGCGAAGCCTGAGCGGTTTCCTCCGACAAGGCGGCGAGCTGCGCGATGGCCCGGCCATAATCTGCTCGCGATGGATCTGCTGAAATCCACGCGCTAAGTGCGGCTTCACGATCGCGGCGCCGCTCGACCAATCCGACCCGGCGTGCTCCTTCGATCTGGCCGCTCAGGTTCTTGGAGAAATTGTTGAGACCAGCCAAGCGGGATTCGTATTTCACGCGCGCATCCGAACCTTCAGGTGCTGCTGCTTCGATGGTCGCGATCCAGTCGTTGAGCAATGTTTCAAATGTCGGATAGCTCCAATTGAACGTGTTCTCGACTTCGGCGAGTAATGTGTAGCGACTGGTCGATCCCGGGTAGCCGGCGGCCATCACAAAATCGCCATCAGCAAGCCCGCTTGCGCTTACCTTGAGGTGATGCTGTGGTTGGTAGGGTACATTGGCTTCATTGAAATCAGCCGCTGAGCCATCGGGGGCGACATAGGCGCGGTAGAAGGCGAAGTCACCCGTGTGACGCGGCCACTGCCAATTGTCGATGTCGCCGCCATATTTTCCGATCGAATCTGCAGGTGCATAAACAATCCGTACATCGCGTACTTCCAAACGCTTCACCAATTTGTATTGCGCGCCGCCATAAAAGCTGGCGACCTGGCAACGATAACCTGCCGCTTCTTCGCAACCTGCAATGATGTCTTTGCGGCGTTGCTCGACCAGTTCGTAGCGCTCAAGCGGCTCCAGCTCTTCAGAGCCTTCACGAACTTGGTCGGTCACGTCGGTGACTTCGGTTGTGACGTAGATGCGCGAGCCAGGTGCTGCGGGGAGCTCATCAGCTTTGGTCTTGGCGAGAAAACCGTTCTCAAGGTAGTTGTTTTCAGCGGTCGAGTTGTACTGCACCGACCCACGTGCGCAATGGTGATTGGTCACCACCAGCCCTTGGGGCGATACAAAGCTAGCGGAGCAGCCTCCTAACGAAACCACTGCACCCATAGGAAAGCCAGTTAGATCGGCCAGCGCATCTGGATCAATTTCAAGCCCGGCCTCTTGGAGCTGACCGCCAATCTCTTGCAGTTGGTCAGGAGTGAACATCCCTTCTTTCGCATCAAGTGGGGTCTTGAGAGTGGTAAGCAGCAGCAGGCCAAGCGCAAAATATTGAGAATTGTTCATGAACGTACCTTGCAGTTAGCGCCGAAATAACGACGCGCCATAGTCTAAATGAGATAGTGTATCATGATTGCTTTGACGTCTAGTCTAACCATGGTCATGCCCGAGGACATTAAGACTTATGCAAAATCACTCCAAGGATTGGAAGGCCGGGCGCGCAGCGCGCTCGACATAGCGGTAGCCGAGGATGCCAGCGATGATGTGCTGAACTATCCAAGCAAAGGCAGGTCAAACTAATCTGATACTGACCAGAGCCCAAATCGAAAGGTGCATATTGCTTGTTTATGAGGAAGCGCCTTCACCGGTGCATGGAGCGGAGCATTTAAGGCCTTAACTCGGTTTCGCTGCCTTGAGACGATAAAAAATCCCGCTTTCATCTTGTCCGGTCAGTTCCAAGACCCCGCTAACTACGTGGACCTTGGTCTCATTTGTGGGAAACGGCATGTCGGCATACACTTCAATGAACTGGTTCGGCGCAGCATGAAAGTGGAACGGACAACCTGGTGGGTATGCCAGTAAGACAAAGTGCTTTTGCTTTGCGCCATTTTCGAGCGGCATCATCCAGCCAGCCACTTTGATACGCTTGCCTGAAAGCCGCCTCACTTGGGAGGTGAATTTCGGTTTTGAAACGATGTAGCCCTGCGCATCTTTGCGTGTTGTCTCTCCGGTCGCTTCAAGCACCTTCCACGAGACGCCGCTTTTGGGCGTTGCAGCAGGCTTCCAAATGTCTTCGACCGTTGGACCAGTCTTGGGGCCAGGCGCTTGTGCAAAGAGCGTCGTTGCCAGGCTCAACCCGAACAATGCGCCGAATATTACCAATGTGGTTCTCCACAGCAGCATTTCCAAATTCTCCCGAGAAATCATATTTATGCCCTCGCCAGCGTACGGGCTGGATCAATGCGGTAGACCCGCAGCGCCGGAACCAATGCAGCGACAGCGCCAATAGCAAGGACCGCCAACACCAAACCTGCCTCAGCCGAAGCAGGTTCCCAAGCAGTGAGTCCCAAATCAGACAGAGTAGGAAAATTCGACCGAGCAACTACAATTAGTGAGTGTGCTGCCGCCCAACCCAAAACGGCGCCTGCACCAGCCGTGATCAATCCTTCCAAAATCACCGTCAGAAAGACCTGAATACGGCTTGCGCCCATCACTCGTAGTAAGGCCAAATCACCTTCGCGGCTTCGCGCCATGTTGAGCAGTGCGACAAAGATCGCGAGCCCGCCAGTGGCTGCCAGCAGCCATGCGAACACTCGTATCCCATCGATGCTTGCCCCGAGCAGCTCAAGTAGCCTGGCGGTTTCTGTTGCTGGTACGGCGGATTGCATCTCCGTTTGACGATTTACCATCGCCGGGATGCGGATCGCACCTGATGCGTTGCGATATGTAACGAGTAGTGCTGTCAATTCTGGGGCAAGACCTGATCCAGCGGCCTGAAGAATTCCGGGCCTAGCCGCACGCTGTTGCTGATCTGGCTGAGAAACGGCAGGCACTTCATCGGCGTGGTCATGAGAGTGACCGCCATGATCATGCGCAATGCCGTGCCCCCCCAAACACTCTCGTATGAGGTAAGAATCAAGCGATCAACGACTGTACCGGTCGGCTCTAATATGCCGACGGTCTTGAAGGGCGCATGGTCATGACCTTTATCCCCATCTTCATCCTCAGCAAAGCCGTGGCTGCCGATGAACTTTTGTCCTAGACCTGCGCCAGTCTCCAAGGCGACCTTGGCCCCCATGACTGCTTCCATTGGGCGTTCAAATGCCCGTCCGCTGGAAACCTCTGTCTGGTATAGCTCGGCAAAGCTGCTGTCTGTGCCGACGATCCTGTAGCCGCCGAAGTTATCACCGAGCGCGAGTGGCACGACCCGCGCCACAGCTGGGTCGCGCTGAAGCAGTTGCAGGCTGCTCAGCGGAATATTTCCGGTAGGCTGATCCACATGAAACACACTGGAGAGGATCAGCTGTAGCGGCGAGCCCTTCGAGCCAACGACCAAATCGACGCCGCGCGCATCGCGCTCTAACCGATCACTAGCCTGATTGCCAAACTAAAGTAACAGCACGAGCATCGCGACCGAGATTGCAAGCAAAAGAACATTCAGCGCCGTAGTTAGCGGGCGATCTCTCAAATAGGCGAGCGTCAGGCTGATCATGCTGCAAGCCGCCCGTGCGAAAGTGTAAGTGTCCGCTCAAAATGCGCCTTTAACCGGTCATCGTGCGTAGCGACCAGCAAAGTTGCTCCAGCATTATTTGCCGCTTCCAAAAGCAGTTCAGCGACCGTTTCAGTGTTGGCATGATCTAAAGCAGACGTTGGTTCATCAGCAATCAGTATCTTGGGCCTCACCACGAGTGCGCGCGCAATCGCAGCGCGCTGCGCCTCGCCTTGGCTTAGTTCGAATGGCCGGGTTTTCGCCCGATCAGCGATCCCTAGACGCTCAAGCGTTTCTGCAATTAATGTTGGGTCCGTCGTTCCCGTTTGCAGCCTTTGCGCGAGTGATAGATTTGCGCGCACATTGAGCGCCGACACCAGCCGAAGGGATTGAAAGATGATACCCATGTTCCGCTTGCGCAGGACATCGCCGCTGGTTGAAGTCATCGCCTCAGAACCAAGCGAAACTGACCCACTATCAGCAGACTGTAGCCCGCAGATGATGTTGAGCAGTGTGGACTTGCCTGAACCAGACGGGCCGAGCAGCAGGACGCGCTCCTGCTTGCTCAATTCAAAGGTGATATCGGACAAGACCGACTGGCCACCATAAGCCTTGCCGATTTGTTGGACTGCAAGTTCCATTGTCAGGTGAAGGTCGCTTGGTCCTCGGCTGTAACAGGCCCGTTGCCTTCGTCGCGTTCCCATTCGCGGACAGGTATTTCTTCGGCGCGGCGTTTGTTGGTTTTGGGCGTCTCACCCTTACGATTGTTCTGCGGCTTTGCCGTCGCAGCCTTTGTTGGCGGCGGGGGAGGAGGTGCCAATCCGCGAAAGCCCGAAACCTGCCCAAAAGGATTGAAGCGGTGCATTCCGGCCATACCATCGAGATCGCACGCCCTTGCAACGCTAGGGGATGCAAAGAGGGCGAGGGCCGATGCGGCAACAACAAACAATCTCTTCATAATGGCGAAACGTTATATCACATCTTCAATTGAGGCTAGTTTACACTTCCGGCATTGGCCTGAAATCTCCAAGTAAGGCTGGCGAGCTTTGAAATCCTTCTCGCGGCATATGTTGATCAGAAGCTTATGCACCCGCCGGGCCTCTGCAGTTTCGTAGAAACCGCAGTCAGCGCAAAGAAAGTGCATAGAATGCGAAACGCAGGAATCAACGAACGCATTTGAGCTGGTTATGCGCTCGATTTTACCCTCTTTTAGGAGGCGTTCCAGACTTCTGTATACCTGCGTGGCTGCTAACAGCTGCCTAGCGTCACGACTATGCCGAACTAACGCATAGGCCGTCATCGGTTTTGCCGAACCCGCGATCGCATTCAAAACAAAAGCATCGACCACTTTGGCCCTTCGCCTCGGCCTTCCCTTGGTTTTGGCGCTCATTGCTTCGCCCGGCGTCTGAGGTTCGCAAGGTGGGCAATAAAGAGCATGGCCGCACCCAATACGGTCAGCCACTGCTCTTGCCATTCCTCTGGTGCCAGCAATGCTCCAAACAATGCCACAAAGGCGGCGATTGCCATTGCCCCAAGCCACTCAACGTCCCGAGCTGCTCGCAAAAGCACCGGCCCGCTCACAAATACAACGGGGAGGAGTAGAGCAGCGTGAAGCCATTCGCTTTCGTGCAACCACTCAGGAAAACTAGAGACCGCAACTAAGGGCAGTGCTGCGATCAGCGGCGGCAAGGCGAGACAATGCACCAAGCATAATGCTGACAAAGAGATGCCAACGCAGTCCAATGCCGCGTTTTTCTGTTTGTATTGCCCACTCACTCTTGAACCCACCGACTGCTAAGTGTATTGGATATGTTACAACGTTACATACATTTCACGGGAAGCTCAACTACAATGCTAGCAAAATCCGCTTCAGCCACGCGCATTGCGTATGACCGGGCCATCTTGCGTTTGAACGAACAGGCGGATTGCAGTCTCTCGGTCCGGAGACGTGCGCTCTCAGCAGACATGGAGTAATTGCTTCTGAGTGCCGCCTAAGACAATCGTTTGGCCCTTCCAGGCCGACGCGAACACAAAGCCGCTCTTTTTGTGTTGAACCTTACTGAACAAGAATGATTGGAACATCCATGAAACAGATTGATCCGCGTCTACCTGTAACTGTCCTCTCTGGCTTTCTGGGGGCAGGGAAAACCACTCTGCTCAATCACATTTTGTCCAATCGCGAAGGTAAGCGGGTGGCAGTGATCGTCAACGATATGTCTGAGGTAAATATCGATGCGGACTTGGTGCGCGGTGGCGAAGCAAGTCTGTCACGCTCAGAAGAATCGCTCGTTGAAATGACCAATGGCTGCATCTGCTGCACTCTGCGTGATGATCTGCTCAAGGAAGTGCGCAGTCTCGCAGAGGATGGCCGGTTTGATTATCTTGTCATCGAAAGCACAGGCATCTCGGAGCCGCTACCCGTAGCAGCCACATTCACGTTTCGCGACGAAGAAGGCGAAAGCCTTGGCGATGTCTCGCAGCTCGATACGATGGTCACCGTGGTGGATGCGATGAATTTGCTGGCCGACTACTCAAGCAGCGACCTTCTTTCAGCGCGAGGCGAGACGGCAGGTGAAGGTGATGACCGCAGCCTCGTTGCTTTGCTGGTCGAACAGATAGAGTTCGCCGATGTGGTAATCGTCAACAAGGCGAGTGGGTCAGCGCGGAGCAGCTTGCGATGGTCAAAAAGGTCGTCGCCTCTCTCAATGGTGATGCTCGGATAATCGAGGCGGATTATGGGAAGGTTGCGCTCGATCATGTACTTGACACTGGGCTTTACGATGAGGAGCAAGCTGAGCAGCATCCACTATGGTTGAAGGAGCTGTATGACTTCGCTAGCCACAGGCCAGAAACCGAGGAATACGGTGTTGAGAGCTTCGTCTACCGCGCGCGGCGTCCCTTTGATCCAGCCAAGTTCTACGAGTTTCTAGTCGGTGAGAACCTCGACAATGTGATCCGCGCCAAGGGGCATTTTTGGCTCGCAACGCGCTCAGAATTCCTTGGCGAGCTCGCTATTGCAGGGACCCAAAAAACTGTGAGCCGAATGGGGCGCTGGTGGGCGGCAGTGCCCAAGAACCAATGGCCTGATGATGGATCGTTCGAAGAGATCGTCCTGAAGCATTGGGACCCAATTTGGGGGGATCGACGCCAAGAGCTGGTCTTTATTGGCATTGGCATGGATCAATCGGCTATTACCGCCGCGCTCAATCAGTGCTTGGTTGCACAAGAAACGCTCGCTTTGGATGTTTGGGCAAAGATGGATGACCCATTTCCAGCATGGGGTGAGCCGCAGCCGGCTATGCAGTCGGCATAGGTTTCATCAAGAAGCGAGCGCAAAGACGGAGCCTTTTGTTTGATCAGCCGCCGCGCCTTTTCCAAATCC
This sequence comes from Erythrobacter sp. S249, assembly GCF_057364975.1. Taxonomy (NCBI): domain Bacteria; kingdom Pseudomonadati; phylum Pseudomonadota; class Alphaproteobacteria; order Sphingomonadales; family Erythrobacteraceae; genus Erythrobacter; species Erythrobacter sp. S249. Next base: position 2,196,428 of record NZ_CP200287.1, on the reverse strand, counting down.
GCCTTAGCAATGCCGATTGCTGCGATGACTCCTAGGGCAGTTGCAGCGCAATCTTTGCTAATCTCGAGGCAGACGTACGAATTCCCTTTCGGCCAATACGATGATTGGCTTGCCTTTATGGACCGTGCACCAGATCCGGCATGGCAGTCTGCGCGGATGCGTGACCTCGTTCCAAAGATCGCTTTTGACCGTTTCGCTGCGCAGCAAACTGTACGGGCAGAGCGCATCGAGTATTTGAGTGACGGCCTATCGATTAAGGGGTTTGCTTTTACGCCTCAGAAAATTGAGGGGCCATTGCCGCTCGTGGTCTTTGCGCATGGTGGAGTGGCGCAATGGGGCCGGATTACATTTTTTGATGTGCTTGAGATGCTGCGCCTTGCAGAACGTGGATACTGCGTGCTGGCTTCGGCTTTGCGCGGTGAAGGCGGCAGTGATGGAAAACCGAACCTTGGGGCAGGCGACCGCGCTGATATGCTCAATTTAATTGAGCTTGCGCCAGAAGTCGCCTCGATTGACGCAGAGCGGATAGGTTTTTGGGGGTTTTCACGAGGTGGCGGCCTCGGGTATCGAACACTGGCTGCGACGGATGTAGTTCGCGCTGCAGTGCTTATTGGCGCTCCAGCGGATGCTGTGAACTCTCCTCGGCGCGAAGAATTTCACCAGCATGTCTATCCCGAGATTGTCGATGGTTATCAAAGCAACCCAGACGCTGCACTAAAAGCCATTTCAGCATCTTTTTGGCCAGAGCGTCTGTCTGCGAACTCGAAGATTATGCTGATTCATGGGGCTAAGGATGAGCGCGTAGGAGTTCAAAATACGTTGACGATGGCAGCGCATCTTGCCCGGCTTAATCGATCATTTGAAGCACTGGTGATGGAAGACGGATCTCATACGCTGATCGAACACCAAGAACGCGTCCGAGCAGCCATGGACCGCTGGTTTGATACGCATCTGGCGAAGGCCGGCTAAAAAGAGCGCAGATACGTCTTTGAGGGCGACCTGATCGGGACAATCCGCGACTACAAAGGACAAGAAGTATAGCGAGATCTGGTGGAGCTTTAATCCGCGCTATCCTCACGATCCGATAGACGCATATTTCCGTGCGGGCACACTGCCGTTAGGGACGGTCCTTGTCGAAGTGCATTGGCGCGACAATCCCCGGTTTCCGGCGGTTCTGAAACGCGACATGGAATATGACCGCCTGCGCGATCCTGAAAAGCACGCTCACATCTGGGAGGGGCGTTACCTGCAGCGCAGTGAGGCTCAGGTGTTCCAGAACTGGCAAGTGATCCCATTTGAAACGCCTGATGATGCTGCATTCAGGTTTGGTGCGGATTGGGGCTTTAGCAAAGACCCAACCGTCCTCATTCGCAGCTTCATTGGTAGTTGGAGGGAAGGCGAGGCGAGCGACGAGCGGCTAGCGGTCGCAGATCCCAAGGGCAAGGTGCTGTTTGTTGACCGCGAGGCCTATGCGATTGGCTGTCCGATCAATCAGACCCCTGCCTTGTTTACAGGAAGCGATACTAAGCGGCCGCCGCGGTGGATCAACACGCATGCTTATCCTGATATCAAGCGCTCGCTCCAATCAATAATTATCGCCGATAGCGCGCGGCCCGAGACAATCGACTATATGAAACGCGCAGGGTTTCGGATTGAGCCTGCGACCAAAGGTGCAGGTTCAGTGCAGGACGGAATAGAATTCCTCAAAAGCTATGACATCGCGGTTCATCCGCGCTGCCAGCACCTTATAGATGAGCTTGTTCATTATTCTTGGGCAACAGACCGCCAAACAGGCGAAATTCTCAACGTGCTTGCTGACAAACACAACCACGTGATCGATGCGCTGCGTTATGCGGTAGAGGGTGCGCATCGTTCGCGAAGTTCGAAGTTCACTTTTGCGTCTTCTGGCCGCCGCGTGATGTCGAGCCGAGAAGTCGAAGGTTATGAGATTTGTCTCCACCGGCTTTGATTGGGATCGCGCCTCATTCACCCGCAGCAGTCACGATCATAGCTGATCTATTAGCGCATCTTGCTTTGCTTCAATTTCTGCTGATGTGGCTTGCGCTTGCTCATCAAACGCTGCGCGCGACATATATTGAAGCATTACATCAACTCGTCGGTCACCAGTTCCCCCACATTCACTCTTCTGATTACGGTACTCTCCAAGCGCATAGCTATAGAGGGTGCGTGCAAGCCGGTTTCCATAACCGGGGTTTGGTGGGGGACCTTCGCGCAAAAGTGCAAAGGTCAAAAGGACCGCAACATTATCGTTTGCAAAGATATGAGTGATTGCCTGCCTTTCGCCGCTTTCGCGTGAACGGCTGTAAGCGCGTAAGACATCGCCGCGCTGCAACGGTGCTTCGTAAATAACCTGCGGATATTTCGCTACAAGTCCCGCCGAAAGGTTCTTGTAGATCTGCTCGGTATCTTCGCCGCACTAATTGGTGGAGGCAAGCCAAACCTGCGCGAGCTCGGCATCTGAAAAACGCAAATCCAACTTAAACGGCAAAGATCCGATCTGAATGTCTTCGGCTTCATGCGTGATCCTTGCCCGCTTGGGCTGATCCGGTTTGCGCACGTTTACAACCTTCACTCGTTTCACCCCCTCAATCGCCTTTATATAAGGAAGTAAACTCTCCGGGCTCATGCCTTCTGCAAGCCCTCTCCAAAGCTCCACACCATGAGCAGGTTTGGCTTCGACAGTCTGAAAATATGCTGGAGCCGAGCCTGCGGTGATCAGACTGACAGCAATCGCGCTAATAATAGGATGATGTTTTAACATACTATAGTTGATAAATATCAGTGCAGCACATGGCCAATGGTTTTTGGCTATGGATATGCGGAAACTTGTCGGCGAGAATTGTGCCCGGATCCGCAAGGAACGAGGATTGACGCAAGAAGAACTCGCCGAGCGCTCTGGCTTCTCCCAGCAATATATCAGCGACCTAGAACGTGGGAGACGCAACCCCACTATCGTCTCTATCTACGAAATATCGCAAGCCCTTGGCACCAGCCACCTAGACTTGGTCACGCCATAAGTCTTGGCGGCGGACTATCACAACACTGTCCGATAGCAACCTGAGGCTAAGCCGCGCTGCCATTCCCGCAAATGGCCCGCTTCTTCACGTGCGAAAGCTCACGAATTCCCGATCATTCCAAACGGGAATTCCAGCCGCTAACCGCATAAACGAGGGGGAGTGGTCTTAGAATTTCTCACGCTCGAAGGGAAAATCCCGATAGTTTCCCGTTATTACGGGAAATGCCGAGCGAGACAGGTTCGCTCGGGACTGCACCGCGCACCATACAGTCCCAATTTCCAAACTAAGGCTACCCCATCGCCCGGCAATTACGCCGCTCGGAGCCTTTGCGGGAATTCCGAAGCTACAGAACATGTGACTCAAGAGAGCTAAAAATCCCGTCCCCACCCAAGCCATGATTTTCGGCAAAATCGCTGCTGCTTATTAACACTGTTGTTAACCGGAGAAGGCCGCTCAGGCCCGGAAATCTGCGACGAATGGCCATAAATGCAAGGTGAGTTGCGTTGACTGCAATTCAAAACAGGCGCAGTCTTTGTGGGTGCTTTGATGTCGCATCAGCGCACGTAGCTTTGGGCGCAAGCAAGCTACAATCCCTGAACCTTTAAGGCAGGGCAATTAGATAAAAACAAAACCATCGGGTCAGGTTTCGGCATGCGGTAAGGCATGTTGCAATTCTGGCTGCATGGGCAATTTTTGGAAGACAATGCGTTAGGTAAGGTGCGCGTGAGGTCGGCTGCTGCCGGCCGCAGAGGGGCAATGCCAGATGATGAAGCAAATTGACACGCAGGCGCTGATTGACGGGGGGCACACGCTCAGCCGCGTCGTTACGCCGCCAGCCACTTTCCCGCCGATTGGCGCAGCCATGCACGGCACCGATGCGATCCTTTCCGCCCAAGAACGGCTGAACAAACGCACCCATGTGATGCTCGACCGGACCGGCGCGATACTCGCCATTGGTGAGCGGGCCAAGTCCCGCATCGCAGAGCTGTGCTGCTATTCCATCAGGGACCGCCAGCTGATCGCCCACAAAACCGACGCCAAGGAGCCGCTAGAGCGTATGCTGAAGCTGGAGGCAGGCGAAGTCGACAGCGCGATTGTCCCATGCAGCACCGTGGGCGGCCACGTTTTGCTGTCCGCAACCGGGCTTTGCCAAGACACCATTTTGCTTAGCTTGCACATCGCCAGCCCCGGACAAGGCGCTGAACTGGTCGATCTGACCAAGGCATTTGGCCTGACCCCGAGCGAGGCCCATATTGTCGAGCTACTGCTGGGCGGTCACGGCCCTTCCAAGATCAGCGAAGAGCTGAATATCTCGGTCCACACCGTGCGTGCGCACTTGCGTCATTGCTATGACAAGCTGGGCGTAAGCTCTCGCGAAGAGTTGTGGCAGACACTCGCGCCCTATCAAATCTAGGATCAGGGTCCGCCAAAGGCCGCATCAATCGCATGGGCCGTGGCGGTTCTCCATGCCTGACGTTGCAGTATGACCAAAAAACTGACTTCCAAATTACACGGCGGTCATTTTTCCGAAATTATACAGTAATATATTGAAACATGTCGTCTTTTTACAAATTTCCATAGTCACATTTGACTACTAAACCTGTGTGATGCGGCCGAAAACGAATCGGTTTATACCTTCAATCATATTCGATGAACGGGTCGTCTGGAGCAATCGCTCCTTCGTCTTGGTTTGACGGCAAACATGCCGCGTATGCCTTGATGAACCACTGTATTGAACAGGGATAGGCGACATGTATATTCTACAAACACTGCCAAGTTTTGCAGCCCGCGCTAATATTCTAGCAGCTGGTGCCAGCCTTTTGGCGATCACAGCCGTCCCTGCCGCCGCGCAGGAAGGCGAATTTCCTTCCAATAAGGATCAGCACCCTGGCGAGATCGTCTACTCTCGCGATGTTCCATATGGCACTGCCACCCGGCGTATTTCCCAGGGCCAGGCCAGTACGGTGGCGCCTGATCAATCCAAACTGATCCTCGAAACAATGCTTATCGGCCTAGAGCCGATGTCCGATGCTGACCAAGCTGGTGTCACAGCCCCACTCTCCCGCACCCTGAATGTGGCGAACCAAGCGGTCAGCATCGGACTAACCCCTATCACAGGACCGGAAAGTTCTGGCGATTTCACCCGCTCTGAAAGCGGCGCGAGTTCCACTGGCGGCATCGTCAGGAGCGGCCTCAGTGTGCTGCCATCTGCGCTCAGCGTAATCTCTCGCACAGCGGGGAGCGGACAATGAGAACCGCGCACCTCCTTTTAAGCAGCGCAGCCTTGCTGCTGCCCGTTCTGGCGGCGCCGCTCTCAGCACAAGAGGCTGAAGCGGAAGCGGGGGCAGAGCAAGACAGCATAGAGATCGCAGCAGACACGCTCAGCGAAAATGGCGGACGCGTCGCGGTGAATATTGCCGCTGGCGATGGCAATCAGCAATTGGGCAGCGCCATCGTGGCGATGGGTGACATCGCGATCACCGGCCACAGCGCCGAGCAATTGATGGACGCGCCCGGCGGCGCTGACCGCGCCACCTCGATCACAATCGGCGCAGGCGCGCTGTCAAACAACACCGGCATGGTGAGCCTCAATCTCACCGCCGGGACACACAACCAGTCAGCCAATTTGGCGGCACTGGCTTTAGGAAACAATGGAGTGGTCTCTGACCAGATGCTCGCCCAGTCGAGCGCTCCCACAGATCCGGCGGGTTCGTCAGCCCAAGCCCTCACAACCAGCAATGATCGCATCGATATCGATGACGCCGCATTCGCTGGGAACAGCGGGCTTGTGCAGGTGAATGTTGTCGGAGGCGAGAGGAATTCCTCTGCCAACACCTTCGCGCTGAACATCTCGGCCGGGGGCAAACCTTGAACCGAAGCAATGGAGTAAGGACTATGAAAAAGGTAATGCTAGCTACGGTGGCGGTTTCGGCTTTGGCCGTAACTGCCCCCGCCATGGCACAAGACGGCGGCGAAGTTGGAGGCCAAGACGGCGAATCCAGCCTTGAAGTTGATCTTCGCTATGCGAACAACATCGACACCAGCGTGACCACCGATGTCACCTATGAGAAAGACGTCGCCCTGCGCGGTGCCGTTCGTCTCCGGGGAACCATCGACGTCGACAGCTCAGCTGTTGCGGTCACCGATGCGAAACAGTTCCTCACCGGTGTAGTGGTAAACTACCGCGAGGAAAACGAGCTCAACGGCGAAAACGGCTTTGTCGACGCTGTCTATGGGCCCGGCTATAGTGAGCCAGGCGATCTGATCGGAGATTTCTTCGATGGTGATTTGCAGCCACAAATTCGCGCTGGTTTCTTTGCGCCGATCATCAACACGGTTGATGAGTTCAACGTTGATTCCTCGGGTAACATCGGGGTCAACCTGGCGGCTGGTTATTTCAACCAGCAAATGAACAGCGCGTCGATTTCTGTGTCGGCAAACAGCGATCCTGAAGCATCAGGCGGCTGGGCGGAAGCGTCCACCACCGGGCTGCAATCGCTGATCGGTGTGGCACAATTCGCCTCTGAAGACTTCCTCGACGAGGATGATCCCGAAGCAGGCGGCGGCCGCAACAACTTCCGCGATCGCAACACCATCCTTGGTGCGACGATCACGGGATCAGGCAATATCGGCGTCAACGTGGCGGCAGGCAGCCTCAATCAGCAATCCAACCTGATGACGCTGGCCACCGCAAACGATGCCGATCTGGCAGAGGCCAATGCTGGTCTGGTTCAAACCGCTCTTCTGAGCCGGGTTGAGCAGCAAGACAGCATCAACTCGATCTCTGGTCTCGATATCAGCGGTGCCTCAGGCAACATCGGCGTGAACTTCGCCGCTGGTGTCGGCAACCAGCAAACCAACTCGCTGACGATCGCAGCATCGCAAGGCGGCGGTGACGCCGGCGGTGGCGGCGCTCCTGGCGACGGCAGCTGATCGATTGCCCGCGCGGGCGGGGGAGAGGAGACCTTACCTTCTCCCCTCCCCCACCTTCCCCAGCCGCGCAAACGGCGTGGGGAAGGTCCCCCGCTCGCAAAAGCGAGGGGAGCCCTCTGCCCGAAGCATGGAGCAGGTTTATAATGTCTCAGAATTCACTCTTCCGGTCAAAAATGCGCTGCTTAGCGTTAGCTGGCGTGTGCGCGGCGATACTCTCCGCCTGCAGCACCGCTCCGGCTGGAAAGACCCCGGTCTGGCTCGGCCAGATCTCCCCAGGTTCCCCAGTGATCAGCGCGCAGCCGCGCAGCTGGAAAGCTCAGAAATTCGATCATCTTGTGCGGCAAGAGGCCGACTTTAGCTGCGGCGCAGCGGTGCTCGCGACGATTTTCAACTATGCCTATGGCTACGACACGACCGAGCGGCAGGTGCTGGTCAACATGCTCAAGATCGCAGACCCTGACCTTGTCCGGCAAAAGGGTTTCTCGCTGCTCGATATGAAGACCTATGCGACGTCTCTTGGGATGAGCGCCGAAGGCTATCGGATCAGCTATGATCAACTCGCCAGCCTGGAATTCCCAGCCATCGTCCTGATTGATGTGCGCGGCTACAAACATTTCGTCATCGCTCGCAAGGTCTTCGGAGACAGGATCGCGATCGGTGACCCGGCCCTCGGCAATCGCACCATGACCCGCGACAAATTCAAAAGCGCGTGGAACGGCATTGCGTTTGTCGTCGTGGGCGAAGGCTATGACCCGGACAGCGTTCTGGTCGATCCGCCCTCACCGTTGTCTGCGCGGCGCCTGCTGATGACGACCGCCAGCCTGCCCGCCACCGAAGCCGCCGAATACGGCTTCTCACCCGGATATGATTTTTAACCCCCTACGGCCCCCAAGGAGGATGCCATGCGCACGCCAACAACCAGACAAACGGCTCTAAAATCGAGTGTCACAGCAGCGGCGCTCTCCCTCTCCCTCGTATACGCCGCGGGCGCCACTCCGGCGGCGGCGAAAGACCATTTCTCAGCGCTGAGCGATCTTGGCGCGCCGGTGGATGACGAAGAGCTGGGCGAGGTGCGCGGCAAGTTCATCCGCCCGGGGGAAGTGTCGTTCTTTGGCATTTCCATGGTGACCAGCTGGCAGGATGAAAGCGGGATCACCACCACCGCACGGTTGATGTTCAATGTCAGCTTTCTGGACAATGGCAGCGGCGGCGATCCGTCTCCACAATTGCTGGTGGGTTGGACCCGCGAGGGCGACCCAGCGATGGATGTGACCGACAGCCATTCCGGCTACACCCCTGTCATCACAGCGCAGGAAGTGCTCCCCGTGGGTGAGCTCGGCAGCACCCAGGGCGCGGCACAAGCGAACATTATCGCAGGCGCAGACAACTCTGCGATCAATGGCATGCAGATCGCTCTGGTTCCGTCATCAGACATTGCAGCCCTCAATACCGATGGCCTCACCCCGATCACCGAGACAACCGGCACTTCCTTTGCCGATGGCGACATGCTGGAATTCCGCGTCGGCACCAATGAACTAGCCCTCGCTCTGTCCGGCAATGGCGGCAGCGACAGCGCGCTGCAAAGCGTCGGCGGTGATCTTGGCCGGATGCTGCAGCAGACCACCATCAACAGCGATGGCAATCTGGTCGGCAACACGGCCGCGATCATCATCGGGACGGATATCGGGCGGGCCGAATTCAACGCCGTGCGCGCGACAGAAGCCCTGTCCGTGATGCGCGGCCACGGTTTTTAAAGCAGCAATTTTCAAAGGTGGTAAGGCCATGAAAAATCTATCTCTCATCACGCTAGCGGCGGCTGTATTTGCGGCATCCGCCCCAGCCCAGGCAGAAAACGCCAGCGGGCAATTCGCCGTCGAAGGACCAGGCAGGCTTTCTTGCGCCGCCTTCACCGATGCGCGCAGCGACAAGGGCTCAGCAGAATTCCAGCGCCTCATCGGCTTTGTCGAGGGCTACCTCAGCGCGGCCAACCGCTATGAGCCCAACACCTTTGATCTGTCACCGTGGCACAATGCGGCGGCGTTTGACTTGATCCTGGAGAAGCACTGCAGCGACAATCCCGAGGACACGATCGTCGGTGTCGCGCAGAAAATGGTCTCGGCCCTGCGCCCAGTGCGCGTTGCCGATTATTCGCCAATGGTTGAGGTTGGCGCGGGCGAGAACCGCGCCTTTGTCTATAAAACCATCTTGCGCCGCACTCAGGCCGCCCTGCGTTCGCGCGGGCTGTATGAGGGCGAGGAAAACGGCAACTACTCGCCGCAGATGCGCGATGCACTGCTCGCATTCCAGAAACAGAGTGATCTTTTTGAAACCGGCGTGCCCGATCCGGCCACGCTTTGGACGCTGCTCAATCCGTAACTGCGGATGAGCTTAACCAGACGGGTCGTCAGGTAAGGGGACGAAAGTCATGGACCGCACATATATACGAGCCGCCTTGATCGCGAGCAGCGCAGCCGCGCTCACGCTGCCGTTCTCGGTATCGGCGCAAGACCTCGAGACCGAGGTTGAGCAATTGCGCGCGCAAGTTGCCGAGATGGAACAGCGAGAGGCACGCGCCAATGCCCGCTTGCAGGCGCTGGAAGCCCGGCTGCTGCGCATCGAGGCAGAGCCGATTTCACCCGACGAGGCGCTGACCATCAGAGGCCGCGCCGTACCGGCTCAAACCCGGCCGATGACGCTCAACCCCTCGCTAGATAATTTCCGCGGCGCCTATCCAACACTCACCCGCGAAGGCGAAGCGAAGCTGGTGCAGATCCAGCAGGCGGAAGACGCCGCGCAAGATCCCGGACTGAGCGATCAACCAGAGGAGGAGAGCGTCCAGAAAGCGCCCGATGCCTCCGCCGCTGTTGAAGACATCGTGCAGGAACAACAGGGCCTCCAAACCAGCCGCTGGGGCGCGGACCTCGCGGTTAGCTATTCCCGCTTTAGCGATGCCCGGATCAACCTCGATGGCTTCCTAGCACTGGATGCAATCTTCCTCGGCACGATCAGCATTGATGAAGTGGACGCAGACATTTTCACCAGCGAGGCAACCTTGCGCTACGGCGTCAGTGACAAGCTGTTCCTCGATGCTAGCGCGCCCTTCCTCTATCGCACCTCAACCTTCCGCAGCGGCGGGGCAGGCGGCGCGGCCAACACGCCGGTTGAGGCCACCGTGAGCGATGGCGGGCTCGGCGATATGAGCGTCGGGGCAAGCTATCAATTGCTCTCCGAAACATTGCGCCGCCCGAATGTCGTGTTGAGCGGCCGGCTCAAAGTGCCGACCGGGCAAGAACCGTTCGGGATTGATTTTGTCGAAGTCGTCGGCAGTGAAGGCAATCTGCAAGTGCCAGAAAAGCTCGCCACGGGCAGCGGCGTCTATGGCGCCTCGCTTGGCGTTTCCGTGCTCAAATCGCTTGATCCGCTGGTCGTGTTCGGCAGCGTCAATTACTTCCATAATTTTGAACGCAATTTTGACGATATTGACGAAGGCCCGGGCCCGCAGCCTGGCCGGGTCGATGTCGGCGATGCGGTTCAGCTGGGCGCGGGTTTGGCCTTTGCGCTCAATGACCGCTCAAGCATTTCGATGTCCTATTCGCAGCGCGTCGTGGCCCGATCGCGTGTTCGATTGGATGGCCAAGACTGGCAACGCATCGTCGGCAGCCAAGCCAATGTTGGGCTGGTCAATTTGGGCGCTACGTTCTCTTTAGGCCAGCAGCTCTCGCTGGTTTCGACTGTTGGCATTGGCCTGACTGATGACAGCCCAGACATGGTGGTCGGCCTGCGGCTGCCATACCGCTTCTAAATCCAGCGCAGTACGAACGGGAGGACGCCAATGTCTTAGCATCGAACTACGTAAAAATGACCATTTTGGCGGAAAATCCGGGGACGGCTCATCCACTTGAAAATCGGTAATTATCGCCGCTGCGCGGTCATATCTGATCAAATCTGGACGAATTTCTGGCAATGTGATTTTGCCCGAATCGAGCGATTCCGTTAACCACGGTACGTGAAAAATCCAGATCCCCTGACAATCGAACGGCAACACGCAGCCGACTTGCTCGCCAGTTTGACTGACCGTCAGACAGAGGTGATGGAGCATGCCGCCGCCCATTTGCCGAACAAAGAAATCGCCCGCAAACTCGGCCTATCACCCAGCACGATTGAGCAACGCTTTCAATATGTGAAGGCAAAGCTCCAAACCAATGACCGCGCATCGACCATCCGTGAATATGTTCGCCTGCGCGCCATATGCGGCCAAACCACATATGGATTTTCCCATCTCGATCCTGAGCCTGAACTCGACCACATCCGGTCTCAAGACGCGATCCAAGACAATCGACCAGCGCAGCCAGATTTAGCCGCTGATGACTATTCGTCGCTCGATTTTCCGCCATCGCGCCTTGAGGTATTGGATGGAAAATACGGCCCCTGGTGGCGGTTGCTGGTGATTTTCACGATCGCCTTCGTTGTCGCCGCAACAGCCCTGGTCGTAACCGCAATCAGCGTTACGATAGGCGATATTCTCTAACCATGCCTGCATCCCCCTAATGCACATTGGTGCGCATGGAGAATATTATGAAAATGACGGCACAAGATCACGAACTCGCCAACCAAATCAGCGAACTTAATCACATGCTTGCAGCTGACACTGACACCAATCTGGGCCAGATCGGCGAACTTCTCAGCCTGGCGACCAAAGCCCGGATCGAGATGGATGTTGATGTCATCGAAGGTCAGCGCCCGATCAGTCACCTGACCGATGCGATGAGCAGCGTTGTCGCCGCCCGCAAGAGCCTTGCATTGGCGCACGCCGCGATGGATAAGATCATCAAAGAGACGAACGGGCCTTGGGAATGCCCAGAGCGTGCGTCGACTTCAACACCAGCACAATTGCTAAAGATTGCGAGCTAAAATCCTTGTCACTGCCAGACTTCAGCGAACCCGGCATCTTGCTGTACTACAGCATTTGGCTGGGCGCGCTGGGTCTGGCAGCCTTTCGCGGCGGCGCCCCTGAAAGAGCTGGGGCCAGTTTCGTGGCCGCTACATTCCTGGTGCAGAGTATAGCTTACGCTTCCGTTGCCCCTAAGTTCTGGGAAGTAGATGCAGTCGGCCTGTTAGCCGACGCGATAGGCTTTGTTGCCTTTGGGGCTATCGCGCTCAATGCAAAGAGGATCTGGCCACTTTTTGCCGCTGGACTTCATTTGATAAGCCTATCGGCTCATTTCGCACGCCAAGTGGAAGATGATGTTGTTGCCTTGGCGTACACAACCATGTCAGCGGTTCCATCTGGGGTGGCGCTGCTTCTTCTAATCTTTGGCACATTATTCCATCAAAGGCGGCTCAAGAAATCAGGCGAGGACCTGCCCTGGGCTGATTTTGAGCTGTGGCGGGAATTGTGGCGAGCGCCATCCAAGCAATATATTGACGAGCATAGGATAGCCTTTTCACGCAGCTGGATTGGAGCTCCTGTTGCTGGATGCGGGTTGCTGGTGATCTGCTATTGCGCCGGCGCATTGGTGATACCTGAGACCCCAGAAATTGCCCTCGGCACAGTGACCGCCCTGTTCGCCATCGGTGCTTCGGCAATCGCAGGCGGGCTATGGCTGCATCAGCGCGAAACGGCGCGGCACGCAGCCAACACCAAGGCATTCCGCGACAAATGGAAATTCGGCGTACCCATGCCGCAATCCGCCGCCGCCTGAAGCCAGACTGGCTCAAGCGTCTTTAGGGTGCGGCTTAGGCATCGCAGATTTTCCTACGTGTCCGCACTTTGATATTTCAGCCACCATGCTGATCTTCGCAAAGCGCCACTTTGAAGGCTGGTTTTTGGGCTTGGAACGCCAATCTGCCAAAAGTCACACATCCTACATCTTGAAGAGGCTTAAACCTCTGTTATTAAGCGTAAAATCCCAAAAGTCACACTTTTGCAAATCGCATAGGTGTTCCAAGCACAACATGCCCACCTCAAAGCTCTTGCAAAATTATCGAGGCATTTCAGCCACAAACGTGATAGAGGCCTTGCCATCATACTCTCGCAAAAGGAGCCGCTCTATGTTGTCACATCGTCTTTCCCGCCCTGTTTTGGCCTTCGCAATGACCGGCGCATTGGCAGCCTGCGGCGAAACCGCTGACGATGCAGCAGCGCCCGAGGCGGTAGATGTCGCCAGTGAAGACGCCTCCATCATCGAGGTGCGGCAGAACAACTTTGAGGAAATCGGCGACGCGTTCAAGGCGATCCGCGGACAGCTCGAAGCCGATGCGCCTGACTTCAGCTTGATCGAAACGAGCGCGACCACGATCAACACCAATGCGCAAAAGATCCCGGACCACTTCCCAGAGGGCACCGGCGTCGACTCGGGCGCCGACACCGAAGCGCTGGAAAGCATTTGGGAGAAGCCTGAAGAGTTCGCAGCCGCTGCGCAAAAGCTGGTCGACACCAGCGCCGCTTTGGCCGCCGCCGCTGGCACCGGCGATATGGCCGCCGTGGGTGAAGGCGTGAAAAACATGGGCGGGTCGTGCAAGGCCTGCCACGACAACTTCCGCCTCGACAAGGACTGATTGAGGCGCACTTACCGGGCGGCATGGAGAACGTGCTGCTCGCGGAAAGAGCATCTCTCGAACCGGCTCAGGAGTGATCCATGTTGCCGAAGAAAACACCGATTTGGGATTGGCCGGTGCGGCTTTCGCATTGGGGCTTTGTCCTGCTCGTCCCCGCTATGTGGTGGACCGCAGAGAATGGCGAGATGGGCTGGCACATGCGCTTTGGCCTTGTGCTTCTGGCGCTCGTGCTGTTCCGCATCTTATGGGGCTTGATCGGGAGTGAGACGGCACGCTTCTCCGGCTTCCTCCGCTCACCGATCGCAGGCCTGCAGGACCTCATAGGCCGTCACAAGCGCAGCCCTTCGGCGATCGGTCACAGCCCGTCGGGCGGGTGGAGCGTTGCCGCCTTGCTGCTCGTTATGCTCGCTCAGGCCAGCATGGGTCTGTTCGCTGGAGACCCCTATGATGGCGCGACAGGACCGCTCAATTCGCTGGTTGGAGTGATGACAGCTGACTGGCTGACCGACTGGCACGAGACCGGCTTCTGGGTGCTTGTCTCCTTGATCGCGCTGCATTTGCTCGCGGTGTTTGGATACCAGTTCCTAGGCAAGCGCAATCTCATCGGCCCGATGATCACTGGCTCACGTAAGTTCGACAGGCCAGTGGCAGGCAACAGCGGTGGATCAACACTTAGAGCGCTCGTTTGCTTGGGTTTGGCCGGAGGCATCTCAGCGGCAATCGGTACCGGCATAGCCGCGCGTTGGCTTGGCGGATAACCCCGCAATCTCAGTGCCTTCAGTTAAATAAGACGTATTCGCTCCGATTTTCGGGAAACAGCGGCACTCTCGAGCGTTGGGTCAGAAACGAAATACACATTTTGACCCGAGGAACTGACACGTGATTAACAAAGTGAGCGAAGCCCTACGCGACTTCCTCAAGCAGGAAAGCGCGGGCGGCATAGTCCTGATCGCGGCGGCGGCACTGGCTCTGCTGGCCGCCAATTCGCCTTTCGCCGCCGCCTACTTCGATGGCTTGGGCACGCAAGTGACCGTTGCTGTTGGCAGTTTCTCCATCGATAAGGCGCTGATCTTGTGGATCAATGACGGCCTCATGGCGGTGTTCTTCTTCCTCATCGGATTGGAAGTGAAGCGCGAGGTTATCCAAGGCCAGCTATCGAGTTGGGACAAAGCCTCGCTTCCGCTCGTCGCGGCGATTGGCGGCATGGCAATCCCGGCGCTGATCTTCCTCTCAATTAACTCCGGCACTCCGGCGAACCAAGCTGGCTGGGCGATCCCAGCGGCGACCGACATCGCCTTTGCGCTCGGCATCTTGTCGCTGCTCGGCCCGCGTGTTCCCGTGGCGCTCAAAGCCTTGCTGCTCGCGATCGCGGTGATCGATGATATTGGCGCTATCGCGATTATCGCTCTGTTCTATTCAGGCACGCTCGACACCGATATGCTGGTCGGCGCAGCGGCCGCCTTTGCCGCTTTAATAGCGGTCAACCGCATGCGGATTGGGTCCAGCATTCCTTATGTGCTGCTGACCATTGTAATGTGGGTCTTCGTCTTGAAATCCGGTGTACACGCCACGCTGGCCGGCGTTGCCGCGGCAATGACCGTTCCGCTGGTCGCTCGCGAAGGATCAGAGCCGCTGCTACGCATGGAGCATGCCTTGCACCCGTGGGTTGCGTTCATGATCATTCCGATTTTCGGCTTTGCCAATGCTGGTGTCAGCCTGACCGGCATTTCACCAGCTGATCTCGCGGCGCCGCTGCCACTCGGGATCGCGCTCGGCCTGTTGATCGGCAAGCAGATCGGCATCTTCGGCTTTGCCTTTGTCGCCGTAAAGGCAGGCATCGCTAAGCTGCCAGAAGACGTAAACTGGCGCCAGATCCACGGGCTGTCCCTGCTCGCAGCCATTGGCTTCACCATGAGCCTGTTCATCGGCAATCTCGCCTTTGCAGACCCGGCTCAGGTTGATGCGGTCAAGCTAGGCGTGTTGTCGGGATCGCTGGTGTCGGCTCTGGCAGGCTTCTTCTTGCTGAAGATTTCCCTGCCCAAAGAGCCTGCCCAGGCTCCGACAGAAGCAGCAAGTGTTGCGTCCTGATTTGAGGGGCTTACAGCACAGGGCATGAGAGAACCCGCGCTACAGACAATCCAAATCAGAGGCCACCGCCTCGCCTACTGGGAGTGGGGCGGCGCCTCCGAGGATCGCCGATCACCGTTTGTCTTTGCGCATGCAACAGGCTTCCATGGCCGGGTGTTTGATCCGATCATCGAGCGCTTTCCGGAGCGCAGGATCATCTCGTTTGACCTGCGCGGACACGGGCGGTCAGAAGGTGGTCCAATAGGCAATTGGGCTGAAATCGCCGATGACATTGCAGCCATACTCAGTCACCTCGGCCTGAGCCAGGTGATTGGAATTGGACATTCGATGGGCGCGCACGCATTGCTGCAAGCGGCGCATGACCATCCGCACCTCTTCAAGCAGCACATTCTGTTTGATCCAACCGTGCTGCCGCCTGAGTTCTATGAGCTGGGACAAGACCTGTTCACTGCCGAGAACCCTCATCCCGCGGTGCGGCGCAAGCGCGATTTTGCCTCGGTCCAGGCGATGAGGGAACGGTTTGAGGACCGCGAGCCTTACAGCCTGTTCGACCGCCGTGTGTTCGCCGATTATTGCCAATATGGGCTGGTGCCTGCTGAGAATGGCGATGGAATGGAGTTGGCATGCTCGCCAGAGGTGGAGGCGGGCGTCTATGCCAGCAGCCGCAGCAACAGCGGCATTCATGCGGCCACTACCAAGGTGACCATCCCAGTGCTGATCGTGCGGGCAAAGCAGACCGGGCTCAGCGATTTCAAATCCTCACCGACTTGGCCGGAGCTGGCATCAGCGATGCCCAATGCGACCGACATGCACAGGCCAGATCGAACGCATTTTCACCCGCTGGAAGACCCAGAGGATGCCGCGCGGATTATCGCTGAGGCGCTGCTCGACTAACCCCGGCAAGGACCCGTAGCTATGCCGCCTCGGGGACGGCCCCGTTCACACTGCCCGGCGCACTGAGCGATTTTGCCGCTTGCAAAAGGTCGTTGAGATCGCCGCGCACAGCCACGATTTCGGCCAAAGTTGGCTGGGCCAAATTGCGCCGGATCTGCGCAGCTAGCCCGCCGTAGAATTGCACCAGAGCCTCGCGCAAAGGATTGTCAGAAGCGACCCCGCGGCACAGCCATAGGGTGATCCCATGTGCGCGCGACAAAGGATCGCGCGCGAACGATCCGCCGGCTGCGCAGGCAAGCTCCGCCTGGCGCAAAGCTGTCACCGCCTCCTCCAGACAGATTCTTGTGAGGTCATCACCGCCGGATGCTTCAATCCGGGCATCGAGGTCGACCTTGCGATACGCCGCAGCGGGATTTTGGGGAAATGGCCTCATTTACTGTTCCCTAATTGCGGTTGAGGTCAGCCTGCGCCTGCAGGAAGTCCAGTGTCGACTGGGAGGCGGTAACGCGGCGCTCAGCGACCAAGAGGTTGCTAGAGAGGCGCTCGCGCAGACGCTCTTGCTGCTCGGCAATTTTGATCAGGCGATCTTCATTGTTTTCAATCTGGCTTTGATAACGGGCCACTGACCCGCCGAGTGATCCCGGATCGCCGCTGGTCGTGTTCGCGCGGGTTAGATTGTCCATGGTCGCAAACAGGCCAAATGGCCCGGTGGTGAACATCGCCGCCGCTGCCTCTGGCGAGGCCGCCAAGGTTTCGTTCAAGCGCTCCGTATCCAAACGGAATGTGCCATCGCGGTTGAGCGAGAGGCCCAAATCACCAAGCGTCCGCGGATCGCCTTCTAGCGCCGTTGGCATCACGATCTCGCTGCTCAAACGACCCAAATCACGCCTAAGCTCACGCGCGCCAGGGTCCGCGCCCAGTTCGCCGCTGAATGCATTGGCGCTTTCGTTCAATTGCTGGGCCAGCTCATTAAGAGCGGAGACGAAATCACCCATCACGCCGGTGATCGCCGAGGTGTTGTTCGAGAAACTAATGGTGGTTGGCGCGCCGACATTGGTCGCGGTCAGCTCCAGCGTCATGTTTTCGGGTAGGCCAGTGACGGTGTTGCTGGCGCTGCTGATCTCGACCGTATCGAGTGAGAAAAGTGCATCGCGAGAGGATTGGCGCAGTTCGCCGCTGTCAGTGGCTGGATTCCAAGAGAGATAGCTCAGATCGCCCGGCGTTGCGGTTGGCGAAGCGGCGCTGCTTTCGCCCTCGATCAAGAAGCCATTGGCCGCGCCTTCTTCGCCCTTGATCACCAATTGCGCGCCATTGGTGCCTTCGGCAACGTATGCAGTAAGAGCGCCGCCGCTGGCACTAGTGATCTTACCGGCCAAGCTCTCCAATGTGTCGCTGGCCTCGACCGCAATTTCGAGCGGGGTGTTCGACGTGTCCTCAGTGAATCTCGGCCCATCCACTGTGCCGAAGCGGAACCGCAAGGTGCCCTCTCCGACGCTATCTTCGCCGCTGGCAAAGGCGCCCGATGTGAGCAATTGCTCCTGCGCGAGCTCGAAATGGGCGCTCAGGATTACGAAGTGTTGCTGGGCGGGGTTAGCCTGGCCCGCGGCCGGGTACGCCCCGACCGATTGCTAGCGATCGACGCAGGCGATGTTCGCCAAGGTCATGGCCTAACTGGGGAGGCAACGCGCGATCCCAGCTTCGATTGCCCGGCAATCTGGATCGAGCCGCGCGAGCGTGACCACGCCATTGCGGAAGGTTTCCTAACCGTTGACCCCAGCACAGTCATCGCCACCCACGCCAACCAAGCGCTGCTTACGCAGGCGCAAGAACTCCTCGGGCCAGAGGAAGTGCGCGAATTGCTCGATGCGCTCAAGGAAAGCTCACCCAGCCTGGTTGAAACCGTCCATCCAGAGCCATTGTCGCTGGCCGCGATCACCCGCATTTTCCGCGCCTTGATTGCCGATGGCATTGGTCTGGGCCATCCACAGGCAGTCCTCACCAGCCTCGCGCTCGCCCTGCAACGCACGCAGGAATTTGACCTGCTGGTGGATGCTGTGCGCGCCGATATGGGCGCGAAACTGATCGCGCGCATTTGTGAGCCTGGTGCGCGGTTAAGAGTAGCCACTCTGGATGCAAACCTTGAGGCCGCGATCCTCGGCAGTGTGCCAGATCCGGCGACAGGCCAGCCGCTGATCGAGCCGGAATGTGGTAGCATGATCGCTGAAACCCTGACCCAGATATTGGAAGCAGAGGGCGAGCCAATCGCGCTGATCGTTCAGCCCCCAGTGCGCCGTTCGATTGCCACCCTGCTCAGTCAGCGAGTGCCCCGGTGCCTCGTCTTGTCGATCAATGAATTGCCAGCGACCCAGCCGGTCGAGGTGGTCGGGGTGATTGGTGGGGAGGCTGAACCCGCCGCCGCGTTGCCAGATGAAACAGCGGCGACGGCCGCCCAAGACGAGCCAGGAGCAATGGCCGCATGAAACACGACCCAAACAGCTTCGCAAAAAGCGCGCCCACCGGGGCGGCCGGTTATGGCTCATCGAACCGGGCAGAGATAGACGACCGCGTTCGCCGTTTCATGCCCCTTGTCCGCAGAACCGCTTGGCATGTCTATGGGATGGGCCGTGAAGGCTTAGAGGTCGAAGATCTGATGCAAGTCGGCGTCATCGCGCTGACCGAATGCTCCATGCGGCATTCCGGCCCCACTGAAGATGGCTTTGCCGCCTATGCGAAAATCCGTGTCCGCGGGGCCATGCTTGATCAGATCCGCAAGCTGATGAACGATAGCCGCACGGCGCGAAAGAAACGCGCCCAATACGAGGCTGCACTCAGCGATTTGCGTGCAGACCTAGGGCGTGAACCCAGCCGCGCAGAAATCGGCGAGCGCCTGAAAATATCAGATGCCGAATTGCTCGAAATTGAGGCTTCCGGCGTCACGGTAACCTCAATCTCAGAGGAATATGACGAGATTAGCACCGCCTTTGCCAGCGATGATCCCGACCCATTCGAAGTTCTGTCGGACATGGAAGATCGCGAGCGCTTGATCCGAGCCATGACTGAATTGCCAGACCGCCTAAAGCTGGTGCTGCAATTGTTCTTCGTTGAGGAAATGAACCTCACCGAGATCGCAGAGGTTTTGGAGGTCAGCGTCCCGCGCGTGCACCAACTCAGAGCCAAAGCTCTGAAGGATTTGCGCGCCCTGATCGAGGCAGACTAGGCCTTATTGGCTGCCCCCGTCACCATCGCCGTGGTTGTGGCCGCCGCCCGCATGGGTTGCTGCCTCTGATCCGCCCGCATTGCCGCCTTGGCCGCTCTCCCACCAATAGGCGCGCCGTCCGCCAGTGCCGGTTGCGACTTCCTGCATGGTCGCGGTGCCGTACATCCGACCACCGATCATCACGCTTTCGATTTTGTCGGTGTCGCGGATATTCGCGGTTGGATCAGCGCTCAGCACCAGCAAATCTGCCAGCTTCCCGACTTCCAGACTGCCCACGTCCTTTTGCATACCGAGCGATTCCGCAGGCCAGATGGTCGCGGTTTTGAGCGCTTCAACCGGGCTCATGCCGCCGCGCGCAAAGGTCCAGATCTCCCAGTGAGCGCCAATGCCAGGCTGTTGCCCATGCGCGCCGATAGAGACCTTCACGCCGCGATCCGCAATCTTCTTCGCTTCGCGCGCCGCATTGTCGTCAACAAACGCCCACTCAGGCGCTTTCGTGCGCCGCGCCGTCGCCGCGAGCAGAACCTTGGGCGGGGTGTGTATCATCAATGGATGATCGAACACATCGGTCGCCTGCCGCCAATACGGATCACCAGCAAGCCCGCCATAGGTCACGTTGAGTGTAGGGGTGTAGTTCGAGTTTGATTGGCCAAAGAACTGCAGGACGTCCTCGTAAAACACATCGCCCGGCACATTGTGCTCAATGGTGGAATTGCCATCCGCGATCAGGTTCATATCCATCCCGAACAGCGATCCGCCTTCAGCGACGTTGAGCATATTCTCCTCGGCCGCTGCGCGCGCCACCATCTGGCGTTGATCACGCCGGGGCTGGTTGTAGTTCTTTACCGAAATACCGCCCTGCGCCTTGATCCGGCGGACATGCGCCAGCGCATCGTCATAAGAGTCGATCCGCGCATACACGCTCGGTGCCTTTGCGCCATAGATGATCTCCCCAGTAGAAAAGATGCGCGGGGCAAGCAAAGTGCCCGCCATCTGCCGCTCTGCCGAGGCGAAGATCAGGCTCGAATTGCTCGACGGATTGTGCGTAGTCGTGGTGCCAAGCGCCAAATCCTGCACCAGGCTCCAGTTCTGCTGCGGCACGAGGTCGCCCGTACCATGGGGGCCATGATGGTGCGCATCGACAAAGCCAGGCATCACCACCTTGCCGCTGGCATCGACCATGGTTGCGCCGCTCGGGATGGTGACATCACCCGCCGCGCCAATTGCCGCGATACGGTCGCCTTCGATCACGATCACGCCGTTTTCGATCATGCCTGCGTCCTCGGCATCGAGTCCCGCGGCCATAGTCAGCACTTTCGCGCCAGTAATTACGACCGTGCCACTGGGTTTTTGAGCGGTGACCGTGACCGCCATCGAAATGCCGCTGTCCGGCTCTTCATAGCCATCTGCGTCATCATCCCCCTTCGGCGCGTTGCGGAAAAAGTCGCTCACCTGCGCTTGCTTCAGCTCCGGTCCGATCGACCAGAATAGGGTATCTCCCCCGCGCGCCCAGCCGAGATAATCCGCCCCGCCGCTAGACACTTTGGTGACAGGGACCGGCCCCTTGGTTTCGTTTACATCGACCGGCTTACCGCCCGGAATAACCGGCATGGCAAACACTTCGTAATTCTGGCGGAAGGCGATCGTCTTGCCATCCGGCGAAACCTGAAAATCATTCACCAGAGTTCCGGTCGCATGGGTGCGCTTCTTCTCGCCATCCAGGTCAGCCGACATCAGCGCGAGCTTGCTCCCATCGCGGCCGATCATGAAGACTCGGTCACTATCAGCGCCGAATTGCGGACGCGAACCGGAGCGCGCGACCATCATCGGAGCGCCGCCACCGACCGGCTGCAGGTAAATCCCGGTGTTCTCGGAGAATTCAGGCGCGGTCAGATAGCCGCCGCTGCGCTTCTCATAGGCGACCATGCGGCCATCGGGAGAAAAGGCGAGATTGGCGTAGTGCCCCGGCTGGCCGGAGATCACCCGCGCGCCCGAGCCATTGGCGTTGGCGACGACGATCTGCCCCAGCCCCTCATCAGTCCAGCGGACAAAGGCAATACGCGAGCCGTCGCGGCTATAGGCCGGAAACGCCTCGACTGCGTTACCGCCACTGGTCAGCGGACGCGGCGCATCGCGCCCGCGCGCAGACTTGGTGTAGAGCCGCCCAAGGCTTTCAAACACCACCCGCGTGCCATCAGGAGACAATGTGCCGAACTTCGCCATTTTGGTGGCAAAGCGATCAGGCGAAACCTCAATCTCAGGATGCGGCGCATCGGCAATGCCGCGCGTGTCGCTAATGCTGAACGGAATCACCGCATGGCCCGAACCATCGCGGTTCACCCGGTTTAGCTTGCCGCCTGCCCAAAACACGATGGATCGGCTGTCCGGCGTCCAATCCATATTAGGATAGACCCCGGTCACCGCCCAGGTTTCCTGCACATCGAGGTCAAGCGCGTCGTAAATCATCCGCTCCTTGCCGCTCGTGATCTCTTTCACCCATAGCTGCGAGGTGTCTTTATCCCGCCGCACGAACGCGATCTCTTTGCCATCGGGTGAAGGCGCCGGGCGCACCGCCCCGCCATAGCCGTCGACCGCTGTGGTCACCTCACCCGTTTCCAGATCGTGCCGCTCAATCGCGAAGATCCCGGCATTGGAATCCTGCGCGTAGATAAAGGTGTTCCCCGGCGTCGTGTTACGAGTGTAGTAAATGGCGCTGCCATCGGGCGCGAAGGCCGGCTCGCCGAGCTCTTTCTGCAAGGCCTCATTGGCGCGCTTCACCACTTGCACACCGCCGCCGCCTGAGATGTGGTACATCCAGATCTCACCCGTGCCGAGCGAACGCTGCGTGGTGAAGTGCTTTTTCGCGGCGATAAAGCGCCCGTCGGGTGACCAGGTCGGCTGATTCAGCAGGCGGAAGCTTTCCTTGGTCAGCTGCCGCTTGTCAGAGCCATCGGCATTCATCAGCCAAATATTGTTGCCCCCGCCCCGGTCAGAGGTGAAGGCGATGCGCGTGCCATCGGGCGAGAAGCGCGGATGCACTTCCCAGCTCAGCCCCTCGGCAATGCGCTTAGGCGTACCGCCGGCAATCGGCAGAGTGTAAATATCGCCAAGCATGGTGAAGGCAATCGTGCGGCCATCAGGCGAGACATCGACATCCATCCAGGTGCCTTCATCGGTCTCGATCGGCACTTGTTCGACGGTGGCCCCGCGCGGCGCCTCGA
Source organism: Erythrobacter sp. S249 (assembly GCF_057364975.1). Classification (NCBI taxonomy): domain Bacteria; kingdom Pseudomonadati; phylum Pseudomonadota; class Alphaproteobacteria; order Sphingomonadales; family Erythrobacteraceae; genus Erythrobacter; species Erythrobacter sp. S249. The sequence continues at coordinate 2,173,479 of NZ_CP200287.1, read as the reverse complement.
CGTCCCATTTCTCATCTGCGTCATCCTGCGCGAAGGCCGCGCTGGGCATAGCGAGCATAGAACCGGCGAGAAGGGTTGCGGTGAAGTGCGGTGCGAAGCAGCGCATAATGAGACTCTCCCTGTGTTGGGGCCGAGACTAACGCGGCGTAAGGATATTGCTAGAGCTTGATAGAAGTCGTTAGTCGAATTGCGCCAGCCCGTCCTAAGTCAGAGATCGAGAATGCCTCGTACAAGAGAGGCCGAACTGGATTCTCGCATTTCTTCAAATCAATGCCTTCAACCTCAATCAGTTCTTTGATTTGATATTCCGAAGACCACAACCCACCGTGGCCCGTTTCGCCAGAGACCCTTTTGCCCCGGAACTCCAGCCGGAATGCGGTCGTGGTATAATCCCGGCATTCCGCATCATAACTGTCATTGATCATGGCATCGAGTTTGGTGCCTTCAACTACGAGCCAGCCAACATCACCCCATGCCTTGGTCGAGAGGTCTTCGACGCTCTCGACCTCGACAAAACTCAAGCCTTCGAACTCTGCAAAGAAGATACCGCGTATCACTCGCGTTTCATCGGTCTGAATTGATGTTGATAGAGCTACAGCGATGGCAATCAGCAAGGTCAGGGCTACCGCTATGGTCTGCGAAACCTGTGAATTCTTCACCCCATCGTCCCCTTCTTCGGCCCCAGATAGCCAAACAGATAGGCCGCCACTTTGCGCATCTGGATTTCTTCTGCGCCTTCGGTGATCCGGTAACGGCGGTGGTGGCGATAGATATGCTCGAACGGTTTGTGCCGTGAATAGCCGATCCCGCCGTGCACTTGCATCGCTCGGTCGGCGGCCTCGCACACCAGCCGGTTCGCCCAGTAATTGCACATCGAAACCTTGTCCGAGATGCTCCGCTCAATCTCCTTGTGCGGCATATTGTCCATCTGCCACGCGGTCTTGTAGATCAGCATCCTCAGCATTTCGCACTGCGTCGCCAGCTCCACCAGCGGGAACTGGATCGCCTGATTTTTCGCAAGCTCCTCGCCAAAGGGTTTGCGTTCCCGCGCGTATTTGACGCTTTCCTCCACGCAATAGGTCGCCGCGCCCAGCGAAGACGCCGCTTGGCGAATGCGGTTCTGGTGAACGAAGCTCTGCGCCAGCGCGAGGCCTTTGCCTTCCTCGCCCAGCATTGCACTTTCCGGCACCCAGACATTGGTGAGCGAGAGGCGTGGATGGTCGGTGGGCATGTTGAAGGTCCACATCCATTCCTCAATCTTGAGGCCGTCCGTGGGGTTCGGCACGAGCAGACAGGTGATGCCGCGCGCGTCCCCTGCCTCGCCATCGGTCCGCGCGAACACCGCGCAATGCGTGGCGACATGCATGCCGGTGATCCACATCTTCTCGCCGTCGATCCGGTATCCCGGCACGCCATCGCGCGTTTCCTTGACCGCGCGGGTTTCCATATGGGTCGCGTCGGAGCCGTGCTCCGCTTCGGTCAGGCCAAAAGCGACGCGCCTTGTGCGTTCAAAGCCGCCCGCGATGAACTCCTGTTTTTGCGCCTCAGTGCCAAAAGTGTCGAACATCGCGACGAAGGGGAAGTTACCGACGATGCTGTGTTCGTTTTGCAGATCATTGTGGAGGCCAAGGCCGCGCTGAGCGAAGTGATCACGGATCACCGCCATCCAGAGGTTGGAGCCATCCTTGCCGCCATATCGCGCAGGCGCGGAGAAGCGCCAGTGGCCGGCTTTGTCGGCCCGCGCGGTGGCCTCTTGAAGCAACTTTTCCCAATCGTGATCGGGCAGGCCTTCACGCTCCCAGTCGGTGCGCGCATCCTCACGCCGGTGGTCGAAGAAGCGGCTGTTGTCGTCTTGCTGCTCCAGCGGCTTGATTTCGGCCTCGATAAAGGCGTCGAGCGCGTCGAGATAGGCTTGAAGGTCTGCGGGAATTGCGAAGTCCATTTAGTCGTCTCCGGTCCACTTTTTACGCGCGACGGCGAGCGCGGGGTATTTGGGCGAGTCGACAGCCACCTTTTCTAAGACACTGTCCTTCAAGTCCATCAACAGACGCTTCTCTCCAAGTTCGGATGTTCCGTCCATGATGTCAGAAACAAGACCCGAAGCGCGATATGGGTGCGGGTAAAGCCGACAGTCACGCGCGATTATGCCCAGCGCGTTGCGTGCAACCGCGTGCTGGAAGCGATGATGTCCTGTCATCTGATCCTTGATCGTTTCGAGCCATTCTACGATAGCATCGGCCATCTCTGCGCAATCGGCTTCGCCATATCCAAAAGAGTTGTCGAGAGGCCCGCCCGCTTCCCGGCGTCTCTCCGCCTCCGGCGCATCCTCCTCCAGCAGCATCAGCAGGTCCAGTTCCTGCTCGCTTGTCCGGCGCGAGATCACTACTCGCTCCAGCATCCGGTCCTCGCCGCTGCGCCAAATCTGCGCCATTTTCAGGCAACCCAGCGCCCACCACACGGTGCGGTGGACCAGCCAATAGCGGAAGCGCTCGCGGTCCACTTTGCGTCCGCCATTCGCTTCATAGGCACCGAAATAGGTTTCCAGATCGCCCAGACCCAGCGCAGGTCGATCATATCGGGCGAACCGCCACACTGCCATACAGCCGAAGGCGAGGTCTTCGTGATAGTCACCGAAATGCGCCAGCTCCCAATCGAGCACACCGGTTAGCGAGCCATCTTGTGCAAGCAGGTTCCCCATGCGGAAATCGCCATGGATTAGCGCAGGTTCGATGGGATCGGGGCAATTGTCCTCCATCCATTTGAGGCCCAATGCGATGATCGGACGGTCGCCGCCTGCCTCCTCGAATTGCTGGCTCAGATCAGCAATGGCCTCGCGGTAATCCATCACTGGCACAGCCTTTGGCACGTCGCCGCGTCCAAGCGAGTGGATCCGCGCCAAATTCGCGGCGCATTCCGATAGCAGCCTGCCCGGCTCTTCCATCGCGAGGATCTCTTTGGGGTTCGGCGTCCCCGGCAGTGCCCGCATCACAAAGCCGCTGCCGATCCCGTCCTCCGGCTTCAATACCGCCAGAACCTCAGGCGCGCTCACACCCGCGGCCCGTGCTGCTTCGATCACCGCCGCCTCGGTATCGTGACCAAACGGGCGGTCCGCCATGAACTCTAAGCTGGGCGCGCGTCGCAGCACGAACGCCTCGCCGCCGCTTGAGAACCGCCAGCTCTCCATTGTCGCGCCGCCGGTCAACCGCTCCAGCCCTGTCGGAGCCTCCATGCCAGCGCGCGCCAAAACCCGGCTCAGCCCCTCTGTCAGATCATCGGCGCTCAATGTCATCACTTCCCCTCGCGTCCATTCGCTGTAAGAAGTGCACGCAGAGATGAGCGACGGCAAGCTCTCGCTTACCCGCAATGGAAAGACGGCGACCGCAATGAAGAAACGATACGTAGCGCTGAGCGCGCTCGCCCTGCTTGCAATTGGCGCAGGCACCGCGGCCTATGTCGCCAGCCCAACCGTACACGAGGGTATGGATGGCGAGACCCCGGAGCTGGGCCGCTATGGCGAGTATCAGGTGGGGACGCAGGAAAGCGTGTTTAGCCTGCCGGGCCGACTGACCTTCACAAAGCTGGGTCTGGCAAGCGGGCAGGTGGAGGAGCACACGCGCGAGCTCAAAGTGCGCATGTTCTATCCAGCCAGCGCAGCCTCCGGCGCGGAGCCAATCACGTACGAGCACACCATGATGCCGCCCGCGATGGAGCCGGTGCCGTTGGAGTATACGGGGCGCGCTTTTGCAGGCGGGGCGCCGGTGGCAGACCAGCAATTCCCGCTAGTTGTAATGAGCCATGGCTTCAATGGCTGGAGCACGCAGTTCAGCAATCTGGCGGAACACATCGCCTCGCGCGGCTATGTCGTCGCTTCCATCGATCACGGCGATATGCGGATCGAGGGCGTGACCGATTTCGTTTACTCGTTCACCAAGGTTCTGGTCGATCGCTCTCTCGATCAGCGCCAGGTCTTGAGCCAACTGGTTTCGCGCAGCGCCTCTGACCAGACGGGTCCGTTTGGACTGATCGACGCAGAGCAGATCGCAGTTATCGGCTATTCCATGGGCGGTTACGGCGCGCTGGCGACGGCGGGCGGCGCCTATGACTATGACAGCGATACCTTCGGCCAAGTGCCCGAGGATGCGCTGGCGCAGCTGCGCGAGGCGGCGAGCGAAGAAGCAGGCGTGGATGCCGTCGTCGCCTTCGCCCCGTGGGGCGGGCAACCCGACAACCGCGTATGGAGCGCCGAGACGCTCGGCCAGATCACCGCGCCTGTGCTGCTGGTGGCTGGCAGCGAGGACGACGTCTCCAATTACGCTGATGGGATCAGCTGGATATTCGACCAATTGACCGGGACGGCACGGCACATGCTGGTCTACCGCGAGGCCCGTCACAACACCGTGGGCAATGACTTTGCCGTTCCGGATGATGCGCCATTCCGCGTCGCAGAGTTCCTGGCCGAACCGGTCTGGCGACAAGACCGCATCAACGGCATCAACCAGCATTTCGTTGCCGCATTCCTCGATCTGCATCTGAAGGGCGATGCGGACAAGGCGAGCTATCTCGATGTGCCAGCGCCGAACTCCAATGACAGCAACTGGGAAACCAGTTTTCGCGAACAGCTCAATGGCAAGTTTGCCGGACCGGACGAGGCGGAGCATTGGCGCGGGTTCCAGCGCCGCTGGGCCGTGGGCCTGGATATGCTGCGCAAACCAGCGGGCGAATAGCGCGTATTCGATCCATCAGCATTTGGTCAGCGCTTGGAACACGTTTCGCGTTTTCGAAAGTGTGACTTTTGACGGAAAGCTTCACACTTTCAGAATCTTAGGCCAGGTCATGCAGCGCAAAGTGTGACTTTTGAGAGAATTGACGCAAATGGGCGCCTTGGCCGAGTGAAAACAAACGGTCACGCGTGGGGATAGACGGTTCAAAGAGCCTCACCACACCTACTCGCAAGCCCGCGAGTAGGAAAACCGCGCGCACCCGCATACGCCGGCACAAAAGCAAACGGCCGCCCAGTCTCCTGAGCGGCCGCTGCAAATGTCTTGAAAAGGTAAAGCGCGTTTAGCTCAACTTCTTACGCATCCGCTTGGCGCGCGATTGCGGGCTTGGGTGCGTCTTGAGCAAATCAATTCCGCCGCCAGAGCTCATCGTGCCCAGCTTTTCCATCGCCGTGATGCACGCCTCAGCGTTGTAATTGTTCGCCTTCATGAACTCGAGCGCATAGTCGTCCGAATTGCGCTCTGCCTTTTGCGAGTGCTGAGCGGTGATCACATTGCCGAACATTTTGCCCAGCTCTGAGTTTGCCAGACGGCGCACATCGCTGCTCGCCGTACCAGCCACGCTCAGCGCCGCGTCTTGCTGCAAACTGCGCTTCATGCGCTTCTTGCCGTGCTCCAGCTTCACGTGGCCGATTTCATGACCGATCACGCAGCGCAGCTCGTCATCATCGAACTTGTCCATCAGGCCCGCAAAGACACGCACGGTGCCATCACCCATGGCGAACGCGTTCACGTCCTTCACCAGATAGGCTTTGATATCGAGGTCAAGGCCATCATAGCTGTCGAGCCCTTCGGTAAGCGCAGCGAGGCGCTGACCATAGGGGTCGTCCATTGTGGCAACCGGGTTTTGGCTGTCCATTTCCTCAGACATCTGGCTGAAAAAAGTGACGATTTCCTCGTCAGAATAGCTCGCTGCCTCGGCCACCTTTTTGGCGGATTTGACGACGTTGCCGACATTAAATTGTGCCTGCAAAGGCATTGCTGCGCCCAGCCCTGCAACAGCAGCCACAGCTGCCAGCATGATGCCGCGCGACTTAGAAAATTTGAGTGCCATGGTTTGCGACCCCCTCTTACTAATCAAACTTCAGACATACCGATTATGCCGGAACATTGTCTTTCTTTACAGTAATTACTTGAGGATAGGTGAATTCCTTCAGGCCTTCCTTGCCGTATTCCGCGCCAAAGCCGGATTGCTTGTGTCCGCCAAACGGGGCGAATGGCGACAAATGCATGAATTCGTTGACCCAAACAGTGCCGGTTTCCAGCTGCTCTGCAATCTCAACACCCTTTTCAGGGTCAGCCGTCCAGACCGCGCCCGCCAGGCCATATTCTGAATTGTTCGCGCGCTCGATCACTTCTTCCTCGGTCGAGAACTTCATCAGCGGCATAACCGGGCCAAACTGCTCTTCGGCCACGATCCGCGCGTCTTCCGGCGGATTGTCGAGAATGGTGATCGGCACGTAATAGCCAGAGCCCGATGGATCGGTTTCCCCGCCGACCAGGAACTTATAGCCATTGTCTTTGGCGTCCTCGATCAGCTCAACCACGCGGTCAAACTGCTTCTTGTTCTGAATCGGCCCAACGCCGGTGCCTTGCTGAGCGCCGTCGCCGACCTTCACCTGGCTCGCATATTCGGCGATCGCAGCGGACAGCTCGTCATAAATATCTTCGTGGATGTAGATGCGTTTGGCCGCGATGCAGACTTGGCCTGCGTTCTGGAAACTGGACCAGAACAATTGCTCTGCCACCTTCTTAGGGTCGGCATCCGGCATCACGATAGAGGCGTCGTTACCGCCCAGCTCCAAGGTGATCCGTTTAAGATCAGCGCTTGCGCCTTCCATGATCTTCTTACCCGTCGCGGTGGAACCGGTGAAGGTGATCTTGTCGATATCCGGATGCGATGTGATCATCGGACCCAAATCATCATTGCCAGTGATAATGTTGACGACGCCCGCTGGCACTTTGTCCGCGATCAGCTCTGCAATGCGCAGTGTGGTAAGGGGGGTGAACGGAGAGGTTTTCAGCACAATCGTGCAGCCGGAAAGCATGGCGGGCACGATTTTCTGGATCGCCATCATCACTGGGAAGTTCCACGGCACAATGCCGCCGACCACGCCCACAGGCACGCGGCGCGTGCGGCTCAGCCGGGCATCGCTGTCTTCGTTGATCTCATCTTCCAGCTCAAGGGTGGATTGCGCCGCAGAAATGGCGGCAGCCCCGTAAATCTCGCCCTTCGCTTGCTGGTGCGGCTTGCCTTGCTCGCTGGTCAGCAAGCGGAACAGTTCGTCGGCGTTTTCCTTGATCGCGCCAGAGATCGCCATGATCGCCGCGCGGCGTTCTTCGAGCGAGGTCTTCTTCCATGTCTTGAAGGCGGCGCGAGCGGCGGCGACCGCTTGGTCGAGCTCCGCCTGGCCGCAAGCTGGCACCTGGCCGATGACTTCTTCATTGGCTGGATTGACCACGTCGAGCATGTCGGTGGTGGAAATCATCTCGCCATTGATGAGATTTTTGTACTGGGTGACCATGGGAATGCCTCTCTCGAATCTTTTTTGATTACTCTCGCCGATCTAGGTGGACCTTTGACCGGCAAAGTTCAATTGCATTTGCAGGTCGCACGATAATGCTTGCGCTCGCCAGCGACCGCGATCAATTGCACAGTGCAACCGAAAATCTGGCCTCGGCCCGCAAAGAGGAACACGATATGTCTGACGCTCCAAACGACCTTGTCATTTATGGCAGCCCCGTCTCTCCATTCGTGCGCAAAGTCGCCGCCGTGTGCCTGGAAAAAGGCGCTGGCTTTGACGTTGAGCCGGTCAATGTGTTCGACCCGCCGCAATGGTTCAAAGACATCTCGCCGATGAAGCGCATTCCCGTGCTGCGCGATCGATCAATCGCCACCGAAGGCGTTGATGGCACCATCGCCGATTCCTCGGCAATCTGCGGCTATATCGAGGCCAAGCATCCTGAGACGGCGCTGTACCCGGCAGAACCCTTTGCCTACGGCCGCGTGCTGAGTTTTGAAGAATATGCCGACACCACGCTGGCGCTGGCCGGGGGGCTCGGCATCTTTCGCCCGATCTTCTTTGCAATCACCAAAGGCGAGGAGCCCGATCTGGAGACCGCGCGCGAAACCTGGGCCACCAAATTGCCGCCGGTGTTTGACTATCTTGAAGGCGCGCTGGGCGAGAATGAGTTTTTCGCAGGCGACGCCCTGTCGATTGCCGACATTGCGATTGCGTGCTGCTTGATGCAAGTCTCGCTGGTGGCGGAAACGCCGCTCGATAAATGGCCCCGCTTTGCCGCGCATTTTGAGCGGATGCGGGCGCGCCCATCGATTGCCGGACCATTCGCTCAGGCCGACAAGGCTGTTCGCAAAGGCTTGCCGGAACGCATTGATCTGACTTAACGCTTTCTTGGCGGTTCAGCCCGCATCGGGCATGCTCTTTCGCGCAATATTCAAAGGATGACACGCATGGCCGGCCCATGGACAATCGGGATCATCGGAGGCTCTGGCCTCTACAATATCGAAGGTCTGAAAGAGCAGCAGTGGATCGCGGTTGAAACCCCTTGGGGCGAGCCATCGGACGAGATTTTGTGCGGGCGGATCGGCGATGTGCGCGTGCGCTTTCTGCCGCGTCATGGCCGGGGCCACCCGATCAGCCCGAGCGAGGTCAATGCGCGGGCCAATATCGACGCGCTCAAACGCGCTGGCTGCACCGACATTCTGGCCATTTCCGCCGTTGGCTCACTGCGCGAAGAGCTGCCTCCGGGCCATTTCGTGGTGGTCGACCAGTTCATCGATCAGACCAAGGGCCGCCCCTCAACCTATTACGGTTCAGGCTTTGTGACCCATGTCTCTATGGCCGATCCGGTGTGCGAGCGGCTGTCGCAAATGGCCGCTGATGCAATCACCGAAGCAAAGGGCAAATTCACCACCGGGGCGACCTATCTGGCGATGGAGGGTCCGCAATTCTCCACCCGCGCGGAAAGCCGGATGTACCGCGAATGGGGCGCGGATGTGATCGGGATGACCGCCATGCCAGAGGCAAAGCTCGCCCGCGAGGCGGAGCTGCCCTATGCGCTGGTCGGCATGGTCACGGACTATGATTGCTGGCGCGAAGGCGATGCGGTGGATGTGTCCCAAGTCGTCACCCAGATGCAGGCTAATGGCGATTTGGCGCGCGAGATGATTGTACGCCTGATCAATGCCCTGCCCGATGGGCGCAAACCCTCACCGATTGACACGGCGCTGGATGATGCGGTGATCACCGCACCTGATGAGCATGATCCCGAATTGATCGCCCGCCTGGATGCGGTTGCAGCCCGTTTGATCGGGCCGCTCTAACCGCGCACCCGGCGGCGCTCGCATTCGCCGATGCTGCAAGGGCTTGCGCGGCGATCCATCCGGGTTCAGATCACTGGATCAGTGCAATTATTCAAGGTGCGAATCGCAAGCCGTGACGAACCTTCAACCGCTCGACCGATCTGACCTGCGCCGCGCCTATCGCGCCGAAGAGAACGCCTGCATTGCAGAACGCATAGAGCAGGCCGCGCCCGCCTCGCGCATGCACGCAGCCTCGGCTGAACTGGCGACCCGATTGATCGAAGGCGCGCGCGCGAAAAAGGCGAGCGGGATCGACGCGTTCCTGCAGCAATTCGGGCTCGACACCGAAGAAGGCATTGCCCTGATGTGTATGGCCGAGGCGCTGCTGCGCGTGCCCGATGCGAGCACAGCGGACGCGCTGATCAAGGACAAGATTGGCGCGATCGATTGGTCGGAGCATTTGGGCGAAAGCGCCTCCACCTTCGTCAACGCGGCGACATTTTCGCTGATGCTGACCGGCGAAGTGATCGACCCGCCAGAGGCGCATCAGCGCGGCATGGGCTCTAGCCTGAAACGCGCGGTCAACCGGCTCGGCGAGCCGGTGGTGCGCAAGGCGACCTTGCAGGCGATGAAAATTCTGGGTGGGCAATTCGTCTTTGGCCGCGACATTGACGAAGCGCTGGAGCGGGCCAAGCCTGAACGCGCGCGCGGCCTGACGCACAGCTTCGACATGCTGGGCGAGGCGGCGATGACTTTCGCCGATGCTGCGCGCTACCGCGAGGCCTATGAGGGCGCGCTCGATCGGCTCGCCAAAGAAGCCAAGGGCGGGGTTGGCCCTTCGCCGGGTATTTCCGTCAAACTGTCGGCGCTGCATCCCAAGTACGACTTTCTGCACGCTGATCAGGCCCGCAATGATCTTGTGCCCATCGTCCGCGGCCTTGCCGAAAAGGCGCGCGATGCCGACATCCATTTCACCGTGGACGCCGAGGAGGCCGAACGCCTCGAACTCTCGCTCGACATTATCGAGGCGCTGATGGCGGATGACAGCCTGTTCGTGCGCGCCGATGGATCACGCTGGGAGGGGTTTGGCCTCGCGCTGCAAGCCTATCAAAAACGCGGGCTGCCACTGTGTGACTGGGCCGCAAAGCTCGCCCGCCGCCATGGCCGCAAGCTGTTCGTCCGCCTCGTCAAAGGCGCCTATTGGGACAGCGAGGTCAAGCTCGCTCAGGTCGGCGGCCTCAGCGATTATCCGGTGTTCACGCGCAAGCTCGCCACCGATGTCAGCTACCTCGCCTGCGCCGCGCGATTGTTTGAGCACGCCGATGTGATCCGCCCCGCCTTTGCGACGCACAACGCCTATACCATCGCTGCGATTAAAGGTCTTGGTGCAGACAAATCCTACGAGTTTCAGCGCCTGCACGGCATGGGCGAGGAAGTGTATGATGCGCTCGGCGCCCTTGAAGGCAACAATCGCACGCCGGTGCGCATTTATGCGCCGGTTGGCGGGCACAAGGAATTGCTCGCCTATCTCGTGCGCCGCCTGCTCGAAAACGGGGCCAACACCAGTTTCGTAAACCGCATGGGCGATGCCGATATTCCGGCTGCTGAACTCGCCGGAGACCCAGTTGCGCAGCTCGCCGAATGCGCGCCCTTTCGCAATCCGAACATTCCCTTGCCCGCCGATATTTTTGAAAACCGCACGAACAGCGCCGGGATCGATCTGTCGGACCCGCTTGTGCGCGGCCCGCTGGAGGTTCGCCTCAGCGAGCTGGCGACACAGCAATGGAACGCCAGCCCAACCTTCGTCAGCGAAGAGCCGGGCGAGATCGCGCCGATCACCATGCCGCATGATCTTAGCAGCCAGGTCGGCACGCGCCGCGACGCCACGGCGGAGGAGGTCGATTACGCCATTACCACCGCGCTCGCCATCCAGCCGGGCTGGGATGCACTCGGCGGGGAAAGCCGTGCTGCGCTGCTCGATGAAGCCGCCAATCTGTTTGAGGCGCATTCGGCAGAGTTCCTCTCCCTATGCCAGCGTGAGGCGGGCAAGACTTTGCCCGATGCGGTGCTGGAGCTGCGCGAAGCGGTCGATTTTCTGCGCTATTACGCGTGCGAGGCGCGTCGCCAATTCGCCGAGCCGACCGTTCTGCCCGGCCCCACGGGCGAAGAAAACCTGCTCTCTCTGCATGGGCGCGGCGTGTTTGCCACGATCAGCCCGTGGAACTTCCCGCTTGCCATCTTCATCGGCATGGCATCCGCCGCGCTGGCCGCTGGCAACAGCGTGATCGCCAAGCCTGCCGAGCAAACCCCGCTGATCGCGGCGTTGGCGGTGAAATTGTGCCACGAGGCAGGCATCCCGGCAGAGGCGCTGCAATTGCTCCCCGGCGCCGGCGATGTCGGGCAAATGATCACGTCCGATCCGCGTATTGCCGGGGTGGCCTTCACTGGCTCCACAGAGACGGCGCGCGCCATCAACCTGGCACTGGCAGGCCGCGACGGCCCGATTGCCACCTTGATCGCGGAAACCGGCGGGCAAAACGCGATGATCGTCGATTCCTCGGCCCTGCCAGAGCAGGTCGTGCGCGATGTTCTGGCCAGCGCGTTTCAAAGCGCGGGCCAGCGTTGCTCCGCGCTGCGCGTGCTCTATCTGCAAGAAGATGTCGCCGACGAAATGCTGGCCATGATCCGCGGCGGGTTCGATGCGCTGAGCATTGGCAACCCGCACCTGCTCTCCACCGACGTAGGCCCGGTGATCGATCCCGATGCGCAGGCCGCGCTGGAACGCCATGTGGCCCGGCGAGAACAGCTGGGCGGCACCGTCTGGCGCAGCGAACTGCCCAGCGGCACAGAGCATGGCTGCTTCGTCGCGCCGACCATCATTGAGATTGATTCGATCCTCGATCTAAAGCGTGAGAATTTCGGCCCCGTCCTGCATGTCGCGCGGTTCGCGGCAAGCGGGCTCGACCAAGTTGTTGCCGACATCAACGCCACGGGATTTGGCCTGACACTGGGCCTCCACAGCCGGATCGAGAACACCCGTAAGCGGGTTCAGGCCGCCGCGCGGGTTGGCAATTTCTACGTCAATCGCAATCAGATCGGCGCGGTGGTGGAAAGCCAGCCGTTCGGCGGTGAAGGCCTATCAGGCACCGGGCCAAAGGCAGGCGGCCCGCATTACCTCGCGCGCTTCGCCACCGAGCGCGTCAGTTGCACAGACACAACGGCGGCAGGCGGCAATGCCAGCCTTTTGGGACAGCCGGCCGCGCCAACCCTTGCGAACTAAGCGGGCTTCGATTTATCACGCCGGCCATGAAACGGATCGCAACCCTCATCGTCACGCTACTCGCGCTCATCTGGAGCGGGCCCGCCTTTGCGGCGGTGACCATGCATTTTCACAGCTTTAATGGATCGGTGCTGTTTGGGCGCTATCCCCATACCTTCATCGTGCTGGAGGGGACGCTGGGATCGGGCAAGGTGGTGAACGAGAATTATGGCTTCACCGCCAAGAAGGTCTCGCCTGCGATTTTGCAAGGGCCGGTGGTGCACGACATCAGCGTTGAGAAGCCGAAATATCTCAAGAAGACCAACCGCCATTTCAGTGTGCGATTGACCGATGCGCAATATGAGCGGGTGAAGGCCGAGGTCAGCAAATGGCGCAGTGCGCCGGGCAAATATTACGATCTCGACACGCGCAATTGCATCCATTTTGTCGGCGCAATGGCGCAGATCGCGGGGCTAAAGGTGAACTACCCCGACAATATGTTGAGACGCCCGAAGAAATGGCTGAACCATGTGACGGGGCTTAATCCGGCGCTGGGTGCGAAGGTGATTAAGTGAGGAGGTCCCACTTCTGGCGATCGTTCAGTGCAATCTTCATAGGAGTAGCAGCCATCACAACTCCGAGTTTTGCCAAAGAGGCAGACGTCCGGCAATCCGAAGCTGAGATCATGCTGTTGGCCTCGTTCCACCTTGCGAACAACAATCGCGACCTCATAAACATGCCAATCGAAGACGTTCTAACCACTGAACGTCAGGACGATATCGGACACTTGCTGAATAGCCTTGCGCGATGGAAGCCAACCCGTGTTGTACTCGAATGGGACTTTTCTGATCAGACAGGTCTTGATCAGGAATATCAGAGCTATCTTCGCAGCGAACTCGCCCCAAGCGCCAATGAGCGAAACCAGATCGGAATGCGTCTTGCCAGGCAGCTTGGCCATACGAAAGTGTATGCAGCTGATTGGAACGAGAGCGCGCCCGGCGAATGGTCTGAGTATGACTTTCTCAGCTGGGCCAAGGATAATGGCGCTGAAGATGAACTGGCAAACTTCATCCAAACGGAGCAGGAAGAACTCAATCGCAGAGCTGCTATCATGCGCGGCCAGTCAATCTCGCAATGGTATTACGACCTGAACGCTCCTGATGCGCGCCTTCGGGACCATAGGCAGTATTTCAAACTCGCACGCTTTGGTGACAATACCTTCAACCCCGGCGCAGCATGGGTTGGCAGTTGGTATGCGCGCAATCTGCGTATCTTCAATAATATCCAAACGGTTTTGGAGCCGGGAGAACGGGTGCTGGTGCTCTACGGTTCGGGGCACATCTATCTGCTTGACCGTTTCATCCGCGAAACGGAAGCCGCTCGGCTAGTAGACCCTCGCGACTTCATCGAAGCGGACAAAGACTCATCGGGATAAGATAGTCGCTCTGCTTGCCGGTAACGTGCCAATCGGGAATCAATCACGAATGACTATTCTTTCAGACAAGTGGATTCGCAAGCAGGCTCAGACCAACGGCATGATTGAGCCCTTTGTTGAGGCTCAGCGGCGTGAGGGCGTCATCTCTTATGGCCTCTCATCCTATGGCTATGACGCGCGGGTCGCGGATGAGTTCAAGATCTTCACCAATGTAAACTCGGCCACGGTCGATCCCAAGAGTTTTGACGCGGACAGCTTGGTCGACCGCAAGACCGATGTCTGCATCATCCCGCCCAACTCCTTCGCATTGGCGCGCACAGTCGAATATTTCCGCGTGCCCGACGACGTGCTGGTGATCTGCCTAGGCAAGAGCACCTATGCGCGCTGCGGGATCATCGTGAATGTCACCCCGCTGGAGCCGGGCTGGGAGGGGCATGTGACGCTGGAGTTTTCCAACACCACGCCGCTGCCCGCCAAAATCTACGCCAATGAAGGCGCGTGCCAATTCCTGTTCCTGAAGGGCAATGAGCGCTGCGAGACGAGCTACAAAGACCGCGCCGGCAAATATATGGGCCAACGCGGCGTGACCTTACCGAGGTTGTAGAGTCAGCAAAGTTCAAAGCTTCGGTCTCAGAGCAAGTCCATCAACCTGGTCTTAGGTCTGAGTGATCGAATGCCAGTCCGACCCATCGAACAGTGCGATGTCTGAGGAGCCAATCGACCAAAGCCCGCTTGGCCCAGTGAACACCGACATGCAGGTTCGCATATCGGCTGAAAGAGATTTGAACGGGGTTATCTTGCCATCTTTGAACCGCAAGATGCCTTGCGCTGTGCCAAAGTAGACAGCACCCTCGAAAGCAGTGGCGGACCAGATGTCGATGTTGAAACCGTCATTATCGACCAGTTCCCAATCATTCCCTCGCCCTTTCCAGATGGTGCCGAGCTGACCGGCGATAAACACCTCATCATCTGTGACCGTCCCGGCGGAGAGCATTCGATCTGAAGGTGACTTCGCCTGATGCCAGGTGCCCCCAGAATTGCTCCATACCGATCCTGACCACCCAAAGGCATACACCTCATCGGGGCCAAACCCAGTCACGCCATCAAAGCTCTTAATGCGTTCAGCCTCAGTGGTCGCTTCCTGTGCAATTTGTGACCATTGCGAGCCGTCAAACTCAAAGAGGTGGTTGTCTGTGGCTCCTGCATAGAGTCGCTCACCAATCGCTTCGAGACACCGGAATGTAGGAGGCCGATCACCGTCCTCTTCAAGCACTTTTTTCTTGCCATGCCCTGATCGCGCAAATTGGACAAAATCCGAATGAGGAGAGAGGATCGCAATCCCATCTTTGGCAAGATTGGGCGCAATCCCGGTCGTCACCCATCTGGTGTGCGCAGCGTGCCGCCATTCGCCATCTGGCGTACGATCACAGATGATGGTGTGCGGCGTTTCCCGGATATCGAACTCGCCGTTTTGCGCGGCAACCATAAGCGTTCCGTCTTCGAGTTCGACCCCCGAAAGAAAGACCATGTTGTCCATTGTCATGCCGCGTAATCACTCCTTGTTTTGACACAGGCTTAGAAGAACCATTGCCTATCACCAACAAGGGTTTTGCATAGCGGCATCTTGGAACCGGAGCTGCCGTAGCGGCTTTGACTCTCAGACATGCGAAGCGCATTGAACGGGTCAAAGGAGACAAAACATGGCTAAGACCGAATTCGATATCATCATCTATGGCGCCACCGGGTTTACCGGACGGCTCGTTGCTGAGCATCTGAGCAATCATTATGGCAGCCGCGATGATGGGCCCAGCTGGGCGATGGCCGGGCGCAGCCTAGAAAAGCTGGAGGCGGTGCGCGACGAAATTGGCGCGCCGGCCAGCACGCCTTTGGTGGTGGCTGATGCCGATGACATGGCCAGCCTGGAGGCGATGTGTGCGCGGACCAAAGTCGTACTGACCACGGTTGGACCATACCAGCTTTACGGCGACAATCTGGTTGAGGCCTGCGTCAAAACCGGCACGGATTACACTGACCTGTGCGGCGAGCCGACATGGATGCGGGAGAAGATCGACCAGTTCGGCGATGCGGCCAAGGCCAGCGGCGCGCGGATCTGTTTCTCCAGCGGGTTCGATTCTATCCCCTTCGACCTCGGCGTGTTGATGGCTCAGAAAGAAGCGATGAAGCGCTTTGGCAAGCCAGCACCCAAAATCCGCGGGCGCGTGCGCGCAATGGCAGGCGGCGCATCAGGCGGCACGGTTGCCAGCATGACCGAAACGATGAAGGCGGTGGCAAAGAACCCCAAGCTCATCAACGTACTACGCAGCTCCTTCGGTCTGACCCCAGGCTTTGAGGGGCCAAGCCAGCCCTCCGGCATGGTCCCGACCTATGAGAAAGACCTCGACAAATGGGCCGCTCCGTTTGTGATGGCGGCGATCAACACCAAGAACGTCCACCGCACGAACTTCCTACTTGGCCACCCATATGGCGAAGACTTCGTCTATGATGAAATGGTGCTGACCAGCCCGGGCGACGCGGGCAAGAAGATGGCCAATGCGGCCGCGGAAATGATGAAGAACCCGTTCGGCGCAAAACCGCCCAAGCCGGGTGAAGGCCCCAGCAAGGAAGAGCGCGAAAACGGATTTTACGACGTTCTGTTCGTCGCTGACATGCCCGACGGCGAAAGCCTGCATTACGGCGTCAAAGGCAAGTATGATCCGGGCTATGGCTCAACCAGCCGGATGATCGCAGAAACCGCGATTGGCCTGCTCAGCTGCAAGGCGGAAGGCGGCATTGGCACGCCGGGTTCGTTCATGGGCGAGGATCTGGTCAAGCGGCTCGAGGAGCATGCTGACCTGACGTTCGCCTTGGAGAATTAATCTGCAGGCAAAGCGACCATAAGCACGCAAAAAGGGCAGACCTGGCATTCGCCGGGCCTGCCCTTTTTATTGCGTTCCCGCTTAAGCGGCGAAGTTAGAAGCTGAAGCGGACGTTCGCTTTCAGATTGCGTCCGGCGAGCGGCACGAAATCCTTCGTGAAGCTTGCATGGCGGCGGCCAACCACATCAAACAGATTGTCGACGCCGACCACCAGGGTCACGTTCTCACGGCTAGGCAGAGGGCGCCAAGCCACCGACAGGTTCACAAACGCAAACGCATCGGTTTCTGTTTCAAACGCGTCGACATCGTCTTGCTCGCCAAACCATTGCACTTCCGCACGCGCGTCAAATGCATCGGTTTGCAGCTCCAGCGCGCCGAGCAATTCGATCGGCGGAATACGCGGAACAGCGGTGCCGTCGTCAAGCTCTGCCTGAACGTAGGAACCGCGCAGGTCCGCCAGCAGTTCCATTCCGCCGTTTTTGAACAGCGGGAATTGAACCTCGCCCTCGATGCCGAAATAGTTCGCATCATCCTGAAGGAAGACGAACACAGGCAGCTCGTCCTCTTCTTCACCCGTACCGGACAGGAAGATGTAGTCGTCGAACCATTGGTTGTAGACCGCGAGGCTGAATTTTGCCGGGCCCACTTGGCCGCGTGCGAAGGCTTCGACACCCCATGCGCTTTCGGTTACCAGTGTGGTGTCGCCAATTTCAAATTGCTGGGTCGCAATGTGCGGGCCATTGGCGAACAATTCTTCCGCCGCCGGAGCGCGTTCGACGCGCGAGACGTTCACACCTGCGCGGAAGGCATCGTCAGCCTCGTAGACCAGACCCAGTGCACCTGAGAAATTGGTGAAATCACGCGAGACGCCCAGCTCCTGCGAGGAGACATCAGTGAATTCGGCGCGGCCAGCGGCCTCAACTTGGATCGGACCAGGGCCAAATTCCTGCAGCGCAAACAGAGCGAGCTGATCGGTAACATTAGGGGCGACAAAGGCCTCTTCACCAATCGCCTGGAAATCACGGTACGTGTATTGCAGGCCAATCGAGCCGCGCGACGGCCCGGTTTCGCTTTGCAAGAGTTCGACCCGCGCCTCAAGGCTTTCAGAATCGAATACGGTGCCGATTTCGTCGCCTTCAAATTCGGTGTGGGTATAATCGGAATAACCAAAGCGGATTTTCAGCCGCTCGAAGAAGCCATCGCCAAGATCGAGATCGGCCAGGAAGTCTGCGCGGAATTGCTCAAGGCCAATGGTGACGATTTCCTCACCCTCTTCCTCGCCCTCTTCTTCCTCTTCACCTTCTTCGCCGTGGGCGTGCTCCGTACCCGGGCGGCCGGGGACGCCGTAATCGGTGTCGTAAAAGCCGATCGAGGCGCCAAAGACGTTGTTGCCGGAAATGAAGCTGAGGCCAGCATTGGCCGTCCAGGTTTCGGTTGCGGAGTTCGGGATGACGCCGCGCGCTTCGGCTGCTTCGCGCAGTTCCGCTGCCTCTTCAACTTCACCCTCGGCCTCTTCTTCGTCAGCCAGTTCGAGGATTTGAGCGCGCAGTTCCGGCGCGATTTGGAAACCGCCAATCTCTAGATCATTGGTGTTGCGATAGCTGCCATCGACGTGGAACACGAAGCTGTTGCCGAGCGGCAGATCGAGCGACGCGCCAAGGTTGCGCAGATCGCTTGCAGTGTCTGCCGCCACAATCGCATCGAAATGCAACGCCTCGTCTGGCATCCGGCGCGGGATACGCTTGTCGATGACATTGACCGCGCCGCCGATTGCCTGGCTGCCGAACAACAGCACAGCTGGGCCGCGCAGAACTTCAATCCGCTCGGTTGTCAGCGGCTCAATCGTGGTCGCATGGTCAGCCGAGGTGTTGGAGACGTCGGCCGTACCGAGGCCATCAACCAAGACGCGTACGCGCTCACCTTGGAAGCCGCGCAGGACAGGGCGTGATGCGCCGGGAGAGAAGCTGGTGGCGGATACGCCGGGCAATTTGGCGAGGACTTCGCCGATCTGCCCGTTGAGGTTTTTCTGTATGTCTTCAATTTCAAGCACCGAAGTGCCAGCAAGCACGTCCAATTGCGCCAGACCGGCGGCGCTGACGATAATATTGCCTTCGGCATCGACCTGGCGATTGTGCAGATCATCGGCAAGGCGTTCTTCGGCCTGATCGCTTTCTGGCTCCGCCTGTGCCTGTGCAGCGGCGGGGGTTGTAATCAGCCCAAGCGAAAGAGCAGTGGCAAGCGCCAAATGAGAGGTTGTCGGTTTCATGATCGTCCCTGATCGAGAGTAGTTAGATGTGATAACGTATCACGCCCCTAGCAGAGGCGCTCACGCTTGCAAGCATCTTCTCTTGTGGTTCGACGAATCGCTGTGAATGACCGATGAGCGGCACCGTGACCCGCACTGCGCCCGGCACGAGGCGAGCACACAAGCGAATACGCCATGCCGATCACATGCAACTCCCCCGAGGGGGATACATTCGCAAATTGAAAGAAATGGAGCGGGCGAGGCGATTCGAACGCCCGACCCCAACCTTGGCAAGGTTGTGCTCTACCCCTGAGCTACGCCCGCTCACTGACGCTCTGCGTGGATGCGATAGATTCGCTATTCCTCGCCGGGGAGGTGGGCAGCTAGCAGCGAGCACGCAGGCCTGCAAGCCTAAAAGTCATTTGCCGCAAAAAGTCTCATGTTTTGGCAACTGATCGATTGCCAAACGTGCTCGCGCCAGCAAAACTCAGACCTTCACATTCCACCCCCCGCGCCCCACATTGCGTGATGTCACAGCAATTGCGCGCAAACGCGCGGCACAAACAGGAGCAAACCCTTGGCCAGCATGGGTCTCAATCTCGAAGAGCAAAAAGCGGTTGATCGGTTCCGCACCGAAGTGGTCGAGCCGTCACAGACGAAACTGGTGATCCTCGACTTTTGGGCGGAATGGTGCGGGCCGTGCAAGGCGCTGGCCCCGATGCTGGAAAAGGTCGCCGCTGAATACGCCGACAAGGGCGTGGTGCTGGCAAAGCTCAACGTCGATGAAGAGAAATTCATCGCCGGGCAGTTTCAGGTCAAGTCCATCCCAACCGTCTATGCGATGTTTCAGGGGCAGCCGGTTGCCGACCTGACCAGCGCACGCAGCGAATCGGAAATGAAGGCCGCGCTTGATCAACTGCTCTCGCAATTGCCGATCCAGGCGGGCGCGGCCGATGGAGAGCCGCAAGGCCCCTCGCCAGAAGAGATCGAGCAAGCCATCGGCATGGCTGAGCAATCGCTGATGGAAGGCGATGCCGACCGCGCAGCCGGCATGTTTGCTCAGATCACGGAATTTGCCCCCAACCATGGGATTGCGCATTCCGGCCTGGTCCGGGCGCTGATCCAATTGAGCAAGACCGAGGAAGCGGCCCAAGTTCTGGCCGCGATCGAAGAAAACGAGAACCTTGCCAAGGACCCGGCCATTGCCGCGGCAAGAAGCGCGCTAGAGCTTGCTGGCACGCAAGTGGACGACAGCGAGCTGGCCGGATTGCAAAGCGCCGCCAAGGCAGCCCCAGAGGATATGGATGCGCAGCTCGCCTATGCCGAGGCCGCCTTTGCCGGCGGAGAGCGCGACGCGGCGGCGGACACGCTGCTCGCTATGGTCACCGCAGACCGCGAGTGGAACGACGGCGCGGCGAAAGCGAAACTGCTGCAAATCTTTGAGGCCATTGGTCTCGAAGACGAGTGGGTCGTCACCACGCGCCGCCGCCTGTCAAAGATCCTGTTCGGCTAAGCCCAGCATGACCCGCCTCTCGATCTTCCCTCTGCCCGGCGCGATCCTGTTTCCGGGATTGCAATTGCCGCTGCACATCTTTGAGCCGCGCTATCGCTCGCTCGTGGGAGATGCCTTGGTGCGGGACCGCAAGATCGCTCTGATCCAGCCGCAGCGCTCCATCGACGGCGCGCCGCTTTACACGATCGGCTGTGTCGGGCGCATTGGCGAAGTCGAGGCGATGGAAGATGGCCGATACAACCTCATCCTTGAGGGCGAGGCGCGCTTTAAACTGATCCGCGAATTGGATGTCGCCACCGCCTTTCGCCAGGTCGAGGGCGAGCTGATCGAAGATGATGAGAACGACGTGCTGAGCGCGATTGAGCGCGCAGGCTTTGAACAAGAGGCGCGCCGGTTCGCGAGCGCACAGGGCTACAGCGTTGATTGGGATTCGGTCGAGCGGCTTGACGATTTTTCGCTCATCAACGGCGTTTCGCAAATCGCGCCGTTCGATCCCGCATCAAAGCAAGCATTGCTGGAGGCAGAGAACATCCACGCGCGCTGCGAATTGCTGATCCAGCTGATGCAGTTCTTTGGCCGCGGCGATGGCGGCGAGGAGATTATGACGCTGCAGTAGCGCGAGCTCTGACCTGGCCTTTCGGCGCGCACCGCGCCGACTGGCGGCTATTTCTCCTCCGGTACCGACAGGCTCTTTAGCAAAGCGGTGAGCGCCATAAACGCCCGGCGCTCGGCATTGCTCTTGTTGTAATTCTCGGTCTGCACAACCAGCACAGCGTCCATATTCGGCACGACGGCGACAATATTGCCGCCATTGCCCTTCATCATCCACGCCGCTTCAAATCCCCGCGACGAGCGCAGCGGTATCGCCCACCACAACCTGCCATAATAGACATGCTCGCCCAACTGATGGCGCGGGGTCAGCATGGATTTGATCCATTCGCGCGGGACAATCCGCTCGCCCTCCCAAACTCCCATGTTCAGCACCATCCGGCCGATTTTGAGTAAGGCGGTATCGCTGATCGTCAGCTGGCCGCCCGATTGCACCTCGCCGCTGCGCGAGCGCCGCCAGTCTGCGCCATCGATGCCCAGCGGATCAAACAACCGCCGCTGAACGTACAGGTCAAACCGCTCGCCCACCGCCTTCTCAACCACTTGGCCCAGCAGGAACACGCCCGCCGTGCAATAGGAGAATGGCCCGTCGCCGTCTGCATCACGAGTGTATTCGCGCGCGGGCAGGCCAAGCGCAAAATCGCGCCAGATGCGCGTGCGATACATTTTTTCTTCCTGACCCGGCGAACGGCGCTCCCAATCGTTGCAATCAAGCGCGGATGACATTGATAGCAGATCGCCAATGGTTATCGCGCCGTGCGGCCCTTCGCGCGGCGAACTGAGAAAGGGCCACACCTTCACATCAACCCCGGCGAGCTTTCCATCAGCAATCGCCGCGCCCACGGCGAGCGCCGTGATCGATTTACCAGCCGATTTGATATCAACCCGGTCGCCAACTTCGCCTTTGCCAAAGCGCTTGCGATAGACGGTTTCGCCGTGCTGCTCGGCAGACAGCGCCCGGATCTTGCCAAGGTCGCCGGCCTGAATCTGCGCCTCAACCTCCTCAAGGGTCAGCTGCGCCAAGGGTTCGCTGCGGGATTGAGCGGCGGCGAGCGAAGGCATCGAGCACGCCAGAGCCAGCGCGATTGGCCAGATGGGAGCGAGCCCCGCCCGCAAAGACTTTTCTAAATGAATCACGCACCCTCCTAGACAATTCCAAAAAAAGACTGACGGCGAGAGCATGAATATGAGCGGAATGAGAGGGAGTAGAAACGCAAGCAGGCGGCATTTGAACATGCCGCCCAACAGCTTCTGCAACCCCGCGTCGCAGCTCAAGGCTGGCGGCCCGCCATCAACCGAACTAAACGGTTACTTATGAACGTACAGGTCTTTGCCACGCGCGGTGAGCGCACCCGCGCCCACATCATCTCCGTTGCCGCCGGCCTGTTCTGGCGCCGCAACTTTCACGGTGTTGCCGTTGACGAGGTCGCCAGCGCTGCGGAGGTGAACAAGGCGACGATCTATCGCTATTTCGCCGATAAGCGTGACCTCGCTCTGGCGGTTGTCAAGCAGCATGGCGCCGCAACTCTAGATCGGGTTTTCCGGTTTAGCGCGGAGCACCATGCAGCGCCTCAGGCCAGGCTCGCGGCGATCTATCGCCATATTTATCAAGTCCATGCCGACACCTGCGATGAAGAAGGCGATGTACATGGCTGCCCGATTGTCGGTCTTGCGCTGGAACTTGGCCAAGACATGCCAGAGGTGCGCTTGGAAGCAGCGCGGGTATTTGACGCAATCGAGGCCCATATGTGCGAAATTGCAGCGGATGCGATCGCCTCCGGCCATGCAAAAGGCGATCCCAAGGCGCTCGGGCGCACGCTCGCCCAATTGCTTCACGGCGCATTTGCTTCGGCGCGCTTGGCATCAGAGCCGACACGTGTCCTCGACGCAGGCCGCGCATCGCTTGACCTAATTGGCTATCCTGAAACTGAAATTACCGATTAGACCGCTGGGCCGCTGATCGCAAAGGCGCCGCGCAGGCCGTCGATCACATATTGCGCAGCGAGCGCGGCAAGCAGCACACCGAGCAATCGAGTGATCACCGCCTCCACCTTATCGCCGAAGATGCGCATCAACGGACCGGCGGCAACCAGCGCAATCGCGGTAATTATCAGCACCAGACCAAGCGCAGCGAACACCTCAGCAGTTTCTTCAAACCCATCCGCCTCGTTCATCAGCAGCATGACCGCAGCAATCGCGCCCGGCCCGGCAAGCATCGGCATGGCCATCGGAAAGACAGAGACGTCCTTAACCTCAGCAGCGCTGACCTTATCGGCGCGTTCATTGCGGCGCTGTGTGCGCTTTTCGAACACCATCTCAAACGCAATCCAGAACAGCATCAGCCCGCCCGCAATCCGGAACGAATTGAGCTCAATATGCAAAGCGGAGAGCAAATCTTCGCCAAAGAAGGCAAAAATCACGAGAATAACCGCGGCAATTCCGCTCGCCCTCAGCGCCATATTACGCGCCTGAGCAGGGGTCGCGCCCTTGGTCAGGCCAGCGTAAATCGGTGCGCAGCCGGGCGGGTCGATCACCACGAACAGAGTGATAAAAGCAGAGACGAACAGTTCAGGCAGCATCGCTGCTATTCCTCTGTTTCAAGCGCCAGGTTGAACAACTCATCATAGGCCGTTTTCCAGCTGCCCTTGCTGAGATAATCAAGCACGAACCGCCGGCGCGTGTCGTCATAATGGACCCAGCGCCACCGCAAAGTGCCATCGCGCGACAGCTTACCGCCCTCGGTGTAGCCTTCGCCAATAGTGACGGGCGGCGGTGAGGGAATGGTTTCGCCGCGGCGCGAACAATCAGCCACATCGGCGCGAATGGTATCGAGCGCAGTCACCACAATATCGCCCTCTTGCGGCGCCTCACGCGGCGGCGGCTGAGGGTTGTCTGGGCCGAATACAAAATAGGAATAACGATAGTCGCTAACGCCCTGACGCTCCCACACGGCGGTGTAATTGCCGACAATGCCGTCTTTGTCGCGGAAGCGGCCCTGGCTAACGGCGGTCGCCCCATCGCAGCTCATCCAGACGCTGCGCGTGCCAAATTCCGGGGCTTCATTTGGGTCGTTGTTAAAGCCGCCAGCAGTGGCGACATCGACCACGCCTTCGCCCAAGTGGATCTGGCCGCCCAAAGTCGCAAATTGCCTTAGCGCCGTGCGCACGCCTTGCTCTTTACCGGTGCGGGAAAAGGCGACCTCAGTCGCAACAATGCGGCTTGGCTGAGCCTCACCCGGGACGCCGACCAGAACGCGGTTGATGACGTCGTTTGATGGGCCGCGCTGAGGGGCAGCGCAGGCTGACAGGGCGGCAAGGCTCGCCAGCACCAATGTGCGATTGAATGCGCAGATCATCAACTACTCCGTTTGTGCTGAGCCTGTCGAAGCACTGTTCTTATACTTACACCAATGCTCTTGTAGGAAGAGCAGCCCTTCGACAAGCTCAGGGCGAACGGGATCTTCAGACTATGCTAGAGCCCCTCTGGCACGGCGAGGTCCGCGTTGCGATGCGCGGCAACCAAGGTGTTGCGCAGCAGCACAGCAATCGTCATCGGACCAACCCCGCCGGGCACGGGCGTGATCGCGGCGGCGACTTCGCTGGCCTCGTCATAGGCGACATCGCCAACGAGCCGCCCCTTCTCTGCGCCGGGTTCTGGCGGCAGCCGGTTAATGCCTACATCAATCACAGTCGCGCCATCCTTTAGCCAGTCCTTGCCGATCATCTCTGGACGACCAACTGCGGCAACAACGATGTCCGCGCGCTTAACAACGGCCGCGAGATCCTTGGTCCGGCTGTGCGCGATGGTGACGGTGGCATTGGCATCCAGCAGCAGCTGAGCCATCGGTTTGCCCACGATGTTGGAGCGACCAATCACAACCGCTTCCAGACCGGAAAGATC
This sequence comes from Erythrobacter sp. S249, assembly GCF_057364975.1. Lineage (NCBI taxonomy): Bacteria > Pseudomonadati > Pseudomonadota > Alphaproteobacteria > Sphingomonadales > Erythrobacteraceae > Erythrobacter > Erythrobacter sp. S249. The sequence continues at coordinate 2,148,540 of NZ_CP200287.1, read as the reverse complement.
GCCCAGCCGGTCCGTCAGCAGCATCATACAGCCCAGCGGCGTACATGGGACAAACCCCGATTGGCCGACCGAAAGACGCCCGGCATTGATCACGTGAAAGCCATCGACGTCCTTATCCGGGCTGATCGAGGCGATGATCGATTGTTCATCGAGATGGCTGGGCAGCGGCAGCTGAACCAAGATGCCATCGACCGCATCATCATTGTTGAGCTGATCCACCAGCGCGAGCAATTCCGCCTCGCTGGTGTCTGCGGGCAGACGGTGCTCAAAACTCTCCATATTGGCAGCGACGGTCGCCTTGCCTTTGGAGCGGACATAGACATTGCTCGCCGGATCCTCTCCCACCAGCACCACGGCGAGGCCCGGCTTTCGCCCGGCTGCCTCGGCAAATGCCGCCGCCGATGCGCCAACACGCTCGCGCAATTTGGCTGCAAAGGCTTTTCCGTCAATTCGTGTGGCGGTCATTCTGGCAGGCTTCCCATTGATTTACGTGAGGTCAGACGCTGTTGATCACGGCGCCCAGGATGATGAGGATGATTTGCAACGTGATGATCAGCACCAAGGGCGAGAAATCAATCGCTCCGGTTGCGGGCATGATGTTGCGGATTGGGCGCAGCACCGGGTCCAGCAGGCTGTTGATCGAATTGTAGAACGACATCAGAAACTGGTTGGATGGGCTCACCACGTTAAAGGCGAACAGCAGGCCAATCACAAATTGAATGATGATGAGCATGATCAGCGCGCTCGTGAGCAGCGAGACAATGTCGTAAACGGCGTATAATCCTTGCATCGTTTGGTCTTTTCATTGGTGGGTGGGGCAAATGCTGCACCACTCGGTTGAAGTCCCTAAGGCCGTATTACCCGACTAATACGCTTCATTCCAGCATTAACAGCGGTTTCACGCGCGCACCAGCGTGCCAGCGCCGCGTGCTGTGAAGAATTCGAGCAGCATTGCGTGCGCCACCCGGCCATCCAGCACAACCGCCGCTTCGCAGCCAGATTCGACCGCCGTTACGCAGGTCTCCAGCTTGGGCACCATGCCGCCTTTGATCACGCCGCTGTCGCGCAAGGTCCCGATTTGCGCCGGGTTGAGATCGGTCAAAAGTTCGCCGTCTGCATCGAGCACGCCCGCCACATCAGTGAGCAGAAACAGGCGCGCTGCCCCCAGCGCGGCTGCAATCGCCCCGGCCATCGTGTCGGCGTTGATATTATAGGTCGCGCCATCTTCACCCGCCGCGATGGGCGCGATCACCGGGATCATGCCAGCGGCAACCGCGGTATCGATCACGCTGGTGTCGACCTCCGCCGGTTCGCCTACAAAGCCGAGATCTACGACTTGTTCAATGTGGCTTTCCGGATCGCGCGTGGTCCGCTCTACCTTGCGTGCGCGCACCAGCCCGCCATCCTTGCCAGAGATGCCCAGCGCCTTGCCGCCCGCCTCTGCCAGCCAACCGACCAGCTGTTTGTTGATCGCGCCAGAGAGGACCATTTCTGCGACCTTTGCGGTCGCTTCATCGGTAACGCGCAGCCCATCAACAAAGGTGGTCTCAACGCCCAGCTTCTCCAGCATCTCGCCAATTTGCGGGCCGCCACCGTGCACCACGACCGGGTTAATCCCGACCGCCCTCAGCAGCACAATATCCTCAGCAAAGTCGCGCGCGGCCTGAGGGTTGCCCATCGCATGCCCGCCATATTTCACCACAAAAGTGCGCCCAGCATAACGCTGAAAATAGGGCAGTGCCTCGATCAAGACCTGCGCTTTGGCGATCTCTTGGGCTTGCGGCTCGCTGGATGCGGTCATGGATAGCGCTCTTCTTTGCTGAAACTTTGCGGGCGCGCCCGAGGCTGTGATGACCCGGACGCTGAGCGCAGCGCTTAGCGGCTAACTCGCTCGCTGGAAAGCGCTGTGCAGAGCTGCGCTCACGTCAAATTGCACGCGCAGACTTGCAATTGAATTGCATCGGCGCGTAACCTTTTCCTTGCGGACTGCGAACTGCTCAGTGGGCGGTGCGTGCATTACCACCGCCGATTGGATTTTTTGGAGGACATTATGATCACTACTCGCACTAAAGGCTCTTTCACTCTCGCGATCGCTGCAGGCCTTGCAGCAGCGTGTTCAGGCGGCGGCTCAGCCCCGGCTGAAGACGGCGCAGCAACCACCGAAGCAGAAGCTCTGGCAGCGGCCGGCGGCGGCGAGAAAGAGAAATGCTTCGGCGTTTCACTCGCTGGCAAGAACGACTGTGCAGCAGGCCCAGGCACAAGCTGTGCTGGCACCAGCACCGAAGACTATCAAGGCAACGCCTGGACCTATGTTGATGCTGGCACATGCGTCGACATCGAAACGCCAAACGGCAACGGTTCGCTGACCGAAATCACCGCCTAAGCTGGCGGACATCCGGGCGCTGACCCGGACCTGAAACGTGTAAGGGCCGCTGGGAGTAATCCTGAGCGGCCCTTTGCTTTGGCAAGTGGGAGACTGCTACACGCCCGCCATGTTCAAAGGACGAGCACGCAAACGGCGACGAAGCTGGTGGGCATCGGCGCGCGTGATTGTGCTGGCCGCCGTCGTCACCGCGCTGTGGTGGTTTGTGTATCGCCCGCTCACTGCGACAGACGAATGGATCGCGGTCGAGAACGACTACGGATTGTGCGGCGTTCGCAGCGACGGGGCCGTCCAAGGCTGCGTGATCGATGGCGATACGCTGGCCATCGGCTTTGGCGAGCAGGCCCGCCGCATCCGCTTCACCGGGTACGACGCACCGGAGCTGGACGGAACCTGCGAGGCGGAGCGAACCCGCGCCATCAAGGCTCGCGATTTCCTCCATGCTTGGCTCAGCGAGGGCGCGTTTGAGTGGAGCGGCGCGGACGAGCCGCCCTATGACCAATATGGCCGCGAGCTGCGCGAGGTGCGGCGCAAGCAATCCGGCAATCGCTATGAGTATTTGGCCGATACAATGATCGAACGCGATCTTGCCGCCGCATTGGGCTGGGGCACAACACCGCGTGATTGGTGCGAGTGAGCGCGAGGACGCGGCGCCGTGTTGTGGATGGGAGCAGTTGCACAACACGCACGTTACGTTACGTAGGAACACGTAAACGCATCTCATGGGGGATCATGCAATGAACGACACCAACACCAACAGCCCAGAGCCTAGCTCTGGCAATCGCCAACCTGCGCCGCACAACGGCGGCTTTGACGCCAACCGTCCGACTATCATCAGCCTGCTCTATCTCGCCAGCTTTGTGACCGGAATCACCGGCCTTGTTGGCATCGTTCTCGCCCATGTGTGGAAGGGCGAGGATCAGGAGCCATGGATGGCTTCGCACTACACCTATCTGATCCGCACGTTCTGGATTGGTTTCGCAGCCTCAATCGTCGCAGGTCTGCTGACCTTCGTGCTGATCGGCTTGCTGCTACTACCAGTTATCGCCGTCTGGGTTGGCGTGCGCAGCGTGATGAGCTTCCTCAAAGCGCAGAAGCAAGAGCCTATGCCAGACCCAGAGACGCTGGCGTTCTAAGGCTCGCTTCACAACCGCGCTGCTGGCAGCGCTTGACCCACGATCGGGGCCGGCCACGCGCTGGCCCCTTTTCGTTTGCGCATCGACTGGTGCTGAGCGGGTGGCGCGAGGCAGGCCGCGCTGATACCAAGCGGCATGATCACATCCCTCAGATTCGCCGCCACCGGCATCGCCGCCCTGGCGCTCACCGCCGTTTGCACCCAGCCAGCCGATGACTCCGCGTCGCCAGCGGCGGGCGCTGACACTCAGGCTGAGTTCTGGGCCGCGCTCTCCACCCACTGCGGCAAGGCCTATGCCGGCCAGCTCACCAGCGAGGACGAGGCGGATGCGGACTTCGTAGGCAAGGCCATGGTCATGCAGGTCCGCGAATGCAGCGACACGCGCATCGCCATCCCCTTTCACATCGAGACCGAGCCTGGCGTCTGGGACCGATCGCGCACCTGGCTGATCACCAAGACCGACACCGGCCTGCGCCTCAAGCATGACCACCGCCATGAGGACGGCGAGGAGGACGCCGTCACCATGTATGGCGGCGACACCGCGAATGCCGGCACCGCATCGCGTCAGGAGTTCCCCGTCGACGCAGAGAGCATCGCCCTGTTTGAACGCCCTGAGTTTGAGGGCGCCTATTGCGCCTCCATCGTCAACACGTGGAGCGTCGAGGCCGATCCAGCGGGCAGCGAGACGCCCACCTTCGCCTACACCCTCACCCGCCCGATCCGCATGGCGCGCGACAAGGGCGATGATGGCTCCTGCGAGGCCCGCTACATGGGCCGCACCTTCCGGGTTGAGTTCGACCTCGCCAATGAGGTGGAGGCACCGCCCGCAGCTTGGGGCCAAGTGTAGCTGCACGCCGCGCCCGCACTCAGCTCGTCGCTGCTGAGCCACGCTTGGAACGCCTGGAACACAGTCTTAGCGCTTAAATCCAATCGATCACAAAACGGCGTATTGATCGCTTTTTCCGATTGAAGTCGCGCGTGGTCCATCCGCGCCGTGTACCCGCGCAAGGCCGCTGTAGGAAAGCGATGCTGCCCGCGACCTGCGCGCCCATCACTTTACTGCGCTACTGATCTTCGCCGATTTCGTTGGTGTTGAGATTTTCCGGCTCTTCCAATTCGGCGGTGTTGGGCGTGTCGCCTTCGGGGGCGGCGCCTTCTACGCCGGGCACAGCCTCGACGATTTCTGCGCCGGTCACGGTGTCATCGGCGGCCATGGCGTCTTCGATACCCTGCATCTCACCGGTCTCCGCCTCGGCTGCGGTGTCCTCTGCCGCGCCGCTACACGCGGCCAGCGCGAGTGACGCACCGATGGCGGCGATCAGGGCGGGTGATTGTGACGTGGTTAGCTTTCGCATGGCGTTCTCCTATATGTCTCCCTTCACCAACAGGGCAGGCGGCATTGCGTTCCATGCGGCGCCCCAGAAGCCCGCTGGCGATAAGCGAGAAAGTCTGGGCGCTGCGGCACCACAGGAGCCGCCGGTGCCCCGGCCGTTACTCGCCCGCTGGTGGATATTGCGGCGCGGCGCCGTGATCGATGCTGAGGCTTTCGAGCAGGCGAAAGCGCCCCTCTGCCGCCATCCATTTCCACACATGGATATAGCGCGCGCCGCCAACCTGCACCCATGCTGGCCCGCCGGGATCATCCGCGCCATATGTGCCCGCTGGCCGGGTCCGTAGCTCCTGAAAAGTGTGAGAGCCCCGTTCGAGCACGCCCCAATCGCCCAGCTTGGTGATCTGGCGCACGCCGGGCACGGACAGGCGGCGGTTCATATATCCGGCGTTCTTACCGCCCGGCTGGCGCGCCGCGCATTGCTCTCGCACGATGCCGATAAAGCCTGCCCTGTCCGATGCGACCAGGCCGCCCAGATCGTGAAGCATTCGGAAATCGTCGGCCAGCAGCGGCTCCAACTGGTCCGCATCGCAACCCTCAAACGCGGCCCAGAACAGCGCACCATCATTGGCGATCACTTGCCTGCGCGCTTCGTCAATCGGCGGGATCGGAGCGGCGGTGGTCGCCGGCTGCGCAGCGGCGGCGGGGGCGAAAGTCGCCGCGCTTATGGGGGTAAGGGCCAGAGCGGCGGCCAAAACGCGGATGATGGTCATGTATAAAGACTCCCGAAGGTGTGTTATGAAGATAATACACGCGAATGAAGAGCAATCAAGGGGCGGTGTGCGCATTGCACTTGGATGGTTTTGCGATGGGTCTATGCTGGCCCTATGGCAAAGGTAACCGCATGCGATGTGCCAGAGGGCAGCCTGCTCGCCGAATTTGGCGGGCCGGATGATTACCGCGATTGCTATGCGCGCGCGGTGCCGGGGGAGGTGACGCTGGCGGCGTTTATTGAGCGGTTTTATTGCAGCATGGCGTTCCGGCCGGAGCGGCTGGCGCTGGGCCTGATCGGGCGCGGCGCGAGCAATGACGATGCGGCAAAGCTGGCGCGCGGCGAGGTACAGAAATTCGCAGCGTGGAATGTGGTGGAGCGTTGGGACGCTGATGCAGATGGCTTGGCCGCGGAGCACGGACCCGCAGGGTCCGCAAGGGCGACCGCCCGCCCGCAGGCCCGCGAGGGCCGAGGAGATCGCAGCGCGGATGCGCTGCGGAACACAAAAAACCCCCAAATCCTGCTGCGCGATTTTTCTGGCGCAACCGCGAGCTGGCTGTCGGTTCAGCCCGGCGAGGGCAGCACAGTTTTGATGTTTGGCAGCTGGCTAACACGGCACGACCGCCCGCTCGTCAAAGCGGCGATCCCGTTTCATGTGTGGTATTCGAAGGTGCTGCTGAGCGGGGCTTGATTTTTTCGTGCTGCGCAAGCGCATCCGCGAGGCTTGCAGTCGCTAACTCTAATTACTCCCCTCCCGCTTGCGGGAGGGGCTGGGGGTGGGCAAAAGAACACCATGCCCAATTGGCAACCTCGCAATACCAAACGCGCCCGTGCCTTGCGCAATGAAGCGACACCAGCAGAGCGCTCCTTATGGGAGCGCCTGTCGCGCCGTCAACTTGGCGTGAAGTTCAGTCGGCAAATGCCAGTTGGCCCCTATTTCGCGGATTTCCTCTGTCGCGAGTTGAAGCTCGTCATCGAGCTCGATGGGCATAGCCACGATGTCAGTCCACAGCGCGATGAGACCCGCGATCAGTGGATGGTCGCACAGGGATACAATGTCTTGCGATTTACCAATGCGGAGGTGCTTGAGAATAATGATGGGGTGGTGACGGCTGTCCGCGAGGAAATCGCGCGTGTTAAAGGGTGAGCGTTTTTGCTCGAGGACAGAGCCTTGCCGGAGCTAGACGTGCCTCGGGTGCGATCAGACCAAGCCTCGCCCACCCCTAACCCCTCCCGTAAACGGTAGGGGGACTGACTTACTCTAAGCTTCTCGGCCCTCTCGCTTCTTGAACGCCGAGGGTACAGTAAATTGTGCGCTTGATCGCTAGGTGCGCTTTGTGGCGGAGAACTCTACTCTTACTTGCGCCAAGACCACTCGGTTGGCCATTCCTTGTATTTATGTGGGCGCAAGAGAGAAGTCTCACTCCGCAAATGTTCCTTTAAGCGTTTACGCGGATAGTTCTCTTTTAAGGGGGAGTCATTTAGCTGAAGGCAGTACGTATAGATGTCAGCAAGCTGCAGCATCCGGCTGTGATGCGAAGGAATGAAATAGACCGAATCAATGATACGGTCTATTTCAATGCCGAAATGATACTCTGTTCCTTTGGAACGGTAGCGAGACAGGTTTGCTACCGACGCTTCGGAAAACGCGCCGTCCAAGTCACCAATCATGATCGACTGACAATCGAGCTCTCGAGAATCGCGCTGTATCTTTTCGACGAGATACATAAATGCGTCGTCCTCCCACCCATGCTTTCTAAGCATTCGAGCTGGATCAATCCTCACATAAAGCCGCCTAACTAGCTCATCATTTCCAACGACAGATGCAAGCTTCTCTAAACATTCAACCCTCTTCGCGGTGTCGGACCATTCGCGAAATTGATGCTTGCGGTGAAAAATGTCCTTTGCATGGAACTCAGTTTCTCGTGAGAGGACCTTAGTGCCAAAGTACGTTTCAGCCAGCGAGCTTATCTGCTCTTCCACTTCATGGACGCGATCAGCATCAATAGAAATGGCGCCCAACCAATAATATGGTTGGACGCCATCTTGAACCTTGCATTCGTCAAAATAGACTAGACGCAAACCCTACTCCGCCGCTTCGGTTTCTCCGAACATATCCGGGCCGTCGCTGTCCGCGGCCACTTCGTTTGCGGCGTTGGCTTTCTGGCGGTTGTCGAAGCTGGACCATACGGTGTTCCAGTCGCCCTTGGTCGCGCCTTTTGAATATTCGGTCGCGCGGGTTTCAAAGAAGTTTGCGTGCTCAACGCCGTTCAGCAGCGGGCTGAGCCATGGCAGTGGGTGCTCGTCGATCATGTAGATCGGCTGGAGGCCCAGCTGGCCCAGGCGCCAATCGGCGATGTAGCGGATGTACTTCTTGATTTCCTTCGCGCTCATCCCGTTAACCGGGCCCATTTCAAACGCGAGGTCGATGAACGCATCTTCGAGGCGCACGGTCTTTTGGCAGACATCGACGATGTCTTCCTTCACCGCCTTGGTCAGGCAGTCGCGTTCCTCCACGAAGGTGTGGAACATCTTGATGATGCCTTCGCAGTGCAGCGATTCGTCGCGCACGGACCAGCTGACGATTTGCCCCATGCCCTTCATCTTGTTGAAGCGCGGGAAGTTCATCAGCATCGCGAAGCTCGCGAACAATTGCAGCCCTTCGGTAAAGCCGCCGAACATGGCGAGCGTGCGGGCGATATCCTCGTCGGTGTCGACGGTGAATTGCTGCATGTAATCGTGCTTGTCGGCCATTTCCTCATATTCGAGGAAGGCGGAATATTCGCTTTCCGGCATGCCGATCGTGTCGAGCAGGTGGCTGTACGCCGCGATGTGCACCGTCTCCATATTGGAGAACGCGGTGAGCATCATCTTGATCTCGGTCGGCTTGAACACCCGGCCATATTTGTCGTGATAGCAATCCTGCACTTCGACGTCGGCCTGAGTGAAGAATCGGAAGATTTGCGTGAGCAGATTGCGCTCGTGCTCGGTGATCTTTTGCGCCCAATCGCGGCAATCCTCACCCAGCGGCACTTCCTCTGGCATCCAGTGGATCTGCTGCTGACGTTTCCAAAAGTCGTAAGCCCACGGATATTCGAACGGCTTGTAGGTCTTACGGGCTTCGAGCAACGACATGTGGTGTTCCTTAGATTGGTGTTCTTTGGCTCTTATAGGGAATCAAACTACGAAAACGAAGGCAAGGATGGACTCAACGCCGGGGATAAACCGTGCAAAATGTGAGTCGAACCGTGTGAGCACGTAAGGGCTAGCCCGCGCTCTTGCAGACCATGCAACGGCCCCGCGCGCGTCTGGTGCAAGTGTCATCCTCTGCGCGCACCAAGGGCATAGCATATGATGCGATCCTAACCCAGAATTAAGCACCTCTTGCTAGGCGCGCGGTAATGGGAGTTCTGCAACAATTTTTTCCAGCGCATGACGCGCTGGCGCAAGCGTCACGCGAGGTTGATGGCTCGGATGCGAGCGGCCGCGTGAATGCGGCGCCTGCCCGCGTGCCTGATCTGGCACCGGACCTGACGCCGCAAGCGCTCTCAACCGCGCCATTTGCGCCCACCCAACAGGCCGGCGATGCGCAGGCTGAGGGCGCGCAAACCAGCGGGCCGCACCTCGATTCTGCCGCGCTCGACACGGTCATCCGCAATCGCGCTGCGAAACATGCCTGGCCACTGGCGATCCGCCAGAATTATGTGCGCGAGACCAGGGCCCGGCAAAAATCGGATCACCAGTTTCTGCTAGTGCTGGGCTTTCTGGTCACGCTCCTCACGATTGTTTTGGACTTTATGATGCACCCCGAAGTGGCCGCGACGGGCGCATGGCTGAGGGCGTTTACGATCCTGCCGATCACCGTGCTCGGCCTGGTGGCGGGGGCGCGCGGATGGCACCGCGTTATGTCAGTTTGCCTGGGCGCAGCACCGGTGGCTTTCGCCGTGATCATGGCCTATTTGGGCCTGCAAATGTCAGCGGAAAACACCGCCCGTTTTCTAACCACGACGGCGCTGATTGTTGGCATTGCCAATGTTATCCTGCCGTTTTCGATGCGCCAGCTTTTGGCCTTCAACGCCGCCTTTATCATCGGCACGTTCGGCACCGTGATCCTGACCGCACAGTATAGTTATCTTGCCTACCTCGACTATCTTGCGCTGCTGTGCGTGGTGACCGCGTCGACCGTGCCGCTGGCATACCGGTTCGAGCGGCTGCGCCAGCACAATTTCCTCCTCCATTTGCGCGCCTCGGCGACCTCGCGAGAGCTGACCGTAGCGAACCGCGCCCTGCGCGAACTGTCAGAGCGAGACCCGCTCACCGGATTGGCCAACCGCCGCCATTTTGAACAAGCCTTTGCCAAGAAGGTTGCACTGGCAGCCAAGGGCGATGATGCCGGCGCCATGCTGTCACGCGGGCGAACCGCGGTGATGATGATCGATCTGGACAGCTTCAAATTGTTCAACGACACCAATGGACATCAGGCGGGCGATCAATGCCTGATACTGGTCGCCCGCGCATTGCAGCGCGTGTTCAGCGACAGCGAAGGGATCGTCGCGCGCTATGGCGGGGAGGAATTTGTCGCCGCCATCTGTGAACGCACACCCGGCGATGCCGCGCGCCTGGCCGAGGACGTTCGCGAGGCAGTGGCGACGATGAAACTGCCCACCAATGTGAACAGCGCATCGCGCATAACGGCATCTGTGGGCGTTGCTCTGGCACCCGCCAAGGCGGCCTTGCCGCGCGAAGATCTGATCGAAATGGCGGATGCCGCGCTCTACAATGCGAAGCGCGGCGGCCGGGACCGGGTCGAAGTGGTCGAGGTGGAAAAGCCGCTGCGCCTCAGCGCTTGAGGCCTGCGCGCACAGCGGCGCGCTTAGCCGGAGCTGCGGCTTTTTGATCCAAAGAAGCTTCCCCCGCCCAGCACCGTAATGCCGAGGAAAAAGCCAAAGTCATACCACGCGCCCTTATTGGGCACGGCGTAGACGGCAATCTCTGGATTGAAGAGCGACCCAATCCAGGCCCATGGGAAGACGAACCCATGCCAAAGTCCCCATAGGAAACCCGGCGTGCCTTCCTCGGCCGCGACCCCGGCATCAATCTGGCTGGCGCAGGCCGACAGCAGCACAATCAATCCGGCGGCGGTGATGATGCGCAGCGGGCTCATGACATCGTCGCCACAATCGCAACCCACAAGAACGGTAGGAAGACGAGGCCCATCACAATATGCAAACGCCCAGCATTGGCGGCGTGGCCGGACTGATCGCCGCGGCTGCTGCGCCAACCATTGAAGATAAAAGCGAGCGCAAAAATCGTCCCGGCTATTCCAATCAAGATCTGGGGTTGCATCACTAAAACACCTCGATTGCGCCGATATCCGGCAAGAGGAATTTCAAGATAACATAGGCCAGCAACGGAAGCGATGCTGAGGCGAGCATCATCAGATTGGCGGCGTTATTGCCCACCAGTCCGCGCGCGCGCATGAAGATAAAGATCGGAACTTCGGTGATCGCGATGAACAGCAGAATTCCAGGCAGCACAATATCTAGGGTCATGTATGCCTCGCATGGATTAAGAGCGTCGGGCGGCGCTTAGACAAAACGTCGGGCCGATCCGCCCCTGCTTTCATCACTGTATGCTTTTGCCGCTGCATTCCAATCCGCCGCCGCCAGCGCGGTAAAGACCCGGTCCGGCAAAGGCCGGCTAAAAGCCAAGCCCGCATTGCCGCCGATCTGCCAGGCGACCTCGGCCAGATGCGGACCCGTGCCCGCGATGTACAGGCGGACATATTCGCCAAGATTGAGCCGCCCGTGCCGGTCGTGGATCATACAGCCGCCAGCGGACAAATCCTCCAGATCAACGTCCCACTGCATCCCGCGCGATGTGCGGTATGACCCAGTGGCGTTGAGCGGGACACGTGTAGATTGCCGAGTTTTCATAGCGTTAGACATTCAACCATGACTTTGACGCAAAGAAAAGCCCCTATACGCAATTGCATGAGGGGAAGGAAGAATGCGATGCGGAGATCGCAGCGCTAATGGCCTATCACTGGGCAAAAGGACCACGAAAAAGCCCCCGAAAGCATGGCGCTCGCGGGGGCTCTCTCAAAGTGCTAACTTGTTAAGACTTTTTCGTCCTATCAGGCCTTTGGGTCAGGGCCGATGCCGATAGGGACTTAATCTCATTTTTAGTCAGAGAGCCTGGAGCTTTCAGGCCCTTGCTCGCGATTTTTCCGATTTTCGTACTCGTCTTCTCATTCTTTGCCACAGGTCAAAGTCCTCTGTTGATAGGGGCATTGACCTTTGTGCTGACATCGAAGAATGTGAGCTTGAAACGGCGGCCGCCCCTTGTGGTGGTTTGTCAGAGGCCCGTCCCAGTTACCGCTGGTTCGGGCCTCAGTTTTTTCCGGTTATGAAAACCGAAAATTCGAAAATTCTTCCCCGATCACTGGCAGCTCAGGCACTCATCATAATCTGTTTCTGGCACACCCAGATCGGCCTTCAGCTCAATCTCTGGTGCGTTGGCGGTGTTGTCCGCCTCCACTCCGCCGGCAAAGCCCGCGCGCTGGATTGATTTAGAGCGGAGATAATAGAGCGATTTGATGCCCTTCTCCCACGCTTGGAAGTGCAGCTGCATCAGATCCCATTTCTCAACATCGGCCGGGATGAACAGGTTCAGCGATTGCGCCTGATCGACATAAGGCGACCGGTCAGCGGCGAATTCGAGCAGCCAGCGCTGATCGATTTCAAAGCTGGTTTTGAACGATGCCTTTTCTTCGTCGGTCAGGAAGTCGAGGTGTTGGACGCTGCCGCCCTTCTCCAGGATTGAATTCCAGACATTGTTGGAATCCTTCGACTTCTCGCGCAGCACTTTTTCCAGGTATGGGTTCTTCACGATGAAGCTGCCCGACAGGGTTTTGTGCGTGTAAATGTTCGCCGGGATCGGCTCGATACAGGCCGATGTGCCGCCGCAAATGATCGAGATCGACGCGGTTGGCGCGATCGCCATTTTACAGCTGAAGCGCTCCATCGCGCCCATGTCGGCCGCATCCGGGCATGGCCCGCGTTCCTGCGCCAGCAGCATGCTCGCCTCAGACGCTTTGGCCTGAATATGCTTGAACATTTTCAGGTTCAGCGCCTTAGCCATGGCCGATTCAAAGCCGAGACCTTTTTGCTGAAGGAAAGAGTGGAAGCCCATGACGCCCAGACCCACGCTGCGCTCTCGCTCAGCAGAATATTTGGCACGGGCCATTTCGTCCGGCGCGCGGTCGATATAATCCTGCAAGACGTTATCGAGCATGCGCATCACGTCTTCGATGAACTGCTTGTCACCGTTCCACTCATCCCATTTTTCAAGGTTGAGCGAGGACAGGCAGCATACAGCCGTGCGGTCATTGCCAAGGTGGTCAATGCCGGTTGGCAGAGTGATTTCGCTGCACAGGTTCGAGGTTGAAACCTTGAGGCCGAGATCGCGGTGATGCTTGGGCATCATGCGGTTCACTGTGTCGCTGAACACAATGTAAGGCTCGCCAGTGGCAAGGCGGGTCTCAACCAGTTTTTGGAACAGGCTGCGAGCATCGACTTCGCCGCGCACTTCGCCCGTCTTAGGCGATTTGAGATCAAACATGTCGCCCGCGCGGACCGCTTCCATGAATTCGTCGGTCAGCAGCACGCCGTGGTGCAGGTTCAGCGCCTTGCGGTTGAAGTCGCCCGATGGCTTACGGATTTCGAGGAATTCCTCAATTTCCGGGTGCGATACGTCGAGATAGCACGCCGCCGAACCGCGTCGCAGCGAGCCTTGCGAAATCGCCAGAGTGAGGCTGTCCATCACCCGTACGAATGGGATGATGCCGCTGGTCTTGCCGTTGAGGCCAACCGGCTCACCAATGCCGCGCACATTGCCCCAATAGGTGCCAATGCCGCCGCCTTTTGATGCGAGCCAGACGTTTTCATTCCAAGTGCCAACGATGCCGTCGAGGCTGTCTGAAACGGAATTCAGATAGCAGCTGATCGGCAGGCCGCGCGAAGTGCCGCCGTTCGACAGCACAGGGGTCGCAGGCATGAACCACAGCTTTGAAATGTAGTCATACAGACGCTGGGCGTGGTCCTGATCATCGGCGTAAGCATCGGCCACGCGGGCGAACAGATCCTGGAAACTTTCTCCGGGAAGCAGGTAACGATCGATCAGCGTCTCTTTACCGAACTCGGTCAGATTATCATCGCGCGAGGGATCGGTTTTCACATCGAACCGGCGATCGTTGACCTTCTTGCTGTCAGGCTCAACCGCAGCTTTTGCCGCTTCTGTCATTGCGCCAGCCAAGGCCTCGCCCGCTTTCGCGGCGACCAGTTCTTCGCTGCCTCTATCGTCTGCTTGCATGTCAATCGCCTGCTTTTCGGTTGTGCTGCCTTCGCCTGCTTTGGCCTCTGTTGGGGCCACATCAGTCTGTTGGTCGAGACCGTCGGTCACACCCATGGCTGCATCATCTCCGTTCCGAAAATCCATTATATCCTAGCCCCGCTTGTGCCTCGCACTGGTTTTATCCTTACCCATGCGATGTTCTTTATGTGTTCGACTCGGCGAGATGTCCCTCACCTAGCATTAATTGTCTCCCGGGGCGCGAATTACTTATCCCCGCTACCCACAGCCCTGGCCGCATTTTCACCCATCTTCAGACCGAATCTGCCCCCTTCGCAGATATGGTGTCTGCGCCTGACTTTAACTAGGTCTTGTGGGTGTCCTTGCGGTAAGGACCACTAAATACTGAATCAGCGGGGCCTCAGACGCAAGAGGGTAAATGTAAATTTACCATCCAGATCGGCTCAAACCGCTGGTGTGTTATATCGCTGCAACGCCGCGACGCGCCGGAAATGCTAGGCTCGTCAAACGCGCAAGCCCTAAAATGAATCTGCGAAAAAATTTTTGCGGGCAAAACCGTGGTGAAGGCCCTTTGAATCATTCGAATCGAGCCGCGCAATTTTTGAATATGCTTGAGCGTAGACGCGCAAAATGACACACGCGTTACCTGATCATGAGGGCAGGCAAGACGCAATGAACAGATCAGCGCTCCAACGCAGCTTTAGCGGATCGGTGCTGAAGCGCTCTTTCGGAGTGTCGGTGGTGGTCGGCACCGCATTGACCGCGATCAATCACGGCGATGCTATTCTAGCCGGAGAAGCCCCCGACCTCGTCAAAGTCGCGCTGACGTACCTGGTGCCCTTCGTCGTCGCATCATACGGCGCTTATGCCGCTTTTGCGGCAAACATCGACTAGGCCGCCTATGCTTAGTTCTGTCCCAGCCTCCATGCTTTCGGCCCTCAAGGCTCGCCATGCTGAGCCTCAGCGGCACTATCACGACTGGACTCATATTGATGCTCTGCTGCGCCATATGGATGCGCAGCGCAGCGCATTGCACGACCAGCAAGCGGTGACATACGCGATCCTGTTTCACGACGCGGTCTATGATCCGCATGCCAAAGACAATGAGCGCCAGAGCGCGAAGCTGCTGATAGAAAGCGAGCCGCCACTGCCGGAGGCGAGCCTGCTGCTCGCGCGGCGAATGATCGAGGCGACCGAAGGGCATTTTCTGCCGGAAGAGTTGGCGGACGAAGCGCGATCAGATTGCGCTCGTTTTCTCGACATGGATCTCGCGATTTTGGGCGCAGATGCTGAGCGCTTCGACATTTATGAGGATCAGATCCGCCGCGAATATGCACACGTGCCCGATGCCGCCTTTAAAGACGGCAGAGCGAAGGTCCTGCGCCACTTTGCGCAGCGGGACGATCTCTATTTCAGTGCATGGGGCGAAGAGCGATTTGAAGCGAAGGCTCGCAGTAACATCGCCCGCTCTTTGGCAAAGCTCGAAGGCTAAGCCGCGACAGTTGCGCTCGCGCTGGCTGACGCTGCATGCTCGGCGATTTCGCCCACGATCTGATCAATCAACGGCATCGGCAGGTCATGGCCCCAGCCGGGGATCGTCACCAGCTTTGCGCCAGGAATAGCTGCTGCGGTTGCGCGGCCGCCTTCGACCTTTACCAGCGGATCATCCTCGCCGTGCAACACCAAGGTTGGCGTGCTGACATTGGCCAGCCGAGCGGTGCGGTCGCCATCGTCGATGATCGCTGCAAGCTGGCGCGGCAGGCCAGCGGGATAGACGCTGCGCTGAACACCGGCGCGCACCCGCTCTCGCTGCCAATCGGGATCGGCACGGTAGCCGGGCGAGCCAATCGCCTGCACCACTTTCATGCCGTGCGCGACCAGATCGTCTTCCTCCATAGAGGTTAGCGGCGCGGTGAGTGTTTCAATCGCTGCCTTATCCGCCTGAGGCAGCTTGGGGTCGCCCGTGGTGGAGAAAATCGAGGTCAGCGACAGCAGCTTGTGCCCGTGATGCACCGCCATCAATTGCGCGATCATCCCGCCCATGCTGGCTCCGACCACATGCGCTTGGCCGATGCCCAAGGCATCAAGCAAGGCCGCGCCATCATCGGCCATGTCCCTCAGCGTGTAGGGCACCTTCGCCGGCCAGCCGATCTTTGCGCGCAGCACCTGCCAAATGACCTTGGGCGCCCGGACGCTGCCGAATTTCTGGGACAGGCCAATGTCGCGGTTGTCATAGCGGATCACGCGGAAGCCCTTGGCCACCAGAGCCTCGACCAGCTCAATCGGCCATAATGTCATCTGCGCGCCCAGCCCCATCACCAGCAGCACAGGCGGATCGCCTGCATCGCCATGTTCCTCGTAAAACAGTTCAATTCCATTGGCGGTGATATGTGGCACGTTCGGTTTCCTCTCGTCTTTTCCCATGCCTTACCACGAGCAAGCAAACCGGCAAGGTGACGTAAGGGAAGGTATCAAGGTCGCCAGTCAGGCCCGGCGACCGGCATGCCTTCTGCCTCTAGCTGATCGAGAACGCCGTTCTCTTCAGCCAGCACCCGCAAGGGAACAACGGCCAAAGTTACCCCCGCCTCGCGGCCAGCATCAGCAATCAGACCGGTCCATTGGTCGCGGATTTCCGTGCCCAGTTCTTGATCCGCCCACGGCCAGCATTGGCCCAGCGCAATTTCCAGCGGGTTCGCCATCACGGCGGGCACATCAAAGCTGCGCCAATCATCACCGCGTTTCTCAATCAGCTCTGACCCGATCTCGGTCGCCGTCATCGCAGCCTCTAAGCACGGAATGTGCGAGGCAGGTTCAGCGGCGGCCAGATCATCGAGCAGATCTTCGCCGCGAAACCGCTCTGGGCGGATAATCGGCACATCGGCCTTATCCGCCGCCTTGCGCACGATATCGGTCGCGCCTTTGGTCGTCTCATCATCGAAATTGAGCCGCCGCGCGAGCAGATCAAACGAAGTCATCAGAAAGCTGCCGCGCGCGTAATCCTTGCCATAGGCCGCCTCCAGCGCGCTCAGCCGCGCCAGCTGCGCCTCATCCAGGTAATCGGCGGCGACGGTTTTCTTAGGCAGCTTGGTAAAGCTCCCGCCGCTGAAAATCAGGCGGAAGACATCACCCGGCGACACCTTGGGCTGGGCGCGCAGGATAACGCGCTGCGCCTCGCCCGCGACCTCTTTCAACCGATCGGGCTGCCACGGCGTCGCCTTGGGCACGGCGGCAATTTCGCCGACCAGAATGATGGTGCCGGTGGCGGTGTCGATGGTCCACATCGGCGCGCCGGATCGCTGAGCGGTGACGACGATAGAGTTGGTGGCGCTGGCGGCAGGCGGCGCGGCGGTGTCCTGAGCTTGAAGCGGCGCGCCTACGATCACGGCAAGTGCAGCGAGACACGCCGCCGATCCGGCAATACGCTGCATAATGATGGCCTTCTAAATGACGCGGCTATTCGCTGATATCGGACACATCAACAGCCTTCAGCTGAACAATAAATGAAGTCAGGCCGTCGTCCTCGCCGCTGGTGCAATTGACCCGGATCAGCTGGCCCGGCCCCCGGCCCATGGCGAAGTAGTGGAGCACTTCATCGGCCGTGCAGTACGACACCGGCAATTTCCGGTCTGCAAACATTGCGCGCGTCGACATGGTCGACATCCGGCGATAATCGGCGACGCTGCGCGCCATGAACTCAACCACATTGGACTGAGCGCTCGCCACTTCATCCAGCGTGATGCGATAATCCGTGTCTGCGCCATAGCTGACCGAGATGGCGTCTTCGCCCGGGATAATCTGTGGCGTGATCCATCCGTCACTCGCCGCAGCAGCCCATGGCACCGCGCCGTGCTCAATCAAAATTGCATAAGGGTTTGGAGGTTCTAGGCCCTCATCACGCTTGGTCACAAAATCCAGCTGATCGCCTTCATCGTCATAGTCACGAAACTGCGTGACCCGGTCGAGCACCCAGCTCGTCTCCTCACCCGTTTCAAGGTCGATCCGCACCAGATGGCTCTCGGCCCGCCGGTACTCGTACAGACCAAGATTGTCGGTCGATGTGCGGGTGACAAACAGATGCGTGTCGCTAACGCCAAACGGCTCCTCGCGAATGTCGATAACATCCGGCGGGGTTGCGTGGGCGGGGCTAGCCAATACCAACACGCTGACACAACACACCGCAAAAAAGGCCTTTAGAATAGTCATAGGGCCGCCACTCTACTGCGAATTCCAGCATCGGTCCACGAACGGCGTCAATTGATGATACTTTGCCCACGCATCCAGCCGATGATCTCCTCAAAATAGCCATCTACCATTTGCGGCTGCGCGAGGATTTCGATCATCTCTTCAAACCCGCCAGTCTTGCTTTGGTGCAGATTGTGATTGCCATCATCAAACACGGCAATACTCAGCGTCGCGTCGGGGTTTTGGCCAATGGTTGAGGCATATAACGCCCGCGTGGAGCGCCAATCAACAATGCTGTCGCGCCTGCCGAAAATTGCCAAAACATCGGCATTTAGCCCGCTCAATATCGCCTCAAAATCATCGACATATACCGCAAGACTGGTTTGCGGATCGACAGGCTGCGCCAATGCTTGAACCGATTGAACGGACGCTTCGAATTGCTCTTTGGTAACCTCAACGCTTGCAGGGGAAATATAGCCAAAAAATGCGTCCGCTCTCAGCTCCTTGGTCGCCGCCAAATAGTCAGAATGCGTTCCGCCCTCACGCGTGATCCGGTTGCCCGCCTGCCACTGCGCATAAAGCTGTTCGATGCGCTGCTCAGAATAGCCCAAAATGGCCCAGTTTGAACGCAGCAAATAGCCAAAGCTCTCAAGCGCATCGACACCGCTTACCGAAATCCAAAAGCCAATCTCAGGATCCTGAGCCATCGCTAAAGGAGCAATCCAACCAGCGCGGCTAACCCCCCAAAGGCCCGCCTTTGTGATGCCCGGCGCCTCTATGCTGCGCAAATGCTGCATAGCTGCAAGCACTTCAGATGCGCTGCTGTCCACCGATTGGTTTGGATCAAAAACACCCTCGCTCGCCCCGCACCCCGGCTTGTCCCAGACAAATGTTGCGACCCCTTCTTTTGCCAAGCGGGTTCTGAGCTCAAAATACCACTTTTCCTCCACCACATTGGTTGCACCGTATCCATGCACCAACACCACCAGTGCCTGCGGTTCCTTTTCTGTGGGAATGGTGAGGATGCCGGACAATTGGAAACCGTTTGCCTCAAATTGCAGAGGTTCGACCTTTGCCTGAGCATCGGCAGAAGACGTCGCCACCAAAAATGAAGCGGCCAAAAGCGAAAAGGCCAGACTAAGGCGCGCCCAAAGGGCTGTCGCCAAGAAAGACTGATAACGGCTGATCATAGAGGGTGGATCCTGAGGCAAGAGAAGATCGACTACAACTGTAGTTAATCAATCTCGACGCCTGGTCAAGGCACCAACACCGTATCCTGCGGCACGTCATCCATCCCCGGATAGTCGAGCGTGTAGTGCAGGCCCCGGCTCTCGTGCCGCGCCAGCGCGCTCCTTACGATCAGCTTCGCCGCCTGTAGCAGATTGCGCAGCTCGATGAGGTCGGTGGTGACGACAAAGCTGCCGTAATAATCCTCGACCTCTTGGCTCAGCAGATCGATCCGGTTGGCCGCGCGCTCCAGCCGTTTGGTGGTGCGCACAATCCCGACATAGTTCCACATGAAGCGGCGGATCTCGGTCCAGTTCTGTTTGATCACAACCTGCTCGTCGCTGTCCGCCACGCGGGTCGCATCCCATTCGCGAATGGTGGGCGGCGGCGGCAGGTCGTCCCATTTCGACAGTATGTCAGAGGCCGCTGCTTCGCCGTAAACAAAGCATTCCAGCAGACTGTTCGACGCCAGCCGGTTCGCACCGTGCAGGCCGCTTTCGGTGCATTCGCCCGCCGCCCACAGGCCGGGCAGGTCGGTGCTCGCATCCAGCCCCACGACCACCCCGCCGCAGGTGTAATGCTGGGCCGGGACAACCGGGATCGGCTCCTTGGTCATGTCGATGCCAAGACCCGTCAGCTTTTCATCAATGGTCGGGAAATGCTCGCGCACAAATTCCGGTGGCTGATGGCTGATGTCGAGATGGACATAGTCGAGACCGTAACGCTTGATCTGATCATCGATCGCGCGCGCCACAACATCGCGCGGGGCAAGCTCCATCCGCTCCGCATCGTAATCCGCCATAAACCGGTGCCCGGTTTCCGGGTGCAGCAAATGCCCGCCTTCGCCGCGCACCGCCTCTGTGATCAGGAAGTTTTTGACCTCCAGATTATAGAGGCACGTCGGGTGGAACTGCATCATCTCCATATTGGAAACGCGCGCGCCCGCGCGCCATGCCATCGCAATACCGTCGCCGGTTGCCCCGCGCGGCGCGGTGGAGAATTGATAGACGCGCCCAGCGCCGCCCGCCGCCAGCACGGTGGCCCGCGCAACGTGGCTTTCAACCTCGCCGGTTTCCTCGTTCAGAGCATAGACGCCCCAGACATGGCCCGCGCCGGAATAGCTGGTGCGGTGGCGATCGGTGATGAGGTCAATGCAGGTCCGCCCGGCAAGCATGGTGATGTTCGGATTGGCGTTCGCGGCGTTGAGCAGCGCCTCCTGCACCGCCCAGCCGGTCGCATCATCGACATGCACGATGCGGCGATGCGAATGCCCGCCTTCACGCGTCAAATGCAGATCGCCGGAATCCTGATTGAACGGCACGCCCAGCTCAACCAGACGGTCGATACTCGCCGGGGCCTGCTCAATCACAAACTCCACCGTCTCGCGGTCGTTGAGGCCCGCGCCCGCCACCATCGTATCGCGCACATGATTGTCGAAGGTGTCGCCCGCATCCAGCACAGCGGCGATCCCGCCCTGCGCCCATGCGGTTGATCCGCCGGTCAGCGAACCCTTGGCCAGCACCAGCACGCGCTTGGTCTGAGCCATGGCCAGCGCCGCGGTGAGGCCCGCCGCGCCTGAGCCGATAACGATAATGTCGTGTTGTGCGTCTGTCATGCGGGCCTCATGCCGCGAAGCTGTGAGCCGGGCAAGCGTCCTTGCGCGAATTGCTGGCGCGCAGGGGTTCCTCTTGAAAGGTCGGGCTTGCCAGGCCGCAAAGCGCGCGCCAATCCGCTTGCATGGCGAAACACACACCACCCACATCACGGCAAGGCCTGATCGCGCGCCTCTCCAACTATTGGAAATTGGAGGCGGGCAATGTCGTAGTGATACCCGCGTTTATGGTGTTTCTGGCCGAACGTGAGCTTGGCATTGCATCGCTGCTGGCAACGCTTCCGATGATGGCTCTGCTGGCGATTGGGGCGGTCTATTGGCGTGCGAAGCTGCACCAGATTGAACGCGGCACGTCTCCGGATGAAACGATCCGCCGGATCGCAGCGCTCGACTTACCGATGGCGATTGCCAGCGTCGTCGCGGCCGCCACTGCCGTCGCCGCTTGGACGGCACCGGGCTTCGCGGTGGGCACAGCCGACCGCTGGGCCGCGACCTTCGCCGGTGTTTTTGCGGTGCTCGAATATGTCAATTATTACCACCGGCAATTGCAGCATTTTGATCATCTCGCCGATTGGAAGCGCCTGATCTCAGGCGGCGGCTTTCGCAAGAGCCAGCTGCGGCAGGATATCGACCGCTTGAACGCAGGTTAAAGCGCGTAGCAGTCCAAATCCTGTGCGACGCTGACCGGGCCAGTGTAATTCTGGGCAATCGCGGCCAGCCCATTGTCCAGATCATCCAATGACCGCTTCATATTATGGGTCAGCACGACGCGTGCTGGCTTCATCGCAGCGGCCAACTCACCAATCTGCTGCGGCGTGCGGTGCAGGCCGCGCGGTTGGCCCGGCTGACCATTGATCACATGATGCGCGAACAGGATGTCTGGCTTCGCCTCGTCCATGATGAGGTTGAACATTGTCCGCCCGTTTTGATCCCCGGTGATCACAAAGGCCTTCTCGCCAATCTTCACCTCATACGCCAGCGCCGGGACAACGCCGTGCGCCACCGGATAAGCAAAGGCGGAAAAATCATTCGACACATCGAGCGGGGTCACATCGCCATTCCCCTCAAACGAGCGGACATCGCGGATGTCGAGCTTTGGCTTGCCCTCTGAGCCGTCGCCATATCCGCCGTTATAGGCAAATGCGCCGCTATCTTTGCCAAGCAAGCGCGCGAAGAATTCGCTGGTACTGGGAAAGCGCGGCGCGTCAGCGGGGCCGACCACGGCCAAAGGCTCGCTGCGGCCTTCAAAACCGCCGGAATTGAGGATGTCGATGACGTCGCCAGCGTGGTCTGCATGAAGATGCGTGAGGAATATCGCATCGAGCGTCGCGACCGTACCGCCCGCCTGCGCAAACCTCAGGAAGCTGCCCGACCCTGCATCAATCAGCAGCCGCGCCTCGCCATCGATCCATAGCAGATAGCTGGTGCCGGCACGGTCCGCCTCGGCAATCGGGCCGCCGCTGCCCAGCACTTGCAAGGCCGCGCCTTCGCTCGGGCATTGGGCGGGCTGTTCACCGCGAGGGATGTTGGTGGCCACGTTAGCCTCTGTGTCGGCGGTGGAAGCCTGCGCATCGCTGCCAATGCTGGCCGCCCCGCAGGCCGCGAGTAGGCTAGAGGCGCAAAGGGCCAGTGCCGCTCTTGTGCTGGCCGATCTCTTAGTCAAAGCGCGCATATCCGTTCCTTCATCCCTCGCTGACAATCAGACGATATCCCGCATCATAGCTGTTTTGATCCAGCAGATCAGCATAGCGGCTTGCCCAGACGCCAGAGGCAAGGTCCGCCTCTAGCCGAGCCAGCCCCTCTTCAACTCCGGCGATTCTCCAGAATGACGACATGCCGCGTCGGATTTTGGGATCGAGGTAAGCCTCGGGCCTACGCCAGAAGGCATAGAGAAAGCCGTCAGTACAATCAGCCGGGATGGGCACGGTGACAATTTTGACCTGTCCCAGCGCAGCGGCATAATTTTCCAGTGGCGGCATTTGGCCATCATCCAGTGTGACCAGCTCTGGAAAATAATCCGCCAACCAGACGCCTCGGAATGTGGGATCATAGGTTAGGATCACCACCGGCCCGCCCGACACACGGCGCATTTCGCTAAGGCCCTTTGCTTGATCGGACCAGTGATGCACGGTCAGCACTGCCATCGCCGCATCGAACGAATTGTCCGCAAAGGGCAGGTGTTCCGCGCTGCCCTGGATCGCTGGCCCCGCGCCTTTGGCACGCTGCGCAATCATTTCTGCAGATGGCTCAATCGCGGTGACTTGACGGCCAAGTGGCTCATAGGAACCCGCGCCTGCGCCCACGTTGAGGATCGTCTCCGCAGGTCCAAGCGCCTGCTCTATCTGCGCCGCTATTCGCGGGTCTGGCCTGCGCAGGTTCGCATAGTCGATCCCGATCCGGTCATAGGTCGCCGTCATGCCGATCTTCCGCTAGCTCGTGAGCTGGACGAACACATCCTCCAGGTCCGCCTCGCGGGTGGTCACATCCTCAATCGTCAGGCCCTGACTTTGCAGGATTGCCAGCACTTGGCCTGCGTTGAGCTCGTCTTTGTCGTACGTCACCTCGACCCCGCGCTCGCCGGCGAGCTCCACCTTGGTGAAGGCCTCGTGCGAGGGCGCCTCGGTAAGGTCGGCATCAACTGTGACGGCAACGATTTTCTCGCGCGCCATATCCACCAGTTCGCGCGTGGGTTTATCCGCAATCAGCTCTCCGTGGTTGATGATCGCAATCCGGTCGCAGAGTTCCTCCGCCTCCTCAAGGTAATGCGTAGTCAGCACGACCGTGACGCCGTCATCATTGAGCTGGGTGACAAGCTCCCACAATTGGCGGCGCAATTCCACATCAACCCCGGCGGTCGGCTCGTCCAGCACCAGGATCGGCGGCGAATGCACCATGGCCTTTGCCACCAGCAGCCGCCGCTTCATCCCGCCCGACAAGGTGCGGGCATAGGCATCACGCTTGTCAGCGAGGCGGACCGCGGCGAGCAATTCTTCGCTGCGCCGATCGGCGGCCGGAATGCCATAAAACCCACCTTGGTTATGCAGCACTTCGTAAGGCGTGAAGAACGGGTCGAACACAATTTCCTGAGGGACAATGCCAATCGCGCGGCTCGCGTTGCGGCGCTGGCTATCAATGTCAAAGCCCCAGATGTTCACATTGCCGCTGGTCTTGTTCACCAGCCCGGCGAGCGTGTTGATCAGCGTGGATTTGCCCGCACCATTGGGGCCAAGCAGGCCGAATATCTGGCCCTGCGGCACATCAAAGCTCACATCATTCAGCGCCAGCTTGCCAGCGGCATCAGCGCCTGTCGCGCCTTTGGGTGCGGCGTATCTTTTGGTGAGATTGCGGATCGAAATGGCGGGTTCGTTGCTCATGCGCGCAAGCCATAAAGAAGCGCTGCATTGGTGCAAGCCTTGCGCCCAACCTGTCATCCGCCAAAACGTGCAAACGAAAGATTGAATTTGCGCCGCTTCGCGATTATCGCGCGTCCTTATGAATACCGCTCCACCAGAAGTGCTGATCGTTGAAACCCGCCGCGTAAGCTGTGACGGGGCCAGCGGCATTCGCGGCGGCAAGGACTATCGCCCCGCCGCCTTGGGCCATCCGCGCATCTATCTGGAGATTGACGAGCACGGCTATGTCGATTGCGGCTATTGCGACCGGCGCTTCGTCCTGAAGGGCGGCCCAGCTGACGGCGTGGATCAAGCGAGCCTGCCCGACATTTCCGAAGGCGGCGACCCCGGCCACCGGTGATCGGCACACTGCGCTTGCTGGCGGAGCAGCCAGCAGCAATTTCGCGGCCTCGGTGCCTCGCTTTACATAGTCAGCCATCGTTCACCTGAAACGCTTTATCTGCTAGTCTTAAGGGTCTTAGCGTAGGAGAATGTTTATGGTTCGCTCGTCTAAATTTCTCGCCCTTGCAGCCGCCAGCCTGGCCGGTGCCGCTGCGTTTGGCGCCCCTGCTGTGATGGCCAAAGACAAGCCCACCGGCGAAGAGAAACTTCAAAAAATGCTCGAAGGACGCGTCGCCGGTGAACCGGTGCGATGTATCCGCGAGCAAGCCAACCGCAGAATGCGCACAATCAATGACACAGCCTATGTCTATGGCAGTGGCAATACGATCTATGTTCAGCGCACCCGGCGCCCGGAAAGCATCGATGATGATGACATTCTGGTGATCCGCAAGTTCGGCTCATCCCAGCTATGCCGCCTCGATCAAATCACCACGGTTGACCGGTTCAGCGGTTTCTTCACAGGCGCGGTCTTCTTTGAAGATTTTGTACCCTACACCCGCGTCAAGACGCCGGAAAACGCCGACGGCTAAGGCTTCGGCCTCAAGCATTTACTGAGCGTGCGGGGCAGGCAATCTGTTCCTGCACCTCAGTTTGATAGCGTACTTCCAAAGCGTCTCGGTAAGCGCGGCTGCGCGGGCGCGGTTCATCAATCGGCGGCGCAAATGCAGCCAAGGCGTCATCCAGATCTTTCTGGATATTGGCCTCGGCCATTTGCGTCACCGACACCTTATATTGGCTCAGCACTTCGGCGGCCTCTGGTGCCAATCGCCCTTCGTTCTCAAGCAGCAAAGCGGCCAATTCCTTGCGGCGCCAATCGGCCTCTTCGCTGCGCTGTGCCCGCGTTGGCATTTCCTTGTAAAGCGCACTGCGCTCGGTGGCCGATAGGTCACGCGTTGCGGCAATAACTCGCTGCGGGCGGATGGCGGCGTCGATTGCGCTGCCCAGTGCGGCATTGGCGGCGGCTAGGCCGCGGCCGGGCCGCGCGGTAGAGCGGGGCTCTTCGGCTGCGGCAAGCGCGCGGCTTTGCATCGTGAAACTGCCCGGTGTGCCGGCAATGCTCGCGGCTTCTTCCACCGTGGGCAGGCGCTGCTCCATATAGCTGCGCACCCGCGCGGCGCCGTGAACTTCTCCGAGGACCCAGCTGAGAATGCAGGGCGCTGCAATCGCTAAAATCCAAACTTCAAGTGCGATAAATTCCTGCATGGGCAGTCCCCGATTATGCGCCAGCTCCTCCGCCGGTGCAGCGTTTCCAAGTTGTCGATCCCGCAGCAGGCCGTTTCCGGCGCGCTGTAAAACCTAACTACCCGAAAGGTTCCGCTTTTTTCATTCGGTTGACTACGCAGTCACGCGGTAAGGATTTGCTCAGCACAATTGCCGCGCGCGCCCTTACGTGGTCTGCACTAATGGTTAATCCATAGGAAAGTTTACGCAGCGGCGGCGCCCACCAATCAGCGCGCCAGCCGCGAATCGGCACCGCCTAAGCGGTCCAAAAATCAGCCCGCGGCCATTTGCCCGTTCATGCGCGCAAGGATCGTTTCCGCCTCGCTCATGATGCCATCGATCAATTCCTGACAGGTTGGAATATCATTGATCAGGCCGGCCACCATGCCGCAGCTCCACGCTCCCTTGTCCATGTCGCCTTCCATCATGATCGACGGATAGACGCCTGCGACCTCTTCAAGGATGTCTTCAAACTTGAGATCATCGCCGAGCCGCTTTTCCTTCTCGATCAGGCGCTCAACAGCGGCGTTGGTCATCACGCGCTCTGTGTTGCGCAGCGGGCGCATCACCAGGCGGGTGTCGAGCTCGGAGGCGGCGACAATCGCCTTCTTCACGTTTTCGTGCACGGGCGCTTCTTGGGTGGCGATAAAGCGCGTGCCCATATTCATGCCCTGCGCCCCCATTGCCAGGCTGGCGACGAGTGAACGGCCATCCGCCATGCCGCCAGAGGATACGAACGGAATTTCCAGCTCATCCGCGGCGCGCGGCAGCAGGATGAAGTTTGGAATATCATCTTCACCCGGGTGGCCGCCGCATTCAAAGCCATCAACGCTAACGGCATCACAGCCGATCTCTTGCGCTTTCAGGCTGTGCCGCACGCTGGTGCATTTGTGGATCACCTTGATCCCGGCATCCTTCAGTGGGGGAAGCAATTCCGATGGATTGCGGCCAGCGGTCTCAACCACTTTCACGCCGCCTTCGATCACGGCCTTCACAATCGCCGGATAGTCTGGCGGGGTCAGCGTCGGCAGGATGGTGATGTTCACGCCAAACGGCTTGTCCGTCATATCCTTGCAGCGCGCGATTTCATTCGCGAGATCCGCCGGCGTCTTTTGCGTCAGGCCAGTGATAATCCCCAGCCCGCCCGCATTGGAAACCGCCGCCGCCATCTCGGCAAAGCCAACATAATGCATGCCGCCCTGGATAATTGGGTGCTGAATGCCGAACATTTCGGTGATTGCGGTTTTCATGGCTGTGGTTCTCCCGGAGTCGTTGTTTGACGGGGAAACAAGCGGAGTTTCGCCGCACTTGCAAGCGCCGTTTCGCCGCCGCCCTAAGCCGTAGCGTCAGCTTTATGCCTTCTCAATCGGCCCGGTCTCGCACAGATCGCTAACCACGCAGATTTCGCATTTGGGCAGGCGCGCGCGGCACACTTTCTTGCCAAACTGGATCAGCCAGAAATGCCCATCGGCGAGCGACCACTCTGGGCTGCGCGCCTCCAACTGCTGCGCGGTCTTCTCCGCCGTCTTCGCTTCGGTCAGACCGATCCGATTGCACACCCGGTGCACATGAGTGTCGACCGCGATCACGCCTTTGCCAAAGGTAAAGCTCATCACGATGTCGGCGCATTTGCGGCCGATGCCAGGCAGGCTCATCAAGCCCTCGCGCGTGTCCGGCACCACGCCGCCATGCTCCTCAATCAGAGCGCCACAAAACTTGCGGATATTGCGGGTCTTATTGTTGTAGAGCCCGCACGGTTTGATCGCTTCGGCAATCGCCTCATCCTCCAGCGCGAGCATATCTTCAGGCGTTTTGGCGAGCTTGAACAGAGCCTTCGTCGCGGCGGCCGTGTTGCGATCGAGCGATTGCGCAGACAGCATGCAAGAGATGCAGGAGCGAAAGGCATCGGGCTGCCCCTTTGGCCCCTTCGCATTCTTCGTCCGCCCCGGCATGGCCTCTGACAAACGGCGATAGACGGTCTCAATCTCGGTTTCGCTCAGCATGCCTTATCAGCGAGCGGGCCGTTGCAAAGTTCCGCAGTGCTACTGATCTCGAGGTGCCGCCGCATTCACCGTTAGCGCAATGCCGCCCAAGAT
Source organism: Erythrobacter sp. S249 (assembly GCF_057364975.1). Classification (NCBI taxonomy): domain Bacteria; kingdom Pseudomonadati; phylum Pseudomonadota; class Alphaproteobacteria; order Sphingomonadales; family Erythrobacteraceae; genus Erythrobacter; species Erythrobacter sp. S249. Next base: position 2,120,415 of record NZ_CP200287.1, on the reverse strand, counting down.
CAGCGCGCCGCCAATGACGACGCCCATTGTCAGCGCCTCTGCCAGGAACAATGCCCCGCCCAGCGCCGCGACGACCGGTGTTGCCAATTGCACGCTGGCGACCGTTGCCAGGCCGAGTTTGGGCGCGACCTTGTACCAAACGACATAGCCCAGCGCCGAGGTGACCACGCCAGAGACCACCGCCAGCAGCGCGCCATCCCAGCGCGGCATGGTGCTGTCGAGCAAGAGCATCGGCCCGACGATCACACTAGCGATCAGGAAATACCTCGCGGTGCTGCCCGTCGCCCCGCCCGGCGCAGCGCCAGAGCCGCGCCCGATCAGAGTGTACACGCCCCAGGCCATGCCCGCGCCCGCCATCAGCAGTCCGGGCAAGAGGCCCGCCGCGCTGCGCCCCGCCTCCCACGGCGCGAGCACATAGATCAAGCCGCCCAGCGCAATCATCAGGCCGAGCCAGCCGCGCATGATCAATCGCTCGCCGCGCACCACGCCGATGGTGATGATCGTCGCCTGGACAAAGCCAAACAGGATCAGCGCACCGATCCCTGCGCCCAGATGGAGATAGGCGAGCGAGAATCCGGCGACATAGGCCGCAAGCGCAAACGCTCCGGGCAAATCGCGACCCGATGGCCTCGCACCAAGAAACGGCAGCAGCACCAATGCGCCCGACGCCAGTCTGATCGCGGAATAGGCCCCCGCCTCAATCGCGCCATCTGCCAAAGCGGCCCGCGCCAGCAGCGAATTGCCAGCAAAGGCGGCGACCGCCAGCGCAGCTAGCAATGCCGTCATCAGCGCACCGCCCTTCATGGCCGCTCCGCCCGGCCCGTGTCGCAATTGTCGCGCGCAGGGCATCCCTCACAAGCGGCCTTGCGCGGGCGGCAATGGGTCTGACCCAATTTCTTGAGCAGCAGGTGATGCTCGTCCATATCTTCTGCGCTCCATTCAGACGGCACAATCGGCATCAGCGCATCATAAGTGCGCGCGGTGTCTGCCTTGGCCGGGACAATCCCCATACGCTGCATGATCCGCCGGTGATGCCCGTCAATCACCATCGCTTTGCGGTTGAAGGTGCTGGCGTTCATCACCCCTGCGCTGTTCTTGCGCGCGACACCGGGCAGCGTCTCCAGCCACGCCATTGCCTCCTCGGTGGGCAGGTTGGAGAGATGCCGCAAATCCACCGAGCCGCGCTCTTCCATAATCGCGTTCAGGCACTGCTTGGGCCGGTTGGCCGCGACGCTGGGGAAGGTCTGCCGCTGCAATCGCGCCTCCAGTTTTGCCTCATCCACCTCGGCCACCGCTTCCCACGATCCATATTCCGCCAGCAAGGCGTCGGTCGATGCGTTGGAGGCCGCCGTCTTGGTTTGCGCCCCGATCACTCCGTGCACTAGCACCCACACAGGATCGCGGCGCTTATCATCCGGGCGAATGATCCGTCCGAAAGTCGCGGTCAGCCCCGCCTGCAAACGGCGCAGAATTTCGGTGCGCGGATCAGAGCCGAGGTCGAGTTGCATTGCCTCGCGATACGCGCCGCAGCCCCCACCCGGCAAGCGCAAGTGCAATGCAGGGCAGCCAAATCCATCGAAGCTCAGAGGCCAGTGTCGCCACCCCGCGCGCGGAGAAGAAATTCGCCCCAATCGGCGAGACGCGCACCGGCGTGTAAAGCGCAAAGATGCGCGTGTTATCAACCGGCCACCACAATGCCGCGCCCAACCCGCCATTGGTCAGCGTATCGAGCAGCCCGTGGCTGGCCATCGCAAAGGTCAGGAAAGCCCAGGCGCCCAAATGTCGCGCCTCTTTCCAGATCAGCGCGGTGGCGGCGGCAAACAATGCGGCAAAGGCGAGCGAATGCGTCGCGCCGCGGTGGCCCCATTCATGCGCATAATCGATCCCAAGCGGAAAGCCGATGACATCGGCGTCCGGCAGGATCGCAAAGGCGGCCCCGGCAATGGCAAGCTTAGGCGAAATACGCCCCCGCCCAGCGGCAGCAGCGATGGCTAGCGGGACAATGGCGTGGGTGAAGATGGTGGGCAAAGGCGGGGCGTGTCTAGCGTTCGAAAGTCAGGCTGAATGTCACGGGCACAATCGGCGTGATCGACGGTAGTCCAGCGAGCTCTTGCAATTGGTCCAGCCCATCGGTGAGATCCAACCGCGCAGCCTCTACGATCACAGGCGCGTCCGAGACTGCCATAACGCGGTTTTCGCCGATGCGTGTGACTGTCACCTCGGCCTGAAACGGAGCCTCTGCACCTTTAAGCGACAGTGTCCCATCCAGCGTTGCATCGGTGCTGGCCCCAACAGCGAGGCCTTCAAACGCCGCCGGGTCAATCTGCGCGCTCACGGTCGCGGTGGGATTGTCCGCGACGATGAAGAAGATGTCGCGCATCCGTTCGTTGCGGATATCCACCCCGGTCTCAACCGAGGCGAGGTCTATTTCGATGGTCGCTGCGCCATCGGCGGCGACACTACCGGAGAGCGTTTCAAAGCTGTTGATCTCAGCGATCTCATCCGCCTTGATCGAAACATAGGACAGCTCTGATGCCTCAGCATCCAGCGCCCATGTCCCCTGCGTCACAGCAGCGGGCACAGCGGGGGCTTGAGAGCAAGCGGCGAGGCCGAGAAGGGATGCAGCGGCGGCGGGGCGAAAGAAATTGGTCACGAAGTAAACCTCTTAAGTGAGAACAGCGAATTCACTACCTGCAATGTTTACGTTTCAGCACGGCATTTGGTTGCAGGAAAGCCTATTCCCACTCAATAGTCCCGGGCGGTTTGCTGGTGTAGTCATAGACCACGCGGTTGATGCCCTGCACCTCGTTGACGATGCGGGTTGCGCAGCCGGTTAGGAAGCTCGCGTCGAACGGATAGACATCGGCCGTCATGCCGTCAGTGCTGGTGACCGCGCGCAGGCCGCAGACATTGTCATAGGTGCGGTGGTCGCCCATCACGCCGACGGTTTTGACCGGCAGCAGAACGGCAAACGCCTGCCAGATCGCATCGTACAATCCGGCGTTGCGGATTTCTTCGAGATAGATCGCATCCGCCTTGCGCAGGATATCGCAGCGTTCTTTGTTCACCTCGCCCGGAATGCGGATCGCGAGGCCTGGACCGGGGAAGGGATGGCGGCCAACGAATTGCTCGTCGAGGCCCAGTTCCCGGCCCAGCGCGCGCACTTCATCCTTGAACAATTCGCGCAGCGGCTCGACCAGTTCCATCTTCATCCGCTCTGGCAGGCCGCCAACATTATGGTGGCTCTTGATCGTCACCGATGGCCCGCCGGTGAAAGAGACGCTTTCGATCACATCGGGATAGAGCGTTCCCTGCGCGAGGAAATCGGCCCCGCCCAATTTGTTCGCCTCTTCCTCAAACACGGCGATAAATTCGCCGCCGATGAATTTGCGCTTCGCCTCCGGATCGGAGACGCCGTCAAGGCCCGCCATAAAGCGGTCCTCTGCGTCCACCACGACCAGCGGAATGTTGTAATGATCGCGGAACAGGCTCTCGACCTGTTCTCGCTCGTTGAGGCGCAGCAAGCCATGATCGACGAACACACAGGTCAGCTGATCGCCGATTGCCTCGTGGATCAGAATTGCGGCAACAGAGCTGTCGACTCCTCCGGATAGGCCGCAAATTACCCGGCCAGAGCCAACCTGCTCGCGGATTTCGGCGATCTTTGTCTCGCGGTAAGCGGCCATGGTCCAATCGCCCGCCAGCCCGCAGACCTTATGCACGAAGTTTGCCAGCAGCTTGCCGCCATCGGGCGTGTGGACGACCTCTGGGTGGAATTGCGTGCCGTAATATTGGCGCTGCTCATCGGCGATGACGGCGAAGGGCGCGCCGTCGCTGGTCGCAACAATCTCAAAACCGGGGGCGAATTTAGTGACCTTATCGCCGTGGCTCATCCACACCTGATGCCGCTCACCCTCGGCCCAGAGGCCATCGAACAGAGCGCAGGATTTCGTCACGGTCAGGAACGCACGGCCAAACTCGCCGCCTTCACCCGTTTCATGGCCCCGCCGCACTTCGCCGCCAAGCTGATGCGACATCACTTGCTGGCCATAACAAATGCCCAGTATCGGCACGCCGGCATCAAACAAGACCTGCGGCGCGCGCGGGCTACCCTCATCCGGAACGCCGGCTGGCGAGCCGGACAAGATAATGCCCTTCGGCTTCATCCGGTGAAAGGCTTCCTCCGCCTGGGTGAAGGGGGCAATCTCTGAGTAGACCCCGGCCTCGCGCACGCGGCGCGCGATCAGCTGGGTCACTTGGCTGCCGAAATCGACGATCAGGATGGAATCGGGCGTATGGGTGTCTGACATGCGGGCCGGGTTAAGCAGCGGCTGCGGCCAAGTCTAGTGGCGCGCGCGCGGCTTTGCGCAATCATGCGAAGCGTGCATCAGTTATGTTGCAAAAAACGCAAATGTTTTGCGAATTTTGGCATTTGTGTTCGATTGCGTGAAACACCATTTGGCTCTTGCAACAACGAAACGAGCCTCCTCTCCCGCTCTTTTCGTTGTCGCAAAGGCGTTGGCAAAGCTTCCCCCGCTAGCCATCGCCAGCCTGCTTATCGCCCCCGGTACGGGGCCAAGCGAGCCAGCGGACGCGGAAGACCTGAGGCGCGAGCAATCGCGCCGCACGGCCCAGCCCGACCCGGCCCGCCCGCCAGCGCCCTACCTCAGGCGCATAATGCGGACCCTCCCTTCCCGTGCGAAGGGGGCGATAAGCCCAGCAGGCATAAGAGACGCGGCCGGCTTGTCCTCCCTCAGGGCCCACACTCGGCCCCAATGGCGGCCGCGTCTCGATTGCCTGCGATCTACATATCGAACGGAACGGCCTCAAATTGCGGCGCATATGCGGCGCGATGCTTCCACTGCGCCTGACCGTCTGCGACATATGTGATCGAAGATGCGTAATGAACGCATGGCGTTATGTAACTTTATTGCGGCCCTTGCGAACTAACCGCTGACACCAAGTTCACGACCCATTTAAAGGAATTCAAAATGCGTATCATCTCTGAGAAAATTCTCGCCCTGACCGTTGCCCTCGCCGTTAGCGGCGCTTCGCTTCAGGCTATTCTCGTCTAAAATCTGAAAATAATTTCCCAATCTTTTCAGATCCCTGATCGAAAAGATGCCGGAAATGAAAAAAGTCCGCAGGCGCTTGTAACCCAATCGGCAAACCCCGCGAACTTCATAGTGTACGCTCAAGACCACCCTGACTTGAGCCAACACAATGCGCGGTCACCGGCTCACCCCCCTGACCCCCCTGAAAGGCTGGTGGCCGCGCATCCCCCCTCTTCAAAGAAACGCTCTGAGTTTGCAGCGCTCAGCCTATTCGGCGAGCGCCTCTGCCCGCTCGCGCAGCTCAGTCTTCAGCAATTTGCCAATGTGGCTGCGCGGCATTTCCGCGATAGCGTGCAAGCGTGACAATCGCTGGGTCTTGCCCAGCCGCGCGTTCACCGCGCCGCATATCTCAGCCACGTCACGCGCCGCCCCTTCCAGAACCACAAAGCCGACCGGGGTCTCGCCCCATTGCTTTGACGCGATGCCGACCACTGCGGCCTCAAGCACGTCAGCCTCTTTCTCCAGCTCCGCCTCCAGATCGCTGGGGTAAATGTTGAACCCGCCAGAGATGATCATGTCTTTGGCCCGGCCGACCAGCTCGACAAAGCCATCCTCATCAACGCGGCCAATGTCGCCCATCCGCATCCACGCTTCGCCGGTCGCGGGATCGTTCCATTGGGCCTCTGCGGTCTTGCCAGGCTGGTTTTTATAGCCCGCCATCATGGTTTGGGATCGCCCGATCAGATTGCCTGGCGTGCCAACGGGCACGGGTTTGTCTTCATCATCCAGCACTTTAAGCTCGCTGCCCGGCGCGGGCCGCCCGACCGTGTGCAGCTTGTCCGGAAATTCGTGACAGGCGAGCAGGCACACAACCCCGCCTTCCGTCATCGAATAGATCTCGATCAGCCCGCCCGGCATGCGCGCAAGCACTTCGCGCTTCAGCTCAGCGGAAAACGGCGCAGAGGTGCAATATTTGAGTGCAAGCGACGAAAGATCAAAATCGTCAAACTGTGCAAAATCCATCAAACGCTGATATTGCACCGGCACCAGCATAGTCACATTACTGCGATCCGCCTGAGCGTGGGTGAGCCAGCGTTCGCAATCAAATTTGCCCATAATGCGCACCGTCCCGCCCGCCAGCAGTGGCGGCAGAAAGGCGACCATGGTCGTGTTGGAATAGAGCGGCGTGCTGGCGAGCGAGCGGACCTCCAGCCCCGCCTCCAAATAAGAGGCAGCGGTCGCGGCGAATTGCCGCCAGCGCATTTGATGCGAATGAACGATTCCCTTGGGAATGCCGGTCGTCCCGCTGGAATAGATAATGTTGAAGGCGTCTTTGGGATCAGGCTCGAACTTAGGTGCAAGCGTACCAGCGGGCGCCATCCAGCTGCGCACATCTTCAAGCGGGACATGCTCAAGCTCTGTCAGAAACCCAGCGCCCAGCTCATCCGCCTTCGCGCTGTCAATAAACAGATGCTGCGCGCCCGAATCCTGTCCCATGCCAGCCAGTTGCTCTGGCGATGCGCTGGTCGTCAGCGGCGCAGCCACGCCGCCCGCGCGCACGGCGGCCAGAAACACCAAGGCGTAGTTGATGCAGGACGTGCCAAGGATCGCGACCGATTGCCCGCGCTCCAGCCCCGTCTCCACCAGCCGCGCAGCCAGCCTTGCGGTCAGCGCATCCAGCTCAGCCCAAGTGACCGAGCCCTGCTCATCAAGCAATGCGGGCTTATCAGGCTGAATTTCAGCCCAAGCGCTAAGGGTTTCGGAGAACGAACCATAGGGCTGCGTCAGACGGGCAAGCATTGTGTCGATTGTCATATCGGCGGACCTTAATGGTCAGCGCGCGCCGCGCAATGCTTCAAGCCGGCGACGCAGTTTCTTCGCGCCCGTTCACCACGCAAAGATCAGCCCGGCGACAGCGACAAAACCCCCGCCAGACCAAGCCCAAAAATCCGGTTTCAGGCGGACAGTGGAAAACCTCGAACTCTACCCTGCATTCGCTTGGGGTTCGCCCGCAGAGCGCCTATATGATGGGCATGGACGACAACACCTCAGAAACACCCGAAAACACTCCTGAAACTGGCTCCAGGCCGGAAAAACAACAGGGCGAATATGGCGCCGATTCGATCAAGGTTCTCAAAGGCCTTGATGCGGTGCGCAAACGCCCCGGCATGTATATCGGCGACACCGATGACGGATCGGGCCTGCACCATATGGTGTTTGAGGTGTCAGACAACGCGATTGACGAAGCGCTCGCGGGGCATTGCGACCTCGTTCTGATCGAGATGAACGCCGATGGCAGCGTCAGCGTCGAAGATAATGGCCGCGGCATTCCCGTTGGCATGCACAAGGAAGAGGGCGTTTCCGCCGCAGAGGTCATCATGACCCAGCTGCACGCGGGCGGTAAGTTTGAAAACACCTCTGACGACAACGCCTATAAGGTTTCTGGCGGCCTGCACGGCGTGGGCGTGTCTGTGGTCAACGCTCTGTCTGAATGGTTGGAGCTGAAAATCTGGCGCGACGGCAAAGAGCATTGGATGCGCTTTGAACACGGCGAGGCGGTGAACAGCCTCGAAATTCTGGGTGATGCGCCCAAGGTGGATCAAAACCCGGACGATAACGGGTTTAAAAAGGGGACGCGCGTCACCTTCCATCATTCGAACGACACGTTCAAAAACGTCACCGAATACGACTTTGACAAGCTGGAGCACCGCTACCGCGAGCTTGCTTTCCTCAATTCCGGTGTCCGCATCCTCCTGCGCGACAATCGCGGCGAGGAAGTGCAGGAGCATGACCTGTTCTACGAGGGCGGGATTGCCGCATTCGTGCGCTATCTTGACCGCAATAAAGAGGCGCTGATCACCAATCCGATTTCTGTTTCGGCTGAGAAGGAAGGCATTGGGATCGACGTCGCGCTGGAGTGGAACGACAGCTATTACGAAAACGTCCTCACCTTCACCAACAACATTCCACAACGCGATGGCGGCACGCACCTCGCGGCCTTCCGCGCGGCGCTGACCACCACGCTCAACAATTATGCTGCGTCCAGCGGCCTGCTCAAGAAAGAGAAGGTCACGCTATCAGGCGAAGATATGCGCGAAGGGCTGACCGCCATCGTCAGCGTCAAATTGCCTGACCCGAAATTCTCGTCGCAGACCAAAGACAAGCTGGTCAGCTCTGAAGTGCGCCAGCCGCTGCAATCGCTGATGGGCGAAAAGATGACCGAATGGCTGGAGGAAAACCCAGCCGAGGCAAAGATCATCATCCAGAAGATCATCGATGCCGCCGCCGCTCGCGAAGCGGCCAAGCGCGCTCGCGAAATGAGCCGCAAGGGCGCAATGTCGGTCGCATCCCTCCCCGGTAAACTCGCGGATTGTCAGGAACGCGACGCGACAAAGGCCGAACTGTTCCTAGTAGAGGGCGATTCCGCTGGCGGTTCTGCCAAGCAAGGGCGCGACCGCAAGACCCAGGCGATCCTGCCGCTCAAAGGTAAGATCCTCAATGTGGAGCGCGCACGATTTGACCGGATCATCTCCTCGAAAGAGGTCGGCACGCTGATCCAGGCGATGGGCACCGGCATTCGCGATGAGTTCGACCTTGAAAAGCTGCGCTATCACAAAATTGTAATCATGACCGATGCTGACGTCGACGGCGCGCACATCCGCACGCTGCTGCTCACCTTCTTCCACCGGCAGATGCCGGAGATCGTGAAAGCCGGGCACCTCTTCATCGCTCAACCGCCGCTGTATAAGGTCGCGAAAGGCCGCAGCGAGGTCTATCTGAAGGACGACCGCGAGCTTGATCGCTATCTGATCCAAGGCGGATTGCAGGGACGCGTCCTCGACAGCGGAGCCGCGCAGCGCAGCGGCAATGAGCTGGAGGCGCTGGTCGATCACGCACTGCGCATGCGCAACCTCATCGCCTTCGCACCGCGCCGTTATAACTCGGCCATTGTCGAGGCGATGGCCCTCGCTGGTGTGTTCGATCCCGATGATCTCGGCTCTGCTGAAGCGCTCGATAAAGCCGCCGCGCGCCTGCAATCAGGCGATGCCGATGCGAAATGGAGCGCGCGCCGCACCGAAGATGGCAGCATCGCCTTTGAGCGCCTGTGGCGCGGGGTCACCGATGCGCATTTGTTTGAGGCAAAGTTCCTCGAAAGCGCCGAGGCACGCAAAATGCACAGCGTCGCTGGCGAAGAGGCGGATGTCTACGACACGGCGAATGTGCTGGTGAAATCCACCGCCAGCGATAGCGACGACGCGGGCGATGAGAGCAGCGATGATGCGCCGGTCGCCGCCAACGGTGATGATGCGATCACCCGCCCGACAGAATTGCTCGATGCGGTGCTGGCTGCTGGGCGCAAAGGCCTCTCGATCAGCCGCTATAAGGGGCTGGGCGAGATGAATGCGGAGCAGCTATGGGAGACCACGCTTGATCCAGAGGCGCGCGTACTGCTGCAAGTGAAGGTCGAAGATGCGGACGTGACGGACGAGATCTTCACCCGCCTGATGGGCGATGTGGTGGAGCCACGCCGCGAGTTCATTCAGGACAATGCTCTCAATGTCGCGAACCTGGATGTGTAGAGGCTAGCGGGGCCGCTCGGCGGCTCCAAAGCCCTTACCCATCCGTCATCGCTGGTGGCCCTTATGGCGCGGAGACTCTTGAAACCGCCCGTGTTTTAGCCGAGATGGAACGCTATGAGCGAAGTCCATCACAAAACCCCGCTAGAGCAGTCCAGCTTCCTATTGCTGGTCGCCGCTGTCACCATCCTGTTGCTAGTGATTGTCTGGCCGTTTTTTAACCCGCTGCTGTGGGCTGCTCTGGCCGCGGTGATGTTTCGCCCGCTGCACCGCTGGGTGCTGGCGCGGGTTGGCGGGCGGATGAACCCGGCGGCTGGAATCACCATGCTGATCATCACCTTTGCGGTGTTGCTGCCGGCGATGTTTATCGGCGGATTGGTGATTGACGAGGCCGCGACGGTCGTAGCCGCGTTCCAAAATGGCGAGATCGATATCGCCGCCTGGTTCAACACCATCTATGCCGCTGTGCCGCTGTCGATCCGGGAGTCCCTCGAAGCCGCAGGCTGGACCGACCTTTCCAATCTTCAGGCCCGCGCACAGGAAGTGATCGGCGAAAGCGCCGGGATCATCGCCCGCCAAGCGGTCGCTGTAGGCGGCGGTGCGCTCGGCTTCTTCCTCAGCTTCACGATCGGGCTGTATGTCACATACTTCCTGATCCGCGATGGCAAGCGGGTGGGCGAGACGATCCTCTCTAGCCTGCCACTGGAGCGCCCGATTGCAGACCGTCTGGCCGAGAAATTCCTCTCCATCGTGCGCGCCACGATCAAAGGTTCGCTGGTTGTCGGTCTGGTTCAGGGTGCGCTAGGCGCGGCAACATTCTGGATCGCGGGCATTCCCTCTGCGATTCTTTTCGGAGTGGTCATGGCGATACTCTCGCTGATCCCGGCAGTGGGCACGGCGCTCGTGTGGCTGCCCGCGGCGCTGTATCTGCTGGCGGTGGGCGAGATCTGGCAGGGCGTATTCGTCCTGTTTTCCGGCGCGCTGATCATCGGCATGGCAGACAATGTGCTGCGCCCCATATTGGTGGGCCGCGACACCGGCATCCCTGATTGGATCATTCTGGTCACGACATTGGGCGGCATCGCTTTTGCAGGCTTTTCCGGCATTGTCCTGGGCCCGCTGGTCGCGGGACTGTTCTTGGCCAGCTGGTCGATCCTGCAGGAGCAGCGCGCCGAGGGCGAGGAAAGCGTTCCCGCTGCACCCTGATCTGTAGGGCACTCGCGGCCGCACCGATCCGCTGGCGGATTGAAAAATTCGCTCGCCCTGCCCATGTTGGATGGGTGAGAGACAGCCAAACAATATCGGGTAGCGCCCAGTAATGCAGTCTATGGTCAAACCCGGCAGCCAGGCCGAGCAGGTCGGGCGGCTCATCCTGGCCGTGGTGGTGATCCTGTTCATCCCCGCTTTGCCGTTTGGCAATTACATCATCTATCCGTTTTCAATCCTAACCACATGGTTCCACGAAATGGGGCACGGGATGACCGCGATTTTAACCGGTCAGGAATTTGAGCGCTTGCTGATCTATGCCGATGGATCGGGCGTTGCCGAGAGTCGCCTCGACGGTGATGCCGGCCCCTTTACCAAAGCCGCGATTGCCGCTGGCGGTCCGCTGGCGCCCAGCGTGGTTGGAGCGGCGCTGATCCTCGCTAGCGCCAATGCGAAATATTGGCGGCCGGCTCTGTTTGCGCTGGCCGGAGCGATTGCAATCTCCACGGTGTTCTATGTCCGCTCCGGCGTGGGTCTGGCGATGCTACCGCTGGTGGGCATGCTGATCGGCGTGATCGCGTGGCGCGCGCCCGATGGGCTGGCCCGCTTTGCGCTGCAGTTTCTCGGCATGCTGGCGGCGATGAGCTTGCTGCGCGATTTCGACTATCTGTTTACCGAGCGCGCAGTGATCGGCGGCAATTCCATGCTGTCGGATACCGGCGCGATTGAAGCGGCGCTGTGGCTGCCGCATTGGTTCTGGGCCGCGGCGCTGATCGCCACATCCACGTTAATGATCGGGGCGAGCCTGAAGTACGCCTTGTCTGATCAAAGCAAACCGCGCCGCCCGCTGCCGCGCCCCAACAATGTGCTGCAATTTAGGGATCGCAAGGATTAGGGCGCGATGCGCAGGGTGTTTACCCCGCCCGCGCTAGTTCCCGTTTCGCCTGAAAGTCCGGCAAAGATCGTATCGATAATCCGCGCGAGTTTTTCCTCGGTCAGCTTATCGCCCATCATCACCAAAGCATCAGGCAGGGTGTAGATGCTGACCATTTGATTGATAAGCGACAGCGCCTGATCAATCTCCAGCCCGGCAAAGAAGCCATCGGCCTGAGCCTCTGCAATCAACTCGCACAGATAATGGTCTGCCAGATCAATGTTGGAGCGGATGCGTTCGAAATTGGCAGTGCCCAGCTCGCATATGATCGCGAAATATGCCGGGTTCTCGCGGTAGCGATCGCGCGAAATGACGAAACGGCGGCGGAAAAATTCGTAAATCTTGCGGTTTGGCGGCAGATCGCTCGCCATCACTTCTTCCATCGCCGCAATGTTCGGCTTCAGCCATCGCGCCGCGACAGCGTCAAAGAAGTCATCTTCATTCTCGTAAATTTCATCGAAGCGCGCGCGCGACAGGCCGCTCTCACCGATCACGGTCTGCATCTCAATTGCACTGCCGCGCTGGTCCACCAGATCAAGCGCAAGCTGCGCGATCCGCTCACGCTCGCTCTCAATTGCATGCTTGGTCAACGGCATTGGACCACCCTCCTAATCGAGACGCTTATGTAGGGCCGCGGCGGGGCGTGTTAAAGGCATATTGCAGCTCTGGTCTGATAAACTACCCGCTGGGCCGTTTCATTCGGCCGTGTTTAAATCGCCTCTGTCCCGTTGATGATCGCTTGAGCCTGAGCTTCCAGCACTTTGTAGCGCGGATAGTCGGGGCGCTTTGAACGGAGCCAAGCGGCAATTTTCGCCAAATCTTCGCCGTAATTGCCGCTGGGGATCATCGGCTCGCTGAAACCCAAAACTCTGTCTTCCCAGCTAACCCAAGCCAGCACGATAGGAACTTTGGCCGCCTGCGCGATGTGATAAAAGCCAGACTTCCATCTGCCATCAGATTTCCGCGTGCCTTCAGCGGCCATGACCAGCGCCAATTTTTCGCGCGCTGCAAACTCCTCAGCCACCTGCTCCACCGCACTGTTGCTTTTCGTACGATCAACCGGAACGCCGCCCATATCGAGCATGAAATTGCGCAAGACCCCTTGGAACAGCGTGTGCTTGCCCATGAAATTGGGCCGCACATCTTCCGCCTCGGTCGCACCCACAAAAAACACAAAATCCCAGTTCGAGGAATGGGGCGCACCCGCAATGACAAACTTCGGGATGTTGGGCAGTCTGGTGTCGATTTTCCAACCCTGGAATTTGTAGATCGCCAAGATAATACGGCGCACGATCCGCGAGAGGATCGTCGGTTTGCGCGGCTCTTCGCTCGGTATGGTTTCGGTCAATTCTCTCTCCCCCCAGCAACTGGGCGAGGGCGTTGTGCCCTTATTGTAGACAGTTACGCAAGGGTAGGGATGAGGGTTTCAGTTAAGCCCCCTCGATTGGCTGGCTGAACTTTTTGCCTTCAAAGAATTCCAGAAAGACCGTTCGGACCTTCGCGTCGCTCAATGTCCCGCGATAAACCCAGAAAGGTTTGCGAACTCGTTTGGAAGTGTCAATCCAATCGCCAGTCGTTAGAAATTGCCGGAACCACCAACCTCGCCGCTTCGCAGTAACGATCCAATAAGCATCATCCCGCTTGGCTCGGATCGTGTACTTTTCATTTTCTTTCAGCTCAATCACACCGCCATCAGGGATTTGCGCCAATCCTAACAATGCCGAGCTCAGCTCTTCTGCTTCACTGATCGCGAGCACGCGCCCTTCCGGCAGGCAAAGCTTCATCATCACATCCTGAACACGCCAAAGCTTGGCCGCTCTGGGATCGGCGCTTCCAATGTTGCGGCGAAGGCCAGGCCCAGCACGTCGCGGGTCTGCGCGGGGTCGATAACCCCATCATCCCACAGGCGCGCGGTCGCGTAGTAGGGATTGCCTTCGTCCTCATACTTCTGCCGAATCGGGGCCTTAAAGGCCTCGGCTTCATCCTCCGACCATTTGTCAGCATCGCGGTGAACCGTGGCGAGCACGGATGCGGCTTGCTCTCCGCCCATCACGCTGATCCGCGCATTGGGCCAGGTGAACAGGAAACGCGGAGAGTACGCCCGCCCGCACATGCCGTAATTGCCCGCGCCGAAAGACCCGCCGATCACCACGGTAATCTTGGGCACGGTCGCGGTCGCAACTGCCGTCACCAGTTTCGCGCCATGCTTGGCGATGCCCTCCGCTTCATATTTGCCGCCGACCATAAAGCCGGAGATGTTCTGCAGGAACAGCAGCGGAATGCGGCGTTGCTGCGCTAGCTCAATAAAATGCGCGCCCTTTTGCGCGCTTTCCGAAAACAGCACGCCATTATTGGCCAGGATCGCGACCGGCATGCCCCAAATATGGGCAAAGCCGCACACCAAAGTGCTGCCATAATGCGCTTTGAATTCGTGAAATTCGCTGCCGTCGACCAGCCGCGCGATGATCTCTTTCACATCATAGGGCGCGCGCACATCATCGGGCACGACAGAGTACAACTCGTCCGCGTCAAACTTCGGCGGGCGCGGGTCTTTGATGCCTGAGTGAATCCCCGCGGAGGCGGGGATCTCATGCAATCCGAGGGAGGCCCCCGCCTGCGCGGGGGCGCAGTGCGAGATGATATCGCGCACAATCGTCAGCGCGTGCTCGTCATTCTCGGCTAGGTGATCAACGACGCCGGATTTCTTCGCGTGCAGATCGCCGCCGCCCAGATCCTCTGCGGTGATTTCCTCGCCCGTTGCCGCCTTCACCAGCGGCGGCCCGGCGAGGAAGATCGTGCCTTGCTCGCGCACAATCACCGTCTCGTCCGACATCGCCGGCACATAGGCGCCGCCTGCGGTGCAGCTGCCCATGACGCAGGCGATTTGAGGAATGCCCTGCGCGCTCATATTGGCTTGGTTGAAGAATATCCGGCCAAAGTGGTCGCGGTCCGGAAAGACCTCGGCCTGATGCGGCAGGTTGGCCCCGCCGCTATCGACCAGATAGATGCACGGCAGGCGGTTCTCCATGGCAATCTCTTGCGCGCGAAGGTGCTTCTTCACCGTCATCGGATAATAGGTGCCGCCTTTAACCGTCGCATCATTGCACACGATCATCACTTGGCGGCCCGACACGCGGCCAATCCCTGCGATCATGCCCGCACCGGGAATGTCAGTGTCATAAAGACCATTGGCGGCGAGCTGGCCAATCTCAAGGAACGGCGAGCCAGGATCAAGCAAGCGCTCCACCCGCTCCCTCGGCAGCAGCTTGCCGCGCGAGACATGCCGCTCTCGGCTGCGCTCGGGACCGCCAAGCGCCGCCTCCGCGACCGTCGAACGCAGGTCTGCGGCGAGCGCCTTGTTATGCGTAGCGCGTGCCTTGGCCTCTGGGCTTTCAATGTCGAGTTTTGATGTGAGAACGGGTGCGGTCATTGTTACTCTTGCTTCTCCAAGCCTCGCCAATGCTCCCATGCAGCAAAAAACACAAATGCCGCAAAGGCACTTTGCAAAGTGAGGCTAAAATAGAATTCTTCGTATCCGGCAACAAAAGCAGTGTAGCCGTTCACCAATACATTTGATGCCATGATCAATGTGCCAAGCACCACGCCCCAGCGCTCACGCAGCCAAATCAACATAGCTGCGAGTGGATCGAGGAACACAAGGCTGGTCCAATAGATATTCCATGGCAACGGACGGAAATCATAAGGTAGCCAGCCGCCATAGAAGATGTCGAGCGTATGCGTGACCGTCCCGATCACAAAGCCGCCGGTCCAGATGATCTTGGCGATGGTTGGCATCACGCAGCTGGTTAACCCGCCGCCCCTATCAGTTCCCGCCCGATCAGCATCCGGCGAATTTCGTTCGTGCCCGCGCCAATATCGAGCAGCTTTGCATCGCGCATGTAGCGCTCTACCGGCCAATCCTTAGTGTAGCCTGCACCGCCCAGCGCCTGCACGCTTTCGGCCGCGACGCGAAACGCGTTTTCGCTCGCGAGCAGGATCACGCCTGCTGCATCAAACCGAGTGGTTTGATCGCCGTCGCACGCCTTTGCCACGGCATAGGTGTAGGCGCGCGCCGATTGCAGCGCGACATACATGTCGGCGACCTTGGCCTGCATCAATTGGAAGCTGCCGATGGGCTTGCCGAACTGCTTGCGCTCGCGAAGATAGGGAATGACGCAATCGAGGCAGGCCTGCATAATGCCGAGCTGAAGCCCGGCGAGAACAACGCGCTCATAATCCAGCCCGCTCATCAGCACGCCGACGCCGCCGTTTACGGGGCCCATCACGCGGCCTTCTGGAATGTGGCAATCGTCAAACACCAGCTCTGACGTGGGCGATCCGCGCATGCCGACCTTGTCGATTTTCTGACCAATCGAGAAGCCTTCGTCGTCCTTTTCGATCAGGAAGGCAGTGATCCCGCGCGAGCCCGCATTCCCGTCGGTCTTGGCATAGACCACCAAGGTATCTGCCTCTGGCGCATTGGTGATCCAGAACTTGGTGCCATTCAGCACATATCCGCCCTGAACCGCCTCTGCTTTGAGCTTCATCGAGACGACATCAGAGCCAGCGCTAGCCTCGCTCATCGCCAGCGATCCGACATGCTCTCCGCTGATAAGGCCGGGCAGATATTTCGCCTTTTGCTCTTCATTGCCCCAGCGGCGGATCTGATTGATGCAGAGGTTGGAATGCGCGCCGTAGGATAGGCCCACGCTGGCCGATGCCCGGCTAACTTCCTCAACCGCAATCACATGCTCCAGATAGCCTAGGCCTAGGCCGCCATCGGCCTCATCCACGGTCAGCCCGTGCAGGCCCAGCTCGCCCATCGGCTTCCACAATTCGCGCGGGAACCAGTCTTCGCGGTCGGCCTTCTCTGCCAGCGGCATGATCTGCTCATCGGCAAACCGGCCAACGCTGTCGCGGATCATCTCCGCCGCTTCGCCGAGTTGAAAGTCAAAGTCTGGGGTAGCGCGCATTTTTCATTACCTTGCGTGAAATAATATGTTCCGCCCGCCATATCATTGCGCAGGCTAAGCGCAAACTTTCTGAGCGCCGATACCTCGGTGCTCATCCTCAATTTGAGCTCGGACGCGTTTCATGTATGGGAAGCCTGAAAGGACCAAGTCTCTGACACTTTTGGACTCGCCCCCCTGGCCATCTGACCAGTCGCCCGCAAAGGAATTTTGTGACGAACGCAGCCGCCTGCGCGTGCTGGCGAGTTTTGATTTGGACGGTGTCAGCGGCGATCCAGAATTGGTTCGCCTGGTCAGATTCGCCGCAAAATTGTGTGACGCGCCCTCGGCTTCCGTCAGCCTGGTCGAAGAAGAGCGGCAGCGCTTTATCGCCAGCGAAGGGCTCGACATCACCGAAACTCCGCGGTCGACCAGCTTTTGCGCGCAAACCATGCTCGGCGATGACCTGCTCGAGGTTCTGGATGCGGCGAGTGACGCGCGGTTCCGGGATTACGCCTTGGTGCGCGAGGACTCGCATCTGCGCTATTACGTTGGTGCGCCGCTGATCTCTTCCGAAGGTGCTCCAATGGGCGCCCTATGCGTGATAGATACAAAGGCCCGCGCTAAGGGGTTGTCAGAGTTTCAGCGAGACGGCCTGATCGTGTTGGCCGATGCGGTAAAGCGCCGATTGGAAGCGCATCGGCAAGCGCATCTCGCCGTGTTCGAGCTTAAGGAAAGCGCGGAGCGGGTGCAGTTCATCCTCGACGGCGTGCCCGATATCGCCTGGTCGGCGGCGCCCGGCCCCGTGTTCGACAATTTCAACGCGCGCTTCACCGAAGTAACCGGAGGTGCGCCGCCCAGCAGCGTGGATGATTGGCGCGCGTTCATTCATCCCGACGACTTTGAGGCGTCCTTGGCCAAGTTTGAGCAAGCCATAACGACCGCGAGCGAATTTGCCGATGAATGGCGCCTGCGTCAGGCCGACGGCTCGTATCGTTATGTCATCTCGCGCGCGGTCCCCTCGACCGATGATCCGGCCACGGCGCGCTGGTTTGGCACGCTGACCGACATCGACGATCGCTATCGGATGTCGCAGGAACGCGAATTGCTAGCGGGCGAGCTGGCACACCGGATCAAGAACATCTTTTCCGTGATCACCGGGCTGATCTCGCTTCGATCACGCGGGAACGAGGCCAATCAGAAATTCGCCGAAGAGCTCAACACCAATCTTCGCGCACTCGCCCGGGCTCAGGAATTCGCCATGCCGGTCAGCGGCAGCCGCGGCGAAACATTGGCCGATCTGCTGCGAGTGTTGATGGCCCCCTATGGCGCAGACAGCTCTGACGTGGTCAGCATCACGGGCGATAATGTGAGTTTCGGCGGCGGCGCGTCCATCCCACTGGCGCTGATATTCCACGAGCTGGCAACCAATGCGGCCAAATATGGTGCGTTGAGTGTCCCCACTGGCCGGGTTGCGATTGATATCGCTGAGACAGGCGATGATGTCGCGATCACATGGCGCGAAAGCGGGGGGCCAGAAACCACTGAGCCGCAAGACTCCGGCTTTGGCTCGCGCTTGATCAGCATGGCCATCAATCATCAATTGGGCGGCAGCATGACCCAGGACTGGCAGAAAAGCGGCCTGATCATCACCATAAGGGTTCCGCGAGAGCGCCTAACCCAGTAGGCTTTGCGCCATGCTCTTACGATCACGCCCACTCAGCCTTTTCCTTGGCGGCCTGACTTTAGCCCTCGCCGCCTGCGCGCCAGAGGAAGAGAGCGGCTCCGACAGCGCAGACACTTCGTCCGAAACGCCGAGCGACAGCTCTGAAGCGACCGCGGCATCCGATGATGCGCCCATGGCGGAAACGGGCTGGGTCGCAATCGGCACAGACGGCGCAGTCTACACCACATTCTTTGATGCCGACGGCACCTACCGCGATTTTCGCAATGGCGATCCGGTGCAGCAAGGCAGCTGGGAACGGCGAGAAGATGCGCGGCTGTGCCTGATCCCTGCGGGCGAGCAAGTGCGCGGCGAATGCTGGTCAACCAGCGCGGTCGATGATGATGGCACCATGCGCAGCACCGATGGCACTGGCCGAACGATTGAGCTGAAACGCGTGACCTATATCGCGCCGGCGCCCACTGCCGAAGATAATGACGCGGTCCCTGCCGAGGGTGAGGGTTAAGCCATCACCTCACAGGCCTTGCTAAAATTTGAAAGCGCCAGCCGCCGATATGGCGATGTGATCGCGGTCGGCTCGGTCGATCTTGAGATTGCCAAGGGCAGCTTCGTCGCTTTGGTCGGGGCCTCGGGGTCTGGCAAATCGACGCTCCTCAAAATGGTCAACACTTTGGAGGTGCCGAGCGCCGGCAAAGTGCTGTTCGCAGGCGATGATGTCGCCGCGCAGCCGCCAGCCGCTTTGCGCCGCCGGATCGGCTATGTCTTTCAAGGGATCGGCCTGTTCCCGCATTTGCGCGTGGGGGAGAATATCGCAATCGGCCCGCGCCTTGCAGGCGAGACATTGAGCGCCGAGCGCATCACCGAGCTGCTGGAGCTGGTCGAGCTGGAAGGCGAAATGGCGGACAGAATGCCGGATGAGCTATCGGGCGGCCAGCGCCAGCGGGTCGGCGTCGCCCGCGCGCTCGCGATTGAGCCGGAGTTGCTGCTGATGGATGAGCCATTCGGCGCGCTCGATCCGATCACGCGCGATGCCTTGGGCGAAACCGTCAGAGAGCTGCACGAGCGGCTCGGCCTCACCACCATCATGGTGACCCACGATATGGCCGAGGCTCTGCTGCTGGCTGACCGAGTGCTGGTGATGGAGGCGGGCGCGATTGTCGCCGATGAAACGCCCCATGCCCTGCTCGCAGGCAAAGGTGGAGACACAGCGCAAGGCCTGGTCGCTGTACCGCGCCAGCAAGCGGAAAAGCTCGCAGCGATGGAGGCGAGCGGGCCAAAGTGAGCGAATTTCTCGAAATACTCTTTGGCCTCGGCGACAAGCTGACCGCGCACATCGTGCTCGCGGCCAGCGCTATTGGCCTCGGCATCGCGGTTGCTCTGCCTCTCGCCGTCTGGGCAAGCCGTTCACGCAATGTTGCGCGGGTCGCGCTGGGCTTTGCCAGCCTCGTCCAGACGATCCCGGCGCTGGCTTTACTCGCGTTGTTCTTCCCAATTCTGCTGAGCCTGCGCGCCGTATTTGGCGAGGGCCTACCCACGCTGGGCTTCCTGCCCGCGCTGCTCGCTCTTGCGCTCTACGCACTGCTGCCGATCCTGCGCAATGCGGTGACCGCGCAGGCCAATCTCGACCCCGGCGTGCTGGAGGCCGCCGACGGCGTCGGCATGACCAGCTGGCAGAAATTGCGCCTGGTCGAGGCCCCGCTGTCTGCACCCTTCATCATGGCCGGCATTCGAACCGCCAGCGTCTGGACCATCGGCGCGGCCACGCTCTCCACCACGATTGGCCAGCCGAGCCTGGGCGATCCGATCTTTGCCGGACTGCAAACGCAAAACTGGGCGCTGGTGCTAGCCGGCTGTTTCGCCAGCGCGGCGCTCGCCCTGATCGCCGACAATTTGCTGGGCTTGATTGAGCGCGGTCTCGCCCGCCGGTCAAAGGTCATGTGGGGCAGCGGGCTGATCGCGGTTGCTGCCGGGATTATCGCAGCGCTCAGCGTACAATTTGGCGGGGAGGAAGAAGACACGATCATCATCGCGTCAAAGCAATTTTCCGAGCAATATATCCTCGCGCAATTGATCGGTTCGCGGCTGGAGGCGGCGGGCTATGCCGTGGAATATCGCGACGGTCTGGGCTCGGCGGTGGTCCACAATGCAGTCGCCAGTTCCGCAATTGATATCTCGGTCGATTACACCGGCACGATCTGGACCAACAATCTAAAGCGCACCGACAACCCCGGGCGCGAGGCGATGTATCAGACCATCAAGGAGTGGGAGGCGCAGGAGAACGGTGTGCTCGTGCTCGGGCGGCTGGGGTTTGAGAACGCCTATGCCTTTGCCATGCGCGAAGACCGCGCGGCGGAATTGGGCCTCACCTCGCTGGAGGATTTGGTCCGTGTCGCGCCGCAGCTGACCGTGGGAGGCGACCCTGAATTCTTCGAACGGCCCGAATGGATCGCGGTGCGCGATGCATACGGGATGCGCTTTGGCCAAACGCGCAATTTTTCCCCCACCTTCATGTACAATGCGCTGACCTCGGGCGAGGCCGATGTGATCAGCGCCTACACCTCCGACGGGCGCATTGCGGCGGACCGATTGGTAGTGCTGGAGGACCCGCGCGAGGCTTTGCCCAGCTATGATGCGATGCTGATGATTTCCCCACGCCGCGCGAATGATGCGGCTTTGATCGCTGTGCTGGAACCGCTGATTGGAGCAATCAGCGTGGACGCAATGCGCGAGGCAAATTTCGCGGTCGACCGGCAAGAGGACAAGCTAAGCCCGAAAGAGGCGGCGAAGCAATTGGCCGATGAGATTGGCTTAGACTAGCGCGCTTTGCGCCATAGCTGAGTTTGGCAGAATGGCCCGATACAACCTTTTACCTCCAAAACGTTGGCGCTCTTGCGGCGCAAAACCGAACGATAGCTTTTGCCATCATTTGGATCGTAAATACGGCCGCGCCAGACATCACCATCCTGTTTGAAGCTGGTCAGAATAGGTAGGCCCAGCAGCTTGCGGTTCCGCTTTGCTTTGTCAGGATTGTAGATATCCCGCTGATCGGCTCCGTCAGGCGGAGTGACGAGAAAGCGGGCAATCCTGCCACATGTTGTCGCACCGCATTTGCCAATCGAAACGACGGCGTCTTTGTCTTCCGTGACCCACCGCCCCGTGATCGGATCGGCCGCATGGGCGGGGCTGGCAGCCGCCGCAATGGCAGCCAAAACAGGGGTGACAATAGCAAGGCGCAGCTGCATCAGATTCTCCCAAACCATAAGCGCGATTATAAAAGGACATTCGCACGCGCAGCGCCAGTGGTTACATCGCGTTCAAAAACCCGCGCCCGGTTTTGGCCAACCGCCACCCGACAGTCCCATGACTTTGAACAACTCGCCCATTTGCTCAGCCTCGACCAGCCGGTCCCGCTGCCGCTGAAGCTTCGGTGCATTGCCGGGCGATTGGCGCTGCAAGGCCTCTAGCCGCGCGTCTATCCCGAGTACGCTCAACCATTGCCCCTGCGTCGTCAGCCCCATGATATGCGCGCCGTGCTGCGCCGCTGTCTCGCTCAGCTGGCCAAAATCGACATGCGCGGTGAGGTCTGCCTCACCCGGCGTCGCGAAGACATCGACCTTTTGATGCGCCCGGATCGCTTGCAGGGTTGAGCCAGGGCTTAGCCGAGCCGCGCCATAATCCACCACCAACGCCGCGCCGCCTTGGCCCGCCAGCCGCTCGGCAATCTCGGCCATAACGCTCGCAGCGGCGGGACAGGTTTCAATCAATGTGCCTTCATCCGCGCCGCGCCATTGCTCCGGCACTGCAGCGTCCATCGGCTTGTCTCCGGCAACGAAGACCAGGTCGTCACCCTCCAGCCCGACCATCCGCTCGCGCCAGCCGCCCGGCGTGCGCAGCAATTGGCGGATCGGCAGAGCGTCAAAAAATTCGTTCGCCACCAGCAGGATCGGCGCATCATCGGGCAGGGTGCTGACATCATCATGATGCGTAACGCCCGGCACAGCCCCGCGCTGGATCGCGCGCAGGCTCTCCGACCCTTCCACAAAATGCACCTGGGGCTTGAGTCCAAAACGCGCCACCGTGCGCAAAGCATCAGCGGCCAAAGTGCCGCGCCCCGGGCCAAGCTCGACATAGTGGACCCGCTCTGGCGAGCCCATTTGCGACCACAGATCCGCGAGCCACAGGCCGATCAGCTCTCCGAACATCTGGCTGATCTCAGGCGCGGTGATGAAATCGCCACCACTGCCCAGCGGATCGCGGCTGGTGTAATAGCGCGCGTTGCTCTCACCCATGAATTGCAGCAGGCTGATCGGACCGGTCTCGCGGATCAACCGGCGAAACATGGCCGTCAGCTCGCCAGTGGCGCGCTCACTCATGCGGAGGCCGACGCGCTCCCGCCGGTGCCGACAGGCTTCTTCATGACCGCCATCAGGGTGACCGCCAGGCCAACCAGAATGACGGGAATTGTAAGCCATTGCCCTTGGCTAAGGCCCGTTTCAGCGACCCGGTAGGCCAGCTGAGCATCAGGCTCGCGGAAGAATTCATTGATGAAACGCGCAGCGCCAATGCCGAGCAGGAAGACGCCAACCAGCAAGCCGCGGCGATAGCGCGCGCCAGTTTTCCAGAACAACAGCAGCAGGATAATCAGCAGCAGCAGACCTTCGAGCCCCGCCTGATAGAGCTGGCTGGGATGGCGAGCGACGTCACCCCCGCCGGGAAAGACCATGCCCCAGGCCACATCCGTGGGGCGGCCCCACAGCTCACCATTGTTGAAATTCGCCAGCCGGCCAAGGAACATGCCCATTGGCACCGTTGTGGCGACGTAATCCGTGACCCGGATAAAATCGAGCTTACCCGCCCAAGACACCCAGCCCATCGCCAGCATCACGCCCAGCAAGCCGCCGTGGAAGCTCATGCCGCCATCCCACAGCCTCAGCAGTTTCCAGCTGACAAACCCCTCACCGCTAAAATCGGTAAACAGTTCAGGCTGATAGAACATCGCATAACCCAATCGCCCGCCAAGGATCACGCCGAGTGTGCAATAGAAGAACAGGTCATCGGCATGCCGCTGAGCCATCGGCGCGCCGGGCTGTTTGAGCATTTTGGAGACATGCCAATAGGCAAAGATCACGCCCAGCAAGTAAGCCAGCGAGTAGTACCGTAGGATCAGCCACCCTTTATCAACTCCGGGCAAAATGGCACCCAGATCGATGCCCGGCGTAAACCCAAGCTCTGCCCAATAGATTGGGTCGGCGGCGCCGCTGGCGGCGAGTAGTGACAGCACGAAGCGAACCTCTTATTCACGCAAATGAGACGTCAAAGCACAGGCGATGCGTCCTTGATGCGCGGCTTTTGGCACAGCGGATGGTCCGGGGGAACCCTCCGTTACCGGCGCGCATTACAAGTGAGAGGAAAACGCAGGTCGGTTTGCGCTTGCCGCACGCTGGCGCTCACCTAAAAAGAATAAAAACTAAGGAGAGAGATTCGCATGCCCACACAGTTGGACACTGCACTAGAGGCGATCATCGCCGCGATGACCAAAGAAGGTCAGCCATTTGTCACCAAGCAGGTTGAACGCGGCGGGGTGGAAATGCCCGCGTTCCTCGGCGCGCCGCCAACTCTGGCGCATTATTTCGCGCATTTCTGTAACGAGCACAAAGATGTCGAGTTTCTGGTCGATGGCGATCTGCGCCTGACCTTTGGCGAATGCTGGCACGCGGCGACCCATGTCGCGCATGGTCTGGCGACCCAGCATGACGTGCAGAAAGGCGACCGCATCGGGATTGCCGCGCGCAACTCAGCCAATTGGATGATCGCCTATATGGGCATCATCATGGCGGGCGGCTGCGCAACATTGCTCAACGGTTTCTGGTCAGGTGATGAGCTAGCCTATGGTATCCGCCTGGCTGAATGCAAAGCGGTGGTGGTTGATGCGGGCCGGGCGAAACGCCTGGAGGGCACAGATCACAGCGCCAAGCTGATCATGATCGAGCATGACTGCGCGCCATCAGAAGGCCTCAAGGCTACTTGGGCCGAAGGGCAAACCGCCATGGCGATGCTCGGACAGCTGGGCGCAGATGATCTGGCGACCATTCTCTACACCTCTGGATCGACCGGCCAGTCGAAAGGCGCTTGGTCCGATCACCTCGGTGTTGTCAGCGGCACGATGAACTATGTCGCGCAAAGCGCGATGGCTAAGCTGCTGCTGGAAAGCCAGGGTCAGGAACTGACGGACCAGCCATGCGCGCTGATCGCTGTGCCGCTGTTCCATGTCACGGGTGAGGTTCCGTTGTTCCTCCAATCCTATGCGATTGGGCGCAAGCTGGTGCTGATGCCGAAATGGGACGCGGAGGAAGCGCTGCGCCTGATGGAGGCCGAAAAGGTCACCTATTTCGTCGGCGTTCCGCTGATGAGCTACGAAATTGCGACCCATCCCAATCGCAGCAGCTATGATCTTACCGCGTGTAAGAGCTTTGCCGCTGGCGGCGCGCCGCGCCCGGTTGAACACGTCAACAAGATCAAAGAAGCCTTCCCAGAGGGCTTCCCGCTGCTCGGCTATGGCCTCACCGAAACCAATGCGGTGGGCTGCGGCAATTTCAATGAGAACTATTTGGCAAAGCCCGGCTCAACCGGGAAAGCCAGCCAGCCATTGGTTGATCTGCGCATCCTCAATGATGACGGCGCTGAACTGGCTCAAGGCGACATCGGCGAGGTGTGCATCCGTTCGGTCGCGAATTTCCGCGGCTATTGGAACAATGACGAGGCAACCGCCGCCGCCTTTACCGACGATCAGTTTTTCCGCACTGGCGATCTCGGCTATCTTGATGAAGACGGCTATCTCTTCATCGTCGACCGCAAGAAAGACATCATCATTCGCGGCGGTGAGAACATCACCTGCATCGAAGTGGAAGATGCGATCTATGCCCATGCCGATATCGCAGAATGCTCTGTATTCGGCCTGCCGGATGAACGCATGGGCGAAGTGCCAGCGGCGATTTTCCGCGTGAAAGACGGCGCAGCGGCGATGAGCCAGACGCAGCTGCGCGAGTTCCTGCTCAGCCGGATTGCGCCGTTTAAGGTGCCGCTGGAAGAGCATATCTTCATCTCCGCTGAGGCACTCCCACGCCTCGGCACGCAGAAGATCGACAAGAAGAGCCTGCGCGAGCAATTCACTGCGCAAATGGAACGAGCATGAGGGCGCCGGGCACGCTGCATAAAACATGACGGCTGTGCCCGGTCCCGCGAAGACGCCGCGCGTGCCCCGGCAGCGCGCAATCGTCGATCGCCGCCTCCTGGCGGAGCAAATTGCTGCTCTGGCTCAGGAGCACGGCGCTGATGCTCGCATGCAGATTGTCGAGGCGCTGCGCAGCGCCTTGGACGCAGGCCGCGCGGAGCTGTCTGAGCGGCTTAAGCAAAAACCCGCTGCAGGCTATGAATGCGTTCACGGACATTCATTCCTGATCGATCAATTGATCCGCGTGATCCACGATTACGTGACGGTCCATGTCTACCCGATCGCCAATCGCACCACCGCTGAACGGCTCTCGATCCTGGCGGTCGGCGGTTATGGCCGCGCAGAAATGGCTCCGCATTCCGATGTCGATATCGCCTTTATCACCCCGATGAAACGCGCGCCCTGGTGCGAGCAGGTGATCGAGGCGATCCTCTATCTGATGTGGGATCTGGGCCTGAAGGTCGGACATTCCAGCCGCACAATTTCCGACACGATGAGCATGGCGAAGGAGGACCTGACGATCCGCACCGCATTGCTCGAAGGGCGCTTTATCTGGGGCGACCAGCAGCTTTATGATGAGCTGAGCGCCCGTTTCTGGAGCGAGGTTGTCAGCGGAAGCGAGCGGCAATTCCTCACTCAGAAACTCGACGAGCGCAACGAGCGGCACAAGCGGATGGGCAACAGCCGCTATGTCGTGGAACCGAATATCAAAGAGGGCAAAGGCGGCCTGCGCGATCTGCAAACGCTCTATTGGATCGGCAAATATATCCACCGCGCCCGCAACGCCGCCGATCTGGTCGATGTCGGCCTGTTGACGCGGCAAGAATATCGCAGTTTCCGCCGCGCAGAAGGCTATCTACTTGCGGTGCGGTGCCACATGCACGATCTCACCGACCGGCCCGAGGACCGGCTAACCTTTGATCTGCAGCGCCAAGTGGCGGAGCGAATGAATTTCGCCGATCGGCCAGGCAAGAGCGCGGTTGAGCGCTTCATGCAATTCTATTTCCTTCAAGCGAAACGCGTGGGCAGCCTGACCGGCGTCTTCCTCGCTCACCTTGACCAGAAGTTCGCGAAAAAGCGCGCCGCCAGCGGCTTCTTTGCCGGATGGGGTCAAAAGTCTCGTACGCTCAAAGGCTACACTGTGTTCGGCGGCAAGATTAAGGCCCCAAACGACAAGTGGTTCCGCGATGATCCGGTGCGCTTGATTGAGCTGTTCCAGCTGGCTGAGGCTGAGGGTCTTGAGGTTCATCCCGAAACCATGCGTCAGGCCGACCGGGACAGCCGCCTGATCAATCGCGCGGTCCGCCGGGATAAACGCGCCAATGAACTGTTCCTGTCGCTGCTCGGCGGGCGCAATGATCCTGAGACTGTGCTGCGCTGGATGAATGAGGCGGGCGTTTTCGGACGCTTTGTGCCCGATTTTGGCCGGGTCAATGCTCAGATGCAGTTCGACATGTATCACCACTACACCGTCGACGAGCACACGATCCGCGCGATTGGCCTGCTCAACAAAATCGAGAAGGGTGAGCTGAAGGATGACCATCCGCGCGCCACGCGGATCATTCACAAGCTAAAATCGCGCCGCGCGCTCTATGTTGCGGTGCTGCTGCATGACATCGCCAAGGGGCGCGGCGGCGATCACTCGGTGCTGGGCGCGGAAGTGGCCGAAGAGCTGTGTCCACGCTTTGGCCTGGACGAGGAAGAGACCGAACTGGTTGCGTGGCTGGTGCTGCAACATCTGCTGATGAGCTCCACCGCGCAGAAACGCGACCTCACCGACCCGCAGACCATCGAGACCTTCGTGGCCGAAGTGCAAAGCCTGGAGCGTCTGCGCAATCTCGCGATCCTGACCGCAGTCGACATTCGCGCGGTTGGCCCCGGCACTTGGAACAGTTGGAAGGGTCAGCTGCTCGGCGAATTGTTTGACGGTGCGCAAGAGCGCCTGCGACTTGGCCATATGCGCCATGGCCGCAAGGAACGCGTCGCGGCCAAGAAAGCAGCGGCGAGCGAATTGCTGGGTGAAAAATCGGCGCTGGTCGAGGAAGTCGGCGATCTGCTGGGCGATGCCTATTGGATAGCAGAGCCCGAAGACATCATCGCGCTCAATCTCGTGCAATATGACGTGGCTCGCAAAATCGAAGATCACCTATCAATCCATTGCGAGGTCTATGAGAAACGCGGTGCCACTCTCGTCAGCGTTATCGCAGCCGATGATGCGGGCCTGTTTTACCGCATTGCTGGCGGCATTCACCTAGCTGGGGCGAACATTATCGATGCCCGCATCCACACCGCGAAAAGCGGCTATGCGGTCGATAATTTCTTGGTCCAGGACCAGCATGGCCAAGCGTTTAGCGAAGAGACCCAGATTGCCCGTTTGAAGACCGCGATCACTGACGCGCTGACCGGCAAAACCTCTTTGGTGCCAAAACTCGCCGCTCGCCCGCTGCCGCATCGCCAATCCAAGGCGTTTTCTGTCGCTCCGCGCGTCAATTTCGACAACGAGGCCTCTGGCCGCTTCACCCTGATCGAGGTGACCGCGCGCGATCGCCCAGCTTTGCTCAACCGCTTGGCCCATGCGCTGTATCAATCGAACCTGATCGTCCAATCAGCCCATATCACCGCCTATGGTGAGCGGGTGGCGGATACGTTCTACGTCACCGATTTGACCGGTGCCAAGGTAACGGCAAAAGAGCGGCTGAATGAAATTCGCAGCGCTCTGCTGGAAGCCGCCAGTGATAAGAAACAGCGCGAATTGGAAAAGGTTTGAGACCGTCTTGGTCTGGGCGTCGTAGCCTCACCAAACTACCCGCGCGCCATCACCAATAGCAGTGCGATCTTGCGGCTATCAAAACCGACGAAAGCCCATTCAAAGGTCGCGTCAGAAATCGGGTTCCAGAGCCCGTCGAACCGATTGCTCAGAATGGTGCGCTGCGCTGGTTCAAGGGCGTTGATGAACGCGTTTGCACAGGCCCGCGCGCGCCCCATGCCTAGCCATTGTTGCCGCTGAACCATCTCGCGCTCAAACGCGTCCGACATAACTGTCATCGCAGCTCTCGCTCCGCTGGCCTCAGCGCTCGCATCGAGCATTTCCCAATTGAAGCCGATTTGTTTGAAGCCAAATTGAGCGACGAACCTGTCGGCAATCACGCTGGGCGCATCAAAGCATTCCTCTCGCGATGCATATTCAAAACGGACATCCGCCACCGCGCCAAGCGGCCCCAGCCAGTCGGCGCCGAAGGCCTTTAGCTCGGAAAGATCATCAGGCTCCGCGGCACTCATGAAGCTTTAGCCCCCGCGCGCACCGAACAGAGCCGTGCCGACGCGAACATGCGTCGCGCCCAATTGCACCGCCGTCTCATAATCGCCACTCATCCCCATGGAGAGACCAGCAAGGCCATTGTCCTGCGCGAGCTTATGGAGCAGCGCAAAAAACGGCGCAGGCTCAATGTCCGCTGGCGGCAAGCACATAAGGCCCGCGACCGGAATACCAGCCTCGCGCGCCTTGGCGAGCAGATCCGGCACATCGGCAATAGCGCAGCCGCCCTTTTGCTCTTCGGCGCCAATATTGACCTGAATAAAACACGGTACTTTCCGGCCCGTCTTTTCCATCGCCTTGGCCAAAGCCTTCAGCAGGCTCGCCCGATCAAGGCCGTGGATACAGTCGAACAATTCCACCGCGTCCTCCGCCTTATTCGATTGCAATTGGCCGATCAGATGCAGTTCGACATCGGGATATTGCTCACGCAAGGCGGGCCATTTGTCCTGCGCCTCTTGCACGCGGTTTTCACCAAACACGCGCTGCCCCTCTTCCAGCAGCGGTACAATCCGCTCCGCCGGATGGGTTTTGCTGACCGCGATCAGGGTCACATCCTCGGTCTCGCGCCGGGCGATCTTGCACATTTTGGCAATTTTGGCCTGCACTTCGCCAAGCGGGGTTTGAGCTATTTCCATATCGTCTTGTCCTTTGCCCGCGCTATAGCGGAGCCATGGCGTCACACCAGACCATCGCTGCCGGCTTGCCCAATTTGTGGCTCATTTCTGATGCGCGCAATGATACTGGGCTGGAGCAGGCCCTTAGCGCATTGCCGCGCGGCAGCGGGTTTATCTATCGTCATTATCACTTGGATGATCCGGCCCGATGGGCGCGGTTTTGCGCGCTGCGCATAGTCGCAAAGGCGCGCGGGCATGTGGTCATTTTGGCCGATAGCGCTTTAACTGCGCGGGAATGGGGCGCGGATGGCATCTATGGCCCGCCCCGTTCATTGACTCCGCGCCGCAGAGACATGCTGCATCTCGCCACCGCACATGACCTCCATGAAATCGGCCTTGCGAACCGCTTTGGCGCGGACGCGGTGTTGCTCTCACCGGTGTTCCCCACCCGATCCCATCCCGGCGGCAAAGTGCTTGGAACCGCTCGTTTTCAGCGCCTTAGCCAGTATTGCGAAGCGCCCGTGATCGCGCTCGGCGGGATGAACGCTCAGCGCGCTAAACGGCTTGTATACCGCAATCGTCCGGTCCGCTGGGCCGCGATCGACGGGCTATCTTGAAGCAATAGGCACTGGCCTCCACCGCCCGCGCCCTCCAACAGTTTCACCGCACTATCGCTCTTGGCTTGACCCCGAGTCCTCGCTCTGCGATTCTTGGGCCACCAATTCAAAGGACGCGAGAATATGGCGACACGGGCCATCAACACCAGAAAAGCCAATCCTGACTGGCGGGCCGCATTCCGCCGGTCGATGCGCCGCTTTGCGCAGATGACAGGCGCGGCCGCGCTGATCGGGACGCTCGGCTTTCTCTCGCTCTCACTCGCCAGCTACACGCAAACCGACCCCAGCCCCTCAACCGCCGCCGCGGCCAATGAAGTCGCCAATTGGATGGGCGTATGGGGCGCATGGGCAGCCGACCGGGTGCTATTCGCATTTGGCCTGACCGCGATCCTGCTCTTGCCACTGCTCTATATTTCGGCGCGCAAATTATGGCTCGATGTTGAAAATGGCGATGAAGAAGAGACCACGCGCTGGTGGCTGCCGACCGGGCTGTTGCTGATCGCAATGGTCCTGCTCTCAACCGTGCTCTCGCTTGCCTTTGACGGGACCGGCGGCACGTTGCCTGCGCAATTGGGCGGAGTTTCAGGCCTGCTCGGAGCCTCCGCAATCGAAGCCGTCGCTGCAAGGTTTGGCGAAGGCGCAGAGGGCTGGGTCATCCTTGGCTTGGCGCTCGCCTCGCTCGCCGCCGGTGTTGCGCTGCTCACCCGTATCTTCGCGATTGATTGGCGGGCGCTGCTGACCTTGCCAGACTTTGTGCGGGGCAAATTGCTCGCGCGCGTACCCGGCTTTGGAGCCCTGCCCGACGGGCCGGACCTGTCGCTGCCAAAGCTTTCTGGAGAGCCGAAAAAGGCCAAAGCCAAGGGTAAGGACAAGGCCGAGCCGGTCATTGAGCCGTCCCCGCGCCGCGCGCCGGAGATCACCGATCCATCCGCCCCGCCCAAGCGCGCGGCCATGGCCAAGACGAAGCAGCGCGACATGTTCGCGACCTACGATCTGCCAAGCCTCGATCTGCTCACCCCGCCGCCGGAGGATTTCGCGCCCAAGCTCGACAAGCTGGCGCTGGAGCGCAATGCGCGCCTGCTCGAAAACGTGCTGGACGATTTTAATGTGAAGGGCGAGATCACTGCCGTTCGCACTGGCCCCGTCGTCACCATGTACGAGCTGGAACCTGCACCGGGTATCAAGGCCAGCCGCGTGGTTGGCCTGGCCGAAGATATCGCGCGCAACATGTCCGCCATTTCGGCCCGCGTTTCGCCGATCCCGGGTAAAACCGTGATGGGCATTGAGCTGCCCAATGCAGACCGCCAAATGGTGATGCTGAAAGAGCTCGCCGCCTGCGCGGACTTTGCTGAAAGCAAGGGCGCACTGCCGATGATCCTGGGTAAGGATATCGCCGGTGAGCCAATCATCGCCGATCTTGCCGCCATGCCGCACTTGCTGGTCGCGGGCACCACTGGCTCGGGTAAATCGGTTGGCCTCAACTGTATCCTGCTCTCGCTCCTGTACCGCTTCACACCGGCCGAATGCCGGATGATCCTGATCGACCCCAAGGTGCTGGAACTCGCAAGCTACGATGATATTCCGCACTTGCTATCCCCCGTGGTGACAGAGCCGCATAAGAGCGTGCGCGCGCTCAAATGGGCGGTGGAAGAGATGGAGCGGCGTTACCGCATGATGTCCTCGGTCAATTCGCGCAATATCGGCAATTTCAACGAGAAAGTCAGCGCGGCTGCCGCCAAGGGCACGCCGCTGGGCCGCCGGGTGCAGACCGGATTTGATCCGGAAACCGGCGAAGAGCTGTATGAAGAAGAACAGCTCGATTACGAGCCATTGCCGCTGATCGTGATTATCGTCGACGAGCTCGCCGATTTGATGGTCACCGTGGGCAAAGAGATCGAAGTTCTGATCCAGCGCCTCAGCCAGAAATCGCGCGCCGCGGGTATCCACCTGATCATGGCAACCCAGCGCCCATCGGTCGATGTTATCACCGGTGTGATCAAAGCCAACTTGCCGACCCGCATCAGCTTTAAGGTCACCAGCCGGATCGACAGCCGCACCATTCTGGGCGAGCAAGGCGCAGAGCAGCTGCTGGGCAAAGGCGACATGCTGTACAAGCCGAACACCGGTGCGATGATCCGGGTCCACGGCCCGTTCGTATCGGACGAAGAGGTCGAAGCGGTGGCCGATTTCTGGCGCGCTCAGGGCAAGCCTGACTATGTCGATGCGGTTACCGAAGAGCCAGAAGACGGCGGCGGGTTCGCCTTTGAAGACGAGATGACCGCCAGCGATGATCCGGCCGAGCGCAAATATCGCCAAGCCTGCCAGGCAGTGTTTGAAGCGCAAAAGGCCAGCGGTTCGTGGCTGCAACGGCAAATGGGCGTCGGCTACAACACGGCGGCGAAATGGATTGAGCGGATGGAGAGCGAAGGCCTGGTCGGCCCGGCAAACCATGTCGGCCGGCGCGAGATTTACCGCGATCAGGACGGCAACCCGCTCTAGGGCGGCTGACCATGCCCGATAAAACCATGCAGCCGGGCGAGCGCGACCATGCGATCATCCTGTTCGATGCTGAATGCGTGCTGTGCTCAGCCAATGCGCGCTTCGTCCTGAAGTTCGACCACGCGGCTCGTTTCCGCCTCGCCTCCATGCAAAGCGATGCCGGTGCCAATCTGTTTCGGCGCTTCGGCATTGACCCTAGCGATCCCGACACAATCATCGTCGTCGAAGGGGA
The DNA here is from genome assembly GCF_057364975.1 of Erythrobacter sp. S249. Lineage (NCBI taxonomy): Bacteria > Pseudomonadati > Pseudomonadota > Alphaproteobacteria > Sphingomonadales > Erythrobacteraceae > Erythrobacter > Erythrobacter sp. S249. The sequence goes on along the minus strand of NZ_CP200287.1, from coordinate 2,087,502 downwards.
CACAGCCCGTCGCGACAGCGATGCCGTGATCGCAATTTACGAAGGGCTGGGCTGGCCGTGGAAAGCGGCCAAAGTGCTGCGCATATTCCCGCGCGCGCTGCGCGACCCGGTCTACCGCCTGATCGCGCGCAATCGCTATAAGATTTTCGGGAAGCGCGACACCTGCTGGCTGCCGCCAGAACATTTGCGGGACCGCATGCTGTGAAGAGCGCGCTGATAATCGGCGGCTATGGCGGGTTTGGAGCGCGGCTCGCGCGCCGATTGGACGCAGATGGTTGGCACCTCATCATTGCGGGTAGGAACGCCGAGAAAGCCAATGCAATGGCGAGCACCTTACAGTCCGCCTCTGGAGTTCAGCTTGATCGCAGCGGCGACATCGCCCCAAGCCTTAAAGCGCACAGCCCCTTTCTGCTCATAGACGCAGCCGGGCCGTTTCAAGACAGTGACAACCGGGTGCCCGAGGCCTGCTGCGCTCTCGGCGTGCACTATCTCGACCTTGCCGATGCGCGCGCATTTGTGACCGGCATCAGTTCGATGGACGCGCGAGCGCGGGATGCGGCCGTCGCCGTGATTTCAGGGGCCTCCAGCGTTCCCGCGCTGTCTGGCGCGGTGCTGCGCGACCTCACCCAAGATTGCGAGGCCGTCACGCGGGTCGACATGGCGATTAGCGCTTCTGACAAGGCCAGCGCAGGCACTTCGGTCGCTTCCGCAATCCTGTCTTACGTGGGTCAAAAGCTGCGCCTCTGGCAGGGCCAGCGGTGGGGCACCTCTCATGGCTGGCAGCAGGTGGAGCGAATAAGGCTAAAGGCGAAGGACGGCGCGCGCATCTCACGGCTAGTGGCTCTGGCCGATGTGCCCGATCTTGATCTAGTCCCCGCTTCTCTGCCCGGAAAGCCCGCGACGCGGTTCAGCGCCGGGCCGGAATTCGGCTTCCAAGTGATTGCCATGTGGCTGCTCAGCTGGACGGTGCGCTGGGGCTGGCTGCGTTCTTTGGTTGGACTGCGCGGGCTGTTGCTGCCGCTACAAAAGCTCACCCAGCGATTTTCCGACGGCAACAGCTTTATGACGGTGCGCGCGTGCGTCAAAAGCTCCGATGGCTTTGAGAAACGCACTTGGCATTTGATTGCACGGGATGGAAACGGGCCGGAAATCCCTGTGTTCGCCGCGCAATTGCTGGCCAATGCATTGGCAGAGGGAGAAGTTCCCGCTGGCGCAAGAGCGGCCCACCAAGAACTAAGCCTAGCGCAATTTGAGCCGCTGTTTGGCGAACTTGAATTGGAGACGGACACCAGCGCGGAGCGCTACATTCCGCTCTACAAACGAGTGCTGGGCGATAGCTTCGAGCATCTGCCCAAGGCCGTGCGAGACCTGCATATGGTTTGCGGGGATGCTGGCGCGCAGGGCAGCGCCACGGTCACGCGCGGTACAAACATTTTCGCCCGGATGATTGCCGCAATCATCCGCTTTCCAGAGGCCGGAGAACACCAGCTGCACCTTGAATTTCGCGAGGATCACGGCCGCGAAAAATGGATCCGCGATTTCAGTGGACGCCGCTTTCACAGTGTTCTGGCCGAGGTGGGCGGCCATTTGACCGAGCGCTTTGGCCCTATGCGGTTTACTTTCAACCTACCGGTTAGCGACGAAGGGCTGGAGATGCAGATCATCCGCTGGACCGCCTTTGGCATTCCCATGCCAATGATGCTCGCGCCGCGCGTACAGGCCAGCGAGACCCAGGATGGCGAAGACTTCATTTTCGATGTGGCCATGGCCCTGCCGCTGATCGGCAATCTGGTCCATTATAAAGGGCGGCTGCGGCCAGTCTAAGCGGCGCTCCACCTCAAAAACAAAGGGCGCGGCCCGGCGTCATGCCAGACCGCGCCCCAAGCGCATATTGTGTTGCTGATTACTCGCCTGCTGGCGCTTCCAGCTCAGCCTTGGTCAGTGTCAGAAGGTCGGTTACCCGCGCTTCGTTTGCTGCCATCGTGTCGGCTGGCGATGCGACCAGGCCGATCTTGGCAAGCGGGCCGTCAGCCTTCCAGTTCTTGACCCATTCAGCGAGATACAGGTCGAGGCCTGGGATCGCGTTCATGTGGTTTTTCTTCACGTAAACATAGAGCGGACGCGCACCGGGATAAGCGAAGCTGGCGATGTTGTCATAGGTTGGATCGACATTGTTCATCGGCAGGCCTTTGACCTTGTCCGCGTTCTCTTCAAGGTAAGAGAAGCCGAACACGCCAACCGCGCCCGGATCATTCTCGATCTTTTGAACGATCAGATTGTCCTGCTCGCTCTGGTCAACATAGGCGCCGTCGCTGCGCACTTCGGTGCATACTTGCTGATGCTTGTCTTCGTCTTCTGCCTTCAGCGCGTCCATTTCTGGATTGCTGTCACAGCCAGCTTCAAGCACCAATTCCTTCAGCGCGTCGCGCGTGCCAGAGGTTGATGGCGGGCCGTAAACGAGGATCGGTTCCGCAGGCAGCGATGGGTCAACATCGGCCCAGGTCTTGGCGGTTTGTTCACCGCCATATGGGTTTTTCGCCAGCGCTTCGTAGACGATCTTTGGCGTCAATTGCAGCGAGATGCCATTTTGCGCAGAGGCAAAAGCAATACCGTCGAGGCCAACTTGCAGTTCGATGATGTCATTGACGCCATTCGATGCGCAGGTTTCAAACTCGCTAACCTTCATGCGGCGCGATGCGTTGACCATGTCCGGTGTGTCGGCGCCTTCGCCGGTGCAGAACAGCTTGATGCCGCCGCCGGAACCGGTCGATTCGATCAATGGTGATTTGTAATCAGGGTTTGAGCGAGCGAAGCTTTCAGCCACTTGCTTAGCGAACGGATAAACCGTCGAAGAGCCAACCGCGCGGATAGAATCGCGCGAGCCGCCAGCGCCGCCTCCGCTTTCGCTGCAACCAGCGACTGCGACGGAGGCCATAAGAGAGAATGCAATTGTTTTCGTGAGTTTCATCAGGAAGGTCCTTGATAGAAGAATTCAAAGGCGCGCTATGCGGCCTGTGTGACATGCTTATGACAGCGGCAGGCGAAGCGCAGATGCGCGCCGCGCCATGCCGCCGCCGCGAAATTAAAAGTCGATCTGAGCGCGAACGCCAAAGGCATCGACCCCGTAAGACGTATCGCCCGTTGCCGTTGGCAGAACGGCATCATTGTACTGCAAGCGGCCATAATTGGCGAGCAGCATGGTGTAATCGGTTGGCTTCCACACCAGCGATAGAAAGTACCCGTCCTGCGTGCCGCCAAAGATCCCGCTGTTGTTGAGATCCAGCCGGTCATAACGGGCGTTAATCTGGAGCGAACCCATGCCGCCTTCGCCAACCGGATTGGCTGGCTTGGTGCGGTCAAACTTGCCGCCTTTATAGCCGCGAGTGTCGCCAGCGGTCAGGAAATAGCCAACCTCGGCATAGCCGCCGAAGAAGCTTGGATCATCCATACCCACTGGCATTTCAAGGTTTTGCCAATAGCCCTCTGCGACCGCGTGGAAGCGGCCAGAGATGATTGCGCTTTCTAGGCCAAAGCCAGTCTCGCTCTCTGCGTCCAGATTGCCGGTGTTGATGAAGCGTTCGCTGGTGAAGCCAACGAGCGGACGCTGGCGATAGCGAACCGTGCTGTCATCTTCATAAGAGCGATAATGCAGCGATCCGCCAAGGTGCAGCTGAGCATCGCCGAGCTTTGGCATGTAGACCACGCGGCCATCGGCGCTCCAATTTTGGTTGGAGAGGCGGTCCATATTGTCGGTGAACACGCCGCCCTGAACCAGAACATCGCCAGCACCATAAGTGACGCCAACGCCGACCCGGCGGATGAAGTTGAACGCATCGGTGTAGGCTGCACGCTCAATGAAAGAGGTGTGCAGGCTGCTGGTCAGCTCTTCCAGACCTTGGAAATTGTTGAACTGGCCGACCTGAATATCAACATCGCCCGCTTCGTACAAAATGATCGCATCGGTGACGGTGAGGTCGCTGTTGGCCACATCAACTTCGAACTTATAGCCAAATCCGCCCGGCATATCGCCAGAAATGCCGAGACGCGCGCGGCGCACATCATTACCAAAGCCTTCTTCGGCTCCGGTAGAATCCGGCGCGTTGATGAACCCGGCATCATATTGCAGCCGCCCGCGCGGCTTAAAGCTCCAGCCGCCATCGGCCTCAATCTGAGGTGTGCCTTTAAATTCGATGCTGGCTGTGTCTTGCTCTTTCTGGGTTTCTTGAACCGCAGCGATCGCTGTTCCGGCAGATTGCGCCTCAGCCTTTGCCGCAACAGCCTCTGCTTCGACATCTTCCAGCTCGCCTTCAAGCTGATCAATGCGAGCGGCCATTGCCGCCATTTGCGCGCGCATTTGCGCCATTTCTTCGCGCAAATCACCGCTGTCTTGGGCGCCGGCAGGGGCGGAGGCCACCATGGCGCCAGCGAGTGCAATAAGTGAAACGTTACGTATCATCGGGTTCCCTAACCTTTACAGATTCGAGACGCCCCTATGACCGTTATGCGACGGATTAGTGACAATAGGCGTCGTAACTTTTCAACAGGGCGAATGATACGGTGGTGCGGTATAGCTGACTGTAACAAGCGCCCCACCTCTCCTCGATCATAGAGCCTTCAAACCAACACTCGCGGGTATTTCTGCGCGGCCAAACAAACGTCGGATTTTCTTACAAGATTTTAACCTGCTCTAAGGGGTTTCACCGTAGTTAACGTAGCGTAATGCGGGTGGGTGTTAATCATTTTCTGTTGGCGCTGATTTTTGCGCTGGTCGCTGCGCTGGGCATATCCCCTGCTGTAGCGGCGGAAACGCGTGCGCCCTGCATTGTTTCAGGTGTGTTGGTCGACGCGTCTGGCGACGCCCCAAAGGTTAACACTGCTGCGCACGACAAGCAGAACTGGAATTGCAACCCCTTAACCAATGAGCCCGCTGGCGGCGATTGGACCTTGCGGTTCGATGTCGCTGATGGCGAAAAGGCTCCGCGAGTGCTTTACACGCGGCTCGGCCATTTTGATCAGCTCGATCTGGCAGTGCAAGATGCCAGCGGTCAGTGGACATATGAGACGAAAACACTCGCTGATATGCACAGCGCGATTGGCTCTCCATACATCTACACCGACCTGCCGAGCAGCGCCGCGCCGCCGCGCCAAGTGCTGGCCGCCTTTACCGGCAATGGTCATGGGCCAACGCTGACCCGGGCGAAGCTGATTGATGAAGCGCCGGGCCTAAGTGAGAGCGATATCGCAGTCTTGCTGGCATTGGCCGCATTGATCGGCGTGCTGCTGATCCCAATCGCGCTCGATGGCGCGTTTTTGCTGGTTCTGCGCCAATCCTTCCTCGCCTGGCACATTGCTCTTTCGGTGGTGTTCGCTGTGATGATCGCGACGCGGGCCAATCTGTTTGGCCTGCTGATGCCGATGAGCGCGGAGTTTCTGCGCGTCAGCCTGATTATGAGCATGGGTTTGGGCGTGGCGGTGGCGCTGATGTTCACCCGCAGCTTTATTGAACCGGGCAAAATCTCGGCCAAGCTCCATCGCATCATTCCCTATGCAGCGGTTTGGACGATTGCGGTCAGCATCATCCACGCCGCATCTTTCGACGTGCTTCGGCCACTTGGCGGGAACTTCCATTCCTTCAGCATGGCGATACCGATCATCGTTCTGGTCATGACCTTAATCGACGCGTGGCGCCGCGGCAGCCGTTCGGTAAAGTTCCAATTGCTGGGTTGGGCGCCGATGTTCTTGGCGACCTTCATCCAGATCGTGACCCACGTCTTCCCGCTCGGCGTGCAACAAGACGCGCTGCCGATTTTCTACATCGGCATCCTGTCAGAGGGCATTGGCACGGCGCTGGGTGTGGCCGACCGCTTCCTGCAAATCCGCCGCGAACGCGACCGCGCGCTGCGTGATGCGCGCGAGCTCACCCACCTGTCAGAGCATGACCCGCTGACCGGACTGCTCAACCGCCGGGCGGTGGAAACGCGCTTTGACGACCTGCGCGAGCAGGGATTTGACACCTTCGCCTTGCTTGATCTCGATCGCTTCAAACAGGTCAATGACAAGTTTGGTCACCAGATCGGCGATGCCGCTCTAACCGCCTGTGCGGAGGCCATTCGCGGCGGCGAAAACCGCGATTCCATTGCGGTGCGTCTGGGCGGCGAAGAGTTTGTGATCCTGCTGCGCGGCAAGAACACGCGCCAACGTGCCGAGGCATTTCGCGAGGCCATTCCAGTGCGCATCATGCACGAGGTTCAGGGGCTGGATATGCCGGTCACCGCCAGCATGGGCCTGATCGAATTGCCGCGCCATGACACGACCATGATGACCTTCCACGACATGTACGCCCGCGCGGATATATTGCTGTATGAAGCGAAGGCTGCGGGCCGAAACCGCATGAGTTATGAGCGGCTAACCCTGTTTGCTGGCTCGCCAAAACGACGCACCCGGCAGAGCGCGGCCTAGTTGGCGCTCGATGTTCGCCAAGCGCGGTAGCGTTTGGCCCGCTGCGCCGCGCGCCATTGATCGGCCAGCAATGCCTTAACCGGCCAGCCGCCATCGCCCGGGGGCTTACCCTTGGCCATGTTTTCCAATTGCGCCTTGGTCAGCGCCATTGTCGCCAGCGCTTTCAGCGTATCGTTCGACCAATTGGCCTCTGGCAGTTTCACATCAGCGTTCTGTTTGGTTTGCCAATGGTTGGGCAGTGCAGGATCAGCGGCCAGAGCGCGGGCAATGCCGAGCAGCTCAACACCAAACCCGTTTTCATCCAGCGCCAGCGCCGCCTCGGCCACGTCCAGCTTTGTGATCCCGCCCGTCACCATGATCGGCATGTCGGCGACCTTTGCAATATCGCGGGCGAAATCGACGAAATAGGCCTCGCGCTTTTCGGTCGAGCTGCTGGGCGCTTCTTCCTGCGGATTACCCTGCATCGCCGGGCTTTCATAAGAGCCGCCGGACAGCTCCACAAAGTCGATACCGCGCCCTTTCAGCCATTGAACGACCTGCCGCGCATCTTCGAATTCGAACCCGCCACGCTGAAAGTCTGCAGAATTGAGCTTGATCCCAACGCCAAAGCCTTTGTTCACCCGAGCGCGGACTGCATCGACGATTGCGAGTAGAAAACGCGCGCGGTTTTCCAAACTGCCGCCCCACTCGTCGCTGCGCTGATTGGTCAGCGGTGAGAGAAACTGGCTGACCAAATAGCCATGTGCGCCGTGGATCTGAACGCCGTCAATGCCCGCCGCCTCGGCCAGCTCTGCGGTGTCGGCAAAGCGGGTGATGATCGCCGTTATCTCATCCGCCTCGAGCGCGCGGACGGGCGCAAATAGCGAGGAAAACTTGCCCAGGTTAAGCTCGATGCCGGACGGCGAAACAGCGGTTTCACCAAGGCTTTTGTACAGCTGGCGGCCCGGATGGCTGATCTGAAGCCAGAATTGACCTCCGCCTGATTTGGCGAGCTTTGCCCAATGCTTGAACGGGGCAAGATCAGTGCCGTTTTGCAGGACAACGCCGCCCGGCCCAGTGAGCGCCGATGGGTCAACCATGACATTGCCTGACAGGATCAGACCCGAGCCGCCGTCCGCCCATTGCTGATACAGACCAAACAGCTTCTCACCCGGCGATTGGCCGGGTTGGACCGCCAGGTTCTCCTCCATCGCCGCCTTGCAAATGCGATTGGGCAGGACTGTGCCATTCGGCAGCGTCAAAGGTTCAAAAAGTGCAGATGTCATTAGATATTGTCCGGTTGAAATGGCGCCATAATTTCTGGGCGGACCCGCGCAAGACGCTGGCTTTGGCGGTCGAGCATGGCCCATGTGGTGCGCGCCGCAACTAGCAGCTTGCCCTCGCTATTACGGAATTCGACCAGACGGTCTGACTTCGCCCCTTTGGCACCATCTGGAATCCAGGTGGTGCCTTCGCAGCTCTCGCCCTCGGCAATGTTGCCGCGATAATCAATCTCATGCCGGATCACGACCCAAAAGAACGCCTCGACATGCGCAGGGTCAGCCGCTGCCTCCCAATGCGTGGTTGCAAGGTCTTGAATCCATTGGACCCAGACCGAATTGTTCACATGACCAAGCTCGTCAATGTGCTGCGGCTCAGCGATGTAGGTGCGGGCGAACTTTCCAGTCACTTGGCCGCGCGGTTGCTCGCTCAATTGCCCGCCTTTTCCGTTGCCTCATCCGTCATCCCTATCTGCCACAGGATGAAAGCGAACTCCTCCGCCGTTTCGCGCAAGGAATTCCACCGGCCCGATTGGCCGCCATGCCCAGCGCCCATATTCGTCTTCATCAGCAGGATGTTATCGTCGGTCTTGGTGTCGCGCAGCTTGGCGACCCATTTGGCTGGCTCCCAATAGGTGACACGCGGATCGTTGAGGCCCGCTGTCACCAGCATCGGCGGGTAATCCTGAGCCGTCACCTGATCATAGGGTGAGTAGCTGAGGATATAGGCGAAAGCCTGCTTGCTCTCGATTGGGTTGCCCCATTCCTGCCATTCGCCTGGCGTCAGAGGCAGGCTCTCATCCAGCATGGTGTTCAGCACATCAACGAACGGCACATGGCTGACGATGGCGCCATATTGGGCCGGGTCCTGATTGATGATCGCGCCCATCAATTCGCCTCCAGCGGAACCGCCGCTGGCGGTCACTTTGCCCTCTGCGGTGTAGCCCTGAGCGATCAGCCCGCGGCCGACATCGACGAAATCGTTGAAGGTGTTGGTGCGCTCATTCAGCTTGCCCTGAAGATACCAGCGCCGCCCCAGATCATCACCGCCTCTGATATGGGCGATGGCATAGGCAAAACCGCGATCAACCAGGCTGAGGCGCGTGGTCGAAAAGCCCGGCGGCACGGCATAGCCATAGGCACCGTAAGCATAGAGGTGGAGCGGACCAGGGCCTTCCACCCCTTGCGCGGCAAGCAAATCCTTACGGTCTTTGCGATAGACGATGCTGACCGGCACCATCGTGCCATCGCGGGCCTCAACCTCCAGCCGCTCTGTTGCGTACAGGCTGGCGTCATAACCGCTTGGGATTTCCTGCTGCTTCAGCAGTGTTAGCCCAGCGCTCGCCACATCGTAATCATAGACCGAATCCGGGGTGACCATGCTCTCGTATGACAGGCGCAGTTTCGACACATCATACTCAGGATTGTTGGACAGCCCGGCGTTATAGCTCGCCTCGGGGAAGGAGATTGGCTTGACCACCGTCGGCGCATCATATTGTCGCAGCTGGATCTGATCGAGGCCGTTCAAACGCCCCTCGGTCACGAAGAAGTCCTTAAACAGCTCAAAATCGGTGAGGTAGAACTCGTTTGAACCCGCGATCACTGTTTCCCAAGTGCCCGGCGCATCAATGCTCGCCTTGGCCAGGCGGAAATTGATGTGCTCATCATTGGTCCAAATGAACAGCTCGCCATCGCGAACATCGACGGAATATTCGACGCCCTTTTGCCGCGCCTTCACGAGGATCTGTTCGCCGGTCGGGTTGTCCGCGCGTACCAGCCGCACTTCGCTGGTCTCATTGTCGCCGCTGGCGATCACCAGCCAGTCTTCCTGTGCGGTTAGGCCGGTGCCGACGGAGAAGCTCTCATCGGCTTCCTTGTAGAGCACAACGTCCTCTTCCGATGGCGTGCCGATGATGTGCAATTTTGCTTCGAGCGTGCGCCATTCTTCACTCGAAGGGCCGTAAACCAGCGCTGTGTCATTCGCGACCCAGGTCAGGCCGCTGCGCAGGTTCGGGATTTCTTCAGGCAGCAGCTCGCCAGTCTGCAAATCCTTGATCCGCGCGGTGTAGCGTTCTGCTCCGCTGGTGTCGGTGGAATAGGCAAGGAAACGGCCATTCTGACTGATCGATGCCGCGCCAAGGCGGAAGTACTCCAGCCCTTCGGCCAGCACGTTCTCGTCCAGAATAAGATGCGCCTCTGCCGCGTCCCCACCGGCCACTGCTTTGCGATAATGCTTGCGGTACTGCGCGCCCTCTTCAAACTCTGACCAATAGAGGTAGTCGCCATCCTTTTGCGGAACCGTGCTGTCGTCCTCCTTGATGCGCGCGCGCATTTCGGTGAACAGCGCCTCAGTCAGGCCCGCCTGAGCGCCCATATTTGCCTCAAACCAAGCGTTTTCCGCCTTCACATAACCCAGCACATCTTCATCATCGATCACCGGATAGGATGGGTCTTTGAGCCAGTGATAGGGATCAGAAACCGTGATCCCGTGATGGGTGAATGTGTGTTCGCGCTTTTCCGCTATCGGCGGAGAGGTAGGGGCCGACTGGCCCATTTCACTGGTCACGTTGGATTGGTCCTCTTGGGTCGTTAACTGGGCAGATTGGGCCTGAGCGGATTGGGTCGGCAGGGCGGCCAGCGCGATTGCCAGCGTGAGCCCGCAGGCTGACACGCTCGAAAGCGAGGGCATACGCATGCTTGCCATGGATAGAGCCGATCCTTTGCCAAATTATCGCAGCGCTTTAAACACCGCGCGCCGCACACTATGCTATTGTCATAGCCGAACGATTGCGCGTCGCAAGCGCATGGCCCTTTAGGAAACGACCAAATGCTGATGCAAACCCACGAAGCCCGCCTGTCTGCCCTGCGCGAGGAATTGAAGCGCCGCGATCTTACTGGCTTTGTCGTGCCCATTTCCGATGAGCATATGAGCGAATATGTCGGCGACTATGCTCAGCGGCTCGCCTGGCTCACCGGGTTTGGCGGATCGGCCGGTTTTGCGGTGGTCACGCTCGATCATGCCGCAATGTTCGTGGATGGCCGATATACCGTGCAGGTCCGCGATCAGGTAGACGGCGCGCTGTATGAATATTGCAGCATTCCGGGCGACAGCTTCACCGCGTGGCTGGCCAAACACGCCGAGCAAGGCGCGAAAATCGGTTATGACGCATGGCTGCATACGGCAGGCTGGGCGAAGCAGACCGGCGCGCAGCTAAAAGACAGCGGGCTGGAACTCGTCGCCACCAGCGGCAATCCGATTGATGCCGTGTGGCAGGATCAGCCAGAGCCCTCGCTCGCCCCCGCGATTGCCCATGAGGATGCTCATGCGGGCGCAAACTCAGCAGAAAAGCGCGCGCAAATCGCCGATTGGCTGAAAGAGAACGGCCATGATGCGCTGGTGGTATCCGCGCTCGATTCGATTGCCTGGTTGCTCAATATTCGCGGCCAAGATGTGACGCATACGCCGGTCGCATTGTCCTATCTGGTCGCCCATGCAGATGGACACGCCGAGCTGTTTATTGCGCCTGAGAAGGTCACCCCAGAACTGACACAGCACCTAGGCAATGCAGTGACGATTCGCGCGCGCGATGAGTTTAGCGCGGCGCTCAGCGAAATGGGCGGCAAAAGCGTGAGCGTGGACCCCAATTTCGGGGTGGCGGCCATTGCCCAGACCCTCACCAAAGCGGGCGCGAAAGTGGCGATGAAAGCCGACCCGACTATCCTTGCCAAAGCGATCAAGAACCCGGTCGAACAGCAGGGGCACCGCGATGCTCAGGCCCGCGACGGGGCGGCGGTTGCCCGCTTCCTGCGCTGGCTGGAGGTGACAGCGCCTAGCGGCGAGGTGGACGAGCTCAGCGCAGCAGCAAAGCTGGAAGAGTTTCGCCGCCAGCACAGCGGTCTGCGCGATCTTTCCTTCGACACGATTTCAGCTGCCGCCGGCCATGCCGCACTGCCGCATTATAAGGTGGATGAGGATAGCAATATCACCATCCCGCCGGGCAGCATTTATCTGGTCGATTCCGGCGGGCAATATTCCGACGGCACGACCGATATCACCCGCACAGTATGGATCGGCACCGCTGATGGCAGCGCTCAGCCGAGCGAGGAAATGCGTGACCGCAACACGCGCGTTTTGAAAGGGCATATCCAGATTGCGCAGGCGGTATTCCCGCAGGGCACCAGCGGCGGGCAATTGGATGTGCTCGCGCGGCAATATTTGTGGGAGGCTGGGGTCGATTATGCCCATGGCACCGGCCACGGCGTTGGCAGCTTCCTCGCCGTGCATGAGGGGCCTCAGCGCATTGCCAAGCCATTGGGCGGGCAGGCGGGCACAAATCACGAGCTGCACGCTGGCATGTTCCTCTCCAACGAGCCGGGCTATTATAAACCCGATGCCTTTGGCATTCGGATCGAGAACCTGGTGCTGGTAGAGGAACGTGCAATCGAACGCGCAGAGGGCACCTACCTCGGCTTTGAAACGCTTACCTTTGTGCCGCTCGATCGCAAACTGATCGACAAGGCGCTGCTCACACAAAGCGAGATCAAATGGGTCGACAGCTATCACGAGCAGGTGCGCGCTTTGCTAGCGCCGCAGCTGGATGGCGAAGACCTTGCATGGCTGGAACGGGAATGCGCGCCGCTGTAACCGGCGGTATCCAAAGGCGAATTTAGCGCGCTTGCGAGCGGCCCCTTGTTCCTATAATGTTCCATCTATCGAGTCGCATTGGCACTGAGCCGATACGCGCACTTTTGAGGAGGAACAATTATGATCGGCTATGTAACCCTGGGAACCAATGATCTGCCGCGCGCGGCGGAGTTTTATGACGCCATTGCAGAGCAGTTTGGCGTTGGCCGGATGATGGAATTTGAGACATTCATCGCCTGGGGCGCAATGGGCGGCGCGCCGGGCGTGGCCGCGACCAAGCCATTTGACGAGCAAGAAGCCACCCCTGGCAATGGCACTATGGTGGCATTACAAGTTGAGACGCCGGAGAAGGTGCAGGCAGTTTATGACGTAGCAATGGCGAAGGGCGGTAGCGACGAAGGCGCGCCGGGCCCGCGCGGCGATGATGGCTTTTACGCTGGCTATTTCCGCGATCCTGACGGCAATAAGCTCAACGTCTTTTGCATGACCCAAGGCGGCTGAATTCGGCCGGAGGAGCACATCATGACCGCGCGCAAATTGAGCGATAGCTTTATCCATCTGGGATTGGGCGGAAGCGCTCATGCCCAGCCACCCTTTACTGGAATGGAATGGTATGCCGATTACGGCGCGCGGCATGGCGAAGACGGGCCGGAGGGACGGCTCGTCTCACAATATAGCTTTTCGCAAGATTGGGATGTCTGGGAAATGCACCCCAAAGGCAGCGAAGTGGTGATCTGCACCGCTGGTGAAATGGTGCTGACCCAGGAGTTTCCAGATGGAAAGGTGGCAAAAGTGCCGCTTGGTGCAGGCGATTATGCGATCAACCCGCCGGGTGTCTGGCACACAGCAGACGTGACAAACGAAGCCACCGCGATCTTCATTACCGCTGGAGAGGGCACTGAGCACCGCCCTCGCTAAGCCAGCGGTTTGGACGCGGCTTTCATCAAGATGAACGCCCATAGCTGCTTGATACAAAACGCGACAATTTAGGGCCGATCCGAGATAATCCTGCGACACAAGCGGTCTAGAAGGGGTCTTGTGAGTTGCGGTGGACGTGCAAAGCGACATACCCCCGCATGATAAGCCAAGTTCTCCCCTAAGACTGGCTTATGGCAGGCCTTTGAACCCTCCCATTGAAGCGCCTAGCCTGTGCGCCGCCGCAACTCTTTTGATAAACCATTCAAGAGGAACAAAAACATGAAAAAGATCACCCTTACATTGTCCGCTGCAGCACTGGCACTTGGTATTGGCGGCGCAGGCGCTGCCTTGGCAGACCACCACGGTAGCAAAGGCAAAGCAGACGCCAACGGCGACGGTGTCGTCTCGCTAGAGGAAATGAAGGCGAAGAGCGCAGAGCGATTTGCCAAGATGGACGCCAATTCTGACGGTGTTTTGAACGCGGAAGACCGCGCTGCTAAACGCGCACAGCGCTTTGCCGCCACAGACACCAACAATGATGGCGAGCTGTCCAAAGCTGAAATGGCTGCAGCACGCGAGGCTCGTCAGGCAGAACGCGAAGAACGTCGAGGCGAACGCCGCGGCAACCGCGCTGAAGAACGCTTTGCCCGGCTTGATACCGATGGCAGCGGCGGCCTGAGCGAAGCGGAATTGGCAGCTGGTGCCGAGCAGCGTGAAGCGCGCCGCGGTGAACGCGGCGGCGGCGACCGCGAAGCACGGCGCGGTGACCGGCGCGGCGGCGATAAGGCCGGGCGCGGCGGGCGCAAAGGCGGCGACCGCATGATGCGCATGATGCGTCAGGCCGACACCAATAACGACCAATCGGTTAGCCGCGCCGAATATGACGCTGCGGTAGAGGCTAGGTTTGCCCGGGTAGACACCGATGGGTCTGGCACAATCACGGCTGAAGAACGCAAGGCTGAACGCGACGCCCGCCGCGAACAGCGTAAGGAACGCCGCGGATCACGTTGATCGCGCCGTGGCTTAACCCAAAGCATGTGGCCCGGCCCGCTCGCCGCTCACTTACGAGTTGCGCAGCGGGCCGGCGCACGCCATGCCTGCACAGACTATGACCGATCCGGCAAACACATCGATCCTGCTCGTCGATGACGAGGCGACGCTTCGAGAACCGCTGGCCGAATATCTGACCGGTCAGGGGTTCGCCGTTACCGAATCTGAAAACGCCGCTGCCGCGCGCGCGTCCCTGCTTCAAGCAAAGCCTGACATCGTCTTGCTCGACATCATGATGCCCGGCGAAGATGGCCTCTCGCTGTGCCGCCATCTGGTTGAAACCCAGCAATTGCCGGTCATCCTGCTGACCGCACGCGGAGAGCCGACCGACAGGATCGTCGGGCTGGAACTGGGCGCCGATGACTATGTCGTCAAACCGTTCGAGCCGCGCGAACTGGTGGCGCGCATTCGCTCTGTCCTGCGCCGCGCGCACCGCGGGCCCGCCGTCCCCACCGATGCCCAAGATTTGCACTATGGCTTTGAAGGGTGGTCTCTCGATCCCCTCAAGCGCAAGCTTATTGATCCAGAGGGCGTCACTGTCCCCATCTCTACCGCCGAATTCCGCTTGCTGCGCGCTTTGCTCGATCATCCGCGCAGCGTGCTCGACCGCGATCAATTGCTCGACATGGTCCAGGGGCGAGAGGCGCATTTGTTTGACCGGGCGGTCGACAATCAAGTCAGCCGGCTGCGCCGCAAGATTGAAGCCGACAGCCGCAACCCGCAACTGATCCTGACCGTGCGCGGCGGCGGCTATCGCTTTGCCGCTCAGGTCACCCGCTTTGCGCCCGATACGCCTGAATGAAACGCCTGCTGCCTCAAAGCCTGCTGGGCCAAGTGATGCTGGTTTTGGCGATTGGCCTGATGGCAGGCCAAGCGATATCCGCCGCCTTGCTGTACCGCGCAGCCGAGCAACGCCGTGAAATCGGCCTCGTCAGCGAACTCGCCTTTCAACTGGTGGCGGAAAGCGGGCGTCCTGATCTGGCGGAGAGAGAAGCGCGCCGGGCCGAACGCCGCGAAGCGCGCAGAGCGGATCGGATTGCGCGCGGATTGCCAGTAAGAGACCGCCGCGCTGACGGCGAAGGCCGACCCGGAGGCCGTCCATTCGCCCGGCCATTTAGACTAGGCATTGAATACAATGAAGAATTGCCAATTGGCTCCCGCGAGACACGGCTGCCTGAATATGAAAACGCGCTGCGCGAAATTCTGGCGCAGCAAGACGTAGAGGCAGGCAATATCGTAATCACCCGGCGGAACGCAGGCGATGATCCTTTCGTAAGAGAGCGCGTGCAAGATCGGCCGAGACTGCGCCCAGCTGGCTGGGAAGAACGTACAATTCTGGTCGCCGCCGTTGAGCGCGCTGATCAAGCGGGATGGCTGATCGCCCGCGTCACCGATCCGCGCACGCCGCGCAATGCAATTGGCACCATCCTGCTGCAAACCGCCGTCATTTTCGCCATTTTGTTCGCGCTGCTCTATTTCGTGCTGCGGCGGATCACCCAGCCCCTGGCGGCGCTGACAACGCGTGTCACGGACTTCTCTCGGCAGCCCGATCGAGCGGTGAAACTGGAAGAACGCGGCCCCGGCGACATGCGGCGATTGATCGCGGCGCATAATACGATGGAAGCGCGCATTGCCGCCTTGCTGGACGAGAAAGACGTGATGCTCGGCGCGATTGGCCATGACCTTAAGACGCCCCTCGCTGCCCTTCGCGTGCGGATTGAAAGCGTGCCTGACGACACCCAGCGTGCGCGCATGGCGGATAGCATCGAAGACATCACCAAGACGCTGGACGACATTCTGGTGCTGGCCCGGGTTGGCCGGGTGAACAATGGCTTTGAGGATGTCGATCTGGCGGCGCTGACGACCAGCGTGGCGGAAGAATTCGAAGATCTGGGCGAGCCGATCACGCTCGATGATCCGGCGCGCATTGTCGCGCGCGCGCAGGTCACTTGGCTTAAGCGGGCGCTGCGCAATCTGATCGGCAATGCGCTGCGTTATGGTGAAAGCGCGAAGGTCTCTCTCCTCGAAGAGGGTGAGGCGATCATCTTGCGCGTCGATGATACGGGACCCGGAATTCCGGCAGGCGATATTGAGGCAATGATGGAGCCATTTATGCGCGGAGAGGCCTCACGCAACCGCGCAACAGGCGGCGCTGGCCTCGGCCTTACGCTGGCGCGCGCCATTGCTGAGCAGCACGGCGGGACGCTGACACTTTCCAATTTGCGCGAGGGCGAAACGGTCATTGGCCTGCGGGCAGAGATTGCGCTTCCAAAGGGCGAGAACACCGGGCAAGACTAGCGCCGCACAGCACAATCGGAGTTCCCCTTTGCCCCAAACACTCTACGCCGCCCCGCTCTCGCTCTATTCCGGCAAGGCGCGCAGCTATCTCGATTGGAAGCAGGTGGATTACACAGAGGTGCTCTCCACCCCCGATGTCTATGCCAAGGTCATCATCCCCAATGTCGGGCGCCCGGTTATTCCGGTGATGCAGAAAGATGATGGCTCGATCCTGCAAGACACCACGCTGATCATCGATCACTTTGAAGCCAGCGAAGGCGGGCCGTCGGTCTATCCCGATACACCGCGCCAGCGTCTTGCCGCGCTGCTGCTGGAATGTTTTGGCGATGAATGGCTCGTGATCCCAGCGATGCATTACCGCTGGAACTACAACGAAGAGTGGGTTTACGGCGAATTTGGCAAGACCGCGCTGCCGGATGGCACGCCGGAGGAGCAATATGCGACCGGCAAAGAACGCGGCAGCATGTTTCGCGGCTTCGTCCCCATGCTCGGCATTAATGAGGCGACAATCCCGGCAATTGAAGCAAGCTATGAAGCTCTGTTGACCGATCTGGACGCGCATTTCGCGATGCATCCGTTCCTATTGGGATCGCGGCCTTCGATCGGTGATCTGGGCCTGATCGGACCGCTCTATGCCCACCTTTACCGCGACCCGGCATCGGGCGAGATTATGGAGCGTTTGGCCCCGCGCGTGACCGAATGGGTCCGCCGCATGGTCGACGTGCAGGAGCCGCTATCCGGCGAGTTCCTGCCCAATGACGAAATTCCCGAAACATTGCTGCCGGTGCTGGCGCGAATGATGAGCGAGCAAGTGCCCTATCTTGCGAAAGTAGCGGGCATGTTTGGTGAGTGGCTGACCGCCAATCCGGACACAGAGATCCCGCGCGCGGTCGGCATGGCCGATTTCACGATTGAGGGCACAAAGGGTCAGCGTATTGCTGCACCCTTCAGCCTATGGATGCTCCAACGCGGGCTCGACTATCTCGCCTCGCTTGACGGCTCAGACCGCGAGGCTTGCGAGGACATGCTGCACTCAGCCGGCGGCGAAGCGCTGTTCGAATTCAAAATGCCCGCACGGCTAAAGTTTGAAAATCACGTCTTGAGCGTTTGAGGCCAGTGCATTGCTTTTTAGCCCCAACCTGATCGCGGGAGATTTGGTTCGCAGGCGTCGGCGAAAATTGATCCGTTTGAGAACCGGCGCGCAGCGTGCTTACAGCACGTGAGCACCGGAAGCACAGAACGGGTCGATTTGCAGCAAGCATGCGGGCCAAAGCCCCGTGATCAGCGCATCAAGCCGCCGATGAGGTTCCTCACAAACCGCCCGGCTACTGGTCCAGCCAGATCGGTGGCGATGGAACCAGCCGCAGATGTGATCCCGGATCGCATTGGGTTGGCGCGCGATTTCTTGCCGAGGATCGCAGAGGCTGCAGCGCCGGCCATTCCGCCTGCGGCCACCTTCGTGCCGCGCGATATGGCCTTTTCCCACATGCTCTTGGTCTTGCGCGGGCGCTTGCGCACCTCTTCCTCGCCTTGCTCCTCGACCTCTTGCGCGGTCTCGACGGCATCGGCGCTTTTCGCGGCCAGAATTTCCTCTGCGCTCTCGCGGTCGATCGCCTCGTCATATTTGTTTTCAAACGGGCTGATCGACTGAATGATCGCGCGCTCTTTGGCGGTGACCGGGCCGAGGCGCGAACGCGGCGGCTTGATCAAAGTGCGCTGTACGATGGTCGGCGCGCCGTCTTCGTCGAGGGTCGATACCAGCGCTTCACCCACTTTCAGTTCCGTGATGGCTTCCTCGACATCGAGATCCGGGTTGATCCGGAAGGTTTCCGCCGCCGCCTTGATCGCGCGCTGATCACGCGGGGTGAAGGCGCGCAAGGCATGCTGCACGCGGTTGCCGAGTTGGCCCGCGACCTCTTCAGGAATGTCGATCGGGTTTTGCGTGACGAAGAATACGCCAACGCCTTTTGAACGGATCAGGCGAACGACCTGTTCAATCTTCTCCTCCAGCGCTTTTGGCGCATCGTCGAACAGCAAGTGCGCTTCATCAAAGAAGAAGACGAGCTTGGGTTTTTCAGGATCGCCGACCTCGGGCAGGCTCTCAAACAGCTCCGCCAGCAGCCACAGCAGGAAGGTGGCGTAGAGCTTCGGGCTGCGCATCAGCTTATCCGCCGCGAGCACATTCACGATGCCGCGCCCGGTCTCATCACATTGCAGAAAGTCGTCGATCTCGAGCGCAGGTTCGCCAAAGAAATAATCCGCGCCCTGCGCTTCAAAGCTCAGCAGCTGACGCTGGATCGCGCCGACCGATTGCTTCGACACATTGCCATATTTGCCCGAGAGTTCCTTGGCGTTCTCATTCGCCCATTGCAGCATGCTTTGCAGATCGCCAAAATCGAGCAGCAGCAGGCCATTGTCGTCCGCATGGCGGAAGATGATTTGTAGCACCCCTTCCTGCGTGTCGTTGAGATCGAGCAGGCGGGCGAGCAGCAGCGGCCCCATTTCAGAAATGGTGGTGCGGATCGGATGGCCTTGCTCGCCATACAGATCCCAGAAAACCACTGGGTTATCGGAATAATCATAGTCGTCCATGCCGAGCTCTTTGGCGCGGCCTTCAAGCTTGTCGGCGTGCTTGAACTTCGCGCTGCCGGGCATGGCGATACCGGACAGATCGCCCTTCACATCGGCAACGAACACCGGCACGCCATTGGCAGAAAAGCTTTCGGCCAGACCTTGCAAGGTCACCGTCTTACCCGTGCCGGTTGCGCCTGCGATCAACCCGTGACGGTTCGCCCGACTGAGCGCTAGATGCTGGTTCTCGCCATTGCTGCCCAGCCCCAGAAAGATTTCGCCCGGTTTATCGCTCATGTTCGCAAAACGCCCTTTTTTATCATTTTGTCTTGCCGAATGTGTGAAGTGAGAGGGCCAAGCGGTCAAGGTGTCGCTTGCACGCGGCAACGTATGCAGCGACATAGGTGGTCGACTTGAAGCGTGGATACTCTAAAGGCTGGGCATATGGGTGAGGTGACTGCGTTTATTCTGCTGGACGATGCGCGCGAGGAAAATGCAGACAGCGCCGCCGCTGCGCCTGCGCGCCTGTATGAAAACCCACGACAAATCTTTGCCGCCCACCGCCCAGACGAGGTGGAACGCGCTCTGGTTGATGCGCGCGCTGCGCAGGCTGAGCACGGCGGAGAGCTCGCCGGTTATATCGCCTATGAAGCGGGCCTCGCGCTCGAGCCAAAGCTCGCAAAACTCGCCGTCAGCCGCAGCGGCGCGAACGGTCCGCTGGTGTGGTTTGGCCTGTTTGATGCGGCCCAGGAAATTCCCGCTTGCAATGTGCCGGGCTGGCTGGCGGCGCGCGCTGAGGACAGCGGCACAGACGCGGGCAGCGCGGGCGCATCTTCCATCGGTCCGCTCGACCCTCAGCTTTCCCCCGGAGGATACGCCAAAGCGTTCGAGGCCTTGCAAGAGGCGATCCGCGCAGGCGATATTTATCAGGCCAATCTTACCTATCCGCTCGCCGGGTCATATCGCGGCGATCCGCTGGCGATCTATGCCCAGCTGCGCAGCGCGGCGAGCGCTGGTTATGGCGGGATCGTGTTTGACGGCTCGCACTGGCTGCTGAGCTTCTCGCCAGAGCTGTTCGTCGCGCTCGATGGCAAAGACGCCAAAGCCAAACCGATGAAGGGCACGCGCCCACGCGGAGCCGATGCAGCGTCCGATGCGGCACTGGCGGATGATCTGGCGACGTCGGAGAAGGATAAAGCCGAAAACCTGATGATTGTTGATCTGATGCGCAACGATCTCAGCCGCATTTCAGAGCCCGGCAGCGTGCGCGTTGACAAGCCCTTTGCGGTCGAGAGCTATCCGACATTGCATCAAATGGTCTCCACCGTCCGCGCCCGCCTGACCGCGGACAATGGCCCGGTTGATCTGGTGCGCGCCCTGTTTCCCTGCGGTTCGATCACCGGCGCGCCGAAAATTCGCGCGATGGAACTGATCGGTGATTATGAGCGCGATGCGCGCGGGCCCTATTGCGGCGCGATTGGCCGGATTGATGCAGATGGCTCGGCGGCCTTCAATGTGGCTATTCGAACCCTGCGCCTGACCCCGATTGAGAACGCGCAAGGCAATGCCGTGCTGGGCGTAGGCTCCGCTATTGTTGCCGATAGTGAGATGATTGCAGAGCGGCGCGAGAGCGAGGTGAAAGCTGGCTTCGTACGGCGCGCCTCGCCCGATCACACCGCCCCGCAAGTGGACCTGATTGAGACCATGCGGTTTGAGCCGGAAAGCGGGATCGACCTGCTGGAGCTGCATCTGGGCCGCATGAAAGCGAGCGCGGCGACGCTTGGCTTTTCGTTTGATCGCCACGCTGCGCGCAATCAGATCCAGGCGCTGTGCTTTGATCTGGAGGCGGCGTGCAAGGTTCGCCTGCTCGTCTCTCGGCTCGGCTCGCTCGCTTTGGAAACAGGCCCGCTGCCCGCTCCCAAAGACAATGGCTTTGAGTGCATCGCTCTACCGCTGCCGCTGGATCCGTCCGATTGGCGATTGGCACACAAGACGTCCGATCGCAGCTTTTACGAAGACGGGCTGTCGGCTGCGCGCGCCCACGGCGCGGATGAAGCCATCTTTGTGCGCGACGATGGCCTCGTGACGGAAGGCAGTTTCAGCAATATCTTTGTGGCGAAAGACGCAGGCGATAAGGATAGCGTGCTGCTGACCCCGCCCGCCACGCTCGGTCTGCTGCCCGGCATTCTGCGCCAACACCTGATCGCTGAAGGCCGCGCGGTCGAAGCGCAGCTCACACTTGCCGACCTCGAAAATGGTTTTGTGCTAGGCAATGCCTTGCGCGGGCTAAATCCAGCCCGGCTCAAACTTTCATAAAGGCGCCCTGCCCAATGCTCCCGATATTGTTCGAAGATGGCGAGGCTCTCGTGATCGATAAGCCTGCCGGCCTGCCAGTGGATCGTCCGCGCCGCGGCGGACCCTGCCTGTTCGATCACCTCGATGAGCTGAAGCTGGGGTTTCAGCGGTTGCCGCATGCGGTTCACCGACTGGATACAGACACCAGCGGATGCCTGCTGCTGGCTCGCAATCCCAAGGCGCTCAAACGCTTCAACAAGGCGTTTGAAAACCGCGCCGTATCCAAGACCTATCTGGCCGTGCTCGACGCGGTGCCAGCGGAAACGTCTGGCACGATTGAACTGGCGCTCTCAAAGATCAGCTCACCGGAAAAGGGCTGGCGCATGATCGCGGCGAAAAAGGGCAAGCCTGCAATCTCGCATTGGGAGGTGCTGCAGACCATTGGCGAGGGCGATAAGCAGCGCTCCCTAATCCGCTTTCGCCCAGAGACCGGGCGCACGCACCAATTGCGGGTTCATGCGCTGCTGGGCCTAGGCGCGCCGTTGCTGGGCGATCCGGTTTACGGCCCGGTGCGCGGTCAGAACAAGGGCGCACGCCGCACCATGCTGCACGCTGAAACCATTGGCATCGCGCGCAGCACCAAGCCGACGATCACCGCCCATGCTCCCTTTCCAGAGGATTTCGTGCGCGCTGGCCTGACCGCGCCGGAACCGCCCGAAGTGGCCGAACCCACCATCAACGCCGAACAGGACGATGGATAAAGACCTGCTCGAACGCGCGCACGCCCAAGCGCAGGAGAGCTTCCTCGCAGGCTCCGGCCCCGGCGGGCAGAACGCCAATAAGGTCGCGACTGAAGTGCAGCTGCGCGTTAATATCTACGCCCTGCGCCTGCCGCCCCCGGTTTTCGCACGGCTCAGAACGCTTGCGGGCAGCAAGCTGACGGCGGCGGGCGAACTGCTGATCACGGCGCGCGAACACCGCACTCAAGAGGCCAATCGCGGCCTTGCACGAGAGAAGCTGGAGAACCTGCTGGAGGAGGCCCATAAACAGCCCAAACGCCGGGCGAAAACCCGGATCAACCGGGTGGGCAAGACCAAGCGCCTCAAATCGAAGAAAGCGCGCGGCACGGTGAAGGCCAATCGCAGCAAACCCAGCCGCTCTGATTGGTAGGCTCACGCCCACGCCGAATAGTCAGATTTGCTTGACTCTGAGCGGTGAATCGATAAATGGCGCGGCTTGCAAGGCGATGCTCCGCGCGTCGCCTGATTTTTTTCGGCTCAAACGCGCTTAGTTGGGTGGGCCCACCAGATAGAATTAGGATAACGCGATGGCGAAGCCCGCAACCGTCAAGATCAAGCTCGTCTCGACCGCCGACACGGGTTTTTATTACACGACCAAAAAGAACCCGCGCAACATCACCGAAAAGATGGTGTTCCGTAAGTACGATCCGGTTGTTCGTAAGCACGTCGAATTCAAAGAAGCCAAAATCAAGTAAGCTTCTGACCGCAGCTCTGCAGCGGGCCTTGGCCCGGCAGATTGCCTGCGGTGCTTCCAGATCTTCAGCGGATGCGCCCCGCATATGGCGTCCACTACCGCGCTTCGGCGCGGTTTTGCGTTGTATGGCGCAGGCTGCGCTGTAACTGGCGCGCTTAAGCGCTTGCAAAACGCTCAGTTCAGCCGCAGTTCAACGCCAACGCATTAATCGCACAGGTTATGAGCATGAACATTTTTAGATATTCAAAGCCGCTTGCCGCCACCGCCGCGAGCGCAGCCGCCATTGCCGCAGCCTTTGGCTTGCCAGCAGAAACCAGCTTTGCCCCCGCGCCGCCTGCTTATGCGCAGGCGAATGACCTAGACGTAGCCGCTGGCGCATTGCGCGCGATCTCGACCATGAAGGCGGATTTCTCGCAGATTGATCGTCAGGGCAATGTCATCGCAGGCGAAATGACGCTGAAACGGCCGGGTAAGATCCGCTTCGAATATGAGAAGGGGACCGATCTGCTTGTCGTCTCCAACGGCAAATCGCTCTATTTGATCGATTACACCGTTGATCAGGTTGAACGCTGGCCAATCCAGAACTCGCCGCTCGGCGCGCTGCTTGATCCCACGCGCGATGTGAAGAAATTCGGCAAGATGATGCCGACCGGCAATGACGATGTGATCAGCGTCGAAGTGCGCGATCCCAAGCGGCCCGAATTTGGCGTGATCAATATGATCTTTGTCCGCGATGGCACGGCGCCTGGCGGATGGCAGTTGACCCACTGGGTGGCGCTTGATTCGCAGAATCACCGCACCACCGTTCGGCTAAAGAATCATCGCTATGGAATGTCCGTTGCTGACAGCGCCTTTCGATTCAGAGATCCGCGCAAATCATCTCGTCGGCCAGGTTGAACGGTTTAACCGCGTTTAGTTGTAGGAATACGACAAACTCCGGCACATATTCATTTACCTGTAAGGCGAATAGGCGTAATTTTCTTTTGCAAATCGGTTGAGGGCGGGTTTCCCCCCTGTTGCCCCAACCCTCGTTCAGACTGATTTGTACAAGCGTGACGAACGCTCACATGGAACCCTCGCCCCATTGCCCCCGGGGTGAGGGTTTTTTGTTGGATATTCTCTGTGCCCTCAAGCGCCGGGCGCAGGCCATCCGGCCTTAGCGGTCCGCTGGTTACAGACCCAACCAGCTCGATCTCATAGGCTTGGTCGCGGAGCACGGCGCGCAGCGCCGCAAGGCCCTTGCGGCCGCCCGCAGCGACGCGATCTCTGATCGCATCAGCGAGGATATCGCGCGCCGGACGGCGTGCGGAAAAGAAAATCAGGCGACCTGCGTGGTTTTATTCCCAGCCAAACGCATTGCGGATGATATCGTACACCACATTCTGCTCGATCACGCCGCGCGCTTTGTCTGCTCCGGGGCCCTGAGCATAAAGCGCCACGTCTTCGCCAGCGTGCGTTTCGCTACCAAGCGGAATTGCCGCTTGTTGCTGTGCATTTACGCCGGTTTCCGGCGCGGGTCGCTCGCTGTGATCATGCAGCGCGCCGGGGCCGTTCCAATACCCCAATGTTGTGTAAGGCTTTCCATCCTCTGCAAGCGTGGGCTCGTCTGGGTTGGAAATATCACCTTCTGGCGGAACGACGAGGCCGAGAATGTCATTTCCGCGCCGCGGATAGCCAGAGATGGTGAACACATGGCTGTGATCCGCCGTCACCATGATCAGCGTTTCTTCCGGGTCCGTGTTTTCGATCGCATATTGGATCGCATTGGCAAACTCGACCGTTTCTTCCAATGCAAAGCCCGCCTTGCCCGCATGGTGGCCGTGATCGATCCGGCCGCTTTCGACCATCAGGTAATAGCCCTCTGGATCAGTTTTCAGCCGTGCAATTGCTTGGCTGGTCATCTCGGTCAGGGTCGGCTCGCTCGCGCCTTTGTCACTGCCGTCCATGCGCTCTGCCATGTAGGTCATGTGGCTACCGGAGAAGAGGCCCAGCACAGGCTTGTCGGTTGGAGCAGCGGCCAAGGCGTCCTTGTCGCGCACAAACGTGCCGCCCGTGCGCGCAACCCATAGGCCTGGGAGATTGGCCGTGGCCTCCGAGCGGCGCCCGCCGACGTCACTGCCGTAAAACGCGCCGAGCCCTCCGCCCAGCGCGACCTCAAAGCTAGAGCCGATCAGCTGCGTCGCAATATCCTCACAACCTTTTCCGCGCTCATCCTCTGGGATGGCGGCATCCGCCTCCCAATTGCGGTCGGGGCTGCGGGCATAGACGCTCGCCGGTGTCGCATGGGTGATCCGCGCGGTGGAGACGATGCCCAGCGCAAGGCCGCGCTGTTTCACTTCTTCGCCGAGCAGCGGCAGGGGATTCGCCAGACCGGATGCGCAGTCTCCGCGCTCCGCCTCTGGCCCGACCCCCAGCACGCCGATTTTGGTCTTCTTGCCCGAATGCATCGCAGTGGCAGTGCCTGCGCTATCGGGCACCTGCGCGTTGGTGTTGTAGGTCTTCACCAGCGCGACATTGTCAAACTTTTCAAACGGAAGGACATATTCCTCGCCCGATTGCCCGCGCTTTTGCCCTGCATAGATCCGCGCGGCAGTAATCGTCGAAATGCCCATGCCATCACCTATGAACAGGATGACGTTCTTCGCTTTCTTTTCAGCCGCAATTTCCTCGTTTGATGGCGGTGGCAACGTCGAAGCACTCGCCACGCCTTGGCGGCTTTCTGGATTAGAGCATGCGCCCAAAGACAGCGCTGTCCCAGCGAGGATCAAGCCGAAAGTGCGGGTGAGTGACATAATTGGGCCTCCGAAAAACAATGCGTCCTCGCTATCCGCATCTGATGCTACAGGAAAGTGAAACTACAGCATGATCCATCGCTTTTCTCTCATCGCGGCTTGCTAAGGCGATATGTGCGAACCTAAAGCAATCGCATGATCTCTATCGCCACTTGGAATATCAACTCTGTCCGCCTGCGCCTCCCCCAGGTTGAGCGCTTTCTGACCGAGCATTCGCCCGACGTCCTGTGCCTGCAGGAAATCAAATGTCAGGAGCATCAATTTCCCGCCGATGCGCTGGCGAAGCTGGGGTACGAACACATCGCGGTGCACGGACAGAAAGGCTATCACGGCGTGGCCACCATCAGCCGGGTGCCACTGCGCGAATATTCGCGGCACGATTGGCAGGCCAATGGTGAGGCACGCCATGTCGGCGTTGAGCTGCTCGATGCGCCAGATGGCAACGCCCTGATGTGCCTCGACAATGTCTATGTGCCCGCTGGCGGCGATGTGCCCGACCGCGAAGTGAACGCAAAGTTTGGTCAGAAGCTCGATTTTCTGGCCCGCATGACCGATTGGGCGGGCTCGATTGATCAGCCCACCATGATCGTCGGCGATTTCAACATCGCTCCGCTGGAAAGCGACGTTTGGGGTCACAAACAGCTCTTGAAAGTCGTCAGCCACACTCCGCTGGAGGTGGACACTTTGGACAAGTTCAAGGCGGCCCATGATTGGGTCGATGTCGGGCGTGAGTTCATCAAAGACCCAGAGCGGTATTACAGCTGGTGGTCCTACCGCTCGCCCGACTACCGCAAGAATGATCGCGGGCGCAGGCTCGATCACATGTGGGCGAGCCCGGCGCTGGCGGCTAAGGCATCCGGCCACCGCATCGTGGAGGATGCACGCAGCTGGGAAAAGCCATCTGATCACATTCCGCTGATCACAGAGTTTTCGCTCTGAACGAGGCGCCCGCCTCTGATCCTTCACCCGCTCGGCGCGCGGCGCAAGCGGTCGATGCCCTGCGCCATGGCTGGCCCTTGGCCTTTGTCGGTGGGCCCGTTCTGTTGCCGGTAGAAACCGCGATCGCGCGGGAGGCCACCGCCCCGCAAATGCTGATTTCAGCGGCACGGGCTGCAACCTTAAAGCTTGCCAATCAGCGCGCCGCCGCTGTCCCGCATGCCCCAGTGCTGATCTGCGGCGGGGAGCCTTTTGGGCTGCGCGAGGCATTGCCGATTGCGGACCCGGCGCTGGATCTGCGCAACCCGCTAAAGGGACCCTTTCGCGCGGAAAGCTTGAACTGGGAAGAGACCGCCGCCGCCGCGCTGGAACTGGCGCGGA
The DNA here is from genome assembly GCF_057364975.1 of Erythrobacter sp. S249. NCBI lineage: Bacteria > Pseudomonadati > Pseudomonadota > Alphaproteobacteria > Sphingomonadales > Erythrobacteraceae > Erythrobacter > Erythrobacter sp. S249. Next base: position 2,060,404 of record NZ_CP200287.1, on the reverse strand, counting down.
TTGCGGGAATACTGCCCGCCTTTCTGGTCAATCCCGACAATGCCGGTGAGGCGCAAAGTATCGCGGCCACCGACCTTGCCCATTATTCCGAAACCGGGGCGCTCAGCATCGCAACCAGGGCTCGGCTGCCGGTGAGCGCCAGTGAAACAGCAGAGATTGTTGCCTTCCGCTCTAGCGCCGATACGCGCGAGCATGTGGCGCTGATCATTGGCACACAAAGCGGCGACAAACAGCCGCTAGTCCGCCTCCATTCCGAATGCCTGACCGGCGATATACTGGGCAGCCTCAAATGCGATTGCGGGCCTCAGCTTGACGCCGCGCTGGCCGCCATGGCCGACGAGGCTGCATCGGGCGGTTGGGGCGTGCTGCTGTATTTGCGGCAAGAAGGCCGCGGCATTGGCCTCATCAACAAGCTGCGCGCCTACAGCCTGCAAGACGCCGGGTTTGACACGGTGGAGGCCAATGAGCGCCTAGGCCTGCCCGATGAAGCGCGCGATTTTCCTGTGGCGGCGCGAATGCTGGAGCTGCTCGGTGCACGTACCATTCGCCTGATGACCAACAATCCGCGCAAGGTTGAAGCGCTCACCGCAGCGGGCGTGACCATCAGCGAGCGCGTGCAACACCAGCTGCCCGACAACCCGTTCAACACGCACTACCTGGCGACCAAGCGCGACAAATCAGGGCATTTGCTGAAATGACGGCGATCACCATCCGGCCCGAGGCTCCCGGTGATGAAGGCACAATCCATGCGATCACGGAAGCTGCCTTTCGCCCGATGCCGTTCAGCAATGGCAGCGAGCCCGGTATCATCGATCAATTGCGCAAGGACGGCGATCTAACGCTGTCCCTGGTCGCGGAGGATGCCGCGCAAATCGTCGGCCATATTGCCTTCTCGCCGGTGACGATCGCGGACGGCGCAAAGGGTTGGTTTGGCCTCGGCCCGCTCGCCGTGCGTCCAGAATTGCAAGGGCAGGATATTGGCGGGCGGCTGATCCGGCGCGGCATTGCGGACATGCGAGAATTCGGCGCAAGCGGCATCATTCTGATTGGCAGCACGGACTATTACCCGCGCTTCGGCTTCAAGCATGAGCCGCAGCTGACCTATGCAGGCGGGCCTGCGGAATACTTCCAATGCCTGCTGCTGACAGGCGACCTGCCCAAAGGCGAGGTCAAATACGCGCCCGCATTTGGGTGAAGCCCAGCCTCCCGAGCCTTAGCGCTGTTGATATTGCGTCACGCCGTCCATCAAACGGTTGCCTGACATCACCACTTTTGATCCGGTCCAATCAGCCAAAAACGCGCTGGAACGGCTGAGGCCGGGTACAAAGCGCGCCTCATTGTTCTGAACCCGCAGGCCATCGGATGGATGGATTACCGTCTCTGCGCCTAGCGCGATAAAGGCGGAATAGTTCTCTTTATCGCGGCCTTGCACAAACCAATTGCCGGTGATCGTGCCGCGCGCACCGGCGGGCAGGTCGATCATGTAATTGGTCCCGCGCCCGCTCGCATCGTCGAACGAATTGCCACGGATCGTCACCTTGCCAGAGCGTGCCTTCACATAATGCCCGCCGGTTCCGCGTTCGAAGCGGCTGTCGACCACCGAAAGTTCGCCATAATTGCCGACATAGATCGAATGCGCGCAGCCAGCCGAATGCTCGCACGTGCCGAGCCCGCTAAAGGTCGAGCGGGCGATATAGATGAAACCGCGCGCGTCGTCGGCGGTGAGGATTCCTTGCTGGCTGTCTTCAAAGCGCGAATAGGCAATGTTGAGACTGCCGCGCTCAAGCCGTATCCCAGCGCCATTGCCATCACCGACAGAAATGCCGCGGAATGTGATCCCGCGAATTTCAGCGCCCGCACCGCGCAGCACCAGCGCCGCTTTGCCTTCGCAGGCGGTGCGTTCAAAAACGGCGCTGCCCGCCTTTTCAGCCGTGTAAGTGATCACGCCCGCTTCCTGAACCGCACATTGGCGATAGGTGCCCGGAGCCACTGATATGGTGGCTTTGCCTGATCCGACCGCGCTTACAGCACTTTGCAGCGACCCATAGGAACGTCCGGTCTCAACAATGGTGAAATCCCCGCCGCCCTGTTGAGCGACAGCGGAAGGAGCCCAAATTGCGAGGGCCAAGGCGGATACAGCGAGTTTTTTGTTCATGAACGCAATAATAGCAGCAGCTTGGCCCCGCGCCGCCGGGCAATCGCCCTGCGTCCCTGCGCGGTACAACTATCGGCCAGAATATTGAATTCGCGCTTGGCGTTCGGGGCCTCAGGCGGCTACACCAGCGCCGGGCAAGGGTGGGGACACGCCCTACCAAAACAAATCAGGGTCACTCAGGAGGAAAACCCATGAAGAAACTAACAAGCATAATCGCTGTGGCTGGAGCCACTTTTGCACTCGCCGCCTGCGGCAGCGCGGACGATGCATCGGTCGATGCCACCGCTGATACGGTTGAGATGCCAGCGGATGATGCGCTTGAGCCAATCGTAGACGAGCCGGTTGAAGACGGCGCAGCGGTTGCTGAAGACATTGATCCAGCGGACACTGCCGTGGACGAGGCAACCGCCACCGAAGCCGCAGACGCAGCCGCAGTGGTAGCCGACGAAGCAGCCGCCGCAGCTGAAGCCGCCGAAGCGGCTAGCTCGAGCCTAGATGAAGTCGCCGACGCAGCGGAAAATGCTGCTGAAGCAGTGACCGAGTAATCCACTCAATGATCGGGAAGCGGGCATTGGCAGATCGCAGCGAAAACAGCCGCGCCGCCGCCCGCTTCCCATTTTCGCGCGCCGCGATTGGCGCGCCGATCTCGCTGGCTCTGGCTGCTTGCGGCGGCGGAGGCAGTGATACGGGCCCCGGCGCAGTGAGCGAAGGTGAGGCCCAAGCGCTCGATGAAGCCGCTGAAATGCTGGATGAGCGGCGACTGCCGCCAGAGGTGCTGCCCACAGCTGCGCCCGTCGTTCCAGACCCATCTGAAACAACCGGCGAAAGCGCAGAAGAAAGCACAAGCGACAATCCGCAATAGCTCCCCCGCATAAGCGCCAAAGGACGATACCGATAATGAGTGCAGGCCAAGCCAACGCTGGAATGGATCACGACACGTTTGAGCAATTCGCCGAGCAACTCGACCGCTATGTCAAAGAGCGCCTGATCCCGGGCGAAAACGACGTCATCAGAAAACGATGCGATCCCGCCAGAGATTGTCGATGAGATGCGCGACATGGGCCTGTTCGGGATTTCCGTACCTGAAGAATATGGCGGCGCAGGCCTAAACACCCGCCAATATGCCCGCGTTGTCAACGCCATGAGCTACGCCGCGCCCGCCTATCGCTCAATCTTCTCAATCAATGTTGGCATGTTTGCGAGCGCACTCAAGAACGGCGCCACCGAGGCGCAGCGGGCCGAATGGTACCCAAAGCTGGTCGAAGGCAAGATCGCTTGCTTTGGCCTAACTGAACCGGGTTCGGGCAGCGACAGCGCCGGCCTGCAAACCACCGCGACCCCTGATCCCGATGGCAATGGCTGGGTGCTGAATGGCACCAAGCGTTACATCACCAATGCCCCGCATGCCGATGTCGCCCTGATCATGGCGCGGACCGAAAAAGAGAACCTGCCCAAAAACGCCCATGTCAGCGCGTTTCTGGTGCCGATGGACACTCCGGGCATTTCCACCGGATCGCCGGATAAGAAGATGGGCCAATCCGGCAGCCATATCTCCGACATCATGCTCGATGATGTGAAGATCCCCGGCGATGCTTTGCTGGGCGGAGAAACCGGCAAGGGTTTCCGCTTTGCGATGCAGAGCCTCGACAATGGCCGCATTTCAGTGGGCGCGGCGGCAACCGGCTATGCCCGGCGCGCGCTCAATTCCGCCCTGCGCTATGCCAATGAACGCCAAGCCTTTGGTGAGCCGATTGCACGCTTTCAATTGATCCAAGCGATGCTGGCCGACAGCGAAACCGAAATTTATGCGGCTGAATGCATGATGCGCGATGTGACCGAACGCGCGGATCGCGGCGAGAATATCATCACCAAGGCGGCCGCATTCAAAGTCTTCGCATCGGAAATGTGTGGCCGCGTCGTGGACAGAGTCGTGCAGATTTATGGCGGCGCGGGCTACCTCGCTGAATATGACGCAGAGCGCTTCTACCGCGATGCGCGGATTTACCGGATTTACGAGGGCACCACGCAAATTCTCCAGCTTCAAATTGCCAAGCATATGCTGCGCGAGTGGGAGAAGAATGTTTGAATAGGTGCGGGTGGCTTGGTCCGCGAGCGGTAGCTAACCGCTAAGACAGGAAACACTATGTACCAACTGCTCAATGACCTCTCGATCGTCGAAGTCTCCAGCTTTGTCGCATCGCCAACCGCTGGCCTGTATTGCGCGCAAATGGGCGCTGAGGTGATCCGCGTCGATCACAAGGCAGGCGGGCTCGATTACGACCGCTATATGCTGACCGAAGAAGGCCGCAGCCTCTCTTGGGAGAACCTCAACCGCGCCAAAAAGTCGGTCGCGCTCGACCTGCGCTCTGGCGAGGGGCGTGAGCTGTGTGTCGAGCTGGCCGCGAAGACCGGGCAGTGCATCACCAACCTGCCGGAAAAGAGCTTCCTCAGCCACGCGGCGATGCAGGCGAAGCGTGACGATATGATCTCGGTTCGCATCATGGGCTGGCACGATGGCAGGCAGGCAATGGATTTCACCGTCAACGCCGCCGCTGGATATCCGCTGATGACGGGACCGGAAGAATGGGACGCCAAGACTGCGCCGCCGGTCAGCCAGCCGCTGCCCGCATGGGACTTCATCACCGGTGCCTATTCAGCCTTTGCCTTGATGACGGCGCTTCATAATCGCACCGCAACTGGACACGGCGCAGAAATGCGCGTGCCCCTGGGCGATGTCGCGATTGGGACGATGGCAAATTCGGGCACCCTTGCTGAAATGCTTTATCGCGGATCGGACCGCGAGCGGCTGGGCAATGCGATCTGGGGTGCGTTCGGGCGCGATTTTCAGACCATGTGCGGCACCCGCTTTATGGTCGCCGCGCTCACACCAAAGCAGTGGACTGGCCTGGTCAAGGCATTCGAAGTGTCGGCGCAAATCACCGCGCTTGAGACTGAACTGGGTGTTGATTTCAACGCCGGTGACCGGCCTAGGTTTGAGAACCGCCACCGCCTATTCGACCTGTTTCAAAGCGCAGCGGAAACCCAAGATTATTGGACGCTTTCTGCCCGCATGGCGGCCGAGGGCTGCACCTTTGAGAAATACCGCTCGCACCATGAGGCCTCAACCGACCCGGTGCTGGTGGACGACAATCCGCTGTTCGGCCCCTCGCCTGCGAACCCATCGGGCTTCGAATATCCGGCGACCCGCAGCTTTGCGAATATGCCGGAGCATGAGGCCGGAGACCCCGCGCCTGCGCCTTTCCTTGGCCAGCATTCCGAAGAAGTGCTCGCTGAGCGGCTCGGCCTATCATCGGGCGCTATTGCTAAACTGGTGGATGCAGGAACTGTGGCCCTCTCAGATAAAGACCGCACCTAGAAACCGCATGTGCTGAGCTTGTCGAAGCACTACACTTTCTTCTAGCTGCGTGCACAAAGTGAAGAGCAGCCCTTCGACAAGCTCAGGGCAAACGGAGATTTGAATGTCGAGAAGAGCAGCCATCGTTTCCCCCCTCCGCACCCCCGTAGGCAAGTTTCTGGGCGGGCTCTCCAGCCTCGACGCCGGGCAATTGGGCGCGGTCATTCTCGAGGCGCTGGTGGAACGCAGCGGGATTGATCCGGCCCGCGTCGACGACGTCGTCTTCTCCCAAGGATACGGCAATGGCGAAGCGCCCGCGATCGGGCACTGGGCCTGGCTTGCGGCGGGTCTGCCTCTCGAAGTGCCGGGATATCAGCTTGACCGCCGCTGCGGATCAGGTCTGCAAGCGGTCGCCAATGCGGCGATGATGGTTGAGACCGGTATGGCCGACGTTGTGGTCGCGGGCGGGTGCGAGAGCATGTCGAACGTCGAACACTACACCATCCAAGGACGCGGCGGCGCGCGCATGGGCGACATCACCCTGCATGATCGCTTGTCTCGCGGGCGGTTAATGAGCCAGCCAATCGAGCGCTTTGGCGTGATCACCGGCATGATTGAGACGGCGGAAAACCTCGCCAAGGATTATGAAATCACCCGCGAACAAGCCGACGCTTTTGCCGTGCGCAGCCACCAGAACGCCGCCGCCGCATGGGAAGCTGGCAAGTTCGATGAGCAATTGGTGACGGTCGATGTGCCGCAGCGGCGAGGCGACCCCATCACAGTCGCGCGTGACGAAGGTTTCCGCGCTGATGCCACCGAAGAAAGCCTCGCGAAATTGCGCGCGCTCGACCTGAAGCGTGATCCCGACGCCATCGTCACCGCTGGCAATGCCAGCCAGCAGAATGACGCAGCGGCGGCATGCCTGGTGGTGGCCGAGGACAAGCTTGAAGAATTGGGCCTGGAGCCAAGCCTGTGGTTTGGCGGATGGGCGGCGGCGGGCTGCGACCCGAGCCGCATGGGCATCGGCCCCGTCCCAGCGACGCAGCGCCTGTTCGAACGGCGCGGATACTCCTGGGACGACATTGACCTCGTCGAGCTCAACGAGGCCTTCGCCCCGCAAGTGCTGGCAGTGCTCAAGGGCTGGGGCTGGTCCGAGGATGACAGCCGCCGCGCGATCCTCAACGTCAATGGTTCGGGTATCTCTCTCGGCCACCCAATTGGCGCGACCGGCGGACGCATTCTTGCCGACATGGCCGCTGAGATGCATCGGCGCGGCGCGCGGTACGGGCTGGAGACGATGTGCATTGGCGGCGGGCAAGGCATCGCTGCCGTATTTGAGCGAGCAGTCTGATGAGCGAATGGGACGCATGGATCGGGCGCGAACAGCGCAGCTCTGACAGGCTCGACGAGGGGCTAGCTGCGCGCTGGCTGGCGACATTTGATCTGCCCAAGCCAGAGCCCGCGCTGATGCCGCAAGGCATTCACCTAGCCCTATGTACGCCCGATGCCCCAACCGCGAACCTGGGCGAAGATGGCCATCCCGCCCGAGATGACAGCGCGGGCAGCTTCCTACCGCCGGTGCCAATGCCGCGCCGGATGTGGGCCTCCAGCGCGATCAGGTTCGTCTCCCCAATCCCTCTTGGCGCGAGCATTGCCCGCACCAGCCGAGTGCTATCAGTCGATGCAAAATCGGGCGGTTCGGGCGAGCTGGTGTTCGTCAATGTCGGACACGAGACGAGCGCAAACGGCACGCTCGCCGTAAGCGAGACGCAGACTCTGGTTTTCCGCGAGGCTGCACCGGCAGATGCACCGCTCTCGCCGCCAAAGCTTGGAGAGGGCACGTTCGATCCATCCGAGTGGGACGCGCACCGTGAGCTAACGCCGGACCCGCGCCTGCTGTTTCGATACTCAGCGCTGACCTTCAACTCGCACCGCATCCATTATGACGCACCCTATGCTGAGGTGCAGGAGCGCTATCGCGGATTGGTGGTGCATGGGCCGCTAACTGCATCGCTGTTGCTGCAATTGGCCGCGCGCGAACTTGGCGAAAACAAGCTGCGCAGTTTCAGCTTTCGCGGGGCTTCGCCAGCGGTCGCCGATGAGCCGCTGCACCTGGTGATGCGGCGATCTGATGATGGCTATGAAATGGGCGCCTTTTCCGCCGATGGCCGCCAAGTCACAAAGGCGAAGGCGAGCACTTAAGCCCGCCCTAATCCTGCTTCGGCGGCCGCCCGCGGCGGGGCGGCTCGCTCTTTTCCAGCTTGATCCCGCGTGCTGATAAAGCCTCGCGCAGGAGCATTTCAATCTCGGCATTGGCCGAGCGCAATTCGGCGGCAGCGAGGCGTTCTATCGCCGCATGCACCGCCGGATCGAGTCTCAGCGCAAAAGCCTTTTTCTTCGGTGCAGCCATGGCTGCCTCCCGTTGTCACGGTTTATTGATAGAGCGTACCGGCGTTGACGACTGGTTGTGCTTCGCGGTCCCCGCACAGGACAATCATCAGGTTGGAAACCATCGCCGCGCGGCGCTCATCATCCAGCTCGACGATGCCATCGCTAGAGAGCTTGGACAGCGCATCTTCGACCATGCCGACCGCGCCGATCACGACCTTCTTACGCGCAGCAATCACCGCATCGGCTTGCTGACGGCGCAGCATGGCGCCGGCGATTTCCGGCGCATAGGCGAGGTGGGTAAGGCCCGCTTCATCGACGATGATCCCGGCCACGATCAGGCGCTCATTGAGCTCCTCACGCAGTTCCGCGTTCACGATATCGGCGCTGCCGCGCAGGGTCGTTTCGTCCTCATCCGACATATCATCATAGGGGTGGCGCGCGCCCACGGTGCGCAGCCCTGCCTCGATCTGGATGTTCACAAACTCTTTGTAATCATCGACATCAAACACCGCCTGCGCGCTGTCAGAGACACGCCACACGACATTGCAAGCAACCTCAATCGGGTTGCCGCGCAGATCGTTGATCTTGACCTTCTCAGAGTGGATGTTGTGCGCGCGGACGCTGACTTTCTTCTTGATCATCCACGGCCAGACCCATTGCAGGCCCTCTTTGCGCACGGTGCCGCGATATTCGCCAAACAGGGTGATCACCGCTGCCTGATTGGGCTGGATCATGAAAAAGCCGATTGCGCCGATCAGTACAACTGTAATTCCCAGCGCGATCGTGCCGACAAACGCCAGCTTTTCTGGCTTGGTCGCGCCGCTTTCTGGCACCGCGCCAAATATGACGAAGAGCACCGCAGCGGTGACCACGGCCAGCACCGCGAGCATGACGTAGCCATTATAGGCCGATCCCGCTCGCTCGCTGCTGCGGGTCATAATGTTGGTTGTGTCGGACATTCCATGCCTCCTTTGATATAATTATGATATCATATTTATATCATGAGGCGGTTTTGTCAATCTGAATCGGGAAAGTCGGCAAGCGGCTCGATCACGCCGTAGCTTTCCGCCTTGGGCGCGCTGCTCAGCGCTGGAAAATCGATCTCTGGCGGTTCCACATGCGTGTCCGGCAAGCGGTCGAGCAGATCACGAATCAGCGTCAGCCGCCCACGCTTCTGATCGTTGAAATCCACCAAGGTCCATGGCGCATTGTCGGTATGCGTTGCGCGCAGCATGGCCTCGCGGGCGCGGGTGTAATCATCATATTTCTCGCGCGCAGCCAGATCGACTGGCGACAATTTCCAACGCTTCAATGGATCTTCGAGCCGCTCGGCCAGTCGCTCCTCCTGCCGTTCCTGATCCGTCGTCAGCCAATATTTGAACAACAGAATGCCATCATCGGTCAGCATTTTTTCAAACACGGGCGCCTGCTCCAGAAAGGCGGAAACTTGGGCCTTGTTCGCATAGCCCATCACATCTTCCACGCCCGCGCGGTTGTACCAAGACCGGTCGAACAGCACGATCTCGCCTGCGCAGGGCAAATGCCCGATATAGCGCTGGAAATACCACTGCGTCTGCTCTTCATCGGTCGGCTTGCTGAGCGCGACGGTGCGGCATTGGCGCGGGTTGAGCTTGTCTCGCACCGCCCGGATCGCGCCGCCCTTGCCAGCTGTATCGCGCCCTTCGAACAACACCACGATCCGCGCGCCTGTTGTGCGCGCCCAGCGCGCCATTCCAACCAGTTCCTCGGTCAGCGGCTCCAGCGCCTCGCGAAATTTCTTACCCTTCATGCGCCTGCCTCTCTTGAGCGATTTACCCTTGCACTATCGCGGTGGTAGTCCAAATCTGAAGGCCATGGCTACACTAAGCGAACCTGAAACCGATTTTGCGCGCCTCCCCGAACTGCCGGAGGACGTTTTTACCGCGCCGCTGAAAAAACCTGACCATTTGGGTGAGGATTGGATTGAGCCGGTGCAAGCGCATTACCGATCGGAAGATCACGCGATCTGGAACGATCTCTTTGCGCGCCAGATGAAGGTGCTGCCCGGACGCGCGGCAACCGCCTTTATGGCGGGCCTGGAAAAGCTCGACCTGGGGCGCGGCGGCGTGCCAGAATTTGGCAAATTGTCAGAGGAATTGAATGCATTGACCGGCTGGACAGTTGTGCCGGTCCCGATGCTGATCCCCGATCACGTGTTTTTCTGGCACCTCGCCAATCGCCGCTTTCCCGCAGGCAATTTCATCCGCACGCGCGAGACCTTTGACTACATCCAGGAACCCGACGTGTTCCACGATGTGTTCGGCCATGTGCCGATGCTGACCGACCCGGTGTTCGCCGATTACATGCAGGAATATGGCCGGGCCGGGTGGAAGGCGATGCGTTACAACCGCCTAAAGGCGCTGGGCGCGCTCTATTGGTACACGGTTGAGTTCGGCCTTCTCGAAGAGACGGACGGCATCAAGGCTTACGGCGCTGGGATATTGTCCGGCCCCACAGAGGTGGTGTTTGCGACCGAGGCGAAGAGCCCCAACCGCATCATGCTCAATGTCGACCGGGCCATGCGCACCGACTATGTGATCAGCGATCTGCAGCCGACATATTTTGTGATTGAGAGCTTCGAAGACCTCTATCGCCAGACAGTGGAGCGCGATTTTGACCGGCTCTATCGCAGCTTAGCTGCCAGCTTCACCTATGCGAACAGCGCAGTCATCGATGTCGACAATGTGGTGAACCGCGGAAGCCAAGAATATCACTTGCGCGGCGGGCGCGGGAGCAATGCGGAGCCTATCTGACCTCAAACGCCGGCGGCTGCATCCGCAGCCTTGGCTTTTCCTCGCTCATGCGACCTGAAGGTCGCGTCGCTGCGGGCGGGCACAAGGCCCTTGCACTCGCCTTCGGCTCGCGAAATCCCTCTCAACCGCGCACCTTTTTCTAAAACTTCACCACGAAGATGAGGTTATAGGCCGCTAGCACGACCAGCGCCGCGAGTGCGGCCACGCCCAGCGCCAGCCAGCCGAGCGCGCCAAGCAGCGCGCCTCCGTTCATCACTAACCCGCCAATCGCGCTCGCCAACAGACCAAGCCCGATATTGCGGAAAATGCCGCCCGCATCCTCTGTGCGGGCCAGAATCGACGCGAACCAGCCCAGCATCGCGCCCATCACGATCAATATGAGAATTGCCATTAGTCGCTCCTCGCGCGCTCTAGAAAATGATCAGCAAGGCGGCGCCCATCGCCACGCGGTACAGCACGAAGACCAGCATTGATGCCTTCTTCAGGAAGTTCATCAAGAACGCCATCGTCAAAAATGCCGCGATGAATGTGAGAACGCCGGCAATCAGCGCGTCCCAAGCCAGCGTTGCCCCAGCCTCAAAAATCTCAGGCACAATCAGCACACCGGCTCCCGCAACCGCAGGGATCGAAAGCAGGAAGGAAAAGCGCGCCGATTCAAACCGGCTGTACCCAAGCGCGCGGGCCGCCGTCATGGTAACGCCCGACCGGCTCGTGCCCGGTATGATCGCCAGCGCCTGCGCGAGACCAACGAGCAAGCCGTCGCGCCACGTCATGTTTTCAAACGCCTTATCCTCGCGCCCAAAAAAATCGGCCACGCCCAATAGGATACCGTAGAAAATAAGGTTGAAGGCGATCAGATCAGTGAAGCGGATCGAGGCCATCAAATCACCATCAACAATGGTGACGCCAAACACGCTTTCCGCAAGTCCATTGAACAGGCCCATCTTGATCGACAGGCCAAACACAACCGCCGGGATCGTGCCAACCACAATCCACCAGAACAATTTGCGCGCCTCTGGGGCTTGCCCAATCCCAATACTGGCAAATCCGCCGCGCGCGAGCACGACCACATCCTTGAAGAAATAGACAATGATCGCGAGCAGAGAGCCGACATGGACCGCGACATCGATCAGCGGGCCCTGGTCCGAAAAGTCGGTCAGATAGGGGATGAGAATCAGATGGCCTGACGAGGAAATCGGCAGGAATTCCGTGATTCCCTGGACGACTGCAATCAGGAGTAATTGTAGGAAAGTCATGACGTCACTGCCTTGGCATGCGTCGGTGCCAAGTCAACTTTTTGTTGAATTTCACGCCTAGAACCAGGCCAGCCCGCACCCTCCACCCTTCCACCCGGATCGTATCCGAAACTGTTCCGGGTGGAAGGGTGGAGGGTGCGGGCGGCTAGGTCGTCACGAACAAAAACCGCGTCGCTGCGGGCTGTACCAAGGCAGCCCGATTCAGCTCAATTACCAGATTTTCACGCGCTCTTCTGGCGGGATGTACATCGCGTCGTCTTCCGTGACGCCAAAGGCTTCGTACCAAGCGTCCAGATTGCGCACGACGCCGTTCACCCGGTATTCCTCTGGGCTGTGCGCGCCGGTGCGCAGACGCAGGCGATAGTTCTCTTCACGCTGCGCCGAGCGCCAGACCTGCGCCCAGGCGAGGAAGAACCGCTGATCGCCAGTAAAGCCGTCGATCACAGGCACGTCTTTGCCTGCGGTGGCGATCTTATAGGCGCGGTAAGCAAGCGACAGCCCGCCAACATCGCCGATGTTCTCGCCCAGCGTCAGGCGGCCATTCACGCAGGTTTCGCCTTCATCGAACGGGCAGAATGCGCTGTATTGCGCGACCAAAGCATCGCCGCGCTCGTCAAAGGCGGCGCGGTCTTCATCCGTCCACCAATTGCGCAGCTTGCCGGTGCCATCAGACTTGGAGCCTTGGTCGTCAAAGCCGTGACCAATCTCATGACCGATCACCCCGCCAATCGCGCCGTAATTGACCGCAACATCCGCGTTCACGCCAAAGAATGGCTGCTGCAGAATAGCCGCCGGGAACACGATCTCATTCTTGGTCGGGTTGTAATAAGCATTGACCGTCTGCGGGGTCATAAACCACTCGGTCCGGTCAATCGGCCCGCCCAGCTTGGCGATGTTATCAGCGAGGTTCCAAGCGCCCGCCGCAATCGCATTTTCCAGCGGATTGTCGGCGGTCATCTCAAGACCAGGATAGGTCTCCAGATTGTCGCGGTAGCCGATCTTGGGATCGAAACTATCGAGCTTTGCTTTGGCTTCAACCTTAGTTTCCGCACTCATCCAATCGATCTCTTCGATGGACTGCGCCATGGCAAGGCGCAGATTGGCGACCAGCTCGTCCATCGCGGCTTTGTTCTCAGCCGGGAAATAGCGCTCAACATAGCTCTTGCCGACGAGCTCGCCCAAGGCGCCCTCTGTGGCATCAATCGCGCGCTTCCAACGCGGACGCTGCTCTGGCGTGCCGCGCAGTTTCTTGCCGAAAAATTCAAAGCTCGCCGTATCGAAACGGGTCGGCAGAACGGCGGAATTGTCCGAGAGGAATTCTTTGATGGTCCATGCCTGCAGCGTCGCCAAATCGGTTTCAGACAGCACTTCAAACATGCCGGGCAGGCCTTTGCCGATCTTGGCGACAGTTGCCTCATCCAGGCCCAGTTCCTTGATCCGCTCTTCGCTCGGCGGGATGGTGCCGACGACATAAATCGGCGATTTTGACAGGCCGATTTTGTCCATGATCGCGCCCACCGGAATATCGCCCGCCATTGCGGCCATTTCTTCCTTGGTTACGGCGTTATAGGTGAGGTCGCGGTTGCGGCTGACGGTGCGGTCCCACAGCACTTCTTTCGCGAGCCGTTCTTCGAACGCATAAACGGCTGCGGTTGCACCCGCTGGGTCGGCATAGCCCGCTTCGCCAAACAGGAAGGTGAGATAGTCCTTATAGAGCTTGATCGTCTCAAGCCCTTTTTCGCTGGTGTCGGTGTAATAATCGCGGTCTGGCAGACCAATTCCGCCCATGCCGATATAGGCAACATAGCGGTCAGGCTGCTTCGCATCGACGTTTACAAACCCGCCGATTGGCGATGCATAGCCAGGGGATGCCCACAGCATTGCAAGCTCATCCATCGAGCTCGCCGCAATGATCTTGTTAAAATAAGGCTGCGCCGGAGCAAGGCCGGCGGCATCAATCGCAGCGGTATCGAGGAAGGCGTTGTGCGCATTCACGATCCGCTGCTCGTCATTGCTGAGCGTGGCCGGGTCTTTGGCGACCAGCTCATCAATCAGAGCCTTCACATCGGTTGTGCTTTTCTCGCGCAGTAGGTTGAACGCGCCAAAGCGGCTGAATTCCGCTGGCAGAGGGTTCGCATCGAGCCATTTCTGATTGACGTATTTGAAGAAGTCATCGCCGGGATCGACATCGTTCGAGATCAGGTCTGGATCAACGCCCCAAGAGCCAAAGCTCATGGTCGGCGTGCTGGGCTCTTGCGCTGCGTCCGCTGCACCTTCAGCGGCTGTGTCGTCCAGCAGTGTTTCGATGCCAGTGTTCGCATCTGCATCATGCGCGCCGCCTGCCAGTGCCGGATTGGCGCACACCAGGGCAGCAAGCCCAGCGCTGAGAAGAGCTGTTCGTTTGATCATAATACCAGTCCCGTGGTTATCGTTGTTCAAAATTGTCCTGCAGTCTCTTTAAACCGCGTGGGCAAGCAGAGTCGACGTTTGTCCGATTGCGGTCGCAATTGGTCGATTAGTTGGGGTTAGGGGTGGAGTTTGTGTTCGAACCGCGCCGCCCGCCTCCCCACCCGGTCACCAATGGTAAGCACCAGAATATGGTGGCCGGGTGGGGAGGCGGGCGGCTACGGCCGTGAAACAGAAATCGTGGAGGGCGCGGGTGGCTACGGTATCTTAGGCTAAGCCGCTTGGTTGCTCGCAAACTGAAGCTTCGCGAGCCGCGCATAAAGACCGCCTGCTTTCACCAAAGCGTCATGCGTGCCTTGCTCGGCAATCTTGCCCTCATCGAGCACGATGATCCGGTCCGCCTTGCGCACGGTCGCCAGCCGGTGAGCGATCACCAATGTCGTACGGTCGACCATCAGCTGATCAAGCGCTTGCTGCACCAATTGTTCGCTTTCTGCATCGAGCGCGCTGGTTGCCTCGTCCAGCAGCAGGATCGGCGCATCCCTTAGAAGCGCACGCGCAATCGCCAGGCGTTGTTGCTGCCCGCCCGACAGCTGCGTTCCGCCTTCGCCCAGATCCGTGTCGAGACCCTTCGGCAGATCGCGCAAGAAGCTTTCCGCATTGGCAGCGCGCGCGGCCTCCCAAATCGCCTCGTCATCCGCATCCCACCGGCCATAGCGCAGATTGTCGCGGGCATTGCCGCTGAACAGCACGCCGTCCTGCGGCACCAATGCGAGCCGTTCACGCAGGTCAGCGGGATCAGCCTTGGTCAGGGGAATCCCATCCAAGCGAATGGTGCCAGATTGCGGATCGTAAAACCGTTCAACCAGCTGGAAGATCGTCGACTTGCCTGCGCCCGATGGGCCGACAATCGCGACCGTCTCGCCCGGCTCAACCTCCAAAGTGAAGTCATGCAGAGCGGCCACTTCTGGGCGGCTGGGATAACGGAATGTCACATTGCGAAACGACAGATTGCCGCGCGGCGGCACGGGCAGGGCCTGCGCGCGCTCTGGGCTGGAAATGGTGGGTTTTGCATCGAGCAATTCAGCGAGACGGCTCGCCGCGCCTGCCCCGCGCAATAGGTCACCATACACCTCTGTCAGGGCGCCAAATGCACCCGCCACCAGACCGCCAGTGATTACAAAGGCGAAGATCGTACCGCCCGAAATAGAGCCATCGCTGACCGCAATGGCGCCGCGCCACATCAGCAAAGTGATGGCGCCAAAGATCAGCATAATGATGACCGACGTCATTGCCGCGCGGATCATAATCCGCCGCTTCGCAGTGCTGAATGTCGCCTCCACCGCCTCGCCAAAGCGATCCGCCTCGCGCGCCTCTTGATTGAAGCTTTGCACGATCTTCATGCCCGCCAGCACTTCGGTAACCATCGCGCCGACATCAGCCACGCGGTCCTGGCTGGTGCGCGAAACATTGCGCAGTCGCCGCCCGAACACGGTAATCGGGATGATCACTGCCGGGATCACCAGCATCAGACCCATCGTCATTTGCGGCTGGAGGTAAAACAGCAGCGCCGTGCCGCCAATCGCCATCAGCGTGTTGCGCAAGGCGATCGACACCGTGGTTCCGACAACCTGCTCAATCACCGCCGTATCCGACGTCATCCGGCTGGAGATTTCTTTAGGGCTGTTCGCCTCATAGAAGCTGGGCGCCTGGCGCAGCAGATTGCGCTGAACCGCGCGGCGGATATCAGCGACCACGCGCTCGCCAATCCAGCTCACGAAATAAAATCTCAGCGCCGTGCCAATGCCCAGCACCACGACGATCATCAGCAGATATTGGAACGCAGAATTGATCTGGGCATTCGTGGCCCCGCCGCCAAATGCCTCATCGATGATCACTTTGAAGCGCCATGGAATGGCCAATGTTGCTGCGGCCGTGATCAGCAATGCGATCAGCGCCAATGCGACTTGGGTAGGGTATTGCGCGGCGGTCGAGTAGATCATCCGCAGCGGGCGCAAGGATTTTGCCGGTTTCTCGGCGGGCTCGCCAGCCCCCTCGTCCGCGCGCGTTTTACGCCCGCGTCCAAACAGCCCGCGCCTTTGCGGCGGCGCTTCGTCTGATTGTGTGAGATCCCCGTCCATCGAACCGCTCATCTAGGGACAAACTGGCGGGTTTTCACGTGCAAAAATCGCACATTCCCACCGAAACCGCCCAAAACTGGTGGAATCGTAAAATATTGTGCATTGCACAATTGTTCATAAAGGCCCACCTATACCCCGTAAGCGCCCGGAGAAGAGGCGCCTTTTTGATACGGGTTCTGGACGACCCGGCGATCTCAGCAGCGGCCTTCGCGCTGAGCCACAACAGGGGAACGACTTGCTTTACCACGCCTATGAATTGCAGCGCAGCTGGATGAATTCAGTGAGCTCAATCGCATCCATCAGCTCATCGGTCATGGCCAATCCGGCCAATCCGTTTGCCAAAATGGGCATGATGTCGATGACGGCCAATGCGCTTGACGTGTTCGCCCATGCGACGGCGGATTATGGAAAGCCCGCCTTTGGCATTACAGAGGTCGATGTGGACGGCACGGTGTGGCCAGTGATCGAGGCAACCGTGGTCAACCGCCCGTTTGGCGATCTTAAGCGCTTCCGCCTCGATGGTGTGGACAATGCCGAAGAGAGCACACGTCCAAAAATGCTGATCGTCGCCCCGATGAGCGGCCACTACGCCACCCTGCTGCGCGGCACGGTGGAGCGGATGCTGCAGAAGTTTGAGGTCTACATCACCGATTGGGCCGATGCGAAGACCGTGCCCATGCACGAGGGGACTTTCGACCTCGACACCTATATCGATTACCTCACCGAATTCCTGGAATACATCGAGGCGGTAAAGCCGGGCCAGCGCCCGCATATGCTGGCCGTGTGCCAGCCTTCGGTCCCCGCCTTTGCGACGACCGCACTGATGAACCAGCACAAATCGCCCGCTGCGCCAGCCACACTCACCATGATGGGCGGCCCGATTGATACGCGCGAAAGCCCGACCAGCGTCAATGATCACGCGATGAAGCGGCCGATCGAATGGTTCCGCAATTCTGTGATCGCCACCGTGCCGATGAAATATCGCGGCGCCGGGCGTAAGGTCTATCCCGGCTTTATGCAGCTGTCCGCCTTCATGAGCATGAACCTGCAAAGCCACATGATGAGCCATTACGAGATGTTCAAACATCTGACCGCTGGCGATGATGACAGCGCGAATGCGACCAAGGATTTCTACGACGAATACCGCGCGGTGTGCGACATGACGGCGGAGTTTTATCTCCAGACAGTCGAAGAAGTGTTCCAAAAGCACTCGATCCCGAACGGCACGTTTGAGCACAAGGGCGAGATCGTCGATCTGACCCAGATCACCGACACCGCCTTGCTAGCCATCGAAGGCGAGCGCGATGACATTTCAGGGATCGGCCAGACCAAGGCCGCGCTGAAACTGGCGACCGGCCTATCCGAGAAAAAGAAGCGCTACTACATGGCCGAGGGCGCGGGGCACTACGGCATCTTCAACGGCAGCCGCTGGCGGACCAAGGTGGCGCCTGTGGTGGAAGAGTTTGTAGCGGCGCACAGTTAGACTGGAATGAACCATCTGTCCTGGTTATCAATCGGATATGATTGAGATCGCACCTGAGTTTCGCGCGGAGATCGAGCGAAGGCTTTCACGCATCGAAGGCGAAGAGGGGATTCGCTACCTGCTTGCCATCGAGTCCGGGTCACGCGCCTGGGGCTTCCCTTCACCTGACAGCGACTACGATGTGCGTTTTATCTATGTGCGCCCGCTGGACGATTATCTGGCGCTGAAACCAAGGCGCGATGTCGTCGAACGTCCGATTGTCGATGAAATTGACCTAAACGGGTGGGACATTCGCAAGGCCCTGGGTTTGATGCTCAAGAACAATGCGGTGGTGTCAGAATGGATTGAAAGCCCCATCCGCTACCGGCCCGATGACAAGATCATCCCGCGCCTCGCCGAGCTGGGTGACCGCTTCTTCGACCCGCATGGCTATGCGAAGCACTATGCCAGTCTAGGCAAGGGAATGCTTGATCGCTGGCTATCCGGAGGGGAACCTCCGACGGTCAAGAAGTACTTTTACGCGCTGCGACCAGCGCTCGCATTGCGGTGTCTGCGGTTAGACGCCTCACAGCGCCCGCCTATGAAGCTGCAGGATCTGATGGCCCGATGCGACTTTCCGACTGACCTGACCGCACAGATCGACGATCTGGTCGCGCTAAAGGCCGAAACTCGCGAGACGGGCGACATCAAGTCTCGGCCTGACCTCGACGCATTGATCGCGAATGAATTGTCTCGCGCAAACGAGGTGCCAGAACGGAGCGATGCAGTCGCTTTTGAACGCGAGGCCAATGCGCTGTTCCTTGAACTTGCCAAGGCAAGCTAAACTTCCGCCTTCGGCTTCCTAAAGAACAGCTGCTTGATTACCCGCAGCGCGCAGCGCCCATAGCAGCAGGAGCGCGATCAGGTTTTCTGCAGACGAGCGGGAACCGCGCCGGTAGCTGAAGAATTCGAGGCGACGCACGGGTGAACCTCTCCATGCAGATGAACTGGCCCGGCATGTTTACTAGGGCGTCCACCATCTAAGCTGCGGCGGGCTCAAGCGCGTTTCTAGTGATTGGTGCGCAGAGTCCGATCAACGGTGAATGCTGCCATGCTGAAAAATCCGAAGAGCGCGACCCCAAACACTCGCTGCGCCAAGCCCCGCTCCTCAACCGGATAAAGCTGTGCGAGTATCAACCAGAAGTAGCCAACCAAAACAAATGTCGCAGCCGCAGCGATAAATTTAAGCGCGGCGCTGGCGTTGTCTCGTCCAACTTCAAACAGAAATGTGATCGGTAAGACCACAGAAGCGATTCCAATACCGTAAGCGCCGTGCCAGGGGGAACCGATCGGATATACAACCCCGAATAGGAATGTGATGCCCATCAAAATGGCGAGCAAAGCGGAGGTAAGAAATTTGCCTTTCCACCCGAGCAACATGCCAATCCCCAGCGCAATCATGGAAACGCCGGAAAGACTAATGCCAATGTCAAAAACCAACTTTGCAGCTGGTTGTTCGTTTATCGCCAGCTCACTCACGTGCTGCCCGATATGACTGTAATTCGTCGCTAGCGCGCCGCCGATAAAAACCGTCGCAAAATAGTAGAGTGGTAGTCCAATTGCTTGTCGAACAAGGACGTGATGTAGGGCCATTCAATTTTGATCCGTCTGAAGCTGGCTTTTGCAATCGCCTTGGCCTCTAAAAGAGAAGGGCATATTGCTCAAGTGAGCAAACAGAGTTGAGCGCAACCACCTCCGTTTTGCATCAGCTCTGCGCCCGCAAGCAGACGGTCACAGCTCACGATACGGATTGACCGGTTTTTTGCCCTGTGTATTGTTGCCGTATGTCACTAAAACACATGCTTCTCGCCTTAGCACTCGCGGCAGTGCCAGCTTCGTCGCTTGCCAACGATGATCCGATCGAACCGACGCGGACGATCGAAGGTAACACCGTAATTTCCGAGTTGCATCCTGCGGTTCGGATTACTGTGCCCGAGAATGCAACATTTGTCGGTGCTGTGCGGTGGCCGTTGTATGGCGTTGTGGATGCGGAAATTTATCTCTTTGTTGAGGCTGACAAAGACAAGGTCGTCGAGCGCCTATATCTCATTCAGTTCGAGGCATATTTGCCGTCGCGGCCAGAGCTGAAATTTGATTACCCTATTTCGAACCCAGAAAAGACCGATCTCGGCCCATTCAGCGTTCATGTGAGGCCGGATGTCTCTACCGGGAAAAGTGGCGGATCTGCTCCGGAAGGATCTGATGCAGGTCAAATGCAGAAGCTTCTTTCCGATAATGGCTACACATTACCGCATGGCGCTCTGACCGTTCGCTTTGTGCACTTGCCAACACCGGACCTTCGCAAGGAAATGTTGCTGCTATACGGCGAGAATCTCGTGCCTTCGGTATTGCAGATCAATGAGGCTAGGGAAGCAGGTGCCGACACAATTGCGCTTGATGCAGTTTATGAAGCCCTGCTCGAACGCGCCAAGGCCGCATTTCAGATTGAACTTGTGAATGAGAAGACGGCTTCAGAATAGCTAGCTGACGCATGCTGGCAAATCCGTCAGCGCCGCAATTGACAAACACGTCGCCAGAACAGAGCACGGATCGCTATCGATTGTTTTGTATGGATTTCAGCCCTTTGGGGCGATGATCGACTAGCTTGGCCGCAACTTGGCCGTGCGCCAAAACATCAACCCTCAACCTTCGGCGTTCTGAAAAACAGCCGCTTTATGACCCGCCGCGCCCACAGCAGCAGCAGGACCACCAGCACCAGCAGAACCAGCGTGATCCCGCCTGCCGCCAGTGGGTATTCGTAAGCGACATAGAGCAGGCCCACGGTCGCAACGTCCTCTGCGCTGGAGGCCATCACATTGCTGACCGGCTCGGGCGAGGTGTTGACCACGGCCCGCGCGCTCGCCTTGCCGCCATGCGCCAGAAAGCTCGCCCCGCCGCCCAGCAGAAACGCTACCACCTGCATCGCCGGGTCCGAAGGATCGACAATCGCCAACGCCAACAGCGCGCCGCCAACTGGGCGCACCAATGTGTGAACCGTGTCCCAGATGGAATCGAGCCACATCACCTTGTCGGCAAAGAACTCCGCCAGCGCACCAAGCGCGGCAATGCCCATCACCCATGGGTTTTCAAGCACGCCCAGACTAGCGAGATGCTCCGGGATCGGAATCGTATCGAGCCGCATCGCCAGACCCGTTGCAAACACGCACAAATAGAGACGCCAACCGCTAAGCAGGCTGACGCTTCCCGCAATCCCGATGATTTCCATTATGCCCATACGTGCATAGTGCGACGTAAGGTTCATCAACGCAACTATTCGTCATTGCGAGCCGAGGGCGAGGCAATCCAAGGTCCGACGCTTGGCTTAGAAACACGGCCGTTTCATGGGTTGCCGGGTGGCCCTCCGAGTGAGTGGCTCCCTCAATGGCAGACCAAGAACGATCCGCGTCTTTAAGTACGGCCGCTTAGTTCGTGCGCAGAGGCAAAGCAGCGCAGGATCACTCCTTGCGCCGCCCTTTTGGGTTCGCGGTGACCGCCGTCATAACGCGACTGCACATCGCAAATATCTGGTTTCATGGCTAATATTTGCCAACCACACGCCTCAGGCCAACGGTTCGTCGCAGCTGATGCACACCTTTAACGCTTCGTCGAAACAAGGGGCACGGTTCAACCAATCGATCTGAACCACACGCTCGGGCGCTCGTTGGTTAGGCAAGGTCACACGAAACGAAAGGAGAATGACCATGATTAAGACATTCACCACCGCCGCTGCCGCTGCGATTGCGCTTCTTGCTGCACCAGCCGCCGCCGACGATGATCGCGACATTATTGTTCGCGCCGATGTACTCCAAGAAGCACCCAACAACGACACAAACAGCTTCTGGTTGGATTACAAAACCGACATTAGCGAGGCGAAACGCGAGCTGAAGAGCGACCTTGAACGCGCGACTGATGAAGAAGACCGCCGCGAAGCCTATGCGGAATATAACAACGAGGTCCGTGATGCCAAAAGCGATTATCGCGAAGAAATGACAGAACGCGGATATCGCGTAGTCGACTTCGATGAAGAACCGGTGTTGTAAGCGCTAGAAGGCTGAGCAAGCTGTAGCTTCGCTCGCATACGAAAAAGGGCCGAACCTCTAACCGGGTTCGGCCCTTTTTCATGTTGGGCGCTAAGGCGAAATACTGGCTTAGAACACCTCGAACATGCCCGCTGCGCCCATGCCGCCGCCGACACACATGGTAACGACGACATATTTCGCACCGCGGCGCTTGCCTTCAATCAGAGCGTGGCCAACGCAGCGCGCACCAGTCATGCCATATGGGTGGCCGATGGAGATTGAGCCGCCGTTGACGTTGAGGATGTCGTTATCAATGCCGAGCTTGTCGCGGCAATAGAGGACCTGCACGGCGAAGGCTTCGTTCAGCTCCCACAGGCCAACTTCGTCCATCTTCACGCCGGTTTGCTTGAGCAATTTCGGGATCGCGAAGACCGGGCCAATGCCCATCTCGTCAGGCTCTGTGCCTGCAACCGCCATGCCGACATAGCGGCCAAGTGGCTGGAGACCCTTTTGCTCAGCCAGTTTCGCTTCCATCAGAACCGAAGCCGACGAGCCGTCGGACAGCTGCGATGCGTTACCGGCGGTGATGACATTGCCCGGACCCATCACCGGCTGAAGACCTTGGAGGCCCTCCAGAGTGGTGGTCGGACGGTTGCCCTCATCCTTGGTCATCGTGTGTTCGACTTCGGAAACTTCGCCGGTTTCCTTGTCTTTGACCATCATCGTGGTGGTGACAGGGACGATCTCGTCGTCGAACTTGCCAGCTTCCTGGCCAGCGGCGGTGCGCATTTGCGATTGCAGTGCGTATTCGTCCTGCACGTCGCGGCTGATGTCATAGCGTTTGGCCACCGTCTCGGCGGTTTGCAGCATCGGCATATAGACATTGCCATGCATCGCGAGCAGCGACTTGTCCATCGCGACGCGCATTTCAGGGGTCTGGACCATTGAGATCGAGTCCTGGCCGCCGCCGACGACGACATCCATATTGTCGACGATGATCTGTTTCGCCGCCGTGCTGATCGCCATCAGGCCCGAAGAGCACTGACGGTCAATGGTTTGCGCAGCGACAGACACTGGCGCGCCGCCGCGAAGAGCGACCTGGCGGGCGATATTGCCGGCCTGCGTGCCCTGAGTGAGGACTGCGCCCCAAACCACATCGTCGATTTCAGCGGCGTCGATACCAGCGCGCTCTACAGCGGGTTTGAACGAAGCGGCACCAAGGGTGGCGCCAGGGGTGGCGTTGAAGCCGCCCTTGTAAGCCCGGCCAATTGGGGTGCGGGCGGTGGAGACGATGACTGCGTCACGTGACATGGGGAATTCCTTATTTTCAATACCTAACCTGCGTCATTCCAGCGAAAGCTGGAATCTCAGGCGGCGAAGTGTGTACTTTGTAGCTCTAGACCCCAGCGTTCGCTGGGGGGACGAGGTTAAAACTTAAACGAACAGCATTGTGATCCATTCACAGATCAGAGCGGGCTTTTCTTCGCCTTCGATCTCGATCGTGATTTCAGAAGTTTGCTGCCATTGCCCCGGGCGCTTTTCGATCATCTCGGTGAGTTTCCAATGGCCGCGAATGCGCTTGCCCGAACGGACTGGGTTGATGAAGCGGGTTTTGTTGCCGCCATAGTTTACGCCCATCTTCACGCCGTCAATCTTCGGCATGTCGCTGTTCGCGGACAGGTAAGGGATCATCGAAAGCGTCATAAAGCCATGCGCAATGGTGCCGCCGAACGGCGTCATTTTGGCGGCTTCTTCGTTGATGTGAATGAACTGGTGATCACCGGTCGCATCAGCGAACATGTTGATCTTTTCCTGGCTCATCTCGACCCATTCGCTGGTGCCGATATTTTCGCCGACTTTTGCGGCCAGATCTTGGGGGGTCATACTCGTGTCTCCTGCCAAAATTACGCGCTTCTCACCCGAATCCGGGTGCGGCGCTTAGGCGGAGTAATGGCGCATCATTGCAGGAAGCGCAATGAGGTTTCCGTAAACGTCAACTTGCCGTTACGGCATTGGCACCAGCCGCGCTGCTTTGTCCGCTGGCTTGCGCCCTGCGCCGCGCGGTGGCGCCGATTTCGCGCGGCTTTTCCGGGCCATTTTTGAAACGCTTCGAATCGAGCCTGCGGCAGTAGGAATAGAGGGCAATCTGGAGGCCGATCAGCTTGTAGAACATTGGCTGATAGGCAATGCCTTGGAACAGAGCGCCGGTGAGGTAGATCAGGCTGGCGAGCTGCAAAGCGACGGCCAAAGGCGCAATCCACCCCTCGCGTTCGCTGCCCGCATCTTTCCAACGGCTGCGGATGCGCTCCATCTGCCACACACCTAGCCCTTGCAGCCACACCCAGATGATGAGGCCGGGCCAGCCCTGCTCGCCGAGCATTTCAAAGATGGAGGAATGGAAAGCGCGCGCCTCATCCGTCACATCGCGGTATTGGACCGAGGTCGTGTTGCCGACCTCTTCGCGAACGGGCAGTTCGTAGGTGAAGGAATTGCCAAGATAGGAATTGAAGCCGCCGCCAAACGGCTTTTTCGACGCGTATTCATAGGTCCAAGTCCACACCGCGACGCGGGTGGAGGCGCTTTCATCTCCGCCCGGTTGAGCAATAGTGGCCATCCGCTCGTAATAGCTTTGCGGCAGAAACGGCAGGGCAATAACGCCCAGAACGCCGCCAGCCGCCATGAACAGCAAGCGCCGTTTGACATAGCGCAGCAGCAGCAAGGCCAGCACCGCAATACAGACGAGGCCCGTGCGCGCCTCTGTGCCGATGGGCACCAGCAAGGAAGCGAACGTAAGGCCTACGGCAAACACATTGGCCGACCAATGTTTGGGCAGGATCGTGCCAAACCGCACCAGCCACCAGACCAGAGGGATCAGGCCAATCGCAACTGTTGCGAGGGTGGAACTTTCGTACAGGCCGCTGTTGTCATTGACGAAGAAATTGAGGTTCTCATATCCGCCGCCGCCCAGCACAGTTTTCATCCCCGTGCCGATCACAATCGTTGCCACTGACAGGACAATGACCAAGGCCAGCGCCTCCAGCCGCAGCCGGGTGGTGATGGTGAGCGGCATGAAAATCGCAAACAGCAATGCCTTCCAAACCCATTCCCATTTCGCCTGTGCCGCCTCAGGGAAATCGGCATTTTGCGTCGTCCACCAGCAATAGATGAGCAGCGCCAGCATCAGGCCCTGACGCACGGAAAAGCGCCCACCTTCCTTGCGATCCAGCAGCAGCCAACCGCCAAAGGCCGCGCCAAAGGCGATGAAGGACACTGGGATGGAGGTGATGATCGAATAGCCGATCCGCTGCGGCGCGAGAATGTCGATATAGACATACAGCAGCACCCACAAATAGGGTCGCCTGAGGCCAAGCAGCAGGACAAAGCCGATAAAGGCGAGAAAGATGAGATCGAGCATTTAGACCGCTGTCTCATCGGGCGCAGGCGGGGCGGGATTGGCCGATCCGCCGCGTGCGGCCTGTTTGCGGGCCGTCAGCGCGTCTTTGCGCCGCTGCTCTTCCGTCGCCTGATTTTCGGCAATCGCAGGGTCCACGTCCAGATCATCGCGCCACACCAAGCGCAGCAGCACAATGGCGAGCAAGCCATGGCCGAGTGCAAGGGCGAAATAGTCGATCATTCTACGCGTGTTTCCCGCATGATTTAGGGCAGGCACAATCGCCCACAGTCAGGCGCTCTAACCAAACGCAGTTGACGTCCCGTTAAGGACAATCAGGCATAGCGCCCTTATCATGCGCGTCCTTCACGTTCTCGACCATTCGCTGCCGCTGCATTCCGGCTACACCTTTCGCACGCGCGCCATCCTAAAGGCGCAAACCGCGATGGGGATCGAAGTGCGCGGGATCACGGGCCTGCGCCACAGTGATGAGGGCGCTCTTACCGACCCAGAAGTGGTCGATGGACTGACTTTCCACCGCAGCACCGGCTTGGCCGGCGGCCCGCCGGTGATCAACGAAATCCGCGAGATGACGCATTTGTCGCTCTCCATTCAGGAGCTCGCCAAAGAGTGGCGGCCCGACATCATTCATGCCCATTCCCCGGCGCTGTGCGGCGGCGCGGCCTGGCGCGCATCACGCGCGCTGGATGTCCCGCTCGTCTATGAAATCCGCGCCTTTTGGGAAGATGCAGCGGTCGGCAATGGCACGGGGCGTGAGGGATCGATCAAATACCGCATGACCCGCGCGCTGGAGACGCAAATTGTCCGCCGCGCAGATGCAGTCTTCACCATTTGCGACGGCCTGCGCAGCGATCTGGTCCGGCGCGGGATCAATCCCGGCAAACTTGGGATTATGCGCAACGGCGTGGATATGGCCATGTTTGGCGATCCGCCGCCGCGCGATGAGCGGCTGGCGGGTAAGCTGAATATCAGCGCTGATTCGCCAGTGATCGGCTTTATCGGCAGTTTCTACGCCTATGAGGGGTTGGACGACCTGATCGCCGCCATGCCCCGCCTGCAAGAGCAGCATCCGGGCACCAGGCTGCTGCTGGTGGGCGGCGGTGAAATGGAGGCCGAGTGGCGCGAGCAGGCGGCAAAGCTGCCTGATCCCGATGCTGTGATCTTTACCGGGCGCGTGCCGCATTCTGAGGTTGAGCGCTATTATTCGCTGATCGATGTGCTGGCCTATCCGCGCAAGCACAGCCGCCTCACTGATCTTGTCACGCCGCTCAAACCGCTGGAGGCGATGGCGCAGCAGCGCATTGTCGCCGCATCCGATGTGGGCGGCCACCGCGAGCTGATCACGCATAATGAGACCGGTTTTCTCTTCCCGCCAGACGATCCCGCCGCTTGCGCTGATGCACTGGCCAATATGCTGAGCGCGCGCGAAAGCTGGGACGGCGTGCGAATGCGCGGGTTGGAGCATGTCCGCCGCAGCCACGACTGGGCGCAAAACGCCAAACGTTATCGGGACGTTTACCAAAGCTTGCTAGCGAGCCGGGACGAAGCGCCAAACGCCATGGACGGCGTCGGCGCGAACAAACTTGGGGCGAACGGATAAGATGGGCTTTCGCGAAGAATTGCACAGCAAAAGAGAAGCTGCGCGTGAACACGCTGAACTCGCAAGCGCAGATGCACGCGGCGAGGGCCAATCCCTGTTTGAGCGGCTGAAACCGAAAGCCCGCAGCGAGAACAAGCCTGCAAAAAAGCAGCGCGCATCGAAGACTTCGATCGCTGCGCATAAGGCGTTTGTCCCGCTGCTCGCAGGTTGGGGCGCGGCCCTTGCCGGTCTGCTGGTCGCGGTTCTGCCCGCATCCAGTATCACGGGCATCATGCAAGCCGCTCAGCTGACCGTTTTGGGCGGCGCTGGCCGGATCGTACTCGCATTGCTCGCGGCTTTGTTTGGCGGATTGATCGCCTTTGCGATTGCCCGCGCGTGGAGCAATTCAGCCTCATCAAGCCGCTATGACATCGCCGCCGCGCTGGACAGCGATTACGACCGGGTTCGCCCGATTGATCCGAGCGCAGAGCTAGGCAGCGAAAGCCTCGATGCGCCGATTGATCCAGAGCTTACAGCCGAATTTGCCGCTGAGACAGAAGAGTTTGCAAACGAGCTTAGCGAACCGGAGTTTGAGCCCGAGGTATTCGAAGCTGAGGTTGAAGTTCCGACCGAAGAATTCACTGCTGAGGAATTCGCAGGGGAAGCAACCGCTGAACCGCAAGACGAACCGCTCGATCTGGCCATGATCGCTGAGGTTTTGCCAGAGGATGAACTGGTGCTCGACACCGAAGTTCTGGAGCTCTCAGAAGAGGCCGAAGCACCAGAGCAAGTGGTGGAGGCCCCGCCACCTCTGCCAGAGGACGCGCCAGACTTCCTGCGCGGAGCCGCGTTGGAAAGCCTGCGTCAGATCCCCAAGGACGAGCTCAGCCTGATGCAGATGGTGGAGCGCTTTGCCGCTGCCCTGCACGCGCATCAGGCGATCCATGGCGAAGGCGCCCAGCCGCGCCGCGATGCGGCCCTTGCCGAGGCCCTGCGCGCGCTCTCGCTCTTCACCGAAGGCGAGGCCGAGATGGCGCAAATCCCAGCCGCCGCAGCGGTGGCCGATGGCTCAAGCCTCGAAGGCACAGCGGCGCTCGGCGCGAATGGCTTTTCCGAGCGCGCCCAGCAGACTGAGCGCGAACTGCGCGATGCGCTGGCAAAACTGCAAAAGCTCAGCGGCGCTGCTTAATTTGTTTTCCGCACGCCCATCCGGGCGCGCGATGTCCTCGCAGCTTGCGGACAAGTCCGCGCTGCTGCGGGCGGCCACGAGGGCCTTGCGGTCGCTGGCGCGACCGTGCTCCGCCACCAAGCCATTTGGGAAGCGTTGGTTCGATGCCGCAGGCGTCGCAAGGGCCTTGTGCCCGCCCGCAGCGACGCGACCTTCAGGTCGCATGAGCGAGGAAAGCCAAGTGAACGGATGTGAACGCCGGCGCTTGAGGCTAAACAAAAACGCAACAAAACCCCGGCTTAGTTGAGCGGTGCGCAATCGCGCTAAAGCTCAGGCATAGCTATGCGAAAGAATGCTACGTTCTTCGCGGTTGCAAAATCTCGATTCTGTCGGCAAAAGGCTCTGAAGTGATGCAGATCGCGCTCCGCATGGGCCGCTCTGCAGGCAATTCTGCCGGCCACAAGCCCACCGGGCCTGTCGCCAGTGCCGGCATCTGACAGAATGGATTTTTCGATGGGACAGCCCGCGGCCCAAGGCCTTTATGACGCTCGAAACGAACACGATGCCTGCGGCGTCGGCATGGTCGCGCATATTAAAGGCGAAAAAAGCCACTCCATCATTGAGCAATCGCTCGAGATTCTGAACCGGATCGACCACCGCGGCGCCGTGGGCGCGGACCCATTGCTGGGCGATGGCGCTGGGATTTTGCTGCAAATTCCAGACCCGTTGTTCCGCAATTGGGCCGACGACGCTGGCCATGATCTGCCCGCAGCGGGCGATTATGCGGTGGCGATGTGCTTCATGCCGCAAGACGCCGCAGCGCGCGCATTTGTGACCGAACAATTTGAGAAATTCACCGCCAAAGAAGGCCAGCGTTTTGTCGGCTGGCGCGATGTCCCGACCACACTTGATGGCCTGGGTAAAGCGGTGATCGATTCGATGCCGGTGATCCAGCAAGCGGTGATCGCGCGCGGCGAAAACTGCGCCGATCAAGACGCGTTTGAGCGCAAGCTGCTGGTGATTCGCAAGCAGGTGCAAAACCCGCTCGCCAAGCTGGCGGTAAAGCATGATCTGCCCGGCCTGACCGAGCTCTATCTGCCGAGCTTCTCCAGCCGCACGATCGTCTACAAAGGTCTGCTGCTGTGTGATCAGGTTGGCAGCTTCTTCAACGACCTGCGCGATCCAGCCTGCGTTTCGGCGCTCGGCCTGGTGCACCAGCGTTTCTCGACCAACACCTTCCCCAGCTGGCGACTGGCCCACCCATTCCGTTTGATTGCGCATAATGGCGAGATCAACACGGTGCGCGGCAATGTAAACTGGATGAACGCCCGCCGCCGCACGATGGAAAGCGACCTGCTCGGCGTTGACCTCGATAAGATGTGGCCGATCATTCCGCATGGCCAGTCTGACACGGCCTGCCTCGACAATGCGCTCGAGCTGCTGCTTGCTGGTGGATATTCACTTGCGCATGCGATGATGATGCTGATCCCAGAGGCCTGGTCCAAGAACGAGCTGATGGATCCCGACCAGCGCGCGTTCTACGAATATCACGCCGCATTGATGGAGCCGTGGGACGGACCCGCTGCCGTCGCTTTCACCGATGGCCGCCAGATCGGCGCGACGCTGGATCGCAACGGTCTGCGCCCGGCGCGTTTTTGCGTTACCAAGGACGACATCGTCTGCCTCGCCTCGGAAAGCGGCGTTTTGCCGTTCGCCGAGGAAGACATCACCCGCAAATGGCGCCTGCAACCGGGCAAGATGCTGCTGATCGATCTGGAGCAAGGCCGGATCATTGAGGATGACGAGCTGAAGGCTGATCTGGCGGGCGCAGAGCCCTATGCCGATTGGCTCAAGAAGGCTCAGTTTAAGCTGGAAGATATCGCCGATATCGAACCGGAACTGTCCGAAGTGGTTGAGCGCGATGAAGCCGATGGTAATTCGCTGCTGATACGCCAGCAGGCATTCGGTTACACTCAGGAAGACATCTCGCGCTTCCTCGAGCCAATGGCGGTGAAGGGCGATGATCCCTTGGGATCGATGGGCACTGACACGCCGATTGCGGTGCTGTCGAACAAGTCGCGCCTGCTCTACGATTATTTCAAGCAGAACTTTGCGCAGGTCACCAACCCGCCGATTGATCCAATCCGTGAAGAGCTGGTGATGAGCCTGCTATCGATGATCGGTCCGCGCCCGAACCTGCTCGGCCGGGAGGCTGGCACGCACAAGCGGCTCGAGGTCGAACAGCCGATCCTGACCAATGACGATCTGGCCAAGATCCGAACGGTGGAAACCGCGCTGGACGGGGCATTCCGCTGCGCCACGATTGATATGACCTGGGACGCCGAGCAAGGCGTCGAAGGCATTGAGCTTGCGATCAAGGAAATGTGCTGGGCCGCGACCGAGGCGGTGCTGCAAGACCACAACATCCTAGTGCTGTCAGACCGCGCTCAAAACGCAGACCGCATTCCCATGCCCGCTTTGCTCGCCACGGCCGCTGTGCATCACCATCTGGTGCGCCAAGGTCTGCGGATGCAAACCGGCCTGGTCGTGGAAACCGGCGAAGCGCGCGAAGTGCACCATTTCTGCGTGCTCGCAGGTTACGGCGCAGAGGCGATCAACCCCTACATGGCGTTTGAAACGCTGGAGGATATTCGCCGCAAGAAGCACCTTGAGCTGGACCCGCGCGAGGTTGAGCAGAACTACATCAAGGCCATCGGCAAAGGCATCCGCAAGGTCATGTCCAAAATGGGCATTTCGACCTATCAGTCCTATTGCGGCGCGCAAATCTTTGACGCGGTTGGCCTGTCCACCCCGTTTGTCGAAAACTATTTCACCGGCACCTCGACTAC
Source organism: Erythrobacter sp. S249 (assembly GCF_057364975.1). Taxonomy (NCBI): domain Bacteria; kingdom Pseudomonadati; phylum Pseudomonadota; class Alphaproteobacteria; order Sphingomonadales; family Erythrobacteraceae; genus Erythrobacter; species Erythrobacter sp. S249. The sequence continues at coordinate 2,029,359 of NZ_CP200287.1, read as the reverse complement.
CATCGAAGGCGTGGGCTTGGCCGAGGTCGCCGAGGAAAGCGTGCGCCGCCACGCGCAGGCTTATGGTGACAACCCGATCTATGAAAGCATGCTCGATGTGGGCGGCATCTACCAATACCGTCTGCGCGGCGAAGAGCACGCCTGGACGCCAAAGAACGTGGCCGATCTCCAGCACGCCGTGCGCGGCAACAATCCTTCAAACTACGAAGAATTTGCCAAGAGCGTGAACGAGCAATCCGAACGCCTGCTGACCATTCGCGGGCTGATGGAGTTCAAGAAAGCCGACGAGGCGATCCCGCTCGACGAGGTTGAGCCCGCATCGGAAATCGTCAAACGTTTCAGCACCGGCGCGATGAGCTTTGGCTCGATCAGCCACGAAGCGCATTCGACCCTGGCGGTCGCGATGAACCGCATTGGCGGGCGCTCCAACACTGGCGAAGGCGGCGAGGAGCCATTCCGCTTCACGCCGCTGGACAATGGCGATTCGATGCGCAGCCGGATCAAACAGGTGGCCTCGGGACGCTTTGGCGTCACGACGGAATATCTCGCCAACTCCGACGACATCCAGATCAAGATGGCGCAGGGCGCAAAGCCCGGCGAAGGTGGTCAGCTGCCCGGGCACAAGGTCGACAAGCGGATCGGCGCGGTGCGCCATTCGACCCCGGGTGTTGGCCTGATCTCGCCGCCACCGCACCACGATATTTACTCGATCGAAGACCTCGCTCAGCTGATCCACGATTTGAAAAACGTGCAGCCAGAGGCGCGTATTTCGGTCAAGCTCGTGTCCGAAGTGGGCGTGGGCACGGTTGCCGCTGGCGTTTCAAAAGCGCGCGCAGACCATGTCACCATCTCCGGCTATGACGGCGGGACCGGCGCATCACCGCTGACCAGCCTGACGCACGCGGGTAGCCCTTGGGAAATCGGCCTCGCCGAAACTCAGCAAACCCTGCTGCTCAACGATCTTCGCAGCCGCATCGCTGTGCAGGTCGACGGCGGCCTACGCACCGGACGCGATGTTGCCATTGGCGCACTGCTGGGCGCGGACGAGTTCGGCTTTGCCACAGCGCCGTTGATCGCGGCGGGCTGTATCATGATGCGCAAATGCCACCTCAACACCTGCCCCGTAGGCGTCGCCACGCAGGATCCAGAGCTGCGCAAGCGCTTCACCGGCCAGCCAGAGCATGTGGTCAATTACATGTTCTTCGTTGCCGAAGAGCTGCGTCAAATCATGGCTGAAATGGGCTTCCGCACGGTCGATGAAATGGTTGGCCGCGCCGACCGTCTCGATATGAGCCGGATGCACCGCCACTGGAAGGCGAGCGGAATTGATCTCTCGCGTTTGCTGCACATGCCAGAGCTGCCGGAAGGCGCATCATTGCAGCACACCGAGGGTCAGGATCACGGGCTTAGCGCCGCGCTCGACAATGCGCTGATCGCGGATTGCGCAGAGGCAATTCAGGCGAAGAAGCCGGTTCAACTGACCTATGAGATCGCCAACAAAAACCGCACCGCTGGCGCGATGCTGTCTGGCCGGATCGCAGCTGCGCATGGTCACGAAGGCCTGCCGCCAGAGACGATCCGCATCAATTTGAGCGGTGTGGCTGGCCAAAGCTTTGGCGCATGGCTCGCGCACGGCGTCACGCTTGATCTGTCAGGCGATGCCAACGACTACGTCGGCAAGGGTCTATCAGGCGGGCGCATCATCGTGCGCCAACCAGATACGGCAAACCGCGACCCAAGCGAGAACATCATCGTCGGCAACACTGTGCTGTACGGCGCGATTGCGGGCGAGGCGTATTTTGGCGGGGTCGGGGGCGAGCGCTTTGCCGTGCGCAATTCCGGCGCGATTGCCGTGGTTGAGGGCGCAGGCGACCATGCGTGCGAATATATGACCGGCGGCGTTGTCGTTGTGCTGGGCAAGACGGGCCGCAACTTTGCCGCTGGGATGAGCGGCGGGGTGGCCTATGTTTATGACCCGGACGGCACGTTTGAGAGCCTGGTGAACAAGGCGCAGGTCGACCTGCTGCCAATCTCCGCAGAGCCCGACGCCGAAGACGGCACCGGACGCCCGGCGCAGCGCGCCAGCTCCGTGCATGATTTCGGCATGGGCGACATGCTGCGCCATGATGCAGAGCGGCTCAAGATCTTGATCGAGCGCCACCAATTGCACACGGGCAGCACCAAGGCTGGCGAATTGCTTGGCAATTGGGAGCAATCGCTGAGCCAGTTCGTGAAAGTTATGCCGAGCGATTATGCACGCGCGCTAAAGGCTCTCGAAGCTGAGCGCGAAGAAGCCGCCTCGGTCGCAGCAGAATAGAAACAGAGTAGACACCATGGGCAAAGACACCGGATTTCTCGAAATCGAGCGGCGCGAGCGCGACTATCTCGACCCCAAGGAACGACTGAACAATTACCGCGAATTCGTGGTTCAGCCCGATGATTCGACGCTGTCTAATCAGGCGGCGCGCTGCATGGATTGCGGCATTCCCTATTGTCACAACGGCTGCCCCGTAAACAACATGATCCCAGACTGGAATCATCTGGTTTACGAGAACGATTGGAAGAACGCGCTTTCCGTCCTGCACTCGACCAACAATTTCCCGGAGTTTACCGGCCGCATCTGCCCCGCCCCATGCGAGGCGAGCTGCACGCTCAACATCGTTGACCAGCCCGTGACGATCAAATCGATCGAATGCGCGATTGTCGATCGCGGATGGAAAGAGGGTTGGATTGAGCCGCAGGTGCCCGCCAAGAAAACTGGTAAGCGCGTTGCTGTGGTTGGATCAGGCCCCGCAGGCATGGCCTGCGCCCAGCAATTGGCGCGCGCTGGCCACACCGTCACCGTGTTTGAGAAAAGCGACCGGGTCGGCGGATTGCTGCGTTACGGCATTCCTGACTTCAAGATGGAAAAACAACTGATCAATCGCCGCTGCGTCCAGATGGAGGCCGAAGGGGTTGAGTTCAAAACCAGCAAAGAAGTTGGCGTTGATGTCTCGTTCCAGAGCCTCAATGAAAACTACGATGCGATTGTCCTGTCCGGCGGCAGCGAAGACGCCCGCGCGCTTTCCATTCCCGGTGCGGAGATGGACGGAGTGCGCCTGGCGATGGAATTCCTGACCCAGCAGAACAAGCGCAACGCCGGCGACGACGAACTGCGCGCTGCCCCGCGCGGCAGCCTGCTCGCGACCGGCAAGGACGTGGTCGTGATCGGCGGCGGTGACACCGGCTCTGACTGTGTTGGCACCTCCAACCGGCAGGGCGCGAAGAGCGTGACCCAGCTGGAGATCATGCCCAAGCCGCCTGAGAAGGAAGATAAAGCGCTGACCTGGCCCGATTGGCCGCTCAAACTGCGCACCTCCTCCAGCCATGAAGAAGGCGTGGACCGCGATTGGGCGGTTCTGACCAAGCGCGTGGTTGGCGACGGCGAAAAAGTCACAGGCATCGAATGCGCGCGGGTTGAATGGGTCGATGGCCAGATTCGCGAGATTGTCGGCAGCGAGTTCACAATCCCCGCTGACTTGATCCTGCTCGCGATGGGCTTTGTCGGCCCGAAGAAGACCGGCCTGCTCGACCAAGCAGCAGTTGAGCTTACCCCGCGCGGTAATGTCTCTGCAAACGAAGACGACTACGCGACCAGCGTGGAGAAGGTCTATGCCTGCGGCGATATGCGGCGCGGGCAAAGCTTGGTTGTCTGGGCGATCCGCGAAGGCCGGCAATGCGCACGCAGCGTCGATGAAGCTCTGATGGGTGCAAGCTCTCTGCCGCGCTAAGAAAACGCGTAAAGTAGGCTTAGAACTTACAAAGCGCTCGCAATTTTGCGTGCCTAGCCGCGTAAGTAGCGCGAGGCATTATTGCTGATCTGCGAGTGAAGTTTTGAGACCGCCAACAATTTGGCAAGTCATAGGTCTTTTTGTTACGCCGCTCCTAACCGAAGCCAAGTGCTTGACCTGCCTATTTTTGTCGGGCACCAAACCACAATACGGCGGGAGAGAAGCGATTGGCGGTGCGGTGGCACGGCGGATTGTACAGAAACACTATGCGGGTCGCACCGAAAAGTTCGCACAAGCCTCACTTGGCGCGCCTTGCCGCCATTACTGCGGCAATGAGCGCAGGCATGCTCGCCGCCGCGCAACCAGTCGCCGCTGGAACCACGCTTCAGGATGAATTCGACGCGGTGTTTGCTCCTGCGGAGACTAAGGCTCGTGCCGCGCATTCAAAGCAAGCCAACTCAAACATCGATGTCGGGACCGCATCCACCGGCGCTTTGCAAAGCAGCGACCCACCACCCGCACCTCTCCCAGTGCTCGTCCCGGTCGCCGCCCCGCCGGCTCCGCCGCCTTCCAAGCCGGTTGAGGCCAAGCTTTCGATCTCGCAATTCGTCGATGTTCCGGTTGCTGGCGATGCGCCGGGCACGTTTCGCTACAGCGGCCGAGCCGATGCCTATATCGATGTTCAGGGCAGCACACTCGGCCTCGATGACAGCTGGACATTCACGCTGCGGCCTGAGTTCACTTGGGGGAAGGATTCCAATGGCGTAATTGGCCTGATCCCGAACAACACCGCCCTGTTTCGCGGCGAGGGTGCGGGGGATTTTGACCTCTCGGCCAGTGTCTCCAAGCGCTGGAAATCGGGCACCAAGCTGACGGTGGGCAAGGTCAATGTGCTGGACCTTGGCGGTAAGCTGCCCGTGGTTGGCAGCAATGGGCACCACGGCTTTCAAAACCTCAGCGTCGCTCTGCCGCCGTCCGCGATCATCGCCAATACGCTCACCGGCGCGCTGCTGGAGGTGCCGACCGACAATGCGCTTTACCGTCTGTGGGTGTTCGACCCGGATTCGCAGTTTGAGCGGACCGGATTTGAAACCGCCTTTGGCAGCGGCGTCGGATTTCTCGGATCGGTTACGGTGCCAGTAAAGATTGGCGGCAAGCCGGGCTATTACGCGCTCAAACTGTCCGGCTCGACCCGTAACGATATCAATGCGCGCTCTTTGCCAGCCGCATTGATCCCGGCGCCGGGATCGAGCTTTGGCAATACGCGCGGAGAGTTTGCGGCTGTGTTTGCTGGCTATCAATTCTTGGATGTCTATCCTGAGGCACCGGGAAAAGGCTGGGGCATTTTCGGCCAAGTTTACGGCTCGCTCGGCGATCCAACTTTCCTTGATTACAGCGGCTTTATCGGTGTTTCCGGCAATCCGCGCGGCCGCCCGCAGGACCGATTTGGCGCGGCGGTGTTTCAATATTCCCTGACCGACGAGCTGGTGAGCGTGCTCGCCACGCGGCTGGGCCTGGAAGATGAAAGAGGCGTGGAGCTGTTCTACACGGTGGGCCTCGCCGACAAATTCGAAGTCACCGCCAACGCTCAGCTTATAGACAGCGCGGTCGCAGCGCGCGATACAGGCGTGCTGTTGGGGATGAGGCTGAATGCAACCTTCTAAATTACGGCGCTTGAAACAGCGTCAGTTTTTCGTGCTCGGTGCACTGGCGCTTGGCCTTTCGGGATGCGCCAATAGCGGCTCAGTGACGGGCGATACTCCGGTACAGGCGAGCGCCATTGCCGCTGCGCAGGAAACTCCGCCCTCCGCGCCGCCAGCCGCCAAACCGGCCAAGCCTGACCCCGATTCCAAGTTTATCGGGCGGTACAATGGCGGCTCTTTCGAGACCGCGATGGGCATGGAAATCGCCGCTGACGGGACGTTTGGCTGGGGCCTGTCGGTCGGCGCGCTCGACATGCGGGCGCGCGGGACGTGGGATCAGGAAGGCGAATTTGTCATCCTCACTTCCACACCCAGGCCTGTGCCGCCCAAATTCAGCTGGCTCGGTTCCGAAACATATCCCGGCGCACCCATGGTGAAGGTGGTCTGGGCCAGCAATTCAGAACCCTTCCAATATGCCACCGTAAAGTTGGATTGCGAGGATGGCACGCGCTTGGTTGATCAAGTCCCAGCAGAAGGCTGGTCGCCCCCATTAGGGGAATGCCCGAAACCCGTCTCACTGAGGCTGGAAGAGAGCATTTACGATGTGCAATCCGCGACGCATCGCGTGGAAGATTTGGGCTGGGAACCGGGCAGCACGATAACCTTTGCGTTTGAACGCAATGATCTGGGCGTGGCGGATTTCACCGGTATGATCGGCGTTTTGGAGGGCAATGTCCTGAAATTCGCGCCGAGCCCCAATTCAGACCCGCGCTTGGGCCAATTGGAGCTGCGTAAAGTGATGCCGCGACCGGAGCGCGCGCAAGCGGACTAATCCCCGCCGCCAGCGCATTTCACACAGGTCGGAACGCTGGGATCGTGGCGCAGGCGCGCCTCGGCGATGTCCTCGCCGCAGGTGGCGCAATATCCCCATTCATCTTCGTCTAAGCGCCGAAGCGCGGTGGCAATGCGCGTGCGCTCGCCTGCGCGGCGGCGCTCTTGCGCCTGCGCCATCGCCTGCTGCTGCATCGCGTCCATCCGGCTTGGCCGGCCGACGCTGTCCTGCTGCAAAGTCACTGGCTCGCGGCTTTCGGTGCTGATGCGGTCTTCCTCTGCGAGCTCTTCCTGCCGTTTGAGCAGGGCGGTGCGGGCCTCATCCTGGGTCATGATCGGACTTTCCTACAGCACGCGGTTTGAGGCAAGTTTGCGGCATGATTGACCCCGCTGCGCCGCGCCGCAATTCCAACATTTCAAAAATCACACTTTGCCGCGTGCGAATGGCGGTAGGGCGCTGTAATTGCGTGATTTTCCACCAAAAGTCACAGATTCGAAAATCGCATCTGTGTTCCACGCCGCTACAGCGCCCAATCAATCGGTGTGAGGTCATGGCTTTCGAGGAAGGCGTTGATTTGACTGAAGGGTTTGGAGCCAAAGAAGCCGCGATAGGCCGACAAGGGGCTGGGGTGCGGGCTGGTGAGCACCAGGTGATGCGGGCCGCCACCAAGAGCCTTTACCCGGCCCGCCTTCTTCGCCGCATGGCTGCCCCACAGCACGAACACGCAGGGGCTTCCACGCTCCGCCACCGCCGCGACGCAGGCATCGGTGATCGCATCCCAGCCGCGCCCCGCATGGCTGCCCGCTTGTGCAGCCTCAACCGTCAGCGTGTTGTTGAGCAGCAGCACGCCCTGCTTGGCCCAGGGGGTGAGATTGCCAGTGGCGGGCGGCGCAAGGCCCAGATCGCTCTCCAGCTCCTTGAAGATGTTGGCAAGCGAGGGCGGCGGCTTCACCCCGTCTTTAACCGAGAACGACAGGCCATGCGCCTGCCCCGGCCCGTGATAGGGATCCTGACCCAGCACGACGACGCGCACATCCTCCAGCGGGGTCATGGCGAGCGCGGCGAGGCGCTCCCCGCGCGGAGGGTAGATCACCTTGCCCGCATCCTCCTGCGCACGCAGCCATCCGCCAAGCTTACGCGCCTCAGTGCTGGCCAGCACCGGCTCCAGCGCGGCGCGCCAGCTTTCAGGGATAGGATCACTGCTCATCTGTCAAAAGCTACACTGCCAGCGCATCCCAGCGCCATGTCCCCTTCCCCTCTTTCCCCAATGCTTCTAGGAGACTGAGCCTATGACAGTCCATTTCCATGAAGAAGACCTGCCCGCAGGCGTGCTCGCCGATGGCCCCGTGGCCGTTGATACTGAAACCATGGGCCTGATCACCCACCGTGATCGGCTGTGTGTTGTGCAGATCAGCGACGGCAAAGGGGATGAGCATTTGGTGCGCTTTGGCCCGGACAGCGACTATGCCGCGCCTAATTTGAAGGCGGTGCTGGCCGACCCTGCGCGGATAAAGCTCTATCACTATGCGCGCTTCGATCTGGCCGCGATCCATTACTACCTCGGGGTGATGGCCGCGCCGGTGTTCTGCACCAAGATCGCCAGCAAGCTGGTGCGGACCTACACAGACCGCCACGGCTTGAAGAACCTTGCGCATGAGCTGCTCGGCGCGGAAATCTCCAAACAGCAGCAATCGAGCGATTGGGGCGGGCCGGAGCTAAGCGAGGCGCAGCGCGAATACGCCGCCTCTGACGTGCGCTATCTCCACGCCATGCGCGAGGAGCTGATCAAGCGGCTCGAGCGCGAAGGGCGGACCGAGATTGCTCAGGCCTGTTTCGACTTCCTGCCGACGCGAGCGTTGCTCGACATGGCCGGCTGGTCAGAGCACGACATCTTCAGCCACATGTAAGGCGAAGCTGGGCAAAGCACTCCTATGGTCACCAAACGCCGCATCGAAACAAACAAAGCAAAGGCGCTTCGCGGCAAGCGCCAAGACTTTGCTGCGCCTGGTGGATCGCATGACAAGCTCGTCGGGTTCCTGGCGCGCGCGCTACCGATGGGCGTTGGTGTCATGGCGGCATTGATGATCATCACGCCGCTCAGCCCACGCGGCGAAATCTCGTTTCTGCTCGACCGCAACAAAGTGGCGATGATCAACGAACGGCTTAGCGTCGATAACGCCATGTACCGCGGGCGCGATGAACGCGGCCGGCCATTCTCGATCCAAGCGGGCGAGGCCGTGCAGCGGTCTAGCGCGGAAGGCATCGTGCGGATGGACGATCTGATCGCGCAGCTGCTGCTTCCAGAAGGGCCTGCCCGGATCAGCGCACCGGGCGGCGCGTATGACATTGACGAAGAGATCGTCGACGTCGACGGCGCAGTGCGCCTGCGCGCCGCCGATGGCTACACCATGACCGCGCGCGGGGTGTCCGTTGACCTTGAAGAACGCGCCATGCGCGGCGATGACGGGGTCGAAGGCGCCGTGCCTGCTGGCACGTTCAGCGCCAATACGCTGAGAGCGGACCTGCCTGCGCGCACCATCACGCTGGAAGGCAATGCCAAACTGTCCATGATACCGGGCGAATTGAGGATACCATGACGCACACCGCACCTCCTTCACTGACACGTACTGCCGCCCGCTGGGGGCTCGCCGGATTTGTCAGCACCGCTGCCTTTCTGGGCGCGATCCAGGTTGGCGCTCAGGGCATTGCTGCGCACAACAGCCGCGCTCCGGTGGACTTTGACGCGGGCCGAATTGAGCTGCAGGATCGGGAAAACCGCGTCGCGCTGTCAGGCAATGTGACCGTGCGTCAGGCTGGCCTCACCGTGCAATCCAATCGCATGCTGGTGAACTACAGTGACAGCGGATCGCTCGATATCCAGCGGATCACCGCAACCGGCGGCGTTACCGTGTCGCGCGGCAATGAGCGGGCGAGCGGCGACGTTGCGATCTATGACTTTGGCCGCCGGATCATCACCATGTCGGGCAATGTGCGGCTCGCACGCGGGGGCGATAGGCTGAACGGCGGGCGCTTGGTGATCGATCTTAGAACCGGGCTATCCAGCGTTGATGGCCGGACCTCAGGCGGCCCAGCTGGCACAACCGAAGGCGCGGACGGACGGGTCACAGGCAGCTTCTCCGTCCCGCAAGACGGCGAGTAAACAGCGCTCAAAAAGCGCGATCGTGGCGCAGCACCGACAAGGTGCGCAAAGTGATCTCCACATCGCGGCGCAAGGTCCAGCCCGCGATATACTCAAGGTCGGATTGAAGGCGATCGGTAAGGTCGGACTCCTGCTCGGTCGCGCCCCGATGTCCGCGAACTTGAGCCAGCCCGGTAAGCCCGGGCTTGAGCGAATGGCGCCGCCAATATTGGCCATCAACCTCCCAAAACAGCTTATCGCCCGCCTGACTACCAAGCGCGTGGGGGCGCGGCCCCACAATCGACATCTCACCGCGCAGCACGTTCCAGAGCTGCGGCAGCTCATCAATGCTGTTTGAGCGAATGAACTGGCCAATGCGGGTAACACGAGCATCATCGCGCGCGGTTGACCGCTCACCGCTCTCATCGCCGCTTTCGACGCGCATGCTGCGAAATTTGAGCATGTTGAAGAACGCATTGCCGCGCCCAACCCGCCGCTGAGCGAACAGCACAGGCCCGCCATCCTCCAGCTTGATGAGCAGCGCACAGACAGCGAGCATTGGAGACAAAACAATCAGCCCTGCCGATGCTAAAACAATGTCGTAACACCGCTTCGTTGCCCGCGCGCGCAGACCAAGCGGACCAATTGACACAACTAGAGAGGTAACGTCCCACCCACCATATCGCTGCACGCCGATTGCCCCCAAACGCTGCGCAGGCTCGCTTACAATCTCGCCGAACACCCCGACTGACTTGAGCAGGAACGCCCATTGCTGGCGCCGTAGGGGGGAACTGGAAATAATCACATTGTCCTGATTGCGCAGCAATTGACCAATCCTGTCCCGCATGTGCGGATCGTGACTGCCGGGATCAAGCCCAAGCTTGCGTGCGTCGATTACAGTCGCATCGCGCAGTGAAAAAGCCGGGCCGCCATCATCAATCACGAGATAGTTGCGGATCTTCCCGCCCCAAAACCGGGCGATAAAGGCCACCAATCCGCGCCGGGCCAGCGCCATCAGGGTGAAGGACAAGATGAGTCCCAGCGACATGGCAACGCGAGAGAACTCCGCATTGGCTTTGGCGAAAAAAGCAAGAAAGTTGAGCAATCCAACCGAGATCACCAGAGCAGCCGCCAGCTTTCTAACCGCATAGACCCAATCGGTCAGCGACCTTGCGCAATAGCTCGTGTTGTAGAGCGCGATCGAGAAATAGATCGGCGAAAGAATCGCCGTCGCCAGCACAGCGTGCGGCTCCCACCATACATTTTCATAGGCGAATGCGGCGAATACAAATCCGAAATACAATAAAATAAGGTCGATGAGCAGCATCGCGATATAGGCGCGAAGTCGCCGATGCTCTAATGAGGGCGCCGATCGCAGCTGTGTCTTTTGCGACTGTCCGCTAGCAACAATCGATCCAGATAGCTTATTCATAGACCAATCAGCACCATTTCTACGACCCAGATATTACTACCTAGATAAAGCCTAATGCAACTGGTTCCGCAATGCGAATTGTATTGAGAATTGTTTAGCCCCAAGAGCTAACGCTTGGCAGCAAATCTCGCGATTTCAGCCAGTCCCTGAGCCAGCAGCATCTCCGCCGCTTGACTGTTCGACAGCAGCGATCTGTGCATCTCGATCAGGCGCGGGATCAGCCGGTCCAGCTTGCGCGCATGCCATTTTGTGAGTTGCTGGCGAATATCGCGCTCCTCGCGCCAGAATATGCCGAGCTGCGCCTTTTCGCCCTTGCCTAGCTTGTCGAGCGAGCCGCGCGGGCCGAGCTTCGCGGTGATCTGAGCCAATTGCGCCGCGCGCCGTTCTATCGCCAACAGCAAACCGACCGGGTTTAGCCCCAGCTCGCGCATCCGGCGGATTTCGCGGTCAATCCGGGGCAGCTCGCCGCCCATCACCGCATTCACAAGCGGTTGGAACCCGTCTTCCTCGGTCGCCGCGCCAATCTCGCCGTAATCCTCGATCGAGGCGGTCTTCGGCTCCAGCGGATCAGCACCGCAATAAAGCGCGAGCTTGGTCACCTCTGATTGCGCGAGCCGCACATCAAGGCCCGCGGCCCGCGCAATCCGCTCAGCCAAATCGCCGCCCAGTCGGAGGCCGGCCGCATCGGCCATCGCCCGCACAGAGACCGCCACAGAGGACAGATCCGGCGGCCAGAACATCGCGACCATGCCGTCTTTGCGTTTCTCGATCAGCTTGGCTGTGCGCGCTTTGTCCGTCGCGGAGGTGGCGACGATCAGCACCGGAGCCGCCTCGCCGGCGCCCGCATCATTCGTCTCGATCAGAGCTTTGACCGCGTCATGGGCTTCATCACCATTGGCGCGGACAAACAAATGGCGCTTATCGCCGAACAAGGAACCGGAGCGGGCCTCGTCCCCCAGCATCGCCGGGTCTCGTTTGAGGTCGCCGCCCGATATCTCGATCCGCTCGCCCGCATCGGGCAGGCCTTCGATAATCTTGGTGACTGCGGCAGAGGCGCCTGCCTCGTCGGGTCCGCAGAAAAAGAAGATGGAGCAATTGGCCGCGCCGCTGGGCAGGCCGCGTGCAAAGTCGCGCTGGGTGGCCTTCATTGGCCCGCTGGCGCGCTGTCAGGCGCGCTGGCTTGCGTGCGCAAGGTGAGGGCGATTTGCGTGACGATCCGGTCGGCCACCTCTTTGGAGAGGTTTTCAAGCGCAGTCTGCTCAGCCGCAATGGTCGCATATTCGGAGCTGACCACATCGATACCCGCATCGGCCCCCGCGGTTGCATCGAGCAAGATTTCGCCGCTGGCGATATCAATCAATTGATAGCGCGCGCGCAAAATTCGGCGCTCGCGGCTGATCGTGTCATCATTAAGCACGCCTAGCGCCTCAAGCGCATCATCGAGCCGCACATCAAGGCGGTAACGCGGAGCAACAGCGCCCGAAACTTGCAAACGGTCTTCAAGCTCTCCGCGCAGCAGCCATCCGCCGCGTCCCGGAATGGTCGGGATCTGGACGGCGGCCAATCCATTGGTCACCCCGGCATTGGTGCCATCGGCCGAATAGAGCGGTTGCAGCCCGCAGGACGCCAGAGCCGGCGACAGCGCGAGACACGCGAGCAAGGCAAGCGCGCGGCGCATCACGTAACGATGTTCACCAGTCTATCAGGCACCACGATCACCTTGCGTATCTCCGCTCCATCAAGTGAACGCTGGACCTTCTCGCTCGCCAGCGCAAGCGCTTCGAGGTCTTCTTTCGCAGCCCCTTTGGGCGCGGTCAGGGTGTCGCGCAGCTTGCCCTTGTGCTGGACGGCAATGGTCACTTCATCTTCGACCAGCATGGCGGGATCATGCGAAGGCCAGGCGGCGTCGGCGATGAGGCCGCTCTCATTCTGCCTCGACCAGATCTCTTCCGCCAAATGCGGCATCATTGGACTGACGAGATGCAGGATGGTGCGGATCGCGAAATTGCGGCTTTCGCTGGGCGCTGCCTTTTCCGCCGCTCCGGTAAGCTCGTAAATGCGCGCCACTGCTTTGTTAAAACTCAGCGCTTCGATGTCTTCGGCGACTGCAACAATGGCCTGATGAGCCTTGCGAGCGAGCGCTTTGTCTTCGCCTGAGGCGGCCGGATCGAGGCTTTCGAACAAACGCCAAAGCCGCTGAACGAACCGTCCGCAGCCTTCAATACCGGCCTCTGACCAAGGCAGGTCCCGTTCTGGTGGGCTGTCCGACAGCATGAACCAACGCACTGCGTCTGCGCCATATTCATCGATAATTCCATCTGGGTCGACGACGTTTTTCTTCGACTTGGACATTTTGACGACGCGGCCAGCGGTAACCGGCGCGCCATCCTCAATCCGGGTCCAATCAGATCCGTCTTTGCGCACTTCATCAGGCGACAGCCAGCTGCCATCGCCGAGACTGTACGTCTCATGCGTCACCATGCCCTGTGTGAAGAGCGCAGCGAACGGCTCCGCCACATCGATCTTGCCGATATGTTTGAGCGCACGGGTCCAGAAGCGGGCATAGAGCAAGTGCAGGATCGCGTGCTCGATCCCGCCGATATAGTGCTCCACCGGCATCCATTTGGCGACTTCTTCCGCGTCGAAGGGCGCATCCACAGGCTGGCTGGCAAAGCGCAGGAAATACCACGAGGAATTGGTGAAAGTGTCGAGCGTATCAGTCTCGCGCCGCGCATCGCCGCCGCATTTGGGGCAGGCCGTTTTGCTCCAGGTGGGATGGCGCTCTAACGGATTGCCCGGTGTCTCAAAATCGACATCCTCAGGCAGCGTGACCGGCAGCTGGTCTTGCGGCACCGGCACAACGCCGCAGGCATCGCAGTGGATGAAGGGGATCGGCGTGCCCCAATATCTCTGGCGTGAAACGCCCCAGTCGCGCAGTCGCCAGACAGTAGTGCCTTCGCCCCAACCACCAGCTTCTGCACGTGAGTTCACCTCAGCCTTGGCGTCTTCGACGCTCATGCCATTCAGGAAATCCGAATTGACGATCACGCCATCACCGGTGGCCGCTTCGCCCTCCAATGGCGCGTCCGCTTCGCTCACATCGCTGGCGACAACGCGCGCGATTGGCAGGTCATATTTGGTTGCAAATTCAAAGTCGCGCTGGTCATGGCCGGGCACGCCCATCACCGCGCCGGTGCCGTAATCCATCAGCACGAAGTTGGCGATGAACACCGGTAAAGGCTCGCCCGTAAAGGGATGCTTTGCCGTCACGCCGGTATCAAAGCCGAGCTTTTCAGCGGTCTCGAGCTCCGCCGCGGTCGTCCCGCCGCGCTTGCATTCCTCAATGAAGGTCGCTGCTGCCGGATCGCTCGCTCCGACCTGCTGCGCCAGCGGATGATCGGCTGCGACTGCGCAGAAACTCGCGCCAAAAATTGTGTCCGGGCGGGTCGAATAAACCGGCAGCTTGTCGCCGTTTGAAAGCTCAAATGAAAACTCAAGACCGGTGGATTTGCCGATCCAGTTTTCCTGCATCAGCCGGACTTTTTCGGGCCAGTCTTTGAGCTCGCCCAGCCCATCGAGCAGTTCGCCGGCAAAATCTGTGATCTTCAAAAACCACTGATCGAGCTTGCGCTTTTCAACCTCGGCGCCGCTGCGCCAGCCCTTGCCATCGATCACCTGCTCATTGGCGAGCACGGTCATGTCGACCGGATCCCAGTTCACCTCGCTGCTGCGGCGGTAAACCAGCCCGGCCTCATACATATCGATGAACAGCGATTGTTCGTGGCCATAATATTCCGGATCGCAGGTCGCGAACTCGCGCGTCCAATCGAGCGCAAAGCCGATGCGCTGCAATTGCGCCTTCATCGCCTCGATATTCGCCCGCGTCCATGAACCGGGATGGACCTTCTTTTCCATCGCCGCGTTTTCAGCTGGCATGCCGAATGCGTCCCACCCCATCGGGTGAAGCACTTCGTGCCCGCGCATCTTTTTATAACGCGCCAGCACGTCGCCCATAGTGTAATTGCGCACATGCCCCATGTGGATGCGGCCCGAGGGATAGGGGAACATCTCGAGGATGAAGCTCTTGGGCTTGGACGAGGAGCTGTCAGCGGTAAAAGTGCCCGCCTCGCTCCACGCACGTTGCCAGCGCCCGTCGGCACTGGACGGATCAAAACGCGTATCAGTCATGAAACCCCGCTAGGGAAGTTTGGCTTAGCTGGCTACAGCTTTGCGGCGCAGATCGCGCGCTTTCGTCAGGATAATGTCTTCCAGCTTCTGAACGGTCGCGGCCTGGACCGGCGCATCGACCCATCCGCCGCCCTGAGCGACTTGGCGGCTGGCAGCAACACGAAGTGCATCGGCCCGCAAATCCTGATCGAGGATGGTCACGGTTACTTTCACGCGCTCATTCGGATTGCTTGGGTTGGCGTACCAATCGGTGACGATCACGCCGCCCGCGCTGTCCGCTTGAAGCAGCGGTGCAAAGCTGACGGTTTCTAGCGATGCACGCCAGAGATAGGAATTAACGCCAATCGTGTTGACCTGAGAGGCGGCCATATCCGCTTTGGGACGTTCACTGCCCCCACATGCGGCAAGCGAAGCCGCTCCCAATCCAGCAAGCAGAACGCGGAACGAACGAGAAAGCGTAGTTTGAGCGCGGGTCACAGCAATAAATTCCTTTTGCATCATTAAGTGCCTCTATAGCCTCGCGTAGCAGCGCGGCAAGCGGTCACACGGCCATTCGGGACCAATTATCCGCGTATTCTAGCGCTGCATGCGCCTTTATGGCGGCTGAACTGCGGCATCGGACGGAAAAACATTCTGCAAATCCAATTGTGTGCACAATGCAACAGATTCGCGAGAGTCTTGCCAAAAACGTTAGGGTTAGGCGGGATTCAGCCTCCGGAGGATTGCCTAGTGGCGACTCATGGTTCTAATATTCTCGTTGCTGCATAAAAGCAGCGAGTCGTTTTGGGGCAAACTCAGCCAATGTTCAGGCAGGGGATGCTTTGATCAGGACGATAGTGATCGAAGGATTTGAGTGAACGCCATGTCAGGCAAGGCTAACCAGATTGGAAGTAAGGCGCAGCGCAAGCTGCCGCTGATGCTTGCCGCTGGTGCGCTGGCGCTCGGCGTTCCTTCGACGGGCCTCGCCTTGGTAAGCCTGACAGAGGGCGCGCCTGGACTAGAAGGCTCAGCCCTCGATATTTTCACACCGGCATCGGTAGATCCAGAACTTGCTGCGATGTTCGCAAGCGAGGTTGGCGGTGATGGCATGCGCTTCACTCCGGCTGGTGCCGCAAACGCTGGCAATGGTGATCGCACGGTTACCGTCGCTGTTCGAGTGGACAGCGATATCGCTGAGGCAATCTCGGTGCGCTCTGCAATCGACGCGGCACCCGGTGTTAGCAGCGGCATCGCAGCCGTTCAGCCAAATCGCTACAATCTCGGCATTGCACGCGGCTACGACAGCTTCGCACGCCCGGTTGCGCTGCCTGATACGGTTCGCAATCTGTCGATGCCTGATCTTGCGACGTTTGAGCCTGCTGGCCCAACCGCCAAGGACAAGCCAAGCCGTCTACAGCCGCGCATTGAACTTGAAAGCGACAAGGTCGCTGGCAGCTCGCCCAACACTCTGGGTGCACTGGAGCGGCAGACCCTTGATGTGGGCGGCGCTTACCGGATTTCGCGCAATCTCAATGTGACCGCCGGTGTACGGCTGTCGCAAGAGCGCGATCGTTTGGATCCGCTGACCAATGCCGATCAAGACAATCAGGCCGTTTACGTGGGAACTCAGTTTAAGTTCTGACCCACCTCCCGCTCGCTCGGGCCAGAGAAATTCGTATGCAAGACCTCGCTTTCGCGGGGTTTTTTGTTGCCTGACGCTACGGCAAGTCTATCCCTGAAAAGGATAAAACGACTCAGAGGGATGACAGGCATATGAGCAAAGTAGCAATCGTCACTGGGGGCACACGCGGCATCGGGGAGGCCATCTGCCAGCGTCTGAAACGCCAAGGCCATACCGTCATCGCCAATTATGGCGGCAACGACGAAAGCGCCCGGGCCTTTACCGAGGCAACCGGCATCCCTTCCATGAAATGGGACGTAGGCGATCACGAAGCCTGCCTCGAAGGCTGCGCCAAAGTGGCTGAAGAACATGGCGCGGTCGATATCGTCGTCAACAATGCCGGCATCACGCGCGATGGCACTTTGCACAAGATGAGCTTTGAAGACTGGAACGACGTTATGCGCGTCAATCTGGGCGGCTGCTTCAATATGGCGAAGGCGACATTCCCCGGCATGCGTGAGCGCAACTGGGGCCGGATCGTCAATATTGGTTCAATCAATGGGCAGGCCGGTCAATATGGCCAGGTCAACTACGCTGCGGCCAAGTCCGGCATTCACGGTTTCACCAAAGCTCTCGCACAGGAAGGCGCCAAGTTCGGCGTGACCGTCAATGCTATCGCTCCCGGCTATATCGACACCGATATGGTCGCCGCAGTACCAGAAGACGTTCTCGGCAAGATCGTCGCAAAGATCCCGGTCGGCCGTCTGGGCCAAGCCGAAGAGATCGCGCGCGGCGTGACCTTCTTCACCTCCGAAAACGGCGCGTTCACGACCGGCTCAACCATGAGCATCAATGGCGGCCAGCATATGTATTAATGGGGGCGGCTATTCGATAACGTAGCCTACCACTTTGAATACCCCATTTTCGCGCTCAATAGTTACGTCCTCGATCGCCGCTTCACGATTTTCAAACGCCGTTAGAAAGCGCACCCTGATATAGCCTCGCGCGGGCGCATTCAGGTGATCGACGGCGATGGCTTCCCTCTTAATCACTGCGCCGAGTGGGACCCTCGCCTGCTCGGATGCACTTTGCCATCGCTCCACCGTATTGAGCTCTTTAAAACTCGTCCCTGCAGCCTCAAAACTGTTTTCCCACTCGCCCGTATCAACCAATGCTAGCCAATCACTCGCAATCTGCACGTGAGCTTCGTCTCGGCTCGCAAGTTGGGCTGTTAGGCCTTTGTCAGCAGTATCCTTCTGGAAGTCGTCACCAGAAACTGACATCGAGAAAATGGCGGCTAGCGCGATAGAAAACATCATAACTCCTCCAATCCAAATGGCCCGCCTCCAAACCGGTCGCGGGATAGAAGGATCGTCGCGAGGAACGTGCGGATAGGCATCCCCTATTTCTTTGTATGCAACATTTTCGTCGGGTCGCCCCTCACACTCGTAGAGCAATCGCGCCGCCTCACGGCTACTCGTCACACCAAGTTTACGCCGCGCGGCGCGAAGACGCTCGTTGATCGTATGCACCGAAAGGTCGAGCGCGCGAGCAGTTGATTTCGCATCATGACCGCGAAAGATCAGTCGAAGGGTGTCCTTTTCCTTGTCAGTCAAAGTGTGGAGTCCACTATTCATGACCGTAATCTAGCCGCACTACCAAAGGCGGCCACCCCGAATTTCTTGTGTGGTGTCTAGGGCAAAATAAAATCTCGCCGTGCTGCTTCAACTTTGTCCCGCGCCGCGCAGCCAGGGGCATGGTCATTCACCAGGCCCATCGCCTGCATGAAGGCATAGGCTGTGGTCGGGCCAACAAACTTCCATCCGCGCTTCTTCAGGTCTTTGGAAAGAGCCTTGGAAGCCTCTGTGAAGCCTGGCATGTTCTTGCCATCCCACAGGCGATCGCGCGGCTCATATTGCCAGAAATAGGCTGCCAGAGAGCCCTCGTCCTCGACCAATTCGAGCGCGCGCCGGGCGTTGTTAATCGTCGCCTCGATCTTGCCGCGATGGCGAATAATGCCTGCGTCTTGGAGCAAGCGCTCGGCATCATCTTCGTCAAAATCAGCCACTTTGTGAAAGTCGAAATCATGGAAAGCAGCGCGAAAATTCTCTCGCTTTTCCAGGATCGTGCGCCAGCTTAGCCCTGATTGGAAACCCTCAAGGCAAATCTTCTCGAACAGGCGGCGATCATCGCCAACGGGATAGCCCCATTCGCCGTCATGATACTGCTCATATTGCGGTGTTGCACTCGACCAGCCGCAACGCTCAACCTCATCTTCACCCGTGACGATCTCGACCATTCTACCCTCCAAATTACGACGCGAGAGCACCAGATCGCCCAGCACACGTCAATCGCCAATGGGCAAGGCACAATCGGTGCGCTATCGCCGACCGCGCTATGGCGAACACACCCTATCACCCTCCGGTCAAACGCTCGGTCGAGATCGCCGGGCACAAGACCTCGATCAGCCTGGAGCCAGTATTCTGGGATATGCTGCGCCGCGCAGCCGAGGCAGAAGATGTCCCAATCAATGCGCTGGTCGGGCGGATCGACGAAGAGCGAATCAAGGCGGAGACACCGCCAGGCCTCGCAGGAGCGATCCGCATTTGGTTGGTAAGTGGGAGCCGATAGGATGATCAAAGTCGTCACCTATGGCGAAGTGCATTTCAGCGGTGTCGATCAATTGTGGCGCACTGTCTTTCCAGACGACCCGCCTCGCAATCAAGCCAGCTCTGCCATTCCCAAAAAGCTCGCCTTAGGCGATGAACTGTTCTGGGTCGCTGAAGACGCATCAGGCTCGGTTGTCGGCTCTATCATGGCCGGATGGGACGGGCACCGAGGCTGGCTATACGCGGTTGCTGTCGATCCAAATTGCCAACGCCGAGGGGTTGGCCGTAAGCTGGTCAATCATGCTCTGGCAGAGCTAAGCAAGCGCGGTTGCAACAAGGTGAACCTAGAAATTCGCGCCGGCAACGAGCCGGTTGCGGCGTTCTATCGGCACCTTGGGTTTTCGGTCGAAGAACGCATGAGCATGGGCCGGGAGCTTTAGCTCCTCGCCAATATCAGTCGTCCACCCGCTCAATATCCGCGCCGACCAACTGAAGTTTCTCCTCCAACCGCTCATAGCCGCGATCAAGGTGATAGATCCGGCGCACTGTAGTCTCGCCTTCCGCCGCGAGCGCCGCGATGATGAGGCTCATGGATGCGCGCAGATCGGTTGCCATCACCTCGGCGCCGGTCAGCTCTGAGGGGCCTTTTACAATTGCCGTACGGCCCTCAGTCGCAATATCCGCGCTCATCCGGGACAGCTCTGGCACGTGCATGAAGCGGTTTTCGAAGATCGTTTCTTTCAGCACGCTGGTGCCATGCGCCTTGCACAGCAGGCTCATCAATTGCGCCTGCATATCGGTGGCGAGGCCGGGGTAGGGCGCGGTGGTGAGGTCAGTTGCTTTCAGCGGGCCGTCGGCGCGCACTGTCATGCCGCGTGCGTCCTCTTCGATCTCCACCCCGATATTGCGCAGCGCGTTATTGGTTGCTGTCATTTCGCTGGCATTGGCACCTTCCAACCGCACTTCGCCACCCGTGATCGCCGCCGCGCAGGCATAGGAGCCTGCTTCGATCCGGTCCGCCATCACCTTATAGGTGGCGCCGTTGAGGCGCTTAACACCGTGAATAATCAGATCGGATGTGCCGATACCTTCGATCTCTGCGCCCATCGCGGTGAGCAGGTTGCACAGGTCGACAATCTCTGGCTCGCGCGCGGCGTTGAACAGCCGGCTTGTGCCATTGGCTAGCACAGCTGCCATCAATGCGTTTTCTGTCGCTCCGACAGACACCACTGGAAAATCAAAGTCCCCGCCCGGCAATCCTCCATCAGGGGCAATCGCTTTGACATAGCCTTGCGCCAGCTCAATCTCTGCGCCGAATGCTTCAAGGGCCTTGAGATGCAAGTCGATCGGGCGATTGCCGATTGCGCAGCCGCCCGGCATTGAGACGGTCGCCTCGCCCGCGCGCGCCAGCATCGGCCCAAGCACAAGGATTGAGGCGCGCATTTTGCGGACCAGATCATAAGGCGCGACATTCGAGGTCAGACGCTGAGCTTCAAAGGTGACGACGCGCCCAAAATCCTCAGGTCGCTTGCCCTGAATGCTCACCGAGACACCAAATTGCCCCATCAAATGTTGGAACCCGTCAATATCGGCAAGGCGCGGCAAATTGCGCAAGGTCATCGGCTCTTCGGTCAGCAAAGCGCACGGTATCAGCGTGAGCGCCGCGTTCTTCGCGCCAGAGATCGGAAGAGTTCCTGAAAGGCGATTGCCGCCCCGAATAAGCAATTTGTCCATCGCCATGCCTTAGCCAAAAACACGTGCCGCGCAAACGGCATCTCCGCCCGCTATGCACGCGCCAGTTGACGCGGCTCTGTTTGCGTCCGTATCCGTTGATCCATGACCAATCAAAACGCGACCGCGCCAAAACCGATCAACAAAGCAGTTTTCCCCGTTGCCGGCCTCGGCACACAATTCCTGCCTGCGACCAAAGCGATCCCGAAGGAATTGCTACCCATCGTTGATCGCCCGCTCATTCAATATGCGGTGGACGAAGCGCGCGAGGCAGGCATTGAGCAGATGATCTTCGTCACCGGCCGCGGCAAGACGGCAATCGTTGAACATTTCGATGTCGCCTATGAGCTCGAGAGCACAATGAGCGAGCGCGGCAAGAGTATGGCTGTACTGGAACCGACCCGCGCCACACCCGGCGACATCATTACCGTTCGTCAGCAAGTGCCAATGGGTCTTGGCCATGCGATCTGGTGTGCGCGCGCGATTGTTGGTGATGAGCCTTTTGCGATCTTCCTCCCCGACGAACTGATGATCGGCAAGCAAGGCGGCAGCGGCTGCATGAAGCAGATGGTCGATGCCTATCAGCAGACCGGCGGCAATCTGATCAGCGTGCTGGAGGTGCCGCGCGATGAAGTCTCAAGTTACGGGGTGATCGATCCTGGGGCTGAGAACGGGACGCTGACCGAAGTGCGCGGGTTGGTTGAAAAACCCCCGGTGGATGAAGCGCCGTCGAACAAGATCATCTCAGGGCGTTATATCCTGCAGCCCGAGGTCATGCGAACGCTGGAGACGCAAGGCAAAGGCGCAGGCGGCGAGATCCAGCTGACCGATGCGATGGCGCGCATGATCGGCTCGCAGCCGTTCCATGCGGTGACTTTCGATGGGAATCGCTATGATTGTGGCAGCAAATTGGGCTTTGTCGAAGCCACCCTAGCCCTTGCATTGGAGCGCGAAGATTTGGGTGCGGAAGTGCGCGCAATGGCGGAGCGCTTGCTGCGCTAGTGCTCGGCTTTGCAACAGGCCCTGATCCCTAGACATACCAAAAACAAAACCTCCCGATCAGCGTGAAGCCAACCGGGAGGCATGCGAGCTCGTGAAGACCGAGAGGCCTTCTTGATCGAGATTATTCGCCAGGCTCTGGGCTTGCGCCGCTGCCGCCAGCTGACGAGGCGCCGGGACTTGACCCGTGATCCGCCTCTGCTTCGATAACCTGCTTTTTAACATCGCTGAGAACTTCAGTCAGCGTTGGCGTATCCCCGTCGCCGGTTTCTTGCGCAGCCGCTTCGACGAGTGATCCGAGCGAGGAACCATTAAGGCCCAACTCTTTCATCAACCCGTCAAGCACCGGCGCCTGAGCGCGGTAGGCCAGTGCCGCAGAGACTGCATCGGTGGCAAGATTGCCTGAACCGCCGCTTGAACCGCTGCCATCATTGGCCGCGCCATTGCCAGAGCCGCCATTGGTGAGCCCGTCGACCTGAACGATCTTGATCGAGTCGATCGCTTCCATAGGTTTCGCGCTTTCACGGATAACCTCAGGCAGCACTTTGAGCAGGGCCAGCTTGGTCTGCAGGCTGATTTGATCCATCGAGAGGATGTTGGCCGCCTCATTGATCGCTTCCTGACCGGCTGCTTCGACTTCAAAGCGGACCCGGTCAGCCTCGGCGCGCAGGATTTCAGCATCCGCGTCACCTTTCGCCTCAAGCCGGGCTGCTTCAGCGCGGTTGGTAGCCGCATCTTTCTCAGCTTCAGCCTCGACCTTGATGCCAATCGCTTCACGCTCCGCGACCTTCGCCGCTTCGATCAGCTCGATCTTCTTCTGACGTTCTGCGATCTCGCTTTCACGAGAGGTTGCAACCTGCTCTTCAGCAGCCACCGCTTTGGCGCGGGCTGCGTCAGCCTCCGCCTTAGCCTGGCTTTCCTCACGGCTCTTGTTTTGAACCGCAATCTGCTGCTCTTGGCGGGCAATTTCGAGCGCTCGGGTCTGATCGATCCGGGCTTCCTCAACCAAGCGATCCGCTTCAATCTGCTGCGCATCGACCTGCTTTTTCGCCTCGATCTTCGCTGCATCGGCCTCGCGCTGGCGCTCTGCCTGCTCGCGGGCGATTTCCGCCATTTGAGCCGCGCGGCGCACCTCAACTTCGCGTTCCTGCGCAAGCCGTGCATATTCCTGATCACGGCCAATCTCGAACGATTTTGCATCAGCTTCGAGGTTCTTCGTTTCCATCTGAACCCGCGTGTCCTGCTCAATATCGTTGCGCAGTTTCTTACGCGCTTCAATCTGCTCAGTCAGCTTGGTGAGACCTTCCGCGTCAAACGCGTTGTTAGCGTTGAAGTGCTCAATGCTCGTCTGGTCAAGGCCGGTCAACGAGACCGATTCGAGTTCCAGACCGTTCATAGCCAGATCGTTTGACGAAACTTGCTGCACCTTTTGCACGAAGTCCGCACGCTGTTCGTGCAGCTCGTTCATGCTCATGCCCGCCGCAACGGAGCGCAGCGCATCGACGAATTTACCCTCGACGAGATCCTTGAGCATTTCTGGCTGCATGGTGCGCTGACCCAGGGTCTGCGCGGCCATCGCGATCGCTTCGGAGTCTGGACGGACGCGGACATAGAATTCCGCCTTCACATCGATCCGCAAGCGGTCGAGCGTGATCAGCGCCTCTCCATCGCGGCGAACAACGGCGAGCACCAAAGTGTTCATATTAACCGGCATGGTCTCGTGAAAAATCGGGAGCACCAACGCACCGCCATTCATCACGACCTTTTCGCCGCCAACACCGGTCCGCACAAAGGCGATTTCTTTCGACGCCCTGCGGTAAAGCCGCATCAGGAAACCGATCACGATGATGAAGAACAGCAGGCCTGCGCCTATCAGTATAGCTAAGTCAAAAAATTCTGGCATTTTCTCTCCTATGAGGTTTCAATTTTTGGGCTGGGCCTAGTTCAATTCGAGCAAGCGGTTTTCATAGCGAATGGCGAAGAACGTCCCTTCTTCGCGGCGCACCAGCAGGACTGTTTCGCCTTCACGCAATTCCGCGCTCGGATCATGGGGCTCAACCATGACAAAATGAGGTTGTTTGAAACGATCCAGCACTTTGGCCCGCGCTGGTGAACCGGCGCGAGCCGTGCCCGTCTGGATGATCGCATCACGCCTGATCAAACTGCTCAGCCCGACCGCGCTCGTCTCGTCCTTAGGCAGCAGTGCCCCGACAGGCCTGACGAAAGCAGCATTGGTGGGCACGGCGGCAATACCGGCAAGCGGCGCGGCCAGCCATGCGGGCAGCGGTGCGCCGAGCAAACCTGCGATCACGGACTGACCAATCACGCCAATTGACGCAAAGACCAGCAGCAGACCCGCAAGCCAGATCAGGAAAGGCACGCGGCCAAACCCAAGCAGGCTTAGCAACCCGTCCATAAACCCGCTGGATGTGATGGCCTCGATCCCATCAGCATCGACATCAACATCGAGGTCTAAATCGACGTCGACATCTGTCCCATCAAACATATCAGCCACGCCCACCACTTGCGCGATAGCAATGATTGCGAGCAGCATTAGCGCTATCGCAAATGGCAGGTTGTGTGTCTCAAGCAGGCTCAACGGCCCGTCGCTGCACCAATAGCAACGCCTCTGTTCCAAGTTTTTCCCATGAACGCAGTGTTAACACATGTTGCAAGCAAATAACAGAAAAATCGTAAACACAGCCCGATTAATGCGCCAATACCATCGATATTGTTATGCAGGCCTTGTTTTATTGCAAATACTCCCCATATCTAGGGATTAGGTGGCTGCAATTCGCAGCGGCAAGGCCTTTAAACCGCCAACAAATGTCGACTTGGCGCGTTTGGCCTCTCCTGCTGGCTCAACACTCTCAATCCGGTCGAGCAATTCTTCAAACAGAATGCGCATTTCAAGGCGCGCGAGATGCAAACCGAGGCATTGATGCGCGCCCGCGCCAAAGGCGAGATGCCGATTGGGCGAGCGGCCCGCGTCAAAGCGCCGGGGATCAGGAAACTGCGCTGGATCATGATTGGCCGCGACATAATTGATCATCAGCCAGTCGCCTTTACGGATCGTCTGCCCACCTAGCTCCACATCCTCCGCCGCTGTGCGCATGAAATGCTGCACCGGAGAGGTCCAGCGAATCGCCTCCTCAACGATCCCGGGCAGTAGGCTGCGGTTCGCCTTTACCCGCGCAAATTGCTCTGGATCATGGGCCAGCGCCATCATCGCACCCGCAGTGGACGCGCTGGTCGTATCATGCCCGGCCGCCGCCAAAATGATGTAATAGCCCATCATATCGCGGTCGCTCAGCGGCGCGCCATCAACCGTCGCATTGGCGATTACGCTCGCGACGTCACCGGTCGGCTTGGCCCACTTCTGCGCGGTAATTCCGGCGAAGTAAGCCTCAAAATCCTTCACTGCACCCGCGACCAGCTGCGTGATCTGCTCCGGCGTCATATTCGCCATGCCTGACTGGTTGAGATCATCATCCTGCCCGCCAAACATCTGCTGGGTCAGCATCAACATGCGCGGCTCGTCCTCTTCCGGCACGCCAAGGATCTGCATCACCACATGCAATGGATAAGGCGCGGAGACGAGCTTTACGAAATCAGCCTCTGGTCCAGCCGCAATCAGCCGGTCGACCGTGCGCTTGGCCAGACTGCGGATCTCCGCCTCAACCGTTCGCAGGTTCTTAGGCATGAACCATTCCTGCGTCAGCTTGCGGTATTTCATATGGATCGGCGCATCGAAGGTGACGAGGCTGGCAACCATATGCTCGCTGCCGCCGGTCATGGCCTTGGCAAACTCGATCCCCTCATTGAGCGAAAACACTACTGTTTGCGGATTGTTGAGGAAGGTTTGATTGTCCTTCGACACCTGCATCACCGCATCATAGCTGGTCACCAGCCAGAACGGCCGGTGAAAGCCTTCTTGCCCTTCGATCCAGGCCACCGGTGTTTCCGCTCGGATCGCATCGAACCGGTCGAGCAGACTGTCCCATTCAGCATAGCTCGCTGGGTCAATAACCGCGCGGGCGAGCTCCGCCTCCAGCACCGGGGCGCTCGCCATCAGGCCGCACCCGCTTTTGCTTTGGCCTCATATTCATCGCGCAGCTCTCGCTTATAAAGCTTTCCATTGGCCTCGCGCGGCAGATCGGGGCGAAAATCGAACAGTTTGGGCATTTTGATGCGCGCGAGATTGGGCGCAAGAAACTCGCGCAGTTCCGCCTCCAGCTTTTCGCCAGCATCGCCCATGTCCACCGGCTGCACCACGGCGACGACTTTCTCGCCCAAATCTGGGCAGGGCGCGCCAATCACCGCGGCATCCATCACCTTGGCGTGGGTTTGCAGCAGGTTTTCGACCTCCTGCGGATAGATATTGACCCCGCCAGAAATGATCATGTGGCTCTTCCTATCGGTCAGATAGAGAAAGCCGTCTGCATCAACATGGCCAATATCACCCAATGTCATCCACCCTTTGGGATGCATCGCCTCAGCGGTCTTGTCGGGGTCGTTGTGATAGGTCGGCAGGATGTCGTTCTCGAAATAGATCAGACCGTCTTCGCCTGCGCCAACTTCTTCGCCGTCGGGGCCGCAGACATGCAGCTTGCCATGGATCGCGCGGCCAACGCTGCCAGGATGGGTCAGCCAGTCCAGCGCCTTCACCAAGGTCATGCCGATGCCTTCGCTGCCCGCGTAATATTCATTCACAATCGGGCCCCACCACTCGATCATCTCGCGCTTAATCGGCACAGGGCACGGGGCGGCAGCATGCAGCGCGCGCTGGTGACTGGAGAGGTCGTATTTTGAGCGCGTCCGCTCATCCAGTTTCAGGAAGCGCACAAAATGGGTCGGCACCCATTGGCTGTCGGTGATCTTATATTTCTCGATCGCGGCGAGCGCGTTCTCTGGATCAAATTTCTCCATCAGGACGACCGTCCCGCCGAGGCGGTGCACGGTTGAGCACCAGCCAATGGGCGCGGCATGATAGAGCGGCGCTGGTGAGAGATAGATCATCGAGCCATCCGCCGGCATACCAGCGCCCATCATACCCAGCGCCATGAGCGGATTGGGCGCCTGCGGATCGGGATCTTCCGGCGGCGCGGGTCGCACGCCCTTGGGCCGTCCCGTGGTGCCGCTGGAATAGAGCATCACCAAACCAGCGGTTTGCTCAGCCAGTGGCTCTGCACTTTGCGCGCTCAATGCCGCGCCGAAATCCTGCGCATCGCCGCTGTCCATGATCAGCATGTCGAGGTCGGGGCATTCCGCTCGCACTGTCTCCAGCACATCCGCGAATGCGCCCGAAGTGATCAGCAGCTTGGTCTCGCTATCCTGTAAGATATAGGCGATCTCTGGCCCGGTCAGCCGAGTTGATATTGGCACCAGCATCGTGCCTGCGCGCTGCGAACCCCAGATGATGGTGAAGTACTCCATCCGGTTTTCCAGCAGAACTGCGAAGGCTTGATCTGGGTTCACACCGCGCGCGCGCAGCAGATGCGCAAACTGGTTCGCCTGGCCCTCCATCTCGCCAAAGGTCACCGTCTCGCCGCTGCTCGCCATGATCACGGCGGCTTGGTCAGGTCGGTTTTGCGCATGCGCAATTGGATGCAGGCTCATCGATATCTCTCCCATGCGGCCATTGAGGCCGTCAGTTGCGAGACGAAACCTAGCTTGCGCGGCGCAGCCCGCAAGTCAATTCGCAGAAATAGTGGGTGCCGTTGAACGAGCAGGAGCGTACCAAGAAAAAAGGCGGCGGGATAACCCGCCGCCTATGCTCGAACACCCTCTCCAATGTTCGATCCCGCGTTCAGCGGGGAAACTCTTAAAAGCGCGCTAAACCGCTAAGGGCTTATTCGCCGCCGCGTCCTTCAAGGACGGCTTGGCGGTCGAACTGCTGCTGCGCCTGTGTCTCTACCATATAGGGAATAGGATTGACCGCAACCCCGTCGATCCGGACTTCATAATGAAGGTGCGGACCAGTGGAGCGACCGGTTGAGCCGACATAGCCGATGATGTCGCCCTTTTTCACACGCTCACCAGCGGCAACCGCCAGTTTCGACATGTGAGCATAGCGCGTTTCAAGGTCAGCGCCGTGATCGATGCGAATGTAAAGGCCGTAGCTAGAAAACCACTGCGCCTTGCCAACAATACCGTCAGCAGTTGCAAAAATTGGAGTGCCCGTTGGCGCGGCAAGATCGACACCTTTATGAGCGCGTCGTTGGCGCAGCACCGGGTGATTGCGCATGCCGTAACCGCTGGTCAGCTTGAAACCGTCCAAAGGCATGCGTGACGGGATAGCGATGCTCGGCTGCTCAGTCGGAGCGTTTGGCCCTGCGCTATCAAGCGCTTGCCAATTGGCGAACAGCTGCCGGAATTGCACGTCGCCGCTCGTCAGATTGTCATCCTGAGCAGCGCGGATCGGTTCGCTGATATCAACAGCTGCGTTAGCTGAACTGTTAGCTGAAGCTGGCGCTGCAGCTAGAGTAACGGTTGCCAATCCTGCAGCGGCTAGCGCTTTTGCGAAATGACGCTTCTTGAGCGTAAACATGAACGACCCGGTCCTTCGTCTAGGCGCTTCGACGCCTTTAATACCCCAAACGCCAAATTTTCTGGCGTTGCCGCGGAACTTTCCGAAGCCAGGTACGTAATGATCCTAGTGGCAAAACAGGCTCTGTTCGCCGCGTTGTGATGGTTATCGGGCTCAAATCTTAAAGAGCAACTTAACTGTAGAAGTCCCGCGATAAACCGGCTGCAAGACGGGCTGAGTCGTTAAATGGCGGCTTAACGGCGCCCCGAAAGTAAGTTTTCACTAACCTTTTCCACGTTGATTCGGGCGCTTCCTGCGCCTTTTCGGCCAATGTGATAAAGTGTTTGGTGCCAAACGCGACATGGCGAATTTCGTCGTCAAGGATTCGCGTCAAAATTTTTGCGCCATTCTCATCGCCTGCTGCCCGAACCCGTTCCAAGGTTGCTGGCGTGACGTCCAATCCGCGCGCCTCCAGAACCATGGGCACGATCGCGAGACGGGCCAGGACATCATGCTTGGTCTCATCGGCGGCCTGCCATAATCCGCCATGCGCCGGCAGCGCGCCATAGTAGCTGCCCAGCGTCTTGAGCTTGCGATCGAGCAGAGCGAAGTGCATCGCCTCATCGGCGGCAACGCTCAAAAAGTCGGACACGAATTCCTCGCCCATCTGCTCGCCAAAGCGGCCCGCCATGTCGAGCGCAAGATCAATCGCGACGAACTCGATATGCGCCAGGCTGTGCCACAAGGCGATCCTTCCTCGCTCTGATCCGCCCTTGCCGCGCTTGGGCATTTGGCTTGGCGCCAACAGCTCAGGCTCGCTGGGCCGCGCAGGCTCATCTGGCATCGTGACGTCAAACTGCCACGCCAGCGCGCCCTTGTTCCAGCGGCGCACGACGTCGCGCGTCGCAAAGCATTTTGCGCGCGGATCAGCGGTCAGCAAAGCGCCGCGAATGGCGGAGGCTAAGGATGGCATTGGCGTTGGCATTTTGGCTTAGAGCGCCTTTGCGGCGGCCAGCACTTCTTCAGCGTGGCCCTTCACCTTCACCTTGTTCCAGACCTGCGCAATCTTGCCGTCTGCGCCGACCAGATAGGTGGTGCGGACCATGCCCATGTATGTTTTGCCGTACATCTGTTTCTCGGTCCAAACGCCGAGCGCGTCGGACAATCCACCTTCCTCGGCATCAGTCGCGAGAGGGGTCGTGAGATCATGTTTGGCGATGAAGTTCTGGTGCTTCTTCGCGCTGTCTTTGCTGACGCCAAGCAGCTCCGTTCCCGCCGCTTCAAAGTCGCTTTTAAGCGCAGTGAAATCCTTCGCCTCGGTGGTGCAGCCAGGCGTGTTGTCTTTGGGATAGAAGAACAGCACCAGCTTCTTGCCGTGGAAATCCGATGGCTTCACCGTGCCGCCATCAGGGGTGCCCATTTCAATATCTGGCAGGGCGTCACCAACGCTTACAGAATCGCTCATTCGTCAATCTCCAACTGGTGCTTGAGAATCGTCTCCCAAGCTTTCGCGACCTCATGCCGCGCCTCGGTGAGGCTGCGCAAGAGGCCTTTGTAATTCTTGGCCTTACAGGCCCGCGCCAGCGCATCAGCGGCAGCGGGCGGCGGCTCCTTACCATCGGGCGCCAGCAGGCGTCCGGCGACCAAAATGCGGGTCATCAAATCATAGGCCGCGATCAGCGGCTGCGGCAAAGCCCCTTCCTCCACCAGCATGGGGATGGCTGCGCCAAGGTCAGGATCAAGCCCCTTGCCATCACGCAATTGCAGGAAGTGGATGAGGAATTCAAAATCCACCAAGCCGCCGCGCAGCAGCTTCACATCCAGAGGTCCGCGAGCAGGCTTATGCTGCGCCATTTCGCTGCGCATGGTCAGCACATTTGTCCGCAATTCGGCGGGATCGCGCGGCTTGCACAGCACCCCGGTGATGATGTCGTTAAGCTGCGCGCGCGCCGCCTCCGACCCGATCAAGACCCGCGCTCTTGCCAGCGCCATATGCTCCCAGGTCCAGGCCGCCTCGCGCTGATATTTGGCGAAGGCCTCAAGCGATACTGCGAGCGGGCCTTGATTGCCTTGCGGGCGCAGCCGAGTGTCCACTTCATAGAGCGCGCCTTGCGCCGTCGGGACAGATAGAGCTGCGCTAATGCGGCTGGCCAAGCGGTTGTAATAAAGCGTCGCGCCGAGCGACCGGTCACCATCGGACTGCGCATCAAAGTCGCCTGAAAACAGATAGATGATGTCCAGGTCAGAGGCATGGGTCAGCGCCCCGCCACCAAATCGCCCGAGGCCCAAGACGCAGACCTCACTGCCGGTGATTTGTCCGTGCACACGCTCGAATTCGCGCGCGGCTGCATCCGCGGCCACTGTCAGTCCCGCCTCGGCGACGCGCGATAGGCCGCTGGCTATATCAATCGGATCACTCAGCGCCTCGATCAGCTGAACGCCGAGCGCAAAGCGCTGCTCGCCAGTGACCACGCGAATGGCGTCCAATTGCGCCTCGTAATCGTCGCGGGCGGCGATCCGCCGCATATCTTCGGCAATTTCGCAGGCAGAGCCGGGCAGCTCCAACGCGCTTTCATCGATCAGAATGTCGAGCAATTCCGGGCGCCGGCCAAGCTCATCGGCCAGCATCGGCGACAAAGTGAGCGCACCCACCAATTGCGCGAGCAGCGCCGGGCGGGCAGTCAACAAGTGAAACAGGTTGATCGCAGAGGGCGCATTGGCAAGCACACTCTCCCATCGGTTCAGCGCGCGGTCTGGATCATCCGCCCCAGCGAAAGCAGCGATCAATTCCGGCAACAGCGCATCAAACGCAGCCAGCGCCTGCGGGGTGCGCAGACATTGATAGCGCCCCTCGCGCCACCCCTTGATCCGCCCCGCCAACGCGTCCGGCTCAGCAAAGCCCAGATTGCTCAATTGCTCTGTCAGTGCCTCAGCTTGCGGCGGCTCTGGCACGGGCGGAGAGGCGCTGACATCATCGCCGATAAGCTTGTCATAGACAGCGCCTGCCGCCTGCGTCAGGCCGTCCAGCTCTGCGATCAGCGCCGCGCCATCTGCCAAGCCGTCAAGCCGGGCCACCGCATCCAGCGCTGCGCCTTCTGGTAGGATATGCGTCTGGCGATCGTTCACCATTTGCAATCGGTGCTCGATCACGCGCAGCCGGTCATAGGTCGAGCCCAGCAAAGCCGCCTCATCGCCATCCACCCGGCCAGCCGCCACCAAGGCAGCAAGCGCGGCCCGCGTGCCCTTCACCCGCAGGCTGGGATCGCGCCCACCGTGAATAAGTTGATGCGTTTGCGCAAAGAACTCGATCTCGCGAATGCCGCCGCGCCCGCGCTTCACATCGAACCCAGGGCCAGGGCGGCGCGGGCCATCATGGTTCGCGCGAATTTGCGCGGTTAGCTGGCGGATTTCTTCAATCGCGCCAAAATCCAAGCTGGAGCGCCATACAAAGGGCTGGATCCGCGCCAGAAACGCCTCTCCGGCGGCAATATCACCGGCGCAAGCGCGCGACCGGATAAAGGCCGCCCGCTCCCATGCTAGAGCGGCACTTTCGTAGTGTGAGAGAGCCGCGCCTTCCGATACGGCCAGCGGGCTTACCTCGCTGGCGGGCCGCAGCCTGAGATCGACCCGGAAGGCAAAGCCATCAGCGGTGTTTTCGGAAAGCAATTGCACGATCTGGCGGGCGTAGCGCGCGGCTGCTTCGCCCGGCTCATCCTTCGCGCGCCGCGGCAGTGTCTCCGGATCATAAAGCAGGATCGGGTCGATGTCGGAGGAGTAATTGAGCTCCCTAGCGCCTTGTTTTCCCAGCGCCAAGGCATAAAGCCCCCGTGCCGCTTCGCCATCCGTGCGCTCTGCAATGACGTGGGAAATAGCGCGGTCTAGCGAGCCGTCTGCGCAGTCTGACAATTCCTGCATCACGCGGGTTAGCGAGAAGGCTCCAGCCAGATCGCCAACCCCCAGCGCCACTGACAGCGCGAGGCGCTCTCGGCGCAAACCTGCGCCCAAATCATCTACGCCATCGCCAGCGGATTTGGCCCATGCGAGAGCGCCTTCACCATCTCCGCTGCTCAGCAATTCGGCGAGCGGCGGCATCCGCTCCAGTCCGCGCGCCAAAAACGGCGCCTCGGCCCGCGCCCGCGCCAATGCTCCAACCCAGTCATGCGAATTCGCCTGCGCCATCTCCGCCTCCATGGCGCGCTGGTTCTTGTCTCGCAAGCGCTCCGGCCATCAATCCGCCTTGCGAGCCGCGCTCCGCTCTGCAAAAGGTGCGCGCAATGATTTTGGATGAGAGGAATCACCGACAATGATCAAACAAGCATTGAAGCTTGGCGGATTGGCCGCTTGCGCACTCGCGCTGACGGCATGCGATGCGATGAGCTCGCTCGGCGGCGACACTGGCGCGGACGGAATGGATATTCCAGAAGTCGCAGCAGGCGAGCTTTCTGAAGAGACAATGATCGACATCACGCGCACGCTTTCCAGCGATGAGTTTGAGGGGCGCATGCCCGGCACCAAGGGCGAGGAACTGACCGTTGCCTTACTGACCGAACGGTTCGAGGCCGCTGGCCTTCAGCCAGGCAATGGCGAAAGCTGGGTGCAGGAAGTGCCGCTGGTGGAAATCACCGGCAAGAACTTCGCGCCGCTCACCATCACCAATGGCGAGACCGATCTGGTCTATGATTTCGGCAGTGAATGGGTCGGCGTGACCTACCGCGAAGATGCGCAAACGCAGCTGGCCAACAGCGAAATGGTGTTCGTCGGATACGGCATCAACGCGCCAGAGCGCGATTGGAACGACTACGAAGGCGTGGATGTCACGGGCAAGACCGTGGTCGTGCTGGTCAATGACCCTGACTATGAAACATCCGGCCTTGAAGGGAAATTCAACGGCCGCGCGATGACATTCTATGGCCGCTGGACCTACAAATATGAAGAGGCCGCACGCCAAGGCGCAGCAGGCGTTTTAATCGTCCATGATACCGAACCGGCCAGCTATGGCTGGAACGTGGTTGAAAGCAGCTGGTCCGGCCCGCAAGCCTATCCCGCTCGCGGAGACAATCCTCCGCCGCTCACCACCATGAACGGCTGGATCCAGAAAGAGGCCGCCCGCGAATTGCTGGCCGCAGCGGGGCAAGATCTCGATGCGCTGACAGCGGCAGCGAAAACGGAAGAATTTGAAGCGGTTGAGCTGGGCATGTCCGCCTCCACCAGCTTTGAAAATGACATTCGCAAATTCCAATCGCAAAATGTGATCGGCATTCTGCCCGGCAACGAAGCGCCAGACGAATACATCATTCACACCGCGCACTGGGATCACCTTGGCCGTTGTAAAGCAGCGCCCGATGGCGATGACATTTGCAACGGCGCAGTCGACAATGCGACCGGCACAGCAGCTCTGGTCGCCTTGGCGGAGGCGCATGCGAAAGCTGGCGCGCCTAAGCGTAGCCTCGTATTCCTGGCCGTAACGGCTGAGGAATCCGGCCTGCTCGGCGCGTATTACTACGCCTCAAACCCAGTGTTCCCGCTCGATCAGACGGTTGGCGGAATCAACATGGATGCCTTCCAGGTGGCTGGCCCAGCGAAAGACGTGACCGTGGTTGGCCCCGGCAAGTCTCAGCTCGATGCCTATATGATGGGCGCACTTGAGGCCGATGGCCGCACCATGACACCCAATCCAAACCCAGAGGCGGGCTATTACTACCGCTCTGACCACTTCGCCTTTGCCAAGCAGGGCGTGCCAATGCTCTACATCAATGGCGGGCAAGACCTGGTCGAGGGTGGACGCGATGCAGGCGCAGCAGTGTCCAAGGACTACCGCGACAATCGCTATCACGGGCCAAAGGACGAGTTCAACGAAGAGTGGGATTGGTCCGGCGTGATGAGCGATTTGCAATTGTTCTACCGCATTGGCCGGATGATGGCAGAAAGCAGCAGCTGGCCGAATTGGAACGAGGGCGATGAGTTTAAAGCCGCTCGCGACGAAAGCTGCGCCAGCGCCGAGACGGGCTGCTGATCCAGCATCCGTTTAGCTGACGAATTGAAAGCCGATTCATGACCGTCCTGATGCCTCCTGAATGGGCGCCGCAGGATTGGTTGTGGATCGGCTTTCCGCATTTGGCCGAGGAATGGCCGGGCTTCCTTGAGGCGGCGCAGGAGCAGATCGCGGCGTTCGCTAATGCTGTGGCGGACAGCGGTCAGGCTGTCCGTCTGCTCGTGCGCGATGAAGCGAACGAGGCGCGCGCCCGCGCTCTGGTGAGCAACGCAGTGAGATTGGAGCGGCGGGTCTACGGCGATATCTGGCTGCGCGACACCGGGCCACTGATCGTATCGGGCAATGGCGAACGCGCCGCGCGCCGGTTTGGTTTCAATGGCTGGGGAGGCAAATATCGGATGGCGGGCGATGAGAGCATTGGCGCGGAACTGGCGCGAGATGCGGGTTTGCCGCTCGAAACCTCACCAATGATATTGGAAGGCGGCGCGGTGGATGGCGATGGCACGGGACTGTGCACAGTGACCGAGCAATGCCTTCTCAATCCCAACCGGAATCCTGACATGTCGCGCGCTGCGATCGAGGCGGAGCTTAAGCACACGCTGGGCTTTGACCGGGTGCTTTGGCTAGGCGACGGCCTGATCAATGACCACACCGACGGCCATGTCGACAATCTGGCGCGCTTTGTCGGTCCGGGCCGGCTGGTCGTTCCTGAGGCCACGGGCAATGATGATCCCAATGCGGCGATCTATGCAGACGCAAAGCGGCGTGCTGAAGCACTCAGCGTGGAGGTAGTGACGATCCCTTCACCTGGCCTGATCCAGCGCGATGGCGCGGTTGAACCGGCAAGCTATGCGAATTTCGCCATCACCACGCATCTGGTGGCGGTGCCGACCTTTGGCTCAGTGCACGATGCAGCGGGCGTCGCAGCGATCGCTGCTCTGTTCCCGGATCGGCAGACCATCGGCCTTCCAGCGGATGCTGTACTGGCCGGAGGCGGCGGATTTCACTGCGCCAGCCAGCAGATGCCCTCAGCGCTAATTTAGGCAATCCTGGTTAATCTTAACGACCTGTTAGCATTTGCCCGCGAACGTGCGGTTCATGGACAAAGCAATCGCCATCACTCGCAAGCCTTTGCAGCTTGCAGCGGCCCATCCGGCCGATATCGCCCGTTCAGTCATCGTGCTGGCATGCGGCGCGGCGCTCATCTTTGCCGGGCAACCAATCCCACTCTAAGCGCGCGCTTGCTGTAACCAAGCGGCGCTTCATCGCGAATATCCCTGCAGTGCTCAGCGGATGTTTGTGAGGTGCGCGCATGACAAAAACTCTATTCGGTCTGGCCGTCGGTTCCGCCGCGCTCGCCATCGCCTCTGTCGCGGCGCCAGATTTCAGCCAAGCGCAAAACCCGCCTGAGCAAACCGGCACTCTGGGCGAGCCTGTGCTGCTCGAACTCTTCACCAGCCAAGGCTGTTCTTCCTGCCCACCAGCGGACCGCCTTTCAGCCAAGCTTGCGCGCGAAGATGGCCTGGTCGTGATCGCTCGCCCTGTGACCTATTGGGACCGTTTGGGCTGGAAAGACACGCTCGCACGCGAAGACAACACCAGCCTTCAGCGCGATTATGCCCGCCGCGGCCTCGCCGGATATAACGGCGTCTACACCCCGCAATTGGTAATCGATGGAGAGCTTGGGCAGGTTGGCTCCAACGAGCGCGTCAATCGCCGCCACATCGCGCTGGCGCGCGGTTCGCAAAGCGCCGCCATTCGCATCAAGCCAGCGGGCCGATTGGGCTATGGCATTGGCCTCAGCGGCGCGGCTGAAAAACCTGCTGAGCTAGTGCTGATGGCGGTATCAAGCGAGGAAAGCGTCGCGATTGGCCGCGGAGAAAACGGCGGCCGCCGCATCTCCTACACCAATGTGCTGCTTGATGAAAAAGTGCTCGCCCGCTGGGACGGCGGCACAGCAAGCGTTGAGCTGCACCAGGACAGGCTCACCACACCGGGTGCGGATGCGCATGCTTTGGTCCTGCGCGAGCCGAACGGCGGGCGGGTCCTTGCTGCGCGCTGGCTGCGCTAGAACAGACGAGTAAGGGCGGCAAAGGCAGCGGCGAACAGCACCAAGCCGACAAAGATCCGCCAGACCGTGTCGCTGACCCGGCCATAAGCGAGACCGCCAAGCCAATTGCCGAGCAGCACAGCGGGAAACAGCCCGACTGAAAGCAGCACTACTCGCTGATCAATCACACCGGTCAAAAACCCGGAGACAATCGCCGCAATTGCAGCAATCGTGAAGATCAGCAGCATTGATGCTTTAGCCGTATCGCGCGGGATCGCCCGGCCGACATAGTAGGGAACAACCGGCGGCCCCGGCATCCCAGCAAAGCCGGTAAGAATGCCGCTAGTCACCCCTGTTACCCCGGTCTGGAGCGTCCCAGGCAAGCTCGCAGAACGCTGAGGCAGGAGCACGAGCGCAAAGGCCGACAAGGCCACCATCGCAATAAGCAGCCGCGCAAGATCAGGCGGCGTCACAGACAGCAGCAGCAATCCCGGCGCAGTGGTGACTGCAACAAGGCCGCTGATCACCCAAGCGGATTTTTCGGCGCCCAGAACCAGTCGCCGTATCTCCAACATGCCGATAAACAGCATCAGGAAATTGGCGATCATCACCGCCTCAACCGGAGTCAGAGCGAGCGCCAAAACCGGCACCAGCAGGATCGCCATGCCGAACCCGGCCAGCCCGCGCACGAAAGACGCGCCAATGGTCGCTGCGAACGCCGCCGCAATCTGCGCTGCGTTAAGCCCGGCCAGCCAGTCCATGATCTATTCGGTCAAATGCGATTAAGCGCTGAGATCAGGCGGTGTAGCCGCCTTTGTGATAAGCGCCAGCGCATCATCCAAAGACAGCACTTGCTGGTCCTTTTCGCCAAGAGTCCGCAAGGCAATCGTGCCCTCTTCTTCCTCGCGCTTGCCGACCACAAACAGATACGGAACCTTCGCCAGCGAGTGTTCGCGCACTTTGTAATTGATCTTCTCATTGCGAAGATCGCCTTCTACCCGGATGCCCGCCGCCTCAAGCTTGGCCATAACCTTGGTGGCATAGCCATCAACATCCGACACAATCGGGGCGACCACGGCTTGAACCGGGGCGAGCCATGCTGGCAAGCGCCCAGCATAGTGCTCAATCAGAATGCCGATAAAGCGCTCGTAAGAACCGAAGATCGCGCGGTGCAGCATCACGGGGCGGTGCTTGCCACCATCTTCGCCAATATAGGTCGCATCAAGACGATCGGGCAGGACGCGATCACCTTGGATCGTGCCAACTTGCCACGTCCGGCCAATCGCATCGGTCAGGTGCCATTCGAGCTTTGGCGCATAAAACGCGCCTTCACCGGGCAGCTCTTCCCAGCCGAACTCTTCGTTCATCATGCCCGCATCTTTTACAGCGTCGCGCAATTCCTGTTCGGCCTTGTCCCAATCAGCATCAGTGCCCAACCGTTTTTCCGGGCGCAGCGCGAGTTTGATCGAAAACTTGAAACCGAAATCCTCGTAAACATCCGCTGCCAGCTTACAGAACTTGCGCACTTCCTCGACCACTTGTTCTTCGGTGCAGAAAATATGCGCATCATCTTGAGTGAACTGGCGGACCCGCATCAGGCCATGCAGCGCCCCATGCGGCTCGTTGCGGTGACAGCAGCCCATTTCGCCCAACCGGATCGGCAGATCGCGATAGGACGTGATGCCTTGCTTAAACACCAGCACGTGGGCCGGGCAGTTCATCGGCTTAATCGCCATCCAATCGGCGTCTTTTTCAACCGCAGGCTTGGCCGGGCCATCACTGTCCTCGTCCACTTCGGGCACCATGTCAGGTACGGCAAACATGTTTTCAGCATATTTGCCCCAGTGGCCCGATTGCTCCCACTGGCGGATATCCATCAGCTGAGGCGTCTTGATCTCGCGGTAGCCCCCGCCGTCCATCTTGCGGCGCATATAGGCCTCTAGCTCGCGCCAGATACGGTAGCCTTTAGGGTGCCAGAACACGCTGCCGTGCGCTTCTTCCTGCAGGTGGAACAAATCCATCTCGCGGCCCAGCTTGCGGTGGTCGCGCTTGGCGGCTTCTTCCAAGCGGTGCAGATGCTGTTTGAGCTGTTTCTTGTTGAGCCAGCCGGTGCCGTAAATTCGCGTCAGCTGGGCATTGCGCTGATCACCGCGCCAATAGGCACCTGCCACCCGCATCAGTTTGAATGCCGCCGGATCAAGTTTGCCGGTGGAGGCCAGATGCGGACCGCGGCACATGTCCAGCCATGCGCCTTCGCTTCGCGGTTCGCCCGACCAATAGACGGTCAGCTCTTCGTTCTCGGGCAGCTCTTTGGCCCATTCAGCCTTAAATGCCTCGCCGTCCGCTTCCCATTTCGCGATCAGATCAGCGCGCGACCATACTTCGCGCACTAATGGCTTATCCGCGGCAATGATCTCACGCATTTTCTCTTCAATCGCGGGCAGATCATCCATGCTGAACGGCTCGCGGTCAGCCGGGGCCATTACGTCATAGTAGAAGCCATCATCGGTAGCGGGACCGAAGGTGATTTGCGTGCCGGGATAGAGCGCCTGAACAGCCTCAGCCAGAACATGCGCAAAGTCATGCCGCGCCAGTTCCAGCGCATCGGCCTCATCCCGGCTGGTGATCAGCTCAAGCTCAGCATCACCCTCAAACGGGCGGCCAATATCGCGCACCTCGCCGTTGACGCGCGCAGCCAGTGCGGCCTTGGCAAGGCCAGGGCCAATCGCAGCGGCCACATCGGCGGGCGTGCTGCCTTCAGGCATTTCGCGCGTGGTGCCATCGGGCAGGCTGATCTTGAGCAGTTCGGTCATCGTTCTTCCGTCTCGTTTGCGTTCACGCCCATGACACACTCATGCGCGCTCTTGAAGAGCGGTGTCTTGGTATTTTCAGCTTTTTCAGGAGGCTGACACCGCGCCGCCCGAAACCGAAAGTTCGGGGCGCGGGTGTGGCTGGATCAGACCAACAGCAACCGGCCCCGGAAATCCGGGGTGGTGGTAGTGGTGGTGGTAGTCACACGGTTGGCCATGAGCGCAGATATAGGCGCGGCGAATGGTGATGTCATTACCCGTGTTTCGCAGCATCAATCGGAAAGCACCCGCTCCATTATGGAAAGTGTGCTTGACAAAAAGGCGAACCAATGACAAGTATACTTTCCATAGTTGAAAGGGAGCTTTACCAATGACAATTCGAAACAAAGCGATTCTATGGGCAGTGATCATCAT
The DNA here is from genome assembly GCF_057364975.1 of Erythrobacter sp. S249. NCBI lineage: Bacteria > Pseudomonadati > Pseudomonadota > Alphaproteobacteria > Sphingomonadales > Erythrobacteraceae > Erythrobacter > Erythrobacter sp. S249. Next base: position 1,989,621 of record NZ_CP200287.1, on the reverse strand, counting down.
CACCGCCGCGTTGTTTCTATCTGCGAGCGAACTGAGCCATGGCGCGTCCTTCGGGATCATAGGCGGCCTGAGCGGCGCAGCGATTGGCATGCTCAATGGCGGCTGCAAGAGCAGCAAGAAGTGCCTGCTATGAATGAGCAAACGGAAAAGAACGCAGCCGTGATGGGCCGCAGTCCTGCCTTTTGGGGTGCGCTTATGGGCATTTCCTATGCGGCGCTTGGCGGTCTGGCGATGACCGGCGCGATCGAAGGCACAGCGCTATTGATACTGATGCTCGTGCCTATGGTCATGATGGTCCCTTTGATCAAATCCGCCAATCGCCGAGTAGATTCCGGCGGCAATGCTTGCTTCGCAAAAGGTGAGGCGCAAAAGCGGTATTTGAAGCGCGTGGCGATTTCGACTTCGATTTATATGCTCGCCATTGCTGGGTTGGTCTTTGCCGAAAATGCGGAAGGTATCGCCGATACGTGGCGAATTCTTGCAGCCATCCCGCCCGGCCTTGCGATCATCGGTGTCTTTTGGGCCATCGGACGGCTTATCGTAGAAGAGCAGGATGAGTTTGTTCGTATGCTTGTGGTCCGCCAATCGCTGATCGCAACCGCAATCACGCTCAGCATCGCGAGTGTCTGGGGCTTCCTCGAGATTGCTGACGCGGTCCCACATGCCGACGCCTATTGGTGGGCCGTGGTATGGTTCGCTGGTCTAGGTATTGGCGCTGCATCAAACCGCGTCGAATATGGCGCGTGGGGTGCGGTGTGAACAATCGCCTCAAAGTGCTGCGCGCAGAACGCGATTGGAGCCAGCAAGACCTCGCGGATCAGCTGAATGTCAGCCGCCAGTCCGTCAATGCGATTGAGAAGGGGCGCTATGACCCGTCCCTGCCGCTCGCATTCAAGATCGCCGACGTATTCGGCCTTGCGATAGAAGAGATTTTCCAACGAGAAGGAGCGGAACAATGAAGCTTTGGACCAGCATTGTCACAGGCCTCACATTCCTTGGGTCTACTGCCGCACTCGCGGATGAGCCACAGGAGGCTTGCCCGCCATACGAAACGCTCGGAGCGGGCCCTGATTTGATCCTTACACCTGGGCTTGGCTCATCACCGGCAACTTGGGACGGTGTCAAAGACACCCTCAGCGAGAGCTACACGGTTCATCTTGTGCATGTTGCAGGCTTCGCCGGTCGTGCTCCGAACGGGTCACCAGAAACGATTGTTGCGCGCGCCGCCCAAGAAATTGTCGACCATCTCAACTGCAACAAAATTGAAAGCGCGCTTTACGCGGGCCATTCACTTGGCGGGTTCCTTGGCCTCAAGCTGGCAAAGGATCATCCTGATCGGATCAAAAGATTGGTCATCGTCGATGCCCTGCCATTCTTTCCGCTTCTATTTTCGCCCAAAGCAACCGCTGAAACAGCCGCAGCGCAAGCCGACGGGTTCAAGAGGCAAATTCTCGGGCAATCCGCCGAGGAGTTTGCGCAAACTCAGCAAGCCGGGGTCCGTTCTCTGGTAAAGAACAGTGAGTACCAGGGCACCATAGCCGATTGGTCGATAACCAGTGATAGGGCGACCTTTGCAAACGCCATATATTCGCTGATGACGACCGATCTGCGCCCTGCACTAAAGGACATGAACACGCCCACGACCATTATCGCAGCGAGCAATGCCTTCGCTCCGCGATCGCGGATAGAGGCGCTCTACCGAGATGCTTACGCATCGCTCGAAACTGCTGATATTCGAATAGTCGAAGACAGCTACCACTTCATCATGTTTGACCAACCTGAGCTGTTCGAGACCGAGCTTCGCCGCGCTCTTGAAGAGACCGCAGATTAAGGCTCGAACCAGTTTTAGCCCTCTTGCGCGCACCCGCCGCCTGCGGGCATGAGGGCGCGCATGAGCGAGATACACTTTCACGAATTTGACGATGGCCGCAAAATCGCCTTTCGCCATGCGCCGGGCAGCGGCCCGAGCTTAGTCTTTCTGCCAGGCTATATGTCAGACATGGACGGCGGCAAGGCGACCGCCATGTTTGCCCGCGCGCAGGAAATGGGGCGGGCCTGCCTGCTGCTCGATTATTCCGGCTGCGGGCGGAGCAATGGTGATTTTGCCGATGGCACCCTGTCCCGTTGGCGCGATGAAGTGCTCGCCTTGGTCGAGGCTCATGTCGACGGCAGCGTGCTGCTGATCGGCTCGTCTATGGGCGGCTGGCTGATGCTGATGGTGGGTGAGGCTTTGGGCGAGCGGCTGACCGGAATGATCGGCATCGCGCCTGCTCCAGACTTTACGACTTGGGGCTTCACACACGAGCAGCGCGCGCAGATGGCGGCGGGTGAAGTGCTGTATGAAGACAATCCCTACGGGCCAGAGCCAACGCCGACGCATCCCGGCTTTTTCGCCGATGGCGAGGCCAATCTGAAACTCGACAGCGCAATCGCGATTGATTGCCCGGTTCGCCTGCTGCACGGCCAAAAGGACGAGGATGTGCCATGGGAAATCAGCCCGCGCCTCGCCAAGGCGATACGTTCGGACAATGTACAGGTGACCTTTGTCAAAGACGGCGATCACCGCTTGTCGCGCGAGAATGATATTGCGCTGCTGCAAGCGACGGTCGATCAGTTTTACTAGGCGAACACCCACGTGTCTTTTTCCAGCGCGCTCATTCTCATGCTGCTTCAGGTCGGCCCCAACCCAAGCACTGGCGCGATCCAAGGCGCGCCCGATGAGCTGCTCAACCGCCCGCCGCGCACCACCAATGAAATTGCTCCGCCGCAGCCCACCGATCCGCTCAGCATTTGGCTGGCCGATTGCCTCGATCTGGTCGAAAGCGACCCGGCCCGCGCGCACACCAAAGCGCAGATTGAGCGCAACCAGACAACCGGTGATGCGAGGGTCATCGCCAATCACTGCCTCGGACTCGCTGCGACAAAACTGAGCCTATGGGACGATGCGATTGTCGCCTTCACCGCAGCGCGCGATGAGACACCGGCGGATGAACCGCGAGCACGAGCGCGTTTTGGCATTATGGCCGGCAATGCCGCCCTCGCAAACACGCTTTGGGCTGACGCCTATAATATTTTGAGAGAGGCACGCACGGACGCCAAAACCGCTGCATCTGGTGCACTTCAAGCAGCAGCAGCACTCGACATGGCCCGCGCCCTGGTTGAGATTGATCAGCCGGAAGAAGCTCTCATTGAATTGGACAATACAACGCGCCTGATGCCCGGCGATGCTGAGGCATGGCTGCTAAAAGCAACCCTGCTGCGGCGTGAAAACAGATTACCAGAGGCGCAATCCGCTATTGAAAAGGCCTCGGGTCTCGCCCCGCTCGATCCGCAAATCGGGCTGGAGGCGGGCGTTATCGCCGTACTGGATGCGCGCGATGATGCCGCCCGCGCCAGCTGGCAATCCGTGATCGACACTGCGCCTGATAGTCCGCAGGCAAAGACCGCTAGCGGCTATCTGAAACAGCTGGGGCCTGCTACGCCAGCCCAATAGTAAGAGGGCTGCCATGACCGAATTTTCCGTGCTTGATCTGATCCCGGTTCGCGAAGGCGGGAGCGTGGCCGAGGCTTTGACCGATGCGACAGAGCTGGCGCGCGCGGCAGAGCGAGTGGGCTGCAAGCGCTTTTGGGTGGCTGAACATCACGCGATGGATGGCATTGCGGGCGGCGCGACCTCGGTTGTGCTCGCCCATATCGGCAATGCGACCAGCCGGATCCGGATCGGCTCTGGCGGCATCATGCTGCCCAACCACACGCCGTTTCAGATCGCAGAGCAATTCGGCACGCTGGATGCTCTGTTTCCGGGCCGAATTGACCTCGGCCTAGGCAGAGCCCCCGGCGCTGGGCCGGAATTGCAGCGCGCCCTGCGCAAAAACCTGCATCAGGCGGCTGAATATTTTCCGCAGGATGTCGCGGAATTGCGCGCGCTTCTGACTGGCGATCTCGACCTGCCCATCGCCGCCACACCTGGCCTCGGCGCAAAGCCAGAGATGTGGATGCTCGGCTCCAGCCTGTTTGGCGCGCAGCTCGCAGCAAGGCTCGGCCTGCCCTATGCCTTCGCTGCGCATTTCGCGCCCGATCATCTGGACGCCGCATTGGAAGTGTACCGCAGAGACTTTGAGCCATCAGACGCGCTTGGCCGCCCGCATGTAATGGTGGCGATGAATGTCTTTGCGGCCGAAAGCGAAGCAGAGGCCCGCCTACTTGCCTCAAGCCAGCAACAAAGCTTCGTCCGCCTGCGCAGCGGCAATCCCGGCAAGCTGCCGCCACCTATTGAGGATTACACCACCACCCTGCCAGCGCCAGCGCGCGCCATGCTAGATCATATTGGCCAAGCCGCAGCCATTGGCACCGCCGATATGGTGGCAAGCCAAGTGAGCGATTTTATTGGGCGCACCGGCGCAGATGAGATCATGCTGTGCGGCGCGACCTATGATCCAGCGGCGCGAATTCGCTCGCTAGAAATCACCATGAAAGCGCTCACTGGTGCGCTGGCCTCCTAGCGCTGAGTGGCACAAAAATCGCGCAGCTAGATAATGAACACGGTTGCGCAAACGTATCCAAGAGGCCTATCGGCGACGCATAAGAACGCTCAAGAATAATATTGTTTCAAAGGGGCGAGGATGGTTTCGAAACCCGCTAAAAAGCTCGCAGGAAAAGCTTCAGCCAAGCAGAAAACGGCGCGCAACCCGCGCCGAAGCAAGCATCATACCGCTCTGTCAAAGCGGCTCGCCGATGCGATCCTGCCCGGTGATACGCCCTTTGCAAAGCAAGCGCTGGAAGAGGCCACCGCCTTCCTCCTGTCCGCGGCTGAGAAGCGTGAGACGGACCGCGCCTCGCTGGTCATGGAAACTGAAACCGATGAGCGGCGCATTATGCGCATCGCTTTGGTCAATGATGACATGCCGTTTTTGGTCGATTCGGTTGCCTCCGCGCTCGCCGCCCAAGGGGTCACGATTGACCGGTTGGTGCATCCGATCATTGCGGTAAAACGCGACAAGTCGGGCAAACTTACTGAGCTTGGTTCAGGCAAAGCGCGCGAGTTTATGATCTATATCGAGACGCCGCGGGTTGATGCGCGCCAACGCCGCGAATTGCTGAAAGAACTGCGGCTGACCCTGGGCGATGTCCGCGCCGCCGTGAACGATTGGCCCAAGGTGCAATCCGCCATGGAAGCGGACATCGAACGGGTCGAAGAGCCGGAATTCAAAGACCTGCTAACCTGGCTCAACAGCGGGATGCTGACCCAGCTGGGCCATGTAACCCGCCGCCGCGATGGCAGCCAATCGGGCCTGCTCGGGATTTGCCGTAAGAGCGCGCGTTCTTTGCTGGCCGATGCGTCCTACGACAAGGCGTTCAAATGGTTTGGGCAGAAACGCCCCGATGGCCGCACGCGCGAACTGCTGATCATCAAATCAAACCACACCGCCAAGGTTCACCGCCGCGTGCCGCTCGACCTGTTTATCGTGGCGATCCGCAAGAAAGGCAAAGTGGAGGCCCTGTCGGTTCATGCCGGGGTTTGGACCAGCGCCGCACTGGCGTCTGCGCCTGCCAACGTGCCGCATCTGCGCGAGAACCTCGATGCGCTGACCAAAGAGCTGGGCTTCAACCCATCCGGGCACACCGGCAAAGCGCTGGTCCATGCCTTTACCGCGCTGCCGCATGATCTGCTGATTGCGTTCAACCGCGCAGATATTGGCCGCCTCGCAACCACCATGATGAGCCTGGTCGATCGGCCGCGCCCGCGCCTTTCGCTCGCCAGTTCGCAACTAGACCGGCATGTGTTTGCCTTTGTCTGGCTGCCGCGCGATCTGCTCTCCACCCAAGTGCGATTGCAAATTCAGGAGCTGCTAACCGCTGAGGCGGATGCGAAAGTTCTCGATTGGAGCCTTGAGGTTGAAGGCGGCAATCTGGCGATGCTGCAATTCGTGCTTGATGTTCGCGAAGCCAAAGCCATGCCGGATGCAGCGGAGCTGGAAGGCCGCCTAGAGGATATGCTGCGCGGCTGGGGCGAGGGGGTCGAGCGCCACCTTGCAAAGAGCGAAGACCCCGCGCGCGCCATGGCGATTGCGGCGCGTTTTGCAGAAGCTTTTCCGGCCAATTACCGGCTGCTCTATGGCACCGCAGAGGCGGCGACTGACATCCGACGGATTCGCGCGCTCAGCGTCCGTACCGGCGGTGATGATGACACGACCTTGCGCGATGTGCGCTTGTACCATCTCGATAGCGACACAGCCGATAATCTGCGGCTCAAAGTCTATCAAAGCAGCGGCGCTTTGCCTTTGTCTGATGCTGTGCCCGCACTTGAGAATTTCGGCTTTCGTGTGATCACCGAAATCCCAACCGAGCTTGATAATGGTGCGCTTGGTTCGATCCATGATTTCACCCTGGCTCTGCCTGAAGGGGACGAAGCCGCACCGCTGCTGGAGCGTGCGGACATTATCGAACAAGCCATCGCCGCCGTACTCAATGGCAGTGCCGAAGATGACCCGTTCAACCGGCTCGTGATCGGAGCGGGCCTGAGCGCGCAGGAAGCCAACTTGCTGCGCACCTTCTATCGCTACCTGCGTCAGACCGGAATGGGCTTTACGATCTACACCGTCGTCGATGCGCTGGCCGCTGCTGTGCCAGTGACCAAGGCGATGATCGCGCTGTTTACCGCGCGCCATGATCCCAAGTTTGAGGGCAATCGCGAAGAGGCCGAGAAGAAGGCTCGCAGCGATTTCTCGCGCGGGCTGGCTAAGGTTTCTGCGATCAATGATGACCGGCTGCTGCGGCTCTACAATGCAGTTATCGGCGCGATACTGCGCACCAATGCGTTTGCCGATGCAGCGGATGAAGCGCTGGCGTTTAAGTTCGATTCTGCGCAGGTTCCCGACCTGCCGAAGCCCGTGCCATGGCGCGAAATTTTCGTCTATTCGCGCCGGGTGGAGGGCATTCACCTGCGCGCTGGCGTAATCGCTCGCGGCGGCCTCAGATGGTCGGACAGGCGCGATGACTTCCGCACCGAGATCCTCGGCCTGATGAAGGCGCAGCGGGTCAAAAACGCTGTGATCGTGCCGACCGGGGCGAAGGGCGGCTTTTATCCAAAACAATTGCCATCGCCTGCGAAAGACCGCGATGCTTGGGCCGCAGAAGGTCAGGCGAGCTATGAGATTTTCATCCGCACCTTGCTGTCGATCACAGACAACATCGTGAAGGACGAGGTTGTCCATCCAGCCGATGTGGTGGTGCACGACGGCGAGGACCCCTATTTCGTGGTCGCCGCCGATAAGGGCACGGCGCGCTTTTCTGACGTGGCCAATGGCATCGCGGAAAGCCGCGATTTCTGGCTCGATGATGCCTTCGCTAGCGGCGGCTCCAACGGCTATGACCACAAGGCCATGGGCATTACAGCGCGCGGCGCGTGGGTGTCTGTCCAGCGGCATTTCCTCGAAATGGGCATCGACGTGCAAAGCGACAGCGTCCGCGTGGCGGGCTGCGGCGATATGTCAGGCGATGTGTTCGGCAATGGTATGCTGCTGTCGAAAGCGATCAAACTGGTCGCGGCCTTTGACCACCGGCACATCTTCATCGATCCTGATCCCGATCCGGCCAAAAGTTGGAAAGAGCGCAATCGGTTGTTCGAGCTCTCCAGTTCCAGCTGGGAGGATTACAATTCCAAGCTGATCTCCAGCGGCGGCGGCGTGTTCGCGCGCGATCAAAAGAGCATCAAGCTGCCCAAGAAGGCGCGCGAAATGCTCGGGCTTGAAGAGGCTGAGATCGCGCCCGATGATCTGGTAACAGCGATCCTAAAGGCGGACCTTGATCTGATCTGGTTTGGCGGGATCGGCACCTACATCAAAGCTGAAAGCGAGAGCGATGCAGCTGTGGGCGATCCCGCCAATGATGCTCTGCGCGTCGCCGCAGCCGAAGTGCGCGCGAAAGTGATTGGCGAAGGCGCAAACCTGGGCGTTACGCAAGCGGGCCGGATCGCATTTTCGCTCAATGGTGGGCGCATAAACACCGATTTCATCGACAATTCAGCCGGCGTTGACTGCTCCGATAACGAAGTGAACATCAAGATCGCGCTCGCAGCGGCCAAACGCGATGGCAAGCTGACCGAGAAGAAGCGCGTTGCCGTGCTGGAAGCGATGACCGACGAGGTTGCGGCAATCGTGCTGGAGGATAACCGGCTGCAAGCGCTCGCGCTGTCGATTGCGGAGGCTGGCGGCTGCGAGGCGACTGCGTCTTACACGCGCCTGATCGAGACGCTCGAAGACATGGCCGATCTTGATCGCAAAACAGAGGGCCTGGCCTCAAGCGAAGCGCTGATCCGACGTGCGGGCGAGGGCCAAGGCATGACCCGGCCAGAGCTAGCCGTGCTGCTGTCATCGGCCAAGCTCGCTCTGCAAGATGCGATCGAGGAGAGCCCGCTGTCCGGCGATGAGGCTATGGAGGACGCGCTGATCGCGATGTTCCCAGAGCCGATGCAAAAAGATTATGCGGAGCAGATCAAGCAGCACCGCTTGCGGCGCGAGCTGGTCGCGACCGAACTTGCCAATCGCATAATCAACCGCATGGGCATCTTGCCCGCATTCGAGCTCGCCGAAGAAGAAGGCGCATCGCTGGCCGCGGTGACCAATGCCTTTGTCGCCGCCGACCGCCTGTTTGGAACGCGCGCGATTTGGGAAGAGCTCGACACAGCCAAGATGAGCGAAACAACGCGCATCATGCTGTTTGAGCGGGTCGCCATCGGTTTAAGAGGACACATGGCAGACCTGCTACGCGCTGGCGCGGCTAAACGGCCTCCCGCTGAATTGATCGAGGAATTGCGCGGCGGGATCGAAGAACTGCACGATGCCACCGAGGCTCTGCTGGCTGGCGAATCGCGCCAACAGTCAGACAAAATGCTCAGCGAGCTGGTCGAAGCGGGCGCGCCCGAGGCGCTGGCCAAAAAGGTCGTGCACCTGTTCGAAATGGACGGCGCAATTGGTCTCGCGAAACTCGCGCGCGATGCCGATGTGGCGGCGCTGCAACTGACCGATGCCTTCACCGATATGGGCGTGCGTCTGGGTCTCGATTGGGCGCAGGCAACCGCCGCGCTGATGGAGCCATCCGATGTTTGGGAGCGCTTGCTGGTCGCTGGCCTGGCGCGCGATTATCAGCAGATGCGGCTCGATTTCCTGCGCCAGCTGGTGCGGCGCAAGAAAGGCAAGTCTGATCCAGCAAATGCAGTGGAGCAATGGGCCAGCGACAATGCCCCTGCAATCCGCCAGTTTGAGGCGATGGTTGGCCGAGCAAAAGCGCACACGCCAGTGGCGCCAGCAGTGCTCGCGCAAATCGCAAGCCAGGCCCGCAATCTGCTCGATCCCTAAGCCGTCATCACCCCGTCCAAAGCGCGCAAGACGCTTGACCTAAGCCAAATTTGGGGCAAGCGTCTACGCCATGGATAGCGCCGATATCGTAATCGTGGGCACCGGGCATGGCGGCGCACAAGCAGCCATTGCTCTGCGCCAACAGGGGCATGAGGGATCGATTCTACTGGTTGGGCGCGACGCCGTTCCGCCTTATGAACGCCCGCCTTTGTCGAAGGAATATCTCGCCGGGGACAAGCCGTTTGAGCGGATCTTGATCCGGCCTGAGAAGTTTTGGGCAGACAAGGATATCACCCTGAGGCTGGGCCAGGGGGTCACCGAAATTGACTGGATGGCGCATGAAATTGTGCTGATGGATGGCAGCCGGATTGGCTATCGCAAGCTGATTTGGGCAGGCGGCGGCGACCCGCGCAGGCTGCCGTGCCCCGGTGCCAATCTGCACGGCGTTTTCTATGTGCGTGACAAGCGCGATGCCGATGCGATGATGGCCGCGATTAAGGGCGGCGCGAAACGTGCGGTTGTGATCGGCGGCGGCTATATCGGGCTGGAGGCGGCCGCTGTGCTGCGCAAGCTGGGCGTCGAGGTGACCTTGCTAGAGGCTCAATCCCGCCTGCTAGCGCGCGTCGCGGGCGAGGAACTATCCGACTTTTACGCCGAGGAGCACCGCAGTCACGGCGTCGACATTCGGCTCGGCGCGAATGTCCAGGAGATATCGGAAACAGACGGCGAGGCCAGCGGCGTTTTGCTCGAGAGCGGCGAGTTGCTCGAATGCGATATGGTGGTCGCCGGGATTGGCATCATCCCCTCGGTCGCGCCCCTGATCGCGGCGGGCGCAGCGGGGTCAAATGGCGTTGACGTCGACGTCTATTGCCGCACGACCCTGGACGATATTTATGCGATTGGCGATTGCGCCGCTCATGCCAATGATTTTGCCGACAGCGCAGTGATCCGTTTGGAATCGGTCCAGAACGCGCATGATATGGCGAACACGGCCGCGCGTGCGATCATGGGCGATAAACAGCCCTATCACGCGCTGCCATGGTTCTGGTCGAACCAATATGATCTCAAACTGCAAACCGCTGGCCTCAGTCTCGACTATGACGAGACAATCCTGCGCGGCGATCCTGCTGCACGCAAATTTTCGATCGTCTATCTGAAAGAGGGCCGTCCGATTGCCTTCGACTGCGTCAATGCGATGAAAGACTATGTCCAAGGGCGCAAATTGCTCGAAAACGGCATTCAATCGGCTGACAAAGCTCTGCTCGCTGACCCTGAAACGCCGCTCAAGGAATTGCTCTAGAGCCTCAGCGGCAGCCTACATGCGAATTCAGAAAGAGGCATTTTCATGCAAACAGGCGATGGCGGCTCCATGCTTCAGGGTCTGAAGGTGCTGGACCTGACCACCGTCGTGTTTGGGCCCTATTGCACGCAAATCCTCGCCGATCTTGGCGCCGACGTGATCAAGGTTGAAGCGCCGGGCGGCGATGCGCTGAGGTATTCTGCCAAGCCTGCGAAGACGAACGGGATGGCACCGAGCTTTCTCGCGCTCAATCGCGGCAAGAAATCACTGCTGCTGGACCTGAAAGACGACGAGGCCAAAGCGCAATTGCGCAAGCTGGTAGCGGAAGCAGATATGCTGATCCACAATATCCGGGCCGAGGCGATCGAACGGCTTGGGTTCGGATATGAGGCCGCCAAATCGCTCAATCCCGAAATCATCTATGTTCACTGCGTCGGCTTTGGCTCTGACGGGCCATATGGCGGGTTGCACGCCTATGACGATGTGATCCAGGCGGCGAGCGGCGCGGCCACTCTGCTGCCCCGCGTCGATGGCAATGAAAAGCCGCGCTATCTGCCTTCGCTGATCGCAGACAAGGTCGCCGGATTGCATGCCGCCTATGCTTCAATGGCGGCGATGATCCACAAGCTGCGCACGGGCAAGGGTCAGTTCCTTGAGGTGCCGATGTTTGAGGCGTTTTCGAACTTTATGCTGAAAGAGCATTTGGGCGGGCTGACATTCGATCCGCCGGTCGGCCCAGCCTGTTACAGCCGCCAGATTGATCCGGACCGTCAGCCTTTCCCGACCAGCGACGGCTATATCTCCATTGTCCCCTATCAGATCGACCATTTCCTCAAAGTTGTGGCGCTTCTGGGTGATGAAGAATTCGCACGAGAAGCACGGTTCCAAAGCGTCAAAGGGATCGTCCAAGGCCGCGCAGACATCTATCGCCGCATTGGCGAGTTGACCGCGCAGAAGACGACCGACGAAGTGCTGGCGATCATGCGAGGCGCGCAAATGCCCGCCATGCCGGTTCGCGATATGCAGAATATGACAGCCGACCCGCATTTGGACGCCGTTGGCTTTTTCCAGCGCAGCGAGCATCCGACCGAGGGCACGGTGCTGAACCTGCGCGAACCGACGCGGTTCTCTGAATGGAGCCCATCAAACCCGCGACCAGCGCCCAATCTGGGCGATGCTTCGGACGGCTTTGACAGATAGAGCCTTAGCGCTAGCCAGCGGGTAGCCTGTCCAAAGCCCAGCGCGCGGCATCCGCAACTACCGGATCCTTGTCGTCTAGTAGCGCTTCTACCGGAGCACGTAGGCCGGCATCCCCGCTATTGCCCGCCGCATAAAGGCAATTGCGCACAAACCGGTTGCGGCCAATCCGTTTAATCGGAGAGCCGGAAAAAACGGCGCGAAAACCAGCATCATCGAGCGCAAGCAATTCAGCCAAACGCGGCGCGACAAGCTCTGCGCGCGGCAGAAATTCCCGCGCAGCATGGGAGGTTTGCGCAAACTTGTTCCACGGACACACCGCCAGACAATCATCACAGCCGTAGATCCTATTGCCCAGCGCCGCGCGAAACTCTTCCGCAATCGGGCCTTTGTGCTCAATGGTGAGATAGGAAATGCAGCGCCGCGCATCGAGCCGATAAGGGCTCGGAAAAGCGTCGGTCGGGCATGCATCGAGGCACGCACGGCACGACCCGCATTGGTCCCGCTGAGGCTCGGTCAAAGGCAGGCCAATCGTCGTGTAGATCGCGCCAAGGAAAAGCCAGCTGCCATGTTCTGGGCTGACCAGATTGGTGTGCTTGCCTTGCCACCCGATCCCGGCGGCTTCGCCGAGGGGCTTTTCCATCACCGGGGCGGTGTCGACGAACACTTTGACCTCAGCCTCCGGCGCCTCCGCCACCAGCCAGCGCGCCAAGGCTTTGAGGCGCTTCTTGACGAGATCGTGATAATCCTTGCCCTGCGCATAGACAGAGATGCGCGCGCGCTCGCCATGCGCTTCCAAAGCCAAGGGGTCGTGCGCGGGCGCATAGCTCATGCCCAGCGCAATCACCCGCTGCGCCTCTGGCCACAGCCCTTGAGGCGAACGGCGGTGATGCTGGCGGGTCTCCATCCACTCCATAGAGCCGTGATGCCCCTCGCCCAGCCATTGCTCCAGCCGCTCCGCACGCACCGGATCTTCCGCCGCGCTCGTCACTCCAAAGGCGGCAAAGCCAAGCTCGCGCGCTTTGTTTTCAAGGCGTTTGCCAAGATCAAGTGTTGTGCCTGCGTTAACCACGCTTAGGGTTACTCCCGTTTAGGCCCGTCCACTAACGGTGCGGGCCATGGATATGGCGGTAAGCGATCAAACAATCTTGAGCAATGAGCAGAAACCTCTCGCAATCGAGGCGCGCGGGCTCGTCAAACGCTTTGACGGCACCTTGGCCGTGGGCGGGGTCGACCTCGAAGTGCCTGAGGGCGCGATCTATGGTGTGCTCGGGCCAAATGGCGCGGGCAAGACCACGACATTGCGCATGCTGCTGGGTATTATCGACCCCGACGAAGGCGTGCGCCGCGTGTTCGGATATGACCAACCGCACGATATTGGCCGGCTGATCGGCTATCTGCCGGAAGAGCGCGGGCTATACCCGGCGATGAAATCGATCGAAGCGATTGCCTTTATGGGCGCATTGCGCGGCCTGCCGCTGGCCGAGGGGCGCGTACGCGGGCTGGAATTGCTCGAACGCCACGGGCTGGGCCATGCCGCCGAACGCCAAATTCGCCAGCTGTCGAAAGGCATGGCGCAGACGGTGCAATTGCTTGGCACACTAGTCCACCAACCGCGACTGGTAGTGCTGGATGAGCCGTTTTCAGGGCTTGATGCGATCAACCAGGGCAAGCTGGAGGGGATGATCCGCGCTCTGGCCGATGACGGCGTGACCGTGATCTTCTCCACCCACGTGATCCACCACGCAGAGCGCCTGTGCGAAGGCGTGGCGATCATCGCCGGGGGCGAAGTGCCCTATGCTGGCAGTGTTGAGGCCGCCCGCGACCGCATCCCTGCGCAGGTCCGGCTGGAAACGCGCGCGCGCGAGGGCGGCTGGACCGCTGCTTTGCCCGAAGACACCCGGCGCACCGGCGATTTCTTCACCTTCTCGTTGCCCGACAGCGGAATTGAACCTTTGCTGCGGACATTGATCGAAGGCGAGGCTGGCATTCTTTCGCTCTCGATTGAGCGGGCCGGTTTGCACGATGCCTTCGTCCATATTGCGGGCGAAGCGGCTGCGCGGCAGCTCGAAGTGGATGCCGCTGGCGGAGAGCAAAGCTGATGAGCAATTTTGATCAGGCAGCAATCGCCGCCAAACCTCGGCTGAGCTATTTTCAGGCGGCATGGGTTGTGGCCCGGCGCGATTTCGTCGCGGTGCTGTTCAGCCGCGCGTTCCTGTTCTTCCTGATCGGACCTCTGTTCCCAGTGCTGATCGGCGGACTGGCTGGCAGCATCGGCAAGACCACGTCTCAGCAGGCCAATAGCGTTGAAATCGGTCTGGCGATGAGCGCGGCAGACAACGCCGCGATGGAGGCCGCCGCCGAAACACTCCGCCCGCAATTGGGCGGCGCTTCACCTGTGCTTACACGCGTGCCCGAGGCCGAAAGCGCCGGTGATTTTGACGCGCGCGCCTTCCTCGACAGCGGCGGACGCAGCTATGTCGCGATACTGACAGGCACGCTCGAAGAACCCAAGCTGGTCGGCACGCAAAGCCAAGTCGACCGCTGGAAAGGCCGGATTGAACTGCTTGCGGCCACGGCCAGCGCCTCTGCACCCAGCCGCTATCCCGATGCGGCGAGCGAGATTGTCGTCTCCAGCGGAGCCTCCGACCGGTATAGCCGCGTGCGCACCGCGCAGGCTGCACAAATGGTGCTGTTCCTCTTGACCATTTTGCTGGGCGGCATGGTGCTGTCCAATCTTGCCGAAGAAAAAGGCAATAAGATCATCGAAATTCTCGCTGCCGCTCTGCCGATGGACGCGGTGTTTATGGGCAAATTGTTCGCCATGCTGGGCGTTTCCTTTGTTGGAATTGCCGTGTGGGGCACGACAGGTTGGGCATTCTGGGCCGTCGCCGAAGACGCCATTGTCACCGTCACGCAAACCAATTTCCGCGAGCTTCCCGGCCCGGCAATCGGCTGGCCAATGTTCATCGCGCTCGGCATCATTTATTTCTCGATGGCCTATCTGCTGCTCGGCTCGCTATTCCTCACCATTGGCGCCATGGCCAGCAGCGTGCGCGAGGTGCAGACCATGTCGATGCCGGTCACCATGCTGCAAATCATGGTGTTCTTCCTCTCGGCGGCAAACATCGGGCAAACCGGCACACCGCTGGAACTGACGTCAGTGGTCTTCCCGCTCTCCTCGCCCTTTGCGATGATGGCCAGAGCCGCTTTGGAAGAAACGCTTTGGACGCATGCGGTCGCTCTGGTTTGGCAGGCATTTGCCGTGTTCATACTGATCAAAGGCGGCTCCACCCTGTTCCGCAAGCGCGTGATGAAGTCGGGACCAGGTGGCGCGAAAAAGCGCCGGTTCTGGCAGCGCAAACCGCCAGCGGCTGAGCCTGCTGAATAGGTTCCTTATCGCAACCGACTATTGACACTGCTGTCAGTTAAGGCACCATGCGACTCACCAGAGCGGCCAAAGCCGCCGGACAGGAGAGAGACATGGCAACCATTGCGCCGCCAGCGAGCGATCAGAATTCGGCACCTGAATGGCGCACGTCGCCCACCGCGCATGATGCGCTCATGGAGCATTTTGCCAAGCATCCCGAAGAACGTCCGCAGCATCCGCACAAATGGGACGTCAGCCGGTCAGACATCTATTACGAGGATCGCTGGCAGCCGATCTTCAAGGAAATGCAGGATGCAGGCCCGCTGCATTACATCCCGGAAAGCCCCTACGGCCCCTATTGGGCGGTGGTCGGCCACAAGGCGATCCAGCACATTGAAGCCCTGCCAGAGGCGTTTTCCTCCAGCTGGGAATATGGCGGCATCACCATTCTGGAGCGGCCAGAACAGGAAGAGGCGAAGCCTGAAGAAGAACGCTTCGAACTGCCGATGTTCATCGCCATGGACCGGCCCAAACACACCGGACAGCGACGTACGGTCGCCCCCAAATTCACGCCCAGCGCAATGACTGCGATGGAAGGTGACATCCGCGCGCGGACGGGCGAACTGCTCGATTCGCTACCGCGCGGTGAAGTGTTTGACTGGGTCGACAAGGTTTCGATTGAGCTGACCACTGGCATGCTCGCCCTGTTGTTCGACTTCCCATGGGAAGACCGCCGCTTGCTGACCTTCTGGTCGGACTGGTCGGGCGATACAGAGCTCGGCTCAATCCGCGAACTCGATGAGTTCCGGCGCGGCATTTTACACGAAATGGCGGCCTATTTTCAGCAGCTGTGGGTCAGAAAAACGCAAGAAGAATCCGGCGATGATCTGATCTCAATGATGATCCATTCCGATGCGATGAACCAGATGAGCCCGCAGGAATTCATGGGCAATCTGGTACTGCTGATAGTCGGCGGGAACGACACCACTCGCAACACGATGAGCGGCATTGTTCATTCCTTCGATAAGTTTCCTGATCAGCGCAAATTGTTCGAGGAACAGCCCGAACTGATCCCCAATGCGGTGCAGGAATGCATCCGTTTCCAAACGCCGCTGGCGCATATGCGCCGCACCTGCACCGAGGACACCGAAGTGTTCGGCCAGACTATCAAACAAGGCGATAAGGTCGTCCTGTGGTATCTCGGCGCAAACCGCGAAGAGACGGTGTTTGAGAACCCGCACAAGCTCGATATCACGCGCGATAATGCGCGGCGGCACATCGCCTTTGGTTATGGCATTCACCGCTGCGTCGGGGCTCGGCTGGCCGAATTGCAACTGAAGGTCTTGCTGGAAGAAATGCACAAACGGCGCATGCGCGTGCATGTCGCCGGTGATGTGGAGCGGGTGCGCGCGAACTTCGTCCATGGCTTCCGCAAATTGGAAGTCGAAATCACTGAGTTTTAGGCGGATTTGAGGCGGATTTTTTCGCCAAGAATGTAACCTTTTGCCGCTTGCGTGCGTATCTAAGGGTGACACAATTCTTAGATCGCACGAGTTTAGCCATGACTGACATCAGACAAGACTTTGTCTCTCACCGCCGCACGTTCCTCGGCCTAATCGGCCTAGGCGCGGCAATGCCTATGCTTGCTGCCTGCGGTTCTGCCCCAGCACAGGCCAAAAGCTTCCCTATCACGCACAGCGATGCGCAGTGGCGCAAGAAGCTAACCCGCGAAGAATACCGTATTTTACGGAAAGCCGGAACAGAGCGCGCTTTCACTTCACCGCTCGACAAGGAAAAGCGCAAAGGCACGTTCGTTTGCGCGGGCTGCGGCAACAAACTCTATTCCTCGGCCACCAAATACGACAGCAAGACCGGCTGGCCGAGCTTCTGGAAGGCTCTGCCCGGCGCGGTTGGAACTGCCACCGATTACAAGATTGGTTATCCGCGCACCGAAGTGCACTGCGCCGATTGCGGCGGGCATTTGGGCCATATCTTTGGTGATGGGCCAAAACCGACCGGAAAGCGCCACTGTATCAATGGCGTCGCGATGGATTTTGTCCCGGCCTGATCTGAACGCGGGAGTAGCGCGGGCCTAGTCGTGATCGAGCAGGACGGGCGCTTGCAGTTCAGCAGCGAGGCGCGCGAATTCACCCAGAGTGTAAGTGTCGTCAAACACGACGCCATAATGGTTGTCGCGCCGCCAGCGCACTTTTGCGCGCACCTCTTTCAGGCCTTCCCCAACCAGAGTCACAGTCTGATCAATTGCGAACAATCCCTCGCATTCAAAGCGCGCGCCTTGCTGAGACAGGTTCTCGACAAACGCCTCGTGTTTGCCTGAAAGGGTCGCCACATCGACCGGGAAATACATGCCGAGACGCATACCACGCTTGGGATATTCGCCAGCCTCTTCGACCAGCTTTTCCACGTCGACTGGATGGGCAAACTCAAAGCCTGCCTCATTGCCGCGTTCCCAAATGGTGCGGATCTCATAGATCGCACCGCTAGGCATGTGCAGCTCCATCGTCTCACACGAGGGAAGCCGGTGAAACATCCGGACACTGATGCCGATTTCGGAAACGTCACGAATGACGCAGACGAACTCACCCTGACCGGAAATCAGTTTCGCGGCGCGAATGAGAATAGTCACCCGCTGCGCACGGCGTGGGTCATCGACCACTTCTGGAGTGGCTTCGTCAAATTCAGGCGTTTTTGCCGCTTGATCCATGCTGCACTTCCAACCTTGTCCACCAGCTCATCTGGCTTGCCTGCCGCTTCCACGGAGCGACTCTTAATATCTCGATAGATGAAATCAGGTTAAGAGCAGGATAACGTTGTCATAAGGGGTCCCTCGACGAGGGTCTGATCCAATCCATGACAACGCCGAAAAGTGGAAGCGGGCAATGGGCGGTGCCCGCTTCCAACTGGTCAACCCTGATCAGAAGCTAAAGCGGAGGGAAGCAATAGCTTTGACTTCATCGGTTTCGACCAGAAAAACTCCGCCTTGTTCGACGGTCGCTTTCGCGTAATTGAGCCCGAGATTGAGCGAGAGACCCCGCGCAATGTCATAGGCCGCGCCCAGCGAAGCGGATATCTCGTCATCGCCGGCAGCCTGTCCGTAATGGGCCTCGCCTGAAAGTCGGACCGGGCCCAGCTGTGTTTGCGCTCCAGCAGACAGGAACCAGCGGTTCAAATCGACAGCATCGCTATCAAGCCGTTCGTAACCTGCACCAAGATCGAAGATGCTGCTGCCATAAACCAGCTCGCCAACGACACCGACGCCAGTGCTATCAAATTCGGTCAGCCCATCTCCAGCGAGAAAACTCGATCGCCGCACCCTGCCTGAGAAGCGAATATCCCGCTCGCCGATGGGGCGCTGGAACGCAGCACCGACTTCAAAGTCACCATTTTCATCGACGACAGCGCCAATGACCGATGGTCCAAAACGCCCAACATAGGCACCGCCCCAATCGTCGAGCTGGCCATAGAAGTCGTCAAAAGCGAGCACACCATTGCCAACCCCGCGTTGTCGGCGAGTGAGTTCACGCACCTGCCCGTTTACATTGCCGGCAAGCACAGTCCCGACGCTCGTCCCGACAAATGCCGCGACATTGTCGGTATAGCCATCGCTTCCATCGAACGCATCGACTGCGCCCGTTGCGTATTGCCCAAAATAGGCGGCGCCGACCGTCCAGCGATTGGCCAATTGGGTCTGCGCCGAGATTTGGAAGTTGCCGACGAACTCGGCCTCCACACTGTCAGTATCAGTGATATTGTCGAACTCAGCGATCACCGGTGTATCGACAACACCCGATATCTCGACCGTGACATCGCCCAGATCGAATGCGATCGGTTCCTCAAGCGAGGACAAACGATCATAGTTGAGATTAACGTCCTGAGCCATTGCATTGGCTGGAAACAGGCAAAGCAGTGTCAGGGCCGACCCTCTGGTCAGCGCGATTTTCATCATTCGGCTCATGAAACTAAGCCTTTCTTTTGAACATGTTGTCGAACGCGTGCCGGGCGATAAGACGTCCGGCGCGATCTGCTTGGTCGTGATCTTCGAGCCAGTGCACGCCGCCATACAGCCGGGACCAACCGTTTTCATGCGCGGCCTGATCGAGGCTCGTAAAGTGACGCGCCTTGCCAGTAAGAGTTGGCCACAAGACCTGATCGGGGCTCTCATGGCTGAATGTCACAGCGTCTGTGCCAATCAGCAGTTTGATCATCTCCACACCCACTGCGCCAAAGGTTGAGTGGCCAGACGTGTAGGCAGGGAAGTTCGGCGTGGGGATAAAGCTCTCCCAATTCGACTGCGCTGCAACGCGCGGATCTTTATTGCCAAAGCTTTCACCGCGGAATTTGATCGCTGTTTCCGGTCGGACGATATCGTGATGATATTTGCTGTCCCATGCTTGGATTGACGCGTCTGCCTGGGTCGCACCCATCAGCGCAAAGTTGCGTGCATGGTCGAGGAAATCAAAGCCGCGATCCTGCATCACTTGCAGCCCGATGTAGAGGAAGTGACCTGGCGGCGTGATGCCCCAAGGGCCATCTTCCCAGAACAGGGCGATTTCCGACTGGTCAGCCGTGCGAGTGGTGCTGTCTTTTCCGCCCAACCTACGGACGAGTTCGAACTGTTCCGCAAATTCCGGGCTCCCCACATCGGGGAAATCCGGCACGCGGAATTGCGAAGAACTGGTCATTGTCCAAGGCTTGATATCGCCATGACCGGGGAACAGGCCGCGTTCATAGGCGCCGACCTGCGGGCCGGGATTGGCGCTGTATGATGGGCCGGTTGGGGTCCATTTCAGCTCATCCTTGCGGCGCGGGTAGCGACCGAGGTAATAATTGACCTTGTTCGGTTCCGCCCCGTCATTGGTGCGCATCTTGTTGATGGCGATGCCAACATGGCGCCCCCATTTGATGCCAAGCTCTTTTGCTTCGCCATCTGGGAAGCGGTTTTTGAAGCTGTTGCGTTCCCACAGGAATGGCTGCTGGAAACACTCCGAAGCGGCGGTTGCAAAGGCCACGCCATAGGCGATTTCAGGATCAGCACCCTTAGGAGCCTCGCCGAAATCGTAAGGCATGTCATAGCGGCCAATGATCGCGTTGGCAGCGGCAAAGCCAGCCACCATGGGCGCTGCAAAATTGTAGGCAGCACGCGGCGGCGCAACACGCTGGTCGCGCACTTGCTGCATGATGATATCGACCCAATGATAGACCGTGTTGTTGTTTTGCGGATTAACAATGTTGGTGAGATAGCTTGAACGACTGCCAAACGAAGCTGTCGCGCAGCCCGCCAGTCCTGTCATCGCCATCCCGGCCGCTGCGCCGGCCATCATATTGCGCCTTGAAATTTGCATCTAATCCTCCGTCTTCATGGGCTCGCGGTTGATCCGAAAGTGGGAGCCCTAGTGATGAGACGGAGTTGCGCGCGAAAACCCGCACGTCTTTTTGCGAACTATTTACAAGTAGCGCAAAAACGCGCCGAATTTAGCGGCGCAGGCTGAATTGAATTTGGACAGTGAGGGGCCGCAGTGGAGTGGCTTGATCCTCTTGTCGGACAGTGAAGGGATTGCCAAACGCAAAGCGATTGCCCCGGGCGTCTGTCAGGTTTAGCACTTCCAAGCGCACACCCATGTGCTTTGCAGTCCACCACGCCGCAGCATCTAACGAACCAAAGTCGCCTTGTTCGATGCGGACCTGCTGATCGATATCCAGGAAGGATCGCCCAACATATCGGCCAGATAGGGAAAGACCGAATTCATCGTCTCCCTGGGTCCGCCAGCGTTTGGACACCTCGCCAAAGGCTGAGAATTCTGGGACATTGGGGAATTGGACTTGCACGGTTTGGCCTTCGGGCAGAATGCGATCCACTTGCGTGTCGGTCCATGTCCCTGCGACTTGCAGTTGCCAGTCCTGACGAAGATCGAGAGTGGCGCTCGCATCAATGCCTGTCGCGGTCCCATCTCCGATATTCCGGGTCAGCGGGAACCCTTCCAGATTGAGCAAATCCGCCTGAATATCGCGCCAATTGGTGTGGTGGACAGTTGCTGCGAGCTGCAACCGGCTCAATTCCCCCAATTGGCCACGAAAACCGGCTTCATAAGATCGCACTCGATCCGGATCGAAACTGGTGCTGCTCGGATCGCGATTGTCGTCCCGTTCAATCGTGACGCCGCCTGTGCGAAAGCCCTGCTGATACCGCGCATAAGTGATCCAATCAGGACGCGGCGAGTAGGATATTGCAAGCGCTGGCAGCACGCGGACCGGGCCATCACTGGGTTCGCTTACGACGTCATCTGTGAAAGAGCGCTCTGCGCTTGCGTTGGTATAGAGCAGGCGTGCGCCCGCGGTAAGCGACCAATCGGATGCGAAGCTGTAACTTGCCTCTCCGAATGCTGCGATTTCGTCTAGCCGATAGGTAAGCCGGGCGAATGGCGGTGGATCGGCACCATTAAGATTGACGATCAACTGGCTCATGCCATCACGATTGCTGATCGCACCCAGACCCACCAGCCAGCTCAAGCTGCTGGTATCGCCTCCAGAGAGCCGGGTCTCATGGCTGAGGAGGCGAATTTTCCGGGTCTCCCGAAATGTCTGACGCGACATATCATCTGTGAGCGCCGAAGAATCGAAGACCGTGCGCAAATAATGATCAACAATCCCCGTGGTAGAAACCAGTTCAGCATCGTTCAAATAACCGCGAATGGTCAGGTTACCGCCATAGATGCGGCCCATAAAAGGCTGGCCCACCAGATCCGTGCGCGCCAAACCCGGAACCGCGCCGTCGATATATTGGCCATCACGGTGTTCGACGTGCTGGCCAAATCCGCTTAATTCCACTTGCCAGTCTGGCCCGATATCCCAAGCGAGAGCTGCGCGCCCGCCATAGTGTTTCTCTTGGTTGATATCGCTGATGCGGCGCGAAGGGTCGTCGATGTACCCGCTGTCTTCGCCGCCATAACCAACAACTCGGATAGCGGCATCTTGACTGATGGGAAGGTTGCCGACGGCTCCAATCTCCCAGCTTTCTCCTGCGCCGCTTGTGGTTCCTGCCCGCACCCACCCCTCTGCTTCGACACCCGAAGCGTCGGGGCTGTTCGGATTGATCCGCAACAGTCCGGCAATCGTGCCGGCCCCATATAGTGTGCCTTGCGGCCCCTCCAGCAATTCGACCGCCTCGACATCATAGAGGCGAAGATCCGGGTTAGGCGCGCTGAAGATCAGCCGCTGTTCGCCTAGATAAAGCCCAATAGTCGCTTGGGTCGGTCCGTTAAAACTGCTGTCGGCAATGCCTCGGATGAACACCTTATTGCGCCCTGATCCCAGCGCTGTGCCATTGATAGCAGGCACATCTGCAAGAACCTCATCAAGGGTCTGCCCGGCGGCTTGCGAACCCAGTGCGTCAGTCGCCACCAATTTGATGCCACCTGGATAATCGGCAGCGGAAAACGCTCTTTTCGTCCCTTCCACAATAATGGGTTTGGGGGGCGGAGGCGGGGGCGGTGGTTGAACGGGAGCGACCGTAGGGGCGGGCGAAGCGCTTGGCCGCTGGATAGCGGGCCGCCGGACAATCCTGTACCCCCCGCGAATGGAAACAGCGCGAAAAGGCGTTCGGTCAAGCAGCCGGCGCAGCGCTTCGTCCGGGGACATGCGGCCGCGCACGGCGCGAGCTTGTACCCGGCGGATCTCGCTGTCACTCGTTGCGATGCTAAGGCCCGATTGCCTAGCGAGAATTCTGATACTGCTGGAAAGGCGGCCTGCGGGAATGTCGACTTGAATTTGACCTCGCGCCTGCGCAACAGCAGGAGGCGCGCCAAGCGTCGCCATCAACATGGTCGGCACGGTCGCGGTCGCGATTGCAGCCCGCAGCTGAAGCGCCGTAAATCGTTTCCAGATGCCCATCACCGCGCAGTAAATCACCGCAATCTTGCAAGCAAGACTGGCCTGATGGCGTGCCGTCAGCAGTTATTCGATAATCCAGCCATCCTGCACACGCCTCGCGCTGCCGCCCGCAAAGCTGGCAATCGAAGATACAAAACCTGTCTCTGCCTCGGTGTCTTGAGGGATCAAGATCGATCCGGTCAATCGGGCTTGCGCAAGCCTAGACGAAACTTCGATCTTCAATCCGGTGCTCCGCTCAATCTGTGAAAGCGCCTGCGCAAGAGGCGTATCATCAAACTCCAATCGGCCCTCACGCCATGATCCGACAGTCTCTGCCTCGACATCTCGATAGGTCAGTTCTGCACTGCCCAGCGACTTGCCAATTGCCTCGCCTGCCTGGACCTGAAGGCCTTCCCCATCGGGGTTCACAATAACGATCCCCTCGGCAACGGACACAGTCAGGTTGTCATCGTCGAGCGAAACATTGAAGACAGTTCCGTAATCAGTGAGCACGAGGTCAGCAGCTTCGACTCTGAGCCGAGTGGGTTCGGCGGCATCAATGGCGAACGCCACTTCACCCCGTTCGACCACAATGGTGGGTTCCCCCTCGGTAATTGTGACTTCGCTGGCCCCATTCAATGTGACCGAGATTTCGTCAGTGAGAGCCAGAGTCTTCATTTCACCCGGCGCTGTCGCAACAATTGTGGCCTGCGGGGTGCCGCTGCCAAATGGGAAAACGAATACAGCCATTGCCATTACGGCAGCAGCAACCATTGCCCAGGGAAGAATACGAGAAATCGGATTGTCATTTGCGGCAACCGGGCTCTCGGCCACTTCTGGTTCTTCGATGTGCTGATTATCGGAAAGCGCCTCTAAATCTTGGTCCGCCTCAACCGCAGCATCAAAAGTGGCTGCGTGGCGATCGTCTTCCTCCAGCCAGAGCGTAAACGCCTCCCAATCGGCAGTTTTCATGGTGCCGTCCGACTGTTTAAGCAGCCATTTGATGGCCTGATCTTGCATACGCGCTTCTTGCATCGCCGACTTGTCCCCTGCTTCATAAGACGATGTCATCGGCCAACTCCCGCATCAAATTTCTCACGCAGCTTCATCACCAAGCGATAGGCGCGTTGCAAATGCTTCTCGACGGCGCTCAAACTGATGCCGTTTTGGGCGGCAATGTCTCTCTGGCTTACACCCTCAACACGGTAAGCCAGAAAGATACTTCGGGTGCGCTCAGGCAGGTTGTCCAGCTCAGCAAGGACCCGGTCGAGATAGTCCCGCTCCATCGCAGCGCGTTCGGGCGTTATTGGGTCCGCGCGTAAAGCGGTTATGCCCTCTCCGCCGTCTCCCCAATCTTGGTTGCGCTGGTCGCGGCTCCGCTCGGATCGTCGATAATCGCGGACCAAGTTTTCAAGCAGCCGGTAGAGATAAGGCAAGTGATCAGAAACGCTCTGATTGTCCACTTTTTCAAGCAGCTTGACCCGCGCATTTTGCATCAAGTCCTCGGCCAGATCACGGTCTCGAGTGCGAGCGATCAAGAACCGCAGAAGGCTGTCCTCGTTCTCAATTAATGTAGCGAGCAGGCCATCTTCCGAATTTTCGGTCTGCTCACGATCCAACCATCCAACTCCGATTTAGGGACATCATTTCTGGCCCAACTGGCGCGACTTTAACAATATGCAAAAGCACTATCAAACTTAGAGCAGCCTGGGAGATCGAAGAAGTCATCGACCAAGAGCCTTGAACCAGAGTTTCCGAGATTTTTGCTGGTGCGGGTGGCGGGACTCGAACCCGCACGATCAAAAGATCAGGGGATTTTAAGTCCCCGGCGTCTACCATTCCGCCACACCCGCTCGGCCGCTGCCCTAGCGAGAGATTTGACGCGCTGCAATGCGCGAGCAGCCATGGGCACCAGCGCCATCTTGCGCCAGCAAAGTGCCGAGCATTGCAGAGCAAGTTTCGAACGGAAACAATGCAGGACGCAGCATGAAGCGCAGCGCAGCTGCGCAGGCTATAACAGTAACAATGTCGGCGGATGCTTACTCGCCGTTGAGACGGCGGCGCATTTCCTTGCCTGCCTTAAAGTAAGGCACGCGTTTCGCAGGGACACTCACGGACTCGCCAGTGCGCGGATTGCGACCCTGACGTGCTTCGCGTTCACGGGTCGAAAACGCTCCGAACCCGCGCAGCTCAACCCGGCCGCCTTCGGCAAGTCTCTGCGAGATTTCATCAAAGAAAATGTCGACGACTTGCTCAATCTCTTCAGCGCGCAGCTCAGGGTTGTCCTTGTGCAGCGCTTGGAGCAATTCGGATCTGATCATGTCGAACTCCTGGCCTACGTCATTCTACGACGCCGCCCGCGGGGTCTCCCCCAAATTATTGCCTAACCCCGACCCGCTGGGTTGCGAACTATGCAACGCACACTGGCAGAGCGGAGCCATTCCTGCAAGTCAGCACCAAAATATTACCGAACTGAATAGTCCAAAACTGTCCAATGGGCGAGTCTAAAGCGTTTAATATATTGTATTTGCAAGCAAACACTCGCCCCACATTTGCTTAATTTGCCTCTAAGGTGTCCGCGAGTTCCGCCAGGTCAATGCCCAACCGCTCCATCCGATTGCGGATTTCTGGCCATTCTTCGCGCAAAAACTGCTCGCGCTCACTCGAACACAGCCGGCTTGCCGCGCCGATGACGACATACATGCCGACCCCGCGCTGGACCTCTACGAGCCCGTCATTTTGAAATTGCTGATAGGCTTTCGCGACTGTCAGCGGGTTGGCCCCCTGCTCCGCCGCGAGCGCTCTAACCGATGGCAACATCTCCCCTTCCGGGTATTTGCCTTCGATAATGGCGGCGGCGATTTGATCGCGCAGCTTAAGATAAACGGGTCGACTTTGGCTCATAGATCCTCGCTAGGTGCATCAGTGACATAATACACTCATGCGCGTCAAGTTCCCGAACAATCCGCTTTCGCTGCAATTTTGCGGCCAGCCGCGCCCCATTTGCGTGTAACTAAGGCTTCACAGGCGAGAAACAGGCGCTAGGGTGCGCGTCATTCTGGTTCCCTGGGGAGGGTGACCACACAAGAGGGATTACACACTCAAATGGCAACTCAGCAACTTGCTCATGGGGACAGCGCCGGGACTATCCTCGGCCACCCCAAGGGCCTCTTCGTCCTATTCTTTGCCGAAATGTGGGAGCGCTTTTCCTACTACGGCATGCGCGCTCTGCTCATTTTCTATCTGACCAAACATTGGCTGTTTTCAGATAGCGATGCCGGCATCATCTACGGCGCGTACACCGCCTTGGTGTACATCACGCCGGTTGTCGGCGGGTATATGGCCGACAAGGTGTTGGGGCAAAGAAAGGCGGTGGCCTTTGGCGCTG
Organism: Erythrobacter sp. S249; assembly: GCF_057364975.1. NCBI lineage: Bacteria > Pseudomonadati > Pseudomonadota > Alphaproteobacteria > Sphingomonadales > Erythrobacteraceae > Erythrobacter > Erythrobacter sp. S249. The sequence continues at coordinate 1,963,123 of NZ_CP200287.1, read as the reverse complement.
TTCTGCTGACGCTGGGGCACTTCTTTATGGCCTTCGAGGGCGAAGCCGCCGCGGGCAACACCGACAATCCGGTGATCTATGTCTTCTGGCTAGCCTTGGCGCTGATCATTGTCGGCTCGGGCTTCCTCAAAGCGAACATCTCCGTGATCGTTGGACAGCTCTATCCGCGCACTGACGTGCGCCGTGATGGCGCTTACACGATCTTCTACATGGGCATTAACCTCGGTGCTGCTCTCGGCTCTTTGCTGTGCGGCTACATTGGTGAGACTTATGGCTGGGCTTACGGCTTTGGCCTCGCAGGGATCGGCATGCTGTTTGGCCTACTCGTATTCACTTGGGGCAAGCCAATGCTGCTAGGTCGGGGTGAGCCACCCAAACCGTTGGCAAAAGCAACCGAGTGGAAGATGTACGGCATCGGCGCGGCGCTCGTCGCAATTTGCTGGGTACTCATTCAGTATCAGCAAGTTGTCGGCTGGCTACTTGGCATTTTTGGGCTTCTCTTGGTTTCCTATGTGATCTTCACATCGGTCACCAAGCTTGACCCAGAAGACCGTGACCGGATTTTCGCAGCGATGTTCCTGATCATCACTTCGATCATCTTCTGGGCCTTGTTTGAACAAGCGGGCTCGTCGCTCAACTTGTTCACCGATCGCCATGTTGATCGCGGCGGTGTGCCGGCTTCGACATTCCAATCGATCAATGCGATCTACATCATCCTGCTCGCGCCGCTCTTTGCAACGGCATGGACATGGATGGGACGCAAGGGCGTGGAGCCGTCCTCGCCATTTAAGTTTGGCCTCGGCGTGATTCAGGTCGGGTTGGGCTTCTTGGTGCTGGTTTGGGGTGCAAGCTCGGTTGGCATTGACGTGCCAACGCCGGTGATCTTCATCTTCCTGATCTACCTGCTGCACACCACGGGTGAGCTTTGTCTTTCCCCTGTTGGCCTGTCAGCGATGAATCGCTTGGCGCCTGCACACATGGCATCGCTCATCATGGGCATGTGGTTCTTTGCTTCGGCAACGGGCAACTTCGCCGCTGGTTTGATTGCGGCCGCCACGGGGGCGGAAGGCGTCGGCGAAGAAGCTGGCAAGCAAGTCGTTCTCGATGTTTACTCGACCGTTGGTTGGGTGGCCGTTGCGGTTGGCATCGGCGTGCTGGTGATCAGTCCGCTGATCAAGAAGCTGATGCACCTCGACACGCTGACCGACGATGAAGGTCTGGCTGGCGCAGCAGAGGCCGGTTTGGAAGCGCAAGAGGCAGGCATTCGTCCGGCCACGCGTCCGGCAGAATAATAGGAAAACGGGGTAATATGATGCGAGCAAAAGCGCTTCTCATGAGTGTGGGCGGCGCTTTTGCGCTCAGCGCCTGCACCGCGGCCGGTTCGGGCGAGGGCTCGGTTAAATCGGCCTCTGCCGCCAACACCGGCGATACGCGCACGGAGTTTCTGGGCGAAGACGGCAATGTGCCCTTCCCCTCGACCTACCGCGCTTATCCCGGAGCGGACACTTTGATCATCCCGACCACCGTTTTTGACGGTGCAGGCGGGCGGATCGACAATGGCTGGGTGCATTTTCGCGATGGCAAGATCGTGGCCGTTGGCGGGCCAACCACCGCTCCGCCAGAGGTCGCCAATGTCGTGGATGGTTCGGACAAGTTCGTAACGCCCGGCATCATCGATATTCACTCACACCTGGGCGATTATCCCACCCCTTCCGTCCCGGCGCATAGCGATGGCAATGAAGCCACCGCGCCCACCACGCCGGATGTATGGACCGAGCATTCGGTCTGGCCGCAAGACCCCGGCTTCAGCCGCGCCATGGCCAATGGCGGGATCACCAGCCTGCAAATCCTACCCGGCTCTGCCAATCTGATGGGCGGTCGTTCAGTTACGCTCAAAAACGTGCCGAGCCGCACCGTGCAGGGCATGAAATTCCCCGGCGCGCCTTATGGCTTTAAGATGGCCTGCGGTGAGAACCCAAAGCGGGTTTACGGCGGGCGCGGGCGCAAGCCTTCGACCCGGATGGGCAATTTCGCGGTCAATCGCCAGACCTGGCTCGACGCGATTGCCTACGCTGAAAATGATGATCCCAAGCGCGATCTGGGCAAGGAAACATTGGTCGGCGTGCTGGACGGCGATATCTTGGTTCACAACCATTGCTACCGCGCGGATGAGATGGCGCTGGTGATGGATATGGCCAAGGAAATGGGCTATAAAGTCACCGCGTTTCACCACGCGGTTGAGGCCTATAAGATCGGTGATCTGCTGCGCGAAAACGACGTGTGCAGCGCCATCTGGGCCGATTGGTACGGCTTTAAAATGGAAAGCTATGACGGCATTCCGCAAAACGCCGCCTACCTTCAACGCGAAGGCGCCTGCGTGGTCATCCACTCAGACGATGAAAACTCAATCCAACGCTTGAACCAAGAGGCCGCGAAAGCGCAGGCCGCCGGCGCGCGTATGGGCGTCAATATCAGCGATGCTGACGTGATCAGCTGGATCACTCTAAACGCAGCGAAAGCGATGGGCATTGATGATATGACCGGCAGCCTTGAGCCTGGCAAAATGGCCGATGTGGTGCTGTGGAATGGCGACCCGCTAAGTGTCTATTCACGGCCCGAGAAAGTCTGGGTTGATGGCGCTCTGCTCTACGATGCAAATGATCCAAAACGCAGGCCGGTGAGCGATTTTGAACTTGGCCAGCCCGGTGCAGGAGATGTGAAATGATGAAGCGTCTTTTGACCAGCGCGGCCTGTGCCGCGATCGCATTTGCCGCTCCTGCCGCAGCGCAAGACGTGATAATTTACAACGCAAAGATCGTTGTTGGTGATGGCAGCGAACCCATCGAAAGCGGCGCGGTTGTGATTGACGGCGGCAAAGTCGTTTATGCGGGCACGGCCCAAGGCCGGACCTTTGAAACTCAGACTTTGATTGACGCACAGGGCGCATTCGTCACCCCGGGCATTGTCGCCGCGGTCACCGACCTAGGCCTCTATGATGTCGGCGCTGTCGGCGCGAGCAATGACAGGTCTGCGCGTGATGCACGGTTTAACGCCGCGCTCGATGTGGCGCCTGCGATCAACCCCAGCTCTCAGCACATAAAGGTCAGCCGCGCTGGCGGCGTTACCCGCGCACTGGTTACGCCAGCGCACGGGAATTCGCTGTTTGCCGGACAAGGCGCAGTGATTGACTTGGGAGCAGACGCCAATGCGGTGATGGAGGCCAGAGCCTTCCAAATGGCCAACCTTGGCGAGCAAGGCGCGCGTCTATCGGGGGGCAGCCGCACCGCAGCCTATGTAGAACTGGAAAACGCGCTGCGTGAAGCCCGCGCCTTTGCCAGCGGATCGTGGGATGGCGAGGAAACTCTGCTGACCCGCGCCGATGCCGCCGCTCTGGTGCCGGTGATCAATGGCTCGCAGGAGCTTTATGTCGAGGTCGAACGCGCAGCGGATATTCGCAATGTGCTCGGCCTGAAACGTACGTATCCCAAGCTTGATCTGGTGCTGGTTGGCGCAAGCGAAGGCTGGCTGGTGGCGAGTGAAATTGCCGCCGCGCGCGTACCGGTGATCGCTGATGCACTCGATGACCTGCCCGCCAGTTTTGAGCAATTGGGCGCGACTCAATCCAATGTCGGCCGCATGGCAGCCGCGGGCGTAAAGGTCGCAATCGGGCGCATGTCCGGGGGCACCGATGGCCATCCACGCAGCGCCGCACAATTTGCGGGCAATCTGGTGGCCCTGGGAAAAGTGCCCGGCGCGAGCGGGCTGTCCTGGGGTCAGGCCTTCGCCACGATCAGCTCCATTCCGGCAGAAATCGCCGGACACGGCGGCAAGTTCGGCGTCCTGAAAGCGGGCGCAATCGGCGATGTCGTGATCTGGGACGGCGACCCTTTGGAGGTCGATTCCGTGCCGAGCAGAGTGTTCATTGCCGGTATCGAACAACCGCTGGACAATCATCAGAGCGAGCTGGCCAAGCGCTATCTCGATCTTGATGAGAGCCAGCTGCCAAAGGCGTATGACTGGTGAGGGACAAAGCACGTCTCAGCTAGGCAGAGGCGGTGATTTGGTCTAAGCCTATAAAAACAGAGCCTTTTAGGAGCCATCATGCTTTACGTCCGCGCCTTCGCCACCGCCTTATTCGTTTCATCCGTTGCGGCAGTACCAGCCGCCAGTGCGCAAGATGATGCCGCCGCAGTAATTGTCTGTGACAGCCCCGAAGCGCTGCAGAAGTCTTTGAATGGTGTGCTGAGCGATGCCAGCAGGTTCCAGCGGGTCGAGATCGTGCAGTCTTTTTTCAGGATCAGTTTTCACGGAAGAAGCGCCCAAAACCTGGGTTATTCGACAATCTGGGGTTATAGAGACAAGCACATCGATGGTTGGGTGGCACGCTCGACCAACGCTTTCCTCGATGATGGCCGAATGGATGATCAATGGGCTGGCTATCGTGGCAGCAGCAGGATTGGTCACAGCACCAGAGCATCGTATAACAAGTTTCTCGATTATTTTTGTTGGGCGGTCGAAGGCATGGATGCGCAAACGCTGTTAGACAAAGGCTCAGACAAGAAATACCTGAAGCGCTTGCTCCGCAAAAAACTCTGGAGAGAGGCGAGAGAGCAAGGACGCACGGTGGGTGATCAGTTTTGATTTCAGGCAATCGCACTTCGTCTCGTGATAAACACTGCCAATTGGTCGGGAACTGAGAGCAAACAATGCGAAAATGGACTGAAGGTTTTTGTGCTGGTGCGTGCGCCGTTTTCCTGTCTGCCGCCCCGGCCTTTGCGCAAAGTGAAGCGCCAGAAACTAGCGCCGCTGACGATGCGCAAAGCCTGTCATGGCACACCGCGCAGCAAACCTATCTGCTGGGCCTGAAACCCGCCGATGGGTGGCGCTATATCGACGGCGGCATCCGCTGGCGCTGGCTCGAATACAATGGCAGCGAGAACCGCCCCAACGTCTCAGACACGGTTACGGTGCATTACGAAGGCACGCTGATCGATGGGACGGTATTCGACAGCTCCTATCGCCGCGGCGAGCCAGCAACATTCCCACTCGCGCGGCTGATACCGGCATGGCAGCTTGCGATCCCAAAAATGGCAGTGGGTGAGACGATTGAAATCGCGGTGCCCGCTGACCTCGCCTATGGCGCTCGGGGCAGCAGGTCCATTCCAGGCAATGCGACGCTGATCTTCAAAATAGAGCTGATCGCGATCGCCGAGTAAGCGATTTGTCGCGCGCGCTGTTTCAATGTTAGGCTCCCAGCCATGAACAGCGCTCTGCTTGAACTCACCGCCGCTAACGCCGCCTTTGTCGGCACGCATTTTGCGATGTCGCACCCGCTGCGCGCGGGGCTCGTCCGCATGACAAGCAAGGTCGGCTTTCAAATCCTCTATTCGCTGGTGAGCGCAACGACACTAGCTTGGGTCTATTTCGCCTTTGTCGATGCGCCGAGCGGCGATTTGCCCGGCTCTGGCGAGATCGGATGGATCATCGCCACAGTGCTGACCTTGCCAGCGCTGGTCTTGCTCGCCGGGTCCTACATCGGCAATCCCGCCTTGCCGACGCCTATGGCCGAAGAGCAAGCGCGCGCTGAGCCGAGGGGCGTGTTTGCGGTCACTCGCCATCCAATGATGTGGAGCTTTGCGCTGTGGGCGCTTTCTCACATCATCCTCTTTTGGTCTTGGCGTACGATGATCGTCGCGCTGTCGATGGGGTTTTTGGCGCTGGTCGGCGCGAAGATGCAGGACAGCAAGAAGCAAGTCCTAATGGGCGATGCGTGGGTCCAGTGGGAGAGCAAGACGAGCTATTGGCCGCGATGGGGCAAGCTGCTCGGCGCGGGCGCATTGCCATGGACCGCCGGGCTGATCCTGTTCGTTTTCCTTAGCTGGCTGCACACGCCGCTGGGCGGATTTTCCGCTGGGATCTGGCGCTGGTTCTAAGGCAGCGCTCGCGGCGCTTCTGCGTTTGAGCCCCCCAGCTCTAAGGAAAGAATCCAATCAGCCCGCGCCTCGCCAGAGCTGCGCACAAACGACAGCTCGTGCCCCAACCCGTCGAAAGATTGAAACTCAGCATCAGGCGCCGCCTGAGCCAAAGCGCGCCCTTGGCTTTGCGGGATCAGGCCATCTCGCGTTCCGTGCTGGACCAGCACCGGCATATTAAGCTGCGAGATCTTATCAAGATTGCGGTATTGATCACGGACCAGTGGCTTTGCCGGGAGCCACCACAGGTTCGCCGCTGCTGCCTCTGGCAGGGATGTGAACGGCGAGACCAGGATCAGCGCCGCGGGATCATGGCGCAGAGCCATTTCCGTCGCCACGCCGCCGCCGATGGAATTGCCGACAATCACGGTTTGCGCCGCCGGTATGCCGAGCGCGCGCAGCCAAGCGATGGCCGCATCGCCATCCTTATAGAGGCCTTCCTCTGATGGCTCACCCGGATTACCGCCATAGCCGCGGTATTCGACCATCAGCACACCGAACCCGCGATCTGCCAGCGCGGCATTGGCCACGCCCGACCCGGTCAGCGAACCGCCATTGCCATGGAAGTACACCAGCGTTGGCAGGTTGCCGCTCGCGGAACGATAAAACGCGCGCAGGGCCAGGCCATCCTCAGTGGTGAGCGAGACCTCTTCATAGCCGGGGATCAGCGGCGCGGCATCCTGCGGCGCGGGATAGATCATCTTGGCCTGCATCGTCCAAAGCAGGATGATCAGCGCCAGATACAGCGCCGCGCCCACCAGCAGCAAGCGGATCAGGATCGCAGTCATGGCGGGCTATTCGCCTTTGAACTCAGGCACGCGCTTCTCAATCAAGGCCGCAACACCCTCTGCGTGATCCTGTGTCGTGTGCATCAGCGCCTGCGTATTGGCCGCCATTTCGAGCGCGCTGTCATAGCTGACTTGCTGGCCCTGGCGCAGCAGCATCTTGGCATGGCGCAGGGCATGGGGCGGCATGACCGCAACCTTATTCGCCAGAGCGCGGGATTCTTCCAGCAAGGCATCGTGTTCGACAACGCGGCTGACCAGGCCCCATTCCTCCGCCTTGGCCGCACCGATCACATCGCCGGTGTAGAATAGCTCAGACGCGCGGGCCTGCCCGATGACGCGCGGCAGGATCCACGTGCCGCCATCGCCGGGAATAATGCCGAGCTTTAGGAAGGTAACGCCGAATTTCGCTTTGTCGGAGGCGATGCGGATATCGGCAAGGCAGGCGACATCGCAGCCGAGCCCAATCGCGGGGCCATTGACCGCCGCGATCACAGGCACGCGCAGGCCGTACAGCGCGCGCAAGATGAGGTGGATGTTGTCACGGTAACCGTCGGAGATGGCGGGCGCAGACCCGCCAAACGTGCCGGTCTTGCTCTGCATCGCCTTGATATCGCCGCCCGCCGAGAAGGCGCGGCCCGCCCCGGTCAGGATAACGCAGCGCACATCCATATCGCGGTTGATCGCATCGCAAGCGGCGCGAAATTCATCGCCATCGCCGGGCGCGCCAAGCGGGTTCATCCTATCTGCACGGTCAATGGTGAGGGTGGTGACAGGACCGTCACGGGTGGTTTGGAGGAGGGTCATTGAGCAGGAAGTCCTTTTGGGTCTCAGCCTAATTGTGATTTGCTCGGGCGTTCTTAATCAATTGATCGACATTTCTTTCCGAAACACCAAGCAGATAAGCGATTTCCTGTTTCTCAATGTCGGGTTTTTCGCGCAGCATGTCCTCAACGGTACAAACGAGACTGTGAGCATTTACGTCAAAGAAAACACACGGAGTCGCCAACTTTCGGCCTTCAGCCAAGACGTCATAATACGTTGAGAAACGTTCGGGCCAATGGCCATTTTTCGCCAAAGCAAATTCGCTATCTGTCAGCCGAGCGATAAACCATTCGTCGAAAATGCGCTCTTCCTGCGCAACGAGCCAATTCGTTCGGCAGGCCTCGCATATCTGCAAATCGCGCCACCAGTGAGGTGAAGAGCGAGGAGTAAGATCATCGCGGACAAACGCCCAGAGCTTTTCTAAGTCCGCCTTCTCGACAGAATTATTCAAGCCCTCGCCTCTGCCTCGCTCTCGGAAACGCCTGCGCTGTTGTGCTTCAGCGCTTTCAGCACGCAATCGACGATTTGCGGCGCGTTGAGGCCAGCTTCGTCATATTGCTTGTCCGGGGAATCCTGATCGATGAACGTATCCGGCAGGCGCAAAGTCCGGACCTTCAAGGCCGTGCCACTGTCACCATCCGTCAGGCCTTCATCGCTAGCATAGGTCAGCACATGCGCGCCCAGCCCGCCAATCGCGCCCTCTTCGACCGTCACCACAACCTCATGCGTGCGCATCAGTTTGGCGATCAATTCCTCATCGAGCGGCTTGGCAAAGCGCATATCGGCGATGGTGGTTGAAAGCCCCTTTGCCTCCAGCTGATCGGCGGCCTTCTTGGCCTCTTCCAGTCGCGCGCCGAGCGAGAGGATCGCTACCTTGGTGCCTTCGCGCACGATCCGGCCTTTGCCGATCTCCAGCTTCTCCAGCGTTTCTGGCATCGGCACGCCGATGCCATTGCCGCGCGGATAGCGGAAGGCAATCGGCCCCTCGTCATACTCCGCCGCTGTGTAGGTCATATGCGCCAGCTCAGCTTCATCGGCCGCCGCCATCACCACCATGTTTGGCAGGGTGGCGAGATAGGTGATGTCAAAGCTGCCCGCATGGGTCGCGCCATCGGCCCCGACCAGACCGGCTCGGTCAATCGCGAAGCGCACGGGCAGGTTTTGGATCGCGACGTCATGCACCACTTGGTCATAGGCGCGCTGAAGGAAGGTTGAGTAAATCGCGGCAAAGGGGCGCATTCCCTGCGCCGCCAAACCAGCGGCAAAAGTGACGCCGTGCTGCTCGGCAATGCCGACGTCAAAGCTGCGTGTCGGATGGGCAGTGGCAAAGCGGTCCACCCCGGTGCCCGACGGCATCGCCGCGGTGATCGCGCAGATGCGCTCGTCCGTCTCGGCCAGCTTTGCCAGAGTGTCGCCAAACACGTTCTGGTATGCAGGCGGGCCAGCCGCGCCCTTTTTCTTCTCGCCGGTGACCACGTCAAATTTTGGCACGCCGTGATATTTGTCGGCGCTTTCCTCAGCGAATTTGTAGCCCTTGCCCTTGGTGGTGACGACATGGATCAGGACCGGACCTTCGGATGTGTCGCGCACATTTTCCAGCACTGGGATCAGGTGATCGAGATTGTGCCCATCGATCGGGCCGACATAATAAAAGCCGAGCTCTTCAAACAATGTTCCGCCGGTCACCATGCCGCGCGTGTATTCCTCTGCCTTGCGAATGCCTTGATGCATCCGGCGGCTCATTTTCTTGACCGCGCGGCTCGCAAGGCTGCGCAGGCCGAGATATTCGCTGGAGGAGACCATGCGCGCGAGATAGGCCGACAGCCCGCCAACCGGCGGCGCAATCGACATGTCATTGTCATTGAGGATCACGACCAGGCGATTGCCGGCTTGAGCGGCATTGTTCATCGCCTCATAGGCCATGCCAGCGCTCATCGCGCCATCGCCAATCACCGCGATTCCGCGACCTGGCTCACCCTTCAACTTATTCGCAACGGCAAAGCCGAGCGCGGCTGAAATCGAGGTGGACGAGTGCGCCGCGCCAAACGGATCATATTCGCTTTCCGCCCGCTTGGTGAAGCCAGACAGACCGCCGCCGCTGCGCAAGGTGCGAATACGGTCTCGCCGCTCGGTCAGGATTTTGTGCGGATAGCATTGGTGGCCCACGTCCCACACCAGCTTATCGTCCGGCGTATTGAAGACATAATGGATCGCCACAGTCAGCTCGACCACGCCAAGACCCGACCCCAGATGCCCGCCAGAGACACTGACCGCATCGATCATCTCTTCACGCAATTCGTCAGATAGTTGGCGGAGTTGCTCGGTCTTAAGCTCCCGAAGTTGCGCGGGATTGTTGACCGTATCGAGCAGCGGAGTGTCGGGCTTAGATGTCATTTGAAGAGCCTTACACCTTCAAAACAAAACTGTCGATGAACGCCTTGTCGCTTATGAAGCACGCTTCATCGTCGCTCGATGCGAGAAATGCAACGCTGTGTCGCTCGCCAGCAGCTTAGGTGCATGCGCGGCACAGGCCGCGAATCTCCAACACCGGTCGGCGCGTTTGAAAATCGCGGGCGCCGGCCAAGCCTCGAACAGTGCGGCTGACCTCGTCATCATCAATATGCGCAGTATCGCCGCATTCATCACAAACGAGGAAAATGCAATCATGCGCACAGCCGGGATGGGTGTTCGCAAGATAGGCGTTCGCGCTTTCAACCCTGAGCGCGAGATTGTTGCTCACGAACAGGTCGAGGATGCGGTACACGCTATTGGGCGCCACACGCTTGCCGCGCGAGGCAGAAAGATTGTCAGCAATATCGTAAGCGGAGGCTGGCCGTTCATGCTTGGCAAGCTCGGAGAACACCGCCTCGCGCATGCTGGTCCATTGCTCGCCGGCCGCGATCAACGCCGACTGAGCGGCCTCAATCAGGTTTTCGCCAGAGTGTTCTTCATGCGAGTGGTGATCGTGCGCTGTTGCCATGCGCAGCAATATAGGCGCCTTTGACCTGCGTTTCTAGTCAGCCGTCGCTGAGGAACGATGCGCGATATTGCGAAGGATACATGGATTTGAGCGCACGCACCTTTGGCGCGTCCCAGCGCACGATATATCCGTGACGCGGGTTCTTGCGCATAAAGTCCTGATGATAGCGTTCAGCCGGATAGAACTTCTTATAGCTCTCAATCTTCGTCACGATCGGTCCGCGCCATTTGCCCGACGCGCCCATCTGCTTGAGATAAGCGCGCGCAACGCGGCGCTGCTCGGCATTTTGCGGGACAAGCGCAGAGCGATAATGCGCGCCTACATCGGGGCCTTGGCGGTTCCTTAAGGTTGGGTCAGCCACAACAGAAAAGAAAATCTGCAGCAGCTCATCATAGCGCACGACGTAGGGATCATAAGTGATCCGCACCGCTTCGGCGTGATTGGTCATGCCGCTGATGATGGTGTTGTATTTCGCGGTTGAAGCCTTGCCTCCGTGATAGCCGGAGACGGCCGATTTCACGCCTTTGACATGGCTGAACACGCCTTCCACACCCCAGAAACACCCGCCGGCAAAGACGGCCGTTTTCAGGCCCGCGCCTTCTTTGGCTATAGTCTTGGAAGCGGGGGCATTGACCGGTTTTTCAAGCGCCTCAGCGGGGGAAGAACAACCAGCCAGGGCAAGGCCCGCGCTGGCAGCTAGAATGGCAAAAGACTTCATTATTCGCTCTCGATGATGAACTCACTCGAAGCTTGCACCGGATCAAATTTCTGCATTTCTGCCGCCTGAGCCGGGCTAGCGAAATCGCCGCTCAGCCCGTCGGTCGCGCTCAAACCCACCAGAACAGCACCAACGGCAAAGCCGACGGCGAAGCTGCGATAGAGGTCAGATTTGAACAGTCCCATGGGGTTTCTCTTACAGTTTAATTGTTGTTGGCGAGGGTCTTTAACACCCGGCGCTTTCCAACTGGTGAACGATGGCTTCAGACTGTGTTTCGTTGGATCAAACACAAAAGTTACGCATGGGCACGCAAAAAAGTTGCGTCTTTGTTGGTCCGCACGCCATCCGGCGCGCGATATCCTCGGAATTCCTTGTTTCGCCTCAAGCGCCGGCGTTCGCATCCGCTCACTTGGCTATCCTCCGCGCAAAGCGCTCCGGGCGGGCAGTCGCCCTTGCGACGCCTACGGCGCCGATTCAGTCCAATTCTACTGCTTTGGTCGCGAAACTCGGTCGGCGACTAGCCGACCGCAAGCCCGACCGGGCGCCCGCAGGCGATCCGTAGCGAAGCGGAGGAGTATCGCCGAGGACGAGGGCGCAGATGCGCCCTCGCAAGAGATCAATGCCTGAAGTGCCGCATCCCGGTGAAGACCATGGCCAGGCCCGCCTCATCGGCGGCTGCGATCACTTCTTCGTCGCGGATTGATCCGCCTGGTTGAATAACAGCGGTCGCGCCCGCCTCTGCGGCGGAGATCAAGCCATCGGCAAATGGGAAGAAGGCGTCTGAGGCCACGGCGCTGCCCTGAGTGCGCGGCGCATCCCATTCATAGGTCTCCGCCGCTTCCGCCGCTTTGATCGCAGCAATCCGGGCGGAATCGCGCCGGTTCATTTGACCTGCGCCAATGCCTGCGGTCGCGCCGTCTTTGGCATAGACAATCGCGTTCGACTTCACATGCCGCGCGACGGTCCACGCAAACAGGCAATCCTTCAGCTCTTGCTCCGTCGGCGCGCGCTTGGTCACCACCTTCAAATCATCCGGCAGCACCGCACCATTGTCACGCATCTGCAGCAGCATGCCGCCTGCAATGGTCTTCATCATAAAGCCGCCGCGGCGCGGATCCGGCAGAGCGCCGCATTCGAGCACGCGCAAATTTTTCTTCTTGGCGAAGATTTCGCGCGCCTCGGCGCTCACTTTGGGCGCGATGATGACTTCGGTGAAGATGCTGGCGATCTGCTCTGCGGTTGCTCCGTCCAGCTCCGTGTTGACCGCAACGATCCCGCCAAAGGCAGAGACACTGTCGCATTTGAGCGCCGCATCCCATGCCTCGACCAGGCTGGAACCTTGAGCGACACCGCAAGGGTTGGCGTGTTTGACGATCACGACCGCTGGGTCGCTGCCCGCAAATTCCGCCGCCAATTCCAGCGCCGCATCCGCATCGTTCAAATTGTTGTAGCTGAGCGCCTTGCCCTGCAATTGCTCCGCCTGCGGAACGCCCGCTGCGCCAACCGATTGCGGAACATAGACCGCCGCCTGCTGATGCGGGTTCTCGCCGTAACGCAAAGTGTCTGAACGTTTGAACGCCAGTGGCATGGTGTCGACAAATGGCGTCGCTTTCAGCGCCTCTGCACCCAGCGGATTGGTAAAGGCATCGCCGAACGCAAACCAATTGGCAATCGCCGCGTCATAGGCCGCCGTGCGGGCATAGGCCTTGCCCGCCATACGGAGGCGAAACGCATCTGACGTCGCGCCATCATTGGCGTCCAGCTCTTCCAGCAGTTCTGCGTAATCAGCGGCATCGGTCATGATCGTCACAAAACCGTGGTTCTTCGCCGCAGAGCGGACCATGCTTGGCCCGCCGATATCGATGTTCTCAATGATCTCGGCCCGGTCCGCGCCTTTCGCAACGGTTGCCTCAAACGGGTAGAGATTGACGACAACCAGATCGATAGCGCCAATGCTGTGCTCATCCATTGCAGCAACGTGTTCATCATTGTCGCGCAGCGCGAGCAATCCGCCGTGCACCGTTGGATGCAGGGTTTTCACCCGGCCATCCATCATCTCTGGAAAGCCGGTAAGCTCAGAAACATCGCGCACGTCCAGACCCGCCTCGCGCAGCGCCTTTGCCGTGCCGCCAGTGCTGACCAGCTCAACCCCGCGCGCTGCCAAGGCCTTGCCCAGCTCTGCCAATCCGCTTTTGTCGGACACTGAAAGCAATGCCCGTTTGATCGTTTTATCAGCCATAGATGGGCCCTCCGGGCCTTACCCCATTTTCTTTAGCAGCCAGGAGAATTCCCCTCCGCTGCGCGATGTCATACCTTCGATAACCAATTGCTCGGTCGCGTGCGGCGCGCCTGCGCCGTCGACCCACAGACTGTCTTCGCAGTTCAAAGTGGCCGTCTCGTCATCGCCGCGCATGCGGAATTGCCACAGGCCGCCATCGGGCAGCAGCAGGCTGGCCCCGCGCTTGTCATCGGACAGATGCACCTCAACCCCGCGCCCAAGGTGGAAACGGATGGCAAAGCTGATCTTGCCGCGCTTGGTCTTGCGCGATGCGGGCAGCAATACATCTTGCCCAGACAGCTCCGTGCCGTCGCCGCGCAGCGCCAATGTGCGGCGATGCGTCAAGCCAAAGCGGGCCGCATAGCCATCATGGCTGGCCTCAATCAAGGTCGCCGCATGGCTGCCTTTGCCAGAGCTGCCCTCTCCGATCAGGCGCCGTTCAACCTCGACCAGCTCCGCGCCTTTGCCGAGCTTACCGTGCAGTTTCACTGCCGTGGAATTGGCATCGTTCAGCACCAGAGTGGAATGCGCCGCTGTTGCGCGCAGGCCCTGGCGAATGCGGGCAGGGATTTGCCCGCCAGCTAGCGCGGAGCCGCCGCAGTTGACAACCAAACGCTGAGGCCCGTCGGACATTTCAAACGCCAGAGTGGAGGCGCAGCCGCAGCGGGTGTGGCGCGCACGCGGCGGCGGGGCCGCGTCAAATTGCACCACCGTTTGGCCGCCGCGCAGCCGCTGATAGCCCCAATGTTCGACATCTTTGAGCGGACGCGCGCGAATGCCGCTTGCCGCGATCAAAGCCGAGACCCGGTCCGCGCTGATCGCGCCATTGCCCTGCCAATTGCCCAGCGCCCCATCGCCATGGCGCAAGGTCAAAAGCGGCGGCACGAGCAATTCGCGCATCACGCCAAAGGCTTGCGGAGGCTCGATATTCGCCGCCTCATAACAGGCATCAAGATCGATCAGCAGCGCGAGGCTGAGCATTTGAGCATCGGGACAGCGCGACAAAACGCCGCCATCTTCCGCCACCAGATCGCCCAATGCGCGGATCAGGCCAGCCTCACCATAGAGGCGGCGAGGGCGGCCCTCTGGCAGCAACAATCCCGCAGCGGTGATCGCAGACCAACCGGCGAGTTGACCCAGCCCGCTGACCCCGCTGTTGGAGACATTGCGATCAAGCCAGCGCGCGGTGTCCTCGATCACGCTGAGCAGCCGCACCTTAAGCTTTGGATCGCCGCCCGCCAGCACCAGCGGCGCATGAACCAACCAAGCGAGCAGCCGTTGCCCGGTCAGCTCCACATCCCAGGCCCGGCCTTTGCCGGTCGATGGGCAGGAATTGAGCCAGGCGCGGGTGATCCGCTCTGCCACAGGCACGCAGTCTTCACGCGGCGCGCTGCACGCAAGATCGCGCAGCCAGCCAAAGCCGTGAACGAGCTGATCAAACACAGGACCAAGACGATTGGAGGAATCAAATTCAACCCGCGCAATTGGCAATTTCGCGCCATTGATCAGGAAATGTCCCGCCCTCAGCGCAATGCCAGAAGACCGATCCCCCTTCAGAGGGCTGTCGACCGTCGCCAAAACGCGCGTTTTGCGCGGGCGGCGGAATGGCGCGGACAATGCATGACCCGGCACGCCGAGACGGTAAGCAAAGCGAAGCATCGCTTCGCCCGGGCTGGCCCGCGGGGCAATCACATCGGTTAGCGCTAGCGCGCGGTCAGCCGCCAAGGGTGCAGGCGTCTCGCCATATTCAGGCGCGCCGTCAGAGCCGTCACCCGCTGGCGCAATCAACCGCTCATCGCCATCGGGCAGCGGGATCGCGAGGCTGGGCTGGCGCTCATCCGTTTCTGTTTCGCTAGGCTGAGCAGGCGCGTTTGCCCCCGCTTCATCGCGGGCCTCCCCCTCAGTGTCGCGAAACAGCGAGTCCATTACCCCTTGCCCTTCAGCGCAGAAATGTTGGCAGCGTAATGATCTGGTCCGCCTTTAAACGTGGCAGACCCGGCAACCAGCACATCGGCCCCGGCATCAACGCACATCCGAGCGGTTTCCGGGTTCACCCCGCCATCCACTTCCAAGTGAATATCGCGGCCCGTCGCATCAATCATCGCGCGAATGCGCTCAATCTTGGCCAATTGCGAATGGATGAAGCTCTGCCCGCCAAAGCCGGGATTGACGCTCATCACCAGGATCAGGTCGGCAAGGTCAATCAGATTGTCGAGCACTTCGACCGGTGTGCCAGGGTTCAAGACCACCCCCGCCTTTTTGCCGAGCGCCCGGATCGCCTGCAATGTCCGGTGGCAATGCGGCCCAGCCTCTGGGTGAACGGTGATGATATCCGCGCCCGCCTCAGCGAATGCTTCAAGATAGGGATCAACCGGCGAAATCATCAAATGCACGTCAAACGTCTTGGCCGTGTGCGGACGCAGCGCCTTCACCACATCAGGACCAATGGTGATATTTGGCACGTAATGCCCATCCATCACATCAATGTGGATCCAATCAGCGCCCGCCTCATCAATCGCGCGCACTTCTGTGCCGAGCTGCGAAAAATCAGCCGATAGAATAGAGGGAGAAATCAGCGGTGCTGCCATGACGGGTCCATTGCCGTGTGTCCTAGCGACACGAAATTTGCACTATGCCAGGTTAATGCCGAAGTAAGGGCCTGCGAATCGGCGAACAACCGCCGTTTTACCCTTTTCCACGGGAGTTAAGCCGAGCTGCGCCTCTACCAAGCCTGAACGCATCAAATCAGACGAATTCAGCCGTAATTCAGCGCGGCACGGCCATAAGCGTGGGTGTACAGGCCCAACAATGGGTTAGAAACGCTGCGTATCAAAACGGCGCAGCCGGGGCAAAAGACAGAAATTGAAGGTTAGTATGAAGACTATTTTCGCAGGATTGAGCGCGCTTGGACTGGCGCTGGCAGGCGCGGCTGCGCTGTCCACGCCCGCCGCAGCGCAGAGCGAATATCGCCAGAAAATCTCCAATGACATGCGCAAATGCGCGCCTGGCAAAGGGCCCGCCGTGCGCGTGACCGTGTCCGGCATCAAAAGCGCAACCGGCAAGGTTCGGGTGCAGCTGTATCGCGGTACTAAGACCGAATGGCTTGCGAAAGGGCGCTGGCTCAACCGGATTGAGGTGCCCGCGCGCAAGGGCAATATGACGTTCTGCATGCCCGTGCCCGCGAGCGGTAGCTATGCGATCGCCGCGCGACATGATGCCAATGGCAATGGCGAAACCGATATTCGTCAGGATGGCGGCGCGATGTCGCGCAACCCATCGATCAATATCTTCAATCTGGGCAAGCCGAGTGTGAGCAAAACGCGCTTTAACGCCGGCGCAGGCGTCAGCTCGATTGCCATTCAGATGAAGTATTTCAGCTAAGGCTCAGCTCTGACGGCGGTGCCGCCACAGTGCAAACAGCACGCCGGGCGCCGCCAATAGAGGGTATTTCTCGCGAAACGGCGTCACTTCGACCGGCATTCCGGTGTGGCGCTCCACCTTCCACGCGGCATAGCGCGCTGCGCCCTCAAAGGTTGTGCTGGCTTTGATCAGCCGCAGGAAATTGAGCGGTTTGCCTAGCCGTCTGCGCTTGCTCCACCAAGCCAATATGCGCGCACGCTCGGCCGCCGGGAGGTGCGGCGTTAATTGCTCACCATCTCTATCAAATTCAATGCCTTGTGCGGCGAGTGCAAGTGGTAGCAGGCCGCTAAAATGCTCCGCATTGACCGAGAGAATATCGTTCTCGCGTCCCGCTTTTTCGACCCGGAATTCCGCTTTGTAAGTCGCCTGAAACAGAGCGCGCCAATAATCCTCTGCGCTGCCAGTTTTGGGCCCTAGCGCGGCGGCCAGCCGTGCCGCGGTCATCGCTGCCTGTGCGGCAGCCGCCGTGACGTCAGCCTGCGCAGCGTCATCACTGGTCCAGATCAGCGCACTGGGCTGAACGAAGCGCGCCCAAATCGTGGTGTCGGTGAGTTCTCCTGCCGCGGCTCTCGCAAAAGCGGCCAAAGACATGGTCGCAACCTTGGCCCTCAGCGTGACGCCTCCGCCAATCTCCCACTCATGATAGCTGACGCGCGGCCAAATCCGCTCGATCTGATCACCAGGCAGCAGGACGTAAAAATCGAGCACGCCTTCAAGCGATCCGGTGCGCAAGTTCGACCCATAGAACAGCACTGCGCGCGCACCCGCCGCCTCGCCCAGAGCGGCTGCAAAGCTGCGCACTTCATCGCCAATCGGCGCGGCCAATTGTTTGGTGATGCGCGCCTCAAGCGCCGCTGGCGCCTGCTTCTGCGCGTTCACGGGGTTACGAATTCCAGCTCTTGGCTTTGCTCGATCCGGTATTTCCCAGCCGGAAATGCCTCACCGTCCAAAATCACCTGGCCATCAATATCGAGCGTAAAGCTGGGCGCGCTAACCTGATGAATGCCGCGTTCCCGCAGGTTCTTCGGCGTCCACCCGCGCGTCAAAATCGGCAGCAAAGCAGCGGTACGGCGGGTGATTTGATCGAGTGCGACCAGTCGCAGGCCCTTGGTGAGCTTGCCAAATGGCTTAAGGCCAGCAGGCAAGCGCTCCAAGGTGGAGGCAAACAGCAATTGCCGCCGTTTAGGATCGCCGTGTCCGCTATGTTCCATCAGCGCGCCGTTCGGCCCAAGTCTCAGTTCCATCTCCGCGCCGCGGCGCCAAACATTAGTAGGCGAACCAAGCAGCGATTGCAGGATCACCCATGCGGTGGCCACGGCCACAACGACGGAATCGAAAGCACCCAGCCGATGCGCGCTTTGGCCAGTTTGCGTGGTTGCCCGGGCAAATGCGCCCGCGCCCATGATAAAGCCCAGAACGCGTGACTTGGGTCCGGTCAGCGCGGTCAGCGCCATTGGGCGGCGCAAAATCCGGCCGCCATTATCGAGCGCATCGATCGCGCCTTGCAGCGTCCAATCGAGCGGTACATCGAGATCAACCGTCAGCGCATTGGTCTTACCCTTCGGCAAGACCGCAATCGGCGGCCAATCATCGCCGAAAATACTCTGTCCGCAGGTCAGCACATCGCGCACGGTTCCGTCGCCGCCATTGATGACGAGCAGATCGATCCCGCGCTTGGCGAGACTGGACAGGGCCTGAGGCAGTTGATTGCGATCGCCGGGCTGCACGATGTAAACATCCGGGCTGATCCCACAGTCAAAGTCCTGGCCTTTGTTGCGGTGGCTACGCGGATTGTAGATCACGCCAACAGTCGGCGCTTCACCCGGCGCGCGCGGGCGGCGCGGCCCAGAACGGGGCGCAGACACGGCTCCGCGCGCAGCATCCGGCTGCGAACTTTGCGGAAATTCGTATATCGACGTGCCCATAATTGCGGCTCCTAGCGGCAAACGGGGTTAGTCTGCCAGAAATTTCTCGCTCTGCTGACGTTACGGTTGGCGGGCGCTGCTGGTTACATCGAGGCTAAATTGCCCATGGCAAGCCCAGTTTTGCGACCGTCCGAGGCATCTGTGCAGCAGATACGGTGCAGCGCGCACAATTCGGGCTGGCCCGCAGGTGGTGAGCGGGGTTAGACTGCGTCTTATGCTGACATCCGCGCTCATTTCGCCCGATCTTGCCGCCTCTGCTGAGGAGCTTGGCCCTAGCCTTGTCGCTCTGCGCCGTGCGATCCATGCCGAACCGGAACTGGGCCTGGAGACACCCAAAACGCTGGCGAAAGTGCGCGAGGCGCTGGCTGATATCGATCTTGAATGGCGGATCGGCACTTCTTGCACCGGAGCGGTCGCGACGCTGAAAGGCGCGAAACCGGGCACATCGGGCCGCGAACGGGTTGTCCTGCGCGGAGATATGGACGCTTTGCCGATGGCGGAGAAAACCGATCTCGAGTTTGCCTCCACGATCCCGGGGCGAATGCACGCCTGCGGGCATGATACCCACACCGCCATGCTGGTGACAGCTGCCAAGCTGCTCGCTGCGCGCCGCGCCGATATCGCAGGCGAGGTCGATTTCATGTTTCAACCGGGTGAGGAGGGATATCACGGCGCGCGCTTTATGCTGGAAGATGGGTTGCTTGGCGGGGAAGGCGTGGGCGATCGCCCGTTGCCCGATGCCGCCTTTGCGCTGCACATCATGCCGAACGCTGCGTATGGCGTGGTTGCGGGCAAGCCGGGGCCGCTGATGGCAGCCGCCGACCAATTCACGATTACCGTGACGGGGAAGGGCGGCCACGCCTCTATGCCGCATGATTGCGAAGACCCCGTTCCTGCCGCCGCAGCCATCGTTGGCGCTGTGCAGGCCATGGTAACGCGGCGCTTCAATGCCGCCAGCGCCGTCGTGGTCACTGTGACGCAAATCCACACTGGCACGGCGCATAACGTCATCCCAGATGACGCCACTGTGTCAGGCACGATCCGCACTTTAACCGCAGAAAACCGCGCGAAAGTGCACCGGCTGATGACTGACGTCACGTCTAATACGGCGGCGGCTTATGGCGTCACGGCGGCTTGCGAGATCGAACCGGGCTTTCCCGTGACGCTGTGCGATGGCCGCGCGGTGGAGCTGGGCCGCAAGGTTGCGAGTGCTTTGAGCGACAGCGGATCAGACGCCTGGCGCGACCTGGCCGACCCGATCATGGGCGCAGAGGATTTCTCTTACGTGCTGGAAAAGGTGCCGGGCGCGATGTTCTTCCTCGGCGTGGCGCCGGATGGGGAGGACTGGAGCAGCTGCTGCGCCATTCACTCACCGCGTATGCATGTTGACGAGAGCGCACTGCCTAGAGGCGCAGCGATGCTCGCTGGCTGCGCGCTGGAATTTCTTGAAAACGGCTGGGCGTGATTTGAGTCTTTAAGACGAACCGCGCCACAAAAAAGATTCTCTAGAATACGAACGGGAAGCGAATGACCGCCCGCATATCGGTGGCATCATCGGTGAGGCCCGCTTCGATCCCGAAATTCACGCTCGTCTTCGGATTGATCTTATAGGTCGTCCCAAACAGGAAGCGTCCAATTTGGAGATCGCGTGAACTTTGAGTAACCGCTTCCGCACCCTCGGTTAGAGCCCGGGTGGTGGTCTCGGTGCCAAAGCCCCAGCTGTGGGCATAGCCAAAGTTGAGCGACAGGCGCGGGTTGAGCGCAAGGCCAACCCCAGCGCTGAAGGAAATGACGTCACCGGGATCCACTCGCTCGATCTGCACTGGCGGCAATACCGCATTGACGTCACGCGCGAAGTTCTTGGTGTAGCTGAGGCTACCGAACAGAACGCCAGGATCGCTTGGAATAATTGCGGTGATGCCCGGTGTTACACCCCAGAAGCCTGACCCCGTTGCCGCTTCACTCGCTTCACCAAATTGGTTACGAGTGAGTTCGAATGGGCCTTTTCCGGTTGGAATATCAACCTGCAGATTGCCGATCAAATAGGCCCCAAAGCCCTTGGGAGCATGCAATTGCTTGCGCAGCAGCACTTCGACATCGCCAATGCCATAGCCGTTGGCGCTGTTGTCGATCTCGCGCGTTTCACCGTTGGCATCAGGCCCAGCGACCGGCGTCAGGACTGAGGTGTCCCAACGGGCGATAAACGGCACATCGACGCCAATTTCGAGATCATCGGTCAGGCCATATTGCAGGCCAACCTTTTGTGTGAACACGTCCTGGCGGCTTTCATTGATGTCAAACACGCCAACAAGGACGGATTCGACCACTTCCACGCCGCGGAACAAGGCGCGGTTGCGGTCTGCGCGGGCATAGCTCCACTCAACCTCGCCGCTCAACTTGCCCTTTTGGGTGATTGCGCTGCCCTGACGGCCCAGCGCGGCAATTTCTGGCTGGCGATCGGCATCTTCCGGTGCAACACCCACGGCGCCCTGTGGACGGCCCTGAGAACCGCTCGCTGGCGCATTCTGAGTACCTTGTGGAGCGGCAGAGGCGACACGGCGCGCCGCGGCCTCAGGCTGAGCCTGAGAAGGCGTAGCGGCCGCCCGGCGAGCCACTGGCTCTTCGCCTAGAGCAAGCGCCAAGCGCCGCTCCATCGCGTCCAATTGGTTTTGCTGAGCTTGAAGCGCGCTAATCTGCTGCGCGATCGAATCCCGCTGCGCCGACACTTCCGCGCGCAATTGCGCGAGTTCAGCTGCATTTGTGGGAGTTTTAGTCTGTGTGTCCGGCTTTGTAGCAACGCGCGCCGCTGGTGTGGCAGAGCGTGTGCCAACAGGCTGCACCACGGGCCGCGAAACCATTTCGATTTCGCGCGTCTGCGTGCCAGCGCCTTGCCCAGCGTCCTGGGCCGCTGCGGGCCCTGCGAGCAAAGCGGCGCCCATAAGAGCGAAGCTCAGAAATGCGTTGCGCATTGTGTATTACCATCCGTCCGGACAGTCGCGACTAAGGTCAGTCGAAACTGAAGTTTGCTGCATCCTCAGCAAGCGAACCCAGAGACGGAATAAGCGAACCAATTTGACCAACTGCCAGTCTCGACAGGTCGAGATCAACGGTGGTGACGGTCGAAATGGTGCGATCATCGGCGGAATTGGTGATGATACTGCCGGTTGCCCGGCCTGCCAGGTGAACAACCTGAGTTTGAGGAACCGAAATGGTTATACGGCTGCCTGTATCGTCGCCATCGGTTTCCACCGACACGTCCTGAGACACTTGCTCAATCGATACAACGGGTCCGCCCTCAGCCAGCACATAGGACGAGCGCAATACGAGCTCTCCATCAATGCTGGTTTCCTGGGTGATAGCCATGTCCAGATCGATGCCACCGGGAAGAATAAATCCGCCGCGTTCGCCCGCCAAAGCAGCGTCATCCATCGCGGCAACCACGCCAAATGGCGATTGCGCAGCGACAGGTGCAGCCACAAAGGCAAGTATCACAGCAAGAAAGCGAATAAATCGCGTCATTAAAATTCCCCGTAGCCCGGCGCGGTAAGGTTCAGCACTTGCTGACTCACCGGCTGGAACATGCCCTGGTCCGCCCCAAATGCTGCGACGCGGCCCCATTGCGCGTCTGCATTAAAGGCAAGATGGTTAATATTTGCTCCACCTGTCACGACAAAATAGACGCCGTTCCAGGTTTCTTCGAATTCTTCGCGGTCCATCCGGCGTAGCCCCAGCGAGGGATCTCCGACCAGGACGAAGCCGTCTTCAATGCCCTTAACCACCACAAAGTGGCGGTATCCATTCGGCGCGATCAACGCGATGCCCGGGGTTTCAGCCTGGCGAACTTGGTCAAGCGAAACCTTATAGCCGTTTGCGTCAATTCCCTGAGCGGCGAGGTAACGTTTCATGTCGAGCAGGGAAAAACCCTGCTTTTGAATCGCCGCCTGATCGCCATCACGCCACATGCCGCGAAACACCAAGCCTTCGCCCTGTTCGCGCCCGTAATGGTACGTCAGCAGCGTTGCTAGCGCGGCAGAACCGCAGCTGAAATCAAATTGCTGCCGAACGACCGTGTCATAGCGCGTCTCGACCATGCTGCGCGGCGCGGTTTCCAGCGCCAGCGAGCCGGCATGTGTTGTGAGCTGAAACCCGCCGTCATCGACGGGCACAGCGGCACAAGCTGGCAGGAGCATAGCCCCTGCCATTGCCGTGATCATTCGTGAGACGCCGCGAAATGCCATAGTGCAGTACTGGCTTATTGCGCCGGAAGCGCGATGTTCACCTGGATAGAGGCGTTGATCGCAACGTTATTGCCGGTGTTGGCATTGAGAATGGTCATGCCATTCATGTTGTTAAAGGCATTGTCGCTGATTGAGATCGTACCCGTGTTCGAATTGTCGCCGACGCTATTGCCGCCAACGCTGTTCGTCTGATCCGAATTGGTCAGCTGAGTGAGATCTTCTTTACCAGCGATTTTCGCCAGCTTGCCTTCGTCCACCGGAGTGGCATCAGCAAAAACTGACTTTGCCGCAGGCGCACTTTGCTCTGCAATCGCTGGTTTCGCGTCTTCGGCAAGTGCCGGAGAAGCAACCGCAGCGGCAGCCAGTGCAAATGCCATGCTAATCTTAGTCATAGCTTAGACTCCTTGTTTTTCAGGTGCCTGCGCCAGCCCGCCCATGCGAGAAGGCGGCGCGAGGCAGACCTGAAATACGACTTAGTTTCCGCCGAAACTGTCGCCTGAAACAGCGATGGTAACGCTGGCATTTTGCGATGCGCCCACACCAGTGTTCTGGTTCAGCGCATTGTTGCCTGCATAATTGCGGAAAGAGCTGCCACGGTTGACGAGATTGTTGCTGAGACGAGATGTGTCTCCAAGATCACCGTAGTCAACGTCGACGCCGGTTACGACGTTCGAGAGAGCGGTGTCTGCAACGATTGCAGCGCCGTTGAAGTTGTAGTTTTTGTTCGAACCTACGCCCTGAGCGATGTTGTCCGAGTTGTCGTCGAAGCTGTCAACGTAATCGCGGTTGTCATCAAAGCTGTCGTTGAACTCACGGTTTGAGTTGTCGTTGAAGCTGTTGTTGTCCGAGTTATCGTCGAAGCTATCGTTAAAGTTGTCGGTGTTGTCGTCGAAGCTGTCTTCAACGATGGTCACGTCAGTATCGACATCAACCAGATCGTTATCGACGGTTACGTCGGTGTCTGTGCTGGTCGCATCCTGAGCGAAAGCTGAGGTGCTAGCCGAGAGTACGGCAACAGCGGCAATCAATGCGGTTTTCATTATTTGGTCTCCTAAACGAATCATGGACACTGATGTGCCCGTCGCTCAGCAACAATACGCATGGACCTCGTTAGAAAAAGGAAACCAATGTACCTAAAAGGAAGTTAATTTTCGGGCCCTCACGCCCGGTAGAGCGGATTTTGAACCCCTTAATTTGCACAGGTCGATCACGGCAAAGCGAATCGTCGCCATGGGCCGATCAGGCGACGCTGAGGGGCTCTTCAGCCCAGCTTAGAAGCGATAGCCTACCCGCACACCGACCCGGATTGCGTCATCGTCGAACCGTTCATCATTGGAGGATTTGAGACGGTATTCCGCGCTGGCATTGGCATAGAGACCGCGCGATGCGCGTCCCCAGGCAAGCTCCACTGCGGGCGCGACATAGCTGTCTTCACGCAGCGCGCCGTTGGGATCGCCCTGAGCCACGCGGGCGTCATAATCCCACTGGCGATATTCGAGCGACGGGCGAAAACGCAGACGCTTGGCAATCGGGAGGCTGTATTTCACCCGCGCGCTTTGCCGTTCAAAGCTGCGGCGCGGCTCATTATCGCTTTGCATGTCCTCTTGGCGGACGTCCAAGCGAACCCAGTGATAGGGGCCAAGGCGGCGATTGTATTGCGCGGTCACCTGATAGCCATCGCCATCACCGCCCACAGTGGTGTCATATTCGCGCTCGCGATATTCGGCGGTGGCGCGCACACGGTCGTTGCCGCGCTGCCATTGCACGCGCGCGCCGACGCTGGTCTGATCGGCGCTAAACGCCTCCAAAACCGCAATATTTTCATAACGGCGCAAATGCCCGCGCAGCTGAAACTCGTCAGATACCTGATGCGTCACGTGCAGACGTCCAACCGCCGTTTCCAGGCCGTCGCGGCCGTCATCGCGAAACTCAAACAGGCGTCCTTCGGCCTCCGCCCGGACGCTGGTCGTCTCGCTGAGGTCAAATGTCACGCCAAGCCGAGCGCGTATGCCGACGCCGGAGCTGTCTATCGCATCGCCTTGGTCGAAATCCAGATCGGATTCGACGCCGCGAACTTCGACCAGACCGTCGAACTGGACGCGGTCTTCAATGGCAGTTTTTTCGGCGACCACGTCCTCTTGCGGGCCGGTCACCTGCGCGCCCGCAGGCGAGCCGAGAACGGCCAAAGCCAGAGCCGGGCCGAGCCATTTCATGCGTTGCGGCATGGCCATAACAAACGGAAACTTCACGGCTTGATCCTTTCATTGAGGCTTTTCGCAGCCTTCCGGAGGCGCTCCTTGAGCTCCTCCTCATCCATTTCTGCTTCGATCAGCGCATGCTCATGGCGGCGCGCCATCTCACTTAGCTTGGGGTCGCCAAACGTTGTCGCGGTTCCAGCGATTTGATGCAGCAAGTGCCTGATTTCATCGATGGTTGCATCGCTGAAATCAGCGTTTTTGATCGCGGCCTCAACCAGTTTCAGCGTGCGCGTATTGCGGTCTCGAAACTGCTGTTCCAGCGCCTCCATCAGCGCTGGCTCAATCGTGGAGGCTGGTTTTGATCCTCGTTTATCCGCCTTGTGGCCCCACGCCTCCAAAGTGGCGCCCAGATCCTTAAGCGCGACCGGTTTGGCCAGAAAGGCCTGCATCCCGCAGGCGCGGTAGGAGCGGATCTCGTCAAAGCTGGTGGCGGCCGTGACCGCAATAATCGGCAGCGCGTCGGCGTCGAACCCGCGAGCGCGCAGGCGCTTGGTGGTCTCAACACCGTCCAAAATCGGCATCATCACATCGACCAGCATCAGCGAATAGGGCCGTCCTTCGGCTTTTGCAGCCTCGACCATGTCGATCGCTTCCAGCCCGTTGGCGGCAATATCCATCTCGACCGAGAAATGCTCGGCCATGGCCCGCATCGCCTCAGCGCTGATCGGCGTGTCTTCGGCCAGCAGAACGCGCAGCGCTTTCGCGCTGGCACCGGCTTTGGCGGTCGCCCACTGGGTGTTTGATGCTTGTTTCACCCGGCGCTTATGTAAGAATATGATTAAGACGGAGCTAACGATGTTTACCTAAGCCAGCGGGCTGAAAACGCGTTCACTCCTTCGTGACGTCATTTTACATCTCGCGTGCTCTGCAGCCGTCTTTCCTGCACAGGCCGCACAGCCCCCTAATAAACAAGCCCGTGATGATTAACGGTTAATTAGGGATAATTCCTTAGCGCCAGACCCTGAGTAATAACCATGAAAGGCAGCTTTGCTGGCTGCTTGGCCGGATCGCTCCGGCCGCGCCCACCCATTCATGGCCGATGAAACGGCCAGCTTGGGCGGGAAAACAAAGGGGGTCTGGGGCATATTGGCAGCTGGGTAAGCATTGTCGTCATTCTCGTATCTGCCCGCATCGCGGCAGGGGCGAATGAGGCCGCAATGCTCCATCATCTGCTGATCCCATACACATCGTGACCGCGCTTTCGCCTACACCTGCGCTGGAAGACAGCAAACCATCAAGCTCCGCACCCGCGCGCACGAACTCGCGCGGCTCGCGGCGCATGCGCGCTGTCCGGCGAGAGCTGCTGGGCCAATGGCTCGGTCCGCTGCTGGTCGCGATTGCGCTGGCCGTCCTCCATCAGTTTGGCGCCTTTGCGCAAATGGATGGACGTTTCTTCGATGCCGTCACCGTCAATCAAGCAGGCAGCCAACCCAGCGTAGTGGTGATTGAGCGCGATCCTAGATTTGCCGCGCAAGACCCAGCGCAATTTACTGCATTGGAGCGCTCGCTTGCCAATCTGGGCGTTGAGCGGATCGGCTATCTCGGCGCTGATCGCGGCCGCGTGGCGTCAAGCTCTGTTCCCGTCATTGTTGGTCTGCCAGCGCAGCAATTGCCCGAAAATGAAAGCTGGGAGCTAGAGGCCGCAGGCAATGCCGGATCAGCGATCCCAGCGGCTCGGTCCCTGGCCCCGGCGCAATATGGCATCAACCGCGCGCAATCGGCGGTTCTGCCGGGACGCAGCGAAAGCATTCCTGTGTTTGGCGCTGCGCTCGCGGGCAAAAGCCCGGCGCGCGGCGAGTTTCTGGTGCCGATGCCAAGCCGTCAAAGCATTCCGATCCTGAAGGCCAGCCAGCTAACCAGCGGCGAGATCCAACCGGGCGAACTGGCCGGGCTGGTCGCAATGGTGGTGCGGCCAGAGGCACTGCGCGGTTCGCTCAGCACACCGCTCAGCCCGAATGATCATTCCACCAGCGAGGCGATTTTCCGCGCCCATGCGGTGAACGCGCTGAGAACGGATCAAATCAGCTATTACGCCCGCGATTGGCAAGTTTGGGTCATGCTGCTGGCGCTCGGCGCGCTGCTGGCGCTGGTCTACCGAGAGACCGATCCCAAGCGATTGGCGGTCTTGGTTCCGATCAGTTTCAGTCTGCTCATCGCCGCGACCTGCTGGGCCGTTTTGCTGTTTACGAACACCCTGCTGCCCGTCGCCGCGCTGATGCTGGCGCCGTGGATCATCACGTTCCAACGCGTGATCGAGCGCGAAACCTCACAAGATCGCCGCCTGGAACGCACCGCCTCACGCGCAGTGCAAACCTCGTTCAACCGCTCGGCCTTGCGCGAAGGCGCGCGCCTGCCGCAGCTGCTTGGTTCCGCCGCGCAATATGCCGGGGTTGAGCGCAGCCTGCTGGTCGAATTGCTGCCCAATGGCCAGCTGGAGCCGGTCGCGGCAAACAATGCCTCGATTGAAGACATTGCCATTGCGCCGAAACAACTCGCCGCGATCCTGAAAGACCTGCGCGCGACCTTTGCCGTGCGCGATGCCGCCGACATCGTCCCCAGCTGGGCTGGCGAAGCACGCATCGGCTGGGTCGGTGCGGGCGATCAGCAATTGTTCTGGCTCCACACCCGGCCCGACACCGCAACACCGGGCAAATCGGCGCATCTGGTGCGCGCCATTGTCACGAGTTTCCGCGAGCTGTTCCGCTGGCGCGCTGAGCTTAACGCGCGGGCCAGCCAGGACAGCCGCTATCTGCCGCTTGATGATAAGGTCGCAAGCGCCATCGCGCTGGTCGCCAACGAATCTGAGCAAGTGCGCCGCGGGTTCGACACAATCGACACCGCCGTCATCATTTTCCACCTTATCGGCTCTCCCCTGCACGCCAATGAAGCGATGCAGGAGCTGTACCGTGAAGCGGGGCTAGGCCTGTTCGACACCTCGCTGTCGGAGGCATTGCTGGCGCTGACAGAGCTCGATGCAGAGCGGGTCGAGGCGCTGATCGAAGATCTGATGCTCAACGGCTCTGAAATGCGCATGCCGATGCGCGATCTGGGCGACGGCAATCGCCAAAGCGAGCGGATGCTCCGACTTGCCGCGCCTGTCAGCCATGCTCACGGGGCGGACCGCATTCTGGTGCTTGAAGCGATTGATATGCGCGACGTGAACCGCGCCGCTGACCTGCGAAAAGCGGTGGCGAAATTCATCGATCTGCAATTGCGCAATGATTTTGAGGCGATCCTGCTCGGCTCTCAGCTCGCCAGTGACGAGCGCCTGGCCAGCGAGCAAGTGCGCAGCGTGGTTGAGCGCATTAGCGAGACCGCTCGCCGCGCGACCAGCCGCCTGGACGAGGTTGCTGGGCTGATCCGTTCTGACACGCGCGACCTTACCGAGGCCTGTTATCCAGTGGATGCCGCCGCCGTTGCCAAAGACGCAATCGCGCGCGCCTCCACCCTCGCCGACGAGCTTGGCGTTATCATCGAAGCAGAGCACCCCAGCGTCAGCGGTTTCACTCTGGCAGAGCCGAATGCGCTGGCTGACATGCTGGTCGCGATGCTGCGCGTGGTGATCGCCGATACGCCGCAGCACGGCGTGGTCAAACTGAAGCTCGAGGAGCTGCAAGGACGCACGCACATCCGCATTTCTGGCGGCTTCGGAATCGGCTTTGACCGGCTGTTGTGGCTGATCGCCAATTACGAAGAAGGCGCGGTCGGCGAATACCGCGTGATCGGCGAGGGCATGGCCAAGGTCACGCGCTGGTCAGCCAGCGTTTCCTATTGGGGCAGCCAGTCCAATGGCTTTGGATTTAATGTAGATTTGCGGGGGGTCGGCTGATGGCGGCGCGTATTCTGGTGATCGATGACGATCCCATTCTGGCGGGGCTGTTGCAGCTGACGCTGCAGCTAGAAGGCTATGACGTAGACGTCGCAAGCGACGGAGATGCAGGCCTCAAACAGGTTAAAGCAACGTGCTTTGACCTGATCCTGCTCGACCTTGTTATGCCCAAGATTGACGGGATCAAATTCCTGCGTCTGCTGGCCGAAAGCGGCGCGCATCGCCCGCCAGTGATGATCGTGTCCTCTGCAACCGAAGAGAAGCTGACCGAGCAGTATCATGCCCTGGGTGTGGTCGATATCGCTCGCAAGCCGGTGGAGCCTGCTGAACTGGTCAAACGCGCAGCCCGCGCGCTGGCGGGTGGAAGCGCGCCGGTATCGGCTGAACCAGCGGCGGAGCAGGGCTGAGATAATACGCCGTGGACCTTTTTCCTCTCACCATATTTCCTGAAGGCGGATTGGCCGGATCGATCATCACGACCGTGTGGGTCGGTGTGTTCGTCATGTGCTTTTTCAACCTGCGCTATGGCTGGGTGCTGTCGGGTCTGGTGGTGCCGGGCTATCTCGTCCCGCTGATGATCGTGAAGCCGTTCGCGGCGCTCGTGATCAGTGTTGAGGCGATCGTCGCGTATCTCATCGTCTGGGTGTTCTCGCAAAAGATTGCGCCGGGTCGCTTCCCCAGCCTGTTTGGCCGCGACCGTTTCATGGGTCTGATCCTCGCCAGCATCGCGGTGCGTCTGTCGTTTGACGGCCTGCTGCTGCCGGAATTTTCAGGCTGGCTGGAGGAAAACTTTGACCGGCGGATCGATTGGGAAAACAATCTGCAAAGCTTCGGCCTCGTCATCATCTCATTGATGGCGAACCAGTTTTGGAAACCGGGCCTCAAACGCGGCCTGCCAATGGCCTGCGTCACCATCGGCCTCACCTATCTGATCGTTCGCTACGGCCTGATGGAGATCACCAATTTCCGCATCAGCGGCGTGTTCTACCTCTATGAAGGGCTCGCAAGCTCGATCCTCGCCAGCCCCAAAGCCTATATCATCCTGACGCTGACAGCGCTGATCGCGAGCCATTACAACGTCAAATATGGCTGGGATTTCTCCGGCATTCTGATCCCGGCGCTGATCGCGCTGCAATGGTATCAG
Source organism: Erythrobacter sp. S249 (assembly GCF_057364975.1). Taxonomy (NCBI): domain Bacteria; kingdom Pseudomonadati; phylum Pseudomonadota; class Alphaproteobacteria; order Sphingomonadales; family Erythrobacteraceae; genus Erythrobacter; species Erythrobacter sp. S249. The sequence goes on along the minus strand of NZ_CP200287.1, from coordinate 1,932,751 downwards.
CCGACCAAAATCCTGACCTCGTTCGGCGAGGCGATCCTGATCTATTGCATCGCACGGATGATCCTGCAGCTGCCGTTTATGGCCAATGTCACGCTGGAGGGCGGGCGCAAACTGCTGCTCTTCTTCAACATCAGCTTCGCTTGGAAAATGGCGCTGGGCTGGTTCATCGTGTGGCAGGGGATTGACGTAAAGACGACCGACTTCTTCGGCTTCGGCTATCTGCTCTCCACGCTGATCGCGATCAAAGCGCATGACAAAGACATCTTCCCGCGCGTTGCCCGTTCCACCTTGCAGGTCAGCCTTGCTGGCGCGGTGATCGGCAATTTCGTTGGCTTTACACTGACCGCTGCGACCGCGCGTGCGCCATGGAACGATGGCCCGGTTCAGGCTGACGGCCTGCGCTCTGGCAATTCGCCTCAGCTCAACGCGCTGATCGTAAATGCGGTCGGCGATGCGCACACCCGCGTGATGCGCGGCGCGGCTCAGCCGTTGTCGAACGAGGGCCGTCGCACCCTCTCGCGGCTGGTTGAACTGATCGAAGAAGGCGTGCCTGAAATCGCGCCGGAATTTCATCAACGCGCCAGCGGTTGGCGTTTGCTGCGGATCGAGGACGGTCGCCTCGCGATTATCCGCGATGACGACAAAGGCGCAGAATTGCTGGTGTTCGACCCCAATGCTGCCCGCGATCAGGCGATCATCCTGCCTGACCCCACAGCCATGCCAGGCCTCGCCAATGCCGCGCTAGCTCTGCAACGCAATCAGGATGCACGCTGGCTCGTGCTTGCTGCGCCAGCGCCAGCCGGACGCACTAGCGACAGCAATATCGCTCAGATCTTTATCGATGCAACGCAAACTGCGCATATCGTGGTCAGCGCAGCGGGCCCGGATGCTGAATCGCGTTTTGCCTTTGCCGATGGCGCAGCCGCCGCCGCCAACGTTGCGGCTTTGCGCCAAGTCGCGCCCGACCTCAAAGTCAGCCTGGCTGGCGAAGGGCGCGGGCTGCGCGGTGACTATGCAACCTTGGAGCTGAGCGAGGCGTCGTTGCGCCATATCGCCGGACTGACCACGCCCGCACGGCCGACTGAACAACCAAAGGTGTGCACCCTGTCCCGCAGCGCGGCTGAAGACAGCCATTGGGACGACCTGCCTCAACTCGCCTTTGCCCGGTTCGAAATCGCTGCGCCTATGATCGAGCGCGTCCGTGCTGGTGAAACACCAGAAATTGCCAGCGCCGGGGCGCAAATGGCCGGCATGGACATCACTCGCTGCCGCTTCGGCTCCAAAACGCACTGGAGCCTGTCGGCGGCTGGCCGCGATGAAGGCAATATCTTCCTCGCCGAGGGGCAAGAGCCGCAAAAAGCAGTTTTGACCTTTGAAAACTCACGCGGCGTCCTGCCCGCCCGGGTTGGCGTAGCGGTGCATGGCAAATGGGGTTCAAACGCCTTGTTCGTCGCCAACCGAAGCGACAGTTTCCTGCGCGATCCGCACACGATCTTTGATGTCACATGGCAGGAATGGGTCCGCAGCCAAGAAGGCGTGGAGGATCCGATGGTCTTCCAATTACGCGCCCGCCCACGTGAAGCAGTCAACTATCGCGGCGGCGTTGATGTGCTGGTGGCGAAAGACCGCATTGGGCCAGAACAGCCTGCATTTGGCGAGGTCATCTCTGCCCTGCGCAGCGCCGGGCTGCGCGCTGAAACGGTTACCAATGCTCACAATCAGGCGGGCATGGAGGCTCGTCCCAGCATGTCGCTGCGCTATTTCGAAAGCACCAGCGAGCGGCGCTATGCCTTTGGCTGGTTAATGTTCCCTGGCATCGGGGAGCGTGCAGAATGACTTTGTCCATGCTCGCCAAGTCTTTGGTGTTTGCTGTGCTGGCGCTGGCCTCGGGCTGGGCCGGGCGCGAATATGCAATCCCGCTCGCAAACTATCTCACCGATGTGCGCGATATCACCGCGCGCGATGCCCGCATTTCAAAACGCTCCATCGTTTACCGAATTCCAGAAAATGACGAGCTGGCCTTCACCTTCTCTCAGCCGGTGACCCAAGCCAAAATCCTGCTCGCCCCTTCGGTGACAGAGGATGTGCGCGGGCTCGAAAAAGGCTTTGTCTACGGCCTGCGGATGCGCTGGATTAGCGCAGATGGCGAAGAGATTTCTGTCCATGACGCCTATCTGCAAGCGGATTCGCCGGACGTGGTGTTTGCCTCAGGCAACACCTGGCGGTTCTTCCGTACTCAGGCCGAATTGGTCGCCGAGCAAGACCAATTGCTGGTCGAAAGCCCCGTGCCCGCCGCGCGGCTGGAACTGGAAATGTTCGACATTGAGCGCGGCATTGTCGGCGTGGATGTGCAGGTGTTCGAACAGCGCACCTATCTCGGCGCGCAATCGCTCGCAGCGTATCGGCGGCTAAGCGATGAGACGCGTGACCGCCTGACCGAGGCCAATGCCTTTCCCGCCGAAATGCTCACCCGTGAAGAGCGCTTTTACCTGGGCCGCAACCAATGGCGTGCGGTGGGTCCGCTGGGCATTAGCGGGCGTGATTACACCATGCTGGTGCTGTATGAGGCATCGCGCGACGATATCTCCGAGAGCTTTGGCGAAAGTGATGCGCCATGAGCCGCGCAAAACCAATCCTAGCGGGCGGCGCTGCTGCCGCAATTTTCGCGGGCGCAGCCTATCTGTTCCCTCCCTTTGGCGAGGTACAAGGCACAGCCTTTGCCGATAATGCCGATCTGGCCCGCGCGCAAAGCGCCTTTGCTGAACTGCTTGCCGGCAACAAGGATCGCTTGGCTGACCTTGCAGAGCTGGGCCTTAATGGTTCGGCTGTGCCCGGCGCTGAAGGCGCTATGCTGCTAAGCGAAGGCGCTGGCGATTGTCAGGCACGCGGGATCTATTGGGTGCGCGAAGGGGCCGGGCCGCCACTCGCGATCACTGCGCCGCATCGCGGTTCAGATCGTCACACCGGCAGCCTCGCCTCTGCCCTGTTCTTAGAAACCAGCGCGCGGGCCGCCGCGTGGAATTCTGCGCCGCGCCGCAAGACCAGCGGGTGCGAGTATGCGCTCGATTTGGCCCGCACCAAGGATCACCTGTTCAGCGCCTTTGCGCTTGCTTTTGCAGAGGCTGCGCCAAATGGCCTCAACGTGCAGCTGCACGGCTTTGACGGAGATCGCCGAGACAGCGTGGCTGCGCAAAGTGCTGGCATGATTCTGAGCAATGGTACTGAGGAGCCGAGCGAGCGTCTGCTTGATCTAGCGGATTGCCTCAGCATGGCCTTCGCGCCCGTTCCCGTGCTCGTCTATCCCGGCGACACTGGCGAGCTGGGCGCGCTGTCCAACGCTCAGGGGCAATTGCTGCGCGAGGCCGGTTTCGACGGCTTTGTCCATATCGAAATCTCTGCCGACCTGCGCGCAGCCATGATCGAGGATGGCGCCCTGCGGGCAAAGCTCGGCGCGTGCCTGGTGGAGGCCGCGACATGAGCGTCCACACCAAAATTGATGCCGGGCTCGCCGCGCCGCAGGAACGCCTGCTGGCCGACCGTTTGACCGCTGGGCTCGCGCCCAAAATGCGCCCCGTGTTCGAAGACGTCCACGCCGAAATTTTGGCGCTGACCGACAAGCAAAGCGAATTTGCCGATCCGCGCGTGCACGCCGAGCTGCTGGCGAAATATTGCGCTCAGCAAAGTGACTCCATCGCCGCGCTGGCCACTGCCGAGCGCGAGTTTCAGACCCGCCACGCCAACGCTATTGACCAAGCGGAAGAGCGCGCTGCGATCCTCGATTTCGCCCGAGCATTGGGCGCAGACCGCAAGCAATTGAACAGCGACCGCAAGGCGTTTGATGTCTATTTCGATGCCGATGCAGCCGTCGAGCGCTTCCACAAGCGCGTCGGTGAGCGCGAGCGGGCATTAGCCCATGCGGTTGAGCGGCTCGGCCTGATCGCCGCCGATGCCGTCGCCGCCGACCCGATGATGGTCCACACCGCATTCTTCGTCGATCTGTTCGACGATCTGCTGGACGCAATGCGCAGCTGGCGCGGGGATGCGCGCATCCGCTGCGCCGCGCACACTTGCCTGGCGACCATTGCCAAACAAATCGACCATTGGCCCTTCGGCGCGTGGCTGGAGGCGGTGCTCAGCGCAACGCGCCGGGTGTGCCTCGATGAAAGTGAAGATGTGTGGGTGCAATGCGCCGCCTTTGACGCATTGCTCGCGCTTTCGCCCAAATCCATCGCGACCGCTGTGAACGCGCGGCTGAAACAGCCGCTCTCGGCCAAGCCTGCGCGCGCTGCGGACAATGAACTGTTCCTGCGCCGCCATTTGGTGCGCCTGCTCAGCGCAAATTTCGCGCTGGATGAGGCGTTTGCGCGGCTACTTAAGAAGCTCGGCGAAGACGAAAGCGGCGCCGTGCGCCAATCGCTCGCCGATACGCTGCATCTGTTGCCAAAGCCGGTCGCAGCGGAGACGTTCGTCGCCCTGCGCGATGACAGCGACCACCAAGTTCGCGCCGCGATCTTTGCCGATGTGCCGCGCCTGCTGCAGGCAATGTCACCAGACGACTATGCGGTGCATATCGGCCACGTCCTGGCCCATGATAGCGACGAATTTGTGCTGCGCATCACATTGGACGCGGCCTCTGCGCTTGCCGCGTTTTGCCGCCAATCCGGCGACCTGGGATCCGATCGGACCATCGCGCAAATCCGCCAGCACATCACGGCGTTTCAGGCCCGCCGCCTCTCGCCCAAGCTGCTGCGTTGGGCCGATGAAGCGGCTGAGCGCGCATGGCTGATGTCTGACATTGATGCGCTGGAAATTGCCGAATCCATCCGCGAGGTGACGCGTGATCAGCGGGAAGCCGATATCCGCCCGATCAAAGCGCTCAAACCTTGGCTCGCTGAGAATAGCGAGCGCGTGGGCCGGGTGATGGCTGTGCTCGCCCAGAATGATTTTGGCCTCTCGCTCAAAAATGGTCGCCGCCCACGCATTCAGCGCGGCGAGTGGATCAAACGGCGGCTGTGGCGCGTCCTGTTCGAGGGGCGCAATTCCGCCACCGACAAACGCCAGGCGCATATCCACACCACCGGACGCCATTATTTCGGCACAGTGCTCGCCCCAAGCGCGCGCATGGCCGAACTTGCCCCAACCAAAGTGCCGGGCGAACCTCTGTTTGAAAGCAGCGAGGGCGGCTGGCGCAATTACCTTCCGCTGATCGATATGGTGCTGGCCGCGCTCGACCATGGCCAGCCGCTCGAGATCTTCACCAGCGCCGGGATCACAACCCTGACCCCGCCAGCCGGCCTATTCAACCGCGCGCGCGCATTCTGGCGCATCTCGCGCGAATTCGCGGCGCTCGCCAATCAGCGCAACCGAGAGCCTGCGGAATACCTTGAGGCTCTGCGCGGACATGGGATCGACACCGCATTCCGCGGCTATGATGCGGAGCAGCCAGCCAATCCTGAAATCGCCAAGTTCTTCGGAGCGGAGGAGCCAGCATGATTGATACGCTCTCCCCACTGGTCGACAAAGCCTTTGTCTATGCCTCCACCGTCTATGAGAACAATCTCATTGAGCTGGCGATTTTCCTCGCCGCTGCCAGCCTGTGGTTCTTCACCCGGCACATCGTACTTGGCTGGTACGCCCGGCGACTGCGCAAATCGCTGAGCCTGGTGCTCGGCGGCTGGGGCACGCGCGGCAAATCCGGCACAGAGCGGCTGAAGGCAGGCTTGATGAATGCGGTGGGCCCATCCATCGTCTCGAAAACCACGGGCTGTGAGGCGATGTTCCTGATCGGCACGCCGTTTGGCGGGCTCACGGAAATGTTCCTGTTCCGCCCCTATGATAAGGCGACGATCTGGGAACAGTTCAACCTGATGAAGACCTCCAAGGGCCTCAAAACCCGGGTATTCCTGTGGGAATGCATGGGTCTCAATCCCGATTACGTCCGCGTCTTGCAGCAGGATTGGATGCGCGATGATATCGGAACCATCACCAACACCTATCCCGATCATGAGGATATCCAAGGCCCGGCTGGACGTAATATTCCAGAGGTCATGTGCGAGTTCATCCCGAACGGATCACAGCTGCTCACGACCGAAGAGGAAATGCTGCCGATCCTGCAAGAGGGCGCGGCCAGAGGTCAGACGGACATGCGCACCGTCGGCTGGAAAGAGGCCGGCCTAGTGCATCAGGATCTGCTCGACCGTTTTCCCTATGAAGAGCACCCCTACAACATCGCTTTGGTGACGGCGATGGGCGATGAGCTGGGCCTGGAACACGATTACTGCGTGCGCGAAATGTCGGACCGGGTGGTGGCCGATTTGGGCGTGCTGAAAACCTATCCGCGCTCCACCATCAATGGCCGCACGCTGGAATTTATCATGGGCATGTCGGCCAATGAACGCTTTGGCGCGATGGGCAATTGGGACCGCATGGGCATGGCCGAGCATGACCTTGCGAAAGACCCAGAGATCTTCATCAGCACCGTCGTCAACAACCGCGCCGACCGCGTGCCGCGCAGCCGCGTGTTTGCGCGCATGCTGGTGCATGATGTCGCGGCCGATCGCCACGTGTTGATCGGATCCAATGTTGAGGGGCTGATCGGCTTCATCAACGAGGAATGGGAGGCCTATGCCGCCAACCTCACCCTGTTTGAGGACGACATCGAGCCACTGACAAAGTTGGAAGCTCTGACCAAGCATCAGCGCGTCGCTCAAGACCAAGCAAGCCTCGACGGGCTACTCGCCGCTATGCTGGCGCCGCAGGCGGATGTGCTGAGCGCAGCAGACGCGATTACCGCGGCTAAAACTGGTCAGCTTGCCGAAACCCTGAACAGCGCTGGTATCCAGAACCATGAGGCCATTCTTTCGCATTACGAGGCCATGGCGGAAAGCACACGCGCCCTCTCCGAGCTCCAGCAAGCGGTCGCCAAAGGCGGCGACGCAGCTGCGTTAGATGCGCAAATGCGCGCGCTGCTGGGCAAGGCGTTCAAGGCAAAGCTGCTGCCGGTGCGCGACACCTATACTAAGGGCGAGGCGGTTGTACGTCTGGTGGCCGACAGCACCCCGCCGGGCCTCACCAACCGCATCATGGGCATGCAAAACATCAAGGGCACCGGCCTTGATTGGGTGTACCGCTGGCAGGCGTGGGAGACCGTCGCCAAGGCCTGCGAACAACTCGCCTCTGACGAACCAGCCGAGATCGAGCGCGGATATCGCGCACTCGCCAGCTTCCAGGAATTTGGCATTTTGAGCGAGCGCGCCGTGCTGGAAAGCATCGACTCGGCCCGCACACACCTCAATTCCGTACCGAGCATTTCGTCCGCGCAATTGGACGCTCTCGCCGCGCGGCTCGACAAGCAAGTTCGCGCGCAGGATCCAGTCGATGCGAATGAAGATGGCAGCGATGATGAAACGCGCAGCGCTCTCAAAGAAGCCGCCGACCGCCTGATCAACATGGCCGAGGGCTTTATCGACCCAAGCGATGCCGTGCGCCGCCGCCGCACCTCTGACAAGATCTACAAAGCGCTGATTGCAGAGCAAGTGTCCCTGCAACGCGCCGCCGCAGAACTCAAAGAAATCACCTCACGGCAAAAAGGCGGCTGGCTGTCGAAATCGATCAAGCAGCGCAGTGGGAAGCTGCTGTCGTTTAAGAAGGCGGCGTAACCCGCGATATTAGTGTGGGTGTGTGTGCAGCCGAGCATGCCGAGAACTCAGGTCTCAACCGGCCAAACCAAAATGGCGCACCCGAGAGGATTCGAACCTCTGGCCTCTGCCTTCGGAGGACATAGAGTAGCAGTAAGCATCTATATTTAAATCATTTTGTTGCATTCGAAATATCTCCTATCTTTTCGATTTTGCGCGATCATTCCTTTTTCGGTCGAGTGTTGTACGCACATTCTGCGCACGCATCGTGGCTTTGCGCCCCATCCAATCGCCCATCTCATTCAGTTCTTTCTTCGAAAGGTGGGCGTAGATCTTATCTAAGGTCTCAAGAGACATATCGAGGATGGCAGAAGTCACCTTCATGTGAATGCCTGCCTGAATCATCAGACTTGCGCGCGTATGCCTCAGAGTGTGGGGAGTTACATCGGTAAAGCCAGCCATTCTCGCGGCTGTCTCAAAGCCGGTGTCAACGGACGAGATTTTTCTCTCGCGAAACCTCTTCTGAACAAAGACAAACTGACTCTCTGTTCCCAGCATCCGGCGGCGGCGCTGCAGGTGGAGGCGCAATTGTTTAGCGATCGGCGTGACCGCTTTTCGTTTGTTGGACTGAGAGCTGCGCTCTTTCAAGAACCGGATTTCATTGTCTTTGAAGTCGATTTGAGACCATTCCAAAGCCATGATCGCTGATTTGCGCGCCCCAGTGTAGAAGGCGATCATAAGAAAGGTCAGAAGGTTGAACCTAGAGAGTTTGATCTTGCGAGCACACCAAAGAAGATGGGCAAACTCCGCCTCGGTCAGCCAGCGCATTCTCGGTTCGCCATCCTCCGGCAATTCAGGGAAAATGATAGGTTCTATAAATCGCTTTCGCGCGACGTAGTTTACTGCAGACCGGAGATCCGACAGCTCGCGCCGTATGGTTGACTTGGCCCGTTCTGGGCTGGCGAGCTGATACTCAACAATGAGATCCTCATCGATTTCAGAGATTCGCCGATGGCCAATGAGAGGCACGAGGTTTTTGATTGAATAGCTCAACCTGTCTTTCGACTTTTCTTTTTCAGGTTTCACCGGACGTAGGGCGTATCGCGCAAGCGCTTCGGAGATGAGCATTCCGTCACGTCGCAGTCGCTTCTCAATCGGTTCATCGTACTTGAGAAGAAACTCGGCGAAGATTAGCTCCGCTTCTCGGCGATCCGAAGTGCCAGTTGATTCATATCGGAAGGTACCGCTTTTCGGTTCCTTATATCTGATGAACCAATTTGGTCGACGCGGCCGCATTCGAAGGCTTGGTCCTTGTGACTGTCGTGGCATGCTTTCACCAAATTCTGCTTGATGTATTTCTCGATTGCGTCGTGAGGCAGTAACGTCAGTCCATCATCGGGAAGATGATCAAGTCTTCCTTTCTTGATTAATTTTCTGATCCTCGGTTCCGGCCATCCTGAGGCTTTCGCTAATTGAGGGATGGTGAGCATTTGCATGATACGAAAATCCTCATATGCTGGTTGATGATCTGAAATTAGTAATATCGTACCGATTTATCACAATCGTGATATTACGCAAGTGGCGTGGTGTATTTTTGTCCATTGGGAATCGGTTTTTTGAGGTGCGACGCCGAGCTGGCGAAACTCAGTCAGAGTTCGCAACCAACCTTGGCGTGTCGCAGTCCGCGCTAGTCACTTACGAGCGTAATGGACGTGATCCACCAGCATCAGCCATGTCTGCATTGTGCCAGCGGTACAGCGTTAGCCCTTCGTGGTTGCTTCTCGGAACAGGAATTCCGAACCGCGACGACGAGCTAGCTTTGTTCGAAAGAGCGGTTCGACTATCTCGGGACTTCCACTTGAAGTACACCGAGGCACCGAATTGGGAAAAACAGCTCGCTTTGGCTAAGTTGTTTTTTCAGTATTTGACGGAGAATGGTGAGATATCCGATGAAATGGCAAATACCCTTGGGCAGAAACTTGCAGCCAACGAATGACAACGATCAAGATGCTCGTGCGGAAAAAGATCTGATTGCTTTTTGCGAGGAACACTTCCCCAATAGAGCACAGGCGCAAGCCCATATCGTCTCGCAATCGATCGCGTTAGAGGTAAGCCGTCAACAAATTCGGCATATCCTCAGGTCAGCAGCGCACTTTTTCGCCTGGGTGAGGCCGATCGTATTGCTCACGCTTTTCGTAAGCTCGTACTTTGTCTTCTTGGCAACGCCGGACTTTCCAGAAGCGAAGGCATTCGCGTTGGGGATTTTGATTGCTGCAACGGGATTGTGGCTACTCGTGGAGCAATTTGAGAAGATTCTCGGCAAATTGGTTTTGAGAGGCGGGAACCCGTTTGACGCTGAACAATGGCGTTTTGAAACTGGCCCAAAAATGCGTCGCGTCTACAGAGAGGCTCATCGCAAAGTGCACGACAAACGCATCCAAGCGCTCTTCTAACCAACCGACATTGCCCCGACTATTTCGATGCGCCCTTCAAGCTCGTCAAAACAGTAGGCAGCGGGCAAGTCATGCTCTTCTCCATCTTTGCCGCGTATTGTACTCGTTGCTTCGCAATTTTGCCCAGGCAGAGCTGAGGCCGTAGCGCAGCCAACGTCGCGGGCGCTGACAGCCAAAGCGTCGGCTTCGCGCCCCAATATCGGACATTCACTCTCTAGGGTAGAGCTACCGATAGCGGACCAATTTATGCCCTACGGGCCTTGGCTGTCTGGATGTGGTCCGCGAACATTCAAACGAAACCGGAGTGAACGGGATGACATTGCTCGACAGACTAAGGGATCGAGGCCGAGGCATAAACTTTGGTGGGCTCCGGCTGCAGATATGAGCCAAGCGTTAGAGCGTCATACCGGTTGAAGAAGGTTTCGAAGAAAAAGCGGTGTTGAGCGCCATTGTCATCAGTCAGAATTAGCTCACTTTCACCGAGCGGGCCGCCTCCTTGAGAACCACAGTAGCTGGCTATGGTTCGAAACACTTCAACTTCCGATTGGCGGCTGAAACGTTCAGCAAATGCAGGCGACTGAATGAAATGCCGGCAAGGCTTTGCTGGATCAAAGTTCGCTGGTCGCCTTGATCGATGTGGGTGGGCGCTAATCATCCCCACCATCGGTACTTCCCGGCCACGATGCTCCACAAAGCGGTACAGCGTAGTCGAGAACGTATTGCCGAACGCGCCCTTCAACTCTTTCAAATTGTCGAGCGTTGGTGCGAGATCCAAGGCTTCGTCGGCGAAGCGACCTTGGAGGAACAGTAGCTGGCCGGCCGCATAGTTGGCTTCAGTTTCGATCTGATCGTGGCAATCATGAGATAAGGTAAAGCCATCGTCGCCCAGCATGACGTCGTGGTGCCACGGGAGCAAACTATGGCCAATTTCGTGCCCCTCGTTCCATCGGTGTTTCAACTTCGGCTCGTTCTCATCAAGCAGGATCCGGCGTTGGTCTGGGAGGTAGAGTGCCTTCAGCGACATTTTCCGAATAGCTTCGAGGAGGAGCTTGGGCCGCTCGTAGATTTGAACCGTCGCGACCTTTATTCGGCTAACAGTTTCTCGAACAGCACTCGTGTCGGCAGCTGTGTAGAATTGTCTATCTAGCCGCAGAAGCTGGCGAACGTCGGACAACTCCAAAGGGGGCTCCGGGTTGCCAAGGCCATCCAATACCTTCGCAACCCGGAGGTCGATATCTGCCGCAGTTCTTTCCGAAAGAATTCGGTTCTTTGCCAATCGTGCCCCCTTTGGCGCCTATCTATCAATTGTCAGAGCTTAGCTGCGCAACGAAATCCTCTAAAGCAGCACGCTCCTCGTCCGTAAGGTCTGCCATAGGATCCGAGCGTGCGGCAAATCGCTCCATATGCCGTTCGATATTGTCGTTGCGGGCCTTGGCGAGGCCAGCAACCTGCATGAGCTTCGCGCTAGGGAGTTTGAAGACGCCGGAGAGCTGATAGACCGAGCGAATATCCGGCTTATGCCGAACATCGTCCTCAATCTCGATAAGCTCTTTGATGTCGATATCCGCATCCTCGGCGAGCTCTTCACGCGACATCTTTTGCGAGCGACGCATGAGTCGCACAAAGCGGCCGAATGCAACATTGGCCTCATCTGTATCGGTCACATCTGGTGCTTCTTCAAAAACCGGGTCAAGCGCCAGCACGCCAGCAGCGATCGAAGCGTCGCCTTCGAGCTCTGCCATTCTAAGACACCACTCTTTGGTCATATGGGTGCTCATCGATTCTTTCCTTTCGCGATGAACGCTTCTGCTTGCGCAGCCGTCATCTCATAATATCGCAATCCCTGTTTTGTTTCGTCGGGTCCGAGGTCGGTCATGCCACAGGTCGCACTGTAGAAAGTCTCGGCCTGCGGAAGGGCGTGGAGCCCGATGCGGCCTTTGAACTCTTCGGCGATACTGCGTTCGATTGCGGCACCCACCAAGATGCTGCCGATACCACGATAGCGAGGCACCTGTTCGAGCTCCGGCCTATTCCAGGGCGCGTTCTCGACATAGTCAATATAAACCAAATTTCGCTTCTCGTTCTCGGGCAAGCGACAGCGATAACTGCTCGTATCGATCAGCATCATGCCTTCGGTCATGCCTTGGCAGGTCAAGCAATAGCCATCATGCGAGAGCAATCCTTGCAGCATCCCAACTTTTTGGCGCCAATCCCAATGCCTGTTCTCGGCGCCAGGCCACTCAGTCGGGGGCTTACCCGCGCGCTTGAATTCACGGAAGTGGTCATAAAGGGCGGGTTTCCACTCACCCTCCACATCGGTCAATTGCTTCTCGGTAATCGACGACAGTAGCTCTGCTTCGCGAGGCTCTCCTGTAGCGGTATCGAGCAACGTTACCTTTAAAGCATTCTCACTCATATCATCATGATCTCGGCTTTGTCCTTCGTCACTTCATTCTCGACATAGAGTTTATCGCCCTTTTCAACACGAGCTTCGAGCAGTTGGTATAGGCGCAAGGCCTGCCGCATGACCGCGGTTTTACTCATGTCCTTTCGCGCACTGAAGTTCTCAACCACCGACATTTCCGCGTCGGTAAGGTTGAGTGTCATTGTTCGTTTGGTTGCCATGTCCTGTCTCCATTCGGGTACGTCCACATACACTTTAAAGCCAAATTGTCAATTCACAATGGCTATTGACTAGCCTTGCGATAGCTACTATTTAGCTATTAAGTGATGAAGCGGTGCTGAACATGGCGGCGTGTCACAACATAAAGGGCAGCCGCATGGCTAAGGATAGAGAGAAGGAAGTAACAATCTTCGTGGAGGGGACCCCGCATCAGTGGCCCAAGGGCAAGATCAGCTACGAGGAGGTCGTGACACTCGAAGAACCTTGCTTCGCGAGCAATCCAAACATCACCTACTCGGTGACCTACAAGCGGGGCCAGGGCAACAAGCCGGAAGGCACGCTCGTTGCGGGCGCTTCTGTGAAGGTCAAAGAGGGAATGCGGTTCAGTGTTTCAGAAACTGGTCAGTCGTAATCCGGACCTCGCTCGACTTGTCGAGCGAGGTTACGCCGTGGCTTTTGATCAAGGTCACCTGATAGTGAGAGACATTCCCTACCTAGACCCTAATGCGAATTTGCAATCAGGCGCAATCGTTTCCAAACTGGTCGCGGTCGATGGCGAGGTGATACAACAGCAGGATCACCAGATCTACTTCGCAGGATCGCATCCGCATGACCTCCAAGGGCAGCCTATACTGAACCTGGGTGGTGGTGCGACCTCCATCGCCTTAGCTGCTGAGCATTCGGACGTTGTCGTGCAACGCTCGTTCTCGAACAAGCCAAAGAACACCGGAAAGTTCGCCGACCATTTTGCCAAAATCGAGAGCTACGTGGCCATCATTTCCGGTCCGGCGATCGAGAAGCATGGGGCCACGCCCTACACTTACAGAGCGGACAAAACCGAAGTTTCAGATCCGATATTCAAACTCCAGGACACCTTGACCAGCAGAGCGGGCATCGCAGAACTTAATGCTGGGTTTGCCAACGAGAAAATCGCAATCATCGGACTGGGCGGCACTGGCGCATTCCTCCTCGATTATGTTGTGAAGGCCCGCATACCCGAGATCGTCGGGTTCGATGGCGACGATTTTCACGTCCATAATGCCTACCGATCACCAGGTAAGCTCGACGAGGAAGAACTCGGACGCAAGAAGGCGGATGTTTATCAGGCGCGATATGAGCCTTTCCGACGGGGCCTCACGCTAAGAGCCACCTACATCACAAGTGAATCAGGTGATGAGTTCAAAGGGGTTACGTTTGCTTTCGTTTGCGTCGACAAAGGTTCCGCACGAAACGAAATCTTTGACCTACTGATCGAGCTCGGCATCCCGTTTATCGACGTCGGCATGGGCCTAAAACGCAAGGATGGGCCAATTAGCGGAATGATGAGGACCACGTATTTCCAGCCTGACGCTGCAAGTGAGCTAAAAGCCAAAGGGTTGGCCGAGACGAAAGATGGTGTGGACAATCTCTATCGCGAGAACATCCAAATCGGTGAACTCAACGCACTGAACGCATGTATTGCCATGATCCGCTATAAGCAGCTTCGCTTATTCTATCGGAATGATGAATCGAGCATCAACAGCCTCTTTGAAATAGCGGACCTGAGCATCATCAACGTGAGATCGATAGATGACTTTTGAGGTAGAGCGCGTCCATTTCATGCCGAAGCAGCTCGAGCCGGAGATACTTTATGTGTCCGAGGAATTCGAGACCGCAGCGCATTTGTGCGCGTGTGGTTGCGGTTCGAAGATACGTACGCCTATCCTTCCGACCGAATGGCACCTAACCGGTCCAGATTCTAGACCGACGCTTCGTCCTTCCATCGGCAATTGGCAGAGGCCATGCCGCTCGCACTATTTCATCACGAACGGTCAAGTTGAATGGTGTGCGCAATGGACAGAAGAAGAAATCTTAGCAGGTCGACGAGCCGAGCAGGTTCGCCGCGAACGCTACTACAATGATCTCTACGCTCCATGGTGGAAGCGCCTTTGGAAATGGGTCACACGCAAGATTGGACGAAAGTAGTGACTGTTGTGTTTCTTCGCGTAGCACTGAAGCAGGGTCCTAGCCGTTGCGATGCAAAATTTGGTGAAACCAAGCCTCACCTCCAACCTTAGGCTGGAGACAGAGACATCACGCCGTTCCAGCTAAGACACGAGCCCGCTCAACGTCTGCTTTCCAATCCCGCACAACGAAATCCGCACAGTCAGGAAACAGCCCAGTTTGAACCCTCGCCCTCTCGACTTTGGGCATGGAAGATGAATACAAGTGTGTTCGCAGCGCCTGCCGGATGGTTAGACGCCATCGGTGGCTCTACTCTCAACTGGAACGGATCTCGTTTCGCGGGCGACTTTATCCGTGGAACAGCTCTACGTTCTCTTCGGCCAGCTCGGCCATTCTATCGAGCAAGTGGAAGTGTTCTTTCTCAAGCAGCAGGGTCATTCCCAAATTCAGATATTCGAGCAAAAGGATGACGCGCCGGATGTCTGGTGAGACGCCCGCTTTGAGCAGAGGCAGGCCGAGCATAGCAGAGATACGCATCACCTCTGTTCGGCTGATACCTCGACTTGCTGCAAAGTCATCAACTTGCGCAAGAAAAGTGGGCGGCAATCTAACGCCGATGCTGGTGAGTCTATTTTTAACCACATGAATGCTCCAATTGGAGGTCTGTGGCTGAGTTATCGCATTGTAATATCTACGGGGCGGGCGTTGGGCTGACAAGTTCCATTTTCACGGGTCCAATTTGCAAAATTTTGGAATGAATCGCGTGCACATATGTGCACGCGCTCCACGCCCGCTAATACGTTGAATATATGCGTGAATCAGGCTGTGCACCATCGTGCACAGCCCAAGTAAACGATGGTGCACCGTTAACGATGGTGTACATCCTACAGTTTCAATCACTTAGCTCACGGGGCAGCCGTATAAGGTCTGCTTACTTTCTACAGGCACTTTCAACATGCTCGATGCGGCGCTCATCGGCTTGCTGGATGATCCCTAAACGGCTCTTTCGGACGTGCTCCGATGGACGCTAGGCCACACCACAATCAATTCAGTTTGGCTCGCGCACCCAGAGTGGCGAGGTCTTCCATTTGGGTGCTTATATGAAAAAATGAGCGGCGCGTTGCCGCGCCGCTCATTCGCTATCCTTTTGCGAAGTCTTACAGGAAAAGCTTGGTTAACACTATGGTCGCTGCGGACAGGGCGGCGCCAAACAGCATGCCGCCGATTAAGGTCCTCCCCGGTTTGAGCTCCGCCACAAACCGTGCCATCTCCTCCTGATCTCGATCGATTTCCGCTATGCGCCTGCGAATGCTCGCCAGCTGCTCAGCTGGGTCCATCTTTATGGGGTCCACTAGTTGGGTCATCAAAGAGTTCCTCTGATCTAATTATAGGCCGAGTTTGCCAGGCGTGGAAGAGGAAGGTCTGAGAAAGGGCGGATGGAGATTTGTGACGTGCTGATCCCGATCAAATTTACTCCTGCGTCTAGTTGCGATCGACTCATTGGAGCGGCCAAATGACCGAGACTGGGGTAAAAGCAGACGTTCGTTTTCGACCTTGAAGAACACCGCTCGACTTTCTTAGGAAAGCGCCTTTCAGTCACGATTGCAAGCCTCCGAAGTAAACACTTAGCTCAGTTGATCGGGTGTTAAATACTGCACCCGCCCCCAACACAGCAGCCTCCAATCGCCCAATTTCGGTTTAGATTTTGAAGTTTACAGGTCGAGAAAAAATCTTCCGCAGAATGCAACTTTGCCTAATAAGCTCTACGTTGCATACGATCTATCTGACCAATGCCTGTTCTCACTTGCGCTAGCGTCTATCCATTTTGCGGACCTTGGTATTCGTTATGCTGTGAGAGCGTACCTACAACTGAGATCATTTCAAATCTTCGAGACGACCGTTCTTCATCACGAGTATTCTCTCGGCGACTTCGATCGTTTCCTTCCGATGGGCAATAATAATACGGGTAATGCCCATTTCTTTGATGGCGGTATTGACCGCTCTTTCATGCTCTAGATCAAGATGCGCTGTACCTTCGTCCATGATCAGCAAACGAGGCTTGCGATACAATGCGCGAGCCAGCAATATTCTTTGTTTCTGCCCCCCAGATAGTGTGGAACCCATGTCACCAACGAGCGTCTGGTACTGCATCGGCATCTGCAAGATATCGTTGTGGATCGCGGCGGCCCGCGCCGCACTTACCACCCGATCCATATCGAAATTTTCGTCGAACAGAGCAATGTTGCTGCTTAATGTTCCAGCAAACAGGGAATCCTCCTGAAGCACGGAGGCAATTTGTTGATGGTAGCTCTTGTGACCAAAGCGACTGAGCGGCAACCCATCGACTAGCACTTCGCCACTTTCGGGCTCAACAAGGCCAAGCATCACTTTGACAAGCGTCGACTTACCTTCACCAGACTGGCCGGTAATTGCAACAAACTCGCCTTGCTTAACTTTAAGGTTGAGGCCCTGAAGGATGATCGGATCCGTTGGTGCATACCGATAAAAAACGTCGCACAATTCTAACTCGCCGATTAGTTTTGTCTGCCGCTCAAAACTCTCACCAAAGCTAATGTCCTCTTCATTCAGCGCAATGTCTGACAAGCGCTCAAGATGCAGACTGAGCATCCGGAAGGCGAGCGCGCTCTCGATCAGAGTTGCTGACTTTTGCACAAACTGAGCTTTGTAAGCCATATAAGCGAACACCATCCCAAGACTGAAACCGCCGCCGTCGATGACGAACGAAACAGCGAGATAGAGTGCCAAAACATTCTCGATACCAAAGATTAGTGCGTTGGCGGTCATTTGCCAGATCCCAACTCGCGCCAAACGAACATCGGAGTTCACTGCGTCAGTGAGTTTCGTTTGCCAAAAGGCATGACGAAGGGACTCGCGCCCGAATAGGCGAAGCGTCGTCATCCCGCGCAGCGTCTCAATGAGGATTGTTTGTTCCTCACCGCGAGTTATGATCGAGGCCTCTTGCGCTTCACGTTCAACTGAAAACAGGGCCAAGCGGACAATGGCAAATAGGGCAAAAGCAACAACTGCTATAACTGCCAGCAAAGTACTATACCAGAACATGAGCGCTAGAGTCAGAATCGCTAGCAAGCCATCCACAATGGCAGCAGCAGTCCCCTGGGTAAGCATATCCTTAATTGGTATGACCGACTGAAAGCGAGAGAGAATATCACCGGTATGCCGCCGCTCAAACCAATCAATCGGCAGACGAAATAGCCGTCGCGCTATGTTCGCAGCGAGCGCGTAACCAACCGTTGTTCCGGCCACCAACACCACGTAAGACCTAATAAACTCGGCTCCGGCATTTAGGATCGTGAATAGGGCAAAACCGATAGCTAAAACTGCCAATAAACTCAGATCGAGTGCGGGCAATGCAGTATCAATCGCAATCTGACTATAATAGGGTAAAGCCAGGACGTAAGCTTGCAGCACTATTGTAAGAACCAGTGTTTGAAGGATTGCGCGCTTGAACCCCGTTATACTGCCCCACAATTGGGAAAGTCTGAGACGCTGACGTTCACTACCAATTGTAAAATCATCGCTTGGTAACAACTCCAACGCAACACCGGTAAAATGCTGTGACACTTCCTCAATCGGCATCATGATTGAGTAGCCCTCGGGATTGTGTATTAGCGCGCTCTGGCCCTTCAAGCCGCGCTCAATCTTTTCAAGAACCACATAATGGTTCATATCCCAGTGCAACACGCAAGGCATTTGCAAGCTGTCCAGATCGTCCAAAGATAGCTTGACTGCACGTGGCGTAAGCCCGATTCCGTCCGCAATCGCCATCAAAGAACGTATATTTGAGCCTCTCAAAGATGGAGAGAAACGACGGCGAAGTGCTGCGATGTCCGTGTCGAAGCCGTGATAGCTAGCTACCATTGCTATCGAAGCCAATCCGCATTCAGCGATTTCGGTTTGCCTGACGATTCTGATCTGCGATCGGGCGAAAAGGCCAAGGTCAAGCATGGTTACGCTCAGCGTCGTTGGATGGCGAAAAGTGGCTCGAACAACCACTCAATTAGGGATTGCTTTTCTGTAACAATGCGTGCTGAAAGCGTCATCCCCGCCATAAGCCTTTCATTCCGTCCGAAAGCTGTGATCTCATGACTCTCAAGCTTCACTCGAACCGGATAGACTGCGATCGCGTTCCCGTCCGGACTCTTTTGGCTTAGCGCGCTCTCAGCAACTGTGACGATTTTCCCTGAAACCGTGCCGAAGCGCTGATAGGGAAAAGCATCAATAGCGAGGTTCACTTGTTGTCCCTCTTTAACGAAACCGATCGCTGAACTCGGTACTATCAACTGCGCTTGAAGCTCCGCACCTTGTGGCAAAATCGCCATGAGGGGGGATGCCGTACCTACTGCCTGACCGACATACACGGTCAAAGCAGTGACCGTACCGCCGATCGGCGCTCTGATTGCGTAGGCGCGCGACCCAGCAGCACTAGCAGCTTGTTGCCCAATCTGAGAGCGCGCTGCCGTTAAATTGGCTTCGTTCGCTCGCGCTTGGGCCGATATTTGGGAGTTGGACCGCTGAGCTGCAATCAGCGCAGTCGATTGCGCTGCCAAAGTTTGATTGAGCTGAGCCAAACGCTGCTGACGTGCCACCAATGCCTCTTCGCGAATTTGCAGGTCGCGACCACTTATAAAGCCGCGCTCAGCTACTTCGAGCGCGCGGTCGAGATCTTCGCGTGCTTTATCGACTAGCGTCCTCTGCAAAGAAATTTGCGATTTGATCTGCTCGATCTCAGCCTTAATACCAGCTTGCTCGGCGGATAGTTGACTTAGTTGAGCGGAAGCCGCCGCGTTGTCTGCGGCAATTTGCGCTTCAAGACTACGGTCCTGCATGGCGATAGCTTGCTCGATTTGGGCTGCTGACGATAGCGCCTCGTCGCTGTCCTCCTCCGTGCGGATCACGACCAGCAAGTCGCCTTCTTCTACCCTATCCCCTTCTGACACCCTCAGTTCGACTACAACGCCAGGACGCGATGGTGGTATCGCCGAAATACCTTTGTCCGTAGTTATCGAACCGTTTGCGCTCTCAACTCTCGAATAACTGGCAAACGATAGAAAAGTTACCATTGCAACTAACGCAGTCAAAAATAGGTAGCCAATCACAGTCCACGACATTGGAACGGCTATGCTTACATTTCCTGAGAGCCTATCTTGCGACTTATTCAAGACTTCGGTTCGAAACATTTTGCTCTCGATTTATTCAGCGAATCAGGGCACTTGCGCTGCCATAAGTCATGTACAATACAAATGAAACTTTACCCGTAAACAGCTTTCTCGTTGGGTCGAGGATTTGTGACAGGTGTGGCTTTCAGCACAAGGCAACACGATCACTTTAAAGTTTCATTCAAAAACTAATATCTGCGCTCAACTGCCCGCTTATTGCGATATTTTTTATTGAAAACACCATTCTATCACTATACCTTCTTTATTGGCTATTCTGCCGCAATCACTTTAAAGTAAGGATATTGTATGAACCCGTTAGCATTTTCGAAGCGTTCTAAGCAGAGTGCGACACTTACACCTCTTACAGAATCTGAAAAAGACTTGATCGTCGGCGGCAATGGTGAGCGAGAGCCTATCAACCTTGATCCAATTGAATGGACCTACGACAATAACGGCCCAAACGAGCGGTCGGCACGTGTCGACAATCCATGAGGGCTGTCTGAACGCAATAATGGCCGCCTTCAGGGGCGGCCATTATTTTGCAAATACACATACCTGATGACAGTTAAATCTAATCCGGAAATGATTTTGCCTGACAGATTCATCCTCATCACTCT
The DNA here is from genome assembly GCF_057364975.1 of Erythrobacter sp. S249. Classification (NCBI taxonomy): domain Bacteria; kingdom Pseudomonadati; phylum Pseudomonadota; class Alphaproteobacteria; order Sphingomonadales; family Erythrobacteraceae; genus Erythrobacter; species Erythrobacter sp. S249. The sequence goes on along the minus strand of NZ_CP200287.1, from coordinate 1,912,279 downwards.
CATGTCAGAACTAGCCTAGGCCATCTACTGAACTTTAGTGAATTAGGTCCCCAAAAGATATGCAAGAGGCGTTTCGTGTTTTTGGAGTGCGGTGTGGATACTGATTCAGATCAAAGCACTTTAGACATTCTAGTTTTTGGGTTTGACGATGACCCCCACGTTTACAGTGTGGTGGATTGCCTTCGGAAGAGCGGTCTACTCGTGGAGGTTCTTTCTCCTGTGTCCGACCATGGCCACTTTGATGTATCACTTCAAAGTTCCGACGGTAAGGTAAGCGCGAATATCAATGGGCTTCGCATCGACGACGAAGTTAAACCTTTGGTTTGGCTTCGTAGAAAGATGTTGCAGAAAAATTACGTAGATGATGTGGATCAACGACTCTTTTTGGAATTGCACACCCGGCAGACATTCGTTGAGGGATTAATCGATCTATTTGAGCTGCCCGTGATTAATCGCGGCAAAGATCTGCTCGGATCGCATGAGAAAATATCTCAAATTTCGGCGGCGCACAAAGCTGGCTTGCGCACCCCCGCGACGATTGTAAGTACGTCCAAAGCCAAGCTTCTCAATTTTGTTTCTAACCAAAACAGCATCTGCAAGGCTCTAGGCAAAAACCTTGTCCCTGGCTGCTATGACGGTCAAGGAAGGAAGTACGATCCTATCTGGATCATGACTGAGCGTATAACCCGAGAAGAGGTAGATTCCCACACTCCGATGGAGATTGAATCCGTACCACTCCTGATTCAGGAGGAGGTTCGGAAGTCATACGAACTGAGAGTTTTGGCAGTTGGGTCTGAGATCTTCGCCTTCAAGATTGACTCGCAAAAATCTGAGTTGACGTCTCTTGACTGGCGAAAAGGGGAACGGGATCTCTCAATCTACTCGTACACCACACTGCCGCCGGAATTAAGCGAGAGCATCCGATTACTTCTTAAGCACCTCGATCTTGATCTTGGGCTCCTGGACTTCGCTGTGGGTGAAGATGGAAGCGAGGTCTTTTTTGAATGTAATCCAAGCGGTCAGTGGATGGCACTTCAGAGAGTTGAAGGCGCACCAGATCTCTCTGCAGCCGTTGCGAGATATTTTGGTCAAATGGCAAGAGGGAATTAGCCGAATATGAGCGAAGTTATCGATCAACTGGCTGAAAGCAACGCCTCGACTTACAATAAGAATGTAAGATCGCATCTTGCCTCCGCCTTTTCCGAACTGCTTGCTGCCCATGCGGAACCAGGAGCCATCGATGCGCTAGATAGGTTGCTGATGAAATGCGCCGATTTTTCTCGATTAACACTCGGGGAAATCCAGTCTGGTTTTGAAAGCAATAGAGTTCCGCTAAAACTGGCGACAGTTGATGATCAGGATCTTGCAGCTCTAGACGTTCCATTTCTTCTTTTTGGTACTCACAAAGAAGATCAGTCCTGGCCGATGATCGTCAGGGGCATAGAGGGCCAGTCCTTTAGAGCTGTTGATCGCGACGGTATGAGTACTCACTGGACGTTATCGAATGCCAAGCTAGGAGATAAATCCGCGCGTTCAATAGTGTGTGTGCACTCGCCAGAATCAGACCAACTTGATTGCGATGACAGGCTTAGCTCACCTTTCTCAATAGAGGTTCGAAACGATTTTATTGATGAGAAGCTACGATTGCAAATTCTTGAATTCGCAAACCAAACCTCATGGGCTCCGAGCCGCGTTTCAGATAGAAACGGACTTGTGGCTAAAGGTTCAGACGCAAAGATCCGTGTAAGCTCCTCGATCGGAGTCTCGCACTCTAAAAATCGATGGGCCCAAGATTTGCGGCAAAAGATTTGCTCTCTTGAACAGTGCAGCGATACTGCGATCGAACTAATCCAGCTAGTGAGATATGGTGTGAATGAGTTTTTCGGCCCGCATTTTGATGGAGGCGTCCCAACGTTAAGGAGGAAGACGTTCCTAATTTATGTTAATGACGATTTCGTGGGCGGAGAAACACGTTTTGGTCGTATTGGGCAGACTTTCAGCCCAGTCGCGGGCCGCTGCATTTCGTGGGACAATATACTGCCTGATGGACGAATAAGATGGCAGGCTGAGCATCAAGGAATGCCTGTGACAGTAGGTCAAAAGATCGCGCTGAATATATGGGTACGTTGAGAATTTACGGTGAAGTGTATTGGGCTACTCTTTGCTTAATTTTGCACCGCGTGCACTTGTATCCATCGAAAGGTGATCTGGGCCATGAAAATACTGTGTAGTGCAATCAGTACTGAGCAAGCTAAATCGAGCAACCAGAAGAGTTTTTAGCTGCATTTGGCCGAGCCTGTGACGCTGCTCGGAATTACGCTTACTGTAAGCTCGGGCTCGATTGAAATTGGGACTCATTCGTAATCGGGTGCCTTTGGAGGAGATGAGGAGATAGCCCCGACCCAATAGAATCCATCATACTTCGACTCGAGCCAATCAGCCTGATCGTCATTGAAGGCGATAAAAGGCGCGCGGCCAAAAGAGCCGTTAGCCTCGGCTAGGTTGGCTGCGCAGTTGCGCTGACAACTCCAATTCGTCCCGCCGGCATGTCTCATGCTAAAGGACAAAACTGAGCCATAAAACTCAAGTCGCTTCGCCATTGGATCGAAGCGTCCGCTGCCAAAATTATAAGGCTGCTTGAGTGCATGAAGATTGCCCACAAGGACGAGCACCCTGTCATATGAACCGGCCTCAGCAGCCCTTCCAATGTTTTCTGCCTGTGCTGCCTCGTGAGGACCTTGGCTGGGGAGGTTAGCAAAACGAGCCCTTTGGTCGTCATCTCGAACGCCGTTGAATGCGACGATATCTATTGCGTATCCTTCGAGGCGCAGACGATGAAGATCTCTCAGCATTTCGAACATTGCTTGACTGCCAACGCCATCGCGTCTCCCGCGCCAGCCAGCATCAAGCAATAGATTTTCAAACTGCTCCTCATTCGCCTTCCAGGCGGTTTGTAATGCGTCATTGTAGTAAGATCCGAACTCGACTCCGACCAAGACCCGTTCGCCATTCTGGACGAGATGACAGGCAAGCGAGCCGAAGAAAGCAGGTGCTTCGCGAGTGCCATGCCGTTCTCCAAAAACAACAAACTCAGGATCACGTTCGGCAATCGCCTCCCACCCATCTGGTAAGGCGCACCGATCATTTGGTTCTGAAATCTCGGATGCATTTAAGTTTGCACCTTGCGCGCAGCCAAGTAGAGCGATCCAAGCGAAGATTAGAACTGCAATCCGCATCGGTTTGTTCTTGTAAGTACCCGTCTATTTGGCGTGTTGTCGTTGGACGATACTGCTTTCGCCAGTAGGCTGCAATGCGCTGGGGTTGGACAAAGTCCGATTTTGGGTCGTAAGCGGAAAGTCGGCTTTCGGGAACATAAGGAGCGAGTGCGGTCCCAGAGGGAAAATGCAGAATCAGCCCCGCTTCGACAAATGAGTCAACTTGGTTGGATCCAGCACATCGTAGCAATCTTGCCATCGGCTACCGGTACATCCACGAATAGCACGGACTGAGAATTGCTCATGGTAACGGCTTCGACGCACTCCAGCGTTTTTGATGTTGTGGGTGCCGTCGGATATTGCGCGACCGCAGCTTCAAGATCCTCAGCGCCATCTTGCGGCGCTCTTTCAGCGAGGTCATGCTGCACCTCATCTGGCCAGCTTTGCCAAGGCCACAGAGGCAAGGTTTCCGAAGCTACCTTGATCATCCTGGCTCGGCGGTTCTGGTGTGAATGGATCTTCGCCCAATCGTCCCTCTGGATAGCATTGTGCTGCCCTGAGCATCGGCAAGAGACCGGTGGGTTTGCACACCAGTCCAGCTAAGCATTTTCGACCTGATCGTGCGCGATAGCTGTGTTCGCCAGGCAATCGGGCATTTCGATCGATAACCACGACGCAGAGCGCTGCTCGCTCGCGCCCCAACTTCTCGCATGCTGCGCCGAATGCGGCCGGTGAAATGCCGTGCCAGCGACAGGCCTTGGCTGACGCATCGACCAGATCGCGCCAGTTTGGCGACGTTCGTCTCGGCAACAAGCTTTTATAGTCGGAGCTAGCAATTCCAGCGACCATTTCGGGCGTGATCTTAGTCACACGATCCTCGTCACTTCTGTCGCGACGAGCCCTGCTACGGTTTTGGGATGAGTTTGATTCAGGTATAATGGGTGTAACGATTTCTTCCGTCCGGTCGGAAGACTTCGTTGCACCAGACGGAACTTCCAGCAACACGAGGAGCGCTTCAAGCGCATCCCTGATCGCTTCCAGCTTCTCCGGATTGTTGATGCGCGAGATACGGCCGTTTGGCAGGATCTCCTGTGCTCGTTCGCTCACCTCAGGATTGCTTGAGGCCCTCGCTTCGCGATTGAGTGCTGCAACCTCCTGCTTTAGGCAAAACACCGCTTTCGCTTGCAGCTCGATTGCTTCGCGCCGAGCCTGCCATTTCGCCCAGTCATCAATTAGCGGTCGCAGACTGATCCCAGCCAGTGCGACGATCGCTCCATCATACCGCTTCCCGCTACGCCGGGCATGCGGACTATAGGTGCGCTCGATAAATCCAGCTTTGCGGAGCTGTGCCTCGGCATTGTGCAGGACCTTGGTCGAGATTCGTAACGAAGCTGCAATACTCTGTGGCTGCTCCCATGTTCCGCAGATTTTGCCAGGCTCGAAGTCGGATTGTCGGCATGCTCGAATGAAGTATTGCAGGAGGCGTACCGCAGTCGCCGAGAGCCGCTCTTCCTTGCAACTGCCAGAAGCAATCTGGTCGATGAGGTCGCAAAGACCAAACTGGCTTGCTCCATCGGGCAAGCCACTGTGCGTAAGGGACATGCTCATCTGGCACCTCCCGCAAGGTTTAACCTTGCAGCTGATTCATCGGTCGAGTAAACAAGATAAGTAGCTACGCAGCTATGAAATTTGCCGCCAAGAAGGGTGCCAGCCCTTCTGGCGGTTTTTCGTTTAGGCCATCGGTCTGGAGGGCCAAAGACCTTCGTTCTGTGCACATTCTGTGAACGACGTGGTTCGCCACGAGCCACCAACAAAGCACAAACATCTGATTTTATTGGAAAATAATGGCGCACCCGAGAGGATTCGAACCTCTGGCCTCTGCCTTCGGAGGGCAGCGCTCTATCCAGCTGAGCTACGGGTGCCGCGACGCCTCATGGCATCTGGGGCGCGCCTCTAGCAAGCTCCTCAGCGCCGCACCACCCAAAAACGCGTGCTAGCGCGCATTTGGCCGCGCGCAGTTAACTGATCGGCAACTCGCCTAGGCTAGTCCTGATGACCTTATGTCAGCATTCTATCCCGACCAAGCCCGCGCCATGCGCCGCACCGCCGCCGCGCCGAAGCCACACGCCCAATTTGCGCAAGATTGGCAGCGTCTGCACGATCAGGCTGGCGAAGTGGCGGAGCTTGCCGGGCTGTCCCGCGAGAAGTTCGAGGGTGAGATTGCTGCATTCCCCGGTCATCTTTGTGATGCTGGTGAAGCAGCGCAAGAACTCGCCTGGCAGGGGATCGAGGACATTGATGCGATGCTGCAGCCGGGGCTGACCGCTCTGCGTACGATCACCGCGCGCGGCCAAGATGCGTCGGTGCCGGCGCTGGCGCTGTGGCGTGAGTTTCACTGCGCGCGCGGTGCGATCCTGCGTCTGACCGGCGCGGATCACAGCGCCGCTATCGGGCGCAATGCCGCCTGAAAATTGAGCCGAATATGACGCAAGAGGCTTGACCAAGTTCTTGCTATGTTCCAATTTCGCTGAATGACCAGTGAGACCTCCACCATTATCGATTCGCAGCGCCTTGGCGGTGCAGCGGCCTGCCCGCCCCCTGTGACCGCCAAAGACGCGGCGCGCGGGATCATGCGGCTGTTTGCGCGCAATGGCATTTGGTGCCTGCCGGAAATGCCGCTCAAAAACGGGCGTCGCGCGGATTTGATGGGGGTCGATGCCAAAGGGCAGATCGTGATCGTCGAGATCAAGGTCGCGCGCAGTGATTTGCTCGGCGATAGCAAATGGCCCGATTACCTGGATTTTTGCGACCGCTTTTTCTGGGGCCTTGCCCCCGGATTGGATCGCAGCCCGCTGGACAGTGAGGCCTATCAGCCCGATGTCTGCGGCGTGATCGTTGCCGATGGATATGACGCAGAAATCCTGCGCCATGCACCGTTGCAACCGCTTGCCCCGGCGCGGCGCAAAGCGCAGGTTGAGCGCCTGGCCAGAGCAGCGATGCGGCGGCACACCGCGATACTCGATCCTGACTGCAGTGATCTGGCGCTCGGCTAGCCCCGCGAACAGAAGACCGGGCGCACAACCCCATGGGCAAAGCGGCCATTCTCAGTCATACTCACGTCAATGGGCACGGTTTATGATTGAGGGCTACAGCATCCCGGCGACGATTGCGCTGGGCAGCGCGGCGGTGACGGTGATCATTGCCCTGCGTTATCTGCTGACCAGCGGATTGTTTGACCTCATAACCCGCAAGGTACGACCCGGACTGTATGATGGACAAGGCAAGCAGATTGCGCGCGAGATACGTTGGTCGCTGCTGTCAGCTGGAATATTCGGCGTGCCCGCTGCCGCTGCGATTTGGAGCTGGCGCCATCACGGCCTCACAATGCTGTACAGCGATATGAGCGATTATCCGCTGTGGTATCTGCCAGTGTCGCTAATACTGTATCTGCTGGCGCATGACACCTGGTTCTACTGGACCCACCGGCTGATGCACCGCCCGCGCTGGTTTAAGCTGGCGCACCGCGTCCACCATGACAGCCGCCCGCCGACGGCGTGGACCGCAATGAGCTTTCACCCGATTGAGGCGGTGAGCGGCGCGGTGATCATCCCGCTGCTTATGTTTGTGATCCCCATTCACTTGGTGATGCTGGGCACTGTCCTGACCGTGATGACGGTGATGGGGGTGACCAATCACATGGGGTGGGAGATATTTCCGCGCTGGGTTGTTCACTCTGCGTTGGGGAATTGGGTGATAACAGCCAGCCATCACGAGCGACATCATGAGGATTATCGATGCAATTTCGGGCTTTATTTCAGAATATGGGACAGAATTTGCAAAACCGATTCCGGATTGTCGCGCCGCATAGTCGAACAGGCCGGACGCGCGCCGGTATGAGCCGGATCATCGCCGCCAGCTTGATCGCAGGCACCGCTGCGACTGGCATGGCCGCCCCGGCTCAGGCGAGCGAGGTGGAGATTTCGGTCACCAATATTCGCTCGACCAAGGGCGTGGTGCGCGCTTGCCTCACCAAGGAAAAGCAAAGTTTTCCCAATTGCCGCAAAGATCCCAATGCCCTGCGTGTCGTCGTGCCCGCCACCAAGAATGCGAAGATCCGCTTCACCGGCGTTGCACCGGGCAGCTATGCGATTGCGCTGCTGCATGATGAGAATGACAATGGCAAAGCAGACCGAGCGCTTGGCATGATGCCCAAGGAAGGGTTCGGCTTTTCGCGCGACGCCAAGGTTCGCATGGGCCCGCCCAAATATAAGGACGCCGTGTTTGAGCATGGCACCGCCAAACAGGCGATGACGATCAAGATGCGCTATATGCTGTGAGCCGGTGTGGCGCGGAAAATTGGCTGGCTGACGCCAACGCGCCGGAGACGCATTAGGGCGCGGTCCGATCTTAACCGCCAGACTAAGTAAAACCTCGCGACGTCATTCCAGCAATACTGCCGTTGCTGCGCGCAAAGGTGCGAAATTTGATGACGGCACAACTTTCCCGCGCAACTTAACGACATGTTTACCATGCACCTTCAAAACGCTTCCAAGAACCGTTTAACAAGGGGCAAATACGGGCCATGGACAATCTTCGGGGCGCTTTCGATTCTACGGAACCAGCCGACGACAATCAGGATTGGGATACGGGTGAAGAGCAGGACGCACGCGACCTGCCGCCGGATTCGATCGGCCAGGATGAGCGCCGCATGCAAGTGCGCGCCTATAATCACTGGGCCAGCCTGCTGGGCGAGCGCAACTTCCCTGCGATTGATTCGCTAGAGCCGGAAAACCTGCCCGATTTCGGGCCCTATTCCGTCGTGCTCGATTTCTCGGGCGGCATTGATGATCCCGCTGTGCGCTTCTTGGGTGGCCTGCTCGCCGAAGAATGCGGCGCAGAAGGCCATATCTCGCAGCTTTCCGATGTTCCGCCGCGCTCTTTGCTGAGCCGGATCACCGATCACTATATGCAAATTCTCGCCAATCAGGCCCCGATTGGTTTTGAAGCAGAGTTTGTAAATCAGCGCGGCATTGCGATCCTGTATCGCGGCATCCTGCTTCCGTTTTCCAGCAATGATGACACCATCGATTTCATCTATGGCGTGATCAATTGGAAGGAAATGGCCGACCAAGTGACAGCCGATGAGCTGCTGCTTGAGATTGATCAGGCACTGGAAAGCGAAGAAGAAATCGAAGCCGAAGCGGATGAACCGCAAAAGCATGCGGCCGACGCTCTGTCTGAGTGGGCCGATTCGCCTGCGACCGAAATGAGCGAGACTGAAGACGCCGAAGCCCCTGAACCAGAAGTGCTGGAGCTGGACGAGATGGCTGAAGAGAAAAAATCACCGCTCGACCTGGGCGAATTTGCCAGCATGGCCTCCATTGGCGGCGCGGTAGGTTCTGCGAACGACTATGACGACGAAGACGAAGACTACGGCGAAGAGGACAGCGAAGACCTGCCCATGCCCGCCTTTGGCGAATACGGGCTCGACGAGCCGGAAGAAGAGGACGAGGAAGAAGATTCCTCAGCCGATTACAGCTTTGCCTCGCTGACCGATTACATCGAAGCGCCGACCAAAAAGGCGAAAGCGCTGGAAATGGATCCAGACGAGCTCGAAAGCGAAAACGCTGAGATGGGTTCGGGCGAGTACAATCCAGCCGATTACGATCCGAGCGATTTCACTCCGGCAGAATACAATGCTGGCAATGATGATGCGGCGGATTACGCCGATGATCACGCAGAGCCAGAGCATGATGAGCCAGCAAATGACGTGCGTCCGCTAAATCCTGTTCCTGCGGCACCTGTTGTCAGCGAGCCTGAGCCTGTGGCTGAAGACGCCCCCGCTGAAGAGGCTATCGCTGAAGAACCAGAGATCACTGCGCCTGAGCCAGTAGCCGAAACCCCTGCCCCAGCGGCAGAAGAAGCACCAACCGCGCCGGCAGTGCCGCAAACCGCGTCGCTCGACGAAGTGGCCGATGCGATCAGCCTTGCCGACGAACTGCCAGAGGACGCAGGCCTTTACGATTGCCTTGCCTCAGCGCGCGAACTCGCTGAGACCGCAAACGCCTCAGAAGATCGCAGCCGCCAAGCGCTCTATGCCGCTGTTGGCCGCGCCTACGACTTCTCGCTCGCCGCTAAGGATGCGCCAGAGGATTATGCTGACCTGATCGCGGAAAGCGGCCTCACCGTCCAAGAACGCGCGCCGATGACCCCGGTTGTGAAACTGGTGTTCGGCAGCGATTACGACAAAACGCGTCTCACCGAATATGCCACCGTCCTGACCCATGCGCACCGTGTTGGTCTGGAACGGGGCAGCCTCGCTGGCTTCCTGCGCGAAGCGGACGGCGGCCTCAAAGGCGTCGTCAGCACAGAGCGCCGTCTGCGCCGCGAAGAAGCGGGCAAGCCGGTTGAAGACGCTGGCAAGGTCCGCGCTGAGCTGGCCGACAAGCTGCGCGAGCTCGAAGCTCTCACCTTGGAAGCGCTGGGACATGAAGGGCCAGAATTTGGCCTGGTCATGGTCCGCCGTAATGAGCTTGGCGAAGTCGAGCTGCTGGGCGAGATCGAGCAAGACATTCCAATGATCGAGCGCGCTGCCCGCAAGCTGGTCGGCTAACACCGCCAGAGCGAACTTACAGCCTCGCGAATTTTTGACGCCTTCGGCCCTATACGCATAGGGTCGGAGGCGTTATCGCGCGCGCTCAATTCAATCGAGAGCCTCTTGGCAAGATAGCAGCGCCAAAGGCCTTTTGGGGCATGCAATGAAGAGCAAGAAGGTGCGCGTTATGCTGTGGGTGCTTGCCGCGATCGTGGCGCTGGTTCTGGTGGGCGGGTTGGCGCTGCAATTTGCGATTTCGCGCAATGGCCCCGCCGTACTGACCGCAGTTGATCGGCTGACCGGCGGCACAGACGATGTCGCGCTGCTAACCGAGGCCTCTTTCGGCGAGAGCGAGGCGCAAAACCTATTTGTCTGGGGCCCTGAAAATGCGGACGAGGACGCAGCGAAACGGCCGGTCTTACTGTTCGTTCACGGCGGCAGCTGGCGCTCCGGCGATCCAGAAGACTATGGCTTTATCGGCCGCGCTTTCGTGCCCAAGGGCTTTGTCGTCGTGCTCGCCGGATACCGCATGCACCCAGAGGCGGTCTATCCCGCCATGCTGGAAGACGCCGCCGGAGCAATCGCCTGGACCAAAGCGGAGATTGATCGATTTGGCGGCGATCCAGAGCAGATCTTCGTCGCTGGCCATTCTGCCGGGGCTTACAACGTGATGATGGCCGCGCTGGAGGAGCAATGGCTCAGCGCGCGCGCGCTCTCCACCAGTGATATCGCCGGTGTGGTCGGCCTGTCTGGCCCTTATGATTTCTATCCGTTCGACAGCGATTCGACGAAAAACTCCTTCGGCCCGGCTGAAGACCCAGAGGCGACCCAGCCGGTCAATCACATTCGCGGCGATGCCCCGCCGATGCTGCTGATCCACGGAGAGGCGGACACGGTCGTCTATCCGCGCAACACCCGCGAGCTCGAAAAACAGATTACGGCGGCTGGCGGCAGCGTGCAGACCAAATTCTATCCTGAGATGGATCATACAGACCCGCTCGTTTCGATGGCCGCGCCATGGCGGAACTCGCGCGATGTGGACGAGACAATCGCGCAATTTGCGAAAGAAGTTGCCGCGCAGGCGAAGACTTCAGTTCCGGTTCAGGACGAATCGCGCTAGTCCTGCGGGCATGCGCGCGCTTTTGCACCCTTTCGCCCAGCCTTCCTCTCGCCTCGCGGCGGCAGCGTTTGCGCTGATTGCCAGTTTTGCGCTGGCGGTAGAGACTGCCTCGGCGCAATCGATCCTGCGCGATGCGGAAACCGAGGCGCTGCTGGCCGATATGGCCGCGCCGCTAATTGAAGCCTCGGAGCTGGAACCGGGCAATGTCGATATTGTCCTGATCAATGATCCATCGATCAACGCTTTCGTCGCGGGCGGTCAGGTGGTTTATATCCATTCCGGCCTGATCGATGCGGCGGACACCGCCAATGAAGTGCAGGGCGTGATCGCGCACGAGCTGGGCCACATCACCGGCGGGCACATCGTGCGCTTTAACGAGGGCACCACCGCCGCCAGCAACATCTCAATCCTCTCGCTGCTGATCGGCGTTGGCGCGGCTCTGGCCGGGGCCGGCGATGCAGCGATCGGCGCGATTATGGCGGGCCAGCGCGCGGCACTCGGCCGGTTCCTCGCCTTTAGCCGGGTGCAAGAAAGCGCCGCTGATGCGGCGGGCGCACGCTATCTTTCAGAGGCGGGCATTTCAGGCCGCGGCTCAATCGCGTTCTTTGAAAAACTGCAAGGTCAAGCGCGCCGTTATGGCTATGCCCGCGATGACGAAGCCGAATTCACCCGCACCCACCCGCTGTCCAGCAATCGCATCGCCCGCCTGCGCGAGGTCTACACGGTTGATCCCGCATGGGACGCGCCTGATGATGCCGCGCTTCAGGCTCGGTTCGAGCGGGTGAAGGCCAAGCTCTATGGCTTTTTGCAAGATCCCAAGCGCACGCTGAACCGCTTCCCTGAAAGCGACACAAGCGTCGCGGCGCGTTACGCCCGCGCCTATGCTTTCCACAAGGATGCGCAGATCGAGCGCGCTCTGGCAGAGGCCGACGGCCTGCTCGCGATCAATGCGGACAACCCGTATTTCCTCGAAGTGAAGGGGCAAATCCTGCTCGAATCCGGCAAGCCGGAAGAGGCGCTGATCCCGCTGCGCCGCGCAACCGATATCACGCTCAACCAGCCGCTGATCGCATCGATGTTTGGCCACGCTCTGATCGCAACCGAAGATGAGGCGAACTTTGCCGAGGCCGAGCGCGTGCTGCGCGCCGCCGTATCGCGCGACCGGCTCAATCCCTTCGCCTGGTATCAGCTCGGCGTGGTCTATGCCGCGCGCGGAGACATGCCGCGTGCCCGCCTCGCCAGCGCTGAACAGCAGGTGATGACCCGCCGCTATCCCGAGGCTTTGCGCAGCGCGCAGGCCGCCGAAGCAGGATTGCCCGTGGGCACGCCCGATTGGATCAGAGCGCAAGACATTTCTCTGCAAGCGCGCAGCGAACTGGAACGCCTGCGCGATAGCCGCTAAAGCACGGCCAAGAGCGGTCATGCCTTTGCTGGCCGCGCAAACACTGGGAACAGCATTTTGATCAAGACATTCGCAACCGCGTTTCTGGCGCTCGTCTTTGGCTTTTTGGGCGCGGCGACCTGGTCCTACACTGGCCTCGCAGACAATCGCACCCGGGCTTTCATGATGGAAAATCCTGAGATGCTGCCCGAAATGGTCGAGGCGCTGCGCAATAAGGAGTCCGCTGAGCAATTGGCCGATGTCCGCGAAGAAGTGGTCACCCCCTTCCCCGGCGCAGTGATCGGCAATCCCAATGGCAGCAAGCTTCTGGTCGAATTCACTGATTACAATTGCCCCTATTGCGAGGCGAGCCTTGAGGATGTGAACCGTTTGGTCGCGGAAGACCCCGAATTGAAGGTGGTCGTGCGCGAATGGTCGATCTTTGACGGCAGCGAAGGCGCCGCGCGCATGGCGCTGGCCGCGGCAATGCAAGGCAAATACGTGGCCTTCCACGAGGCAATGTTCCGCCTTGGCCCGGCAACACCTGAAACGGTTGAAGCCGCCGCACGCGAAGCGGGCCTCGACTGGGAAAAGGCACAGGCAGACGCCGTGTCCGATCCGGTCAGCGTGGAGCTGGCCCGCAATCTCTCGCTTGCGCAGCAGCTTGGCTTTTCCGGCACACCCGCCTGGGTGACCGGCAATCAAGTGATCGGCGGAGCGGTCGGTTATGACGGGCTGAAAGAAGCGCTGAGCGAGGCTGGCGCAGAAGCGCAATATTCCTCTGGCGCCTAATGCTTAGGCAAGGTCAATTTCGGCACCGCGCGCTGGCTGGAGTGCTTGCCTGTTTGCTAGGCACGCCCGGATTGGCGCAAAGCGACGCCGCACCTTCTGAGCTAAAACCCTCCGCAAAACTGACCGCCTTGGAAGAATATCACGCGCTCGACCAAAGGCTGCAGGATGTTGGCTGGAAATTGGTGCGCGGCAACGCCGATTACTGCTCAAAAACTGTGCAATCGATCGGTCTGCAATTGCAGGATATGGTCGCCTTTAAAGAGCCGACCTCGCCACGCGCCGCCCTTGGCCTTACCGGTGATTTCGCGGTGCAGACGGTCGCTAACGGATCGCCCGCCTGGAATGCAGGCGGCCTCAGCTTTGGCAGAGAAATCACGCGGCTGAACGAGCAAGAGATCAATCAGTGGCCCGCGGAAAATAGCTCCCATTGGCAGCGCCTGACCCGCGCGCATGATTATGTCGATGCCGTGCTGGCCGAGGATGGCCGGATCATGATCGGGCTGGCGAGCGGCGGCGATCTGCTGATCCCTTCAGAAAAGGCCTGCGCCACCCGCTTTGAGCTTGCAGGCGGCAGCAAGCGCGCGCTGGCAGAGGGTTCGCGCGTTGTGATTGGCTCGAAATTTGTTGGCTTTGGCTATGCGGAAGACGAATTCGCCGCCGCGATTGCGCATGAGCTGGCGCACAATCTGCTGGGGCACCGGGCATGGCTCGATGCCAATGGCCGCAAACGAAAAAACGTGCGCCTGACCGAGCGCGAGGCGGACCGGCTAATGCCGTGGCTGCTCGCCAATGCGGGCTATGAGCCGAGCGCGGCGCACCGGTTCATGCTGCGATGGGGCCCAAAGCACGATGGCGGCCTGTTTCGCGGGCGCACACATGACGGCTGGGACGAGCGCGCCGAGTTCATTCAAGCAGAGGTTGAATTGATCGAAGCCCTACAAAAATCGCCCGAATTTGAAGGAGCCGATTGGCGAACAGGCTTCCGCCGCGAAATTGATCCCGGCTCTGCGCCTAAGAAATAGGCAGGGTGCGGAACCCTGCAATTCGCAGCTCACGGTGTGCCCAATTTTCGGGCAGCACCCCTATCAAGGCCGCCCGCAAAGCGACTAACTGACTAACCTTTGGGCAGGCCAAACCGCTCAATTCTCTACGCAATCGGCGGTTTTCCGGGGCAGAAAGTGCGGCCCACGCGATCACCCGCAAGCAAAACTAGCTGCCATCCATCGCACAATTCGTCTACAAGGGTCGGCCATGGCAATGCTACCTATTCAGCCTACGCCGTTCTTTGCCAGCAAGAACAGAGCGTTCTGGACCCTCCAGCTCTCCGGCTGGGGCGGGTATTTTCTGCTGAGAACCGTCGTCGCGGTCGCCAATGATCAGCCGCTTGATCTGGTGGTCTTGCTGCTGCTGACGACTATTACCGGCTTTTCCATCACGCTGGTGCTGTCGGTGATTTATCGCCAGCTGATTGGGCGCCAGCCCATCGTCACCTGGGGAACAACCGCTGTCGCGGTGTTCGTGGCGGTTATGATTCACGCCTCGATCGATGCCTGGGTGCAAAACCTCTACATCGGCGGCGCGAGCGAGACGAGTTTTGCGCAGCGCCTGATCGGCAGCTCCTTCATCCCGCTGACCCTGCTGGGCGGGTGGAGTGCGCTGTATTACGCGATCAGTTACTTCCTCACCGTTGAAGAACAGGCCGACCGGCTGGAACGGCTCGAGGCGCAAGCGACCAGCGCTCAGCTGGCGATGCTGCGGTATCAGCTGAACCCGCATTTTCTGTTCAATACGCTGAACTCGATCAGCACTTTGGTGCTGCTGAAACAGACCGAGCCCGCCAATGCGATGCTCACTCGCCTCTCCAGCTTCCTGCGACACACTCTGGTCAGCGAACCGGGCAGTCAGGTGACCCTGGCGCAAGAGGTCGAAACGCTGCAACTCTATCTCGATATTGAGCGGATGCGGTTTGAAGAGCGGCTGCGCACCAAATTCGCCATCGAAGACGACGCAATGGATGCGCGCCTGCCCTCGATGCTGCTTCAACCCTTGGTCGAAAACGCAGTGAAATACGCTGTGTCCGCGCAGGAAGAAGGCGCGCAGATCACGCTGTCCGCCCGGATCATGGCCGGGCGCCTGCGCATCATGGTCGAAGACACTGGCCCGGGCACCGATGCCCCCGTTCGGCACGAGCTGCTCGATTATGAGCAAGACAAAGCGAACCAGCCGGTCTCCACCGGCGTTGGCCTGGCCAATATTCGCAACCGCCTGATGCAGGCTTACGGCCCGGATCATAAGTTTGAGACCCACTCTGATCCCGGCGGCGGCTTTGCCGTCACGATTGAAATCCCCTTCCAGATGGAAGACGAATTTGCACTTGGCCCTGATGCTCAAGGCGCAAGCGCAACCGGCTCCGACCCCGCGGATGCCAATTCTGCCGCCCCCGGCACCAACCCCCAGCCAGCGTCGGTGATTACCCTTAATCCCAGACGCGCCATTGGACCTGCTGCATGACCATACGCACAATCCTAGTCGACGATGAGAAACTGGCCATTCAAGGCCTGCAACTCAGGCTCGAGGCGTTTGACGATGTCGAAATTATCGACACCTGTTCAAACGGCCGCGAAGCCATTCGCAAAATCAAGACGCAAAAGCCCGATCTGGTGTTTCTCGACATCCAAATGCCCGGCTTCGACGGATTTTCTGTCGTCAAAGGCGTGATGGAAATCGAACCGCCTCTGTTCGTGTTCGTCACCGCCTTTGAAGAACACGCGATCCGCGCGTTTGAGACCAATGCGGTGAATTACCTGATGAAGCCGGTCGACGAGGATAAGCTCGCCGATACGCTGGAGCGGGTGCGCCAACGCATTACAGAGAAGAAATCGGCGGAAGAGGCCGAGAAGCTGAAAGACGTGCTGGCCGAAGTCGCACCCGACAAAGCCGATGAGTTCTGCGAAGCCGCAGCGGAGACCGCTGAGCGCTTTGAAAAGCTGATCAATGTCAAAGATCGCGGACAGATCTTCCGCGTAGAGGTCGAATCGATCGAACACATCGAGGCGGCTGGCGATTACATGTGCATCTACACCGGCGACAATTCGCTGATCCTGCGCGAGACGATGAAGGATCTGGAGCGCCGTCTTGACCCGCGTAAGTTCCAGCGCGTGCATCGCTCCACCATCGTCAACCTTGACCAAGTGCGCCAAGTGAAGCCGCACACCAATGGCGAGTGCTTCCTGGTGCTGGATTCGGGTGCTGAGGTGAAGGTGAGCCGCAGCTACCGCGATGTCGTCGCGCGGTTTGTGCATTAGTTTGTTTCGAAGGCGCATCCGCGCCTTCGTCCTCGGTGCAGCTCCTCCGCTTCGCTACGGTGCACCTGCGGGCGGCCAGTCGGCCTTGCGAACCCTATCGGGTTCGAACTAGCGCGAGCTAGCTAGCTTGAGGGCTGAATTCGACGAGAGGCACCGCAAGGGCAGGTTTTAAGGCCCTTTTTTGCAAAACCGTTCGTGCTGAGCTTGTCGAAGCACTGCTTTTCCTCTTAGCTTCGTGCATAAGTTGAAAAACAGCCCTTCGACAGGCTCAGGGCGAACGGAGATATTGAATGACGTTCACCATCCCTGGCTTCGATCTCGACCAGTTCGTCCGCAGCACTCTGGCGGAGGACTTGGGCGAAGGACTGATCGGCGGTGGGCGCGATGTCACCTCGGAAAGCGTCATCCCCGCTGATGCCCGCTTTGCTGGCGTAATGGACAGCCGCGATGCGATCGTCGTCGCCGGCCTGCCCATTGCCGAGGCGTTTTTCCGCGCGCTGGAGCCAGAGATAGAGATCGAACTGCTCGTGCAAGATGGCGATGCGGTGGAGCCGGGCACGGACCTCATGCGGCTTGCCGGCAATGCGCGCGGGCTCCTCACTGCAGAGCGCAGCGCGCTCAACACCGTCCAGCACCTCTCCGGCATTGCCACCATGGCCCGCGAATATGTGACCGCGATGGACAACCCCGATTGCACCCTGCTCGACACGCGCAAGACCATTCCCGGCATGCGCCATCTGGAGAAATACGCGACCCGCATGGGCGGGGCGAGCAATCACCGCATGGGCCTGTGGGATGCCGCGATGATCAAGGACAATCACGTCGCCGTCGCGGGCTCTGTCGGTGAAGCGGTGCGCCGCGCGTGGGAAGCAGGGGTTGAGCACATCATCTGCGAGGTCGACCGACTCGACCAGATCGGCCCAGCCCTGCAAGCGGGCGCGCATCACTTGCTGCTGGATAATATGTCGCCAGAGACCCTGCGCGAGGCGGTGGCGATGGTCGATGGCCGCGTGCCGTGCGAGGCATCAGGCGGGATCAATCTCGACACGATCAAGGCCAAGGCCGCCACCGGAGTGCAATTCGTCTCAGTCGGGCGCCTGACACAAAGCGCGCCAGCCGCGGACATTGGTCTGGACTTCAAGCCGGTTTAAGGCCGCATAGTCGATGAAACTGGCGCAAGGCCCCCGTCCGCTATCAATCAAGCTGTTTGCGGCGTTCTTCCTGACCGCAGCGATATCGACCTATGTCCTGAACTTGACCAATCTGCCGATCCAGCAAGAGATATTTGCGCTCTATCTTCCCTGGCCGGGTTGGTCACAAGATTGGACGATCGTTGCCCTGTCCGCGATCCTCTCCATTGCTTTCATTCCGGTGGCATGGATTTATCTGCGCGCGAGCCGGGTGGCGCGCTGGCTTGTTACCGGGTTCTCACTGCTCAAACTTTTAAGCTTCCCGCGAATGTTCATGCTGTGGGTCTCAGGCCCGTACATCAATATCATGTATCTGCGCGAACCAGTCTTGATTGCGCTGGCGCTCATCATGCTGTTCACACCCAGCGCCAATCGCTGGTTTCGCCAAACTAAGGAGCCTGATCTTGCGGTATTTGACTAGCGCCCTTTGCACTGGCGCTGTGCTCGCCCTCCTGCCGGCTCAGGCCAGCGCCCAGGCCTATCAATGCGAGATGCCCCGGATCAGCAGCGTACCGCAGGTCTCGGCGAACGGACAGACGCGCAAGCTGCCGATCACCGGCTACACTATGGCGCTTAGCTGGTCGCCGGCCTTTTGCCGCACGCGGCAGGACAGCCGCTCGCATTCTACCCAATGCAGCGGCGACAACGGCAGTTTTGGCCTGATCGTCCATGGCCTGTGGCCGGAAAGCGGGCGGACATGGCCGCAATGGTGCGCCACGCAGGGGCGGCTTACGCCCACCGAAACGCGCCGCAATATGTGCATGATGCCAAGTGCGCGGCTGGTCGCGCGGCAATGGGCGAAACACGGCAGCTGCATGACCAAACGACCCGACACCTATTTCAAGGTCACACGGATTTTGTGGGAGAGCCTGCGCATTCCCGATTATGACCGGATCAGCCGCGAGGATGGCCTCACCGCCGGGCGCATCCGCCAAGCATTCGCGGATGCCAATGGCGGGTGGAGCGCCAGCCAAGTCGGCGTGAAGCTGAACCGCCGAGGCTGGCTGGAGGAAATCCGGCTGTGCTACAACAAACGCTTCCGCCCGGCCCGCTGCACATCAAGCCGCTACGGAGCAAAGGACGGGGTCCGCGCAAAGATCTGGCGCGGCTTGTAAGAGCGCCGAGCAAAACGGAGACATGCTATGACTAAATTGCGAGCGATGGTCTTGCTTTTGGTGCTCTCAGTGGGGGCATGCATGTCTGCTCCGTCGGGCAGTTTAGATGCCAGCGCATCAAACACAGATGCAGGCGCGGTTTACATCATCAGGCATCTGCAAAAGGCGAAAGGCGACGATCCCGTCCTCACCAGCGAGGGAGCCGCCAACGCTCAGCGCCTTGCCGCCATGCTGGCGGACACAAACATCACCGCGGTCTACGCCACCCGCACGCGCCGCGCGATGGAGACGGGCGCACCGCTCGCGGGCCAGTTCGGCGTTGCAATCACACCGTACGATCCGCGCAATCCCGATGCTCTGGTCGCTGAGGTTGCAGCGGGCAAAGGATCAGTGCTGGTGGTCGGCCATAGCAACACCGTTGGCGACCTGGTGACGCGTTTCGGCGGCAACACTGCGCCGGAGCTGACCGAGCAGGATTACGGCACGCTGTTCATGGTGGATGAGGCGGGGAATGTGAGGGAGTTTGAGGTCGAGTAGGTAACTCGCTGCAGCAAATTTGCCCTTGCTGCGGCCCAAGTGTGCGCGCGAAGACCTGACGCGGGCGGTGACAGCGCCTGTTATTGGGGGCGAAAGCGGGCATCTATTTGCCAGCTTTTGCCAGATCCTCTTCGGTGTTGATATTGAAGAACGGGTCTTGCCCCTCTGGACCCAAGGGAAATTCCCTCACAATTGCCATGCAATGCTCGGCCCACGCATGTGCGGAACGCGGTCCAGAACCAAGGAACACCTCAAGTTTGCCAGCCAGTTCAACTGGCCAATACCCGATAAGCGGATGCCAGCGGCCTGCGCTGGAGCAAATTGATGGCCCTGCGCCCTCCGCCAATTGGGCAAGGGTGTTGGTCGGCAGAAACGGTACGTCGATCGTGCAGGTTGCCACGTGATCAAATCCGGATGCGCCTGCCCAGACCATTGCGGCATGTATTCCGGCCAATGGGCCGACTTCTTTCAAGCGGTCAGCAATGATGGGCAGTCCAAGTTCGGCGTAGGGACCGCCGGTTTCTCCATTGATGACGATTGGGCCAGAGGTCTGGTCCCGCAATCGATTGATCACAACATCTATCAGTCGCTCGCCATTGAGACTGGCCAAGCCTTTGGCTGAACCAAATCGCCGCGCCGAACCACCGGCCAAGATGCACACGGGAATGTCGACAAGTTTCGTCATGGAATGATTGTGCAGGTGCGCACTCGCAGCGCAAGCACTAAGCCAAACTTTCCGTCAATTCTGAGATTGCGTGCGCGCGGGCTGGTGCACGTTCTGCGCTGCACCGCATGGCTTCCCCGATCAGGATGATTGCCGGGCCATCGCCCAGCGCCGATATCGCCGCGATAGGCAGCATGTCGAGCCGCGTGTGAAATTCACGCGTGCTTGGCAGGCTGACGTTTTCGACGAGCACTACGGGCGTGTCGGGCGCTAGTCCTGCGCTGATAAGACCGCCGGATATATGCGGAGCGGCGGCTTTGCCCATGTAAACCGCAATTGTCGCCTGCGGGTCGGCAAGGGCCGCCCAATCGAGATCAGGAACAGCACCATTTTTTGTATGCGCGGTCACGAAAGTGAGCCGGCGGGCGAGACCGCGTGTGGTGAGAGATGTGGTAAGCGATGCTGCCGCTGCGCTCGCGGTGGTAACACCGGCGCAGACTTGGATCGGTATGCCCGCATCATGGCAGGCGTCAATTTCTTCATTGGCTCTGCCAAAAATGGAAGGATCGCCGCCTTTTAAACGAACTACGCGTTTGCCAGACAGGGCCGCTTTGACAATGTAATCGCAGATCATCGGTTGTGGGACAGAATGCCTGCCGGAGCGCTTACCAACCGAATTCTGCGGTGTCTGATCCGGGATGAGGGCGCGTATCCCGTCACTAACCAGAGCATCGTAAAACACGACATCTGCGTGTTTCAGCAGGCGCTCTGCCTTACGCGTCAACAGCTCTGGATCACCCGGCCCGGCCCCGACCAGCCAGACGCTTCCTTTGGGAAAGTCATTCATGGTCATGTTACTCATTGCGCAGCTTCCTTGATTGCGGGTTGGACCTGTCCCAGCATGCGGGCAATTTCCGGGCGGCATGAACCACAATTGGTGCCAGCTTTGGTGCAGCTGCCAATGTCCGAGACGCTGTGCGCGCCGCCATCAATTGCGGCCAGGATCTGTTGTTCCCCTATGCCGTGGCACACACACACAATCGGTCCTGTCGGCGGAAGTGGTTTGGCTGGCCGTGCAGCCAGCAATTCGGCAAGCACGCTGCCCTTTTGGCCCAATTGCGCAGCGACCCAATCCCGCTGGGGCAGCTCGCCAGAACGCGTGAGATACACAGCGGCCAGTAATTGGCCATCCCTGTCACATACCGCGACGCGCCGCATGCCGCGGGCCATGTCAGACACTTCTGAGCGTGCTCCGGCTGGCAATAATCCCTCCAGATCAATCGATCCGGTGCCGGCCAATTCAGTGAGATAGCCGCCCTTAACGGCGCTGGTGGTCCAGTATTCACACTCTGGCGCAGCCGCATCTTTGCTAACGAGAAAGGCTCGCCATTCAGGTTCGAACAAAGCGAGCGTTGCTGGCGTATCCTTAAACCCAGGTTGGCTGGAGTATGGATCGCATTCTGGCTTCGCAAGATAACCAGTCCGTCCCGCAGCCGAAAAGATATCCGTCCAGTGCATTGGTGTGAAGATCGTGCCGGGTGTCTGGGCATCCGTGATGTGAACACGGAAAAGTGATACGCCATAAGGCGTTTTGACTTCAGCCAATCCTTTATCCGTCAGCGCAAATTTCTGCGCATCCTCGGGATGGACTTCGACCAGCGGCTCACGGCGATGAAGGGAGAGTGTCGGACTAAGCGCAGTGCGAGTCATTGTGTGCCATTGATCGCGGTAACGACCCGTATTGAGCCGGAGCGGAAAATCAGGGTCGACCTGGCGCGCTGCAGGTGGGTTAACGGCAAGTAGCTGGGCCTTGCCGCTGGGTGTGGAATAGCGCGAGCTGAACGGGTGCTCACCGCCCCATCGGAACGGCTCCATCGCATCATATTGCGTATTGGCACACTCCGCCCATGCCGTGAGATCCAGCTTGCGACCATGCTGCTGGGCGAGGGCGGTCATGGCCGCATATTCGCGGAAAACATCGGCATTGGTCGGGAAATCGAATGCCGCTGCGTGACCCATCGCGCTCGCCACATCGCATATGATCCGCCAATCAGCGCGCGCTTCACCCGGCGGCGCGAAGAGGGCGCGCTGACGGCTCACCATCCGCTCTGAATTGGTCACAGTGCCATCTTTCTCGCCCCATGCGAGAGCTGGCAGATTGATATGTGCAAACCTGCCCGTATCCGTATCGGCCATCACATCGGATACGACCACCGTCGGACATTTCGCCAACGCCTCTCGCACACGGCCAGCATTGGGCATGGAAACCGCCGGATTGGTGGCCATGACCCAGATGAACTTCACATCACCGCGATGCACTGCCTCAAACAAGTCGACTGCCTTCAGGCCCGGGCCACTGCACAATTGATCAGCCTGCCAAAACGCGGCGACACCCTCGCGCTCAGGGGCCGAAAAGCCAAGATGGCATGCCAGCATATTGGCAAGCCCGCCCACTTCACGTCCGCCCATCGCATTGGGCTGTCCCGTTATGCTGAACGGTCCCATGCCGGGCGCGTTGATCCGCCCCGTGGCAAGGTGGAGATTGATGATGGCATTGCCCTTATCCGTCCCGCAAACGGATTGATTGGCGCCCTGGCTAAACAGAGTAATCATGCGCGGATGTGCGATGACGAGATCGATCAGTTTTTCGAATAATTCCGGGTCAATCCCGGGATCGCATGCCAGATCGTCCCAAAAATTGCCGGGCGCTTCGCACGTTTGCTCAAGCGCCGCTTGGTCGATCAGCCCGCGGTCACGCAGCGCCGCCAGCAGACCATTGAACAATGCGATATCGCCATCCGGAGCAACGGGTACATGCAGGTCAGCCCGTTCGGCGGTCTCGGTGCGGCGTGGGTCAATGACAACCAGCTTTGTCCCGCGCTCATCCCGCGCTTTTTCCAACCTCTGCCAGATGACGGGGTGACACCAAGCGGTGTTCGACCCGACCAGCAGGACCAGATCCGCCGCATCCAGATCGTCATATGTGCAAGGAACCACATCCTCACCAAAGGCGCGGTTATGCGCGGCCACCGCGCTCGCCATGCAAAGCCGGGAATTGGTGTCGATATTGGCGCTACCAACGAAGCCCTTCATCAGCTTGTTGGCGACGTAATAGTCTTCGGTGAGCAATTGCCCTGAGACATAGAACGCGACGCTATCGGGGCCGTGTTCGTCAATGCAGGCCTGCATGCGAGCGGCAACTTCGGCGGTTGCTGTGTCCCAAGCGGCGCGCTCACCATTGATCATGGGGTGCAACAGGCGCCCTTCCAGCCCAACCGTTTCCCCCAGATGCGTGCCCTTTGAGCACAGCGAACCGCGATTGGCGGGGTGCGCCGTGTCGCCTGCAATCGTGACCGACCGTTCCCCTGTCACCTCGGCGCGGATGCCGCATCCGACACCGCAATAGGCACAAGTGGTTTTGATCGATCCCATCGGCTGTAACTCAGGCCCCTTGCCGGGCCATTATCGCCGCCCGGTCAAGCCAAATCAGCTCGTCTTCAACCTTCAACGGAATGGTTGGCGTGCAGCCTTCATCGTCCCCCAGCGCCTCGCCGGAGCGGAGCGAAATACGCCAATTGTGAAGTGGGCACGAAACGCTGTCGCCATGGACGATGCCTTGGCTGAGCGGACCGCCTTTGTGCGGACAGGAATTGACAAGCGCGTAAAAATCGCCGCCGATCGTGTGGAAGACCGCAATCTCTGGCCCGCCATCAACCGGCACAGTGCCAGCCATGCCGGGCTCGATGGCGCTGCTCGAACAAACGCTTACCCAATCTGGCGCGCTCATTCTGCTGGCTCCACTTGCTTGATCGCGCCATCGGTGGGCGGACCCGCTCCGATAGAACCAAGATGGCTGTGCAGGTCAGCGCGATCACCAGAGGCACGCTGCGCCCATGGATCATCCTGGCTAAAGCTTTGTGAAAAGCGGAAACGTTTAGCCAAAGCGGGCACGGTCGCGGGATCATCAAACAGCTGCGATTTCACCCATTCCAGACCCTTGCGCTCCACCCAAGGTGCCGTGCGTTCCAGATACCAGGCATCTTCCCGGTAAAGCTGGATAAAGGCGGCGGAGAGCTCAAGCGCTTCCTCTTCGGTTTCGACGCGCCCGATCAGGTCGGTGACGCGCACTTTGATGCCGCCATTGCCGCCAATATGGATTTCGTAGCCAGAATCGACACAGATCACGCCAAAGTCTTTGATCGTCGCCTCAGCGCAATTGCGCGGGCAGCCAGAGACAGCCATCTTGAACTTATGCGGCATCCAACTGCCCCAGCTCATCTGCTCCAGCTTGATACCAAGCCCGGTGGAATCCTGCGTTCCAAAGCGGCACCATTCGGACCCCACGCAGGTCTTAACCGTCCGAAGCGACTTGCCGTAGGCGTGGCCTGACACCATGCCCGCAGCGTTGAGATCGGCCCAAACGGCAGGCAGGTCTTCCTTCTTGATCCCAAAGATGTCGAGCCGCTGACCCCCGGTGACTTTCACCATGCGGGCATTGTATTTCTCGGTCACGTCAGCGATCGCGCGCAGCTCTCGCGGATTGGTGACACCGCCCCACATGCGCGGGACAACCGAATAGGTGCCGTCTTTCTGGATATTGGCGTGCAGGCGTTCATTGACGAAGCGGCTTTTCTGATCGTCAATATACTCGCCTGGCCATGCGCACAGCAGGTAGTAATTGAGCGCCGGGCGGCATTTGGAGCAGCCATCCGGCGTCGACCAGTGCAGTTCCTGCATGACCTCTGGAATGGACTTGAATTCACGCTCGACAATGGTTCGGCGCACATGGTCATGACCAAACGAAGTGCAGCCGCACATCGTATTGGCGCTTTTCTCAACCTCGTCACCCAATGTCAGCGCGAGCAGGCTCTCGACCAGATCGGTGCACGATCCGCAGCTGGCCGAGGCCTTGCAGGTGGAGCGCACCGCATCGACGCTGTTTGCGCCATCATTAATGCATCCGACGACCTGAGCTTTTGATACGCCGTTGCAGCCGCAGATTTCTGCGTCGTCGGACAATGCTGCAACGGCGGCCTCAGGGTCCAGCGATACGCCGCCTGAAGCGAAAGCCTGACCAAAGATCAGGGCTTCACGGATATCCGAGACATCTTCTTCCTTCTTGAGGAGGTCAAAATACCAATTGCCGTCTTGGGTGTCGCCGTAGAGGACGGCGCCGATGACCTTGTTATCCTTGACGACAACGCGTTTGTAGATCCCGCGAGAGGCATCGCGCATGACGATGTCTTCGCAATCCTCGCCGCCGGAAAAGTCACCAGCGGAAAATAGGTCAACGCCTGAAACTTTGAGCTTGGTGGAGGTGACGGAACCCTCATACCCCTTGGGCTGCTCAGCCAGTCCAGCCGCCAGTGAACGGCACATATCCCACAGCGGTGCGACAAGGCCGTAGCACGCGCCGCGATGCTGAACGCATTCGCCCACGGCGAGCACATTGGGGTCCGATGTGACCATGTGGTCATCGACAACAATGCCGCGCTCAACGTCGATCCCGGATGCTTTTGCTAGTGTGCCATTGGGACGGATGCCAACCGCCATGACGACCAGATCGGCTTCAATCTCCGTGCCGTCTTTCAGTTTGACGCCAGCGACCTTGCCATCCGCTTCGACGATTTCACCTGTGTCAGCGCCGGTAAGGATGGTCATGCCCCGGCCTTCCAGCTCGGACTTGAGCAAGAAACCTGCCGCTTCATCAAGCTGCCGCTCCATCAGCGTCGGCATCAGGTGCAAAACGGTCACTTCCATACCGCGCAATGAAAGTCCGTGCGCCGCCTCAAGCCCCAGCAAACCGCCGCCGATCACGACAGCTTTTGTGCTGGTTTTGGCGGCGGCCAGCATTGTTTCGACATCATCGAGATCGCGGAAAGTCACGACACCGTCCAAATCCTTGCCGGGCACCGGGATGACGAAAGGATCAGAGCCGGTGGCGATCAACAGCTTGTCAAAACTCTCGATCACCCCGCCGCGCGATACGACTTGCTGTGCCTCCCGATCGATATGAACCACGGGATCGCCTGCAATCAGCTTGATCGCGTTTTCAGTGTACCATTCCTCGGTGTTGATGACGATTTCGTCGAAGGTCTTTTCGCCTGCCAATACCGGAGAGAGCATGATGCGATTGTAGTTGACCCGAGGCTCTGCGCCGAAGATCGTAATGGCATAGCGATCCGGGCAAGCGGCAAGGATTTCCTCCACCGCGCGGCAGCCCGCCATACCATTGCCGATCACGACCAGACGTTCGCGGCCTTCCAAACCTGCGCCGCTTTCAAAGCTTGTTTGCGCGTTCACTTTGCTCTCTCCGTTTGCTTGATTGCGTGTGTCTGAGGATCAAAAACTGATGCCGGCTTGCAGCGTGAAACGGTCGGTATCGACGGCGAAATTATCGGCGTTGTAGCTGCCATATTTGGCAAGGATACCGAACGGCCCGGCCTTGAAGCTTACGACAGCGTCAAATTCCGTACCGTAGTCGATACCGCCAAAATCGCTGTCGAATTCGTGATAGGTCACGGCCGCTGTGAAAGTGGTGAGCCCTGGGATGGTGAACTTCTTGGCCAGGCGCACATTGCTGTCGCGCAGGCCCGTGGCGGGCGTCACAAGAAACAGATCCGCAAAGCCGTTAAACTTGTGCGCGGTGGCCAGCGGGGTTTGGAACGCGGCGATCCCATTATCACTGCCCAGCTCTTCATATTGCAGGCGCAGGGTAAAGCCTGCGAATTGTGCACTTGCTTCCCCGACGAGGTATCCAGCATCATAAACGATAGGATTTCCGCCGATGTCCGACTGTGTCGCCACTCCTGCGCGAAGACCGATTTTGAGCGGGCCAGCCGGAATACTCGTGGATACCACGCCGCCAAAGGTCTGGCTGGAGAACGCCAGCCGTGTGTCGTAATCGATTGTGTAGGAATATGCGGTTGCCTTCACCACGTCGAGGTCGAGACTGCCGTTCAGGAAAACGAAGTCGCCGTCGAAATCGCTGTTCGGGCTTTCGCTGCCAAAGATCGTGTTTTGTTGAATGACATAGGTCGCATCGAGCGAGACCGGGCCGAATTTCGCGGTCCCGCGCACAGCATCAAAGGTCTGTTCGTTCTGACGCCAGCCGACATTGCCGACAAAGCGCGCGTCGCCAAGGATGACCCGCTGGCGACCAACGGTGACGCCGAAATTGTCGCCCTTATAGGCCACTTGCAGCCGGTTTAGGTCGAAACTGTCCGGGTCCGCGATGACCGGAAATGGTTCAATCCCATTACCCGGGATCGTATCGTTGTAATTGTCATCGAGCGCGACGGTCCCCTCCGCTTCGGCGAGGAAAGAGAACCCTCCACTGGCGATCTGAGCGCCTGCCCGTGCGCGAACAGTGACCGAGCTTGCATTGTCGGGAAAAGTTGGTTGATCGGCCGTTTCAATCCGAAACCGCACATCGAGGATCGGATCGAGCGTCACGCCTTCACCAATCTCGATAGGATCGCCAGCATCCGCCAAGGCTGGAGCGGCGAACATTGTTGACGTGAGCAGCGCGGCGATTCCTAGAGTTTTACGCATGAAGACCTTCCTTTGATGGTTCGGACGCAAGCGTCCCTTGCTTGAGAGTTGGAAGGCGAGCGCCGCTGCCCGCGAAGCACGACCCGGTTAAGAGCCGCAAATTTAGACAGGGCTGTGTGAGATAGCGCCGTTGCTATCCCGCCCTGCAAATGGGTTGTGATCAGGCCACTTTTGCAGCCGGACCGTGATCATATTCGGCCAAGAAATGCAGGACTTCCTGACGGTATTGATAGAATTTGGGGTGCTCGAGCAGCTCTTTGCGATCGCGCGGGCGCGGCAAATCTACCTCGAGCACCTTGCCGATTGTCGCGCGCGGACCGTTGGTCATCATCACCACCTTGTCCGCGAGCAGAATTGCCTCATCGACATCATGAGTGACCATGATTGCTGTCACCTTGGTGCGGTTCCAGACATCCACCAGCACATCCTGCAAGTCCCAACGCGTGAGACTGTCCAGCATGCCAAATGGTTCATCCAGCAAGAGCAAGCGCGGCGACAAAGCAAAGGCGCGGGCAATGCCGACCCGTTGACGCATGCCGTTCGACATTTCCGCCGCCATCTTATCCATTGCATCGCCGAGGCCCACGCGTTCAAGATAATACTCAACGATATCGCGCCGTTCCGACTTTTCCGCATGCGGGTAGACGCGCTCGACGCCCAGCTCGACATTCTGCCGCGCGGTCAGCCATGGCATCAGGCTGGGCGCCTGAAACACCACGGCCTTGTCCGGCCCGGCGGCGCTAATCTCGCGGTTGTCCAGCACGATGCCGCCACCAGTGATTTCATTCAGGCCAGCCGCCATGGTGAGCACGGTCGATTTACCGCAACCCGAATGGCCAATTAGCGAGATGAACTCGCCTCTATCCATCAACAGGTCGAAGTTCTCGACCACTTTGAGCGGCCCCTTCGGTGTCGGATAAACCTTGTCGAGCTTGTAAAACTCAAGATAGCGTTTTTCGACGGGGCTAAATGCTGCCTCGCGGTAGGCTTGCGGTGGCGGCGCGAGATCGAGCGGAGTGACATTTGGCAAGTCAATGCTGCTCTCACCGGCCGCGCCAGCGTCTGAGTTCAACGCGCTTAGGTAGCCGACAATTTCCTTGCGCAGCGATTGATATTGCAGGTCATCATTGACCGCTTCACGCTCACGTGGCCGCGCCACATCAACATCGAACATCTTGCCGATCTTTGCCGCGGGGGCGGGCGTTAGAACTGCGATACGGTCTGCCAGCAGCAGCGCCTCGTCCACGTCATTGGTGACGAGGACAATCGTCCGTCCTTCTTCCTTGCGGATACGCTCAATCTCGTCCTGAAGCTTCGCGCGGGTCAGCGCATCGAGCGCAGAGAGCGGCTCGTCCAGTAAGAGAATTTCCGGCTCCATAGCGAGCGCACGCGCAACCGCCACACGTTGACGCATGCCGCCGGAAAGCTGAGCAGGCTTGCGATCCATCGCGTGATCAAGCCCAACCAGCTCGACTTTCTGCCTAATCAGCGCTTCACGATCCGCCTTGCTGCGATCCTTATGCACCGCATCTACAGCCAGAGCGACGTTCTGTTTGACCGACAGCCAGGGGAACAGGGAATAGGACTGAAACACAAGCCCGCGCTCTCGGTCAGGGCCATTGATCGGCTTGCCGCGCAGGGTGATTGATCCGCCATCAGGCTCAACCAGACCGGCGACACTGGAAATCAAAGTCGTTTTGCCGGCGCCCGAGAAGCCTAGAATGGCGATGAATTCCCCCTCGCGGACATCCAGGTCGATGCCAGCAAGGACATCGGTCGTTTCACCGTTCTTACCTTTGTAAGACTTGGTCACCCCGGCGAGAGAAAGAAATGCTGTATCGCTCATCACAATTCCCCTCAGACTGTGCGGTTCTTGGAAACGAGTGATTGCAGGCTCATCATTGTCCGGTCGAGCATGAAGCCGATGAGGCCAATGACGACCACTGCAAACATGATCCGTGCAAGGCTTTGCGAGCTTCCGTTTTGGAATTCATCCCAGACGAATTTTCCCAGACCCGGGTTTTGCGCCAGCATTTCTGCCGCGATCAGAACCATCCAGCCCACACCCAGCGACAACCGCATTCCGGTGAAGATGTAGGGCAGGGACGCTGGCAACACGAGCCGGGTGAGCTTTGCAAACCAGCCAAGCCGCAGCACTTTACCAACATTGAGCAAGTCTTTGTCGATTGAGCTTGTGCCAACGGCGGTGTTGATGAGTGTTGGCCAGAGCGAGCACAGCATCACCACGAGCGCCGAGATAACAAAGGCTTTGGGTAAAAGCGGGTCTGCGCTCGTGATCATCGCTGAGATCACCATGGTCACAATCGGCAACCAAGCGAGCGGGCTAACCGGTTTCATGATCTGAATGAGCGGGTTGATCGCCGCATTAAAGCGCGTGGAAAGTCCAGCCAACAGACCAATCGGCACTGCGAATATTGTCGCCAGGATAAAGCCCAAAGCAACTGTTTGCAACGAAGTCACAATCTGATCGAGGAAGGTGGGCGGACCTGCATATTCAAAGTCGCGCACTGCGCCTGAATTTCCGGCAGCAATAGCGGCTTCATTGCGCGCATCCTGATCGGCATAGAATTGACCCTCCGCCTCTTTGGCAGCGGAGTATTCGTCGTACAGTGCAATGCCTTGCTCACCCACTTCCACTGGACCGGGCAATGTACCAAGCGAGGTATCCACCTGCGGTGCCAACATAGCCCACAGTGCCAGAAACCCGAAGATACCGATTGTTGGCCAAAGCAGGGATTTGGCAAAATCAGCGACCTTTGCCGCAATTGGGTTGGGGCTTGCCGCAGCCTCTGCGTTTTTCTCAGCGGCGTCAGACGCTGCTTTAGATGTCGTTGAGCCGTCGGTTGGCGGGATCACTTCTGACCCCGCTGCCGCCTCTCCGTCTACATATGCAGTTGCCATTTGGCTTCTCCAATCGCTCTGATTACTTGCTCGACACGCCAGAGGCGGTGACGGTTTGGCCCTGCTTCAGGCCAATCGAAAACTTGCCGAGGTAGTCATTTGGCTTTTTGCCATCATAGGTGATGCCATCGATGAAACCTTCTTGTTCACCCTTAAAGCCATCTGTTTCCGGCACGCTTGCAGCGGGGATCACGCCATCTTCGACCAGCTTGTTGGCAGCGGCGAGATAGAGGTCTGGGCGGTAGACTGACTTCGCGGTTTCGAAATACCATTCGTCGCTCTTGTCCTGAGAGATCTGTCCCCAGCGACGCATTTGAGTGAGGTACCAAATAGCGTCGGAGTAATAGGGGTAACCCGCGAACTTTTCGAAGAAGATGTTAAACCCTTCGGCCTCGCGTGTGTCGCCCGGCTCGAATGTGAACACGCCTGTCATCGATGCAGCGATCACCTCCGCATCAGCTCCTACATAATTGGGGCGAGACAGGATCTCGACGGCCTCTTTGCGATTGGCACCGCCATCGGCATCAAGCCATTGCTGCGCCTTGATAATCGCGCGCAGCATTGCTGCTGTCGTTGCCGGATATTGCTCGGCAAAATCCTCGCGCAGGCCAAAGACTTTCTCGGGATTGTCATTCCAGATCTGATCATCAGTGATGACCGGCACGCCGATCTTCTTGAATACGGCCGCTTGGTTCCATGGCTCGCCGACGCAATACCCTTCGATCGTGCCAGCTTCGAGCGTTGCCGGCATTTGCGGCGGCGGGGTAACGGACAGTTTGACGTCTGCATCAATCACACCCTGCACATCGCCATCGGCATAATATCCAGGCTTCAATCCGCCCGCAGCCAACCAATAGCGAAGCTCGTAATTGTGTGTGCTGACCGGGAAGACCATGCCCATATTGAACGGCTTGCCCTGCTCCTCAAACGCAGCGACCACCGGCTTGAGGTGTTCAGCTGAGATCGGGTGCTGCGGCTTGCCATCTGCGCGCTTGGGCAGATCAGCCTTGATCATGTCCCACACCCTGTTCGACAGGGTGATGGCGTTGCCATTGAGATCGAGGCTAAGCGGTGCGATCAGATCCGCTTTGGTTCCATATCCGATGGTTGCTGCCAGCGGCTGGCCAGCCAGCATATGTGCGCCGTCAAGTTGCCCGCCAATCACTCCATCAAGCAGAACTTTCCAGTTTGCTTGCGGTTCAAGCGTAACGTTGAGGCCTTCTTCAGCAAAAAAGCCTTTTTCTTTCGCAATCGCGAGAGGAGCCATGTCTGTGAGCTTGATGAACCCGAATTTCAGATTGGGTTTTTCAATCTCTCCATCGAGCGTGGCGGCGGTAACAGTCTCGCCTGATCCCTCGCTTGGCGAACCGCCACAGCCCGCCAAGGCCAGGCTAGCCAAAACCGCAGTCAAAACCCCACGTCGGTTAAATTCAAATCCCGCCATCACTGCCATTGCTCGTTCCCTTTAGTGATGCGGACAACGCAAAAAAGCCGCCACGAACAGACCAAAAAGCCTGAATTCGGGCGGCACCGTTGCCACGCATATTGAAATAAGATTTACGAGGTTTTGTGTAAGCTTCGCGTCATTGGAAGCTCGCCCCGTCCGCGAATCGAATACTGCACATTGGCATCAAAGGTAAAGCGTTTTTTGCAGTGCAGCATCACTTTTGCCCAGCAATGTACGCTTCAATTCTATCTGGATCAAAACTTTCGCCGTCAAAAAAGCTATTATTTGTCAGTGTGATAGAGCCTTGCTGCGCGGTCGTTGCAAGGGGCGAGGTTATGCTTCCTTCAACCTTGGAACTGGCCCCAGGTAATGAATCTCCGGTTCCCTTTTGCGCTTCGCGATAGACGTTTGGTCTAAAGACTCGGGCCGCCGCCGCAGCGTCTTTGGCGCTGTATTTCAGCCCGTCCCACCGGACCATTTGCGTGTAGAGCCATTCTGCTTGGCTAACCCAGGGAAAGTTCGCGGC
Source organism: Erythrobacter sp. S249 (assembly GCF_057364975.1). Lineage (NCBI taxonomy): Bacteria > Pseudomonadati > Pseudomonadota > Alphaproteobacteria > Sphingomonadales > Erythrobacteraceae > Erythrobacter > Erythrobacter sp. S249. The sequence continues at coordinate 1,879,916 of NZ_CP200287.1, read as the reverse complement.
CTCGCGGTGCTGGAACATAAAGTCAGGATATTGAGTGGGCTGCCCGCCTTGTCGCAGAACCAACTGATCAGAAATGGCCCTCAGGACCAAATCGGGTGAAGCATCACAATATTCAGGGCGTGAGAGAATAGCGGCGTTTGTCTGCCAATTGTCCGGGTTGACAAAATGTGCGCCTGCCTGCCGCATAGCCCGGATCAGGGCTTTCACCTCTTCGCGTTTTTCATCGAGGTGATCGGCTCGCATCGCCAGCACTTTTTCAACGCCGCGGCGCCAGATTTGCGCCGTCGCCAGAACGATCTGGCCCGCGCCGCGATCAACTGCGATGCTGTTCCAAGGTTCGCCCACGCAGGATCCGTCAATCTCGCCAGCTTCCAGCGCATCTGCACTGAACGGCGGCGCCACTGTGACGATCTCCACCTCTTCATCAGGGGTAATGTCGCAAGCCGCCAACCAATAGCGCAGCATGTAATTATGGCTCGAATAGCGGTGCACAACGCCGAAACGCAGCTTTTTGCCCGCCGCTTTGGCTTTGATCGCCTCGGCCTTGAGCTTCGCGCCAACTTCCTTCGGGTCGCCAAGCGAACCACCGGTTCCTATCGCCTCTGCAAGCGTGTTGGAGAGCGTAATAGCATTGCCGTTTAGGCCAAGCACGAATGGCGCTGCGAGCTGCTGAGCTGGCCGGCCGCGCCCCAGCGTGGTCGCGATGGCCAATGGTGCCAGCATATGGGCGGCATCGGTATGCCCATACAGCAATCGATCCAGCACAGTCGCCCACGACACGTCGCGCACGAACGTGAGCTCGAGCCCTTGCTCCTGCGCAAACCCATGTTCATGCGCCAGAATTGGGAGGCACGCATCGACCAGCGGCAGGAAACCAATGGAAAGGCGCTTCATCAATCGGTGTCCTTCATCAAGTCATGAGCCGTCACAAGCGCGTCGGCAATCTCGACAATACGGCGATTGGAAGACATCGCCTTGCGTCTCAGCTCGCGGTAGGCGTCCGGCTCGCTTAAGCCCTTGCTGTCCATCAAAATGCGTTTGGCTTTGTCCACTGTTTCGCGTTCTGCCAACTTCCCTTTTGCTTCCGCTAGGTCCGCCTCCAGCCTCGCAAACGCGTTAAAGCGCCGCATGGTAAGGTCGAGGAGGGGGCGGATGCGGTTGGCAGCGAGACCATCCACCACATAGGCGGAAACTCCTGCATCAATTGATGCCGCGATGGAATCGTCGTCGCTCTTGTCAACAAACATGGCAATCGGACGGTCCAGCGCCCGGCTAACGGCGAAGTATTCCTCGAGCATGTCGCGTGAAGGGTTGCCCAGATCCATAAGCACCACGTCCGGCGCAATCTCGGCAATCCGAGACAGCAAACCTTCGCGAGAGGTGACGGTAAAGATCTCGCACTGATCGAGCGTCGCCAAACCCTCTTCAATTATGGTGGCGCGCGCAGCGCTTTCATCGACAATAGCGATCCGCATTACCCTATTGTGCAACGCAGCAAGGCTATTGTGCAAGTGCTAATTGCGGACTTGCACTGCGTTCTTTGGGGGCATGACGGCGGCACGCCTATTCACAAATTATGCTCCGATCCGCAAATGGGTAACAAGCAGACACCCTCCTTCTCACCGCCTCTCCTTAAAAAACGCGCGCAGCAGCTCCGCCGCTTCTTCCTCGCCCATGCCGGAATAGACCTCTGGCCTATGCAAGCATTGCGGATGTTCAAACACGCGCGCACCGTGCTCCACCGCGCCGCCTTTGGGATCGCTCGCGCCGTAATAGACCCGCGCAATCCGCGCGTGGCTGATCGCGCCTGCGCACATCGCGCATGGCTCCAGAGTGACGTACAAATCGCATGTGCCCAGCCTATCTTGCCCCAGCTTTGTGGCGGCTTCGCGCAAGGCACGGATCTCTGCATGCCCGGTGGGATCGGGCGGCTGACGCGTGGCATTGGCGGCCACCGCGATCACTGTGTCCCCCTGCATCACCACCGCGCCGACCGGCACCTCGCCCACGCGTGCGGCCTCGCGCGCCGCCTCTAGAGCGTGCATCATTGGTTGCGGAATGGGCCAGCGGGTCATAAGCGGTCGCTATACGGCGCGGCGAATAGGCGCAACTTTGCTTGACGATTCGCATTGTGAAGGCTATCCGCGCCCCTTTCCGGGAACACCCGAACTTTTTAGGCGGCCGAATCGCTTGGCCACCTGTCACTGTGAACAGACGAGAGATATCATGTCGCGCATTTGCGAACTGACCGGCAAAGGTCGTTTGACTGGCAACAACGTTAGCCACGCCAACAACAAGACAAAGCGCGTGTTCTTGCCGAACCTGCAGCACGTCACTCTGCTCAGCGAAACGCTGGAGCGGGGCTTTAAATTCCGCGTGTCGACCCACGGTCTGCGCTCGGTTGAGCACAATGGCGGGCTCGACAATTGGCTGCTGAAGACCAAGGACGACAAGCTGTCTGCCAATGCACGCAAAGTGAAGCGTGAATTGGTCAAGGCGCAAAAAGCCGCCGCATAAGGCTGGCAGGCTGGCCGGGTTTACCGGCTGCGTTTCCTTGACGGATTTTGAAAAAGGCGTGCGGGCAAAGGCCTTGCGCGCCTTTTCATTTGTCTGCGGTAGATCCGCTTTCGCCCGATTGCGGGCGGCCTGCGTCGCCTTGCGGTTCTTCCGGAGGCCACGCCAGCCTTAGCAGCAAGGTGCGCTGAAACGCGGAGACATTGTCATCGGCGATGAGATAGAGCGAGCCGGATTGGGCTGCATCTTCATTCTCGGCATCTTCTGCAAGGGCTGGGTCCGGCACGAACTCTATGCCCTCAAAATTCTCGCCCCAATAGGCCCGGCCAAGCGTTGCCAGCACGCCGCCGCCCCAAACTTCGCCCTCGGCAATCTCATTGGGGTCCGCGCGCACGAGGCGGGCGTAGAACTTGGCTGGGAAGGCATATTCAACTCGGCGCTCTAGAATGATCACATCGCCATCCGGCAGCAGCGCCGCATCAACCGGCGAATAGCCACGCGTTGTAAAGAAGCGGAATTCTATCGCCTCAGCCCCGTCGACCGGATCGCCTGAAAACAGCAGACCAGGGCGATTCGTGCGCCCCTCGCCTTCCGGAGCCTCGCCCAAAACCAGAAAGCGCCCATCTTCCAGACGGACAATGGTCTCTGGCCCGCTGTTGCGTGACCAACTGGCCATTTGCGGCGGTTTGGCGCGCTTGATCGTGCCATCAGGCGCAATCCGCTCAATCACATTGCCATGCTCATAGGCCGCCCAGATCGTGCCGGTTTCGGGGTCGCGGGTGAACCCCTCTAGGTCGGCGATGCCGCGCCGCACCTCGCCATACCCGGGCGGGAAATCGAGCACTGTGCCGTCCGAGACCGGGGCGCCGTCCACCATCCGCAAATGCATGATCCGGCCGCGGTCGCTGCCTGCATATAGGTCACCATTGCCTAGCAGGATGAGCGCGGAATAGCCGCCGAAATGCGCGTTTTGCGAATCGAGCTGCCACGCGCCAGTGATCCTCAGCGGCCCGGACACACCGGAGCGCTGATCAATGTCGATCACTTCAATCGGCGTATCGAACGAGGTCGACAGATTAGTGCGCAGCCATGTGCCCGGCGCAAGGCCAAGCGCGACCGCTAAAATCAGGAATTTGCGCCCCATTGTGGCTGGATGTCCTTGCCGTTTGAGCCGCTTTACTGCGGGCCGGTAAACAGCAGCGGGTCGAGGCGCGTGTCATGCCATTTCAGGCCCCAGTGCAAATGCGGGCCCGTCGCGCGCCCGGTAGCGCCGACATTGCCGATATATTCGCCTTGCTTGACCGCCTGCCCTTCGCGCACGGCGATCTTGGAGGCGTGGAGAAATGCGCTGTTGAGCCCCGCACCGTGGTCGATAATGATCAGGCCGCCCTCCAGGCTAAAGCCGGTGCGCGCCAGCACCACCACGCCATCGGCGGGGGAGGCGAACGGCACGCCATTACCCGGCGCGATATCGATCCCGGAGTGATAAGAGCCAGGCTCGCCGCGATAAATCCGCTGACGCCCGAATAGGCCCGAAATGCGCCCCTTAACGGGCCAGATAAAGTCCTGCTTCCACCCTTCCGCGCCGGTTACTTTCTCCCGCGCAGCCTTGATCGCTAGCCATTCCGGCTCACGCTTTCTCCACCAGGCCTCGCTCGAGCGGCCTGTACCGCGCGCCACATTCACGCGCTGGATCTTCCATTCGCGCGGAGAGATGGTCAGCTCTTCGGTGACGGTCTCTCCGCTTTCCAAGGTCGCCGACAAAGTCAGATTGCCGGGGCTGTCCCGGTCAAAAGCGGCGAAGAAATTGCCGCCGCCCTCGCCAATGCTAAGCGTCTGATCACCCAAACTCGCCGACACCGTCCCGCGCGGCAAACGCCCGCGGATATACCCGCCTTGGGTGAGCTCGCCTGAAAAGCTGAGCTGCGGCTTGGTCTTCGCCAGAACCGAGGCCGGCGCAGTGCCGATCCGCTCGGTTGCCGGTTTCGGCTGCGGTCGCGCGTCTTCGATGGTCGCGGTATAGGCTGGCTGCGTCCTGGCAGGCTCAGCGCCCGCCGTTTCGGGCGTGCTCGCCTCTCCCGACGCGCAGCCAAGCAGGCCAAGCGCCGCAGCGAGGCAAGCGCCGCGCAAGCTGCCCAGCATCGCGATCATATCTCGCCCAGCAGACGCTTGGTCGAGATCTCGCAAGTGGCGTATGCTTCTTGCAGATCCGCGCTCCAATAGCGCAGCTCTTCGAGCGGAATGACCTCACCGCTCACCGCGCACAGCACGTGTTTGCCGGGCCTCAAAACCCGAAAGGTGGAGGGGCCGTAATGGAGTTTTGCGGCGTTATCGCCCGATGACATCAACATGGTTTTTTCTCTAGCATGGCGCGTTAATCAAACAAATCCGTTTGCGCCGCGTTCCCGGGTTTAGACGGTTTCGCGCGCCGTTTTGTAGATTTGGGCGCGGGCGCGGGTGGCGGTGCAGACTGGGCAGAGGGGCCCGCTTTACCGCCTGTTTTCACCCCTAGCTCGCCGTCCTTGAATTGAAGCTTAAGCGCCGTTTCCTGCTCCGCCTGCGCTTTGCCGGTCAGCGCGCGCCCGGCTGCGTCGCGAACAATCGCATAGCCGCGCTCCAGCGGTTTTTCTGGATGAAACTGGCTTGCGAGCCGCGCGAGCGCATCCAAAGTCTCGCGCTTTCGCGCCAAGGGCTGCTCCACCAAGGCCGGCATCAAGCGCACTTGATCGAGCCTGCGCCGTGCATCCTGCGCCCCGCGGCGCAAGATGGCAGGTGATAGCCGTGCCGACACTCCGGCCAGTGCCTCTCGCCCTTTACCCGCGCTCATCGTCAGGCCGCGCCGCAGACGTTCGGCCAGATCATCAAGCCGCTGGATCTGCGGCTGAAGCAGGTTTTCCGGCAGCGGCAGCCGCTGAACGCGCGCCTCCAGCCGTTCACGCCCCAGCTCCACCGGGCGGTGCACCGCGCGGCGTTGCCGCGTGGCAAAGTCAGACAATGTCGCGGCGAGGTCCGCCCGCACGGGCACGGCCATTTCCGCCGCCGCTGTGGGCGTCGGCGCGCGCCGATCCGCTGCGTAATCCACCAGTGTCGTATCGGTCTCGTGCCCGACCGCCGAGATCACAGGGATCGAGCAGTCGGCGACCGCGCGCACCACCTCTTCCTCGTTAAAGCCCCACAGATCTTCGATAGAGCCGCCGCCGCGCGCCACAATCAGCAGATCGGGACGCGGTGTCGGGCCGCCCGGCGCCATCTCGGAAAAGCCCCGGATCGCGTTTGCGACTTGCGATGCGGAACCCTGCCCCTGAACCAGCACTGGCCACACCAGCACGTGGCTGGGGAAACGATCCGCCAGTCGGTGCAGAATATCGCGGATCACAGAGCCTGTGGGTGACGTCACCACGCCAATCACGCGCGGCAGATAGGGCAAAGCCCGCTTGCGTTCGCTGGCAAACAGGCCCTCTGCCGCCAGTTTAGCGCGAGTTTTTTCCAGCAGCGCCAGCAGCGCGCCCTCACCCGCCAGCTCCAGATTGTCGATCACGATCTGATATTTTGAGCGGCCCGGATAGGTCGTCAGCTTGCCGCTCGCGATGACGTCCAGCCCGTCTTCCGGGTTAAACGCCAGCTTCGACGTGTTGCCGCGCCACATCACCCCGTCGATCACGGCCTTTTCGTCTTTCAGCGCAAGGTACATATGGCCCGAGGCCGCGCGTTTTACGCCGGACATTTCCCCGCGCAGCCGGACATAGCCAAAGCGATCCTCGACCGTGCGCTTCAGCAGACCAGAAATCTCGGTGATCGACAGCGGCTGAGCGTTGTCGCCCTCCCGCTCTCGCGCTACGAGATTGGCCTGTTTGTCACTATCAATCGGCGGGGAAGCCATGAATATCCTTTTACTTGGGTCGGGCGGGCGCGAACATGCGTTAGCGTGGAAGCTGGCGCAATCCCCGTCATGCACAAAGCTATACGCTGCCCCCGGCAATCCCGGCATTGGTGAAGAGGCTCAGCTCGTCACGCTTGATGCCAGCGACCATCTGGCGGTCGCCGCGTTCTGCGCGGAAAAGGCGATTGATCTGGTGGTGATCGGGCCAGAGGCGCCGCTGGTCGATGGCCTGGCCGATAGCCTGCGCGAAGGCGGCACCGCCGTGTTCGGCCCCTCTGCCGCCGCCGCTCAGCTGGAAGGCAGCAAGGGTTTTACCAAGGAGCTGTGCGACCGGGCGAATATCCCCACCGCTGGCTATGTCCGCACGACCACGCTTGATGAAGCCGAGGATGCTCTGGGGAAATTCGACGCGCCGTACGTGCTGAAGGCCGACGGGCTGGCGGCGGGCAAGGGCGTGGTGATCGCCGAAACCCGCGAAGAGGCCGAGGCGGCGCTGGCCGATATGTTCGGCGGGCGTTTTGGCGCGGCGGGCGCAGAGGTGGTGATCGAGGAGTTTATGCGCGGCGAAGAGGCGAGCTTCTTCGCGATCACCGATGGCACCGCAATCTTGCCCTTTGGCACCGCTCAGGATCACAAGCGCGTGGGCGAAGGCGACACCGGGCCGAACACCGGCGGCATGGGCGCCTATTCGCCTGCGCCCGTTCTAACGTCAGAGCTTCAATCGCGCGTGATGGACGAGGTCATCAAACCCACGGTTGAGACCATGCGCGCAGAGGGCATGCCCTATTCCGGAGTGCTCTATGCGGGCCTGATGCTGACCGAAGCGGGGCCAAAGCTGATCGAATACAATTGTCGCTTTGGCGATCCGGAATGCCAAGTGCTGATGACCCGGCTGACCAGCGATCTGGCCGAGATCATGCTGGCCTGCGCCAAGGGCGAGCTTGCCGGATGCGAGGCAAACTTCTCACCCGCCACTGCAATGACGGTGGTGATGGCGGCCAAAGGCTATCCCGGCACGCCGGAAAAAGGCGGGCAGATCAATCTGGGCCTGGCAGAGGCGCTGCGCGATGGCGGCGCGGCCAAGGTCTTCCACGCTGGCACGGCTATGGTCGATGGTCAGCTGGTGGCCAATGGCGGGCGCGTGCTCAACGTGACGGCCAAAGGCATGAGCGCCACCGAAGCCCAGAAAACCGCCTATGGCGCGGTTGATGCGCTGAATTTTGAGAGCGGCTTTTGCCGGAGGGATATTGGCTGGCGCGAGGTTGAGCGGGAGGGGCAATGATGGGAGCGAGTTAAGTCGCCCCCACCACTGTATCAGCACTGATAGTTATCTTTTATAACAGCGTTGTAATAACTGCCAGTTGAACCTGCGGAGCAAAGCCCCTGCCAAACGCGCATTGGGACACCGCAGAAGTCATAACCTCTTCCACTAGTGAACACGATGTGCAGGTCTCCATTGGCCGGACCGTATGTCGCGCTAGAAATAGCCGACGAATTGAAAGAGGCGGATAGCATTAGCGCTTCCAATCCGGACGCTTGATCCGCTCTTTCTCGGTTTCACGTGGGTTTCTTTTAGCATAATTCTCCGTGACAAACTGACCGTCTACAGAGCTACGATGCGCTGTCTGGCGCCTTATTTTTTGTCCCATAGTAAGGGCTCCTTCTAAAAAGAGACCTTGACCAAAACAGGTAACATCCGCAGTTTGCGAATGCTGCTAGACACAGCTGCTTTGCACCGGGTGGCCTCGAAACTACCCCGGCAAACGATAGGCCGGGCCTCATTTTTGGGGTCCGGCTTTTCGCTGTCCATCAGTATGTTGAATAACCTCGCGATTGGACGCAAGAGGTGTAACTTCGGGGATATCTCGGAAAAAGACGATCGAACATTTTGGGATCGTATACGAATGCCGCGACTCGTTTAAAATCCTGAACTCTTGAACCTTTTGCCGCTTTGTCACTTCCGGTGGATAAGTCATATTGTCCACAGGGGAGCCGCAACGATGCCTCGTTTGAGGGTCTTCAAAGTAAGCTAAATCTTGACTCACTTGGGTCAAAATCGACTTTCACAAAAGCAGCGATTCGCTGTAGCTGCCCCCCGGATCTGGGAGGCGACGGCTCGTGGTGAATTTTCCTACTCAGGTCGGCTTTGCTAGGAAGCCCGCGCTCTTTCACATCGTCAGACCCCAGCCAATTTTGATCGATAAATCCGATCATACGCTCCTGCGTTAATCGAATGCACTTTCGGCCCTGGACTGTGTTCCAGCCGTTCCAAGCGTGCCTCACCAGCGGTGAATGGAGTGAGGCTCTGCTGCCGCGCTACCATGAGCCCGTTCGAACCCGACAGGGTTCGCAAGGCCGCATTGGCCGCCCGCAGCGATGCGGCCTTCAGGCCGTGAGAGCGAGGAGACGCTGGTCCGGATGGACCTGCGTGATACCAAAGCCCTACAACCTCTCTTCCATCATCGCCTTCATGTCCGCCTCGGGACGCGGGCCATAGTGGGAGATCACCTCAGCCGCAGTGATCGCGCCGCGCTTCAGACAGCGCGTCAGCGGCTCACCCTTGGCATAGCCAGAGAGGAAGCCCGCCGCGAACTGATCGCCAGCCCCCGTGCTATCGACGACCTTGTCAATCGGCACAGCGGCAACCTCTGCGCGCTCGCCATGCGCAATCGCGATAGCGCCCTTCTCGCCGCGGGTGGCGACCAGAACCGGCACCTTGCCAGCGACCGCGGCGACGCCAGCCTCAAACTCAGCCTCACCAGTCAGCGTCGCAAGCTCGCTCTCATTGACGAACAGGATGTCGATCAGGCCCGCCTCGATCATCTCGCGGAAGTCGTCGCCATGGCGATCAATCACAAAGCTCTCGCTCGCGGTAAAGGCGATCTTGCGGCCCGCTGCGCGCGCGACCTCGATGGCGCGGCGCATCGCGCGGCGCGGCTCTTCCGGATCCCACAGATAGCCCTCGAGATAGAGGATCGCGCCGCTTGCGATCAGCTCTTCATCAAGTGCGGAAGCCGGGAGATACTGGCCTGCGCCAAGGAAGGTGTTCATCGTGCGCTCGCCATCGGGCGTTACGAAGATGAGGACGCGTCCCGTGGCAGGCTCTCCGCTGCGCGCGGCCGTGTCGAAATCGATGCCGGTGGCGCGCATATCGTGGCGGAACACCTTGCCCAGCTGATCATCCGCAACCTGGCCGATGAACGCGCATTGCATACCCAAAGTGGAAAGGCCCGCGAGTGTGTTCGCCGCTGATCCGCCAGACACCTCACGCGCAGGCGGCATCGCCTCGTACAGCTCATCCGCGCGCGCTTCGTCGACCAAAGTCATGCCGCCGCGATTGAGACCCAGCTCCTCGATCAGCTCCTCTTCGCAAGCGGCGATCACATCCACCACTGCATTGCCAATGGCGATCACATCATAACGCGGCTCGTTTACGGGTTCTGGCACAGCAAAGTCCTGTTTGGCTAAAAGTCTGAATTGCGCCGCAGCGCCTAGCCCGCTTGAGGGCGCAGGCCAAGTGTTACCGCACGACGGATCAGACCACTCCCGAGTTTGACTTGCGTGGGCGCATCTCGCAACGGTGGCGCTATGAAAGCGGTCATCACGGCATTGGCGAAGGGATTTGCGCAGCTGACCGACCGCGCCGTGCTCAAAGTGCTCGCCAAATCCCTGCTCATCACCTTGGCGATCTTCGCCGTGCTGGGTACCGGCATGTGGTTCGCGATTGATGCCATGGTGGAGCGCTGGATCGCGCCCTACAACAGCGGCGACTACACCGGCACGATCACCGCAGGCGTGACGGTGGTGGTCACATTGCTCATGGGCTGGTTGCTGTTCCGTATCGTCGCGCTCGCCGTGCTGCAGTTCTTCGCTGATGAGATCGTGCGCGCGGTGGAGCAGCGCCACTATCCAGACGCCGCCAGCTCCGCCCGAGACCTGCCGTTTCGCGAAGACCTCAGCAACAGTCTGCGCGGGATTGGCCGTGCCTTGGGCTTCAACCTGCTGGCGCTACCCATCGCGATCATCCTGTTGTTCACAGCCATCGGCCCCGCCTTGGTTTTCCTAATCGTCAACGCGGTGCTATTGGGGCGCGAACTCACTGATATGGCGTGGCTTCGGCATCGCCAGCCGGATGATACCGGCACTCCAGTGGGCCCGCTTCAGCGATTGGCGCTGGGCGGTGTGATTGTGGGATTGATGCTGGTGCCATTTGCAAATCTGCTTGCCCCAATCCTGGGCGCCGCTGCGGGAACCCATTTGACCCACCATGCGCGCGGCCGCTTGCCGCGAGATCAAAGGGGCGTTGATGCGTAAAGAGCTTGGGCTTGCGGCAACATTGCTGCTTGGCGCGTGTGCCAGCACCTCTGGCGGCGGGGCCACGCACACGCCGGGCGTCACCCGCACCGGGCCGCTGACCACCACAGTGCGCAGCGGAGATCAGCCGGCAGGCGGCGGGTTCAGACCGCCTACGGTACAAAATGCCGGCAATCTCGGCGGCGTAATTGGCGCGCGCGCAGAACAGCTCACCGCCAGCTTTGGCGATGCCCGCATTGACCTGGTCGAGGGGGATGCGCGCAAGCTGCAATTTGCAGGCGAAGGATGCGTGCTCGACGTCTTCCTCTATCCGCTGGAGCCGGGGCAAACGCCAACAGCAACCTATGTCGAGGCGCGCAATCCGGAAGGCGGCACCAGCGTGGATGAGGCGAGCTGCGTGCGCGATTTGGCCCGCCGCTAAAGGCCCCTCGGCGTAAGCGCCGCACACTATGGTAACCGGGCTTTAAGCACTTTTGCGGTAAGACTTCGCGCAATTGCGAAGGGACTTTGACACGCCATGACAACCCAATTTGCCGATCTCGCCCGCCGTGCCAGTGAAGACGGGCACATCTCTGCTGAGGAATTGCTCTCCTTGCGCCAGCTTGGCTGGGGCGATGGCATCATCCACCGCGCAGAAGCCGAAGCGATTTTCGCGATCAACAATGTGGTCGAAAACCCTAGCCCAGAATGGACCGACTTCTTCGTGGAGGCGATTGGCGAATTTGTCCTCAATGGCACCGACCCGCGCCTGATGTGCGACGAAGACGAAGCGAAATGGCTGATCGCTCAGATCGATCACGACGGCAAAGTCGACAGCATGGCGGAACTCGAAGCGATCGTTCGCATCGTTGAGCGCGCGCAAAACGTGCCAGACACGCTAAAGCACTATGCGCTGAAGCAGGTTGAAAACGAAGTGCTGACTGGCACTGGCCCTACCCGCGATGGCGGCGAATTGTCAGACACGCATATCAGCGCGTCTGAATGCAAGATCCTGCGCCGCCTGATCTTTGCCAGCGGCGGCCACGGCACAGCGGCCGTCACCCGGTTTGACGCAGAAATGCTGTTCCGCCTGAAAGACGCAACGAAAGACGATGCGAACGCGCCGGAATGGGCAGATCTGTTCGTCGATGGCATCGCGAACTATCTCAAAGGCTTCCACCTCGCCCATGCTCAGATCAGCCACGAACGCGCTAAAGAGCTAGAAGCGTTCATCGCCGACAACAAAGCGAATGTCGGCCGCTTCATGGGCAGAATGGCGAAAGCAGCGCCAGACGTCGCCAACAATTTTGGCAAAGTGTTCGGCAAAAAGGGCTCGAATTCTCAGTTCGAGGAACGCGCCGCAGAAGGCAATATCGTGACCGAAAACGAGAACGCCTGGCTGCAAGGCATGGTCGATGCCGACGGCGAACTGGATGCGCTTGAACAGGCACTAATCAAACGCCTTAGCGAAGAGGGTTAAGCTCAGTCGCTGAAGTCCAGTGGAGCTGCAGCTCCGCCTTGCTTCGGCGTGGGCCCGCTTGGTGGCACAGCCGGGACAGCAATGCCTGATTCGGGCGGTTTCTTGCGGCGAAGGTCCATCCGATCACGCAACTTTTGCAGATGCGCGAATTCCGCTTTCAGCAGCAGCCTCTCTTTCTCTTGAGCTGTGCGATCAATTCTCTTGGTAAGTTTGACTATCTCCCGATCAATTGCGCGCAGCACTCTCTCTATCGCGAGAGCCTCGCCACCTTTGATTTCTGTAGATCGATCACTGAGCGAAACACCTAGGAGCTTTTCGCGCGCACGTGCACGTCGTCTGGTTTCGCGTTTGCGCTGTTCAATGTCGCGCATGACATCTTGATAGCGCTCTTGGCGGCTTTGTTGCTTACGAGCCATGAGGGTGTACTATCATACTAATACACAATTAGCCAGCAAGCAATCAGCCTACACCATAAAGCTCTCGCCGCAGCCGCAAGCGCCCTTGGCATTGGGGTTCTCGAAAGTGAACCCGGCGGTGAAATCATCCTCAACCCAATCCATGATTGAGCCGACCAGATAGAGCACGCTCGCGCCGTCGATGTAGAAGATGCCGCCCGGCGTCTCGATCTTCTCGTCCATTGCGACCTCTTCGGTGACGTAATCAACCGAATAGGCAAGGCCTGAGCAGCCGCGGCGCGGCGTCGACAGCTTTACGCCAATCGCATCTTCAGGCGCTTTGCTCATCAACTCAGCCACGCGCGCCTCCGCGCCTTTGGTCAGGGTGACGGCCGCAGGGATCTTGCGCGTTTTGGTTTTGATATCGGTCATGCCGCCAGCTCCTTCTGCCAAAACAAAGCATGGCCTTTGTTTGGGTCCAGTTGATAATCGCCGTAACCCAAAGAGCTGTATAGGGCCTTGGCAGGCTCATTCCCGCTCAGAACTTCCAGCGTGACTTTGCACGCTCCATTTTGGGCTGCGATACTCTCAATCTCGGCGAACAATGCTTTGCCCAAGCCCTTCCCGCGATAGGCCGTTTTGACCACAATATCGTGAATGTTGACGAGTAACCTTGCAGAAAACGTCGAGAATCCAAAAAAACAATTTGCCAGCGCTGCCGGCTCCCCATCGCAATACGCTATCAGGGAGAAAGCGTTCTGTTGCTCCTGCAGACGCGCAGCAAGGTTGGCGCGAACTTCGGGATCGAGGGGGGCTCCTCCTCCCATTGGATCGAGCGCATAATAGCCCAGCAAATCAACCAGGTCTTCGGCATCCTGTCGGTCAGCATAGTCGGCTTTTTTTATTTTCACTGCACTCATCACAGCATTCCTAACTCAAGCCGCGCTTCATCCGTCATCTTATCCGGGCCCCAAGGCGGATCCCATACCAGATCAACTTCAGCATCGCGAATGCCCGGCACGCTGGCCGCACGCAGCTCCACTTCACCCGGCATGGTTTCGGCAACCGGGCAATGCGGCGTTGTCAGCGTCATAGTGACGGTCACATCAGCTTCGTCATCAACCTCCACGCCGTAGATCAGACCAAGGTCATAGATGTTGACGGGTATCTCGGGATCGTAAATTTCCTTGAGCGCATCGACCACCGCCTGTTGCAAATCGCTGCCCGCGCCGCCGACTTCGCCGGTCGCGGGTGCCTTAGCCAGAAAGCCCTCTAGATAGTCGCGCTTGCGCGGCTCGTCAGACGCGGCCTGAACCTCGGCATCAGGGTCAATCGCATCGTCCACCCGCGCGCGCTTTGGCTTGTTGGCCAATACGTCTTCATTCGGCGCAGGGGCCGCGACAAACTCGGTGTCATTTTCTGGCTTGTTCATTGCGAAGTTCCCAAAAACAAACGACGCGTCCGCGCAATGCCTTCGAGCAGCGCATCAACATCATCATCATTCGAATAGAGCGCGAAACTGGCCCGCGCTGTTGCTGGCACGCCCAGATGCTCCATCAGGGGCTGTGCGCAATGGTGTCCCGCGCGGATAGCGACATTGGCCTCGTCGAGGATGGTGCCAAGATCATGCGGGTGAATATCATCGATCGCAAAGCTGACGATGCCCGCGCTGTCCGCAGGGCCGAACAGGCGCACATCATTCATCGCGCCCAGTTCATTGCGCAGCCGAGCAACCAAAGCGCTTTCGCGCGCGTGAATCTGGCCCAAGCCCACTTCGCTGACATAATCAGCCGCCGCTGCAAAAGCGATCGCCTCAGCAATGGCAGGGGTGCCCGCCTCAAACCGCTGCGGCGCAGGGGCATAGGTGGTCTTTTCAAAGGTCACGCGGTCAATCATTGCGCCGCCGCCCTCCCACGGGGGCATAGCGTCCAGAATGTCCGCCCTCGCCCACAGCGCGCCGATCCCGGTCGGGCCGTAAAGCTTGTGCGCGGAGAAGACGTAGAAGTCGCAAGCCAGCGCCGCCACATCGACCGGCATATGCGGGGCCGACTGACAACCATCCAGCAGCAGCTTCGCACCGACCTTATGCGCCAGATCAGCCGCACGCTTCGCGTCCAGAACAGAGCCCAGAACGTTGGAGACATGGCCAAAGGCGACGAGCTTGTGCCGCTCGGTCAGCATGGCTTCGGCGGCGTTCAGATCAATTTGGTGATCATCGGTCAGCGGGCACACGTCGATATACGCGCCGACACGCTCGGCGAGCATTTGCCACGGCACAATATTGGAGTGATGCTCCAGCTGAGAGAGCAAAATCCGGTCGCCAGCGCCGATATTGGCTTCGCCCCAGGTGTTTGCTACCAGGTTGATTGCCTCGGTCGCGCCGCGCGTGAAGACCAGCTCGTTTTCCTGCCCGCCAATGAAGCGCGCAATCGTGCGCCGCGCGCCTTCATAGGCTGCGGTCATTTCCGCAGAGCGCGCATAAACGCCGCGGTGAACGGTCGCATAATCCTCGCCCATCGCGCGGGCCATCGCATCAATCACCGCCTGCGGCTTTTGCGAGGTCGCGGCGGTATCGAGATAATGCCACGGCGAACCGTCCCGGCCGACAAGACCAGGAAAGTCGGCTCGGCGCAGATCACCAGCATCGCGGGTCAAGGCAGCGGGCGCGTTCACAGTGCGCTCCTCTCCAGCGCGGCCAGCGCCACATCCAGCAGCTGCGCCTGCGCATCCGTGTCGCCCATTGCCACCAGAGCATCGCCAAGAAAGGCCTGCACAAGCAAACGCTGCGCTACATCAGGAGCAATACCGCGTGCGGCCATATAATACCGTGCGCTCTCGTCGAGCTGGCCCATGGTCGCGCCGTGTGCGCATTTCACATCATCGGCGAAGATCTCAAGCTGAGGGACGGCATTGGCGCTCGCGCCTTTTTCTAGCAGCAGCGCTTTGAAGTCCTGCGCAGCGTCCGTCTTTTGCGCATGGCGCGCGACGTTGATCTCGCCCAGGAAATTGCCAGAGGCAGTGCCCCAATGCACGCTGCGCACGGTCTGGTTGCTGGTCCCATCGGGCTCTGCATGAACGGTCTTGGTTACGAATTCGCGGGTGGCATCGCCGCCGCCAATCGTCACGCAGCCAAACTCGAAATGCGCAGCGCGTGCCAATGTCACTTCGATCTCTAACCGGGCTGAGCCGCTGGCTGCGTTGACCGCGAAGAACTCCGCCCGCGCGCCTTCGCCCAGCGCCACGCGCAGCCGCGTGACCGCAGGCGCATCGCCGTCTAGCACAAAGGTCTCACGGTGCGTCTCACCCGCGGCCACGGAAACCTCTCGCCAAGCGTTCAGCGCCTCAGCGCCAATCGCCTCTGCCGCCGCAATATCGGCATAGCGCCAGGCCTCATCGTGCCGGGTTGGAAGAGTGGCCAGTTCGCTCATGAGCCAACCTTTCGCATAAAGATCAGAGAGTAAACGTAGCTCGCAACAACCACGGCGCAGATCGCCGTTGCACGGTAAGGTTCTTCAACCATTTTGAATGCGACGTAACAGCCGATCGCACGTCCAACCGCGTGATAAACTCCGACCTTATCATCGGCTGCCCAACCATAAGGGATCCAAATCACACCTGCGAGGATTGCCATACCCAGCACGACCAGATCGGGCTCGCCCGAGAGCTGCGCGCCAAACAGGACGACAGGCACGGTCACCGCGATTCCAACAATCGAGAGCAGAAACATCTTCACAAGCGGGTTCTCACCGCCAGAGAAAAGGTTCTTCCCCTGAAGTTTGTCGAGCGTGAAAGCGATCGGCATAATACCCATCATAATATAGAGCGCCAATGTGCCCACGGTGGCATCGGGCAAGCTCAATGCCGCAATGCCCAAGCCGGCCCAACAAATCATGCCGGCAATCGGCATGGATTTCGTGCCCGTTGCGCGAAAATCCGCGTGGAGCGATTCTAGGGATGCTGTGCGATCCATCACGCCGCCGCCCCGAGGTTTTCGGCCATAACCGCGTCATAGCCTTCGTTCTCAAGCCGCAGAGCTAGCTCTGGGCCGCCGGTTTCGATAATCCGGCCATCGGCCAGCACGCTCACCAAGTCAGGCTTCACGACGTCGAGCAGACGTTGGTAGTGGGTGATCAGCAGCACGCCCTTATCCGCTGCGCCGCCTTGCGGACGCATGATGGCATTGATGCCCTCACCCACCACGCGCAGTGCATCGATGTCGAGGCCGCTATCGGTCTCGTCCAGCACCGCCAGCGACGGGGCAAGAATGCCCATTTGCACCATTTCCGCGCGCTTTTTCTCGCCGCCGGAAAAGCCGACATTCACGTGCCGCTTTAGCATGTCCATATCCATGCCAAGCAGTCCTGCCTTTTCCTTAGCGAGCTTCAGAAACTCGCCGCCGGACAATGGCTCTTCGCCGCGCACTTTGCGCTGAGCGTTCAGCGCCTCGCGCAGAAATTGCACATTGGATACACCGGGGATCTCAACCGGATATTGGAAGCCCAAAAACAGGCCAGCAGCGGCGCGCTCATGCGGGTCCAGATCAAGCAGGTCTTGGCCCATGAACTCGACGCTGCCGCCGGTCACTTCGTAACCCGGCTTTCCGCCCAGCACATTGGCGAGCGTCGATTTGCCCGCGCCATTGGGGCCCATAATCGCGTGCACCTGGCCAGGGCGAATCTCGAGGCTCAGCCCCTTTAGGATTGCTTTGCCGGCGGTTTCGGCGTGGAGGTTTTTAATCTTCAGCATTGGACATGTTCTCTTTGCAAAATGGTTGTCGCCAGCCCAGCTCAATCGCGGCGGCGGGGGTAATCTTGGTTGGGGTTTTCTTCGCGGTGGGCCCGCGCGGCGTCTTTCTTGTCGCCAATGCGCATGCGCATGCCGATCGTGATGCGTTCCAGCACCTTGTCCATGTTTTCCAGGATGTGCTCAGCCTTGATCCGCATCACGCGAATGCCGACCGCCTCCAGACTTTTGTCGCGGCGCTTGGAGATCGCCAGATCGTCATCTTCTTCCTCAATGATGATCGCCATGCCCAAATTGTGGCAGTTGAAGTCAACAATTGCGCTGCCGACAACGGCGAAACGTTTGAAGGTGTATTTGCCCATGTCGGCCTCGGCAAAGCGCTTAGCGAGCGCCTTGTTGGCGGGCGAGGCGAAGCGCCGCATTTCGCGCGCACGATCATGCAGCGCGTCGAGGCGCTTGTCGGAGATTTTCCAGCCGCGCCCCTTCTTGTTGAGGGTCTCAGGATCAATCGCCTCGTCAGAAGGCTTGAGGGCGAGTTTCTTGCGTTCGGTCATGCGCCCGCTCCCGTGAAATTGTAGATGTTCTTGTCAACGAATTCGGCCAGCAGCAGCATGACCACGATCACAGCCAAAGTGCGCCATAGCGGAAAGCCCTTTTTCTGCTTGGCGGCTTGCGCACTTGTCTGTGCGACCAAAGCCGCATCGGCGTCTTCTCGTGCTTTTGCAGCAGCGCTGGCGGCCTGCTTGCGTTCATACTCAATAGTGCCCTCGGCATTATCAAGCAGCTCCTGCGCCCAGTCCATCCGCCCGAAAGACGGGCCCTGACCTTCATAGCCATAGCCACCAAAATCGCGCACCAAAGTTCCCATAAGCAGGCAATAGGGCGCAAAGAATTTTTGCGGAATGCGCGGGCCAAAGCCGACATTCATATTGTGATCGCCATCTTTGACGCGAAATTCAGAACCAATCTCTTCGAGATGTTCGTTGGTGTCTTCAGTAATCCGGTGATCCGGAAATTTGGCGCCATAGGGCTGGCAGTAAACTTCCATCTCCTGAAATTCACCCATGAACTCAACGTGGAAGCTCAGGAAGCCGTCAAATTCTTGCATCGGATCATCGAGTTTTTGATCGCCTTGAAGCAGCACACGCAAAGGGTAGCCGCGCTGCTGCAGCGCCGCATTCATCTGGCCAAAGCTCGGCCATTTGCCCTGTGGGACAGAAACTTCGTAAGTGAGGCTCACCCGGCGCTCCTGTCGAAGCCATTTTTTGCATTGCCCCAAACGTGGCCCTTTTTGGTGAGCGCGGGCATTCTGGAGTCGGAAGTATCCTTGAGGCCGAGGGTTTTGCGATCAGTCATTAGAAAGCCGGTTCTTCACATCAGTCGAAACTTGATCGACCTGTTTGTCCCACCAGACTTCGACATTTTCGCCATCTTGCTCAGCGCGGCACGCAGCCTGAAAATCAAATTTATCCATGTGCTCGAGCGCAGCGGCACGAAACTTGTCTAGTTTTTGAAGAAAGCCCTCAGGGAGATCTTTCCATTGGCGATCACCGGTGACGAGCTGTTCATGTGTTTCAACTGCCTGCTTATAGATATGCATGAAATCGTTATTGAATTCTGCGGCGGTATTGGACTTCGGAAAAGTCTCTTTCCACCACACGACTTGCTCTTTTACCGATTGCAAGAAGGATAGAAGCTCATTGTAACGCGCCCTTGTCGCTTCGAGGCTTTGCGGGTCTTCTTTCGACATCACCCCACACTCCCCTCAAGCGAGATCGCCTTGTCGTCACCCTGGACTTGATCCGGGGTCCCGCTTAATTCGAGTGCTGCGCCAGCAAGAAGCTGGACCCCGGCTAGGGGGCCGGGGTGACGGTGATTGATGGGATTGAGCAGGATCATCCAACCGATCCTTCCAAGGAAATCGCCAGCAGCTTCTGCGCCTCGACGGCGAATTCCATCGGCAGCTCTTTCAGCACATCCTTGGCAAAGCCGTTGACGATCAGGGCCACCGCCTCTTCCTCGTCCAGCCCGCGTTGCTGCGCGTAGAACATTTGCTCTTCGCTGATCTTGCTGGTGGTCGCCTCGTGCTCGATCTGAGCGCCGGGGTTCTTCACCTCGATATAAGGCACGGTGTGCGCGCCGCATTCATCACCTAGCAGCAGGCTGTCACACTGCGTGAAATTGCGCACGCCGTCGGCATTGGGGCCAACCCGCACAAGGCCGCGATAGGTGTTGTTCGACTTGCCCGCCGAGATACCTTTGGAGATGATGGTCGAGCGCGAGCCCTTGCCATTATGGATCATCTTCGTGCCGGTGTCGGCCTGTTGGAAATTGTTGGTGACGGCAACCGAGTAGAACTCGCCCACGCTGTCTTCGCCGTTGAGCACGCAGGATGGATATTTCCACGTCACAGCAGAGCCGGTTTCAACCTGCGTCCAGCTGATCTTGGAGCGGTCGCCCTGGCACAGCCCGCGTTTGGTCACGAAATTGTAGATCCCGCCCACGCCTTCGCTGTTGCCGGGATACCAGTTTTGCACGGTCGAATATTTGATCTCGGCGTCTTCCATCGCGACCAATTCGACCACGGCGGCGTGTAGCTGGTTTTCGTCACGCATCGGCGCGGTGCAGCCTTCGAGATAGGAGACGTAAGAGCCCTTTTCAGCGATAATCAGGGTCCGCTCAAACTGGCCGGTATTCTCCGCATTGATGCGGAAATAGGTGCTGAGCTCCATCGGGCAGCGCACGCCCTCTGGCACATAGACGAAGGTGCCATCGGAAAAGATCGCGCAGTTCAATGTCGCGAAGTAATTGTCGCGCTGAGGCACGACCTTGCCGAGCCATTTTTTGACCAGCTCGGGATATTCTTTGATCGCCTCGGAAATCGACAGGAAGATGACACCCGCCTTCTTCAGCTCTTCGCGGAAGGTGGTCGCGACGCTGACGCTGTCAAACACGGCATCGACCGCCACTTTCTTGGCACCTTTGACCCCGGCCAGCACTTCCTGCTCGCCCAGCGGAATGCCGAGCTTATCGTAGACCGCCTTGATATCGGGATCGAGATCGTCGAGCGAATCCAGCTCGACCTTCTTGGTCGGCGCGGCGTAATAATAGGCGTCTTGATAGTCGATTTTCGGATAGCCAACCTTGGCCCAATCCGGCTCTTCCATCTGTTCCCACAGACGGAACGCCTTCAGACGCCAATCGAGCATCCATTCCGGCTCGCCCTTTTTGCCCGAGATGAACCGCACGGTATCCTCGGTGAGGCCCTTTTCGGCAAACTCAGTGTCGATTTCCGCCGACCAGCCATGCTCATATTCCGCCACATTGGCCGCTGCCTCTTTGGCCTCGGCGTCCATTTCAGGCGCATCGGACAGTGGGTTTTCCTGAATATCGAGATTATCGCTCATGCCAGTTCCTCTGCATGCACCAGCTGCGTCAGCGGGATATCCGCCAAGGCGCCGCGCAATGCGGTGTTGATGATCGGCCAATGCGGTTTCATTTCGCAAGCGGCCTCAAAGTCGCAATCGTTGGAATCAATACAGGCGGTGAGGGCGATTGGCCCCTCCACCGCTTCGATGATGTCGGCCACGCTGATCGCGGCGGCCGGGCGGGCCAATTGCAATCCGCCATGCGCGCCGCGAACCGAGCGCAGCAAATGCGCAGCTGTAAGCTTTGATACGAGCCGCTGAACCGTGGGGACGGGCAGGCCCGATTCCTTCGCCAATTCAGCCGCGCTCACCCGCCCATCGCCGCAATGGCTGGCGGCCTGACGCATGATAATCACAGCGTAATCGGCAAGGTTTGAAAGGCGCATGGCTCGCTACGTTTTACAGAGTGATGACACAGCCAAAACTCTTAATCGGACAGATTCGTTCCGAATTGCAATTAGGAGCGAATCTGTCCGAATTCAACGCAAATGCGCCTGTTGCGAGTCGTTAGCGCCTGGCGCGCTATTCGTCTCCGATCAAGACCCGTCTGTCATGATGGCCAAGCGTTTGTTGATGTAGCCCTCAACATTCTCTTCCAGAATATCGAGCGGAACCGGGCCGGATTCCAAGACCACATCATGAAATTCGCGGATGTCGAACTGAACGCCCAGCCGGGTCTTGGCCTGCTCGCGCAGCTCCATGATCTTCAGCTTGCCGATGGTGTAAGCGGTCGCTTGGCCCGGATAGACGATGTAGCGCTCAATCGCCTTGCGGATGTCACCATCGGGATTGGGCGTATTGTCGGTGAGATATTGGATCGCCTTCTCGCGGCTCCAGCGTTTGTCATGAATGCCTGTATCGACCACGAGGCGGCAGGCCCGCCACAGCTCCATGCCAAGCCGGCCAAAATCGGAATAGGGATCGGTGTAGAAGCCCATGTCCTTGCCGAGCTCCTCAGAATACAGTCCCCAGCCTTCGGTATAAGCGGTCACCCCGCCAAAGCGGCGGAATGGCGGCAGATCGCCCATTTCGGTCTGAAGGGCGCGCTGAAGATGGTGACCGGGTGAGCCCTCGTGATAGGCCAGAGCCTCCAGCTCATTCTTGCTCATATCGCGCAGATTATAGAGGTTCACATAATAAGTGCCCGGGCGCGATCCATCGGGCGCGGGACTCTGATAAAACGCCTTGCCCGCGCTCTTTTCGCGGAACGCTTCAACCGGTTTGATAACCATCGGAGCCTTGGGCAAGCGGCCAAAATAGTCGGGCAACTTGGCCTCCAGCTTGCGCAGCGCCGCATTCGCGTCTGCGAGGTAATCCTCGCGGCTCGTATAGAAGAAGCGGTCGTCATTGCGGGTGAATTTGAAGAAGTCCTGCAGGCTGCCCTCAAACCCGACCTTGGCCATGATCGCGCGCATCTCGCCGTGGATCCGCTCGACTTCGCTAAGGCCGATATTGTGGATCTCATCCGCAGTCAGATCGGTGGTAGTGTAGTTCTTGAGCAGCGCGCTGTAATAATTGGCGCCATCCGGCAGGCGCCATACCCCGTCATCGGTGGGCGCAATGGCTTCCTGGCGTTTCATTTCAGCCAGCAGGCGCTGGAGTGCGGGTTCAGCAGAACCCTTCCACGCATCGCGCGCTCGTTCGTAAAGGATGGATGCCTCCGCTGCCTCTGCCGCGTTGTTTTGATCAACATCCGGTAGCCCAGCCACCTTGGCCTTGAAATCCACCAAGACCGCATTCTCATCACCAGCATTCAGCAGGTTCTCGATATCCGAGATGACATAGGGATACACCCATTTGGGCGGCATCACGCCATTTTCGGCTCGCTCGCGCGCCTCTGCGGTCAGCGTGTCGACCACAGCCCCCATGCCTTCAATCCGGTTGACATAAGCCATGGCATCATCCTCTGATGAGACCCGGTGAATGTTGATCAGGAACGCTGGCAGGCCGCTCTGAGCGCCGCGCATCTGATTGAACAGATAGACATTCTTACGATATTTATGCGTGCGAGCGCTGCGCTCTGCCATCGCCTCAAACAGACGGAAAGACAGCGCATCGTCGCCTGACAAGTCACCAAGATCGTAGTTCCTGCGCATATAACCGACCGCGGCTTGCAGCAATTCCTGCTGCCTAGCCGCACCTGCATCGCTGTAGTCATCCCAGTTGCCGTAGGAAGCGTCGCGAATGCCGCGATAGGCCTTGGCCTCAGGCGAGAGCTCCAATTGCGCTTCATCATATTTCTCAAAAAACTCACTCAGCGAAAGCGCGGCCTCGGCGGTGTCCACGGACGCATCCGCGCTAGCAAGTGGCTGCTGAGCTGCGGTCGGTGCGCAAGCAGCGAGAGCCAGAGCAATAGTGGAGCTAAACAGAAGGGCAGAGCGGCGCATAGATATCCTCATTAGTGGTCATGTCTCGGTAGGCGGTCCGAAGCGGGTTTCACGGCACAAATCACCGCAGTTCCTAACCCAATTCGCGGAAATTCTTCGGGTCGATCATTTCATTCAAGAACGGACTGTCATCATCGCTCAGCCGCGCTGGGGTGCGCCCAGCGAACCGCTGAATCTCGCGGATCATATGCGATTGATCGAAAAATGCATCGTCCAATTCCGCTTCATATTCAGGGGTGAGCTGCGGGAAAGACAGCCATGCCGCGGCTCGCAAGGCGCGGTATTTGCGCGCGAGCGCTTGCGGGGGGAGGCCGAAATATCGCTCGACCAAGCGCTGAACCTGCCGCTCCGAATAAGACGCCGCCGCCATTAGGTCCGCCAGATTGGGATTGAGCGACGCGCCCAGCCACTGATTAACCGTTCGGATGAGGTCATTATGGCGAGTGTTGAGTCGCCGGGCGCGGCCCTCTATAAAAGCGCCCAGTTCCAGCGCGCATTCGCGCCCACCAAACTTGCCTGCGCGGTATCCCGCATTCAGGCGCTCGCCCAAGGCGACAATTTCACTACCAAGCACAGTGCGTGCCTCGATCATCCGGTCTCGATGCTCGCCCGCATGCAATCCAGTGAGCGCCCCCCAGCCCTGCGGAGTGAGCGCCGCGCCGACCACATGAAACGGTCCTTCAACAACAATCGGCGTCGCTGTTGAGAGCGGCGTAAGCATCGCAATTTCTGGATTGGGGTCACGGCGTCCGCTGGCAAACAGCATTTCGCCTTTGCCATAAGGGAACAGCGAGAGATGCCCGATCGAAGCGGGCTGAATGTCGTGGATCTCCGCTTCTTCACAGCGGAAGTGATAGAGCGTCGTCACATAATCGCTAATCGCGGATGGCGGCGCGATGTAGTCGATTGAGATGAGCGACGCCGGAGTGAGCGCAAACTCGGTGTCGGACTCGGGAAAGTCCGGCTCGCTTTGACCCGCCGCTGAAAAGTGATGGTCAACCATTACGAGCGCCTCATGGACGCAGGCCTAGCCGCTTCCCCTATGATTTAACACAAAAAAAGGGCAGCTCTCAAATGAGAACCGCCCTATTGAAGTTGAGGAACTCTTCGCATTGCTGCTCCGAGCCCTTCGGGTCGCACGCACTATGTAGGATAGAAATGCGGCGAATAATTGTATGCAAACGACAAATTGCAGCCCTGCTCACAATTTTTCTGAATTCTATTGCGCGGGCACCCTCGACAAGCACACGAATATTGCGATAGCGCGCAGTTATGTTGTTTCGCCTCTTACGCCCCGCAATTTTCTCGCTTGATTCGGAAAAGGCTCACCGACTCGGTGTGGCCGCGCTAAAGGCATCGCCGCTGCGCGCCACCTCTCAATCAGGGCCGAGCGCGATTGAGATCGCTGGCCTCCATTTTCCCAATCCGGTCGGTGTCGCGGCCGGCTTTGATAAAGATGCAGAGGTTCCCGATCAGCTGCTCGGTCTTGGCTTTGGCTTTACCGAAGTCGGTTCGATCACGCCGCGCCCGCAGGCTGGCAATCCAAAGCCACGCCTGTTCCGTCTGGTCGAGGATAAAGCGGTCATCAATCGCATGGGCTTTAACAATGGTGGCGGCGCAGCGGCGCTTGCGCGGCTTGAGCGGCGCAAAGACAACCCCGGGATCGTCGGCATCAATATCGGTGCGAACAAGGAATCAGAAGACCGCATCGCCGACTATGCAGCGATGGCGCGGATGATGACGCCGCTCGCCAGCTATCTGGCAGTGAATGTTTCCAGCCCCAACACCCCTGGCCTGCGCGCTCTGCAAGATGAGGGCGCGCTCAGTGCATTGATCGACGCTGTGATCGAAGCGCGCGAAGAGGCAGGCGCAAGCCTTCCCAAACTGCCGCCGATTTTCCTAAAGGTCGCCCCTGACCTGATGCAGGATGATATTGATGCGATCGCTCGGATTGCTCTCGACAAGCAGCTTGGCGCACTGATCGTCTCCAATACGACCATCTCCCGGCCAGCGCTGCGCTCGCGCCATGCGGGCGAGACCGGTGGCCTGTCCGGCGCACCATTGCGTGAACTGGCGCTCAAACGCATGCGCGATTTCCGCGCAGCGACGGGCGGCGCCATCCCACTGATCGGTGTCGGCGGAATTGCCAGCGCAGAGCACGCGTGGGAGCGCATTCGCGCGGGCGCCAGCCTGATCCAGCTCTATTCCGCCATGGTTTATGAAGGCCCTGGCCTGGGCGCTCACATTGCGCGCGGGATTGAGCGGCTAATGCAGCGCGATGGTTTCACACGGCTTGAAGAGGCGGTCGGAACCGAATAGCGAAGGCCCATGATCAAACGCCTTTCTGCAAGTCTCGCCTCAGCCCTTCTCCTTTCCAGTTGTTCGACCGCGCAACAGACCGTTCCGCTGGAGGGTGTCGAGAATATTGATTTTTCACGCGGAGGCGCAGTGAGCAGCGCTGACCCGCGCGCCACCTCCGCCGGCGAAGCGATCCTGGCGAAAGGCGGCTCTGCCACCGATGCCGCGATTGCAGTGATGCTGGCGCTGACCGTGGTCGAACCGCAAAGCTCCGGCATTGGCGGGGGCGGCTTTCTGGTCCGGGCAGATGGCGCAGGCGGAGATTTGCTGACCTATGATGGCCGCGAAACTGCACCTGCTGCGGCGACCGGCACGCGCTTCCTTGATGAAAACGGTGAACGCCTGCCGCGCGAATTGCGCGTCCTTTCTGGCTTAAGTGTCGGTGTGCCGGGCAATCTGGCGCTCGCGGCCAAGGCGCATGCAGCGCACGGCAAATTGCCTTGGGCCGACCTATTTCAACCTGCGATCGCGCTGGCTGAGGATGGCTTCCGCATGAATGTGCGGCTCAACGAGTCGCTATCCGGACGCAACAAAGGGCGCGCTGGGCTGACTGAAGAAGCACGCGCTGTTTTCTTTGGCGCGGACGGCGAACCGCTGCCGGTTGGATCGATCGTGCGGAATGAAGAGCTGGCGGAAACGCTCACTGATCTGGCCGAAACCGGCGCAGAGGCATTGTATGACCGCAATGCAGAGGATTTGGCCGAATATATCGCCGAAAAGACCCCGCAAGATGGCAAGATGACCACAGCGGACATCATCAGCTATCAGTCCAAACTGCGCGATCCGGTGTGCGCGCCGTATCGCGAATATCAAATTTGCGGCATGGGTCCGCCATCATCGGGCGGCGTTGCCGTTGCGCAAATGCTGGGGCAGCTAGAGCGTTTTGATATCGCCGCGCTTGGCCCAGAAAGCCCGACGTTCTGGCACCTGTTTCTGGAATCTCAGCGCGTCGCCTATGCCGACCGAGAGCTCTACATTGGCGACAGCGATTTCGTGAGTGTGCCCGTCAAAGGGCTAGTCGACCCCACTTATGTCGCGAGCCGCAGCGCGCTCATCAGCCCGACGGCCACTATCACCGACCTCAAACCAGGCACGCCTCCGGGGGCTCCGCTTGCCCGCGCAGATGGCGACGAGCCGCTCGAGCAAGGCACGACCCATTTCTCCGCCGTAGATGGCGAGGGCAATGCGGTCAGCTACACCTCAACCGTCGAGGGCGCCTTTGGATCGGGCCTGTTCTTTGGTGGGTTCTATCTCAACAACGAGCTTACCGATTTCAGCTCCACCCCAGTGATCGATGGCAAGCCCGTGGCCAATGCGGTTGAAGGCGGCAAACGCCCGCGCAGCTCCATGGCGCCAACAATTGTCCTGAATCAAAACGGCGAGATCGTGCTGGTTATCGGCGCGGCAGGCGGGCCGACCATTCCGGTACAGGTCGCACGCTCCATCATCGGCGTGGTGGATTTTGGACTGAGCGCACAGGATGCCCTGGCGCTGCCGCTGATCATGTCATTTGGCGAAACCGCCGTGATTGAGCAGGGCACCATGCTGGAGGACATGCAGGACGAACTGGCCGCGCTGGGCCATTCGCAAATCCGCGCCTTTGGCCCGCCGCTCAAAGCCAATGCCCTGCGCCGCACAGCGGATGGCTGGGAAGTGGCCACCGACCCGCGCATCGCGCCGAAGCTGGTCTACACCCGCTAGGGCTTTCGCCCGGCTGGGGAACTCAGCTCACCGCGAGTGCATTACCTCTCCACACCCGCGAGCGCCTTTGGCGCTTGCGCTAATGCTGGGCGCGCCTAATCTGCGCAAAACAAGAATACTGGTGGGGGAGCCAAATTTCAGTGCCGCAAGACACGCATCTCAACGACATCGATAATGCGAACAATCTCGTCGAATTGTTCCTGAAACGCGCCGATGAAAAAGGCGATGCGCCGTTTCTGGGCCGCAAAGCCAATGGCGAATGGACCACGCAAAGCTGGCGCGAAGTGGCAGAGCAGGTCTGCTTGCTGGCGGAGGGTCTGCGCCGGATTGGCCTGAAAGACGGGGACCGGGTGGCGCTGGTTTCAGAAAACCGCCCCGAATGGTGCATTTCTGACCTTGCCGTGATGGCCGCAGGCTGCATCACCGTGCCGACCTACATCACCAACACCGAACGCGATCATTGCCACATCTTGGACAATTCTGGCGCGCGCGCAGTGATCGTCTCGACCGAAAAGCTGCTCGCCCCGGTGCACGGCGCGATCCAGTCGACCGGTATTGCCGACCATGTGATTGGCATCGAAGACCTGCACCGCAAGCAATCAAGCGGCTTTGAGTACCACAACTGGGACAGCATGATTGCGGGCGATCCGGCTGAAGCCCGCGCAGCCGTGGAAGAGCGCCTTAGGGGCATCACCCGGAACACCACTGCGTGTCTGATCTACACCAGCGGCACTGGCGGCGCGCCGCGCGGGGTGAAGCAGCATCACGGCGCAATCCTGTGCAATGCGAGCGGCGCGGCGGAAATCCTGATCAATGACTTTGGCATCTCCGAGGAACGCTTTTTGTCGTTCCTGCCGCTCAGCCACGCTTATGAGCACACCGGCGGGCAATATCTGCCAATCTCGGTCGGGGCAGAGATCTTTTATTCAGAAGGCCTGGAGAAACTCGCCAGCAATATCGAGGAAGTGCGCCCGACCATCATGGTCGTCGTCCCGCGCCTGTTCGAGGTGCTGCGCAGCCGGATCCTTAAGCAGGTTCAAAAGCAGGGCAAGCTCGCCAATTACCTGATGGACCGCGCGCTGACGATTAGCGAGAAAGCCGCCGAGCGCGGGAACAAGCGCAAGCGTGATAAGCCAATGGACTTCATCGTCGAGCGCACTCTGCGCCCGAAAATCCGCGACAAATTTGGCGGCCGGATCAAGGCGATGGTGTCTGGCGGGGCGCCGCTTAACCCGGACGTTGGCACCTTCTTTGAGGCGATGGGCCTCACTATGCTGCAAGGCTATGGCCAGACTGAAAGCGGCCCGGTGATCAGCTGCAACCGCCCGGCGACAGGCTTGAAGATGGACACCGTTGGCCCGCCGATGCGGGGGGTGGAGATCAAGATCGCCGATGATGGCGAGATCCTGTGCCGCGGCGAGCTGGTGATGCATGGATATTGGCAGAATGACGCCGAAACCGCGCGCACGCTAATGAAAGACCCCAATGATCCCGATGGTGCGCCGTGGCTACACACCGGCGATATCGGTCATCTGGATGAAGCGGGCCGGATCGTCATCACCGACCGTAAGAAGGACATGATCGTCAACGACAAGGGCGACAATGTTGCCCCGCAAAAGATCGAAGGCATGCTGACCCTGCAACCGGAAATCGCGCAGGCGATGGTGAGCGGTGACAAGCGGCCTTATGTCGTCGGCCTGATTGTACCCGATGCCGAATGGGCGGTGGAATGGGCACGCGCCAATGACGAGAAGTTCGACATGGTCGCTCTACAAGATCTGCCCGCCTTCAAGACCGCCGTTCGCGCAGCCGTTGACCGGGTGAACAAGGATTTGTCCGTGATCGAGAAGGTGCGCCAATTCACCTTTGCAGACGAAGCGTTCTCAATCGAGAACGAGGAAATGACGCCGAGCATGAAAATTCGCCGGCACAAGATCCGTGACCGCTATCAGGATAAGATCAACGGGCTCTATCGGGGGTAGCTGTCGAGCCGTTTGCGAAAATGACCGAGCTGCCCTGAGAGAGCCTTAAACCGAGTTTCTAAAGTATCACGGAGATCCATGGCTTCCGACTTGCTGAGACACCATTGGGTTGGTGTGGATTTTCCTGCTTTGTAAATTTGCGCATCAAACCGAACATGCCAATCGCCCCGGCGGTCAATCAATTCTTGGGCAGTCCCATGCGCTAGTAAGAAACGCTCGCTCTCAACTCGACGCCAGCTTGAAATGGCCAGCACCAGTGCCTCCCGCTGTTTCGTGGTAGCCGGTTCATTTTCAGCCAATTCTTGAAGGGTATCGAAGCGCTGCCCGGCCAAGTGAGCTAGCTTCAACTCCTTACCATTTGAGATAGCCTGTTCGAGCGTCCTTCCGACCGCCTGCTCCGTGCGAGCGTACAAATCAAGGCAGCACCCACGCCACGCATCGATTTCAGCGCGAGCAATCTGATGCTGCGTCAGAGCGTCCTGTGGCAAATCACTCAAACCAGTTCGGCTTCCTCGACATATTCCGGATAGAAGCTCGGCGTTTCATCTGACCATGCTGGCGCGGTTGCTGCTGCTTCGCTCAAGGATTGCAACAGGACCTTGCGGCGGTCCGGCTGAATTTGCGGCAGAGCGCTGGCCGCGCAGAAAGCTGCGGGTAGAAACGGGCGTGCTTCTGCGCCGAGCAAGCGCTCGTAGAGGAAGCGAAACGCGGAAAAGCTAGTGATCGCATCGGCTTGCAGGTCGAAGGTCGCCATGCGGATCAGCTTGCCGATGAAGACTTCGGTGTCGGCCATGCCGTGCTGGGCAGGGATCAGAGCGCGCAGCGACTTGAGGTCCTGATAGGCGACATATTGGCGGCGGATCGCGGCGTTTTCGCGCGCATCGCGGGCCCATAGCTTAAAGGCGTCCTTACGGCTCAAGCCAATGTCGAGGCTGCACTTGATATAGCGCTGCTCAGCGGCGCTAAAGCCTGCGAACTCGCGCATTTCGCCGATTGCCATTGATGTACTGCCCACGGTCGCCATGAAAGTCTCCTCTGCGTTGAAGACGGTCATCGCGGAACTTGGTTAATAGGTAGTAACCTGTAGGCATTTTTTTGCGCCTCAGGCGCCGGCGTTCGCATCCGCTCTCTTGGCTATCCTCGCTCATACGACCTGAAGGTCGCATCGCTGCGGGCGGCCGGTCGGCCTTGCGATTCACTCGCGTGAACCGTGCTCCGCGACCAAGCCAATCAATATCTTAGATCAATCCTGCTAGCGGACTGCTAGGATCGGCATACTTCCGCCGCCCCATGCGGCCGGCCAGATAGGCCTCGCGCCCGGCCTCCACCGCCAGCTTCATCGCGCGCGCCATGCGGATCGGATCTTTCGCCTCCGCAATGGCGGTGTTCATCAGCACCCCATCACAGCCAAGCTCCATCGCGACCGCCGCATCAGAAGCCGTTCCGACTCCCGCATCGACCAGCACCGGCACACTCGCGCCTTCGACAATCAGACGTATCGTCACTTGATTTTGAATGCCGAGGCCAGAGCCAATTGGCGCGCCAAGCGGCATGATTGCCACCGCGCCCGCTTCTTCCAATTGCTTGGCCGCAATCGGATCATCAACGCAGTAAACCATCGGGTGAAAGCCTTCTTTGGCCAGCACTTCGGTGGCCTTTAGGGTCTCGCGCATATCCGGATAGAGCGTGCGCGCTTCGCCCAGCACCTCCAGCTTAACCAGATCCCAACCTCCCGCCTCGCGCGCCAGGCGCAGCGTGCGGATCGCATCATCCGCGGTGAAGCAGCCTGCGGTGTTGGGAAGATAGGTGGTGACCTTCGGATCGATAAAGTCAGTCAGCATCGGTGCCTTGGGATCACTCACATTGACCCGGCGCACGGCAACGGTGACAATTTCCGCCCCGCTCGCCTGCAAGGCATCGGCATTCTGCTGAAAATCTTTGTACTTGCCCGTGCCCACGATCAGCCGCGAATGGAAAGTTCGGCCCGCCACGCTCCAGCTGTCATCGCCAGAGGTGTTTTGCTCACCGCCGCCCACAAAATGCACAATTTCCAAGGTGTCCCCATCGGCCAACGCCGCTTGCTCAAGGGTTGAGCGCGGCACAATTTCACCATTGCGCTCCACTGCCACTTTTTCAGGCAACAGCTCCAATTCGCGCACAAGGTTAGCGATTGTGTTGGCGCTGGTCTGGCGGGTGTCACCATTAAGGGTGATGCTTTTTTGTGCAGTCATGCGCGCCGAGATAATGGCATCGCCGCGCGGCGCAAGCATAAGCGCAAATTGGATCGTCGGGGATGCTCTGTGATGACAGAAATTAGCAGCGAAATCAGCACGCTATTGCGGCACTGCTCAATTAGTGGGCATGCCGTAAATTGAGCACATGTCCGCACGTCACAAGCGAAACGCCAATAATCGTCAGCACGGCTTCTTGAATGCCATGTGGCACGGCCAATGCTCCGCCCATGAATGTAAGACCCGTCATAGCGACCACAAAGGGGGCGGCTTGGCGATGCTTAAGCGCGCCCCAACCAATCGCCACAGCTGCCACGATTAGAGCGATCGCGAGGCCAAAACGGTGAAGCTCAGGTGCAAGTAAGAACTGCCCGCCCACACCTAGACCGGATACGATCAAGATTGTTGCGACACAATGCAGCGCGCATAGGCCCGAGAGCCAAATGCCGGCCCGGTCAAACCGGCCGCGAATCGAGGTGTTTGTGTCGTTCATGAGCAATCACGCGCTATGTATGTAACATTATACCATTCTGCAAGCACAACCTCGGACTAGAGCTCCGCATGATCTTCAAGAACGGCGCTGCTCTAATTGCAGCGCGCGCAAGGTCATTTGCGATCTACAGGCTTGCACTTCGCTGCCTCGCGGGACAGTTAGGCGCTCGAAATGGCTTCCTCGCTTCATCCTGCACCATCCTCGCCAGCACTCGGCATTGTGCTCGGCCGCCCGCTGGCGCTTGTACGCTGGCTGATGGTTGTTGCTGCAATGGTTGTGATCATCGTCATGGTCGGCGGTATCACGCGCCTCACGGAGAGCGGCCTCTCAATCACCCAATGGGATTTGGTCTCTGGCGTGCTCCCACCACTTAGTGAAGAGGCGTGGCAGGCTGAGTTTGATCTGTACCGCCAAACGGGCGAATACCGCTTTGAAAGCGGCCCGGCCGGCATGGATTTGGAAGCTTTCAAGTTCATCTATTTCTGGGAGTGGTTCCACCGCAATCTCGGGCGATTGATTGGGGTGGCGTTCGCGCTCCCGCTCGCGTGGTACTGGATCAAAGGGGCGATCCCTACAGGTTACAAGGGCCGCCTGTTCGCGCTCCTTTCCTTGATTGGTTTTCAAGGCGCGCTGGGTTGGTACATGGTGTCCTCTGGCGTGGGCACAGACCTGACCGATGTCAGCCATTTTCGCCTCTCCGCGCATTTGCTCACCGCTTTCTTCTTGCTCGGCGGGCTGGTGTGGACAGCGCTTGATCTGAAGGCTTTGGCGCGCGATCCGCAGGCGAAGCCCGCGCCACTTACCGGCCCAGCGATGATTGCTGCCGGTATTTTGTTCGTGCAATTGCTGCTCGGCGCGTGGGTCGCGGGCCTCAATGCTGGCCACGCTGCCTATGATTGGCCGTTAATGAATGGGAAGCTGATCCCTGAGGTCAATTTCTCGCAAGGCGTGCTCTGGACCCTAACCCATGATCCATTTCTGCTGCATTGGCTGCACCGCTGGTGGGCCTGGATCGCAGTCGCCGCGCTCGTTTGGATCGCACGGCGCGTGCGCAAGACGCACCGAATGGCATCCGTTGCCGTGCACAGCGCATTCGGCGTAATGGTGCTGCTTGGCATTGCCACTGTGCTCAGCGAGGTTTCGCTCTGGATAGCGGTCGCCCACCAACTCACCGGGGCTTTGCTGGTCGCCAGCCTTGCCTGGGCGATGCACAGCGACGGGCAAAATGCACTGGCAAGCGAGCGGGCATAACTTTCAAAATTGCGCTATACTGAGGCGATGACTGACCGAACGCCCAGCACAAACTCCGACAGTTTAGCTGCACTCATTTGGTGCCCATTCCCTGATCGCGACGCAGCGCGCAACGCAACAAGCATATTGCTTGAAGAGAACTTGATTGGCTGCGTGAATATCATTGGCGGGGTCGAATCGATCTTCAAATGGCAAGATAAAGTCAAGACCAGCGCCGAAGTGGCAGTGTTGCTAAAGACACGCAGCGGATTGCTCAATCGCACTATAGAGCGTCTTGGCGTATTGCATCCCTATGATAGTCCGGCAATACTTGGGTTGAATTGTGACGCGGCTCACGAAACAACGGATGCATGGCTGGCTGCTCTTCGGCCGGTCTAGAACGACTTAGGACGGGGGATCATGACTAATTTTACTCGCCGGACCGCTTTAGGCTCGGCGCTTGGAGCGTGTGTGGTGGGGGCGTCCGCGTTTAGTCTGCCGGCGATGGCAGCAGGCCGCCTAACAGTCCCAGCAAATTCCATGCGGCTCATGCGGCGAATTGAGCGCGAACTGCGCGATAGTCGAATGCTGACCGTAACCCGTGAATGGTTGGTGGACTTTGCCCCGCAAGGCCGCGGCATTGTGATTAATGGCCAGCAGATATTCGCGAAGGTCGATGCACCGCAGCAGCTGGCTCGACTCGCCGCGATAGAAGAAGCGCGCTCAACCGACAGCATGTTTCCCATTATGCTGGGCGAGGCCGGAGAAATCCTAGCAGCCGGGATATCAACCAAGCAGGAAGATATGGATGCGGCGATCAAAGAGGCCGAATCGATGATCAAGCGGACCAGCAGCTCCGCTACGCAGCAGGCGCAGCGCATGGCGCATCTGGCGCAATTGCAGCAGGCAGGCGGCACCTTGCTTGCACAAATGCCGCGCGATCTGTTCTATCCCAGCGAAGAAAAGGTTCATTCGATAAAGCCAGTCAATCTGCCCGATGGTTCGCAAGGCGAGTTTGAATTTAGCTTTTTGGCCCGCTGCGCACCGGGCGAGCGCTGGCTTGCGCATGCCGAACGGCAGATAATCACCCGTATTGGCGATGATGAGCGCCGCTCCAACGAGACCTGGGCACTGAACGCTTAGCATGCGGCCAAGCCCTTCTCAGCCGACGCAAAGTTACAGCGGTATTATTTTACCTCCCTTGAAGCGCCCGGTTTTGCTTGACTTCGAGCCGTCTTAGCGACAAATCGCGCCTCATATCGATGGAGATGCGCTGCAAGGCGTGCCTTTCGATTCGCAGCCGCGGCCCAAACGCCCGGCTGTTTTGATTTTTCAGGCCTCTTTTCTTCCGAATGGCGGCCTAAGGTTTAAGGAAAAGCCCATGAAGGCGCTCAGCAAGCAGACCCGGTCGATCAAACCGGCCGAGGTCGATAAGAAATGGCATATTATTGATGGCGAAGGACTGGTCGTTGGCCGTGTTGCTTCTCTCATCGCCAATATCCTGCGCGGCAAGCACAAGCCGAGCTACACTCCGCACGTTGACTGCGGCGATCACGTGATCGTCATCAATGCCGACAAGGTGAAATTCACCGGCAACAAGATGGCCAACAAGATCTATTACAAGCACACCGGCCACCCTGGCGGCATTAAAGAAACGACCCCGAACAAAATTCTGGAAGGTCGCTTTCCTGAGCGCGTGCTTGAAAAAGCTGTCGAGCGTATGATCCCGCGTGGCCCGTTGGGCCGTGCGCAAATGCGTGCGCTGCACCTCTACAACGGCACCGAGCACCCACATGATGGGCAAAACCCAGCTGTGCTCGACGTGGCATCCCTGAACCGCAAGAATAAGGTCTCTGCATAATGGCCGACGAAAAGAACACCGAAACCGAAACCGCGCCAGAAGCTGCGACTGAAACGCCAGCAACTGAAACCGCGACGGAAACCGTGTCTGATCTTGCAGATCTGAAAGACATCGCTGGTGATGCGCCTGCAGCCGATGCTGCGGAAATCGCTCAAAATCCGGCAGCGCCTCTGCGCGAGCAAGAGCTTGACCAATATGGCCGCGCTTATGCCACTGGTCGCCGTAAAGACGCGGTTGCCCGCGTCTGGCTGAAGCCAGGCACAGGCAAGGTCACGATCAATGGCCGCGAGCAGGAAGTGTATTTTGCACGTCCGACCTTGCGCCTGATCATCAACCAGCCGTTTTCAATCACTGAACGTGAAGGCCAGTATGACATCGTTGCTACCGTTCGCGGCGGCGGCCTGTCCGGCCAAGCTGGTGCGGTGAAGCACGGCATCAGTCAGGCTTTGACCAAATATGAGCCTGCGCTGCGCTCCACGGTGAAAGCTGCCGGCTTCCTCACCCGCGACAGCCGCGTGGTTGAGCGTAAGAAGTATGGCCGCGCGAAAGCCCGCCGGAGCTTCCAGTTCTCGAAACGCTAATCGCTTTCACTGCGAACCGAATACGAAAAGGGCGGCTCTCCGATGGGAAGGCCGCCCTTTTTCTTTGTGCTGTATGAAGGTTGGTAAGGCAGCGATTGTTTCAAGCCGCCTATCAGCAATCACTTATTCTGGTTGCAGCAGCGTCATCGCCCACGCGAGACCAGTGCCGGCCAAGAACAGCGGCCATGACCACAGGACGGCATAATCGCCCATGCGCATATTGTGGATGGCCAGAAAGCCCCCACTGGTCCCTTGTGAGCCAATCACCAACGCAACAACATAAGTCAGCACGCCGCCCAAAATCATCGCTTTGATAGCATTCATGACCACCACTCCTCAGCCAAATCACATACGATCCATAGTGCCGCAAATCTGCGGTTCGGCGAGGGATTAGCGAGATATGCCTAACATCTGGTTTCCAAGCTGCTCATTGGCAAAACCAAGCAAAGCGTTCGATTAGGCTGGTGGCGGATCACCAACAACACGCAATTCCACCGCAATTGACCCGCCCGGCTTGCATTCCAGCACCTGATAGCAAGGGGGTGCCCCGTGCCGCAGGCGGGTCGAGAGCGTGCCAATACCGATCATCCGCATCGAATGCCCACCGCGAGAACGCACCTCGTCAAACGGCGTGTGCACATGCCCCGATATCACGGCATGCGCACCGGCAGAGGCAATTGCTGCAAAGGCCTCTTCACCGCCGATAGTCGGATTCGCGCTTGCACCTTCTGGCCCAAGCAGGGGATGGTGACACATCACAATCTTTGTGCGCGGATCGCCTTTTAACTCTTCGAGTTGCGCCACAGTGCGGGCCAAGGCCGGCTTACGCACAAATCCGTCCGACCAGGGAAATCGCGGCTGCGCGCGCACAGTGGAGACCAGAGGAACAAGCACAACATCATCGGACTTGAGCTGTGCGCCAGCCTGATCATTCAGCGCGCGATAGCGCCCATAGGGATCGGTAAAACGCTCCCACAAATTATAATACGGCATGTCGTGATTGCCGGCTTGCAGCACTGTTGGCACGCCAAGTGAACCAAACCACTGCGCCGCAGCGGCATATTCGCTATGCTTGGCCCGCTGGGTCAAATCGCCTGTGCAAATAACCGCATCGGGGCGCTCTTGCTCTACCGCAGCGGCAACTGCGCTGAGCGCAGCACGATCCTCAACGCCAAAGTGCACATCGCTGATATGAAAGAGCCGCGTCGCCATAGTCCAAAATGACAAGCGGCATTGCGGCAAAAGCGCAAGTCCAATCTGTCTTTGGCCTGCCCCTTAGATCTGATCCGACAGAATCAACCACGCCGCCAGCGCATTGAGGCCGCTATACCCTAGATAGACCCAGACGAGCGCGGGCCAGCCATTCGCGGCCAGCATCATCGCGGCGAGCAAAACCATAAATTCGGTCGCAAGCGTCAGCTTTCCGCCGAGCATATGCACAAACCACGGCATTTGCCCCAGCATTGGGTGGCCACTTTGCAGCACAGCCTGATGCAAAGCGAAATTTCCCACGCCAAGGGCAAAAATGATGATCACAGGCAGCATAGCGGCACTATGGCGCAAACGCTGGTCTGCTGGAAAGGGTCATTCGTCGGGCAGTTTATCCCATCTGTCTGGACCACGCCGCACCAGTCGAGCGGCATTCTGCGGCGAACGAGCATCGAATGACCAAGCGCCTCGCTTCTCCTATTTCTGATTGTGCAAGGGCGGTTTCGGCACCCCCATTCGAACCCCCGCTCGAACCGAGCCGCTTCTTGCAAATGGAGGAAACTATGCTGAAGACTACTTTGACCACTGCGGCCCTTGGCCTTGCAGTCGTATCAACCCCCGCTCTCGCTGGCCCCACTGATGTTCCAAGCGTTGAAATCGCAACTGCAGATATCAATCTTGGCACCCCGGAAGGCCAAAAACAGCTCGATCGCCGCGTGCGGAAAGCCGCGCAAAGCATTTGTGAAGTGAATAAGCGCCGTTCCGGCTCGCGGATCCCATCAATGGAAAGCAAGCGTTGCTATGCCAAGGCGATGAAAAGCGCCGAACAGCAAGTCGCTACTCTGGTGGAAGCGCAGCAACGCGGCGGTTGATCCGCAAACGCCATGGCAAGACCCCTATGAGCCTGAATTCAGGTCCATAGATGACGGCTCGGACCCTATCCAGTCCCAGGGTTCGGGTCGTCTTTTAGTATCGAAACAAGCGCTGCCCAGAATCACTTCTGCATCACGCGAAAAGCACCTTAGCGCCCCGCCATACCCTTCACTTTCGAAAGATACGTCCGGCCAATCCGCAAGGCGTCGCCGTTCTGCAGCTCGGCAGACCAAACTCCCAAACCATCATGGCGCAGGCCGCGAATGTTATCGCGCCGCAAAATGGTCGAGCGGTGAATGCGGATGAATTCATCGGGATCCAACCGCTTTTCAAGCCCGGCGATAGTTTGGAGCAAAAGGTAAGACTGCGGCGCTTCGTCAGTGCCGATGTGAAGCCGCACATAATCGCGCTCAGCATCGATCTGATGCACTTCGCTAACCGCGACGCGCAGCAATTCGGAGCGATGCGGCACCCACAGCTCATCGAGCCATTTGCTGGTCTTCTTACCCGTCTCGCCGTGGCGGGCTACCGCGCGCTCAATCGCGCGGCCCAGGCGGTCAGCCGAAACCGGTTTCAGAACATAATCAATCGCCTCGAGGTCAAAAGCCTCGACCGCAAAGTCATCATGCGCCGTCACAAAGATAACCGCAGGCGGATTTTTCATTTTGCCGAGCTTCTTGGCGACCCCAAGGCCGTCGAGCTCTGGCATGGTCATATCGAGCAAGATCAAATCCGGGGTCAGCGCCTCTACCAGCCGCAAGGCCGCAGCACCATCGCTGGCCGTGCCAACCACATTGATCGAACCAAGTTCAGCGCAAATCACCTGAATGCGCTCAACCGCAAGAGGCTCATCATCGACAATGAGGGTGCGCAAGGCACCGCTGGTTTCTTCGGTGTCAGCCATTTTTGGTCAGGGGTATCCGCAGTTCTGTCTTGTATCCGCCCTCAATAGGGCTTGAGCTTAGAACAATATCTGAACCGAAGCGTGCCTCCAACCGGTCGCGCACATTGGCAAGACCGATGCCGAAGCCGTGGCTGGCATTTTCAGGAACGCCGGGTCCATCATCGCTGACTGTTACGACCAACCGATCAAACTCTTCGCGCGCTTTGACGGTAATGGTGACCGGCCGGTTTACGGCGGACACCGCATATTTGACCGAATTTTCAACCAGAGGCTGCAGGATCATGCCCGGCACGCGCGCATCCGCCAGATCATCGGGGAGGTCAAAATTGCAGACCAACCGCTCTGGGAAGCGCACCGCTTCAATGTCGAGATAGAGCTGCTGGAGGTCAAATTCGTCCCTTAGCTGAACGTCAGAAGTTGGCTCATCCGCTAGGCTGTGGCGATAAAATCGCGACATGGTCTGGATCATCCGCTCTGCCCGCTCAGCCTTGCCGGTCATCACCAGCGCGGACAGCGAGTTTAGCGTGTTGAACAGGAAATGCGGGTTCACCTGATAGCGCAGAGATCGCAGCTCGGCCGCCTCTGCAGCGGACCTGAATTCCTGCCCGCGCCGCTCCGCTGCCCGCGCCTGATAGCCCGCTAGAATAGCGAAATAGAGCGACGCCCATGCGAGCAGCAGAAAATAGCGGCCCAGCGCGATATCGAACACGTCCTTCCACACGTCCGCGCTGGTTTGCGCAGGCACCAGAATAACGCTTTCAGAATCGAGGATTGTATCGGCGCCATTCGCATCATCTGGCGCTGCACGTGTCACGGGCACATCAACCAGCAGATTGCCCGCCTCATCGCGGCGCAGATTGATACCATTCTTTTCGGCGTATTTTTGCTCTTCTACCTCTCGCATATCCTGAAAGACGAGCTGATTTGTCTTGCCAATCGCCAGCGCGACCGGGACCGCAAGGATGATTGCCGCCATCACCTTGAGCCATACTGCTTTATGATCAAACAGGCGCAGCATGCCCCACAGGGCAATCGTCAAGGCAATGCCCACCATAGTCACGATGCCGCGTCGCCACGCCATTTCAATTTGCAGTTCGTAGTCCATGACGAAGCTGCGCATGGTGATGAGGACGAAATAAGTCGCCCACATCACGATCATCGACAGCAGCACCATGCGGAAAGGCACGGTTGGCCGCTTTTCAGAGGTTTTCGAGATAATCATTGGACTTCAGCAGATAGCGCGCGCGGGAAAGCATGGCCAATTTCTCGTCGGACATGATCATGCATTGGTCGAATGCCGATCTCAGCGTATCACCCGTTCAGACCAGCATTTGCCCCAGAATTCCTGCGCCTATGCCTTTGGCTTGATCATTTCCGCAGGCACGATCCACTGCGTAAATTGCTCTTCGGTGAGCAGGCCAAGTTCCATGCCTGCCTCCTTTAGAGTCGTGCCATCAGCATGAGCCTTTTTCGCGATTTTGGCCGCATTGTCATAGCCGATATGCGGGTTGAGCGCGGTGACGAGCATCAGGCTCTCGTTCATCAGCTTATCGATCCGGTCAGTATTCGCGGTGATCCCGGTCACACAATTGTCGGTGAAGCTCCGCGCCGAATCGGCCAGCAGGCGGATCGATTGCAGCACATTGTAGATCATCACAGGCTTGAAGACATTGAGCTCCAAATGCCCGTTCGATCCCGCGATGCTTACCGTCGTGTGATTGCCCATCACCTGAGCGCAGACCATGGTCAGCGCCTCGCACTGAGTCGGATTGACCTTGCCCGGCATGATCGAAGAGCCTGGCTCATTCGCTGGCAGGGCAATTTCGCCAAGGCCGCTGCGCGGACCAGAGCCGAGCAGACGGATGTCATTGGCGATTTTCATCAGGCTGACGCCGATTGAATTCAGCGCACCAGAGAGCTCCACCAGCGCATCATGCGCCGCCAGAGCTTCAAACTTGTTCGCTGCGGTTACAAAATCATGACCCGTCAGTTTCGCTGCATGAGCCGCGAATTTCTCAGCAAAGCCGACCTTGGAATTGATGCCAGTCCCCACAGCAGTCCCGCCTTGGGCGAGCTCCAACACGCGCGGCAGAGCGTTTTCGAGCCGGGCGATGCCATATTCAACCTGTTTCGCGTAGCCCGAGAACTCCTGACCCAAGGTCAGCGGGGTCGCATCCTGCAAGTGTGTGCGGCCAATCTTGACGATATCCGCGAATGCCTGAGCCTTGGCGTCAAGCGCAGTGTGAAGCGCTCCGAGCGCCGGGATCAGCTGCTCCACCGTTTCGCTCGCCGCGGCAATATGCATTGCCGTGGGGAAGGTATCGTTTGAGGATTGGCCCATGTTGCAATGGTCATTGGGGTGAACTGGCTCTTTGCCGCCATGCTGGCCGGTCAGGATTTGGTTCGCGCGGCTGGCGATCACTTCATTGGCGTTCATATTGCTCTGGGTGCCAGAGCCAGTTTGCCATACGGATAGCGGGAATTGATCGGCCAAAGTGCCGTCGATCACCTCATTAGCCGCCGCGACGATCGCCTCGCCCAGTTTCGCATCGAGCACGCCCAGCTCCATATTGGCGAGCGCTGAGGATTTCTTCTGAATGCCCAGCGCTTTTACCAACGGCGCAGGCATAATCTCATCGCCAATTGCGAAGTTTGCGAGGCTGCGCTGGGTTTGCGCGCCCCAATGGCTGTCAGCCGGAACAGAGACCTCGCCGAGCGAATCGGTCTCAATGCGCACCGCGCCTTCACCTACTGCACCCATATTTTTAACGTCGCTCATCGAAGACATACTCCATTCGGTCTATTTTAGGCTCCCATAAGCACTGCTAATCGTGAACGTCAAAGCCCTTGGCGCTAGCGGTGCGAACAGCTAAACGTCTTGACGCGCTGTATTGCTGGAGTAATACAGCTCTCGTGGAGTGAATATGACTGAGTTAAATGCACCTGTCGCCCGCAAGGCTATGATTGACAGTCAGCTGCGGACCAGCGGCGTGAATGAAGAATATGTGCTGGCGCGCATGAATGCGGTGCCTCGTGAGAATTTCGTGCCGACTGAAGCACGTCCCATTGCCTATATGGACCGCGCCGTACCGCTGGGCGATGGCCGCTATCTCTCATCGCCAGTGGTGCATGGGATGATGCTGACCGAGGCCGCACCGACCAAGGACGACAGCGTTTTGGTGGTCGAAGGCGGAACGCAATATTTTGCGGAGCTAATCGGGCCGCTGGTAGCTAGCGTTCAGCAAATCACCGCCGAAGAGGCTTTGGCCAAGAATTCGCGCAAGACATTCTCGCTGATCGTGGTCGATGGCGCGATTGAGCATTTGCCGGATGGGCTTGCGAAACGCCTCGCGGAAAACGGCCGGATCGTCACCGGTATCGTTGAGAACGGCATCACCCGCATCGCATCGGGCCGCAAAGTGGCTGGTGCAGTCACCTTGCAAGCGGTGCACGATATCGGGATCCCGATCCTGCACGAATTTGACCAAGCGAAAAGCTGGAGCTTTTAACGCATGACCCGCGCGCGTCTGCCAAACATCCGCCGAATGAGCTCTCTGGCCAGTATTGCTGCGGCGCTCGCTGCCGGCGCGATAGCTGCGCCTGCTCAGGCGGATACGCTACGCGATGCTTTGGTAGAAGCCTATAACACCAATCCCACGCTGCAAGGCGCACGCGCTGATCAGCGCGCGACCGATGAAGACGTGCCAATCAATCGCGCCAACGGATTGCCCACCGCGACAGTAACAGCGACGCATATCGAGTTTGTGCGCCGCTCCGCCAACTCTTTCACCGCGCCGGAACGCAACCTTGGCGTCAATGCGGCATTGCTCGTCCCAGTCTATTCCGGCGGAGCTGTGCGCAATGCGGTGCGCGCCGCCAAAGAGCGCGTGGCCGCTGGCCAAGCCACTTTGCGAAACACCGAAAGCACCGTGTTCAGCCAGGTCGTTGCCGCCTACATGGATGTGCTGCGGACAGAGACTCTAGTTGCGCTCAGCGCCAATCAGGTCGAAGTGCTGCGCATCAATCTCGAGGCGACCAGCGACCGTTTTGAGATCGGCGATCTGACCCGCACTGATGTGGCGCAATCGCAATCGCGGCTGGCTCTGGCCGAGGGTGATCTGAGACTGGCCGAGGCCAATGTCATTTCCGCGCGCGAGGTCTATTTGCAATTGGTTGGCAAAGCGCCCGGCAGGCTGATGGCGCCGCCGCCGCTGCCCGGCCTGCCCAAAAATGTTGGCGAGGCGATCGTAGTCTCGCTTGAGAACAACCCCAATCTGATCGCCGCAAAAGAACGCGCTGAAGCCGCCGGATACGACACAGAGGTTGCTGGGGCCGGGCGTCTTCCCACCGTGGGCCTGTTCGCCAATGGCGATTACAGCGATTTCTTCGGAACACTCGGCGGGCCGGTTTCATCCGACTTCTCGCAGAGTGAGAAAACCGCGAATGTCGGCGTCCGCGTGACGATCCCGATTTTTCAGGGCGGACAGACCGCCGCACGGCAACGCCAAGCGGGCGCACGCGAGACATCGGCCTTAGAGGCGGTGATCGCCTCTGAACGCAGCGTCATTCAGGAAACCCGCTCAACCTATTCCAATTGGCAGGCCGCCAATGCGGTGATCGAAAGCTCGCAAGTGGCCGTAGAGGCCGCTGAGCTCAGCCTCGAAGGCGTGAAAGCGGAAAATTCGATCGGCAATCGCTCGATCCTTGATGTGCTCAATGCAGAGCAGGAATTGCTCTCTGCCCGGGCGCAATTGGTGACCGCGCGGCGCAATGCCTATGTCGCTGGCTTCTCCCTACTCGCCTTGATGGGGCAGGCCGAAGCGCGTGACCTTAACCTGGATACCGGCGGCGTGCTTTACGACCCGCAAGTTAACTATGAGCGGGTGCGCGGTAAGATTTGGGACTTTGATCGCGACCCAGAACCTTCGCCAAATTCGACCAGAACCGTTGACATTCCGGCGGCTGACGCGACAATCGGCCCCACATTGGATTCAGACGAAGTCAATTGACACGCGGCTAACTATCCGTAACTGCGTCTGAAACTTAGTTAACAGTATCAGCGAGCTACGAGCACAAAATGGCGCAAGATAACGAAGCTTCGGTCGAGGAAATCCTCGAATCAATCAAGAAGGTGATCGCCCGCGATAACCGCGAAGGTGCGCTGGAAGCGCGCCGTCGGCGTCAGGAAGAGGCCGAACGCGCGGATACAGCCATTGTCGCTGAAGACGCTGACGAAGTGCTCGACCTGGCGGAAATGGAATTTGCCGAAGACGTGGATGCCGATGATCAGGTGAGCGACGATGGTGAGTTTCTGCTGAGCGCCAGCCAAAGCGAAGACCACGATCCGCAGCTGACCAATGAGGCGGTGCGCGGCGCAATGCGCGAAAATTTGGAAGCCTTGGCCATGCTGGCGGAGCCCGGCGCTCAGCCGCAGATCGTTCGCTCTGGCGAGACCTCACTCGAGGGGCTGACCCGCGATCTGATGCGTCCAATGCTGGCCGAATGGCTTGAGAAAAACCTGCCCGGTATCGTGGAGAAGCTAGTCCAAGCTGAAATCGCCCGGATCGCTGGCAAGCGCGGCTAATTTGTGCGTCTGCG
The DNA here is from genome assembly GCF_057364975.1 of Erythrobacter sp. S249. NCBI lineage: Bacteria > Pseudomonadati > Pseudomonadota > Alphaproteobacteria > Sphingomonadales > Erythrobacteraceae > Erythrobacter > Erythrobacter sp. S249. The sequence goes on along the minus strand of NZ_CP200287.1, from coordinate 1,835,775 downwards.
CGAGCTTCGCCGCGCGCGAAACTCTAGCCAGAGACGAAGCGAGGCGTTAGGCCCCGTGTCCATGACGAAATTCATGCCCAGCAGCGCCGCTTTCGCTGCGCTTTGCATCGCTCTCTTCACGCATTCGCCCGCCGCCGCTGATGACCATGCTAAGGTCATTCCGGGAGTGGAGACCACTCCGATGTCGGCGGAGGACTTAATCTCCACGCCGCGTCTTGGCGGGCCTATCGTGACGAATGATGGGCGCTTTGCGATTTATCAGGTCACTCGGACCGATCCTAAGAGTTTTGAGCGCACGCCAAGCCTCTACCTGCTAGACCTGAAAGAGCCGGGCAAGGCTCCTGTTTCTCTGGACCTAGGGCTCTCGGCCAATTCACTCGCCTTCGGCTCCGACGACAACCTCTATTTTCTCTCCTCTGAGCACACAGACGAAAGCCAGGAAGAGCGCAGCCGCGTATGGAAGGTCGCACTAGAGGCCGATGGCAATGTCACTGGCCCGAGTTTGGTCGCCGACATGCCGCTCGCCGATATTCACGGCTTCAAACTGTCGCCCGACGGCGACCGGATCGCGCTGTGGGCACCAATCGCTCGTGATTGTCCGACATTTGGCTGCGAAGGCGATGGTGAAGCCCATCTGCCCGGACCGGGAACGGGAAGGCTCTACGAGGACGATGGCGGGTTCTTCCGCCATTGGGACACTTGGTCGACGCCGGGCACTTATAACCGCGTGTTCGTATTCGATATCCACCGTGGGCGGGTCATCGGCGGCGTTCCGATTGACGGTGTTGATCCGGAGACCGGCCTCACCGGCAATACGCCCACCATGCCATTTGGCGGGGGCGAGGATATTTTCTGGGCGCCGGACGGGTCGGGCATTTATTTCGTTGCCCGAGAGAGCGGCGCGACAGAACCCACTTCGACCGATCTCGACATCTATTTCTCTGACCTTTCGGGCGGAGCGCCAAGCGAGCTAACCGCTGCAAACCAAGCGGTCGATACCGGCCCAGTGCCATCACCTGATGGCAAATATCTGGCCTATGTTGCCATGGCGCGGCCCGGCTACGAATCTGATCGCACGGTAGTGCATCTTCGCGATCTCAAGACAGGCGAGACCCGCGCACTCACTCAGGACTATGATCGCAGCTTTGGCGGGCTGTCCTGGACGCCAGACAGCAAAGCCATTCTGGCCACCGCCGCCGATGTTCTCGACACCCCCGTGTTCAAGATCGATCCAAACACCGGCGCGGTCGAAAAGCTTGATCTGATGGCCGGCAATGAAGCGCATATCGGCAATGTCACGCCGCTGCCCGGTAACCGTTTGCTGTTCACGCGCGATTCGATTGGCGCGCCTGCGGAATTGTTCCTGTCGGACGGATATGGGCAGGCCCGGCCGCTGACCGATGTCGCCACCACCCGCACCGGCAAGATGGCATCAACGGTGACCACGCGTTTCAGCTTTCCCGGCGCTGGCGGTGAGACTGTCTGGGGCCAGATCACGCGGCTAGAGCAGCAAACCGGCCCCATCCCGGCTATCCTCTACATCCACGGCGGCCCGCAGGGCACATTCCGCGATGGATGGTCCAGCCGCTGGAACCCGCGCGTTCTTGCAAGCCAGGGCTACGCGGTGATCTCGGTCGATTTTCACGGCTCTGCCGGATACGGCCAGGACTTCATGGATGCGATCAACAAGGATTGGGGTGGGAAACCACTGGAAGACTTGCAACTGGGCCTTGAAGCAGCGCTGAAAGTCGATCGTCAAATCGATGGCGGCAATGCCTGCGCCATGGGCGCGAGCTATGGCGGCTATATGGTCAATTGGATCGCAGGAAATTGGCCAGATCGCTTCAGCTGTCTGGTCCAGCATGACGGCCTGTTCGACATGCGCAGCTTCTATTACTCAACGGAAGAATTGTGGTTCCCCCGCTGGGATTTCGGCGGATCATACAGCGAAGCGCGCGAAACCTATGAGCGCTGGAACCCCGTCAATCACGTCGACAAATGGAAAACGCCGATGCTCGTGATCACGGGTGAGAAAGACTACCGCGTGCCGTACGGCCAAGGATTGCAGAGCTTCACCGCGCTGCAGGAACGCGGCATCCCATCGCAATTGCTGGTGTTCCCGGATGAGAACCACTGGGTGCTGGGCGCGGAAAACTCGCTGCAATGGCATGGTACCGTGTTCAATTGGCTAGACCAATGGCTGGTGCAGAAGGTCGAGACAGTCAAAGAATGACGGAAAGCCCCAACGAACTGAGCCTGCTCGCGGCGCAAACCGCGTTGTCCAAGAAATATGGCGCAGAGACAGAGCGTCATATCTTCCTATGTGCGCTCAGCGAGAAGCAAAAGTGCTGCTCACCAGAGGCAGGCGAGGAAGCCTGGACCTTCCTTAAGACGCGGATGAAGGAATTGGGCCTGATCGGGCCCAAACGCCCCTCAGAGCATCCACGCGGGCCGGGCGGCGGCGTTCAGCGCAGCAAAGCTGATTGTTTGCAGATTTGCTCCCATGGGCCAATTGCCGTCGTGTGGCCGGATGAGGTCTGGTACCACTCCTGCTCGCCAGCCGTATTGGAGCGGATCATCACTCAGCATCTGATCGGCGGAGAGCCAGTCGAAGAATTCCGCCTGAGGCCGGCACCGCGCGCGGTTTAGCCAGCAGGCAAGCGCTCAATCCTCGTCGCGCTTGCCCCACAGCTCATCAGGATCGGGCAGCTTGTTATCGACCGATTCGTCGTGCCCCGTGCCATTGGACAGGAACACCAACCCCATCAGCCCGCCGCCGAGCAGCATCGTGAAGCTGATGCCGAGCGCCACCGCGATGTAAAAATGGACTGAAATCGCGCCGTTGAACTTATACAACAGCGCTAGCGCGATCACTACGACACCAATCGTCACCCCCATCAACAAACGCATGATGCGGCGATAGCGCGCCCAAGCGTAAGCGGCGTTTTCTGGATCGTCGAGCGGGGATTTGTTGACCATTGCCTCCACATGCGCCGGGGCCGGGGAGGATTCAATAGGCTTGCGGCGCAACCGAACGCTGTTTGAGGCGCCTCACGCCTGCTCTGCGCCCTAAGTGACTCGCCAGATTCGCTTTTTTGCGATTGAGGTGGCATGTTTTGCAAGTCGTCACAGGAGGCCGCGCAACATGACCATCGCCAAAATCATCTCCAACCGATCCTCTTCGGATATCATCGCCTGCAATGTCGATACGCCGGTCTCGCAAGCGGTGGCGATGCTGGCGGGTAAGAAGATTGGCGCTTTGCCAGTGCTCGACAATGGCGCGGTCGCAGGAATTCTGTCTGAAAGAGACGTGATTTACCGCATGGCGGAAGAGGGTGCGAGTTGTCTCACCAGAACGGTTGGACAAATCATGACCTCACCCGCGGTGACGGTTGAGCCCTCAACGACAATTGACGATGCCCTCGCGCTAATGACCCGGCGGCGGTTTCGCCATTTCCCTGTGATCGACAACGGTGCGCTGTGCGCCTTCATCTCCATCGGCGATCTGGTGAAGAGCAAAATTGACGAGGTTGAGCACGAGGCCGAGGCTCTGCGGACCTATATTCAAACCGGCTAATTCAGTGCGACGTGCCCGGTAGTGCTTGAGGAATGGGGCAAGGCCGCCTAAATTAGACGCATCATGGCCGAAACACTCAAACTTACACCCTCTGCTGCGAAGCGCGTTGCGCTGATCGCTCAAAAGCAGAAAGCGCCCGCTATTCTGCGCCTATCCGTTGAGGGTGGGGGGTGCTCTGGTTTTCAGTACAAGTTTGATCTGGCCAATGCGCCTGACAATGATGACAGCGTGAGCGAGACCGACGGCGTGAAACTGGTGGTGGATCCGGTCAGCCTCGATCTTGTCGGCGGCAGCGTTGTGGATTTTGTTGAATCACTGGGCGGAGCGGCATTTAAGGTCGAAAACCCCAATGCGGCGGCTGGATGCGGATGCGGCTCCAGCTTCGGGATTTGAGTTAGACCCGCGCGGCACTTTGGGCCATTACGGCTTTCATGAAAATCGCGACCTACAATATCAACGGGATCAAAGCCCGCCTGCCGCGCCTAAAGGAATGGCTCGCTGAAACGCGCCCGTCTGTGGCTTGTCTGCAAGAGATCAAAAGCCAGGATGAAGGCTTTCCAGCCAGCGAGTTTGAAGAGCTGGGCTATCACGCGATCTGGCATGGCCAGAAGAGCTTCAATGGCGTCGCTATCCTGACCGATGGCAAAGCGGGCTATGAGCCGCCCAAAGAGATACAGCGCGGCCTCGGCATTGATGGCCCAAAGGAAGGTGAGGGCGAGCAATCGCGCTATCTTGAGGCCGACATCAGGGACAAGGACGGGAATACAACCCGGATCGTGTGCATTTATCTGCCAAATGGCAATCCGCTGCCCGGGCCGAAATTCGACTATAAACTCGCATGGATGGAAAAACTGCGCACGCGCATGAGCGAAATCTGGGCCGAGGAAGTGCCAGCGGCGGTGCTGGGCGATTACAACGTGATCCCAGAGGATGATGATGTGTTCGCGGTCAAGGCAATGGCCAGCGATGCTCTAATGCAGCCGGAATCGCGCGCCGCCTATGCCAGATTGCTGGGCGATGGCTGGACCGACGCTGTGCGCACGCTCAATCCGCGCGGCGGCGTGTGGACCTATTGGGACTATCAAGCGGGCGCATGGCAGCGCGACCATGGCTTCCGGATCGACCATATCCTGCTCTCGCCGGAAATGGCCGATCGCCTAAGTGCTGTGGGCGTCGATAAGGAACATCGCGGGCGCGAGAAAGCCAGCGATCATGCGCCTGTCTGGGCTAGTTTAATTTAGCCTCGTCCTAGCCACCCGCGTTCTCCAAAACAAAAGCCCCCGCTGTTTCCAGCGGGGGCCTGCTAAACTTGTGAAGATCAAACTACCGGTAGAAAATGTGGGTGTTGATCGAGGCGCGCTGCGTCTTTTTGCGGCTCCATGAAGGGCGCACATATTTCGCGTGGAAATAGAGCGAATCGTCCGCTTCGGACTCCCACATCGCATCATGCGCGATTTGAGCGATCGCCTTAGCGCGCTTCCAGGCCGCCGTGCCGGTGCGAATGTTTGGCATCCGGCCGCCCTTTACGAAGGAGAATTGCGCGCGCTGATAGACAACGCCGCAATAGCTTGCTGGGAAGCGGCGATCATCTGCGCGGTTCATCACAACCTTTGCAACGGCGAGCTGGCCAGCGAGGGGCTCACCGCGCGCTTCAAAGTATACCGCGCCGGCGAGGCAGCGCAGTTCTTCGGATAATGTGCCAGTGGTATCGATTTGACCGACAAGCTGGCGCAACGAGTCCGCTGTTGGTGCCGCTTGAGGGATCAAAGAAGCTTTGTCGTCGTCTTCCAGTGTTTCCGCGGCCAGTGGTTGAACCACCTCCTGCGAAATGAAGACAGCATCGCTGCTCTCAGCGACCTCAGGAACGGACACCACTTCGGCGTCGCTTTCCTGAGCGACAGCACCGGACATGTCGGCGCTGGAGAAACTGATGGTGCCAATCGCGACAATCGCGGCTGCACTCAAAGAATAAGTCTTACGACTCATGAACAATCACATTCTGTGCGGTGAGCAAGCTCCGACGCAGGCTTAGACCTGTTGCGAGTGTGTTCGCGGATTAAGAGAGGGGTCTAGTGTGCCTACCGGCTGCCCCCCGTCTGCGTGCTAGTCTGCCGGCCGTATCGCCGCGTCAAACCGCCTACGCTCTTGGAAGCTATCCGGGCAAATAGTCACAGATGCAACCATGTCAAGTTAATGGAGGTTGGATGCGACGAAGCGTTCCGGGTCCGCGACGTCCACCTCCAAGATCCAATTATCGGGGTCTTGCGCGCCTCGCCGATCCAGATATTCGGTGAATTCATAAGGTTTTTCAGTGTCTTGAACCTTTGTCGCAACGAAAGAGCGTGACCCGTCTAGCTGCGGCATCCGCTCATAAAGTGTTGCGTTTTCACCGCGATACATGGTTACCACGAGGATCGTTCCAGCGTCCCTTTCACCCTTCGAAAGGACCATTGCCGTGCCGCCCTGCGCCTCGGCAGCGCGGATCAAACCGGTAATTTCGATGTGGGCAGGCAGCCGCGCGTCCATTTTACTGGCCTGAGCTGTCCCGGTGAGAGGTGTAGCCAGACAGGCTGGACAGCGCGATCCGCGAGCGCATGAATGTGCCTGTGCCGCGGCCAATCTCATCACCTTCGGCATCGACCAGTCGCGATTCGGCGACAAACACCCTGCGCTTTCCGCTGACCCAGCGCCCCTCGGCCACGACCTCTCCCGCCCGCACAGGCTTGGTGAAATGCAAGTTGAAACTGGTCGTGAGCAAAAAGCGATCGGTTGCCAACGTATTGGCCGCGTAAAAGGCCGCATCATCGAGCATTTTGAAATAGATCGTGCCGTGGGCCGCACCAGCGGCGTGAAACACATCGTCGGTGATGGTGAAGGTCAGGCGCGAGCGTCCTTCTTCGACAATCGCGAGATCAGAGGCGAATTTCGCGTTGATCGGGGCTGAGTTATACAACCCTTCAAGCGCGCGGTAATGCCGCTCAGCACCTCCGGAAGAGGCCTCTGCGCCCAAATCCGTCGCAGGCTCGCTCATGTGATCCTCAGGCGGCATCACGCAGGAATTGATTGGTCAGAACGGAATAAAGCGCATCAGCATCCGGCGCCTCTAGCACCGCATCCAGGATCGCATCATCGCGCATCAACCGCGAAATGGTCGCCAAAGCATGCAGGTGAGTCGCGCCCGCATCTTCTGGCGAAACCAGGCCGAAAATGAGGCTCACAGGCATGGCATCAGCCGCAGCAAAATCGACCGGCTGCTCCAGGCGTAGCAAAACAACAGTGGGGCGCTTGACCTCAGGGGAGCGGCAGTGCGGAATCGCGACAGCCCGGCCAAAGCCGGTGCTGCCAAGCGCCTCACGCTCTTCCAAACGCTCAAGTATATCCACGCGATCAAGTCCATGAACCTCCGAGAACATCTCGGCAATCTGGCTCAGGACTTGCTGGCGCGTTTCCAAACGAGCCGAGGCAACCGCCTCGGGCAGCAATCTCAGATTTACATCCATGGCAAAAATCGTGATCCTAATTCAGTCACTCGCATGTCATAACCACATCACCGGGGGTTGCCGCTGTCCTGCGCGGCGTTTCTCCTGCGGTCATGAAGGGGCATTTTGTCAGCTTGGGTGCTGCGCTGCCCTATCGCGGCTCAACCCAACCGATTGAGCCATCTGAGCGGCGATAAACCATATTATGCCTCTCAGTGCCAGCATTTTTGAAGAATAATGCGTTCGTATCGCGCAAATCCAGCATCATCACAGCGTCTGCAACGCTGTACGATGGGATGTCTGTGCTAGTCTCTGCAACTACCAGCGGTGCGTCCGCTACGACCTCTTCTTCAGGCTCTTCGGAAGCAGCAAAGATAGTGTAGGCTGCCTCTTCTTCACGCTTCGCATGGTCGGCTTGTTCATGCCGGTCATTGAGGCGGCGTTTGTAGCGGCGCAGCTGCTTATCAATCTTGGCCGCCGCATTATCCAGCGCTTGGTGCGCGTCATGCGCATCCGCCCGAGCCTTCAGGATCAGGCCCTGCATCACATGCGTCACAATGTCGCATGAGAACGCGCCGCCTGGCGCTTTGCCAAAGGTGACATGAGAGGAGATCGCTCGGTCGAAATATTTATCGACGATGCCGCCTAAACGGTCTTCGACATGCTCCTGCAATGCCGCGCCAGTTTCCACTTGATGCCCTGAAACCCGGATATCCATTGTGGCTGTCTCCTTTATTGTGTTCGACCCAAATGCCCCAAATCCAATACGCGCGTTATGATGTGAGAGAACTCAACGCGCCCAGATTGCCTTTTCAATTCCTTCTACGAACGCCTTGTGCCGCGCCAGTTCCTCTGCCGTAGCTGCATGCGGGCGCGGTTCGCGGCGATCGCGCCGCTTTGCCGCTGCGGCCAAAGCCGCCGCTGGCACGCTGACATCTTCCCGGCCGCTTGCCACGTCAGATCCTGCGTCCGCTGCGAGCCCCAAGCCAATTTGGCGACCACCGGTTAGCTCAACATAAACCTGCGCCAGCAGTTCCGCATCGAGCAGCGCCCCGTGCTTCACCCGGTGGCTGCGATCAATGCCGTAACGCGTACAAAGCGCATCCAATGACAGCTTGGAGCCAGGATGTTTCTTGCGCGCCAGAGCGACCGTATCAACCATCCGGTCCAATGAGATCGGCTCCATCCCGATCAGAACCAACTCATTGTTCAAAAAGCCAAAGTCAAAGCTGGCATTGTGCGCAACGAGCGGCGCATCACCCAGAAACTCCAGCAATTCGCCCGCCGTGTCTTTGAACAAGGGCTTTGTCTCAAGAAATGAGATCGACAGTCCATGAACCGCCTCTGCGGCCTGGGGCATATCGCGCTGAGGATTGTAATAGGCGTGATAGCTGGCGCCTGTTGGCACCCGCCCCACCATCTCAACACAGCCAATTTCAACCATCCGGTCGCCTGTCTTAGGATCGAGGCCGGTGGTTTCAGTATCAAAGACGATTTCGCGCATTGGCGGTACTATCGGACCAAGATTGCGAAGGCGCAAGAGGTCAATTGCAGCAGCTTAACTCAAATTGGTGCCATTAGGTGGTGGTTAGCCAAAGCTGCGCGGCGCGTCAGGCGGTGTTAGTGGTAAGCTGCGCAATCAAATCGCTCACCGCCGCCTCGGTTTCCTCCAACGAAGTGCCTGTATCAATCACATAATCTGCGCGTTTGCGCTTTTCGCTGTCGGGCACTTGCAGGCCGAGAATGTGCTCAAATTTCTCCGCCGTCATGCCGGGGCGGGCAAGCACCCGCTCGCGCTGCGTCTCTGGCGGGGCGGAGACAACCACAACCGCGTCGACCGCTTCATTGCCGCCACCTTCGAACAGGAGCGGTATGTCAAACACCAGCAGCGGAGCGCCTGCATTGTCTTGCAGGAACTCGGCGCGCTTCTGGCCCACCGCAGGGTGTACAATACCCTCTAGCTGTCGCAGCTTCTCTGGCTCTGCAAACACCAGTTTACCCAGCGCCTCTCGCTCAACGCCATTTGGTCCGGTTGAACCGGGAAAGGCCGCCTCAATCGCGGGCAGCAATGATCCGCCGGGGCCCTGCATTGCCCGAACCTGCGCATCAGCATCAAACACGGGAACACCTTGCGCCTCAAACATGGCCGCAACGGTCGACTTGCCCATGCCGATTGAACCGGTGAGGCCGAGGATAAACGGCTTGCTCACTGAGATATGAGCTCGCGCAGCTGCGCATCGTGATCGCGGGGCGGGGCCTGCCCGAAAAACTTCTCAAACGCTGCTGCCGCCTGACCGATCAACATCGATAGTCCACCAATTGTCGAAAAACCTGCCTTAGCCGCGTGCTGCAAGAACGGGGTCTCAACCGGGTCAGTGACAATATCATAGGCAATGCTTCCGGGCGGCGCATGGCTCCAGTCAAACACCAGTTCGGGGCTGCCTCGCATGCCCAAAGGCGATGCGTTCACCACCAGATCGAGGCACCTGTCGCGGTCATCAAAGGCAAAGTCTGTGGGCTTCGCAAAATGATCGAGTGGGGCGATGTAATGCTCGCCCTTGGGGTGTAGTTCTTTCAGTAATTGCTTTGCTTTCGCCTGATTGCGCGCGGCGATCACGAGGGTGAAGCCATGCGCGGTGAGGGCAGTGATGATCGCCCTGGCCGCTCCGCCGGTCCCGATGATGCGCGCCATGCGAAACAGATGCTCGCTGGCCAAAATTTCCTGCAGCGGCTCTGTAAAGCCCACCGCATCCGTGTTGGTGCCGATAAGCTCTCCATTGTCCCCTCGATACACCGTATTGACCGCGCCAATCTTCTGCGCATCACCCTCCACCTTGCTAAGGAGCGGGATCATCTCTTGTTTCAGTGGCATAGTGACGTTGCAGCCGCGCCAGGCCGGATCCTCGCGGCGCTCAGCAATATAGGCGGCCAGATCAGCGCTAGTGACCCGGTGAGAGCGATAATCAGCTTCAATCCCAAGCTGTTTAAGCCAAAACCCATGGATCAGAGGCGATTTGGACTGCGCAATCGGATCGCCGATCACCTCGGCATAAGGTTTGGGCTCGCTCATGAGGGTAGCACGTCCAGTTCGCGCAGCGCGCCGAGCACAGGCAGCAGCGGCATGCCCAGAACGGTGAATTGATCGCCTTCAATTTCCTCGAACAATTGCACGCCCAGAGCCTCAATCCGAAAGCAGCCCACAGTAAAGCCGATCTCTGGCCATTCGTGGCTCAGATAATGCTCGATAAAGTCCTCTGACAGCTCGCGAACATGCAATTTTGCAAGCGATGTCGCGCTCCATTCGCATGTGTTTGCGCGCACCAGCGCCGCCGCGCTGTGCAGCTCAATCGCTTTGCCAGAGAAAAACCGCAAATGCTCCGCTGCATTCGCCCGGCCGGTGGGCTTGTCGAAGCGTTTGCCGCCCGCGACCACCAAAGAATCGCTGCCCAAAACCAACGCATCAGGCTCTTCGGTCGCAATCGCCGCCGCCTTCGCGACCGCTAGTGCCTCAGCAATCTCATGCGAGGCAGCGGCAGCCATTTCATCCTCAAGCGCGCGCTCGTCAATTGCGGCGGGGCGCGCTTCATAGGTCACCCCAGCAGCATCAAGCATCGCGCGACGAGAGGCCGACTTGGAGGCTAATATGAGTTTCGGGGAGGGCGCGCTCATATCGGTTTCGCCGTCCCATCAACCGGTCGATCGCGGCGCTCCCGCTCTTGCACCAGGCGAATAATCGCCGCCGCGCTTTCCTCAATCGAGCGGCGCGTCACATCGATCACGGGCCAGCCATTGTCGGCAAACATCCGGCGGGCAAATTGCAGCTCATCCTTTACCCGGTCACCGTCAACATAGGAGGTCTCTGTGCCCTCATTGAGTGACAGTAGGCGGTTGCGCCGAATTTGGACCAAGCGCTCTGGCGCGGTGGTAAGCCCGACGACCAAGGGATGCCGCAGGCCAAACAGCGCTTTGGGCGGAGGGCTTTCCACGACCAGTGGGATATTTGCGACCTTATAGCCGCGGTTGGCCAGATAGATGCTGGTTGGTGTCTTTGAGCTGCGCGAAACACCAGCCAGGACAATGTCGGCCTCTTCCCAATTTTCCCAGCCGATGCCGTCATCATGCGCGATGGTGAACTGAATCGCCTCCACCCGCTTGAAATAGGCCTCATCCATGAGGTGTTGGCGGCCCGGGCGGCCGTGCGCCTCTTCGCCCAATTGCGCCTCTAACGCCGCCGTGACGCCATCCAGCACGGGAACCGCTGGTAGTCCGAGTTGACGGCAATGCTCCTCAAGCCGGGCGCGGGTGTCAGGATTGACTAGTGTGAAGAGCACCAAGCCTGGATTGTCGGCCAGATCAGGTACAATCCGGTCGAGATGGTTGCGCGAACGCACCATAGGCCAAAAGTGACGGTTTACTTCGGGATCATCAAACTGAGCCAAAGCCGCCTTAGCGATCATCTCCAATGTTTCGCCGGTAGAATCCGATACGAGATGCAGATTCAGCCGGTTCATAGCGTTTGGTGTGTGATCCCTGGTCGGCGCAGTGCCAATTTCATGCTGCTTGGTCGCTATGCTTTATCAGCAGCGAGAGCATGTTGATAGACATAGGTATAAACCACGGGAGAAAACGGTCGACAAGATCGGGGACGAGATTCATGCCCAGTGACAGGCTTTGGGCTACCCATTTGTCGACACGGGACGGCGAGTTTAAACAGGCTGGGGAGAGCGGGGATAAGAATGGCTTGACCGCATAAATACCTAGATTCGCGTTCACCTTTGGGTCTGTTCAGAGCCGGAGAAATCAGGCAGAGGCTGGTAATTCCCGATTTCCACAGGGCCAACAAACTCCTACAAACCTTATATAAATATATATATTTATTGATTGGAGCCATTCTATGCCGGGCATCTTGCTCGATACTCTTAAAGGAACCAAACAGGAAAAGGTTCCCATTTGGCTGATGAGACAAGCCGGTAGGTATTTACCCGAATACAGGGAGTTACGTGCCGAAAAGGGTGGTTTCCTGGAGCTTGTTTACGACAGCGAAGCAGCGGCTGAGATCACGGTTCAACCCATTCGCCGGTTCGGCTTTGACGGGGCCATCCTGTTTTCTGATATTCTGATCGTTCCCCATGCGATGGGTCAGGGCCTCGCATTTCTCGCAGGCGAGGGACCCAAACTGAGCCCCACTTTGCTGGAGGCGAAGCTTGAAGACTTCACCGCGGCGCCAGAGCGATTTGATCCAATCTATGAGACCGTGCGGCTGACGCGCGGCATGATCAGCGAAGAGGTCACCATGCTCGGTTTCGCGGGCAGTCCGTGGACCGTTGCGACCTACATGATCGCTGGCGAGGGTAGCAAAGATCAGGGTCCAGCGCGCTTGCTCGCGTACCGCGATCCGGCCCGTATGCAGGCAATCTTGGATGCGATCATCGATGTGACCATCGGTTATTTACGCGGTCAGATCGACGCCGGGGCAGAGGCGGTCCAATTGTTCGACAGCTGGGCGGGAAGTCTTGCGCCAGATGAGTTTGAGCGCTGGGTTATTGCGCCGAACGCAAAGATCGTTGCAGCGGTGAAGCAGTCCCATCCCGACACGCCCATTATTGGATTTCCGAAGGGTGCTGGCGCGAAACTGCCCGGCTATGCGCGCGAGACCGGGGTCGATGCGATCGGGATGGATGAGACGCTTGATCCAGACTGGGTCCATTCGGTTTTACCTGACGGAATGCCGGTTCAGGGCAATTTTGATCCACTGTTGCTCGAGGCGGGCGGCGATGCCGTTGGCGCCCGTGCAAAACTGATCCTGCGTGCCTTTGCCGGGCGTCCACATGTCTTCAATCTGGGACATGGCATTGGTCAATTCACGCCGATTGAGCATGTCGAAAGCTTGCTTGAAACCATTCGGGGCTGATCAGGGGATGAAATTCACGCCAAGTCTCCCTACACAGGCTGCATGCAGGATCCTCTTTCGTTGATGTACGTGTGGCTCAAAGCAGGCCATGTGATTTTCATGGTGTTTTGGTTGGCGGGGCTGTTCATGCTGCCGCGCCAATGCATCTACATTCTTGATCACGCCAGCGGCTCTGAAGGCGAGGCGAAATGGGCCGAGCGCATGGGCAAGCTGCGTAAGATCATCATGACGCCCAGCCTCATAATCGTGTGGGTTTTGGGCCTAACCTTGGCCTATTCCACCGGCGCATTCACGCAAGGTTGGTTCCACGCGAAACTGGCTCTGGTGCTGGCGCTGACAGGCTATCATGGCTGGTTGGTGGGCCAGACGAAAAAGATGGCCCGCGGTGAGCGACCGCTGACCGAAAAGCAATTGCGCATGTTCGGTGAAGTGCCCGGTCTGATCCTCGTTGTGGTCGTGGTGCTGGTCTACACACGGCCGTTCTGAGCGAGGCGACTTTTGCGCTATCGGGTTTTCCTCAGACTTATCCGGCGCCTTACACCTGCCTTTCTCAGGCCAGCAGCAATTCGGGAATTGACCTAAGCGCGCCGCTCTCATATTTTGCAATCCATCAACCCGGCTTTGATGGCGCGGCAATCGCGTTATCAGGTCTGCTTTCTCCAAGCCCAAGCCTGCTCGTAAATCTGCGATCTGGCACCTCTTTTCAAAAGAGGCACTGACCCGCCGGTCATCTCCAAGACGGAACTGAAATTACTATGCATCTTAAAGACTTAAAACTGAAAACCCCCGCTGAACTCGTCCAGATGGCCGAAGAATTGGGCGTTGAAAGTGCCTCGACCATGCGGCGGCAAGATTTGCTGTTCAGCATCCTGCGCGAGCTCGCTGAGGACGAAGAATATAACGAAGACATCATGGGGATCGGCACGATCGAAGTGCTGCAGGACGGCTTTGGTTTCCTGCGCTCGCCAGATGCGAACTATCTGGCTGGCCCAGGCGATATTTACGTGTCACCAAACCAGATCCGCAAATGGGGCCTGCGCACCGGCGATACCGTTGAGGGGCAAATTCGCGCACCGAAAGAGGGGGAGCGCTATTTCGCGCTGACCGATCTCACCAGCGTAAACTTCGAAGACCCAGAAAAGGTGCGGATGCGCACCAATTTTGACAACCTTACGCCGCTCTATCCGGATGAAAAGCTGACGCTCGATCAGGCCGATCCGACGGTCAAAGACAAATCCGCCCGAGTGATCGATATCATCTCACCTCAGGGTAAGGGCCAGCGCGCATTGATCGTTGCGCCGCCTCGGACTGGTAAAACGGTTCTACTGCAAAACATCGCCAAGGCTATCACCGACAATCACCCTGAAGTGCACCTTCTGGTGTTGCTGGTGGATGAGCGGCCGGAAGAAGTCACCGACATGCAGCGTAGCGTGAAGGGCGAGGTGATCTCCTCAACCTTTGATGAACCGGCCAATCGCCACGTTCAAGTCGCTGAAATGGTTATCGAAAAAGCAAAACGCCTGGTCGAACACAAGAACGACGTGGTGATCCTGCTTGACTCCATCACGCGTCTTGGCCGGGCCTACAACACGGTCGTGCCAAGCTCTGGTAAGGTTCTGACCGGCGGTGTGGATGCCAACGCGCTACAGCGCCCTAAGCGCTTCTTTGGTGCCGCACGTAACATTGAGGAGGGCGGCTCGCTTTCCATCATCGCGACCGCACTGATCGACACCGGTAGCCGGATGGACGAAGTTATCTTTGAAGAATTCAAAGGCACCGGTAACTCTGAAATCGTGTTGGACCGTAAGGTTGCTGATAAGCGCATCTTCCCTGCACTCGATGTTGGTAAATCCGGTACGCGTAAGGAAGAGCTACTGGTTGAGAAGGACAAGCTCTCCAAGATGTGGGTGTTGCGCCGGATCCTGATGCAAATGGGTACGGTCGATGCGATGGAATTCCTGCTCGACAAGATGAAGGACTCCAAGACCAACGAAGACTTCTTCGAAACGATGAACCAATAGAAGCTGGCTGACGAGATGCTGCGGCAATATCTCTATATCAGCACCGCGCCGAGCCTCTCGCGCGAGGAAGTGGAATCGATCTTAGGCAGCAGCGCTCGTAACAATCCCGCGCGCGGGGTGACGGGCCTGCTGCTGTATAATGGGCGAAACTTCCTCCAACTGCTTGAGGGGGAAGAGGCGGAGCTGGTCGATTTGATGCTGCGGATTTCCTATGACCCGCGCCATTCCGGCGTTTCCTTGCTTGATCGGCGTAATATTGCTGAGCGGGCGTGCTCGGACTGGGCGATGAAGCGAATATTGATCGCAGAACCCGTTGAAGAGCGTCAGCGTTTGCTAGAGGCCGAGCTTCCGCCCGGTTTGGAGCCGCAAACACGCAAATTGATCGTCAATTTCGCGATTTTGAACTGACTTTCAGCTGCCGAGGCTAACGTTGATGAATTCTGCTACCCGCAAACCATCTTAACCGCGTTAACTGATCGTTTTCACTCAGACTGTATCCGGCGGCTATCCAAGGGGAAAGAAGCCGTGCGTCAAATCATCTACAGCAGTGTCCAAACGCCTGAACTCGGCGAAGGCGGTGTGTTTGAAATTATCCAGACGTCCGTTCGCAACAACACTGCGAAAGAGCTGCGCGGCTTTCTCATTTATTCAGGTGAGTCGTTTTTTCAGGTCCTTGAAGGGCCGGGCGATGCGGTAAGTGATGTCTTTGAGACAATTTGCAAAGATCCTCGCCATGAGAAGATCGAGGTTTTGCGCGATCAATCTGTTCAAAGGACACATTTTGATCGCTGGGCAATGCAGCGAATTGCCGTTCAAAGTGGCGATGATTGGGCGGCCAGTCTTGGGGCTTTGGAAGAATCCGTTCGGGACGCCGGAATTTTGCCATTTGTTGAAGAGTTCCTGAGATCGGCCTCAGCCAAAGCAGCATAAACGCGAAGTTTCGTCCGTTCTCAGCTTGCCGCCTTTTGGGATTCCAATTGCGCGGCCATCATCTCCCAGACCTTGTTTACGGCCTTTAGCGGCCGCACCATAACCTTGAAATCCTTGATTTTTCCTTCTTCATCGAAGGTAATCAGGTCTATGCCGTTCACTTTGATACCGTCCATTTCAGTCTCAAATTCGAGCACTGCTGTGTTGTCGCTAACAACTTCGCGAATATAGCGAAAACTGGCGTTGCCGAGCGTTTGCCCCGCAGCTGAAAGATAGGCGACGACGATCGGACGTCCCTCTTGCGGTGTGTGGACGACCGGGGAGTGAAAAACCGCATCTTCGTGCATGATACTGGCCAATTCTGATGCTTTGCTGCCGTTTTCGGCGATTTGATGCCACCTTTTGAGTGCCTCATGGGCGGTCATGCTTGTCATATCGCGTCCTAGGGTCATTAATTTCGCTTGGTGTCCGGTTGATACTATGCATCGCGCTTCGCCAATGCCAAACCAAATGTTACAGCGCACAGCTGAGCGCAAATGCCAGGGCGATCGGCCCCGTGAGGATGGAGAGGACACCCAATGAAGGTCAATATTGAGATTGATTGCACGCCAGAAGAAGCGCGCAGCTTCATGGGCTTGCCTGATGTGACGGAAGCCAACAACGCTTACGTGGATAACATCACCAAAGCGATGAAAGGCGTGAGCAGCCCTGATCAATTGCAGGAATATGCTCAGGCCTTGGCGCCTATGGGTCAGATGGGGCTGAAGATGTTCCAGAACTTTGTTGAGAATGGCATGCGGGCAGGGACGATGGGCGGATCATCGCGCTCGAAAAAAGACAGTTCTGACGATTAACATATTGAATAAAATGAATTACTTAGGCCTGCATTGAATGAGTGACACCATCTTTGCGATCTCCAGCGGTGCGCCTCCTGCTGCGATTGGCGTCATCAGGATTAGCGGTCCTGAAGCAGAGTCTGCATTGCGCAAGCTGGCGGGGCGAGATTTCACGCCGCGCCGCGCATCACTCGCGGCATTGCGAGACGCGGACGGTGGGCCGCTCGATCACGCGCTCGTTCTATGGTTCCCCGGGCCAGCAACGGCGACTGGCGAAGATTTGGCAGAACTGCATTGCCATGGGGGCAGGGCGGTCTTGGCCGCAGTGTCGGGCGCTCTGAAGGAACTTAAGGGCCTTCGAGCAGCGGAGGCTGGTGAATTTACCCGGCGGGCCTTTGCCAATGGGCGAATTGATTTGGCCGAAGCGGAGGGGTTGGGAGAGCTGCTCAGCGCTGAAACGGAGCTTCAAAGGGCGGCGGCGATCCAAATGGCGGGCGGCGCTTTTTCAGCCCAGGTAGAGGCATGGCGCACGTCTGTTTTGCGGCTTTCCGCGCGATTGGAGGCAGCACTCGACTTTTCGGATGAAGACGATGTGTCAGTTCTGCCCCCGCAGTTTGCCGAGGACATCGGTGCGTTGTCGCAAGATCTGGACGAATGGCTGGGCCGCCCGCGGGCCGAGAAATTGGGCGAGGGCTACCGAGTGGTGCTGGCCGGTCCGCCCAATTCCGGCAAATCCACGCTGTTCAATGCTTTGATTCAGAGCGAAGCGGCGATCACGTCGGACATTGCCGGTACCACGCGTGATGTGATCGAGCGGAACGTCGCCATTGCG
This sequence comes from Erythrobacter sp. S249, assembly GCF_057364975.1. Lineage (NCBI taxonomy): Bacteria > Pseudomonadati > Pseudomonadota > Alphaproteobacteria > Sphingomonadales > Erythrobacteraceae > Erythrobacter > Erythrobacter sp. S249. The sequence continues at coordinate 1,818,189 of NZ_CP200287.1, read as the reverse complement.
AGCGTCCCGTTTAGTTTCGTCGATACCGCGGGCCTAAGGGCGGAAAGCGATGATGCAATCGAGCGGATCGGGATTGACCGTGCCCGCGAGCAGCTTGGGCGAGCGGATACGGTTCTATGGCTTGGGCCTGAAGGCGAGGGCCCTAATGGGGCCTGGGAAGTGGCGGCCAAGAGCGATGCGGATGATTATCAGGCGAAACCTTCTGCCGACTACGTTTTGTCGGCGACAACAGGTGCCGGTGTTGATGTGCTAAAACAGGGTCTGGTCGCCGCGGCGAGGGCGGCTCTGCCGAAGCCCGGCGAAGCAGCGCTGAATGCAAGGCAGCATTCGGTCCTATCTGACGGCGCTCAGGCGCTGCACGGAGCGATTGGTCAACGTGATCCGCTATTGTGCGCAGAGGAGCTAAGACAGGCCCGAGGCGCGTTTGATCGCCTCATTGGTCGCACGACCACCGAAGATATGCTGGACACGCTGTTTGGGCGCTTCTGCATTGGGAAGTAGGCTTTCTCGGCGGAGAAAGACCTTCGATAGTGGCGCACCTCAAAACAAATCAGTCAAACCGAGCGGTGTTTCACGTGAAACAGCTTTGACCCAAGCGGCGTGACATCCTATCTGGCGCAGCATGCATAGCTTTGATGTCCTCGTTATTGGCGGCGGTCACGCCGGTGTGGAGGCTGCCTGTGGGGCGGCTCGCATGGGCGCGCGCACCGGGTTGGTCAGCTTTGATCTCAGAACCATTGGCGCGATGAGCTGCAATCCGGCGATTGGCGGACTGGGCAAGGGTCATCTGGTTCGCGAAGTCGATGCGCTCGACGGGGTGATTGGCCGCGCAGCGGATGCGGGCGCCATCCATTACCGTATGCTCAATCGTTCCAAAGGGAGCGCCGTTTGGGGTCCGCGTGTTCAGGCTGATCGTGTGCTGTTCAAAGCTGAAGTTCAGCGGATCATTAAAGCGCAAGCGAATCTGACGTTGATCGCCGGAGAGGCTGCGGCGCTGCGGTTAGAGGGCGGACGGGTGGTCGGCCTGGAGCTGGCCGATGGCACGGCAATGGATGCGCCGCGCGTGATCCTTTGCACGGGGACTTTTCTCGGCGGGACTTTGTTTCGCGGCGAAGAGCGCTTTACCGGCGGGCGCATTGGTGAAAATTCCGCTCAGCGTTTGGCCGAGCAACTGCGCGGCGCCGATCTGCCTATGGCGCGGCTGAAGACAGGTACGCCGCCTCGAATTGATGGGCGCACGATTGATTGGGCGGCATTGCCCGAGCAAGCTTCAGACGATGAAAGTTGGACCATGTCGGCGCTCACTGAAAAGCGCGCGAACCCTCAGGTGTTTTGCGCAATCACGCGGACCACAGAGGCGGCGCATGACGCCATTCGCGCTAATCTGCACCGCTCTCCGCTGTTTTCCGGCGCGATTGACGCGGCCGGCCCGCGTTATTGCCCTTCGATCGAGGACAAGATCCACCGATTTGGGGATCGCGATGGGCATCAGGTTTTCTTGGAGCCGGAAGGCCTAAACACGCATTTGGTCTATCCAAACGGGATCAGCACCTCCCTTCCGGTGGATGTTCAGCGCGATATGGTTCGCGCAATGGCGGGTCTGTCCCAAGCGGAAATCGTCGAACCGGGCTATGCAGTGGAATATGACCATATTGATCCACGGGCGCTGACACCCGACCTTGAGTTGCGAGCTATCCCAGGGCTCTATTGCGCCGGGCAGATTAACGGGACGACGGGCTACGAGGAAGCGGCTGCGCAGGGCTTGATTGCAGGTCTTAACGCGGCAGCTGCAGAGACTGACCGCGAGGCACCTGTTTTGGACCGCGCGAATTCTTACATCGCGGTGATGGTGGATGATCTCACGCTGCAAGGGGTGAGCGAGCCGTATCGGATGCTCACCTCGCGCGCTGAATACCGCTTACGGTTGCGGGCCAACAACGCCTCTACGCGCCTAACAAGGCTGGGCATTGATGCCGGCTGCATTGGCGATCATCGTTCGAATTGGTTTGAGCAACGTGAAACTATGCGAGAGGTGTTGGTGCCTCTGTTCGCGCAAAAGCTCCATTCGAAAGATTTGGCAGACGCAGGCCTACCGGTTCGGCGTGATGGCGGTGAAAAGCCTATCTCCGAGTGGCTTCGCCATGATGGTGTCGAATTTGCAGACCTGCTCAATTGGGTTGATACTGAACTTGCCGAGGCGCTTTATGCGAATGCAGACCTTGCTGATGAGATGGCTGAGGATGCGGCTTATGAGCCTTATCTCGCACGTCAGGATGCGGAATTGCGAGATCTCCGTGCGAGTGAGAGCCTGGCGCTCGCAGGTGACTTCCCATTTGCTGAGGTTCCCGGGCTCTCTTCAGAGATGATCGAACGGCTGACCTCTGCCAGTCCTCCAACGCTTGCCGCGGCGGGCCGTGTGCCCGGTGTTACGCCGGCTGCTCTCTCGGCTTTGCTGGTATACGCACGCCGGTGGCAAACCGCCGCATGAGCGATCACGCCATCATTGAGACTGAAGAGCAGGCACGTGCGTTTGTTGGTGAGTGGGCTGACGCCGAAGCAATCGAGCGATTGGAGCGCTTCTCAACACTTCTTCTTGCTGAAAACAAACAACAAAATCTGATCTCAAAGCCTTCAGAAAGTCAGCTTTGGCAGCGCCATATCGCCGACAGCGTTCAGCTTCTACAACATGTTCCACGTGAAACACGCGAAGATCGCAGCGGAACTCCATGGCTCGATCTGGGAACAGGCGCAGGCTTTCCGGGGATAATTTTGGCTACTCTGTTACCTAACATCCCTATGGTTTTGGTTGAGTCCAGGGCTCGCCGCGTTGAGTTTCTAAACGGTTTAGTCAGCGAACTAGACCTCAAGCGATGCCGGGTGGTGGGTGAGCGTCTGGAAAAGATAAAACCATTTCCAGTCAATGTGATAACCGCGCGTGCCTTCGCACCACTTGATAAGCTTCTGCGCCTTTCGCACCCGTTTTGTACCGCGCATACCCGCTATGTTCTCCCCAAAGGCCGGTCTGCATCGGATGAGTTAGCGGGACTAAAAGCTCGTAATCGGCGGAAGTTCCACGTGGAACAATCATTGACCGATCGCGACGCAGGTATCATCGTCAGTTTGTGAGTTGAGAACGCGGCGTCGAATGGCTTCGGTTGCAGCGATTTTGGACTCGCTTGAGCGCAAATCCCCCGCAATGGGCGGTCTTTGTGCTTAGAGTTTTGCTGGTTCGAGCACCAATAAGGAACGCGTTAAGATGCTGACAATCGCAATTGCAAACCAGAAGGGAGGGGTTGGTAAGACGACCACTGCCATCAATATTGCAACAGCGATGGCGGCGACGGGGTGGCGGACCCTGCTGATCGACCTTGATCCTCAGGGCAATGCGTCGACCGGTATGGGCGTTGATGCCAATGATCGCGGCCTGTCGAGCTATGACCTCTTAGTTGATGAAATTGCGTTGGAAGATGCAGTTGTGCCGACCAGCATCCCAGGCTTGGATCTCGTTCCGGCAACGGTGGATTTGAGCGGCGCTGAGGTTGAGCTCGTTTCTGTCGAAGAGCGGACCGGGCGACTCAAAGCGGCTTTGGCCAATCATGGCGAGCACGATATTTGCTTTATCGACTGTCCGCCGTCTTTGGGTCTGCTGACGCTCAACGCTTTATGCGCCGCCGATACTCTGCTGGTACCATTGCAATGTGAGTTCTTCGCGCTCGAAGGCCTCAGCCAATTGCTTCAGACGGTTGAGCGCATCCAACAGCGTTTCAATCCTGATTTGGGTATTATTGGCGTGGCGCTCACAATGTTTGATCGCCGCAACCGTTTGACCGACCAAGTCGCTGACGATGTGCGCGATTGCCTCGGCAATTTGGTGTTTGAAACGGTCATTCCGCGCAATGTCCGTTTGTCGGAAGCGCCGAGCCACGGGCTACCAGCGCTTGTTTATGATCATTCTTGTACGGGCAGCCGCGCTTACATCGCGCTGGCCCGCGAGTTAATCGGACGATTCCCGCCAGAAAGGAAAGCCGCATGAGCCGTAGTGTGAAATCGGGTTCGAACCCATCTGGCGAGAAAATTGAATTTTCTGTACCGCACCGGGGACCTGGTGACCGGAAGAAGAAGCTCGGTAAGGGTCTGGGAGCGCTGTTGGGCGAAACTCAGCGTGAAGAGCCGCTTGTCCGTAGTGATACATCGCAGAGCTCTGATAAAGCGTCAGAAAATGGAAATGCGAAGCCCGTTTCTGGGCTAGCCGCTCTGCCAATAGCGTCGATTAGCCCACTGCCAGGGCAGCCGCGCAAGCACTTTGATGATGCGGCGCTCGCAGAGCTGGCTGCGTCGATTGCAGCGCGCGGTGTTATTCAACCGATCATCGTTCGGCCGCGCGGCGAGGGCCGCTATCAATTGGTTGCGGGCGAACGCCGCTGGCGGGCTGCGCAAAAGGCGCGCTTGCATGAGATTCCTGCGCTGGTTCGTGAGCTTGATGACCGCGAAGTGATGGCGCTCGCGCTGATCGAAAATATTCAGCGTGAAGACCTCAACCCGGTCGAAGAGGCGCGCGCCTATCAGCGCCTTGCCGATAGTGAGGGTATGACCCAAGCGGAAATCGCTCGCATGGTCGACAAGTCGCGCAGTCATGTGGCGAACTTTCAGCGCCTTTTGGGTCTGCCGAGTGCGGTGCTTGATCTTGTCGAGAGTGGCAGGCTGTCCATGGGCCACGCACGCGCTCTTATTGGACAAGAAAACGCCGCAAGCCTCGCTCAGCAGGCGGTGAACGACAACCTCTCCGTGCGGGAAATTGAGCGTATGGTGCGCAAGGTTGCGGGCAAAGTGGCGACCAAGGCTCCGAAAGCGCAGGTGGGCGGGCGCGATCCGGCAAATGATGCCGATATCGAAGCGGTCCAGCGCCACCTGGAGGAATTTCTGGGCCTCACTGTGAGGATTAAGGCCGATGCCGATCCACGCTCTGGCGCGGTCACGATCCGCTACCGGACGCTCGATCAATTGGATCTGGTGTGCCAGAGGCTGACGGGCGGCGATATCTAACGCCGATTCAGCGGCAAGCGATTCTTGCAAAGATTCACTAAATCAATGCTTTGAGCTGCTTATACAGCGTGATTGAATTGTGTCTTAAAGTCGCGCCGCGCAACTCGCGCTCCTTTTTTAGCCCGTTGGACGCTCTTTCGTTTGCGGACGACATAAACAAAAGCGCGCGAGACTGACTGAGAGCCCCGCGCGCTGATATATCGGTATTTCGCGGCGTCTAAGCCCGCCGTCCTACCTCAGTTCTTGATCATTTTGACCGGGCGCGGTGCCGGCACAACCCGTGTGGGCTGCTTGATCATTTGTGGCTCTGGAATTGTGCGCTCACGCACTGGCTCTGGTACAAACTCCTCGCGGACATTCTCACGCACGATCACGCGCTGGCGTTGAGTGGTCTGTACCGGAACCAGGACTGTTTGCTGTGATGGTTGTGCTTGGTAGCAGTTACAGCCCCCATAGCCATAGGCGACGGGTGCAGGTGCATATTGCGGATACGCATAAGCCGGCGCCGCGATTGTCCGGCTAGCAAAACGCTGTGGCGGTGCAGAGACCAGCCCGTTGTTCTGCTGAAGATAATCGTTGAGTGCTGCCTCGCAATCATAGCCATCATCATCGTCGCCATCGCCAATCAGGGTGCCAATCGCCAGGCCGGCCAAGCCGCCTGTGCCCGCACCGATCAAGGTGCCAGCCAAACGCTCGCCGCTGGATACGCGGTTACCGATGATACCGCCGGTGATTGCGCCAAGCAGGCTGCCAATGATGCCGCCTTTTTCCTTGCCATCGCGGCCGTCGGTGCGGCGGCGGCATTCTGCGAGCCATTGTTCGCGTTCAAACACCACTGGCTGAGACGCTGGGTAATATTGAACCGGAGCCGCTTGGCCGAAACCACCATCCGCTGGCGGGATGGAGCGAGTTGCCGTGCGCGGCGTGATGTAACGCGTGCGAATGACGGTTTCGACACCGTCTTCTCCCATGATGATCTCTTCGGTCTCACCCAAGGTGCTCCCACCGGTTTGCGCCGGAGCGATCGAGGTCTGAGGCATTGGGGCTGGCGCGGTTTGAAGATCCGCCGGGAGTGATTGAATCTCTCCCTCGGTCATCACCACTTCCGCCTGTGCGAAGGCAGGTGCGGCGCTGGCCAAAGCCAGTCCAGCGACCGGAGCGCTGAGGCTGCGAAGCGCGAAATGGATTGTCGACATCAAAAGTTTCCCCTGTGCTTATAGAGCGATCATGGGGCGCGATATTGTGCGATTCGCACGCCGAGCCCATGGCAGATTGTTAGTTACTATCAACTAACACACCAAACCAGCCAAACAGCGGAACTGTCTCTTTTCGGGGCGATTGAGCGCGATATCTGAGTGATCAGCCGACGTTTTTAGCCGAAAGGGAGCTAAATTCGGTCGCTCAATAAAGCGGCGAGGGCCTGTAACCCGCGCGCATCCTCTCCCGTGAAGCGAGCAGCCTCCGGACTGTCGCAATCGATCACCGCGATCACCTCGCCATCGCGCATGACAGGAACGACAACCTCGGATTGGCTGGCAGCATCGCAGGCAATGTGCCCTGGGAAGACGTGGACGTCCTCGACCAGTTGAGTTTCGCCAGTTGCCGCCGCGGCGCCGCACACACCTTGGCCAAAAGGAATGCGAATACAGGCAGGGCGGCCGACAAACGGCCCGAGCACCAGCTCCTTTTCCGTCCCGTTTTGCACCACGCGGTAGAATCCTGCCCAATTGAGACGGGGGACAAATTCCCAGATTAGCGCAGCCACATTGGCCATATTGGCAATGCCATCGCTCTCCCCGGCGGTAAGGGCGTCGGCGGCATCGCCCAATTGCCGATAAAGTTCAGCTGGCGCGAGGGTTTCGTCGGGTTTGAAATCATACATGGCACTTGGCTGTCTAATCGCTTCCCCCATTGCCGCAAGGGCGAGCCTCTTATATCGCGGATAGCTATGGCTATTATTCGCAAAATTCTCATCGCTTTGGTCGTCCTACTTGTGATCCTGGGCATTGCTGGTTTCTTTTTGACGCGCGGCGACACCGCTGAGCTGTCGGTTGACGAGGTCGCGGGCACCGATCCCACCTTGGAAGAGCCCGATCCTGAAAGTTTCCCGACGGTGCAGATCGCAAAGCCGGTCGGCTGGGAAGAAGGCGCTTTGCCTGTGGCCGCTGAAGGGCTGGCCGTGACGCGCTTTGCCGAAGGCCTGGACCACCCCCGCGTACTCTACGGCCTGCCGAATGGGGACGTGCTGGTCACTTTGACCCGGGCGCCCAAGGCGGAGGATGATAGCGACGGTGGTATCATGGCCAGCATTCGTGGATGGGTCGCAGAATATCTGTTCTCAGAAGCGGGCGCCGCAGGCGATTCGGCCAATCAAATTATTCTGCTGCGCGATGAGGACGGAGACGGTGTCGCTGAAAAGCAGAGCGTGATCCTGTCGGAAGGACTCGATTCCCCATCCGGCATGAGCTGGAACGATGGCACGCTTTACGTTGCCAATCACAATGCCGTGTTGGCATTCCCTTATGAATTGGGTGCGGAAGCTGTCACGGGCGAGCCGACCAAGCTGATGGATCTGGCGCCGGGCGGTGGGCACTGGATGCGCAATATGGAGCTGCACCCGGATGGCAATCGCCTCTATGTCGCGGTCGGTTCGGTCAGCAATATCGGCGAAAGCGGGATGGAGGTCGAAGAAGGCCGGGCGATGATCTGGGAGTATGATCTGACGGCTGGGCGTCAACGCCAGTTTGCCGTCGGTCTGCGCAATCCCAATGGTCTCGACTTTAGCCCATGGTCGGGTGAGCTGTGGACTACGGTGAATGAGCGCGACATGCTTGGTTCTGACCTGGTGCCAGACTATCTGACGAATGTGCCGGTTGGCGCGCAATATGGCTGGCCGTGGCTATATTATCGCACCAACATCGATCGCCGGGTTGAGGCACCGATGCCGGCCTATCTGATGGAATATGCTCGCTATCCGGAATATGCGCTTGGCCCGCATGTCGCCGCGCTGGGTCTGGTCTTCACTAAGGAAGGCCACCGCATGGGGGATGGATTTGCCAGCGGCGCATTCATCGCGCGGCACGGGTCTTGGAATCGCAAGCCGCCATCCGGCTATGACGTTGTCTATGTCGCCTTTGACGAGCGCGGCAATCCGACGGGTAAGCCTGTGCCTGTGCTGACTGGTTTCTTGAACGAGGACGGCACGACAAAAGGCCGCCCAACTTGGGTCGAATGGGGCGGCGATGGCTCTTTGCTGGTGTCAGACGACACTGCGGGGATCATCTGGCGCGCTGTTGCGCCCGATGCAGAAGCGGGCGCGGGGATCGAACGTTTGCAAGGTCGGCGTTTGGAGCCTCAACGCGAGCTCAGCGGTAGCCCCAATGCGAGCTTTGGCGAAGACGACTATGCCCGCATCCAGCCCGCCGAGTGACGCCTAGGTACAGGCGAGGGCTTCGCGCAAAAGTCGCACGGCGCAACTTTGCCGCGTGGACTTGCCGTGCCGTTTAGCTTGCGAGTTTGTCGGCGCTCAAGGCATACAGCAGGCCTGAGCCGCTGATCGCGCTCGCCTTCAAGCCAGAAGCTTCTGGCACGATATGATCAAGGAAGAAGCGCGTTGTCACCGGCTTGGTCTCCGCTAGAGCAGGCGCGGCCCCTTCGGCGATAGCGCGCACCTGGCGCAGCATTTGCCACCCGGCGACCGCTACCGCAGCCATCGTGCAGAACGCGGTGCTGCCAGCCAAGCGATCATCCAGGCTTGCCTCATCGCGCATCCAGCGGGCGATATTCGCGCAATCGCTGGCAAGTCCCGCAAGGCCCACTTCGTCGCTCGCGTCTCGGGCGATTTCCTCAAACAGGCCAAAGACAGCTTCGCCGCCCGACATGCCGAGCTTTCGCGTCACCAGATCGGCGGCCTGAATGCCATTGGTGCCTTCATAGATCGGGGCGATCTTGGAATCGCGCCAATGCTGCGCGGCGCCGGTCTCTTCAACAAAGCCCATGCCGCCATGCACTTGGATGCCGATACCTGACACCTCGACGCCGATGTCTGTACCCCAAGCCTTGACCAGCGGAACCAGCACTTCGGCGCGTTCGCCGGCGGCTTCATCGCCAATCGTGCCGCGATCCACTTGGCCGGCGCAGTAATAGAGCAGAGCGCGGACGCCTTCGGTCAGGGCCTTCATACGCAGGATCATACGCCGCACATCGGGATGCTCGATAATCGCAACTGGGGTTTTGTCAGGCGAACCAGCGCGGGCCGATTGCACCCGGTCCATCGCATAATAGATTGCTTGCTGGGTTGCCCGCTCAGCGATTTGCGCACCTTGGTTGCCGACATTGATCCGGGCATTGTTCATCATCGTGAACATTGCCATCAGGCCGCGGTTTTCCGCGCCGACCAACTCGCCAATACACTCTCCATTGTCACCGTAGCTCATAACGCAAGTGGGCGAGGCGTTGATGCCGAGCTTATGCTCCAGACTGACGCAGCGCACATCGTTGCGATTGCCGAGCGATCCGTCGTCATTGACGTGATATTTAGGGACGAGGAACAGCGAGATGCCGCGTGAACCTTCGGGTGCATTAGGCAGTCGTGCGAGCACAAGATGAATGATGTTCTCAGCCAAGTTGTGCTCACCCCAGGTGATGTAGATCTTCTGGCCCGCAATCTTGTACTTCCCGGCGTGTTCACCCTCAGTGATGGGTTCTGCTGTAGAGCGCAGCGCGCCCACATCGCTGCCTGCGCCCGGCTCGGTGAGGTTCATGGTGCCAGACCATTTGCCGCTGACCAGATCCGGCATGTATTTTGCCTGCTGATCCTTGCTGCCATGGTGGCCAATCGCTTCAATCGCCCCGACCGACAGCATCGGCAGCAGGGTGAAGGCCATATTGGCGGACCCCAGGTTCTCCAGCACATTGCAAGACAGAGTGAAGGGCAGGCCCTGGCCGCCGAACTCCTCTGGTGAGGCGATCGCATTCCAGCCTTGCTCGACATAGGCGTGGTAGGCGGGCTTAAATCCCTCTGGCAGGCGCACTACGCCATTTTCCAGCTTCGCACCCTCAAGATCCCCCACGCGGTTGAGCGGCGCGAACTCGCCCGCCGCAAACTGGCTCACGCCATCGACAATCGCCTCGACCAAATCGGCCTCCGCATTGGCAAAGCGCTCACTTTGCGCCAACTCTTCGATCCCGGCGTTCACTCGGATGGCGAGCAATTGGTCTTGGGTAGGGGGCGTGTAAGGGGTCACGGGCGTGGTCGTCCTTTGATTGGGTGCATTTCTCGGCTGGAGGCCGCCTGCCTCTTGGCAGGGCTTACGCTTAAATATAGCGCAGATCGCATGAGCGACAAGAACCTTACGGAAGTGCTGGGTGCGGATACGCAGGGGATTGCGCGCGCTGTGGCGATTCTCGATTCGGGCGGACTTGTCGCGGTGCCCACAGAGACCGTTTATGGGCTCGCGGCGCGGGCAGATAGCGCCGAGGCTGTGGCAAAGATCTATGCGGCCAAGGGACGGCCGGATTTCAACCCACTGATCGTGCATGTGCGTGACATAGAGCAAGCAATTGAGCTGGCCGAGATTTCAGATGCGGCGCGGTCGCTGGCCGATCAGCATTGGCCGGGCCCGCTGACATTGGTGTTACCCTGCAGGCCGGAGGCAAAGCTCGCTGGCGCAGTCACGGCAGGTCTGCCCACGGTAGCGCTGCGAGCGCCCGCTCACCCTGTGATGCAGGCCTTGCTTGAGGCGGTGGATTTTCCGCTTGCCGCGCCGTCTGCCAATCGCAGCGGGTTTATCAGCCCGACGAGTGCCCGCCATGTGCTAGCCTCGCTCGATGGCCGCATTGATCTGGTGCTCGATGGCGGGCCGACCCAGGCCGGGGTTGAATCGACGATTGTCGCCGTTCGCGGCGATGGCGGTTTAGAAGAATTGCGGCCCGGTCCTGTGGTGGTGGCGGGCGCGCATCAAGCCGCGGCAAAAGGTGTTGAAGCTCCCGGTCAGCTCGCCAGCCATTATGCGCCGGGCAAACCAGTGCGTCTAAACGCTGCTCACGCAGAGGCGGGTGAGTTTCTTATCGGGTTCAGCGCCGTATTGGGCGATTGCACATTGTCAGCAGCGGGCGATCTAACCGAAGCTGCCGCTCGGCTCTATGATTGCCTGCATAGGGGCGCCGCTTCCGATAAGCCGCGCATCGCCATTGCAACCATCCCAGAGGACGGCATTGGTATCGCCATCAATGATAGATTGCGCAGGGCGGCTACCCCGCCAGACTAATCGTCTTCCGGCTCCAGCGGGACAGTGGGCAGGATTGCCTGCATTTCAGCATAGGTCGCCTGAGCCTCGTCGCATGCCGCATCATCGTCTTCACGGCATTCCTCGATTTGCTTGTCGTATTGGCGCTCAAGCTTGCCGAGTTTTTCCTCACGGCGGCGAATTTCCCGCCCGCGGTTTTCGTCAGCCTCAGATTGGCTGGTGGTTGCCACATCCACCGCTTTGCCAGCGACCTTCACCGGCGCCGTCACTACGTCGAGCGCAGTGCGGGCAAGGCAGCCGCTCAAAGCGATGCTTGAAATAAGGGCGAGGGCCAAGGTTGAGGCAGGGGAAGGTGCGCGCATACAGCCCTTGTTGCGCGCATCCTGCCGCTTGGCAAGTGAGGGATGCGCCGGATTAGCTCTCGTCAGCCTCGTCTTGCGGTGTTTCTGTTTCTGTTGCTGGCTCATCTGCGGCCGGTTCTGCACCTGGGCGCGGTGCGCAATTGAGGTCCCCTGAGCCAACCGAATTGAGCTCGCACTTGGCGCTGCCGAACACGTTGATATCGCCTGACCCGGCAATCGTGGCCTCGACTGTACCATCGGATGAGAAGGCCACATCGCCCGAGCCGCCAATTGTCACACTGGCGCGCTCGGCCGTCAGGTCATCGAGATTTACATTGCCGTTGCCGCCAATCACCACTTCCAACCGGCTGGCAGAACCTGCGCCGTTTACGGTGCCTGATCCGCCAATGTTCACGTCCAGCTTGCTGGCATCGAACTCAGCAACGCTTACGCTGCCCGATCCGCCGATATTGATCGATGCACTATCCGCCATAACCGGGGTTTCGACATTGCCGCTGCCGCCGATATTGATATCGCGCGGGGCGGGCATGGTGATGCGAACGGTGGTCGAACCGCCGCTGTCCCAGCCATCTTCTCGGTAAATGGAGAGATCGCTGCCATCGAGATCAAAGCGCAGCGTCTCGACGGCTTCCTCATCACCTTCAACCGTTATGTCGAGCGTTTCGCCCTCGGTGATGATGACCTTGTCCGGCCCAGCAATGGATAGCGTGTCGGGTGCTGCACCGGTCATTTCGAGTTCGGCCAATGGCACCCCGTCACCGCCAACATTGATGTCCACATCACAGCCCGACAGGCCGACCCCCAGCACGAGGGCGGCGATGGGCGCGAGGTGTTTCGAATTGGGTGTCAGCATGCGGGATCCTCCAAGAGTATTTGAATAGCGTATTAGTGATATAATACACTAGATACGAAGGTTCAAGCATTGGTTAGTTTCTGATGGGCAAATGAAAAGGGGCCGCCCGCGACAGGCAGCCCCTTTGAAACGTCTCAAGAGGAAGAGAGGGTTTAGCCTTCTTCGTCCGGATTGTCGTAATATTGCGGCGCATGTTCGCGCAGAACGTCGAGAATCTTCTCCAGCGCGGTTGGCTCGTCGGTCTCTTCCATTGCGGCCAGCTCCCGCGCGAGGCGGCTGGAGGCTGCTTCAAAGATCTGCCGCTCAGAATAGCTCTGCTCTGGCTGATCTTCGGGGCGGAACAGATCGCGGGTAACCTCAGCGATCAGCACGATTTCGCCAGAATTGATCTTCGCTTCGTATTCTTGCGCGCGGCGCGACCACATGGTGCGCTTGACCTTTGGCTTGCCCTTGAGCGTTTCCATCGCTTCTTTCAAAGTCTTGTCGCTCGACAGCTTGCGCATGCCGATCGCTTCGACCTTATTGGTGGGCACCCGCAGGGTCATCCGCTCTTTTTCAAAGCGCAGCACATACAATTCGAGCTGCATGCCGGCGATCTCTTCATTTTGAAGTTCGATCACGCGGCCAACGCCGTGTTTGGGGTAAACGACATAGTCGCCAACGGTAAATGCAGGCACATTGCTTGCCATGCGAGTTCCTTTCAATTGGCTCAGTTCAATTGCAAATAGCTGGCATGTCTTTGAGCGGCGCTGCGATGTGCAAACGCCGTCTATTCATTGCCAGATCTTTTGCTACTGGTCTGAAACCTTCCTGTTTTTCGACCCGGCGCCGGGACCAACCAACGCGGTTGCACATTTATATAGCACGACTGCAACAAAATTGCGAATCGCAACTCTATTGGCCGTCTCTCAGCGTTTCTAACTATGCGAGTGGATGCCCCAGCGGGGTCTTTGTTGCGCTCTGGCTCGGGCGATTTTCAGGCGTTAATCGCCTTCGCCGGGTGCCTCGCTAAAGTACTTCTCGAACTTGCCTTCGACGCCTTTGAAATCATCGGCATCAGCCGGCGGTTCTTTCTGGCTCGTGATGTTCGGCCATTCAGCGGATAGCTTGGTGTTGATCTCCAGCCATTTCTCGAGGCCGTCTTCGGTATCAGGCAGAATCGCTTCTGCCGGGCATTCCGGCTCACACACGCCGCAATCGATGCACTCGCTGGGATTGATGACCAGCATGTTTTCGCCTTCATAGAAGCAATCGACCGGGCACACTTCGACGCAATCGGTGTACTTACATTTGATACAAGCGTCGTTGACGACGTAAGTCATGAGGTAAGGCTTTCTTTCGATACCGTTTCGAGCGCTGCTAGTGCGCTTTACCCAGCGCGGTCAAGCTCGCGGTAGTGCGTGCGTGCTTCGTCGGGCGACCCGCGCCGCATTGGCAGCGAGATGATCTCAACTACGCGCACTTCATTACCGATTGCTAAAGTCAGCACATCGCCTGCTACAACATCTTCGCATGCGCGCATCACATGCTTTCTATTGCAACGTAAAGAGCGGCTTGCGATCATCTTTTGTGCGCGGGATCGGGTCCGCGCGAATCTGAGATAGACCAGCAGCCGGTCGAGCCGCATTAGCGCAGGAGATCCGCCAAAGCATCAAAGGCGCCGCTAGCCTTGGCTGGGCCTGTGTCGGGCTTCTTGCTGCGGTTTTGCGGTTTGCCCTGTGGCTGCCCTTGCGGTGAGCCTTTGCCGTGTTTTGCGCTCTTGCGTTTGCCGTCATCACGCTTGCTATTTCCGCGAGCCTCTTTGCCCTTGGCATTGGGGCGGCGTCGGCGCGGATTTTCATCGCCAGCGCGCTTGGGTCGCCAGGTCCAGCTGTCCGGCGCGGGAGGTCCAAATGCCCCCTCGGCGAGAGTGCGGGCGCGCTGGACCCGGAAACCAGCCGCACTCAGCAGGCGGCGTGCATTGTCTTCTTCCAAACCAATTGAAATCGGCAGCGCCAGATCGAGCGCAAATTTCAGATTGCGCTGCTTGCCCGCCTTTTCCTGCGCTTTGCCGCGCGCATCAAAGGCCGCACGGAAAATCTTCTCCGCCAGATCAACCCGGATCGCTTGGGTGCCGGCTGGACGATATCCTGCAGGCAAGCCCTTTGCCTCGGGGATGACTGGCAACATGGAGGGGTTCAGCGGCCGCTTGTCGACGCCCAGCGCATGCAGCAATTGCCGCGGGGCTGGCTTAAGCAACGGCGCAGCAAAAATGTCGAGCGCGCCGAAAGTCACGCCCAATTTGCGCAGGAAGGGGCGCATTTCCTTGGGCAGATGTTCGAGCCCAGCTTTTTCGCGCGTCACAACGCCGCGCGCATCAATCAGGATATGCAGCAAAGCGCGCGCTTGCGATCCAGCCTCTGGATCACGCGCTGCCTCTGCTAGCTTGCGCAATGGCTCGAGCGGTTCCAGCTGCCCTGCCAGCCACTGAGTCAGCCCAGCCTCGAGCGCGGTCCTGGGCGCTTCTGGCAAGGTCGAGATATCGCGCGCCAATATCAGGCGCGGCGCTGCAAAATCCTCTGGGCCGGAATTCGCCGAAAAGCTGATTTCGGCCAAAGTGCGATCCTGCCACCGGATCGCCCCGCGAGACAATTCCAATTCGCCAAGCCCTTCCGCTAGAAGCCAATTGGCCCGCTGGGTCAGGATCGTCGGCAGTGCCTTTTCTCCAGCGGCGAGCAACATTTTGCGGTCGGCAACTGTGGCATTGGGGTCGACCACAAAGCGGAACCCATCGAGCCTGCCTATCGGCTCACCCTCAACGCACATTTGCCCATCAGGCTCCAGCGTAACTGGCAATGCGTCGGCATCCTGTCCCAGCGACTTCATAAGTATTGTCGTCCTCCGATTGACGAACCTCTCGGTGAGCCGCCCGTGCAGCGCATCCGATAATTTTGCTTCGACCGCGCGGGCGCGCGCAGCCATCTCATCCCGCGCCAGCACCCAATCGGGCCGCTGGCAAATATAGGCCCAGGATCGAATCGCGGCGATCCTACCCTGTAATGTATCAATATCGCCTTGCGTGCGGTCCAGCTCTGCGATCCGCGCAGCAACGAAGTCTGCGCCGATATAGCCATCGGCCATATCTTGCCAGAGCCGCGCGACGAAACGGGCATGATTGTCGGGGCCGATTTGGCGGAAATCAGGAAGGCAGCAAGCCTCCCAAAACCGCCGGACCTGACCGCTGCCGCGAACAGTGCGGCCCAGATCATCCTCGGCCAGACGCTTTAGAACCGCGAGGTCAATCGCTCTTGGAGCTGCCGTCAAAACATCACTTTGAGGCTTGCTCTCCAGATCACCGATCAAGGTGCCAATACTGTCAAAGCGCGGCTCCGCCTCGCGCCAGAACAGCTTGGTCAGTGGCGCGAATTGATGCTCCTCAATCGCGTAAATCTCTTCCTCAGCAAATTCGAGCGGTGCGCCATTGCGCGTGCCGCCACCAGTGAGCGTGCCGAAGCTGCCGTCGGTCTGGTGCCGCCCAGCGCGGCCCGCAATCTGCGCCATCTCAGCAGGGGTAAGGCGGCGTTTGCGGCGGCCATCAAACTTACTCAGCGCGGCGAAGGCAACATGATGCAAATCGAGGTTGAGGCCCATGCCAATCGCATCGGTGGCGACGATGTAGTCAACCTCGCCATTCTGGAACAATTCGACCTGCTTATTGCGGGTTTGCGGGGAGAGCGCGCCCATCACCACCGCTGCCCCGCCTCTAAACCGGCGCAGCATTTCCGCCATCGCGTACACTTGCTCGACAGAGAAGGCGACGATCGCGCTGCGCGGAGGCAGGCGGGACAATTTCGTCTGTCCGGCATGGGTGAGGGTGGAGAAACGCGGGCGCTCGACCAGTTCAGCGCGCGGGATCAGCTGTTTGACAATCGGCTCCAACGTGGCCGAGCCCAGGATCATAGTCTCTTCCCGGCCGCGCGCATTAATCAGCCGGTCTGTAAAGATATGGCCGCGTTCTGGATCTGCGCCGATCTGCGCCTCGTCAATCGCGACAAAGGCGTGGTTGCCGCCTGTGCGGTTCATCGCCTCCATCGTGCAGCAGAAATAGCGCGCGTTTTCGGGCTCAATCCGCTCTTCACCGGTAATCAGAGCGACTTGCGCATCGCCTTTGATCGCGCGCACCCGGTCATAAACCTCCCGCGCCAGCAACCGCAGCGGAAAGCCCATCATCCCGCTGGAATGGGCGCACATCCGCTCAATCGCCAAATGCGTCTTGCCAGTGTTGGTCGGCCCAAGCACCGCTCGAACGCGGCCGTCGCTGTGATTTTGGCTGGGGTTCCAAGAGGGTCGGGCAGTCACATCCTCGCTTGTGTCACCGCGACCGGCCTGCTGCAATGTCCCACGAACAATCCCTTAGACAGGTTCTCCACAAGTCACCGCTTGGGCGAGTCCTTTGGTCGTGAGTTAAGGCGGCGTTTACTTTAATCGTGCAGGAAATCAGCCAATAGAGGTGATGCGCTGGCGGATTCGGGCCAGACGCAGGATTAGCAAGCCTTGCAAGTTTTAGGATGCGAGTTGGATCACGCACGCGACATTGCTGATGGCGAAATCGCCAGCTCTGCTGATTCTGCGGATCTAATGGACGTGGCTGACGCGAATCTTGCCGCTCCCGATGCGGGCGCGTGTGATGCGCATGACGACGCGGACCTGTTTGGCTACTTTGGCGACAACATTCCGGAAACGGACGACACTGGCACCGCGGTATCGACCAAGGTTTCACTCACCCGCGCTGGCACTTGGCGTGATCGCTATGACGAATGGAAGCATTCGGTTGAAGATCGCCTCGCGGCGATTGATCTTGCCCCTGATTTGGCGAGCAATATCGGCAGCCGCAAGTGGTTTCGCGGATTTGGTACTATGGTCGGCCTCGCCGCAGTGGCGCTCGCATTCTGGCCAGACATGAGCCCGCTTGAGGCTCGGCCAGCCATGAAAATCGATGCGGCCGCCCACGATGAGCTGCGCAGTCAGATGATTATGCCGCTGGCGCTGGGTGCCGATTCCGGCCGCCGGATGAGCCCGACCCCTGAGGTTATCCCGCTCGCCAGCGCGCCCGAGCGCCCACAGATCGAGCTCGTTTCGACTCTGGCGGAAGGCGACAGCTTTCAAAGCATGCTGCGCCGTGCAGGCCTTTCCTCCAGCGACGTTAGCCGGGTGAGCGAGCTTGTGTCTGGCGCAATGCCGCTCAGCGAGATTGATGCTGGCACGCAAATGGACATTATCTTGGGCAGGCGCGAAGCGGATGGTGCGCCTCGTCCGCTCGATGAGCTGTCCTTCCGCGCTCGGTTCGACTTGGAACTGGCGATCACTCGGGAAAGCGGCGCCTTGGCGCTGGAACGCAACATCATTCGCGTGGATGAGACACCTTTGCGCATTCGCGGGACTGTTGGCGACAGCCTCTACCGCTCCATGCGCGCAGCGGGCGCTCCGGCCAGCGCCGTGCAAGAATACATCAAGGCGATTGATGAGCAAATCGATATGGACCGCGAGGTTCGCTCGACCGACGAGTTCGACATGATCATATCCTACCGCCGCGCCGCCACGGGCGAACGCCAGGCGGGCAAATTGCTCTATGCCGGTGTTGATCGCGGCGGAGCTTCCAAGACGCAATTGATGCGCTGGGGCGAAGATGGCCGTTTTTACGAGGCCTCTGGTGTGGGCGAGCAGCGCGGCGGATTGGTCGCCCCTGTGCCTGGCCCGATTTCCTCGCGCTTTGGCATGCGTCGCCACCCGATTCTTGGCTATCGCCGGATGCACTCAGGCATGGATTTCCGTGCTCGCCACGGAACGCCGATTGTCGCTGTTACCGATGGGCGCGTGACGTCAGCTGGCCGCGCTGGCGGCTGCGGCAATGCGGTGAAGATCGATCATGGCGGCAATCTGTCGACCCGTTATTGCCATATGAGCCGTATGTCGGTGAGCCGAGGGCAGAATGTCCGGCGCGGGCAGGTGATCGGCTATGTTGGTTCAACTGGCCTCTCGACTGGGCCGCACCTCCACTATGAAATGTACCGCGGCGGCCGCGCGATTAACCCGGCCAGCGTCAAATTCGTCACCCGGGCGCAATTGTCTGGTGAAGAACTCAAGAAATTCCGCGCTGCCCTTGGGCGTTTGAAAACCGTTGAGCCGGGTCTGGCGCTGAAAGACCTGACCCCGACGAGCGAAGAGGTGGAAGCGCCGCTTCGCGAAATTGAGAAGCTCGACAGCGTCAAAGAGGTGGAATAGCGCGCCCGCTTTTGGTGGCGGCTGTTCTTTACCTAGCTCCAGGAATTGCGGCGTGATTGCACGCGCCCAAAAATTGCGGCAACAGGTTGCCCATGACTGGCAGCTATCCCAACACCCGCCTTCGCCGCACTCGCTCCACTGGATGGAGCCGCGCGTTGCACCGCGAAACAATGCTGACTTCGGCGGATTTGATCTGGCCACTGTTCGTCACCGATGGCGAGGGCGTGGAAGAGCCGATTGCTACGCTGCCCGGCGTCTCGCGCTGGTCGGTCGATGGCATTGTCGAGCGCGCGAAAGAGGCGATCGCTCTGGGTATTCCGGTTATCGCCCTGTTCCCCAACACTCAGGCGGATAAGCGCAGCGATGACGGCGCAGAGGCGCATAATCCCGACAATCTGATGTGCCGCGCGATCCGCGCGATCAAGGCAGAGTGCGGCGATGAGATCGGTGTGCTCACCGATGTCGCGCTCGATCCCTATACCGCACATGGGCAGGACGGCTTGCTCGATGATGCGGGCTATGTTGTGAATGACGAAACGGTCGCGATGCTGGTCGATCAGGCTTTGAACCAGGCGGAGGCAGGCGCGGATATTATCGCTCCATCAGATATGATGGACGGACGCATTCACGCGATCCGCATGGCGCTGGAAATGGGCGGGCACACCAATGTCCAGATCATGAGCTATGCCGCGAAATATGCGAGTGCGTTTTACGGGCCATTCCGCGATGCAGTTGGCTCTGGCGGCCTGCTGAAGGGTGACAAGAAAAGCTATCAGATGGATCCGGCCAACACTCTGGAGGCCTTGCGCGAGGTGGAATTTGACCTGGCAGAGGGTGCTGACAGTGTGATGGTGAAGCCTGGCCTCGCCTATTTGGATATCGCAACACGCGTGAAGGACCAATTTGGCGTCCCCGTGTTCGCCTATCAGGTCAGCGGCGAATATGCGATGATCGAGGCCGCCGTGGCGGCCGGGGCGGGAGACCGTGATGCGCTGGTGCTGGAGACATTGCTGGCGTTCAAGCGTGCAGGATGCTCCGGAATACTCACCTATCATGCTGCGCACGCTGCGCGCCTTCTCAATGGCTGACTTTCGCCATGAGACAGAGCGGCTCATCCTACGCGATTGGCGTGATGAGGACTGGCCTGAGTTCTGGGAAGGCACAAATACGCCAGCGGTGATGAAATGGCTGGGCGGTGTGATCGATGAAGCCGGTCAGGACAATGCGCGCCGCCGGTTATTGGGGTATCATGCTGATCACGGGCACACTTTCTGGGTGGTTGAACGCAAATCAGACGGAGCCATCCTGGGGTTTTGCGGTCTGAAGCGCTGCAATGAACCCAAGGGGCCGATTGGCGATATGGAGGCCGGATGGCGCTTGCGCGAAAGCGCTTGGGGCCAGGGCTACGCCAAAGAGGCGGCTAAGGCCTCACTTGAAATCGCCTTTCGCAAATTTGGCGCCCCCCATGTCATTGCGCTGACGGTGGAGGGCAATGCCCCAAGCTGGGGCCTAATGAAGAAGCTCGGGATGCAGCGCCGATCCGATATGGATTTCCCGGACACCGTCTCTTGGGCGGAAGGCGAAAACATAATCGTCTACCGTATTGAGAAAGACGAGTGGGAAGCCCAAAATGGGTGAAATTGTGCTGACCACTGAGCGATTGCAGCTGCGCCAGATCGATGAAAATGACCTCGAAGCCCATCTTAACCACCTCAATTCCCCCGCTGTGATGGCCAAGCTCGGCGGTCCGCGCACTGCCGAGCAGTTGGCGGAGAAGCACGAGGCCTCGCGCGCTGGTTTCGCGCAGGACGGGTTCGGCTTTATGTTTGCCTGCGATCGCAAGACCGGTGAACTGGTCGCGCATTGCGGGATGAAACGCGTTTCCAACCCGCTCGCGCCCAATGTTGGCGATCATGAAATCGGCTGGCTCGTGCGCGAGGATCGCTGGCGTCAGGGTTTAGCCGAAGAAGCGATGCGCGCCGTGATCCAATGGGCGTTTGACACGCATGACGCCCCGCATCTGGTTGCGCTCACCAGCGAGAGCAATATCGGCAGCTGGAAACTCATGGAGAAGCTCGGCATGCGGCGCCGCCCAGAGCTCGACTTTGACGATCCGTTCTTCGTCCCCGAACACAATCCAACCATTCAATACTCGCTCACCCGTGAGCAATGGGAGAACCATAAATGAGCTCCGCCCAGCCGCACCCCGGCGTCAATATCATCGCGATCCACGGCAAAACGCCTAAGATTCACGAAACGGCCTTCATCGCCCCCGGATGCACGATCATCGGCGATGTTGAGATCGGTGCAGGCAGCTCGATCTGGTACAATTGCGTGCTGCGCGCGGATGTCGCGCCAATTCGCATTGGTGAACGCACCAATGTGCAAGATGGCAGCGTGCTGCATTGCGACGGGCCAAAGCCGGGCGATCCCGATGGCTGTCCGCTGATCATCGGGGATGACGTGCTGATCGGCCATATGGCGATGGTGCATGGCTGTACGATTGCGGATCGCGGCTTTGTGGGGCTGGGTGCGATTGCGATGAACAAATCCGTGATCGGCTCCGACGCCATGCTGGCAGCGGGCGCTATGCTGACCGAGGGCAAGGTGATGGAGCCGCGCATGCTGTGGGCGGGCCGCCCTGCGAAGCCGCTGCGCGAGCTAAACGATGCCGCGATTGCTGGCATGCGGCTGGGCGTGGCGCATTACGCCGAGAATGCGAAACACCATGCTGAGGCGGTGGGCGAGGCGCTGGGATAACGCCTCACCGCGCATTTCCGCCTAACCCTGCGTGTTCAGATGCCGCAGCATATGCGGCACCAGATCAGCCTTGCCGAGTTGTACACCGAGGCTGCGCATGATCGCGTAGGCGATGCTGGTGTGGAAATAGAAGTTCGGAAATGACCAGTCGGCGACATAATCGGCGACGGACAAGCGAAATTTCAGCCCGTTTGGCAGCTCCAGATCGACCATCGTGTCGTCGGGCAGTAGTGTCTGCTCATCAAAGGCATCAAGCATGGCGAGAGTTTCAGCGATCCTAGCCTTTGCCTCCGCCAGAGTGGTTGGATCATCTTCATTCGATGCCAGTTCAGCGCTTGAAATCGTGTTGAGCGATTGCCGCGGAAAGTTGGCCAGCATCCGGATTTGCGTTGCGAAGGGCAGCATATCCGGCGCGAGGCGGCCATTTATGATCGTGTCGGCGGCTTCATGGGAAGCGGCCTTGTCCAGCATTCCAGACAGGGCGGTGAGCATGTTGCGATAGGTAGTGATGGGCATTGTGATCTCCAGTTGCAATTTGCAACTTAGATGCTGGGCGCTATTGGTCAATCCCTGATAAGCGACCTTAGGTTGTCCAACCGGTCCGCTTCGTGCACTGGCTTGTCCCAGCGGATGCGGTGGATGCGCGGGAAACGCATGGCCAAGCCACTCTTATGGCGCTTGCTCGAATGGACGCTGTCAAAAGCGACCTCGAACACCAACGTTCGCTCCACCTCGCGCACCGGGCCAAAGCGGTTCAGGGTGGTTTGGCGCACTAGCTTGTCGAGCTTCTTCAGCTCGGCATCGGTGAAACCCGAATATGCCTTGCCCACGGGCAGCAGTTCCGCGCCCGCGTCCGGATCGCCGTCCCAACAGCCAAAGGTGTAATCCGAATAGAAGCTCGACCGCCTGCCAGAGCCGCGCTGTGCATACATCAGCACGCAATCCACCAGCAGCGGATCGCGTTTCCACTTGTACCACAGCCCGACCTTACGCCCGGCGATATAGGGTGCGTCCTTGCGCTTCAGCATCAGGCCTTCGATTGCATCCTCGCGCGCGCCTTCGCGGATTTCGGCAAGGTGTGAAAAGTCGCGCGCCGCAACTATTTGCGAGATGTCGAAATGACTATCAGGTAGGCGCGGCATCACCGCCTCCAGAGCCGCGCGGCGCTGTTCCCAACCAAGCTCCCGCAGATCTTCACCCTCTAGCAGCAAGACGTCATAGAGCCTTACGAAGGCAGGCAGCTCGGCGAGCATCTTCTTGCTCACCTTCTTGCGGCCCAGGCGTTGTTGCAAGGCGTTGAAGCTCGCCGCGCCGCCGGTCTCTCCGCCTTGAACCGATCCGCGCACCATCAATTCGCCATCCACCACAGCATCAATCGGCAAGACATCGAGCAATTCGGGGAATGTCGCGGAGATATCATCGCCGGAGCGGGAATAGAGCCGTGTTTCGCCATTCACCCGCACCATTTGCACACGGATGCCGTCCCATTTCCACTCCGCCGCGTAGTCGCTGAGGTCCAGCTCGTCTTCTTCGAGCGGGTGGGCGAGCATGAAAGGGCGGAACATGGGCCGGTTCGTGACATCCGGCGGATCGCCGCCATCGGCGGCCCAGGCGAACAGTTCGGCATAGGGCGGCTCCAGCGCGTGCCAATATTCCTCGACCTCCTCGACCGAGACACCAAAGCTTTGCGCAAAGGCCGTCTTCGCAAGCCGGGCAGACACGCCAATCCGCATGCCGCCAGTGGCGAATTTGATCAGGGCAAAGCGGCCATTCTCATCGAGCCGATCGAGCAGCTTTGGCAGTTCGGTGGGCGCGCTGGCTCGGGTCAGGGAGGAGAGTGTCTCTACCACTTCGGCAATGCTGGGTGAATTTTCCGATGACGTACTACCTTCTGGCCACAGCAGGCTTGCCGTTTCCGCCGTGTCGCCGACGAAATCGCGGCTGAGCGTCCATAACACCGGGTCGACGCGCTCCTTTAAGAGATTGCGGAAGGTGTTTGCCTTCACCGCTTGGAAATCGACCGATCCCGTCAGCGCGGCCAGTGCCCAACCGCGATCGGGATCGGGCGTCTCGCGCAAATAGGCGGCGATCAGCGCCAGCTTGCGGTTGCGGCTGGTCGTATAGACCAGCGCATTCAGGAGGGCGGCGAATTCTTCCACCTACTCCGCCTCTTCCTCGCGCCCGACCATTGCGAGCGCGCGGGCCTTTCGCTGGCCCAGCTCGCACCATCGAAGTAGTGCCTCTTCGCGGCCATGCGTGATCCAGGTTTCGCTCGGATTCACCTCGAGGATGGTGTTTGTCAGTTCATTCCAATCGGCGTGATCAGAGATGATCAGCGGCAATTCAACGCCGCGTTGCCGAGCTCGTCCGCGCACCCGCATCCAGCCGCTCGCCATGGCGGTGATCGGGTCGGGCAAGCGGCGAGACCAGCGGTCGTTCAGCGCAGCCGGCGTCGCGATGACGATGTGCCCGCGCATATTATCCTTCTCCGCATCCGCAACCAGCCGCAGTTCGCCAAGATCCACGCCGTGCTTTTCATACAGGCGGCACATTTTCTCCATCGCGCCGTGAAGATAGATCGGCTGGTGATGGCCCGCCGCGCGCAATTCGGCGATCACCCGCTGCGCCTTGCCCAAGGCATAGGCGCCCACGGCGACGCATTGGTCGGGATTGGCGGCGAGCACGCCAAGCAATTTGGCCATTTCCTGCTCGATCGGTGGGTGAACGAACACGGGCAGGCCAAAAGTTGCCTCTGTGATGAAAACGTCGCATGGCACCACTTCGAAGGGCGCGCAGGTGGGGTCGTGACGCCGTTTATAATCTCCGGTGATGACAACACGCTCTCCAGCGTGTTCCAGCAGGATTTGCGCGCTGCCGAGCACGTGGCCTGCCGGGACAAAAGTCGCCTTCACGCCGCCAGGTAGGCTGATTGTTTCGCCATATTGCACTGGCGTGGCCTTTGAGGGCATCTCGCCCTCACCGTTTTCAACGCCAGTGCGATAGCGCAAGGCCATAATCGCTAAGGTTTCCGGCGTGGCGATGGTCTCCCCATGCCCGCCGCGTGCGTGATCCGCATGGCCATGGGTGACTAGCGCTCGGTCGACCGCGCGCCCCGGGTCGATCCAGCAATCCGCAGGGACGATCTGCACGCCCCAAGGTTCGGGCCGGATCCAGGAGAATGGGGCGCTCATAGCTTAGATACGAAAAAGGGCGCGAACCGTATGCTGGCGCGCGCCCTTTTCTTTGGTTTGGTTGGCTTAGCTTTCGCTATCGCCGCCTCCCGTGTCGCTGCCACCACTATCACTGCCAGAGGCCTCGGGCTTGGTGTCACCGCTATCCTTTGCAGGCGGTGCCTTTTTCGCCGCAGGCTTTTTCTTCGCAGGAGCTTTGCGCTTCGGCTTGGCCTTGGGCGGGGCGGGGGTGAGCTCGAACGTCGGCTTACCGTCCTTGATCCCAACATGAACTTCGCCGCCATCGGCAAGTTTACCGAACAGCAATTCCTCAGCGAGCGGCTGCTTGATCTTATCTTGCAGCAGACGGCCCATTGGCCGCGCGCCATAGAGCTTGTCATAGCCTTTGTCGGCCAGCCAATCGCGCGCATCACCGTCAAACTGGATGTGCACGTTTTGCTCGGCCAGTTGCAGTTCGAGCTGCAGGATGAACTTGTCGACCACGCGGGCGACAGTGCTCTTGCCGAGATAGGCGAATGGCACGATCGCATCCAAACGGTTGCGGAATTCCGGCGTGAACATCTTCTTCACAGCTTCGCTACCGGCGTCTTCCTTAGACACGTCACCAAAGCCGATGCCCTGGCTCGCCATGTCGGATGCGCCGGCATTGGTCGTCATAATCAGCACGACATTGCGGAAATCGACCGTTTTGCCGTGGTGATCGGTCAGACGGCCATTATCCATCACCTGAAGCAGGATATTAAACAGGTCCGGGTGGGCCTTCTCGATCTCGTCGAGCAGCAGGACGCAATGTGGGTTCTGATCAACCGCATCGGTTAAAAGACCCCCTTGGTCGTAACCAACATAGCCTGGAGGCGCACCGATCAAGCGCGAAACGCTGTGGCGCTCCATATATTCAGACATGTCGAAGCGCTTCAGCTCAATGCCCATGATCGAGGCGAGCTGCCGCGCGACCTCGGTCTTACCAACACCGGTTGGACCGCTGAACAGGAAGCTGCCGATTGGCTTGTCTGGATCGCGCAGACCAGCGCGGGATAGCTTCATCGCCGTCGACAAGCGGTGGATCGCTTCATCCTGGCCAAACACGACGTGTTTGAGATCGCGTTCGAGGTTCTCGAGCGCCTTCTTGTCGTCCTTGCTGACCGATTTCGGCGGGATTCTAGCCATTGTCGCGATGACTTGCTCAATCTCGCGGGCAGTTATCTTCTTCTTACGGCGGCTGGGCGGCAGCAGCATTTGCATCGCGCCCACCTCATCGATCACGTCGATCGCCTTATCCGGCAATTTGCGATCATTGATATAGCGCGCGGACAGCTCGACCGCCGTTTTCAGCGCATCGGGCGTGTATTTCACATTGTGATGCTCTTCGAAGGCTGTTCGCAGGCCTTTGAGGATCTTAATAGTGTCTTCCACTGTCGGCTCGTTCACATCGATCTTCTGGAACCGGCGCAGCAGCGCGCGGTCCTTTTCGAAGTGATTGCGGAATTCCTTGTAAGTCGTCGACCCGACACAGCGGATGGTGCCGCCGGATAGGGCTGGTTTCAGCAGGTTGGAGGCGTCCATCGCCCCGCCGCTGGTCGCGCCCGCGCCGATAACCGTGTGAATTTCATCGATGAAGAGCACCGCGTGCGGCATCCCTTCAAGCTCGGTCACAACCTGCTTGAGTCGTTCTTCAAAATCGCCGCGATAGCGCGTGCCCGCCAGCAACGCGCCCATGTCGAGGGAGTAGATCACTGCCTCATTGAGCACTTCTGGCACTTCGCCTTCGACGATTTTGCGCGCGAGCCCTTCGGCAATCGCGGTTTTGCCAACGCCGGGATCGCCGACGTATAGCGGGTTGTTCTTGCTGCGGCGGCATAGGATCTGGATCGTCCGATCAACCTCGGGACCACGGCCGATCAGCGGATCGACTTTGCCGGCCTCCGCCTTGGCGTTGAGATTGACGGTGAACTGATCGAGCGCGGTTTCCTTCTTCGCCGCCTCGGCAGGCTTCTCACCGCCTTCCGGCTGCGGCTCGTCAGAGCCCTGCGCAGATTTCGCCTCCAGCTGGCGGCCGCCCTTGCCAATGCCGTGACTGATATAGCTCACCGCATCGAGCCTACTCATATCCTGTTGCTGCAGGAAATAGACGGCATAGCTGTCACGCTCAGAGAACAGTGCGACCAGCACATTGGCGCCTGTGACGGTATCCTTGCCCGAGGATTGCACATGCAAAATGGCGCGCTGGATCACCCGCTGAAAGCCAGCGGTCGGCTGCGGATCGGCTTCTTCTTCGGTCTTAAGTGATTGATATTCTTGATCAAGATACTGTTTTACGACCTCGCCAAGCTCCGCCAGATCGACCCCGCATGCCGCCATCACCTGGGCTGCGTCTTCATCATCGATAAGCGCGAGCAGCAAATGCTCCAGCGTGGCATATTCGTGGCGACGCTCCGACGCATGGCCAAGTGCGTGGTGCAGCGTTTTTTCTAGGTTCTGGGCAAAACTGGGCATGGGTCTGATTGTCTCTGGCTTTGGGCTTTAAAAGAGTGGGGTCTTTAAACGGTTTGGCTCGCTGTTGGTCCGCGCGAATATGCAGACCTTGGCGGTTGCAGCATATATGGGACGCCCTTTCTCAATTGCGACTCTGCACATGGGCTAAACCCACAAGACGGCATAAATCGGGCGGCGGGCTTTCGGATAGGACTATCTACCCGGCTTCTTAAACAGGGCATCGGCCGCTTGCATGTGCGCGGCGGTTTTCGCAGAATGCGAAGAAACCCGAGCGATTTCAGCCTCTAACAGAGCAATTCGCTCGTCCAATTCGTCTTGCGAATAAGGCGCTAAATCCTCCGCTGCGAGCTTGCTCGCCGCGTCTCCTTTTGCGCGTGGCTGGTCGTCGTCTTCCATATTGGTTCACAACATCGCAAGCAGAACGGCTTGCTGTCAATCCGCGCCATCGTTAATCGCCACCACTACCGAAGTTTCTCGCGTCTGACCCCGGGGCAAGGGGTAGGCCAATGAAGCGTGGCAAGGGGCGAACACGATGGTCGATCACAATTCGGCAGAACTTCCGCAGCATATGCAGGCGATTGGTTTCACCGCACCGGGCGGACCCGACGTTCTGGTTCTGGAGCAAGCGGACGTTCCGCAGCCCGGTCCGCAAGATGTTCTGATCCGCGTGGCTTTTGCCGGAGTCAATCGGCCCGACTGTATTCAGCGCGCGGGCAATTATCCCGCGCCTGCCGGAGCCTCGCCGATCCTTGGGTTAGAGGTTGCGGGCGAAGTGGTGGCAGTGGGGACTGAAGTTCCGCCTGAGATGCTCGGCAATCGCGTCGCAGCGCTGACGCCGGGCGGCGGATATGCGGAATATTGCACCGCCCCATGGCAGCATTGCCTGCCTGTGCCCGGTGACATGCCGCTCGAAAAAGCCGCGGCCTTGCCGGAGACATTGTTCACCGTGTGGCACAATGTGTTTGAGCGCGGGCTGGCCTGCGATGGCGAGCGGCTGCTGGTGCACGGCGGCACCTCTGGCATTGGTACTATGGCGATCATGCTGGCCAAGGCGTTTGGCGCGGAAGTGATCGTGACTTGCGGCGATGATGAGAAATGCGCCGCCGCGCGCGAGATTGGCGCGGATCTGGCGATCAATTACCGGACGCAAGATTTTGTCGAGGTTATAAAGCAGCACACCAATGGTGCGGGCGTGAACATCGTGCTCGACATGGTTTCTGGCGATTATGTCCCGCGCAACCTCAAATGCCTGGCTGAGGATGGTCGGCATGTCACCATCGCGATCCTCGGCGGCGCAAAAGCAGAGATCAATATGGCGTTCGTGATGATGCGTCGCCTGGTGCTGACCGGATCGACGCTGCGCCCGCGCTCCGATGCGTTCAAGTCAGCGCTGGCCGAAGAGATCACGCGTCATGCCTGGCCATTGTTCGTGAGTGAAGAACTCGCCCCAATTATGGATCAGACTTTCCCGTTGGCAGAGGCCGCCGCGGCCCATTCCCGGATGGAGGCCGGCAATCATATTGGGAAGATTGTGCTGGAGGTATGCGGTGGCTGAAACCTATCACTTGCACGAGGACCCTCGCAGCGGAAACTGCTATAAAATTAAGCTGACCGCCGCGCTGGTCGGGCACGAAGTCACCGCCAATCAATATGATATTCTGCAGGGTGAAACGCGCACGCCGAGCTTTCTTCAGAACATCAATGCCAATGGCCGCATTCCGGTTCTTCAAATCGACGGAGACCAAGGAGTGCGCTTTTTACCAGAGAGTAATGCGGCGTGCTGGTACTTGGCGTCGGGCTCACCGCTTATCCCGCAAGACCGCTTTGCGCAGGCTGATATGTTGCGCTGGATGTTCTTTGAACAATATAATCACGAGCCCAATGTCGCGACTCTGCGGTTTTGGCTGGCAATTGTGGGCGAAGCCAATCTGTCTTCAGAGCAATCCGCTCAAATTGAGGCCAAAAGGGCGGCTGGCGAGGCGGCGATTGCGCTGCTGGATCAGCAGCTGGGCGAGTCGGCATTTCTATGCGGCGATGAAGTGACTTTGGCTGATATTGTCCTGTTCCCATACACCCATGTTGCGGATCAGGGCGGGATCGACCTTGAAAGCTTCAGCAACGTTTGCGCCTGGATTGACCGCATCGAGGGATTGCCAGGCTTCACGCCAATGGTTTGAACCGCTGGTGGGCGCGTTCTGGCGCTCAACCCAGCGCCATATTTTCAAGAATTTTGGGCCGAATTGCGCGTCATGCGGCGTCATGTGCTGAACTCGCTTGCTCAATGCGGCGCAATTGCCTATCTACAGTCTCGCAACGGCCGCTCCGCAAGGGGCGGCCCTTTTAATTTTTAACGGAGTTTGCCTCATGGCCCAAGCGCCAAAGGAACAACCGAAGCCGCTCATGCCGCATGCGACTGCCACTTGGCTGGTCGATCACACGGGTTTGTCGTTTGAACAGATCGCGGAGTTTTGCGGCCTGCACATTCTCGAAGTTCAAGCGATGGCTGATGATCTTGCGGGCAGCAAATACACTGGCCGCGACCCGGTTCACGCCGGTGAGCTGAACCAAGACGAGATCGACAAAGGTCAAGCGGACGCCAATTACGCATTGGTGATGCAGAAGGCCCCGGTTGAAGTGACCCGGACCAAGGGCCCGCGCTACACCCCAGTGTCGAAGCGTCAGGATAAGCCTGATGGCATCGCCTGGATTCTGCGCAGCCACCCTGAGGTGTCTGATGCACAAATCTCAAAATTGATCGGGACGACTCGCAACACGATCGGCGCGATTAAAGAGCGTTCGCACTGGAACATTCAGAACATCCAGCCGAAAGACCCGGTGACCCTGGGGCTTTGTTCGCAGCGTGAGCTTGATGCGGTTGTTGCTAAAGCGGCCAAGCGTGCCGGCGTGGTTGCGGAAGAAGTGCTAACCGACGGCGATGATCGCAGCGACAAGGAAAAGCTCATCGAAGAGCTGCGTGCAGAGCGCGACGCCAATGTGAAAGCCGCCGCAGAAGCCGCGCAAGAGGCCGAAGCCGAAGCATGGCTGGCGGCCAAGCGCGAAGCGGAAGAGAATGGCGACGTTGCTGAGACCGTTCCTGGTTATGCGGAAGAGCCAGCAGCTGAGCTGGAAGCAGAGCCAGCTCCCGCAGCCGAGGATGAAGAGACTAAGGACGACTGATCCCGCGCCAATTGGCGTTTCAGTTCAAGCCACAATGAAAGGCCGCCTGCAGGATCACTGTGTGGCGGCCTTTTCGTATTCTCATGCCTTTCGCGCAGCAGCGACCAAAATGGCGCAAAAAGATATAAGGCGGCGCGCGGAATCGCTTGTGACTTGCGGAGGGATACGCCATTCTACTGACATGAATGTCAATAACGCGCCGTATCACCATCCCGCCCCATGGGATTCGCAATTCGAGCTGATGAGTCTGCCGGATTTGCTCGAACGCTCAGTGCGCAGCGATCCCGGTGCGCCTGTGTTGCATTTTCTGGGCCGCACGTTTTCCTATCGCGAAATTTTCACCGAGGCTCAGCGGTTCGCGGCTGGCCTGCAAGCGATGGGTATCGAAAAGGGCGACCGGGTTGGCTTGTTCCTCCCCAATGTCCCGATCTACGCCTCGGCCAATTATGGGGCGATGATGGCGGGCGCGATCGTCGTGAATTTCTCGCCGCTCTATTCGGTTGAAGAGCTGGCTTGGCAGGTTGAGGATTCGGGCACGCGCGTACTTGTGACGCTCGGCGTTCCAGAACTTTATGAGACCGCCTCCAAAGTCCTCAGCAGCTCTGCGCTCGAAACGCTGATCGTTGGCTCGCTGCCCGATATGCTGCCCGGGCTTAAGAGCCTCGCGCTAAAGACCCTTGGCCGCAGCAAACTCGCAAAAGTCCAATTCAGCGCAAATGTAAAAAGCTGGGCCGAGACGCTTGGCGATTGGGATTGGAGCGCTTGGGAAGCGGGTGCGGCATCTAGCCTGCCCGCGATTGACCCGGCGGAAGATTTGGCGCTGCTGCAATACACTGGGGGCACGACCGGGCGGCCCAAAGGCGCGATGCTGGGCCATGCGCAGCTTGTGAAGAACGCTCAGCAGGTCGCCGCGATCAACCCATTTGGCAAAGGTTCCGATGAGGTGTTCATGGGCGCGCTGCCGTTCTTCCATGTCTTTGCCAACACCGCTCTTCTCAACCACGCGGTTGCGAGCGGTGCCTCGATTGCGATTGTGCCTCGGTTTGAGACCAAGCAGGTGCTGCAAACTATCCAGAAGTACAAGACCACCGGCTTTCCGGGCGTTCCAACCATGTTTCAGGCGCTGCTGGATCATCCTGATCTTGCGAAAACTGACGTGTCCTCGCTCAAGGTCTGCATTTCCGGCGGTGCGCCGATGCCCGCCCCGGTGCATGCGAAATTCGAAGAGGTCACCGGTGTGCGCCTGGTCGAGGGATATGGCCTCACGGAAAGTTCGGGTGTCGTCTCGGTCAATCCCTATGCGGGCACGCGCAAGCGCGGGACCATCGGCCAGGTTGTCGCTGGCACTGAGATCCTGCTGCTCGACAAAGAAGACCCCACCAAGCTGGCGCCAGCGGGCGAGCCCGGTGAACTCGCCATTGCCGGCCCGCAGATCATGCGCGGCTATTGGAACCGGCCAGAGGCGGCAGCGGATGTGTTCATTGAGCACAATGGCAAGCAATGGCTGCGCACCGGCGATGTCGCGACCTTTGATGAGGACGGGTTTCTGCAGATCGTTGACCGGATCAAGGATATGATCGCGGTTGGCGGGTTTAAGGTGTTTCCGAGCCAGGTTGAGGACGTGATCCTTGAAAACGACGCGGTGAAGGAAGCGCTCGTGATCGGCATGCCCGATGACTATAAGGGCGAGGTGCCTCGCGCCTTTGTGACGTTGGCGGATGCGGGCGCTGATCGGGAGAAAACCGCGGCGGAATTGCGCGATTGGCTGAATGGCCGGATCGGCAAGCACGAGCGGATCGACCAAATCGTCATCCGCGATGAGCTGCCCAAGACAATGATTGGCAAGCTCGACCGCAAGGCTCTGCGGGCCGAAGTGATCACCTAAGCCTTCGCGCGCGCGCCGAGCGCGAACCGAGTTTAATTCTGCTCAAACAAAAAGGCCCCGGAAAATCCGAGGCCTCTTGTTATGCTTTGAATGCGTCGCTGGTCGCTATTGCGCGATCTTCAGCTGCGGCTCTTCATCGCCGTTCGGCTTCGCGCCGCTTGCTTTGGGAGCAGCTGGCTTTGCCTCAGGCTTGCGCCGATCGTTTGGGGCAAAACGGCCATCAACCTGAGCGCCTTGCTCGATGGTCAGCGCATCATAATGCACGTCGCCTTCGATTTGCGCGCTCTTCAGGATCACCAGCTCGCGAACATTGATCGAGCCCGTTACGCGGCCCGAAAGGCGCGCGGTCTCTGCCATGATCCCGCCGGTCACCAGCGAGGTCTCGCCTTGAACCAGTGAGGTGCATTTGATGTCGCCTTCGACCGAACCATCAACGTGCAGGTCGGCAGAGGCGGAAACATTCCCTTTGATCGAAACGTCAGAACCGATCACCGAGAATGTTGAAGAATTGGATGGCATGGATTTTCCTCGGGGCTTTTCTTGGTGGCTAGTTTGAGGCGGTGCGGGCTGGTTCTGCTCCGCGGGCTTCTTTGAGAACATCGGGGGCGGTCTCCAGGAAAGGGCGCGGGTTTACCGCGCGGTCATTGATACGCACTTCAAAGTGCAGATGCGGTCCGGTCGAACGGCCAGTGCTGCCGATTGCGCCGATGGTTTCGCCAGCGGCAACTGGCTTGCCTTCGACTGCATCGAACCGCGACATATGAGCATAGCGCGTCATCACGCCATTGCCATGGCTGACTTCGACGACTTTGCCATAGCCAGACTTGCGGCCCACAAATGTGACGACGCCTTTTGCGGCTGAATAGATCGGCGTTCCTGTTGGGCCTTTGAAATCCAGGCCGCCGTGCATTGCGCCGCCGCCATTGAAAGGATCGCGGCGATAGCCGAAGCCAGATGAAACCGTTGTCTTCGACAGATCGGTTGGCGTGAACTGCGGTACGGATTCAAGCCCGCGCTCCAGCGCGGCCATACGGGCGAGGCTGAGGCCGAGGCGCTCAAAACGTGGGTCGATGCTGCCATCAGCAGAGGTCGCGAGAATTTCCAGCGGACCACCGACGGCTGACATGTCAGCGCTTTCCACCATGGATTTGGGGTCGAAGCCAAGTTTGCGCAGCGCAGTCTCAGCGCGCTTGGCGCGGTCATCAGCAAAACGGGTCACCCGCTCGACATAAGCGAGCTGGCGCGCTTCGATTTTGGCCAGAGACGCCGCTTCTGGGAAAGAGGCGCTGACCTTTTCGATCATTTCTGAGGTTTCGGTGGTCGAATCGGTTACCGTGCCGCTGGTGTCTTTCACATCAGCGGGCAGCGCCTCGGTCATTTGTTCGATGAAATTCTGCCGTGCGGTCAGATCTTCTGCAACAGCGCTCAAGTCGTCGCCATACGTGTCCAAGCGCTCCTGCGCTGTGGCCACTTTTGCTGCGTTTTCCAGCAGGGAGAGCCGGTCCGCATCCGCTTGATACTTCGACCACGCCATCGCTCCCATCGTCACTGCCCAGCCGACGACGAGCACGACAATCGTTGCCGCCACAATCTTCTGCATGCGCGATGTGAAAGTGATGAAGCGGACCTGACCCTGCGAGCGCATGAAGAACTCACGGTCAGGAAACCACTTCTCCAGCTGGTCACGCCAGCTGGCGGTGGAACCTACATTTGGCAAGGCGAACCCTTTTATCTCTCTGCCCCAAACTTTATTGATTGTGGAGCTACCAAGCAGGGTCACTGAGGTCGAATCCAAAGGTTAAAGGGCCGGGCGAAGTGTGAACATAACGCGATGAAACGTTCATCTGAGAGAAATATGTCCGCTAGGCGGCGATTTTCTGAGGGTTTGGGCCTAGGGATTGATGCTGAGAGAATCGCTCAAATTGGCAGTTTTTGCGAATTTTGAGCGCCCGATTCGCTTTGTCTCTGGCCGTGACGTCATCGGGACTGACAGGGCTGTTTCTCGGTGCTATTGCCGTCAGATTATGACCGCAATTTCTCCCACTTTGCCTCAGCCAGCCAGCGCCGCTGAATGCGTCACAGAGCTGGCCAAAACCGCTCGCGCGGCTCAGCGGCAGCTTGCCTCAATGCCGAGCGATGCGCGCGCCGCGGCGCTGCATCATGCGGCGGATCAATTACGCCGTGACGTCAGTGCAATTCTGGAGGCGAATGCGAAGGATCTTGCCGCCGGAAAAGCCGCAGGACTGCCCGAGGCAATGCTTGACCGGTTGGCGCTGGATGAGGTGCGAATTGAAGGCATTGCGGCCGGGGTGGATGCGGTTGCGCGGCTGTCTGATCCGGTGGGTCAGATCATTGACGCCAGCGAGCGGCCCAACGGGCTAAAACTGTCGCGCATACGCGTGCCAATTGGCGTCATTGGATTGATTTATGAGAGTCGTCCCAACGTGACAGCCGATGCGGCGGCGCTGTGCGTGCGGGCTGGCAATGCCGCCCTGCTGCGCGGTGGGAGCGAGGCGGTTCATTCGAATCACGCGATCCACGCCGCAATGACGTCAGGCCTTGTCCAAGGCGGCGTGCCAGCGGGGGCCGTACAGATCATGCCAACCCAAGACCGGGCGATGGTTGGCGCGATGCTGACTGCCAGCGGCTTGATCGACATGATCGTGCCGCGCGGCGGCAAGGGATTGGTCGCGCGGGTTCAGGCCGATGCGCGCGTACCCGTGCTCGCCCATCTTGACGGTATTTGTCACACCTATGTTCACGCCGATGCGGACCCCGCGATGGCGCAAGAGATTGTCCTCAATGCAAAAATGCGGCGCACAGGTATTTGCGGCGCGATGGAGACGTTGCTGATCGATGCGCGCTTCCCGAAGGCGGCGGAGCTGGTCAAAGCTTTGCTTGCCTCAGGCTGCGAAGTGCGCGGCGATGGCCGGGCGCAGAGCCTTGATCCGCGTGTCGAACCCGCTGAGCCAGAGGATTGGGACACGGAATATCTCGATGCAGTCGTCTCCGCTGCAATCGTCGACAATATGGGCGAGGCGCTGGCGCATATTGCGAAGCATTCGAGCGCGCACACCGATGCGATCATCACCGAAGATCAGTCAGCTGCAGAGCGGTTTTTTGCCAGCGTCGACAGCGCGATTGTGATGCACAATGCCTCCTCGCAATTTGCCGATGGGGCGGAGTTTGGACTTGGTGCAGAGATTGGCATTGCGACCGGGCGGCTACACGCTCGCGGGCCCGTCGCGCTGGAAGGTCTGACCACGTACAAATGGCTGGTGCGCGGCACTGGTCAAGCGCGGCCCTAAGCCGATCGCACGCGCCATGCAGAGAGGCCTTCGAACAGGGCTGCTGGGCGGCAGTTTCAATCCCGCGCATGGCGGGCACCGGCGAATCACCTTGTTCACTATTGATGCGCTGGGTTTGGATGAGGCCTGGTGGTTGGTCTCACCCGGCAACCCGCTAAAGCCGCGCAGGGGCATGGCGCCGCTCCCTGCCCGCGTGCAGTCGGCGCAAAAGCAGGCGCGCCGCGCGCGGATTGTGCCCACCGCTATCGAACAGCAACTCGGCACGCGCTTCACGCTCGATACTCTGCGCGCGCTCAAACGCCGCTATCCCAAACGCGAGTTTATCTGGCTGATGGGGTCGGATAATCTGGCTGAGTTCCACCGGTGGAAGGCCTGGCGCGATATAGCGCGCACAATGCCGATTGCGGTGATCGCAAGGCCCGGCTATACTGGTCAGGCTATGGCGAGCCCCGCTATGGCCTGGCTCAGGCGCTACCGAGTGCCCGCCGCCAGCTTTCAAAAACGGGGGCGATGGAGCGCACCTGCACTGGTGTTATTGCGTTTCGATCCTGACACGCGTTCGGCCACGGCAATTCGCCGTGCCAATGCGGATTGGGCGGCGCAATATTCGCAAACAGGCGTGCGAGACCGGCTGACGTTCAGACGGATTCAGACATCGGAGGGAGTATGAGGCGCATATTTGGCGTTTCAATTCCTGCATTTACCCACCCCAGTATCTGGAGTTCTATGGTCGCCTATGAATCAGGCACAAACTTCCGCGTCCAATGCCAATGCGGCCCCGCCAGCAGGCGGAGCAGCTGATATGGCTAGCCACGAATTGCACGATTTGGTGATGCGTCAGCTGGACGATGATCAGGCGCAAGAAATCGTCTCGATCCCGCTTGAGGGCAAGAGCTCGATTGCCGATCACATGGTGATCGCATCGGGTCGTTCGACCCGGCAAGTGGCAGCTATCGCTCAGAAATTGGCTGAAACGGTCAAGCAGGCCGGGCATGGCCCCGTGCGCATCGAAGGACTGCCAGCAGCCGATTGGGTGCTGGTCGATGTCGGTGATGTGGTGGTGCATCTGTTCCGCCCCGAAGTGCGCAGTTTCTACAACCTAGAGCGGATGTGGGCGTTCGACGGCGAAGTCGGCATGGGTAAGGCGTAGTTTTCTAGCTTCAAGCGCCAGCGGCGGCATCCGCCGCCTCGGCTATCCTCGCTCACGCGATCAAAGATCGCATCGCTGCGGGCGGCCACTTGGCCTTGCGGCCCGTAGTCCGGCCCGGACCAGTTCAACATCGCAGGATGTCGGGCTTTACAACCCCTCCTTTCACCAACAGGAGTTCTGACCATTCTCCTTCACGTCATCGCTCGCGGAAAGATCGCCCGCTCGCCAGAGGCGGAGCTGGTCGCGCGCTATGAAAAGCGGTTGACGTGGCCGGTCAAACTCACCGAACTGCCAGAAACCGGCGGGAAAATTCCTGATCCTCAGGCGCCGCTAAAGACCATTCTGCTCGATGAGCGCGGCAAAACCATGAGCTCGGAAGAGTTCGCCGCGCTGCTGGGCCGCTGGCGCGATGACGGCATTCGCGAGGCACGCTTTGTGCTGGGCGCGGCGGACGGGCACAGCTGCGAAGAGCGCGCTGAGGCGGATCTCTTGCTCGCGTTTGGCCCGGCCACGTGGCCGCATCTGCTCGCTCGCGCGATGCTGATGGAGCAGCTCTACCGCGCCTCCACCATTCTTGCAGGTCACCCCTATCATCGCTCTTAATGATCGGGCAAAAGGGCGCACATGAAGAGCCAAATCCTAGCTACCGCAGGCGCTATGACCGTGGCGATTGCGGGCTTTGCGGCGCTTACCACTGATGGCAATGCTCAGCGCGATATTGCGCTGCTTGATCCGGCTGAAGCGCGCCAGCAATTGGCCCGCGCTCAGCGAGCAGCGGCGGATGCGCAGAAACGCGCCGCTGAATTGACCGAAAGAGCGGAGAACTCTGCGCTGGCGGCAGAGAAGACTGCGAGCGAAGCGGCGGCCTTGGCGGCGCAGGTCCAGCAATCCGAGGCGGAGATTGCGGCGGCTCAGGCGCGTTATTCCTTGGCTCAGACCCGGCGCGCAGAGCTGGGTGCGCGCTTAGCGGAGCGGCAAGAGCCGCTGGTCCGGCTAACCGGCGCGCTGCAGGCAATGTCTCGCCGGCCGCTGGTGCTTTCTGCTTTGCAGCCGGGCTCCTTGCGAGAAACTGTCTATGTGCGCGCGGTTCTCGACAGCGCCGTGCCGCAAGTCCGAGCTCGGACTGCTGCTTTGCGCAGCGATCTGGACGAGGGGCGTGCGCTGGAGGATCAGGCGCGCGAATCGCTAGCAGATCTGCGCGGCAGCGAAGGCGCCTTGCAGGAACGCAGAGCTGCTCTCGCGCGGTTAGAGGCGAGCCAGCGACAGGCCTCCAGCGAAGCCCGAGGGATCGCCGCGCGCGAGAACGAACGCGCGCTCGCCCTGGCCGAGGATGCGCGCGACCTCGATGGACTGATCGGAGAGCTAGGCAATGCGAGCGAATTGCGCCGCGAGCTGGCCGCTTTATCCGGGCCAGTCTTGCGGCCCGCTCAGCCAAGCGCATCGCAAGTGTCGGTCGAACCTTCGGCTACTCCGTCACAGGCCGCGAATGAAGTGATCCCGCCAACGGATTTTCAGCTTCCGGTGCAAGGCCGCACCGTCGCTGGATTTGGCGCACTTCGCGATAGCGGCTCGCGCAGCACTGGCGTGGTGATCGCGCCCTCTGCAGGAGCGCAAGTGATCGCGCCCGCTGCTGGCCGGGTGGCGTTTTCTGGGCCCTATCGCGGGTTCGGGCGAATCGTCATTATTGAGCATGAAAATGGCTGGACCAGCCTTGTTACAGGGCTTGCGACCAGCGATGCTGAGGTCGGCGATCAGCTCGTCAGCGGCAGTCCTTTGGGGGTCGCCGCAAGTCAGAATCCGGCGATAACGATTGAGCTTCGCCGCGCTGGAAAGCCAGTTAACCCACTGCAATTCCTTTAGAAACCGGCGCGCGCCTGCGGATACACTTGCCGCGCCCCAGACACCTCGCCTCGCGCAAAACGGCACGCTCTGATGCACAAAACTCATGTGGTCGCTCTCATCTGGCATTCAGACAGTTTGCGCGATACACATGGCATATTACGCTAAAGGAGCCCTGCGTGCCCAAGAAGTTTATCGCATTGCTGCAGAGTGCAGCGCTCGTGACCACCATCGCGCTTATCCCGACCGCCACGGCCAGCATGGCCCAAGTGGAAGGCCGAGCCGGTCCGGAATTTTCGAAATTGTTTGCCACCTATCAACGGATCAAGGCGAGCTATGTCGAGGATGTCGAGGACGAGGTTCTGGTTCGCGGTGCGATTGACGGGATGTTGGCGGCGCTTGATCCGCATTCCGCCTATCTCGATGGCAGCAGCCTGCAGCGCCTCAACACCATGATTGACGGCAATTACTCTGGTCTTGGCCTGTCTGTGGTAATGGAAGATGGCGCGGTAAAGGTGATCTCGCCATTCCGCGGCAGCCCCGCAGAAGAAGCGGGCATCAAAGCGGGCGACTTCATCACGCACCTCGATGGTGAGCTGATTTATGGCGGCGAACTGGACGATGCCGTCGCGCGTATGCGCGGCCAGGCAGGCACGTCGATTGAGCTGACGATTTTCCGGGCCGGGCGCGAAGAGCCGCTGGAAGTGTCCGTGACACGCGGCGTGATCGAGCTGGAGCCGGTTACGCACAAGCTGGAAGCAGGCAATGTCGGCGTGATTTCGGTCAACGAATTCTCTGCCGATGTTGGCCAGGACGTGTTCAACGCATGGCAAGCCATCCAAACCGAAGCGACCGGCCGGGTCAGCGGCCTGATCCTTGATCTTCGCTCCAATCCGGGCGGCAGCCTTGACGAAGCAGTCGCTCTGTCCGACCTGTTCCTCGACAAGGGCCGGATCGTATCTCAGCGCGGCCGCGCTCGCGGTGAAACTCTGCTGTATGATGCCGAAACCGTGTTCCGCGGCGATATGGCAGAGGGCACTCCGGTAATCGTGCTAATTGATGCGGGCTCTGCTTCGGCTTCTGAAATTGTCGCAGGCGCACTGCAGGATCACCGCCGCGCTCTGGTAATGGGCGATCGCAGCTTTGGCAAAGGCAGCGTGCAATCGCTGTTGCCGCTGGGCCGTGACACCGCGCTTAAGCTGACCACGGCGCGCTATTACACGCCGTCGGGCCATTCAGTGCAAGAAGGCGGGATCAAGCCCGATATCACCGTGCCGCAATTGTCCGATCCGGATTACGCGCTGCGCAGTAAATATGTGACGCGTGAGAGCGATCTGCGCGGGCATTTGGTGAACGAGCTGGGGCTGAAGGACGACGAGCTTGAGGGCGATAAGATAGATGATCCGCGCTTCAAACTGACCGCTGAACAGCTGGAGGAACAGGGCGTTGAAGATTTCCAATTGCACTATGCGTTGGAAACTCTGCGCCGCACGACGGCAAGTTCGGTAGCGCTGCGCGACTAGGCCGCCTAAAGCAGGCGCGTTATGGCTGACTACTCGCGGTTGAAGACCGCTCAGACCCTGGCATTTGCGCTCCCGGCGGGCTTGCTGGGCGGTGCATATGTGTCGCAATATGGTTTTGACCTGTTCCCGTGCGAAATGTGCTGGTGGCAACGCTGGCCGCATTTCGCTGCGCTTGGCTTTGCGGTTCTGGGATTTTTTGCCGCGCCAAAGCGCCTGTGGCTCACTCTCGCCGGACTGGCGGTGATCGTCTCCGGCTTGATCGGCGGATTTCACGCAGGTGTGGAATATGGCTGGTGGGAAGGCATCACTGGATGCGCGACCATTCCTTCGGGACCGGGAGCGGCGGTGTCGGTCATGGACACCAGCACGCCGCTGGTACGCTGTGACGTCGCGCCATGGAGCCTATTTGGCATTTCGCTGGCGGGTTGGAATTTCCTCTTTTCATGTCTTGGTGGGATCACCATCTTGGGGCTGACAGCTAAGCAGGAGCGAGCATGAAACGCCAAGACATCCACCGCATGATCCGGGTCGATCAGGCCGGCGAATTCGGCGCAACGCGGATTTATGAAGGCCAATTGGCCGTGATGGGCGATCGCGGGCCGCACAGCCAGGAAATCGCCCACATGGCTGAGCAAGAGAAGGTCCACCGCGAGAAATTCGATGCGCTTATGGCAAAGCGCGGCGTTCGCCCGACCGCACTGCAACCGTTTTGGTCGATGGCCGGTTACGCTTTGGGCGCTGGCACAGCCTTGCTCGGGCCAGAGGCGGCAATGGCCTGCACCGCAGCGGTCGAAACCGAGATCGACAAGCATTATTCGGATCAGCTCGACGAGCTAGAAGCGGACAATGCCGACCCAGAGCTGGCTGAGATGATTGAGAAATTCCGCGAGGAAGAGCGCGAGCATCACGATGCCGCGATTGCCCACGGCGCGGAAAAAGCGCCTGCTTACGGCCTGCTCTCCGGCGCGATCCGGCTGGGTTGCCGCGCTGCTATCAAGATCAGCAAGCGGATTTAGCCCGCGACCCTCTTCAGCCATGGTTCACGGCTGATGGTGTGATATAAAGCTCAGAAATTCATGTGAGGAACATCCGATGACGTCGCTGCCCCGTAAGACCCTGATCGCCAGTCTCGCATTCGGCGCCTCTGCCATGCTGGCTGCCGCGCCTGCTTCGGCTCAGGAAGATGAGGCGCTGCCTGATGATGTGCAAACCGCCTATGTTTACGGCGATGATGACGCGCCGCCGTGCCCAGAGGGTACGATCTGCGTGATCGCGCGCCTGCCGGAAGACGACCGGTTCCGCATTCCGCCTGCCTTGCGCTTTTCGGACAATCCGCAAAACACGGCATGGTCACGCCGGGTTGAAAGCCTTGAATTGGTTGGTGCTTTTGGCACTCTGGCGTGCGATCCAGCGGGCGCAGGCGGGTTGACCGGTTGCACGCAAAAGCTGATCAACGATGCCTATAAGGACCGCGCCGAAGGTCAGGATATCCGCTTTAGCGAGCTAATCGAGCAAGCGCGCCAAGAGCGCTTGTCAAACATTGACGTCGATGCCGCCGCTGAACAGCGCCGGGTCGAACAGATCGAACGCGAATATTTGGAGCGGCTCGAGCGAGAACGCTCGCAGTCGCTGCCAGGCGAAGACGGACCGCCTGCTTTGACCGAGCCAGAGCCGGCTGACACACCTGCTGAGGAAGCCCCACAGGGCTGAGTTCGCTAGTGAGCGGCTGGTGCGCCTGAGGCTCAGATTTTGTAATAGTCTCGGTACCAGTCGACAAATTGCTTTACGCCGTCACGAATATCCGTTTCCGGCACATATCCGGTTAGCTCTTTCAGCAAAGTCGCATCCGCCCAGGTGGCGGGTACATCGCCTTTTTGCATAGGCATAAAGTTCTTAACTGCCTCTCGTCCGCAAGCGTCCTCAATCGCTTCAACAAAGTCCATCAGGCGAACCTTGTCATTATTGCCGATGTTAACGACGCGATAGGGCGCGGTCGGTGAGAGATTGTCGTAATCAGCAATGTCCTCTGCTGCTTCCGGCCGGACTGGTACGGCATCAATCAGCAAGCGGATCCCGCGCACCAGATCTGTGACAAAGGTGAAGTCGCGGTACATGTCGCCATTGTTGTAGATGTCGATCGGTTCGCCGGCCAAAATGGCCTTTGTAAATTTAAAAAATGCCATATCCGGCCGACCCCACGGTCCGTAGACAGTAAAAAACCGAAACATCGTGGTCGGTAGGCTCCACAAATGCGCATAGGAGTGACCCATAGCTTCATTTGCTTTCTTGCTCGCGGCATAAAAGGTTAAAGGAGTATCGCATCTCTGGCGTTCTCCGAATGGCATGTTTTCATTCGCGCCATACACTGAGCTGGTTGAAGCCATCAGCAAGTGCTCGACTTCGAGCTCGCGTGCAATTTCCATTATGTTGAACGTACCGGTTATGTTGGATTCCAAGTAAGCTCGAGGATTTTCTAAGCTGTACCTTACCCCTGCTTGCGCAGCTAGGTGGACTATGATCTCGGGTCGTTCAGTGAGGGCCAAAGCACGGAGGGCGTCAAAGTCTTCAAGTCGCCCACATTCGCAGTAAAAGTTGGAATTTTGTTGCAGAATTTCGTGGCGCCGTTGCTTTAGGCGAACATCGTAATAGTCGGTTAGCCCGTCGTATCCTACAACTGCGAAGCCTTCTTCGATCAGCATTTGAGACAAG
The DNA here is from genome assembly GCF_057364975.1 of Erythrobacter sp. S249. NCBI lineage: Bacteria > Pseudomonadati > Pseudomonadota > Alphaproteobacteria > Sphingomonadales > Erythrobacteraceae > Erythrobacter > Erythrobacter sp. S249. Next base: position 1,775,387 of record NZ_CP200287.1, on the reverse strand, counting down.
TGAAAGCCGATAAATCCGGCGCTGCCTGTAATAAGAACCTTACGCATACGGTCTCCTAGGAATCCCATGGCATATAGGGCGGTTTTGGAGCGTGGTCACCAGTGCAAGTAATCGGGTTTTTGTTAAGCGCTCTGCTCCGTAACGGTCCAAAACCCCGGGAGTGGAGTATGAGAAAGGCACTAATGCTCATTGCATTCGAGCATTCTTGCCCGAACTTGAAAGCGCTAAAAAGGCACCCAGCGTTGACAGATCGATGTGTGGCTTGAATAGGGCGCAGAATATACCGCGATGGCACTGCTCCTAACGATTAGCAGCAACGGCTATGAGTTTGCATAAATGCCCTCAAGCAATAGATTTCGCATAGAGGGCAGCCGATCGTCTTGCGCTATGACAAATGATAAGAGTTCGCTTAAAGAGCGGGTTGCAACGCTTGCTCTTATATCACTGAAAGGACAAACATGGCTACTCGCCTGCCGGTTGCCGCAAATGAGCAACTGATTGAAAAGCTGGAAGGCCGTGACGCTGTGATCGGTGTTCTTGGCATGGGCTATGTGGGCCAGCCATTAGCGCTTCGTTACAGTGAACTCGGCTACAAAGTGATTGGCTTTGATGTTGATGTTGAAAAAGTCGAGGCACTAAACGCGGGGCATTCACACATTGAGCACATTAGCGATTCCGATGTCGCTGCTGCGAATGCTGCGGGTATGGAATGCACCACTGATTTCAGTAGAGCATCGGTGGCAGACGCTCTCATTCTGTGTGTGCCAACCCCCTTAAATAAGCACCGCGAGCCTGATCTTAGCTATGTTGTCCAGACCACAGAGTCGGTTCTCCCGTATTTGCGGGCTGGCCAAGTAGTCTCTTTGGAAAGCACAACTTACCCGGGCACAACAGAAGAAGAGCTGCTGCCACGCATTACGGCTGGTGGTCTGGGGGTCGGTGAAGACATTTTCTTGGTCTATTCACCTGAACGTGAAGATCCTGGCAATGCCAATTTTACGACGAACACGATACCCAAGGTCGTAGGGGGGCACACCCCGAACTGTTTGGCGGTTGGCGAAGCTCTTTACGGTCAAGCGATCGACCGGGTTGTGCCGGTTTCTTCTACCAAAGCCGCTGAAATGACAAAGCTTCTTGAGAACATTCATCGCGCGGTAAATATCGGCTTGGTGAACGAGATGAAGATCGTGGCGGATCGCATGGGGATTGACATCTTCGAAGTGATTGATGCTGCCGCAACTAAGCCATTTGGCTTCACACCTTACTATCCAGGCCCCGGTCTCGGCGGCCATTGCATTCCCATCGACCCATTTTATCTTACTTGGAAGGCAAGGGAGTACGGACTGCATACCAGATTCATTGAGCTGTCTGGCGAGATCAACCAAGCGATGCCAGACTATGTCGTGAGCAAGGTGATGGCTGCGTTGAATGACAATCGCCGAGCGTTGCGCGGTAGCCGGATCTTGGTCTTAGGAATCGCATACAAAAAGAACGTTGATGATATGCGCGAAAGTCCCTCTGTTGAAGTGATGGAAAGACTTCGTGATTCAGGTGCGCAAGTCGAGTATTCTGATCCGCACGTCCGCGTTTTTCCAAAAATGCGAAATCACACTTTTGATCTAAAGTCAGTGGCTCTTACGCCAGAGATAATTGCTGAATTTGATGCGTTGGTACTGACGACAGACCATGCGAATTTTGATTATGAAATGATCCGCGAAAACGCGAAGCTCATAGTGGACACTCGCGGGGTGTATCGCGCCCCTGCTGATCATATTGTTAAGGCCTAAATCAATGAAGAATTTTGCCCTCGTTGGTGCCGCTGGGTACATCGCACCCCGCCATATGAAAGCGATCCGTGACACTGGTAATGATCTGGTTGCTGCGATGGATGCGAGCGATTCCGTTGGCATTATAGACAGTCATTTTCCCGATGCTCAGTTCTTTACCGACTTTGAAATGTTTGATGCCCACCTCAGCAGCAAGCGCAGAGCGGGTGTTGCGCTTGATTACGTTTCGATCGCCTCACCCAATTTCCTGCATTCGGCTCATATGCAATGGGCTTTACGCGCGGGCTCGGATGCAATCTGCGAAAAGCCTCTGGTGTTGCATCCGGAAGATATTGACGAGCTGAAGGCGGTCGAGGCTGATACTGGCCAAAAAATCCATACCATTCTGCAATTGCGTCTGCATCCGGCAATTTTGGCTTTGCGCGACCGCATCGCTCAAGCTCCAGACAACCAAAAGGTTGAGGTGGATTTAACCTACATTACGTCCCGCGGAAACTGGTACCTTAAGAGCTGGAAGGGTGCGCAAGAAAAGTCAGGTGGAATTGCCACCAACATCGGCGTCCATTTTTTTGACATGCTGCACTTCGTTTATGGCAGACTGCAAGAGAGCCTTGTCCATCTAAACACTCCGACAAAGGCTGCGGGCTATCTCGAATATGAGCGCGCGCGCGTGCGATGGTTTCTCTCTCTTGACTGCAATGACGTGCCTGCTGAAGAACGGGCAAAGGGCAAGCGCACCTATCGCTCGGTCATGGCTGATGGAGAAACATTGGAATTCTCCGAAGGCTTCACGGAATTGCATACCAAAATTTACGAAGATATCCTCGCTGGAGGCGGTTTTGGCGTTGAAGAGAACCGTGTAGCTATCGAGACCGTTGCGGACATCCGAAATGCGCCAATTGCACAGATTAGCGACCTGACTCATGACTTTGCAAGAAAATAGTGTGAGCTCATGACTTTGCAAGAAAATAGTGTGAGCTTTTTCCAACATGCAAGCGCCATAATCGATGAAGGTGCTCAAATTGGCGAAGGGAGCCGTGTGTGGCACTTTGTTCATGTTTGCAGTGGAGCGCGAATTGGTAAAGGTGTCTCACTCGGGCAGAATGTATTTGTTGGCAGCAAAGTTGTAATTGGCGACAACTGCAAGGTGCAAAACAACGTGTCAGTTTATGACAATGTGACGCTAGAAAATGGCGTTTTTTGTGGACCTTCGATGGTGTTTACTAACGTATACAATCCGCGAGGATTGATAGAGCGTAAGGATCAATATCGTTCGACTTTGGTTAAACAAGGTGCAACTTTAGGAGCTAATTGCACTATTGTGTGCGGAATCTCTGTGGGCGCTTATGCCTTCGTCGGTGCGGGCGCAGTGGTGAACAAGGACGTTCCTGATTTTGGGCTTGTTGTGGGTGTTCCTGGTCGACAAATTGGCTGGATGAGTGCTTACGGCGAGCAGCTCGAGTTGCCGCTAGAGGGTGAAGGGCAGGTGATTTGCAGCCATACTGGTGATAGTTACACTCTTCGAGGCACTGCTGTGGTTCGGAAACAGGCTGAAAAATGATTCCATTTGTAGATTTAGCTGCTCAACAAGCTCGTTTGCGCGAGGATATTGACGCCGGTATCGCTCGCGTGTTGAGCCATGGAAAGTATATTCTCGGGCCGGAAGTCTCTGAGCTTGAGGAGAAGCTGGCTGCCTATACTGGCGCGAGCGAGTGCATCACTGTTGCCAATGGCACAGATGCATTGCAAATCGCCCTCATGGCCCTTGGTGTGGGGCCTGGCGATGAAGTGATCACGCCAGGTTTCAGCTACATTGCCACGGCTGAAACCACCGCGGTGCTGGGCGCAAAGATAGTCTACGTTGATATAGATCCTGTGACTTTCAACATGCAGCCTGCCTTGCTCGAAGCCGCGATCACATCAAGAACGAAAGCTATCATCCCGGTTTCACTCTACGGCCAGCCCGCAGACTTTGATGCGATTAATTTGATCGCAGCAAAGCACGGCTTGCCAGTTATTGAAGATGGGGCTCAGAGTTTTGGTGCCAGCCAAAATAGCCGTAAGAGCTGCAACCTATCCACGATTGCGTGTACGAGCTTTTTCCCTTCAAAGCCGCTCGGCTGTTACGGCGATGGAGGAGCTATTTTCACCTCTGAACCCGAGCTTGGGAAGCAGCTGCGTAAGATTGCGCGGCATGGCCAGACGAAAAGGTACTATCATGAATGTGTCGGGGTAAACTCTCGACTAGACACGCTGCAGGCGGCGATTTTGTTGCCCAAGTTGGCTATTTTGGATGACGAGATTGCTGCTCGGCAACGGATTGCAGATATTTATGTGGAGCGACTAGGCGGTCACAACCATTTGAAAATGCCGACCATCACGCATGGGAACACATGTGCTTGGGCTCAGTTTACCGTGCAGGTCAATAATCGCGAGGATATTCAGGCGCGGCTGAAGCAGCTTGGCGTCCCAACAGCGGTCCATTACCCACTCCCGCTCAATCGGCAACCGGCCGTCGCCGATCACAATGTCTCACTTGTTGAAGGAGACCGCGCTGCTGAGCAAGTGATGAGCTTGCCGATCCATCCCTATTTGGCCGATCGCGACATTGATCAAGTTACGGACGGCCTGGGGCAGGCGGTTTTCAGTGTCTTTGGCTAAGTCCTTGCGCAATCGCTTTTCCAGTCTTCTGGACAGCACTTTCTTGCAAGATATTCTAAAACTAGCGTCCGGTACTGCGTTAGGCCGGATAATTTCGATTGCTGCGCTGCCCTTGGCAACACGCTTGTACTCTCCAGAAGATTTCTCGATCTTAGCGGTTTATCTCTCGGTGGTTAGTTTGGTCTCAGTTATCTCTTGCTTTCGTCTTGAAATCGCGATCCCCATAGCCGACAACGACGGGGATGCTGCGAATTTGTTGGCTTTGGCGCTTCTCGGCCTCACCTCAGTTACGGTGCTTTGCTCTGTTTTAGTATGGTTTCTCCCAACGCAGTTGGCGACTTGGCTCGGTTCTCCAAAGTTCGCTCCATATTTGTGGTTAATTCCGATTGGAGTTTGTGCAGCCGGAAGTTACGCTGCCATCCAGTTTTGGTCCACGCGGGCACGCCGCTTCGGAGACATCGCTCGCACACGTGTCAGTCAAGCTTTGACCGGGGTTGCCATTTTGGTTGCGTTCGGGTTCGCTGGCTGGAGGCCGATAGGTCTTTTGCTCGGCAATGTGGCCAATATTGGGGCTGGGAGCCTCAGTTTGAGCATGCGAGCGCTTCGCTCAGATTGGTCCGTGTTCCGGCAAATCTCATTCAGCAAGATGAGAGCTTCCCTGAAGAGGCACTACCGATTTCCATTATTTTCGACACCTGAGGCATTGCTGAATATTGCAAGCCTTCAAATCCCTATTCTTTTAATCGCTGCAAACTCTGCAACCGAGGCTGGATTTTTGTATCTCGCCACTCAAATCATGTCTGCGCCGATGTCTCTTTTGGGCGCATCTATTGCGCAGGTGTATGTCTCACGGGCGCCAGAAGCTATGGCGGATGGTAAACTCCACCAGCTCACATCAAAAATTATGAAGCGACTTTTTTGGGTCGGCGTCGGGCCAATACTCCTTGTCGCAATTGCGTCGCCCTTGATTGTTCCGTTTGTGTTTGGCAGCGAATGGACGCGGACAGGGTTCATTGTGACATGGTTGGCGCCGTCAATTTTGCTTCAATTTATCGCATCGCCAGTCTCGATGGTGATGATGGTCGCCGATAAACAGAAGAAACTCCTGTTCGCGCGCTTTTTCACTACAATTGCCCGAATTGGGGCCGTGGTGATTGCGATCAACTATATCAATGAGCAGCCCATGATCGAGGCTTATGCAATTGTGAATGCAATAGTATACTTTTGTCTAGGACTCTTGTTTTTGGATTCATCAAGAATCGATAATAATAAAAGAAAAGCCTAATAAATGTCTGACTCAAAATCCATAATTCTTGGAAACGCACCTAGCTCTGGCAGTACTCTGCTGGTGACATTATTAGGCGGGCATCCTGAAATATTTCAAACGCGAGAATTGAACGTCTTTGACAAACCTGATTGGTGCGCAGACCGCATTCCCGATTTGAAAAGCAATTGGACTCGTCATGCAAAGCGGGGATACCACATTCATTATCCGTTTGAGCAAGCTGCTATGTTTAACGGCTTTGCCAAAATTCCGGAATTTTCCCAATCGCCCAGTGACTACGTTGGTTTCGCGCTTTCAGAAATGCAGAGGCTAGCTGCGTCCGCAGACTGCTCCTCATTTGTGGAAAAGACTCCGAATAATATTTTTTCGTTTCCGCACCTTCATTTGAGACTTCCGGATGCAAAATTTGTTATGATCGTGAGGCATCCTGTTTCCGTTTATAAGTCGCTGCGCAAACGCGGCCTTCAACCATTCGTTTGCGTCGGGCGCTGGTTTTTTGCGAACCTTATTGTTCATGAAATGGCGAAGCGCGACCGTGTCTTGGTTGTGAAATACGAGAACTTAACGGAGGATCCTACGCTCGAGCTGGATCGAATATTTGACTTTCTTGGAATGAGCGCGCCGCCGCCTTCCGTACTTGAGGACCGCAAAGAAGCAGATACGGTGGAGTTGTCGAGCTGGGAGCACGACGTGCGGGGCCCAATCAAGTCGAAAAAAGTTAGTAATGTTATTCCTGATGAAATGGCGGCAATGTTTCTACACATGCGGGCCAACCAGTATTTTTGTGATTACACGGGCATCGAGTGCTCTGGCATGTCCCCGCCACAGCTAGCTGAAGCTCTGGGTTATAGCGTTATCATGAACGAGCCTAGCGCGTCGAAAAAGCTTGGTTTGATGGAACTTTCGAATGTCTATTTGAGGTACCTGGCTGCGAGTTTAAAGTATAAGAGGTTTCTACGGGGGGTGTGGCATCAGTGGCAATGATTGGGGCTGGCCGAACAACTTTTCAGAAAGAGGTTTAGGGGTTGGAGCGCGACTTTTCTGAAAGCCTTCATCGCTTGTGGGCGCGGCAACACAGCTTTGTTGGCCAAAATTCTTAATAAGAGTGCCTTGGGCTCTTGTTGTACTCTCGTAGATAAACGACGATCTGGCAAAGGCTGGCATAGACGCCTCGGACCTAATTAGAAGGTGAAGATACCATTGAAGATCGCAATAACCGGAGCCTCTGGGTTCATCGGTCAGCAGCTCGTTCCGCTCCTAAGGAAGGGCGATCATGAGCTGTTAGTGATCGGACGCGATAGTGAGCTTTTGGCGCAATTATACCCAGGCGTTTCAGTATCTTCTTATTCTGAGCTCGCTGATCAAGCGCAGGGCTATAATGTTCTCGTGCATTTGGCGGTGGCAAACAATGATAGCGATCTATCCGAAGCTGAGATTTTTGAAGTTAACGTCGACTTCATGCGTCAGGTCGCGCTTGAAGCGAAGGCCGCTGGCATAGAGCAATTTGTGTTCACCTCATCCGTGCATGCATTGGATGAAACGAACAGTTCAGCATATGCTAGGAGCAAACGAGCTGGAGCAAAAGAGCTCGAGGCGATCCAGGGCTTGCGATCAGTCGCAGTTTTCTTGCCCGCGATGTACGCAACGCAGTGGGCTGGTCGTCTTTCGTTTCTCAATCACCTGCCCGCAGTGGTTGCCCGCGGTCTGTTCTCGATGGCAGCTGCGTTGTTACCAACAGGTCATATTCAGCTTTTGGCGGATTATGTAAGTAAGCGCGGACCGCAAGAAGATGCTGAGGTGTCTGTCATTCTGGCCGATGATAAAAGCAAGAACCTTTTGTATAGCGGCTTTCGGTGGCTGATCGACAAAACATTTGCGGTTGCTGTGATTGCATTGTTTTGGTGGTTGCTGATTGCTTTTTGGGTGGCGATAAAGTTGGACAGCACGGGGCCCGGTGTGTTTGCACAAACTAGGATTGGGCGTGAAGGTAAGCCGTTCATATGCTACAAATTTCGGACAATGACGCTCGGCACTAAGCAGGCTGGAACCCATGAAGTTTCCGCAGCGTCGATAACAAAAATCGGAGCGTTCATGCGGCGCACTAAAGTGGATGAGCTGCCCCAGGTGGTGAACATTCTCAAAGGTGAAGTCAGCCTGATTGGGCCAAGACCTTGCTTACCTGTGCAGGTGGAATTGATTGAAGCGAGGCGTGAGCGTGGCGTACTCGATATTCTGCCAGGCATAACGGGCCTGTCGCAAATTCGTGGTATTGATATGTCGGAGCCACAACGGCTTGCAATATCTGATCAGAGATATGCCAAGCTGCGGTCTTTGGTCCTAGATGCAAAAATTATGCTGGCGACAGCTGTGGGGCGTGGACAAGGCGACAAGGTCGTAAAATAGGCCGGATTAAGCCGAGTGAGCAAAGTTGCCTTTTGAAAGCTAAGGTGTAGCTACTGTGGGACAGCCTGTCGTGAAAGCTATGGACCTCGCAGCGGCTATAAGTTAGCCCCCACACCTCGATGTGTGATTGCGCGGAAGCCTCTGCGATTCACTGATGACAAACCTGCTTCATGGTCTCTGCGGATCAAACTCCACCTTCCTGTGAGGTTGGGTTAGAGAGAATGGGGCTTGGAAATTTGCAAGGCGACCATGACGCGAATTGCTGTTCTGTTAGCCTCCTACAATGGTGCTGAGCATATTGAGGATCAGTTAGATTCGATCTTCTCCAACGATGGCTTCGACATTGAGGTTTTTGTCAGCGATGATGGATCGACGGATTGTACCTGCGATATTGTCAATGCATATCGGCGGGGCAAAGTGACCTTGCTGCAAGGCCCTAAGGCGGGCTCGGCTGGGCAGAATTTCATTTTTCTAGTGCGAAATGCGCCGTGGGAAGAGTTTGAATACGTCGCGCTTTGTGACCAAGATGATCTGTGGTTACCCGACAAGCTGGCTCGTTCGATTCAAGCCCTGAATACCCACAAAGCGGATGCAGTATCATCTGATGTCGAGGCCTTTTGGCCTGATGGCCGAGCGACCCTAATTAAAAAGTCCTATCCCCAGACGCGATTTGACCATTTCTTTGAGGCGGCGGGACCGGGTTGTACATATGTCTTCACTCGAGCAACAGCGACAGACCTGCGACATTTTCTGAATGATCAGTGGGAAACCGTATCGAAGGTCAGTGCGCATGACTGGCTGTTCTATGCTTTCACGCGGGCTAGCGGCAAAAAGTGGTATATTCTGCCGTGCTCGACAATGCGCTACCGTCAGCATGACAACAATGTTGTTGGAGCGAATGAGGGCATCGGCGCCGCCTGGCAACGGTTGAAGTTGCTAGACGGTGGCTGGTATTCGAGCGATATGCAAAAAATTATGGAGCTTATGGATGCCCCTGCCTTTCTGAGGGCTGCTCGGCAGCCAAATGGCTGGATTGGGCTAATCCGCCTCCTAGCAAAAGCGCGCCATCTTCGGCGCAGGCCAAAGGAGAAAGTGACGATTGTCCCAGTTTTGCTCCTTATGTACCTGAAGCAAAAGCGGTTCTTTGAAGGGGTGGAGGCGTAATGGTCCTGAACAAAAGGGATCAGCTTCAGATCGTCGTTTTGGCGATCCTGTTTGGGCTGTTGTTTCGCTTTGCCTTAGCGCCAGCCGATGAACCAGACTTCATCATTCGTGTGCTCGGCGTGTTTAACTCTGAAGTAAGACAATATTCCCCCTACTTTTTTGTTCCAGACTGGGCTGAAATCAAGTTGCGTTCGTTGCTCTGTGCGCCGGAAGCGCACGTTCCAGGACTATACTACGATCTTAAAGGTGCCCACTGTAGGTCGTCCATCAGCCTTACGTTGATACGCTTTGCTGTCTACGCGGCCCACGTCCTGTTTCTAGCGTTCGTTATCCATCTGATCGCCCGTAATCACCGTGCTGTGCGAGGATATATCGGTAGCAAATCAATGCTGCAGGCCACCCTGCTGACGTTGTTGCTCCCTGCATATGTCTATTATTTGCTTGTGTTCTCGCAGGAAACTTGGGTTCTAGCGCTCTCCACATTAGCAATCTTCTTTTTCAATAGACCTCTGATTTTCGCTGCAATTTTTGCCGTTGCGTTTGTATTTGATAGCGGGAACGCAATCTTGCTCTTATTGTTTTGGGGTTTCAGGCTTTCTACACGGTTCATGTTCCACAATGCAGGTCTACGTACGACGATTGCTATATTTTCTATCGCCTTATTGGTTTTGTACGTGTTTGGCACTGATTTCATCCAAAATATTGGGTCGCTTGTTTCGTTCAGTAGCGAATTGTCGGCTGTCTCTGCAGCGTATAATAGTGAGCGAGGCATAGAGGTTATTGAAAAGTACCCCCTCTTCTTGAGGCCGGGTATTACGTTCATGACCTTCACATTCATGACACCTTCAGGCGTTATTTTTGCACCCCTCACTTTTCTTTTTGGCCTTCTGTTCTTGAAAGAAATATTTCGGTCAATTAAGTTTTTCAATAATATTGAGAAACATGAATATTTCAGAAAAGACCTGTACTTCGAATTTTACTGTGCTCTCGCTTTCATAATCGCCATCGTCTTTGTGTTGCCTGGCTATACAAATGCAAAATACTATGTGTTTTTGACTCCTATTATATTGGGCCCGTTTGTGCAGCACTATGGATTTAGAAAGGTTGGTAGCACCTTAGTTTGGGCCAACATCCTTCTTGGTGTAGGGTTGCTCGCTTCCAACATATAATACGAGCATAGCCTTGAATGACATGCTCTTCGGCGGCATTAGCCGTGCGGTTTTATCGATGCTTTTCACGTTGTTGCCTGACACGTAGCTCAGCGGGGCGGTCGCAACGAAAAGTCATTACAGGTGCAGCATGAGAGGCTACAAACAGTGATTACATATCTCACGTGGGGAGAAACGCCTCGCTCTTATGGGGTCTTTGGTTCGCAGCCTATCGGCCAGTTCCTTCATAACAGTGCCGCTGCTCCTGAATTTGAATATCAGTTCGTTTCTGGTGTGCCGATCGTTCATAGTGGGCTCGTGCGCGAGCGACTTGGCTATCGTGACGAATTGCGAAAAGTCTCCGACATGCTTGGCCGGATACCATTTTCGATCGTTTGGATACGAACTCTCCAAAGTGACATCAACTCAGATGAGCGCAAATTTCATCGTTTACATCCGAGCGGTGCGCATCGCGCGTTGGCAGAGAAGTTGAAGGGGAGTGCAGTTGTTCACTGCCGCTCATACCACGCAACCTACGCTGCACTTAGGGCTCGAGAGACGTTTGGGCTGCCCTATTCAATTATCTTTGATGCTCGAGGGCTATGGCCGGAGGAGGTTGCTTACCGCTTGAATTACAATGAGAAAATATCAGCACTTTTGTTTCGGAAGAAAATTGAGAAAATGCTGATCGAGGGCACCGATTGCATCGTGTCTGTATCGCATACGATGCAAGAGTATTTTAGAGAGTTGGGTAGCACAGATTCAGAGTGTGTATTGCTCAGCTGCGACACAAAACTCGCCAAGCAATTCCCAAAGCATAAAGACCCAAACAAGGAAAGCTTTACTCTAAGCTATTGCGGAGCTTTAGGCCACTCGACTTGGCATGATCCAACTGTTCTCGCTTTACTATATGCAAAATTCAAAACTGAATTGGGCAATACGCGCTTACATTTGATCACAACCAGCCCGAAGTCTGATTTTGTCGACGCTTTTTCGGATTTGTCCGACAAGGAGCTCCGAATTACTTCTGCCTCTTCTGCTAGTCAGGTTTACGAATACCTGTCCCAAGGCGACTTTTTTGCGCTAGCCTATCGCCTGCCGCAGAATGAAATTGAAGAGCGCCTCGCGCACTCAGTTTTGGCCACAAAGACGGCGGAGTACAGCGCTTTTGGAAGTACAGTGCTTTGCAATAGATATTGCGGAGGCGCTGCTCGGATCGTTGAGGACAATAGGTTAGGCATCGCCTATGACCCTCATACCCATGATGAGATCACTCGAGATAAGCTGCGTGCCGCCTACTTGACGGAGCCCGATAATGCGTTGGTTGACGAACTGTTTTCGTTTGAAAGCCACGCGAAGCAGTATGCTGAGTTGTATCGTCGGCTGAGCTAGCTCGGCTAAGCGTCCTATTTTTGGGGAAGGAGCCCCTCTAAATATTGGCCATATGCGTTTTTTCCGAAGACGCTGGCACGCTCTGCCAGCTCTCTGTCAGAAATCCAGCCCTGTGAGAAAGCTATCTCGTCTAGGCTGCCAGTTTGCATTCCCTGCCGCTGTTCAAGCGTGCGTACAAAGTTGCCTGCATCCAACAAACTAGCGTGAGTGCCTGTGTCCAGCCAAGCAAAGCCCCGCCCCATAAGGCTAACGTTGAGAAGATCATCTTCTAGATAGCTTTCGAGCAGCGTGGTGATTTCCAGCTCGCCGCGCTCAGATGGTTTAACTTTCGCTGCACGTTGTGGTGCACTCCCATCGAGAAAGTAGAGTCCGGTAACGGCATAATTTGATGCAGGACGCCTTGGCTTTTCTACAATCGACTGGACTGACCCATCATCGGCAAAATCGACAACACCGTACCGCTCAGGATCAGCAACGTGATAGCCAAAAACTGTGCCGCCTTCTGTTCGTGCCGAAGCCTGCAGCAACAATTCGGATAAGCTGTGGCCGAAAAAGATATTGTCTCCCAGCACCATGGCCGAAGGGGAGCCAGAGAGGAACTCTTCGGCAAGAGTGTAGGCCTGAGCCAATCCGTCAGGGCTGGGTTGTTCGATATAGGTAAGGTTGATGCCCCATTGGCCGCCATCTCCGAGCGTGCGCTTGAATTGCTCTTGATCTTCTGGGGTTGTGATCATAGCGATTTCACGGATACCGGAGAGCATGAGTACGCTCAGGGGATAATAGATCATCGGCTTGTCGTAGATGGGCAACAGCTGCTTCGACACACCTACAGTTACTGGATAGAGCCTAGTGCCTGATCCACCGGCTAAAACGATACCTTTGCGTTGCATTTCGCTAGACTTTCTCTTCTGAAATTTCTGTCAAAACCATGCGCAAATGTTCTCGCCAGTCTGGCCGGTGAATGCGGAAAGCTGACAGTGTGGTTGCGCAATTGAGCTTCGAATTCTTGGGGCGGACAGCCTTGGTTGGGTAGTCTGCGCTTCTGATGTCGATTACCTCACATGGTAGTTCCGCTTGCGCGAATATCTCTCTTGCAAATTCAGCCCAAGAGACGTCGGGCGCGCCAGAGAAATGGTATGTGCCAGATTTCGCAATGTCGGACTTTAGTTGTCCAGCAATATCGATACATGCCGCTGCGATCGCCAAGGCTGGCGTTGGCCCGCCTATTTGGTCGGCGACAATAGTCAATTTATCTCGTTCTGATCCGAGCCGCAGCATGGATTTGACGAAGTTTTGGCCATGTGAAGCAAATACCCATGATGTTCGCAGAATGGCATAGCGGCGACAATTTTGCGCAATTGCGCGTTCGCCTGCAAGTTTCGTTCTGCCATAAGCCGAAGCGGGTCCCGACGGATCATCTGTTCGCCAGGACTGGTCACCGCTGCCATCGAAAACATAGTCGGTGGAAATATGGACAAACGGAATATCATTTGTTGCGCATGCGCGGGCCATTGCGGCTGGAGCTTCTGAATTGATCTGCCCTGCCAACTCCTCCTCATCTTCGGCTTGATCCACCGCCGTGTAAGCAGCTGCATTGATCACAGCTGACGGGGAATAACGTTCGATTGCGGAGGCTAATGTTGCGCCATCTCGGAGATCTACGTCCTCTCGGCAGAGCGCCAAGAGCTGATCTTTGTCGGGCACAAGCCTCTGAAGGCAATGCGCAACCTGACCAGTCTTGCCAAAAACTAAGATACTCATGATAATCTGCTATTTGCCCGAACCAAGGCGTTCGCCAACGCCTTTGCGGCTCATCAACGGTCGCCACCAATCCTCATTATCCAGATACCATTGGACGGTGCGCTCTAGGCCTTCTTCGACAGTGACGGAAGGTCGCCAACCCAATTCATTGCGGATGCGACTTGGGTCGATTGCATATCGAGCGTCATGGCCTGGGCGATCCGCCACGAACGTAATTAAGTCGCTGTACGGAACGCCATCTTCTAGTGGCCGAAGGCGGTCCAATATTTGGCAGATCGTTTTCACAAGTGTGAGGTTGCTACACTCATTTTCACCGCCAATGTTGTAGGTGCGCCCGATTTCGCCCTTTTCCAACACCAACAGCAGCGCATCAGCATGGTCTTCCACGAACAACCAGTCACGAACGTTCGAACCGTCGCCGTAGATAGGCAAAGGCTTACCATGCAAAGCGTTGATAGTGATTACAGGGATGAGTTTTTCGGGGAAGTGATAGGGGCCATAGTTGTTTGAGCAATTTGTTATCAAGACAGGCAAATCATAGGTCTCCGCCCACGCCCTTACGAGGTGGTCAGAACTGGCTTTTGAAGCTGAGTATGGGCTTCGCGGATCGTATGGTGTGCTCTCGGTGAATTGGATCGCGGGATCATCCGGGAGAGATCCATACACTTCGTCAGTGCTGATGTGATGAAAACGGAAAGACCTCGGTTTGTCTCGTTCGAGCCAATATGTCCTGGCTACATCCAACATGTTGAACGTGCCCAGTATGTTGGTTTCAATGAACTCTGCCGGGCCATCAATAGAACGGTCTACGTGACTCTCAGCTGCCAAATGCATCACCAAATCAGGTTGATGATCAGAGAAAATACGCCTCAGTTCATGGCGGTTTCTAATGTCGGCATGTTCGAAAGTGTACCGCTCGCTTCCTGCTACGCTTGCTAGGTTATTCAGGCACGCCGCATACGTCAGTGCGTCGAGGTTGACGACACTATGCCCGCGTGAAATAGCCAACCGTATGACTGCTGAGCCAATGAAGCCAGCGCCGCCTGTAACGAGTATTTTCACAGTCATTTTCCGTATAAAAAGGGTGAATTCCAGCTTTCAAAAGCCTCGGCGTTTGCGTCTTTGTCCGAAAGGATGGGATCGCCGAACAATTCCCAGTCGACACCTGCGCTATCCCAACGCACAGAGCCATCGCTGTCAGCGCAGTAGACGTCGGTTACTTTGTATTGCACCTCTGTGTCGGGCAGGCGCGTAACGAACCCATGCAGGAAGCCCTTCGGCACTAAGAGTTGCTTGCCATTTTCGGCCGTCAACTCAACCGCTAGGGAGTGGCCAAAGCTTGGCGACCCAACGCGGGCATCGACCGCCACATCGAAAATTGCGCCGCGAGAGCATCGAATCAGCTTGTCTTGCGCGTATGGTGGCGCTTGATAATGCAAACCTCGCAACGTACCGACTTCGGCAGAAAACGAGTGATTATCCTGAACAAAATTGAGATGAAGGCCGGCCTTTTCCATCGCGCTAGCTTTCCAGGTTTCAGAAAACCAACCGCGTTGATCGCCGAAACGCTTTGGCGAAATAACGAAGACGCCCTCTAAATCTGTCTTTTCGATTTGCATGTTTGCCTATGACCTTGAAGGGCGGAACGGAAGCTGCTCCGACGCAGCATCAAGCAGATCATGGGCTTATAACGACCTTGGTTGCCTATGAAAACCAGTATGTCGAAACGGAGAGGTGCCGCTGCTGAGGCCTGCTCAAGTTTGACTTGCCAAGGCCTCTGTTAACACTCTACTGCTCACCTCCATTTAGCCGATCATCGGCATAGAGAAAAGACCTTGCCCTCTTCCATTCAAAACACTTTTTCGCCGCAGGATAGATCGCGCGTTTTGGCTTGGGGTGTGCTGGGTCTATTGGCCTTCATCGTGGCTGCGTTCGGTGGTACTTCGCGTGCAGATCTCCCGCAGATCATCGCCCTGCGACCGCTTACCGCCTTGATGATAATACCCGCTTTGTATTGGCTGACTTGGGAAAAGACGAAGCCACTGCGGTTTTTGCTCGGCCTAGTCTGCTTTTTGCTTTTGTGGATGGCAATTCAGCTCATACCTTTGCCGACTTCGCTTTGGCACTTATTACCAGGTCGAAAACCGATCACGGAACTGGACGCCTTGCTTGAACAGAGTGATTTGTGGCGGCCGATATCGCTGGCTCCGACCAGCAGCTGGAATGCGTTAGCGAGCCTGATTGTCCCGATAGTAGGTTTATTGGCTGCCGCGAGTGTGCGAGCGCACTCTCGCATGCTGTTGCTCTTGCTTGCCGGGCTTGGCTTGCTTGATGCAGCGCTTGGCCTGCTCCAATTGGCTGCCCCTGGAAATGCGCTTTACTTTTATCGGATCACCAATGAGGGTGGCCCGGTTGGCTTGTTTGCAAACGAAAATCACTCTGCTACTTTTTCGGCAATTTGCTTGTTGGTCGTTAGCTACCTTGCGATCGGATCTTCCAAATCCAAAGACCCAGCCTGGTTGCGCTTCGTCTACCCACCTGCCTTCGTTCTGATATTGCTAGCGATTTTGGTGAATGGATCTCGTGCCGGGTTGATTTTTGGTCTGTTTTCGCTGCTTGTGTCATTGCTGATGTTTCGGCCGCCAGGGCAGAAATTGCGCAAGCGCAAGCACAAGACGCTTGCGCTTGCTAAGCTCCAGGTTAGCAAGGAAAGCACGACGCGATGGGCGTTTGTCGCCGCACTGGCTATCATCGCCTCTCTGATTTCAGCCTTCGTGCTGTTCAACGATGTGCCTGCATTAGAGCAATTGCTCGATGATGAGCCATTCGAAGATTTGCGCGCGGACCTGTTTCCAATCCTTAGCCAGATGGCATCTACTTTTTGGGTGGTGGGGATCGGGTTTGGTGCCTTCAAGGACGCATATCATCAGTTCGAGCCGACTGAATTGCTTATGCCGAATTATGTCAATCAGGCACATAACGACTGGATGCAGATCATTATTGAAGGGGGTCTGCCGGCTACCCTTCTGCTTATCACTTTGCTGCTTTGGATTGGATCAAACCTTCGCAAGCTTGTTAAGCAACAGGGCTTGTTTGCGAAGTCTACCTTACTTTGGGCAGCTACCGTCGCGATATTGGGGGCAGCTTCGGTAATTGACTATCCTTTGCGTGCTCCCCTCATGCAATTGGTTGCTGTTTGGCTTTTGGCGAGCTTGGCTCTAAAGAATTTCGAGCTCGCAGCATATGCGCGAGGAAAAAGTGATTAATTGTGACAACCGATATCTTCAACTTTTCATTCAAGGCTCTGCTTTCAATGTTTGATCTCAAACGGCTGCTGGCCTGCTTGATGGCCGCCTCGCTTGTTGGTGCTTGCAGCTCTCAGCGCACTTATGGTGCAGCGAGCAATATCGAGGTTACAGACCTCGAGGCACTGCCCGTTCCGCAAGATAACTTTTTCTATGCGATTGGACCTCAGCAACTGTTGAACATCACGGTTACGAATTCCGAGTTGCTAAGCGGAACCTATCTGACCGACGGCGCGAGCAGGATAGATTATCCGCTTGTTGGCCCGATCGAACTCGCCGGAGAGACACCCAATTCGGCTGCACGACTGATCGCCAGTAAATTGCAAGGGCGGGTTGTAAAGAACCCTCAGATAACTGTAATTCCAGAAGAAATTGAGCCACTCACATTTTCGATTGGTGGGCAAGTCGATACGCCGGGGAATTATCCTGTAAGTAGCAACTTGACTTTGATGCGCGCATTCAACGCAGCTGGAGGCCAGACAGAGTATTCCGATCTGAAACAGGTTTTGGTTTTTCGCGATATCGGACCGCAAACTTATATTGGGGTGTACAATCTTCAAGCAATCCGTGGTGGCAATATTGAGGATCCCAAGCTCTACCCTAACGACGTTGTTATGGTAGGCGACTCGGCGGCTAGGCGCAGACTGGAAACGATCCTCTCGTTATTGCCTAGTGCCATCAGTGCGGCCGTTCTCATTGATCGCTTGGGGACTGAAAATTGAGCAATAGCCAGCAGTCTTTCGCCGGCCAGGATCCGGCCGTCCTTAATCGTGGCGATAGCGGCGGATATGACTATTCGACCGAGAGCGGTGAGCTATCAATTGATTTTGAGCGTTACTGGAATGAAGCTCTTGCCATCAAATACTGGTTGGCGGGCCTAGTGATTGCCGGGCTTTTGCTAGGGGTTATCATAACTCTGCTAAGCACCCCACTGTACAAAGCTAATTCAAGAATCGAGGTTTCGCAGGCGGTGGCTAATGTCACTGACCTCGACCCGCTAACTGCAGAAAGCAACATCTCTGAGCTGCAGTACCTCAACACCCAATATGAATTGCTTGTATCGCGGTTTATGGCAGAGCGTGCGAATGAAGCGGGCAATCTTGAGCGCGATCAGGAATTTCTTGAGGCCTTCGGTCTAGGCGAAGACGGTGCAGCAACAACGCAACAGGTTTTAGACACACTGCTTGACAACATCTCAGTGGAACCAATTGAGCAGTCGAGTTTGGTCGATGTCGGTTTTTCAAGCGCATCGCCGCGAATCTCAGAGCAGATCACCAACCTTTGGGCTCAAGAGTTTATCGCAGCAAACTATGAAAAACGCTTCGGCGACAACATTGAAGCTAGGGAATTCCTGCGTGACCAGATCGATGAATTGCGCGATCAGCTCGCGGTGTCGGAACAAGAATTGGTCGAGTATGCCAGCGCCAATGGCATTTTAGTTCTAAGCCGCAGTTCATCTGACGCCGCAGGCTCAGAGTCGGCGAGCCAAACACTAACTGGTGCAGAATTGAGCGCATTTAATGAAGCTCTTGCTGCAGCGGTTACAGAACGTATTGCTGCTGAAGCTGAGCTGAGCTCTATCGGAACAGGCAGGGCCGTTACATTGCCTGTGTTAACCGACCGCCTGGCCCTTGCCAAAGCCGAGATGGCTGAACTTTCTGCGAATTTTGGCCCGGAATACCCTCCTCTGAGAGAGGCTACTGCAAAGGTGGCCTCGCTGGAAAGAGTGATTACCGAAAGTAATAGTGAAGTGAATTCGGGCTCGCGCGCGGCGGCGCTTGCTAAACTTGAGGCTGCACGTGCTCAGGAGGGTCAGCTTCGCCGGCAACTTCTTTCGGTCAAATCAAACTTTCTCACCCAGCAAGATCAGGGGATCCGCTACGGTATTCTCAAACGTGAAGTGGACACAAATAGAGAACTGTACGACAGCTTGCTGCAGCGCTTGAAAGAACTTGAAGCAGCGGGAGCCGGTCAAAATAACATCAAGCTGATCGATGCGGCTGAGACTCCTCGGTTCGCTTACTCGCCATCTTGGGCTTTGAACTTGGCAATTGCCTTTTTTGGCTCCCTTGGAATTGCGGCACTGCTGTTGTTTGCAAGGGTTGCGATGAGTCAGACCTTGCGTGATCCGCAAAATGTGAAGTCGGAGCTGGGGGTTGCCTTGCTTGGCGCTATTCCGCGAAACGACAGTCCGGAACTCGTCGGGCAAGTGGCCGAGCGCTCTTCAGAGGTCAGCGAAGCATATGCCTCCGTGCGGACAAACCTTACGTTCCTAACCGCAAACGGCGCACCAAAAACTTTGATGCTAACCTCGTCAGTGCCGTCGGAAGGCAAATCGTTTTCGTCATTGGCGCTTGCTGCGAGCTTTGTTCATTTGGGCAAGAGAACGCTCCTGCTGGATGCCGATTTGCGTAAGTCGGTGTTGGCAGCGACGCTTAATGTTACCCCTCGGCACCCGCAGGGTTTGGCTGGCCTACTTTCTGGGCAATTGGACAACCTACGTGATAGCGTTGAACATTCCGAAGAGTTTGGCTTTGACTACCTGTTGGCAGGTCCAGTACCACCCAACCCGGTTGAACTGCTCGCGGGGCAGAGACTTGGTGAAATCCTTGAGGACGCGAAGTCTCAGTATGATCAGGTAATTATCGACGGAGCTCCGGTTTTGGCTCTTGCTGACGCGCTTGAACTATCCAAATCTGTCGATGGTTTGATTTATGTGATTGAGGCGGATCGAGTAAAGGTTCGTGCAATTGGCCGAGCGCTTGATCGATTGCGTTCAGCCGGTGCAAACATAAATGGTGCGATCGTCACGAAGATTGATCAACGTCAGTCTGCCTATGGTTATGGCGAGGGCTATGGCTATGGCTACGGTTATGGCCGTGATGACGCGGACGAGTAATTCGCCACTTTTAGGGTCTTAGGGTCACGGCTATGAACAGCTTGCGATGGGGGCGATTGCTACCAATTTGTGTAGCCGCAATCGTGCTCGCATTCCTATTGGCGCTGCAGTCAGCGAGTGGCGTTTTGCTTCGGTCTAATCCCGAATTGTCGCTTCAACTCAATCCAAGAAATGGCTTGGCTATGAGCCGGCTAGCAATGCAAAGGCTTGCGGAAACCCAAAAAGAGGCGGCCTCTGGCGCTGACAACGGCACGTCAGTCCCAGGTGCTTCATCCGTTGGCCTGGATATAGGTAGGCTGAGAGGAGAGGCGCGGGATTCGTCGCCATTGGCCGATAAAGCTTTTGAGAATGATCCAATCAACCCAAGCGCGTTGGCACTGATAGCGCTGGCACAAGACAGTGAGGCAAGGCGGCGCGCATTTTTGACGTCTGCGCTAAAGCTTCACCGTCGTTCACTGTCGCTCCAAGGCGTTGCTCTGGACCAATATGGCAGAGATGACGACTTGCGAGCGTTTGTTGAGACGCTGGATAAAATCCTGCGAGTACATCCGGAGCGATTGGCTGAATTTGGCCCGGTCTTGCAACGGGCACTCACTAACCCTGAAACGCTCCCGGTTTTTGCTTTTGCATTCAGAAATGAATCACCTTGGCAACAGCGGTTCTTGCAATTGGCTGCCGCCGACCCGGACGCGGTCGTCAACGCTGCCTTGCTCAGCCAACAAATTCCTTATCAAAGCGATTCTTTGGACCAACTGCTGATTGATCGGTTGGTCGCGCGTGGCTATCTTGCTGAGGCTCAAGCCCAACTTGAATGGGTCCAAGAAACGAAACGCGTCGTGCAAAGAAGTAATTGGCCGACAATGTACTCACCGCTCGATTGGCGTTTTGCCGACAGTAAGGACTTACGAGCTCAGCTGAGCCGAGACGAGAGTGCCGTGGAGATCTTCGTGCGGTCGGGCAGTGGCGGAGTGTTGATGTCGCGGACCATTCCTGCACCTCGTCCTCTCCGTACAATCCAGATTGCTCACTCAGTTGAGCCTGAAGATCAGCTGGAGGCTGTTCGGCTGCGTTTGTACTGTGATGGGGTCAGAACGCCGTTTGTAGATCGCAGTTTCGCTACTCTTGATCGAAGCGTCAGTTTGGATAACATGCCGCAGGATTGCCAATTTATGACCATCCAAATCCACGGTCGTTCGTTTACTGGACGGTCGGCGATTAAGGGGGAAATTGAGAGCGTCACTGTCTCTTAGCGGCGTAATGCCCCTCAACAATCCACTCTCGCATCTAGGGCTGCGATCATTTTGCTACTAGGTCCGGCATCGCGTGACTTGTTGGTTGAGCGATATGGCGCAATACAGTCTTACGTTCCTGATCTCGCGGAGGGGCTGCCGCCTTTGAAGGTAAATTCTGGAACCACTTGCTGAAGCAACGCAATCAAGTGCTGTTCCTCTTCTAATTGTCCTAATCGTTCAACGATCTTGGTGATTTCCGGCCACGCAAGGAAATTTTCATGGGCTTTGAAAATTCGGGTATGATTGGTCGCTTGCGCTTCGTCTGAAATCAATAGTTCTTCGAACAGTTTTTCGCCTGGTCGCAGGCCTACCTCTTGTATCTCAATGTCGCCGCTGGGGTTATCTTCATCACAGACTTTTAAGCCAGACAGCTCGATCATTGTTCGGGCAAGGTCATAGATTTTTATCGGTTGTCCCATATCCAATAAGAAAACCTCTCCACCCTTCGCCATACCAGCGGCTTGAATCACCAGATTAGCCGCCTCGGGAATGGTCATGAAAAACCGGGTAATTGCCCTGTCGGTGAGGGTGATTGGGCCGCCCGCAGCGATCTGCGCCTCGAAGCGAGGTACGACTGATCCGCTCGACCCCAGTACATTTCCAAAACGCACCATTGAGCAGCACATTTCACTTTGCTCTTCAGCAAACGCCTGCACTACCAGCTCGGCGGTGCGCTTGGTTGCCCCCATAACATTGGTAGGACGGACTGCCTTGTCAGTGCTAACCAAAGTGAAACTCCGCACACCTGAACTGCTGGCCGCCTTCATCACTTCCAGTGTTCCAGAAATGTTATTGCGGGCCCCTTCGATCGGGTTGGCTTCGACCAACGGCACATGCTTGTAAGCAGCGGCATGATACACGGTATCAATGTCATGATGCGCGAAAATATGTGCCAATCGCTCAGGATTGGTTACCGAGCCCAAAATTGGGATGATCTCGCAGGGTGAAGCTTGCACAGTCGCTTGCTGCGCAAGCAGTTCACTGTCAATGCTGTAGAGAGCAAACTCATTCTGATCGAACAACAACAGTCGCCGTGCACCAATCTGGACAGCTTGACGGCAAAGCTCGCTTCCGATCGAACCGCCTGCTCCAGTGATCAGAACCGTTTTTCCAACAATCGTGCGGCCAAGAAGTAGCTCGTTGGGCTTAACGGCCTCACGGCCCAAAAGATCGTCAATCTCGACGGGCCGAATGTCACTCAACGAGACCTGGCCGTCTACGATATCCCGGGCCCTTGGTAGAATTTTCACATCCACGTCAAATTCTCGCAAATGACGCAATATCTCTTGTTGCCGTTGCCGCGAGATGCGCGGCAAAGCGAGCAGAATGTCCGTAATCTGTCGACGGTCGATCAGGGCACCTAGCTTCGTGCTTCCAAAAACTGGTGCACCGTCGAGCCATTGCCCGGCTAACCGTATATCATCATCGATAAAGCCGACCGTTTGCATCAGCGGATCAGAACGGATGGAACTCGCGAGTTGCTGTCCGGCACGGCCTGCTCCGTAGATCAGGACTTTGCGCACTTCACCTTGGGTATTTCCGCGCTCTAATATGTCGATAAAGAAATAGCGTGCAGCGATCCGTGAACCGACCACTAAGAGAAAGAAAGTAAACGGCTGAAGCAAGCCCATCGTTCGCGGCACGCCTGCAAACCCATATACCATGAACGCACCGAACATCGCGGCCGTGTAGATGGAGAATGGCGGCGCGAGGGTGCGCATCATGCCCACACCTGCATACCGGAAGATGGTGTTGTAGACCCCTGACGACCAAAAGATCGGGACCATCAGCGCAACGCCGCCAGTGAGCAATCGGATAATGGGGTCAGAAAATAATTCCCATTGACCCACGCGCAGAGAATACGCGATCCAGACTGATAAGATGAGCAAGCAAAAATCTTGAGCGAACACCATGGCCCGTTTTCGAGCACGGGACCATTGCGACATCTTTTCAAGAATGCCGACAACTAGGGATATCAATAATTGCATGAGAATTGCACTTGTGCTGTTCAGTCTGCGAGAATTACGTCAGTTTATACGTCGTTCGCATGAGTTGCAACAAATTGAACAACCTCTTCGTCCAAGCGCTATTCACTGCTTGATGCAGAGAAAGAAATTTTGCCGCAAAGCACGCCAATGTGGATCGTGAAGTCGCAAACTAGTTGTTTTCGGGGGAGATGCAGGCTTCGACCAAACTCGATATTTAGATCATATTCTCTAGAAATTCTGAAGCGATCACCAAGTGATCGTTTACCCAAAGTTGTGATGTGATAAGCCCAGCTCAGAAATGAAAAAAGGCAAAGCAAAGAGCACTGATTTGGCCCAAAAAACTGCCCCTAAGGTTCTCGTCATTTTCGGCACGCGGCCAGAGGCCATTAAGCTGTTTCCGGTCGTGCAGGCTTTGTCAGCGACCGAGGGCTTGGAGCCGATCGTATGCGTCACAGCGCAGCATCGAGCGATCCTTGATCAAGTGCTCGAGATTGGCCAGATTTCGCCCGACTTTGATCTTGATATCATGCAGCCTGATCAAACGCTTGATGCACTAACATCGCGGCTTTTGCTGAAAATTGGTGCTGTGATGGATGAGGTCAAACCTGATCGTGTGCTTGTTCAGGGCGACACGGCAACCGCGATGGTAGGGGCGCTGGCCGCCTATTACCGGAAAATCCCGGTTGGCCATGTCGAGGCTGGCCTGCGCAGCTACAACATCTATCACCCTTGGCCGGAAGAGGTGAACCGCAAGATGATCGGCACCATCGCCGATTTGCATTTTGCGCCAACGCAGACTTCGGCTGAAGCCTTGATGCGAGAGGCCGTCCCTGAGGCGCAGGTCCACATCACAGGCAACACTGTGATTGACGCCTTGCACTGGGTGACGCAGCGCATTGCCGATAACCCGGGCCTCGCCGGCGGTTTGGATGAGCTTAAGCAGCGATTTGCTGGCAAGCGTATCATTGGAGTGACCAGTCACCGACGTGAGAACTTTGGCGGAGGGTTGGAGAATATCGCCGGGGCCATTGCTGAATTGGCCACGCGTGATGATACCGCGCTAATCTTTCCGGTCCATCCGAACCCCAATGTGCGCGCGGTGATGGATCAGGAGCTAAAGGGGCTGAGCAATGTCGCGATGATCGAACCGCTTGATTATCCGCATTTCGTGCATTTGCTTGAGCTGGCAGACATCATGCTGACCGATAGCGGCGGCGTCCAAGAAGAGGCTCCTGCGCTGGGTAAGCCGGTGCTGGTGATGCGCGAGACCACCGAACGTCCAGAGGGGGTTGCCGCGGGGACCGCAAAGCTGGTGGGGACTGATCATAAGGCCATTGTCGAGGCCGCCACGGCCTTGTTGGATGATCCGGGCGCTTATGCCGCGATGGCGCAGGCGCATAACCCGTTTGGCGATGGACACAGCAGCGCGCGGATCGCAAAACTGCTGCTTGATCAGCACTCATAAGCCGGCGGCGCGGCGCGCCCAGAGTATCGTTACCGCTAAATTTACCTGTTTGCTCCAATGACCTCAGACTGTTTTGGTTTTGAGGCAAACTCTTTCATGCGCGGCGATGATCAACCCACTGTCTGTGTTATTGGCCTAGGCTATATTGGACTGCCCACGGCGGCCGTTATCGCCCGCACGGGCATGCGCGTGCACGGGGTCGATGTGTCCTCGGAGGTGGTCGACACGATCAACCGCGGCGAAATTCATATCGAAGAAGTCGATCTCGATGGCCTAGTCCAAGGCGTAGTGCAGCGCGGATTTCTGAAGGCATCGACCGAGGTTGCAAGCTCAGACGTCTTTGTGATTGCGGTGCCAACACCATTTGAGAAAGATGGATCGCACACGCCCGACATTTCTTATGTCCTTGCGGCTGCAGAAGAAGTGGCGAAGGTGCTGAAGAGCGGCGACACGATCATTCTTGAATCCACCTCGCCAGTGAAGACAACTGAGAAAATCCGCGATTCTATCGCTGCGAAGCGTCCTGATCTGGCGATGCCTGGCCTAAGCGAGGGCACGCCGGATGTCGCGATTGCCTATTGTCCCGAACGTGTCTTGCCCGGGCGCATTCTGGAAGAATTGATCAACAATGATCGCTCAATCGGCGGAATCACGCCGCGCTGTGCGCGCAAGGCGCTGGCCTTCTACAAACGTTTCGTGCGCGGCGCATGTGTCACGACCGATGCACGCTCCGCTGAAATGACGAAGCTTGTTGAGAACGCTTACCGCGATGTGAACATTGCCTTTGCCAATGAGCTCTCGATGATTTCTGACGCGATGCAATTGGATGTTTGGGAAGTCATCAAGCTCGCCAATCGCCATCCGCGCGTCAATATCCTGCAGCCAGGGCCCGGAGTGGGCGGGCATTGTATTGCGGTCGATCCATGGTTCATCGTGAACGGCGCGCCCGATGAAAGCCCGCTCATCCGAACCGCGCGGCAGGTCAATGATGGCAAAATCCATCATGTGATTGCCAGGGCGCAGGCTCTGGTGAAATCCAACCCTGACGCAAAAATCGCCTGTCTTGGCTTGGCGTTCAAAGCCAATATCGACGATCTGAGAGAGAGTCCCGCGCGGCTGGTGACGTCAACATTGGCGCGCGAGTACCGAGAGCGCATTCATATTGTCGAACCCTACATTGCCGATCTGCCGCTCGAGCTTAAGGGCACAGGCGCGCGGCTGTGTGACATCGATACTGCGATTGAAGAATGCGACGTGATGATCGTGCTCGTCGACCACGACCTCTTCAAATCCGTGCCCTTGGCCGAGCGTGCTGACAAACAGGTTTATGACACGCGCGGAATCTGGCCTGACCAGCCTTAGCGGGCATCGCTTGTCGCCGGCGTCCTACGACACAGTAATGTCAGGCGCGTCTTCTTGTTTCATGCCGACCACGTGATATCCGGCGTCTACATGTTGGACCTCGCCGGTTACGCCGCTGGACATATCGGATAGGAAATAGAGCGCTGATCCGCCGACCTCGTCGATGGTGACATTGCGGCGCATCGGCGAGTTGTATTCGTTCCATTTCAGGATGTAGCGGAAATCGCCGATCCCGCTTGCCGCCAATGTCTTGATTGGCCCCGCGCTGATCGCGTTGACCCGGATGCCTGCTGGACCCAGATCATTGGCGAGATATTGCACGCTGGTCTCCAGCGCGGCTTTGGCCACACCCATGACGTTATAATGCGGGATGACTTTTTCCGCGCCGTAATAGGTCAGCGTCAGGATACTGCCGCCGCCTGAGCCGTCTTCCTGCAATGGCGGCATCATTTCCGCCGCGCGCTTGGTCACCGCGACCAGCGAATAGGCGGAGATGTTCATCGTCATCAGGAAGTTATCGAGGCTGGTGTCGACATATTTGCCTCGCAGCTCCGATTTGTCGGAGAAGCCGATTGCGTGGACCACAAAGTCCAGCGTGTCCCAGCGCGATTTCAGCGTATCAAACGCGCTGTCGAGCGACGCCATATCCGACACATCGCATTCAAACACGAAATCGCTGCCGAGCTGCTCTGCAAGCGGTTTGACACGCTTGGCCAGCGCATCACCCTGATAAGAAAATGCCAGCTCAGCCCCTTGTTGGGATAGCTGCTTGGCGATGCCCCAGGCGATCGACTTGTCGTTCGCGAGGCCCATAATCAGCCCGCGCTTGCCCTGCATTAGACCTTGACCAGCCGTACCCATCGCATCCTCCTCATCACTCATTACCTGCGTCTTGCGCGTCGCCGTCTTCGCTCGCTTGCCTGCTATCACTGTCAGGCTCTGCAAGCGCAGCGTTCAATTCTGCGCCGATCACCAGCCCTAGCCCCACCAGCCAGAAAAAGAAAAGCGCGATCATGATCCCGGCAAAACTGCCGTAGGTGAGATTATAGGTAAAAAAGCTGCGCAGGATCGGGGGCAGGGCGCTTGAGACCCCGAGCCACCAGGCGGCGGTAAACAAGGCGCCGGGCCATTTGGGATAGGCCTTTGTCCGGTATGCCGCCGGGGTTAGCGTGTAGAACAGCATATAAAGCGAGCCGAACAGGCCAAAGGCCGGGATAATGCGCGACAGGCGCAAGGTGCCGACCGCCTCGATCAATTGCGGGAAGCGCGCATCAATCAGCTGCTGAGCGGCGCCAATCGCAACCTGCGCAAACAGCGATGCCATCAGCAGCACGACAGCGCCCAGGATTAGTCCGGCGGACAGCAGGCGGTATTTCCAAAACGCGTGGCTGGCGACCGTACCATAGGCGCGGCGCAGAATATCGCGAATGGTCTCAACCAGGCTGGAGACAGTCCACAACGCCACGCCCGCGCCAAACCACAGCAGCCAGCCGCTGCGCGCCCCCATCGTGTTGTTGGCCACCGGCGCGATAGTATCGGCGACGACCGGAGGCATTGCGGTAAGCACCGTCGCGATCAGCCCGGCACTGTTCTCCTTGCCGCCAACCAGCTCAAACAAAGCCGCGCCAAGGATAAAGAACGGGAAGATCGCCAGCATCGACAAATAGGCCAGATTGCCGGCATGGATGAAGCCATCATTATAGGTGCCAATCGCGGCGCGCTTCACCACTGTAAAAGCGCGCGAACCCGGACCCAGCGTGCTCAGCATTTTGCCGCGCACAGAGAGCGGCGCTTCGCCAGCGCTCATCAGCCCCTGCGGGCTGGCCTGCGCGTTCAGCCGGGCGCGGCGCGCCTCCGGCGAGTGCGAGCGCACTTCGCGAATATCATCACTGGGGTATCCTGTTGGCGTGCCCATTGGTTAAAAAGCCCTGAGGGTCACAGGCCAAATTTCTCGCGCGGTTTGTCTGGATCGCTCCAATCGCCGAGCTTTTCCGACAGGGCATCAAGGTCTTCGGGCAACTGGATCTCTAGCGTCACCAATTGATCGCCGCGCTTGCCGCCCTTCTTGGTCCAGCCTTTGCCGCCCAGGCGCATGACTGTGCCGCCATTGGTGCCGGGCTTAATGGTCAGCATGACCGGGCCATCGACGGTCGGGCATTTGACCTTCGCGCCGCGGATCGCCTCATCCAAAGTAAGCGGCAAATCCATGCGGATATGATCTCCATCGCGGCGGAAGAACGGATGGCTGCCAACCTCGACGATCACCAGACCATCGCCTTTGCCGCCGGGACCATCATGGCCCTTGCCCCTCAGGCGCATTTGCGTGCCATCTTCGACGCCAGCGGGCAATTTCAGATCAATGGTCTTGCCATCGGCCAGAGTTATGCGTTGGTCGACGCCCGCTGCCGCATCGATGAACGGCACTGCCAAGCGGTATTGAATGTCTGCGCCCTTTTTTGGCGGAGGTGAGGGGCGCGCGCCAAATCCGCCGCGCCTTTGCCCGCCGCCCATTCCACCTCGTGCGCCGCCGCGCGGTTTGCCGCCGCCAAACAGCCCTTCGAATAGATCGCCCAGGTCCATATCGTCCGGGCTAAAGCCGCCAATGTCATCTGCGCTGTAGCTGCGCCGTGCACCGCCGCCGCCAAATCCTCCACCCGGGCCGCCGCTGAAGCCGCCGAACGGGTTGGTGGGATTGCCCTCCATATCAATTTCGCCGCGATCAAACTGAGCGCGCTTGGCGCTGTCAGATAGCAGATCATAAGCTTTGGTGGCGTCGGAAAAGCGCTCTGAGGCCTTGGGGTTGTCTTTATTTTTGTCTGGGTGCAGCTCTTTGGCGAGCTTGCGATACGCGCTCTTGATCTCCTTTTCGGAGGCGGTGCGGGCAATGCCAAGGGTGCTATACGGGTCAGCCATAGCGTATTAGCTAAGTGCAACAGTCCCCCGGCGCAAGCGTGCACATGCGCTTGTCCTGAATGGTGGGCGCCAATCCGGCTGCGGGGGCTGAAATCGATTAAACGACACAATTGGGCAATGAGCCGTGCATTAGCTAAGACGAGTTGCGAAAAAAAATGCGTTGCTTCAACTATTCTTAACCACTATTCACGAAGGGGTAACGTAAGCTGCGCCATTGCAGTCGTTCTGTTTTTTTATGAGGGTTACTCAGATGATTAAGAAGAATATTTTCGCAGCTTTGGCTGTTGTTGGTCTCGCAAGCGCGCCAGTCATGGCGCAGGTTGCTGCACCTGTTGAAGCTGAAAGCGAATTGGGCGGTGACAGCGCTGGTCTCGTAGCAGCTGGCTTGATCGCTGGTATCATCGCAATTGGCGTATTGGCCTTTGCCGATGACGGCGACGATACGCCTGTTAGCGCATAAACGCTTTAGCATTTAAGCTGATTTGCGGCCCGGCCTCCACTGCGGAAGCCGGGCCGCTTTCGTTTGGGCGTTAGTAGAGGAGCGCACAGTGCCTTTATGGCGCTGCGCTTTCCTACTTGCATGCAGGGCGGTAATTCTCGTTGCATGATGGCCCGAACATCCCACATGACTGGCATAGGCAGTGGCGCTGGTTTGCAATGCGGTGAAGCTCAGAAGTTTTGCCTCTGGACAGTGTTCCAAGTGTTCCAAGCGTTACTGACGTGCGGTGAAGCGAGTGGGAAATGACATGAGTGATACGGCCCTGAATGCCGCGCAATTGGCGGATAGCGCGATCCCCTCTGGCTCGGACCCCTACGCCCTGTTTGATGAGTGGTTCGCGCTTGCTAAAGAGAGCGAGCCGAACGATCCCAATGCAGTGGCGATTGCGACCGCGGCCGCCGATGCCGCGCCATCCGTTCGCATGGTCTTGCTGAAAGAGCATGGACCGCAGGACGCGCCCGCTGAGATCGGGGGTGGGGGCTTCACCTTCTACACCAATGCGCAAAGCCGCAAGGGCAGCGAGATCCTCGCCAATGCTCAGGCGAGCATGCTGTTTCATTGGAAGAGCCTGCGCCGCCAAATCCGGATCGAAGGACGGCTTTACGAGGTGACCCCTGAGCGCGCCGATGCCTACTTCCACTCGCGTCCTTTCAAGAGCCAGGTTGGCTCTGCGGCCAGCGAGCAATCGCGCCCGCTTCCCAATCGCCAAACCTATGTCGATCGGGTTGAGCACGTGCGCGCGGAGCATGAGGCGGCTGGCAAAGTGCCGCGCCCGGCGCATTGGACCGGCTTTACGCTGGTGCCCAGCAGAATCGAGTTTTGGCTGGACCGCGACAATCGCCTTCACGACCGCCGCCTGTTCGAGCGCACGCCTGACGGCGGCTGGTCCGATACGCTGCTCTATCCGTGAAGCAGCACCCAATGGCGCAAACAATACCCTATTGGCATGTTGACGCCTTCGCCGCTCAGGCCTTCGGCGGAAATCAGGCGGCGGTGATGATGCTTGAGGAGTGGCTGCCGGATGATGTGCTCGTTAAAATCGGCGGCGAGAACATGTTCGCGGAAACCGCCTTTGTGGTTCGCGATGAAACGGGCGAAGCTGATTGGGAGCTGCGCTGGTGCACACCGACCTACGAGATCGCGCTGTGCGGTCATGCGACTTTGGCGGCGGGTCACGTGCTGCTTTCCTACCACGACTGGGGAAGTGAGAATGGCGGACGCGAGGCCGTCACCTTTCGCACGCGCAAGTCAGGCATTCTTGAGGTTAGGCGAGCAGGCGATGGCTATGAAGTCGGTCTGCCTGCGATCAGGACCGAGCCTCGAGCCCATCCAGAAGCGGTGAAACTGCTCGGGGCTGAGCCGCTGCTCGTCCACCGCAATGACACGCTTTACAACATCTTCCTTTATGAAAACGAAGCGCAAGTGCGCGCGCTTAAGCCTGACTTGAAGGCGCTTGGCGCGCTGGGCGTTGACCAGTTCGATTGCACCGCGCCGGGCGACAACAGCGATATCGTTAGCCGGGTGTTCGTGCCTGGCGCTGGTGTGGATGAGGACAGCGTGACCGGCTCTGCACACGCGGCGCTCACACCGTTCTGGGTCGAGCGGCTGGGCCGTGATAGCTTCACCGCGCATCAGGCGTCGGAGCGCGGCGGCGACCTAACCTGCCGTCTGGACGGAGAGCGTGTGTGGCTCGGCGGGCCATGCGTGACTGTGGTTGAGGGCGTGTTCTACGTTTGAGTGATCAGTCTGCGTACGGGTGCTTGCCTAACGAACCGGATAAAGCGCGAGCACGTCGGCGGCCTCTTCAAGCATGGGCGGGCGTTCCTCTGAAGTGGAATGACCGAGGCGCACCAAGGTCACGCGCTGCTCTGGTGAAACCAGCACATATTGGCCCATATGTCCGATCAGCGAGAACAGGCTGGCCGGCGCGCGATCCGGGAACAGCGGATGCGGACGATCGCTACCCGCTTCGCCAAATGGCCGGTTGAGCCAGGTTTGCAGGCCGTAATGCGGGCTTGCTGGGCTAGGCGTGACCATCGCCTCAACATAGCGGCGCGGGACCAAACGCTCGCCGTTGGGGGCGCGGCCCTTGGCACGCAGGAACTCGCCAAACTTGGCCCAATCGCGCGCGGTGGCATGCATCAAACTGCCGCCGATCATCGTGCCTGAGGCGTCGAACTCTAGCACCATGGAGTCCATGCCGAGCGGATCGAACAGACGCTCGCTCAAATACTCGCTCACCGCAGTGCGCCGCCGATCGGGATCATCGCTCTCGGTCAGCGCGCGGGTCGCAATATCTGCGAGGATCACGGTGGTGTTGGATGAATATTCGAAGGTCTCGCCCGGCTCCGCCTCCAGCGGTTGCTCCTTAGCCCAGCGCGCCATGTCGTCGCGCCCATCGAGAAACAGCATGCGGACCTCAGAGGATTCGTACGGCGGATCGCCAGCCTCGGTATGGCGCAGCCCGCTGCGCATCTGCAGCAATTGTCGCAAGGTGATCTCCGCGCGCGGATCGCCGGGGCGCTGCCACATTGGAACCGGAGCAGCCTCGTCGAGGCGCAAACGTCCATCCGCGACCAACATGCCGACCATCACCGCGGTCACCGTCTTGGCCATGGACCAGCTGATGTGCTGGGTATCCGCGTCATAGCCCTTGCCATAGCGCTCTGCGGCCAGCTCTCCATCTGCCATTACCACTACGGCGCGGGTCTCACCGATCCCCTCGGCATTGAACAATTCGTCGATGGCGCGCGCCAGATCTTCGCGCGGGGCGCCGGCTTTCTCAGTGACGGCGGCCAATGCCTCATCGCTGAGCGGTGCCGGTCCAGCTGGCGGGGCTTCGCCGCATGCGGAAAGCAGCATCAAAAGGGCTGACAGAAGCGCAAGAGCAGCGTTAGAGGAGATGTGACGCACAGACATTTGACACTCAATTCCCCAAGGATCACGGTTTAGCAATGGCAAATTCAACGCGGCCGCGCGCGGCGCGATCATCGCGAGTGGGATTGTGGCTTTTCCTCCTCATCCTGATCGCTTTGGCGGTAACAGCATGGGTCTACCGCGAGCCGGTGCGCGGCTATGCGATTGCGGGCACGACCTATTCTGCGCGGGTTGCGTGCTCATGTCGGTTTGTCGCTGGGCGCAGCCTAGAAGACTGCAAGAAAGACAAGCTTGCCGGGATGGAGCTGATCACTTTGGTCGATAATGTGAAAGCGAAAAGCGTAACCGCGCGCTTCCCATTGATCACCGATGCAACCGCGACTTACCGCGAGGGCTATGGTTGCGTTATGGAGAAGTGGGAGGGCTGAGCGCAGCCTCTGGCCGCTTAAGCCGCTGCGGTCGTCCCATCGATCCAGCCACCGCCGACCACGCGCTCTCCGCAATAGATCACGGCGGCCTGTCCAGGCGCTACGCCAAATTCTGGCTCAGCAAAGCGAATGGAGCAGGTCGCTCCATCGCCCAGCTCACCGATCAGCTCGATCGGCACGGGCTTGGCAAGGCTGCGTACTTTCGCGGTCAGCGGAGCATCTGGCAGCGGGCCAATCCGGTTGGTCTCAATGACTTTCGCTTCGTTCACTGCGAGCATGACTTTCGGGCCAACGCGAACCTCGCGGCTGTTGGCGTCGAGGCCTACGACATAGAGCGGCTCAGGCTGTCCGCCGATATCCAGACCCTTGCGCTGACCAACGGTGAAATGGACGATCCCCTTATGCGTGCCCAAGGTCTCGCCGGTTTGCGCGTGCACGATGTCGCCCGGAATGCCGCCTTCAGGGCGCAGCGATTTCACGATCTTGGCGTAATTGCCATCGGGCACAAAGCAGATGTCTTGGCTGTCTGGCTTCGCCGCATTGCGCAGCGCCGCCGCTTCAGCGAGCTCGCGCACCTGCGTTTTGGGCAGGCCGCCCAGCGGGAAGCGGATATAGTCCAACTGCTCCTGCGTGGTCGCATAAAGGAAATAGGATTGATCGCGTGAGGGATCGACCGCGCGGTAAAGCTCTGGCCCTGTGTCCTCCATCACTCGCCGGACATAGTGGCCGGTGGCGAGGCAGTCTGCACCCAGCTCACGCGCCATGCGGAACAGATCGGTAAACTTAGGCCCCATATTGCACCGGATACAGGGCACCGGCGTGCGGCCAGCCAAATATTCATCAGCGAACTGCTCGACGACGTCTTCGCGAAAAGCGCTTTCATGGTCGAACACATAATGCGCAATGCCCAGGCGATCGCACACGGCGCGGGCATCCTGAATGTCATCGCCGGCGCAGCATGCGCCTTTGCGGCCCGTCGCAGCGCCATAATCATAGAGCTGCAGCGTGATCCCGATCACTTCAGCGCCGGTATCTGCCGCCAACGCCGCCACCACGGAGGAATCGACGCCGCCACTCATCGCCACAACGATGCGCGATTCGCTTGCTGGTTTGGGCAAGTCGAACAGGGCGGCGCTATCGAGCCCAAAGGTAGGGCTGGCATCAAGAAGTGTGTTGTCAGTCATTGCAGGGGGCGCCTTTACACCCGCTTTGCTGCGGGTTCCAGTGCTTTGCGAGACCTACGCTAAGGCCGAGCGGTGTCTAACGAAATGCTGCGCGAGAACTTGCGAATACTTGAATACTCGCCAGCCAATAGTCCTAAGAGCAGGTAAATGTGAGTTTTACCTCATGTTGACATGCTTGCCTTAGAGACGAGCGAATGTTCGAAAACGTTTCACCGATTCACAGCACTCAGTTACAGGCCGAACTGGCCGCAGCGGGTATCGCCGTGCCGACATCGCTGACCCAGATCGACGCGAGTGCCAATGGCATGGACGATGATCGGGGCGGCAATGCTTTGCGCGCAATCGGCTGGAGCGAACTGACCGCACGGATCAACGCAGCGCACGACCTTCGCGCCGTATTGCGCCGTGATGCGGTCCATGGATCTGTTAGCGTCGCGAGCTTTGGAGATGCGGCAGCAAGTTATTTTGCTGCGATTGGAGAAAGCGAACGGCCTGTTAACCCTATTGATTTAGAGGGTCGCAAAGCCTCAGCCACTATAAGGCTTCAACACGAAGAAAACGCGGTAAGAGGCGATCGAGAGACGATAAATGATTGAAAATCAGGACATCCGCCCCGCACAGGTCATTGGCCCACTTGGTGAGCCACTGACGATCGATGACTTGCCGTCGCCCAAGACGAAACGTTGGGTTGTGCGCCGCAAGGCTGAAGTCGTGGCTGCGGTAAATGGCGGTCTCTTGACCATTGACGAAGTGCTAGAGCGCTATGGGCTGACTCTTGAAGAGTTCGCATCATGGCAGCGCGCAGTCGACCGTTCAGGCATGCAAGGCCTGCGTGTGACCCGCATCCAGCATTACCGTGACCTCTACGAGCGACAGCTGAAATACTGACGCCAGCAGCGCGTGAATCCGGCCTTTTCGGCACCGGATTCGCACAAACTCGTAAAACACCCTAGCATCCTGTGGTTCTCGCGCTCTAAAGGGCGCGGGACGCAGTGGATTCGCGCCTTGTCGCGGTTCACTGCTGACAGAGAAAACCTCAGGAGGGATCATTATGGGTTGGATTATTGCTCTTATCGTCGGCGGCGTGGCTGGTTGGCTCGCTAGCTTGGTTATGAACCGCGATGCTTCGATGGGCATCTTTTGGAACATTGTCGTGGGCTGTATTGGCTCAATCGTCGGCAATGCGATCGTTGGCCCGCTGCTCGGTATCAGCGGCAGCGTGCAAGAGTTCTCATTGATCGGTTTGGGCGTTGCTGTTGTCGGCGCCGTGGTGCTTCTCGGCATCGTTAACCTGATCAAGCGTGGCAGTGTGCGCTAAGACACTGCGATAAATACGCATTTAGGGGCGGGGCAGCGGTGGGCTGTCTCGCCCTTTTTCGTGCGCGCTTAGGAACTTATGCGCCACGCCGCTCGTCTATGGTCAAAGTCATCAGTCGAACCGCGCATTGCCCGCTGCGCTGCGTCGGCGTATGAGGGATTGCACAAGGTGACTTATGAGTATAACACACCTGTGCGATACACCTGAGGTTTGGCCATGAATTACGAAACTACCATCACTGCAGAGGCCGCCGATAGCGTGCCGACAGACTTGTCGGGCACTGCTGCGGATAAGCCGCGCGTCTCGCGCCCTGTGGTGTTGATCGGTATCGGGATCATTGGCTTGCTTCTGGCGATTGCGGCTTACGTCGTGATGACCTCGGATGACGGTGTCGGTGCGGGCGATGACAATGATCAGGCGCCGGTCGTCACCGTGGTCGCCCCTGGCAAAACCACCGTCGAAGGCGTGATCACTGCGCCAGGCACTTTGGCCGCGCGGCGTGAAATGCCAGTTGGCGTAGTCGGCGAAGGCGGCCGGGTGGTCTCCGTTCCCGTGGACGCAGGCGACTGGGTTCGTCAAGGCCAAGTGCTGGCCGTGATTGACCGCTCGGTTCAGTCCCAGCAGGCTCAGGCGCAAGCGGCTCAAATTGGCGTTGCCAAGGCGGATGCGCAGTTGGCACAGGCCAATCTCGACCGCGCGCTGCAATTGGTTGAGCGCGGATTTGTTTCCAAGGCTGATGTCGATCGCCTGACGGCAACGCGAGATTCAGCAAATGCCCGGGTCCAGGTGGCCGAGGCACAATTGCGCGAACTGCGCGCCCGCGCGGCTCGGCTTAATATTGTCGCTCCGGCGGCGGGCCTGTTGCTTGAGCGCAATGTTGAACCGGGACAAACGGTCTCTGGCGGCACGCCAAGCCTGTTCCGGATTGCGCGCGGCGGCGAAATGGAAATGCTGGCGCAGCTGAGCCAGGAACAAATCGCATCTCTGGGTCAGGGCGTAGCAGCCACAGTTGTGCCGACCGGATCAACCAAGAGCTTTACCGGTCAAGTATGGCAGGTTTCGCCGATCATCGATCCTCAAAACCGCCAAGGCATTGCGCGTGTCGCATTGTCCTATGCACCGGAACTGCGCCCCGGCGGCTTTGCCACCGCAGAAATCAAGAGCGGCACGGTCGTCGCGACGATCTTGCCCGAAAGCTCGGTCTTGGCCGATAGCGAGGGCAGCTATGTCTACATCGTCAGCGATGAGAAGAAGGCGGAGCGGCGCGCGATCAAGACCGGCATGGTCACGCCTGACGGTATCGTCGTGACCGAGGGCCTCGACGGCAGCGAGCAAATTGTTCTGCGCGCCGGCGGCTTCCTGACCGAAGGCGAAGCGGTCTCGCCTAAGATGCTCGAGGATAGCTAATCGCCATGGGTTTTCGGAACATCTCTGCTTGGTCAATCCGCAATCCCGTGATCCCGCTGGTTGCGTTCACCGCAATGTTCTTGGCGGGCCTGCTCAGCTTCAACAAAATGGATGTGGTGAACAACCCGGATATTGAGTTTCCGGGCGTGAACGTCACCATTTCTCAGCCTGGCGCGGCCCCAACTGAGATCGAAAACCAGATCACGCAGCAGGTCGAATTGGCTGTGCGTTCGCTGAGCGGCGTGCGCAATATATCTTCGACTGCGCGCGAGGGCAGCTCAAACACTTTTGTCGAATTTGAGCTTGGTATTGATCCCAATGTGGCCGTTGCTGAGGTCAAGAATGCGGTCGACAGCACGCGTGGGAACCTGCCTGACGGGATTTTAGAACCGCGGGTTAGCAAGGTCGAAATTGCGGGTGGGTTCTTGGGAATCTACGCCGTTGAAGCGGACGATATGACGATCGAGCAGCTCAGCTGGTTCATCGACGATACCGTTTCGAAACAATTGCTGTCTGTTGAGGGCATGGCTGAGGCCGGCCGATGGGGCGGGGTAAACCGCGAAATCGAGGTCATTCTTGATCCAGCGCGGCTTTCCGCGCTCGGCGTCACGGCCAGTCAGATCAACCAAGTGCTACGCGTCGACAATGTCGATGCCGCCGGCGGTATGGCTGAAATCGGCGGCGCGCGGCAATCGGTGCGCGTGCTTGGCAACACCGAAAGCGCGTTTGAATTGTCTCAGCGCCAGATCCGTCTGAACAATGGCACGTCGATCAAATTGGCTGACGTGGCCAGGGTGCGCGATGGCTATTCCGAGCGCACGTCGATCAGCAAGGTGCGCGATAAGGAGGTCGTCAACTTCTTCATGTCGCGCGCAAAAGGCGCCTCAGACGTAACGGTCTACGAAGAAGCTCTCGAGATCATTGACAAGATTGAGGCAGAAAACCCCGGGGTGAAATTTATCCCGCTGTTCAACACCGTCAAATACACCAAAGACCAATACACCAGCTCGATCTCTGCGATGGTGGAGGGCGCGGTTTTGGCTGTTGTGGTGGTGTTCTTCTTCCTGCGCGATTGGCGCGCAACCATGATCTCATCGATTGCGATCCCGCTGTCGGCGATCCCGACCTTCTGGTTCATGGATTTGATCGGCTTCAACCTCAACCAAATGTCTTTGCTGGCATTGGGCCTGGTCGCGGGGGTCTTGGTTGATGATGCCATTGTTGAAATTGAGAACATCGTCAGACACATGCGAATGGGCAAATCCGCCTATGAAGCATCGATTGACGCGGCGGATGAAATTGGCCTGCCCGTTGTCGCGACCAGTTTTTGCATCATCGCGGTGTTCTTCCCCGTTGGCTTGATGCCGGGAATTACGGGCCAGTTCTTCAAGAACTTCGGCCTGACGGTCGTGATCGCGGTTTTGATGAGCTTGGCCGTGGCGCGGATGATCACCCCTATGCTTGCCGCCTATTTCCTGCGCGCAGAAGGGCACGCGGCGCATGGCGAAGGCAAGTGGATGGATCGCTACATGCGGGTCCTCAACTGGTCGCTTGATAAGACGAAGATGCTGGAGCGCCGCGAAGGTGTGGATGCCCCGCGTCATCGCTGGCTTTATGTTCTTTCCTTGCTGCTAACAGTCTTTGCCTTGCTAGCAGCGTCGGCGGCCGGTTTGTTCATGAGCTTCGGGGTTGTCTCAGGCCTCGAAATTCCTGCCAAAGTAGGCGCGCTCGTTTCCAGCGATACGAACTCCTTTGCATTCGGCCTGGTCTCGAAAGTCTTCGAACTCCTGTTCCTGGTTCTGGGCCTAGCGGTCGGCTTTTTGGCTGGTTGGCTGGTGTTCCAAGTCATTCAGTCGCTAAGCTGGCTCTTTGGTAGCGGACAGTTCTCGCACAGCGTCAAATACATGACCGCGCGTTTCTTCGACCACCGGGTATGGATGCTGGGCGTCGGCTATTTCGCGCTTCTGCTGACTGTGCTGTTGATGCAGAAAACGCCGTTTCAGGCATTTCCGGATATTGATGACGATAACGTTCGGGTTGAGATCGAGATGGTGCCCGGCACTACGCTGGCGGATACCGAACGCGTTACCGATCAGGTTTCCGCCTTGATGTATGCGCAAGATGATGTGGAGCTGGCGCTGGAGCGCGTGCGCGAAGGCGCAGCGACCATGTTCGTCACCCTGAAGGATGATCGTTCTAAAACATCGGTCGAATTCACCCGCGATCTGGCGCCAGAACTGGCCCGCATTGCGGATGCGCGTGTTCGCTTCCAAAACGACAATGGACCGGGCGGCGGCGGCAGCGGGCGCGACTTTACAATCATGTTGGCGGGTTCTGATCCGGCTTTGCTCAATGCCACCGCGGCAAAGGTCGTTGAGGACATGCAAAAGCTCGACTCGGTGGTCGCGCCGCGTGTCAGCGCCGATATTCCGCGCCCGGAGATCATCATCCGTCCGCGCCAAGAACTGCTAGCGGATTTGGGTGTCTCAACCGTTGCGCTCAGCCAAACGATCCGCATCGCGACGATGGGCGAGATTGAGCAAAACTCGGCCAAATTCTCACTGTCTGATCGCCAAGTGCCGATTTCCGTCAGGCTGCCTGCCTCTTCCCGTGAAGATATGACGACGCTGGAAAATCTGCCGGTTCCGACAGCGGGCGGCGGATCGGTGCCGCTCGGCACAATTGCTGAGATCTCATTCGGCTCGGGGCCAACCTCGATTCAGCGCTACAATCAGAACCGCCGCGTCTTCATCGGCGCGGACTTGGCCTCTGGCTTCCTGCGCGGTGATGTGAATGCGCAGATCGAGGAGCTACCAACCCTGCAGGACCTGCCAACCGGCGTCATCCGCGATTCCATTGGCGCAGCCGATGTTGAGAATGAACTTGCTGAGAATTTCAGCACGGCCATTCTCGCAGGCGTTCTGCTCGTCTTTGCGGTGCTGGTGCTGCTGTATAAGCGTTTGATGAGTCCGCTGGTGAACATGACGTCGCTCGCGCTGGCGCCACTCGGCGGAATTTTCCTCGTCTGGATCGTGGGTCAGCCGCTCTCCATGCCGGTCATGATCGGAATCCTGCTTTTGCTTGGGATCGTGTCCAAAAACTCGATTCTTTTGATAGACTTTGCGATTGAGGAAATGGCCGACGGCACGGATCAGTTTAAAGCCATCATGGAGGCTGGCCATAAGCGCGCTCAGCCAATTGTGATGACCACGGTCGCCATGACCGCTGGCATGGTGCCAACAGCTTTGTCGCTGTCAGGTGATGGCGCATGGCGCCAACCTATGGGCGTTGTGGTGATCGGCGGCTTGATCCTGTCGACCGTGCTGACCCTGTTGATCGTTCCAGCTGGTTTCAGTCTGGCCGATAGTTTTGAACGGCGGGCTGGGCCTTGGATGCGTCAACGCTTCCTCACCTATCGTCCAGGCGATGAAGACAGCAGCAACACACCAGGGCCGGTGGACGTGTCTGAGGCGGGCGGCGAGCCTAAGCCTTCGGCCACTCCGGCAACCCGTTTGCCGCCCGGGGCCGAGCCTGCCGAGTGAGTGATCTCGCGCTAATGCCGGCCACCGTGTTGCAACTCCCAGCGGCATGCTAGGCGCGCGGCCATGTCTGATGCTCAGCCAATCCCACTAAAGTTCGGCGGCGAAGCGCTGACGGCGGACCGTGCGCGGCGTATGCGCTGGACGGCAACCGGGTTGCTCGCGGCGATGGCGCTGCTGTTCTTTACAACGCATCCCTATGTCGAGCTGCACCCGGCATGGGGCTATGCGAACGCTTTTGCCGAGGCGGCAATGGTTGGCGGCCTCGCCGATTGGTTTGCGGTGACCGCGCTGTTCCGCCACCCGCTCGGCCTACCGATCGCGCACACGGCGATCATCCCTGAGAACAAAGACCGCATCGCTGATACGATGGCGCAGTTTCTGCAGGAGAATTTCCTGACCCCGGCGGTGGTGGCGCGGCGTATGGCGAGCATGAATGTCGCGCGCGCGGTCGGCGATTTTCTAGTCGCCCCGGCGCGCAGCGAGGACGGTCCTGACCCTCGCTCTCGCATTACGGGAGGGGCAGCAGAATTGCTGGCTGAGGTGCTCGAATCGCTCGATCCTGACCGGCTTGGCAATCAAGTGCGCAGCGGGCTGGGCAACCAATTTGCCAAGATTGATATCTCGCCGCTGGTCGGCCGAATGCTCGAAAGCGCGATCGCCGATGGACGGCACATGCCGTTGATGGATGGCTTCATCCGCTGGGCGGGCCTGACGCTGGAGGACAATGAAGAGACAGTTCGCGAGGTGATCCACGCGCGCGCCAACGCGGTGCTGCGCTGGACCGGTCTTGACGAGCGGATCTCCGGCTCTGTGCTCGATGGCCTTTATAAACTGCTGGCAGAGGTTCTGGTCGATCCCGAGCATCCGCTACGCAGCAAGATTGAAGAGGGGCTCGCCAAACTCTCGCAAGATCTGCAGCATGACCCTGAGACCCGCGAGCGCGTCGAAAGCATGAAGCGCGACCTCATCGAAAATCCGGCGGTGGCCGAATGGTGGATGGGCGTGTGGGAACGTATCCGCAGGTCCTTGATCCGGCGCGCACGTGAGGCTGACAGCGAGCTTGGCAACGAAATGCGCAAAGGCCTGTCCGAGCTCGGCAGCGCGCTCAAACAGGACGAGCGCTTGCAGCTACAGATCAACCGGTTTGCGCGGCGCACTCTGGTGGGCGTTGCGACCCGCTATGGCGGCGAGATTGTGACCCTGGTGTCCGACACGGTGAAGCGCTGGGATGCGACCACAATCACTGGGCGGATCGAAAGCGCGGTCGGGCGTGACCTCCAGTTCATCCGCATCAACGGGACGCTGGTGGGCGGGCTCGTCGGCATGACGATCCATTTCATCATCGGCTTTATGTAGCTGAAAACTGCACCCGCCTGCGGGGAAGTACGCAGGCCCATCGCAGCCATCAGTTTGGCAATAGGCGCTAGCAACAAGGCATGCCTACAAAACAGCCAGCTCCCGCACCAAAGACGTTTCGCTTAGCCGCCGGCGCGCAAGCGGTGATCAATGGCGCTTTGGTGACTGCTCTGGAACCGTGCCAGTTTGAGGTCGGCTCCGGCGCTTATGTCCTTACGAGCCGCGCGCTTTGGCGCAGCCAGCGAGACCGCTCCAGCAGTGCCGACGGGCTCTACTTCGCCATGCTGGAGGCGTGCTCTGCACCGGAAAATTTTGAGCCCGCACGCTTCCGCTTGTTCGCCGCCCTGAGCGAGGTGGTGGCCCAAGACCGCACGCACGAGTCGCAAAAGGAATGCGCTGCCTGCGCCGCAGCTCTGGTCGCGGGCAATGCAGAGGCCGCGCTAGCAAGTGCGCGCCGATTGGCTGAGGCGAATGCCGCGAAAGCAAAGCGTACGCCAAGCCCTCGCGGAGCGCCGGCGCAGCGGCGGGCGCAGATCGTCTCAAACGGAACGGTTTAACTGCAGGTTTTGACAAAGCCTTTTGCGCGTGCAGTTGCTCGTGATTCCACTGGCTCGCTAGTTTAATTTATAGGTCACTTGCGTTTGGTATACGCCCAGACGTGGCTCGCCGTCGGGGCCAACAGCAGGTTCAAACTCTGCAATTCTCATCAGACCAAAACACACGAGGTCATCGAATGCTGCGGGCCTGGCCGATTTGGTAATCTGGCAGCCTGAGACTCCGCCTTTTCGGTCCACCGTGAGGCGTACCTTGACCGTACCGCCTTGATCATTTTTGAGCATACGGAGTGGATATCGTTCTTGTAGGTATCGCCCGACTTTGTGTGGATTCGTCAGTTCTGGCTTCTTCGAAGGTGAAGCCTCATCCTCAATTGGCCCAAATTCCTCCATCAGGTCGGCGATGCACGTTCTCATCGCCTTTAAAGGTTCGCCCATCGAGCCGAGCGCGAGGGTGAGGGGCCGGCGAACGCCCCGCTCAAATGAGACAGTTGTTATCGCGTTTTCTCTGGCGGGCCCGATATCAACTACTTCGAATTCACCTTGTTTCGCGTCCTTTGCCGGTGCGGCAAGGTGAATTCCGTGCATCAGTACAAACGGGGTCTTTTCATCACCGGTGCGGCCAGAGAGAAAGCTGCGTTCAGACATTCCTTCCGACGGGCCGAACCGAATACGCATTGTTTCTCGCTGGCTTGCTCTGGCTGGCGCACCGAATATGGCAAGGGTGTAGTACGGCTCCTCGCCTGCCTGCTCGAGTAGAAATTCGATACGGTTTTCGCCTTCTCCGAAGACTCTCGAAAGGCTGCATTTATCTTCGGCAAAGTCGAGGAGCCATCGCCCCTTAGGCTCAAGCACAACCGGTTCAGTCTTCGCATAGGCTTGGCTCGCAGCGCCCATGCCCAAAATGGCTGCCGCCAAAGCTCCCAATCCAAACCGCATATGTGCCCCCATAAAACAAAACCCTCGCCCCACAATAACGAGGCGAGGGTCTGCTTCAACCTTAAGTCTTTATGCTGGGCCGAGGCTTAGCCGAGCTTTTGCGTCAGTTCCGGTACTGCATTGAACAGATCAGCGACCAGTCCGATATCTGCCACTTGGAAGATCGGTGCATCTTCATCCTTGTTGATCGCGATGATCACTTTGGAATCTTTCATGCCCGCAAGGTGCTGGATCGCGCCAGAAATGCCGATCGCGATATAGACCTCTGGAGCGACGATCTTGCCGGTTTGGCCGACTTGATAATCGTTCGGGACATAGCCCGCATCCACCGCGGCGCGCGATGCGCCGATGGCCGCGCCCAGCTTGTCAGCCAGCGGCGTGATCACGCTTTCGAAGGTTTCGCCGTCTTTCAGTGCGCGTCCGCCGGACACGATCACGCCAGCGCTGGCGAGCTCTGGACGGTCGCCGCCATCAGCAATTTCGCTGCTGACAAAGCTTGAGATACCAGCATCGCCGGGGCCGCTTGCGTCTTCAACCGAGGCTGATCCGCCAGTGGCCTCTGCCTTGTCAAAGGCCGTGCCGCGAACGGTGATCACCAGCTTGGGATCGGCGCTTTCGACGGTGGCGATGGCATTGCCGGCATAGATCGGACGGGTGAAGGTCTTGCCGCCCTCAACCGAAAGAAT
The DNA here is from genome assembly GCF_057364975.1 of Erythrobacter sp. S249. Classification (NCBI taxonomy): domain Bacteria; kingdom Pseudomonadati; phylum Pseudomonadota; class Alphaproteobacteria; order Sphingomonadales; family Erythrobacteraceae; genus Erythrobacter; species Erythrobacter sp. S249. The sequence continues at coordinate 1,731,772 of NZ_CP200287.1, read as the reverse complement.
GTCGGAGATCTGCATCACATCAAGGTGCGCGGCAACGCGCGGCGCGATGTTCTTCCCGCTCGTAGTCGCCGGGGCGAGGAAAGCGTCATAGCTGTCCATCAGGCCAGCCACCAATGGGGCGACGTTTTCCGCAAGGCCATTGGCGTAAGCGGCATCGTCCGCCTTCAGCACTTTTGATACGCCTGCGATCTGCGCGGCGCCATCGGCGACAGCACCGCAATTGTGGCCAGCGACCAGCGCGGTCACTTCGCCCAGCTTGCCCGCGGCGGTGACGACAGCCAGCGTGGCGTCATTAACGGATGAATTGTCGTGTTCGACGAGAACCAGAGTGTTCATGGTCTTTATTCCTTATCCTGCTCAGGCGCGCCTCAGGCGATGCCCAGAGCCTTGATCTTTTCAACCAGCGCATCGACGTCAGCGACCTTTTCGCCGGCCTGACGGACGGGCGGCTCAGCGACATTGGTGGTCGTGAGGCGCGGGGCCACATCGACACCGAAATCGGCTGGGGTCTTGCTGTCGAGCGGCTTCTTCTTCGCCTTCATGATATTCGGCAGCGAAGCGTAGCGCGGCTCATTCAAACGCAGGTCAGTGGTGACAATCGCTGGCAGAGTCAGTTTGACGGTTTCAAGGCCGCCATCGACTTCACGCTTCACTTCGACACTGTCGCCGTCAACCGCGACAGTGTTCGCAAACGTACCCTGCGGGCGGCCCATCAGAGCGGCGAGCATTTGGCCGGTTTGGTTCGAATCGTCAGAGATCGATTGTTTGCCGAGCAGCACGAGACCGGGCTGTTCTTCGTCCGCAATTGCCTTCAGAATTTTCGCAACGGCGAGCGGCTCAACCTCTTCATCGGTCTCAACCAGGATCGCGCGGTCTGCACCCATGGCGAGCGCGGTGCGAAGCGTTTCCTGAGCCTTGGCAGGGCCGATCGATACAGCGACGATTTCTTCTGCCTTACCCGCCTCTTTGATGCGAATCGCCTCTTCGACGGCGATTTCATCAAACGGGTTCATGCTCATTTTGACATTGGCCAGATCAACGCCTGTGCCGTCGGCCTTAACGCGCGGTTTCACGTTATAATCAATCACCCGTTTGACGGGGACGAGGATTTTCATCGCAGTTCCTTCCTTATGGCGCTTAGGCGCAACTCTACTGAGAACCGCCCTAGCTTGCGTTTACGTAAACGTCAAGCAGTGCCGGAGTCCCAAGTGCATGTCTCACAGGCAGTCCTCGCGCGCTGATCGCTCAAGGTCAAGCCTGCCCTTTTGAGAGCTTTGCAGGAGGCGTTGCGTGCGGTGAAACCGGCTGGGCGTGTGGAGGATGAGCCTCGGCGTTCTAGTGAGGCCGCTTGTCCCAGCTCTGATAGCTTTGTGAGAGTGCAAGAAACACGTCGACGTCTGGCGCGGCTGCAAAACTGTGTGGTGCCACGCGAACGGCGGCATTTAGTCCTTCGTCAGTATAAAGCTCAACAAAAGGCGGAAAGTCCCCGGCCTGCGTGAGCATCGGAGTGCGGATGTTGACCATATCGTCAAGCCCGGCTGGGCGAGTGAACATCCAGCTGAGGCACTCTGGGCAAAAGAAGTGCTGTGTGGCTTCCTTGAGGCCGCCTAGCACCGGGCTGCCCGCCGTCACACGGAAGCGCTCTTTTTTGTAAAGTGCGCTCAAGGAATATGGACCGCCGGTCATGCGCTGACAGCCCTCGCAGTGGCAAGCGGCGGTGAGCAGGGGAGGTCCATCGACCTCGAACTGCACTCCGCCGCACCGGCAATGTCCGTTGTAGACAGCCAGAATTAAGCCGCCTGTTTGACCTCTGCGACGATCTTCTTCGCAGCGTCACCCAGGTCATCCGCGGCCACAATCGGCAGTCCGGAATTGGCGAGGATGTCCTTGCCCTGCTGGACATTGGTGCCTTCGAGGCGGACCACCAGCGGAACGGACAGGTTTACGTCTTTCGCCGCTTGCACGATGCCGTCGGCGATGATGTCGCATTTCATGATCCCGCCGAAGATATTGACGAGGATGCCCTCGACCGCTGGATCTTTCAGGATGATCTTGAAGGCTGCGGTTACTTTCTCAGTGGTTGCGCCGCCGCCTACGTCGAGGAAATTGGCTGGGAACGCGCCGTTCAGCTTGATGATATCCATCGTTGCCATGGCGAGGCCTGCGCCATTGACCATGCAGCCAATGTTTCCGTCGAGCTTGATGTAAGCGAGGTCATATTCTGACGCTTCGACCTCGGATGGATCTTCCTCGGTCTCGTCGCGCATCTCCTCGATGTCTTTGTGACGATAGAGCGCGTTGCCATCAAAGCTCATCTTGGTGTCGAGCACGAGCAGATCGGCTTTGCCCTCGGCATTTGGCTTGGTTTCAACCAGCGGATTGATTTCGAGCATTTCGCAATCGCTCGCCATGAACGCGGCATAAAGCTTGGCGGCGAGTTTCTGGCACTGCTTATTGAGATCGCCTGAGAGTTTCAGAGCGAACGCAACCGCGCGGCCATGATGCGGCATAAAGCCTTGCGCTGGGTCGATGGTGATCGTCGTGATCAGCTCTGGCGTGTTGTGCGCCACGTCTTCGATATCCATGCCGCCCTCGGTTGAGGCGACCATGGCGACCTGACCGCTGGCCCGGTCGACCAGCATGGCTAGGTAATATTCGCTTTCGATATCAACGCCGTCAGTCACATACAGACGGTTGACCTGCTTGCCCTCTGCACCGGTTTGAATGGTGACCAGCGTGTTGCCGAGCATTTCCTTCGCGTGGCTTTCCACTTCATCGAGCGAGAAGGCGAGGCGCACACCGCCCTTTGCATCTTCTGGCAGTTCCTTGAACTTGCCCTTGCCGCGTCCACCAGCGTGAATTTGCGCTTTTACGACATAGAGCGGCCCGGGCAGCTGCTTGGCACCGGCCAGGGCTTCTTCCACGCTCATCGCGGCATGGCCTGCTGGCACGGCGATCCCGTGTTCTTTGAGCAATTCCTTGGCCTGATACTCGTGAATGTTCATCGCTGGCTGTCCTTAATTCGTAAATGCGGGGAGATAATGTTGGTGCGTGCCTAAGCATGGATTCACCGGCTTGAAAAGTGTGCTTTGTACGGCCACGACTAAACGCTCACATGATTGACCGAATTCGCCTTCAAGAAATCGTCCGCGAAGCGGGCCGGATAGCGCATTCGCGCTGGCCGGGCGACGGCCATGCACTGAGCACGTGGGAGAAGACGCCGGGCGATCCCGTAAGTGAGGCCGATCTTGAGGTTGATGCCTTTTTGAAGCGAGAGCTAGGCGCGCTGCTGCCCTCGGCGGGCTGGCTGTCCGAGGAGACCGTGGATGATCCGGGGCGGCTTGATAACGACCTGATTTGGCTGGTCGATCCGATTGATGGCACGCGCGATTTTATTCGCGGGCGGCCGGGCTGGGCCGTATCCGTTGCGTTGATCAGCGCTGGACGGCCTCTTATCGGGATGCTGGCTGCGCCTTCACGCGGGGAGGAATGGATTGCGGAGGCGGGCAAAGGCGCGACCCTCAATGACCAAGCGATCACCGCTTCAAGGCGGACCGAGTTTTCCGGGGCGCGCATTCCGATTGATCAATTGCCTGGTCCCGATTCTGATCTGGTGATCGTTGAAAAGCCTAATTCAATCGCGCTGCGCATTGCCATGGTGGCGGCAGATATGGCGGATTTGGTCGCAACCTTGCGCTGGGGCTATGAATGGGACGTGGGCGCTGCGACGCTGATCGCGCGGGAGGCCGGTGCGCAGGTTTCTGACGCGTTTGGCGCGCCGCTTGGCTATAACAAACGGGATCCGCGCGCTTTTGGAGTGATCGTTAGCTCGCCTGAGATCCACAGTGCGGCGGTAGAGCGGATTGCGGAGCGGGCCAGAGATTTGTCCAAATAGGCTTTTTTGTTTGCGACCTAGCCACCCGCGCCCTCCACCCTTCCACCCGGATGGTATCCCGGTAGGCTCCGGGTGGAAGGGTGGAGGGCGCGGGTGGCTAGGCCATCGTTCAAAAGGCTTAGCCAAGCGAGCGGATGCGAGCGCCGGCGCTTGAGGCAGAGAGAAGGGCCAGGTTTCCCCGGCCCTCCTCGATACTCACAAGAATGAGTGTTTATGAACCAGCGCGCGCTGCGTTCACATCGTCTTGGCTGATCGGTACGATCTTGATTTCGACCCGGCGGTTGAGCGGCTCGTTGACATTGTCGCCGGTCTTCACGCGCAGATAGTCGTAGCTTTCGCCAAAGCCTTGCGTTGCCATCCGGCTGCGCGCGACGCCGCGCGACGCGAGGTAATCGGCTACCACTTGAGCGCGCTGTTCTGACAGGCGCTGGTTCAGTGCATTGGAGCCGGTGGTGTCGGTAAAGCCGTACACATCGACCAGGCTGTTGGGATATTTGATCAGGCTGTCGGCCACGGTGTTGAGCGTGTCATAGAACCCGGGATTGATGTCGGCTGATCCGCTGGCGAAGGTTACGCCATCGGGCAGGCGCACCAGAATTGCATCTTGATCGCCGATCTCTTCAACATCCACGCCGCTGCCTGCGGTCTGCTCGTCGAGTTCCTTGATCTGGTCGTCAAATTGCTTGCCGATCACCGCGCCGGCAGAACCGCCGATGCCTGCACCAATGATGCGGGCCGTATCGCCGCCGACCACGCCGCCGAGCAGATAGCCCAAAGTGCCGCCCAATGCCGCGCCGATACCAGTGCGCGAAATTTTCTGCTGTCCGGTGTTAGGGTCCGTGACGCAGGCGCTGGTGCCGAGCAGCGCGATGGCTGCCGTGCTCGATAGGAAAATTCTTGCTGTTTTCATTGTCGTTGTCCTCCTCGACTGCTCAAAGCTCGCACAAATCGGGCTTCGCGCGCAAGTGTCAGCGCCTAAAGCTGCGCTGATCTGGCGTGCATGTGCCTTGGCCCGCTTTTCGGCAAGCTGAATGGGGTTAATTCTTGTAAACCATAATCCAGAGTGGCCGCTTTTTGAGCGTATGGATGCGAGACCGGCTGGCAAGGCTGAACAATTGTGCTAGCGAATAGGGCGTGACCCCCTTTCCTTGGCCAGACCTGTTCATCATTTTCGGATTGATCGTGCTCAATGGCGTGTTCGCCATGTCAGAGCTGGCGATCGTATCGGCGAAAACCGCACGCCTTAAGGCAAAAGCAGAGGATGGCTCCGCTGCGGCGAAGACCGCGCTAGAGCTAGCCGCTGACCCGGGCAAATTCCTCTCGACCGTGCAAATCGGCATTACCTTGGTGGCGATCATTACCGGCGCTTACTCCGGGGCTAGCCTGGGTGAGCCATTGGGTGAGCGTCTGATCCCGTTGGGCGTGCCTGCAGACATGGCCAGTGACGTTGGATTTGGCATCGCGATTGCGCTCACCACCTACCTCAGCCTGGTGATTGGCGAGCTGGTGCCAAAGCAGCTCGCGCTGCGTTCCTCGGTGCCTATCGCCTTGGTGATGGCGCGGCCGATGGCCTTTATCGCCCAGATCGCCGCCCCGTTGGTGTGGCTGCTCGATAAATCCTCCGCTGGGATCATCCGCCTGTTCGGCATTCGCAAGGGCAGCTCCAATTCGGTGACGGCCGAGGAATTGCAGATGATTTTCGCTGATGCGACCCGCTCTGGCGTGATCGAGGCGGAACAGCATCAGATCCTGACCGGTGTTGTGCGCCTGGCCGAGCGGCCCGTGCGCGAGATGATGACGCCCCGAACAGAGCTAGATTGGATTGATATTAGCGCCGATGAAAAGGCGATTAAGGCCGCGATTGAAGCCAGCCCGCACTCGCTGCTGCCGATCGCTGATGGCTCGCCCGACAATGTGCTGGGGGTGGTGAAAGTGCGCGAAGTTCTCGCCCACATGGTGGCCGGGGAAGAGGTTTCGCTGAAAGATATGATGCGCAAGGCCGAGGTGGTCCCGGATCAGCTCGACGCGATGGATGCGCTGCGGGTGCTGCAGCAAGCCGATATCGCGCTTGCCATGGTCCACGATGAATATGGCCATCTCGACGGTATCGTCACGCCGGTCGACTTGCTGACCGCAATGGCGGGCAATTTTGTAAGCGATAAGGACGAAGGCGATGAGCCTGATCTGATTGAGCGCCCGGATGGCTCTCTGATCATTTCGGGCGCGATCTCAGCGGATGCTTTGGCAGACCGGCTCGGCCTCGATTACGACGAGAGCCGAGAGTTTGGCACGGCCGCAGGCTACGTCCTGTCCGTGCTAAAACGCCTGCCGGTTGCAGGCGACACGTTCAGCGACCAGGGCTGGCGTTTCGAGGTTGTGACAATGCACCGCCGCCGGATCAGCAAGATCCTGGTGCGGAAGTTGCCGGAGCCAACCGAAGAGTGAATTTTCGGAAAGGGCGGTTGAACGACGCTGAAGGCGTCGCAAGGCCAAGCGGCCGCCCGCAGCGACGCGACCCTTAGGTCGCGTGAGCGAGGATATCGCGAGCGCGGATGCGCCTCGCGCAAACTAACCAGGTACGATTGTCTGAGCTGATGCGCCGTCGCCTTCAGGGGCAGCGATGATATCCCGCGTTACGCGGCCCTTGGCGACCGTATTGGTGCCCTCATCGCCCACTTGTGAGCGGATGCCAGGTGCAGCGGCTCCGGCACGGTCAAGCGCGCTGGTTTCGACCTGGCTGCGCTCGGCAGGACCGCCAAAGATAGCGTCCAACGCTTGCTCAGAGGCAGTGCCATCGGCCGGACGCGGCGCGCCCGGTGCAGGCGGTGCAAGGTTGAAATCTGGTGGAACCACGAGGGGTGCCTGACGCTGAACGGCGAATTCGTCAGGCCGCTCACGGTTGAAAATGCCCGAGCCTCCGCAGGCGCCCAGCATGGCGCTGGTCGAAATCAGAAGGATGGCAGTTTTGTAGGCACGCATTGCAAATTCTCCGAGTCAATTCTCAGCTGGCCGCTCAGCGTTAAGCTCGCTGGCTGGCTCTTCAGCGGTTTCTGTATCACTCTTATCGCTCGCAAAAAAGCTGCGAATAAGGATTACGATCACGCCGATGGTGATAGCGGCATCGGCGACGTTGAAAACAAGGAACGGGCGAAACGTGCCGATGTGCAAATCAGCATAGTCGATCACATAGCCAAATTCATAGCGGTCACGGATGTTTCCAATGGCTCCGCCCAGGATCATGGCAAGGCCAATGATGTCACCCATCATCCGCTCTCGCATGATCCACACCAGCACGACCAGCGCGATCAGCGCGGTCATGCCGACCAGCGCCCAGCGCATTTCCATGCTCTGCGCCGTCAGCAGTCCAAGTGAAACGCCGCGATTAAAAACAAGCGTTAGATCGAAAAATGGCAGGAGATCGATTTTGTCACCTTCGCGTGTCAGGCCAAGCGGTCCGGTCACATACCATTTGATCAGCTGATCCACGCCCGCGATGATGATCGCCAGCACCAGGCCGATTATCCGGTTGCGTGTGAACAGGCCGCTCATGATTTTTTCTCGTCATGCTGAACTTGTTTCAGCATCCATCGCCCACTCCAACTGAGTGAAATGGCGCTGGGGATGGACCCTGAAACGAGTTCAGGGTGACGGATCTGTTCGTTATTCACCGAGCACCTCCGCACAGCGTCCGCACAGCGCGCCTTCCTCAGGCACGTCAGGCAGCAAGCGCCAGCAGCGCCCGCATTTGTGGTCCGTGGAGACAGAGACTAACACTGAAGCGGAAACACCCTTATCTGGCTCATCAAAGCGCTCCAACTTGGTGAGCCGCACTGAACCGACGATTAAGATTTCCGCCCAATTGACCCCTTTCGTTTGCTCAAAGGTGTCAGCGTCCAAGGCAAGGTCGATACTCGCCTCGAGACTAGACCGTATTTTCTTTGCCCGACGTAGAGGCTCGATTTCTTGTGATACGTAGTTTCTGACCAGGCGGACTTTTGTCCAGCGACCAGTGTCGGCAGGCACGGTCGGAATGCTCGGCCATTCGAGCAAATGCACGCTGCCACCTTGCTCGCCGTCCTCGGGATAGCGGCTCTGCCACACTTCCTCGGCGGTGTAGACCAGCACTGGCGCGGCGTAGCGCACCAGCGCATGGAACAGCAGGTCGAGCACGGTGCGATAGGCGGTCCGACTAACCGAGGTTTCGCCGTCGCAATAGAGCGTGTCTTTGCGGATATCGAAGAAGAAGGCCGAGAGGTCTTCGTTGCAGAAATCCACTAGCAGGCGGGTGTAGCTGTTAAAGTCGTATTCTTCGGCGGCCTTGCGCAGCTTGGCGTCGAGATCACCCAGCAGCGAGAGAACATAGATCTCCAGCTCAGGGATTTCGCCGCCATCCGACATATCGCCGACAAAGCCATCGAGCGCGCCGAGCATATAGCGGAATGTGTTGCGCAGGCGGCGGTATTGGTCACCCACGCCTTTCAGGATTTCATCGCCGATCCGGTGGTCTTCGGTGAAGTCCACGCTAAGCGCCCACAGCCGGATGATATCCGCGCCATATTGCTCCATGACCTTGAGCGGATCGATGGTGTTGCCGAGCGATTTCGACATTTTCTTGCCGGCCTTGTCCATGGTGAAACCATGGGTCAGCACTTCGTCATACGGCGCGCGGCCGCGTGTGGCGCAGCTTTCCAGCAAGGAGGATTGGAACCACCCGCGGTGCTGGTCGCTGCCTTCGAGATAGAGGTTCGCAGGCCATGTCAGATCCGGCCAGCGGTCCGATTCCAGCACGAATGCGTGGGTGCAGCCGCTGTCGAACCATACGTCCAGAATATCGGTGACCATTTCATAGTCATCCGGGTTGTGATTGGCCCCGAGGAATTCGGCTTTGCGGGCCTCTTCCCAGGCATCGACCCCCTCTGCGGTGACGGCGGCGACAATGCGCGCGTTTACCTCTGGGTCTTGCAGATAAGTGCCATCGGGACGCACGAAGAGCGTGATCGGCACGCCCCAGGCGCGCTGGCGGCTGAGCACCCAGTCTGGGCGTCCCTCGACCATGGAGCCGATGCGGTTCTGGCCCTTGGGCGGGACGAAGTTTACCCGCTCAATTTCCGACATGGCGCGGGCGCGCAGAGTGTCGCCTTCGCCCTTGGGCAGTGCGCTGCCCACGGCCGCGTCCAAGTCTTCCAAAGGCGCAGAATGCAGCGAGGACAATGGCTCCAGCGGCTTATCCATCGGCACAAACCATTGCGGTGTGCAGCGATAGATCACCTTGGCTTTGGAGCGCCAGGAATGCGGATAGGAGTGCGCGTAATCGGCAGAGGCGCTGAGCAAAGCGCCCGCTTCGCGCAGATCGTTGCAGATCGGGCCATCGGGTGCGTTAAACGGCTTATTGATGACCGCGCGGCGGCGCGCCTTGCCATCCGCATCGAGGTCATCTGCCCCAAGCCACGGCCAATCATCACGGTACCGGCCATCGTCCATCACCGCAAAAACGGGGTTGATGCCATTCGCCTTGCACAGCTCAAAATCATCCTCGCCGTGATCGGGCGACATATGGACAAGGCCCGTGCCGCTGTCGGTTGTTACGAAGTCACCCTCAAGGAAGGGACGCGGCTTGGTGTAGAATTCGCTGTCCGGGAATCGATCCGCCATCGGGTGTTTGGCGATGGTTCCGGCTAGATCTGAGCCCGCACAGTCGTTGTGAATAAGGTAGGAGCAAGGAAGTAAGCCTTCGGCTCGCTTCAAAAACTCTTCGTGCAGGTTCATCGCAACTAGAAAACGCGGAGCATCTGGATGGTCGAGGTTGTCGGGACCGAGGAGGACATACTCAACCTCCGGCCCATAAGCCAAAGCCTGATTAACCGGGATCGTCCAAGGCGTCGTCGTCCAGATCACCGCATGCGCGCCGACCAGATCTGGCACATTCGGGCATTCCGTGATCTCAAACGCCACATCGATCTGCGGGCTGTCGGTCAAGTCTTCATATTCGACCTCCGCCTCGGCCAGGGCGGTCTTTTCAACCGGGCTCCACATGATCGGTTTCGACCCGCGATAGAGGTTGCCGGCCTCCACAAACTTCATCAGCTCGGCAACAATTGTGCCCTCTGCCTGAGGGTCCATGGTGAGGTATGGATTGTCCCAATCGCCCATGATGCCAAGGCGTTTCAGCTGCTCACGTTGGGCATCGACCCATTTTTGCGCATAGGCCCGGCATTCGGCGCGGAATTCCTTTGGCGGAACCTCGTCCTTGTTCTTCTTTTTCTTGCGGTAAAGCTCCTCAACCTTCCACTCGATGGGAAGGCCGTGGCAATCCCAGCCCGGCACATAGGGCGCATCCTTGCCCATCAGATTTTGCGTGCGGCACACCATGTCTTTGAGGATATGGTTCAGCGCATGGCCGATATGCATGTCGCCATTGGCATAGGGCGGGCCATCATGCAGAATGAACTTCTCGCGTCCGCTGCGGGTATCGCGCATGGTGCGGTACAGGTTTGCATCCTGCCAACGCGCGAGAATGCCCGGCTCCTTCTGCGGCAGGCCGGCTTTCATCGGAAACGCGGTCTTCGGCAGGAAGACGGTGTCCTTGTAATCTCGCTTTTGGGTTTCTTCGGTCATTGTTGGCCTAATCTACGCTTTCGGCGCGCTTAGAAGCCTTCGCGCTTCCTCGCAATCCTTGTCCATTTGAGCGATGAGATCGTCGAGGCTGTCAAACTTTGCCTCGCCGCGCAGGAAGTGGTGGAAGGCGATCTCGATTTCCTGGCCATAAAGGTCGCCGGAAAAATCGAAGAAATGCGGCTCCAGCAATTCCTTGGGCGGCTCAAACTGAGGGCGGATGCCCATGTTCGCCGCGCCTTTGAGCTCTTCGCCGGTGGCCAGCACTTTGCCAGTCACAGCGTAGACACCGTATTTGGGCCGCAAGTAACTTTCGACATGAAGATTGGCGGTGGGATAGCCGAGTTCACGCCCGTTTTTGTCGCCATGCTCAACAATGCCGCGGATCGCGAAGGGACGGGTGAGCAGCTCTGCGGCGAGTTCCGGCTGGCCTTCGCGCAAGGCCTCGCGAATGCGGCTGGAGGAGACGATCGCGCCATCTCCCTCAACCGGGGAGACGACCCGGCTTTCCAGGCCATGTTCGCCGCCAAAGCCGCGCAGCAGATCAACATTGCCCTTCGCGCCTTTGCCAAAGGTAAAGTCGCCGCCGGTCACCACGCCATGCGCACCAAAGCGCTTGATCAGGATCTCGGTGATGAAATCCTCTGCGCTGGTGCCAGACAGTTCGGCATCAAAATGAAACACCAGCATCGCGGTCGCGCCTGCGCCCAGGTACAGCTCTTGGCGCTGCTCCAGTGTGGTCAGGCGGAACGGCGGGGCATCGGGGCGGAAAAAGCGCACCGGATGCGGATCGAATGTGGCGATGATCGAAGGGCGTCCTTCAGCGTGCGCCCAGTCTATCGCCTCACCCGCGACGGCCTGATGCCCGCGGTGGAAGCCATCGAAATTGCCCAGCGCGATGATCGCACCGCGCAGCGCCTCGGACACAGGTTCACGGTGATCGAGCCAGCGCATTATGCGTCCGAGCCTTGCGTGTTTGTGCGTCCTTGCCGGTGATAGGTGAGGAAGGAGTAGGCGGGATCGGCGCCCTCGGCTGGAAAATCTTCGCGCGCGGTGACTTCCCATTCATCGCCAATCGGCTTCATGAAGGTGTCGCCGGCATAGTCCGCATGAATTTCGGTCACTTCGATCCGGTCGGCATGCGGGCGAAAGACGTCATAGATCGCTGCGCCGCCAACCACCGCGATCTCGCCGGTTTCATTGCCATCGCGGGCCAGCTCCAGCGCTTCGTCGATGGAATGCACCACCTCTGCGCCGCTGCTGTCCCAGCGATCTCGCCGGGTCAGAACAATGTGGCGGCGGCCGGGCAGCAGGCCGGGCAGACTCTCAAAGGTCTTGCGCCCCATGATCATCGGGCGGTTCATGGTCAGCGCCTTGAACCGCTTTAGGTCTGCGGGCAGGTGCCAGGGCAGCTTGCCATCCTTGCCAATCGTGCCGTTCCCAGCGCGGGCATAAATCAGGAATATCTTGTCGCTCACGCGCTGGCCGGTCCTGCTTCATTGCTTACCCGGGTCACATGGCCCATCTTGCGCCCCTCGCGGGCCTCAGCCTTGCCATAGAGGTGCAGATGCGGCTCGCCGTCCTCGGCCAGCAGCGCGTGCGCCTCCAGCGCGTCTTTGCCGATAATGTTGCGCATTTCGATGCTGGCAAAGCGGGTTTCGGTGCCGCCCAGCGGTAGGCCGCAAATCGCGCGAATGTGGTTTTCAAACTGGCTGGTGGCCGCGCCTTCGATGCTCCAATGGCCGGAATTGTGGACCCGCGGTGCCATTTCGTTGAACACCGGGCCAGTCTTTGTCGCGAAAAATTCGAGCGTTAGGACACCGACGTAATTCAGCGCATCGGCGACTTGTTCTGCGATGCCGCGCGCGGCCTCAACCTGCGCCTCGACCAGCGGACCTGCGGGCAGGATAGAGCTGCTCAGCATGCCACTGTCATGGGTGTTGGCGGTGGAATCCCAGAAGCGGATCTCGCCGTCATATCCGCGCACGAGGATCACCGAAAATTCAGTTTCGAAATCGACCATGCCTTCATAGACGCAGGCGACACCGGGGAAGCGGATGCCATCGGCGTCATGCGCGGAGGCGACGCGCCATTGGCCCTTGCCATCATAGCCATCGCGTGCGGTTTTAAGGATGCCGGGCGCGCCGACCATCTCCAGCGCCCTGGCAAAATCCGCGTCATCTTCAACCCGCTTGTACGGTGCTGGCTGCGCTCCGAACCCCTCGACGAAGCTCTTTTCGTTGAGGCGGTCTTGCGCGACTTCCAAAGCCTTCGGTCCGGGGGCCAGCATTGTTTCGGGCAGAGCGTGCACCGTGGAGAGCGGGACGTTTTCAAACTCCCACGTCACCACATCGCATTTGGCCGCAAAGGCGGCGAGCGCCGCGGTGTCGCTCCAATCATTCTCGAAGAAATCCGTGCAGACGTCGCGCGCGATATTGTCGCCTTTGGGCGCATAGCCAATGCAGCGATAGCCAAGCTGGAGCGCGGCAACCGCCAGCATTCGACCCAGCTGACCGCCGCCCAAAATTCCAATTGTCGAGCCGGGAGGAAGCGTTCTCATGGCGCCCCTTTAGTCCTGCGGCGTTTCAGTGACGGCGGCGCTGCGCGCGGCGCGCCAATCTTGCAGCCGCTGCGACAGGCCTTCGTCCGACAGCGCCAAAATGCTCGCGGCGAGCAGGCCGGAATTGGTCGCACCCGCCTCGCCAATCGCCAGAGTCCCGGTGGGCACACCAGCGGGCATTTGCACGATTGAGAGCAGGCTGTCCCAACCCGACAAAGCCTTGGACTGAACTGGCACGCCAAGCACGGGCAGATGGGTCATCGCCGCGATCATGCCGGGCAAATGGGCCGCCCCGCCTGCGCCCGCGATAATCACGTCAAAGCCTTCACCTTCGGCGCCCTTGGCAAAGGCGGCCATCCGGTCAGGTGTGCGGTGGGCCGAGACGATCCGCGCCTCATGCTCCACTTCCAGTTCTTCAAGAACGTCAGCCGCGCGCTTCATCGTGGGCCAATCCGATTGACTGCCCATGACGATGGCGACTTTGCCGGTGGTATCCTTGGCCATATGCGCCTCAGCTGTCCTTCAAATAGTACCGCTCGCCCGGGACCATGGCATCGTCAAAATCATAGATGATCGGCTGGCCGGTGGGAATCTCGAGGCCGGTGATGTCCTCATCTGAAATGTTCGACAGGTGCTTCACCAGCGCGCGCAGCGAATTGCCATGCGCAGAAATGACTACCGTCTCGCCGCCGGCCAGCACCGGCAAGATCGCGCTTTCCCAATAGGGCAGCACGCGCTCAATCGTCAGCTTCAGGCTTTCGGTCTGAGGCACATCAATCCCGTCATAGCGCGGGTCTGCGCCGGGATCATACTCGCTGCCCGGCTCAATCGGCGGGGGCGGCGTGTCAAAGCTGCGGCGCCAGATGTGGACCTGTTCATCGCCGTGCTTATCGCGGGTTTCTTGTTTGTTGAGCCCGGTCAGCCCGCCATAATGCCGCTCGTTCAACTGCCAGTTCTTGGTCACCGGCAGCCACAACAGACCCGCTTCTTCCAGCGCAAGGTTGAGCGTTTTGATCGCGCGCGTTTGCAGCGAGGTAAAGCAGGTGGTCGGCACCACGCCTTTCTCGCGCATCAGCGTACCTGCGGCTTTGGCCTCGGCAATGCCTTGTTCTGTTAGGTCAACGTCCCACCATCCGGTGAAACGGTTCTCCAGGTTCCACTGGCTCTGGCCGTGGCGCACGAGAATAAGTTTAGGCATTTTTTCTCCGAAGTTCCGCGCTCTGGGCGCAGCCATTAAGACGCGAGAGCACTAGCCCCCGGCGTCGTCCTTGGAAACCCTGCTTTCGCCCGATTCGCTCGCGGGGTTGGCAAGATCGCGTCCTTGCGCTTTGCGGCGGCGCAGATTTTCTCGCAATTTCGCGGCCAAACGCTCCTCGCGCGACAGATTGTTGCTTTTGGTGTCACTCATGCGAAACGCCTTGCCGATATCGGGCCTCAGGTTCAAGCGCCGCTTGACATTGGCGCCGCACCCAACGATAGGCGCGCGTCTTGAACAGGCGCCGCGGTAGCTCAGTGGTAGAGCGCGTCATTGGTAATGACGAGGCCGAGAGTTCAATTCTCTCTCGTGGCACCATTCTTCTCTGTTTGATGAAAATTGGCAGCACCTTCACTTGGCGCGGGCCTATAAACTCTGCCCATCGTCTAGGACGAAATCCGCGCCGGTGATAAACTGCGCCGCGTCTGAGCAGAGCATCAATATCACTGGGTCCAAGCCCTCTTCGCCCATCAGCCGCTGCTTTGGAAAGCGCTTCACCTGACGTTTGCCAGCATCGGTTTCGAACCAGTCGTTGTTGATGTCGGTGCGGATGTAGCCGGGCGAGATTGTGTTTACGCAGATCCCGGTGCGCGCCCATTCCTTTGCCATGCTGCGTGCGGCCTGCACCACGCCCGCTTTACTAGCTGAGTAGGCCACGAGTCCCGGCGAGGCTTCAAATGCGGTGATCGAGGCAATCATCACGATCCGGCCATTGGGCACGCCTGCATCAATCATTCGCCGCGCACCTTCACGCGCGGTCAGGATCGCGCCTTTTAGATTGATGCTTAGCGTTCGCTCTATCTCTTCTTCGCTGGTTTCAGTCGCCATGCCCTGACCATCAATACCGGCATTGGCGATGACAGTATCAACCGTGCCAAACGCTGCTTCCGCTGCGTCGAACCCCGCGACAATGTCCGCCTCTCGGCCGACATCCATCGTGATCGGGGTGGCCTTATCGCCTATTTCGCTGGCCAAGGCCTCGAGCCGATCCTTGCGCCGCGCACCTAGCGCAACATTCGCGCCGCTCGCGGCCAATATCCGGCCAAAACGCATGCCCAAGCCAGAAGAAGCCCCAGTGATCAGCGCATTGCGCCCGGTCAAATCTGCAGAAATGCTCATGCGGCGGACTATGGCGATCGAGGCGGATGGCCGTCTACAGATTTATTTTGGGTGGCCGCGTCTTTGTGAGGCTTCCCTTGCGCAAGACCCGCTCTCATGCGCTAGGAAGCGGCGGACCGCGAACACCGCCTTTGGGGACAGCCATGGACTTTAATCTGACCGATCAGCAGCGGGAGCTGCAGGAAACCGCGCGCAAATTCGCCCGCGCTGAATTGCCAGAGCTTGCGCGCGATATGGAGGCCAATGACTATCCCGTGCCGCTGGAAATGCTGCGGACATATGGCGAAATGGGGTTCCTCGGCGTCAATCTGCCAGAGGAATATGGCGGGCTGGGGCTGGGTCATATTGAGGCGCTGATCGTGCTGGAGGAGTTCGCGCAGGTTTCCAACGCGGTTGCCTTTCCAGTGTTCGAGGCGCTGACCGGGCCAGTGCGCACGATTGACCGGTTTGGATCGCCAGAGATGAAGGCGCGCATCCTGCCAGAGGTGATCAAGGGCGAGAAGATTGTCGCGGTTTCGATGTCAGAACCGGACGCAGGCACGGCGTTGACCGACCTCACGACCAAAGCCGTCCCGGACGGAAACGGCTATGTCGTCAATGGCTACAAACGCTGGACCAGCGGCGGCGGGCATTCCGATTATTACGTCACCTATTGCCGCTTCACCGATGAACCGGGCGCGAAAGGGATCGGCGCGATCCTGCTCGAAAAAGACATGCCGGGCCTGCAATTTGGCAAGCGCGAGGAGCTTATGGGTTTTCGCGGCATCCCGACCGCCGACTATGCGATTGAGGATGTGAAAGTGCCCGGCGAGAACGTCATCATTGGCGCGGGGGGCTTTAGCAAATTGATGAGCGCGTTCGGGCTGGAGCGCTGCGGCAATGCAACGCAAAGCCTGGGCGTTGCGGCGGCGGCACTGGAACAAGCGCTCGCCTACACGCAGGAGCGCGAAGCGTTCGGCAAGCCGATCGTGGATTTTCAAGCCGTGCAGATGAAGCTGGCTGAAATGGCAATGAAGGTCGATGCCGCGCGTCTGCTCATCCACCGTGCGGCAGTAAACGCCTCCAGCAATCCCGATGGCCTGCCGAGCGTGTATGAAAGCAGCCTAGCCAAATGCTACGCCAATGAGATCGTGCGCGATGTCACGGCGCTCGGCATGCAAGTGATGGGCGGATATGGCTATCACAAGGATTACGGGATGGAGCAGCGGCTGCGCGATGCCTACGCCTGGGGGATCGCGGGCGGCGCAATCGACGTGCAAAAGACCAATATCGCCAGCGCCATGGTCGGCCGCCGATTCAATCAAAGGGCGTAATTGGGACTTGTGCGGCGCGGCTGTATTGCGCATCTAAGGCACTATGGACACACCCGATACAATTCCGACCCCTGCTACATCTGTACCGGCCGCCAATTCTGCTGCGACCACTGCCGCGCAACAGGTCTCTCCGCATGATGATGCAGCGCTCACTCGGCTGCACCCGAATTACGTCCATTCCCTGCGTTTGACGGCAATCCTGACGTCGATCCCGGTTCTGATTGGCGGGCTGGTGTTTGAAGCGGTTATTGTCGAGGAAACGCCAATTCCGGCTGGTGTAGTGATGAGCGTTTTGCTTGTGCTCTCGCTTATCTTCATCATTCGCGTGCCGATGCGCCGGTTCAATGCGCGCGGATATAATATGAGCGCAGACCGGTTGCGCGTGGTGCGCGGGGTCTTGTGGAATTCGGACACGGTCGTGCCATTTGGCCGGGTTCAGCACATTGATGTGGATCAGGGCCCGATTGAACGGTTCTTCGATCTCGCGACCCTCACCGTGCACACGGCGGGCAGCCACAATGCTTCGGTGCATTTGCCAGGGCTCAACAAGGCGCTGGCTGACGACATGCGCGAGGATATTCGCGCGCATATCAAGCGGGATACAATGTGAGCGGCGAGGTGAGCACTGATAGCGGTGGCGCTTCTGCAGCTGCACCCGCAGATACCCAATCTGCCGGGATCGTGCCTCAACGCACCGCCCCGCTTAGCGTCGCCTTGGGCGTGGTCAGCGGGCTTAAGAACGCCATTCTGCCAGCGGCTTTTGTCGCTTTCAGCGGTCGCAGCAATTACGCCATTCTTATCGCGCTCGGTGTCGCAGCGCTGATCTTCGCGGTCAGTTTTGCTCTTGGCTACATCCGTTGGCGCAAACTGACTTACACCGTCGGCGTGGAAGACATTCGGGTCGAAAGCGGGCTGGTGTCGCGCACGGCGCGCTCGGTCCCGTTTGAGCGCATTCAAGACGTCAGCCTGGAGCAGAAATTGCTGCCCCGCCTGTTCGGTCTGGTTTCAGTTAAGTTTGAAACCGGCGCAGGTGGCGGCGAGGATTTGTCGCTTTCCTTCCTGACAGAAGACGAAGGCGAAAGACTGCGCCAAGTGGTGCGCGAACGCCGCGCTGCTGAAACCGCCCCGCTGGCGGTTGAAGGCGCGGGCGAAGCAGCGACAACGCAAGTGGCCCCGCAGGATGAGACCGCCGAGGCGCTCTTCACCATGGGGCCGCGCCGCATTTTCATCTTTGGATTGTTCAGTTTCTCGCTCGCCGTGGTCGCCGTTCTGTTCGGTTTGACCCAGCAGCTTGAGTTCCTGTTGCCGTTTGATCTGTGGGATTTTGAGGCTTGGGAAGAGCGGCTGATCGGGCAAAGCGATGCGCTCTCCAGCCTTGGGCGCAGCGCGCAGATTGTCGGCGGGATAATTGCGGTCCTCTCGCTGATCATCTTGGGCATTGCGACAGGCCTAATCCGCACGGCTTTGCGCGAATGGGATTTCCTACTGGAGAAGACGCCACGCGGGTTTCGGCGTCGGCGCGGACTGCTGACCAAAACTGACGTCGTGATGCCGGTTCACCGGGTGCAGGGCATCAAAATCGGTACGCGTTTCATCCGTTACCGGTTCGGCTGGCATGGCCTCAAATTCATCAGCCTGGCGCAGGATGCGGGGGCATCGAACCACGATGTTGCGCCGTTCGCGCAGCTGGATGAGATCGCGCCAATCGTTGAGGCCTCCGGCTTTCATCTGCCGAGTGAAGACGCGCAATGGCACCGAGCTGCGAAGAAATACCGCTTTGACGGCGCGCTGATCGATGGCGGCGTGTTTCTGCTCATCGCTGTCCCGGTGGCGATTTTTGCGCCGCCATACTTCGTGCTGATCCCGCTGGTGCTAGCGGCGGTGTTTGCTTTTGCTGCGCTCTATTCCTGGCAGTTTAAGCGCCACGCGCTCGATGACAGCCAGATCATGTCGGTGAGCGGGCTGTTCTCACCCAGCAGCATGATCGCCAACCGCGTGAAACTGCATTCGGTCGAGATCAGCCAAGGCCCGATTGCGCGCAAACGCGGCTATGCGAGTTTGGACTTTGGATTGGCAGGAGGGAGTTTCTCGATCTCCGGCGTCCCACTTGAGCGGGCCCGCGAGGTCCGCGCCGCGGTGCTCGAAACGATCACTAGCAAGGATTTTTCTGAGCTGGAAAGTGCGTAGTTCTTAGGCCTAGCCACCCACTCCCAAAACTACGCGAGCAAGTCACTCCAGTCGGGGTTCTTCTCAAACTTGGCGGCGACATAGGAGCATTGGGGTACGATCTTAAAGCCCTGTTCCCGTGCATCGGCGATCAAGCGCTTCACCAATTCGCCCGCCACACCGCGCCCGCCAATCGCACGCGGAACAACCGTATGGGTGGCGACGCGTACATTTTCGCCGCGCGTTTCCCACTCAAGATATCCGGTCGCGGACTCGCCTTTAAGCTCAGCGACATACTTCCCGCCGGTGTCTGTATCGCGGTGATTAATAGTGAGATCATCTGTGATGTCAGTCATTCGCCATGCTCCTTCTTGCCAAGTCCGCTGCTCGCACTAAAGCCGCTTTGTAATGACGAGCCTTAAGCCTTTCCTGTCCGACAATGCCGCCCCGGTCCACCCCAATGTATGGGAGGCGATGCGCGCGGCGGATCATGCCGACAACCCCTATGATGGCGACGCTTTGTCGGCGCAGCTGGACGAGCGCTTTAGCGATCTGTTTGGGCGCGAATGCGCGGCGGAATGGATCGCCACGGGCACGGCGGCCAATTGTCTGGCGCTGGCCACCATGTGCGCACCGCATGGCGGCGTCGTGTGCCATGAAGAGGCGCATATTGAGGTCGATGAGGGCGGCGCGCCCGGCTTTTACCTGCACGGCGCAAAGCTGATGCTAGCGGGCGGCGAAGGCGCGAAGCTGACGCCGGAAGGCATTGCCGCGCTGATCGATCCGATCCGCGATGATGTGCATCAGGTACAAGCCCACGCCATCGCGATCACGCAGGCAAGCGAATATGGGTGCGTCTATTCCAGCGAGGAACTCGCCGCGCTCAAAGAATTTGCGGCGGCGCGCAAGCTTGGCCTGCATATGGACGGCGCGCGCTTTGCCAATGCTGCGGCCGCTGCTGGCGGCTCGGCTCAGGAAGCCGCGCGGGCGGCGTGCGGTCCGGTTGATAGCCTGGCCTTTGGCTTCATCAAAAATGGCGGCATGGGCGCAGAAGCCGTGGTGCTGTTTGACAAGAGCCAAGCCGACCTAGTGCGCTATCGCCGCAAACGCGCCGGCCATTTGCAGTGTAAGGGGCGCTATTTGGCGGCGCAAATTCTCGCGATGCTTGATGGTGATCTATGGCTGGCGAATGCGAGCCATGCGAACGCGGCGGCGGCTGAGATTGCCGGTGCTTGCGGTGATCGCTTGATGCACGCTGTCGAGGCCAATGAGCTGTTCGTGCGCCTGACCGAGGCCGAGCGAGAGGCGCTGCGCGCGCAAGGCTTTGCCTTTTACGATTGGGGCGCAGATGCCGCCCGGTTTGTGACCGCGTGGAACACCCGCGATGACGATGCGCTGGCATTGGCCAAGGCGATCGCTGCATTATGAGCCTATTCCCTTGAGCGCGACCCAAACGCCGATGCTGAGCTGGCGTGTGATCCTACCTTTTGTCCTCACTGGGTCGATCTGGGGATCGACCTGGTTTGTGATCACCGGACAGATCGACGGCGTGCCCGCGGCATGGTCGGTTTTCTACCGCTTTGCTCTGGCGACCCCGGCTCTGTTTCTGGTCGCCTTTCTGATGAAGCGGCGGCTGAAACTGACCCGGCCAGAGCATATGCTCGCCGTGATTGTCGGCATTTTCCAATTCAGCGGCAATTTCCTGTTCGTCTATCACGCCGAGCTTTACGTCACCTCTGGCATTGTCGCGATGATGTTTGGCTTGCTGATGGTGCCCAACGCCTTGTTCGGCAGGTTGTTTCTTGGCGAGAAGGTCCAGATCGGGTTTGTGCTGGGCAGTCTGATTGCGATCATCGGCGTCTCCTTCCTGCTCGTTCACGAATGGCGCGCAAACCCGGATGCTGGGGTTGTCGGCGGCAATGTCGGGCTCGGGATCGTGCTTGCGCTGTTCGGAATTTTGGCCGCTTCTGTGGCCAATGTGATCCAGGCGAACCCAACCGGCCGCGCGGTGCCGATGGTCAGCCTGCTCGCATGGGCGATGCTGTACGGGACGGTGTTTGATCTTGGCTTTGCCGCGCTAACCGCAGGTCCGCCGCCAATTCCGACAGACACCGGATATTGGTTGGGCATCGTCTATCTTGCGGTGATTGGATCGGTGGTGACTTTCCCGCTGCATTACAACCTGGTGCGCGAAATTGGGGCAGGGCGGGCTGCCTACAATTCGATCCTCACGATCTCGGTTGCTATGCTGATCTCGACCCTGTTTGAGGACTATCAGTGGACGTGGCTGACAGCTGGCGGAATGGTGCTGGCGGTGGTGGGCATGATCTTGGCGCTAAGGGCCAAGCAAACGAAGTAGTTTTCGTCATTGCGAGCCGCAGGCGAAGCAATCCATCGCCTGGCTTTGCGGTTTGGTGCGGCGGCGGATGATGGATGGCAGCGTCACCTTTCAGGCTCCTCGCAATGACGCGCTAAAGAAGACTTTGGATGCCCTCGACATAGGTCGGATATTCCGGCTGCCATCGCAGCGCGCGCTTGGCTTTGCCATTCGCGACCCGGCGGTTTTCGGCGTAAAATCCGCGTGCCATTTCTGACAGGTTTGCCTCCTCCAGCGTTTCCAAAGGGGGAGGCTCGATCCCAAGCAATCGGCAGGCATGCTCGGTCACCGCATTGCCGCTCGCGGGCAGATCATCGGCCAGGTTGTAAGCCCCCGCTGGCGCGTCACTGGTGAGCGCGGCAACCACGCCGCTGACGATGTCATTGACATGCACCCGGCTGAAGACTTGATCCGGCATATCGATCCGGCGCGCGCGGCCATCGCGCACGCGGTCCAGCGCGCTGCGGCCCGGCCCATAAATGCCGGGCAAGCGGAATGCTCTCGCGCCCAGCTTCATCCATAAAGCATCGGCTTCGGCGCGGGCATTGCGGCGGCCTTTACCGGTTTCGGCAATCGTCGGCGTGCTTTCATCGACCCACGCGCCCTGCTGATCGCCGTAGACGCCGGTGGAGGAGAGGTAGCCGTACCATCGTTCATTTTGGGCCTCGCCAAAATCGCGGCCATAGGTGTCCAGCACAGGATCCAGCCCGGCCTTGCGATCTGGCGGGACGGAGGAGAGCACATGGCTTGCGCGCTCCAGCGCTGCTTTCACAGCATCGCGGTCAGCAAAATCGACATTGCCCGCGCTGCCCGTGGCATCCACTTGCCAGCCGCGCGTTCGCATTTCTTCAGCGATGCGTTTCGCGGTGTAGCCAAGCCCAAAGATCAGCAAATTTGTCATGCGCGCCACCTAATCGCTGGACGCTGAGGCAAATCAACCTAAATCTGAGCCTATGGATATTGCAACGACCCCCTCGACCCCGGATGGCAACCCTCAACTGGCCGATGCGCCGCCCGTCCCAGCCGAACCGCCGGTGATCCTGCGCGAGGATTACAAGCCGTTCCCTTGGCTGCTCCCAGAAACCAAGCTCGTGTTCAATCTAGGCCTTGAGACGACACGCGTGCTGGCCAGCTTTAAGGTGGAGCGCAATCCTGCGGCTGAGGCCTCCAACGAGCTGCGGCTTAATGGTGACAGCCTGACACCGGCGCGCGTCACCGTCGATGATGTGACGGTTCAGGATTACGTGATGGACGGGCCGGATCTGATCCTGACGCTACCCGGTGACAGCCACACAATCATGATCGAGACTGAAATCGATCCGAGCGCGAACACCACCCTGATGGGCCTCTACGCCTCGAACGGCATGCTGTGCACTCAATGCGAGGCGGAGGGCTTTCGCCGGATTACATTCTTCCCAGACCGGCCTGATGTGCT
Organism: Erythrobacter sp. S249; assembly: GCF_057364975.1. NCBI lineage: Bacteria > Pseudomonadati > Pseudomonadota > Alphaproteobacteria > Sphingomonadales > Erythrobacteraceae > Erythrobacter > Erythrobacter sp. S249. The sequence continues at coordinate 1,709,040 of NZ_CP200287.1, read as the reverse complement.
GTCGACCTATTGGGTGCATATGAGCGGACCCAAGGAGCTGTTCCCGGTTCTGCTGTGCAATGGCAACAAAGTGGCCGAGGGCGAAAGCGAGAATGGCCAGCATTTTGCAGAATGGCACGACCCATGGCCTAAGCCGAGCTATCTCTTCGCGCTCGTCGCGGGCGATCTGGTTGCCAATTCCGCGCCGTTCACGACGATGTCTGGCCGCGAGGTTGAGTGCAACATCTGGGTCCGCCCTGAAGACCTAAGCCGCACCGATCACGCACTCGCGTCGCTCCACCATTCGATGAAATGGGACGAGGAGACCTTTGGCCGCGAGTATGATCTCGACCTCTACAACATCGTCGCCGTGTCAGATTTCAACATGGGCGCGATGGAGAACAAAGGTCTCAACGTCTTCAACACCAAATATGTGTTGGCTGACCCGGACACCGCCACCGATGCCGATTATGACGGCGTTGAGGGCGTGATCGCGCATGAGTACTTCCACAATTGGTCGGGCAATCGCATCACCTGCCGCGACTGGTTCCAGCTGTCTTTGAAAGAGGGCTTTACCGTTCTGCGCGATCAGCTGTTCAGTCAGGATATGCGCGGCGAAGCGGTGAAGCGGATCGAAGATGTCCGCATCCTGCGCGCCGCCCAGTTCCCGGAAGATGCAGGGCCGCTCGCGCATCCAATCCGCCCGGACAGTTACCGCGAAATCAGCAATTTCTACACCGCCACCGTCTATAATAAGGGCGCTGAAGTTATCCGCATGATGCGCAATATGGCGGGCTTGGAGCGGTTCCGCGCCGGGACCGACCTCTATTTCAATCGTCACGACGGCGAGGCGGCGACCTGCGAGGATTTCATCAAATCCATTGAAGACGGGGCTGGGCTTGATCTGGAGCAGTTCCGCCTGTGGTACCGCCAAGCAGGCACGCCGCGCGTGACAGTTCGCCAAGAGCTGACGAGCGACGGTCTTACCCTGACGCTCTCACAAACCGTGCCGCCGACGCCGGGTCAGCCGGATAAGCAGGCGATGCCGATTCCGCTCCGGGTCGCGTTGCACAGCCGCGCGACCAGCCAGCTTGGTGAAGAGCAACTGATCGTCCTTACCGAGGGCGAGCAGAGCTTTACCCTGCCAATGGTCGGGCCAGATCCCGTGGTCTCGATCAACCGCGGCTACACCGCGCCTGTGGTGATCGAGCATGATGTGCCGCTCGAAGATCTTGGGTTTCTCGCCGCGCATGATGATGATCCCTTTGCGCGCTATGAGGCGATGCAGCAGCTGAGCGTCGGCCATTTGGTCGCGTCGGCCTCTGGCGAACTTGATGAGGCGCATCGAGCAGAAGGAAAGAGAGCGATTGGCGATGCGCTGGCCGCAATCCTGACTGACGATGCGCTGGACGATAATATGCGCGGTGAGCTGATGATGCTGCCGAGCGAGACCTATCTGTTTGAGCAAATGGCGAGTGGCACGCGGCTGGCCGATCCGGGCGCGATCCATGCCGAGCGGGAGGCGCTGAAAACTGCGCTGGGCACTGTTCTGAAACGCGAGCTTGAAGGGCTCTATGCCCGCACGGCCTCGATTGGCTTTGACGATCCTGCTGGGCGCGGCGCGCGCAAGGTGAAGACTCAGGTGCTGGCGCTGCTCGCGGCGAGCGATCCAGAGCAAGCGGCTGGTATGGCGGCCCAGCAATTTGATGCAGCGGACAATATGACCGACCGCCAAGGCGCGCTGATGGTGCTGTGCGGTATCGACTGTCCGCAGCGGGCCGATGCGCTAGCGGCCTTTTATGATCGCTACACCGGCAATGATCTGGTGATCGACAAATGGTTCACGCTGCAAGCGCTCGCGCCGCATGCGGATGTGGTCGATCATGTGAAGGCGCTGGCCGAGCATGATGACTTCACGATCAAGAACCCTAACCGTGTGCGCTCGCTCTACATGGCCTTTGCTGGCAATCCGGCGGGCTTCCACGATCCGAGCGGAAACGGTTACCGCCTGATCGCCGACCTCATTCTGGCGCTTGATCCAATCAATCCCCACACGGCGGCGCGGTTTGTGTCGCCTTTGGGCAAATGGCGCCGGATCGAGCCTAAACGCGCCGCCATGATGAAGGCTGAGCTAGAGCGGATTGCTGCCGTATCCGGCCTCTCACGCGACACATCTGAACAGGTCACACGCAGTCTGGAAGGCTGAGCGTGGGCGCGCTCGATATCACGCGGGCCGATGCGCTCGGGCATATTCCGCACGGCTTTTTCGGACACGCAAATGGCGCGCATCAATTCGGCTATGGCGGGGATGGTGACGGCGCTGTCATCGCGCGGCACCGGCTGGAAGCAGCGCAAGCTTTGGCGGAGGGCGCCGCGTTCGCCGCCCCGCATCAGGTCCATTCGCCGGATGTGATCACGGTGGATCAGGCTTGGGCGGATGATCCCACTGGCCGCCCGGTAGGTGACGCTGTCGTGACGTCAACACCCGGCATTGTGCTGGGCATTGTGACGGCGGATTGCGCGCCGGTATTGTTTGCGGACCAGCAGGCTGGGGTGGTCGGTGCAGCCCATGCGGGATGGCGCGGCGCGGTCGGCGGCGTTCTGGAAAATACACTCACCGCAATGGAGGCAATGGGCGCAGCTCGGCAGAACATTGCCGCCGCCATCGGCCCGACAATCGCTCAAGCAAGCTATGAGGTGGACGCACCCTTTAAGGCCAATTTCACGCATGAGGATGAGCGCCATTTTTCGGCTGGGCGCGATGGGCATTGGCAGTTTGATTTGCCCGGTTTTGTCGCCGCGCGGCTTGCAAAATCTGGGCTAAAAACCGTCCAATTGCTCGATTTGGACACTTTTTCGCTTTCCGAGCGTTACTATTCCTATCGCCGTGCGTCTCAGCGCGGCGAGGCGAATTATGGGCGTCAAATCAGTATGATCGCTGCGCCCTGAGTCCGTTTGGACATAGGCTTGCAGGAAAGCGAACAAGCAATGCTGAAAACAGTGTTGGAATCCCCGGCCATTGGGGCTAGGAGCGCGCACGAGTTGTAATCCGGCATGGGGTGAATGCAGGTTTGGGCTTTCGCTGACTGCGTAAACCTCCGCTGGACTGGCTAGACAAACAATCAACGTTACCGCCGCAAGGGCACGTATCCAATGCGGCAAAGAAGACAGGGTTTTTGAACGATGGCTGATGCAAACGAAGCAAATGAGGGCGTACGGCGGCGTGATTTTATTCACGTAGCAGCGCTTTCGACCGCGGGCGTTGGTGCTGCGGCCAGCGCATTGCCGCTGGTTACCCAAATGGCTCCATCGGCTGATGTGCTTGCTGAAAGCACCACCGATGTTGATGTCTCTGCAATCGAAGCGGGCCAGAGCATCAAGACTATTTTTCGCAAGCAGCCATTGTTTGTGAAGCGTCTGACGCCTGAGGAAATCGCCGCAGCTAATGATGTCGATATTGCCGACCTGCGCGATCAGGAAAGCCTGACTGACCGCCTGGGCGAGGGCAATGAAGATATCCTCGTCACAATGGGCGTTTGCACGCACCTTGGCTGTGTGCCGCTGGGCGCGGCTGAAGGCGAAAACAAAGGTGAATATGGCGGCTATTTCTGCCCGTGCCACGGTTCCCACTATGATTCTGCTGGCCGCATTCGCAAAGGCCCGGCGCCAACCAATCTGGTCGTCCCGGATTTCGCATTTACCTCTGAATCGGTCATCCGCGTCGGGTAATCCTGCGTAACTGATCTATCTGCTGAACACTCACGAGAGAACGCCATGAGCTTCGCCTGGGCAAAACAATACGAACCGAAGAACGACTTCACCAAGTGGATTGATGAAAAGCTGCCATTGCCGCGGCTGGTCTACAATGCGGTTGGTGCGGGCTATCCGGTGCCGCGCAACCTCAATTACATGTGGAATTTCGGCGTGCTCGCCGGGTTCTGTCTGATGATCCAAATCATCACCGGCGTGATCTTGGCGATGCACTATGCCGCCAACACCGAAGTTGCTTTTGCGACGACTGAGCACATTATGCGCAACGTCAATTCTGGCTGGCTAATGCGTTATGCGCACGCCAACGGCGCAAGCTTCTTCTTCATCGTGATCTACCTGCACATCTTCCGCGGGCTCTATTATTCGTCCTATAAAGCGCCGCGTGAGATGATCTGGCTGCTGGGCGTGGTTATCTTCCTGCTGATGATGGCAACGGCCTTCATGGGTTACGTTTTGCCGTGGGGCCAAATGAGCTTCTGGGGCGCGAAGGTGATTACCGGCCTGTTCGGGGCGATCCCGCTAGTCGGCGAATCGCTTCAAACTTGGCTTTTAGGCGGGTTTGCGCCGGATAATGCTGCGCTCAACCGCTTCTTCTCGTTGCACTTCCTGCTGCCATTTGTGATCGCCGGTGTTGTTATTCTGCACATCTGGGCGCTGCACATTCCTGGATCTTCGAACCCCACGGGAATCGAAGTGAAGAAAGAAAGCGATACGGTACCGTTCCACCCGTATTACACGGCGAAGGACGGCTTTGGCCTCGGCATCTTCTTGCTGGCGTTCACCTTTATGGTGTTCTTCCTGCCGAACATGCTGGGTCACCCCGATAACTATATTGAGGCGAACCCGCTTTCGACGCCGGCTTTGATCGTTCCGGAATGGTACTTCCTGCCGTTCTATGCGATCTTGCGTGCCTTTACCGACGATCTGACGATCCCGTTCACCGGTATCGTGCTGATCCAGGCGAAGCTGCTGGGTGTGATCGCGATGTTCGGTTCTATCCTGGTCTGGTTCATCCTGCCGTGGCTCGATAAGAGCCCGGTTCGTTCCGGCCATTATCGTCCGATGTTCAAGAAGTTCTTCTGGTTCGGTCTTATCCCCTGCATGGCGTTGCTGACCTACTGCGGTGGCGCACCGGCAGAGCAGCCATATGTTCTGCTAAGCCAGATCGCGACGGCCTATTACTTCCTGCACTTCCTGGTGATCCTGCCGATCGTCAGTCAGATCGAAGTGCCAAAGCCGCTGCCTTATTCGATCACCGAATCGGTGCTTGGGTCGGATGATGCGGCTCCTGGAAACTCTGCAAGTTCGGGTGCAAAGGGCGCTGGCGAAGCCGGTTCCTTGCAGCCGGCCGAATAGTCCGCCATTGGCAACGTCAACCGTTTGGCCCAGTGAACTCTAGTTTAAGTTGAAAGTCTAAGCGTATGAGCATTCGTCTCGGAGCGATCATTGCAGGTTTAGGGATCGTGGGGATCCTGTTTTTCTGGTCCCTGCTGCCAGGCGCGATCAATTATGCGCCGCCTGAAAAGCCTGACTATTATGCCTTCAAGGAAAAGCCCATCGCGCCTGAGGGCGGGTTCTCGTTCGAGGGACCGTTCGGCCGTTGGGACAATGCTCAGCTGCAGCGCGGCTATCAGGTCTACAAAGAGGTCTGCGCGGCCTGCCACGGCCTGAAGTTTGTGGCATTTCGCAACTTGAGCGAGCTTGGTTATTCCGAAGCGGAAGTTCAGGCTGAAGCCGCCAATTGGACGGTCCCAGGCATCGATCCAAACACGGGAGAAGCAACCACGCGTCCGGGCAAGCCGACCGACCAGTTCCCATCACCGTTTGCAAACGATGTGGCTGCGGCTGCTGCCAACAACAATGCGATTCCGCCTGATCTCTCTTTGATGACCAAGGCGCGCAAAGACGGCACAAACTACGTCTATTCACTACTCTCGGGTTACGGTGAAGCGGATCCAGAGATCGCGGCGACCGTTCCAGAATTTGAGACGCCAGCGGGCCTGTATTTCAACAAGTACTTTGCCAATGTGAACATTGCGATGGCGCCGCCCATCGTGATCGACGGCCAAGTGACCTATGCCGATGGCACCGAGGCGACTGTCAATCAGATGTCAGCCGACGTTGCGGCCTTCCTGACCTGGACGGCTGAGCCGACACTGGTGAAGCGTAAGCAGACCGGTTGGCCAGTTCTTGGCTTCCTGCTGTTCGCTACGATCCTTGCCTATCTCTCGAAGAAGCAGATCTGGGCTGGGCTCAAGCCGAAGAAGAAATAAGCAGACGGGCACCCCCCCTGTTTGAAACAGCGCCTCTCCATCCACATGCGATGGCGGGGCGCTTTTCGTTTGAGGCCTATGCCAAACGGGCACGGCGCATAAAGAGGAACTGGATATGACCCCCGAAGAACTGCGCGCGCTGATCCGCACGGTCCCAGACTTTCCCAAGCCCGGCATCCAATTTCGCGACATCACCACGCTGATCGGCCACCCTCAAGGATTGGCGGCCAGCGTGCGGCACTTGGCGGAAATGGCGCGTGCCTGCGGCGCTGAGAAGATCGCCGGAATGGAGGCGCGCGGCTTTATCTTTGGCGCGGCAGTAGCGGTCGAACTCGGCATCGGCTTTGTCCCGGTGCGCAAGCCGGGCAAGCTGCCGATTGAGACCATCGGCGTCGACTATGCCCTCGAATATGGCACCGACCGGTTGGAGATGGACCCCGCCGCCGTCGGCGAGGGCGAGCATGTGGTGATCGTCGATGATCTAATCGCGACCGGCGGCACGGCTATCGCGGCGGCGAAGCTGCTGCGTATGGCGGGTGCGCGGATTGATCATGCGTTGTTTGTGATTGATCTGCCGGACCTTGGCGGGGCGAAGAAACTCGCCTCGGCGGGCCTTGAAGTGCGCACTTTGCTGGATTTTGAAGGCGATTGACGCCGCACAGCGCAGGCTCGCGGCGCTATAAGTATTTGTCTCAAGGCTTGATTTTGACCGATTTAGCGCGCACCCGAAACCAGTGATGGACTCGCAAGCTCTTGTAATCGCCACGGTCGGCGTGCTCGGTATCGGCGCGCAATGGGTCGCTTGGCGAACGGGCTGGCCTGCGATTGTCCTGATGCTGGCCGCGGGTTTTATCGCTGGCCCGATCACTGGACTGATCGATCCAGAGGCCGCCTTTGGCGATCTGCTCGACCCGATGGTCAGCATTGGCGTTGCGCTGATCTTGTTCGAAGGGGGGCTCAGCCTCGACTACCGAGAGCTTAGGCATTCCGGCCAAGCGGTGATCCGCCTGGCCACCATCGGTGTATTTATCGGCTGGGCGCTAGGCGCGGCAGCGGGATATTACATTGCAGGACTGGTGTGGCCGGTCGCGGTACTGTTTGGCGGTATCTTGATTGTCACCGGGCCGACAGTGGTGATCCCGCTGCTGAGGCAATCCAACATCCAGACCCGGCCAGCCTCGATCCTCAAATGGGAGGGGATCGTCAACGATCCCACCGGGGCGCTGTGCGCGGTCATCGCCTATGAATATTTCCGCAAAGTGGCTGAGAGTCCGGGCGCATCGCTGATAGAAGTGGTGCCGCCGCTGATCATCGCTGCGATCATGGCGGGTCTGATCGGCTATGCGGCCGCACGCCTGATCGCCTTCCTGTTCCCGCGCGGCGCGATCCCGGAGTATCTCAAGGTGCCGGTGCTGTTCAGCGCGGTGATCGGCGTGTTCGTCTTGTCGAACAAGATTGAGCACGAAGCGGGGCTGGTCGCGGTCACGGTGATGGGCATCACGCTCGCCAACCTTGGCGTCTCCAGCCTGCGCTCAATCCACCCGTTCAAAGAGAATATCGCGGTGCTGCTTGTCTCCGGCATTTTCATCCTGCTCTCAGCCTCGCTGAAGTGGGAGGAGCTGACCTATCTGCAGACCAGCTGGCGTCCGCTCGCCTTCCTGCTGGCTCTGTTGTTCCTTGTACGTCCGGCCACCGTCCTGCTCAGCCTGCTGGGCACCGCCGTGCCGTGGAACGAGCGATTGTTCATCGCCTGGATTGCGCCGCGCGGCATTGTTCTGGTGGCGATTTCTGGCCTATTTGCGCTGCGTCTGGATGAGCTTGGGATTGAAGGCGGACAATTGCTCACCGGCCTCAGCTTCGCCGTGGTCGTCATCACGGTTATCGCTCACGGCTTTACGGTCGAATGGGCGGCCAAATTGCTGAAGGTGAAGGGCGAATCGCGGCCCGGCCTGCTGATTGTTGGGGCGACTCCGTGGACCATTGCGCTCGCCCGCGAGATGAAGGCGCTCAAGACCCCCGTGATGATCGTCGATCCCAGCTGGCAGAGACTTGGCGCGGCGCGGCGCGAGGGGTTGCCGTTTTACCACGGCGAGATCCTGAACGAGGCAACGGAGCACAATCTCGACCTTGCGCCGTTCCAAGTGCTGGTCGCGGCGACCGACAACGAGGCTTACAATGCACTCGTCTGTAATGAATTCGCGCATGAGGTGGGGCGCGATTCCGTCTATCAACTGGGCGAAAGCGCAGATGAGGATGATAAGCACGCGTTGCCAGAGAGCATTCGCGGGCGGGCATTGTTCGAGTCCGGCTTTGGTGTGTCGGATACCAATGAGCGTCAGGAGCAAGGCTGGGTCTTCCGCAAAACGAAGCTGTCTGACGAGTTCAATTTCGAAGACGCGCAGGAGGTGCTCCCTGACAGTGCCAACATGCTGATGCTGGTGCGCAAGAGCGGGACGCTGAGGTTCTTCACCCACGCCGCCCGGCCAGAGCCGCGTGCGGGCGATACGATCATCTCCTTCACCCCGCCTTCAATGAAGAGCGCGGAAGAACACGCGGCGAAGCGTGCCAATAAAGAGAGCGGAAAAGAACGCGCGAAAGAAAACTCCAAGCCCAGCGGCGAGGACGATGCAGGTCCGCAAACGGCCTAATCCGGGCGGGCAAAGGTACACGAGGAAGTGATGAGAACGACGACAGTCTTGATCGCAGCGTCATTGATGATGGGCCTATCCGCCTGCGCTTCTGAGCGCGGCGATGCGGATGCGGACGCGGACGTCAGCACTGCCGATGGCGAAAATGCCGAAGACGGTGCGGGCGAAGAAGAACCGGTCTCAATCCTGCGCAGCGATATTGAGCAGGCCGAAGTGGAGGCTCCGCTGGAGCCGCTTAACGCGACGATTGGTTTTCCCGATGGCGAATCGGACCTCAGCGAAGAGGCTCTGGCGGCGCTCAAAGAAGTGCTCGCCTCAGAACAGGTCGCGCGCGGCCTGCCGATTATCCTGGGTGCTCACAGCGATGCTGGCGGAAGTGATGCCGTGAATGCGCGTGCGTCCGAGGCGCGCGGGCTGGCGGTTGCCGCATGGCTGATCGAAAACGGCATTGCCGATGACCGCATTCGCGTGATCGTCTTTGGGGAGCAAAACCCGATAGAGCCCAACGCTCTGCCGAATGGTGAACCCAATGAGGCGGGGCGGGCACTCAATCGCCGGGTGGAAGTGGTGATTTCGCCGCCCTTCGTCGACAACCCAATTCCCGCTCTATCCGCGCCCGCGGATTAGCTGTTGAGGCTGGCCACCAGCTCCAGTGCGCGCTTGGCATATTCCGGGCGGCAAATGAGCAGGTCGGGCAGGTACGTGTCCGCTTGGTTATAGACCATGGGTGAGCCATCGATCCGGCTGCAATGCAGACCGTGGGCCGCCGCGACCGCAATCGGTGCGCAGCTGTCCCATTCATATTGCCCGCCGGAATGCAGATAGATCTCTGCCTCACCGCGCACGATTGCCATGGCCTTTGCGCCCGCGCTGCCCATGGGCAGCAATTCGCCGCCAATAGCTTCCGCCAATGCGACCGCTTCTTTGGCGGGGCGAGTGCGGCTGACGACCAGACGCGGTTTTGCCGCCGCTTCGGGCAGGGCAGCTGGCTGATCAGAGTTCAGCACAATCCCGCCGTCCAGGCCGGGCAGAGCGACCGCGCCGACGCTGGCTGCGCCATCCACTGACAGGCCGACATGCACAGCCCAATCGCTCCGCTCCTCGCCATATTCACGCGTGCCATCCACCGGGTCGACGATCCACACGCGGCTCATGGAGCAGCGGGCGGTGTCGTCCTTTTCCTCTTCGGACAGCAGGCCATCCTCCGGGCGCGCGGCACGGATCGCATGGCACAAGAATTGGTTGGCGGTAGCATCGCCTGCCGCGCCCAGCGCTTTGCCGGTGAACATGCCGCTGCTGCGGACATCCAGCAGGATGCGGCCAGCCACCTCCGCGAGGTGCGCGGCCAATTCGGCATCGGACATTGCGGCGGGATCGGCGTTCATTGCTTTGCCTGTCATTTCAGCGGCAGGATCGCGGCAATGATGTGGTCGGCGGCTTCTTCAATGGACATCTCCACCGTGTTCACGCGGATTTCCGGGTTCTCTGGCGCTTCATAGGGGCTGTCGATCCCAGTGAAGTTCTTAAGCTCCCCATCGCGCGCCTTTTTGTAAAGGCCCTTCACATCGCGCTGTTCTGCGACTTCCAAGGGCGTGTCCACGAAGATCTCGATAAACTCACCTTCCGGCATCATTTCGCGCACCATCTGGCGCTCGGCCCGGAATGGCGAGATGAACGCGGTCATCACGATCAGTCCGGCATCCGTCATCAGCTTCGCTACCTCGCCAATGCGGCGGATATTCTCGATCCGGTCTGCCTCGGTAAAACCCAGGTCCTTGTTCAGCCCGTGGCGCACATTGTCCCCGTCGAGCAGGAAGGTGTGGCGGTTCATCAGCGCGAGGCGCTTTTCCACCTCGTTGGCGATGGTCGATTTGCCTGAGCCGGACAGCCCGGTGAACCATAGCACGCGCGGGCGCTGGTTCTTCAGGCCGGAATGATCATCGCGGGTGATCGTGGTTGGCTGCCAATGCACGTTTTGTGCGCGGCGCAGGCTGAAATGCAGCATGCCAGCGCCAACGGTCGCATTGGTGAACTTGTCTATCAGGATGAACCCGCCAAGCGCGCGGCTCGTCTCATACGCTTCAAACGTGATCGGCCGATCCGTGCGCAGCTCCGCCACGCCAATACCGTTCAGCTCCAGCGTTTTCGCCGCCAGATGCTCAAACCTGTTGATGCAAATCTCATATTTTGGCTCAGCGATGGTCGCGCTGACCATTTGGCTGCCGATCTTGAGCCAATAGGCGCGGCCGGGCTTCAGCGCTGCCTCGTCCATCCACACCAAGGTGCTTTCAAACTGATCTGAGGCCTCAGGCGGATTGTCTGCCGCCGCGATCACGTCGCCGCGGCTGCAATCAACCTCATCCGCCAAAGTGATGGTGACCGATTGGCCGGCGACGGCCTCATCCAGCTCTCCATCAAAGGTCAGGATCGATTTGACCGTGCTGGTCTTGCCCGCAGGGACAATGCGCACCTTATCGCCGGGCTTGACTGTGCCGCTGGCAATCAGGCCGGTGAACCCGCGAAAATCCAAATTGGGCCGGTTGACCCATTGCACCGGCATGCGGAAACTGCGCTCTTGCGCGGCAGTGTTGGCCAGCTCAACCGTTTCCAGATGTTGGATCAGCGAGGGGCCACTATACCACGGCGTGTTGGCCGAAGGGGCGGCGGTGATGTTGTCGCCCTTAAAGCCGGAGATCGGGATCGCGGTGAAGTCTTCTATGCCAATCTGATCGGCAAACTGGCTGTAATCGGCCAGGATTTCCTCAAACCGGGCCTGATCATAATCGACCAGATCCATCTTGTTCACCGCCAGCACCAAATGCTTGATGCCCAGCAGGTGGACCAGGAAAGAGTGCCGCCGCGTCTGTTCGAGCACGCCTTTGCGCGCGTCGATCAGGATAACCGCCAGATCGGCGGTTGAGGCCCCGGTGACCATATTGCGAGTATATTGCTCGTGCCCCGGGGTGTCGGCGACGATGAACTTGCGTTTCTCGGTCGTGAAGAACCGGTACGCGACATCGATGGTGATGCCCTGTTCGCGCTCCGCGGCGAGGCCATCGACCAGCAGCGCAAAATCGATCTCATCGCCCTGCGTGCCGACCTTCTTGCTGTCGCTTTCCAGCGCGGTCAGCTGATCTTCGAAGATCATTTTGGAATCGTACAGCAATCGGCCAATCAGGGTCGATTTGCCGTCATCCACGCTGCCACAGGTGATGAAGCGCAGCAGGCTCTTATGCTGATGCTGGTCGAGATAGGCGTCGATATCTTCGGCAATGAGCGCGTCGGTTTGGAAGCTGGAGTCTTGCGTGCTCATCAGAAATAGCCCTCCTGCTTCTTATCTTCCATCGATGCGGATTGCCCCTTGTCGATCGCGCGGCCTTGGCGTTCAGACCCGGTGGCCAGCAGCATTTCCTGAATGATCAGGTTCATGTCCGTCGCATCGCTCTCCGTCGCGCCGGTCAGCGGATAGCAGCCCAGCGTGCGGAAGCGGACGGACCGCTCCACCGGCTCTTCGCCCGGCTCCAGCCGAAAGCGATCATCATCCACGACAAGCAGCATGCCGTCGCGCTCCACAGTAGGGCGTTTCTGCGACATGTAGAGCGGCACGATATCGATCTTTTCCAGCGCAATATATTGCCAGATGTCGAGCTCGGTCCAATTGCTGATCGGGAACACGCGAATGCTCTCATCATCGGCCTTTTTGGTGTTGTAGAGGTTCCACAGCTCAGGCCGCTGGTTCTTGGGATCCCAGCGGTGTGAGGCGGTGCGGAATGAGAACACGCGCTCTTTCGCGCGGGCCTTTTCCTCATCGCGCCGACCGCCGCCAAAGGCCGCGTCGAAACCGTGCTGGGTGAGCGCCGCTTTCAAAGGATCGGTCAGCTGCGCCTGAGAATAGAGCGCGCTGCCGGTGTCGAACGGGTTGATGCCTTGCTCCTCGGCATGCTCGTTCTCAGCCACGATCAGGTCGAGGTTATATTCCTTCACCGTCTTGTCACGGTGATCGAGCAGCGCCTGAAAATCCCACCCGCTGGCGACATGCAGCATCGGGAAGGGCGGCGGCGCAGGATAGAAGGCCTTACGCGCAAGGTGCAGCATGACCGAGGAATCCTTGCCGACCGAATACAGCATGACCGGCTTTTCGGTTTCGGCCACGACTTCGCGGAAGATATGGATGCTTTCGGCTTCGAGCCGCTCAAGATGGGTAAGGCTTTTCATGGTTCTGGGCAGCTAATAGCTGAAAGCCTTGCATCAAACCTAGTTTTGATTGGGCGGCAAGAAGGCTAGCCTGTTGCGCAGACAGAGGATCGCCCAGAGCGCACAGCGTAAATCGCGTATTTCTATGAGGAGATTTGGAGCGGGTAAGGGGAATCGAACCCCTCTAGCTAGCTTGGAAGGCTAGAGCATTACCACTATGCTATACCCGCCCACGTTTTGCCGTTGGGCGCAGCGCCATTGCCACGGGTGGGTGGCATAGGTCAACGCGAAATCCGCATCGGTGAAATCGCAGGGCGTGCATATTTCGCAACATTCAGCTGCAAACTTCGCGTTTGACCCATTGCTGGGATCAGCACATACCAAGCATAGGCGATTGGGGAGTCCAATTGCCGTTTACATCAATCGAGGGAGTCTCGATCATGGCAAAACTATCCGCTCGCAGCGGAGCCAAACCGGCAAAAGCTTCTTTCGGCGTCTTCATTGGACGCTTCCAGCCCCTTCACATCGGCCACGAATATGTAATCCGGCAATCGCTGGAGCAGGTTGACCGCGTCATCGTGCTGGTCGGATCGGCCAATATAGCGCGCGATCCGCGCAACCCCTTCACCTTTGAAGAGCGCGAGCACATGATCCGCTCAGCCTTCGCATATGAAATTGCGCAGGGCCGCGTGATCGTCGAGCCGCTGGACGACCATCTCTATTCCGATACCGCTTGGGTCGCTGAGGTTCAGCGGCGCGTGCACGATATTGTCTTGAAGGAAGGCAATAACGGTTTTGCCTCAAACGGCCTCGATGATTTTGAGATTTCGCTTGCTGGCTTTGGCAAAGACAATTCGTCGTTTTATCTCAAATTGTTCCCGTCTTGGGGCAATATCCAGATCGACAGCCAATTCGGCACTTTTAGCAGCTCCGACATTCGCGAACGCTATTTTGCGCGCTTGTCCGACGTGCCTGCTCAAGTGCTGTCGCCAGGGGTTGCAGAGCAGCTCAAAGAATTTCAGCTGTCCGAGGAATTCAAGGCGCTACTGGCGGAACGCGAATATCTTGACGCCTATCCGCAGGAATGGGGCCCCGGGCCATTTGTCACCGCTGATGCGGTGGTGATTCAGGCGGGTCATATCCTGCTGGTGGAGCGCGGCCGTCTGCCGGGCAAGGGTTTGCTGGCGCTGCCGGGCGGCTTTGTCGATCACGGCGAAAGGCTGCGCGATGCGGCCATTCGGGAGCTGCGGGAAGAGACCGAAATCTCTGATACCAAGGGGCAGATCCCTCCGGCCATGCTCGCAAGCTTTATCGAGGACAGCCGGACCCAGGTGTTTGATGCGCCGCAGCGTTCCTTGCGCGGGCGGATCATCACCCATGCGTTCCTGTTTCGCCTGCCGGAACGGCGCAAGCTGTTCAAAGTGAAGGGCGGCGATGATGCGGCGCATGCGCGCTGGTATCAGCTGGGCGAACTCGCCCCGGAAATGCTGTTTGAAGATCACTGGTCCATCATCGAGCGGATGGCAGACCTTTGAAACCACCGGCGGGGGAGTCCCGCCGGTCCATAGGCCTCAAAAGACCGAGGCAAATCCATGTGAGGAGTTCACATTATGACCAATATCATTCTGGCGACTGACAGTTACAAACAGAGCCACTTTCTTCAATATCCACCTCAGGCCCGCGCGATCAGCGCTTATGGCGAGAGCCGGCCCAATGACTTCTCAGACGAAGCCGTGTTCTTTGGCCTTCAGCCGTTTTTGATCGACTATCTTGGCAAACCGATATCTGAGGCAGATATCGAGGAAGCGGAGGCGATCTGCGCGGCGCACGGCGTGCCGTTTAACCGCGCTGGGTGGGATGCCATTCTCGCCGACTATGACGGCTATCTGCCGATTGAAATCAGCGCTTTGCCAGAGGGCGTGGTCGCCCCAGCAGGTGTGCCCTTGTTTCAAGTGGTGAACACGGATGACCGCATGCCATGGCTCACCACTTTCATCGAAACTGCTCTGCTCAGGGCGATCTGGTATCCGACCACGGTCGCAACACTGAGCTGGAAATGCGCGCAGGTGATTGGTGCGGGGCTGGAGCGCAGCTCTGATGATCCTGCGGGTCAATTGCCGTTCAAGCTGCACGATTTTGGCGCTCGCGGGGTCAGCTCTGCTGAAAGCGCCGCGCTGGGCGGAATGGCTCACCTCGTAAATTTTGCGGGGACCGACACTCTGGAAGGGATCATGGCAGCGCGCCGCTATTACGGCGCGGACATGCCCGGCTTTTCGATCCCTGCGGCGGAGCACAGCACAATGACCAGCTGGGGCCGAGAGGGCGAGGCGGACGCCTATGAAAACATGCTCGACGCGTTCGAGGGTGAAGGCAAAATCGTCGCCGTAGTGTCAGACAGCTATGACCTCGACAATGCGGTCGAGAACATCTGGGGCGGCAGCCTGAAAGAGAAGGTGCTGGAGCGCAAAGGCACGCTGGTTGTTCGCCCGGATAGTGGCGATCCGGTTGAGACCCCCGCGCGTGTCCTTGCCAAATTGTGGGACATCTTTGGCGGCACGGTCAATGCCAAAGGCTACCGCGTGCTGCACCCCAATGTCCGGGTAATCCAGGGCGATGGGATGAACATCACCAGTATTGGCCAATTGGTGGACCGCGTGATCCATGATGGCTTTGCGATCGACAATATCGCGTTCGGAATGGGCGGAGGGCTGCTGCAATCGGTCAATCGCGACACTCTGCGATTTGCGATGAAGGCCAATGCGATGCGCGATGCCGATGGTGAGTGGCACGATGTTTCAAAGAAGCCTGCAACCGATCCGAGCAAAGCCAGCAAGGCTGGACGTCAGGCGGTGGTGCTCGAAAACGGGCAGATGGTTGCTCGGCGCGCAGACGCTCTTGATGGCGCTGAGGACTTGCTTGAGCCGGTCTGGCGCAATGGCAAGCTGCTCGTTCGCCGCAGCTTTGATGAAGTGCGGACACGCGCAAAGCGTTAATTGCAGGGCGTGTGGCGGGGTCTAACAGCCCCGCCTTTCGCTGCGCCCTGCCTAATCCACCGCCATATTGTCGATCAGCCGCGTGCCGCCAATTCGTGCGGCCACCAGCAGGCGGGCGGGGCCGCCGCTTAGGGCAGTGATCTCTGCCAGGGTGCCCGCGTCTGCCAGTGACGCGTAATCCACGCTGGAGAAGCCCGCATTGAGCAGGGCGGATTTGAGCGTGCTTAGCGCCGCATCCACCGGCCCGCCGCTCTCGATCTCTGCAATCGCTGCCTTCATCGCCTCGGGCAGGGTCGCGGCAGCTGCGCGGTCGCTGGGTGAGAGATAGCGGTTGCGGCTGCTCATCGCGAGGCCATCGGCCTCTCGCACGGTTGGCACGCCGATAATCTGCTCTGCAGGTGGCTGGGTCAGATCAAGATCGCGCGCCATGGTGCGGATCACGGCGAGCTGCTGAAAATCCTTCTCGCCAAAGAAGGCCATATCGGGCTGAACCTGATTGAACAGTTTGCACACGACCGTGGCGACCCCGTCAAAATGGCTCGGCCTATCCGCTCCGCAAAAGCCTGCGCTTACCCCGCGCACAGAAATGCTGCTGGCGAAGTTTTGCGGCCCGCCGGGATACATCGCCTCGACCGTCGGCGCCCACAGCAAAGAGACTCCGACGCTTTCCAGCATGGCGGAATCCTCGGCCAATTGCCGGGGATAGGCGTCCAAATCCTCGCCTTCGCCAAATTGGGTTGGGTTGACGAAGATCGAGGCCACCACATGGTCGCATTGATCGCGCGCCGCCCGCATCAAAGTGAGATGCCCTTCGTGCAGCGCGCCCATGGTCGGGACCAGGCCAATGCTGGCGGGCGCGTTGATGCTGCCCTCTGCCACCGGCTCCCGGCGCAGCGCCGCGATGGATTTTCTCAACATCTCGAGTGTGCTTACGGTTTGCAGTGGTTTGCCCTTTCGGTATGCGCTGTGACACATCTTTAGCCGCTCACGGCGAGCGGAGACAAGATCGCCCGTTCGCACAGAAGTTCGCAATAAAGGACCCGGCCCATGGCCCAGAAAAGCGCACACCGCATCGTCTTTGCGAATGAAAAAGGCGGGACCGGCAAATCCACCACCGCGGTGCATATTGCCGTGGCACTTTCCTATTTGGGCGCGCGGGTGGTGGCGATCGACCTTGATCCGCGTCAGCGCACGATGGACCGCTATATGGAAAATCGTGCGGCGACTGCTGAACGGCGCGGAATCACATTGCCCACGCCCCAGTGCGAGGTGTTCAAGGGGCGTAGCGATAATGCACTGCTGGTGGCGATTGACCGGCTGGAGAAAGACGCCGATTTCCTGATCATCGACAATCCGGGGCGCGACGATCCCTTGGCCCGCACAGCGGCGGAAAATGCCGACACTTTGGTGACCCCAATGAACGACAGTTTCGTCGATTTCGATCTCATCGGCCAAGTGGATTCGGAGACCTTCAAGGTCAAGAAGCTGTCCTTCTTCGCAGAGCTGATCTGGGAGGCGCGGATGAAGCGCAGCCGCGCCACTCTGGCGGACAAGCGGCCCGAAATGGACTGGATCGTGGTGCGCAACCGGACGGGCCATGTTGAGGCGCGCAATATGGCGCGGATTGAGCAGGCGCTCACTGAAATGTCGAAACGCGTGGGCTTTCGGGTCGCCCACGGCCTGTCTGAGCGGGTGATTTATCGGGAACTGTTTCCCTCCGGGCTCACTTTGCTTGATAAGGGGCACTTGGGTGAGCTGGGCACCAGCCATCTGATCGCGCGGCAAGAGCTGCGTTCGCTGTTAAAAGCCCTCAACCTGCCCGATTTTGAACGTGGGCAATCGCAGATGGAGCTCGCCTGAGCCATGCTAAAGATCGCGGTTATTCTTGTGCTGATTTGCGTCCTGTTCCGCTGGGCGCTGGGCAAATGGCCGTGGGATATGGCGAAGGGCCCCTCCAGCAGAGACAGAGAGCTGGCCAAAGCGCGGCAATTGCTGCGGGTCAGCACGGACGCTAATTACGAAGAGATTGCCGCTGCGCATAAGCGCCTGATCGCGGTCGTGCATCCTGACAAAGGCGGCTCGGCCGAGCAGGTGTATGAAGCGAATGCAGCGCGCGATTTACTCTATGAAGAATTGCCCGGTTCCGTGCCGGTGAAGGCGCGCGATGACGATGATAATGCTGAGACCCCGCCCGAGTGATGCAGGCCGATAATCAAGCCGCGCGCGATAAGATAACGAGCTTTAAAGCGCGCTCCCGCCCATCACCCAATCAACCACCCCAAACCCAATTCAGGATGACCTTCTCATGAGCCACCAATTTCATTCCACGGTCCTGCGTGAATATGACATTCGCGGGATCATTGGTGAGACGCTGGGCGCTGATGATGCGCGGGCCATCGGGCGCAGTTTTGGCACCATGCTGCGCGAGGCGGGCGGCAAAACGGTGGCGGTGGGCTATGATGGTAGGGTCAGCTCACCCATGCTCGAACACGCCCTTTCCGAAGGGCTCACAGCCAGCGGCTGCGACGTTGTAAAGATCGGGATGAGCGCCACCCCAATGCTTTACTATGCTGAGGCGTCATCCGAACAGATTGATGGCGGCATACAGATAACTGGCAGCCACAATCCCGCCAATTACAATGGCTTCAAAATGGTATTTCAAGGGCGTCCGTTCTTTGGAAAAGACATCCTGGCGATCGGCGCAATGGCCGCCGCGGGCCGCTGGGCCGACGGAAACGGGGAGGTCAGCGAGAGCGATATCCTCGGCGAGTATGTCGAGCGCTTGCTCGAGGCTGTCACCGGGATTGAGGGGGAAGCCCTCGCTGACCTCAAGGTCGGATGGGACGCTGGCAATGGCGCCGCTGGGCCCGCTTTGGAGGCGCTGGCCGCGCGGCTGCCCGGAGAACATCATCTGCTGTTTACTGACGTTGATGGACATTTTCCCAATCATCACCCTGATCCGACTGTGGAGGCCAATCTGGCCGATCTTCGCGCGCTGGTCGCGGAGAAGAACCTCGACTTTGGTGTGGCTTTCGATGGCGACGGGGACCGGATTGGCGCGATCGACGGTTCGGGCCGGGTGATCTGGGGCGACCAATTGCTGATGATCTATGCCGAGGATGTCCTCAAGACCCACCAAAACGCGACGGTTATTGCCGATGTGAAGGCCAGCCGCGCGTTGTTTGATCACGTTGCAGCGCATGGCGGACAGCCGCTGATGTGGAAGACCGGGCACAGCCTGATTAAGTCCAAAATGAAGGAGACGGGCTCTCCTCTGGCCGGCGAAATGAGCGGCCATGTGTTCTTTGCTGACACATATTACGGGTTTGACGACGCTCTATACGCCGGATTGCGGCTGATCGCGGCCTCTGCGCGACTCGGCAAATCGGTGACGGAGCTGCGCGGCGCGATGCCAGACATGCTGAACACGCCGGAAATGCGGTTTCAGGTCGATGAAACGCGCAAATTCCCTGCGATGGCAGAGATTGTCGAGCGGATGACGACCAATCCCGGACCCGGCGTGGAAGAGGTCAATGCAACCGATGGCGTGCGCGTGAACACCGCCGATGGCTGGTGGCTGCTGCGCGCCTCAAACACGCAGGACGTGCTGGTAGCGCGCGCAGAAAGCGACACCGAGGAAGGCTTGGAGCGCTTGATGGCGCAGATCGATGAACAATTGGCGTTGTCAGGGCTGGAACGCGGCGAAAGCGTGGGACATTAACGGGGCAGTGAACAACGATACCGGCGAATGGCCGTGGTCCGCGCTAGGCATTGCGGAGACAAGCGACAAGAGCGCGATCCACGCGGCTTACGCTGAAAAGCGCGCTTTGCTCGACGCAGAAGCGATGCGGATTTCAGCCTTCGCAAAGCTGACCGAAGCGCGCGAGAAGGCACTGTTCTTGGCCTCCGAAATGCTCCGTGAGCAAGCGCGCGCAGGACGCGATGCTCCGTTGGCCGAACAGGCCTCTGAGCCTTCGGAGGAGCTGGCAAGCGAGCAGGAGCGGGCCGCACAAGCGCCAGCTCTTGACGCGGAGGCGACAGCCCAGGAGTTCCCTGCCGAACCCGAACCCGAACCCGAACCCGAACCCGAACCCGAACCCGAACCCGAACCCGAACCCGAACCCGAACCCGAACCCGAACCCGAACCCGAACCCGAACCCGAACCCGAACCCGAACCCGAACCCGAACCCGAACCCGAGGTCCAGTGGGAGCATGCTGGCAGCTATGAACCGGCCGCGTCTTATGAGCTCGACGTCGACCCACCCAAGCCAAAGCCAGAGCCAGAGAAGGAATGGAGCCATTCCGGCGGTTATTTGACCGAGACAGAATTGGCGGGGCACGGCGATGAAGGGGATCTTCCGCCGGATGTTAAACGAGTGCTGCAACAGGAGCCCCTCGCGTCGATCATGCGCTTCTTCAAACGCTATCCTCCGGAGGAACACCCCGGATGGTATGGTCTCGGATTCGTGTTTTTGGTTGGCTATTGCAGCACATGACGGCAGATCAAGATGATCAAAAGACTGGCGCTCGAAGGAAGTGCCGGGCATCATTGCCGCATGGATTTTACAAAGGATCGTAGCTGATGAAGAAAACAATTTTTGCTGCCGCATCGGGTTTGGCGCTGGCATTCACCGCCCCGCTCGCAGCTCAGGATACGGCCTCGTCAGAACCGACGACAGAAGAGCTGGACCAGATCATGGGCGCGCTGACGGGCATGTTCCAGGCAGAGCCGCTGACGGCGGATCAAGAGGCGCGCCTACCCGCGGCGGAGGCGATTGTTGCAACCATGATGCCTGAGGGTTTCTACGCGGAACTGATGAGCGATGTGATGGGCGATACCTTCACACCGATCATGGCGATGTTCAGCGGCGAGACGGGCGCGCAGATGATGCTGTCCACTCGTTTGGCGACCGATCCGGCCAAGGTTGAGGCCTTGAGCGCAGAGGAGCGCAGCGAGCTGGTGGCTTTGCTCGATCCCGGATTTGACCAGCGCGGCGAGGCCATGGGCAGCGTGTTTGGCGACATGATGACTGAGGTCGCCACCCTGATCGAGCCGGGCTTTCGTGAGGGCATGGCGCGCGCCTATGCGGTGCGGTTTACCGCCGATCAGCTGGCCGATATCTCCGCCTTTTACGCGACGCCAACTGGCGAGATTTACGCGCAGCAGACCATGGCCTTGTTCACCGACCCGCAGGTGATGTCGGCCAGCATGGAGGCGATGCCCGTGATGATGGGGCAATTCGCCGATATGGAAGCGCGCGTGTCTGAGAAATTGGCGGAGGTTCCCGCAGAGCGCTCTTACGAAGACCTAAGCGCTGATGAGCGGGCGCGCATGGCGCAATTGCTCGGCCTGGCAGAGGGCGAGCTGGCAGACACTGTGCAGCCACCACGTCCTGGTGGCAGCTTGCCGTTCTGATCCGCGCTTGCGAGAGGGCGCGCCGATCTCCATTGTATGAGGCGTGACAGCCAGCGCGCCTTCCCCAACGCTTCCAACTGAGATCCAGGCGTGGTTCGATGCGCGCGGTTGGCGCGTGCGGCGGCATCAGCTCGACATGCTGGCGCAGGCGGAGGCGGGCAATCATGCGCTGCTTGTCGCGGATACCGGCGCGGGTAAGACGCTGGCCGGGTTTCTGCCGACGCTGGCAGCCTTCGCGCCATCGGCCCTGAATGGCGCCAAGCCGCCAGAGGGGCTGCACACACTCTATGTCTCGCCGCTCAAGGCGCTGGCCCATGATGTGCAGCGCAATCTGCTGACCCCGGTGGAGGAGATTGGCCTCGACATCGTGGTTGAGACGCGCAGCGGCGATACGTCGTCGGATAAGAAGAAGCGCCAGCGCACCAAGCCCCCGCATGTGATGCTGACCACGCCGGAGAGCCTCTCTCTGCTGCTGTCGTACCCTGAAAGCCTGGAGCTGTTTCGCGGCCTAAAGCGGGTGGTGATCGACGAGGTTCATGCCTTTGCAACGGGTAAGCGTGGGGACTTGCTCGCGCTCGCACTCGCGCGGCTTCAGACACTTGCGCCCGATATGCAACGCGTGGCTTTGTCGGCGACGCTCGCCAACCCGCTTAGCTTTAGAGAATGGCTCGCCCCGCAGGCCGATGATGGTACGGGGGAGATCGCGGCGGCGGAGCTGGTGCTAGGCGAGAATGGCGCGCCGGCTGAGGTGGAAATCCTGCTGCCGATTGATGCGCGTGTGCCGTGGGGCGGACATGCCGGGCGCTGGGCGGTGGATCAGCTGTACGAGCAGATCAAAGCCAATAGGACGACGCTGGTCTTCACCAACACCCGCTTTCTGGCGGAGTTCATTTTCCAATGCCTGTGGGATGTGAACGAGGACAATCTGCCGATCGGTGTGCACCACGGCAGCCTGTCGAAAGAGGCGCGGCGCAAGGTTGAGGACGCGATGGCGCAGGGGCGCCTGCGCGGCCTAGTGTGCACTGCCAGCCTCGATCTGGGCGTCGATTGGGGCGATATCGATTGCGTGGTGCAAATGGGCGCGCCCAAGGGCAGCTCGCGCTTGCTCCAACGCATTGGCCGCGCCAATCACCGTCTCGAGGCGCCCAGCCGCGCGATCTTGGTCCCGGGCAATCGCTTTGAGTTTCTGGAGGCCACCGCGGCCAAGGATGCGGTGGATGAAGGACAGCGCGATGGCGAGGACTTTCGCGCCGGCGGCCTCGACGTGTTGGCGCAGCATGTGATGGCCTGCGCCTGTGCGGGCGATTTTCGCGAAGACGAATTGCTCGCCGAAATCCGCAGCAGCCTTGCCTATTCCTGGGTTGATGAGGCCGCGCTTGGCCGGGTGCTGAGCTTTGTCGAGAACGGCGGATATGCGCTCAAAGCCTATGACAAGTTTAAGCGGATCACGCGCGATAAGCCGCTAGCGAAACTGCCCTTTGGCGAGGGCACATGGCGGCTGACCCATCCCAGCCATGCGCAGCGCCACCGGATGAACGCCGGGATCATCGTCGATTCCGAAATGCTGATGGTGCGGTTCAAGAATGGCCGCAAGCTTGGCAAGGTTGAGGAGCGCTTTGCCGCTCAGCTCTCGCCCGGTGACACGTTCTTCTTTGCGGGCATGAGCCTGGAGGTTGAGAGCCTCAAGGATATGGATGTGATCGTGCGCGCGGCGAAGAAAAGCGCGACCATCCCAAGTTATGGCGGCCTGCGCCTGCCGCTCACCACCCATTTGGCGAGCCGGGTGCAGCAAATGCTAACCGACCGCGTTAGCTGGGCGCGCTTTCCCGATGATGTGCGCGAATGGCTGGAGGTGCAGGATTGGCGCAGCGAAATGCCGGGGCCGGGCAAGCTGCTGGTCGAGAGCTTCCCCCACACGAAGAAGCACTACAGCGTCTATTATACGTTTGAGGGGTGGAACGCGAACCAATCGCTGGGCATGCTGATCACGCGGCGAATGGAGGATTTGGGGCTGTCACCCGGCGGGTTCGTGGCGAACGACTATTCGCTCGGCGTGTGGGGGCTGGAACCAGTGAAAAACCCAGCGCCGCTGCTCTCGCCCGATATTCTGACCGATGAGTTTGTGGATTGGGTGCAGGAATCGCACCTCTTGCGCCGCGCTTTTCGCGAGGTCGCCGTGATCAGCGGGCTGGTGGAGCGCCAACATCCCGGTAAGCGCAAGACCGGCAAGCAGGTCACCTTCTCAACCGACCTCATTTACGATGTTCTGAAGAAGTACGAGCCGGACCATGTGCTGCTGGAGGCCGCATGGGCCGATGCGCGCGCGCGGATGACGGATGTCGGGCGGCTGGCGGATTTGCTGGAGCGTTCAGAGCGAGAATTGGTGCATGTCGAACTCGAACGGGTCAGCCCGCTGGCCGTGCCGGTGATGACCATGATCGGGCGCGAAGCTGTGCCGCAAGGCGCGGTGGATGACGAACTGTTGCTGGAGGCGGAGACGCTCGCAGGTGAAGCGATGCGGGTGGATGAGCCGGTGGAGGGGGATTAGGCTCGCGGTAGTTCGCCCTCGACGGTCAGATCGCGTGCGGATTCAAGCACAACATGGGTCTGGAAGTAATATTTGCCCGTTGGCCGGGTCCCGCGCCGTTCCAAAAAGTCGATCTGCGTTTTCTTCGCTGTGCCCCTTACGGCGATTACCCGCTTCGACAGCGTTTCCTCGATTGGTCCGCCAAGCCGCTGAACCAGTTCCTCTTCCGCTTGGCTCGAGATCACTATCGTGAGGTTTCGCGGGTCGCGGTAGTCGGCTTCGGAATTGAGGAACAGCTTGCCGCGCTGCCTTCCGGTTGCGCGCACGACCATCTGAAAAACCCCGCTGGTTCCGCGTTCGGATTGCGCAGCATTGAACACGGCTTGTTCAGGAGTGAGCCTTAAATTTTGCGATGGCGTAGTCTGGCAAGCGGCCAGGAGGGTGGCAGCGAGACCCGCTAGAATGAAGGTTGCATTTTTGCGAGCCACGTCGATCTCCCAATTGGTCTTGCGGAAACTAAGGTGACACAGTCCTTGATTGCAAGGCGTGGTGGTCGATAATGAGCTAATTTTGATTGTCTGGTTACCGCCGCGCTTTATTCAGAGCCCATCCTCGGTCGGTTGAGATTGGTCATTAATCGATCCAAACTCGGCGATCTTGGGTGCCAGAGCTACGCGGCCCTAACTCCGAAAAATGCGAGTTTATAGTAGAACGCCACCCTTAAGGAGCGCCTTTGTGTCCAGCCACTGCAAGTTTTCTACAACGTCAAGTTTCGCGGTTCTGATTGCGTCATTGGTCACCTTCGCAAGTCCAGCAACTGCCAATCCAATTGACGAGGGAAAGGTTGGCATCTCCAATGAGGCGAGGATTGTTTTACGATCAGACGTGAACACTGTGCAGGTTCAGCTTGATGATGGCGATGCCATAGATTGGTCTGTGCGGCCCGAAGTGGAGATTGATCGCCTGCAGATCTATTGCGATGCGAATAAGCCAAAGTCGGTTCGCATCAACACCGGTTCTGACGGAGTAACGTTCAGGGTCTCTGGGACTGACTATCGAGAGTTCGTCATAAAGGCCCCTGACGGCAGAGACGCAAAAACAGCGATTGAGTGCTTTCCAGAACCCATAGGGTTCAAAGGGGACTACGCAATTTCCGACTCTGATAATCGGGATTATGCGGTCGACCTTAACTCCGGCACATTGTCCGGCCATATCGACGAATTGATACGGAAAATGGCGGTCCCCGGCCTGGCCGTAGCGGTTGTGCAGGAGAACGAGGTACTCTTCAGCGAAGCGTTTGGAGTTGAAAATCTTGACGACCAAAACGCCTATTCCAGTGAAACCTGGTCTCGGCTTGCTTCGTCTTCAAAATTCCTGACCATGCTGACCGTCTCGTCCCTGGCAGAAGACGGTATCATCTCGTTGGATGCGACAATCGGTGATTATGTGCCGGACCTCAGAACGGATTGGGCGAGGGTCCCCTTGTGGACGATGCTAAATCACACCTCAGGCATCCCACAAATCCTAAACAATGACGTTTTCATGGGTCTTTCCGATGCAGAACGTGCGAAATTCTCATACAAGGACTTGCTCGGTACGCTTCGTGACGCACCCCTTGATTACGAGAATGGTTCAACCTTTCGCTACCAGCAGAGCGCATTTGCCTTGATCGCCATGATTGCGAGCGAAAAGACCGGGAAAAGCTGGGATGAGCTAGTCAATATGCATGTGTTTGAGCCAGCTGCGATGCAGGAAACCAGCTATGGCGACTCGTTGACCCGCCATCCCCAAAGCTACAATTTGGCGAAAGGAGAGCTGATATCTCCGCCTTACTATTATCCACCCGTTTTGAGCACAGGAGCAGGTTACAACTCCAATCTCAATGATCTCATTCGATTGATCCAATCTATGAATCGTGAGGAGATCGTCACCCTGCCTTTCTTGCAGTCATTGATCTTCAATCCGGCTTATCTCGGCGGCGAGCCGCAAGGCTATGGAATTTCTGCCGAGGTGAAAGTGTTCGGCGACACAGAGACATTGGGGCACAGCGGCGGCGGGGGCATGGCCGTTATTCGCTACGCTCCGAAAAAGAGAGTCGGAATTGTAGTGCTCTCGAACCGAGAGGGGAGCCAAATTGCCCCGTTGGTCGCCGATGAGATTTCCGAACTTCTATTTGGTGAACGCTGAGCGGGTCGCGAAGGGAAATTCCCTTCGCAGATAGGTCGAGCCACTCGAACAGGGGCCAAATATCCAAAGTGGTCAGCGTTCGCTTTTAGAACGCGCTCCCATGCTGCTCACCGCACAAAATCCTTGTGCCGCTCGTTGCCGACGAACGCGAATTTGGTTGCGCCGCTATCTTTGATCAGGGCGATTGTGTGCCGGGATTGGATTAGGCTCACAGGTTTTTGGAAGGTAATCTGAATTGGGTTCATCGATTGACATAGCGTTTCCCAACCTCCGGTAACGGGAGTTATCATGGAACCTAAAGCAATCCGGTAGCCGGCCCGCTTTTTGCACAATCCCAAGGACTTCAAGAACACGGACGTAGCGCGTGTCTGCCGAAGGCTCGAACACTAACAGTGTTCGCGCCGCAGTGCGTTTATTGACTACCAATCTTTTGCGCAGATTTTCATCGCTGACTTGCCCGCCGTTTAGTAGCAATGATCCATTAGCGTCAATTTCGAGATGCTGGCGAACTGGTAAGGCGACTGCTTGATTGTACGTATCGAGCGGCGTGGGTAGGTGCACAATTAATGCATGGGTTCGTGTTTGACTGGTCAGCAAGATACCAAACAGCGCAAGCAGCATCGTAACAAACGCTATTGGCCTTGTATCAATCCGCGATATCGGCGCTCCATGATCATAGCGCTTCGTTAGGCGGGAGCGCCGCCTTTGCTGTAGTGTTTGCAATTGCCGCGGCCCCATACCGTTCACCGCACAAAATCCTTGTGCCTCTCGTTGCCGACAAAGGCGAATTTGGTCGCGCCGCTGTCTTTGATCAGCGCGATGGTGCGTGAGGATTGGTCATAGCTGGCATAGGCATCCGGATTGAAGCGCAGCTCTGGTTCTTCGGGCATAGCGCTGGCGAGTTCTAGCGATGCGCGCAGTCTGTCGCGGTCCACGGCCTCACCGTTCCAGAACAATTGGTCTGAGGCGTCGATATGGACAATGTTGATCTTGGAGCTGGCGGTGCAGTCCACACAATCCCCGATTGGCAGATCAACCTCTGTGGTATTGGTCTGAATTGGGATCGCCAGCATCAGCATGATCAGCAAAACCAAGAGTACATCGATAAAGGGAGTGACATTCATTTCGCCCATGGTCTCTTTGCGGCTTGCAAATCCATTCGGGCGGCGCAGGGTCATTGGCATGGTTTCATCTCCTTTGTGATGACGGTTTAGATGGGTGATGTCTGCGTTGCAGTGGGTGCTTTCCGTTCAATCTTCGCGTTAGCCATAAGACTGTATATCATAACAATTGGGTTGCCAAATGCATACCTTGTTTGGGGCCTTCTTGGAGTCATGTCTCTGGGTGCCCAGAGCTGGCGCTTATGTCGGGCCGCGAGGTTCCGCGCTCGGCTCACATCATGGGGAATTCGCGCGCCTGGGCGGGTGTGACGCTGCGTTTCTCCGCCGAGCTGCCGTCTCTGCGTCGCCCAAAAGAAAAGGGCGGGTCCGCATATACGGCCCGCCCTCTTCGAGTGTCTGTGTGATCGCGTGATCGTTACTGCGATCCGCCAACTGGCGGTCCGCCGGTGCCAAATGTGCGGTATTTCTCGTTGCCGACAAATCCGAATTTGGTGATCCCCGAGCCTTTGATGATCTGCAGCACGCGCGCTGTCAGGTCATAGCCGGCAAGCGGTTCTGGTTCGAATTGCAGCTCAGGCTCAACCGCAAAGGTCAGCGATTGCTGCAGATTGGACACCAGCTCGCCTTGCGAGATCGGAACCGCATTCCAAAGAATTTCACCGCCCTGTGTCAGGACCAGCTTGTTCTTTACCGGATCTACCGGCGGTGGATTGTCGTTTTCAGACGGTTGCGGAAGATCGATATCAACCGAGTGGGTCGCCACTGGAATGGTGATGATGAACATAATGAGCAGCACGAGCAAAACGTCGATAAGCGGCGTCATGTTCATTGCGATCATCGGTTCGCCGTCGTCTGCGCCTCCAGCCATTGCCATAGGTTATCTCCTAGTTCTTTCTGGTCGGCTTAGCCGTTTGGATCGACCGGGTTCGAGATGAAGCCGACCGTTGGGTAACCAGCAGCCTGCACGTTATAAATCGCGCCAGCGATACAGCGCCAAGGTGCATTCACGTCGCCGCGAATGTGAACCTGTGGGATCTGATCTGGGTCATCCATGATCGCTTCCACGCCGCCAGCGCGCTGAACGATTGCGTCAAGGCGTTCAAACGCCCGATCGTACAGCTCTTCTGAGGTCACTGGAGTGATGTTGTTGAAATAGACCCGGCACTCACCCTGTCGGGCAGCGCCATCAAACCCAGGCTCACCTGCACTGTTGCCAGCGCCATCGGTCGTGCTGACCGTTAGCAGCAGGTTTTCCACCTTGTCGTCAGATTCGATTGACTCGAAAACTGGAATTTCGAGTTTCTCGATCGTCTGAATCGCCACTGGAACCGCGATAAGGAAGATGATCAGAAGAACCAGCATCACGTCCACGAGGGGCGTGGTGTTGATCTCTGACATGGGGGTCTCACCCCCTCCCATCGAAATCGCCATTGTGTATTCCTATCCTAAACTTCGCCCGAAAATCCGGGCTGGTAATCGTATTGTGCTCTTAACAGAGCGGTTAGCGTGGGGCGGCTGGTTCCTGGCTCGAGGCCAACAAAGAGCAAGGCCGCCCGTCACGCAATACGATTAGGACCGGGCAGCGGCAGGCTTCGCAGCAGGCTTAGCTGCAGCAGCTGGCTTCTTAGCAACCGGAGCAACGTTTGGCTTAACCGCGCCATCTGAGCTGATGTAGGCCAGAATGTCGGTTGAGAAGCTGTTGAGCAGCTCAGCAATGCGGCGGTTACGGCTCTGCAGCCAGTTAAACGCGAGCACGGCAGGCACAGCCACAAGCAGACCAATCGCGGTCATGATCAGGGCTTCACCAACTGGGCCAGCAACCTTATCGATCGATGCCGAACCGGCGATACCGATGTTGATCAGTGCGCGGTAAATACCGATCACCGTACCCAGCAGACCGATAAACGGTGCGGTTGCACCAACGGAAGCGAGGAATGGCAGGCCGCCAGCAAGCTTCGAGTTGATCGAATCTTCTGAACGCTGAAGCGAACCATGCATGTAATCATGCGCCTCTAGGCTGTCGGTCATTTTGGCGTGCTTCTCTTCAGCGGTGATCGCATCGTCTGCGACCTGGCGCCATGCACTGTTCTTCTCAAGCTTGGTCGCGCCTTCTTTCAGCGAGTTGGTGCGCCAGAAGTTTTGCAAGCCCTTTGCTTGCTTCATAACCTTGTTCTGCTCGAGCAGCTTGGTGATGAGGATGTAGAATGAGCCGACGCTCATAATGATCATCACAGCAAGAATGAACCAAGCGACGGGGCCGCCTTCTTCCATGGCTTTGACGAAGCCAAACTGGTTTTCCGGAGCCGCTTCACCAGCAGCAGTAAGGAGTTGAATAATCATTGCGAAAAGTCCTCTTTAAAAGTCCCCGAACCATGATGTTATCTCGATCATGGCCGAAATATAAATCTTAGTTCAAACGGTAGGTAATCCGTGTCGAATAGCGGCCCGAAGTCGGATTGCCCGCATCATCAAGTGCGGGATTGAAGCGCGCATAGCGTTCCATCCCGCGGCAGGCGGCCTGATCAAGCACGCTCGATCCGCTGGAGGCCGTTACAGAGCATCCGGTTGCCCGGCCGTTAGCTGTAACAGTCACAGCGACACCAACGGTCCCTTCAACTTCTTCACGCAGCGCGCGTGAAGGATAGTTTTCCTGGATGCGTCGTGCCCAGCGACCTTCGTTCCGGGTCGTCGCACCGCGAGCCTGTGATGGCGGTGGGGGCGGCGGCGCTGGAGGCGCGACCGGTGCTGCCGGCGGAATTACTCGCGCAGGAGGCGACACAGGCGGGATCGTCTGTTGCGTTTGAACCTCAGGCGGCGATGTTGCCACGCTGATCGGCGGCGGTGGTGCTACCGGTGGAGGAGGCGCGACATCCTGAGGCTCAGGGGGCGGCGGCTCGTCTTCTGGTTCAGGGGGTGGTGGTTCCTCAATGTCGATTGTGGTCACGCGCTCAACAACGTTCTTGACCGCCGAAATGGCCAAGCCCGTTACCAGCATGTAGCCGACAGCCACATGAATTATCGCCACGATGATCAGAGCAATAATCCTGTTATTGCTCATCTGTTGGTCAGCGTAGGCCATCCAGTTGCTTTCTCTCCGTCGTTTCAACCGGCAAAAACCGGTCCGCTCCTCATGCGCAGTCTGCACTGCGAATGAAACTCGTTATCTCATACCATCCCAATATGGGAACAGGTTTTTTCACCCGACAGGCTATCAATGTGATTTGTCCCGCACATTACAGCCGTGACCAAAAGCGACTATGTCCCCATCCTCGCTTCTGGTGATCGCAGGCTTTAACGGTCATGCGTGGGGCAATCAAACCCTTTATCCATTCAGGGGCGATTCAGTGTCGCGGGGGTGGAACGGCCCGGCGCAATTGGCTCGCGATTTAACGCGTTTAGATATACGGACTGATCAGATGTTTAAGCATTTTTTAACAAACAAAATCAGTGCCCTGGCGCTTTCGCTGGGTCTTTTTGCAAACCCCGTTCCGGTGCTGGCGCAAGATGCTGTCGCGCCGCAAAGCGAAATTGCAACTTTTGCTGATCTAACCACCCTTGCTGACCGGTCTGAGCTGGTCATACGCGCGAAGATTCGCCGTCAAATCGCTGTTGAGGCGGAACGCGCACCGGGTCTCGCACCCGGATTCGCGCGCCTTTACATAGAGGCAGAGACAATCGCTTTGCTGTCTGGCCGCACTTCGATCGGCGAATCGCTCAATTATCTGGTGGATGTGCCGCTCACCGCCAAAGGTAAGCCGCCGAAACTAAAAAAGCGCGAGATGCTGCTGTTTGCACGCGGCGTGCCGGGCCGCCCTGGCGCAGTGCAATTGGTGGGTAACGGCGCTCAGCTTGATTACACCCCGGCATTGGAGGCGCGCCTGCGCCCGATCCTGACGCAATTGGTCGCGGCCGATGCGCCTGCGACGGTCACCGGGGTGCGCGATGCGCTGGCGGTGGCGGGCAATCTGGTGGGCGAATCGGAAACGCAGATTTTCCTTGAAACCACCAACCGCTCGCCGGTTTCGCTCACCGTGCTGCGCCGCCCGGGTCAAACCCCGGTCTGGGGCGTATCCTGGGGAGAGATCATCGATTCGTCAGCGCGCGCACCTCAGCCGAATACGCTGCGGTGGTACCGGCTCGCCTGCGCCCTGCCGCGCGAATTGCCAAGCTCAGCCAATCTGTCGCGCGATCCCTCTGCTCGGCGGCTCGCCGCAGCGGACTATGGGTTCGTCCTGTCGCAGCTCGGACCATGCAACCGCCAAATCACCACCAGCTAGGGCCTCGACCCTAAAGTCTAGGCTGACCCTGCCCAAGACAAACTGCTTTCAGTTTGCATTTCGCGGCGGCTACAGCGATGCGCGACGCAAATGCTCATTCGAAGGGGTCGGTGAGCGCGCGAATCTTGAAGGGAAGCGTTGAGCATGGCGCAGACACAGCAGCCATTACGCATTGCAATCGCCGGTTTGGGCACAGTGGGCGCGGGCGTGATTCGCCTGCTTGAAACCAATCGCGATCTGATCACGGCGCGGGCCGGGCGCGCCATCGAAGTTATCGCTGTCAGCGCGCGCGACCGGCACAAGGATCGCGGCATTGATATGTCGGCCTACAGCTGGTGCAGCAGCCCAATGGCTCTGACCGGTGATCCTGACTTGGACGTGGTTGTTGAATTGATTGGCGGTGAGGACGGTTTGCCGCTCGATCTGGCGCGCGATTCCTTCAAATGGGGCAAGGACTTTGTCACCGCGAACAAAGCGATGATTGCCCATCATGGTATGGAACTCGCCAAACTGGCGGAATACGAAGCCCAGCAGCTCAAGTTTGAAGCCGCGGTTGCGGGCGGCATTCCGGTGGTGAAGGGCCTGCGCGAAGGCGCGGCGGCCAATGCCATCACCCGGATCTATGGCATTCTCAACGGCACCTGCAATTACATCCTGTCAGAGATGGAGCAGACCGGCGCGGACTTTGGCGAGACCTTGGCCGAGGCGCAAAAGCTGGGTTACGCGGAAGCCGACCCGACCTTTGACATTGAGGGCGTTGACGCGGCGCATAAACTCGCGATCCTTGCCGGTATTGGCTTCGGCGCTGAGGTTGATTTTGACGCGGTGCGCACGACCGGCATCACTCAAGTGCGCAGCGCCGACATCGCTCAGGCTGATGCGCTTGGCTATGTCATCCGCTTGATCGCTCAGGCTGATGTCGATGGCGGCGCGGCCGATGCGCCGCATTTGCTCCAGCGGGTTCGCCCGTGCCTGGTGCCGAAGGATCACCCGCTCGCCCCGGTTGATGGGCCAACCAATGCCGTGGTTGCGGAAGGCAATTTCTCAGGCAGGCTGCTGTTCCAGGGCGCGGGCGCAGGCGATGGCCCCACGGCGAGCGCGGTGGTTGCCGACCTTATTGATATTGCGCGCGGCGATACGGGCGCGCCGTTCTCTGTGCCCGCCGATCAGCTCAAAAAACTCGCGCCAGCGGAACCCGGCCACCGGATGGAGCGGACTTATCTGCGCTTCACCGTGGCTGACCGCCCCGGCGTGCTGGCCGAGATCACAGCGGCGATGCGCGACGGCGATGTCTCAATTGAGAGCCTTATCCAAAAGGGCCGGCCATCGCAGGGCGATGATGTGCTGGTCGCGATGGTCGCGCATGAGGGGCAGGAGCGCTGCGTGCACAAAGCGCTCGATTTGCTCGAAGGCTCAGACAGTCTCACCGCTCCGCCATTGGTGATGCCAATTCTGAAGAGTTAGTGGGACGCAGGGTGGCTCGGCCCAGCCCAAACCCTTTTACTGAGGCCCGTCCAGGTTGGAGCTAGGAGCCCCCAGCGCCGCGCGGCGGGCCTTCTCTTCTTCCTCGGTTAGCTCGCGGTCGCCCAGCGGCGGTAGGCCGCGCGCAATCCGATCCGCATCCGATCCTGGCGGCGCTTCGGGTAGAGCCTCGATGTCTATCAAGAGCCTCTCCTCAACGGGTTCGCCAACCGCCACCGATACGGTCACGCTGGCGATCGAGCCCTCGGTCGGGAGACGGATTCCGCTGCCATCGACATTAGGGCCTTTCAGGCCCTGCGTGCGCTCGGCGTAGTCTTTCTGCAATTGCTGGCGGTCCCACGCACCCTGGCTATCCTCACGCAGTGCGCCGCACACCACGATCTCGCCATTGATCCGGGCGGCATCTGCTTCATCTTTGCATTCCTGCTCGCGCACGGGATCGCGTTCAATCACGTTGGGCGGCAAAGTAAAGTCGATCGGGGTGCGGTCTTCGTCAACCGACGGCTGTTCCGGGCTCTCTTGCGCGGTGGCGGAAGAGGCAAAAAGCCCTCCTAACGCCAGCCATGCCGTACCCCACTTCACGAAAACTCAGTCCTCCAGTGGATCAGCCGTGCTGAGGCCCAGCGCCGCGCGGCGGGCCTTCTCCTCTTCCTCGGTTAGCTCGCGGTCGCCCAGCGGCGGTAGGCCGCGCGCAATCCGGTCTGCATCCGATCCCTCGGGCGCTTCTGGCAGGGCCTCGACATCGATGAGCAGCGCGGCCTCAGGCGGGCATGGCGGGATCAGGCATAGTCCGCCAACCGTCGCTGGACCGCGAAATATTCCCGGCCCTGCCACATCCGGCGGCGGCAAGGTGCCAGCGTTCTGCGTCTCCTCGGCATAGCGCTTACGCGCATCCTCGCGGCTGCCGCTGTAATAATTGGAATTGTCCTCGCCGATTTGGCGGCACACGATAATGTCGCCGGAAATACTGGCCGCATCGGCCTCTTCCTCGCAGGCGCGCACATTGCTCTCGTTCACCTCGCCGCGCGGGACTGTCACGGTGAGGTCGATCCGAAAGGGCTCATCCTCGCCTTGCGGCTCCTCATCCGTTTGATCCGTTTGAGAAATTTCCGCGTCCGACACGGGGCTGTCATCTTGGGCATGCACAGGGGCGGTAAGAAAAAGCAGCGCAGCGGCAGCAGGAGAAATTGCCAAGAGATGCGGGCAATTGCGCACAATCTTTGCCGATTGGCTCGACCTGCTGCTCGACAAGGCTTGCTCCTATTGTCTAAGCGCTTGACCCAAGGCCAAAGCGTTCCACCTGCTTGGCGGCCACACACCCTGTAAGGAATGAATTCGTCATGAACACCCCCGCTGAAACAGATATGCTCGCCAGCAAGGATGAGGGCCAAGAAAACGCACTCGACCGGGTGCTGGTGCTGGAAATGGTGCGCGTGACAGAGGCAGCCGCCGTGGCCGCTGCGCAATTGGTTGGCCGGGGCGATGAGAAAGCCGCCGATGCCGCCGCGGTGGAGGCGATGCGCCGCGCGTTCGATACGCTCTACATGGATGGCACCGTCGTGATCGGTGAGGGCGAGCGTGACGAGGCACCGATGCTTTACATTGGCGAGAAGGTTGGCGGCGCGCCGGGCAAGGGGCCTAAGATCGACATCGCGCTCGACCCGCTGGAGGGCACCACCATCACCGCCAAGGCTGGCCCCAATGCGCTGGCCGTGTTGGCGGCGGCAGAAGAGGGCTGTCTGCTCAACGCGCCTGACACCTATATGGACAAGATCGCAATCGGCCCCGGCTATCCCGAGGGCGTGATTGATCTGGCCAAATCGCCGACCGAGAATGTGAAAGCGGTCGCGGCGGCCAAAGGGGTGGAGCCGGGCGATATCATCATCTGCGTGCTAGACCGTCCGCGCCATGCCGATATGATTGCGGAGCTGCGCGGATTGGGATGCGGCGTCGTGCTGATCGGCGACGGCGATGTTGCTGGCGTGATCGCGGTGACGGATGAGGAAACCAATATCGACATGTATATGGGCCAGGGCGGCGCGCCAGAGGGCGTGCTGGCTGCCGCCGCATTGCGCTGTGTCGGGGGTCAGTTCAACGGCCGCCTGGTGTTCCGCAACGAGGATGAAAAGGCCCGCGCCCGCAAGTGGGGCATCACCGAATTTGACCGCATCTATAAGCTGGAAGAACTGGCGAGCGGCGATTGCATCTTTGCCGCCACCGGCGTGACGCAAGGCTCTCTGCTCGACGGAGTAAAGCGCCGCCGCAAACCAACCGGCGAGACGATTATGACCACCGACAGCGTCGTGATGCGCGCGAGCAGCGGCACCGTAAGGTGGATCCGGGGCGAGCATAAAGTTTGAGGGAATTGGGAGAGCACTAAGCTTTCCATAGGCTCGGCGGTCCTGCGCACGGTGCATGAGAAGGCGCGCTCACGGGAAAGTCCCCGAACCCTCCAATTCAATGCATTGTCCCTAGAACTCTTAAGAACTCTTAGGCTTCGAAAGCCCCCTCAAAAACTACCTCGGTTTCTTGCCGTGCAATAACTTGTCGTACGCCTCAAAACGATACTCAAGATCTACGCCACAATGGGAAGCCACCGGACCAATCTTGAAGCCGACTTCCTGTTCAAGTGATATCTCGTAGGCCTGATCCAATTGGCTTTGCATTATGTACAGCCGCCTATCAAACGAGGCGCCACCATCGGCTTTTTGAGAAAAAGGCCTTTCGTAAGCAGAGCGATAGAGGTGATAGTAGGCTTCACCACAATGAGTATTATCCCAGAATTTTTCTTGGCAAATGGTTCGCCTGCAGTTCGCTGTCGCGATTGAAACCTTTTCAAAAAAGGCCTCTTGCTCTGAGTTCACTTCGTGTGAAGAGTTGTCACAAGCTGACGTGAGGGCGAGACCGAGCAAAACGAAAGTGCACTTACCTATCATCACTCTCCCCCTTCTTCACCAAGCTTCGCCCCAAACGATTACGGTGACAGTGCATTTAATTACCACCTATGTCCAATGGCTCGGGTCGCTTTGTCTTCGACGTCTTCGGCCCTCGCTTTCCCGGTCTGGGATCACGCCCGACAAGTCTCGCAACCCGATCGAGAAAGTCGCTTGAGCCCAACGGCCGACCAGTGCTCTCCGATTTGCGTAGTGCCTCGCTCAGCGGCTGTTCCTCACCGGCTGCCAACAAAGTCGCAAAGTCGGGCACTCGTTCTAGCACTGGCGCTCTCTGCGTCGCGCCGTCACCTTTGGTGGGATCGAGCAGCGCATGTACACTCGACCAACGCCAGTCCTGTGCGGGATCAACCAACCCCGCGCGGACTGGTTCATCGCGACATACGGCAATGCCGCTGGCAAATGCGGTTCGTCCATCGCCGCGCTAGCTGCGGATCGCCCCTTTCAGCAATCAGCCCCCCAGGTCTGGCAGTTTTGTAAAGTCCGGCGCTTCGACCACAATCCGGTCCGACTTGGCCGCTTCGCCGCGCATGAAATTGTGCATTGCCTCGCCAACTTGCGGGGATGTCATGAATAGATTGTGGCCGGCATTCTTGACCATAATCTGCTCGACATTGCTTAGCCCTGCGGTCGCCTCCGTATGCCCTTCGGGATAGGTTCTGCCGTCCAAAGTTCCGGTCAGCATCAAGACTGGCGTGTCGCCAAATGGGCCGTCGCGAAAATCGGGACCGGCGTCGATTTCTGGCAGTTCGGCGAGGATCTGTGGCATCGGAAAGTTCAGAAAAGCGCCGACTGGAGATGCCGCGGCCTGCTGCTTAAATGCCTTGAGCCGGGCGGGCGTGATGCCGGATGCGCGGTCCATCGCCATTGACATGGCCGATAATGTGATCGGCTCATCCGGGGTCCAGAAACGCTGCAGGACTAAGGTGATCAAAGTGGGATCGCCCGCCTCGATCTGCCGGTACATCATCAGCATCACAGCCGCGTATTGCGGATCAGAAATCATGCCGCCTGCAAATTGCTGCAAGTGCCGTTTTTGCAAGAGGATGTCATAGGTCGTGCCATCACGGTTCGGTACGGTGACCGTCATTGGTTCAGCTTCGAGTTTGGCGTGAACACGGCTGATCAAGCCCAATATGTCGGGATAGAGTTGCGCCGCTTCAGGCTGCTGATCGACGGCGGCCTGCAACCGCTCAAAATAGCTGAGCGTGCGCGATGGCAGTTTCACCGTCTGATCAAGACCCTCGGTCGCCGCCATAATCACCCGGTCCAGCTCGTCCGGAATTGCGACCAGCGCCGCGAGCGCCAAATGGCTGCCATAGGAAATCGACCACAGTGAAATTTGATCCGCCCCCAGGTGCTGGCGAAGGTCAGAGAGGTCCTGCGCACTCTCGGCGGTTGTGAAACCGCGCAGGTCCGCTCCGTCCTCCTGCCACTTCGCCGCGCATTCGCGCACCGCCAGCCGGTAACGCATGGCATGCTCTGCATCGCTGATCCTCTCCATTTCGCCAATTGTGACGCTGGAGGTGCAACGCTCTGGTTGCTGAGATTGGCCGGTGCCGCGCTGGTCAAATGCGATCACATCGCCGTGCTGGCGCATCGCCATGAACAGCGGGAAACGCGGCCCTGTCGCGGTGCCAATTCCAGAGCCACCGGGGCCGCCGGACAGATAGACAATCGGATTGCCGGGCGTGTCTGTCGTGGCCGGGAAACGGACATAGGCGAGCTCTGTCGTGCCGCTGGCCGGGTCGCTGCGGTTCATTGGCACGGTCAGCGTGCCTCGAAAGGCCTCCACGCTCTCGCCGCTGCGCGCCTCAAAGGTGATTGCCTCCTCATTGGGTGCAGCGTGCGCCGCGCTGGGCGTGAAGACGAGGGCGGGGGAAGCCAGTACGAGTGCAAGGGCGCTGATCAGGTGTGGTTTTTTCATTGCGGCTCTTTCCGATTGGTTGATCGTGGATTGAGCCTGAAACTGGCGGAAATCGGGGCTTTGAATAGGGGCCGATCTGTTAACGGGGGGTTCTAATCGGTGAGCGGGGGGACTTCCCGTTTATCGGAAGCTATAGGAATTGCAGTGCTGCGTTTTGCCATCCTCTTGCTGTCATTGCTGACGTTTTCTGCTGCTGCGCAGGCGCAGGATTATCAGAGCTTTATCGATTCCCCCGCGCGGGTTTGTGATGCGGATTTGGCCTCGGATAGCGCCCCGGATTTTGCAGGTACGACTTGCCGGTCCGTGCTGTTTTATCAGGCTGATCCGCAGGACAAAATGCTGTGGGCGCAAATCGTGTTTGAGGCAGAGCCAGCCCTGCTCGAAGGGGGCAAGCCGCTTGGTCTGTTTGTGAGCGCAAAGGCCTCTAGCGAGGCGATCCTCAATGGGGTGCCGATTGGCACGAACGGCAGGCCAGGCGCATCGCAAAGCAGCGAAGAGCCCGGCGATATGGATGCGGTGTTCTTTGTGCCGGAAGGCACGTTGAAGCCGGGCAAGAACCGGCTGGTCTTACGGCTGTCCTCGATGAATGGCGGCATCACACTCAATTCGCCGATCCACAATATTGCCCTCGCGCCCTATCGCGATCCGCGCAAGCCCGGGCCTGCGACATGGTTTGCGCTGATCACTTTAGGGCTGTTTGTCGCAGGCTTTGTATTCTTCGGCGTGCGGTCCCTGCGCGGCGATGATCGGGCGGGGTCCGCGCTGATTGCCGCGTTGTCGCTCGCCGCTGCATTGCAGCTCGCGGCTGAGGCGGCGCGCGATGTCCTGCCCTATCCCTATCCCCTGCATGATTTGCGGCTGTCGCTGATCCTGACCTTTGCGATTGCTCTGGGTCTGAGCTTTACCGCTTATGTGCTGCTGCGGCTGTTCCGGGCATATCCGCGGCGGCGTCTGCTGGCTTTGGCCGCCGTGCTTGCCGTCATGTTGGGGATCAGCGCGTTTCAGCCTGGCTTTGACCTGAAGACCGGATTTGTCTTTATCACCGCTTCGCTTGCAGCTGGAATAGCCGGTGCCACCGCATATTTCGCGCAAGGCAATCGCAGCGGCGGATGTATCGCGCTGGCCAGCGCAGCATTGGCAGCGGCGATCTATTGGCTTGGCGGGTTCTTTCTCGACACCGTGCTCTATCTAGTGGTCGCAGCGGGCCTGCTGTGGCTGTTTTTCAAGCAGGCGCGCGGCGGCGATCTCACTGTGACCCCGGTAGCCGAAGACAGCACGCCAAAGCGGATTGAGCTCACCAGCAATGGCACAGTCGAATTTGTCGATGCGAGCGACATCGTGCGCTTCAGCGGGGCGGGCGATTATGTCGAAGTGTTCCTGCGCAGCGGACGCAGCGCCTTGTACAATGCCAGCCTCGCCGCGCTGGAGCGAGAGCTGTCAGACGGCTTTATCCGTGTACACCGCTCGCACATAGTCAACGCGGCTTGCGTCAAATCGCTGACCCGCGAGAGCGCTGGCACGGGAAATCTGGAAATGTCCGACGGCAGCACCGTTCCCGTAAGCCGCCGCAACATGGCGAGCGTGCGGGAAGCATTGACGCAAGGGTAGGTAGAGAGCCTCGGCTCTCCAACCCAATTGCGGACAAAAGGGCGGCGGCCACTGTTGCGTTGGTGCGAGTCTGGGCTAGGTGAACCGCCATCAACTGCACGCGGGGATTCGCATCCATGAAAATCATGTCCGGCAATTCAAACCTGCCGCTCGCCCGGGCGATCGCCGCCTATCTCGAAATGCCTCTGACCGATGCCAGCGTGCGCCGGTTCGCGGATGAGGAAATCTTTGTCGAGATCCACGAGAACGTGCGCGGCGAGGATTTGTTTGTCGTCCAGTCGACCGGCTTTCCGGCGAACGACAATCTCATGGAGCTGCTGATCTGCATCGATGCGCTGAAACGCGCCTCGGCCAAGCGGATCACGGCGGTGGTGCCTTACTTCGGCTATGCCCGGCAGGACCGGAAACCGGGCCCGCGCACGCCGATCTCGGCCAAGCTGGTGGCGAACCTCATCACCGAGGCGGGCGCTGACCGCGTGCTGGCGGTGGATTTGCACGCTGGCCAGATCCAGGGCTTTTTCGATATCCCGACGGACAACCTTTACGCCGCCCCGGTTATGGCGGCCGATATTCAGGCGCGCTACGGCGATCAGGATCTGATGGTTGTCTCCCCCGATGTTGGCGGCGTGGTGCGCGCCCGCGCGCTCGCCAAAAGGCTCGACAATGCGCCGCTGGCCATCGTCGATAAACGCCGCGACCGCCCTGGGGAATCGGAAGTCATGAACATCATCGGTGATGTCTCGGGCCGGCATTGCATCATGATCGATGACATCGTCGATTCCGGCGGCACGCTCTGCAATGCGGCGGAGGCTTTGCTGGCGGGTGGGGCGAAATCAGTCGCGGCCTATATCACCCACGGTGTTCTGTCGGGCGGCGCGGTGGCGCGGATCGACGGGTCAAAGCTGAAAGAGCTGGTGATCACCGATTCGATCCTGCCGACGGAGGCCTGCGCGGCCTCTGACCGGATCAGGGTGTTGACTATGGCGCCGCTGGTCGGCGAAGCCATCCGCCGGATCGCGGATGAAAGCAGCGTGAGCAGTCTGTTCGATTAAGGCGGACCGCGCCGTCCTCATTCACCGCGCCATGGCGGCTCTGCACCCGGCTTAATCCGGTCGAGCTCGGCCAGGCGCCGTGCTTGGCGCGTCTCCACATTGATCCGAAGGAACAAGCGCGGCTCAGAGCGGAAAGCGGCTGGGGTCGTCCCGAAAAACGCCTTAAAATCGCGGATCAAATGCGATTGGTCGAAATAGCGCAGCAGCAGCTCGCTTTCTTCTTCCTCATCCGCCACCCCGCACAGCTGGGCTGCCAGATCGAGCGCCTTTGCCCGGCGCAAAACCGTGCTCGCCGTCATGCCGAAATCGCGCCGCACCAGCCGCTCCAGCTTGCGCGAGGACATGCCATGCTCCGCGGCGAAATCACCCGGCGTAATCGTCGGATCGGCAAAACTCGCATGTTCGAACGCGGCGGCCAGAGGATCGGGCTTCTCCGGCTGAACCCGCGCGATAAAGGCGCGCATCGCCTCCTCAACCGTCTGCAGCCATTGCTCTGGCTCGGCATCGAGCGGATAGTCCTGCGCGGCGCTATTCGTGATCAGACCAAAGGGATCAGAGCGCTCAATCCGGTCAACCAGCGGCGCCAATTCGCGCCCGAGCAGACAGGGGATCGCCCCTGGGCGAAAGCCAATGCCGATGGCGATCACATGGCCGCTGCATCCCACCGGCATATGGCGCGATTGCGGGCCGAACAGGATGGCCTCATCGCGAAACTCCATCGGCCCATTGGCGGTTTGCGCGTCCCATGTGCCGCCCATCACAATGCGAGCAAAGGCCACATCATTGCAAATGCCGCAGGCGATGTGGGTGGCTTCGTCCGCCACCAGTTTCGAGGCGACCAGCCGCCCAATCCAGGGGTCCAGATCTTTGGCGGGTGCACGGCTGGCGGCGAGCGGCATGCCGCTGCGATTGACCCCAGAGCGGGGCGCGAATTGTACCGGCGCATCTGCGCCTGCCTGTTTGCCCATGTCGGACCCGTTAAAAAGACTTGCGACTGCCAAAATCGGCCGCGGTTTGAACCTTGTGCAACCCGCACCACTTATGCAGCCTATAACCCACCCTCTGGTCTATCCTCATCAGGACAGCCAATTGTCTTTAACCATAAGGCACCGCTCGAAGCGTGTGTCAATTGCAACATTCCTATACGGAAACCGGCTGGGCCGGTGCCAACAGGCCCCTTGCATTGCCGCGCCTGTAATGAGACTGCGCGCGGATTATGACGAACAAAGACGTAGCAATCGCTCAGCGCTTGGCCGATGCGGCTGGCAATGCCATCCGCCCCCTGTTTCGCGGAGACTGGTCGCAAGAACGCAAGGCCGACGCCTCGCCCGTGACAGAAGCCGACCGCGCGGCAGAGGCCGCGATGCGCGCAATCATCGAGGCGGAATGTCCCGATGACGGGATCATCGGGGAGGAATACGGCACCCATAATGAGGGCGCGGGCCGGCAATGGGTGCTCGACCCAATCGATGGCACGATCAGCTTTATGGCGGGCCGCCCGATCTTTGGCACGCTGATCGCTTTGCTGCAGGATGGCTGGCCCGTGCTGGGCGTGATTGATCAGCCAATTGCGGCAGAACGCTGGGTCGGCCGCATTGGCGAGGGCACGACCTTCAACGGCCTGCCGGTGCGCACGCGGTCTTGCAAGGAACTGTCAGAGGCGACCATTGCCTCCTCCGGCCCGCAATATTTCACCGACGACCAAGGCGGCGCATTCATGTCGCTCGCCGCGCAAACATCGCAAATCGTGGTGTGGGGCGGGGATTGCTACAATTACGGCTTGCTGGCCAGCGGCCATTTGGACGTCGTGTGCGAGGCAGGGCTGAAGCTCTATGATTACGCCGCGCTGGTCCCAATTGTCGAAGGCGCGGGCGGCATGATGAGCGATTGGCAGGGCAACCCGCTGGACGCGAATTCCGACGGCACCGTGCTGGCGCTCGGCGAGCCTGCGCGGCTGGAAGAAGCGCTTGAGGCTATGGGGTAGGGGGCTGCCCGTTGCAGCAACTGGCATGTTGAGCTTGTGTTTGTAGTACTTTCGGCTGACGCTGTGTCGCTATAGCTACGGAAACAAAGTGATGCATCTTTCAAGCGCGATCATTTGCTGGAACTGGGAGAGGGGCAAGTGACACATGTTGGGTCATGAAGACCGAAATTGCTCGAGCAAACGGACGTCACCAATCTATCTTCTTTTGCGGTTGGCGCTTCTTGTGGCTTTCATAGCTTGGCTTGCGCTCGCTGCGAGCGCCTGGCGATACTTCTCGGGCACTGGATGGTCTAGCATTCCGTTATCCGCTCGCTACGGGGTTACTATCGCTCTTTTGCCACCAGATATTTGGAAAGAAAGTTATAGCACCAATGCAGATCGTTCTGAAGAGCCTGTGCGCTTGGTAAATAGGTTGTCGAAGGCCGAAATAGAAAAGCTCGCGTCGAAAGGACGAGTGGATTTCCGCGACTCGGATTCCTCGGAATTGGTCGGCGGATGGACAAGAGATTCTAGCAATCAGATTACGTTCTCTGGCTTGTTTAGAGAGCATTATGAAACTGATCGAACCACATACTTTGTTCGTGATCGTGAAATCTGTTTTTTGGATACCCGGCCAGTTTGCTTGACGGGCTTTAAAGACGACAACGACATAATACACTTTTGGCCAATTGCTCACTCGGCATCAGGACAAAATTGGC
The DNA here is from genome assembly GCF_057364975.1 of Erythrobacter sp. S249. NCBI lineage: Bacteria > Pseudomonadati > Pseudomonadota > Alphaproteobacteria > Sphingomonadales > Erythrobacteraceae > Erythrobacter > Erythrobacter sp. S249. The sequence continues at coordinate 1,665,952 of NZ_CP200287.1, read as the reverse complement.
TATTGATGGATGGGACTATTTGATAGTTGTAGAGTGCATTTGAACCTCGCGTATGTCTCGAGAATTGGGACTGCTGAGATCTGCTAAGATAACGGAGCTGTGATTTCTCCTCGTTCGGTCGAGACTAGTGAGCTTTACGCTGTTGCGTGTGATTGGAGCGAAGAGAGAATTACTTTCTATCATGCCCAATTTTCCTACTTGGAACGCCGTCGCTAGAGGTGGGTCATGTGCTTACCTCAAGACTTTAATCGACTAAATCGATCAATCAGCGTGTCTTTGATCGATCGGTTTTTTGGCCCTGTACTGTGTTCCAGCCGTTCCAAGCGTGCTTCAGCAGCGATGAACGGAGTGGGGAGGGGAGAGGAGTCGTTTGTGGTTCCGCACGCTATCCAGCGTGCGATGTCCTCGGCCCTGGCGGGCCTGCGGGCGGCCAGTCGGCCTTGCGGCGCTGCGCGCCGTGCTCCGCGACCAAGCCAGATGCCAAGCTCCAAGACGCTTAGTGCTGGATTGCTGGCTTGTAATGGCTCGAGACCGCAGGTCTCTCAAGGGCGCACGCCCGCCCGCAGCGACGCGATCGCCAGATCGCATGAGCGAGGATAGCCAAGTGAGCGGATGCGAACGCCGGCGCTTGAGGCCCAACAAACCAATCGAGGACATCGCGCTCGCGGATGCGAGTGCGCAAGACAGGAACACAGCACGGATGTGCTGCGCAACACAAAGACTCCCTTCCAATCCCACCAAAACGCTTGCCTACACGCGCCGTGGCCCTTATGTGGCGCGACTTCAACGACACGAATCAAGCGATTGGCCTGGCTCATTAGGGCTGCCAGGGCCGATTAGAACGTGTCTCTGATAAAGGAGAACGAAATGCCCAAGCTGAAGACCAAAAGCGGTGTGAAGAAACGCTTCAAAATCACCGCAACTGGCAAGGTCAAGCACGGCGTCGCTGGTAAGCGTCACCGTCTGATGAGCCACAATGCGAAGTATATCCGCCAAAACCGTGGCACCTCGGTCGCTTCAGACCCGGATGCACGGACGATCAAGAAATGGGCGCCTTACGGGCTCGATTGATTTGATGGGCTAGACCGCCCACTCCCTCCACCCTTCCACCCGGATCATACTCCGGTGTGAAAATCCGGGCGGAAGGGTGGAGGGAGCGGGCTGGCGCAGAACTCTACAAAGGATACTACATATGCCTCGCATTAAACGCGGCGTCACCACACGCCAAAAGCACAAGCGTCTACTCGAACAAGCCAAGGGCTATCGCGGTCGCCGCAAGAACACCATTCGCGTCGCGCGCCAAGCGGTCGAGAAGGCCGGTCAATACGCCTACCGCGACCGCAAAGCGAAGAAGCGCAGCTTCCGCGCGATCTGGATCCAGCGCATCAACGCGGCTGTTCGCGCTGAAGGCTTGACCTACTCTCAGTTCATGCATGGCGTGAAGCTGGCGGGTATTGAGCTTGACCGCAAAGTCATGGCGGACCTCGCCATGAACGAAGAAGCGGCGTTCAAGTCGATCATCACTCAGGCGAAGGCCGCATTGCCAGCTTAAGCCAGCGCTCTCAGCATGGCATGCGCAGCCGCGCGGTGCCGTCTAGGAAACGCAAAACGGATAGGGCGCTGGCCGAAGAGGCTGGCGCCCTTTCGCTTGTAAAAACGCGACACATCGGCCAAACCCCGCGCATGGGTGGGCAGAGGACAAAACGCGCAAGCAGCAGCAATGCGGACTACACCGTCCGCAGCCAATTCTACTCGCCTTCGCCAGAGTTCGATGGCTGCTTTACGACCTTCTACCAATTGGTGCTGGAGGTTGAAGATGGCAAAACCGTCAAAGACCATCTGCAGCCGGAATGGGCCAACATCCGCTTCTTCGGCGGCAGCCGTCCAAACGCCAGCATTGGCACATCGCAGCTTTCTGGATCGCGCTTCACGGCGACTGGGCCAAGCTCGCTCCCATGCCAGTTCGAACTGGGCGCATCGCGCATGTGGGGCATTGGCTTCCTGCCGCTGGGTTGGGCGCGGTTCATCGATGTCGACGCGCGGGAGCTCGCTAATGTCGGCTGTGATGGCTCGGCGCATCCTGCATTTGCGAAGTTCGAAGGGCTGGCTGACGTCTTGTGCGATGAAAGCGCGAGCGACGAGCAGCAATTGGCCGCGATTGAAGACACGATGCGCGCGCTGATGCGGCCCAATCGCGATGAGCCCAAGATTGCCCGCGTCCACAAGGCGCTGGTCGAACCCGAGCTCAATACGGTTGATGACTTGGCGCAGGCAAGCGGGATCAGCGTGCGCACGCTTGAGCGCGTGTGCCGGCGGTATTTCGGCTTTGCTCCAAAGCTCCTGATCCGGCGCCAGCGCTTCATGCGCAGCCTGTCGGACTGGATGCTGCATGATAAGCGGCTCTGGACCGAGGCGATGGACGATCACTATCACGATCAAGCCCAGTTCACCCGAGAGTTCCGCGAGTTCATGACCATGAACCCGAGCGACTATGCCGCTCTGGAGCATCCCATTCTGGCCTCTTTCATGGAGGCCCGCGCACGGGTTTGGGGCAGCGCGGCGCAGACGCTGGACAAGCCGCTGCGATAGACGCCGAGCAAGCGATGTGCCGATCTTCGCAGCGATGCGCAATTCGCGCTTTGCCAAGGCGGCGAAATCCCGCTAGCGGACCGGCTCAAACCTTTGGGCTAGACCATGACTGAATTGACATCACAAAAAGACGCCGCGCTCGCGGCAATCTCTGCGGCTGATACGCTTGACGCGCTGGAAGAACAGCGCGTTGGCGCGCTCGGCAAAAAGGGCTGGGTGAGCCTGGCGCTGAAGACTTTGGGCCAGATGAGCCCGGAAGAGCGCAGCGCGGCAGCACCCGCGATCCAGGCGATCCGCGCCGAGGTGGCCGATGCGATTGCGGCGAAAAGGCAAGCGCTGGAGGCCGCTGAGCTCGAAGCGCAGCTGGCCAGCGAAACGCTCGACCTCACACTGCCAGCGCCTGACATCGCCATGGGTTCGGTCCACCCGGTGAGCCAGGTGATGGACGAGCTGGCGGAGATCTTCGCCGACCTCGGCTTTGCGGTCGCAACCGGCCCAGAGATTGAAGACGATTGGCACAACTTCACCGCGCTCAACATGGATGAGAGCCATCCCGCGCGCGCGATGCACGATACGTTCTACTTCCCAGACAAGGCAGCGGATGGTGGCCAATCGGCCTCAAGTAGCGAAGCGGTAGGCCATAAAAAAATGCTTCTGAGGACGCACACCTCGCCAGTGCAGATCCGCAGCATGAAAGAGCAAGGCGCGCCGATCCGCTTGATCGCGCCGGGCCGTGTCTATCGCAGCGATAGCGACGCGACCCACACGCCGATGTTCCACCAGGTCGAAGGCCTGGTGATCGACAAGAACATCCACCTCGGCCATCTCAAATGGACGCTGGAGACTTTCTTCAAGGCGTTCTTCGAGCGCGAAGATATCACCCTGCGTCTGCGCCCATCATACTTCCCGTTCACTGAACCCAGCGTCGAGGTTGATGTTGGCTACTCAAACGAAGGCGACCGCCGTGTGGTCGGCGGGCACGGTGATGAGCCGGGCTATGACTGGATGGAGCTGGGCGGCAGCGGGATGGTGAACCGCCGTGTGCTTGAGTTTGCCGGGATCGACCCGGACGAATATCAGGGCTTTGCCTTTGGCCTCGGGATCGACCGCATCGCCATGCTGAAATATGGCATGAACGACCTGCGCGCCTTCTTCGATGGCGATCCGCGCTGGCTGGCGCATTATGGCTTCTCGCCGTTTGATCAGCCGACCCTTTCTGCCGGTGTAGGAGCGCGCGCATGAAGTTCTCCGTCACATGGCTCAAAGACCATCTCGAAACCGATGCCACGCTCAGCGAGATCACCGAGGCGCTGACCGCGATTGGGCTTGAGGTTGAAGGCGTTGAGGACCCGGCCGAGAGGCTCGCGGGTTTCAAAGTGGCCAAAGTCCTGACCGCTGAAAAACATCCTGACGCTGACAAGCTGCAAGTGCTGAGCGTCGACACAGGCGAGGGTGACCCGCTGCAGGTTGTGTGCGGCGCGCCCAATGCGCGTGCGGGAATGAAGGGTGTACTCGGTCTGCCCGGCGCGGTGGTGCCTGCCAATGGCATGCAGCTTCGCAAGAGCGCGATCCGCGGTGTGGAAAGCAACGGCATGATGTGCTCCGTGCGCGAGCTGGAACTGGGCGATGAGCATGACGGCATCATTGAGCTGCCTGATGATGCGAGCGTCGGCCATGCCTTCGCCGACTACCAAGGGTCCTCGCCGATCATTGATGTCGCGATCACGCCGAACCGGCCTGATTGCATGGGCGTATACGGAATTGCGCGCGATCTAGCGGCGGCGGGCCTTGGCACGCTGAAGCCGATTGCGTTTCCTAAATTCGACGCTGCGGGCGAATGCCCTGCGGTGGTGCGGATCGAGGATGCCGAAGGTGTTCCCGCTTATTATGCCCGCGTCATCAAGGGAGTGAAAAACGGGCCATCGCCTGACTGGCTCCAGCAACGTTTGGCGAGTGCGGGCCAGAAATCGATCTCGTTGCTCGTCGATCTTACAAACTATTTGATGTTTGCCTATGGGCGGCCGGCACATGTTTATGACTATGGCAAGCTTTCCGGCGCAATGGTGGCGCGGCGTGCCGTTGATGGCGAGCAAGTCACCACGCTCAACGAAAAAACCTACACCCTTGATCCCAGTGTCACCGTGATTGCCGACGATAACGGTGTGCACGATCTGGCCGGTATTATGGGCGGGCTGGACACGGGGTGCTCGCATGAGACGACCGATGTGTTGTTGGAGATCGCATACTTTGATCCTGCGCAAATCGGTGTGACTGGCCGGAAGCTTGGCCTCGCTTCGGATGCGCGCACGCGATTTGAGCGCGGCGTCGACCCAGCATTTCTTGACGATGGCCTAGATCTACTCACTGGTCTGATTGTTGAGCTTGGGGGTGGTTCGCCAAGCGAGGTAGTGCGTGCCGGCGCACCGCCGAGCACGGCCAAAGTGGTTGCATTCGATACGGAGCTCACCGCAAAATTGGGCGGTGTTGAAGTCGCGGTTGATGAACAACGCCGCATTCTCGAAAGTCTGGATTTCACGGTGTCCGACGATTGGCAGGTTACCTGTCCTTTGCGCCGCAATGACATCGAAGGCGCAGCCGATCTGGTTGAAGAAGTCGTGCGTATTCACGGCCTCGACAAGGTGGAAAGCGTGGCCTTGCCGCGCATGGACGGGGTGGCCCGGCCAACCGCGACACCGGCTCAGCTGCTCGAGCGCAAGTTGCGCCGCGCGGCGGCTGGCTGCGGGCTGGATGAAGCAATCACGTGGTCGTTTATTTCTCAGGACGAGGCTGATGCAGTCGGGGGCGGGCATTGGTCGCTCGACAATCCGATCAGCGAAGATTTGAAAGTGATGCGCCCATCGCTGTTGCCTGGCCTTCTGTCGGCGGCACGGCGTAGTTTTGATCACGGCTCGTCCAGCGTGCGTTTGTTTGAGATAGGCCGTCGCTACCTCGCAGATGGAGAGTACCCGGCGCTTGTTGCCGTGATGGCGGGCGATGCTGCGCCGCGTTCTTGGCAACATGGCAAAGCGCGCAGTTTCGATGCTTATGATGCCAAGGCTAAGTGCTTGGCCTTGCTCGAAGCAGCGGGCGCGCCAGTCGACAGATTGCAAGTCATGGGTGAGGCGGGCGATATTTATCATCCCGGCCAGTCTGCAACTTTGCGCCTAGGACCAAAGAACCGCATCGCCAGTTTTGGGATGGTCCACCCGACTGTACTTAAGGCTTTTGGGATTGGCGTTCCTGTCGCCGCTTTTGGCATTCACCTCGATGCGATCCCGGCGAAAAAGGCGGGCAAAGGCTCGATCAGCTTCGCGCGGCCAAGCTTCGCTCCGCCTGCCTTGCAATCGGTGACGCGCGATTTTGCGTTTCTGGTGCCAGAGGCGCTTGCGGCGGGTGACCTGCTGCGCGCGGTTCAAGGCGCGGATAAGGCGAACATAGTCAGTGCGCGGGTGTTTGACCTGTTTACTGGCGGCAATGTCCCAGAGGGTCAAAAGTCGCTCGCGATTGAGGTGACTCTGCAGCCCGGCGAAAAGAGCTTCAAGGATGCGGAACTGGCCGAGATTTCGGACAAGATTGTCACAGCTGCGGCCAAGCACGGAGCGGAGCTGCGCGGCTAAGCGCAGCGCGCTTCAGCTCGGATAGACAGGCGCGTGTTGGCGGGGCTATTCGCCCCAGCCATCCGCACGATCTGAGCCGCTTGCGCCCCAGTCTTCGCCGTATTCTTTCTCAAACTTTTCGCGCTTTTCTTGTGCAGCCATCTTGCGCTCCATCTCGCTGAAGGCAGCCATGTTTTGATTGGCGGCGTTGATCCGTTGTTGAACTTCTCCGCCTTGGGCAGAGAGCATGGCTTTCGCGGCAGGGGATGTGGCGAACATCATGTCGAAAGGGCGCCCTTCGATAGTTGAGGCGATTTGTTCCTCAGCCGCTTTTTGGGCCATTGAGTTGGCAGGTGTGCTTTCACCTTTGTGGAGCTGTTCGAACTTCGAAGTGACACGGGTGCCATCGCCATCTGGCGCGATGGTAGCCACGATCCGGAAGATATCACCGCCCAGCTCGTCGTTCGCGGTGATCACAAATGTGTTGGGGCTGGGGTTGGTGACAGTCTCGCCGACGACACTGCTTCCCATAATGGCCACCGGCAGCTTGGCGCCCTTCAAGGCTTTCGCAACTTGTTCTGGAGATTTCTCGAAATATTGGCCCGATGTCCCGCATGCAGACAGAAAGACGGCACAAAGACCGGAAAGAAGAATTCTGTAAATCGACATTTGCACCCCCTATTTGTGGAGCCGATTTCGCAGATTGATCTTACCAGTCGGTAAACTGATGCTGCCGAGTGGTGTACGCTCAGGGGGGGATGTAGACGGGTTCAACGCTTGCGGCTAAGGCGCGCGCTCCATGTCCAACGGTGCTTTAAGCTAAACCTATGTCCAATCGCCGCACATTCGCGATCATCTCTCACCCCGATGCGGGTAAGACCACGCTGACGGAAAAACTGCTGCTGCAAGGCGGCGCGATCCACTTGGCGGGCGAGGTGAAGGCGCGCGGGCAGGCGCGGCGGGCGCGCTCTGACTGGATGAAGATCGAGCAGCAGCGCGGTATCTCGGTCACCTCGTCGGTGATGACCTTTGAAAAAGAGTATGATGGTGAGAAGATCACCTTCAACCTGCTCGACACGCCGGGTCACGAGGATTTTTCTGAGGATACCTACCGGACGCTGACCGCGGTCGACAGTGCGGTGATGGTGATTGATGCGGCCAAGGGCATTGAACCGCAGACCCGCAAATTGTTTGAAGTTTGCCGGCTGCGCAGCGTGCCGATCATCACCTTCATCAACAAGGTCGACCGCGAAGGGCGCCCTGGCTTTGAATTGATGGATGAGGTTGCAGAGATGCTGGCGCTTGATGTCAGTCCGCAAGGCTGGCCAATTGGCATGGGCGGCCAATTTGAAGGCGTGCTCGATTTTGAGAGCGGCGCTGTTAGCCGCCCGGAAGGCCCGTCGAAGGAATTCCTCGGTACCCGCGACACCGATCCAGACATTCCCTCTGAATGGGCCGAAGAGGCTGAGTTGGCGCAAGTGGGCTATCCCGAGTTTGACCTTGAGGCTTACCGCAATGGCGATTTGACCCCGGTCTATTTCGGATCGGCGCTTAAAAATTTCGGCGTCACTGAACTGATCGATGCAATCGCCAAGCACGCGCCGCCGCCGCGTCCGCAGCCAGCAGGCGATGATCAGATCACGCCCGAGCATGATGAGGTTACTGGCTTCATCTTCAAGGTGCAGGCCAATATGGACCCCAATCACCGGGACCGGATCGCCTTTATGCGCCAAGTGTCCGGCACTTTTAAGCGCGGCATGAAGTTGACGCCTTCTGGCTTAGGCAAGCCGATTGCGATCCATTCCCCGATCCTGTTTTTCGCACAGGATCGCGAGATTGCCGACACCGCCGAGGCGGGCGATATTATTGGCATTCCAAACCACGGCACTTTGCGCGTGGGCGACACTCTGAGCGAACAAAACAAAGTCCGCTTCACCGGCCTGCCAAATTTTGCGCCGGAAATCCTGCGCCGGGTCCAGCTCAAAGATCCGACCAAAACCAAGCAGCTTCGCAAAGCCTTGGATGACCTCAGCGAAGAGGGCGTGATCCAAGTGTTTTATCCGGAGCTCGGCGCGCAGCATATTGTCGGCGTGGTCGGTCAGCTGCAACTTGAGGTGCTGATCTCGCGGCTGTCGGCGGAATATAAAGTTGAGGCGGGGCTAGAGGCTGCGCCGTTTGCGACTGCTCGCTGGGTCAAAGGTGAAGGCCAGGCGCTTACCGACTTTGAGAGCTTTAACCGCGCGAACCTTGCCAAAGACCGCGATGGTGATCTGGTGTTCATGGCCAAGAGCCCGTGGGACGTGAATTATCAGGAAGAGAAGAACCCAGAGCTTAAATTCTCTGCCACCAAAGAACGCTAGGCACTCACGCGAGTGTTGCAGCGCAGCAATGTTCGCGGCATGGGACATTGCATGACTGTATCAGGCCCAACCTCTCAGACGTTTTTCTCTCAGCGCATCAAGCTCAATTATTTCGATTGGGCGCAAAGCGATGCTGACCGCGCAAAGCCCAAGCTGGTGCTGGTGCACGGCGGGCGCGATCACGCGCGCAGCTGGGACTGGACGGCTGAGCAGCTGTGCGCCGATTATCACGTGGTGGCGATGGATCACCGCGGGCACGGCGACAGCGATTGGGTGTCTGATGGCAATTACCAGTCGGGCGATATGGTCTATGATCTGGCGCAGCTGATCCACCAATTGGGCAGCGGGCCTGTGACCATTGTCAGCCATTCCATGGGCGGCAATGTCGCCCTTCGCTATGCAGGCACCTTCCCTGACATGGTGACAAAGCTGGTCGCGATCGAAGGTCTTGGGCCAAGCCCCGCATGGAGGGCTGAGCAGCGTTCAACGCCCTATCCCGAGCGCCTGGCCGAATGGATCGAGAAGAAGCGTAAGGCGGCTGGGCGAAGCCCGCGCAAATACGAGAGCATCGAGGCCGCGTTCGCGCGCATGATCGAGGAAAATTCCTACCTGACCGAGGAGCAGGCGCGGCACCTGACCGTGCACGGGGTCAACCGTAACGAGGATGGCACCTACAGCTGGAAATTTGATCCGCATCTCAATGTCTGGGGCGTTGAAGACATAGCGGATGAATTCATCGAGCAGACTTGGGGCGCGATCACATGTCCCACTTTGCTGCTTTATGGTGCGGACAGCTGGGCCTCCAACCCAGAGAAAGATGGGCGGCTCAAGCATTTCAACACCGCTCAAGTCATCGAATTTGAGAAGGCCGGGCATTGGTTGCACCATGACCAGTTCGACAAGTTTATGAACGTGCTAAGAGACTTTCTTTGAAGGCCTTGTTCTGATCCATAAGGAAAACCAAAATGGCTGAGTTTTTTGATGCGTTGAATGACAAGCACACCGCGATGATCGAAGCGCAGCCGGTGTTCTTCGTGGCGACATCGGCGCCGATTGGGCGCATCAACCTCAGTCCGAAGGGCTATGATGCCTTTCGCATTCTTAGCCCGAAACGCGTTGCCTATCTCGACCTCGGCGGGTCCGGCAATGAGACCCATGCTCATCTTGGCGCGGATGGGCGCATAACGATCATGTTCTGCAATTTTCAGCAGCCGGCGAATATCCTGCGGATTTATGGGCGCGGTGTTCCGGTGCTGCCTCAGGATGACGGCTGGGATAATTTGGCGAGCCATTTCACGATGCTGCCAGGCACGCGCCAAATCTTTGCGATTGATATTGAAAGTGTGCAGACCAGCTGCGGCTGGGGCGTCCCGCTGATGACGCTGGAGACGGAGCGGGAGACGCTGAAGAAAGCGCATCGGCAATCTGACCCGGCGGAATGGGAAGCAAAAATGGCGACCCGCATCAGCAGCATTGATGGTCTGCCAACGCGCCCAACCGATCGCTATATTGCGGGTGAATAACTGCGTTGTAGTTGTTCTGACTGCCTAAAAAATAAACAAGAGGTTAAAAATTAGGCAGGCCGCTTTAGGTGGTTAACCCTAGAACTCGCGCTTCTCCGCGATTCCGCTCTCTTGCCGAAACTGGCACGCCTTTTGCTGCTTCGTGTGTGCCGGAGCTGACCGGCGGAAATTGAGGGGGCACGGATGAAGTTCATCATCGCCATCATAAAACCATTCAAACTCGATGAAGTCCGCGAAGCGCTGGGCAGCATCGGTGTCGCCGGTATGACCGTTTCTGAGGTCAAAGGATTTGGCCGCCAAAAAGGCCAGACCGAAATCTACCGCGGCGCAGAATATTCGACCAACATGCTGCCTAAGGTGAAACTCGAGATTGCAGCCAGCGACGAGATCGCTGCGCAAGTGGTCGAGACCATCCAGCAAACCGCCAACACCGACGCGATCGGCGACGGCAAGATTTTCATGCTCGATCTCGCATCGGCAACCCGGATTCGCACAGGCGAAGCCGGCGAAACAGCGCTTTAAGGGGGCAATCAAATGAAGCGAACTCTCCTATCTTTTGCAGCCCTTGCGACGGGAAGCATGGCATTGGCCTCGCCTGCCATGGCCGCTGCTCCGGCGGCCGGAGTTGTTTCTGACGGAACTGCCTATATCCTCAACACCTTGTTGTTCATGATTGGCGGTTTTCTGGTTATGTGGATGGCCGCTGGCTTTGCCATGTTGGAAGCTGGCCTGGTCCGTTCGAAAAACACCTCAACACAGTGCCTCAAAAATATCGGTCTCTATTCGATCGCTGGTCTGATGTTCTGGGTCGTCGGTTATAACATTGCTTACCCAGGATTTGATGGTGCTGGCTGGTTTGGAATGGCTGGCACGATTTACCCGATGCAGGGTGTTGGCGAGGCTGACCTTGATACTGGCTATTCAGTCGCCTCCGACTGGTTCTTCCAAATGGTGTTCTGCGCCACCACCGCTTCGATTGTTTCGGGCACCGTGGCAGAGCGCGTGAAGATCGTCCCGTTCTTTATCTTCGTCTTCTTGCTCACTGGCTTCATCTATCCCGTTGTCGTCAGCTGGGAATGGGGCGCAGGTTCACTTGACGCGATGGGCTTCTCCGACTTCGCAGGCTCCACTCTGGTCCACTCGACCGGCGGCTGGGCGGCTTTGGTCGGCGCAATCATCATTGGTGCCCGTGCTGGCCGCTATGGCCCGGATGGCAAAGTCAACGTCTTCCCAGGGGCGAATGTGCCACTGGCAACCTTGGGTACGTTCATTCTTTGGCTCGGTTGGTTCGGCTTTAACGGCGCGTCTCAACTTGCCATGGGCACCGTTGGTGACGTGTCTGATGTGTCGAAGATTTTCGTCAACACCAACATGGCCGCAGCCGGCGGTGTTGTGACGGCAATCCTGCTGACACTGATCCGCTATAAGAAGGCCGATGTGACCATGGCTTTGAACGGCGCATTGGCTGGCTTGGTCTCGATCACTGCTGAACCACTGGCTCCAACGGTCGGATCTTCGATCCTGATCGGTGCAGTCGGCGGCGCGATCGTGGTGTTCACCGTACCGCTGCTCGATAAGCTGAAGATTGACGATGTTGTTGGCGCAATTCCGGTTCACCTGTTTGCAGGGATCTGGGGCACGCTAGCAGTTGCTTTCAACACTCAGTCAGAAGTTGACGGCGTCACTCTCACAATGGGCCAGCAATTCGGCGTCCAAGGTATTGGCGTTCTTGTTACTGCAGTCTTTGTCTCCGCAGCCTCGGCCATCGTCTGGCTTGCTCTGAAATACACCATCGGTGTGCGTCCGAGCGAAGAAGACGAAATGAACGGCCTCGATAAGGCAGAGATTGGTGTGGAAGCCTATCCAGAATTCGCGCGCAGTTAAGTCGCGCAACCCAGTTTAGCGGGGGGAGTACTCTCCTCTCCCACTCCCTCCGCTAACCTTTGTTCCTCCTGCGAACAAACAACTTTTGATAGGCCGGGGCGTCCAATCCGCTCCGGCCTCTTTTTTGTCCTAACTTGCAGCTCTGGTTTGCGATTGGCCTTGCTTGGTTTGGGCCGCTTAAGCGGTCGCGGCCTTCACAAAGTCAGCGCAGCGTTCACCGATCATGATGCTCGGCGCATTGGTGTTGCCGCTGACGATTTTGGGCATCACGCTGGCATCTGCGATCCATAGTCCCTCGAGTCCGCGCACTTTGAGCGTGGGGTCAACCACGCTGTCCTTGTCGCTGCCCATCCGGCAGGTGCCGACCGGGTGATAGACGGTGTCGGCGCGCTGCCTGATGAGATTGTCGAGCTCGTCATCATTCTCGAGGTCGATCGGGTGCCGATCCGTGGGACCATATTCTTGTAGTGCAGGGGCATCCACAATCCGGTGAGAGAGACGCACGCCCGCTCTTAGGACCGCGAGATCGCGCTCATCATCCAGAAAATTCGGATCGATTACTGGCGCGTCGGTTGCGCGGCGCGATGCCAGCCGTACTGTGCCCCGGCTTTCCGGGCGCAGGACGCAGGCGTGCAGAGAAAAGCCGTGCTCTTTGATTTTCTCGCGGCCGTGATCCTCTAGAATGGCGGGCACAAAATGCCATTGCACGTCCGGCGCGGGGCTGTCTGGCATAACCGTCCAGAACCCGCCCGCCTCAGCGTAGCAGGTGGTCATTGCGCCGGTCCGGCTACGGCGATGCTCGAGCATGGCGGCGGCCATCCGCAATGTCCCTTTCAGCGTCCCGCCAATCGGTACATCGCTCTCGGTTTCCCAGCCGGAGACATAGTCCAAATGATCTTGCAGATTGGCACCAACCTCTGGCCGGTCGAGCGCCACGGGGATGCCGCGTTCTTGCAAATGCGCACCCGGGCCAACGCCAGACAGCATTAGGATTTGCGGACTGTTAAATGCCCCAGCGGACAGGATCACGCCGCGCTTTGCATAGAGCATTTCGCTGCGCCGACCACGCTTGACCCGAACGCCTGTCACGCGGCCTTGCTCAATCACAAGCTTCTCAACCACAGTGCCCGTGCGGATCGCGAAATTCCCCTGCTCGCGAATGGGCTCAACATAGGCGCGCGCAGCGGACCAACGCTCTCCATTGCGCTGCGTAACTTGGTAAAGGCCAAAGCCCTCTTGGGTCTCGTCGTTGAAATCATCATTGCGGCGCAGCTGCATCTCGCCGGCCGCCTCGACGAAGGCATGGCTGGTGGGGTTGGGTGAGATCAGGTCAGACACAAACAACGGTCCGCCCGCCCCGTGGTAATCATCCGCGCCGCGCTCGTTGGCCTCCGCCTTTTTGAAATAGGGCAGAACGTCCTTATAGGCCCAGCCGGTGCAGCCCATCGCCGCCCAATTGTCATAGTCCCAGGCGTTGCCGCGAATGTAGACCATGGCGTTGATCGCCGAAGATCCGCCAAGGCCTTTGCCGCGCGGTTGATACCCGATCCGGTCATTCAGCCCCTTTTGCGGCACCGTGTCGAACTTGTAATTCGACGAATTGCGGATGAAGGGCATGAAGCCAGGGGTCTTGATGAGGACATTGTCATTGCGCCCACCTGCCTCGATCAAGCACACGCGCCTGGTTCCATCGACGGCGAGCCGTCCCGCCGCTGCGCTGCCGCCGCTGCCACCGCCGATGACGATGTAATCGAAGCTTTCCATGATCTCTCCTCTTGGAGGTGACAGGCTTAAGCAGCTTCGTGCGGGCTTTCAATCGAGTTTCGATCCGCCACCGGATTTTGTGGTGGCTGGCCAGTGCGCTCGCGCCAGCGTTCGCGGATCATATCGGAGGTTTCGCGGCTGCCATCGTGGGTCCAACCAGGTTCGCGCAGCAGGTAAGACAGCTTATGCCGCCACGGCGCGCGGGCGATATCGCTCAGCATGCCGATCCATTCATGGAACACCGCCCACAGCAGGTTGAAGCTGCCGAGCTGTTTGATGATGCCATAGCGGATTGGTTCATCGTCTCGCTCCGCCTCAAATGTGCCGAACATCCTGTCCCAGACAATGAAAACACCGGCATAATTGCGATCAAGATAGCGCGGATTGGTGGCGTGATGGACGCGGTGATGGCTGGGCGTATTCATCACCGCTTCGAACCAGCGCGGCATTTTGCCAATCGCCTCGGTGTGGATCCAGAATTGGTAGACCAAATTGATGCCGCCACACACCGCGATCATGCCGGGGTGAAAGCCGATCAGCACCAATGGCAACGCAAAGATAAAGCCAAATGTGAACGAGCCTGTCCAGGTCTGCCTAAGGGCCGTTGAAAGATTGTAGTGCTGGCTTGAATGATGGTTAACATGGGCGGCCCACATCCACCTAACACGGTGCCCCGCGCGGTGGACCCAGTAATACTTTAGATCATCGAGCACAAATACGACCGGCCATGCCCAAAGCGGGCCCCACCAGTTCTCGCTGATGTCGAACAAGCGGTATTCATAGGCGGCGATGAAGATCGCGAGGAAGAAGCCGCCAAACAGCGCGCCTGCGACCGTGGAGCCGAGCCCGAAACCAAGACTGACAAGTGTGTCCTTGGGTTCGTAGGCACTTTGCTGGCGCAGCTTTGCCCAGGCCATCTCGGCGAGGATCGCCGCGACAAACAGCGGCACAGCCAGCTGAGTGACAGAGAAATCGGGCAGGTCGATCATGTTAACGCCTGTCTAGCTGATTGATGGCTGCCACCCAAATGTCTGCATCATCGAGTGCCAGCCGAACCGAGCCAAAGCGTGCCTCACCTGTGTCGACGATGAGCATGTTGTCTGAAGCGGTGGCACTGGCTTCTGCGCAAAGAATGCGTCCGGCAAAATGGACGCCATGCGGCTTGAGCAGCATGATCTGGCCTTGTGCGTCCTTCAGGATCGCTCCGGCCCCATCACGCGCAATTGCGCTTTCAACTGGCGCAAAGCCGTCCGTCACCTCGCTCGCGGCGCGCGCAGCCTCGCTATGGTTTGCCAACTTTGGCTTGCCGCCTAGCTTCAGTGCAGAGGCAATCCACGCCAACAGCACAATCGCCACAAGCGAACCGCCAAATTGCAGAAGAAGCGGATCAATTTCCATCCGCAAAGGATTGGCACGGCGGCAACTTTGCGGCAAGCAGAGCGCAAGGGAGATTGCTCATGAAGTTCGTTGCTCGCACCGTTTTGGCTGGACTGCTACTTAGCGCAGCGCCGCTCAGCGCTCAGGTTCAAGACCCGGCCGCCAATGTTGAGGCGCAGCAAGAGCGCACCGCCAGAGTGGCTCAGCAATTGTGGGATCTGGCTGAGGTTGGTTATCTTGAAACTCAGTCGAGCGGGCTCTTGCAATCGGAGCTTGCGGGCGAGGGGTTTGAGATCAAGGCGGGTATCGCCGAGATTCCGACTGCGTTCGTCGCCGAATGGGGCGAGGGCGGCCCAATCATCGCGATCCTTGCCGAGATGGATGCTCTGCCCGGGATCAACCAATCTGCGCTGGCAACGCGCGATATGGTTGACGGCAAACATGCTGGGCACGCCTGCGGGCACAATCTGTTTGGTGCCGCGTCACTCACGGCCGCTATTGCAGTGAAGCAATGGCTGGAGGCGACCGGCACGCCGGGCCGCATCCGTTTCTATGGAACGCCTGCGGAAGAGGGCGGATCTGGCAAAGTTTACATGACGCGGGCCGGATTGTTCGATGATGTTGACATTGCGATCCACTGGCACGCGGACGATGAAAACAGCGCAGCGGCCCAGACGAGCCTGGCCAATCGATCAGCCAAGTTTCGCTTCAAGGGCATCTCTGCACATGCGGCTGGCGCGCCAGAGCGGGGCCGCTCTGCTCTTGATGGGGTGGAAGCGATGAACATGATGGCGAACATGCTGCATGAGCATATGCCGCAAGATGCGCGCATGCATTACGTCATCACCAGCGGCGGCAATGCGCCCAATGTGGTGCCTGATTTTGCCGAGGTGTTTTATTATGTCCGGCATCCCGATCCCGACGGTGTGGATGAAATCTGGGAGCGGCTGGAGAATGCGGCCAAGGGCGCTGCGCTTGGCACCGGGACGGATGTCGAGTGGGAAGTGATCCACGGGAACAATCCGCTGCTGGTCAATGAGACCCTCGCCAAGATGATGGACGCGAAATTGCGGATGGTCGGCGGCGTTGAATACACCGCTGAAGAGCGCGCATGGGCCGAAGAAGTTCAAAAATCGCTCGGCGATGCGGCCAAACCGCTCAGCAGTGCCGGCGAAATCGGCGAGTACAGCAAAAGCTTGGGCTATGGTTCAACCGATGTTGGCGATGTCTCTTGGGCGACGCCAACAGTGGGCGTCCGCACGGCCACTTGGGTGCCCGGCACTAGCGCGCATACTTGGCAAGCGGTTGCCGCTAGTGGTCATTCGATTGGCCACAAGGGCGCTCAGGTCGCGGCCAAGGCGATGGCTTTGATGGCGGCAGAGCTTTACACCAATCCGGGGCTACGTAGCGCGGCGAAGGCCGAATTCGATGCCGCACGCGGACCGGATTACACCTACAAATCGCTGCTGGGCGACCGTGAACCGCCGCTTGATTACCGCAAGTAACTAAGCGTGCGGATTTACTCGCCTGATTGACCAGAGAGCATGTCGAGCATGGTGCGCACCGGGCTGACATCATAGCCAGCCTTGGCCGCCGCATGGACGATGCCAGCAGGGGTGTGGCCCGATTTTGCCTGGGCGAGCGCCCACATAAAGGTCGAGCGAGTTCCAGAGCGGCAATAGGCGAGCACCTTGCCCTCAGCTTTGCCTATCGCGCTAACCATGTCGTCAATCTGCGGTTGGCTGAACCCGGAATGCCCGATCGGGATCGCGCAATAATCTAGGCCCGCTGCCTTGGTTGCCGCTTCGATCGCATCACCCTGAGGCGCGTCAGGCTCTTCGCCATCTGGCCGGTTGTTGATGATCAAGGTGACGCCCGCATCCTTGGCCGAAGCAACATCATCCAATGTGATTTGCCGGCTGGCAAAAAAGGCGGGTGAGAGTTCGCGAAAGTCGCTCATGTTTTTAATCGCTCTTATGACGTGAAAGCCTGCTGGAATCCTCAGAATGCCTGCGCGCGCCCGCATTTCATGGCCAACACTTTGATGCGAAGCAAGTATTAAGCGTGTTCGAAAGTGTCACAACTCTCAGTGATAACAGCGGTGATCGGTTAAATCATTCGCAAAGCAATGGTTTGTGCGCTATGCACCGATTCTACGAGGTGGGACTCCGAACAATATCGGTGTTCTGCCTGTGTCAGTGGCGGCTTGCTGTCCCCGCCCTGATGCATAGGAGGATGGGCAGTCTTGTAAGGTACGTTTTGAGTTATGGGTTACGATAGAGGACGTCGGCGCGGCCGGGACAAGCGCGACGGATTCGGCGAGGACAGCTACGATCCTTTTGGCGGCGGCGGCGATGGATTTCCGCCTCCAGGCAATTACGGAAATGACCGGAGCGGTGGTGGCGGTGATCGCTATGGCGGCGGTGGACGTGGCGGCCCCGGTGGCGGCGGCGATCGTTACGGCGGCGGAGGCGGTGGTGACCGTTTCAGCGGCGGTGATCGCAGCGGCGGCGGTGGCGGTCGTGGTGGCCCAGGCGGCGGCGGCGGTGGCGGCGGATTCAACCGCATGCCCGCTCAAGTCGTAGGCACCGGCAAAGGTACTGTGAAATTCTTTAACAGCCAGAAGGGCTTCGGCTTTGTCGCGCAAGAAGGCGGCGGCGAAGACGTGTTCATTCACATCAGCGCAGTTGAGCGTGCTGGGTTGGAAGGTCTGGCTGAGGGTCAAGAGCTTGAGTTCAACCTGGTTGACCGCGGCGGCAAAATCTCCGCTCAGGATCTTCAAGTCGTTGGCGATGTGATCGCGGTTGAGAAAAAAGAAGCCGCGCCTCAGCGCGAGCTGACCGGCGAAAAAGCGACTGGGACCGTGAAGTTCTTCAATTCCATGAAGGGCTTTGGCTTCTTGGTGCGCGACGATGGCCAGCCGGATGCATTCGTGCATATCAGCGCGGTTGAGCGTTCCGGGCTCCAAGGCATCAATGAAGGCGAACGCTACGAGTTCGACATTGAAGTCGACCGACGAGGCAAGCATTCTGCTGTCAACTTGGTGCCTGCGCAGGGATAAATCTCCCCAGCACATATCAGGGCCGTTTGACCGGAAACATGAGCGGCCTTATCAATTCGGGAAATGGCGGCTCTGTCTAGGGTCGCCTTTTCCATTCCTGAATTCAATTTTCGACTTCACTCAGTTCTTAAGGATCAAACCATGTCGATCACACCGCTTATGCCTGTCTACCCTCGGTGCGGTGTCCGTCCGGTCCGAGGCGAGCACTGCCACCTGATTGACGAGGATGGTACGCGTTACCTCGATTTTGCCAGCGGCATTGCAGTGAACTTGCTGGGTCACTCACACGAGGGGCTGATCAAGGCTATCCAAGAGCAAGCCGCGACCTTGATGCATGTCTCCAACCTCTATGGTAGCCCGCAGGGTGAGAAGCTGGCGCAAATGCTGGTCGACAACACCTTTGCCGACACGGTATTCTTCACCAATTCAGGCGCCGAAGCGGTGGAAACCGCGATCAAGACCGCGCGTGCCTACCACCAGAACGCAGGCGATGCCGGTGATGCGAGCAAGCATGAGCTGATCACATTCTCCAACGCCTTTCACGGCCGCACGATGGCGACTATCAGCGCGTCGAACCAGACCAAGATGCATCACGGCTTCTCGCCAATGCTCGATGGTTTCAAGTATGCTGATTTTGACGATCTGGAATCCGCCAAGGCGTTGATGGGCCCGAACACAGCGGGCTTTTTGGTCGAGCCGATCCAAGGAGAGGGCGGTATTCGCCCCGCTTCGCAGGAATTCATGCAGGGGTTGAGAGACTTGGCCGATGAGCATGACCTAATGCTCGTTCTGGATGAGGTGCAATGCGGGGTCGCGCGCACCGGCACGCTCTATGCCTATGAGCAATATGGCGTCACGCCAGATATTGTCGCGACCGCAAAGGGCATTGGCGGCGGCTTTCCATTTGGCGCCTGCCTAGCGACCGAAAAGGCTGCGCGGGGAATGACCTTTGGGACGCATGGTTCGACCTATGGCGGCAATCCGCTGGCGATGGCGGCGGGCTGCGCTGTCATGGAGGCCGTGGCCAATGAGGAATTTTTGAGCTCAGTTCGCGAGAAGGGCGAGCGTATTCGCACCCGGCTGGAACAGTTTATCGGCAATTACCCAGAACTGTTTGAACTGGTGCGCGGCATGGGCCTGATGCTGGGCATTAAGATGAAGGTTGAGAGCCGCCCGTTCTTTGTGCACCTGCGCGAGAATCACGATCTGCTTACCGTTGCCGCGGGCGACAACACTTTGCGTGTGCTGCCGCCGTTGGTGATTGGCGACGCTGAAATTGATGAGTTCTTCGAAAAGCTTTCCGCCGGTGCGGCGAGCTATAAAATTCCAGAGCCAGCCTGATGACGCACCAACATTTTCTCGACCTCAGCGATGCTGGGGCCAATGCAATGGCCGCAATGGTCGGCGATGCAATTGATCGCAAAGCGGCGCGCAAAGGCTGGGGCAAGGGGCAGGCTGATGCCGACGCTCCCCTGGCGGGTAAAGTCCTGGCTTTGGTGTTTGAGAAGAACTCCACACGGACCCGCGTGAGCTTTGACATTGCGATGCGGCAGCTGGGCGGCTCTGTGCTGATCCTGGATAGCGCATCGAGCCAATTGGGGCGCGGCGAGACCATTGCGGATACCGCCCGCGTCCTCAGCCGAATGGTTGATGCAATCATGCTGCGGACTGATGATCATGCGAAGATCGAGGAAATGGCGCGTCACGCGACTGTACCTGTGATCAACGGGCTAACTGATCGCTCGCATCCATGTCAGATCGTGGCCGACCTGCTCACAGTGATTGAACACGGCAAGCCTCTGCCGGGCTTGGAAGTCGCTTGGTTTGGGGATGGCAACAATGTGCTGCATTCCATCTTGGAAGCAGCCAGCCTGATGAAGTTCAATGTTCGGGTGGCGACGCCAGCTGGCTATGAGCCTGACAGTGAATTTGTCGAAATGGCGCGGGCTGGCGGGGCAGAGGTTACTTTGACGCATGACGCCTCAGTTGCGGCACGCGGGGCGGATGTCCTGGTCACCGACACTTGGATCTCGATGGGACAAGCGGATGCGGATGAGAAGCGCCGCGCCATGGAGCCATTTCAGGTCAACGCCTCGCTCATGGCTGAAGCCAAACCTGACGCATTGTTCCTGCATTGCTTGCCTGCGCACGTCGGCGAAGAAGTAAGCGAAGAGGTGTTTGAAGGGCCGCAATCGGTCGTCTTTGACGAGGCAGAAAACCGCATTCATGCGCAAAAATCCGTTTTGCTGTGGAGCTTTGGCCTGCTTGCGTGAGGCTTGCCCCACGATTGGGGCTTACCTCCGGCGTTAGAGCCACCATATAGCTCGCTATGACACAGGCCCAATCTCCCACGACGCAAGAGCCAGAGACTTTCGCTGATAAACTGCTTGGCTTCACTCTGCCTTCTCGCAGCGCCCGTGGCCGCGTGGTTCGCCTTGATGCAGTGCTGAACGATGTTCTGGCGGTCCACGATTACCCTGCGCCAATTCAGCACCTGCTTGGTGAAGCGCTTGTGCTGGGCGCCCTGATGGGCGGCTTGCTCAAGGGCGAAGATGGCCAGTTGACCATGCAGGCGCAGACGAAGGCGGGCCCGGTGCAATTGCTCGTGTGCGATTACCGCGGCGGGACAATGCGCGGCTATGCTGAGTTTGATGGCGCTCAGGTTGAGGGACTTGGCGCTAATCCAGCGCTCGCGGCTCTGTTTGGGGAAGGGTATCTTGCGATCACCTTCGAAACAGGTGCGGGCAAGCGTTATCAGGGCATCGTGCCGCTGAAAGGGGACAATCTGTCTGAGGCGTGCGAGAACTATTTCGTTCAGTCGGAGCAAGTGCCTACGCTGATCAGAGTCGCCAGCCGATCCAGCGCTGAGGGCCATCACGCTGCTGGGGTGCTGATCCAGCACCTTGCCGATGGCGAAGAGGGACGTGAGCGATTGCATGTTCGCCTCGACCATCCGGATTGGGAACACATCGTCGCGCTGGCTGGCACGATCAGTCACGACGAACTGCTCGATCCTGAGCTCTCCATGGAAAGCATCGTGTGGCGTTTGTTCCACGAAGAGGATCAGATTCGGGTTCAGCCCGGCAAGGGACTTGAACGCGGTTGCCGCTGCAGCGCGGACTATTATCATAGCGTCATCGCTCGCTTCCCAGCTGATGAGCAGGATGCAATGCGCGATGATAAGGGGCGGATTGTGGTCGATTGCCAATTTTGCGCTCAGCAATATGTCTTGGCAATTTAACAGTTCATCGCTATTCAGGAACGGCTCATCGCGGGTTGTCCAATACGTACAACTCAGTGCAGCAAATATGTGGCGAGGTATGTTGATGAAAAAACGTAGCGCACCGATTGGTAAGCGAAAGCTGATGGCCTTGGGTCTGTTTGCTGTCGTCGGAGCCGTGCCTCTGGCTGCACAGTCCGACGGGCTTGCGATGCTGTCTGGGCTGGCAAAGGGCGAATGGACCGTGAAGCCGCGAGACGGCTCTCCATCGCGTAAGATTTGCGTGCGCAGCGGGCGAGAGCTCATCCAGCTTCGCCATACTCAAGACAATTGTAGCCGGTTCGTGGTAGAGGATGGGGCGTCTGAAGTGTCGGTCCAATACACCTGTCCGGGTGATGGATATGGGCGGACAAATATTCGCCGTGAAACGGCCTCTTTGGTGCAAGTCGAGAGCCAAGGGATTGTTGGTGGCTTGCCATTCCAGGTGACCGCGGAGGCCCGCCGCACAGGCACGTGCTGATTGCTTAGGAATTGGCTACGGTGGATTGCTTAATATTATAAGCTCGCTAATCCAGTGACAATGAGTTTCGAACAAGAACAAAAGAAGCCCACCGCCGTGGTCCTGTTATCAGGCGGGCTCGACTCAATGGTCTCAGCGGGAATTGCGATAGAGCGCGGCTTTGCCGTCCAAGCGCTCACGATCGACTATGGCCAGCGCCATCGCCGGGAATTGCAATCAGCCAAGGATATCGCCCAGAAACTGGGTCTTGAGCGACAGGTGCAAATGTCACTCGATCTGCGCTCATTTGGTGGATCGGCACTGACTGCAGATATCGACGTGCCCAAAACGGGTGTCGCGGATGATATTCCCGTCACCTATGTGCCTGCTCGCAATCTGGTGTTTCTCGCACTGACAATCGCATTCGCCGAAGCGGCGGGTGCGAAGGATGTTTTCATCGGAGTAAACGCGCTCGATTATTCTGGCTATCCGGATTGCCGTCCGGAATTCATCGCCAGCTTTGCTGAGACCGCTCGCCTTGGGACGAAGGCTGGTGTGGAAGGGTTTCCGTTCGAGATCCACGCGCCTCTTCAGCACATGACGAAAGCCGATATCGCTGGTGAATGCGCTCGCTTGGATCTCGACCCTGCCTGGAGCTGGTCTTGCTATGACCCCGCGCCCGATGGAGCGGCGTGTGGTGAGTGCGATTCATGCCGGCTCAGGCGCAAGGGTTTTGCCGAGGCGGATCTAACTGACAACACGCAATACGCAGCATAAGAAATGCCTGCTCCAACTGGGGAACTGAATTGAGCGACACCGAAAGTCAGCCAGCGGTCGATACCGACCAGCCGGTGCCCGCCTATTCCTGGTATGCACTGAGCGTCTTGGTGGTGGTCTATGTGCTCAACTTTATTGACCGGCAAATCTTATCGATCCTGGCCAACGACATCAAAGCGGACCTAGGCGTTGATGATGCCTATCTCGGCTTTTTGTACGGTACTGCGTTCGCGATCTTTTACGCGCTCTTCGGCATCCCGCTTGGGAAGTTAGCCGATAGTTGGAAGCGGGTGCGGCTTATGACCATTGGCCTCGCTCTTTGGTCGGCAATGACTGCGGTGTCAGGTTTTGCGCGAGATGCCGCGACGTTGACGGCCGCAAGAATTGGCGTTGGTGTTGGAGAGGCGACTGCAAGCCCCTCAGCATACTCACTTATTTCGGATTGGTTTCCGGCGAGACTGAGGGCAACCGCACTCGCGATATACAGTTCAGGAATTTATATCGGTGGGGGAATTTCGCTCGCGATTGGCGGGCTGGTTGTGGACCGCTGGAATGCAGCTTTTCCGCAGGGCGATCCTATACTCGGCCTAGCTGGCTGGCAGGCCGCTTTTATTGCCGTCGGGGTGCCTGGCTTGCTTCTAGCAATTTGGGTCGTGACACTAAAAGAGCCGGTTCGCGGAGCAATTGACGGTCTCGAGACGGCCGAGGACCCGCATCCCTTCAAGGGTTTCGTGCGGGAGCTCTACACGGTCATTCCAGGCTTTACCTTTTTCGGTGCTGCCGCACGGGGTGGAAAAGCTTTGGCGATCAACATCGCGGTTTTCATCGGCGCTCTTGCGGTGGCTTATGGTCTGACGAATATTCTAGGCTCGGGTCCTGGGTTCATCTTTGCGCCGATCACGGATCAATGGTTGTTGCTCGCGATCGGGTATTACGCAGTCTTTTGTTGGGCGAGCGCTCTTCGAGAGCGCGACTATCCCACATTCGCTCTGACTTGGGGATCTCCGGCCTTCCTATGCACGATCCTCGGGTACGGAACCGTAGCATTCATGGCCTACGCCGCTTCTTATTGGGGAGCGCCATATGCCGAAAGAACGTTCGACGTTTCGAAGGCTGAGCTCGGCTTTTGGCTTGGCGGGGGAGGCGCAGCCGGCGGATTTTTGGGCGTGATCGTCGGCGGTAGAATGGCAGATGCGTTGTTTACGCGTTTCTCATCCGGCAGGATTTGGGTGATTTTGTTTGGGCTTGTCAGTCCGATCCCATTTGCACTCGTTCAATATACAACCGACAGCTTCACGTTGTTTCTCATTTTGAACGTTATCACTAGTGCATTGGCCGCATCGGCACTCGGTGCGGCAGCGGCTAGCAGCCAGGCACTGGTCCTCCCTAGGATGCGGGGAACCGCGACTGCTACGTTCTTTTTGGCGACGACTCTGGTGGGCTTGGCCCTCGGTCCATACACCGCTGGCTATGTTTCAGCACAAGACGACGCCGGGTTGAGTGTGGGAGTGCTCTCAACGCTCTGGATTACGCCGGTTGGTCTGCTTTTGCTAATCACAGCTATTCGTCTGGTTCCGCGAGCGAATGCAACGGTGCTTGAGCGGGCTCAAGCTGCAGGGGAGCCAGCGCCCACCGGTTAACTTTCTTGGCCGTTATTGCTTGACGAGAACGCCGCAAGCGATGCGTGGTCCAGCTGCACCTGCAGGGTCGCTGACATAATCGTCTGGACCCGCATGAAGCATAACAGCCGTCCCGTCCTCGTCGAAGATGAGGGGCAGTAATTCATCGGCGGTTCCAGATAACTGAAACGATGTTTCGAGTGATGATTGCTCTTCAATGGCTAGGTTCGGCAGGTCGCCAAGATGTGCTCCATTCGCGCTTTGCGAGCCGTGGGTTTTCTCGAATGGATTAAGGTGGCCGCCTGCCGTTTTGAAATCGGGGCCATCGCAGACGCCCGTCGTGTGGAGGTGAAAAGCACGCTGGCCAGGCTCTAGATCCTCGATGGCTACTTCAACATACAGAGCGTCAGACTGTCTGATCAGTTGAACTGAGCCGATTTCGACATCGCTAGCGTCGAGGAGTGTGGCGGCCGCAACTTGCTCCGCTTGAGCATCTTTACTGGCTGGAGCGGTTTTTTCTCTCTCTGGACCAGAGCCACATGCGCTCAGCGCAAGGCATGAGGAAAGCAAGGTGGTTGGGATGAGACGAGGCATAACAGGTTCCAGACCAGAAATTTTGGCAAAAAAAGGGGTCGGACTGTGCCGACCCCTCTTCTCAATTTTTCAACGTTAGTCGTGATTACATTCCCGAACCGGGCCCGTAAGTCACTTCTACGCGGCGGTTTTGCAGTTCGCGAACACCGTCTGCGGTAGGTACGCGAGGCTGAGATTCGCCGAAGGCTTCACCAGTGATGCGGCCTTCTGGAACACCGCGGCCAGCAAGGTAACCACGAACCGAAGCGTTACGACGCTCAGCCAACGCCATGTTGTAAGTCACGCTGCCCG
This sequence comes from Erythrobacter sp. S249, assembly GCF_057364975.1. Taxonomy (NCBI): domain Bacteria; kingdom Pseudomonadati; phylum Pseudomonadota; class Alphaproteobacteria; order Sphingomonadales; family Erythrobacteraceae; genus Erythrobacter; species Erythrobacter sp. S249. Next base: position 1,640,798 of record NZ_CP200287.1, on the reverse strand, counting down.
AACGGTCAGTGTGGCCTGCAAGCATAACATTCGCCGAACCACAATCTGCATAGGCGGTAACCGCACTATCCAAGATGGTCGCTGCCTCAGGTGTAATGACCGATTCGTCCCAATCGAAGAATACGATGTATGGGCCGGTGTTACACGGAGCCGCAGTTGGTGCTGGCGGTGCAGGTGGCGGCGGCGGCGGTGGTGCCGGAGGAGGAGGAGGTGGTGGTGGTGGTGGAGTTGGTGCCACGTCGCCGCCGAAGTTGTACGTAATCGAACCGAGGATCGAATGTGTACTTACGTCGGTCTCATATTGTGAACCAAGCGTGTCAACAATGTCGACCCCAACAGCGTTGAAGTAGCGATACTTCAAGCCCACATCCCACCTATCATTCAGTGGTGCGCGGACGCCGGCTAGAATCTGCCAAGCAAGCCCAGTGTCTGAGTCATTGAATGCGCCCGGGCCAGTCGATGTTATCGTCCCGTCTAGATCCACGCGAGCAACACCGACACCACCTCCGACAAAAGCCTGAACGCCGTCGTCATCGCCAAAATCGAGAAGGCCATTCAACATAAAGCTTAGCGCGTTCACTTCGCCAGATGCAGGGAAGTTTCCAGTCGTACGGATGTTGGTTGCGCTTGCTGAAGCTACTCCAACAGAACCAACCGTCAAATCTTCGAGATCTGCCGCACGATAGCTTGCTTCAGCTTCAAGCCGGAAAGCGCCGAAATCGTAGCCAACAGCTGCACCGAAATCATAACCAGAGTCGTAGTCAGTCCCTACCGCATCTGAAGTTCCATTTACGTCGAAATCGATATCTTCGACGAGCATGGCTCCACCATCGCCTTGGATGTACCACTGCCCATCACGAGCCGTAGCAGGCGCTGCGAGCGCCGTTGAAGCCATCGCCAATCCTATGACGAGTTTGCGCATTCCAATAATCCCCTTTTTAGCGTTATTTGGAGCAGCGCACTCTCTAACTTTTCCCTTTACCGGTGGCAAGCAATCAATCGATCAAACTGTTGCAATAAAGTCGCTATTGGCGAAGTTGGTCCCAAAAAAGGCAGGCTTCGTCATATCTTGTATCGGTTGCGTGCCGTGCAAGACCGCGGTTTTGGCCTCATGCAAGAATACCAACCACTTTTAAGGCATCGACGATCTCAGCGAGCATGATTCGAGCTTCTGCGTCTACAACGCTCCCATTTTCGGGGAGGAGTGGTTCGGTTGCGCTCGCCCAAAAAGACGAGAAGAACATGATTTGGTTTGTATCTTGATTGAACACCATCATGCCGGGCACTGCTGACGCAAAATGCCAAGAATTATTTATGAAAATAGCCAAATCATTATCTTGACCGCTCCATTCACCTGAACCAGCGCCGACCACATAAATGTCGCCTGCATTAGGGAGAGTTGGGGGCGTATCCTGAACGCCAAGGATTGTTTTCGCCAATAGACTATCAATTAAAGAAAACGCTTCGTTGACGAAGAACTCCTTTTGCGATTGACCTGCGAAAAGCAGTGGCAATGCGTGGTTTAACGTCGTTGCCGGAAAAGAAGCAGCTGTCGGCATGTTAGGACTCCATAAATTTTAGGAAAGTGTTGTCAGCTGGATTGCTGACGAGCTTGAAAACGTCCCGACTTGTTTGACCCAGAGTTCCTGCGGTCCAAAATTTGCGAGCAGATCGCTTCGTTCGGCTTCAGAAAAACTGATCTCGGCCTCAGTCGTTTCCCAAGAAAGAAACGGATCGTCAGTTGGGCCAAACCCAACAATATAGGCCTCTCGTTCTTCGACGAGTGCAGTGTCGACCAGATCCTTCCACAGCCACTGGCCGCGAGCGCGCCGTGTCCAACAAAAATACCAAGCCCCGTCAGCTAGTACGGATCGGCGAGGGTGGACAGGCGTCAATGGGCGTCTTGAAAGCCCCGAATTAGAAAGACCCGCAAATACGGGCTCGTCGTCACCTAAACCAATCGCAGCTACTCTAGTGCTGGCATTCGATGGGACTTCCGAAGGCTTAAGCGCGGTTAGCCGGTCATCAAGCAAAGCCACTGGAGTGCCGGACACATGACCATTCTGCGCAGCCGCCTCTGTCCCGCCCCTGCCTCGCAATAGCCCGGAGAGCATCCATCTTCCTGGGCTCACCGCATCGGCGGACAGGAATTGTACGACTTCCTCACCAACGAGAACGCGGTTCTCGCCAAGCGCTAACCCGGCAATTGTGGTTTCCGAGAAAGAGAGACCATCACTAGGAAGATCAATAAGCACTGATGAGCCGGCTTCGAAATGGGTTGCGTTGGATGGCGCGAGGTCTGCCGCAATGGTCCCCGAAACAGCACGCTGTGAACCTGTTGAACCGATTGGGACAAGACCTCCGGCGCGCTCAACGTACAAGGCGGCACCCTTCCAGCTTGAAGTTGCTGATGAGGCCGCTGCGAGTATCATTGGTTCGGAAGAAGAGCTCGTTCCATCGGAGGGCGTTTCAAACAGGCTCAGCAGCGTCGGGCCAACTAGTTCATCATCGGGTGTGTTCGCTGCGCCAGCATCTGACGAAACATTTCCAGTTAGTCCTGGCGCGAGTCTCTCCAACTTCAGTTCAATGCCGCGATCGAGCCATTCCCAACCTTTGACAAGCCAGCGCCCAGGCATATTGGGAATTTTCACAAGTGATCCTGGTTCGAGCGCAGGATCGAGTTCAGCCGTGTGCCAAGTAATCTGTTCGTGTTGCCATCTTAGCCGGTTAGCATTCTTATTCGCGAGTTCGCGCGCGCCGTTTGCTTGCAAGGTCGCTGGAATGTCGATCATTGCCTCGCGGCCATTCGGTCTTGAGCCTATCGCTCGCTGGACACCGGGCTGGTAATCGCGGTTTTCGTCATAATAGCGCAGCGCAAACGGTTCTTGCTCAAACCTCTCGGCTCTTCGCCTGTTTCGCTGCTCTTCTTTGCCATGGCTTACTTCTGCAGGAAGGGCGAGAATCGCCGGTTCGGAATTGCCCACTTGGGCAAGGCTCAATCCGCTGTCCTTCGTTACGCAAGAAAGCGGGAAAATCCGGTTCAGCGCCGATAGAGATGATGCCAACGGTCCACCTTCATCAGCAAAACCCCGCAAATGATGCAGGGTTTGAGTTGGTCCGCCAGAGATCGCCTGAGGGACAATGTCGTTAAGTGCAACGGACGTAGGGCTCTCCGCCATGATCTCAAAAGTGAGCGCCGGAATACGATTGCCAAAGTCAGTCAATTGTAGGTCTTCAAAAACGACGTAAGCGCAGTCTCGAAAAGCCGGGGCAGAACCGCCCTTGTCAGCCGCAATGATCGGGTCGACAGGATCATCCCCGTGGCCATCATAGAACCTGAGATTGCCCTCAGTTTTCAAGTCCCCGGATGCGCCCCTAAGTAACTCACCATCTGCCCAGATCCGTCCAAGTGAGGAAACCGGCAAGCTACTCAGGGCGACCGCAAACGAGGCAGAATAGCTATAGGTTTTGGTTGAAGGCCGGCCTTTGCCTCCTCCGCTTTTCTCAGAACTTTCGATCAAGTCGGTGGACCAAATCACCGTTCCGGGCACTCGCATGCGCCCGAAGACCCGAGCAATTGGCTGTCCATAGCTTGAGGTGGTCACTGAGAGTTCTTTGAGACGAGGTCCCTCGATTGTTCCAGAACCAAATATTGCTTGGTCGGCTTGCTGACCGATCAGAGCGCCTATTGCGCCTCCAACCGGACCACCAATAGCCGTTCCCACTGCTGTGAGCAGAAGCGTTGCCATCAGGTTTTTCCTTGGGTTTCAGATTCAAGTCGCCAGTGCTTGACGAGCGAAACACTCTCTGGTGCGGGTTCGCGAATTACGCGCTGGAGGCCGATGTGAGCATGAATGAAGCTTGCTGAATGCTCAGCAATCATAATGTGGAACTGACCAGGAGACGGGCTGACAAGAAGGACATCGCCCGTTTCGATCGCGCTGCAGGTCTCGCTGAACCCCGATAAGGATGCGCAGGCAAGCCATGGATCAACATTCTCATTGCGCAGCTTGTATCCGACCGGGAGCTGGTGTCTCAAACCGGCCTTTCGCAAGCTGCAGGCCAATAGACCAATGCAGTCTAATCCGCTTGTCGGGTCACGTCCGTGAAGCCTAAAGGGCGCGCCTACGAAAGATGCAGCTGCTTCAGCAAGCAGGCGCGCACTTGTCATTCTGCTGGTCTGCCATAGCGCGACAAGAGATCGTTGCCCGGCAGAAAGGGTTCACCGCGAAAATTAGCGGCATTGTTAAAGCGCCCGGCGCATGTTGCCAAAGTGTGGTCGCACCCCTCCAGTAATTCTGCGCGTGTTCCCATTTGAGTGCCCTCGGAAAGGGCACGATCCAGGATGAGGCCTTGCGGATCCGCGCTTACAATTCCGAAGGTTAGTCCGGTTTGAGGCCCAGCCAAGAACCGTAGCTTTCCATTTATGTAGAGATCGTAGGAAAGACCGGCGAAGGACACGCGATTGGCGTCAAAGTCGATTTGCGAGACTTCTTGGACGCTGGTTAGTCCGAACGCAGACAAGGTGCATCCAGGACCGCAGAATTCCGCGCGGCACGTGGGGCTCGTGCGCGGCACTAAATCCTCTTGAAGCGAGGCTTTTGCGGAGCGGAGTTCTGCCACGAACTCGCGTTGGTTGTCATCGATACGCCCAAGCCGACCGGAATAGAGCGTGCTGTGTTCCAGACTTTCCCAATCGACGACACCGATCTCAATTGCGGCAGCATCAAATAGGCCAGCGGCCAAATCCTCTGTTGTGATGCTGTCGTGGCTGAGCGCGCCTTCGACCTCAGCGCTATCATCGTTCAATTCTGTTGTTCGCCGGATAGCCGCGGGCACCATCCCCGGGGCGGATTTGTGACAGATCCCGTCTAGGTACAGGTCGCGATCATGGCTTGTGAAACCGAGCGTAACGCCGTCGCGCCGAAAAACGCGCCAATATGTTGCGACATTGTCGAGCTCTCTGTCGAAGAACACCCGCATCAGTCAGCCTCGCGAATTTCGATTAACGCAATGCTTGGCGCTTCACCCGCTTCAAAACTGACGCCTGAGACATCGATGCGATCCTCCGCGAATCTCACCGGAACGTCGAACAAGAAACCCGCGCGCACTTCCGCGCCATTCTCTGGTGCTGCTGAGAATTGGATCACGCCTTTGCTTGAGACAGTCCAATCGCTCCGCTCGATACCGTCGACGCTGATCAATATGCTATCGATTCTAGGGCGGGTGATGGGGCGTTCTTGCGGGTCTTCGGTCGGTCCGTAAGACTTTATGAGCCGGAAATCGGCTTTCAATCCGTCACCGGTACCGATGAGCTGATCAGACGCGGTTGGTGTGCCGGTCATACCGTTGGAACTGTGGTCGAAAGGGTCGCTGATCCGAAATCCGCGCGCCGCGCCGCGCCGCGCACGGAAAAAAGCGATGAGCTCAGCGAGTTCGCTCTCCGATCGAACCCCTGGGCCAACATCGAAATGCATGCGAGCGTCAGACCATAGCGCGTTGCGTCGTTCATAGCCGGATGTGGTCACTGCAACTGACGTGGAGAACTCCGGTGCAACGGCGGTGTCACGGCCAAGCGCGAAGGGATAAAGCACATCATCGAAAGCTTGCATGGTATCCTCGTCATTGTTGGGAAGGCGGGTGTATCCATCACGCGCAACCTGAGGGAGCGCCCAAACAAAGCGGCGCTCAACGCCCCTTTCTCGCGCCTCATCAAGGCCTGCATCGATTGGCGGCCACAATTGCTCGGCATCGACAGCGTTCAACACGAAGCCCGATAGATAGTCTTGCTCTGCCAAGGGGTAGCCAAGTCTGGCATCGACGAAGGCGTAGGCCTGCCGGCGCGCTGCATCGGCGCCGTCGGTTAGCCAGTCATAGTCCTCCAGCTGTAGACGGTCGAAGGCTGGCCTAGCCCAACCCAACGGCAGGTTGGCCCGATAAAGCTCAGGTGTGTCTGACCTCAGAATTGTCGGCGTGAAGGCAAGCAGCAATATCTCGGCTGGACCGCTTGCTGCCTCACGAACCGCTTGGCCAAGATCGGCTGTCGACTGCGCCAATGCAGCGCCAGCTTGGTCGAGCAAGGTGAGCTGACTTGCGTCAAGCGTGGCGGTAACGTCATTGATTGCGGGTGGATCGCCGCCGAACGCTGCCTTTGCCGCATCATCATAGAGGCAGATCTCATCCGCCGGTGTGACCCACCACCAAGGTTCACCTATTTGAAAGCGCACTGGCAGCTGTGCGTCTTCCATGAACTGCACAAACTGTGCGGCGCAGGCCTGCAACCACGCCATGGCTTCATCATTGGCAGGTGACAGAAGCGTTGAAGGCGGGACCCAACCGGTAAGAGCCTGCGTGCCGCTGGCGGTTCGCTGTTTCCAAGAATCAGGGCAATAGGCGTCGAACAATTCGTATGAGAGCGAGGCGATCGCCTCAAATTCATTCTCTTTGCAGGCAGCAAAAAATGCCCGGTGCCAGATGTCCGCAGGTGTGCAAAGCGCCCCGCTTTCGATCACATGTAGTTCGCCTGGCCCAGCCTGCTGGAGCCGCATGAAATGGCTCATGCCCACATAATGAAGGATCTCATCGCGGTAGCCCAAGCCAACAATGTTGCGGAGCAACCGCGCGGGCGTCTGATTATAGGCATCGTCATAGGCCGTTGCCATCCGCTCTTGATGCGGCGGCATCCGGACATCACCCAATTCTAGCATCGCGTGTTTGCCATCACATTTGATGGATGAAACAATCACATGGCCGTTGAGGCGTGATGATAAGGGTTCTGTGCCGCCAGCAGCAAAGTCAGGCGCGACGATCGAAATGAACATTCGGTCGATGTCCGTTGGATGGACGGGTTCGCCAGGTAAAGCCCAGCCACTTCCCAATTTTGAGAAGGGCAAAGTGATGATCGCATCGGTTGGCGTGCCTACGGCATAGTTCCACAGCCGAACATACCATGCTCGCGCATTGCCTTCCGCATCACGCCCCTCGATCGTGAGGGTTGGCCCGTTTACCTGATCAAGCGTCGCGACGCCGTCCGATTGCCAGCGGAATGTGAGCTCAGTATGCGAGTAGTCTCGGCTCGTTTCATAGGCGAGCAAAGGGTGATCGAGACTGTCCGCGCTGTCCCAGATTAGACCGACAAGCTCTCCCTTGTGGTGCAGCTCCACATCAACTCGTAGCCTATCTGATCCTGTCGTGATGACAGAGGCCATGGCTGGTCTCGGGAAATCGATTGTCCAGAACCGTGGGTCAAACCTCTGCAGATAACGTGCTTCTTGGGCGCGGCGTTCGCGCGCTAGCCAAAATGCCATGATAGTCCCCTTTGACTAAGCCTGTTGGAGGGCGCGGCGAACGGCGCTTGCGACCTGGCGAGAAGAGCGCTTCATCGCGGTTGGCGCAGAGGTTCCCCGCGGCGAGGCAACTTGAATTGCCACTCGAACGTCCCGTGACGGCCCACCCAGAGTGCCATTGGGTTCAACCCGCCCGGCGCTAGTTGGGACAAAGACTTCGGGGCCTCGTTCGCCGACCAAATAGCTGCTGCCTGGACCAACTGGGCCGCCTGTCGCTCTGCCGGGCAGTCCCAGCAATCCACCGAGCGATTGCGTGATCAAGCCGCCAAGGCCGGAGGATGATCCTGCAGCGCCTCCAAACAATGAGCCAATTCCTGCATTGATGGCATGCGCTGCGATCTGGTCGAGCGCCTGAAAGGCGGTCTTTTTGAGATCATCGAAACCTAAGCTGCCATTCCTCAAGGCCGATGCCAGCCCTCGCTCCAGAATGCTTCCCGCTTTTTCAAAGCCGTCGAGCAATGATGTGTCGAGCGCGCTGCGCATAGTCTGCAGATCATTGGAAAAGCCATCGGTCGTGGCTCGCACATCGATGACCAGCTCTTCTATGTTATTTTCCATCGCTGTCGTGTTCCATCATTTGCGCGATCGCTTCGCGCGAGAGAGGTGAGGCTGTCTCAGATTCTGGCGTGTGCAGGGCCATTGCCAACTCCGCCGGGGTCGCGCCCCAGAATTGAGACGGGGACCAATGCAGAATGCGAGCGGCAAACCCGCAGAAGTCGGGGACACTGTCGCTGAACGAAGGTGTCACTTCTGACCCTTGAGAACCTGCGCCAAGATCACGCGGATCGGTTTCGATGCTTCCAGTAGCCCCATGGCCAAGACGGTGCTGCCAACCTGGGTTCGGTCAGGACGATTGTCGGTGGGCAAACAATGCCACAGCAGCCCGGTGATTTCGGCAATGGTCAGCGAGCCTGACGAGGCCCGTTCGACCAGAGCAAAGAGTGATCCCAACTCTTCCTCTGCCGCGACGAGTGCCTCGAAGCTGGGCCGCACGATGTAGCATTGGCCAGCGATTACTAGCTCAGCCTCGCCCCGCATTGGGTTCGCGGCATTGGTCATGCAGGTACGACCGGACCTGAGCTTTCCAGCTGTAGAGTGTAGTTACGCTCGCCATTGAAATCGCCGGAATAGTCCAGTCGTTGCACCAGAAAACGACCATGCAGTTTTTCGCCGTCTTCAAATGACAATTCATAGTCATCAATAGTGCCAGCCAAGGCATGGGCGCGGATCGATGCCTCTGCGGAACTGCCGAGGAAAATTCCGGCAGCGCTCACGGATACCGAGCGATTGCCAGCACCGGACAACAGGTCCCGCCAGCCGCCGGACTCTTTGTGGGTGACGACGACCGTATCACCGTTGATCGACATTTGGGTGGTGCGCAGTCCAGCGACTGTTTCATAGGCGAGCGGGGCGCCGCCATCGCCAATTTTGAGCAGGAAGGCAGAGCCAGTTTGTGCAGGCATAGGGCTTACTCCGTAATGGGTTCGAGAAGTCGGAAACGAAATTCGAGCAACGCGCCGCGCAAATTGTTCGGGCGGCGCTCGCTGCGTGCGCGCAGGAATTGCGATGACACCAGATGGAAGTCGGCTTGCTCTCGCGGGAACGCGGCGATGCGGCTTTCAATGGCCTCGACGAAATCCGCATCGGCCGCCGGTTCATCGGCGCGGCTTTCAAGTTCAAGCGCGATGCGGATCTCACGCCCCCGCCGGTCTTTGACGCTCCAGTCGGCCGAGCCACTGGCTGCAATACCGAGCCAGGGCGGGCTTGCGGAAAGAGGGCTTTCCTCTTCGATTGCATTAATACCCTGCAATTGAGGATCGGTTCTGAGCCAATCGATCAACGCTGCGCGCAGCAGATTTTCCATAGGTTTAAACCACCGTAAATTGAGGCCAGAGCGTGCGGGCGCTGCGGCAGACGTGATGGCGAGCTTTGCTTTGCTCATGGCGAAATGTAGCGCGCTGTTCGGCGATGCTCTTGGCTTTAAGAGTGAGGCGCTGCACCAGATCAGCGCTCGCGCTACCTACACGTTGGGCTGTCATGTCAGGCCCACTGTGCGCCATGGGTGCCAGAGTGCGCTGACGCTGGCTGGCGGTGCGATCGCTTCTTCACGATCGCGGTCGCGGTAATAATAGGCGGCCAGCCGAATGACCCCGTGGCGCAGCGGCTTTGGCAGCTCTTCCCAATCGGCAGCCATGCCGGCGACCGTCTGTACTATGACGGCTCGTGCATCAGCAGATGATATGAGCGTGAAACAGGCGCGTCCGGCGCTATCAATCTCGATCTCGAAATCATCGTCTGCAAGCGTGCTGCGTATGCCATTTTGGGCGAGAAGTTCTGCCGATATCAAGCTTTGAACGGGACGAGATGGCAAGTGGTAACGCCCTGAAATAGGCGGCAAGCTTTCTTCCAGAGCGACTTCCAGCGGCACTTGGCCAATCACGGCCTCACACATGGAAAGGCTAGTCGCAAGCAGCTCGACCAACACATCATCTTCATTGGATCGAGTGATCCCGAGCCAGGTCTTCAACTCATCAAGCGGTGCGCCATTGAGGTCGGCCGCAATCACAATAGTCCGCCGCATTGCGGTCTCCCAGAAACAGATTTCAATAAGGGTGCACCCGCGCCGCTTCAGCAGGCGGGAGGGTGGCCTGGAGCGGCGCGGGTGCGGGGTGCCGGCTAGGGAGAAAGGGGCTAACTCAACCTAGCCGGGAGCCGATCAGGCCTCGACCTTGAGGAGTTTGATCGCATTGCTGTCGAGCACTTTGCCGCCGACCCGTTTGGTGGCGTAGAAATGCACGAACGGCTTGTTGGTGAACGGATCACGCAGCACTTGCGTCGCGCTGCGCTCAGCAATCAAATAGCCATGGCGGAAGTTGCCGAACGCGATTGGATAGGTGCCTGAGGCGATGTCGGGCATGTCTTCGGCTTCGACCACAGGATAGCCTAGCAGGCGATCCGGTTGGCCCTCGACCATACCAGGTTGCCAGAGAAACGCGCCATCAGCGGTCTTTAGCTTGCGGACTTCAGCCAATGTGGCCGAATTCATCACAAAGCTGGCGCCTTGCCGGTGACCTGATTTCATCGTGTGAATGAGATCGATCAGCTTGGCATCGGGCGCGCCATCAAAGCCGTTCGCATCGCCGGAGCCGACATATTGCAAAGTGCCGAATGCACGCACCCCATCTTCGCCAGTGCCCATGGGAGCGCTGAGGAAGCCTTCAGGCTGGTCAGAGCCCGTGCCAGAAACGAACGCTGCACCCTCTGCGCGGGCAAATTCGTTTGCGATCTCGCTAGCGAGCCATGCTTCAAGGTTGAATCCGGCATCGTCCAGCATTGCTTGGCTGGCGGCTGGATTGGCATAGAGGTCGCCAGTTGGCGGCGCGATTTCGGCAAATTCTGGCGCGTCGGTTTCCGGGCGCGTTGATGTCTCACTGACCCAGCCCGACGCGGTACCGCCAGTTGAGACGAGCTTGCGATAGCCAGCGCTGCCAGTTTGCACGACTTGGGCGATGGAGCGGATCGGGCTGATTTCAGCAAGCTCGGTAGAGATCAGAGCATCGATTTCTCGTGGCACTACATACCCACCATCGGTAGGGACTGAGCCGCTGATCGACTTGATTTCGCTCTCTTTGCCGCGGCGCAAGTAGCCATCGACAAAGCCCTTGACTTCGTTTGATGTGTTGGCGCCGCCAATTGATGGCCGACCAGCTGCGCGGGAGACCTTATCAAGCCGCGCTTTCACTTCGTCGACATCGCTGCGCAGGCCAACAATATCGGCTTCAGCCTGATCTTGCCGAGCGACAATATCGAAGCTCTCTTCCAGCTGATCATTGGGGGTAACATTAGGGACGGGAGTGCTTTCCATGGGGCATGCAACCTTTCTGTTGGGCATAAAAAAGGCCGCCCCGTTGGCGGCCAGTTGGGAAATTTGAAAATGCGCGGTGATTGTCAGGTGACGAGATGCACTCGCGCACCGTGTTGCAGGGGATGAGACACGAGGCTGACCTCGAAGAGATCGATGGCGAGCAATTCGCGGCCCCTATCGGTTTTGCGATATTGGCGAGCGCGATAGCCAAAGCTGAGCCCATCGACCTCACCTTGCTTGAGCATTGCGGCACCGCGCGCATCCTGCTTGTCGATCCGGGCGATAATGCGCAGCCCTTTGGCATCCTCTGAGATATCCTCGATGACACCGAGAGGCTGGTCGGGCCTATGCTGCCACAGCAGCGGCAAAGGTTCGTCCTGTGCTGTCAGCGTATCAAGAAATGCGCCAGGCCTGACCGTGTCCTGCGCCGCATCAGCGATGTTAAACAGGCTGGCATAGCCGGCGAAACGGATTGGCTCGGCGCTCATTTCAACAGCTCCCAACCGCCCAATCGGACAGCGATACCGATCAGGACCAAGGCAAGCAGGGCCCGTATCGCCCAGCCTACAAATGCTTTCCAAGCGCTTGTCTTGGCATCGCGCCAAGCCTGCAGCAGCTCGCGCAGTTCATCCAAATCGACTTGAGCGCCCGCATCACCTAACCCCAATCGGGCTAGGACTTTTTCCGCCGCCAGTTCGCTCGATTCCTCGATCATGGCTCGCAGTGTCGCGATGTCTGCGCCATTTTCAGAGGCCTGGACCATTAAGCTGGCCAGCATTTCTTCGCGGCTCATGGCGTTTCCCCGTCAGCTTCCTCTGGGGGCAGTCCGAGCATCTCTCGCTTTTCGGCGCGGGATAGGAATTCAGCGTCAGAAACCTGCTTCCACAGCCGTTCGCGGTCTTCTGAAAGCGCTGGTACGCGGTCCATATCGACGCGCAGCTCCCCCTCCGGGAACCACGGCGCCAAGCCTTCGTGCAAAGCGCCAAAGAGCTTATCAGCGAGCGGCAGTAAGGTCAGTCGCCACAGCGCTCGATTGGCTTCGCGATAATTGGAATAGGTATTGTCCCCCGGCAGGCCCAGCAGCATCGGCGGGACACCAAATGCGAGCGCGATGTCTCGTGCAGCCGCGCTTTTGAGGGTCGCAAAGTCCATGTCCGCGGGAGACAACGCCATGCTTTGCCATTTGAGCCCGCCATCGAGCAGCATAGGGCGGCCTGCGTTGCTGTGGCCAGAAAAGGCGCTGGCGAGTTCAGACTTAAGCCGGTCGAATTGATCTGTGGTCAGGCCCACCCCATCGCCTGTGTCATAGACAAGAGCGCCAGATGGCCTTGCAGCGTTCTCCAATAAAGTACGGTTCCAATTTGCCGCCGCATTGTGAATGGCAATTGCCTCATGGGCCGCCGCCAGAGCGCCCGCGCCATAGTGATCCTCGACCGGATGCATGGCCTTGATATGGATCATGTTGGCCCAGCCGCTTTCATCCTCCAGCGGGATCGTAATTGGCTGGTCGGAAGGGCGATATTCAAACGCACACGGCCATCCATCAGAGCCGGCAACAATCTTTACTCGGTCTGGACGCAAGGCGAACAATTCGACGACCTGCCCGGATGCATCTTTGATGATTTGGATAAAGCCATTGCCGTGCAGCACAACATGCGCTGCAATCGTCTCGATCAAGGACTGTCCTGCGCTGGTCGATTGCACCAGAGCCTTTAAAGCATCGTCATTGCAGGTCAGCGGTGATTGGCCGACGCCTTCCGCGACAATGCGGACGGCGCGTTGAGCAATCGGATTGCTCAAAAAGCCGTCGCGGATCGCCTTGTGATATTCGTAGTTTCGGGTGCCATCCGCTGCATTAAAAGCTGGCGCCCAGGTTGGGATGAAGCTTGGTGCAAGAGGCACACGAGCTTCCTCGCCGCCTTTAAAAGCAGCGGCGATTGTTTCGAGCAATGCCATGAGTTTTCCTTCTGCAGTCAGATTGGCAGCACGCGTGGCCGATGAGATGGGCCGAGCATTAGTTCTGTGAGCGCCCAGACCAGCGCATCGGCGCGGTCGGGGCTGCGGCCTGGTCCGGCGTATTCCCCGCCGGTCTTAAGGCCGCATATTTGGTCTTCGAGCTGCGGGAATAATCCGCAATGTCTCACCCGCCCGGTCTCGTAGAGTGCCGCAACGGGTTCAGCACGGGCGACTTTGCCGCGGCTGGCGTGGACCAATTTTATCGGCAGTGTGTTGTTGGCGGCGCGCAGCACGCTGGAAACCATCGCGCCGCCTTGATTGGCCTCTGCGACCACACGGTCGGCATTCCATTCCTCTGCGGCCGCGGCAACGCGCCGGGCCCATTGTTCAGGGCTGGCCTGTTCGATTGTGCAATCCGCCAGCACACGCCCAATTTGATCTTGCCCCAGAGCGGCAACAATAATTCCGCAGGCATCACCATTGGCCGAGGCGGGCGGATCAACCGCCACCACCACCCTCGCATCATCAGGTCTCTCGCCCGTTTCCCGGGCATGTTCGACCATCGACCGTGTCCACAGCGCACCCTCGATATCTGTCAGGATCTCGCCATCAATTTCCTGCCGGGCCTGCTGGCTGCCCGCGAACTCCCCCTCAATCGCGGTAAGAAAACGCTGCGGCAGATTGATCGAATTGTCATAGGTCGAACCGCGCGTGACAGCAGCTTCGCCGCTTTCTTCTTGTTCCAAAATTCGCGCGATCAATGGCACGCTGCGCGGCGTTGTGGTCACTGCAATCCGTGGGTCGCTGCCAAGTCTGAGACCCATCAGGAGATTGTCCCAGCACCGCGTTGCTCGCTCATGAGCAAGCGGCCATTTGCAGACTTCGTCACACCAAGCATGGGTGTGCTGAGGACCTCTTAGTAATTCCGGTTCCGCGGCAGAGAACAGCTGCGCTTGCGCTCCGTTGGGAAAGCGCAGCCGCCTTAGTGACGGTTCAAAAACGGGCCTGCGCTCTGGCGGGCAGCATGCGATAATTCCGCTTTCTCCCTCAACCATAACAGAGCGCGCTTCGGCCAGCGAAGACGAGACCAATGCGATCCGCGCCTGAGGATTGCCTTCAGCAACTGATCGCACCCATTCGGAGCCAGCGCGGGTCTTGCCAAAACCTCTTCCAGCCAGGATCAGCCAGATGCGCCAGTCACCTTCGGGTGGCAATTGTGCAAGCCGCGCAAAAAAACCCCAGTGATAGGCAAATTCCGCGCGTTCTTGAGCGTTGAGTACGCGGCTCAATTCTTCGCGGAGCATGGCCGGCGCAGTCGCCAGCCAATCATGTTGCTCGATCACGAATTTTTCGCTTCTCGGGCCCGCTCCTGCTGTATTCTGTGCCGGATCTCCTCCACCTTGCGATCGATTGATCCGCGAATTTCGGCGGCGCTTACATTGCGCTGCTCCGCTTGCGCTCTGGCGGCGTTGTCGCGGTGGGCGTTCAACAGGCGAATGGCATTGGCGAAGTCGTACTTTGTCGCATGATCTGTTTGCAGGTCTCCTTCACGCAGGCGGCGAAGGACTTCCATTTCCAAATGTTCATACCCTTCCCACAAAGCTGCGAGCCAGCGCCGGGCAAACTCGGGCTCGTTGGCACGAGCACGGTAGACATAGCTATTTGATACGCCCGCAAACTCAGCAGAGCGGCTGACGTTTGAGGATTGCGCGAGGCACTCAATAAATCGGTCGCGCCAGCGCGAGTTTATCCGCGGGCGTTTTTCGTGGTCGGAATGATCCGACCGTGAATTGTCTGGCATCTTTGGTCTCCGCTCGGCCCGGCTGAAGCTGAAACGCCAGGGGACCGAAATAGGAAAGTCGCGGGAGCTGGTCTGAGGTTGTCTCAGCCCCTCGTTTCGACTCACACTATCGCGATGTTGATTTCTTCTAACCGATGATCGTGACAATGTCAATGCAAAAGTACCAAATCGGTTATTTAGTCTCAGTTGCGTCCTGTCTAGGGCGCGGCTAAGTGCTGGTGATCAATCGGGCGCGAACTGGCGAAAGACACCCAAGCTCATGATGAAATTGCTGCGCGGTCTCTACAATTGGACCATGGACAAGGCCGCTCACCCAAAGGCGGTGTGGTGGCTGGCGTTCTTCTGCTTCATCGAATCGAGCTTCTTCCCCATTCCGCCGCACCCACTGCTTGGCCTGATGTGCTTGGCCGAGCCAAAGAAGGCGCTCCGCTTTGCAGTCGTCGCAACGGTGGCATCGGTGCTTGGCGGGCTGTTCGGCTATGCGATCGGATACTTTCTTTACGACGCTGTGGGCTCGTGGGTGATCGGTGTGCTGGGCCTCACAGAGAGCTTTCCGGTTGCGGCTTGCTACATCAGAGAGCAGGGCGGCCTGGCCGTCTTCTTTGCCGCTGGTACCCCGGTTCCGTTTAAGTTGATGACAATCACGGCGGGCTTTATCGAGATGAACCTCATGACGTTCACGCTCGCTGCCATCGCAGGGCGCGCGCTCATCTTCATGATCGTCGGCGTGCTGTTCCAGCTGTTCGGCGCGCCGATCAAGGCGGTCATCGACAAATACCTTGGTTGGGTAACCACGGCCTTCGTCATTCTGGTGGTCGGCGGCTTCGTGGTATTTACGCAGCTCGCGGGCAGCGAAAACGAAGGCGAAGTGAACGCCTGCGACAACGCAACCGAAGTACGCGCCTAGTTTCTTAGATAATGCCTATCGCATTGCCGGCACGTTCGAACATGCCGAGGATAGTTTCGACTTCCTCCGCCGAATGCTCAGCGCATAGCGAGCAGCGCAGCAAAGTCATGTTCGCCGGTGTTGCCGGTGGGCGCGCCAGATTGACGTAAAGCCCTTCTTTCAGCAGCGCTTCCCACATGGCAGCACCCCGCTCCAGATCCGGCATGATGACGGCCACAATCGCACTTTGCGGCTCGCTCGTTCCAAGCTCAAAGCCGAGCTCGGTCAAACCGCCATGGAGCCGTTTGGAATTTTCCCAAAGGTGCGCGCGTTTGTTCGCGCCGTGCATCAACTTGCGAATGGAGGTCGCGGCCGTCGCCACCACGCTTGGCGGCAGGCTGGCGGTGAAGACATAGGGGCGGCAGACAAGCCGCATGATGTCGAATTTGGGGTGGTTGGACACGCAGAAACCGCCAACTGTCCCAACGCTTTTCGAGAAAGTCCCGATGACAAAATCAACATCGTCGATCACGCCTTGCTCTTCGCACACGCCGCGTCCGTTTTCGCCAATAAAGCCCATCGAATGCGCTTCGTCGACCAGCACCATCGCGCCATATTTCTTCGCGATCGCAACCATTTCTTTAAGCGGGGCAACGTCGCCCAGCATCGAATAGACGCCTTCGAGGATGACGAGTTTGCCAGCGCCTTCTGGAATACGGCGCAGGCGCTTTTCCATCGCTTCGATATCATTATGCTTGAACGGAACAACCTCAGCATTCCCCATCGCGCAGCCATCCCAAATCGAGGCGTGGCTATCGATGTCGAGGACGATGTAGTCGCCCTTGCCGGCAAGAGTCGCGATGATCCCCAAATTGGCTTGGTAGCCCGTCGAGAACACCATGGCGTGATCCATCGCGTAAAATTCGCGCAATGCATCTTCGCATTCCCGGTGACCTTGATAAGTACCGTTAAGGAGGCGGCTGCCGGTGGTGCCTGAGCCGTAATCAGCCAAGGCTTGCTTGCCTGCATCGATCACATCCGGATCGAACGTCATTCCCATGTAATTGTATGTGCCGAGCAAGATTGTCTCGCGCCCATTGCAGATCGCAGTGGTTGGCGAGAGCACCTTTTCCATGACGAGATTGAAGGGGTCTTCAATGCCGCTCGCGAGCAGGGTTTCGCGCGTTTGGATGAGGTCGTCGAATTTGGATAGCAGATCGCCTGATGGCGCGATATCGGTAAGGGTCTCAGTCATGGGCAAGGCCTATATCAGCTATCCTGCATTTTGTGCACAGCAGCGACCAACTGACCGTAATTTTCGATTTCGGCCTGTTGATTCATGCTGATGATGATGTCGAATTCGTCTTCAATCTCGGCGACGAAATCCATCACGGTGAGGCTGTCGAACTCTAGATCGCCAGCAAATGTTGTCGCGTCTTCGATAGCGACGCCCTTCTTATTAAAAGGCTCGATCAAGGCGCGGATACGCTCATCAACTGCGGCAGAATCCATGGTGTTGGCGCTCACTTTCTCGGTGCAACTTCAGCTTCAAGGATGAGGTCTAGAGGTATTTGGAATCGCAGACCAGCCCATATGAAACCATTTCTCGGGGGCAAACGGCTCAAATCATTGCCGCTTCATGGCCATTTGGCCTCCAATTTCCAGAATTCAAGCTGACGTCGCAGCCTGCGTTTCGGCTCTAAACCAGAGCTTTGACCGCATTCATAAACGGCATGATCGAAACGGGCTTTGCCAGATAACCGGCTGCGCCTGCCGAGCGGATCCGTTCCTCGTCACCCTTTCCGGCAAAGGCTGTGACTGCCAAAACCGGGATCTCGCAAAGCGAGTTGTCACGCTTGGCCGCTTCGATCAGGTCCACACCGGAAATGCCGGGTAGCTGAATATCCATAATGATCAGATCAGGAGCGGTTCCGCGCGCCATTTCAAGCACCTGATCACCATCCGCGACGGGCTCGACTTCAAAGCCGTTTGCCTTCAACACGTCGCAGAACAGTTTTCGATTGAGGTCATTATCCTCGACAACCAAGACTCGCTTTGCCACTGACCGATGCTCCCCCGAAGTGGGCTGATTACCCCGACAAAGAGGTTACGACAATTCAAAATCCAAATATTCACGATGCCGGAGCGCAACAGCTTAGCCCGCAAACCCTCGCTTTGGCGGTGCTGGGGTGGGTCCTGGAGGACGGTGAGCGCGCGGAGCGCTACCTCGATTTGACCGGTCTTGATGCGGATAGTTTGCGCGGCGGATTGAACGATCCGACGGTCCTTGCCTCGGTTTTCGATTTTCTCGCGAACCACGAACCGGACCTGATCAGAGCGGCTGAAGCGCTCGCAGTGACGCCTGAAGAACTGATTGCTGCCCGCCAGGAGCTAGCATCATGAGCCGCCCTCTCATCATCAGCGATTGCGACGAAGTCATCCTGCACATGGTCGCGCCGTTCAAGCAGTGGCTGGAGAGCAGCCAAGGCGTGGATTTTGAGCTGGAGGGCAACAGCTTCGCGACCGCTTTGCGTTGGCAGAACAGTGGCAATGTTCTCGACCAAAAGGACATCTGGCGATTTCTTGGTAGCTTTTTCGACACCGAAATGGACAGCCAAATGCCGATCGCTGGGGCGGTCGAAGGCCTCAACCACTTGTCAGAGCAAGCTGACGTAGTGATCCTGACCAATCTGGTCGATGAGCGGCGCGATCACCGCGCTCAGCAATTGGCGGAGCACGGCCTCAATGCCCGCGTGTTCACCAATCAGGGCCCGAAAGGCCCGGCGCTGCAATCCATCTTGGAGGAATATTCGCCGAGTCGGGCGATTTTCATCGATGACTTGGCGCAGCATCACGAATCCGCATCTGAAGTGGTGCCGGACACGGTGCGGCTGCACCTGTGCGGGGAGCCTATGATCGCGCCGCACATCGATTGCGCGCACAAGGCCGGTCACGCCAATGCAAGGATCGATGAGTGGTCGCGTGCGTTACCGTGGTTGTTAGAGCGTTTGGAAGAGGAAGCACGATGAGTATCGAAGCCCGCCTGAAGGAACTTGGTATCACTTTGCCAGAGGCCGCTGCGCCTGTTGCGAGCTATGTTCCGGTCGTGTTGCAGAACGGATTTGCGCATGTCTCCGGCCAATTGCCTTTTATTGGGGGAGAGCTTGCGACTGGCCGGTTGGGTGATGATGTTTCGCTTGAAGATGGTCAGGCGGCGGCTCGGGCATGCGGGTTGATGATTTTGGCGCAGCTCAAAGCGGCCGGGATCGATCTCGATCGCGTGACGCGTGTCGTAAAGCTTGGCGCGTTTGTCAATTGCACGCCGGAATACACCGACCAACCGAAGGTCGCCAATGGCGCTTCTGATCTGATGCAAGAGGTGTTTGGCGATATTGGCCGTCATGCCCGTGCAGCCGTCGGCGTGCCAGCCTTGCCGCTTGGCGCTGCGGTTGAGGTGGACGCGATTATCGCCATTGCCAGTGAGTGAGCGCCGCGCTCCGCATTGGCTCACCGAGTGGGCCTATGCCCACCGCGGACTGCATGGGCCAAGTGTCCCTGAAAACTCGGTCGCCGCAGCGGAGGCGGCCATCGCAGCGGGCATGGGCATTGAATGCGATATCCAGCGCAGCTGTGACAATGAGCCGATGGTCTTCCATGACTGGGAGCTTGCCCGACTGACGGACCAAGAGGGCGAAACAGGCGCGCTCAATATGGGTGAGTTTGCTCAGCTGCGCTTGTTAGGGACAGGGGAGCATCCCGTCCCGCTAGCTCAGTTTCTCGAGGTCATTGGCGGCAAAGTGCCGCTGCTGATCGAGGTGAAATCAAAGCCTTGGTATGATGTGTGTCTGACATGCGAATGCGTCAGTGCTGCACTGGCTAGCTATGCGGGCGATCATGCGGTCATGAGCTTCGATCCGCGCGTCGGGCATTGGTTCGCCGAACATGATCCTGAAAGAACCCGAGGCTTGGTCTGCACAGACACCCTAGACCTTGGCTTTCTAGGCGTGTGGCGTCAGCCCGGCGCGCTCGAGCAAGCTCAGCCAGATTTTCTGGCGATGGATATTCGCGACCTTCCCAATGCGCTGTGCGAGACTTGGCGCGCGGCGAAACGGCCACTGCTCAGCTGGACTATTCGCAGCAAGGACTTGCGCGAGCGATCGCAAGGGTTGATCGACGCGCCGATTGCTGAAGGTGAGGGGATCGCGTGAGCGGCGATGAGCTGACCGTGCGGCTGGCGCCGAGCGTTGGCTCATTCGATGCGGCCGAATGGAATGCGCTCGACTCGACTGAGAACCCTTTCGTAAGCTATGAATTCCTGACCGCTATGGAGGATTCCGGCAGCGTGGGTGAAGGCACAGGCTGGGACCCCGTGCCTATCGCCATTTCCGGCGAGAATGGCAAACTGCTGGCGGCCATGCCGAGCTATGCCAAAGGGCACAGCCAGGGCGAATATGTGTTCGACCACTCCTGGGCCGACGCCTATCAGCGTGCCGGCGGGCGCTATTACCCGAAGCTTCAGATTGCCTCGCCGTTTACCCCTGCGACCGGTCCGCGTCTTCTGCTGTCTGATCCATCATTGGCGCTGCACCTGCTTAAGGGCGCAGAATTGGTATGCGAGCAAAACGGGCTTTCATCAGCGCACGCGACCTTCATCGATGAGGCGCAAATGCCTATGTTCGAGGATGCCGGTTGGTTGAAGCGAAGCGATCTACAATTTCATTGGATCAACCGCGGCTATAGCACTTTCGATGATTTTCTGGATGCTCTCTCGTCCCGTAAGCGCAAAAACCTGCGCAAAGAGCGGGCGGCGGCGCAGAAAGATCTACAAATTTTCCGCCTTTCAGGAAACGACATAAAAGCGGAGCATTGGGATGCGTTCTGGGTGTTCTACCAAGACACCGGCGCGCGAAAATGGGGTACGCCTTATTTAACGCGCGAGGCATTTACACTGCTGCAGGAGCGGATGGGCGACAGCCTGGTCATGATCCTCGCTCTGGACGAGGGGATCCCGATTGCAGGCGCACTTAATTTCATCGGCCAGGATGCGCTTTATGGCCGCTATTGGGGATGCGCGCGCGATGTGCGCTTTCTGCACTTTGAGCTGTGCTATTACCAAGCCATAGAGATCGCGATCGAACGCGGTCTGGACCGGGTAGAAGCTGGCGCGCAAGGCGGTCACAAGCTCGCCCGTGGTTATGAACCCGTGCAAACCTGGTCGGCGCATTGGATTGCCGACCCTGGTTTTCGTGACGCGGTCGCGGACTTCCTAGAGCGCGAGCGCGATGGCGTGGCGACCGATCAAGTCCTTTTGGACAGGCGTACGCCTTTCAAGCAGAATTAGGCCGCTTGGCGGCGAGTTTCAGAAAGCCATTGGCGCGCCCGGCGCTGAGCTTCTGCGATTTCGCGAGCGGTCATCTCATCAGAAATGTCAGCGCGGCACCACGCGGCCTCTTCGTGACCCTGCGCAGCGGCAAGATTAAACCATTTGTGCGCCTCGATAAGGTCGCATTCGGCGCCATTGCTGCCGGTTGAAAAAGACACGCCCAGGTCAAAGTGCGCTGAAATGTCGCCCTGAGATGCTGCTGCCAGATATTCGGCAAGGATCTCATTGTTCAGGTCTGTGCCCAGTTCGGTGGCTACGCCGCCAGTGATTGGTTTAAGTTCCATTGTTTGGTTACCCCGTTAATCACGAAACCAACGCCCCCCGGCTGGTCCGCTTAACCAAGTCCTCGCTCCTCGTGGTCAACAATTGGTTAACGGCGACGTTAATTTTTGTGATTGGACAACTCGAAGTGCGCGAGATGCAGAACTTTTGGGCTCCGTGATGACACTGGGTTGAGCAAAGCCGCTTGTGCGTCTCAGACTGCAAGCCTATAGGCGCGCTCAATGCGTAGACTCAGGGGGCCAGCGAAGCGTTTGGAATTTCCGCGCTAAGCGAATTGGATAGTCTCGCCGAATGCGATTGGGGTAAGAGGACCACATGGCCACTGCGTCGACTGACGATATTGATATTCTAGCCAAAGCGAAGAGTATGCTCGAGGCGGGCTATGTGCCTACCGATGACGAAGAGTATATGAACGAGCAGCAGCAGAACTATTTCCGTATGCTCCTGCTTGAGTGGAAAAGATCAATCCGCGATGCGGCTGATCAAACGCTCCAATCCTTGCAAGATGGCCCAATTAGAGAAGCCGATCTGAATGATCGCGCATCGAGCGAAACCGATTGGGGCATTGAGCTGCGCACCCGCGACCGTCAGCGTAAGCTTGTAGCCAAGATTGAATCCGCCCTGCGCCGTATTGACGAGGGCGAATATGGCTATTGCGAGGTAACTGGTGATCCGATCGGTTTAAAGCGGCTGATCGCGCGGCCAGTTGCGACCATGACCGTTGAGGCGCAAGAAGCGCATGAACGCAAAGAGAAAATCTCACGCGACGACTGATCAACCAAGCTAACGAACGGCTTGGAATAAGTGCCAGATTGGGACGCAAGCTTTTTCGAGGCTGCTCCAGCGCGCGTGTTAAACAATCATTAGGCATCGCGGCATAGCCCGCAGGCTCGATAGAAAAATCTCTGTACGCTACATTGGCGTGCTGGAGCTGATGAAAATGGCAGTTTTGTTTGTGGTGGGCACAGGAGACTTCTTGGAATGACTGGTGTTGAAACTAGGAGCGTGTCGCGAGACAGTCTCTTTCTGCTCGCCGGTATTCGTATTGAGCAAGCCGGAGATACGCACCGCGTGCGCGTCCGCAATCTGTCGGACGGCGGCATGATGGGCGAAGGCAATCTGCGCGTTCAGCCTGGCAACCGGCTGGAGATTGAACTGAAGAACATCGGGTCAGTTGCGGGAACTGTTGCTTGGGTTCAGGACGACCGCTTCGGCATTGCCTTCGATGACGAGATTGATTCTCAGTCTGCTCGTAAGCCAGCCAATGGCGACGCTCAATCAGACGCTGCCAGCATAAGCACCGCTCACACGCGCAAGGCGCCTGCGGCGCTCGATCCACGGGATTTTCGTAAGGTTTGAGGATTTCAGTCAGCTTCAACGCTGACCGGATGGAAACAACCTGATAGGCTCGCGGCAATTATGCGAGTCTCACTGCTTTTACCTTTCTTTTTTGCGCTTTTAGCCTGTGGTCCGTCGGCGGACGACGGGCCTGTAAAAGTGGTGATCATTGGCGAGCCGGAAAGCCTGCTGGAGCAAGGCGTTCGCCTGTCGCCTGCAGCGCAGCATTTGCGCGCCGCGACACATGAGGGCTTGGTAACCCTGGACCCAACTGGTCAAATTCTCCCGGCGATTGCAGAGCGCTGGATCGTGACAGGCGATGGCCTGAGCTATATTTTCCGCTTGAGAGAAGCGACCTGGCCCGATGGCGAGGCAGTTACAGCGCAGGATATCAGGCTGCAGCTGCGCGATCTCATGCGCCGCCTCGAGGGTACTTCTCTTGGTCTCGACCTGGCGAAAGTCACCGAGATCCGGGCTATGACAGGACGGGTGATCGAAATACGATTGAGCAGCCCCATGCCGGAGTTTCTCCGGCTTATGGCCCAGCCGGAGCTTGGCTTTGTGCGCGACAATAGCGGTATGGGACCGATGATTGTCTCGAGCGACGAAGAGACCCCGCTGCTTGCCCGTCTGGATGCTCTGCCGCCTCAGGAGCGGGGCCTGCCTGCACGTCAGGATTGGGAAGAAAACGCACGGCCAATCCTTGTCCGCGCGATGCTGGAAGAGCGTGCGGTAGCTGCTTTCTCCAATGGCGATGTCGACATTTTGCTGAATGGCCAATTGGTCAGCTTTCCATTGGCGCAGCTTGGCCCGCTGTCGCGCGGCAACATTCGGGTTGATCCGGCAGCCGGTTTGTTTGGGTTTGCGATCCGCAATGACGATGGCGTCTTGGCATCACCCGCTTTGCGAGAAGCTCTGTCGATGTCGATTGATCGCGATACGCTGATCGAGCCGTTCAGTCTGGGCGGATGGCAATCGACCAGCTGGGTAGTGCCGTTAGAGTTGCTGGAGCCAGTCACCACCGGCGATGAAAGGTGGCAAGACCTCTCACTCGCTCAGCGCCGCAGCATTGCGTCGCGCCGGATTACCAGCTGGGAAACTGAGAATGGCGCAGAAGCTGTGCTGAGAGTTGGGCTACCCCAGGGGCCGGGCGGTGATTTGTTGTTCAACCAATTGGCGGCGGATTGGGAAACAGTGGGCCTTCGGCTGATTAAGATGGAGCCTGGCACAGGCGCTGACCTGGAGCTGAGAGACCGGCTGGCGCGCTATTCCTCGCCGCGCTGGTACCTCAATCAGTTCAATTGCGAGCTTGAAATCGGCCTATGCTCCGAGGCAGCCGATCAATTGGTGGCGCAGTCGCTTACCTCGCGCGATCCGCGCGAAAAGGCTCTGTTGTTGGCGCAAGCGCATGCCACAATGGTGGCAGAAGAGGTGTTTATTCCGCTTGGTGTGCCGGTGCGTTGGTCCTTGGTCCGGGGCACCGTCAACGCCTACCAACCCAACCAATGGGGCGTGCACCCCTTGTTCCCGCTCTCACAACCCACCATTTAGGAGCTAAGGAGAGACACTATGGATGGGCCTGAACGACCACAGGCGATGAATTTCGCCCTACCAACTGGCACGGATCCCGAGTCCGTGCGGCAACGCGTGGTTGCGATGGAAAACCTTCTGGAGCGTACGTTTCGCGTACCAGGCGTCAATATGCCCATCGGGCTGGATGCGCTGGTTGGTCTGATCCCAGTGTTTGGCGATCTCGTCACCACGGCGCTTGGTGCTTACATAATTTGGGAAGCGCGCAACCTCAAAATTCCTAAATGGAAGCTTTGGCGCATGGGCGCGAATGTCGCATTCGATACCGCTATTGGCTTGCTGCCGGTGGTCGGAGACGCGGCCGATTTCCTCTACCGCTCTAACTCGAAAAACCTGCGCATCATTATCAAGCATCTCGACGCGCATCACCCCGAAACCCGTGTTATCGAGGGCTAGTAGACTACAGCGCGATCGGAGTTTTGAACCGGGCCGTTAGGCCTCTAGCTCAATGTCCCAATAGAGCCAATCCCGCCACGTCTCATGGAGATAGTTGGGCGGAAACATCTTGCCATATTGCTGCAAATGCCAGCTGGTTGGGCGAATTGGCTTCATCATTAGGCTCATATGCGCCTGCTTAGGCGTGCGGCCGCCTTTCTTCATATTGCACGGTGCACAGGCAGTGGTGATGTTCTCCCACGTCGTCTTTCCGCCTAGCCGGCGCGGGATGACATGATCGAACGTCAGATTTTGACCTGGCCCCTGGCCTTGTCCGCAATACTGGCACTGAAACCGGTCGCGCAGGAACAGATTGAACCGTGTGAAGGCGGGAAATTCGCTTTGTTTTACATATTGTCTGAGCGCGATGACGCTCGGGATTTTCATATCTAGCGAGGGGGAATGAACCTCGCGGTCATAGCTTGCGACAATGTCTACCCGGTCGAGAAACACCGCTTTGATCGCTGTTTGCCACGGCCACAGGCTTAGAGGGTAATAGGACAGCGGGGTGTAATCCGCGTTCAGCACGAGCGCCGGGCACGCCGACGGATTGCATGTCGGGTCTTCATCGGCGCTGCGAAATCGCGCCACTCGCTCCATCAATTCGGCTTTGAACACGTTTGTGATCCTTTCCGATTACCATGAGAATGCCGTGGCAGACGAAAGAGTCAAACCCATGACGTGCCGGGTTTCCACAAGGATTTTGGGTGGCCTCGCGCTTCTGTCGCCACTGTGGCAGTGAATTGCAGCGATGATTGTCACACGATTTGCCCCCAGCCCCAATGGGCACTTGCACCTTGGCCATGCCTATTCTGCGATCACCGCGCATGATTTGGCAGAGGACGTGGGGGGGACATTTCTGTTGAGGATTGAGGATATCGACGGTGCCCGGTCGCGGCCAGAGCTGGCGGATGAGTTTCGCCGTGATCTCGAATGGCTTGGGCTGGAATGGCAGGAGGTGACGGCGCAGTCGCAGCGGATTGAAAGCTACCAGGCCGCCGCACAGAAATTGAAAGACGCAGGGCTGCTCTACCCGTGCACATGCACCCGATCAGAGATACAGCGTGCTCAGCAGACGGCGGGGGTCGAAAGCGGACTTTATCCCGGAACGTGCAAAGGTCGAGACGATCTCGATCTGGAGAAGCCGCATTGCCTGCGGCTCGATCTGGACAAAGCAATGGCTAGCGCCCGCGAATTGATCTGGACGGACGAACATGCCGGATCAGTGATCGCCGATCCGCGTGATTTTGGTGATGTTGTGATCATGCGAAAGGATGAGCCTGCCAGCTATCATTTGGCCGCCACGCTCGATGATGCAGCGGACGGGGTGACTTTGGTAACCCGCGGCTCCGATCTCTTTTCAGCAACCCATATTCATCGCCTGTTGCAAGAGCTTCTGGGCCTGCCAGTGCCGCATTGGCATCATCACCAGATACTGCTCGACGAGCAAGGCAAGAAGCTTGCGAAACGGCGCGGTTCGCCTTCGCTGGCGGACATGCGAGAGCAGGGCGAGGATGGTCTCTTGCTGGCAGAGCAATTGCGGTTGCAACGATTGCCGGGTGGTATCTCACTGGAAAGCGCCTAAATACTGAGCATGACATATTTTCTTATAGCTGTTCTGGCCGTTTTGAGCGTTCTGGTGCTTGTCTCACTTGTTCGCGGTATTATCGCTTTCTTGAAGACGACGAAGATCGATCTGGAGACGGGTGAGGGCGAAACCGCCACCGACATGCAATTGCTACAGAACAAGGCGATGTTTGCGCGGATCAAATATCAAGCGCTAGCGATCTTGGTTGTGGCGATCATTTTGGTTGTGGCCCGTTAGGCCAATCCAGGGACGCCAAGAGACGTGGTAAAACTCAATAAGATATACACCCGCACTGGGGACGATGGCACCACTGGTTTGGTTGATGGCTCGCGTGAGGCAAAGCACTCAGCGCGCATCTCAGCCATTGGCCGCGTGGATGAAGCCAACAGCGCGATCGGCCTTGCGGCATGCCATTTGGCTGAGGGAGCGCATAAGCGGCTTCTCACACGAGTTCAGAACGATCTGTTTGATCTTGGCGCTGATCTTGCAACGCCAAGTGAAGACGGTGATTTTACGCCGTCAGAAATGGTGCTGAGGATTGTTCCTGCTCAAGTAACATGGCTGGAGGATCAGATCGACGGCCTTAATGAAGAGCTTGAGCCGTTAACCAGCTTTGTCCTGCCCGGCGGGAGTGAAGCAGCCGCGCGCACTCACGTCGCCCGCGCTTCGACCCGTGCAGCCGAGCGGGCGATGACCCGGCTATCAGAGCATGATGCCGTGAACCCATCAGCGCTCGCCTACATTAACCGCCTGTCCGACTGTCTGTTTGTGCTCGCGCGTGTGCTCAACGGCAATGGCCGCGCCGATGTAAAGTGGGTGCCAGGAGCGAATCGCTAGCCAAGCGGGATTTGCACCGCTAACACCCGCCCTTTGCTGCACTTGCGAAGGGACTATTCATGCGAACGATAGCGGTTATTGGAGCCGGGCAAATGGGCACTGGCATTGCTCAGACCATCGCTCAGCATGGAATGCCGGTGATGCTGTCTGACGTGGATTTAGCCCGCGCAGAAGCTGGTAAAGCCGCGATTGAGAAGGCTCTCGTAAAGCTGGTCGGGCGCGGAAAAATCGAAGCGGATGCAGCTGAGACCTTGCTCACCAAGGTCACGCCAATAGGCGAATATGAGCCTATGGTCGAAGCGGGCCTGATTATTGAGGCCGCGACTGAGCAAGAGGCGATCAAACAAGCCATCTTTGAACGGGCCGGCAAAGTCCTCGCTAATGATGCGATTATGGCCAGCAACACCAGTTCTATTCCCATCACGCGCATGGCGAACTTTTGGCCTGATCCAGCGCGTTTCATCGGGCTGCATTTCTTCAACCCAGTGCCGGTAATGGGCCTGATTGAGGTTATCCCTGGCCTTGCAACCTCGCAGGACACGACCGATCAAATCACGGCGTTTGCCGAAGGATTGGGTAAGGAAGTGGTCCTGAGCCAGGACGAGCCAGGCTTCGTCGTCAACCGCATTCTACTTCCCATGATCAATGAAGCAGTGTTTGTTCTGGGTCAGTCAACAGCCGGCATTGAAGATATCGACAAAGGGTGCCGCTTAGGGCTCAATCACCCCATGGGCCCGTTGCAACTTGCAGACTTTGTTGGGCTCGATACCTGCCTGGATATTATTAAGGTGCTCTACAAGACGACGCGCGATACGAAATATCGGCCTGCGCCATTGCTTGTGAAATATGTCGAGGCAGGTTGGCTGGGCCGCAAGACCGGACGCGGTTTCTATGATTACTCCGGCGAGGCACCGCTCCCCACACGATAAAATGGATGTCACCTAATACCGTCAAAAATGATGACGGTTACGGCATGCGTTGGGCGTCCTGTGCAAGTCAGGAGACCGCGCCGCAATATAGCTGCTGAGCTATTCGGTAATCTCTTGAACATTTTGAACTTCTTCAATGCGAACGGTGCTGCTGTTGCCATCAGAGTTCGATGGCCTAGCTGGGCTTGACTGAGTGTTTGCATCCGCGCCGCTCGCTGGAAGAGAGGGGGCAGGCGATGGATCAAAACCGCTAGCGTTATCGATTAGCTCTGCGTCAGAGGCAAAATCGCCGATTACCGGCTGTTCGCTCGAAACTGGATTGGATGCCTGCCGACGGATAGGCGCTGCCGGCGAGTCTGAACTCTCCACGCCTTGCGAGCCATCCTTTTCGGGTGTTTTGGTGTTCGTCGAGAGTGAGCTACCAAAAATCGCTACTCCGCCCACGATGATCGCGGCGAAAGCAAGGACGGGTTTGTAGTTATCAAGTATAGCCATAGCCCGCCCAGAGATACTCGAGCTTGGTTAAGGTTTGGTGGACGTCAAATCACGCTTTAAATTATATAGAAAATCAAGCGCTTCCCGGGGTGACAAAGCATCAAGATCTGCGCCTTCCAATTTCTCTTTCAAGATGTCGTCAGGTTCAGGCTCTTCGGATTTGTCGGCCAGAGCCGCATTGGCAAACAATGGCAGTTCGCCCAGACCCGCGGCTATGCCCCCCGTTTCTGCACGGGCCGCCTCCAGTTTCTGCAGCACTTGTTTGGCTCGCTTCACAACCGGAGCAGGGACGCCGGCCAGTTTGGCGACGGCAAGCCCGTAAGAGCGGTCGGCCGGACCCTCAGATACTTCGTGGAGCAGGACCAGATCGCCTTTCCATTCCCGCGCCTTCACATGGTGGAGGGACAGAGCTTCGCAGCTGTCGGCGAGCCGAGCGAGCTCGTGATAATGGGTTGCGAACAAGCAGCGGCAAGCAGTCTTGGAATGCACCGCCTCGACGACTGACCATGCTAGAGCCAAACCATCGTAGGTCGACGTTCCGCGGCCCACCTCATCTAGAATAACAAAGCTGCGCTCGGTCGCTTGCGACAGGATTGCGGCGGTTTCGACCATCTCGACCATAAACGTAGAGCGGCCGCGCGCGAGATTGTCTGACGCCCCGACGCGGCTAAAGAGCCGGTCAACAAGGCCGATGGTCGCTGACTGTGCTGGAACATATCCGCCAGCCTGCGCCATTAGGACGATTAGCGCATTCTGCCTCAGAAAGGTCGATTTACCGCCCATATTCGGACCGCCAATCAGCCATAGGCGGTCTTGCTGCGCCAGGCTGCAATCATTCGCGACGAAGCGGTCATTGGTCTTGGTCAAGGCGGCTTCAACCACCGGGTGGCGGCCAGCGGTGATCGCAAGTTCGGTCGTATCGACGATCTCGGGCTTGCACCAATCCCCCTCCGCTGCACGCTCCGCTTGACCAGCTGCTACATCAATCCGAGCCAGCGCTGCTGCCGTTTGCGCAATCGCTTGTTGCGACGCGATCACTGCACCGGTCAGCTCTTCAAAATGCGCTTCTTCAGCGGTCAATGCGCGGCCGCCAGCCTCCGCAATCCGGGTTGCTTCTTCGTGCAGAGACACCGAGTTGAACCGCACGGCACCTTTCATCGTCTGCCGATGGGTAAATCCGCTGTCCTGCCCCATCAAAGCGTCGCCATGCCGGCTGGGCACCTCGATGAAATAGCCAAGCACGCCATTGTGCTTAATCTTGAGCGAGGCAATTCCCGTCTCCTCGCGGTATCTCGCCTCCATTGCGGCGATCGCCTTGCGCGCATTGCCGGAGACTTGTCGCAGCTCGTCCAATCCGGCGTCATAGCCATCAGCGATATAGCCGCCACCAGACCGCTCTGTCGGAGGGGCGGCGACAAGCGCATTGGTCAGCAAATCCACCAAGGCGCTGTGGCCGGTCAAGCTCGGCATAAGCTGCTTCAGCAGGCCCGGGTGATCGCTTTGCTTGACGAGCGTTTCGTGAAGTAGTCGGGCATCTCTCAGGCCATCGCGTATCTGGCCCAAATCTCGCGGACTGCCGCGGCCAGCCACCACACGGCCCAAGGCGCGGCCAATATCTGGCAGGGCTCGCAAGGCCTCGCGCAGGTCCGCGCGGTCAATCGGCTGGCTGTGCCAGAAGTGAACTAGGGACAGGCGCTCTTCAATCGCGGATTGATCAAGCAATGGTGAGCCTAAGTCTTCTGCCAATTGCCGAGCGCCAGCTCCAGTTACGCAGCGATCTATTGCGGCGATCAGGCTGCCGCTGCGTGAGCCATCCTGAGACTGCAAGATTTCTAGGCTCGCACGGGTCGCCTCGTCCATCACCATGCCCTCGGCACCGCGCCGTGAGACTGGCGGAAGGAGCATAGGCAGATTGCCGCGGCCGACATGTTCAAGATAGCTGATCAGACCGGCTGCCGCCGCCAGCATAGCGCGCGAGAAGTCGCCGAACCCATCCAGTGTTGCAACGCCGTGAAGTTTGCGCAGCCGCTCCGAGCCATCGTCGCTTGAAAAATCACCTTTTGGGCGAGGCGTGATTTCATCCGGGCCGTGCGCCCAGTCTTCCGGCGCAACAATTTCGTTCGCGCCAAGGCGGGCCAAATGCGCGCCGAGCATATCCTGTGTGCATTCCTCCAGCACCACGATCCCGGTGGAGATGTCGCAGCTGGCCAAACCAATCGCGCCCCGGACATCCGCTAGAGCAACTAGCAGATTGGCATTGCGTGGTTCCAGCAAGGCTTCTTCGGTCAGCGTGCCAGCGGTCACAAAGCGGACAATGTCGCGTTTAACGAGCGCTTTGGAGGAAGGGGTGCCTTCCTTCTTAGCCCGTATTTTGGCCTCTTCTGGCGTTTCCACCTGCTCTGCAATCGCGACCCGGCACCCGCCTTTGATCAAGCGAGCTAGATAGCTGTCGGCAGAATGTACCGGAACGCCGCACATCGGCACCGGCTCGCCGCTATGTTCTCCGCGTGTGGTGAGGGCGATATCGAGGATTGCCGATGCAGCCTTGGCGTCATCAAAAAACAGCTCGAAAAAATCGCCCATCCGATAGAACAGCAAACAATCACCCGCCTCTTGTTTGAGGGCGAGGAATTGCTGCATCATCGGTGTCGTTTTTGCGGCCATCCGTAAGGCCTAGCCACCCCCGCAGCGATTCGGAACGGTCCCTAGTCCCCTTTCCCCTATCGTTTGCATCGTTAGGTCGCTAAGCGCTGGGTAGAAATTGATTTGGGAGACCTCCAGATGGCCGATGACCGGCAAGTCACATTCACGACCCGCGAAGCCCTGTTTTATCACGAGACAATCCGCCCGGGTAAAATTGAAATTGTGGCGTCAAAGCCGATGGCGTCGCAGCGTGATCTCAGTCTCGCTTATTCGCCAGGCGTTGCGGCTCCGGTTGAAGCGATTGCGGCTGATCCCAGCCTCGCGGCCCGCTACACAGCTCGGTCAAACCTGGTCGCGGTCATTTCAAATGGCACCGCAATCCTCGGGCTCGGCAACCTTGGTGCGCTGGCTTCCAAGCCGGTTATGGAGGGTAAGGCGGTTCTGTTTAAACGTTTTGCTGATGTGGATTCGATTGATATCGAACTCGCGACCGAAGACCCTCAGGCGTTCATTGATGCCGTTGCGTTGATGGAACCTACCTTTGGCGGGATCAATCTGGAAGATATCAAGGCGCCTGAGTGCTTTATCATCGAGCAGGCGCTGCGCGAGCGGATGAACATCCCTGTGATGCATGATGACCAGCACGGGACCGCGATCATCACCGCCGCCGGCTTGCTCAACGCTTGCCATTTGACCGACCGAGACGTGAAAGACGTAAAGATTGTCGTCAATGGCGCCGGGGCCGCGGCGATTGCTTGCACTGCGCTGATGAAGGCAATGGGTGTTGCGCATGAGAATGTAATCATGTGCGATCGCACTGGCCCGATCACGCCGGGACGCGACAATGTGGATCAGTGGAAGAGCGCGCACGCGGTTGAGACAGATGCGACCAATCTGGAAGAGGCTTTGGCCGGTGCCGACATTTTCCTCGGCCTATCGGCCGCTGGCGCTCTGAAGCCGGAATGGGTGAAGAAGATGGCGGACAAACCCATCATTTTTGCCATGGCCAATCCCGTGCCAGAAATTATGCCCGATGAGGCGCAGGCAGTTCGCCCCGATGCGATCATTGCCACGGGCCGGTCGGACTTTCCGAACCAGGTGAACAATGTGCTGGGCTTCCCCTTCATTTTTCGCGGCGCCCTCGATGTGCAGGCCACCACGATCAATGAAGAAATGAAAATCGCCGCGGCCAATGCGATTGCCGAGCTGGCTCGCAAGCAAGTGCCCGAAGAGGTCTCTAGCGCCTATGGTAAGAACCAGAAGTTCGGCAAAGACTACATCATCCCTGCGCCATTTGACCCGCGTCTGATCGAGGTGGTCTCCTCCGCTGTCGCAAAGGCCGCAATGGATTCCGGCGTCGCGCAGGCCAAGATTGAAGACCTTGACGCCTATCGCCATGCGCTGAAATCGCGGCTCAACCCAACAACCGCTGTCCTCACGGGAACCTACAACGAGGCGAAAGCCAATCCAAAGCGGATGGTGTTCGCCGAGGCGGAAGAGGATGTGGTTCTGCGGGCGGCGATTCAGTTCCGCGATTTCGGATATGGCACCCCGGTTTTGGTGGGCCGTACAAAAGCGGTGATCGACAAGCTGCACCAACTGTCAGTGTCTGATCCAGGCAGTTTTGAAATTCAGAATTCTGCCACGTCGGAACATGTCCCGGCGATGGTGGACTATCTCTACAAACGCTTGCAGCGCAAAGGCTACACAGAGCGTGACGTGCGCCGGATGGTCAACCAAGAGCGTAATGTCTTTGCGGCCCTACTGGTTGCACTTGGCCACGGGGATGGAGTGATTTCTGGTCTAACCCGAACATTCGCGCAGACAGCCCGCGAAGTGAACCTGGTGCTCGATAAAAAGCCGGGTGCATTGCCGTTTGGCGTGCACATGATGATCGGCAAGAACCACACGACGTTCCTCGCCGACACAACCATCAATGAGCGACCGGGCGCGGAAGAATTGGCGCATATTGCCAAGGAAACGGCCGCGGTGGCACGGCGTATGGGGCATGAGCCCCGAGTCGCTTTCCTTTCCTATTCGACATTTGGGAATCCGTCGGGCCAATGGCTAGGCAGTATTCGCGAAGCTGTTGCTATCCTTGACCGTGAAGACCCCGGCTTTGAGTATGAAGGCGAGATGGCACCGGATGCCGCGCTCAATCCGAAGGTGATGGAGCTTTATCCGTTCAGCCGCCTGTCTGCGCCTGCCAATGTGCTGATCATGCCGGGCCTGCAATCGGCCAATCTCTCGGCCAAATTGCTGAGAGAGCTGGCTGGCAATGACACGATTGGGCCAATGCTGATCGGCATGGAGAAGCCGGTGCAGATCGTACCGATGACTGCCATTGCACCGGATGTTCTGACCTTAGCTGTACTCGCGAGTGCGGGCGTGGTGGGCTAGAACCCTTCCTGGCTCTTAGGCTGATTCCGATATTCTCATTCTAGTGTTGGGTGCCTGCTTTACGCCGCGCTCGACACGAGCTCTTCGATCGGCACATAGTCCAGATCATAGCCAAAGTAGCGCGGGCTGAAGACGGCTAGGCCCGCTTCACCGCGCCAGATCGGATCGCTTCTAAAGCCCAGCACAGCAACAGACTGCCCATTCTCATAGCCCGGATTGACCACTCCATCGCCGCTCTCGAGGTCGATCAGGCTGATAAGATCGGGGCAAGTGGCGACAACGACGCCATCTTGGCGCGCGACGAGATGCTCGTTCTTCACGTCAGTTTCGAAGGATTTGCCTGCGAAATCGCCGGTTCCGTCCAGCATCACTTCACCTTGGAGAAATCCGTCCTCATCGGCCCATTCGGTGCCCGCGACCACGCCTGTGAACAGTAGGAAACCATCACCTGCCACCCGCGCGGCTTCGATAGGATCATTGCCGGCCGCCTTGGCTTCGCGCACCGCTTTGCCGATCGATATCGCTAAAGTGAGGCTACCGGTAACCAGCGTGCCTTCCGTCTTCGCTTGTTTGCCTGTGATGGGCGAATCTGCGACGCCGCACTCGCGGCTGACGACGGCTATGCTTCGCAAAATGTCTTCCGCTCGGGTCGGATCGCCCAGAGTGCCGATGACCATCTCATCACCAAATGGAGTGGCTGCGCCAATTGGTGTGAGCGGAACGCCTGCGACCTTCACCGAATGCTGGTTGATCTCTGGCACCGCGCGGCCGACCGTGTCGGCATCCAGCGCAGGCACGCCCAGCCGCGCTGCTATTGAGAGACCTTCGGCCAGGCTCAGCGGCCCGATCTCCCCAAGGATGACGCCCGCACACTTTTGATCCAGATGGCGTTCTAGTGTCTCGAATGCGGCCTGCACTGGCTCTTCGATCTTGTTGTCGATCGCATCCAACCGCGCCTGCATATCTTCACTTGTTGGCGCGAGGCTGGCCAAGCCGTAGGGGCAGGCGACCCGATCATCATCAGCGAGGCCAGAGACTGGAATCGCGCTGAACTTGTGGCCAGCCGCCAGGTCTGTGGCGATCAATTCGCGCGCTTCGGAGAGACTACCGCCGCCGCCAGTGCCGAGATAGGAGCTGCCGACCAGCGCATCTTCCAGCGCTTCCGCGTCCAGCAATCTACCGCCTTGATCGAGCGCAGCGGCGATCCGGTCACCGCCCGAATTGCTTGTGATCTCACTGCAAGCCGAAAGCGCTCCCGCGCCGATTGCCACTCCTGCCAAAAATTGTCGCCGCGCTACCATGTTGCCCCCTAGGTTATTAGCTAAGTCTGACGCAGCGGAGCTATGAAAGCAAATTCAGCGTTTGCGGTAACGGAAATACCAAACTTCGTGCTCGAACACTTCGCGCGCCTTCTTTTCATAGCGTGTTTCTGGCCAACCCGATGGACGGTTTTGGAAGCTTTCTGGGCCCTCAGTCACCCATTCGAGTCGATCCGAAAAACGCTGCATCACCATGAGCGCATGGCGCAGATAAATTGCATGGTCGGTCCCGAAGCGGAATTCGCCGCCGGGTTTGAGTTTGTCCGCGATCATGGCGATGGGGCCATCATTGACCATGCGCCGCTTTGCGTGGCGCGCCTTTGGCCAGGGATCGGGGTGCAGCAGATACACCATGGTCAGAGCGCCATCGGGAATTCGGCTCAGCACATCGAGCGCATCGCCCGCATGCAGGCGGACATTGGTCAGTCCCTGATCTTCGACATGACCAAGCGCAGCTGCCACGCCGTTCATGAATGGCTCGGCGCCGATCAATCCATGGTTGGGCAGCAAGTCCGCGCGATAGGCAAGATGCTCTCCGCTGCCAAAACCGATTTCAAAGTGCATCGGACAATCTTGGCCGAACAGCCTCTCCGCGGTGACTGGACCTTCGGCGGGGACGGCGATGCGAGGCAGCAAATCATCCACCAAGCCTTGCTGGCGCGCGCGCAGGGGTTTGCCGACGCTGCGGCCGTACAAACGGTTGAGTGTTGTGGGGTCGCCTTCTTTGTGCGCAGTCATGTGCCCCCGCTAGAAAGAGCGCAGGCCCATGTCCAGTGCTCAGTCCGCGACAGTCACTTCCATCGGCGCATTATTGTAGTCCATCGGGAACACAGACGCGGTGAATTGGCCCTCAACATAGAACACGATGCCGCCGGTGCGTTTGGCAATTTGCATCTGGCCATATTCATCGATCCGCTGCCAGCGGTCAGCCGCCTCTAGCTTTGGCCGGTCCATAAAGCTGGGGCTAAGGGCTGAGCACGCCTCATCGAACCATAGGATTTCCTGTGCAGGATAGCCTGGATATGTGAAATTGATCTGGCAGGCAGAGCGCTCCCCGCGCTGCAAATCATCTAGAGAAATGATCCGGGCTTCGCTCTCGATTGGTGCGTTTGCTCTATCTGGCGGCGGTAGAGCAGGGGAGCCTGTCCGTTTGATTTCCGCTGAACTTGGCTCGTCCGATGACGTTTCGGCCAAGGGCGCTGGAACGGCCGACGCGGTTTGCTCGGCGCCTTCGTCCTTCGTCAGAGCCCCTGCATCGGAGCACGCAGCCACCATCCACGGCAGCGCTGCGAGCAGAAGATATCGAAAGCTCTTTGGGCGTCTCATTACCTGAGCTTAGTCTGGATCAAATTCGATATGAAGGTGGTTGTTGGCCGGATTGTTTGGGAAGACCTCAAACAACACATCGTAATCTGGCCCAACAGCCTCACTCACGGCATCTCGCAAGGCCCTTCCTTGAGCAATGGTCAGATTGTTGCCTCGGAAATCGAGCGCTTTGTTTTCATAGTGGAGGGAGTTCTCGCTATGCCGCGCGTCATTGCCGCTTGTTATGACAGGCTGAGGCAAACCGAGCTGCTGCGCTGCTACTGCCACAGCACGGATCGCAGGGTCCATGGATGAGTGCAGCTGAGACAGGTTCACACTGCTACTCTTGATGGCAACGCCAACTTCGGCGGCAAGCACTCTGCCATCGAACGAACCGGTCGCTGGCTCAGATGTGGGCTGCGCTACGCTGGCTGAACCCGGCAGGCCCACTCTGAATTCGCCCGGGCGATAGCGCTCAAGATCCGGCGTCGTGCCATGACGGTGAATGGCGTCGCCTCGTCCTAGCACGGGTCCCTCAAGAGCATTGATCCATCCCAGATTGACGGAATCGGAATAGTTCGGATTGGCGTAATTCAGGTGTGATCCGATTGAGGATTCTCTACCCTGAGCGCGCTCAGCAAGATAGCTGTCCACCAATTGATCAACGCGCGCGCTCACCTGAGCCATGGGGATTTGTTCGACGGAGGTACGTCCGTCTGGCCAAGACACAGGGCCGTTGATGTCCGAGAATTGATATGGCGCGTTCGCCACATCGGCGACTGTATCGCCCCAGCGGCCCGATGCAGTGCGATTGAGCAGAGTGTCGATGATCCCATGTGCCTGGGCTTCTCCAGCCGACTGCACCCATTCAGTTTGCAGGACGCGCTTCAAATTGTTGACGTCCGCCTGAGACAGGCTGAGGGTCTCTCCGTTAAAGGTCGTCGAACCAACAGGAGCAACATCGCTTGGCCCGGTGACGGCTGGTGTCCCATTGTCAGAGGCTTCGACCCCAATTTGCGGTGCTGACGGCGCGGCCGCTCTTGTCGCTGGAAGAGTAATCTCTTGCCCCGGGTAAATAAGGTTGGCGTTGCGAATTTGAGGATTAGCATTCAGCACAGCTTGCAAGGATAAACCCGCGCTTCGCGCAATAACGCCTAAGGTGTCGCCCCTCACAACGGTGTGCGTGCTTGTTCCTGCGCCCGGCACGTTTAGACTGTCGCCAGCATATATGCGGTTAGGGTTGGATATCCCATTGGCTCTCGCCAGGGTCGCCACATCGGTTCCAAACCTCTGCGCAATGCTGCTGAGTGTGTCACCACTGCGTATCGTATAGCTGCTTTGAGTGCTCGCGCTCTGCATTGCAGCGGCGATACGGCTGGTCTCGTTAGAAATATTCTGTGTGGCTGCGTTTACCATGCCCTACCTCCATCGCTAAGCATGGTCTCACAGGGGGCACCTGCTGTATCTATACGTTTCGTAGAGACTGCGGCAGGACGAGTTTACCGCGAGGCGAACACAGCAAAACGCCCGGAGCATTGCTGCCCCGGGCGTTTCTCGTTCCCGTCCCAGAAGACTGGAGAATTCGTTTAGGCGCTTAAGCGGCCTCTGCTTCTGCATCTGGATCGCGCAGCACATAACCGCGGCCCCAGACCGTTTCGATGTAGTTTTCACCGCCGCAAGCGTGACTCAATTTCTTGCGTAGCTTACAGATGAAAACGTCGATGATTTTGAGTTCAGGTTCGTCCATTCCGCCATAAAGGTGGTTGAGGAACATTTCCTTGGTGAGCGTCGTGCCTTTGCGCAGGCTCAAGAGCTCAAGCATGGCGTACTCTTTACCGGTCAAGTGAACGCGGGCGCTGTCGACTTCAACAGTCTTCGCATCGAGGTTCACGGCAAGCTTGCCAGTGCGGATGATTGATTGGCTGTGGCCTTTAGAGCGGCGCACAACAGCGTGGATGCGAGCAACCAACTCTTCGCGGTGGAATGGCTTAGTGACATAGTCATCAGCGCCAAATCCAAAGCTGCGGATCTTGCTGTCCATTTCGGCAATGCCTGAAAGGATCAAAACCGGTGTCTGCACTTTCGCGACACGCAGTTTCTTGAGCACGTCATATCCGTGCATGTCTGGGAGGTTAAGGTCGAGCAGGATGATATCGTAATCATACAGCTTACCTAGATCCAAGCCTTCTTCGCCGAGGTCGGTCGAATAGACATTGAAGCCCTCTGTCGTGAGCATAAGCTCAATTGCTTTGGCCGTTGTTGGCTCGTCCTCAATCAAGAGCACACGCATTGCTGGTCCCCTATATACCCAGATCATCGTAACAAAGTGTCACGGTAACTCCTCGCTAAGAGGTGTTGCCATGTATTAACCACATAAGTTCTGAACGGAAAAGGTTAATTTACCGTAAAGCATTAGAAACCGGCGAGTCGCAGGGGTTCATACCTATACAGCGGATGGCCTAAATCCCTCCGCTTCTGAGATGCTTAGGCATGCTCAGATACTTTAAGGTGCCGGCTTAAAGGTTGGCGAGCTTCTTTTGCCGGCGCCGTTCTGCGCTGGAGCCGATGCCGATTGCTTCACGATATTTGGCAACTGTTCTGCGTGCCAGGTCGAAGCCTTCCTCTTTCAGAAGGTCTGCGAGTTTTTGGTCGGATAAGATCTTTTTGGCCTCTTCAGCATCGGTCAGAGCTTTAATGCGGGCTTTGATCGCCTCGGACGATGCGCCTTCGCCGTCGCTCGATGAAACGCCGCTGGTGAAGAAGTATTTCAGCTCAAAGCAGCCGCGCTCGCAATGCAGAAATTTGTTGCTGGTCACGCGGCTGACCGTGCTTTCGTGCATATCGATTTCTTCGGCGACCTCGCGCAAAGTTAGAGGGCGAAGCTCCGACACGCCATTGCGAAAGAAGCCTTCCTGCTTCTTCACGATCTCAGCTGCCGTCTTCAGAATGGTCTTTTGGCGCTGGTCCAGCGCCCGGATGAGCCAATGGGCATCGGCCAGTTTTTCCTTCAGCCAGCTTTGCGCGTCGGGATCCGGCGCGCCATCTCGCAGTTCGACAAAATATGACCGGTTGACGATCAGGCGAGGCAAGGTCTCCTCATTCAGCGCCACATCCCAGCCGCCCTCACCATTGTCGGTGAGAAGAATGTCCGGCACGACTGCGCTCGCAGTGCTTGCCCCATAAGACAGCCCCGGTTTTGGGTCATAGCCGCGCAGCTCGGCGAGCATGTCAGCGAAATCTTCTTCATCAACCCCGCAAACGCGCTTCAATCGGGCGATCTCGCCGCGTGCGACCCATTCCAGGTGGTCAATTAATTGCGCCATGCACGGGTCGTAGCGGTCCGCTTCGCGCGCTTGGATCGCCAGGCATTCCGAAAGGCTGCGCGCGCCAACTCCGCTGGGGTCGAGCGTTTGCACTGCCTTTAGGGCGCTTTCAGCATCACGCAGTTCCACCCCAAGATCGTAGGCCACATCGCGCAAATCAAAAGAGAGGTAGCCTGCCTCGTCGAGCAATCCGATCAAGTGACGCGCAATGAAAGCCTCGCGTTCGTCTTTGGCTGCCGCGCCAATTTGCTCGCCAAGATGTTCCGCGAGCGTAATTTGTGCTGCGCTTGTTTGCTCAAGGTCGGGCAGAATATCTGAGCCGCCGCCACTGCTCGCGGCCGCTCCCCACTCTGCATCGCCTGCCGCAGGACCGCTTGCCCCGTCGCCCGTATCTCGGTCGCGGTCGAGCGCGCCAGTGTCCAAATCAAGTGGAGCCTCGCTCTCCCCTTGCGCTTGGCCGATCAGCTGGTCGGCGGTGAATTCTTCGCGCGGGATATCATCGTTTTCCCCGCTGGACCCACCGTCTTCACTGGACAGCGCCCCGGCCTCGAGCAGTGGATTGGCTTCCAAAGCGTCGGAGATGAAGGTTTCGATTTCGAGGTTCGATGCCGCCAGCAGTTTGATCGCCTGCTGCAATTGCGGCGTCATCACCAAAGACTGTGACTGGCGTAGGTCTAGCCTTGGGCCGAGCGCCATGATTTAATTCCGCCGTCTCGTCACAAAGTGAAGCCTTCACCGAGATAGAGCCGTTTGACGTTCTCGTCTGCGACAAGCGCCTGCGGCGTTCCGGCGAAGAGAACCTGTCCGCCATATATGATGCATGCGCGATCAACGATATCGAGTGTTTCTCGAACGTTGTGATCAGTAATCAGCACGCCAATGCCGCGCCCTTTGAGGTCTTTTACAAGATCGCGAATATCGCTGATCGACAGCGGGTCGATGCCGGCAAACGGTTCATCGAGCAGCATGATGGAGGGCTTTGCGGCCAACGCTCTGGCAATCTCGCACCGCCGCCGCTCGCCGCCAGACAAAGCCATGGCTGGTGAACTGCGCAGTTCTGTCAGGCCAAACTCACCGAGCAGGCGTTCCAGTTCTTGAGCGCGCGTATCACTATCCGGCTCGACCATCTCGAGAACGCAATTGATATTCTGCTCAACGGTCATGCCGCGAAAAATACTGGTTTCCTGCGGTAGGTAGCCAAGCCCCAAGATCGCGCGGCGATACATCGGCAGCTTGGTGACATCTTCGCCGTCCATCAGGATCCGGCCAGAATCCGGGCGAACAAGACCCATTATCGAATAGAAGCACGTCGTTTTGCCTGCGCCATTGGGGCCGAGCAGGCCCAGCACCTCGCCTTTGCCGACAGTCAAGGAAATGTCGCTTAGGACCGAGCGCTTGTCATAGCTCTTAGCAATAGAAATGACTTCAAGGCCGCCATCAGGCAGCGGCGCTGTGGCATCGGCGGTGCCGCTTTCAAGCGTATCGGCTAGGGCGTTCGTCTCACTCATCGGACCACCCTTAGCACCGCATTCCAGACATAAAAGGGCAGTATTGCCCAATTTGGCAGGATTTTTGCGTGTCGCAATTCCTGCAACAAAATTGCGGATTGGTTACCGAGCTTGCAAGATATGCGGCAATTTGAAATACTCCATGTCTGGGGAACGATTCCGTTGGAGAGCGGCACAATGAAAAATATCGCGCATCGCTATGACGCAAACGAGCAAGCTGACGGAAAATCCGATGGCTATGCTCTCGATTGGCGTAAATCGATGAGCGATCATGTTGCCTATGCGCTGCTCGTCTACACGGGCCTTCAGATATTCGTGACGATTAAGGCGCTCAACACCGGTGGTGCATCCATCCTACCTTACATTGCACTCGTGGTTTTGGTTGCAGCCATTATTCCGGCGTGTCGCTGGTTCGAGAAACGCTGGACTGGCCTGTCAGACAGCGAAGCGGCAGACCAAGCGTATCGTCCGGCTTTCCGGCGCGATCTTGCTGGCCTTTGGGTGATGGCGATTGGCCTGCCGTTCGTGCTGACTTTTTGTTTTAAAGGCGTCTTTTCGCTTTTGTGGGCCTAATTAAAAAATTAGGCGTTAGCGCGCTCAATCGCTTCAACAACAATGCGCTGAGCTTCCGCGCGGTCGCCCCACTTACCGATACGGACCCACTTTTCCGCTTCAAGATCTTTGTAGTGTGTGAAGAAATGCTCGATTTGTTGAAAAATGATCGACGGCAAATCTTTGGTCTCACCCACA
This sequence comes from Erythrobacter sp. S249, assembly GCF_057364975.1. Lineage (NCBI taxonomy): Bacteria > Pseudomonadati > Pseudomonadota > Alphaproteobacteria > Sphingomonadales > Erythrobacteraceae > Erythrobacter > Erythrobacter sp. S249. Next base: position 1,598,819 of record NZ_CP200287.1, on the reverse strand, counting down.
TCTGAGTAATATGGGAAAGTTGTGTCAACCGGCACGCAGATCAGTTTTTCGTCGCCACCGTGCTCATCTTCTAGGTTTAAGACGCCAATCGGGCGAGCGTGCACAACGCAGCCAGCCATAAACGGCGTGCGCGCAATCACCAAAGCATCCAAGGGATCGCCATCAGGACTGAGTGTATGCGGCACAAAGCCATAGTTCGCTGGGTAACGCATTGGCGTGTGCAGGATGCGGTCGACGAACAATGCGCCGCTTTCCTTATCAAATTCATACTTCACCGGCTCGCCGCCAGTGGGCACTTCAATGATCACATTGAGGTCGTCAGGTGGATTATTTCCGGTCGGGATTTTGTCGATACGCATGCTGCTATCCTACTAGTGTCAAAGCCCTCTCCCTGAGCTTGAGTGCCCCCTAGCTGCGCGGCTCTATTGCGGCAAGATGATCTTGTCCCTAATCGCTCAAGTGTAATGTCGAAAAACACTCCAAAAGCCATTCGTGGGACGCAAGATATCTTTGGCGCTGATGCCGAAGCCTTTGCGTTCGTGGTCGAAACCTTTGAGCGCGTGCGGCGGCTTTACCGATTTCGCCGCATTGAAATGCCCGTGTTTGAGAAGACGGAAGTGTTTGCGCGCTCCCTTGGCGAGACGACAGATGTTGTCTCCAAAGAAATGTACTCGTTTGAGGATCGCGGCGGGGATTCGCTCACGCTTAGGCCAGAGTTCACCGCCGGCATTGCCCGCGCGTATCTGACCAATGGCTGGCAGCAGCACGCGCCGCTAAAGGCGGCAACGCACGGCCCGCTGTTCCGCTATGAGCGCCCGCAAAAGGGGCGCTACCGGCAGTTTCACCAGATCGATGCCGAGATCATCGGGGCGGCAGAACCGCAGGCCGATGTGGAGCTGCTGTGCATGGCCGACCAGCTTTTGAAAGAGTTGGGTATCGAAGGGGTGACGCTGCATCTCAACACCTTGGGCGATGGGACAAGCCGTGAGGCTTGGCGCGCGGCGTTGATCGACTATTTTAGCGCGGTGAAAGATCAGCTGTCGGAAGATTCGCAGGAGCGGCTGGAGAAAAACCCGCTGCGCATTCTCGACAGCAAGGATGGCCGGGACAAACCTTTCCTGGTCGACGCGCCGAAAATCGATGACTTTCTGTCTGATGAGGCGCGGGCGTTCTTTAAGGCCGTTACTGACGGCCTGGATGCTGCAGACGTCAAATGGGTGCGGTCAGAGGTGCTGGTGCGCGGGCTCGATTATTATCGCCACACTGCCTTTGAATTCATTCCGGACGAGGGTTCAGCAGCGGCAGACGCTCTGGGCGCGCAAAGCACTGTCCTTGGTGGTGGGCGCTATGACGGCTTGATGGAGAGCTTGGGCGGACCAACGACGCCAGCTGTCGGATGGGCGGCTGGAATTGAGCGGTTGGCTATGTTGGTGGAGGAGCGCACAGAAGTGCCGCCTCAATTGGCAATCGTTGTGGAAGGCGACAGCGAGCAATTGCACTCTGCCGGACTGCGAACTGCAATGATGGCGCGGAGTGAAGGGCTTGTCGCCGAAGTGTTTGCCGCTGGCTCGCCGCGAAAACGTTTTGATAAAGCGGCAAAGAGCGCAGCAACGGTTATTATGGCTTACAGTGAAGATGCCAACGGGACGCTTGAGGCGCCGCGGCTAAAAGGTGGAGACGCTGACATTGAGCGGATTGGTCATGCGTTACGCAATTTTGCTGAAAAACTTGGCGGCTGAGCAACATGCAAATTCCCGCAGAACGCCTTGATCAGATCGCGCACCGCTTCGCTGAGCTGGAAGCCCGCATGGCATCTGGCACGCTGGAGGGTGACGAGTTCGTGCGCGCTTCGCGTGACTATTCAGAGCTTGAGCCGGTCGCGAAGCTATCGCTGCAGGTAAAGGCGATGCGGGAGGAAATTGTTGGCCTCGAAGACATGCTGGCTGATCCTGAAATGAAGGCGATGGCTGAGGAAGAGCTGGGTAAGCTGCGCGAGCAATTGCCTTTGGCAGAGCGCCAGCTTGCAATAGCCCTGCTGCCCCGTGACGCCGCCGACAGCAAGCCAGCCATGCTGGAAATCCGCGCAGGGACGGGCGGCGACGAAGCGGCTTTGTTCGCTGGCGATCTTTACCGCATGTATGAGCGCTTTGCCTCTGAGCAGGGGTGGAAGGTCGAACCCGTCAGCATGAACGCTTCAGAAGTCGGGGGCTTTAAGGAAATCGTTGCGAACGTGCGCGGGGCCGATGTGTTTGCGAAGCTCAAGTTTGAAAGCGGTGTTCACCGGGTCCAGCGCGTTCCTGAAACAGAGAGCGGCGGGCGTATCCATACATCTGCAGCCACAGTTGCGGTTCTGCCAGAGCCGGATGAGGTGGATATCCGGATCGATCCCGGTGATCTCAAAATAGACACGTACCGGGCCAGTGGTGCCGGGGGGCAGCACGTCAACACAACCGACAGCGCGATCCGAATTACCCACGAGCCAAGCGGGCTGGTGGTCACCTGCCAAGACGGACGCAGCCAGCATAAGAACCGCGAGAAAGCGATGCAGGTTCTGCGCGCGCGCCTGTTTGAGAAAACACGTGATGAAGCGCAAGGCGCCGAGGCGGAAGCGCGCAAAGCTATGGTGGGTTCAGGCGACCGTTCCGAACGAATCCGGACCTATAATTTCCCTCAGGGCCGCGTGACGGACCACCGTATCGGGCTGACCTTGCACAAGCTTGAAGATGTACTCGCAGGCCCAGGCCTCAATGAATTGGTCGATGCATTGACGGCGGAAGACGAAGGCAAGCGGCTGGCTGCGCTGAGCGAATGACCATTGCCGAGGTTTTGCGCGAGGCGGCTCAGAAGCTCTCGAGCACCAGTGACACCGCGCGTCTCGATGCCGAAATCCTGATGGCTCATTCTCTTGGCAAAAGCCGATCTGACATGCTGCTGAGGCATATGAAGGACGAGGTGCCAGGGGGCTTTGAGGCTTTGCTTGATCGCCGCATAGCGTGCGAGCCAGTGGCTTACATAACCGGCGTGCAAGAGTTCTATGGGCGTGAATTTCGCGTCACGGCCGATGTCTTGATCCCGCGCGGTGACAGCGAAAGTGTCGTTGAAGCGGCGCTTTTGAAGGCTCCCAGCCCGGTACAAATCCTGGATCTCGGCACGGGCAGCGGCGCCCTCCTGCTCACACTGCTAGCTGAAACCAAAGCATCTGGCTTGGGCATCGATCAATCATCCGCGGCAATTGATGTGGCAAAGGCCAACGCGGAAAAATTGGAAGTCGCCGACCGAGCGCAGCTTTGCGTTGCAGATTGGAGCGTGCCCGGCTGGAGCGAGGGCCTTGGTCCCTACGATCTAGTCATTTCCAATCCACCCTATGTGGAGAGCGACGCGGCGCTAGACCCGGATGTGCGCGATTTTGAGCCTGCGACGGCGCTGTTCGCCGGCGAAGAAGGTCTCGACGACTACCGCCGCATCATCCCGCAATTGCGAGGCCTGCTGACGCCTGATGGTATCGCAGTGCTCGAAATTGGGGCGGAACAAGCGGACGCCGTTCGCTTAATCGCTGAGAGTGAGTGCTTTGACGTGGAGGTTGTTCGCGATCTCGCAGGCCGCGACCGCGCGTTAATCCTTACTTGATCAGCGATTCGGGGTTGACGAAATTTCGACAGGGCTTGGCAAACGCGGCCAGCCTCGCTAACCCCGAATCAGGCAATTGATCGGCACGGGCTGCAAATCAATTGGTCTAGCTCCGTATGAAAGCATGGATTTGCCGCGTGGATACCCCCGGCTCGTACAGCGCGGAGCGCGCGCCAATATTAGAACTGGCGTTTGGACGAGGGGTCTACTGGTCGTGGTGCAATGAGAATTTGCCCGAAGGCCGTAAATGAGGATGAATTTCCTTGAATAACAATCGTAACAATCGTCGCCGCGGTCGCGGTAATCGCAATCAAGGCGGCGGCAATCAGCTAAACCGGATCGACAGCAGAGCGCGGGGTAATGCGCCGCAATTGCTCGATAAATACAAAAAGCTGGCACAGGATGCTCAGCATCACGGCGACCGGGTCCAGGCTGAATATTATTTGCAGTTTGCCGACCACTATCTGCGCGTAATCGCCGATAATAAGGCTCGCCAAGACGAAGCGCGGGCCAAGCGTCAGGAAGAACGCGGCCAATCAGGTGAAGATGGCGATGAAGATGAAGACGGTGAAAACCGTCGCCGCTCTCGCCGCCCGCGTTCACGCCGCGATGAACAGGCCAATGACCAGAAATCTGACAGCGACAACGGCGCCGAAGCGGATGCCGGTGATGCCGGTTCAGATGACGTAGGCGAAGAAGAGCCCAAGCGCCGTGCGCGCAAGCCGCGCGGTGAAGGACAGTCGGAAGAACGCACCACGCGCCGGAAGCCTCGTGCGCCGCGCAAGCCCAAAAGCGACAACAAGGTTGCTGATGAAATCGACGCTTCCGTTCTGCCGCCAGCGATTGGCGGGGACGCACCGAGCCAAGATGATAGCGGCGACAATCTGGAAACTGTAGATTAACGGCGCCTCAGGGCAGGGATGATCGCGGGATAGACAGCCAATATGCGGGCAATCTTTGATCGCTGGATTGGCATTGCCCGCGCGCACCCCAATTGGACCACATTATTGCTGGGCGCATTGGCCGCGCTGGGCTTCCCTCCGCTTGGATGGTGGCCGGTGACTTTGGCTGCTGTTTCGGCCTTCGTCGTTTTGCTCAGCCAGGCGGACAATTGGCGCAAGGCCGCTTTGTTTGGCTGGTTGTTCGGGTGGTCACACCTGACGTTGGCCAACAATTGGATTGCGACGGCGTTCACATACCAGGCGGAGATGCCGCAGTTCCTCGGTTGGTTCGCGGTACCATTGCTGTGCATTTATCTGGCAATTTACCCGGCCCTAGCGGTCGTAATTGCCTATCTCGCTGCAAGACGCGCGGGATTGCCCGCGTTCGGATTGGTGCTGGCCGCCGCGTGGATTGTGACGGAGTGGCTGCGCAGCTGGGTCTTTACCGGCTATCCGTGGCCTCCACTCGGCCTATCTTTGCTGGGATCTTGGGAGCGGCCAGGACTGGCGATATTGCTGCCTTGGCTTGGCACCTATGCGCTTTCGGGATTGGTGGTTTTACTCGCTGCAGGTCTTGCCCATCTCGCGCTTAACAAGGCACGGATCGGCCTCGCCGTTTTGGCCACGCTGATTTCGGCCGGAATGCTATTTCCTTTGTCGAGCGTTCTCGATCGCGAAGACAGCGCAGTGCCTTATGCGCTGATCCAGCCGCTCATCCTGCAACCAGAGATCAACGACCCGAGTAAGTTTGAGGAACAATTCGCGCGTATCACTCAGCTGACTTTGCCAGGTCGTGAGCAGCCACGGCTTGTGCTGTGGCCAGAGAGTGGAGTGCCCGACTATCTCGAAGATGGCTACCCGCAGAGATATTATGACCGAATGACCGCGGCGGGCGATCCAGAGTTTGCGCGCAATCGGATCGCCTCGATCATTGGCTCAGAATCGCTGCTGCTATCCGGTGTGGTGAACCTCGACCTTGCTGAGAAAAATGGCTTCATCCGCGCGGTCAGCGCGAGAAACTCTGTCATAGCTTTGGACGGAGCAGGCGATATCACGCAGCAATATGCCAAGGCACACTTGGTGCCATATGGCGAATACCTGCCGATGCGCGGCCTGTTGGAACCGCTCGGCCTCAGCCGTTTGGTGGCAGGCTCCATTGACTATCTGCCCGGCCCCGGTCCGCGCACGCTCGATACGGGGGCGTTTGGCAAAGTGGGCGTCCAAATTTGCTATGAGATCGTCTTTTCCGGTCAGGTGGTCGATACCGTCAATCGCCCTGAATACCTTTTCAATCCGTCGAATGATGGATGGTTTGGTGCTTGGGGCCCGCCGCAGCATTTGGCTCAGGCAAGATTGCGCGCCATCGAAGAAGGCTTGCCTGTTTTGCGCTCCACCACAACCGGGATTAGCGCGGTAATCGATGCCGATGGGATTGTCAGGCAGAGCATTGCGATCGGCAAGTCGGATAGGCTCGATGGCTATGTGCCGAGCGCCAAGCCGCCGACCCTATTTGCGCGTTTGGGCAATGCCCTCCCGCTCATCTGGGCCGCGTTGTTGAGCTTACTGGCGCTGTGCGTGTCCAGACTGGTTGCGCAACGCCGCGCTGCGAGTTAGGGCTTACTAGACATAAAGATTTCCTTATATCCTGTGACTTTAACGCAGAGGTACCATGCGTAGCGAATATTTGTTCACATCAGAAAGCGTCTCTGAGGGTCATCCGGATAAGGTCTCCGACCAAATTTCCGATGCCATTGTTGATCTGTTTCTGTCGAAAGACCCAGAAGCCCGCGTGGCTTGCGAAACCCTGACCACGACGCAGCGCGTTGTACTGGCGGGCGAAATTCGTGCGAAGGGCATTTACGAGAACGGTGAGTGGGCCGTAGGCGCGCTTGACGAAATTGAACGGACGGTCCGCAATACGGTAAAAGAGATTGGCTACGCCCAGTCCGGCTTTCACCACGAGACATTGACTTTTGAGAACCATCTGCACGGCCAGTCGGCTGAAATCGCGATGGGCGTGGATGCGGGTTCAGAAGGCTCGAACAAAGACGAAGGCGCTGGCGACCAAGGCATTATGTTTGGCTTTGCGTGCGATGAGACGCCGGATCTGATGCCTGCGACGCTGGACTACAGTCATAAGATTTTGCAGCGTCTCGCGCGTGACCGAAAATCGGGTGCGGCCCCGTTCCTTGAGCCGGATGCGAAAAGCCAGGTGACCTTGCGCTACCGCGACGGGAAGCCAGTGGCTTGCACAGCGATTGTGGTCTCAACCCAGCACGCACCAGGCTATCACGAAGGTGAGAAAGAGGCTGAACTCAAGGCCTATGTCAAAGGCGCGGTTGGTGATGTCCTGCCGGATGGCTTCATCAGTGATGAGACGGTCTGGCATATCAATCCGACCGGGGCCTTTGAGATTGGTGGTCCAGATGGGGACGCCGGCCTGACCGGGCGCAAGATCATTGTCGATACTTATGGCGGCGCTAGCCCGCATGGCGGCGGCGCCTTTAGCGGCAAAGATCCGACGAAGGTTGATCGCAGCGCAGCCTATATCACCCGCTATCTGGCGAAGAACATCGTCGCCGCCGGATTGGCAAAGCGCTGCACCATTCAGCTTGCCTATGCCATCGGTGTGTCAAAGCCATTGTCGCTCTATGTCGATACTTTCGGTACGGGTACGGTAGGCGATGACCGTATTGAAGAAGCGATCCTTGGCATCGAAAGCCTTGGCGGATTGACGCCGCGCGGCATCCGTACGCACCTGGGCTTGAACAAGCCGATCTATCTCAGAAGCGCGGCCTATGGTCATTTTGGCCGTCAGGCGAAGGGTGATTTCTTCCCATGGGAGCGCACGGATCTGGTCGATACGCTGAAGGCAGCGCTTACCTAATCGGACGAACTCTACGCGGTGTCTGGGGTGTCCTCACCAAGCCTTGGTGATGGGCGGTCCAGCGCAAGCTCTGCGTCAGAGAATGCAAATGGGCTGCGCACGCCCGGCTGCCCGTCTAGCTCAACCTTGAGACCGCGGGCCTGCACTTGCGGGTCCGAAAATACCTGTTCAAGATCATTGATCGGCCCAGCGGGCACACCTGCGACTGCGCAGGCTTTTAGCAAGTCCTCGCGTGCCCAATTCGTGGTTTCTTGTGCGATCATATCGTCAACCAGTTCTCGGTTGGCGATCCGCGCCTCATTGGTCGCAAACCTATCATCACTCAGCAGGTCCTCACGCTTGAGCACGTTCAGCAGCTTACGGAACAGGCCATCATTGGCGGGCGCAAGAACGACGGGGCCATCTCGCGTCGGGAAGACGCCATAGGCGCTCACCTGTGCATGCGCATTGCCCATGCGCGGCGGGATTTGATCCGTGGTAAAATAGCTCGTTGCTTGATTGGCGAGCAAGGCGACAGAGCAGTCTAGCAGGCTCATGTCGATCCATTGCCCTTTGCCAGTGCGTTCTCGCATTAGCAGCGCGGCTTGAATCGCGTTGGCGGCATAAAGACCGCAGGTAAGATCAGAGATCGACACCCCATGTTTCATGGGCTCGCCATCGGGCTCACCGGTCAGGGACATGAAACCGCTCATCGCTTGAATGACGAAGTCGTATCCGGGTTCATCGCGCCTCGGCCCATCTTGGCCAAAACCGCTGATGGAACAATATGCGACTCTAGGATTGGAGTGCGCGATACTGTCATAATCCAAGGCGAATTTTGTGAGCGTGCCCGGTTTGAAATTTTCCAGGACCACGTCCGCTTCGTCGCAAAGACTGCGGACGAATTGCCGATCTTGCTCGGCCGTAAAGTCGGCTTTGACCGACCGCTTGCCGCGGTTGCAGGCGTGGTAGTAAGCGGCCTCGCGCTCAGTCGCGCCGTCCCGGCCTTCTCGCTCAATCCAGGGTGGACCCCACAGCCGGGTACCATCCCCTTGAAGACTCTCAATCTTGATGACATCAGCGCCCAGATCAGCGAGAATTTGCCCTGCCCATGGCCCTGCCAAGACGCGCGCGAGTTCCAACACTTTGAGCCCAGCCAAGGGCGCGTTCGCGTTGCGGGGTCGGTCAAGCCACATGGTGTTAGTGAAGTGTCGGCCCGGCGTCAGGGTCTTCTAGAGTCCCAGCATCACCTTCGCTGTCTTGCAGTTCATCCTCCATGCCAGCATTCTGTTCCGTAGGCCACCACCCTGCAGTTACCCATGTGCTGCGCGGATCGGTCAGGAGGGTTTCTACCAGTTGAGCCCTGTGCGCAAACTGCCCGTCTGGATCGTTCACTCCGCCCCAAATGCCGCGCCCGAGCAGAACGCTGGTGCCAAATTCGCGCCAGCTAGCAAAGCGTCCTCGGGCATGGTCGCCCGCATAAAGGACCAGATCGAGAGCGCGACTACGCGAAATATAACCAGCGCCAAGACCAGTTCTGGCCAGCCATACTGCGCGGTCTATGTCATAACCTGCAGCACCGCGCAGTAGATCCTCATCTGTTGCAATGTAGCCTGCCTGCCGCATCCAATCGACCGCCGGTTGGAAATTATCGATCATTTCTGAGGTCTCATTGAGATCCCAACCATCTTCGCAATAAAGCAGCATTCGGTCTTTAAGTTGGTCGGCTGGCACTTCCAGTGACGCCTCTATGAGCAAGTCGGATATCTCGGCATGGCCACGATCCAACAAATGTTGGTAGGCCCCTTCGAGCTGCTCGGCGTTGAAAATATGCCAGCTCTCGTCCAGCATTGCCTTCATAAAATCCTCACTACCACGCGGATGAACCACGTTCATGGGAAACCCATTGGCGCAGCTTAAGACTGCACCTGCGCCCAGCGCTCGGACCACGTCTGTCGCGGGGAAATTGTGCTCTTCCAAAACGATCTGTGTGCTGCTTCGCTCATCGCTTGATTGCGGCCTTGTGTGGCTGCGCCTTTTTCTGAGGACGCTTACAAAAATGGCCAATACCAGCCCACCCAATAAGCCGAGCGCAATCGCATCGACGGTGCTTGCCAACGTGCTGCGCGGGGCGGTGGAGATGCGGCCTTTAGGGCCGAATTCCATGTCATCCATGAGCACGCCGGAGCGGTCTACATAAACATGTGTTGCGGTCGCATTGTTGCCGGTGTGCAGAGAGTAGCTGGCGCCAAAAGCACCATTGGCACCCCGCTCGCACATCATGCCTTTGGTCCACAGCATGCGGTATTTGTAACCGCCGCTGTTGAAGTCAGTAATCGCATTCCCCGCCGGAATTGGGCCGCCGCACGCAGCGGAACCACTTGAATATGCATCGCCCTCATCTGCCACAAAATACATCACTCGCGGCTCACCATTGCAGCCTGGCAGCAGCACCGCGAAGAATGCCGCGACTAGGATACGAAGGTTTTTCAAATCAGAGCCACCTCGTATTTTGCGCTGGTCTTTGCGGCGATGTCCGCTTCGGTGACGCCTGGTGCCAGCTCAATAAGTCGGAACGGGCTTTCATGGTTCTCGCGGTGAAATACGCCCAAATTCGTGATGACCATATCGACAACGTTCTTGCCCGTTAGCGGCAATGTGCATTCGGGGATGAGCTTCGGATCGCCCGCCTTGCTGTTGTGATCCATAACGACGATGATCTTTTTGACGCCCGCGACCAGATCCATTGCGCCGCCCATGCCCTTGATCATTTTGCCCGGGATCATCCAATTGGCAATGTCGCCATTCTCAGCCACTTCCATCGCGCCGAGCACGGTCAGGTCAATGTGACCGCCACGAATCATCGAAAAGCTGGTGGCGCTGTCGAAATAGGCTGAGTGCGGCAGTTCGCTGATCGTTTGCTTACCCGCGTTGATCAGGTCGGGATCGACTTCATCATCATAGGGGAAAGGCCCAATCCCAAGCATTCCGTTCTCGCTTTGCAGGGTCACATGCATGCCCTCTGGAATGTGATTGGCGACCAATGTCGGAATGCCAATGCCAAGATTGACGTAATAACCATCCTGCAATTCCTGCGCCGCGCGCGCTGCCATTTCGTCGCGAGACCATCCGGTTTTTTCATCTGACATGTGTGTTGCTTTCAATTTTGACCAAGCACTGGGGGAATAAGGAACCAGCCGTTGCCGATTATCGGCTCGAGGGCAAAGGCGGCCTCGGGTTTCAAAAGGTAATCGTAGAGTTCGTCAAAGTCGCTGCGCGTGTCGCCGGCGATCGCAACGATGCAATGGGTTTTCGACAGCTCGCCGCGCCGCGTTTGTTTGCGGTCGGCCTGATACCGCATCAGCAGCAGATTGTCTGACTTCTCAGGATCAAGACCAGAGGCATGCAAGGCGCGCCTTACCTTCCCAGCATCGGCTGCGGAATTGGCGGAGAGCCAGGTTATCTCAAGACCCAGCGCCCGAAGGTTCGCTAACCCTTCAGCGAGAATTGGCTGAGCGGTCGGACTGCTTGGCGGCGTAAATGGGGCATCGCCTGGGTCCAAGTCGATCAGCACAGTGGGCGTGCGTTCTCCGCACTCATCGCGCTTGCCGTCCAGTGCTGCTGGATTGGTGAGCACGGCAGTGCTGGCTGGCGGAGCACTCTCGCCCGACTGCAACAATATCTGTCCTGCTTGCTCGCGCGCATAAGTGAGTAAATCTGTGAATTCGCCCTGATTTGAAATCGGAGCAAAAAGCGCAGCTTCGCGTGCCGACACAGGTACTTGGCTTGCCGTGGCGGCTAATCCAGCTTGGTTTGCGGCGACATCACCTTGGCTCGGCTCCAACTCGGCGTTGTCTGTGAGGTCTCTGGCTTCCCGTCTCTCACGGCTAATGTCCGCTCCGGCAAGCGCTCCACCAGCAACCACGGGAATAAAGCCCGCAACGCATCCATTAAGCGCAAATGCTGCGACGAGCACTCCAGCTATCAATGGCGAGCGGTTGGGGAGCATGTGTCAGCCTCTAAATTCAGCTTCCGCTATTCAGGCAGTAACGCGTTCGCGCGTCGTACGGAACTCAATTTGCTTATCGTAAGGCGCGCCCAGTACAAGACGTTGGACGAATACGCCGGGTAAGTGGATTTCATCGGGGCTCAGCTCCCCGACAGGCACGATTTCCTCGACCTCGGCGATGCAGACCTTGCCGCAAGTTGCTGCTGGCTGGTTGAAATTGCGTGCTGTTTTGCGGAACACGAGATTTCCGGTCTCATCCGCTTTCCATGCCTTTACGATGGCCAGATCGGCGAAGATCCCGTGCTCGAGGATGTAGGTTTCACCATCAAAGTCCTTATGCTCTTTGTCCTTGGCGACTTCGGTGCCGACACCGGTCTTGGTGTAGAAGCCCGGAATGCCCGCGCCGCCAGCGCGCATGCGTTCGGCCAATGTGCCTTGAGGGCAGAATTCCACCTCAAGTTCACCTGCGAGAAACTGCCGTTCGAACTCTTTGTTTTCGCCAACATAGGAGCTGATCATTTTAGCGACCTGCTTGGTCCGCAGCAATTTGCCGATGCCTTCGTTATCAATGCCGGCATTGTTGCTGGCAAAGGTTAGTCCAGTAACGCCGCTGTCGCGGATCGCATCGAGAAGGCGCTCTGGAATGCCACATAGGCCAAATCCGCCAGCGGCGATCAGCATGTCATCGGCGATCACACCTTCAAGAACGGTCGCTGCATCTGGGAAAAGCTTGTTCATGGATGGGGCTAGCCTTGGCTGAGGTTGAATGTTGGTCTGTCGATTAGTCGTTTGAGGATTGGCTGTCACCACCTCACCGCCTGTTTTGGTGAGTCGTTTCAGCCCAAGTTAGAGATTGAGGCGAGGTGATTGCTTGGCGGCTATTTGCATCATTTGTCGCATACGTATGCGAATAGTGCGCTGCAACATTTTTTGTTGGTTCAAGGCGTGAAAGCCAGTGCTAAAACATCGAGAGTTTGCGGCAATTGCAACTTAGAAAAGACGTATAATCAGTAATTTAACAAATTCTTACATCAATTAGATTGCGTTTTTTGCAATTTAAAATGCGCGTTTCGCACTTGCACAAAATGCCTCATCTCCGCATAAGTGCTGCGTGCCTAACAGGCATCCTCTCCCAAACTTTTAAGCCCGGTCTTCGGACCGGGCTTTTTCTTTTTGGGCGCACTTTTCCCTTCAGATTTAAGTGACGTCGTGCACTTCACCTTACGCTAAACCCACAAGTAGGCGCAGCGCCGTGCGTGCGCATTTGCATTCCCATGCCAGTCTTCCTAGCTACAAGGGCCTGTAATTAGAAAACCGCCCGAAGAGGAAGTGATGAATGGCTGATGCCGAAGCTGCGCCGCCAACCCGAACAACAAGGCTGCAAGTGGCGCCAGCCCGGCAGGAAGAATCGGGCCAGGGCATTGCGCGCATGCCGCGCTCAGCATTCCAGGCGCTCGGCATAACGGAAGGCGACATTGTTGAGATCGCTGGCAAACGTACAACCGCTGCGATTGCCATGGCCGCATACGCCGAGGATGACACGCTCGATGTGGTGCGGCTCGACGGACTGCAACGCGGCAATGCTGAGGCGGGCTCAGGAGAGAAGGTCGAAATCAGTGCGGCTGAGTCTCGCCCAGCGACGCGTGTCGTTTTTGCGCCAGCCCAGCGTGAAATGCGTCTGCAAGGGCCGACACAGGCCCTGAAGCGAAACTTCTTCCGCCGTCCATTGGTGGCTGGCGATTTGGTCGCAACCACCGGCCAACAGCCGGTCCAGAACATGCCATCGGACGTGCGCCAAATGCTCCGCGCACCGGCCTATGCGCTGACACAAATTCGCCTGTCTGTTTTCGCCACTGTGCCTAAAGGCATCGTGCATATCGACGAAAACACTGAAGTCGAATTGCGGACGGAATTTGAAGAGCCGCGTGATGCTCGCGCAACGGTGAATTATGACGATGTCGGCGGCATGTCTGATACGATCCAGGCTCTGCGTGAAATGGTTGAATTGCCTCTGCGCTATCCAGAGCTGTTCACCCGACTTGGGGTTGATCCGCCCAAAGGAGTCCTTCTGCATGGCCCTCCCGGCACAGGTAAGACGCGGCTGGCGCAGGCTGTTGCCAACGAATCTGATGCCGAGTTCTTCACCATCAATGGCCCTGAGATCATGGGCTCTGGCTATGGTGAGAGCGAAAAGCGCCTGCGCGAGGTATTTGAAGAAGCGACCCGCGCTGCGCCAGCGATTGTCTTTATCGACGAAATCGACTCGATTGCGCCAAAGCGGCAGAATGTCCCCGGCGAGGCGGAAAAGCGCTTGGTTGCGCAATTGCTGACACTGATGGATGGGTTGGAAGCGCGCGCGAACCTAGTGGTGATCGCCGCGACTAACCGGCCCGATGCGATTGATGAGGCCTTGCGGCGTCCTGGCCGATTCGACCGGGAAATTGTTATCGGCGTTCCCGACCAAGGGGGGCGGCGCGAAATCCTCTCGATCCATACTCGCGGGATGCCTCTTGAAAGCGCAGTTGACCTCGATGAATTGTCCCGCGTCACCCATGGCTTTGTAGGCGCAGACCTCGCTGCATTGGCGCGTGAAGCTGCGATTGATGCGGTTCGCCGCATCATGCCCAAGCTGGACCTTGATGCGCGAACCGTCCCACCCGAGGTTCTTGAAGAACTCTGCGTGACCCGAGAGGACTTCTTGGGCGCGCTGAAGCGGATCCAGCCAAGCGCGATGCGCGAAGTCATGGTGCAAGTGCCCAATGTCAAATGGGATGATATTGGCGGCGTCGGAGATGCCATCGAGAAACTCAAAGAAGGGATCGAGCTGCCGCTGAAAAAGCCTGATGCGTTCCGGCGTTTGGGTATTCGTCCGGCTAAAGGCTTCTTGCTCTATGGCCCTCCTGGTACGGGTAAGACCTTGCTCGCGAAAGCTGTGGCAAAAGAGGCTGAAGCGAACTTCATTTCGATGAAGAGTTCTGACCTGTTGTCCAAATGGTATGGTGAGAGCGAGCAACAAATCACGCGCATGTTTGCGCGCGCTCGCGCGGTTGCCCCGTGCGTTATCTTTATTGATGAGATCGATAGCCTGGTGCCAGCCCGCGGATCTGGTCAAGGCGAGCCGCAAGTGACCGGCCGCGTGGTGAACACCATTCTGGCTGAGATGGACGGCATGGAAGACTTGCAATCGGTCGTTGTGATCGGGGCCACCAACCGTCCAACCCTGGTCGATCCCGCACTGCTTCGCCCGGGCCGTTTCGACGAGCTTGTTTATGTTGGCACACCTGATCCTGAAGGCCGCGAGCACATCTTGCGGATCCACACGTCGAAGATGCCATTGGCGAGCGACGTCGACCTATCTGTGGTTGCCGGAAAGACCGAACGCTTCACTGGAGCAGACCTCGAAGATGTTGTGCGCAGAGCCGGCCTCAACGCGCTTCACCGCATGGGCAATGACGTTGAAGAGGTTACAGCACAGGACTTTGAAGAGGCGCTGGAGGATTCGCGCGCGACGGTTACCAGCAAGATGGAAGCCGAATATCGCAAGATGCGCGGTGAGCTCAAAAAGCGCGCTGCTGAAGTCAATCCGATCGGCTTTCTGCAGCCAGAGAAGCTGGAGCCGACCCGCGCCAAAAAGCACGAGTGATGCGTTAGCTCAAAGAGACCGTTAGTCTCCTTGGACGCGCTCATTGGCGGCTTGCACTTCGAGCCGGTGCCGGATCAATGCATCCGGCTGGTTGCTTCGAAGCCAGGAAATCATGTGCTCGCGCGTCTCACAGCGCAGGTTCCACAGATCTCCAATGGTCGCTGCGCTCATTGAAAGGCGCAGCTCCATGCTTTCTGGATAGGCTTCCGTCATCAGCATCGCGCAGGTGCGCCCATCAAACAGCTCGTGCGAGCCCACGAAACGTTCAAACTCCTCGCGGATTGGCGGGACCTCAGCGGCTGGATCGAGGTGCAGGAATACCGGGCCTGTTAGCATTTCGCTCCGGCGCGACCAGTTTTCAAAACTGTTGTCGAGGAAGCGCGTTGTCGGGACGATCAAGGCTCTTTCATCCCACGTACGAACTTTCACAAAGCTCATATGGATTTCTTCGACGCGGCCGACCTCGCCGTCCACCTTGACCATATCACCAAGCCGCATCGGCTCCGTGAGGGCAACCTGAAGCCCCGCGATCAATGACTTGAGCGCTGGTTGCGCGGCTGCACCAACCGCCAAGGCCGCGAGACCAGCAGACGCCAACAGCGTTGTACCAATGTCGCGTACGGCTGGGATGCCGAGCAGCATCAGGCCGATCGTGATGAAAATGATCGTGAACGTCGCCGTCCGGCCTAAAATCGCGATCCTGGTTTTGCGACTGCGCATCGCCACCGGATCGTTCGATGCCTCAAGTTTCAATTCCAGCGCAGCGGTAAAGCCCTTCACCAAATTGTAGGCGATCCAACCCAGCAAGGCCGGACGCAAGAATTTGCCGAGCGGTTCCCAAATCGATTGCAGTTCGGCGTTCATTTGCGCCGCAATCGTTATACCAATCGCAATGAAAGACCATTTGATCGGAAGCCGGATTCGCTCAACGATCATCTCGTCCGAGGTTGTTTCGGATATCTTGGTAAGCTTGCCGACCGCCGCGTAAACGAGACGGTAGGCAAGATATGCGATCCCTATTGCGAGCAATAGGGCGAGGCCAGCGATGCCCCATGCGAACCAGTCGATAGAGAGATTGGCGAGATTGAATTGATCAAGCATGCTGCGCACCTATGCAGCCGAGCCTGCGAATACAACCTTGGATCCTACTGTGTGCTCGCCGCACTGAGGGTTGCGTGCAGTCAATTAGTGCGCCGCATCCCAGCTTGGCCCGGTCCCGATTTCGATCTGTAATGGCACATCGAGGGTGATCGCAGGCAGCGCTGCTTCCGCCATCACGCGCTCGATAACCGTGCTGGCCTTCGCCACATCGTCTTCTGGCAGCTCGAACACCAATTCATCGTGGACCTGCAAAAGCATGCGAACATTGGGCAGGCCAGCTTTTTCTAAAGCTGGCAGCATGCGCACCATCGCGCGTTTGATAATGTCTGCACTGGTGCCTTGGATTGGGGCGTTGATTGCGGCGCGCTCGGAACCCTGACGTTCGGCTTGGTTCTTTGATTTGATCCGCGGGAACCAAGTCTTTCGCCCGAACAGGGTCTCTGAATACCCACGCTCGCGCACTGTCTCCAGCGTTTCCATGATGTATCGCTGGATGCCGGGGAAGCGTTTGAAATAGGTGTCGATCATAGCCTGAGCTTCGTCTGGCTCGACTTCCAACCGACCTGCCAGTCCCCAACGCGATATGCCGTAGAGAATGGCAAAGTTGATCGTTTTCGCCTGCGCGCGCGTGTCTCTGGTGACTTCGCCAAACATCTCATTCGCCGTGCGCGAGTGGATGTCTTCGCCTGAGGCAAAGGCTTCTTTCAGTGTGCCAACATCGGCCATATGCGCGGCCAGCCGCAATTCGATTTGCGAATAGTCAGCCGCGAGCAGGACATTGCCGGGCTCGGGCACAAAAGCCTCGCGGATCTGGCGACCAATCGCGGTTCTGATTGGGATATTCTGCAGGTTCGGATCGGTTGACGACAGCCGGCCCGTCTGCGCGCCGACCAGGCTGTAGCTCGTGTGCACACGGTCCGTCTTGGGATTGATCGCTTCTTGCAAAGCGTCGGTGTAGGTTGACTTGAGCTTCGCCAACTGGCGCCATTCGAGCACTTTATTGGCGATCTCTGCGCCTTCGCCAGCCAGTTTCTCCAGCGTGCTGTGATCGGTTGAGTATTGCCCACTTTTGCCCTTACGCCCGCCTTTATAGCCGAGCTTATCAAACAGAATTTCGCCCAGCTGTTTGGGGCTGCCAACGGTGAACTCTTGCCCCGCGGCTGCATGAATTTGCGTCTCGAGAGAGGCTATTTCTGTTGCGAACTCCTCGGACAGTTTTGCCAGACGCGCACGGTCGACCTTGATGCCCTCGCGCTCAATGGCGGCAACTACCGGGATCAATGGCCGGTCAACGCGCTCGTAAATTTGTGAGCCGCCTTCCGATGAGAGGCGCGGTTTGAGGTGCTGGTAGAGCCGCCATGTTACATCGGCATCTTCAGCGGCATATTCAGTCGCCCGGTCGAGCGGAACCTCGCCAAATGGGATTTGCTTCTTGCCGGTTCCGCAGACTTCTTTGAACGACAATGGCGTATGGCCGAGGTGACGCACGGAAAGATCGTCCATCCCATGTCCGCCGCCAAGGCCTTGTTCACCGCGCCCGGCATCAAGCGCAAAGCTCATCACCATCGTGTCTTCAATTGGGCTGACGCTCAAACCGTGTTGCGCCAGCACGTTGAGGTCATACTTGCCGTTCTGAAAGATTTTCAGAACGGCATCATCTTCAAGCAACGGCTTCAGAGCGACAATTGCAGCATCGCGGTTCACTTGCTCTGGCTTTTCGGAAAGCAGATCAACGCCGCCATGCGCGAGCGGGATGTAGCAGGCATCGTTTGGACCCAGCGCGAGGCTGATGCCGACCAGCTCCGCCTGCATCGCATCAAGCGAGGATGTTTCGGTGTCGACCGCCACCTTTCGCGCAGCAAAGGCGCGGGCGACCCAGTCCTTCAGGCGCTCCATGGTCTGCACCGTTTCATAAGCGTTGCGATCCACGGCTGGCATCTCTGGTATGGCTTGGCTGCTGCCTTCTTGCGTGCCCGCATCACCTGCTGTCTCAGCTTTGGCTGGGTTCAGATTGGTCGCGCGTTCGGGGCTGCCACTGCCCGCTCCGAGACGTTTCAGCAGGCTGGTGAAGCCATGCTTTTGGAGGAACGCCGCAAGCGGTTCGGCGGGCACGCTTTCCAGCTTAAAATCTTCAAGTGGTTGCGGCAGATCGGCATCTTCCTTGAGCGCCACCAGAACGCGGCTCAGCTCCGCCTCTTCGCGCCCGCCAAGCAAACGCTCCTGCAGTTTTGACTTCTTCATGTCTGGCGCGGAGTCGAGAGCGCCGCCGAGCGAGCCGTGCTCCGCAATCAGCTTGCTCGCTGTCTTTGGACCAACACCATAAATGCCGGGAATATTGTCGACGCTGTCGCCCATCAAAGCGAGAACATCGCCGACCAGCTCGGGCACAACGCCGAACTTCTCCTCGACTTCAGGGATATAGATGCGCTGGTTCTTCATCGTGTCGAGCATGTCGACCCGCCCGCCGCTGCGCTCACCCACCAATTGCATCAAATCCTTGTCGGACGAGACGATGGTGACATTCCACCCCTGCGCCTGCGCAGCGCGGGCATAGGAGGCGATCAAATCGTCAGCCTCCAAACCCATTTGCTCAATACACGGCAGGCTAAAGGCCTTCGTTGCATCCCGGATCAGCGGGAATTGCGGCACCAAGTCTTCCGGTGGAGGGGGGCGGTTTGCTTTATACTCTGGGTAAATATCGTTGCGGAACGATTTGGACGAAGCATCCAGAATCACCGCCATATGTGTTGGGCCATCGGCTTGATCGAGGTCCTCGGCCAGCTTCCACAGCATGGTGGTGTAGCCATAGACCGCGCCGACGGGCGTACCCTCAGGATCAGTCAGAGGGGGCAACCGGTGATACGCCCTAAAAATGTAGGATGAACCATCGACGAGATAGAGGTGTTGTTGCTCGGCCATAATGCGGTGCTAGCACCGCGTAGGGCAGGTGATAAGCCGGTTTGGCCAAGGCTTCGCGGCTATCCCCACGCAATAGCGAGCATAAACGGCAGGAGCGGTAAATAAGGCGGAAAAATGGCAAAAAAGGCGATTTGGCCTTGCATTGCCACAAAGTTGCCACTATTTACAAACTCGAAGCCGGGCATTTAGACTTGGCTTTGGCATTCTCCGGGGGGACCGGATGTGCTTAACACACTCGCTGGATAAGGAATTGAATCCTATGCGTAAAATGATTCTTGCTGCCGCTGTTGCTGGCTCGGCTCTTGGCCTTGCTGCATGCTCTGAAACCGCTGAACAAGCTGGTGAAACCGTTGACGCGATGGCCGCTGACGCAACTTCTGTTGTTGAAGATGGCGCAGACGCCGTTGAAGGCGCTGCTGATGCGACTGCCGAAGCTGCTGGTGACGCTGTTGACGCGACCGGCGAAGCTGCCGAAGGCGCTGCTGATGCGACTGTAGAAGCTGCTGAAGGCGCTGCTGCCGCTGCTGAAGAAGCAATGACCGGCGAAGCTGCTGAGTAATTCAGCCTTTTAGCTTTAGCTAATCAGATTGAGGGCGGTGCCATATTGGTGTCGCCCTTTTTCTATGCGCTGCGCCCGTTAATGGTGAAACGCCCAACCTTCTTGGTTTAGCCGCCGCTGTGCGGAGCGTTTGTCCAATTTGGCTGATTGCGCGCTTTGGCTCCGAAGCCGTCATAGAGCGCGCGCGCGATTGCGGCGATCCGCCGTTCGCGAGCCAAACGTGATCCTTGTCCTGTGACATAGATAGCGACGGCAATCGCCCGTCCATCAGGTGCTTCGATAATTCCAATATCGCTGGATGTGTTGTTGAGCGAGCCTGTCTTGTGGCTGACCCGTGCATCCGCAGGCATGTTTGCCACAATGCGGCGCTTGCCCGTGCGAGTGCGGCTCATCGCGCTCAGCAGGACACGGCGGCTTTGCGCAGATAAAAAGTCGCCACGATACAGACCTTGGAGCAATTGTATCATCGCTTTGGGTGTCGCCGAATCCCTCGGATCGATCCAAGCGGCGGGATCATATTCCCCATCATCGCGGACCAGGGTCGCGATATCACGGTCGATGCTGAAATTCTCAATACCTTGGCGGCGCACCCAGTCATTGACCCGCTCTGGGCCGCCGACTGCCGCAAGCAAAGCATCGGTTGCTGGATTGCTGGAGCGCGTGATCATGATCTCGATGAGATCAATCGCCTGCATATAATTGCCTTTGCGCACGGGAGCAGCTGCGCTTGAATATTTGGCCGAACGGATCGGAATGAGCAGCGGAAACTCGCTTGTCAGCGAATAGCGTCCTTGCTCCACCATCTCGAGATAGGCGCCGGCAACCGCAATCTTGCTGGTCGATGCCATCGGGAACAGTTGGTCACCCAGAACATAGAGCTGATCACCTGTCGTGAGATCAACCGCGGCGACGCCGATGCGGCCCTTGTCGCCATCGGCGAGCTCAGCAATCCGCTGCTCAAAGCCAGAGGCATAGACGGCCTCAAAACTTTGCGGGTCGCGAACATCCGTTCCCAGCGCATTGTCAAAGCTGGCAAGCAGCTCATTGCCTTGCGCGGATGCTGGACTGGAGATCAGAAGGGTGGCTGCTAAGCCTGCGAAAAGTGGTGCGAGACGACGTTTGAACATGAAGCGAATGTACTCAACTAGGGTTATCGGAGGCTTAACAATGAGCGATTCGCCGCGGCAAGCTTTAGTTTCATCGCTCGCGATGAACGGTGTGTCGCAAGCGACCGGATTCGCTGGACACCAGCGCAGCCCGTGCAGGTTATCAAGCCATGGAGTAATTTAGCGTTACGGCTTGTCGCATTTGAGTTTGGCAGCGCGCTGATTGATCTTGACTGTAGCGAGCGCCCCTGCAGGGTGATCGTCAAGCTTTGGAACAGGGTAAATTTCTAATGATTCGAACCAAACAGATCGTCAAAACCTCAAGCTTCGCGATTACCGGGCTTTTGCTCGGAACGTCCAGCCTCGCACTCGCGCAAAACGCCCCGATTGTGCAGCCTGGCGCACCTGGCCAAGAAGGCCGCGTGCTGAGCGCCGATGAAGCAACCCAGATTGCCGCAACCACCCATTCCCCAGCCGATGTTGCCTTCATGCAGGGCATGATTGTGCACCACCAACAGGCGGTCGATATGGCGGTCTTGGTGAAAGACCGGACGAACCGCGAAGAAGTGGTGGCACTCGCTGGCCGGATCGAAGCCAGCCAAGCCGACGAAATTGAATTCATGGAAGGCTGGCTGAAGGATCGCGGCGAGGCAACGCAAATACCGGGCCATGCGGGCCATGCGGCGCACATGCACCATATGATGGCTGGCATGGCCAGTCCGGAACAAATGGCTGCTTTGGCGGCGGCTTCTGGCGTTGAATTTGATCGCCTGTTCCTGACACTGATGATTGCTCACCACGAAGGCGCAATCGACATGGTCGAAGAATTGCTCGGCCAGCCGGGCAGTGCAGCTGACCCTGTCTTGTTCAAATTCGCAGGCGATGTGGACGCCGACCAGACCAGCGAAATCGATAAGATGAACACCGTTTTGGCCAGCCTCTCCGCTGACCCGCGCGCAACTTTGAAAGCTGGCTTTGCCGATGCCGGTGAAGCAATTCTCAACCTGCGCAAGGTCGCGAGCCTTTCCAAACCGGCTGGCTTCTTCGATCCGGCTAACCCCGCCGATTTGCGGCCTGCAATTCCTGATGAGGAAGAGGACAAAGCGGAAGAGGCAGTGGACGCGGCTGAGCCTGCAGAAGACGCTGAGCTTGCTGAGGACACGCCGCTTCGCGAAGAGGAAGAAGACCTCACCAAGTTTGCTGAGCGTTCGCCTCTGCTCGATTTCGCCAACACCGACATGGCCTTCTTCGACGATATCATGGTCGCTGGCAGCTACCACGGTTTCAACATCTACAAGCTGAGCGAGGATGGCGCACCCAATCTGATGAGCTCGGTCGTCTGTCCAGGCGGCCAAGGGGATGTCTCGGTTGTCGGCGATATCTTGGTTATGAGCGTCGAGCAAACCCGGGGCCGCGTCGATTGCGGTCTGCAGGGCGTTGCTGAAGACGTGAGTGAAGACCGTTTTCGCGGCCTGCGCATTTTTGACATTTCAGATCTGACCCGCCCGCGCCAAGTCGGGGGCGTGCAAACCTGCCGGGGCAGCCACACGCACTCCATCGTCAGCGCAGATGACACGAAAATCATCGTCTACAACTCTGGCACGTCCAGCATTCGGGAAGAAGATGAGCTGGCCGGATGCGTTGGCGACATCGCTGGTGATACGCGAACGGCCCTGTTCAGCATCGACGTGATCGAAATTCCGCTGGCTGATCCATCTCAGTCGCGCATCGTAAAATCACCGCGCGTCTTTGCTGACCCCGAAACCGGCAGCATCGCAGGCCTTTGGACCGGCGGTGACAGTGGTGAGGGCACGCAGGATACACGTCCGACCGACGAATGCCACGATATCACGGTTTTCCCGAGCAAGAATATCGCCGCGGGTGCATGCTCCGGCAATGGTATCTTGTTCGACATTTCCGATCCCATGAACCCGGTGCGGATCGATGCCGTATTCGATAAAGGCTTTGCATATTGGCACTCCGCGACGTTCAACAATGACGGCACGAAAGTGATCTTCACCGATGAATGGGGCGGCGGCGGCCGCGCACGTTGCCGCGCATCCGACCCGATGACGTGGGGCGCGAATGCGATCTACGATATCGCCGAGGGCAAGCTAGAATTCCGCAGCCACTACAAGATGCCTGCGCCGCAGGGCGACAAGGAAAACTGCGTCGCGCACAACGGCTCGATCATTCCGGTGCCGGGCCGCGATCTGTTCGTTCAATCCTGGTATCAGGGCGGGATCAGTGTGATGGATTTCACCGACAGCTCAAACCCGGTTGAGATCGCTTATTTCGATCGCGGCCCGATTGATGCCGAGCAATTGGTCGTCGGCGGTTACTGGTCGTCTTATTGGTACAATGGCCGGATTTATGGGACCGAAATCACTCGCGGCATCGACGTGTTTGCACTTGAGCCAAGCGAGTTTCTCACCACTGAGGAAATTGCTGCAGCGGAAGCCGCAAGCTATGCCAACACCCGGTTTAACCCGCAGACGCAAACCGAAGTCACTTGGGATGCGGATGTGATTGAAGCCGCAGCGAACAGCCGCCGAGGCGGATAACGCTCAGCATCGCCGTACATCTGGTGCGAGCAAAACAAAGGGCGGGACGGCAATTAAGCCATCCCGCCCTTTTGTATTTTAGCGCGGAGGGCTCAGCTCTCTTTTGATTGAGCGATCCACTGATCAACCCGTTTTTCCAGAATGCTGAGCGGTACTGAGCCGCCGCCCAGAACCGTATCGTGGAAACCCCTGATGTCGAAGCTCTCGCCTAGTTCTTCCTCGGCTTTGGCGCGCAGTTCCTGAATGCGGATCATACCGATTTTGTAAGCGGTCGCTTGGCCCGGCATGACGATGTAGCGGCGCACTTCGGAGCGCACCGTCGTCTCTGGCATGGGCGAGTTTTCTAGGAAGTAATCGATCGCCTGCTGTTCACTCCAGCCTTTGGAATGGATGCCTGTGTCGACGACCAGTCGGATCGCCCGCCACATCTCTGTCGTCAGCCTGCCGAAGTCAGAATAGGGGTCTTCATACGCGCCCATTTCCTTCGCGAGGAGCTCTGAATAGAGCGCCCAGCCTTCGCCGAATGCCGGGATATAGCCGCCTTGTGCGCGGAACTTTGGAATACCCGTCAGTTCCTGCGCAATTGAACTTTGCATGTGGTGACCGGGATTGCCTTCATGATAGGCGATCACTTCCAGCGGCGGGATCGGCATGGCGCGCATGTCGGAAAGGTGCGCATAATAGACGCCGGGACGCGAACCATCGGGCGTGCCGGCGCGGTAGTGCTGCGCCGCGCCATCTTGCTCGCGAAAAGGCTCAACCCGTTTCACGACCAGATCGGCCTTGGGCAGAGTGCCAAAAAACTCAGGCAATTTGGTTTTGATGAAGGCGAGGTGTTCCTCAGCCTGATCAATATATTGCTGTGCGCCCGCATCGGTGTTGGGATAATAGAACTGGTCGTCTTCGCGCATGAAGGCGAAGAACGCCTGAAGATCACCATCGAACTCAACCTGATCCTTGATCGCCTCCATTTCGGTGAGAATGCGGGTGACCTCGGCGAGACCCGTCTCGTGAATTTCATCCGCCGTCAGTTCGGTGGTGGTCATCAGCCCCAAGCGGTAATTGTAGAAAACTGCACCATCCGATAGGGCGCCAACGCCTTGTGCTTGTTCATCAGCATTGGGGCGATCTTCGGTGAACCAATCGATCACGCGCTGATAGGCAGGCGCCATCTGATCGGTGAGGGCTGTGCGGGCTTCCTCGCGCAATTCACCGGCGCGTTCTTCGGTAATTGTGCCTGCCTCAACCAGACTGGCGAGGCGCTCCTCACTCGCCGCCCACAGCGCCGATGGCTCACCATCATCGAACGGTGCGCCGCTGATGAGCTTTCCCAATTCTGCGATGACTGCGTCATAGGAAAAGCGAGGAGGGCGGGTGCCAGCCTCCGCATTGGCTTGCGCGCGTTCCAGTAATTGATCCATCGCTGTGCCAATCCCGCCAAGCCGCGCGATGAATGCGGTCATATCGCTTTCATCTTCGACCTTATGCTGGCCGATCACAAAGCTGGGCAGCGAGGTGTGCGTGCCGTTCATTTGGTGGAGGACGTATTCTTGGCTGTTAAACTCGGCCGCTGCTTCGGCCTGCTCCTTGCGAAATTGCCACATGTCCCATGACAGCTTGGCCTCGTCGGACAGCTCATCATAGTCGAAGTTTGCTTCCATCTCGGCGGTTGCGGCCTGCCACCATTCGATCTGAGCGGCTTGTGCAGCGAGGCTCAGATCGTCGATCTTGTCGTAATCCGTTTTGCGGCCAAGCGCGGTTTGCCGGATGGGGCTGAATTTCAGCTCTTCTTCAAACTTCTCGTCAAACCAAGCGTTGATGCATTCGGTTTGCGTGGTGGCGCATTCGATGGTTGGGACAGGAGCGCTCATCATGTCGCATCCGGTCACAGCAACAGAGGCCAGGAGTAGGGCAGCGTATTTTTTCATCACGAGACGGTCCGTCATTGTTTGAGTTACGCATTATCCATGCGTTAACCCTGAGCGAATGGAAAGGTTCGATTTGCGATTGTAACAACGAAAAAGCCCCGGCGGATCGCTCCACCGGGGCCTTTCTGTAAGCTTTAGAAGGGGATGAGGGCTTAGAAGCCGCCCATGCCTCCCATTCCGCCCATGCCGCCCATATCAGGCATTGCAGGGGCGCCAGCGCCTTCTTTTTCTGGAGTGTCGGTGATCGCCGCTTCTGTGGTGATCAGCAGTCCAGCAACCGAAGCTGCGTCCTGCAATGCGGTGCGAACAACCTTGGTCGGGTCGATCACGCCAGCTTCTACAAGGTTTTCATAGGTATCGGTCGCAGCGTTGAAGCCTTGGGTCTCATCGCCTTCACGCAGCAGATTGCCAGAAACAACCGCGCCATCATGGCCAGCGTTTGCAGCAATCTGACGAACCGGCGCCAAGATCGCGCGGCGCACGATGTCGATACCGCGGGTCTGGTCGTCGTTTTCACCCTTGAGGCCTTCGAGAACCTTCGAGGCGTAGAGCAGTGCAGTACCGCCGCCAGGGACGATGCCTTCTTCGACAGCTGCGCGGGTCGCGTGGAGCGCGTCATCAACGCGGTCCTTGCGTTCCTTCACTTCGACTTCTGAAGCGCCGCCAACCTTGATCACAGCAACACCGCCAGCGAGTTTCGCCAGACGCTCTTGCAGTTTCTCGCGGTCATAATCGCTGGTCGTGGCTTCCATCTGAGCCTTGATCTCGCCGACGCGGGCTTTGATGTCTTCTTCAGCGCCAGCGCCGTCGACGATCGTGGTGTTGTCCTTGTCGATGGTGACGCGCTTGGCTTCACCCAGCATGCCGAGTGTGACGTTCTCTAGCTTGATGCCGAGATCTTCGCTGACCATTTCGCCCTTGGTAAGGATCGAGATGTCTTGCAGCATTGCCTTGCGGCGATCGCCAAAACCAGGAGCCTTGACCGCTGCAACCTTGAGGCCGCCGCGCAGCTTGTTGACCACGAGGGTCGCGAGCGCTTCGCCTTCGATGTCTTCAGCGATGATCAGCAGCGGACGGCCGCTTTGAACAGCCGCTTCGAGCACTGGCAGCATAGCTTGCAGGTTCGACAGTTTGGCTTCGTGGATCAGGATGTACGGGTTTTCGAGTTCAACCGTCATCTTGTCCGGGTTGGTGATGAAGTACGGCGACAGATAGCCGCGGTCAAACTGCATGCCCTCAACCACGTCGAGTTCGAATTCGAGGCCCTTGGCTTCCTCAACCGTGATGACGCCTTCTTTGCCGACCTTTTCCATGGCTTCGGCAATTTTCTCGCCAACTTCCTTGTCACCATTGGCAGAGATCACGCCAACTTGTGCAACTTCAGATGAGCCAGCGACTTCTTTCGAGCGGCCTTTGAGATTTTCGACGACCTTCGTGGTCGCGGTGTCGATACCGCGCTTCAGATCCATCGGGTTCATGCCAGCTGCAACAGCGGTCATGCCTTCGCGGATGATGGCCTGGCCCAATACGGTGGCAGTGGTCGTGCCGTCACCGGCGAGGTCGTTGGTCTTCGACGCAACTTCCTTGAGCATTTGCGCGCCCATGTTTTCAAACTTGTCAGAAAGTTCGATTTCCTTGGCGACGGTTACGCCGTCCTTGGTGATGCGCGGTGCGCCAAAGCTCTTGTCGATGACAACGTTGCGACCCTTCGGGCCGAGCGTCACTTTTACGGCGTTGGCGAGCGTGTCTACGCCCTTGAGGATGCCTTCACGGGCATCGCGGCCGAACTTTACGTCCTTAGCAGCCATGATTGTTTCTCCTGAAAAATTGGATTGATTGAAAAGCTATTGGGATCGCTCGGCTCAGCCGATCACGCCCATGATGTCGCTTTCCTTCATGATCAGCAGGTCTTCACCGTCGATCTTGACTTCGGTGCCGGACCATTTGCCGAACAGAACGCGGTCGCCAGCTTTGACGTCGAGCGCGATACGCGCACCGCTGTCATCGCGAGCCCCTTCACCAACGGAGACGACTTCGCCTTCGCTTGGTTTTTCTTGCGCGCTATCAGGGATGATGATGCCGCCAGCGGTTTTCTGGTCGGCTTCGATGCGGCGCACGACAACGCGGTCGTGCAGCGGACGAAATGCCATAATGATGACCTTTCTTCTTAGGTTGATAAATAGATTGGCACTCTCCGCTTGAGAGTGCCAGCGAGGGGCATGTGGTTGTGGCGCCTGCATGAGTCAACACTCTGCCCGCGATATTTTTTTCGGAAACTCGCGCCAGATTAGATCGGGTGCCGGGTAAGGCTCAGTTTTTCACGCAGCATCCAGCGCCATGTGAGAAGAACCGCCGCGGAAGCCAAGCCGACGGCAAGTCCAATCCAGACACCAACTCCCTCCAACGAAGTGAAGAACCCCAGCCAGATAGAAAGCCCGATGCCGGGCACCCAATAGCTGAAAATCGCGATCCACATTGGCACGCGTGTATCCTGCAATCCGCGTAGCGCGCCTGCCGCCACGGCTTGCACCCCGTCTACCAGCTGAAACGCGGCGGCTAGTACAAGATATTGGAGCGCAAACCCGACAAGAGCGGCATTCTTTGCCGCGTATGGATCAACATAGATCGAGAGCAGCAGATATGGCGCGAAGACCATCGCGCTGGCAGTGAGCGCCATAAAGCCTGTGCCGATTGCGAGTGCGACCCAGCCCGCCCGTTTCACCCCTAGCGGGTCGCGGGCCCCGTAAAAATAGCCCACGCGAATTGTGACCGCTTGCCCCACCCCGAAGGGTATCTGGAAAGCGAGTGCAGCCAATTGTAGGGCGACCGTATGACCGGCAAGCTCTGCCGCACCAAAGCGGCCCATCATGAATGCTGCAGCACCAAAGATCCCGGCCTCTGCAGTGACGGTAAACGCGATAGGTGTACCGACCCGAATGATCTGCCAGAACCGTTGCCAGTCTGGTTTCCAGAATTGGTAGAATATCCGAAACTTGGCAAGTGCGGGATCGCCGAGGATTACGATGACGTAAATGGCAAGCGTGAAGAGTGACGTGATGATCGTCGCGACAGCTGCACCTGTCAGGCCCATCTCCGGGGCACCGAAATTGCCGAAGATAAAGGCGTAATTCGCGGC
This sequence comes from Erythrobacter sp. S249, assembly GCF_057364975.1. Lineage (NCBI taxonomy): Bacteria > Pseudomonadati > Pseudomonadota > Alphaproteobacteria > Sphingomonadales > Erythrobacteraceae > Erythrobacter > Erythrobacter sp. S249. The sequence continues at coordinate 1,570,420 of NZ_CP200287.1, read as the reverse complement.
GGCGTTCACAAAAACCCCAAGCCCGGTAATTGCTGTCGCAAAGATCGGACGGCCAAGCGCCGAAACATAGGAGCGCAAAACGCCGGCCAACAGCATTGGGATCATCGAAAAGATGATCACGACATTATATTCACGTGCGAGCGCGATTATTGATGATTGCTGGCCGGTAACCCGCATCAATGGCTCGAGCAGCAGGCAGATACCCATGCCCAATGCGCCGGTTATTAACGCAAGCCAGAGGGCCATTCTTGTGGAACGTCTGACTGGCCGAAAAGATGGCGAGCGTGCGCCAATGGCCTCGGCAATAAGCGGGGCAACGGCGCCGGTAAGAGCTGTCATGGCCCAGAGCACCAGCCCGAACAATGAAACGGCGAGCGCCGATGCCGCAAGCTGTTCATCGCCGAGCCGGGCAATGAAGATTACATCGACAGCATAGGTGAGCATCTGCAAGAGATTGGCAGCCGCAAGTGGACCCGCGAGCAGCAAGGTCGCTCGCAGTTCCTTGCCCCATGTGGGCGAATTATGAGTTGCAATCTCGCTCATACAGCCGGCCCGGATAGGCGCATGGCTTCAGTGCCTCAATCGAACGAGCAAACCTTTGACAATTTAGGGAGCGCGCTATGTCCTGTGAGCCACAGGTCGATGCAGTCCCTAAGGCCTCAGAGAATCTCGCATCTGGGCGAGATTTTTGGGCGTGATTTTCCAACGCATTGGATCGTCATATTCAACGTGGATTTCAAAAGAGTTGGATGCGCGATCAATTTGGATGAGGCAGCTCTTCCACACCGGATCGCCCGACTGCTTGGCCTGAAAATCACGGTAGGCAATCAGCTTTTCGTAGAACTCCCACTCATTGGGAGCAATCGGAACAATTTTGCCATTCGCTTTATACTTGAAACCTGCAGTATCGTATGATTCGCCATCGAGAATGACGCTCAAGGCAACCGCTTCCCAATCATCGCTCAAACGCTCAGTTTGCAGCAACAGACGCGCAATTTCGTTCACATAAGTATTCGATTGGTCGAGTTGCGAATCCTCAATATTCATCGCTTCAATTCCTTCTTGATCACTCGAAATATTGAGGCATATCGGCAGCAGAAATGCGGTCAAAACTCTGACCGGCTTCATTGCGGAATGCCTTGCTATTTTCAAAGATCACGTCTCCATCGGCGTCGCGGACGCTATACCTTACTTCGATCCGCCCCGGACGTACACCGTCGAAGTCAGAGAAATTGATCTCATAGTCGACTTTGCCGCCAGCGTTAATCCAGTCGGCGATTTCATTTTCTAATCTCGCAAATGCGCCGCTGTTGAGATTTTTCAAACGAACATTCTGTCCGTCGATCACAACATCGCGCGGAGTGCCGTTTTGCGGGAACATTGCCCGTTCACCTTGATCCCCCAAAAATCTATGTCCAGCGGCATGGCCGCCGTGGTCGCCGGTTTGACCCAAGCGCGCAACATCGCGCTGCGCGGCTGTTTCTGCATTGCTCCGATCTAGCCCGCTGAACACTTCGCTTAGCTCAGCCTTCGCCGATGCCAATCGTCCTTGGGAATCGTAGGTATACCTTACTGAGTTTGAACCAAATGCATGGTCAATGCTCCGACCTGCACGTGCGGCCCGCGCAGCGTCCAGCACATTGTCAGCGCCCTCTGCGAGCCGCGCTCCATCTGCGGCTGCATCAGTCCGGTTCGCCAGACGCGCCGCATCAACTGCAACATCGCCGACATCTGCTGCGACATTCGCGGCCTTGCTTGCTTTACCCGCTTGTCCTGCAACCGGTATGAAAGTGCTAGCCACCTCGAAGGTGACGCGGCCAATGGCTTCGCCAAACCATTGCGCCTCCGCCTCCGGTCCAAGCGCAGCGGCGGCGGCGTGGGCATCTTTTAGACTGCTCCACTGTGCATCCAGAGCATTGGCGATATCTGTTTTTAAGCGGCCAGGATTAGCGGCCACGGCGCTTGCATAGTCGCCGATCACTGAACCCATGCGGTCAAGTGTGGCGGTGGTCGCCTCTCCGCGCGCGGCCGATGGTATAATGGCATCGAATGCGCCGCTACCTAAGCCGCCAACATTATCGCGCAGCCAGTCACCTGCATCACCCAAGACCCCGCTGTCGGCGCCATATTGCAACGTTTTACCGGCCAGCTCGAGTGTCCCTACCACTAAGTCTTTTGCGCCGTTCAACATGCCTTGCCGCAAGCCATTGTTAAATGCGCTGAGCGTGCCGGGGTTATCGAGTACACCTTGAAGCGAGGCCCCCCATTCAGTCTGCTCAAGTCCTGCGGTTCGAGCCATATCGGCGATCTGCGGTTGGACTAGGTTCAGCAAATTGTTAAGCGGGTCTAACCGTTGCAGAGCTGTGCCAATTTGATCGATGAAACCGCGCTGTGCTGCTGCCAATTCGCTAGCAGTGCTCGCCGCTTGTAGCGCCTGGAAGCGATCGATCACCTGATTGAGAGCTGCGTCATCCGTGCGACCACCGGCCAAAGTGATGAGCTCATTCAAATACGCCTGCGTTGCGGGATTGGTGCTATTGCGCGCCTGTTCGAGCCATTGGCTTCGGGTCATCTCCGGCGGAGGTGCGACAAACCCATCATCTAGTCGGTCAAGCGTTTCAAAACTGCTTGGCGGCAGGCCTTCTGCGAAGTTGCTACTCGAACCCTGTGCAGAGCTGGTAATCCCATTCATAGCAAACACCTTCGCCGAATTAATCATTCGATGTCAGCGGTACCGGGTTATCAAGTTCCGAAGTATCTGCAGATCGTATAGATTGGCGCGGTTCGCCGTATCTCGGCGCTAGTCCAGCGGGTGAAACAGCAAGCCTGCGAGCGCGACCAGCCCGCGCATCCCATCAAGCTCCAGTTTGCGCACCGCACTGTTTAGGTGCGTGCGGGCGGTGCCCTCACTAATCGCAAGCAAGGTCGCAATGTCAGCGTTGGAGCGTCCCCATCCTGCGAACCTCAGGGCGGCGGCTTCGGTACGGGTCAGCTGCTGCAATGGATCAACCAGAGACAGTGGAACACGCGCTCCATCGACCAGGAACTCGCCTACGGTGACCTCACGCTTGCGCGATGGATCACGCTTGGCGGCGCTGCGCATCTCCTCAATCAGCGCGAGCAATTCGGTATCAACCTCCGAGCCGCTCCGCGGACTGCCTTGCGAGCTAGCGCGAGTGGCAAGGCCCTCGGCCGCAGGATGGTTGGGACGCTGTGTCACTGCGGTGTTCCTGTGCGGTCAAGCATGCCCTGCGCAACGGCATCGCGCGACATCAGATCGTTCACGACCAGATTGCCGAGTAAAGGCAAGATCAAGACGAGTACAAAGATCGCAGCGGTGGCTTTGATCGAGAGTGAAAGCATGAACACGTTGAAGTTCTGCGCAAAGCGATTGAGCAATCCCATACCAAGGTCGATCATGAACAAGACCATAAGCGCAGGGCTAGCGAGAATGAAGGCAATCATAAAGTACCGGCCAAACTCCCCCTCAAACAGGATGACTGATGACATGTCGAGCCCGACCCCGCCCGGCCCCATTGGCCAAAGGGCATAGCTCATCATCAGGGTTCCAATGAGCAGCGTCAGGCCGCCGGCGGTTACGAAGGTTACTTGCGCAAACCTACCCAGCAGAGTGGCGGAAAGTGATTGCGTGTTCCCGGAAATAGGATCGACGACTTGCGCAATGGTGGCGCCCGTTTTGCTGTCGATGATCTCGCCTGCTGAGGCCATGGCCCAGAGGAATGTCGCGTAGAACAGACCAATTACAACGCCTGCCGCCGCTTCGCGCCCGAACAGCGCCAGCCACTGTGCTGCGGTCAAGGTGCTGGGCGAGAAGGAGACAGGCAGTGATAGAGCGACCAAACCAAAGGCGATGATCAGGGAATTGCGCACCAGCGGCGGGATCAGTTGCGGCGAAAACAAAGGCAGCATGATGAAGGCCATGGCAAACCGCGCAGATGCGGCACCGACCAGCAGCGCTTGCTCAGTCCAAGGGGCGGCTGAAATCAGCGATTGGCCAAGTGCGCCCCCAACACTCATCCAACCAACCCGTTGAGATTGCTAAAAATCTTGTCGCTAAAGGCGAACAGGCTGCCAACCATCAGACTGGCAGTGATGAACAGGGTCAGCACGATTGCGAAGAACTTCAGGGTGAATTGGAGCGTCTGCTCTTGGATCTGTGTGGCTGCTTGCACCACGGCGACCATCAGGCCGACCACCGACGCGGCGATAATCGGCGGAGCTGAAAGCAGCAGGACTAGCCACAATGCTTCAAGCGTGATGTCGGTCAGGTTCATGGCCAAAGCCCCGCCTTGCTACATCGCATAGGACAGCACCAATCCATGGCTGAGTTTGGCCCACCCATCGATGACCACAAACAGCAAGATCTTGAACGGCAGTGAGATCGTGACCGGGCTGAGCATCATCATGTTGAGCGCGAGCAAGATATTCGAGATCACCAGATCAATGATCAGAAACGGCAGGAATATCAGAAACCCAATCTGAAAGGCTGTTGTCAGCTCGCGCACCGCGAACGCCGGGACGATGATGACAAAATCGCTGTCGCTAATTTGTGCCGCGCGTTCTGGCCCGCTTATGCGCCGCTGTGTCGCCAAGAAGAAGGCTCGGTCTTCTGCATCCGTATTGGCGATCAGGAACTTGCGCAGCGGCTCTTTGGCTTTGTCGGCGGTTGATATGATCTCTTGGGTATCGCCAAGTTGGGACGGGCCGGCAGGGCTATCGCCCGGCATGGTAGCCTCGGTTTCTGTCCCCATTCCAGCGGCAGCTGACATGTCCTGAAGGGTCGGATACATGACATAGACGGACAGGATCAGCGCCAGTCCATTGAGAACGATGTTGGGCGGGGTTTGCTGCAGGCCAAGCGCGCTGCGCACGATGGCCAGGACAACCACGATTTTTGTGAAGCTGGTGACCATCACAGCTAGGAACGGAGCCAGCGCGATCAGCAATACTGTGATCAGCGCGGAGCCGGGTGTGAATGTCCCGAGTTCCATCATTCTGTTTCTGCCGCCAGCTCGCCAGTATCGCTCAACGGATCACCGGGCGATGCTTCTTCGGCGGCGGGCGCGGCCGTGTCGGCGCTTTGACCGCCAGGCTGGTTTGCGGCTGGTGAGGGGCTCTCGACCAGCACTGCGAACCGATCGCCCACGCGGACAATCTCGCCTTTGCCAACTGGCAATCCGCCGACGCTGACAGTGACTTGGAGGCCCTCTGTCACCGGGCCGAGGTCAATCGATCCGGCATTTGCAAGGGCGGCCAGATCCTCTTGCGATAGGATTGCATCGGGCAATTGCAGAGCCACTGGCACGGTCATTTGACTGGTGTCTGATGGGTCACTCATCGGAGTTGCCTCAAAGTTGTTAGGGGTGTTCGTAAGCGCGGCAATCAGCCGCCCTGTTTGCGGATCGAATACTACGCCGCCGCCAACGGGGCTGGCCGGGTTCTCGATAACGGGCCAAGGCGATCCAGAAAGAAGCAGCAGATCGCCCCCTCCCAGTGCCTCAGCCTCATCCAGAGTAAGCCGCGTAGCAGCGAGCGACAGCGGCACTGGCACCGGAGTGGCTGCGGGACAGGGTATGGGCGGCGGCGCAAGCGGCGCGATCTCGCCCAAAGGCTCACCGGCGCGAGTGAGGCGGACGCAGGCAAGATCATCGCCGAGCTCGCCATGATTGTCGAACTCAGCAGCGAGGCCGGTCGCCTGCTCAATCTCATCGAGCGACGAATTGTGCAAAGCCAAAGCGTCCACCAATGCGTCAGCCGCTGCGCCCAGTGGCGCGCGCGTCTCTGGCGGAGGGCGAAACGCAAGCCCATCTGCTTTGTACCAGCCCGCTTGTGAAGACTGAGCTGGTACAATTGATGTCGCGATACCCCGGCGGGCTAGCAAACGGGCCGCATGATGCGCCCAGGCACATTGGTCGGCGTTCAAGCTGGGCAGACTGCTGGCGACGCCTTCGGGTTGATCCTGCTGAGCGCTCATATCTGCCCCTCATCAGACATACGCAGGCGAAAACGTGGCCGCTCTTTTGCGGCATCGTTTGGCGTTTGATCGGCATAGTAGTCCGCAGCGTCCGTGGCCGGTTCGGCAGAGCCGGGAGCGGGCCATTCTCTCAGCCGAGAGATTGAATGCGCGGTCACACCCAGCAGCATCTCCTCGCCCTCAATCTCAATCAGAACCAAGCGTTCGCGCGGTCCAATTGGCAGGGCCCGGATGAAGCGCAAATTGCGAGTGTCTTGCTGGCCGCCGAGCTTCCCAAAGCTCCCGTCCTGAAACCGCCGCATAAGGTAAAGCCCGCCCCATGCGAGAGCGATAACGAAGGCCAGAGACAAGATGATTGCGAGCAGGGACGAAAGCACCGTTCCGATGGTCATGACGGTTCTAACTCCATTGGTTCTTTGTCACTTGGTTCGCTGTGCGGCGCGCGACCATGGTCGAGCTCACATTCCATCGGAGCCTTTCCGGCCCGGGCACGCTTCGCCCACAAGATCACCTCGGCGATCGCATCGAACAATTCCTCGGGAACCATCTCACCAACCTCGCCGCGCGCCCACAGTTTGCGCGCCGTTGGGATGTGGCGGATGATTGGGACTTCGGCGTCGACCGCTGCCTCCCGCATAGCCTGCGCGATTTCACCATCGCCGCGTGCCAAAATCACGGGGACCGGGGCGCGGTCTGGATCATAGTCGAGCGCGATGGCCAGATGGGTCGGATTGACGAGCAATGCCGATGCGTCATGCGTGGCTGAGATAGCGCCTGATTGCGCCCATTCTTGACCCAACTGCCGCCGGTGGTCTTTTACATGCGGATCACCTTCGTCCTGCTTCACCTCTTGTTTGATGTCGCGCCGGCTCATCATCATTTTTTTGAGGAAGCGCTGTTTGGTCCAGACGTTATCGATGAGCGCGATCCCAACGAATAGCCCGCCGACCCAAGCAAGGATCTCAAGCGTTATGCTGTAGGTCAGGGCGGCATCACGCGATCCTGCCTGTGCGCCAAGCCCATCTCGCCAAACGGCTTCTGAGGCGGGCAGCAGCATGGAGCCCATTTTTTCAATATGCCCGTAAGCGACGAGCCAAATGACGGCGAGCACGGCGAGCACTTTCGCCAGCGTTTTGACCAATTGGACCAATCCGTCCTTACCGAACAATCGCTTCAATCCTTTGACCGGATTGATGTTCTCAAATTTCGGTTCAAGCCGCTTCGGCGCGAACAGGCCGCGAGTTTGGAAGGCTTCTGACAAACCACCGAGCGCAGACAGCGGTATAAGTATCACAGCGCTCAGCATCAGCAGCAGCAAGGCTCCTTCTCCCGCCAAGCCATCGAATGCCAAATTGAAATCGCCGCTGGCCGCCTGGGTCACTACCCGCTCACCAAAATCAGCAATGCTGCGCGCGATCCACGCGCCCGCTACCATGAGTAATAGGATTGCCCCGAACGTGCCGAGCATGGACGTAATGTCCTGAGCCTTGGCAATGTCCCCCTTTTCGCGGGCATCTCGTAGCTTTTTGGGGGTCGGCAGCTCTGTTTTGTCGCCGCCTTTATCTTCATCCGCCATTTGGCCTGCCACTCACCTCATAAGACGCCTGTCAGAAACGGGCTTTTGATGCGAGCGTAGAGACAATTTTTCGCCCCCACGCGACTCCGGATGGCAGGCCCGGAGGCCACGTTATTTGCACGCCTGTTAGTAAAGTCAACGGGCTTTGAAGTCGTTACCAGTGAAACTTTTCACGACTCGACTCGGTTGCAGTAATCGGTTCACAAATCTGTCACAGACGAATTGCTCCAATTTTACGGTGAACTGAAAATGCGAAAAGCACTCAATTCGTCGCACAACGCACGCAATTCCGGGCAATTGAGCAAGTTTTCCCAAGGTTTATGTGGGGCCTTCAAACTTACCAAATATCCTTTACCATCGTGGTTGCTGGCTTGGTGGGGTCAAAGGCAGGATTCCCAACCCGTTAGCGAGATAGCTAGGTTACTTGATTGGTTTAGAACTGAGTTCTGAACAGGAGGTCGCGTGTCAAGTAAAACACAAAATAGTTTTGTCCTAATTCTTCAAGGCATGAAGTCTTATAGTCTGAAGCTTACTTTAATGGGTGCTGGTTTGACTGCGCTCAGCGGTGTGAGCGTCGCAGCTAAAGAGCGGGATCCGGACCCAATCGAAAATCCAGGCGAATGTCAGGTCGATGCGCCCATTCGTGTGGCGAGCGTTGATTCGCTTAGACATTTTGAGGGTTTGCTGGGCCATTGTCCCGAAACCACTGTGATCGAGTCGCCAGCTTTTAGGGCAAACCGTCCGCGCGATAATGTGCGCAGCACGACGATCTCCGAAGAGGCGGAGACAATGCCCCGCGGCCCCGGTTACAATGACGAGGCGACCGACGATCCGAGGTTCATTTTGGCGGCCAAGACGGACGCGAAGAACCAGAGCAAAAGACCTGAGAAAGCGGGTGCAAAACCGAGCTTTGAGGCTGAGACTTTCAAGCTGGGCGATGGGTCTATTGTCGCAATCATCCCTCCTGAAAGCGCGCGCCGCCCGATCGAGGGCGATGGCTTGGGTGACCAAGGGCAGATCGGCGATCAGGATGTTGAAGCGGTGCTGGCGCTCAGCCCGCAAAGCTATGGCACACGCTTCGACGCGATAATCGAGCAGGCAGCGCGGGCCCACCGGGTCGATCCTCTGCTTCTCCACGCTGTCATTAAGCAAGAATCCCGTTACCGCGACCGTGCGGTCAGTCATGCGGGCGCGAGGGGGCTGATGCAGGTTATGCCGGGTACAGGCCGCGATTTGGGGGTGAGAAATCCGCAGCATTTGTTCGATCCCACGACCAATATCAATGCGGGTGCGAAATTGCTCAGCCGTTTGTGGCAGACATTCGATGGGGATCTGGAGCTAGTGCTCGCTGCGTACAACGCAGGTGAAGGCGCCGTTCGCAAGCACGGCATGAGGATCCCGCCCTATCGTGAAACACAAGATTATGTTGCCAAAGTGAAGGCGAATTACGTCTCATTAGCTGGCGAGAATGGGATTGCGGTGAACTTCTGATGGCGCTCAGCGCGAAGCTTAAAAATGCCGCATCGGCAGTGCCAACGGCCCAGCTGATTGTTATCGGCGGGTTGGTCGCAATCTTCGCAATGCTGATTTTGCCAATACCTCCAGTGATGCTGGACGTGTTCATTGCCTTCAATCTCACCGCCGCGGCATTGCTGCTTATTGCGGTGATTGGCGCTCGCCATCCGCTCGAATTCTCCACCTTCCCGTCGATCCTGCTGTTCACAACGGTCGCGCGACTGGCGATCAGTATCGCGACGACGCGGATGATCCTGACCGAAATGGATGGCGGCCAAATCATTACCGAATTTGGGGAGACGGCCGCTGGCGGCAATATCATCGTTGGCCTTGTCGTCTTCCTGATCATCACAGTGGTTCAGTTCATTGTGATTTCCAAAGGTTCAGAGCGGGTCGCCGAGGTGTGCGCGCGCTTCAGCCTCGACGCGATGCCGGGCAAGCAGCTTTCCATCGACAGCGACCTGCGGTCTGGAATGCTGACTAAGGATGAAGCGCGTAAGAAGCGCAGCGAACTCGAGCAGGAAAGCCGGCTCTACGGCAGCCTCGATGGTGCGATGAAGTTCGTGAAAGGTGATGCGATCGCCACAATCGTGATCGTGGTCATCAATCTCATTGGCGGCATCGCGGTTGGGATGCTCACCTTTGGCCTCTCACTGGGTGAGGCTGCGTCAACCTTTTCGATCCTGACGGTTGGTGATGGGTTGGTTGCGCAAATCCCTGCGTTTCTGTGTGCGCTCGCTGCTGGATTGCTGGTGACACGCAGCAATGATCCAAGCACGAAGCCTGATCTCGCTCCAGCGATCTTCTCTGAAATCGGTGCGCGTCCCGGAACATTGGTTGCCGCGGGCGCGATTGCTCTGGCGCTTGGGCTAATCCCGGGTTTCCCTTGGGCCGTATTCTGCGCGCTCGGGCTGACGCTGATGTTGGTGGGCGCTTGGCGCGATCCTGTTGTTGGCGGCAAGATGCGCGAATTCGTAGCGCGCGGACAAACCGATGAGGCGCCTGTTGCAGAAGAAATCATCCTGAAAGCGCGCCCTGCGCCGCAGGTAGAGCCACTGGTCCTGTCGCTCCAGTGGGGCACGATGAATGCGAGCAAGATGGCGCTGCTGACCAGCGAGCTTGAGGCGGCCAAAGACGATCTGCAAATGGTTTCCGGTGTGGCTCTTCCTGCGCTGAGGGTTCAGCGGATGCAAGACGATGAGCCGGAGGGAAGCTGGGAGCTGCTGGCTTATGATGCTCCGCTGGGTGCAGCGCGCGAGAAGCCGGAGCAAATCCAGGAGCGAGTGCCTGCGTTTATGCGTGAGCTCCTGCGCCGCAATCTGACTCTGTTCCTTGGTCTGCAAGAGGTCACTGACCAGCTCGACGTGTTGGGCGAGAGCCACCCAGAAGTGGTGAAGGAAGCGGTGCGCGCCGTACCGATCCAGACCATCGTCGAAGTCCTGCGCATATTGGCTGATGAGCAGGTGTCGCTGCGCAATATGCGCGATTGCATCGCTGCGATCAGCGAGGCTGGGCAAACCGAACGCGAAGCGCATATGATCGCCGCGCGCGTCCGTATTGCCTTGCGGCGCAATATTGTTGCCCCGCTATGCGAGGACGGGCGCCTCAAGGTCATGATGATCGGCCCGCGCGCAGAAGATGCGATCCGTGCGACATTGACGAGCATTGACGGTCAGCCGCGCCTCGCCGTTGATCCCTTGCGCATGCGCGATCTCGTCAAACTGATTGGGCAGGAAGTCGAGGCCGGCGGCGCCCGCGCTATCCTGACCGCGCAAGACCTGCGCCGGCCTTTGCGCCTCGTGTGCGCGGCTGATTTGTTTGATGTACCAGTTTTGAGTTTCAACGAATTGAACCCCGCCGTTCCGCTTGATGTGGTGCGGCAACTCGACATCGCTCCGGATTTGGTTGCTCATGCAGCTGAGCCGGACGAAATTTATGCGGAGGCTGCGGAGTGAATCCCCTTAACACCCGTTCGATTTTCCCTGTTTTGATGAGAGCCATGCGTCGGCCAATAATCGCTGGTCTCGGTTTGGCGGCAATGCTGTCACCAGTAGCGGTGAGCGCAGGTGAGGTTCCGTTTCAGGAGGACCCAATATCGATCAGTGCGCGCGGTCAGGATGTACGAGACTTTGTGGCTGATTTGTTCAGTGAGGCTGGTCTTCGGGCCAAAGTTAGCACTGGAGTAAAAGGCAAGGTGCAGGGCGTCTTTAAGGACGATCCCTCAACCATTTGGGGCACAATCTCACGCGCTTATGGCCTTGTCGTTTACTGGGATGGCGCAGTTGCTCGGATCTACAGCAACAATGAAATTTCCAGCCGATCCATACCGACCTACGATGGCGAAAAAGTTCGTGCTCAAGTCGAGAGCATGGGGCTTACGGATCAGGTCAACACGGTTCAGACCAGGAATGGGATGGTCTTGGCCACGGGCGTTCCGTCTTTCCTCGACAAGGTCGAGCATATGACTGGTCAATTGCAGGCTCAGGCATTGTCTGCTTCAAAACAAATCGTCCCAATTGAAAAGACGTCAACTCTTGTCGCCTCGCCATTGCTTCGCGCACCGCTAGCGCGCGACAGCGTGCGTTCCGAGGTGATCCGGCAGGCGGGCCTTCGCAATCCGTTTGAAGTGCGCATTTTCTATCTGAAATATCGCAGCGCAGCTGATCGCCCAGTTCGTAATGCTGACTTGCTCACGATTATTCCGGGTGTCGCAACTCTGCTTCAGGAGCAAATGGGCGATGGTCGGCAAGTAGGCAGCGTCACTTCAAATTCCGCAAATGAATACAGCACCACCGGGTTACGCAGCCTGCGTGATCGGCCATTTGATGATCGAAACCGGGAATTCAGCCAGCGGGACGAAGACGACCGGCGGGGAATTGAACGCGATTTGAATGGACCGCGAATTTCGGCCGATACGACCGTCAATGCGGTGATCGTGCGAGATCGGCCAGAGACCATGGGCGTCTATGAGAAGCTGATCGCTAACCTCGATATCGAGCCGCTGAGCATTGAGACGCAGGTTACGATCCTCGAGCTTAACGTTACGAAGCTCAAAGAGCTGGGCCTTGATTTCGGTTTTGGCATCGAGAGCCTGGGCCTGCTCTTCGGTGGCGGCCCAAATTTCGGGCCGGGCGGGATTACGGGCGGCTATCTGAGCGGTGATGGAGGTGTGTTCTTGGCCCGTGCGAAGGCGTTGGAAGAGCGCGGTGCGGTTCGCGTGACAACACGGCAATTGCTCACGTCATTGAACAATGAAGTCGCCTCTTTCGGAGACAGCACTCAGCAAGTGATCAAGCTGGAGGGCGAGCGAGAAGTGGACGCTGTTACCGTTGATTATGGCCTGACAATGCGGGTGCGGCCATCTGCCATCGAAGATGGCGGCGATATGCGGATCCGCATGCAGATTGAGATCGACGACACACAGCTCAATGGCATGGTGGTCGATGGTGTGCCTGTGACCGGCGGGGCCAATCTGGCAACGCATATGATCGTGCGCCAAGGCGAGAGCGTAATGCTGGGCGGTATGACCCGGACGACGACATATGACCGGAAGCGCAAGACACCGCTGCTGGGCGATATTCCGGGCCTTGGTCAGCTGTTTCGCAAGCGCAAGAAAGGTGAGGATCATTACGAACGCCTCTTCCTGCTTACGCCTAGGATCAGCAATCTTGGCACGGCTCAATTGTCCGCCAATGAGGTCGAGCCTCTGTTTATGGAACAGCTGCGCGGCGAAGAGCCTGTCACTCCGAGGCGCCGCCGATGAATGCGCATTCTTCCGTTGCCGAGGTGCAGGAGCTTGGCGAAAGCATATCGCTGACGCTACGGGTACTGAATGGGCGCTCGCAAGGGGCGGAGCATCGTTTGCCGCCCGGTCGTTCGCTGGCAATTGGTCACAGTTTCGAAAATGATATCGTTCTGCGCGATCGCTCGACGAAAGGCTGCACGCTAAGGCTTGCAACCTGCGGAAAGCGACCCATGCTTGAGATTGTCTCTGGCGAGGCGGTGGTGTTGGGCCGTGATATGGGGTCCGGCGAGAAGCTGGTGCTTGAGCCCTATCTTCCGGTCCAGATTGGTGATCTGCAATTTGCAATTGGCGGCGATGATGAAGAACGTTGGTCTGATGCGAGCGAAGCCGCCAGTGAGACCATGGTTGTTGCTTTGCAAGAGACAGATGCTTTGCCCGCGACAGATATGGGCGAGCGCTTGGCGCTGCGTTCTCAGCCGGCTCGTACCAAGATTGCCGGGATCGAATGGACCGCTGGAAAGCTGGGCCTGATTGGAGCCGCGCTGCTCGTGGTTGCGGGCGGTGCGTTCTTTGGGAACACCGCGCTTAGTCCCGACGCTGATGATCCCACCGCCATTGAGCTGGCGTTGGTTGATCAAGGGTTTCGGGGCCTTGAGGTTGGACGCGCCGCAGACACGGGCGCGCTGGCGGTAACCGGTCTAGTCCCCAATGAGAGCGCTTTGCTGCAATTGCGCGAATGGGCAGCGGCAGAGCACCCGTCATTGTTCGTTGGGGTTGAGACACTGTCGGAAGCGGCGGAAACCGCAACTGACCTGCTTTCGGCCCAAAAAATCGACGCGCGCGCTTTGCCAGCCGGTGCGAGTGGTTTGATCATTGAAGGGCCGTTTTTGCCCAAGGACAAGCAAGGCGAACTGACCGCTTTGGTCCAGAAAGACCTGCCGCATGTCCGCTCTGTTGAGTTTCGTGCGGACCCCAATCGCGGCGGCAGTGATCTCGCCTATTTCTTCAATGCGCCCGGATATGGCGCGGCCAGCTTTGTGGCAGGTGACCCTGGCTATTTGGTGACCGAAGATGGGACCCGCTGGTTTGTAGGTGCCAGCCTGCCGACCGGGCACAAAATCGTAGAGATTGGCGAAGGCCAAGTGACTGTTGAGCGCGAAGGGATGCGCGACACTTTAGTGATGTGAAATGCCAGAATTGAACCGAGCACGAAAGGAAGTGACATGACGGATATTAGCGGACGGGTATTGGCGAATCTGAGCTCCAGCCCATCGATGTTTACCAGCAGCCGCAACCGCAATTGGTTCGAGGCCTTTGCCGGGGCTTGGGGCTCTGCACTCGATAATCAGGCCTCCAAGATTGAGCAGCAAGCGACCGTCATCAGCGGTGATGAAGGGGCTGACAGCCCGTCTGAAATCACCAAGCTAACCGCCGAATTTATGCGTATGAGTTTCATGGCGCAGAGCAGCCACACCTCGCTCGACAGCGTTTCCAAAGCGCTGGAGACCATGGCCCGGAAGAACTGAACCATGAGTATCGAGCTACTCACAGCGGCCATGCTCCCTGGCGGCGCGCAGCAGCCCAGTGGAGGAGCGGACCGCACCATTTCGCTCGGTCCGTCGACCGCTGCCTCAGGGGCGCAAGGCACAGAAGCCGCGCGCTTTGCGCAAGCGATCGACAAAGCCTCCAGCGCGAGCGGGGTTAATCGAGCCGATTTGCCTGCGCCGCTTGGCAACATGCTGCGCGCGCTTGACGGGATCGATGTGCAAGCGCGCTCAGTGACGGATTTCGCCCAGTCAGCGCAGGCCAGCAATGGCGAGCTGACACCGGGTGAAATTGTGCAGCTGACGATGAAATGCCAGGAGTTCATGTTCCAGTGTCAACTGACCTCGAACATCGCCAATCGCAGCGCAGACGGTCTGCAACAATTGTTCCGGCAACAGGGGTAAGGTGACTATGGGCAGCGGACAAAGTGTATCGTTGGGTACGGGTCTGCAGCGGCGACTGCGAGGCTTGGCTGCGCTGGTTTTGATGGTCGCTGTGGCGGCTTGCAGCGGGCAGGAGCTATACCGCGATGTGGCTGAGCGCGAAGCGAATGAGATGGTCGCCGTGCTTGAGCGAGCGGGCATTGAAAGCGGCAAGAGCCCGGGCGAGAAGGGCGTGTTCACCGTCACTGTTGCTCAAGGCGACTTCGCCCGCTCGGTTGAGGTCCTGCGCCAAAATGGTCTGCCGCGCGATCAATACGAATCGCTTGGCACAGTGTTCAAAAAAGAGGGCTTCACTTCGTCTTCTTTGGCGGAGCGCGCCCGGTTGGTTTACGGCCTCAGCCAAGAGCTATCCCATACGATCAGCGAATTTGACGGCGTCGTTGAAGCCCGCGTCCACCTTGCTTTGCCCGAAGCAGATGTGATGACAGGTGTTGCAAATCCGCCGTCGGCATCGGTTTTTGTGAAATACCGCGAAGGCTTTGACCTCAGAGCGCAGACTGCCGCGATCAAGGCATTGGTCACCAACAGTATCGAAGGACTTGAGTATGAGAAGGTCAGCGTCGCGATGACAGAGGCCAAGCCGCTGCCTGCAGTGACGACAAATGCGCCAACTTATCAGTTGAGTGAAATTCTGGTCACGCTCGCGGCCATTATGGGTGCCGGCCTACTCGGCCTGTGCGGATTGCAATTGTGGCGAGGGCGCCGTCGCCGGTCAAAATCAAGAGCAGTCGAGCAGCCAATTGGGATGAGCCATGGCGGCTGAGGCGCAAAGCGAGGGTCTGCCGACGCGCGCGCAAAGGTTTGCCGCGAGACTGCGCGGGGAAAGCCTGCCGACATTTAGTGATCTGGCCAATCCGTCCGATTGGAGCATTGCAGACCAAGAGCGCCATAGCGAGCTGGTCACGATTGTTGGCCTGCTCCACGCGCGGCCCGCAATCGATGCTGAGCTCAACGGTGGTAGGCTGGCTGCCTTGGCAACTTTCGTCGGTGAAGACCTTTTTGATGCGGTTTGCGATGCGGAAATCGGCCAGCTCAGCGCCGCGTTTTTGACTAACGATTTGCCGACGCCGGTTGAACTGGTGGAGGAGGGCGAGGAGCTGGTCGAAAAGGCACAGCGGCACCGCGAATTTGCCCCATTGGCTGAGCTGGCAGCGGAAATTTTGGCGCACACACAAACACCTGAAATGGAGCCAGCGGAATGAGCGAATTCGTGATGTGCGGCGATGTCTTGGTGCGTCCGTCATCCTCTCGGATTGCGAGAGAGCATGTCGGCGATTTTCGTGAAAGTGCCGCTTTGCTTGCCGATGCGAAAGCCATAGCGGACCAAGCGCAGGCAGACGCTGCCGCTGCGCGAACGGAAGGCTATGCTGCGGGCCGCGAAGAGGCGCTGGCAGAAATGCGCGATGCCCTCGCGAAGTGCACGGCGAAATTGCAAGAAGATATGGCCCGCGAAGATGCGCGGCGTGAACGCGCTGCGGCTATCGCGGCGATGGAAGCGGTCGAGCATTTGATTGGAGCGCGCGATGCTGCATCCGTCGTTACGGGATTGGTCGAACAAACTCTCAATCGCTCCGGCGCAAAAGCATCGCGCATTATTGTCGCTGAGCAATGGGTAGAGGCGGTCCGGAGCGGGCTGTCAGAGAGCAGCGCGCGTTTGGTCGAAGGGGATCCCGAATTGCAAGATATGGGCTGCCGGATAGAGGCCGGGGGCGGGCGGATCATCGCTGATCTTGAGACGCAGTTGGAGGCCCTACGCGCGCGCTGGAACGTTGGCGGCTGACCTCGATGGCTAATTCTGACGCCTCCTCTTTGCTCGATAGCCTGCGCTCGCCGCTCTACGAGCAGCGCGGGCGGCTGGTCGGAGCGGTCGGCACCACACTCCGAGTGAGAGGCGCGCGCGGTCGCATCGGCGATGTCATGGAGATCGCCACCACTGAGGGCGAGGAGGCGTTGCGCGCCGAGATCGTGGGATTTGATGGCGATATCATGCTGCTAACGCCGCTTGGCGAGTTGCGCGGGTTATACGCTGATGCTGAGGTCATTTTGCGCGAAATGGCCGACCGGGTACCGGCCAATGACAGCCTGCTGGGTAGGGTTCTGGACGCGCAAGGCGCGCCAATCGATGGCGCTGGTCCAATCGCTCCCACACCTGACCGACCGTTGGTTGCGCCGCCGCCAGCACCAATGGAGCGCCCTCCGATCGATATGCCGCTGGAGAGCGGGGTTCGCGCTGTAGACGGCCTGCTCACGCTCGGCATCGGGCAGCGCATGGGAATTTTTGCGGCAGCCGGCGGCGGGAAATCGACCCTGCTCGCAATGCTCGCTCGCCGGGCGAAAGCTGACGCGATTGTAATCGGCCTGATCGGTGAACGAGGCCGTGAAGTGCGTGAGTTTATCGCCGATACGCTTGGCGAGGAAGGACTTGCACGCTCCGTCGTCGTGGTTGCGACCTCGGATCGCCCGGCAATGGAACGCGTCCGGGCTGCGCGCGCGGCAACCGCAATCGCGGAGGGCTTCAGAGCGCAGGGTAAGCATGTCTTGCTGCTGATGGATAGCGTTACCCGCTATGCCCGAGCGCTAAGGGAAATTGGCTTGGCCGCTGGTGAACCGGCTGTCCGGCGCGGCCTACCGCCTTCGGTGTTTGCTGAGCTGCCGCGACTGTTTGAGCGCGCAGGGACGGATGGCGAGGGCGCGATCACCGCGCTTTATACTGTGCTAACCGAGGGCGAGGAGGAAGATCCGGTGGGCGAAGAAGTCCGCTCCTTGCTTGATGGGCATATTCATCTGTCGCGCAAGCTTGCAGCGCGTGGTCATTTTCCCGCAATCGATATCGCCACCAGCCAGTCTCGGCTTTTCCGCAAGCTGTCTGGTCCGGGCCAAATTGCTTCGGCAGAAGCGGTGAGGGCAATGCTTGCAAAATTGTCCGAGATCGAACTGCTGCTGCAAATGGGCGAGTATCAATCTGGGCAGGATCCGCTTGCCGATGTGGCCTTGGAACAGCGCGATGCGATTGAGGCGTTCTTATGCCAGCGCTCCGAAGATGCCTGCGATCAAGCAACCACGCTTGCCCGGCTTCGGGCCATTGGAGAGGCGATCCTATGACCCAGCAATTGCAGCAGGCAAACCGGATTGCTCAATTGAGAGAGCGGCGTGCGCAGCGCGTGCGGCGCGAGGCTAAGGCCGCTGAGCTCAAAAGCGCTGCCGCCGCGCAGCAAGCGCATGATGTTTATAAATTGGAGCGCGAGCAGCGCGAGTATGCGGAGTTTATGCTGCGTTCCAATCCTGCTGATCCTCAGGCCTTGCTCTGGCGCCAAGTCTCCGACCAAAAATGCGAAAGCGCCAGCATGCAGCGCGCCGATGCCTATGATGCGTTGCGCGAAGCGCGCGAGCATTTGCTGGCCGCCCGCACGCAGCATGAACGGGCGGCAGAACGGGCTGATCTGATCACTGAGAAAGCCGTGGCACAGCGAAAGGCAGAAGCTCTGCGGCGCGAGACCATTGCCGATGAAGCAGCCGAGGAATGCCGCCAATGACGCAGGCGTCCCGAGCAGCAAATGATCCCAGTGCCTCGCGCGCGCCGCGACATGCGCCGGACGTATCCAAGACCAATGAACCCCCGCGCCGGCAAGCGGAGGTCAAAACCCTCAGCGAGCGGTTCTCAGCCAAAGTCGAAAGAGCGGGTGATGACACAGGTCGCTCATCCGAGCAGAGCGCAGAGCGAGCAGGGCAGAACTCGTCCGCGCGCTCGCGCTCAGGCGACTTCGACAGCATGTCAGGCGAGAGCGGGCATCAGAGCGAAGGCGAATTTGCGCGCGCGGATATGACCCGCATTCTTGCTGGCAAAGACCCGCAGGCGATTGCCGCTCAGTCTGCGCTATCGCCTGCTGATAAGGCCGTGTTCGAACGGATGGCGGCGCAGATCGCGGAAAGCTGGCCAAGCGCGTTTCAGCCATCTGCAGAGATCGAGTTTCCACCAGGCTTTTTGGCGCAAGGTGCGCATTTGCAAAGGCAGGCAGATGGCGGGATTGCTATTCGCATTTCAGGACTTGATCCGAAATTGAATGCGCTGCGGGCGGGATATGCGCAATTGGCTTTACTGCATGGTTTGGGCCGGCGGCGCTTGAATATTGCGTCCTTACAGTTTGAGCGGGCCAGCAAGAGTGCTGGTGACGCTCAGCCTGGACGGCTCTCTGATATGCCAAGGGCTGTCTGATCAATCTGATTGAACGCGCGCTCAATCGTTTCACCATCAGCAGGCTGTTCATGCGCGGCAATTACCCGCGCTATCGTATCGAGCGAAGCCGCTTCTGGCCGCGCCGCGAGCAGAGACGCGCTTTCCGCCGCAAACGCTCCTAAGCTGCGGGTCAATCGCCCTTCGTCAGTGGGCCTGGCCTGCAGGTCACTGGCAAGTTCGCGGGCAACGGCGCGGATTTCGTATAGGTCTTCGCCATCGCGCAGCGGCGCCTCTTCTTGATAATCGCGCTCATCCTCAGACATCCGAAATTCTCGGACGACGCGGCCTGCGATTTGCTTGGCCAATTTCCGCAGCGCGCCGCCGGTGCGTCCACCGTTTTTGCCAGAGCCAGCAGAAACGGCTGACACCGCGCTTACGCCGGCCGGGCGGATTGAATTCACCATCTCTCGCCCTCCCTACTTTTGCGCACGGTCAGCAAGCTGCATGGAAGACATCGCCTGCTCAGTTGCGACAAATCCAGCTTCTTTCATTGCGGCATTGGGCCAATCGCCGTGGAGGAACCCTTTGATGACCTCAGCTGGGGCGGGTGGCGGCCAAATCGGGCTACGAGCTTGCACCATTTCGAGCAATTTTAGCCGGTGCGGCTCGTGGCTGCTTTGCTCGGCTGGCTTGGTCAGCATGGCCGCTGGCAGAGCGCCCTTATTGCCGACCTGCCAAGGGTTTGCGCCCGCCTTCAGCAAAATTTCCGCTGATCGAAAATCCTGGAACATCAAGGCCAGCTCAAGAGGACTCGCGCCCAGCTCATCGGGGCGGTTTGCGTCTGCTCCGGCGCGAAGCAGTAGATCAACCGCATCGGTCCGCTCAAAATAAAGGATTTCCTTTAGCGGTGTTGATCGGCCCGGCGTCTGGGCATCGGGCGAGGCACCCGCTTGCAGCAGCATTGTCGCCATCAATGGATCATCAGCAAGCAGCGCATAAGTGAGTGCCAGGCCCGCCGGAACGCCATCGGGATCGGCCCCAAGCTCTAGCAAAGCGCCAAGCATACGGGGATCGCAATTGGCAATCGCAAAGCTGAGCAGGCCGCCGCTATTGCCGCTGGCCGCGCGTTCATTTTCGCGCAGCACCCGGTGGGTGGAAAGCAGCCGCGGATTGGCGCGCACCATTTCTTCCACGCGGCCAATATCACTGTCCATCACGGCATCGAACAGCTGCCGTCCCTCTTCCCCATTGCTGAGGTGGGCGCGCACTTTTTGACGATCAGGAAGCTTAGGCTGCGACCGTGTGTAACAGGATGAGGTTTCGCTCAATGCAGAGCAGCTCCCAGAAAGACCAGCGAGGGCCAGAATAGCAGGTGATAAGGCTAGCGCATAGCGCATCGTAGATACCAGGCTATAGGCAACCTAAGGTCGCGCGCCAAGTCAGCCTCCCGGCAGACTGGCATTCACATAGCTCATGAAGTGGCGGTTCACTGCGTGGTCTTGATACCACTTCATGCCTTCAGGGCGGACTGGATCGAGTTCAATGCGCGTGCCGATCGCCTCTGGCATGTCGACAACGTCAGCGCCCAGCGCGCCGCCCAGGATTGCCCCAATCATGCGGTCACCGCCATCCTGCAGGGTCGATAGGATCTCACCGCGCACGTAAAAGGCGCTGATGTCTGGGACATCCAAGCGTCCGTCGGCTGCCGCTATGCTGCGCGCCTGAGTCAGAGTGGGTTCCGAAAGACCAGCGGCGTTGAACGTGGTCGCATCGAGCTCTGCTGCGGTTGCCGCTGCCGAGGCGAGTCCGCCGCCGAGCGAATGGCCAGTGAGGGTCACTCTTGCGCCCTCAGGCACGGTCAGCCGCTCGCCAATTTCCAAGGCGCGGTTGTAGTAATCGGTCCGCAGGCCCAGTCCTTGGCCAAAATTACCGCGCCAATCGGCGGCGCTCTGTGTGCCTCTAAAGGCGACCACATAGCTCGTCTGTCCGGCGATTTCGCGGGTGTATACCTCCGCCTGGAAGTCGGTCGTGGGTGAGGAGAGCATCGACTCGCTTAGCCCAATCTCAGCAAGCTGCGCGCCGGAAGCTAAATCCCAGCCAGCGGGCGGCGCTGCACCTGGGGTGTAGACGTCGGTTGCCATAGCGGCGAGTTCACGGGTGGTTGGCGGCGGCGGAGCGCCCGTCGCGATTGTGTCTGCTGGTCCGGCCTGCCCCACCGCAATCTGATCCGGTACGGACTGAGTGCGGTTAAATTGCACCGCATTGCTTGGCCCGCCGATTGTTATTGTATTGCGGGCGGCCTCAATTCGCGCGTCGCTGGCGGCTGCTAGCGGGGAGGTTTGGACGCCAACGCCAATCTCGCTGCGTCTGTCCGCAGCAAAATCATTTACGCGATTGGTTTCCATTGCTCGCTCCGTCTCGCCTTCTAGCGTTCCTGCATATCTTACAGCTAATGCCAAATATGGCGGCGAGCGTCTCTATACGTTTCGTATAGGCGGCGCAGGGGAACGGCGTGCGTGAGTTCTTGCTTAGAACCGTTCCCACATGGACTCGAGCAGATTGTCGTTCAAATCGAGCGCCTCGAGTCGCGGGAAGTCGCCGCTCGCTGAGCAGCCCTCGATCCTGGCCGCGCCCTCTTCGCGCACTTCGGTGCTTTGTCCGGCGAAGCTAAGCAGCGGTTCCTGCATAATCGGTGCAGCCCTGCGGCGGCGCGATTTGCGGGCGAAGTTTAAGGTGCCATCCGCATCGTCATAGGCCAGTCCATCGACTTCGAAATAGCAACCGCCAACGGCCACGCCCTTCGCGCTAGCCCAACCAGACCCGTCCGTTTTCACAATCACAGCTGCGACCGCAGAATCGAGCAGGATCGGCAAGATCCGGCCATAAAGGCCTGGCTGACCCTCAGCGGTTGGATAGGCCGCCTCGCTCGAAACAAACAACCGATAGCCGGAGCCAGACACCCAAGAGGGCGCGCCAGTGCTGGAGCGCAGATCAGCCTGCCGCGCCTCGTAAGCGGCGATGACACAGCTGACCTGCTGATCTTCTGTTTCGAGATTGATGCAGCCGTCTCGGCCCGACGCCCAGGCCGCCCGGCGCGATGCATAGCCTTTCTGAGAGGTGCTCTGGCGCTCAAGCTGCATTACCGAGGCGAGCAGTGCGCGCGTGCTGCTGCCCGGAACGTCGCATGCCAATTGCAGGGCGGGAACAAGCCGAGCATTGCCGCATGGATCAGTCTGGTTCGCATCTTCGCTGGAGCCTTTGACCAATTGATCGACTTCACCAGGAAATAGCATGATTGCCCGGCGCGGCGAGCGCAGGACTACCGGGCCAACCAGACGCGCGCCTTTCAAGCTTGGAAGATGATCCAGTGCCAGCTCTGTCTGATCGATTTGCGCGCCGCTAAGATCGATGTCCGGCCAAAAGAAGCCGTAGAAACTGGCTCGGCGTAGATTTGCGTTCTTGAGTGATATGCCCTCTCGCTCGGTCGGACAGCCATCGGCCGCGCCGCTGCCGCAAGCGATACGGAAATTGGTGAGGTTTGCACCTGATAGGTCGAGATTGCGCATCGACCCGGTCCAGCCGCCATCAAGACGCCCATTTTGCCAATCGGCCTGCCGCGCATCGACTTGAGCCAGCTTGGCATCGCGCATTAAGACATAAGGCAGCTTTGCCCCGGCCATCTTGGCGCCTGATAGGTCTACATTCACAAAGCCGAGGCCCGATCCGGCAAAGCCAGTCCAATCTGTCTGACTGAAATCCGTGCCGAAGAAGCACATGTTATACAGCCGCGCCTTTCGCATCTTGGCGCCGACGAACGAGCCGCCCTTAATGTAAATTGTGCCTGCGCGCGTTCTCTTGCGAATTCTGGTGAGGTCCCTGACCCGCTTCATTCCAGTCGCGTCAATCGCGAAGCCTGGCTCGTTGGTGCCAATTGGCGGCGCATTGGCAAGGCAGGAATCCTCCGGCACATCGACTTGCTCAAACAGATTGTCGCCAAGGCGCTTGCCAGTGACAATGATCGCGCCGGTGTCGCGCGCAAAATCATCGCCAAGAATGCTCTCTTCTACCTCGGCTTCGGAAGATTGGGCCAGCGCGGCGCTCATACCAAAAGGCCCCGAGAGGCTGATTGCAAAGGTCAGCCCAGTGATCGCGCTTAGCAGCTTGCCCATATTTCCCCCTGAATTGACGATTTTGCCTGAATTATCATTCGACTAGTCAAACGTGATTGGCCGATATCTGACGATGAATGACAAGCACATGGCGACCAGCTGTTACGTAGCTGCGTCAGACGCTCGTGAATCAGGTAATTGGTGCCGCCTATGCGTTTTGCAGAGGCGATCTATGCATTCTGCCGATACTGCGACTCGCCGGGACCCGTCACAAAGATCCCAAGGCGAGTGGAAGCCCGCCGGGACATTCTTCAAAAGGAGTATTGTGATGTTTGGTATTGGTGGTCTCGTCCGTTCTGTCATTAACCCTATCAACTTGGCGCAGCTCGCAATGGGCCCGGCAGGTTGGGCTTCGCTCGCGATGCGCACGATTGGCGCTCAAGTCGGAATGAATATCATTCAGCAGCTTGGTGACCGGCTTGGCATTGCGCAGCCGTTCATTGACTTGGCCCAAGCAAGCTTCGCTTCGAATATTGGCATGCCTGGTCTGCAAATGCAGAACATGCGTGAAGCAGCGGGCGGCTTTGCGGAAATGGTGAACTTGTCGCCTCGTCAGACCGCTGACTTCCAGCGTGCCGTTGAAAGCGACTCGCTCGCTATCTTCGACCGTCTCAACGAAGCGGTCACCGAAGGTCGTCGCCGTGCAGAGCGCGAAGGTGCTGAGGGTGGCCGCAGCTGGCTGCAGGTGATTGCGGACTCAATGTCTTCTGCGCTTGATGCGAAAATCAGCGATATTGAGTCGCTGGCTCAGTCTCTCGACGATCAGGGCGATGATCGCTCGATTGCAGACACCAACACACTGACCGTCAAGACTCAGGAATTCTCCTATCTGATGAATGCGACTAGCACCGCAATCAAGACGATTGGCGAAGGTCTGACAGCGATGGCACGTAAACAATAAGCTGAACTGATCTAAATTACGGGGTGGGAGGTGCTTGTTCATTCTCCCACCCTGTTGTATTTTGAGCACTGATAAGGAGATTAAGGATGAGATCTTTTCTGGCGTTCTCTGCACTGTTGTCCGTGTCGTTGCTTGTTTCTGCTCCGGCTTCCTCTCAAATGATGATGCCTGGTATTGATTTGATGTCTTCGGTCACGACGGAGACTGCTCTCCGGCAAAAATTTGGCAAACGCATAACCTCCCAGCTTACCGCGCCGCGCCCCGCATCTGCCTTGGGTTCTCAAGAAAGTTCGAACCTTCCCGAGACCCACTTCACTTATCGTTATGACCGCGCGCAGACCCAGAAAAACCTGCGCAATTTTGTGGAACGTACACCGGTGGAGGCAGGCCGAGCTGACCTAGAGCAGCTAATTAAGGCGCAGCCGAACATCATGAGCGAGCTGCGCACCGCAATTCGCGGCTACGGCCTCGACTCGCATAATGTTGCTGACGCTTACACGCTTTGGTGGATCAATGTTTGGTCGACGTCACAGAAGACTGATAAAGAGCCGAGCGCTTCCGTGGTTAGGGCTGTGAAGCAGCAGGTTCGCAACGCATTCGCTGCAACTCCCGATTTTAACTCCGCGACGGATGTCCAGCGTCAGGAATACGCCGAAGCGCTGATGCTCCAAGCGATGCTCTTGTCTGCTGCCTTTGACCAATCGCAAGGTGATCAGACTAAGCTTCAACTACTGGCGGACGCAGCGCGCAAGGGCGCTAAGGCTAGCGGCCTGGATCTATCGTTGATGACGCTAACGGCGAATGGGTTTGTCCCTCGGACAGGTGCAGATGCAAGTGAGGCGGTGGATGGCGAGGCGGCTCATGCACTGGCCAAGGATAGTTCATCAGAGCAGGGCGATGATGACGATTCCTCGATGGGAATCGCCCTTGCTGCGGGCGCCGGACTCGGCCTCGTTTTGCTCGCTGGCGGAGCAATTTTGCGCAAAGGTTGAAATGCCAAACGGCGTTGCCGAAAGGTGGTCTGTTGTGGCCGCCCTTTACTGTCGAGAAGGCCAGTGCGAGAAATTATGCAGAACTTGGTGGTGCTCATTTGAAACTGCTTAGGTACTAAGAGAGCAACTCTATGTCTTTAATTCGCCAGCTTGCTACCGCAGCGTTTGCGACTTTTCTTGCTGCAGGTGCGACTGTGCCTGCCTCTGCGCAGGATTTCTCGCTGCCGCCTCTCGTCAATAACGTTGGCATGGGTAATATTGCCATTGGTGCTGCAGCGCAGGGCCATGTCCGAAAGTCGCAAAACACGCGATCCTCGCTAATTGCTCCGCGACAGCAAGGGGCATTGAACGCGGCTCCTCGTGCAAGTGATTTCTCTTTTCGCAGAGACCGCACTCGAACTCAGCAGAACTTGCGCAATTTTATCGCTCGAACTCCAGATCCGGCAGCGCGTGAAAACCTCGAACAGATGTTTGCGACACAGCCAAACATTATTGATGATATCCGGGCAGGCATTCGCCCGTATGGCCTTGATTCGCACAATACCGCTGATGCTTATGCGATGTGGTGGATCAATGCTTGGCTGGCTTCCGAAAAGCGCAATGTTGATACGGATCGAGGCACCGTTGCGATGGTCAAGCAGCAGGTTCGGTCAGCTTTTGCTGCGACCCCAGATTTTGCAACTACAGATGACGCTCAGCGTCAAGAATATGCCGAGGCGTTGTTGATCCAAGGCCTGATCCTTGCGGCGGCTCTCGATCAGTTTGAGGGCAATCCTGAAATGCTTGAACAGCTTTCTCAAGCTGCCCGACAAGGCGCAAAAGCGAGTGGCCTCGACCTATCGCTTATGACACTCACAGCGAATGGGTTTGTCCCTCGGACAGGCGCGGATGCAAGCGAGGCGGTGGATGGCGAGGCGGCTCATGCATTGGCCAAGGATAGTTCTTCAGAGCAGGACGATGACGACGATTCCTCGATGGGAATTGCCCTTGCTGCAGGCGCCGGACTCGGCCTCGTTTTGCTCGCTGGCGGAGCAATTTTGCGCAAAAGCTGAACTTTCGAACGATCTTATCAAAGGGTGGTCGGTTGCGGCCACCCATTGCTATTTTTGGCGTAGATAAGGATATTAGGGATGAGATCTTTTTTAGCGTTCTCAGCATTGTTCTACGCATCGCTGTTTGTTTCTGCACCAGCTTCGGCCCAAATGAATATGCCCGGTATTGACTTGATGTCTTCGGTAACAACGGAGACGGCTCTCCGGCAGAAACTTGGCAAGCGCATAATCTCCCAACTAGGAGCACCGCGCCCAAAGAACGGGCTAACCGTTCAGAGCAGCTCTAGCCTTCCCGAGACCCGCTTCACTTATCGTTATGACAGCGCGCAGACCCAGAAAAACCTGCGCAATTTTGTGGAACGTACACCGGTAGAGGCAGGCCGAGCTGACCTAGAGCAGCTAATTAAGGCGCAGCCGAACATCATGAGCGAGCTGCGCACCGCAATTCGCGGCTATGGCCTCGACTCGCATAATGTTGCTGACGCTTACACCCTGTGGTGGATCAATGTTTGGTCGACGTCGCAGAAGACCGATCAAGAGCCGAGCGCTTCCGTGGTTAGGGCTGTGAAGCAGCAGGTTCGCAACGCATTCGCTGCAACTCCCGATTTTAACTCGGCGACCGATGTCCAGCGCCAGGAATATGCCGAGGCGCTGATGCTCCAAGCGATGCTCTTGTCTGCCGCATTTGACCAATCGCAAGGTGATCCGACTAAGCTTCAACTGCTTGCGGACGCAGCGCGCAAGGGCGCTAAGGCTAGCGGCCTGGATCTATCGTTGATGACGCTAACGGCGAATGGGTTTGTCCCTAGGACAGGGGCAGATGCAAGCGAGGCGGTGGATGGCGAGTATTGACGCCAATTCTTTTGACTCAGTTCTCCGAGTTCGTATGACTCCAGAATGTCGTTTTGGTTGACTCGGTTCCGGAGGCAGGTTCAGCGTGGAGCTTTTCAATCTAGCGCAGCGCTGAACCTGCCCTAGCGGATGATAACGGTGTGCCGCCCGGACCCATCGCTCTGCGATGGGCCTTTAGTTTCGCCTTCCACCAATTGCCTATCTTGCCGAAACGGATGTCGAGGGTCGGGGCCGGAACGTGGCCGTCCTCATTGCTGACTGGCGCGCGGCCCTCAAGCACGCTAGCGAGATCAGTCAGGCCTTCCTCGAAGGCAAAAGGGACGCAACCGTAGCAGCGGTGCGTCCCTTGGTGATTACTATAGCAATCTCAAATGCCTGCGTAGGTTAGTGCGAAGGCCCGCAATTTGCAATGAAATCCTCAGCAAGTTGGCAGTTCCGGCCAATGTCCGTTCTATGAGCAGTTAAACTAGGGCACTTCGGCCGGGCGGTCAGTCCACTCTTCAGCTAACCTGTGCTCAAAGCCGACAGTCTGTTGCCGACCCATTCGGGGACATTGGCTGGGAGCGATACTGGATGGCAGAAATCTCGCACATTCAGGTGCGAGAACCGCTCTCTTAACTCACAGCGGTTTAAGGCGCTCGTGCTTATCAGTCTCGCATTCAGAGTGGTCATTGATCGCCGCCATAACCTGGCATCCGCCGACTTTACCGCCCCTGCAATTTTCGATCATGCGTTTCAGCTCGCGTTCCAGAGCCTCTAGCTGTGCCAGCCGCTTTTGAACTTCGGCAAGTTGCTTCTGAGCGATTGTGTCAACTGCCGAGCAGTCTTGGTCTGGTTCAGTCTGCAATCCAATCAAGTCTTTGATTGCGTCCATCGAAAAGCCGAGTTCGCGGGCATGCCTCACAAATGAGAGGCGTTCCACATCGACGCTGCCATAGAGCCTTTGCCCACTTGCGCTGCGGTCTGGCGTGCCCATCAAGCCGATACTTTCGTAATATCGAATGGTGGTCACCTTGACCTTTGCCGCACTTGAAAGACGGCCAATTGTCATTGGTTTCATATGAGTGTGCTTTTCCCACTTGCCCCTACAGTCGCTGTAGACTGTATCACTTGACTCGAATCACAATCAAGCGAGTCGAAAAATGCCTCAAACCCAGATTTCAGAGCGATCCAAGAAACAGAAAAAGCTGTATTTCCCGCCCCTGATGCAGTTCGCGTTCTATGGCCTTGCTGGCTATATTCTGGCGACAAACCTGCCCGCGCTTGCTTACGGATCAGTGCCTCTCTTTTGGCTATCGGTTCCCGTCATTGCGGTTGGAGCGCTGGTGCTTTTCTTGGCGGTTCGATCGTTTGGGAAAGCGAACACAACGGTAAATCCGATTACGCCTGAGCAAGCCGAGCAACTCGTTACAACAGGCCTCTATCGCTTTACCCGAAACCCCATGTATTTGGGTATGCTACTCGTGCTCGTGGGTGGAGCCTTGGCCCTCCAAAACCTCGCAGCATTCAGCGGACCAATTCTCTACGCCCTCTCTATCACGCTCCTCCAGATCATCCCTGAAGAGCGAGTTCTGGAGCAGAATTTCGGAAGCGCATTTACAGCCTACCGCAAACAGACGCGGCGCTGGTTGTAGGAGTGCTGCACATGATTGACCTGCCTTCATGGGTCTCTTGGAGTTTGTTCGGATTAGCGGCCAGTTCGATTTGCGCGATAATCGGGCTTTCCATTTTCGCGGTTTTGAGCGGAAAGTTTCAGTTCTTCCCTCCCCCTTCAGGAAACAGTTGGCAGCACCGCACCTTCATGGCGCTGTTTCGCCTGTTCCTTTACCCATTGCTGGCGCTTTCCCTTCTCGACTTTGCATCTGTGGCTCCCGCTTATGCTGTGCTCCAATATACTTTGGGCCTAGTGCTGTTGGTTGTCGGCTTTGCACTCGCATTCTGGATCACGTTCCAGATGGGCTGGCGCAATGCATTTGGCGAAAAGCACGGCCTGAAAACACAAGGTTGGTTCAGGATAAGCAGGAACCCTGTTTACGTCGCAACATGGGTCGGCATGATTGGTTGGGGCCTGCTCGCCAACACGTTGCTTGTCTGGATATTATTGGCGCTCTGGGCGACCATGTATTTGCTTGCCCCTGTATTCGAGGAACCATGGTTGGAGCAGCAATACGGTCAGGACTATCTGGACTACAAACGCCAAACCAGGCGGTTTCTGTGATGAGCCATCTTCATCGAAACCTGGGCCGTGTTTACCCTTCTTTTGCGGGCTGCATTTTTCTCGCGCTCGGAATAGTAACTCTCATTCAGCCGGAAATCATGAGCTACTATGCGATTGGGCTCGACCAGCCATCTGCCCGGGTGGCTATGCGCGCCATGATCGGAGGCGGCGAGATAGGTATAGGCGTTGTGCTGATCCTTGGGGGGCGCATCAACCTCTCTTCGCGTCAGCTTAGTCTGACTGCTGCCGCAATTTTTATCTGCGTGGGATTAAGCAGAGTTGCGGCTGTTTTCATGGAGGGCGCTGATCTGCTTGCCGTCCAACCGCTGCGTGAAGCTCTTATCGAGATATTGCTTGGCGGCATAGGGCTATGGGCGGCGCGTGGATTGGAGCACGATCAACTATGAGCATTTTCAGCCATCCAAGTTCCATGATTGATATAAACTTGTACAAATCTTCACGTGTTTCTAAGATGTTCGCTGAAGTGACACGCAAGATTTTGCCTTTTCTCGCCGTATTAGCGATCCTTTTCAGCAGCGTGCTGTCCCTCCCGGACGTGCATGCCGGGGAAGGTGAAAGCTTCGCTCATGCGGCCGATCATATCTATGCGCATGGCGCGGACCATTTTGATACGAACGATGCAACACCAGACCATGATGGACATGACCATTCGGCCACGCACCACCACAATTGCAGTTTTAGTCTCGCTGACACCAGCATGCTCCTGCGATCACCTTTCTGGAGTTCGGATAACCTGAGGGGCCCGCTTGCCACGTCATCGCTCGCCTCCCGTGCTCCCCCAGTCCTGATACAGCCTCCCAAAGCCTGACCGACAATCATTTGCGAGCTCGCTTTCGAGCGCGCTCGATTGGTTTCAGTCAGGAGATAAGAAATGCGGTGCATTGCACTGGCCGCGGCCTTGATTGCCGTGTGTACGGGTTTGCCGATATCGGCACAGGAAACAATTACTCTCGATGAAGCGCTCGCCAGAGCGGGCGTTGACGGTCAAGAGGGTACAAGTTCGAACAGCAATCCGCGCGTCTACGGCCCGCAAGCGGAAGCAGAAGCCGCGCGTGCGGCTATCGACCAGGCGCGGCTTCGGCCTAACCCTTCGCTGTCGTTCGAGGTGGAAGACATTGCAGGTTCCGGTGCATTTTCCGGCCTGCGCTCTTCCGAATATACTCTGGCGATCGGCCAGCAGCTTGAACTCGGCGGCAAACGAAGGGCGCGCATCGCGAGCGCACAGGCATCGGCCGACTTCACCGGCTTGCAGAGCGACCTCGCCCTGTCGCAACTCGCGCTGGGCGTTCGTGAGCGATATGTCGAAGCTGTCGCCGCAGGCCAGCGCCTCGTCCTGGCGCTCGAAATCGTCGAACGGAACCGTGAGCTGGCCCGGATCGCCAATGTGCTTGTCGAGGTCGGGCGGGAGCCGCCGCTGCGTGCCATGCGCGCCCGTGCAGCGCTTGCAGAAGCGGAAGCTGAGCTGCAGGCTGCACAAGCTGCCGATCTAGCGGCACGTCAGGCGCTCGCGGCTCTTTGGGTGTCCGGCCGGCCCAACCCGGTTGTATCAAACGTCTTTCCTGATTTAGCGCCGCCGCTCGCTCCGCTGGGTTCCGAAGATCCCTTGCAGCTGCGCATTGCGGATGCGCGAACCAGCTTTGCTGAGGCCGAAATTGCGCGTGAACGCTCGCTCGGCGTTCCCGACCCCACGCTGTCGGCAGGCGTGCGCCGATTTCAGGAAAGCAACGATCAAGCCTTCATTGTCGGGATTTCCATTCCGCTGCCCTTCCGCAACCGTAACCAAGGCAACATCGCGGCCGCTGAAGCGCAATACCGCGCGGCAAGCGCGAGCGAGGCGATAGCCGAGGCGGACTACCGCGTGGAGTTCGAGCGGACGCGAACGCTGTATCTGGCCGCCGAAACGCGGGTGGAGACCCTTTCCAGCGCATCCCTGCCGCAGGCCGAGGAAGCACTCCGACTTGTCGAGATCGGATACCGCAATGGCCGGTTTCCGCTGATCGAAGTCCTAGCAGCTGCCGAAGCGCGCGACGCCATTCGTGAAAATCTGATTCAGGCAGAAGAGTCCCGCGGCCTGCTCGCGGCGCGGCTCATCTGGCTCACCGCACAGTGAGATCCCTTCCCATGAAACGTAACTATCTTATCGCAATAGTCGGCATCCTTGTTCTGGCGGCCGTATCTGCTTGGGCCTTCTGGCCGTCAGGGTCTGCCGAACACTCCGAAGAAGGACAGAGCGAAGAGGAAGGCGGAGCAAAAACCGAAGGTTCCGAAGGCGCTCTGCAAATTAGCGAAGAGCAAATCGCGGCTTCCTCCATCGAAATCGAAGCTGTTCAGTTTGGTGCTGTTACAGAGATCGTATTCCCCGCAACTGTCGCAGCCGCGCCCAACGCCAGCGCGCGAATTGATGCACGTGCCTCGGGGGTCGTGCGGAGCGTGAACAAGATGCTTGGCGATTATGTCAGGCAGGGGGAAGCGATCGCGCGGATCGAGAGCGCTGATGCTGCCGGACTGGCTGCGCAGGTCGCCGCCGCGCGTGCGCGGGTAAATGAACTTTCTGCACTCTATGACCGGGAAAAACGGCTGTTCGAGGCCAATGTGACGGCTCGGCAGGATCTCGAAGCTGCGCAGGCGAATCTGCAGGTGGCAAGGTCCGAACTTTCCCGCGCGCAAGCCGCATCCGCAGCTGCTGGTGTCAGCGGAGATGGACGGTCGCTCGCTGTGACGAGCCCGATTTCAGGGCAGATCACCAGCGCGCCGATCGTGCTGGGCTCCTACGTCTCAGCCGGTGAAGAGATGTTCCAGATCGTGAACGCGAGCGGCTTGCAAGTGCAGGTTGCTCTGCCCGCCAGCGATGCCGTGAGAATTAGGCCCGGCGACGAGGCAACGCTCGAATTCGGAGAGGAGCGGGAGATCGGCGGACGTGTGCGCTCGATAACCCCCGCGCTCGATCCGGAAAGCCGAAGCGCCACCGCTATTATTTCCCTTGCGAATGCAGTGCCCGGATTACAGCCAGGCGCATTCTTGCAGGCGCGTATTCGGCCTTCCGGAGAGACCGATGCGACTGCCATCTCGGTGCCTGAGGCAGCCGTTCAGATGGTCGAAGGGCGCGAAGTCGTGTTCGTTCGCACCCAGACTGGCTTTCGGGCGACGCCTGTCGTGACGGGATCGCGCTCGGGAGGGCGCATCGTGATTGTGTCAGGATTGCAGAATGGCCAGCGGATCGCGACCGAAAACGCCTTCCTGCTCAAAGCCGAACTCGGAAAAGAGGAAGCCGAACATGGACATTGATCGTTCTGAAAGCGGCTTCGAAAAAGAGCGCAACAACAATGGCGGCCTGATTGGCGGCGTCCTTGATTGGTCGGTGCGCAATCGCTGGGCGGTCGTGGCCCTTGCCCTAGGTGTAGCCATCTGGGGCGCCTTCAATATTGCGAAACTGCCGATCGATGCGGTGCCGGACATCACAAATGTTCAGGTGCAGATCAACACCGAAGCACCGGCGCTTTCACCCTCACAGATCGAAACGCAGGTAACCTTCCCTGTCGAGACGGGCCTCGCCGGGATCGAGGGACTGGAGATGACCCGCTCGATCTCGCGCAACGGCTTCAGTCAGGTTTCGGCGATTTTCGAAGAGGGCACCGACATCTACTTTGCGCGCTCGCAGGTTGAAGAACGGCTTGCCACGCTCGCCTCTTCGCTTCCTGCAGGCGCGGAGCCGTCGATGGGGCCAATTGCGACCGGCCTTGGCGAAGTCTTGATGTATACCATCGAATTCGAGCATCCGGGTGGAACGGATGCGCCAAAAGGCGGCGCCATTGGCTGGCAGAATGACGGCAGCTTTGTCACCGACCGGGGCGAGCGATTGGACACGGAGGTGGCGAGAGCCGCCTATCTGCGCACGGTGCAGGACTGGGTGTTTGCGCCGCTGATGCGATCAGCCGACGGTGTCGCAGGCGTCGACTCGATCGGCGGCTTTGAAAAGCAATATCTGGTGCAGCCCGACCCGGATCGTCTGGGCGGCTACGGTGTTTCACTCGACCAGTTGATTACTGCGCTCGAAGTGGCAAACCAGGCGGAAGGCGCGAACTTCGTCGAACGTGCCGGCGAAGCGCTCTTGGCCCGTGTCGATTCCCGGCTGAATTCGGTAGAAGACATCGAGCAGGCGGTGGTGACGACCCGCGAAGGCATGCCGATCCGCGTAGGCGATGTTGCCACAGTCGAGATTGGCGGTGACCTTCGCACAGGGGCTGCCTCGCTCAACGGCGATGAAGCGGTCGTCGGAACTGTCCTGATGCGAGCGGGCGAGAACAGCCGAACCGTTGCCGCTGGCGCAGCCGACAGGCTTGAGGAAGTTCGTGCATCGCTGCCTGCCGGAGTGGTGGCTGAGATTGTCTACAACCGATCCACTTTGGTCGATGCAACCATCGTGACGGTCCGCAACAACCTGGTCGAAGGCGCCTTGCTCGTTATCGTCGTGCTGTTCCTGCTACTTGGAAATATACGCGCTGCCATCATTGCCGCATTGGTCATTCCTCTCTCGATGCTGATGGCAGCCATCGGAATGAACCGGCTCGGCGTATCGGGCAATCTGATGAGCCTTGGCGCGCTCGATTTCGGCCTGATCGTCGATGGTGCTGTTATCATCGTCGAGAACAGTATCGCACGCCTTGCCCATAGGCAGGAGCTTGAAGGACGCCTGCTAACGCTGCGTGAACGCCTCGCAGAAACCCGCGCAGCAGCGCATGAGATGATCAAGCCGACCGTCTACGGTCAGGCGATCATCTTTCTGGTCTTTGCGCCTCTTCTCACCTTCACCGGTGTTGAGGGCAAAACCTTCACGCCCATGGCCATCACCGTCATGCTTGCTCTGGCTTCGGCTTTCATCCTGTCACTGACTTTTGTCCCTGCGATGATCGCTCTCTTGCTGAACAAAAAAATCAACGAGAAAGAAGTGAAGCCAATTCGCGTGGCAAAAGAACGCTATGGTCCACTGCTGCGCAAGGCCCTGGCCCGTCCATGGCCGGTCATCGGCACCGGTGTCGGCGTATTTGCACTTGCAGCGCTGGTCTTCAGCTTCATTGGCAGCGAATTTACGCCGCAACTCGACGAGCGTGATCTGGCAGTGCAGTCATTGCGCATCCCCTCTACTCCGCTCGAGCAGTCGCTCACAATGCAGCGCCAGGTCGAGACACGTCTCACACAGTTCCCGCAGGTTGAGCTAGTGTTCTCGCGCACCGGCACGGCCGAGGTCGCAACCGATCCGATGCCGCCGAACATTTCGGATGCCTATGTGATCCTCAAACCGCGAGAAGAATGGCCTGACCCCTCGCTGTCCAAGGATGCACTGGTAAGCGAGATGGAGGAGGCGCTGGGCGACCTTGTCGGCAATCTCTATGAGTTCAGCCAGCCCATCGAATTGCGCTTCAACGAGCTCATTGCAGGCGTTCGCGGCGATGTGGCGGTCAAGCTGTACGGAGATGATCTGACCGCCATGACTTCCGCTGCGAACGAAGTCGCCGCCGTGCTGAATGGCGTCGAAGGTGCAGCCGACGTAAAGGTTCAGCAGGTCTCTGGCTTCCCGACACTCGATATCGCCTTCGATCGGCCAACGATCGCGCGCTACGGGCTAAGCGTCGAGGATGTGACCCAGTCCGTTGCCATCGCGCTTGGCGGTCGCAACGCCGGCCTGGTGTTCGAAGGCGACCGCCGGTTCGATGTGGTCGTCAGATTGTCAGATGCCAATCGCAACGATTTTGACCAGCTCGGCACCTTGCCGATTGTCCTCCCGAATGGCGGGAGTATTCCGCTTAGAGCCGTGGCCCAATTCGAGGTCATCGATGGGCTGGCCGAGGTCCGCCGCGAACAGGGACGAAGACTGGTCATCGTATCCGCCAATGTGCGGGAGCGTGATCTTGGCTCATTTGTCGAGCAGGCCCAGTCCGAAGTGGCCGCAAACGTCGATCTGCCATCCGCGTCGTTTATCGAATGGGGCGGGCAGTATCAGAACCTGCAGCAAGCGCAGCAACGTCTACTGATCGTGGTTCCGCTCGCCTTCGCGGTCATCCTGCTGCTGCTCTACATGGCGGTCGGCGGATGGGTCTCGGCGTTAGCGGTGTTCAGCGCGATTCCGATGGCACTGGCTGGAGGGGTCTTCTTCCTGGCCCTCAGGGGCATGCCATTCTCGATCTCGGCAGCCGTGGGATTCATTGCTCTATCTGGCGTGGCCACTTTGAATGGTCTCGTCATGATAACCGCGATCAAGCAGCGGCTCGAAAAGGGTTTGGAGCTTGGTGAAGCGATAGTCGAAGGCGCAATTGCACGCCTGCGCCCGGTTTTGATGACGGCGCTCGTCGCCTCGCTCGGCTTCGTTCCGATGGCGCTTGCGACAGGAACCGGGGCCGAGGTGCAGCGCCCGCTCGCCACGGTTGTGATCGGCGGACTGATAACGGCAACAGCGCTCACACTGTTCGTGCTGCCTGCCATTGTGAGCCTGATTTTCGCGGAGAAATCCGAGCAGGCAAAGGGTCACGGAGAAATGCCATGAGCGGCGATCATAAATTCGAGCTTGATAGTGCTGAAAAGCGGCGAACTCTGTGGATTGTCCTGTGGCTCAACGTCGCGTTGGCTGTCGGTTTCTTGTTCGTCGGATATTTTGCCGATTCTAACGCGCTTCTCGCCAATGGTCTCGACAATGCATCTGATGCTCTTGTCTATATCCTGAGCCTTTTCGCACTTAGCCGTTCTCGAGTGTGGAAGCGCAACGCGGCTCGCCTTTCAGGTGGCTTGCTCCTGTTGTTTGCCGCTGGCGTTATTGCCGATGCAATACGTCGCTTTCTGGAGGGGTCCGACCCTGGCGGCATCGAAATGATGGCTATGGCTGCGATCGCAGCCGTAGTGAACCTCATCTGCCTCCGCCTGCTTCAAAACCTCCAGCAGAAGGACGTCAGTCTGCGTGCCGCAACGACTTTTAGCTTCAACGATTTTGTAGCAAATGGCGGGATTATTGTCGCAGGGCTGGTCGTCACGCTTACTGGCGCGAATTGGCCAGATCTATTGGTCGGCATCGCTGTTGCCGGGATCGCGATCTATGGCGGGATCGATATCCTGCGCGATACGCACAAGGATAAGCATGAGGAAGCCGGCACGACCCACAGTTAGGGCAAGAGCAAATAGGAAGTGTGCCCTTGCTTCGGGGATTGATGCTGGCTCTCGCCTCGAGGTTTCTGGCGAACTGCAGCTTTACCAGCATCCATATTGCCTTACTGAACATGAATAGGTTCTCGGTCAGCGATACAACAAGCAATGATCTTTTTCATTTGCGCTTGAAGTTGGCATGAATGCCCGTAGCCTTCAAGACTATATCCAGCGAAAGGAAGGCCCGCTTTCACCCCCAGTTTCAGTCATTGAATGATGGCTCAACCAGGGCCGCTAGCTGACAGTCTGCTTTCGGCAGAGTTCATCAAAATGCGGTCATTCCGCTAACCACCCAGTTTCAGACTTGTGGGTCCGCGCCTCATTGACAACCAAACGTGAATGCCTCGATGAACCCGCGTTCCCGTACCTGATCGAATAGCCGCAGTGCAGGGTTTACCTTGGGCATCCATACACGTCCTGCTTCGACCGCCAGAGACACAGGGACCGCAGGGAAGACATTGACGATTGCATCGACGCCGTGAGCCTCTTGTATTGCCGCATAGGCGCGGCGCATAGTCCTCGCGAAGTTAGCCACGTCCTCGGGTCGGCGAACGATATCGTTGTGCGGGTCAGGAACAGTCACGGTCCAGATTTGTGCGGTCTTGTTGCTCAAGGCAGAGTGAAGCCTCTCGTCATCGATCTTCGCGCTAACGGCAAGTTTGAGAGCTATTGGCCCATCACCGGCGATCTGCGGTTCGTGAAGTTCAAACTCCAGCGGATCGGCGTCACGTGCCCAGGACCAGCCTTTCGGGTCGCGATGATACTGATGGACCGTCATATGCATGATTTCATTCAATAACCGGCCGAGTTCGAACAAAAGGGGCTGGGGTGCGAGAGCGAAGACGCTAAGATGCTTTATATCCTCGGCTTCTACGCGCTCGGTTACGCGCTGCGCAAACAGCCGTTCGAGATTTGCCCTTTCTGTCTCGTAAAAACCATCCTCGTTGTCCTGGATGGCTTGGTTTCTCATCTGTAGGTCAATCGTGGTGTGCTCGGCCGGATGCCGATCCGGCGGCATTGCAGCGAAGATGGCGCTGGTATCCATCAATACCGGATGTGTCCCGATCGAGGCTCCGAAACGCAGGACATGCGAGGCACGATCGGCACCGATGCCGGTAATTAGCTCGATACGCTTTTCGTGCTCCTCCTTCATTTTAAGGAGGATTTCTTCCGGATGCGCATCCACCTCTTCGACATCAATGAGTTTGTGATGCTTGTGGCAAAGGATCATCAAATTTCGGATGTCCTTGGCCAGTTTCGGCGAACGAACGGGATCGTAGCGGGGCGCCTTGCTTTTTAGCTTATCGCCAACGTCAGCGATGATATGGGCTAGAAACCCATAGGTGCCACCTCGTTTGCCCGACATAAGATCGCCCACGAGCAGTTCGTTGCAGCCGCGATACTGACATCGCCCGCCAGCTTTCGCCCAGAGCGCGTTCTGTACCTTATTCGGGATTGTCGTTTTTGCCATCATTCTGACCTTCGAAATGTCTTTTGCCGCGTGTGTCATCGATCAACTCAACCTCTTCGTGCGGCAGGCCGGGTTGGAACAACGTTGCGCTCAGCGCCAAACGATCCTCGATCATGCGACAGATAATCAGGACCGCAAAAGGGATATGCGGATCCTCTTCGAGCAGCTCGCGCATGGAGATGATGTCCTTGCCGCTTGGCAGCGGCAGGTCGCGAGGGTGCGAGTGCCACTCGCCAAGATAGTTGAAGCGGTTGAAGTCCGAACCGGTCTCGTCGAAAAAGCCTTCGAGCATGTTTCCGTGCTCTTCCGCAGACCTTTCAAAGTGGGCAGGGCCACCGGTTCGCATAGCGACCGTCAGGTCGACAAGTCGGAAATCACCCGGAGCGAGCTGTTCGCCCATCAACACACCGCCGGTCTCGTTCTCTCCCGATGCCTGCAAAGCGCGCGCTAGTTTGCGATAGAGGTCCGAGCCGATCCTGAGCTTCACTTCGCCTCGCCTCGATGGTTCGTCATATCTGAGACGATATCCTCGACGAAAGACGTAACCGCATCCTTGCCGCCGTCGTCTTTGGTCGGGCCCCAGGCCCCTTCGCTGTGCAGCTCGATCGGGAATGTCTCGAAGGGGGAGGAAAAAATCCACCCTTCGGCCAAACCAACCATATAGGCAGGGAACGGAAAGCGGCTGTCATCGGGGTTTTCAAGCACGTCCACCGCCATGGCCGTCAGATGCGCAGCGATCGCGCTCACCGCGCTATCGTCGGCAATCAGCGGCGCGCCTTCCTCATCGTTTGACGCATAGCTGGTCTCGTTTGGCATGGGCGCCGCTACGCCTTTCGTCTTGCACCAGGCCTCGATCTGGTCGCGCGCAGCATGAGGTGTCGGCTCATGTTCCGGTCGCAACCTGCAAATGAGGCCTCCGATACCGCCGCCATAGACTTCCGCGAAAAGCATGGGCGTCTTCGATCTTTGCGCAATACCACCAAGGATGTTGAAGCCGGCGGCATCGCCGGTGGCATCGATCAGTGTGTCGCAGACCTCAAGCGCGGCGATTGCCGTCTCCATAAAGGTCGAACTTGTTTGCGCACCAAGGCCTACATTACATTTCGCGACCACTGCGCCTGGATTCACTTCTGTGATTGCAGCCTCGAGCGCGTTGGTTTTGTGAAGTCCGGATGCTCTGCAATCTAGTCCATTGCGCACCAGATTTTCATCGAAGAACAGGTCTCCATCGACGAGCACGAAATTGGCCGCACCCGTGCGAGCAAGAGAAATCGCGACCTTCGATCCGACCGATCCGCAGCCAACGATCCCGACCTTGGCAGAAGCGAGCGACTTATGGTCTGTCAGACGTTGCTGGAACGGAGGCGCGGCTATCGTCTTGTAGGAGATTACTTTGCGCTCGCCAGACCATGAAGCCGCCGTGCGCATTTCGATCTTCGCTCCGTTATTCAACAAGACGGGGTGTTCGTTGCTGCCTGCCTCGATGTCAGTGATAAGGTTTTCGTCGCCGTCGACGGTCCGAACGGCATCGATCAGCTCGGACAAGTTGGACGGAATGGAAGCGCCGTCTGGAAGTCGGATACAGCTTCCCGTGCGGCGAGCCCAGTCAGCCGGGAGGTTTGCTGAAAGGACAGCGGCGTCTTTGGCGCCTATCCGCTCGACTTGGGCAATCCAGCAGCCCGCCCGCTTGTGTTCGGCGATATGGAGAGGATGGATAGCCCCCGGCGAGGTCGTATCGAGTTTCGCCTTCACCTCGGGAGGCAGAACGAGGCGGAAGTGGCTGGATTTCACCTCCTGGCCGATGCTTACGTGATGCGCATCCGGAACGGCCTGCTGCTCGCCTTCGACCGG
Organism: Erythrobacter sp. S249; assembly: GCF_057364975.1. Lineage (NCBI taxonomy): Bacteria > Pseudomonadati > Pseudomonadota > Alphaproteobacteria > Sphingomonadales > Erythrobacteraceae > Erythrobacter > Erythrobacter sp. S249. The sequence continues at coordinate 1,530,712 of NZ_CP200287.1, read as the reverse complement.
TGCTTCACCGGAGAGCAGACGAAAGGCGCTTTCGATCATCATCGCCCCGGTAATGTCGGGATGCCAATTATCAGTTCGCCATTCTAGGCAGAGCTCTCCTCCTGAACCGTACTGATGACCCGACAGCACCTGCTTCGAGGCAGGCTTGATCTGCGGCGGAAGGTCAGGAAAGAACGCGGGATATTCCATGACCAGCATGGCGCTCGTTTGCGCATAGTGGATGGTGAACGATACCGAGAGGCGGAGGTCGCCAGCGAACGACCAATGCACCTCGCTCAACCAGTCATTGGCGAGTGCCAACTCGCCAATAGCCGCTTTTTCCTTTAGCGCCCTTGCCGGGCGCAGCATCCACCAGCTCACGCAAACCCTTTGGGCTTGGACGGTACGCTTGGCGTATTCGCGAAAGACGGTATGGAGCTTGCCGCCAACGGCGCTGCGCTCGAGGCACCCCGCAGGAGCGATCCGGACCGGCCACTCGCGCGCGAAGCAGCGGTTTCCGCAAGCTCCGTGCCCATGTGGTCGGACAGGCGCTTGCTCATGTCGTTCACGTCGCTCTGGCTGGCGATCGCCGCGAAGTCGGCGCGCGCTTGCTCGAGCCATTCATAGAATGCTTCTTCGCGTTCGGGATTTTTCTCCCATTTATCGGCGAAATTCTCGAGCGGGTCGGCCGGGTTGGGAATGATTGCCCGACGCCGATCGTCGCGGAAGATGAACTGGTCCATATCTCTCAAGATGCTGTAGAGAGCATCGGCGATATCGCGCTCGCCGTTATAAGCGTGCGCGGACAGAGTGGTGAGGATGATCGAGATCGGCGCGCAATTGATCTCGTCCTTTTCGTACATCATGTCGCGGTGCCGCTTAAGCAGCATGATCGAGGATTGCAGTGGCGTTCGTACGCGATAGTCGGGAATATCGTCGACACTGTCGATCATCCGCTTGGCGAGAATTTCCTTCTGTTCGTTGAGGATAACGCTCATTCGCGAGCGGAACCAGTCGAGGTAGCCCTTCGGGTTCGATCGCGGCCAATCGGGACTGAAGCTGCGATAGGTGCGGTGTTCGTTGTCGGTGATCGCGATCGCCGTCCCGGCGCGCGCGGTGTCGCGCTGGGCATCGAGCAGGAGCTGCCGCGTATCGGCAGCGTTGGGAAGCGCAGGAACGACATCCATGTGGAACTGCGCGCCATCGGCATAACGAAGCGTCCAACAGCGCCGGCTCTCTTCGAGCGGCTTTGTCATGCTTTGTGATCGGCGATAGAGTTCGAGCTCGACCCGCACCATTTCCTTCAACTGTGCCTGCGTGACTTCGTTCTTGCCAAGCTTCACCAGCTCGCAGACAGCATCGATGTCGTACTCTTCATCAGCATGCAGCGGCCTGATGACGGTTCCGAGCGCAAAGGACCCCTGGACGTAAACGGATGGGCCGAAGGCGGCCAATGTGGACCTGTCCCGGTTGAGCCACGAGCCCACCGACTTGTAGCTGGTCTCGGCTTGCTCATAGCGTTTTTCATCGACGGCAAGTTCCTCGACGAGGGCCTCGATGTAGCGGCGGGAAAGGGCGCTGGGCTGCTGGATCATGGTCTCTTTCATCCGGGAAAATATTCTGCATTTGTTCTAGGTATCGTAGAGGCGCGTTTCAAGGTCGGCGCCTGCGTAAACCGATCGAAGAAGCGCTTCATAGCAATTTCGGTTGGTTGCTCGAGCCCGGTCCGGCTAATATCGAGAAGGTGCGTTAGGACTTCGAAGCGAGGCCATGATCCGTGAGCGGACAAGTCCGCTAGTGTCTGCTGTTGGGACTGCTTTAGTATCCCATATACGTCCAAATTTGGGGCGCAAAGTTGACGTGGTTAAGAATAGGGGAGCTGGATTAATGGGAGCAGCCTTACCCCTTTCGCAGCATTGCGTAAATTTAGATCAAAGCTTAAGCATAACCCATTAGGATCAACTCCGATAAGTCGCTCGCGGTCGCCCGCAGAGCTTTCGAGCATTTCGGTCGTAGTTGGACTGAAATACGCAAGCACGCTGTTCGCAAAGGTGGAGTGCTCGTCATTAATAGCTCAAAAGCGCCTCAGAAACGCAAAAAGAAGCTGTAATTGGCAAGGCACTTGTTGCCACAGAATTGCGTGAGCATTTAGCCCTGATGCGAGCTTTTCTGACGGATAAGCAAGCCGAAGTTCCCGATCCGATCATAAGCAGTAGTCGCGATTTCAGCGATCTAGCGAAATCACAGCTTCTTAACCGGACAGCTGTCGTCATGGCACAAATTGCATCTCAACGACTCTTCGATGGGCATCGGCATTAGCTGGCGCATTGGATCATTGAGCAAACAGTTAATGGACACCCGCAAAGGGAGCCAGCATCGACCGCCGATCGAACAGGGATGACAAAACCGCGTGTCAATGCAATAGCTTGGACAACGCCGCAGAAAATGCGGCCCGGAGCGTAGTAACTCCGCTGAACGACTGAGGCTTGGCCAGTGCAACTGGCCGGGTCGCTGTCGTGCATGTCCAAGGCCCTGCCTAAAGACGGCAGCGCGTTCGGACTCAGTCTCGGATGTTACTACGGCCCGGCTTTCAAGTCGAAGGATGGCCTGTGCAATGAAGATTACGTTCGGCGGAAAATACTCGATCCCGGAATTTGGCGATGCCATTGACCGAGCGCTCCAAACGCTGACCTTAAATGGCGCTGACGGAATTTCATTTGCGACGCTCTATCTGCATACGATGCAAGGCAATCGCACCATCCGACTGCGTCAAGCTGACGACGAGCGTAAAATCGTCGATCATCTGGAGTACGATACGCTGGACGAAACCCTTCGGACGGTTCATTTTCGCATTCGTCCGGCGGACAAAGCTAACGAGGGAGGGCGCTAAACGGCCTTATAGTTCGCAACGCGAGTATCAACGGCTGTAGCGATGAGGACTGTGGCGACTATCGAAAGCAACAGCGCCGGATTAGCGATACTAACGATCGCCAGGATCAGGATAGCGATCGAGCCGTTGATTATCCGTATCCAAGGCCAGTCCTGCAAACGCCTTACTTGGCTGTTTTTTGGTTTCAGTTCAGGACTGCCAGCCTCGTCGGCCGCACCGACTGCATGATATTCAACTGGCTGCGAGTCACAATGCGCTTCAGACAGTCTAGATTTTTGATTTACAGCGGATACTGCTGCGCTTGCCTGGTCCCGCAATGACAGAGCATTTTCCTGAAATATCTTTGTCATTTCAGTAAAAAATACATCTGCATGCTTAATGGTCTGAGGCATCTTTGAAAGCGCCGGAAGACATGAATGGTAAAGCTCCTCCACCTTATCAGCCAGATCTGATGACTCTAGCACACGAGCCAGATTTGCAAGCACTGCCAGTGCTTCGAGGCTGTCAAAAGTTGCAGCCTTTTTGATTTCATGCGCAACTTGCGGATCAATGGATGGATGCGATGATCGGTCCTGATTTCCGGAACAGATCAGCATCGAATCCCAACCTCTTTCGACAATGAAATCCTGGATCTGACCTTCGTTTAGCCAACTTCCTTGTTGAATGCTCCATAGTGGACTCTGCCAGCATTTAGCGGTGCCCGGCAACACCCTCTCGACGGCCGTTATCTTTTCATCCTTGGGATCACGTCGACCGGCCAAAAATTCCCCCCACTTCACGGTTTGAGGTAGCTGCTCGTTCAGTAGATCATCCAATTCCTTCAGTGTGGTAACGTGCGATTGATGCAGGACGTTACCTAACCACCACATTCCGCGAACTCGAACTCCCTTTCGCGGACGCCCTATCGATTTCTCATTAATACTAGACATTTGAGTACACCCGCGAAAATGGAAACGCTTTCGCGGGATTTCCTGATCGACAGGAAACTGCGAGTGGATAGCGAGTCGTTATTAACTATCAACGAGGTTAACTGCCCGTGACAAAACATCAAACTTCAGCGCAACTCCAACAGACCCTGCTGCGTGAGAATGGTCCTTTGCTCTCAGGCGAACGCCTCTGGCGTAATCTCGGATTTCGCAACTCAGCGGCCTTCAGGCAGGCGAAGCTCAGAGGGCAATTGGATGTTCGAGTTTTCTCTCTTCCCAATCGGCGCGGTACATTCGCATTCACGCACGAAGTAGCCAATTGGCTTCGATCCTTAGATGAGGAGGCGCCAATGTAGGAACGTAGGCCCGCAGCCGGCGAAGCGGGTAAATCAAAAGCCGTCTGGGGCAATAGAAAAGGCTCTACACTGCTTAGCAATGAGAGCCTCTTCCGGACGTGGTGTCCTCATCAACTCCATGTCTGCCCAAAACACTGGCTGCGGTCAAGCGGAAAGCAGTGCTTTCCGAGGTGAGCGCGGCTGCCTGACACAAATGACATCGGAGAAAACCAATGGTCGACTACAGAGGAATTTTGAAACATCTGCTGCTTGGTAATGCATCATGCAATGCGATCGCATCTGCGCGAGGCTGCTCGCACAACACAGTTCGAAGAGCGAAAGCGATAGCCGAGGAAAGAGGGCTTACACAGACAAGGCTCGATCAATTGTCAGACACCGAGTTGCATAAGATGATGCTGCCATCCAAGCGGGTCACGCAAAAAATCCCTCCCAATTTAGAGCAAGATCAGAAACTGCTCGAAAAGGGCTACAATCGGGCAGAGACGCACGCGCGGTACATGGACGACGTCGGAATAGAGAATGCAGTCAGCTATTCGGCCTACTGCGCTCAAATGCGTGAGTTCATGAAAAGCAAAGAGCTTGTATTCCGTCATGTGCATCAGCCCGGTTACGCCATGCAAATTGATTTCGCTGGGTATGCTCCGATTGGAGAAGAAGACGGCGTACAGAAGAAGTTTCAGCTGTTCGTCGCTGTGCTTCCCGCCTCACACAAGCTATTTGCCATTTGCACTCGCAGTCAATCGACCTCAGATCACATCGAAGCGAACATCGCGGCGCTTGAGTTTTTCGGTGGGGCGCCGGAGACAATCTGTCCAGACAATCTCAAAGCTGCAGTGACCGGCAGAACACGCACTGGCAAGCCCATCATAAACCCAGTTTTCCTGGCATTCGCGGACTATTACAGCACTCGAGTAACGCCTGCGAGGGTTCGTCATCCTAAAGACAAGGCAGCGGTAGAAGTTGGCGTAAAACTGGTTCAGCGCCTTCTGCGTCTGCGACTCAATTCCATGCCACTCTTGGATCTTCGTGCGATTAACAGCACGCTGTTTTCGGTCGTGGAGCAGCTCAATGCGCGACCAATGAAGCGAGGAGGTGAAACACGCGAGGAGCGATATCAGCGCCTAGACAGGCCAGCACTAATTCCGCTTCCAAAAGACAGACTGCAATTTCTCGAACTTCCAGTCGACCGTCGCGTATCAGCGGACCACCATATTCCGTATGACAGGTGCAACTATTCAGTCCCACATCGCTTAATCGGTAAGATGGTTAGTGTTAGGGCATCTTCGAAGGTCGTTGAGATCCGTCATGATGGGAAACCGGTCGCAATCCATCCCCGCAGTTTCACAGCCGACGAGTTTGTTACTGTGGACAGCCATCGGCCAGACCGTCACAGAGCCTTCATTCGCCAAAACTTCGATGATTGGAAGTCGACACTTCATCCCGATGTAGAAGCAATCGTCGATAGTGAAGTCTCTATTGAGAGGCGAGTGGGCGATCGCAGCAAGTTGATGTCGCGCACACGAAGGCTTGCCCGCATTTACGGAAACGATCGATTGATCGCAGCCTGCAAACAGGCGCGCCGGAATGAGGCGCTCAATCTTGCGCACGCTGAGAACCTACTGCTTAATAACAGAGAGCGCCAAACATTCTCGGAAGAGAACGAACTCATTTCGATCACTCCGCAGCGCAATCTCCGTGGAAGTCGATATTTCCAAGGCGATTTTCGCGATGGAGGTGAGTCATGACCTCAGACAACGTGTATGAGATGCTCATCGAGCTGCGCCAGGGCGGAATGGCCAGAGCTTTCCAAGATCAAATCGCAAATCGGTCTGCAGATGACTTAACCCGTGAAGAGTTTATCTTCCAAATGTGCATTGCCCAAGAGGAAGAGAACCGAAAAGCTGCGCTTGCCCGCCTGAAGCGCGCGGCCAAATTCAGATTTGAGGCTCAACCTGAAGATATCAATTGGGATTCCAAACGTGGACTGGACAAGCAAAAGGTCCGAGCGCTCCTGCTGCCTGATTGGACCCGTCGTACAGAAAACGTATTGCTTACTGGGGCATCGGGCACAGGTAAGTCATGGCTCGCATGCGCGATTGGCCATGCGCTGATCAGGCACAGCGTCACCGTCAAATATGTAAGAACAAACCCTATGCTTGAGCTTATGCGCACGGGTCATTTGGATGGCACAATCTCGAGAATCCGAAAGGCACTTGCCCGTCCATCGGTGCTAATCTTGGATGATTTCGGGATCGCGCCGATTTCGGAGCAATCCAAAGAAGATCTATTCGAACTTCTCGAGGCGCGCACTGATCTCGGTTCGACGATCATCTGCGGGCAACTCGCGCCTTCTGAATGGCACGACTACTTGGCAACGGCTCATCTTGCGGATGCCATCATGGATCGGTTGATCCAGCGGTCTCACCGTATCGAGCTCAAGGGCGACTCTCTGCGGCCGAGACTCTAAGGAGCGGGTTGGCGGGGTGGCACCTTCGGTAACACCCCGTCATTCGCCGCAACACCGAGTCAACTTCTACAATCAACTGTCAGGTCCGATATTGCTCGGTCATGTGTTGGATCAGCCCTTCACGCGACACCCCGGTTTGTCAGGCTGTTCAGCACTTTAGAGTCTGATTGGCTGGAATCAGTAGCGAGGCGGCTCATGCACTGGCCAAGGATAGTGCATCAGAGCAGGGCGATGATGACGATTCCTCGATGGGAATCGCCCTTGCTGCGGGCGCCGGATTCGGCCTCGTTTTGCTCGCTGGCGGAGCAATTTTGCGCAAAGGCTAAGGTGCCAAAAGACTGGCTTCCGATAAGCCCAGAGCGGATAGTTCGTTTAGTCGAACCATTTCCGGCGGATGTGCGTTATGTCGATTAGCCGTGCGGGCACACCGCTGATCGCCATAATCGCGAGACAGATGATTTCCGGAACGAAACCTGGTTCCGTTAGCTGCGACGGTGTGTGAAACCACATCGTGACAAAACGCACCGTCAGTACCGCGAGCGCCATGCAGAAGAGGATGCGGAATAGGTTGTAGCGGTTGTGCTTTTGCTCGGTTACCCCTGCCACTCCGCCCCTTCCTTGCTTGCGCAGATTGCTGGCTTCACGGGCTTGCCAGGCGAGCATTATGGTCGACCTCAAAGCCAGTGCGATTAGTGGCCTAAGGAGCGCGAAGAATAGGGAAAACAGGATCAGGCTGGGAAAGATGTAGCGTGCTATAAAATCACCATATGGCTCTATCCAGACGCGTCCGACAGCGACTGAGAGAACTATGCCTATCCCTAGGATGACAAAGGCGAGTTTGAAGGCTTTTCCAGGCAGTTTTGAGAGCTCGCTGGCAAGCCAAGAGCACTTCTCAAGTCTCCGTAGACCGCGCCTGGTTAGCAATTCGGCTTCGTCGCTTAGTAAGTGGTATGCGCTTCCGCCGGGTGAATAGAAGAGCCAACCTGCCTCACTGTTGCGAATAATGCGCGAGAGCCGGGCACGCGCGGCATGCTCGCTGATTTTGAACACATCATCGCCTAGCTTCGCCATCCGTTTTGCACCCTGCCTCAAGTCTACGCCGCGAGGAGGGATAGCGCCAAAACCTTACCGACAAACAAAAAGGGCGGCACCTTGCGGTACCGCCCTCCTATCTGCGGGCGCTTCAAGACACCCACAAAACTCTGGTCAAGATTACTTGAGCGAGCCCGTTACTTAAGTTCAACGGTACCGCCAGCAGCTTCGATCTTGCCTTTGATTTCTTCAGCTTCAGCCTTAGCAACGCCTTCTTTAAGCGGCTTCGGTGCGCCTTCGACAAGGCCCTTGGCTTCGGTGAGGCCCAGGCCGGTGATGGCGCGGACTTCTTTGATAACCTGGATTTTCTTGCCGCCGTCGCCGGTGAGAATGACGTCGAATTCGTCTTTCTCTTCAGCAGCCGGTGCGTCGCCGCCAGCAGCAGGGCCAGCAACAGCAACAGCAGCAGCGGCGCTTACGCCCCACTCTTCTTCAAGTGCGGTTGCGAGTTCAGCTGCCTCAAGGACGGTCAGCTTCGAAAGTTCTTCAACAAGCTTGGCAATATCAGCCATGATGTTCACTCCAAAAATTTGGCGGGGCGGATGGGTTCATCCCAAGGCCCCAGTATGTTTCGTCTCTAATAAGAGCGTCTCTTAAGCAGCTTCGCTGGCGCCGTAGGCACCAAATACACGAGCAAGCTTGTTGGCGGGTGCGTTGACGACCTGAGCAACCTTGGTTGCTGGTGCGTTGACGAGACCCACAAGTTTGCCGCGCAGCTCGTCGAGGCTTGGCATCGAGGCGAGTGCCTTGACCCCAGCTTCGTCGAGCACCTGCGTGCCCATCGATCCACCGACGATTTCCAGCTTGTCGTTCGACTTTGCGAATTCGACGGCTGTTTTAGCCGCGGCAACCGGGTCTTCCGACCAAGCCAGCGCAGTCGGGCCGGAGAGAAACTCTTCGAGCCCGGTGTAATCGGTGTCTTTCAGGGCGAGCTTAGCAAGACGGTTCTTCGCAACCTTATAGGAAGCGCCGGCTTCACGCATTTTTCCGCGCAGTTCAGTGGACTGGTCCACCGTTAGGCCGAGGTTGCGGGTGACAACCACCACGCCAACATCTTGGAAAGCTGCATTGAGCTGGGCAACCGCATCGGCTTTTTGCGAACGATCCATGCTTTTGCTCCTTCACTAATGATCGCCCAGCATATGCCAGACGACCGGCTCACAATTGGCCTTGCCGCTAACCGACAAGACCGAATGTCCATTGATGGGGAAGGAGGATGCCATCAGGCATCAAAGGGGCCGCCAAATAGGGAGGCCTGAAATCTCTTTTCCCCGTCTAGGCTGGAAATTAAGAAAGCCAAATTGCTTTCACCAACTGTCTTGGACGGATGGCTGCCGAAACAGCCGAGGCGCGCAATTAGCCTACGCGCCCCGAATGTCAAGCTATTGTGGTTCGAATGAGAGCAGGTCGCCCGGTTGGCATTCGAGTTCGCGGCAGATTGCCTCCAGCGTTGAGAAGCGGATCGCTTTCGCTTTGCCGGTCTTCAGGATCGACAGGTTGGCGAGGGTCAGGCCTACACGTTCCGCTAGCTCTGTGAGGGTCATGCGGCGGTCGTGCAGCAGATCGTCGAGTTTGACCATGATATTGGTTCCTTCTTCGGCTGGCATCAGACGGTCCCTTCCAGATCATCGCGCATCGCGGCGCCATGCTTGAAAACACGGGCGAGAATGAAGAGGATGATCACAAGCAGAACACCCTCGATGTCGAGGCCAGCATCGACTGTGAAGTCTGAATTCTCCATCGGTTCTGCCCACTTTGCGATGAACAAGGCCAAGCCACTGATCGGTATTATCAGCAATTGGCAGCCCAGCATCAGCCAACCCATCACATTAAGACGATCCGCGTTTTCTGGAGCAAAAGGGTCGCCCTCACTGACAGTTGCTACGATTGCGCGCAGTTTCCCGAAAAACAAGAAGCTCAAAGCCATCAGGCCCGCGACCAAGCACATAATGACGGCCGCCGGCCACGTAGGAAACGCGCCGATCGCGTTGCCGAATTCCTTTGTGATCTCAGCATTTATATGCCCCTGAAAGATCAGCATCAATGGAAGTGCGAACAAGATAAAGACTCCGGCAAAACCGATCACGATTTGCATCAAGATGGTCAGGACTTTGGCCGCCAGAAGCAACAGGTCGTTTGGCTTGTCTGTCATTGAAAAACTCCCTTCTACGCTCGATCAAGCCAGTTCAGGCATGGCTGAGTGGACTTGGCCGTTTGCATTGGCCTGCGCTGGCGGAACGGTGACGACCGCGCCGATTGACGAAAAGACGATGAGGATCGCTGCAAAAGCGGCGAATGATTGGGTGCCAAAGTTTGTCATATATCGATCTCCTTGATGGTGCATATTGATATTCAATAATTCCGATCTAGGCGCGAGTCGATTTATTGTCAATCAATAATATTGAAAAACAATATATGATGCATCGAATAACGAGGTGTGACGACTGAACGTAAGAGACCAAATGGGCGTATCGACCGCGCAGTTGGTGTTGGCCTATGCGTGTTCCGGGCCGCCGCATAGCCGGCTCGGTTGAGCGCAGGGCGTGGCGCGGCGAAACTGATGTTTGACTCGGAGCCTGCGAATTCCTACATGCACGCCAATCGCGCGCTTCGAGCAAAGCCGATTCATACGCGGGAATGGGCTTAGGAATGGAAGCGGCGAGTTTCATATTCGCGACGTTATATTGAGCTGCTGCAAAGCGATCCTTTTTACGGTCTCTTTGCGTGCGGCCTTTTTCGCGTCTGATATGAGGCTGATTTCGCGCGGTGCAGAAATCAATTTTGAGCGACCGGGGCTTCTTCCCGGCGACAGATAAAGAGGCAACTTACCTCCATGGCTACTAAGGCAAAGCCCATCAAATCCAAGGGCGCGGCGCAAGGCACGGCCAAGCGACGCATTCGTAAGATCTTTGGTGACATTCACGAAGTCGTGCAAATGCCGAACCTCATTGAGGTTCAGCGCGAAAGCTACGAGCAGTTCCTGCGCTCGGACAAGGAAACAGGCTATGTTTCCGGTCTTGAAAAGACGCTGCGCTCGGTTTTCCCAATCCGCGATTTTGCTGGCTCTGCCGAGCTTGATTTCGTTCACTACGAACTCGAGCCGCCAAAATATGACACAACCGAGTGCCGCCAGCGCGGCATCACTTACGCGGCGCCGATGAAGGTCACGCTGCGTTTGATCGTGTTCGAAGTCGACCAAGAAACGGAAACCCGCTCCGTTCTCGATATTAAAGAGCAAGACGTCTACATGGGCGACATGCCGCTGATGACGGAGAACGGCACGTTCATCATCAATGGCACAGAACGCGTCATCGTATCGCAAATGCACCGCTCGCCTGGCGTGCTGTTCGATCACGATCGCGGTAAAACGCACTCCTCTGGCAAGTTGCTGTTCGCAGCCCGCGTTATTCCATACCGCGGTTCGTGGCTCGATTTTGAGTTTGACGCGAAAGACATCGTAAACGTCCGGATCGACCGTAAACGTAAGCTGCCTGTCACCGCGCTGCTTTATGCGCTGGGGCAAGACAGCGAAGAAATCCTGCATTTCTTCTATGACACCGTCACTTGGGAGCGTGCGAAAGACGGCTGGAAGATGCCGTTTGTGGCTGACCAATGGCGCGGCCAGAAGCCTGCCTTCCCACTGGTTGATGCGAAGACCGGCGAAGAAGTGTTCGCCGCGAACCAGAAGATTTCGCCGCGCGCCGCCAATAAGGCTGCGAAAGATGGCCTAACGGACCTGCTGCTTCCTACCGAGGAAGTTGTCAGCCGCTATGCCGCGCGCGACATGATCGATGAGGCGACCGGCCGCATCTATGTTGAAGCCGGTGATGAGCTGACGCTGGAGCATGTCGAGACTCTCGACAATGCCGGCATCGACAGCCTCGAGCTGCTCGACATTGACGAGATCAACACCGGTCCGTGGATCCGCAACACGCTGAAGGTCGATAAGGCTGAAAACCGTGATGAAGGCCTGGAAGCCATCTATAAGGTGATGCGTCCGGGCGAGCCGCCTACCAAGGAAACCGCAGAAGCTCTGTTCGAGGGCCTGTTCTTCGATGGCGAGCGCTATGACCTTTCCGCGGTTGGCCGCGTGAAGCTCAACATGCGTCTCGAGCTTGATGCCGAAGACACTGTTACGACCCTGCGCAAGGAAGACATCCTCGCTGTGGTCAAGGAACTGGTCGATCTGAAGGACGGCAAGGGCGAGGTCGATGATATCGACAACCTCGGCAACCGCCGTGTCCGTTCGGTCGGCGAATTGCTGGAAAACCAGTACCGCGTCGGTCTGCTGCGCATGGAGCGCGCGGTCAAAGAACGCATGAGCAGCGTCGATGTATCGACTGTCATGCCGAACGATCTCATCAACGCGAAGCCAGCTGTTGCTGCGGTGCGTGAATTCTTCGGCTCTTCGCAGCTGTCGCAGTTCATGGACCAAACTAACCCGCTGTCTGAAGTGACGCACAAACGCCGCGTATCGGCGCTTGGTCCAGGCGGTCTGACGCGTGAGCGCGCTGGCTTTGAAGTGCGTGACGTTCACCCGACCCACTATGGCCGGATCTGTCCGATTGAAACGCCGGAAGGCCCGAACATCGGCCTGATCAACTCGCTGGCCTCGTTCAGCCGGGTCAACAAATATGGCTTTATCGAAACACCGTATCGCCGCGTCGAAGGCAATAAGGTTACCGGCGATGTGGTTTATCTCTCCGCCATGGAAGAGCAGAAGCACACCGTTGCCCAGGCATCGGCTGAGCTGAATGAAGATGGCTCTTTTGTTGAAGAACTGATCTCTGCGCGCCAGAGCGGTGACAACCTGATGGCGCCGAATGAGCAGATCACGCTCATGGACGTGTCGCCTAAGCAGCTTGTCTCGGTCGCAGCATCGCTCATTCCATTCCTGGAAAACGATGACGCCAACCGCGCGCTGATGGGCTCGAACATGCAACGCCAGGCTGTGCCATTGGTCAAGGCGGAAGCGCCTTGGGTTGGCACCGGCATGGAAGAAACCGTGGCGCGCGATAGTGGCGCTGCGATTGCGGCCAAGCGCGGCGGGATTGTCGACCAAGTCGACGCGACCCGTATCGTTATCCGTGCGATCGGCGATGTTGAGCCTGGCCAGTCAGGGGTTGACATCTACACGCTGCAAAAATTCCAACGTTCAAACCAGAACACCTGCATCAACCAGCGTCCGCTGGTGAAGGTTGGTGAGACGATTGAGCCAGGCGATATCATCGCCGACGGTCCTTCGACCGATCTGGGTGAGCTGGCGCTGGGTAAGAACAGCCTCGTCGCCTTTATGCCTTGGAATGGCTACAACTACGAAGACAGTATCCTGATTTCAGAGCGCATCGTGAAAGATGACGTGTTCACATCGATCCACATCGATGAGTTTGAAGTCATGGCCCGCGACACCAAGCTTGGCCCAGAGGACATCACGCGCGACATTCCAAATGTCGGCGAAGAGGCTCTGCGCAACTTGGATGAGGCAGGCATCGTCTACATCGGTGCAGAAGTGCATCCAGGCGATATTCTGGCTGGTAAGATCACGCCAAAGGGCGAAAGCCCGATGACACCGGAAGAGAAGCTCTTGCGGGCTATCTTCGGTGAGAAGGCTAGTGACGTGCGTGACACCTCGCTGCGTTTGCCACCGGGTGTTGCTGGCACGGTCGTCGAAGTTCGCGTGTTCAACCGTCACGGCATCGAGATCGATGACCGTACCCGGGCGATCCAGAACGAAGAGATCGAGCGTCTGCGCAAGGACGCGGCTGACGAACGCGGTATTTTGAACCGGGCGACGTATAACCGCCTGCGTGACATGCTGGTGGGTCAAACCATCGCCGCAGGTCCAAAGGGCGTGAAGAAGGGTGACAAGATTACCGCTGACATGCTTGAGGGCATTGAGCGTCACGAATGGTTCAAATTCGCTGTTGCTGCGGACAAGCGCCAGACCCAAATTGAGGCGGTTAAGTCGCAATATGACGAAGCCGTTGGCGGGATCGATGCGAAGTTCGAAGACCGTAAAGAGAAGCTGGAGCGCGGTGATGAACTCGCTCCGGGCGTGCTCAAGATGGTCAAGGTCTTCGTTGCCGTGAAGCGCAAGCTTCAGCCGGGCGATAAGATGGCCGGTCGTCACGGGAACAAGGGTGTGATCTCTCGCATCCTGCCGGTTGAAGACATGCCATTCCTCGAAGACGGTACCGCCGTTGACGTGGTGCTGAACCCGCTGGGCGTGCCATCGCGTATGAACGTCGGTCAGATCTTTGAAACGCACCTAGGCTTCGCGGCTCGCGGGCTCGGCATGGATATCGCTGAGAAACTCGAAGACTGGAAAGCGGCCAATCCGAATGCGCGTCAAGATTATGCCAAGGCGAAACCACCACAGGCCGTGCTTGACCGTCTGAAGGATGTCTACGGCGAAGCGTATCACGAGGATCTCAACAGCCGTTCGACCGAACAGATCGTTGATCTGGCGGGCAACCTCGCCGCGGGCGTGCCAATGGGTACCCCTGTGTTTGATGGTGCACGTGAGCCGGACGTGTCGGACATGCTGGTGAAGGCCGGTATCGACAGCTCTGGTCAGTCGGTTCTGTTTGATGGCCGCACGGGTGAAGCATTCGACCGTAAGGTCACCGTGGGCATCATCTACATGCTCAAACTGCACCACTTGGTCGATGACAAGATCCACGCTCGCTCAATCGGTCCATACTCGCTCGTCACTCAGCAGCCGCTGGGCGGTAAAGCGCAGTTCGGCGGACAGCGCTTTGGTGAGATGGAGGTCTGGGCACTGCAAGCATATGGCGCTGCCTACACCTTGCAGGAAATGCTCACCGTTAAGTCGGATGACGTCGTTGGCCGGACCAAGGTCTATGAAGCCATCGTCAAGGGCGATGATACCTTTGAGGCAGGTATTCCGGAGAGCTTCAACGTTCTCGTGAAGGAAATGCGCAGCCTGGGTCTCAACGTTGAGCTTAAGTCTTTGTCTGACGGCGAAGATGGCGATGATGATCAGTGGCCGGAGGCAGCGGAATAAAGGGAGCGGCTATCCAGCCCTCCCAACCCCGCTCCTAGGATTCACCCGCAAGGGAATGTGAAAAATGAACGAACTTACCAAATTCACCAACCAGCTGGCCAAGCCGGAAACTTTTGACCAAATCCAGATTGGCATTGCCTCGCCAGAGCGCATTCGCAGCTGGTCATTTGGCGAAATCAAAAAGCCGGAAACGATCAACTATCGTACGTTCAAGCCTGAGCGTGACGGCCTGTTCTGTGCCCGTATCTTCGGTCCGGTAAAGGACTACGAATGCCTGTGCGGCAAGTACAAGCGCATGAAGTACAAAGGCGTCGTCTGCGAGAAGTGCGGCGTTGAAGTTACCGTCACTAAGGTTCGCCGTGAGCGGATGGGCCACATTGAACTGGCCGCGCCGGTTGCGCACATCTGGTTCCTGAAGTCGCTGCCATCGCGCATCGGCTTGCTGCTCGACATTCAGCTGAAACAGCTGGAGCGCATCCTCTATTTCGAAAGCTATGTGGTGATCGAGCCGGGCCTGACCCCGCTTGAGAAATTCCAACTGCTGACTGAAGACGAGCTGCTCGAAGCGCAGGACGAATACGGCGAAGACGCGTTCTCTGCCGATATCGGCGCTGAGGCGGTCAAGCACATGCTGATGGATCTCGATCTTGAGCAAGAGCGCGATGATCTGATGGAAGAGCTGGCGACGACGAAGTCTACGCTCAAGCCAAAGAAAATCATCAAGCGTTTGAAGGTTGTTGAGAGCTTCATCGATTCAGGCAACCGCCCTGAGTGGATGATCCTCGAAGTGATCCCTGTGATCCCGCCAGAGCTGCGCCCGCTGGTGCCGCTGGATGGTGGCCGCTTCGCGACCTCGGATCTCAACGATCTCTATCGCCGCGTGATCAACCGGAACAACCGTTTGAAGCGTCTGATTGAGCTGCGCGCGCCGGACATCATCGTCCGTAACGAGAAGCGTATGCTGCAAGAGGCCGTCGACGCACTGTTCGACAACGGCCGCCGCGGCCGCGTCATCACTGGTGCGAACAAGCGTCCGCTCAAGTCTCTCAGCGACATGCTGAAGGGTAAGCAAGGTCGCTTCCGTCAGAACCTGCTCGGTAAGCGTGTCGATTACTCTGGCCGTTCGGTCATCGTGACCGGTCCAGAGCTGAAACTGCATCAGTGTGGTCTTCCAAAGAAGATGGCGCTCGAGCTGTTTAAGCCGTTCATCTACGCCCGCCTCGATGCGAAGGGTCTGTCAATGACCCTGAAGCAAGCCAAGAAATGGGTTGAGAAAGAGCGCAAGGAAGTCTGGGACATCCTCGACGAAGTGATCCGCGAGCACCCGGTTCTGTTGAACCGTGCGCCTACGCTTCACCGTCTTGGCATCCAAGCGTTCGAGCCGGTTCTGATCGAAGGTAAAGCGATTCAGCTTCACCCGCTGGTCTGCTCGGCGTTTAACGCTGACTTTGATGGCGACCAAATGGCCGTTCACGTGCCGCTGAGCCTCGAAGCGCAGCTGGAAGCGCGCGTGCTGATGATGTCGACTAACAACATCCTCTCGCCCGCCAACGGTAAGCCGATCATCGTGCCTTCGCAGGACATGGTCTTGGGCCTCTATTATCTCTCGATGGAGCGCCAAGAACACGCTCCGGAGTTTATCGAAGAGAAAGACGGCACCAAGATCGAGAAGCTGCCGCGCTTTGCCGATATGGCCGAAGTGCACCAGGCGCTCGAAACCAAGTCTGTCACGCTCCACACCAAGATCATCGCCCGCGTTCCGCAGGCTGATGAAAAGGGCAAGGTCGTGCTGAAGCGTTTCGTGACCACGCCTGGCCGGATGCTGATCGGTGAGTGCATGCCGAAGAACCACAAGGTTCCCTTCGACATCGTCAACCGTCTGCTGACCAAGAAAGACATCGGCGATGTGATCGATGAGGTTTATCGCCACACGGGTCAGAAGGACACTGTCCTGTTTGCCGATGCGATCATGGTTCTGGGCTTCCGCCACGCGTTTAAGGCCGGCATCAGCTTTGGTAAGGACGACATGATCATTCCTGACAGCAAGGAAGGCATGATTGAGGAAACCAAGTCGCTGGTCGCTGACTATGAGCAGCAATACCAGGACGGCCTGATCACTCAGCAAGAGAAGTACAACAAGGTCATCGACGCTTGGAGCCGCTGCGGTGACCAAGTGGCCGACGCCATGATGGACGAGATTAAGGCTCAGCCGATCGATAAGGATGGCCGCGAGGCTCAGATCAACTCGATCTATATGATGGCTCACTCTGGTGCGCGTGGTTCACCCGCTCAGATGAAGCAGCTGGCTGGTATGCGCGGTCTGATGGCTAAGCCTTCGGGCGAGATCATCGAGACGCCGATTATCTCGAACTTTAAGGAAGGCCTGACCGTCCTTGAATACTTCAACTCCACCCACGGTGCGCGTAAAGGCCTTGCCGATACCGCGCTTAAGACGGCAAACTCAGGTTACCTGACCCGCCGTCTGGTTGACGTGTCGCAAGACTGCGTGATCGTCCAGGAAGATTGTAAGACTGATCAGGCGCTGGAAATGCGCGCCATCGTTCAAGGTGGTTCGGTTATCGCATCGCTTGGCGAGCGTATTCTTGGCCGGACAACGGCGGAAGACATCGTCAACGCGGCAACCGGCGAAGTCATCGTGAAGTCTGGCACTCTGCTCGACGAAGCGATGGTGAAGGAAATCGAAGCGGCTGAAACTCAGTCTGCCAAGATCCGCTCACCGCTGGTTTGTGAAGCCGAGCAAGGCGTTTGCGCCAAGTGCTACGGGCGTGATCTCGCTCGCGGTACTCCGGTGAATATTGGTGAAGCCGTCGGCGTTATCGCGGCTCAATCGATCGGTGAGCCGGGCACGCAGCTGACCATGCGGACCTTCCACATTGGCGGCGCGGCTCAGCTGAATGAAACCTCGCACCTTGAGGCGATTTCGGACGGCAAGGTCGAACTTCGCGACATGCCGACAATCACCGACAAGAAGGGCCGGATCCTCTCGCTTGCTCGTAACGGCGAGATTGCCGTGATCGATGCTGAGGGCCGCGAGCGTGAAATGCACAAGGTGCCTTACGGTACCGTGCTGATGTTCAAGAACGGCGCAAAGGTGAAGGTGGGTGACCGCCTCGCTGAATGGGACCCGTTCACCCTGCCAATTATCACCGAGCAATCGGGCGTTGTGAAGTACCAAGACCTTGTCGAAGGTACGACACTGGAAGAGCGCACTGATGATGCCACCGGTATCGCTCAGCGTGTTGTGACAGAGAACCGCGCGACTGGCCGCAAGAAGAAAGAGGAACTGCGTCCGCGCATGACTCTTCTTGGCGAAGGCCAAACCGATGCGGATGAAACCGAGGCACAGCGTTACATGCTGGCACCGGGCACCACGCTTTCGGTCGAAGACGGTCAGACGGTTGAGGCGGGCGACATCCTCGCACGTGCCAGCCGCGAAGCTGCCAAGACCCGTGACATCACCGGCGGTCTGCCGCGTGTGGCGGAACTGTTTGAGGCACGTCTGCCAAAGGACATGTCCGTCATCGCCAAGATCTCAGGCAAGATCGAGTTCGTTCGCGAATACAAAGCGAAGCGTAAAATCGCGATCGTGCCGGAAGAAGGTGATGCAGTCGAATATCTGATCCCCAAGACCAAGGTGATTGATGTGCAGGAAGGCGACTTCGTGAAGAAGGGCGATACGCTCATCTCTGGTTCGCCTAACCCGCATGACATCCTTGAGGTGATGGGTGTTGAGGCGCTGGCCGAATATCTCGTCAATGAGATCCAAGAGGTCTACCGTTTGCAGGGCGTGAAGATCAACGACAAGCACATCGAGACGATCGTTCGTCAGATGCTGCAGAAGGTTGAGATCACAGATGGCGGGGACACCACGCTGTTGCCGGGTGAACAGGTCGATCTTGAGGAAATGAACGAGTACAACTCCAAGCTGACCAAGAGCAAGAAGCCTGCCACCGGCACGCCGATCCTGCTCGGGATCACCAAGGCGTCGCTGCAAACGCGTTCGTTCATCTCTGCCGCTTCGTTCCAGGAAACCACGCGTGTCCTCACGCAGGCTTCGGTTGAGGGTAAGAAGGACACGCTGATCGGTCTCAAAGAGAACGTCATCGTGGGCCGCCTGATCCCAGCTGGTACCGGTGCGGGCATGAACCGTATGCGGGTAACAGCATCAAGCCGTGATGCGGCGCTGAAAGCTCAGTGGAAGAAGCAACAAGAAGCATTGGCTGCGGCCGGTGCAGCGGAAGCTGAACCAGAAGCCGACCCAGTGTCGAGCGAAGAAGCCATGAAGGCGGCCATGGCCGCTGCGGCTCCGACGCCTGCTTCGGACGAAGGCGGCGCTGAATAAGCGCGAGCAGTTTGGCTGTTTTTGCAGCTTAACAGACAAGGCCCCGCTGGAGCTTAAGTGCTTCAGCGGGGCTTTTGATTCGTTCAGGCTAGAGTCGGTCTGCTAGTCCCATGTTTCGCTTGTCGAAAATGGGAGGGACTGATGAAAAGATTGATTTTGACCGCTGCTGTATTGAGTACTGCGGTTCCAATGCCTGTGCTTGCGCAGGATACAGTGGTGGTAACAGGCTCGCGGCAAGATCGCTCTTCCGCCAACGCTTACTTCCGAAATGACGGGCCATCCGCGATCGGGGTTACGCGCCGCGCAGACTATTTCGTGACGCCGCTATTTGTCAGCTCAGACTCGCGCAATCCCGATGTTCGGGTCGAAGAATTGTTCACGATGCTCTCCGCGACCTTGGACCGCGCACAGCAGCAAGGGATTACCTTGGTCGCCGGGCGCTATACGCTTGAACCGGTCACGGCGGCCAATATGCGCGCTTTGCCCGTCACTGGCGGCAACCGCCCCGATACAAGCCGGGTTCAGATCTATGCGCGTATCCCGCTCAAAGGGGCCGATGCCAATGTGCGGGACACTGCGAAGCGGATCGCGGCATTTGTGAAAGCCGTTCCGGCCACTGGCCGTTCGTTCATTGATGTCGGCACCACCGGGCTTGCGATCGACAATCCAGAGCAATATCGCAGCGATGTCGTCCGCCATATCGCCAAAGAGGCGACCAGCTATGCCAGCATGTTTGGCACTGGATATGGTGTCGAGATCAACGGACTGGATGGCGATCTCTATTGGCAGCAGTCGAGTGAGACCGAAATCTTCCTCTACATTGAGCACGATTTCGCCATCCGGCCGAAGTAGCGCGGGCTACTCCGCTTTAGGTTTGTCCTTTTTAGACTTCGCTGGAGGGGGCGTGCTGTCGCTCAAGACGATGCGCGAGAACGTCGCTTGTGCGTAGTCACCGTTGGCCTTGTCTGTTTCCCAGTCCCCGGTTCCCGCGCAGCCAGCATACCAATTGCCGCCGCCCGTTTTGGTGCTGCATTGATTGTAGACACCGGCCTTAAAATACAAAGTGTCGCCGCCATAGGATAGAGGATTGTCTTTCTCGTCGGCGCCTCGGACCAAGCTGAGTGCGTGGGTCACGCTGCCGTGCCGCTCATTTTCGAACGTCACATACATCGCGTTGCGATGAACATTGATAGTGTAGCTGAATTCCTCACCCAGCTTGATGCCTGCCTCGCCAGGGTCCTTATCGCTTGACCAATGCTCGCCCCAGACAGGGATGGAAATGTCATTGCGATCGGGGTCATCCTTCGCGAGATTGCGTTCATAATTCCAGAAAACAGATCCGTATTCGTGGCCCGGAAACTTCTTGAAATAGATTTTGATGGGCTCGTTGCCATAGCCAAACCCGCTGCTCGTATCGTCATATTTCACGGCATGGATTTGTCCAACGACAGCGGAATATGCCGCTTTGGTGGTGGGGTCACCGGCATTTACAGCAACATGATCAACCTTCAGGGTCGCCTCTAGCTTCCCACCGACACTGCCAAATTTGTCCGATCCCTTGCGGGCTTCAACCGCGAAATTGTTTTCTGGCCCGTGCGTCTTGTAGCGGGTGTTCGTGCCGCGGATCATCTGCCGTAATTCGCTGCGTGTGTTGCTGGTGTTGGCCGTGGTGATGGCCTTGTTGGGCGCGGCGAAAACCAAGCCGCCATTGTCGTCCAAGTAGAAGAAGTCTGGATGCGAGAGCTCTTTTATCTCAGCGACGTCAACTTCATCAGGCTTTTCGTCTCCGTTATCATCAGTCGGGAGAGTGATCTTCCACTGGCTCATGTCAAAAATGCTGGCCGGTGGTGCAACCTCTTTCTCGGCAAGCGCAGGACTTCCAAGCGCAATGCTGATTGCGCTTACTGAGGCGATCTTTGTGAGGGTAATCAGACGTTTCATTCTTGGCACTCATCCCGTTTTGTTATCAATTCCTATCATAGGGGCATGCACCTTAACCGCAAATTTCCGAGAACTTTACAAGAGGGCCGAACTTTAACGCCCGGTGTTACGGAGCTCAGAATTGTGCAGGATCAAAATTTTGTGCTTGCGAGGCGCGCATGCACGATTCAGCTTCCTTGGTATATAGCTATTGCGAGGCACTCGCATTAAAGGTAGTGCATGGTTATAGCGAGTCGCTATGCAGCATTGCCGAGGTCTCTATGAAAACACCGCGTTCCAACATGCCATCCGCCGGTTCTAAAGCGGGGGTAACCGATTGGATCGCGGCACTTGCGGAACCTGCGAGAATGGAGAGGCTCGGCCCAATTGCGGCGCGCTTTATCTATTCGCTGCGCCTGATCGCTCTGCACGAGCGCGCGAGGCAAGATCCCGTGCCGGAGCTTGCCGTTCGACTTGGTAGTGTGAGTGCGGCGGGCCAATCACTGTCTCTTGCTCAGGCGATCTCACGGACATGGCCTGAGAATATTCACGTCTCACGTTTCTGTTGCCGCATGCTGAGCCATGATGAGGCCTGCATTGGCTCGATAATTGATCATGCCGCTGCGCGCTCACGCGTAGAATTCGGCCGGGAGCTCAGCGGGCTGGTCCGGCCAGAGCGAATTGCCGAGCTGTGGGACAGGACGCAGGCACTGATCCTGGCGGAATCACACGGGTAGACTGGCTGCAACAATGCTTGCCCGAAGGGCGCGCGCTGGCTACCGCTTGCCGCATGACCATTACACGTTTTGCGCCTGCTCCGACGGGCCGCCTCCATGTTGGCAATATCCGCACCGCGCTCCACAATTGGATGCTCGCGCGCAAGGCGGGCGGCAAATTTCTGCTGCGCATCGATGATACCGATGCGGCACGATCCAAAGAGGAATATGTCGATGCGATCCACGAGGACCTCGCATGGCTAGGCATGGCGCCAGACATGGTGGAACGTCAGTCCTTGCGGCTCGAACGGTACGATGCGGCGTTTGACGTTCTGAAAGCTGCCGGGCGGATCTATCCGGCCTATGAGACAAGCCAGGAGCTGGAGCTTAAGCGTAAGGTCTTGCTCGGACGCGGACTACCACCGATCTACGATCGCGGCGCGTTGACCATGACGGACGAGGAACGCGCAGCGAAAGAGGCTGAAGGCATTCAGCCGCATTGGCGCTTTAAGCTCGATCATGACGAACCAATTGAGTGGGAAGACGGTGTTCGCGGCACGGCGAAATTCGATGCGGCTCAGCTGTCGGATCCGGTTATCCGGCGCGCTGATGGGTCGTGGCTATACATGCTGCCCAGCACAGTTGATGATGTCGAAATGGGCGTGACTCAAGTGCTTCGCGGTGAGGATCATGTTTCCAACACTGCCGTTCAAATTCAGATGTTTACCGCACTTTATGCTGCACAATTTTCTGCAGCATCAGGCGCGCCTAATGCACTGCCGAAATTCGCGCATGAGGCCTTGCTGGTGGGGCGCGAGGGCAAGCTCTCCAAACGGCTGGGCTCGCTTGGCTGCGATGCGTTTAGGGAGCGCGGGATTGAGCCAGAGGCGCTGATCGCTTTGCTAGCCCGGCTTGGCACGTCGCTCTCGGTCGAACCGATTGCGAACATGCAAGATTTGCTCGAGACTTTTGATCTCTCGACCTTCGGCCGCGCGCCGGCGAAGTTTGACGACGCGGATCTGGAGCGGGTGAACACGGCTATCGTCCACCAAATGGAATTCGCCGAGGTCAAAGATCGCTTGCCAGAAGGCATGGGTGAAGACGCATGGCACGCCGTGCGTCCCAATCTGGAGACTGTCGGCGGGGCACATGCTTACTGGCGGATCGTCACCGGCCCGATTGAGCTGCCTGAATTCTCCGAAGAAGACCGCGCCTATTTGGCCGATGCGGCGAGTACGCTGGAATGGGGCGATGATCCCTGGGCTGCGCTCACGTCCACCCTGAAGGAAAAGACCGGCCGCAAGGGCAAGGCCCTGTTCCTGCCTCTGCGGCAGGCGCTTACCGGGATGAACCACGGACCAGACATGGGCGAATTGCTTCCCGTGCTCGGCGAAGAGGTCGCGCGCCGCCGATTGGAGCGGGCGTCTAACTAGGCTTCACTGGCCCTCGTGTCGCTCAAGCTCATTGCCGGATAGCGTCACGACATGCAGCAAATTGGTCGCGCCTGGGGTGCCAAACGGCACACCGGCGAGTGCGATCAGTTTGTTGCCAGCTTCACCAAAACCGTGGCGCAAGGCCATGCGCTTGCCCTTGGCAATCATCTCTTCAAAGCTGCCGATGTCCTTCGTTGCGACTGCATGCGCGCCCCAGAGCAAGCACACGCGGCGAGCGGTCCGGTTTGATGGGGTGAGCACCAAAACTGGCGTGTCAGGCCGCTCTCGCGAAACGCGGCGCGCGGTTGAGCCGGAGGCTGTGAACACTGTAATCGCGCTGATCGGAACGGTATCGGCGATCGTCATGCAAGCATGGGCCAGCGCATCAGATGTTGTTGCGTCCGGCGGCGTCTCGAGGAAACGCACGCGTTCCTTATAGCCTTCGTCGCGCTCCACTTGCCCTGCGATCTTATCCATCATCGCAACAGATTCCTCAGGCCATTCGCCCGCAGCGCTTTCAGCCGAGAGCATCACTACGTCCGCGCCATCATAAACCGCATTGGCGACATCAGAGACCTCCGCGCGGGTCGGCATCGGGCTTTCGATCATGCTTTCCAGCATTTGCGTGGCGACAATCACGGGCTTGCCTGCGCGCCGCGTTGCATTGACGATCTTCTTTTGCAGCGGCGGAACCTCGAACGGCTCCAGCTCCACGCCCAGATCACCGCGCGCCACCATGATGCCATCGGACAGCTCAATGATCTCTTCCAGGCGATGCACCGCCATCGGTTTTTCAATTTTTGCGCACAGAGCAGTGTCATTGCCGATTAGCCTGCGCGCCTCGGCAAGGTCTTCCGGCCGCTGAACAAAGGACAATGCGATCCAGTCCGCCTCTTGCTGAACCGCAAAGGCGAGATCGCGGCGGTCTTTATCGGTGAGCGCGGGGATTGGCACTTCTGCGTCCGGCACATTGACGCCTTTACGGTCAGAGATGACCCCGCCCACTTCAGCAGAGCAGAGGATTTCATCGTCACCTGCCTTGATCACCTTCAGCTTGATCTTGCCATCATTGATCAGCAGGCGCTGGCCCTTCTTCAAAATGCCAAACAGCTCTGGATGGGGCAGGCAGACGCGGGTTTCATCCCCCGGCTCTGGATTGCGGTCGAGCGTGAAGTGACCCGAATGGCGGATCACCGCACTGCCATCTTTGAACGTGCCGACCCGCAGTTTCGGGCCCTGCAAATCGGCCAGGATCGCGACGGGGCGGCCAAATTCCTGCTCCATTTCCCGGATCGCGGCAATCGAGGCGGCATGGTCGGCGTGTTCGCCGTGGCTCATATTCACCCGGAACGCATCGGCGCCTGCGCGAAACAATTTGCGCAGCATTGCTGGCGAGCGACTGGCAGGGCCGATTGTCGCCAAAATTTTGACCTTACGGCCGCGGGGGTTCATCGGATTGAGATCGCTCTTTATCATAGGCTCAGCTATGACACAGGTAAGTGTCAACTCAAGGACTAGCTTCACATGGATACGAATGCGCCTCAACAAGATGGCCCCAATGCAGGCTCGCTGGAGCAATTGGATGACGCGGTGGCGGCCGCTGCTTTCCGCCGATTGGTGCGGCATCTACAGCACCGTCATGACGCGCAGAATATTGAGCTGATGGGGCTATCCGGTTTTTGCCGAAATTGTCTGGCGGATTGGATCCGCGATGCTGGCTTTGAAGGCGACAAGGCGGCGGCGCGTGAGTTGATCCATGGCATGCCAATGGATGAGTGGAAAGCGGCGCGCCAATCTCCGGCAACAGAAGAGCAATTGGCGGCCATGCAAGCCAGCGTTGCCAAAAATCGCGTGGATTAGCGACGAGCCCGGTTCACGGCTGATCCCCCTTTGGCTATCGCAGCGCTCAACTGATTCTCAAATTTTGGAGCACACAGAATATGGCTGACGCCACAGATGACCGCCTGCGTCTTTTGATTGAGCGCATTGAGCGCCTTGAAGAAGAGAAAAAGGGCATCGCCGATGATATTCGCGATGTTTACGCCGAAGCCAAAGCGGTCGGCTATGACCCTAAGATCATGCGCCAAGTGGTGCGTCTGCGTAAGATGAAGCCAGACGACCGCAATGAAATGGAAATGGTCCTCGACACCTATAAGGCTGCGCTCGGCCTCGGCTGATTGCGCGCTTGATTGGCGGCGTTCAGCTTGAAAACTCCCGTTTGTGTATTATCTCTATAATACAGCATTCATTGGAGGAAACATGGCCGAACAGTACAAAGACGCACGCGGAATTATCGTCAGCACAACACCGACGATCGAGGGACGTCCGATCCAAGAATACCACGGTATTGTTGTCGGCGAGGTCATTGTCGGGGCAAACCTGTTCCGTGACCTGTTCGCCAATATTCGCGATATCGTCGGCGGTCGGTCAGGCTCGTACGAACGCATCCTTTCCGATGCTCGCAATGAAGCGATTGCTGAGTTGCAGGCAGAATGTGCGTCGCGCGGAGGCAATGCCGTCGTCGGGGTTGATCTCGATTACGAAGTCGTGGGCGACAAAGGATCAATGCTGATGGTCAGTGCCAGCGGCACGGCTGTGAAAATCTGAACCTGCTTACAGCTGATAGGCTGTCAGTAAATAGAGGGCATTGAACGCCGCGTGATGCAGCATCGCTGCGCGTAGGCCGAAGCGCACGCGCGTGTAGGCCAATAGTAGACCGCCGATGGTTTGGGGCAGGACAACCACTAGATCGATTGCTCCGGTAATTGCCTGATAATTGGCGAGATGCACCAAGCCAAAGGCGAGCGAGCTACCCCAAACCAGCCAAGTGAAATTCTGCGTAAACCAAGCCGGGATGCGCGTGTCGGTGAAACGGGTCTGGCTCCATTGCCAAAGGCCAAATGCTAGCGCTGCAAAGCCCGTTAGGACGAGCAGGCTGCTCGTCCCTTCGCCAACATAGCCGGCTGCAATGAAAAGCACCGCTGATGCAGCTCCAAACACGGCAAAGCGCAATGACGCCAACCTGCCCGTCAGCCACCCGCGGAACAGCGCCTCTTCGGCAAGCGGAGCGAATAGAAGATAGCCAATGAGGTCTTCTTCGAATGTCGTCTCAAAATCAATTGCATCGGGAAGCGCTGAAACGCTCGCGTTGATCCAGTCCAGCAATTGCTGAACACCGAAATCAATCAGCAGATCGATCAGGAACACAAAGCCGACTGCGGCCAGCAAATGCCGGCCCCATGGATAGGGAACCCGAAACGGGGATGGCTGGCGAATGAACCTCCAAAGGTCGTCAGCACGCTGGCGAAGGGTAATATCCGCTACAGCTGGTCTTGCCTCAATATCAGGCATCGGAGTAAGGCCACCCTTCATACAATTACAGCGGTAGTGATTCAGAGACCATGGCAGGCCATTCCAAATTTAAGAACATCATGCACCGTAAAGGTGCGCAGGACAAAAAGCGTTCTAATCTGTTTTCCAAGCTTTCCCGCGAAATTACCGTGGCAGCGAAAATGGGCACCCCCGATCCGGATATGAACCCGCGTCTGCGGCTGGCGGTCAACACCGCCAAGGGCCAATCGATGCCAAAGGACAATATCCAGCGCGCAATCGACAAGGCAAGCGCGGGTGATGACGAGAACTACGAAGAAGTCCGGTACGAAGGCTATGGCCCCGGCGGCAGCGCGATCATCGTGGAAACGCTGACCGACAACCGCAACCGCACGGCAACAGCGGTGCGGACCGCCTTCAGCAAGAATGGCGGCAATCTGGGCACAGAAGGCTCAGTTGCGCACGGTTTTGAACGGCTTGGCTACATCGAATATTCTGCGGAGGCAGGTGGAGAGGACAAGGTTCTGGAGGCCGCGATGGAAGCGGGCGCAGAGGACATTGCCTCTAGCGATGATGGCCATGAGATTTGGACCGCAGCCGATGATCTTCACGAGGTCGCATCCGCGCTTGAGAAAGCTCTTGGCGAGGCCAAGGAAGTCAAGCTCGCATGGAAACCGAACCTCACGGTTGAACTCGATGAAAAAGGCGCGGGCACTTTGCTGAAGCTGATCGACACGCTCGATGATGATGACGATGTGCAGACCGTTTGGGGCAATTACGAAATCTCTGACGAGGTGATGGCGAAGCTTGACGCGTGACGCGGCTGGAATGGCTGCTGGCGCTATCGCTAGGGGCTGCTTTTCTGCTCGCGATCGCTTGGCGGCTTGGCTGGATGGTAGGATTGTGAACCCTTTGTCTCTCGACCGTTCGTGCTGAGCCTGTCGAAGCACTGCACTTCTGTCCGAGCGGCCAATTGAGACAGTACAACCCTTCGACAAGCTCAGGGTGAGCGGAATATTTTGAATTGACCATTATCCTCGGCCTTGACCCTTCGCTCAGCTGCACTGGCTGGGGGGTGCTGCGTAGTGAAGGCAGCCGGATCAGCCACGTCGCCAATGGTCAGGTTAAGACGGATCCCAAAGCGCCAATGGCGGCGCGCTTGTCACATCTGATCACCGCGCTGGATGCGGTGATTGCGGAACACGATCCGGACCGGGCGGCGGCGGAAGAGATTTTCGTCAACAAAAACCCGCAATCAACTTTGAAACTAGCGCAGGCGCGCGGCGCTGTGCTGGCCGCATGCGGGGCGCGGGGTCTTGAGGTGCGCGAGCATGCGGCGCGCTCGGTCAAAAAGGCTGTTGTCGGGACGGGCGCGGCGGACAAAGAGCAGGTTCAGGCTATGCTCAAGGTTTTGCTCCCAAATGCGGTTCTGGCCGGTGCGGATGCGGCCGATGCGCTGGCGGTGGCGATTGCCGATGCGCATCTGTCCTACACGCCAACTGGGCGATAAGAGTGCGAACCATGATGCGACATTGGGCCAGCAATTGTGTTTGTGATGATGCGGAATGCGGACCAAATAGACGTGTTCCAAAACGTGAAATGTGTTCCAAGAATATGGGTAAGGATTGGGCATGAAACTGCAGATTTACGGGATTCCGAACTGCGATACGGTCAAGAAAGCGCGCAAATGGCTCGATGCCAAAGGTCACACTTTCGACTTCCACGATTACAAGAAGGTCGGCGCCGATCCGGCCAAGCTGGAGGCGTGGATCGCGGACAAGGGCGTCGATGTGGTGCTCAACCGGCGTGGTACGACATTCCGCAAACTGTCCGATGCTGAAAAGGCTGATATCACGCCTGCAAAGGCTGTCACATTGCTGCAAGAGCATCCGTCCATGATCAAGCGACCTGTCGCCGAGTATGAGGGCGGCTTGCTGGTTGGGTTTAAGGAGGAAGAATGGTCCGCGGCTCTGTCTTAGGTCTGCTCGCATGCGCGCTCACGGTGATCTCACCCGTCTTGATGCCTGCCTCTGCGGCGGCGCAGTCTGGGACAACGCGCGTGGCTGATCGGCCACTCATCATCGCCCATCGCGGCGCCAGCGGCGACCGTCCGGAACACACGCTTGCCGCCTATGAGCTGGCGATCGAGCTGGGCGCCGACTACATCGAACCCGATCTGGTCGCGACCAAGGACCTGGTGCTAATCGCGCGGCATGAAAACGAACTGTCCGGCACGACGGATGTGGCGAGCCGCGAAGAGTTTGAGGACCGCCGCCGCGACAAGATGATCGATGGTCAATTGGTCGCTGGCTGGTTTGCAGAGGACTTCACCCTCGCTGAAATCCGCACCCTGCGCGCGCGCGAACGCGTGCCGAGCGCGCGGCCAGGCAATACGGCGTACAACGGGCTCTATCAGGTGCCGACGTTTGAAGAAGTGGTGCAACTGGTGCGGGCCAAAGAGGCGGAGACCGGGCGCAGCATCGGCCTCTATCCTGAGCTCAAGCACCCGACCTTCATGCTGCAAGAGGCAGGCATTGACATGGTTGACCTGCTGGTGCGCGATCTGCGCGCCCTGGGCATGGACAAATCGGACAGCCGCATCTTTGTACAGATCTTCGAGGTCGGTCCGCTTCAACGCCTCAATCAGCGCGTGGATGTGCCGCTGGTGCTGCTGATCCATCCAGAAGGCGGCCCCTATGACGAGCCGGAGCTGCGCTGGGCGGACATGATCACACCATCGGGTCTGGCAGAGATCGCTGAATATGCCGACGGGATTGGGCCGGGGTTGAGCTACATCGTCAATGAGGATGGCTCGTTTAGCGACCTAGTCGCCAATGCTCATGCGGCGGGCCTTACGGTGCATCCCTGGACCCTGCGCAAGGAGAATGGCTTCCTGCCTGCCGCTTTGAAAGGGGCCGGCGGACCGGCGGGTGATGGCCGTTACCAATGGCTATGGGGCCGCGCGATCGAGAGCGGGGCAGACGGGTTCTTCACTGATAATGTTGGTGAGTTCGTGGAAGTGCTTGAACAGCAGAAACGCTAGATCCGGCGCGCTGAGAGAATGTAGTTGAGCGCCTCATCATCGGACAGATGCAGGCCTTTGCCTGGTCGGTAGGCGATGCCTTGCTGATCGATCAGCTCCAGCCCGACGTCTGACAGCAAATCTGCGATCTCCTCAGGTGTGACGAAGTCGGACCAATTGTGCGTGCCCTTCGGCACATAACCAATAGCTTCGGCGGCGCCCACGAGCAGCAAGCGGCTCGCAGCTGTGCGGTTAGGCGTAGACATGACCAGTAACCCGCCCGGCGCGATCCGCTCGGCAACATTAGCGAGAAAAGCGGGCTTGTCCGCGACGTGCTCAACAACCTCCAGGCAAGTCACGAGGTCGAACTGGCCAATATCAAGCCCCGCCAGCTCACCCGCCATATAGCGGATGTCGAGCCCGACAGCCTCGGCATGAGCGGCGGCGGCTGACACGTTCTCAGCGGCGGCATCAACGCCCGTTACTGCTGCGCCTAATCGGGACATGGGTTCGCAAACAAGGCCAGCGCCGCAGCCGATGTCGAGCGCGGTCTTGCCTGCAAGAGGCTTGGCGCTGCTGGCTGAGCCGCTCCAATGCGCATCGATGGCGCCGCGAATGAACTCAAGCCTTATCGGGTTCACCTGGTGCAAAGAGGCCATCGGCCCCTTTGGGTTCCACCAGTCGCGCGCCAAAGAGGCGAAGTGTTCGGCCTCCTCCGGGCGGATAGTTACATTTGTGACATTTGCCTTTGTCATTCACCGCCCTTAACAGCGCGCAGCACAGTGAACCAGCAGGAGCGAAAATAAATTGGCCAAGAATGGGCCCAAGAGCGGGAAACGGATCGTGATGAAGTTCGGCGGCACATCAATGGCCGGAACCGAGCGCATTCGCCGCGTCGCCAATCTCGTGCGCGCGCAGGCGGCTGCTGGCAATCAGGTCGCGGTGGTCGTGTCGGCCATGGCCGGAGAGACTGACCGGCTGATCAATTTCTGCCGCGAGGCCAATGCACTGTATGATCCGGCTGAATTTGACGTGGTTGTCTCCAGCGGAGAACAAGTGACCAGCGGGCTGCTCGCGCTCACGCTCCAATCATTGGGCATTAAGGCGCGCAGTTGGCTCGGCTGGCAATTGCCAGTGCGTACGATTGAGGCGCATTCAAAGGCGCGGATCGAAACGATTGACGCGCCCGGCCTGATCGAAGCGCTGGAAGATGGCGAGATCGCTGTCATTCCGGGCTTTCAAGGCGTTTCTGAGGAAGGCCGCATCACCACAATGGGGCGCGGCGGCTCAGATACGTCTGCGGTGGGGATCGCTGCTGCGATTAAGGCCAATCGCTGTGACATCTACACCGATGTTGACGGCGTCTACACCACCGACCCGCGCATTGTGGCCAAGGCGCGCAAGCTTAAGGCGGTCACGTACGAAGAAATGCTCGAGCTCGCTTCGGTGGGCGCCAAAGTGCTGCAAACCAGGTCAGTCGGGTTGGCGATGAAATCTGGGGTGCGCATTCAAGTGCTCTCCAGCTTTGGCGATGACGATGCAGCGAGCGCAGATGAATTGCCGGGAACGCTGATCGTCTCGGATACGGAAATGGATCAATTGGTGGAGAACGGCGATATGGAACGCCAGCTGGTAACCGGTATTGCGCATGATAAGAATGAGGCGAAAATCATCCTCACCCGTGTGCCTGATAAGCCCGGCGCTGTGGCCCATATTTTTGAACCGCTGGCCGATGCCAGCATTAATGTCGACATGATCATTCAGAACGTTGGCCGTGATAAGGGCGAGACCGACGTTACCTTCACCGTGCCTCAAGCGGATCTGGCCCGCGCTCAGGCGATGCTGGAGGACCGGCTTGAGGATATTGGGTTCAACCGGATCATTACGGACAGTCACATCGCGAAGATCAGCGTTGTTGGCGTTGGCATGAAAAGCCACGCCGGTGTGGCCAGCACCATGTTCCGCGCTCTGTCAGATCGCGGGATTAACATTCAGGCGATCTCAACTTCAGAAATTAAGGTTAGCGTGCTGATCGATGAGGATGAAACAGAGCTTGCTGTGCGCGTTTTGCACACCGCCTATGGGCTTGATGCAGTGGAAGAAGCTGTCTGATTACGCGCTTTTGCGGCGTCCAACTGGTTAAGGTCTCGCTTCGTCCGGTTAGGCGTTAGCTGCTAACTACTTCTTAACTCCGCTCGGCAAGATTTGCGGCTCGCAAAGGAGTCGCGATTATGGTGTTGAGAGCGCATCTGGGCCCAATTGAGCCTGCCCACAGTTCTGATGGACAACGCGATGAGCCAAGGCGCGAGCTGCGCCTGGAGACTAGCGGCGTGCTGCCTGGCGGTGTGACCGCGAATGTTACCGTTCACAATATCTCGGCAACGGGTTTGCTGGTCGAAACAGGCTTGGCTGTCGTACGCGGAGAGACGCTGGCTGTGGAGCTGCCGCAGATTGGCGAAGTGGTCGCTGAGATCGTCTGGGTCAGCGGTTCTTTGTTTGGGTGCGCCTTCGCGAAAGCCCTTAGTCCAGCGGCCTTGGCTGCAGCTGAATTGCGCTCTGACGCGCCGCTGCCAGAGGCCATCGGGACGACCGCAGCAATTCCTGCGATGACGCCAATCAACAATGAGACTCTCGGCCTCAAATTATCGCGTTTGCGCAAAGAGCGCAGCCTCACCCTTGCTCAAGTTGCTGAATACCTTGGGGTTAGCAAGCCAACCGTGTGGGCATGGGAAAAAGGCAAGGCGCGTCCTCTGCCTGATCGGCTTGATGCGATCGCTCAAGTTTTGGGAGTTTCAACCGATGATTTGTCGGGCGCGGCCACCCCAGATGACAGCACCGCGATCATCAATGAGAGCCGTTTACGTATTGCTACCAGCCTCGGAACGACGCCGGACAAGGTGCGTATCATGATCGAGCTTTGAGAATATTGTTTTACAAACACAAGACACAAATTGCGGTAGAAGAAGCTCAACATTGATTCGCACACGGCATGATGAGTGACGGATCGTTTGAAAATCTTGCGGGAGCATATGAATAGCTATGAATATGATTCTCAATAAATTTTCAGATTGTGGTAAGTATATCTGAGGTTGATTCGTTTTTTAGGTAAGTTAATTTACTAGACTAACAAAACTTCAGAAAAGTAATGCAGGTCTTGGCTTTTTAGTAGCGATTACTGGCATTCGTTAGTTTATTTGTTGATTTTAACTAGAGAACGGTTTGACCCGGGGGGTGTCAGGCCGGGGGCAATACGGCAATGGAAATTGGTTTAAGCGCGACAGAGGGTGCCGAACTGCACGGTCTACTGGCCGAAGCTGCCGGTGACATCGTCGTCAAATTGGATGCGAATGGTTTCATCCAGCACGCGTCACCGAACATTAAGGCAATGGGGCTTGAGCTAAGTCAGCTCTTGTTCTTGCCGCATATCGCGGATTTGGCTTGCGCTAATTACGTGGATGGCCTGCGCTTTTTTGTCGCGGCATCCATGGGCGGTGATGCTCCAGAGGGACCATTCGAATTCCCAATTGCGATACCCGGCGAAACTGGCCTGGTCGACCAAGGCAAATGGCATTCGCTGAGCCTGCGTCCTGTCCTAAATGATGACGGCACGGCTTGCGGCGCTATCGGCTTGCTGCGTTCGGTCGAACATCGCCGCATGCTCGAAGGCGAGCTCTATGCCAGCGCGACCACTGACCATTTGACGGGCCTGTGCAACAGCAAAGTCTTTGCCGCGAAATTGCGGCGCGCCAAGAAGAGTGATGAGGGTGGGGCGCTCGCTCTGTTCGAACTCGACCGGTTCCGGGCGATATTCATGCAATATGGGCAGAGCGCGGCAGAAGAAGTGCTATGGGCCTTCGCACAATTCCTCGAAGCAATGTCGCAGCCGGATTATAATCTTGCGCACTTGGATGGTGGCCGCTTTGCAGTGTGTCTGCCAGGCTTGTCGTCCGAAGACGCTCGTGTCTGGTGCGAAGATGTGCTCGAAACCTTCGCAGCGCTTGCAATCGGCGCGACGCCGGGTGAACCGCGCCTCAAGGCCAGCGTTGGCCTGACCACACTCAGCTCCAGCGTTGACGAAGCGTTTAAGCAGGCTGAACTTGCGCTGGTGATGGCTCGAGCCAGCGGCGGTATGCGTGTCGGCGTGAGCGGGGATACCCGCGGACCAATCGTCTTTCGTGAACGGCCATTGGTCGGCGAGCTTGGAGTCAGCTTCGCAGCCCGCTAAGGGCTAGCAATGGCGTTTACAGCAACAGTACTTCTGCTTGGCTCGGGCGAATTGGGCCGCGAGTTTGTCATCTCAGCAAAAAGATTGGGCGCGCGCGTAATTGCGTGTGATGCCTATGACAACGCGCCAGCTATGCAGGTCGCGGACGAGCGCGAGGTGTTCTCCATGCTGGATGGAGAAGCACTGAGAGAAGTGGCGGTCCGGCACAATCCCGACTTTATCGTTCCAGAAATCGAAGCGATCCGAACCGAAGTCTTGGCCGAATTGGAGGCTGATGGCTTTAAAATCGTGCCCTCGGCGCGAGCCGCGCTGCTGACTATGAACCGCGATGCGATCCGGGATTTGGCCGCTGACCAGCTTGGCCTCACAACCTCGCGCTATCGCTACGCTGAAAGCCTGGCCGAAGTGCGCGAAGGCGCCGCCCATGCGGGCTTCCCTTGTGTAATTAAGCCAGTGATGTCTTCCTCCGGTAAGGGGCAGAGCAAAGTCGATGATCCGGCTGGGCTGGAGGCGGCTTGGAACTATGCAGTGGACAATATGCGCGGCGACAGGCGGCGCGTGATAGTCGAGCAATTCATCGACTTCGACTATGAAATCACTTTGTTGACTGTGCGCCATGCTGGCGGGATCAGCTTTTGCCCACCCATTGGCCACCGTCAGGAACGCGGAGACTATCAGGAAAGCTGGCAGCCTGCCGCGATGAGCGCTTCCGCTCTCGCTAAAGCACAAGAGATGGCCTCAAGGGTCGTGACCGAACTAGGCGGCAAGGGACGCGGCCTCGGCCTGTTTGGGGTCGAGTTTTTTGTGCGCAGTGAGGAAGTCATCTTTTCAGAGCTGAGCCCGCGTCCGCATGACACCGGCATGGTGACGCTTATCTCGCAGGATTTAAACGAATTTGACCTTCATGCTCGGGCAGTTCTGGGTTTGCCCGTTCCGCAAGATATACCCGCGCGTCCCTCCGCCTCCGCGGTGGTTTTGGCTGACCGAGACAGTTCGGACTTCCGCTTTGAGGGCGTTGCTGATGCTCTCGCTCTCAGCGAAGAGCACGTCGATGTCCGCATCTTTGGAAAGCCGGTCACTCGGCCTTATCGCCGGATGGCGGTTGCACTCGCCAAAGCGGATGACACCGATGCGGCTCGAAAGCTAGCCAATGACGCCGCAAGCAAGGTGCGCATTGCCTATCGCGATTGAGGCCTCTAATCGCCTCAAACATGAGTGATTATTCAAAGAGCGCCGCCCTGATGCAGCGCGGAACCGATTTTCTTGGCTGCGAAACAGCGATCCTTTGCGGCGCAATGAGCTGGGTGTCTGAGCGCAACCTCGTCTCGGCAATTTCGAACGCTGGTGGATTTGGCGTGATCGCGTGCGGCGCGATGACGCCTGATCTGCTCGATACTGAGATCGCAGCGAGCAAGGCGATGACCAGCAAGCCTTTCGGCGTGAACCTGATCACCATGCATCCGCAATTGTTCGATTTGATCGCAGTGTGCGGCAAGCATGGTGTCACGCACGTCGTATTGGCTGGCGGCATTCCCCCAAAGGGCAGCGTTGAGGCAATCAAAGAGTTCGGCGCGAAGGTCATTGTATTCGCCCCCACACTGGCTCTAGCGAAGAAGCTCCTGCGTTCTGGCGGCGATGCGCTGGTGATCGAGGGCATGGAAGCGGGCGGCCATATCGGTCCTGTTTCAACCAGCGTCTTGGCACAAGAATTCCTGCCTGAGCTGGCCGATGATCACCTGGTTTTTGTCGCTGGCGGTATTGGGCGGGGCGAAGCGATTGCGAGCTATCTTGAGATGGGCGCTTGCGGTGTTCAGCTGGGCACACGTTTTGCCTGCGCGACCGAGAGCATTGCGCATCCCGATTTCAAAAAAGCCTTCTTCCGGGCCAAAGCGCGCGATGCCGATGCCAGCGTTCAGGTCGATCCGCGCTTGCCCGTGATCCCAGTGCGAGCGCTTAAAAACAAGGGCACGGAAGAGTTCACCGCCAAGCAGATCGAGGTTGCCGGTATGCTCGACCGGGACGAGGTCGACATGGGCGAGGCGCAATTGCAGATCGAACATTATTGGGCAGGCGCATTGCGCCGGGCCGTGATCGACGGGGATGTGGAGAATGGCAGCCTGATGGCCGGTCAAAGTGTGGGCATGGTGAAGGCAGAAGAACCCGCTGCGGATATCATCGCGTCCTTAATGCGCGAATGCGAGGCCGCGTTGGGGGGCAGATAGAATGGCTGCTGCGGGTGATCAGTCTGGTGGTAACGCTTTGATCCTTACGCTTGATTGCGCTGACCAACCCGGCATCACCGCGCGGGTCACGGCGTTTCTGTTCGAGCGCGGCTGCAATATCCTCGAAGCGCAGCAGTTCAACGACCGCACTAGTGATCGTTTTTTCATGCGTGTCGCCTTCGATCCGGCTGATGGTTCAAGTGAAGAGCTGCGCGAAGAATTCAGCGCGTTTGCCAGCGAGTATGGCATGCGTTGGAAGCTTGCCTTGCGCGATCGACCGCGCCGCGTGCTTATCATGGTCAGCAAGTTTGATCATTGCCTCGCCGATCTGCTCTATCGCTGGCGCACGGGCGAGCTGAACATCGAGCCGGTTGCGATTGTCTCCAACCACCCACGCGAAGCGGTGTCGCACAGTGAAATCGGCGATGTGCCGTTTTTCCATCTGCCGATCACCAAAGAGACGAAGTCTGAGCAAGAAGCGCAGATGCGCCAGATTGCTGAAGACGTGGATGCCGAATTGGTGGTCTTGGCGCGCTACATGCAAATCTTCTCAGACGAACAGTCGCTGCATTTTGCCGGGCGCTGCATCAATATCCACCACAGTTTCCTGCCTGGTTTCAAGGGCGCGCGGCCCTATCACCAGGCGCACGCGCGCGGCGTAAAGATGATTGGAGCCACTGCGCATTTCGTCACGCCAGACCTCGATGAGGGACCGATCATCCACCAAGATGTTGAGCCGATTAGTCATGCCGATCAGCCCGATGATCTGGTGCGCAAAGGCCGCGATATTGAGCGCCGCGTTCTGGCCGAGGCTGTGCGCTTGTTTGTTGAAGAGCGCGTGCTGCTAAACGACAGTCGGACAGTTGTTTTCAGAGGCTAAGCTCAAAGGGAATTGCATGATGATTGTAGAGCGCCTTGATCACATAAATATCATCACTGACAAGCTGTCTGAGACGGCGCAATTCTATGCCAATCTTCTCGACCTAGAGGAGCGCGACGGACCGCCGCATATGAAGCCGGATCAAGTGCGCTGGATGTATGATCGCAATGATATTGCCATCCTGCACCTCAATTCCGTTGAGTTCCCGCGCGTCTATGACCGCGCGGTTGCCCCAGGGCAGGAAACCGGTTCGATCCATCATGTCGCGCTAAGGTGCAGCGACTTTGACGAGGTGAAGGCTCGCCTCGATACAAACGGCGCCGACTATCAGATCAACGATGTCCCCTCGATTGGGTTGCGGCAGATATTCACCGCCGACCCAAACAACGTCCTGCTAGAGCTGAATTTCTTCGGCAATTGAGCGGGACGAGTTTGGAAGGGGCTATTGTAGACCTCCTGCCTTATCCTCGTTGGCGCGGTGGATCACATAAGCGCGGACGGCTTCGATCTCTTCGGGTGAAAGCGATTCGGCAAAGCTCACCATGCCGTTATCTTTTAGTATCCCGTCACCAACGACCGCCATCCAGCTTTGCTTGTTGCCGAGCGTTCCCGACCGCCTGAGATCAGGCAGCACAGTAGAGCCGACGGCTGCGGGCGCGTGGCACACAGCGCAATAGCGAGCGTATTTCTCCGCACCCAGAGCGATAGTCTGTTCGTCCGCACGGCTTGCGGGAGGATCAAGCGGGAGTGCGGCCAGTTCAGGTTCTGGAGGCAATTCCGCTTTACCTCCAAGTTTGAAGACCAATAGCCGGCTGATGTTTCGCACAGGCGCAAGATCATTCAGCAGCCCGCCATCAACTGTGATCGCATAGGCGCCGCCCCAACCAGCCAGCACAGCCACATATTGCTCGCCATCGACGGTATAGGTGATGGGCGGTGCGACCACGCCAGTCTGCGCGCCAAAGCTCCAGACTTTGTCGCCCGTTGCTGCGCTGTAGGCGTTGAACTCGCTGCCAGCTGTGCCTTGGAAAACGAGGTCGCCGCCCGTTGCAAGCAAGCCGCCATTCCAGGGGCCGGGATGATCGACGGTCCATTTCGCTTCTTGGCTAACCGGATCCCATGCGACCAGCTTACCCTTCAGCGTGCCAACAACTTCACGGCGAATGCCCAGATCGGGCGGCAAGTCGCCAGCGGCAAGGTTAAATCCGACATTGAAACCGCGCGCACGGTCCGGTTTCCAATTTGCCTCAGGCGCATAGACCATCGCGGCCTCAAACGCGGGAATGTAAACTAGGTTTTCACTAGGGTGATAAGCCATCGGATGCCAGTTGTGCCCGCCAAGTGCGCCCGGCGTAACAATCGCTGGCTGGCCGGTTTTATCGACACGGGTTTCGGGGTTTTCAATCGGACGGCCATCTTCGCCAATTCCGCTTGCCCAGTTTACTGCAACATAGGGCTCGGCCGAGACAAACTCCCCAGTTGCCCTGTCGATCACGTAGAAAAACCCGTTCTTGGGCGCTTGCATCAGAACCTGACGCTCGCTGCCATCGATCTCCATATCGGCCAGGATGATGTGCTGGGTGGCGGTGTAATCCCAGGTCTCACCCGGCGTGGTCTGATAGTGCCAGACATATTCACCAGTGCTTGGCCGGATCGCTACAATTGAGGACAGGTAGAGGTTGTCGCCTTCGCCCGTCCCGTCTTCGCCGGGGGAGCGATAGGCCCGGTTCCAGGGTGAGCCATTGCCCACGCCAATATAGAGCAGGTCTAGATCTGGGTCATACGCCATCGAATCCCAGACGGTGCCGCCGCCGCCGATCGCGTCTTCACCGACCAAAGCATCGCCGCTCCAGGTTTCAGCCGCCGCTTTCAAGTACTCAGGCGATGCCTCGTCCTCATTACCTTCCGGGACGGTGTAGAAGCGCCATAGCTCCTTGCCATCCGCGACATCATAGGCCGCGACATATCCGCGCACGCCAAATTCGGCGCCGCCATTGCCGATGATAACCTTGCCATCGATGATCCGCGGCGCGCCTGTAACTGTGTACGACTGCGACTGGTCAACGGTCACCGTCTCCCACTCCACTTCGCCGCTGTCGCGGTTGAGCGCGATCAGACGTCCATCCAATGTGCCTAGGAACAGTTTGTCTCCCCAAGCGGCAAGGCCCCGGTTCACGACATCACAGCAGGCTTTAACCGCGGTCTCGCCGGGTACCTCGGGATCATAGTCCCACAAAGGCTCACCAGAAGCGGCATCAAAGGCGCGGACTTTGCTCCAAGCGGTGGTGAGGTAAAGCTTGCCGTCCATGACCAGCGGGGTGGCTTCCTGACCGCGCGCGGTGTCCATATCGGCGAACCATTCGAGCCCCAGATCGCCGACAGTCTCTGCATTGATTTGCTCAAGCGGGGAGAAGCGCTGCTCTGAATAGGTGCGGCCATGGGTGATCCAATCCGCATCATTATCGCCGGCATTGACCAACGAGGCGTGCGTGATCCCGCCTTCTGCCTCGCCCTCTTCGAGCATCCCGCAACTCGCCAAAGCGATCAATGCCGCCAGCGCAAACCCTGTTCTTATCATTGTCCTGCCTCTCCCTCAGAGCGGTATGTTGCAGCGCAAATTGGCGCTTGTCCATGGATTGCTCTAGCGCCTATCAATCAGGATGTTCCGGATCGGAAAAGGATGAGTGACAATGTGTGATGAAGCCAAACTAAAAGACTGGGCGTTGAGCCGCCGCGAACTCGGAGTGTTGGCAGGCGCAGCTGCCATCACGGCCTGCGCGCCGGAATCTGTCACAGCAAATAGCGATGATGCAGATGAGGCGGCGCTTACGCAGACGCAGGTCACCTTCCCAACAGCTGATGGCGTGATGGACGGCGTCTTCATCCACCCGAGCGAGGGTAAACACCCTGCAGTCATCTTCTGGCCCGACATCGCCTCCATTCGCCCGGCTAAGGTCGATATGGCGCGCCGTCTGGCAAGTGAGGGCTTCGCTGTACTGATCATGAATCCCTATTACCGGGATGTTGCAGGTCAGCAGTTTGAGGATTTTGCTGGCTGGATAGAGGCGGGCGCTTTGGAAGCGGTTGCCCCTTACCGCGAAAAGCTCGACGCTGATTCCATCGGGCGTGATGCAGGCGCAGCTGTCGTGTGGCTCGATGCGCAAGGCGCGGTCGACACATCGCGCGGTATCGGAACAGAAGGATATTGTATGGGCGGACCTTTCACCGTTTGGAGCGCTGCGGCTGCACCTGAGCGGATCAAGGCGGCGGCCAGCTTCCATGGGGGCGGTCTTGTACGCGATGACTATGACAAGAGCCCGCACAAGGTCCTAGGTGCAAGCACAGCGAGCTATCTCATTGCTGTTGCGCAAGACGATGATGCTGCTGAGCCAACGCATAAAGATGAATTTGCCGCCGCCGCCGCCGAAGCGGGCCGACCTGCAACGGTCGATGTCTATGCAGGTGATCATGGTTGGACCGTTCCTGACAGCCCCGCCTACACCGAAACTGCTGCCGAGCGCGCCTATGCTGACAAGCTCGAGCTTTATCGCGCTGCCCTTTGATATCCTAGTGATGCAGGCTAGTCTGCGCCAAAGCTTGAAGTGGGGAGTTTAGGAATGGAATTCGTGCTCATTGCACTCGTGCTGGTGCTTGTTGTGTTTTTGGTGCTCGCTGTTCGAGTGGTCAAGCAAGGCTATGTCTACACCGTTGAGCGGCTAGGCAAGTTTCACCTGGCCGCTGAGCCAGGCTTGCACATCATCTATCCGTTTATCGATCGTGTCGGCCACAAAGTGAATATGATGGAGCAAGTGCTCGATATTCCGGGGCAGGAAATCATCACCGCAGATAACGCGATGGTTGGCGTGGACGCGGTTGTGTTCTTCCAAGTGTTGGACGCTGGCAAAGCGGCCTATGAGGTGTCCAATTTGTACGGGGCCATCATGGCACTGACTACTACGAACTTGCGTACTGTTATGGGCTCGATGGACTTGGATGGCACCTTGTCAAAGCGCGATGAGATCAACGCACGTCTGCTGAGTGTGGTGGACCATGCGACCTCACCGTGGGGCGTCAAAATCACGCGCGTGGAGATCAAGGATATTCGCCCGCCGCGCGATATTTCCGAGGCGATGGCCCGACAAATGAAAGCGGAGCGCCTTAAGCGCGCGGAAATTCTAGAGGCAGAAGGTGACCGTGCATCCAACATCCTGCGCGCTGAAGGCGACAAGCAATCCGCCATCCTGCAAGCGGAAGGCACGAAAGAAGCCGCATTCCGCGATGCTGAAGCGCGCGAACGCGCCGCCGAAGCTGAGGCAAAAGCGACCCAGATGGTGTCCGATGCTATCGCTTCTTCCGGCAGCCAGGCGATCAACTACTTTATCGCACAAGAATATACGAAAGCCGTCGGTAAGTTTGCCGATAGCCCCAACGCCAAGACGATCCTGTTCCCGGTTGAGGCAACGCAGCTCATCGGTTCACTTGGCGGGATCGGTGAATTGGTGCGCGAGGCCGTAACCCCAGCCGAAGGCGATGTTACCACCAGGGCGGGAGCGCCCTTGCCGCAATCGCGCGCTCGCGCCAGCGTGCCGCGCACAGGCGACCAATAATGGACGATTGGGGTTCTTTCGATCCGCATTGGATCTGGGTCGCTTTCGGCTTAGTCTTGGCTACGCTCGAAATGCTGGTGCCAGGCGTCTATCTCATCTGGCTGGCCGTCGCAGCGATCATCACAGGGTTTCTGACATTCGGCCTTGATCTCGTACTACCCAGCCAAATTGTGATCTTTGTATCGCTGTCTTTGATCGCTGTATTCAGCGCGCGGCGTTTTCTGCGGGATCAACCTATCGTGAGCGCTGATCCGATGCTCAACCATCGCGGCGCGCAATTGGTCGGTCAGAGCGCGGTCGTAACCCAAGCGTTTGAGGGCGGCTCTGGCCGGATCAAGCACGGCGACAGCGAATGGCTAGCCCGCGGCCCCGATTTAGATGTTGGGCAACGTGTCCGCATTACTGGCAGCGAAGGGGCGGTATTGCTGGTTGAGATCGCTCATGCGATCGAAAACGGGTCGCCATCTGGAGCCGATGGAGAGCCCGGCTGATTAGTTTGAGGCGCGCTCATTGCTGAGGCCAAATCGGCCAAACTTCCGGTAGCGAACCATCCATTTGTCCAGAAACAGCCCGAGTGGCTTGGGTTCAATGCCCAGCTCTTTGAAACCTGGATAATCGCCAGAAGTAACAGATCCTAGTTTCAGCAATGTCCATTGATCCCGGCTCATTGGTGTGCCGGGCAGGGCCGCAAACAGCGCTGAGACGCCATCCGGCATGGCGATGAAATTGCGCGTCCGTCCCTGAGCGGCGGCAATACGCTGATTAATTTCCATCATGCTGAGCTGTTCTGGGCCGCCAAGCTCAAAGATTTTGCCGCCATGCTTGGCCGGATTCTCGAGCGCGCGTAGGACCGCCTCGGCTACGTCATCGACAAACACCAATTGCAATTTCGCCTCTGGAGCAAAGACAGGGAGCGCCGGGAGGTTCGCAATCATTGAACCGAACATATTGAGGAAATTGTCGTCTTTCCCGAAGAGAATCGATGGGCGCAGGATGGTCGCTTTTGGAAAAGCGGCTGTAACACTCTCTTCGCCCTGGGCCTTGGCCCGCGCATATTCGGCGCTGGAATTGGCATCAGGTCCAATCGCGCTGACATGCACAAAGGCTTTCACGCCTGCCTGTGCGGCGAGCCTGGCCATTGTCCCAGGCGCTTCGCCCATGACCTTGGACTGGTCGCCATCAAACGTACCAACCAAATTGACCACATAGCTCGCCCCACCAATTGCAGCGGCCACGCTGGCCTCTTTGGTGATGTCGCACCGGGCGAATTGCAACTGGCCAAGATTGGCGAGCGGTTTGAGCGAAAACCCATTTTCAGGATTGCGGCTCGCAATGCGCAGGCGCGCGCCGCGCTCCAGCAGGCTTTGCGCCACGTAGTTGCCGATAAAGCCGCCGCCGCCAAAAACGGTGACGAGCTTGTCTTGAAAGAGGTCTGATTTGGCCATTTGCCTGTGCTTTCCCAGCCTTGAATAATCTCGCTTCCCCATGTCCTAAGCCGCGCACCACTGCAAGCGTCACGATCACTAAGGCGGCCTGGCATGCGTATTGGCGTTGACAGCAGGGCGCGCACATCGCTATTGGCCCGCCCTCACCGCGAGTACGCTGTTGCAGCGCCGCGAGCAGGTGTGCCCAGATGGCGGAATTGGTAGACGCGCTAGCTTCAGGTGCTAGTATTCGCAAGGATGTGGAGGTTCGAGTCCTCTTCTGGGCACCATTCACTTCACACAATTATCGTTGACCGCGAACTTTGGGCGCAGCTTTAGAGTATTTGATTCGTCATTCAAAACCCTCTCCGCCTGCTTCAATTGCTTGCAATCAAACTCTGCGCCCTGAGCTTGTGCCTCGGTAATCAATTCCACAAAGATCGGCGGCGTCAGGTTCCTTGGCCCGCGCCGAAGGAAAGTGCTGTGCCAGCGTTTGGCTGGAGCCAAGACAGTCGCAAAGGTTGTGCGACTTTTGGGTGTACTCAAGGCTGCCTCACCCAGTTCAGTAAGCAGAGCGTCTGACGTGTTTGGCATGGCTATGAGAGCGGCATATCGTCTTGCGGCTTCGCTGTGGTTTTCCGTTTCGATAGCCAGTCTCAAGATTGCTTCCTGTGTGATCGGGTCGCGCCAGCCGCGGCGGCTGGCGGCTTGCAGGGTCCGCATGCTCGCTGCGTCATTTTGACTAAGAGCTTGGGCGATGGCCAAATTGCGCAAATGTTCAGCAGCGATTGGGCGGCGCGTTACTAGCTGCCGGGCTTCGGCCAGTGCTTGGTTGGGCGTACCTTCTGCGAGGGCGCGAGTGGTTAGCCGTTCTTGCGCGAAGGCCCGGAATGGAGCTGGAACGTGAGCAGCGAGATCGCCTGATACGCGGGCCTGCCGGTCAATCTGCGCTCCTATGGTGACTAGGCCGATGAGCAAAAGAGCTATGATCCAAAGTGCTTGCTTCATGCCTCTTGTTCCTGATGCGCCTTGCCAAAACGCAGCAATAGGATGACCGCAAATGCAGCCACTCCCAGCATGGTCTGGTTTCGAAGTGGGTAGTCCAATAATGATTGAAATGCGATGCTAGCGAGGATCGCGCTTCCACTCCAGGCGAACCATTTTTGCGCTGATAGCCGCGCTACCCATGACATCGAAGCAATCAAAATGAGCCACATCGCGATCAGAAAGACACCAACAAAACCAGCTTCAATTGCGACTTCCAAATAGTCATTATGCGCGCGGCCTGCGCGGCGGGGCGTGAGGTTCTCTAGAGATTCGGCCAGCTGAAAAACTTCGTCGAACGTACCCATGCCCGATCCGATCGGCCAATAGCGGCCCGCGGTGTAGGTGGCATCTTCCCAGATGTAGCTGCGGGCGTCCTCTCTGGCATCGAAGCGGTCGATGCTGTCGCCTATCCGCCCGGGCGCAAAGGCGAGAAGGCCAGCGATTAACGCCGCAAATACCAGGCGAGCAACCGTCCCTTTCTTCAGGAGATGACGTCTTTTGCTTGGGTTTTCCTGAGCCTTGCTGAACTTTGTGCCCAGAGTCTTCGCAAACAACATTGCGAGCGGCAAGGCGGCCAGAACTATGGTGGTGCGAGAGCGGGTGAGCAAAATGGCAGTGATCAACAGCAAGCAGATGGTCGCGCGCCAGACGGTAAGTCTTGAGGTATTCAGCGGAGCGGGCAGCAGCGCGGCGAGCGCAAGGGCGGAGACCAGAAACAAGCCAG
This sequence comes from Erythrobacter sp. S249, assembly GCF_057364975.1. Taxonomy (NCBI): domain Bacteria; kingdom Pseudomonadati; phylum Pseudomonadota; class Alphaproteobacteria; order Sphingomonadales; family Erythrobacteraceae; genus Erythrobacter; species Erythrobacter sp. S249. The sequence continues at coordinate 1,486,062 of NZ_CP200287.1, read as the reverse complement.
CCGAATTGCGATTGGCAAAGGTCCCGAACAGGACGCCAGGCATTGGGTTTTCCGGATAGAGCAGTCCGCTCTGACCTTGCGTTACGACTTGGATCGCTCCGAGCAATACGCTGGTCAGAGCCAAGCCCACCAACGCCCAGGCGATCCAGATCAATTGGTGCCGCGAAAGTCGATAAGCGACAATCAGCACGGTGAGTGGCAAGATCAGACCTGCAATCGCTACAAGCGTTCTGGCCGGGTCAACGCTCATGGGAAACCAGATGTTCACCCCGGCTAGCGAGTGCGCTTTGAGCACCAACTCCCTGCCGGGTAAGACTTCTAAAACTCCTGGCGGTAGAGGAATGAGTTGCCCAATCGGAAGCAAGAGGCAAGCACCAACAAGAGCGCTAAGGGCAATTGGCGCCGTGCTCCAGAACTCCGCAAACGCGCGGCGATGCACGCCAAGCACAACGAGGGCGGCAAGTTGTACGGCCAGGTTTGCCAGAGCGTATCTGACGCCGCCTCCACCAGCTATCACCGCGAGAGTCAGTAGCGCAGCGAGCGCAAAGGCGCTTGATTGTTGGGAAATGCGATCAGCGCGCATGGGAGGCGATCAAAGGGCCCGCTTCAATTGGCCCCTGGCGATTGATTGAGGCCTCCATCACCGCGCTGTTCTTGACCACCATCTTCTTGAATGATCAGGATGCCGATGATTGCTCCCACACCGCCCAACAGCGCTAGCCATAGTACGCTGCGATCTGTACCCTCAGCAATCCAACTCTCATCAACGCCGTCCTCAAGCGCAGATCCAGCCGCCAATCCAGTACAGCAGACAGAGTAATCACCAGCCCTTGTATTGGCGTGGGTTGAAAATGGCGCGAAAAACAACGTAATACCGGCTGCGAAAGCCGCTAATTGATCTCGTAATGTTGGCGCCATGGTCTGGTTCTCTTTATCATCCAAATATTTTTATCAATTTGGTTCAAATTTGTAAATTTCTCTATCTTACAAATTTGAGAAATCCGATCAATTATTTTTCATTTTAATGAAGTTTTGCCGCTTAACCACCAAGTCCGATGAATAATTATTGGTGTGCTTGCTGGTTCAAATTGCGTTGATTGTAATGCTAAATCGCTAGAAGTTAATTGTTGTGCGTTGACCTTGAAAGGTGGCTCTGTAATTAATCTAATTAGAAAAAGCACAGAGTAATTTCCCCAGTACTTGGAGTTTTGATCCCATGACTATCAGCCACAAAGGCATCTTCTAAGTGGTAGCTAGGGCATAAATTTGTATCTGCTGATGTGTTTATGTAATTGTGATCTATCTGATTGATTCGCTATCTGTGGCATGGTGGTGCCCTTTGCTGACGGTTTGAGTGAAGCGATGCAGCAAGCCCCGAATTCAGCGCTGAGTTCCGATGATTTCTGCCTGATCGTGGCGGTCAATAATGATGAGATACTCAGTGAATGCTTGCAGCGGTCTCCGGATGTTGCGAGCGGCGCTTTGCCAATCACGGAGATCCGGGGCGCGAGCAATATGGCGGACGCCTATAATCAGGGTTTAGCCAAAACCTCGCGGGGCATTTGTGTCGTTGCTCACCAGGATGTGTACTTGCCGCAGGGCTGGCTGGAGCGTGCCGTCGCGGCGCTCAATGCTCTGAGCGAGAGCGCACCGGATTGGATGGCGGCAGGTCCTTATGGAGTTCGTCCTAACGGGGAGCATATCGGCCGGGTCTGGGATGTGACGATGGGAAAAGAGCTAGGATCTAGCGGCTTTGCCCCAGTACAAGTCGGTTCATTTGACGAGCTGGTCTTGATCTTGCGCCGAGAGCCGGGTTTCCAATTCGATTCTAATTTGCCGCATTTCCACCTTTACGGGACGGATCTGGCGCAGAGCGCGATTGCGGCTGGCAGAACGGCTTGGGCGGTGGAGCTGCCCGTGGTTCATAACAATCGGCCAATTGTCTCGCTTGGTGGAGGCTATAGTGATGCTTATCACTACGCCCGCAAAAAATGGCGAGAAAATCTGCCAATTCACACCTCTATTTGTGCGTTGTCGAACAATCCGCTGGCGCTTTGGCGTGCACAGTGGAGGCGGCGGAAAGTAAAATCGCGCGGTCCTTATTTGCAAGCCGACGCGCGGGACATTGCTAGGCAAGCGGGCTATGAAGCGCCATAGCTTAGACGGTTTTGCGGGTAGGGCGGTATTCTTGGCTAGGGGGCTTGGTCTTTGCCATCATTAGCAGTGCTGGGCATGCATCGCTCCTACACTTCGCTGGCCGCGCGGTGGCTGGCCAATTGCGGGATCGATATGGGCGGCTCCACGTTAGGCGCTGGGATTGGCAATGAGCATGGGCACTATGAAGATGTCGAATTTTTGACGTTTCATACCAAAGTTTTGGCGGTGCATGGATTGTCCAAGAATGGCATGGCCGATTGGGGCGCGCGCTCATTTGATCCATCCGCTTATCGCGCGATGAAGATCGAAGGCGAACTGGCCGAAGAAGGCCACGCTCTTCTGGAGCGGAAGCGAAGGTCCAATAAGTGCTTTGGCTGGAAGGAACCGCGCACTTGCCTCTTCCTGCCTTTCTATCGCGAGGCGCTTGATCCCTTTGCGCTGATCTTGTTTCGCCCCTTTCAAGAAGTCGTGTCTTCATTGCTGGATCGGGAACGACGTGTCCATGCGGAGACTGGCCATCGCGGTTGGCGAAAGGCCTATTACTGGGCGATGCGATCCCGCAGTGAGGCGTGGTTTGAGCAATTGCGCAGCGACTATCTGGAGGCCTGGATATATTACAATCAATGCTTGCTGGACCATATCGAGGCAAGCGAGCCTAACCGCTATATGGTGCATGATCTAGCCAGCATGGTCGCAAATGATGGTGCTATAATTGAACGGCTGAACCAGTGGGGTTTCGATTGCGAGATGCGGGCGCTTGGCGCACTGAAGGAGGCGACCACAAAGCGTGAATTGAAGGGGTTGAGCAATGATGAGCTTGGCCGCGCACAGCATATAACCCAGCGCTTTTTCGAGCTAATTGGCCGATAGCGCCGTGACGGTCTGGAAACGAATACGCAAAAATGCAGGCTGGTCACTGGTATCGCTCGGCGCGGTTGCCGTGTTCGGGTTTGCGGCCATGTATTTCAACGCCCGGGCGCTCGGCGTCGATGGCCTTGGCACGCTGGCTACACTGCTGGCTCTTACAATGATGTTAGAGGCTTTGGCTGGCATGCAACTGTGGCAGGCAGTTTTAGCATTGTCCGAAGGTCGAGAGAGCCGAATATTGGGCGCGGCGTTGATCCTAAATCTGCTGGCGGCGGCGATTGGAGTGCTGCTTGGCCTCGGCGCTCTGATGTGGTTGGATTGGGAGGGCGGCTGGGCCGCGATTGTGCTGATCGGATCGCAGCTGTTTCGAACGTCTGACCCAATGACCGGAATTTTGCGCAAGCACGATCGCTTTGATTACTTGGCGATCGTCCGATCAGGAGCCGCTGCGGTTAGCCTGCTCGTTGCCGCGGTGTTTTGGCACGTTGCAGTTCCGATAGACGCGTATTTAATTGCTTTTGCGCTGGTCTTTGTGGCCACGAACGCAGTTCTGCTTGCAAAGGTATGGCAATTGTGTGTGCCAGAGCGGCCGGCCCGCGGTGAAACTCTTGAGGTATTGAAGTTCTGCCTGCCGACCGGGCTGTCGGGCGCTGTGGGTGCGGTGAGGCAGCGCGGCATGATTGTGTTGTTGGGCTCGGTTGCCGGCACTTCCATGGTCGGCATTTATGCCGTGGCTGACCGGATCGCCTCACTGATGCAAATGCTCTACCGCGCCGCATTCGAAGCCGTATTTCGAGAAATGCCAACCGCAACAAGTCCGCTGAGATTGGCGGGTGTGATTGCCGCATTCGGACTATTCGCTTCCACAGCAGCCTTGGTAGCGGTCTATTGGCTGGGTGTGCCAATAATTGAACTTGTCGCAGGGCCGGAATTCGTACCCGCCGCAGCCACCCTAAACTGGCTCGTGCTCGCGATTTGCGTGAGTCTCACGACCCTAGGGTTGAGGGCGCTAACAATTGTCAAAATTGGACCAGGGGCGATGCTGAAATGCAATCTCTTTGCCTTGATCGCATTGCTCGCTGCCCCTTGGATGATTGAACAACACGGCACCGTTGGTGCGGCTATGATCCAGGTTTTTTTCGAAGTCTTGTGGATCGGCGCGGTTTTGCTGGTGATGCTGCGAAACTGGTCTTCGCTGAGCACTTCTACGCAAGATTAAGCGATGTGAGAGCCGGAGCGTTGGGACAGCTCCGGCTCTCTTTGCCTCCCGCGAGGCTCAACCAAAGATCGACTTTCCGACAGCGCCTACCGCTCCATAGGTCGAGCGTTTCGCGCAGTTCAAATCGCCGCGCAGCACTGGGCTCTTACCATTGATCAGAAGATCACCGGCAGGGGTGAAATCGCCATTGTCGGCATCGACATAAAGCGAGCCAAAGTTGCCGCCGATTGACGTCCCGTTTGCCCCTGTTGGAGGTGACGATCCGGCATGTACGTGATTGTCAGCAACAATTGGATCGGGATCCGCCGCGCCGCCCCAACGCAATTCTTGCGATACGTTGTTTGCAATCAGGCAGTATACGTCGGGGTTGAACGTGCTGTCGCTGCGCATGGTGATTGTTTGGCTCGCCATGGAATTGTGCGCGATAATCACATGGCTGTGGGCGGAGCTGAACTGGCTTTGCGCGCCGCTGCTTAGGAAGTTCTCAAACGCATTGTTCACGATCATCACGTCGCTGAACCCGCCGGGTGCGGTCAGGAAGATGTTCTGCGCATCAATATCCCACATCCGGTTTTCTGCGATAATGATATTCTCAATCGCTGAATTGCCGCTCAGTTGATAGATATCGGCATGGATGTCGAACTTTGTATGCAAGACCAGCGGCGCTGACTTTACATCCTGCTGACCAAAGACGGCCTGCGGAGAGCCGCTATCCAGACACAGTCCAAAAGCCGCAAAGCGATTGTCCAGCACGGCCGCGCTCCAACCGGGCTGCGCATTGATCCAGTCGGCTAGGTTTTGAACCGTATAATTGGTATCGGCGAGAAACGCGGCCTTGTCGGTTCCAGTCACAAACGTCCCGATGCTTGCGCCATCTTCTCGCAAGGTGAAGGTTTTCGGACCAATACCGCTCGCTGCGATGGTCGCGCTTCCAGCAGACCCGGTGTATTCGACGCTCAAAGCAGCCATGCCGTCACGGAAATAACTGCCGTCGAAATCCTGTACGGTGTTGCCAACAAAGGCATATGTGCCGTTTGCGAGATCGGACCAGCACTGGTTGAATTCGCATCCGCGAACCAGATGCTGACCCGTCGCGCAGTTTGCCAAATTGCTGAAACTGCATTCGGTGATCCAATGCCGACCGCGCAATATCCAGGCCAGCGTGTTGCGAGGCACTTTTAGCGGGGCGTTATTGCGGCCATTGCTGTTGGTCAAGATGCAGCCATCGAACCAATTGTTCCGCGCCCATCCAGGCTCAAAATAATACTCGCTCGATCCAGCAAAATCGAATTCGCAGCGGCGAAAGCAAACTGGCTCAAAGCGGGGGCGGAAGAAGCTGAGCGTGCCGTCCGCTTGCAGGTCTTGGGAAAAGCGAACGCCGGGAACAGTGGCTTCCACGACAAGCCATTCAGCCTCCGCGCCCCTGTTCCAATTGCGGTCTGTCAGTGCGTAATCGCCGGCTTTCTCAATTTGCACCCGCAAGGCACCGGATGCACCTTGCTGCTTCATCGCATTGATGGCCGGATTGATGTCGTGATAATTCGTGGCCGAAAGCGGCAAGTCGGGATTGACGGTAAAGTCGAGTTCCCACTCCTCGTCATTCGGATGAAAGGTGTAGGGGCCGATCACGCGGCTTTGCATGCTGGTGTCGGTCGGGACCGCCTCAAAATACACATCGGCTGCGCCATTGCCGCTGTATTCGAGCTCACACCACCAACCCCAATAGCATTTGGTGATACCATTGGCGTCAACGAGGTTACGCACGCTCGGTGCGGCAATATCGACGATGTTGCCTTCATAGTGGACGCGGACAAACGACAGGCCGTCTGTGTCGAACAAAGTGCCAGAATTGTTCGCCGCCGCCCGCACGCCGACCGTAAGATTGCTGGAAAAGCGTTGCTTGGGCGGAGTGATGAGACGCAGCACCGGCTTGGCGGTTGTCCGAGCTGTATCAGCGGGCGTGGATGCAAACCCGCTGCCCGCTGCTCCGGTCCAATTTTCGCCCGGGATGATGGTCGCTTTGCTCGATGCGGATGCTGCGTTTAGCAGCCTCGCAACCGAGCCAAAGCCAAATCCGACGCGCCCCATTAGGCCAGTCCGATAATGTTCGCTGCTGTCGTGCCGGATGCGCTGACTCTCCGAGCGCGGACATCGATAATGCTGCCTGATGGAACGCTGGTGAAGACGACTGGGGCATCGGCGCGGACCGACGTGACGGCCAGATCACCGCCTTCGCCAATGTAAAGCGCCTTGGTTGCGCACATCAGATCGTCTGTGTCGCTGGGTGTGATTTCAAAGCAATATTCAGCTGGCGCCATTGGGCTGTCGGCTTGGTTGCGGAACGGGTCTTGTTGCATTTCGATGTCCTCGGATTCGCGTTGGATGAAACTGTCCGAGGATAAGAACATAAATAGAACATGTAGGAAAGTTGTTTGCGAGTAGAGGTGCTCGCGGTGCAAATTGCGGTGCGAGAACTTGGGTCTGGCAAGAGCGGACGCGGTGATGCACAGTAGGCTTGGGCAATCGACGTAGTGCATTGTTCAAAGGTCAAAGGAAGCCGCCACAATATCCCAATGGAAAATTCTACAGCCTTGCTAATCAACTCAGTGACTGCGCCGCAGATGGTGCGGGGTTATGAGGTTGAGCGATGGCGCATCTTTGGCGCGGCGGCGCTGGTTTATTGTCTGCTGATCCCGCTGCCGTTCAATTTTAGCGTCGGCACATTGCTGCTGCCGCCTTATCGATTGTTCCTGATCGGCGCGGTATTCTTCATCCTTCGTGACGTTCTGAAGGGCCACCTCAGGCTTTGCGCGGCCGATTATGTCGTCGCCGCGCTCGGGGTTTGGATCGCCATATCCTCTATTGTGACCATGGGGTTGGACCAAGCGGTGCAGGCCTCTGGCTCTTTGATCCTGGACATAATCATCGCCTATTTCTGGCTGCGCACCACGCTTCGTTCGCTCAAGGATTTGCGCATTCTGCTGGTTCTTGTTGCGCCCGGGCTGGCAGTCACGGGACTTTTCACTGGGGCTGAATCGCTTCTCCAGACGCATCTGGTCATGCCCGCTGCGAGTGCGATTACTGGACAAGTCCATGAACTTGAACCGTCGATCCGGCTCGGCCTGATGCGCGCGCAGGGGCCGTTCCCGCATCCAATACTCGCCGGGATTTTTCTGGGCAGTTTCTTGCCGCTTTATCTGGTGGCTGGCCTGCGTGGCTGGCCCTTGTGGCTCGGTCTGTTTGGAGGCTTGTGCTGCGTGTTCACGTTCAGCTCCGGTGCGTTCTTGGTGCTTGCCGCGGGCCTCGCATTGGTTGCGGCAAATTTTATGATTTCCCGCACAAGCATGGTCAGCTGGCGGCTTGCGCTTTTGGGATTGCTGGCCGTAATTGTTTTTCTGGAGGTGGCCAGTCAGTCGGGCGTTGTAAAGCTGATCACCCGGTTCGCAGCTCTTAACAATCAAACAGCTTTCTTTCGCCTGCTCATTTGGGATGAAGGCATTAAGACGGTGGTCGAAAATCCGCTGTTCGGGATCGGCTTTGGCGATTGGGCCCGGCCACGCTGGATGCCGCCATCGGTCGACAATTACTGGCTGGTCTTGGCGATGCGGCACGGGGTCATGGCTCCCGTCCTCGCATTGCTGGCGGTCGTGATTGCTGTGGTTGGCCTCGCCCGTAATTCCGTGCCTTTGGCGAGCGTTGATCAGAACACGATGCGCGGCGCTGCAATTGCCTTGTCGGTAACGTGCCTAGGCGTGTTTTCGGTGGCCTTGTGGTTATCGCCTCAGGTTTGGTTTTTCGCCTTGCTTGGCATCTCCGTATCGCTTTCTCAGCACACTATTGCTTTTGCTAGGCCAATGCGCCCCCATCGAGCCTAGCCTTTAGGCCTGACTTCGGATCATAGCCGCGCAGCCACAGGCCTGGCCGAAGTGCAACGTGGCGATACCCCTTGCCTGCAGCGGCAAGCCGGTCGCTGTACCAACCCAAAAGCGCGCCGAGGACTACCCGCAACAGCGCGGCCTTCCAGATCAATACAGCGGCGATGATCCGCTTGGGCAAAGGCCAGTGTTTCTTGAGGAATTCCATGGTCCCAGCGGCTTGATAGAGGCGTCGGAGGGGCGACTGAAAATTCCCATGAGCGATTTGGTGGTGCGCTTTTGCTTCGGCAATTTGCCTTAAGCCGTATCCGCATTGACTCAGACGCAGGCATAGATCGACTTCTTCGCAATACAGGAAGAAACGCTCGTCCAAGCCGCTCATCCTCTCCCAAAGGTCGCGCCGGATCATGAAGAATCCGCCGGACAAAACATCTGCTGGCCGGTCGCTCGTAATACTTGAAGAGGACTCATAACTCGCCCCCGTGAGGCCCAGCATACTCGATAGAAACCCGCGCAAGGACGGAATTTGAATGGAATTGCCAAAGTCGGGCTGGCCGTCGCTATCGAGCGTGATGCCGCCCCATGCACCGGCTTCTGGGTAGCGCGCGGCGCCGTCCAGCAGCGCATCGAGCGCGCCCTCCTGAAGAAAAGCATCTGGGTTGAGCAGCAGCAGATACTGCCCCTTCGCGTGCTGGGCCAAACGGTTGTTCGCTCGCGCAAATCCGACATTGCCTTCGCTGGCTATGGTTGTGACATCCGGGAAAGCTTCGGAGACGTGTTGCTCAGTCCCGTCACTGCCATTGTCGACGAGCAGGACTTCAACGCGGGCCCGCCCACCAGCCCTCTCAATTGAGTCCAAGCACGCATCAATACAGCCGCGCGAATTGAAGGCCACGACCAGAATTGAAATGTCGATTGGTGAGGAGATCACGGGGCGATCTACTTTCACAGGCTGCGCGAGCTATGATCGCGGACCCAGATCGCCTGCTGCCCGCGCAGCTTACGCCACTCGGCAAGCAACTTCGAGGCCAGTTTCAGTCCCGCAAAGGTCATGGCGGCTAAGGGCGCATTCCCTTCGAAGAAAGCTGATTTGAGCAGGCCTGTGCCTGTCTCTGGCAAATGGGGACTCGGGAAATGGCCGCGAACCTGCTCACTGCCGATCCGCCGTCGTGCTTCTATACGGACCTGCTCGATAGCGGTCTGAGGCGGGGTTATGGTGGAATAGGCTGGTTCCCCGGCGCTATTTTGCGTCACTAGAGCTCTTTCATGATCAGCGAACCGAGACAAAGCCCACAAATCATCGGCGATAATCGCAGGGAAGGGGCCTATCCGCTCCAAGCCTTCCTGTGAGATGGCAAAGCATCCTGCCCCTCCCAGCGCGGACGACGCAAAGCTCTGCTGCTGCCAGATCTTGTAATAGGCCCGTACGGACGAGCTACACCCCGAGGTATCAAACCGTGCCTTTGGCACCGCGGCCAGCACCTCACTATTCCCTAATGCATCCGCCAGCGCCCGGAGCGTTCCAAAGCTGCACCTCACATCTGCATCCAGGAACACTTGAGGGAAATACGAAGCGGCGGATCGTCCCGCGTTCATCGCCGCGGTTTTTGATGGTTGCGCTATTTCTATGACTTTTATCTCAGGCGCAAAATCGCGCGCTATCCGGGCGGTTTGATCGCTGCATCCATTGGCCACCACGAGCACTTCGAACTCGGCTTCGGCCGGCGCATCTTCATATAGGCTTGTGAGGCAACGCGCGATTACTGCGGCCTCATCATGAGCGGGAATGATGACCGTGAAACTTGCCGCGCCCATCGGCCTGAGCTCCCGCTTATTTGTCCTCATATTGGTAATAGCGGTATTGGTAATCATAGCTCTGCCCAGCGGTCAGCGCGCGATACTTTGTCAGGACCACGCCCAAGACATTAGCGCCAACACCTTGCAACCGCTTAACCGCCGCTTTGGCTTGGCCGAACTGCACTTTGTTTGCCTCAAGAATGAAGACTGTCCCATCAACATGTTTGGCGAGCAGCGGGGCATCGGCGATCCCCATGACCGGCGAGGAATCGATCAGGATGATCGAATAGTCTTGTCGCTGCTTAGATACAAAATTGGCCAGATAATCTGACGACAGGGTTTCGACCGGATTGGGCGGAAGCGCGCCGACGGCCAGTACGTCCAAGTTTTCATGAGGCCCTTTGACCACTGCCGTTTCGAAATCAGAATGTCCGAGCAATACCTCGACGAGCCCAGCTTCGGGAGGCTCGCTGCCAAGCAATTTCGCGATCGACGGCTTACGCAAATCCCCGTCAATAAGCAGCGTCTTGCGCCCCAACCGAGCAAACATCTCAGCCAGGACCAGCGCGCTGGTCGATTTGCCTTCGCCTGGCTGGGCGCTGGTGAATTGCAGCACGTTTTTGTCGCGCGACATTGCGTAGTCGAGGGTGGACTGGATCGATGCATAGGCCTCCATCAAGGCGCCATGCTGCTCTGACCCCTCTTCATGGATCTTGGCCTCATCGACAAAGGGTGTGTGCCCAAACAACGGCAATCTGACCTTCGATTCAACGTCGTCGAGCGAGCGCAGGCGATCATCAAAGGTCTCGCGGATCACGGCCAATCCGCCGGCCAGAGCGATGCCGCCAACCAAAGCGATCAGCAAATTGCGCATGAGATTGGGCGATATGGGCGATGAGGGCACCAACGCTGGGTCTAGCCGTGTTATGGAGCCGCTTTGCACATTGGCCGCTGTGCTGATCGAGTTGAACCGCTCCAAGAGTTCTGCAAGCTGGCTGCGAAGCGCGCCGGCTTCTCGTTCAAGGACGCTGAATTGCACCTGACGATCTTGTTCGTTGAGCGTCGCTTGCGTGACGGAGCGGAGCTCGCGTGTGAGCGCGCGTTCCTGCTCGCGGGCAATCACAAAGTCACTGCGAATGCTTGCCTTGATATCGGCACTGGCGTCCTCGATTTGCCGTTCAATTTCGGCAATCTGAGCGTTGATTTCGACAATTGAAGGATATTGGTCATTGTAGCGCTGCTGCAGATTGGTGCGCTCACCGATGAGCCGTGCCCGTGTGTTCTGCAGGTTTTGGACCACCACATTGTTCTGAACCTCCGGCAATTGCGCAGCCGGCATGGTGGAAACAGCTCTCCACCGTTGCTGCGCCGTTATGCGTTTTGCCCGCGCGGCGCTGGCGGTCTCATTGATGCTCGTCAGGTTCGCTGCGGTCGTGGTGGTTGCCGCTTCGCCGTCTTCGTTTGCAGGCTTTTGCGTGACGATGCCATTGCTGCGGGCATAGGCGTTTGCAGCCTTCTCTGCATCTTGGAGCTGGGCCCGCACATCGGCGATCTGTTCTTGCAAATAAGTGCGTGCATATTCGTTGCTGTCGACATTCCGCCGCGTGTCAGATGATACATAGGCCTCGGCATAGGCGTTCGCGATTTCCGCCGCCAAAGCCGGGTCTTCTGATTGATAGCTGATCGTCGCGATCCGGCTGTCATAGGGAATATCTGCGGTCAGCCCGCGCTTCAGCATCGACGCGGCCATGGCGGTTTTATCTTCAAGCCATTGCTCGTCACTGAGGCCAGTCGGGCGGCCACTGTCTGCTTCTTCACCCATGAATCCGGGGCGCCCAGCAAGTTTGAGATTTTGCGCCACAACCAGCGCAAGATTGTAGCTTTCGATCACGCCAACTTGCGTCGCCATATAGCTCGAGATTTCATTGTTGTAGATTTGCGGGGCGACATCCTGGCCTTCGACCACGTAAAGCCCGCGCGGTTCCACCCGCAACGTCGTGTCAGCCTGGTAGATCGGCTGCTGCAGCATTGTGAGTATCAGGCCGGCAACAAGAGCCAGCAGGACAGTGCCGCCGATCGTCCAGCGCTGTCTGAACAGCAATCCGCGCAATGCGGTCACATCGAACAGCGGTCGACGCTCCTGAGTGCTCGCCTGAGGAGATGGGAGATAGCGCTCGTACCAAGCATTGACTGGCTCGGGTGTCGGGCTTGGAACTGCGGACGTTTCGTTCATGACCGGCTCAATTGTCCAAGCTCGCAAACACGCCGAATGCTGGCAGCGCGCGCAGGGTGTCTTGCCAGAATTGCGACAAAGTCGAGGTGCCGACCACAACCCGGTCGCCGGGTTCTAGCACCGGGTCGAGCATTGTCCCGCGGCTGACCTCGCCATAGTCGAAGCGCGCCGCGTAAATACCATCTGCGCGGGTGCGGAAGACGGCCACTTGTTTTAGTTCAGCTACGCGGGTCACCCCCTTGGCCATTGCGATCGCGGATGATAGACGCGCGCCCGGCTGAAACGGGTATACGCCTGCTTCTTGCACGGCTCCTTCGACCGTCACCAGATGGGACGCATAATCGGAGATATTGACGCTGACGCGCGGGTTCTTGAGGCCCAGCGTATCTAACCTTTGGGTGAGTTCGTTCTCAATCTCACCGGTTGTTTTGCCGCCAACTTCGTGGCGTCCGAGCATCGGGAGCGAGACGATCCCATCTACGCCGACGCGCACATCTTCGAGGGAAAGATCAGGCTCGCGAAAGACACCGACGGAGATCACATCAGAAGCGCGCAGCCGATAGGTGCTGGGCTTCTGGAAGGTGTAGTCGGCCTGTCCCAGCGCTTCATCGGGCTCAGTGACGCTTGCGCCGATATTGGCCGGAGGCAGGGAAGCGCAGCCCCCTAGAATGGCTACAGCGCCAAAGATTGGAGCACCGCGAAGTGCTTGATCAATAATTTGATTTTTCACAATAATGACCCCAAAGACTTTTTTCAAGTCTCAAGTAATAAATGATAGTTTCCTAAATCCTGAGGTGCAATAGTTTATGTCAGCAACTACAAATTGATCCGATGTCGCCCAGTGATCAGGATCAATGTGCGGATCATCTAAGTTCGGGCTGGGACTGCGTTCTGGCGGCTGGACCGGCTGAAACGGGACATTTGCGCTTGGATACGTGCTTGTTTCCACTCAACTAAAGAAGGGCAGAGGCTGTGCTTCAGGATGTATCGCTCCTCAATTGGCTTGGCGCAGGTCTCTATCTCTTCGTGGTCATGATGTGCGGGGCGGCATGGCGTGCTTCTGTGCAGCAAGGCATGAGCATGCCGCATGGGCGCGTTTGGTTCCTGATGGCTTTGTTCTTTTGTCTGCTTATCGCGTCGCGGTTGTTGGGTCTTGAGGATATGCTGCGCGATGTGATGCGCGATCTGCTGCGATCTCAGGGTACTTATGAGGCTCGCAGCGTTTGGCAACTTCCCGCCGTGATTGCTCTGTTTGCAATTGCAGTCTGCGCCCTTGGCTTGATTGGCCGACAAGGACTGCGCGCCACGTCCGGTGCGGTCAATAGCGGCGCAAATAGGATGCTGATGACTGCGCAGCTGGCCGCATTTGCGATGCTGTTGTTGAGTGCGCTGCGAATCATATCGCTGCATTCGGTCGACGCCCTGCTGTATGGAGGCGCACTAAAGGTGAACTGGATCGTCGATATTGGCGCGTCACTTGTCGTCGCCGGATGCGCGGCGCAGTACGCGGTGATTGTAGCGGGCAGTCAGAGCGGCAGTCGCTAAATCTGTCTATCCTCAATGAAGCTGGAGACTGCGTCTAGAAGCTCTGCGGAGGCCTGAGGTTTGGCGTCAGGCAGGTCTGGGTTTGCCAGGCTCTTGCTGATCGCAGCACCGAGGTCATTTGTATCCCAAGCAACAAGGATGCCGTGCCGATTGCTCAGCTGCTTGGCTGTCGCCAACTGATGATCATTGCGATGTTCGCCTAACTCCGCTCTTCGCGGAAGTAAGATGACTGGTTTTTGCAGCCTTTGCGCGGTCAGGATTGTGCCAATCCCGGCGTGGGAAACGATCAGTTTTGACTCGGTTGCCAGCGCTTCAAACTGGCCCGTACCCAGGCTTTCGTGTGTTTCCATATTGGCTGGGTGGTACTGGCTTCGTCCCGTCTGAGCGATTACGGGCATATCCAGCGTTGGCGCAATTTCGTCCATCGCGCGTATCAGCCGATCAAACCCCAGTTGCATGCCGACGGTCACCAAAATCACAGGACTGACCCACGAAAACGGGGCTTAGTGTCGCTCGCCAAATGGCTCCATTGGGTGAGGCATTCATGAGCCACGTGTTGCGACAGCTTCCCGCACATTGAGAGCTGTTCGGCATTGGCGACGCTATCGACCCATAGCGTTTTGGCGCCGATCAATCGGCCGACGAGGATGCAGAAAAATCCGGGTGCGGCACCGGTGGAGATCACAATGCTCGGCCTCTCCCTCAACACGAGACGGACCGCCGCAATCAGGCAAAGGAGCGCGCGAATGGGCGTGCGCTGATTGCAATCAGGCAATTCGGCAGCATCCCCAATTCCATGGGCGGCGGCCATGCCTTTATGGGTCGTGGCATAACAGACATCGTGCGGATCAAGTGACGATCGCAGCATCATCAGCTGCTCCCAGTGCCCTCCGCCCGAAGCGACTGCCAGGACCTTTTTCATATCGTAACTGGCCCCTCATCTGGCAAAAATCGCCGACCAAACAATTGTGTGACTTGTGCTCACAAAGTCAATCAATCTCCCGCTCGATATCTTGCCAGCCGAAGCCGGGCAGGCCAATGTCGCCCGCAAGAGGGAGAGGAATTGCATGACGCAATCGAATGGGCCGCTAACCGGCCTCAAAGTGGTCGAGTTTACAGGCATTGGCCCAGGGCCGCACGTTGCAATGCTGCTCGCGGATCTGGGCGCTGAAGTTGTTCGGATTGAGCGCCATGGCACTCAGATCAGCAACCCAGTGGTCGAACGGGCGCGCAATCGCGTTGCGGTCGATGTGAAGAGCGATGAGGGCCGCGCATTTTGCCTTGAGACTTTGGCCAAAGCAGACGTTTTGATCGAAGGGTTTCGCCCCGGTGTGATGGAGCGGTTAGGTCTGGGCCCAGATGAGGTGCTCAGCGCGAATGAACGCTTGATCTATGCTCGGATGACCGGGTGGGGTCAGGAAGGTCCGCTCGCAAAGGCGGCTGGACACGACATCAATTATATCGCGATCACGGGCGCTCTCGCCGCGGTTGGACGGGCCGGAGAGCCGGCGATACCGCCGCAGAACCTTGTCGGTGATTTTGGCGGCGGATCAATGTACTGCGCATTTGGAATTCTTGCCGCTCTCTATGAACGAGAGCGGTCGGGCAAAGGGCAAGTTGTCGATGCGGCGATTGTCGATGGAGCCACCAGCCTAATGAGCTTTTTCTTTGGTGCTGGCTCGCGGCCATTCCTTTCGACCGAGAAGGGGAAGGGCATGCTTGGCGGAGCGGCGCACTTCTATCGCTGCTTTGAATGCGCTGACGGTTTGGAAGTCTCCGTGGGTGCGATTGAGCCGCAGTTTTATGCCGAGTTTCTCGCAAAATCGAATGCGCCGAGCGAACTTTCCGAAGGTCAGATGAACCCACGCAATTGGGATGATTATGCTGAGCAACTGACGGCCATGTTCAAGACCAAGACGCAGGCCGAATGGTGCGATTTGCTCGAGGGTAGCGACGCTTGCTTTGCGCCTGTCCTTCCGGTCGAGCAAGCCCGTGAGCATCCGCATTTGAAGGCGCGCGGTGCCTATGTGAAGCATGGCGGGGAGTGGCACACGGCTCCGGCTCCTCGGTTTAGCCGCACACCGGGCGTCATCCGGGGCAGCGCGATGGACGGGGCAGATGTTGCTGCAAGCTGGAAGAAGGAAGACTGAAGCCAATGGCTGGAAAGTACTTTGACGAATGGCAGGTGGGCGAGCGGATCGAGCACGATATCCGCCGCACGGTGACCGAGACGGACAATCTGTTGTTTTCGACCATGACTCACAATCCTCAACCGCTTCATCTTGATGTTGAGGCCGCGAAAGAGAGTGGTTTCGGGCAGATTCTCGTCAATTCAACCTTCACGTTCTCGCTTTTGGTTGGGCTCTCAGTTGGCGACACAACGTTGGGGACGCTCGTGGCGAATTTGGGCTTTGATAAGGTCGTGACGCCTAAGCCAGTGTTCATCGGCGACACTTTGCGCGCGGCAAGCGAAGTCAAAGAACTGCGCCTCAGTAAGTCGCGCCCAGAGGCTGGCGTCGTGACGTTCATCCATGAATTGACGAACCAACGCGATGAGGTCGTGTGCCGCTGTGAGCGTTCCGCTTTGCTGCAAAAGTCGGGCTGACCATTCCCCTTTGGCTTGACGAAGTGCGTGTCCTCGGCCCACATTCCTGGCCATAAAAAGAGGAATGGGAGGGACGCCATGCAGATGACATGGAAAGCGGCCGCTTTGGCCGGCATTGCGAGCATTTCGTTGGCTGGATGCGACGCATTGAGCGGCGTTGATGAAGCGCAAAGTGGGGATGGCGAAGGCACCATCGAACTCGCGGAATTTCCCGACCGGCCCTATTGGGGCGACACTCACCTGCATACGGACAATTCGGTTGATGCGTTTGGCTTCGGCGTCCGCCTCGGCCCGGAAGACGCGCTGCGTTTTGCCAGCGGCGAAGAGGTAACGGCGACCACCGGTGTACCTGCGAAGCTCGCTCGCCCGCTCGATTTCCTGGTCATTGCTGACCATTCCGATGGCCTGGGCGCGACCCGGAGGCTCTACGATGCTCCGCGTATCGGCGTGCAGACGATGGGCGATGAGACCATGCTACGCTGGTACGACATGATGCATGAAAGTCCGGAGCAATCTCAGCGCGCCATCGGCGAGCTGATTACGGCGGCGGCCAATGGCACCTTGCCCGAGGCGATGAGCGATCCAGAACGGCAAATAGAAAACACCACCGACATTTGGAACACTCAGCTCGAGATCCTCGATCGCTACAATAAGCCGGGCAGCTTTACGGCGCTGGCCGGGTTTGAATGGACGTTGATGCCTGATGGCAACAATTTGCACCGGGTGGTGATGTTTCGCGATGGCAGCGACCGGACCAGCCAAGTTCTGCCGTTTCCGGGTCTCAGCAACACAGCGGAACAATTGTGGGATTATATGAGCGCCTACGCGGAGAAGACGGGCGGCAAAGCGCTCGCCATTCCGCACAACTCGAACCTTTCCAATGGGATGATGTTTGAGATGACCATGCCTGATGGCAGTGCAATGACGGCCGAATATGCGGCCAAGCGCGCAGCGGCAGAGCCTGTGGTTGAGGTCACGCAAATCAAAGGCGATAGCGAATCTCACCCGCTGTTGTCGCCCAATGATGAGATGGCCGGTTACGGCGTGAAAGGTTGGGAGCTTGGCAATTTGCCGCTCACTGCCAAGACAAAGCCTGAGATGCTGGGCGGCAATTATGTTCGAGAAGCACTGAAGCGGGGCCTTTCGCTTGAAGAACAGCTCGGCGTGAACCCCTATGCCTTTGGCATGATCGGTTCGACCGATAGCCACACCTCGCTGGCCACGGGTGATGAGGACAATTTCTTCGGCAAGCACACCGGCAATGAGCCAACCGTCGAGAACCGTGCGACGGTTGCGCAAAACCTGGGAACGCGCGAAGGACGCTTCGGCTGGCACTATCTCGCTGGCGGCTACGCAGCGGCATGGGCGCGCGGCAACACGAGGGCGGAGATTTTCGACGCTTTTGCCCGGCGAGAGGTTTACGCCACCACTGGCCCGCGCATGTCCGTGCGTATCTTTGGCGGGTTCGACTTCACCGATGCTGATTGGGACGGCGATTGGGTGAGAGCAGGCTACACGCGCGGCGTGCCAATGGGCGGCGAATTGGCCGACAAGGGAAGCGCGCCAAGCTTCATGATCTCCGCGCTCAAAGACCCTGACGGCGCAAACCTCGACCGCGTTCAGGTGGTGAAGGGGTGGATCGATGCCTCGGGCGAGGCCCAGGAACAGGTTTATGACGCCGTTTGGAGCGACATGGAAAACCGCGCGCTAGCAGGCGGCAAGGTGCCCTCTGTTGGCGATACGGTCGACCGCGAGACGGCAACTTACACCAATGACATCGGTGCATCCGAGCTGCGCACGGTCTGGACCGATCCAGACTACTCCGAGGGTCAGCGCGCATTCTACTATGTCCGCGTCATCGAGATCCCAACGCCGCGCTGGTCGCTGTTTGATGCGGTGCGTTTTGGGATCACTCTGTCAGAGGACGCGATGGCCGACGCTGTGGCTCAAGAGCGTGCGTACACCTCACCAATATGGCTGCGGCCTGCGCCGGTGGCGACGGCCCCTGCGATCATGGAGGAAGGGTGAGCGAGCCTAGCGACGGAGCGCGAGCCTGGCCCAATTGGACGCGCGAACCGTTGGTGCATTTCCTGGCCGCGGGCGCGCTTGTCT
This sequence comes from Erythrobacter sp. S249, assembly GCF_057364975.1. NCBI lineage: Bacteria > Pseudomonadati > Pseudomonadota > Alphaproteobacteria > Sphingomonadales > Erythrobacteraceae > Erythrobacter > Erythrobacter sp. S249. The sequence continues at coordinate 1,467,652 of NZ_CP200287.1, read as the reverse complement.
TTGCCTTGTTTGCGTGGCGCGGCGAAGAGGTTGATCCCGCCAGCCGCACGATAGACATCGACCGCGCGGTTCAGGCTGACCTGTCCCTCAGGTTTGAGCGGACATTGGGCCGGGCGCCGACGGATGCGGAGCTTGACCAGCAGATTGAGCGCTTTGTCCGCGACGAAGTGCTGTATCGCGAAGCGCTGCGCCTTGGCTTTGATCAGGGTGATGCTGTCGTTAGGCGCAGGCTTGCGAGCAAGATGGAGCTTGCCGCCAGTGCGCGGGCAGAGGCGGCTACCCCTTCCGATGAGACCTTGCGCGCTTGGTATGAGGCCAATGCGGAGCGCTATGCCGGCGCAGTGAGCTACAGCTTTGATCAGCTCTATTTCGGGAGCGAAAGCGCGGCCAAGCCTTCGCTTGCGAGTCTCCCTTCGCAGGGTGATTGGAGCGCCATCGGCGAGACCATCAGCCTGCCCGCATCCACGCAAGGGATGCCCGCCCGCGAAGTCGATACCCGCTTTGGCGAGGCGTTCCTGGCGGAGCTCGCACAGCTTGATCCGGGTGACAACTGGCAAGGCCCGTTGCGCTCCGGCTTCGGCTGGCACGTGGTCCGATTGCGAGCCAAGACCAGTGCCGCTGCGCCCGACTTTGTGGATGTCCGCGACCAAGTCCTGAACGATTGGCGCAGCGAGACGATCGCGGCCCGCAAGGAAGCGGCCTATGAGCTGCTGCGGAGCGCCTACACAGTCGAGATCGCCGAGTGAGGTCATGGCTGGGATGGCTGCTGACGTGCTGCGCGGTGCTGCTTGCAGTGCCTGCGTCCGCCGATGAGATCCGCCCCGCCGTTGTTGAGCTGTCCGAGCAAGAGCCAGGCGAGTGGCTGCTCGATTGGAAGCTGCCCATCCCATCCGCCGATCAGGCCGCCGGTCCCGTTCCTGCGCTGGTGATCCCGGAGAGCTGCGCCTTCATCGAGGGGCCCGTTCTGCGCGCCGCCCCCCTGGCTCAGCTTGGCCACGGCCGGTTGCAATGCGAGGGCGCGCTTGCGGATCAGCGGATCGGCTTTGCTGCGCTGCCCAGCGGTTCGGATGCGCTGCTGCGGGTGGTTCCAATTGGGCAAGCCTCGCAGACCTCTCGGCTGACGTCCGACATACCAAGCGTTCTCATCGCCGCCGCGCCAACCACCTGGGGTGTCGCTCGCAGCTACTTTGCCATCGGCGTTGAGCACATCCTGCTCGGCTGGGACCATCTGCTGTTCGTCATCGCGCTGGTGCTGCTGGTGCGCGGGGGCTGGTCGGTCGTCAAAGCCGCCACGGCCTTCACGATAGCGCACTCGGTCACTCTGGTCGCGACCACATTGGGCTATGCCGGATTGCCTCAGCGCCCCGTTGAGGCGCTGATCGCGCTGTCCATCCTGTTTCTGGCGGTGGAGCTGCACGGTCGCGGCCAGCCAGATCGCCCGATGAGCTGGACACAGCGCGCGCCATGGCTGGTGGCGCTGGGCTTCGGCCTGCTGCACGGGTTCGGCTTTGCCGGCGCGCTTTCGGAGATCGGCCTGCCACCTGGCGAGGTGCCCGCCGCATTGCTCGCCTTCAACATCGGCGTGGAGTCGGGGCAATTGCTGGTCATCGCCGCCGTTCTGTGCCTGCGCTGGCTGGTCCTGCGCTGGGCGCCTCAGGCGTGGCCGATTGCGCTGAAGCTCATCACCTACGCTATCGGCACCATCGCCAGCTTCTGGCTGTTTGAGCGGCTTCTGACCTAGCTCCGTCCATCGCATGTGAGGGACGCTTGGAACGGCTGGAACACAGTCATGGCCAAAAAACCAATCGATCACAGATGCGCTGATTGATCGACCCAGTCGATTACTGAGGGGTTGGAGGGTTCGGGGCAAAAGCATGCCGCAGTCCTAGCGAGAGCGTATCGAGTAGGAAAATCCAAGCGATCTCTTGCTCCCACACATCGTCATCCCAGCCCTTAGGCATTCTCCTGAGCCTGCCTAAGGGCTGGGCTCTCACGCGGGCAAGCGCTGCACTGCATGGCTCTAGACCTCAGCCCGCGCTGGGGTGACGCAAACGATGAAACACGCGTCATGCTGAATTCAGTTCAGCATCCATCCTTAGCTCCAAGCCTTGCTGGCCGCGCGGGGGATGGACCCTGAACCGAGTTCAGGGTGACGTGGGATGTTTGGCACTGAGGCTTACCAACTTTACTCGAGCGTCCGCTTTGAGGTGTCTCGTATCAGCTATAAAATGATCATCATTGGGTGTGAAAGCGGATGCTGCATCGCTGGACGACGAGTACTTCATGACCAAAGCGAGCATCTAAACTCGCCTTAGATCCCGCCGCCAGCCCGTCCAGCTCTTCTATGAGGCAGTGATTTGTAATAATGAGTAAAACATCTGACGATTAACAATTTGCTTTCTCGGTTTGTGATATTGGCTCGGTGACATGGCAATCTATTCGTCTCTAACTGCCAATTTAAGTTTGGCATTGACGGCACTTTTCGCGTGCTCAGTCGGACATGCTCAATCTACAATTGTGTACCAAGATGATTTTGAAGGTCCTGTCACGGGCTGGACTGTCAACAATACTGATTTTGATACTGACGTTACGACATTTCTGGGACGGTTTGATAACTCGCCTAATGCCACAAGCCGCACCTTCACAATTCCACCCAGCACTGACCGTGTTGAGATTGTGTTCGATTTTTATCGTTTCGATAGCTGGGACAACACCGCACGATGGGGCTTTGACAGGTTCCAAGTCGATTTGGATGGAGTTCAGATATTCTCCCTACCATTCCCCAATCCTCAAGCGACGCGTTCAGGCAGCCTTGGAGATGTAGATTGGTCTCACGTACCATTAACGGGCACTGTCGAGCTCGCCTTTGGAACTGGTCAGTTTTGGTTTGACCAACTTCACCGGTTCACAATCACGGTTGAGAATCCCGGACAAACGCTAGATTTGACTTTGCGTTGCGCCCTGAATCAGGGTGGCAATGATGAGTCATGCGGCTTTGATAACATGACGGTTACGGCATTTCCGGTAATGCCAGAGATTGCAGCGCAGAAAGCGTCTGCAGTTGTTGGCAACACTTTTGCTCTTCCAGGAAACCTGGTCGACTACACAATCTCGATTGGGAACACTGGAGGCAAGGCAGACTCAAATTCTTTGGCGATCGTCGATTCCATACCTTCAGAGCTGATTATGTTTACCGGTGATCTCGATGGTTCCGGTAGCCCAGTAAGATTCATCGATTCGAGCACGCCCTCGTCAGGCCTAAGCTGTTGCACATCTGCGCAAATCGAATACTCCAACTCAATCACAACTCCGCCAGTTTTTGGATACATCCCCGTCTCGGAATATGATCCTGCCGTCACCTTTCTAAGAATCACTCCAAGCGGCACTTTGCGAGATGCTCAAAGCGATCCAGTCGATATGGATTTTATCTTCAGGGCAATGATAAAATAAGTCTTGGAGCCGATGTGCGCATATCACCTTTGGAATGGGCGGCGCGATGACGACTTCTGGGTCGAAAGCAGAAAGTCGGCTCTCTGCTCACACCGGCAAAAATCGGTCAGGGAGGAAGGACAGCGCGTCAGCCGTGGTTAGGCATTCGAGTTAAGTTGGCTGAAGTAAGCAGTTCAGCGCCAATCCAGCATCACCGCCTACATTTGCTCCCCGCCCAGAGCCTGCCACAGCAGCACCCGTGCTCGTTGCGCCCTGCCAAGCGCGGCGGCGGCTCTCTCTCCGCTGGCATCGGCGGCGCGGCGGGCCTCTAGCACGGTCAGGAAATCGGCTAGTCCGGCGCGGTAGCGTGAATTGGCGAGGCTCGCTGCGCGCTGCAATTCGTCTCTTTCCTTCACCGCCAGATCCGCTTCGCGGTCGCTCGCTTCGATCAGGCCATAGGCGGTTTCGGCTTCGCCCAGCGCATGGAACACGGCGCCGCGATAGGCGGCGAACGCGGCTCTTTTGGTCGCCGCTGCGCCGTCGATCTCTGCCTCTATCCGACCAAAGTCGAGCAAGGGCGCGGCCAAGCCTGCGCTGACCGAGCCGACCAGAGAATCTGAATCGAACAGATCGCCGAGGTTGAAGGCGAGCAGGCCGAGCGCGGCGGACAGAGTGAACTGCGGAAAGCGCTGGCGCGCAGTCGCGGCAAGGTCTGCGTCGGTTGCGGCAAGCTCTGCGGTTGCCGCCAAGACGTCAGGCCGGTTGGTCAGCACCAGGGACGGGACGGCGGCTGGTGCCATCGCGCGCACGCCCGCTGGACCTGGCTTTTCCAGAGCAGCGGTGACGATGCCCGCGTTCTGACCGGTCAGTGTGACCAAGCGGCCGATGATGAGGACCCGCTCGCTGGCGAGAGCGGCCAAGCGAGAGCGCGAGGCGCTTGCCGCCGCCTCTGCGCGGACGCGGTCAAATCCGGGGGCGAGCCCTGCGTCTTCGCGCGTTTTGGCTAGCCCTGCGAGTTGTTCGGCGGCGAGCACGTCTTGCTCGAGCGCCTCTTGGCGCTGAGAGAATGTGCGCCAGTCGATCACGCTGGTCGCGATCTCTGCGACCAGAGCCAAGCGGACGGCACCCGCGGAGGCGCTGGCGGCATCAATTCGGGCGATGGCCGCGCGTTCCTGCGCGCGCAGACGGCCGAAGATATCCAAGTCCCAGCTGGCCGAGACATTGGCGCCATATTGCACCTGCTCGGTGTCGATAAAGCCGCCCTGTGCCGCGCCATCGCCGAATTGGTTGGGGTTGATCCGCGTGCCCGTTGCCGATGCATCACCTGTGACGAGCGGCAGGCGCGCAGCACCCGCCCGGCGTGCGCCGGAGCGCGCGATATCGATGCGGGCCAAGGCCTCCTGAAGACTGGGGGCGCTGTCCAATGCTTGGGCAGAAAGGTCGATGAATGCAGGGTCGTCGCTCGGCAAAAGCTCAGCCAGAGTGGCGCTCGTTTCGGCTGAGGGCGCGAACAGAAAACTCTCAGGCAGCTCAGGCGCAGGTGTGGCGATTTCCGGCGGGGGTCCAGCGACGCAGGCGCCGAGCGATAGGGCTAGCGCGGCGGCGAGGGATCGGCGCAAGAGTGCGTGAGAGGAGGAGCGGAGCATCGGCTATTCCTCCGTCTCACCTGCAGGTGTCTCGGCGCTATCGCTCGAGCTGCTGCGGGCGGGGATAAACGCATCGACCTGTTGTCCAACGCGGAACGCATCGCCTTCTGGCAGTTCGTAGATCACTTGGAGCACGCGGACATCGACGCGCTCTGCCGCGCTATTGGTCAGCTGGCGCTTGGGCACCACCTGCGGCTCGGCGCGGACGAATTTCGCTTCGACTTGGCTGTCCGCCGCGCCGCGCGGGCTGACGATGGCTGATGCGCCCAGGTTCAGGCGGACGGCTTCGTTTTCGTCGACGTCGATCCGCACATGAAGTGGGCGTGTCTCACCCATTTGAATGAAGGGCAGGGAATTGCCGCCGCCCTGGTTGGAGACGAACTCGCCCGGGCGGATATTCACCGCCAGAATTTCGCCAGCAATCGGTGCGCGCACAGTCAAACGGCCTAGCTCGGTTCGGGCGCTGGATGCCCCCGCTTGGGCGGCGGTCAGGCGGGCGCGGGCGAGCTCCAGCCTGCTTGTTGCCGCGGCGACTTCACCTTCGGCGCGGATGACTTCGGATTGGCTGACGGCGGCAGGATCGTCGATTTGTTCATAAAGCGCGAGTTGGCGCTGCGCCGTGCTGCGCGCGGTTTGGGCTTCGCGAATGGCGGCGCGGGCTTCGCCAACGGCGGCGTTCGTTTCCTGAAGCCGTGCGCGAATGGCTCTGTCGTCGACGACGAACAGCGGTTGTCCCTTCTCCACGAAATCGCCCGGCTGCACCCGCAGGTCCGCGATTAGTCCGGAAAGGGCCGTGCCCACGTCAATGATCTCGCTCGACGGCTCGACCAGCCCGGCGCCGGCCACGCGGGCCGAATTGGCCAGTTCGCCGCTCGCTTTGGGCGGTTCGCGGTCAGGCTCAGACAGTTCGCGATCGGGCAGGCCGGTCACGATGAAATAGACCGCAGCTATCAGGCCGATGACGGCCAGGATCGGCATGACCTTGCGTGAGAAGCTGAGATTTTCGGGTAGAATAGCCATGGCTGTGCCTCGAGGGAGAACGAAAGAGGGTTTAGTGGTCGTCCGGCATTTCTGTGCCGTCATGCGTGACCCGGCCATCCTCGAGCACGAGGATACGGTCAGCGAGATCGAAAATACGGTTGTCGTGGGTCACGATGATGCAGGCGCGGTCTTCGGCGACCGCAACCTCGCGCAGCAAATCCATCACCCGGCGCCCGGATTTTGCGTCCAAGGCAGCGGTCGGTTCGTCGCACACCACAAGGCGCGGCTCGTGAACCAAGGCGCGGGCAATCGCGACGCGTTGCTGCTGGCCGCCGGAGAGCTGCTTGGGCAGCTTATTCGCCTGATCGCCAATGTTGAGCGCATCGAGCAATTCCATCGCCTTGCGCCGCGCCGGCTCCAAAGCCATGCCCTGAGCGATCAGCGGAACAGCCGCATTGGCCGCGGCATCAATGGAGGGGATGAGGTTGTACTGCTGAAAAATGAAACCGATGTTTTGGAGGCGGAAGTTTACAAGCTCCGTGTCGCTCAGATTGTAGATATCGGTGCCGAACACGCGCACCTCGCCCTCGGTCGGCCACAGGATGCCGCACATGATCGAGATCAAGGTCGTTTTGCCGGAGCCGCTTTCGCCCACCACGTAGGTCATTTCGCCCGGCTGAATATCGGTGTCGATGCCGTGAAGCACCCGGATCGTTGATTGCCCGGCCTCGAAATCGCGCACGATGCCGCGCGCGCAAATGGCGACTTCGCGTGGTGGGGCCTCGGTATTGCTCGGGGCGTTTTGCGTCTGTGTCATATCGCTCACCGGAACACCGTTGCTGGCTCTGTGCGCAGGACGCTGCGGATTGCGATAAAGCCCGTGATCGCAAGGATGATGATGACCGAAACCAGACTAATGAGAGGGATCTGCCAAGGGATATAGAACCCTTTGAAGAAGGGGTTACCCGAAAATGCCGCGAGGAAGCCGACCGTGCCGAGCACGCCAATCGCGTATCCGATGAAGCCAACAAGGCCCGCCTGCACGGCCACCATGCGAATGATCTTGGCATTGGTCACACCAATCGCCTTGAGCGCGCCGAACTGCTTGATGTTGTCGCGGATGAACAGGCTGAAGGTGAGACCAACAATCGCGACGCCGACGATAAAGCCGAGCAAGACGGTAATCCCGAAATTGGTCGGAATGCCGGTGTTCTGGATTATGAAGTCGACGCCCGCTTGCGCCAGCTCGTCGCGCGTTTCCGCTTTCAAACCCGTCTGCTCTTCAATGCGATCAGCCACGCCCTCAGCGGTCTCGCCGTCGCTAATCCCGGCGAGCACGAAGCTCATCCGGTTGCGCGTGCCGGGGACGTAGTTCAGCGCTTGGCTGTATTTTGTGTAAAGCGTCACCTGACTGGTAAAGCTCGGGATGGCATCGGCCACGCCGCGGATAACGGCGCGCTGATCATTCAGCTCCAGCCGCTGGCCAATGGGATCGGTCCCATCTTCGAACATATTGTTGATGCCAACATCGTCGATCACCACCGTGTCGGGTTGCGCGAAGACTTCTAGCGACCCCTCGATCATATTCTTGGGCAGACCGATCAGGCTCGCGTCATCCACGCCGATAATTGAGACGCCTTCGAGGTCTCCGGTGCTGGTGCGAACCGCAGCGGTCGCGCGCAGGTGCGGGACGGCCCATTCCACGCCGGGCACCGATCGCACTTGATCAAGCGCTGTGGACGGCATCGCATAGTTCACGTCGGTCGTCCGGCTGACCGGGTCCATCACCCAGATTTTGGCGGTCGGTACGTTGTAGACACCGCTTGCCCCGCGCTCGACCAGATTCACAAAGATCGTGAGCTGCTGCGTGATCAGCAGGGTCGAAAAGCCAATACCGAACAACAGCCCATAGAATTTTTGGGCATCACCGGTCAGCATTCGTATCGCAATCCAAAGCACGTCAGGGGAACCTTTACCGCCAGAGGGGGTTGCGTCCTTGTGATATAGCTCACATTATTGAACGGTCGCGTTTAATTGAACGGAGCCGTTCACTTTGTCAACCCAGCTTCAGAAAAGAACCGGAAGGCCGGTCGATACCGCCAAGCGTGAGGCGATTATCGAGGCGGGTTCGCGCGCCTTCTTTAATGTTGGTTTTGCAGCAAGTTCGATCGAACAAATCGCCGCTGATGCTGGCGTATCCAAAGTCACGATCTACAATCATTTCGGCGATAAGCGCGCTTTGTTTGCCGCCGCGGTCGATCATGAATGCGAAAAGATGCGCGGGTATTTTTCGATCGATTCGGCCTCAGGTATGCCCATTGCTGAGCGCCTGCGCGTGATTGGCGAGGCCATGTTCGCCTTTTTGTCACGCCCAGAAATGGTCCAGTTTGAGCGGCGGATCGCTGCTGAGACGGAAACCAATCCGGCCATCGGGCGAGCGTTTTTGGAGGCCGGGCCGTGGCGGATGAAAGAGACGTTCAGCGGGTTTCTTGCCCATGCCGATGCGTCAGGCGAGCTATCGGTGCCAAACCCCGACTTGGCCGCGGAACAGTTTGTCGCAATGTGCAAGGGGATGGGTGACCTCGAACAACGGTTCGGCGAGGTGATAGAGCCGGAGGCAAAAGAGGCCCGCATTAGCGGCGCAGTCGATGTTTTCCTGCGCGCCTACTCGCCTGTAAAGGCGTAACCAATTGGCTTGAATCGCAAAAACAGATCAATCTGTTCGTAATTTCGCATGATCCCTTACCTATAAGGATATCTTGCCATTCATCTCTGCTCACCTACATATTCGGGTGAGAACAAGGAATCTGAGCGCATGAGCGACGAAAACGACCCGCAACAAACTCCACCTGAGAACCCGAACCCATGGGTCAAGCAATTGATGATTTGGGGCGGCATCTTCATGGCGCTGCTCGTCGTGGTGTCGATGTTCAGCAACACCAATACTGCGCCCGGCCAGCAGATGCGCTATTCTGAATTTCGTGAAGCGGTCGCCGAAGGGCGCGTTTCCGAGGTTCAGATTGCGCCCGACCTGATTACCGGCAAGCTTAAGAACAATGACGAGACATTCTCGACTGTTCCGGTTCCGAGCGACGATCAGCTGACACAGCTGCTCGATGATAACGAAGTGAAATATGCAGGGCAGGCGGCAGAGCAGCCTAACATGTTGCTCTACATACTGATCCAAGCCTTGCCGTTTATCCTAATCCTCGGAATCGCATTCTTTGCGCTTCGCCAAGTGCAAAAAGGCGGCGGCGGCGGCGCTATGGGCTTTGGAAAGTCCAAGGCCAAGATGCTGACCGAACGCCAGGGCCGCGTCACATTTGACGATGTCGCCGGCATTGATGAGGCGCGCGAAGAACTCGAAGAAATCGTCGAATTTCTGAAAGATCCGCAGCGCTTCTCCAAGCTCGGCGGTCAAATTCCGAAGGGCGCATTGTTGGTCGGTTCGCCCGGTACGGGTAAGACTTTGCTGGCCCGCGCGATTGCGGGTGAGGCTGGCGTGCCGTTCTTCACGATCTCAGGCTCTGACTTTGTCGAGATGTTCGTTGGCGTCGGCGCGAGCCGCGTGCGCGACATGTTTGAACAGGCCAAGAAGAACGCGCCATGTATCGTCTTCATCGACGAAATTGACGCGGTTGGCCGCTCGCGTGGCCACGGTCTCGGTAATTCCAATGATGAGCGCGAGCAGACGCTCAACCAGCTCTTGGTTGAGATGGATGGTTTTGAAGCGAACGAAGGCATCATCATCATCGCCGCAACCAACCGTCCTGACGTACTCGACCCTGCGCTGCTGCGTCCGGGCCGTTTCGACCGTCAGGTTGTGGTTCCGATCCCTGATATTGATGGCCGGGAAAAGATCCTTGGCGTTCACATGAAGAAGGTGCCGCTGGCCCCGGATGTGAACCCGCGTACGATTGCGCGCGGTACGCCGGGCTTCTCCGGTGCAGATCTCGCCAACCTTGTGAACGAGGCCGCTTTGCTGGCCGCGCGCCGCAATAAGCGCCTGGTTGCCATGCGCGAGTTCGAGGACGCGAAGGACAAGGTCATGATGGGCGCGGAACGCCGCTCCATGGTTATGACCGAGGACGAGAAGAAGATGACCGCCTATCACGAGGCCGGTCACGCGATTGTCTCCGTTCACGAGGAAGCATCCGACCCGATCCACAAGGCGACGATCATTCCGCGCGGCCGCGCGTTGGGTATGGTCATGCGCCTGCCAGAGCGGGACAGCTATTCCTATCACCGCGACAAGATGCACGCGAACCTGTCTGTCAGCATGGGCGGACGCGTGGCGGAAGAAATCATCTTCGGCCATGACAAGGTCAGCTCTGGCGCATCGTCAGACATTCAATACGCCACCGACTTGGCCCGCAATATGGTGACCAAATGGGGCATGTCAGAAAAGCTTGGGCCGCTGCAATATGAGCAAAGCCAAGAAGGCTATCTCGGCATGGGCCAGACCGCGCGCACAATGGGCGGGGCGGAAACGAACAAGCTGATTGATGCCGAGATCAAGGGCCTCGTGGAGGGCGCACACAAGCGCGCCACTCAACTGCTCAAGAAGCACGAGGATCAATTGCACCTCTTGGCGCAGGCGATGCTCGAATATGAGACCCTGACCGGCGACGAGATCAAGCAATTGCTCGATACCGGCAAGATGGACCGACCGGATGAGCCGAAAGGCCCAGCGGTGGTTCCACCGGCCCATGGCTCCGCGATCCCGAAAGCGGGCAAGCGCTTTGGATCGAAAGATGACAAAGGCGGAGCTGCACCTCAGGGCGCGTAAGGCTTAGCCAAATATCACCGAAGTGAGACGGGGCGTCTGGGGCAACTCAGGCGCCCTTTTTGGTGATGGTCAAAACGCGCCGAGCAGCAGCAGCGCTTGTATGAACAGCGCCGCAACGATCCAGATGAACACGCTGAGCGCCAATAGCCGCCAAAACGCAGAGAATCTGCTGAGCTCATATGTCCGGCGCAGTTGTTTGTAGAGATGAATGGGCGGGATGAGCAGCGTCGAGAAAACGATCAACGGTATAGGCGCGCCGAGCACGCCGCCTACCGATACGGTGATGAATAAAAGCGACATGAAGGCGAGCGAATAGGTAACAAAAATAGCGTGATCATACGCTTTGAAGCGCCGCTTCCAGGCGAAAATGAGCCAAACGAAGGGGACGGAGAGCGGGATGAGGAGCCAGCTGAATTTGTAGGCATTGGCCTGCAATTTGTAGACCATCAGGCTGGGGTTTTTGTTCCACTTCTCGAGAAGTGAATCCACGAATTCGACACCGGTCTCAGATCCTTCGAATGATCCATTTTCCCCGACCACAAACGGGTTTGACTCTTCGAATTGCTCCAGATTTGCGATCCCTTCTTCTGCGGCAGCGATTTCAGCGGCGAGCTCGGTATATTCGGCGGAATCCTCGGGCAGGGTCGCCAGCCTGGCCTTTCCCTCAGCGATTTGCGTAGCGCCCGCTGTTTCCACCTCATCCAGAATGTCGCTGCCGCCGGAGGTCAGCATTGTGGTGAGGTTCTGTGCGCGCGTTTCGATCAGGGCCAGATCTGCTTCCAGCCCTTTGCGGCTCGACTCCAACTCGGTCCGGCGCGCCTCTTCCAGATCTGGCTGCGCAAGCTCCTCATCAATTTCGGCAATCAGCCCAGTAACGGCTTCGGCTTCGGCCTCTGCCATTGACGTCACTTGCGCGCGGGTGTTGCCGACGAAGTTGGTCGGCGTGCTGATCCCAGCGATTTGGAACACTGCAAACATTGAGAAGACGGTGAACAGGAACATGCCCATCGGGCTGACGAACTTTGCACGCTCCCCGTCGATGTAGCGGCGCGTCAACTGGCCTGGCCTTAGGATGAGCATGGGCAAGGTGCGCCACAGCTTGCCATCAAGGTGCAACACGCCGTGGATCAGATCGTGGGCGATAGCGGCCAGGCTGCTGTGAATGTGCCGTTTCTGGCCGCAGGCGGAGCAATGCTCGCCTGTCACCTCAGCCCCGCAATTCTTGCAGATCGCCGCGGCGTCGCCTTCCGCATTCAGAGCAGCGTTCTCGCCGTGCGCTGGCTCAACAGTGCGGCTGGCCAAGGCTCCTTCAATCGCGGCGCCAACGCCTTCTGTTATGTCGCTCATAAACCCCTCTAATCGACTGCCGCCTTATAGGCAGCATGGCAGGCAAGGTGAAAGACCCTGAGGCCCCAGACTTCGACCATTGTAAAGAGTGCTCACAAGATAGGCACAAAAAAGGCCGCCAAGTGGCAGCCTCTTTCGTAAACTGCGCGCAAAGCGCGCATGAATGTGAGCCGGCTTAGCTGCCGTCGTAATCCGAACCAATCGATGTTGAGCGGGTCGGAGCAGAAGCGGTGATCCGCAGCGCTTCGGCAGACTGGCTCAGCGAACCGATTTCATCGGCATCATCTTCGTCATCAGGAAGGATTTTTTGAAGGCCCGTGACGAGGGATTCCTTCAATTCCTTCGGCTTGATCGTTTGCTCAGCCACTTCGCGCAGGGCCACAACCGGGTTCTTATCACGGTCGCGGTCGAGGGTCAGTTCAGCACCGCCAGAGATTTCGCGCGCACGCTGGGCTGCGAGCAGCACCAGATCGAAACGGTTTGGAACCTTGTCTACGCAATCTTCAACGGTAACGCGTGCCATACTGGCCTCTTAAATTAGATTTTTTGGAAAATGAGCGCCGCGATTAGTCGCAAGGCCGCTGTGAGTCAAGAAATGCGAGCATTCTGCGGGCGAGGCTTTAAGAGGGTGTTTCTATGCAATCTGCGCCCAATCCCGCCGAAACGCCCACGAGCGATTACAGCGATTCTGATAGTTTCCAGATGGAGGCTCAGGGGCACGCCTTCACGTTCTATCCCAGAGGCTCAGACAGGCTCGCCGCTCTGATTGATCATATCGAGGAGGCGCAGCGCTCTTTGGAGGTTTTTTACTACCTTTTTCAAGACGATGTCTCCGGCACGAAAGTGCGCGATGCGATGGTGAGGGCGGCGGAGCGCGGGGTGAAGGTCCATCTGATCGTCGATGCTTTTGGCAGCGATGCCCCGCCGGAGTTCTTTGAACCCCTGGAGCAAGCAGGCGGGCGTTTCGCCGTCTTTTCACCGCGCTGGGGCGTGCGCTACCTCATTCGTAACCATCAAAAGTTCGCGATTGCCGACGGCGCGCGGGTTATGACGGGCGGCTCCAACGTGTCTGATCACTATTACGACCCGCCGGAAAAGAACGGCTGGTGTGATCTGGGCGTCGCCATCGAGGGGCCGGTGGTCGAGCAGTTCAGCGATTGGTTCGGTTTGGTCAGCGACTGGGTGGAAAGCGAAGGATCGCAGCTTCGCCGGATTCGCAAGATGGTGCGCGATTGGGACCCTGGGGATGCGCCCGTGCAGTTGGTGCTTGGCGGGCCAGTCGTGCGCGCACAGAATTGGGCGTACCGGCTGAAGAAGGATCTTGCGAAGGCAACCAGACTTGATTTCGTCACTGCCTATTTCGCCCCGCCGCGCAGCATTCGGCGCCAAATGGTCCGTGTGGGGAAGCGCGGTGATGTGAGGATGATCACGGCCGGAAAGTCCGACATTACGGCCACAATTGAAGCGGCGAGATTGCTGTACAAACGCTTTCTGAAAGCGGGCGTGAGCATTTTTGAGTTCCGCCCATGCAAGCTGCACATGAAATTGCTGGTAGTGGATGCGATCAGCTATTTTGGCAGCGCCAATTTGGATCGCCGCTCTGTGCGTATCAATTTGGAGCTGATGGTGCGCGTTGAAGACGAGGCGCTGGCAGAGCGCTTGCGTGAGTTCATGGACCATCTGGAGCGAGCCAGCGCGCCGATCACGCCGGAATGGTATAGAGAAAATGCCACCTTCTTCACGCGCCTGCGCTGGCGATTGTGGTTCTATTTCGGATTGGCGGATGCCTGGGCCGCTCGCAGGCTCAATCCTTAAGGACCGAGCCATCTCGCGCCAATATCACTCGTACCCGTAGTCCGAGTAGTCCTTCAGGTTGGGCGAGGTAAACTTGGTGAACTCGCTCTGGAAATGCAGCGGGACCATGCCGGTAGAGCCGTGACGCTGCTTCGCGACGTTGACCGCAGCCTTGTTTTTGACCTGCTCGTAGGATTCTTCCCAAGCGCGGTATTTCTCGACCGCTTCGGGCGTGCTCGCCTCGGTCGGGAAGTCGGGCCGCGTGGCCTCTAGGTAATAATCGTCACGATAGACGAACCAGACCATGTCGGCGTCTTGCTCAATCGAGCCCGATTCGCGCAGGTCAGACAGCATCGGGCGCTTGTCTTCGCGCTGTTCCACCGCACGACTAAGCTGAGAGAGCGCGATTACCGGGACGCTCAGCTCTTTGGCGAGGGTTTTCAGGCCGCGGCTAATTTCCGAAATTTCGTTGACCCGGTTGTCATTGGCGCGGCCAGAGCCTTGCAGCAGCTGAAGATAGTCGACCACGATCAGGCCGATGTCATGGCGCCGCTTCATCCGCCGCGCGCGCGTGCGCAGGGCACCGATGGTGAGGGCAGGCGTGTCGTCGATATAGAGCGGCAATTCGGCAAGGCGCTGGCTGGCGAAGGACAATTTCTGGAAGTCCTCCCGGCTCATTTTACCGCTCCGCAAAGCTTCAGAACTGATCTCGGCTTGTTCGGCGAGGATACGCGTTGCGAGCTGGTCTGCGCTCATCTCTAGGCTGAAGAAGGCAGCTGGCGCGCCGTAATTAAACTCGCCGCCATCTTGCTCCCAATTCAAATGCGCTTCGGCGCAATTGAAGGCGATATTGGTGGCAAGCGACGTCTTGCCCATACCGGGACGGCCAGCGAGGATGATAAGGTCGGAGGCGTGCAGGCCTGATGTCTTGCGGTCGATCGATTGCAGGCCGGTCGTCTTTCCCGACAGTCCGCCGCCCGAATTCATTGCGGCTTCGGCCATCTTGATCGCCGCAAGCGCCGCGTCGCGGAAGGTCGAGGCCTCGCTGCCCGTGGCCGCGCCCTCAGCAACCTTGAACAAGTCTGCTTCCGCTTGCGAAATCCGGTCCATCGGATCGACTTCTTCGCTGGTGTCGAGCGCGCCTTCCACAAGGCCGCGGCCCACGCTGACCAGCTCGCGCAGCAGCGCGAGATCGTAAATTTGCTGGGCTAATTCGCGCGGGGCAAGCAGGCCTGCGCCGTTGGCGGTTAGCTGGGCCAGATAGCTCGTCCCGCCCAATTCCTTTAGCGCCTCATCGCTCTCAAAATATGGGCGCAAAGTGACCGGGCTGGCGGTCGCATTGCGCTCAATCAGGGTGAGGATGCGGGTGTAAATCCGGTCGTGCAGCGGTTCGAAGAAATGATCTGGGCGCAGAGGGGTCTGCAATTCCTCAATCACCCGGTTGTCGATCAGAACCGCACCCAGAAACGCCGCCTCCGCCTCAAGGTTAGAAGGCAGCTTGCGCGCATTGTCGGTTTGAGAATCAACGGGGAGAAGAATTTCTGGTTCGGCCATGCGCGTCTCTTGCGCAGCGGATGGGAAATGGCGCAAGGGCAAATGGCGGCAAATTCGCCTCACTTGGCTGTGGATAGCGGGGATGGTTGATCGAAGTGCTTGAACTGTCCCGATACGATCTGCGAAGGCGATGCTTGTAATGGTCACGCCAAGCGAATCTTCTGCGAGCCAATCCGGCAATTATCGCATCGCGCATGTCGCGCTGGATGAGGAGACGATCCTCTGGCGCAACGCCGATGTCGAGCAGGAACGGCGCGTCGCGATTTATGACCTGATCGAGGAAAACAGCTTTAAGCCGCTGCGCAGTGCAGAGCGCGGCGCGGATGGACCGTACCGATTGCAATTGTCGGTGCGTGATGGCCGCCTCGTGATGGATGTCAGCGATACGGGCGAGACGCTGCTGGAAAGTCTGGTGATTGGTCTGGCGCGTTTTCGCCGTCCGATCCGCGAGTATTTTGCGATTTGCGACAGCTATTATCAGGCCATCCGCAAGGCGACCCCGTCAGAGATTGAGACGATCGATATGGCGCGGCGCGGCATTCACAACAATGCCGCCGAGCTCTTGCTTGAGCGGCTGGAGGGAAAAGTGGAAACCGATTTCGCCACCGCCCGCCGTCTGTTCACCCTGATCTGCGTTTTGCATATCAAAGGCTGAGGGCAGGGGTAGGGCAAGACGTGGCGAGCAATCGTTCCAAAACCAAGGCCAAACGGCCAAGCCGTACGCGCACGGGCAAGCCGCGCCGCGGTCGTTTGCTGCTCTATGCGGCGGCCAGCCTTGCTTTGGTTGCGATTCTCTATGCCGCTTGGTTCTGGTGGGACATGCGCAGTTGGCGTCCCGATGAGGGGGTCTTTCCAGAACAAGGCGTGGTGGTTGCCAGCGGCGCGAAAGATGTTCGGTTTGAAACGCTCAAAGCGCTAGGCGGTCAGTTCGTCTATCTTGATCTGGGCGATGCCACTGCGCCGCCAGACCCTGAGTTTGCAAAGCACCTCAGCGCGGCTAAGCGCAGCGGGATGAAGGTCGGCATGCTGCATGTGTTCAACCCGTGCCTGCGCGCAGACCCGCAATCGGCCCGCTTTACCCGCATGGTGCCGCGCAGCGCCGACCTGCTGCCGCCAGCGATTGGCTTGTCTACGGTGGCTGATGTTTGCGAAGACACGATCAGCGACGCGGCGGTTGAAAGCGAGCTGATGACCCTGATCAATCAGATCGAGATGCACGCGGGCAAGCCAGTGGTGCTAAAAATCAGCAGCGAGTTTGAAGAACGCCACACGGTTGCCGGCAATATTGAGCGCGACCTTTGGCTGGAGCGAGACCGCGCGAAACCGGCCTATGCCGGACGGCCATGGCTGCTATGGAGCGCCAACAGCCAATTGGTCAGTGAAGCGGCAGAGGAGCCGATAGAATGGGTGGTCATCCAGAATTGAATGCAGGCGAATTGGTGGCTGCTGCGCGCGAGGCGGCGGCGCATTCCTACTCGCCATATTCCAATTACTCAGTAGGCGCTGCGCTGCTGTTTGACGACGGCGCGGTTGTGACCGGCACCAATGTTGAGAACGCCAGCTATGGCCTCGCTCTGTGCGCGGAGACGATCGCAGTGTCGAAGGCGATGGCTGATGGCAGGCGCGGCGGGCTGGTGGCGGTTGCCGTGACGGGGCCGCATGACAGCGGCGATGGAGAGCCGATCACCCCGTGCGGGCGGTGCCGCCAGGTGCTCAATGAGCTCGCGCAATTGGGCGGGACCGATCCCGAAATATTGTGCGTCGGCACGGATGAGATCCGGCATGTCACCCTGTCACAGCTGCTCCCGCACGCATTTGGGCCAGCGCACTTGGCTTAATTGCCGAAGATGTCGCCCAAAGCCTTGCCGACATCACCGAGCGGGTTCTTGCGGAATGCGCGCTCTTCCTTGCCGATGTAAGAGAAAATGCCATCGAGGCCTTGATCGGTCACGCTGCGGTTGATCCCCTCGCGGTTGAGCCCGGCTGCGCTGATAAAGCTGTGCTGGCTCGATAGCTTTTCGAACTCGCCATAAACGCCCAGCTCCTCAAGCGCGCTGTCGACCAGCGGGGAGAGCTTGCCTTGCAGCGTGTCATTGGCGCTGCTGCGCAAATATTGCGTGCCGCCATCGCCGTTGGATATAATGCCGGGCGCATCGGCGACTGAGAGGTCATTGATCGCATCGCGAAAGATTGGCTTGGCCTCGCCCGCAGCGATCCCGGCGGCATCGTTGATCCGGCGTGTGACGCCATCAAGAATTCCGAGTTTTTGGCCAGCGCCAAGAATTGAACCGAGCAGTCCGCCGCGCTTTTTACCTATAATCGGCAGACCAATGCGAATGGCCTCGTCGCCGTAGAAGGCGCCGGGCTGCGCGAGCTGGTCGAGCGCGCTGTCGCTGGCCTTGCCCAGCAATGAGGTCAGGCTGAAACCTTGGGCATAGGCTGGCGCTGGGAGGGCTGCTGCAAGGCCGAGTGCCCCTGTTCCAAGCAGAATATCCCGGCGATTCCAGTTCGATTGTGCGGCCATTATATTGTCCTCTCCATGTGCGTTGTGCTGCATAGTAGCACAGCGCTGGCTGGGAGCAGACTGAATGGGATGTAAAATCCTATTGCGGATCGTCCAGCCATTCCAGCAGCGCGGCCAAACAGTCGCGCGCGAGCAGCTTGCAGCGCTCCGGCGACCAACCCTGTTCTGGCTCTGGTGCTTCGGCCAAATCCTTATAGGGCATCTCCAGCGTCATGGCCGTGCAGCCGAAACGTTCCGCGACCAAATTGGTGCTGATCCCCAGATTGGCTTTGCCAGCGGGGGCTTTGGGATAGCCGAGCTTTGTTTGGAAGTCTGGCGTGCGGCGGTCCAAAATGCGCTGATAGCGATAGAAACCCTCGCCTTGCTCGTCGGTCCAGGATGGGATGCCTTCAAATCCTGCCAGAAACACAGCGGGGATCGCCTCATCGCCGTGCGCATCAATGGCAAAGTTGACCCCGGTGGTGTCCATATAATTGCGGATCGCGAGGACTTCGGGTGATTTCTCAGCGCTCGGCTCAGACCACTCGCGGTTCAAATTGACGCCAACGGCATTGGTGCGCAGATGGCCGCGGCGCGACCCATCCGGGTTGCAATTGGGCACGATGTGAAAACGGCATTTGCTGCGCAGCGCGCGCGCGACAGGGTCGCCCGGATCGGTCAGGCATTCCAGCACGCCCTCCATCCACCATTCGGCCTGCGTTTCGCCGGGGTGCTGGCGCGCATAGAGCCAGACGGAACGCTCGCCTTCGCCCATTTCGAGGCAATCAATTGGTTGACCGTCCAGCGTGGTGCCAAGGCGCAAGAGGTCGACGCCCTCGCTCGCGGCCGCCTCTGAGACGAGGTCGTGATGCCGCTCCATCGAGTAAGGCGCGAAATATGCAAACCAGGCAATATTGCCCGATGGGACATAGCTGATGGTCAGCGTGCCATTTGCCTCGTCCTTGTCGAAGCTGCTGGCAGCGCGCGCCCAAAACTCGCGGTCTTCGGACACGCAGGCGTTATAATCAGGCCAGCCGCCTGTGAATGCGCTCTCGTTGAGGCCGGTGATCTTCAGCGTCAGCTCTTCGCCGGCGGCGCATGTGACCCGGAAATGGAACCACTGCGCAAATTCCGACATGTGATCCTTGTGCAGCGCCAGCTCAGCGCTGTTGCCGGAGACGGAGAGAACTTGGATATTGCCGCTGTCAAATTCGGCATCAATGGCAATGTCATTCACTGTCTTGGTCACTCACTCGTTTCAATATCTTGCAATTTGATCGTTACGGTGTCGCCATTGCCCCCTGGGAAATCACGAAACAAGGCTTTTGCCAAAATTGGTGCAGTCGCAGCCGCTTGATCTTCGGGCGTGCCCTCAGAAACTTCGATCTGAGCGCGCCCTTCCCAAAGGTTGCTCGGAGCTGGCGTTTGTGCGCCAACGGGCCGCAAAGTGACCGACAGCTCGGTGCCAATGCGCGCGCGATTGCTGCCCCCGCCAAGGTTGATCCCAATGCCCAGACCAACGCCGGAACCGAACGATCCTGTCCCGCCGCCGACGCCTACACTTACAGGGCCGCGGTTCTGCCGCTCGCTGCGCACATCAAACCGCTCCAGCGAGATGCTGGCGATGGCACCCGCTTCGCTGCGAGGCCCCTCGCGGTAGCCCAGCGCTGCAAGCTCTGCTGCCACCGCCGCTTTATAGGGAGCAAGTTCGAGATTGGCGTTGCTTTCATCCGGTGCGCTTTCAACAAACACCACGCCTTGGCCAATCTGGCCCAGCGTGTCCTGTTGGTGAAAACGGGTCACCGACACCGGGCTGGGCGGCGGAACGGTGGCGCAGGCGCCAAGCGCGGCGCTGGCCGCCATTGCGATGAGCATTGCGGCTGGTTTCCTGATGGGCTGAGCCATGGTGGCCTCCTCAAATATACGCGGCGATTGATCGCGCGTTCCCGGTATCGTTACGCACTGTTTGGACCCATTGGCGTGATTGTGCAAAACTGTGCTCCTTTCGATGAGCCATCTACGCTTTTGCATGTGTAGCTTGCTAAGGCCTTACCCATGACCAAAATTTCTAAAGTCCCAGTGCTCGTAACGGGCGGTGCCGGTTACATTGGCAGCCATGCAGTGCTCGCGCTCAAAGACGCGGGCTGGCCGGTTGCTGTGATCGACAACCTCACCACTGGCTTTCGCTTTGCGATCCCTGACGGTGTGCCGCTTTACGAAGGCGACATTGAGGATGGCGAGCTGCTGGCGCGCATATTTTCTGAGCAGGGAACGGGCGCGATCATGCATTTTGCAGGTTCGGTCATCGTTCCTGAGAGCGTCGAGAACCCGCTGAAATATTACCATAACAACACCGCAAAGAGCCGGGCCGTGATCGAGGCTGCGACCAAGGCGGGCGTGCCGCATTTCATTTTCTCGTCCACCGCCGCCACGTACGGCGTGCCAGAAACCTCGCCCGTTACCGAGGATACGCCGCGCAATCCGATCAATCCTTACGGCTGGTCGAAACTGATGACCGAGCAGATGTTGGGCGACGTATCCGCGGCGCATGATTTCAACTATTGCGCCCTGCGTTACTTCAATGTCGCGGGCGCAGATCCCGAGGCGCGCAGCGGCCAATCCACTGCAGGGGCCACGCACCTCATCAAGGTCGCGGTTGAAGCGGCATTGGGCAAACGCGAATCGGTGAGTGTGTTCGGCACCGATTATGACACGCCGGATGGCACCGGGGTGCGCGATTACATCCATGTCAGCGATCTGGCGGCGGCGCATGTCCTGGCGCTTGAGGCGCTGATTGAGCAGCCCCAGCGCTCGCTTACGATGAATTGCGGTTATGGCCGAGGCTTCTCGGTCCTTGAGGTGCTCGATGCGGTCGACCGCGTGACGAATCGCCCGATAAACCGCGTACTTCAAGGGCGCCGTGCGGGCGATTCCGATTCGCTTGTCTCCGATCCAAAGCGGATTCAATCCACTTTGCCGTGGCAACCTAAGCACGCTGACCTCGACACGATCATCACCCACGCGCTCGCGTGGGAGCGAAAGCTGTCAGATCTGCGCTAGGCCGTAAAGTCATACGCCACACGGCCGAGGTTTGAGTCAAAATGGCCCAGTACAAGGAAGAAGGTCGCCGGAATATGGCTATCTTTCAAGACTTTCTGACGCAGGAATGGGCCATTTTGGCCAAATCCCGCAGGGACGTTCCAATGGCTTTGCTCTCACTTCGAAAGCCACTTGGAAAGGCGGCCAGCCTTCCCTGCGCGACTTTCGAAGCGATAGCTGCACCATTGGAGCGCCTCGATCGTATGGCGTAGACTTTACGGCCTAGATTGCTTGACCTTGGCGGGCTTCGGCGCTAGTGAGCGCTCAACAAATTCCGCGCGTCGGGGCTATCTCCGGCGCGCTTACCTTTTGGAAGACAGACAATGAAAATCCGCAACAGCCTGAAGTCGCTGAAAAACCGTCACCGCGATTGCCGAGTGATTCGTCGTCGTGGTCGCACATATGTGATCAACAAGACCAATCGCCGTTTCAAGGCGCGCCAGGGCTAATCAGCTCTGTATTGGCCGATTGCCTTCCCGGCAATTGAGCAACCGCACCGGCCCGCCTCCGCCATGGAGAGCGGGCCGTTGCCGTGTTTGGAGCATTTCCAATGAGTAACTCACCGACTGCCGTCGTGTTCGATGTCGGGCGCGTCCTGTTTCACTGGCAGCTTCGGGCTCTGTTTGAAAAGCTGATCGAGGAGCCAGAAGAGCTCGATTGGTTCCTCGCCAATGTCGTGACCGAAGAATGGCACTTCGAACATGATCGCGGCCGCCCGCTGGGTGATATGGTGCCAGAGCGGATCGCGATGTTTCCAAGGTATGAGGCCCATCTCGAAGCCTATGCCACGCGCTTTAACGAGACCGTGCCCGGCCCGGTTGAGGGGGCGCATGACATTGTAAGGCGCCTGCACGCTGACAGGGTGCCGCTGTTTTGCCTGACCAATTTCGGGCATGAATTTTGGAACATGTTCCGCCCCGAACATGCGATTTTTGACCTGTTTGAAGATATCATCGTGTCGGGCACGGAGAAGGTCGCAAAGCCTGAGCCCCGCATCTACGAGATTGTCGAGCAGCGCAGCGGCTTCGCGCCTGAGCAGCTGTTCTTTACCGACGATAACGCCGCGAATATCAACGCGGCGCAGGCACGCGGATGGTCGGCGCATTTGTTCACCGATGCGTCCAGCCTAGAGGCGCAATTGCGCTCCGCTGGCTTCTTGGCAGGCTAGAATAATTAGCAGTCTACAATAAAAGACCCCCGGCGCGGATTGGGGAAGCGCCGGGGGCCATCTTTCTTCGCCCGAGTTGGAGAGCTTCGGGCGAGAGGAGTTTGTTTGGAGCGGCTTACTTGCCGTTACACTTCGCCAGCTTGTCCGCAGCCAGTTCTTTGCCTTTGGCGGTGAAGCTTACGATCTCACCGAATTCACGCGCGAGGCCGCGGCAAATGCGAAGCGGGCGAGATGGGCCTTTGTTTGCGACGCATGTGGTGCCTTTGCATGACCAAGCGACGCCGGATGCGACCGCGCGGTTGTCATCTGCGGGTTGTGCAAGAGTGACGGTGTAGTATGGGCCGCTCTTCGCCATTGCGGGCGACGGTGCCGTTGCCACGCCGAATGTCAAGGCAGTGTAGACCAGCGCCATTGCGAAAACCGAAAAGCGGCTGAAACGTGAAGGGGAGAGGGTCATCGTTTATTCCTTGCTTGAGTTGCGATTTTAGTTTCATTTGAAAACCAGTTTCGAATCACTACCTAAGTGATTAGATTTTGAGTTGCAACTAAAAACTGAAATCTTTTTGCGTCCTTGGAAAATCGCGCTAAATAGGTTTCAGGAAGAGGACTGAATATGGGCGATATCCGCGAGCCACTACGCGAACTGACCGAGTGCGGCCTGCCGCAAGCGCTTGAAGTGATGGGCGAACGCTGGTCATTTATGATTCTGCGGGCGAGCTTCAACGAACTGCATCATTTCGAGGAATTCCTCAGCGAGCTCGGCATTGCGCGCAATATTCTGTCCAACAGGCTGGCGAAATTGGTCGAGCACGGCATCCTGAAAAGAGAGCCATGCGCTGATGACCGCCGCAAAATTGAATACCGCCTCACACCCAAGGGCTTTGATTTGCTGCCCGCCATGCTTGCGCTTCGGCAATGGGGCCAGAAATATGGTGTCGAGGTGGAAGAAAGCCCTGTCTTGGTTGACGAGCAAGACCGTTTGCCAATCGGGCCGGTTGCTATCCTCGCCCATGACGGACGTATTCTGACGCATGAAGACCTATGGCTGGTCGCTCGCGAAAACCTCGGCAAACGGGCGGATGGCTCAATCGCGTCGGCAGAGGGCGATCTGACGCGCGGCGATGTTGTTGATTTGGCCGCTGCGAAGCGTGCGGCGGGTTAATCCAAGAGCGTAGTAGTTTACTACATCCGCGCAGGCTGATGGCGATAGCTTAGCGCCTCGGCGATATGCGCGCGTCCTACTGTCTCCGCAGCTGAGAGATCCGCGATTGTCCGCGCGACCCTGAGCATTCTGGTGTAGCCGCGGGCTGACAGGCGCAGCTTTTCGGCCGCTTGCATAAGCAATTGGCGGCCATCGTCATCGGGCGAGGCGTAGTGCTCCAGCTTCTCTCCATCGAGCTCTGCATTGGAGCGCACACCGCGCCCTTCTTGCACCTGCCGGGCCGCCGCCACTCTTTGCGCGACCGCTTCGCTGCCTTCGCTCGCTGGCGGCAGAGCCATGTCCATCGCGCTCACTGCCGCCACTTCAACATGCAGGTCGATCCGGTCCAGCAAGGGGCCGCTGATGCGCGCTTGGTATTCGGTGGCGCAGCGCGGTCCGCGCGCACAAACATGGCCAGGCTCGCCCGCATGCCCGCAGCGACACGGGTTCATGGCGGCAATCAATTGCACTCTGGCTGGAAAAGTGACGTGCGCATTAGCGCGGGCGACATCGACATGGCCGGTTTCAAGTGGCTGCCGGAGGGAATCGAGCACAGGCCGCTGAAATTCCGGCAGCTCATCAAGGAACAATACGCCGAGATGCGCGAGGCTAACCTCGCCGGGGCGCACTTTCAGGCCGCCTCCCGTTAAAGCGGCCATGCTCGCGGAGTGATGCGGCGCGCGGAAGGGGCGCGAGCGGCTGATCCGGCCGCTATCGAGCAAGCCCGCAACCGATTGCACCATCGACACCTCCAGCGCTTCGCCGGGCGTAAGCTCTGGCAAAATGCCGGGCAGGCAAGAGGCGAGCAGGCTCTTGCCCGATCCCGGCGGCCCCATCATCAGCATATTGTGCCCGCCGCTGGCAGCGATTTCGAGCGCGCGCTTGGCGGTCTCTTGCCCTTTGACTTGCTTCAGGTCTGCGCCAATTGGCTTCTCCTCAATCGCGCCGCGTGTCGGCTCTGCCAGGGTCTGCGTGCCTTTGAGGTGGTTGAGCAGGCTGACCAAATCCTTCGCCGCCAGTACAGGTATGCCGCTTGCCCATTTTGCCTCGGGGCCTTGCTCCGCCGGACAGATCAACCCGATGTCATTTTCGCTCGCATGCAGGGCGGCCAGCAATGCGCCGGGCGTGGCGACAATTCGGCCATCAAGCGATAGCTCGCCAACCGCCAGCCAGTCGCCCAATTGCTCCGCATCGGTCACACCCATTGCGGCGAGCAGCGCAAGCGCGATTGGCAAATCATAATGTGAGCCGTCTTTCGGAAGATCAGCTGGCGAGAGATTGATAGTGATCCGTTTTGGGGGCAGGGCGAGGCCCATCGCGGCTAGTGCGGCCTGCACGCGTTCACGGCTTTCGCTAACAGCTTTGTCGGGCAATCCGACCACTGTGAAGCGGGGCAAACCAGAGGCAACTTGGCATTGTACCTCTACGCTGCGCGCCTCTAGCCCGAGATATGCGACCGTTTTTACCAGCGCGACCACGCAGTAACCCCCTAATAACTATAGTGCGTTTGACTCTTTAAACTCTTTTAAGCCCACTACTTACGGGCATAGGTGCAAGTCCTAAAGGTTTTGGCAAGCATAAAACTTCGCCATTCCTAAAATATGTCGAATCTATAGAGTCGGCATGCAAAAAATTGGTCGCCTTCTCGTCATTCTTTTCAGCTTGTTTGCATTGCCAAGCGTCGCCGCTGCGCAAGAATTTGCCGCGTCGCGCTCAGTTGCGGTGGAACGTTGGGTAGAAGAATGGGATCCGGCGGCTCAGCGGTGGGTGCGCCTGCAGTCTTCGGCTGCTTCACCGGCCAATTTTCAATCGGTGTCTTCGGGCAGCAAAACGGTTACTACTGAATACACCTATGTGGAGCCGCAAACTGCGGCGATGACCGCCCGCTACGCCGCGCCGCTGCCAAAGACCGCGCGACCAGCGAAAACGGCACTGGCGCAATATGGTCCGTTCCAAGTCCTTGATGAAAGCCGCGCCGCTGTCGTTGGCTCCACCAACCGGATGAGCCCGCTTTATTTCAACGCGATGCTGCGTGACTTTCCGGGCCTCAAGCAGCTTGAACTGATCGAAGCCCCTGGCACCAGCGACGACATCGCCAATCTGGCTGTGGGCCGCGCCATTCGCGCCGCTGGCATCTCCACCCATGTCCCGGACGGCGGCTCAGTGCGTTCGGGCGCGGTTGAGCTCTTCCTGGCGGGCAAGACCCGCACAATGGAAGACGGCGCCGAGTTCGCCGTGCATTCCTGGCTCGACAATTATGGTCGCCAACCGCAAGACTTTGCCCCAGACGCACCGGAAAATCGCCTCTATCTCGACTATTACACCGAGATGGGCATGAGCGATGTGCGCGCCCGCGACTTTTACGCGATGACCAATTCCGTGCCGCACCAAAGTGCCAAATGGCTCGGCGCGGACGAAATGCGTAACTGGCTGCGTCCGGAGCGCCCTGCGCATAGGCCCAAGGTCGAGCGGACGCGCCAGATTGACCTGAACTTTATCATGCTGCCAACCATCAAACTGGCATTCAGTCATATCGCTCATGTTGAGCTCGCAATGCTTGACTCAGGTTACGCTTTCCCATAACTGCGCGCTCGTAATGCGGTCGCCAGCAGGCGGCCCTTTTTATTCGCGCAGCAATAGCGATAGCTGATATTGCTGAGCACATTGATTTCGAGGACGATATGAAGCGGACATTCCAACCAAGCAATCTCGTGCGCGCCCGCCGCCACGGTTTCTTCGCTCGCAAAGCTACGCCAGGTGGCCGCAAGGTTCTGCGCGCTCGCCGCAAGCGTGGCCGCAAGACCCTTTGCGCGTAAATTAAACTGGTCGGCGCCTCGTCTGAGGCGCGCAGTTTTTGCTCGCGACAGATACAGTCGCATGCTGCGGGCTCCCATTGGGGGCCCGTTCTGCGTATAGCAGCACCTTAATGGCTCAAGTTCTTACAAAGCGGTCTGACTTCTTGGCGGCGAATCGCGGTCTGCGTGTGGCGCGGCCCGGGTTTGTTTTGCTTACCCGTCCCAATGGCGGATTGGGTCAGCGCTATGGCATTACCGTTACCAAGAAGATCGGCAATGCCGTGGTGCGCAACCGAATGAAGCGCCGTTTCCGGGAAATTCTGCGGGCCGCTCTGCCTCAGTTTGGCCTAGCGGATCATGACCACGTCTTGATTGGACGCGCAGGCGGTGTGGAGCGCGACTTTGACGCGCTGGGTCAAGAGCTTGAACACGCATTGGAGCGCGTCAAGGCGGGGAAGGGCGATCCGGCCCGTGGGCGCAGGCCGCGGCGCGGCAAGCGCCAAACCCCTAACCCAAAGGCTAGCGGCACGGCCCCTTCATGAAGCATGTTCTCATCTTTATCGCCAAGCTGTGGCAATGGGGCCCAAGCCGGATTTTGCCGCCGACTTGCCGCTATGCGCCGTCTTGTTCGCAATATGCGATCCAGGCCTTGGGGAAATATGGCGCGATCAAGGGTGGATGGCTGGCGACGAAGCGGCTAATGCGCTGCCATCCGTGGGGCGGGCATGGATATGATCCTGTCCCTTGAGTTCGCATTTTTGACTGTCATACCTATATAACACGCCTGCCGCCAAATCGGGCAAACATACAAACAGGATTTACTCTTGGACAATCAGCGTAATTTGTTGCTGGCCGTAGCGCTTTCAGGTCTGCTTATCCTCGGTTGGGACGTGGCCATGCGCCAGTTCTATCCGGATGCCGCGATCACCGCGTCAACTGAAGAGGTTGAACCAGCGGCAGCGGCTAGCGCGGGCGACGTCCCGGGGACCAGCGTTGTCGCCGCAGACTTGCCCAGCGGCGTGACCCCGGCGGCAGGGCCGGTGGATCTTGATGCAGCCTTGGAAAACCCGCTGCGGGTGGCGATTGATGCGCCGCGCCTGGCTGGCTCGATCAACCTGGTTGGCGCGCGGATTGACGACATTGTTCTTAAGGATCACCGCCAGACGATTGACGATGACAGCGGCCCAGTGCGGCTGTTTGCGCCGGATCGCACGGACAACCAATATTTTGCTGAGTTCGGCTTTTTGGCGAATGCTGAGCGGCTTGGCCCCGATGTCGTGTGGACCGCCGATGCGGAACGGCTGACGGTGGATTCGCCGGTCACGCTGACGCACACAGCGGCCGATGGGCTGACCTATTCGATCAAGCTGTCGATTGATGACAATTACATGCTGGAGGCGGTGCAAACCGTATCCAATGCGGGCGAAAGCGCGGCAGTGATTCAGCCGTTCTCGCTGATCAATCGCACGAGCGCCAATGCCTCGGCGGACGAGTTTATCGTTCACGCGGGCCCGGTTGGTGTGTTTGGCGGCACCATCGATGAAGAATACGCGTATGACGACCTCGACGAGGTCCCCAGCTACACGCCCGAAGGCAAAGCCAATTGGCTCGGCTTTACAGACCGCTATTGGCTGTCTGCGCTGGTGCCGGGCGAGGGCAATTTTGAGAGCAGCTTCCGCGCGCTGGGTAGCCAAATTTACCGCAGTGATCTGATCTATGATGCCGTCACGCTGCCTGCCGGACAATCAATCCAGCAATCAACTCAGCTGTTTGTCGGCGCCAAAGAGAGTTCGGTGCTGGACGAATATGAAGCGTCTGGCATTGATGATTTCGGTCTGGCGATTTCGTGGGGCTGGTTCTGGTTCATTGAGAAGCCAATGCTGCTTCTCTTGAAGACTCTGTTTGATTTCGTCGGCAATTTCGGCGTGGCGATTATCGTTCTTACCCTCATCATCCGCGGGTTCCTGTTTCCTGTTGCGCAGAAACAATTCTCCAGCATGGCTGCGATGAAGGCGGTTCAGCCCAAGATGAAGGCGATCCAGGAGCGTTACAAAGACGACAAACAGAAGCAGCAGCAAGAGATTATGAAGCTGTACAAGGATGAGAAGGTCAATCCTCTCGCCGGCTGTCTGCCGCTCCTCATTCAGATCCCGATCTTCTTTGCGCTGTACAAGGTTCTGATCCTGGCGATTGAAATGCGGCATGAGCCGTTTGTCGATTTCTGGATCAAGGATCTGTCCGCGCCTGACCCTTGGACGATCCTCAACCTGTTCGGTTTGCTGCCATTTGAAGTCACCGGCTTCCTTGGCATCGGCGTGCTCGCGATCTTGCTCGGCATCACCATGTGGCTGACGTTTAAGCTGAACCCATCGGCCATGGACCCGATGCAGCAGCAAATTTTCAACTTCATGCCGTGGATTTTGATGTTTGTGATGGCACCGTTTGCGGCTGGTCTGCTGCTCTACTGGGTCACCAACAACATCCTCACGCTGGCTCAGCAAAGCTATCTCTATTCCAAACACCCGCAAATGCGCGCTGCCATAGAGAAGGAAAAGGCCGAGAAGGAGCGCGCCAAAGCGCTTGAAGATCAATCAAAGGGCGAGGCGTGACCCCAGAGGAAACTCAAGCGCAAGAGCAGCAAGAGCAAGAGGAGCGCGCGCAGAAGTTTCGTGAGCGCACGGCCTCTAAGCTCTTCTCCGGGCGCGTGGACTTTTTGCTGTCCGCGCCCCAGCTCAAATTCCTGCCCGAGCCAACGGTGCCTGAGATTGCCTTTTGCGGGCGGTCCAATGTGGGCAAAAGCTCGCTGCTGAATGCGCTCACGGGCCGCCGCTCAATTGCGCGTACCTCGGTTACGCCGGGCCGCACGCAGGAACTCAATGTCTTTGAAGTGGGTGAACCAACGCAGTTCCGGCTCGTCGACATGCCGGGCTATGGCTTTGCCAAGGCCCCGCCCAAAGTGGTTGAGACTTGGAAGAAGCTTGTCCGTCAGTACCTGCGCGGACGGCCCGTTCTCGCTCGCAACCTCGTGCTGGTCGACTGCCGTCACGGCCTGAAAGATGTTGACCGCGAAATGATGACCATGCTGGACGAGGCAGCCGTCGGCTACCGCGTCGTGCTGACCAAGGCGGATAAGATCAAAGCGAGCGAGCTAGCCAAAACGGCAGAGGCGGTTTCCGCTGAGGCGCGCAAACACGTTGCCGCCTTTCCTGAGCTGCACATCACCAGCAGCGAGAAGGGCATGGGTATCGAGGAGCTTCGCGCTGCGGTCTTGCTCGACGCGATGGGCGAGAGCTACTTCACCTAAAGGCTATTTCGCAAAGAGCTGAGCGGGATCGGCGAAAGCCTTCATCTCGATCGCATTGCCCGATGGATCGCGGAAGAACATCGTCGCTTGCTCCCCGGTTTCGCCTTTGAAGCGCACGGTCGGCTCGATCACAAAATCAGTGCCTGCGTCTTTCAAGCGCTGCGCCAGAGCCTCCCATGCGGGCATACCCAAGACCAAGCCGAAATGCGGCACCGGCACGCCGTGGCCATCGACCGGATTGCTCGCGGCATCGCCCGCCGCGCCCGGTGCCAGATGCGCAACGATCTGGTGCCCGTGAAAGTCGAAGTCGATCCATTCCTCGCTGCTGCGCCCCTCCGCGCACCCGAGAACGCCCGCGTAAAACGCACGCGCGGCGGCAAGATCATCAACCGGAAAGGCGAGGTGAAATGGTGGCGTGGCCATGTCTGGGCGAAGAGCCTTTCTGTGATTGGATGGCCGAGAAGTAACCGTTCAGCCTCGACAGCGAAACACTGAATATCTAGGGCATCGCAAAGCGAGGCTGATAATTGCCTCAAACCTCTAAGCCCCGCAAGATGGAGCAAGCCGTCATGAAGCTGATTATCGGCAATAAGAATTATTCCAGCTGGTCGCTGCGCGGCTGGCTGGCGGCGAAGCAATCTGGGCTGTCATTTGAAGAACTGACGGTGCCAATCCTGGGCGAGGGCTGGGAAGAGCAGAAGCAGGGCATGGGCGAGATGCAGCCCTCGCACGGCAAGGTTCCAATCCTGTGGGATGATGACACAGTCATCTGGGACAGTCTGGCGATCATGGAATATCTCGGTGACAAGGTTGGGCGCGACCGTTTCTGGCCAAAGGACGAAAGTGCGCGCGGCATGGCCCGCGCGATGGTGGCTGAGATGCACTCATCCTACATGGCGCTGCGCAAAGAGCTGCCGATGAATGTCCGCCGCAAGGTGAAGCTGGAGGATGTCTCGGAAGAGGCCCGCCAGGACATCGTGCGTATCCTGACCCTGTGGGCAGAGGCGCGCTCGCGCTACGGCAGCAGCGGGCCGTTCTTGTTCGGAACCTTTGGTGCTGCGGACATCTTCTACGCGCCGGTCGTCTCACGCTTCATCACCTACGGCATTGGCGTTCCCGGTTTTGCAGAGGCCTATATGCAAGCGGTTTGGGAGCATGCCTGGATGCAGGAATGGATAGGCGCCTCTGAAGAGGAGCAATGGGTGATTGAGCAATACGAGACAATCGGCTGATGCGCGCTTTCGCAAAGCTCTGGCTGTGCGTCTTGGCAGTGATGCTCGCTGCGCCAAGCCCCGCTTTCGCTTGGGGCTTTTATGCGCATGGCAAGACGGCTGAGATTGGCGAGGCAAATATTTCGCCAAGGGCTCGCGCTGAGATTGCGCGGCTGCTGCGTTCAGAGGCGCTGCTGGGCACGCCGGAATGCTCGCTTTCCACGTTGGAAGAGGCCTCTGTCTGGCCCGATTGCGTCCGCCGGACTCGCTGGCGCTGGGGCTACACCGCCGCTTGGCATTACCGCACGACGCCGATTTGCGAGGCTTACAACCCGCGCGCCAACTGCTCTGGCGGGAATTGCGTCACCGCCCAGATAGAGCGCAGCCACCGCATGCTCGCCGACGAAAGCCTGCCAAATCACATTCGTTTGGAGGCGCTGGCCTTCATGGTCCATTTCGCAGGCGACATTCATATGCCACTGCATTCGGGCGATAAGAATGATCGCGGCGGCAATGACCGCGAGACCGATTATGGGATCGTCCCCAGCCTTAATCTGCATTGGATTTGGGATGGCCCCTTGGCAGAACGGGCAATCACCAGCGGTGAGCGACCTGTTGTCCGCTCTTACAGCGCCGCTGAACGCGCCGAGCTGGGCGGCGGATCACCGGCGGATTGGGGCCGGGAAAGCTGGAAAATTGCCCGCGATTTCGTTTATCCTACCGCCTTCGACACGCAGGACGTTTGCGGCACCGAGCTGCCCCGCAAAACTGCGCTCAGCCAAGAGGATATCGTCAAAGGCGTGCCAATCGCGCGGCGGCGGGTCCAGCAGGCTGGCATCCGCATTGCAGAGCTGCTCGAAAGCGCCTTTGCCCCAGGACCATTGCCCGAACCGGAGCGACGATGACCACAGTTCTTGAGATTGCGCAGCGGCTTATCGCAGCGCCCAGCGTTACGCCGGCGACCGGCACAGTGTTCGATGCAATGGAGGCGATGCTGGCCCCGCATGGCTTTGCGGTGCACCGTTTCACGCGCGGCGACGGGCCAGAGGGCAGCGATGAGGCCCCGGTCGAAAACCTGTTCGCCATTCGCACAGGCCCAGAGGGCTCCAAGCATTTCGCCTTCGCTGGCCATCTGGATGTTGTGCCTCCGGGCGAAGATTGGACCAGCGCTCCGTTTGAGCCAGAGATCAGGGGCGATCTGCTGTATGGGCGCGGTGCGGTCGATATGAAGGGCGCGATCGCCGCCATGATCGCGGCCATCGCTGATGTGCCAGCGGATGCGGGCACGATCAGCTTTATCATCACGGGCGATGAAGAAGGCCCCGCGCTGCACGGAACGCGCGCTCTGATCGATTACATGCGCGAGCAGGGCATTCAGCCTGATCTGTGCCTGGTGGGGGAGCCGACCAGCGTTAACAGGCTGGGCGATATGATGAAGATCGGACGGCGCGGTTCGGTCAATATCTGGCTGAGCGTGGAGGGCACGCAGGGCCACGTCGCCTATCCGCACCTGGCCGACAATCCATTGCCGAAACTGGTGGCGATGCTCGCTGAGCTTGATGCGCTCACCTTGGATACGGGCACCGATTGGTTTCAACCCTCCAATCTGGAAATCACCGATCTGACGGTTGGGAATAAGGCCCACAATGTGATCCCGGCAAAGGCCGAGGCGCGCATTTCGATCCGTTTCAACGATTTGCATAGCGGCGCCAGCCTGTCCGACAGGGTCAGCTCCATCGCTGAAAACCACGGTGGGACAGCGCGGCCTATCATCTCGGGCGAGCCATTTCTGACCGAGCCGGGCGCATTTTCGCAGATGATTGCGGATGCGGTTGAGGCAGAAACCGGCACCGCACCAGAGGCCTCCACCAGCGGCGGCACATCGGATGCACGTTTCCTGCGCAATGTTTGCCCTGTGATTGAATTTGGGCTTTGCAACGCAACCATGCATAAGCGCGATGAAGCGGTGGCCATTGCTGATCTGGATGCGCTGGCCCGGATTTATACGAATGTGGCCTTGGCCGCTCTAAAACACGACTAAACGCGGGAGCGCAGATGTGCTGAAGGCTTGGTTCAATATTCCCTTGTGGCAGCGGGTAATCGCGGCGCTGATCTTCGGCATTGCGCTGGGCCTCTTCTGGGGGCCGGAAGCTGAAAGCATCAAGATCATCGGCGATATCTTTATCGCCTTCATCAAGATGCTGGTCGTTCCATTGATCTTCTTCAGTCTGGTTGCCGGCGTTGCGAGCATTGGAGACCTGCGCAAATTGGGCAGCGTCGGGTGGCGAGCTTTGCTGATTTTCGTGGTCACTGGGCAAATGGCCGTCTGGCTCGGCCTTGGTATCGGGACCCTTTTACAGCCGGGTTCTGGCCTTGATGCATCGGCGATGCAGCTCGATTCAGCGGCACTCGAACGCGCGCAGGACCGCCAAGAAAACGCGGTCACCTTCCAAGACATGATCTTGGAGGTTGTGCCCTCCAGCCCGGTTCAGGTGATGGCGGATGTCAATGTTCTGCCGCTGATCGTTTTCTCGCTGCTGATCGGGATCGGCATCTTGATGGCAAAGGAAGAGGGCGAGCCTGTCCTCAAGATCTTCGAGAGCGGTTCTGTCGTAATGCAAAAGATCACCATGGTGGTGATGGAGCTCACCCCGTTTGGGGTCTTTGCGCTGATGGCATGGGTCGCAGGGACGCTTGGGATAGAGGCGCTGCAGGCGCTCGGATTTCTGGTGTTCCTGAACTATCTCGGCTGCTTCCTGATCATCGGGATCATCTATGCCGGGATGATTAAATTTGTCGCGCGCTTGCCCGTGATCGACTTCTTCCGCGGCATTATCGATGCCATCGCGGTCAGCTATTCCACCGCCAGTTCCAATGCGACATTGCCGGTCACTTTGCGTTGCACACGGCGCAATTTGGGCGTGTCGAACTCGGTGGCCAGCTTCGTGATTTCGCTGGGCGCGACAATCAATATGAACGGCACGGCGATGTATCTGGGCCTTGCGACCTTGTTTGGGGCGCAGGTGTTTGGCGTGGATCTGTCCTGGAGCGACTACTTCCTGATCTCCGTCCTGGGTACTCTCGGCGCGATTGGCGCGGCGGGCATTCCCGGATCAGGCCTGATCATGATGGTGCTGGTGTTTGGCGCGGTCGGCGTGCCGCTAGAGACGATCGCTTTGGTCGCCGGTATCGACCGGATCATGGACATGATGCGCACTACCACGAACGTCAGCGGCGATGCGGCCGTGGCGACGACGGTGGCGAGCCTGACGAACGAGATCGACCGCGAGGAAATGGTCAGCGCGGATGATGTTTAATCCGTTCCGCGTGAGGAGAAGCTGGCAGCGCCAGAGGCAAGTCAATGCTGCTCTTCGACAGTTAAAGGCAAAGCATGCGCAGGGTGCGCGTGCAGACGACTTAATTGGTTTATTGAAGTCGCAAGGCTTCTCACAAGGGATCAGCGTCCATCTGCTTCATAATGCTGATGTTGGCGAGATTAATGAATGCAAGCGGCTTGTAATTGAGAGCGGCCATTGGTCTGAATTGAGAAAAGCAAACGAAGAAATACAACAAGTCATAGGTGACTATCTTACTGAAGAAGAGAGCTAAGCCCGCCCCTTCGGCGCCTCCAGCACCTTCTTCCTAAAGCTGCGCAGATCCACCAACTGGCACCGCCAGCATTCCGGCGTGCGCGCATTGCAGACATAGCGGCTATGCAGAAGGGGATCGACCGCGAAGAAATGATCAGCGCGGATGATGTTTAGTCTGTCACAATCTCAAATTGCGTGACTAACTCATTGGCGTCCAGATCAATCACCAGCCACTCATAGCCAACTGAATTGTCCAGGCTCTGCGCCGGTCCGAGGAGATAGACCATATCCGATTCAGCGAAACGTCCCGTCTCGGTCGGGGGACCAAATGTCTGCTCGACCTCGGCACGGGTCTTGCTCGTCAGGTCGGTTTGCACAAGATAAGAATTCAGCATCTCGGCACGCGCATGTGTATTTGTGTCGGCATTACGCCACTTTTCTGAATCGAAAGGCGTTTCAGAGTAGAGGAGCGGGGGCGAACAGCTTGCTGTGATCCATAACAGCGCAAGCATAATGGCGTTTCGTTTCATCGTTTCGGCGCCTCCAGCACCTTCTTCCTAAAGCTGCACAGGTCCACCAGCTGACAGCGCCAGCATTCCGGCGTGCGTGCTTTGCAGACATAGCGGCCATGCAGGATGAGCCAGTGATGTGCGTGCAGGCGGAAGGGCTGCGGTACGCGCTTTTCCAGCTTTGCCTCGACCTGCTCCGGCGTCTTACCCTTGGCCAGACCTGTGCGATTGCCCATCCGCAAGATGTGCGTGTCGACTGCAAAGGTCTCTTGCTTGAACCAGCAATTGAGCACGACATTCGCGGTCTTTCGCCCCACGCCGGGCAGCCGGACGAGGTCTTCGCGCGTATCGGGCACTTCGCCGCCATAATCGTCGATCAGCAATTGCGAGAGCGCGATGACGTTCTTCGCTTTGGAGTTGAACAGACCGATCGTCTTGATGTGCTCGATGAGGCCCGCCAGCCCCAGATCGAGCATCTGCTGCGGTGTCTCCACCTTCGCAAACAGCGCCCGCGTTGCCTTGTTCACGCCAACATCGGTCGCCTGCGCAGACAGCGCCACGGCGACGACCAGTTGATAGGCGTTGCCATATTCCAACTCGGTCTCAGGCTCTGGATTGTCCTCAGCCAGACGGCGGAAAAATTCGAAGATCTGGTCTTTGGTCATTGGTTTGCAGCCATCGTTTCAGGAGCAGTCCCAGGAATAGGCTACCTTGGAGAAATCGCCTTTAGCAAGGTCTTCGCTGCACATCATGAAAACACATTCGCCCATGTCACCCCACATCAGATAATCGTCGGATGTGAGCCGCAGCAGCACCTGATCTAGATCCGCATTGTGCGGGCCCATGCGGATATCGGATTGCGTAAAAGCGGGGTAGCCGCCCGTGTGATGTCTCAGCGGACGCCCCTCATCGATCTTGTCTATCCGATCATAGAGCGGATCAAGATCGTATTCCATGCCAAGAGCATCAAATCGCTTGCTTGCCTCTTTGACCGACAGATCGATCCGATCGGTGACCTGCTGCGGGGTTAAGCCGAGGCCCCGTTTTCGCATCTCATAATTGTACGATGGCGAGTAGTCGTCGATCCCACTGGTATCGAACTCGTCGATATGCGGTGAAGGGTGCAGCGCTCCGGCTTCGTTGGGGATCACCAGCCTTACGAGAAAATTGCCGGACCGCGGCTGGTTAAAATTTGCTCCAAACAGATCATCGCGACCAATGAAAAATTGGACGGTCCCTTCTCGCGGATAGCCATCCAATGGGGCGCAATCGGCAAGATCGAGCTGTGCGAGGAAATCGAGTGTTTTACCATCGTTACCAATGGGCCATTCTTCGCCTGCTTGCAGATAAGCCGGTCCAAAGAGACGCGAACCGCCACGCGAAATCGGAAGAGATGGCGCAGGCTCCAGCACCACAGCAGGTTTTGTTTTTGTAAGGTACCAGGCGATGAATTCATCGGCTTTCTCGTCTGGCACAGACGGCAATGAGTGCTTACCCGGCTGAGGTGGAGCGGCCAGTGTGTTCGACATACCGAACAGTCGTTTGATAAAATTAATCACAATCCAAGCACGTCGTTCATTGTGTAGCGTGCAGTGGGCTTACCGATCAGCCAAGCGGCCGCTTTCACGGCACCGCGCGCGAAGATCATGCGGTTTTCCGCGTTGTGTGACAGCGTGACACGCTCTTCATTCCCCGCCAGAATGACGCTGTGATCCCCGGCAACGCTGCCGCCGCGCAGGGCGGCAAAGCCGATTGCGCCTTCGGCCCGCGCGCCAGTGTTTCCGTGGCGGCCGCTCTCCGTGTGGCTTGCAAGATCAATTCCTCGCCCTTCAGCCGCCGCCTCGCCCAGCAGTTTGGCCGTGCCAGAGGGGGCATCGACCTTGTGGCGGTGGTGCATTTCCAGCACCTCAATATCCCAGTCTGGGCCAAGCTTCGCCGACGCCTCGCGCACCAAGTGCGCCAGCAGGGTGACGCCCAGCGACGTGTTGCCGGTTTGAAGCACTGCTACAGCCTCAGCCGCTTTGTCGATCGCTGTGAAATGCTCCGCCTCCAGGCCCGTTGTTCCAATCACAATCGGAGTGCCTGCAGCCTGCGCCGCTTCTAGATTGGCTTGCAATGCAGCAGGGGCGGAGAAGTCCACGAGCACGTCGGACTGGGCGGCGAGCGGACCCGGCGCCTCGCCTTGATCCACGCCGCCTGCCAATTGGTGGCCAGCATCCGCGATGGCCCGGGCCAAAGCCTCGCCCAGACGCCCCTTGCTGCCGATAATTCCGATTTGCGCCATTGCTACTAACCTATTCAAAGTGTTTGATGGCCTCATGGCAGACATTGAACGCATCGTCATCCTGACAGGCGCAGGAATTTCCGCAGAGAGCGGCATTGATACCTTTCGCTCTGCTGGTGGGCTGTGGGAGCAGCACAAGGTGGAGAACGTGGCGACGCCAGAGGGCTTTGCGCGTGACCCGGATCTGGTGCTGGGGTTTTACGACATGCGGCGCGAAGCGCTGGCCAAGGTGGAGCCGAATGATGCGCACCGCGCGCTCGCCCGGCTTGAGCAAGAGTTTGCGGGTGAAGTGCTGCTGGTGACGCAGAATGTCGATGATTTGCACGAGCGCGGCGGTTCGCGCGACGTGCTGCATATGCATGGTGAGTTGAAAAGCGCGCTATGCAGCTCTTGCGAAGTTCGCTCGCCGTGGGATACGCCAATGGCGGATCGCCCGCCATGCCCCGTGTGTCAGGCACCGGCCCTGCGCCCGGACGTCGTCTGGTTTGGTGAGATGCCGTATCAGATGGACCGCATCTATGCGGCGCTGCTCAGCGCTGATGTGTTCGTTAGCATCGGCACCAGCGGCGCGGTCTATCCAGCGGCGGGCTTCGTCCAGGAGGCGAAGGCGGCGGGTGTTCATACCGTGGAGCTCAATTTGGAGCCAAGCGAGGGCACGCATCATTTTGCCGAAGCTCGCCACGGCGTCGCCAGCGTGTTGGTGCCAGCGTGGGTCGATGAGGTGTTAGGCGGCTGAGGGCCCGCAGCCTTTGCACGCTGGGTCTTTGGCAATGCTGAGCGTGCGCATGCCGGGCTTCATGCCGTCCAGGATGTGAATTCTGCCCCATTGCGGATCGCCAAAGGCGCTGACACCGCTCAGCAAAACGCGAACCGCCTGCATGGCGGCAAAGCTGCCCGCCCAGCCGGCCATCGCGCCCAGCATCCCGTCCTCTGCGCAGGTGTCGCAATCCTCTGCATCAAAGGCATCGCCAACGAAGCAGCGATAGCAGGCATGGTCAGCAAGGTGGCCCGCAAAGGCGCCAACTTGGCCTTGAAAGCGGCCAACGGCGGCGCTGAGCAGCGGCACACCGGCCGTGACGCAGGCATCGGACACAGCCAAGCGGGTGGCGAAATTGTCTGTGCCATCGAGCACCAGATCGGCGCTGGCGATCAGGCCGTGGGCGTTGTGCGGATCAATGCGCTTGTCGGAAATCTCCGCGTCGATCTCATCATCGAAGTTTGCCAGCCAACGGCGCGCTGAGACGGCCTTTCCGTGGCCAACATCGCGGGATGAAAAAATGGTCTGACGTTGGAGATTACTGGCATCGACCACATCATCATCGACCAGAGTGAAGCGCCCGATGCCGCTGGCCGCGAGATATTGCAGCGCTGGCGATCCAATCCCGCCAAGCCCGATCATCGCGATATGCTTGCCAGCCAGCGCGACCTGACCCGCGCCGCCAATCTCTGGCAGCACGATATGCCGCGCAAATCGATCAAGGCGGGCAGGGGATAAGGCGCTGGAGACAGTCATGCACAGCCTGTTGGCATCATGTTCACAACCTGTCGACAGCCTGTGGGCAGGGCTGTTGATGACCCTGTCGACAGACTGTTGAGTAGTTGTGCAGATGCTGTGCGCTAAACGGTTAGGCCCAGCGGGTTTCTGGCAGCGCTAAAATCAGCTCTCCAGCTGGCGCAGAAGGCTGCGCACATCGCCATCCATATCCGCATCGCGGGTGCGCAGATCTTCGATCAGGCGCACAGCGTGGATAACCGTGGAGTGATCGCGGCCACCAAATTTGCGGCCAATCTCTGGGTAACTGCGCGGTGTCAGCACCTTTGCAAGATACATCGCCACCTGGCGCGGCCGGACAACGGCGCGGGCGCGGCGTTTGGATGACATCTCGCTGCGGTCGATCCGGTAGAATTGGCAGACCGTGCGCTGTATTTCATCAATTGTGATCCGGCGGCGATTGGCCGACAAGATATCGGTCAGCTGTTCTTCGGCCAGCTGCAGCGAGACCTCTTGGCCGGTCAGCTGCGCATAGGCGATCAGTTTGTTGAGGCCACCCACCAGCTCGCGAATGTTGCGCGTGATGGTACGGGCGAGGAAATCGATCACATCGTCCGGCACATTGAGCGGTGCAAAGCGGGTGAGCTTCGATTCCAGAATCTTGCGACGCAGTTCAATGTCGGCCGCCTGGATGTCGGCAACCAGACCCATCGAAAGACGGCTGAGGAGACGCGGTTCGACCCCGTCGAGCGCCTGAGGTGCGCGGTCAGCAGCGAACACCAGGCGTTTGCCTTCAGCCAGAAGCGCATCGATTGTGTAAAGCAGCTCTTCTTGAGCGCTTGCCTTGCCGATGATGAATTGAATATCGTCAACCAGCAGCAGATCAAAGCTGCGCAGCCGCGCTTTAAACTCGATCATCTGGTTCGCTTTAAGCGCTTGGACGAATTCGACCATGAAGCGCTCAGCTGAGCAGTAGAAAATCCGGGCGCGCGGGTGGGCTTGCAGGAATGCGTGCCCAATTGCGTGCAGCAGGTGCGTCTTACCCTGGCCAGTCGCGGCTTTCAGATAGAGCGGCGAAAACTGCGGCTGCTCGGTCGCGGCCATACGCTGGGCGGCGTTGCAAGCGAGCACATTGGCCTCGCCTGTGACGAAGGCGGCAAAGGTCAGCGATGGGTCGAGCCCTACAGAGCTGGTGAAGCCTGCATCGCCGATTGTGCCGGCAGCCATCGCGATTGCGCTGGCATCCGCGTCATTGGCTGGACGGCGGCCATTGTCGAGCCGCAGCTCTGGCAATTGGCGGCGTCCTGGGTGAACTTGCACGCGAACATTGCGAACTTCGCTGCGCGCGATCTTCCAAGCGAGCTGCAAACGGTCGTGAAACCGGTCTTGCACCCAATTGGCCGAAAACTCAGTGGGCAAAAACAGATCGAGCGTACCGGTTTCTTTATCAATGCCGCCAACTTGGATCGGTTTGATCCATTGGCTGTGCAATTGATGGCCCAGATCCTTGCGAAGTCCTTGGCTGATATCTGACCAATCTGCAGCGAGGTTCACAGCTTCGGAATCTTCCATCAAGTCGTCATCTGCTTTCCGACGCGTAGACCGCGCCTTTTCTATTTTATGAGCCATCGTACGTAATCCTGTACCAACCCCAGAGCCGCTGATCTGGAGCGTTTCCCCAACTTCATGACAGGCAAAGCCTTCCCATGACCCGGAATCGAAAGATCCGGGTTTCCCCTCTTCATTCAAACTTTAAAAACCCGGGCTGTCCCGCCCCGAGTCAGGCATGATGTACCTATGGATTTCACCTTGAGGCAAGGGTGCATAATGTAAAAAAACAGAAATATTTGTGTTGACTCGGCTGTGACCCGCAGGCCTCCGTTCAACGCTCTGAATTACCTTTAATTTTTGGTTTATGCCCCCGCGAATCGTGGGGAATCCTGCCCTCTTAGTGTTTCAGCTTTGTCATGTGCCGCACAAACAAAAAGGGCCGCGCCACTACGGCCCGACCCTTATGTATATTTATCCGTAAAATTACGGATGCGAGTGGGTGCGAATCAGAGCGCAGCGACTCGTTTTGAGAGACGCGACATTTTCCGCGCGACTGTGTTTTTGTGCATGACACCGCGAGCAACGCCGCGAGCCATTTCTGGCTGAGCAGCTTTGAGCGCTTCAGCAGCAGCAGGCTTGTCGCCAGCTTCGCAAGCGGCCTCTACCTTCTTCACGAAGCCGCGAATGCGGCTCATGCGAGCGGTGTTGATTTCCGCACGGCGATTGTTGCGGCGGATGCGTTTGCGGGCTTGCGGCGTATTGGCCATATCTGTGTCTGTCTCGCGGTTTCTGCGGGCCACCAAGGATGGCCTGATCTCTAATATCGGTTGCTCGAAGAATCGGCGCTCAGGAATTCACCCGTACGCCGGAAAACGCGGCACATAGGGCCAGCCTTGCGAATCGTCAATGATTTTGGTGCGATCCTGACTGAGGACGTTTTAATCTAACGCGCTCACTTTTGACACTTGGGGCAGAACCACGTGCTGCGCCCGCCTTGCGCGATGCGCTTGATCGTCCCGCCATCCTCATGGTGGCAGGCCGCGCCCGTGCGGTCATAAACATTAAAGCGCGTGGCGAAATAGCCCAGCTCGCCGTCGGGCTGCGCATAATCCCGCAAGGTGGAGCCGCCATCGCGGATCGAGGTCTCAAGCACCTCGCGAATGGCCGGAACCAGCCGTTCCAGCTGCGGCTTTGTAACTTTGCCGCCTTGCTTGCGAGGATGAATGCCAGAGCGCCACAGCGCTTCGCACACATAAATATTGCCAAGCCCAGCGATAATCCTCTGGTCGAGCAGGCACAGTTTGATCGACTGCGTCTTGCCTTTCAGCGCCGCTTTCAGGTGCTCCACGCTCAGCCCATCGCCCAATGGCTCCGGACCAAGGCTCGCAAATTGTGGCCACTGGTCCAGCGCATCGCTCGGCAGCAGATCGACCGAACCGAACCGGCGTGGATCGCAAAGGGCAAATTGATGATCGTCTGTCTCGATGATCAGGTGATCGTGCTTGTCCGGTTCCTCAGGATCGATTCGCCAGCGCCCGCTCATGCCCAGATGGAAGACCATCGACTGGCCTCGGTCGATATCAATGAGGCCGTATTTCGCGCGCCGCGACAATCCGGTGATCACCGCGCCAGTCATCACTTGCACCAAGTCTGGCGGGAAGGGGCGGCGCAGGTTGGGGCGGTTCAATTGGACGCGCGCAATGCGCTCGCCCAGCATAAAGCGCTCTAGCCCGCGAACGGTGGTTTCAACTTCTGGTAATTCAGGCATCGTTCTAGGCTCGCTGACACTCGCTAACCGTAGCCGCCCGTTCCCTCCACCCTTCCACCCGGAGCCTACCGGGAAACTGTCCGGGTGGAAGGGTGGAGGGAGCGGGCGGCCCGGCCCCACAAAAATAGCGCTCTAACAAGCTTTGCGCGCTGCACAAACTTCCCTAAGGCTCTGCGCTATGAGCGAAAAGACAGTATCTTTCGGCTACGAAGAAGTGGCCCCAGAGGAAAAGACCCGGCGTGTTGGCGACGTATTCTCCAGCGTCGCGAGCAAGTATGACATCATGAATGACGCGATGTCGGGCGGCATGCACCGTTTGTGGAAGGACCGCTTTGTCAGGAGGGTTAAGCCGCAGTCGGGCGAGACGATCCTCGATATGGCAGGCGGCACGGGCGATATTGCCTTTCGCATGGCGCCGAGCGGCGCAGCGATCACCGTGTGCGACATCAATCAGGATATGCTCGATGTTGGCGTTGAGCGGGCGATGGATCGCGGCCTAAACGATGATGAGGGCTCGCTGGTCTGGTCTTGTCAGAATGCTGAGGAACTCAACTTCGCCTCCAGCAGTTTTGATGCCTACACAATCGTATTTGGTATTCGCAATGTGACCGACATTCCAAAGGCTCTGCGTGAGGCAAACCGGGTTTTGAGGCCTGGCGGGCGTTTCTTCTGCATGGAGTTTTCGACCACGGAATGGCCGGGCTTCAAAGAGGTCTATGACGTCTACTCGCACAAGGTCATGCCGAAGATGGGTAAGATCATCGCTCAAGATGAAGAGAGCTATCGCTATCTCGCCGAATCCATCCGCCGTTTCCCGAAAATGCCGGAGTTTGAGCAGATGATCCGCGATGCGGGCTTTGCCAACACTAAGGTGGAGCCGATCCTGGGCGGCGCAGTGGCCATTCACTCGGGGTGGAAGATCTAGGGTGACGCAGCCCGCCACGCATCTGTTTCGCCTGCTGAAGTGGGGCATCACGCTCGCTCGCCGCCGCGCGCTCGTCGGCATCGAGAATGATCCTAATGCACCGCCGCCGGTGCGGCGCTTGGTCAAGCTGGCGCGCTGGATATCCTTTACCGGCAAATCTGGCACGCCCGACTATGCCGGAGCCTTCCGCGCGATTGGCCCGGCGGCGATTAAGCTTGGGCAATCATTGGCCACCCGGCCCGATATTGTGGGCGAGGAAGCGGCGAACAATCTGCTCAGCCTGCAGGACAATCTGCCGCCTGTGCCATTTTCCGAAATCGAAGCCTCAATCGCGGCGAGCTTTGGCGTGCCGCTGGAGACTTTGTTCCGCGAAATTGACCCCGACCCAGTTGGCGCGGCGTCCATCGCTCAGGTTCACAAGGGTGTGACAACGGATGGCCGCGAAGTGGCGATCAAAGTGCTGCGGCCCGGCATTCGCGAAAAGTTTGCGCGCGATATTCAGACCTATGAATGGGCGGCGGCGCACCTTGAGGCCTTTGGCGGAGAGGCCGAGCGGCTGCGTCCGCGCCTGACGATTGCCAATTTCAAGCGCTGGACCAACAG
Source organism: Erythrobacter sp. S249 (assembly GCF_057364975.1). NCBI lineage: Bacteria > Pseudomonadati > Pseudomonadota > Alphaproteobacteria > Sphingomonadales > Erythrobacteraceae > Erythrobacter > Erythrobacter sp. S249. The sequence goes on along the minus strand of NZ_CP200287.1, from coordinate 1,424,109 downwards.
CGAGCTGGATCTGCGGCGCGAGGCGGCCTCTGCATCTGAGCTGGCGGAGGGCATGGCCGGGATTGAGGGATACCGCATCCCGGAGATCGATTGGGACCGCACCAATGGCCGCGTCCTGACGGTTGAGTGGATCAACGCGGTGAAGATCAGCCGGATTGAAGAGCTTAAGGCGCAAGGCCAAGACTTACCGCATATTGCCGAACGTCTGGTGATATCCTTCCTGACGCAAGCGATCAGCGCCGGTTTCTTCCATGCTGATATGCACCAGGGCAATCTGTTCGTTGAAGAAGACGGCACGATTGTCGCGATTGATTTTGGCATCATGGGCCGGATCGACCGGCGCGCGCGGCAATGGCTCGCAGAGATCCTCTATGGCTTGACGACAGGCAATTATAAGCGCGTGGCCGAGATTCATTTCGAGGCGCAATATGTGCCGAGTTATCACTCGGTTGGTGAGTTTGCGACCGCACTGCGCGCTGTGGGTGAACCGATGCGCGGCAAGCCTGTGAGCGAGCTGAGCGTCGGGCAAATGCTCGACGGGCTATTCGCGATCACGCGCGATTTCGACATGCAAACACAGCCGCACCTGCTGCTGCTGCAAAAGACCATGGTGATGGTCGAAGGCATCGCGACCCAGCTCAACCCTGAGATCAATATGTGGGACACATCGGCGCCTTATGTCCGCGGCTGGATCCGCGACGAATTGGGGCCAGAGGCTGCAGTGGCTGAGCGGATCAAGGAGGACACGCAAACCTTCCTGCGCCTGCCCGATTTGATCCGCCGGATAGAAGACCGCTTCCCAGCCAAAGGCGGCGCGCCAGAGCAGCCTCCGCTGCCCGATGTGCCTCTGATGACCGACCGCAAACCGCGCGAGGGCGGCAGTGTGTTTGGGTACCTCATCGCAGGCGTCGCCGGGGCAGGCGCGATGTTTGGCGCGGTGGCACTGGGTTTGATTGGTTGAATTCTTGCTGATTTTACTTGATTTAGTGCCCCATTGATCAAGCTTAATTAACCATTGTATCCCATGGAACGCGCTTGGGCTTGGCCCAAGGACGCTGTACGTCTAGGTTCTGGGACAGCGTTAACGTGATGTGAGGGAGTGAAGCGAGTGATTGTTTGCTTGCCCGGCCCAAGTGTAAGTCTATGTGTGAGGACGCAAAAATGACCGAAACACGGCCGAAAATCCTGTTGGTCGTGGGCGGCGGAATTGCCGCTTACAAGGCTTGCGAGCTGGTTCGCCTGATCCGCAAAGGCGGCGGCGATGTCACCTGCGTGGTGACCAAAGGCGGTCAGCAGTTCGTCACGCCCATGTCGCTCGCCGCTTTGAGCGAAAATCAAGTTTACTCCAATCTTTGGGATCTCAAGAACGAGGTCGAGATGGGTCATATCGAGCTGAGCCGCGAGGCCGACCTTGTGGTCGTGTGCCCGGCGACGGCCGATCTTTTGGCCAAAATGTCATCAGGCATTGCCGATGATCTTGCGACCACTTTGATCCTTGCCACCGACAAGCCAGTGATGGCTGTGCCGGCGATGAACGTGCGCATGTGGGAGCATGAGGCGACCCAGCGCAATATCGAATGGCTGCGCCAGGCCGGTGTCAATGTGCTGGACCCTGATGAAGGGCCAATGGCCTGCGGCGAGTTCGGCTATGGCCGCCTGCCAGAGCCGGATGCGATCTGGCGCGAAATCGCTTCATACTTTGACATTGAAGTCGAAGAGCCTGCTGTACCCGCGGCCACTCCCGTCGCTGTCCCCGCCAATGATGGGCAAGACGAGGAGTATGAAGTCGAGGCGATTGAGCCGGAACCGGAATACGAAGAAGAAGATTCCGACAGCAAAAGCGGCGGTCTTGGCGGATTGTTGTCGATGATTATTCCGCGCTCGACCGCGAAACGCACGCATGAAGAGATTGAGACCGAATATGTCGAAGCGGCCGATCTCGATGATGCGGAGGCGGCTGAGCTGGCTGATGAAGGCGAGATCGAAGAAACGCCTGAGTTCAATCCAGACTTTGGCGGGCCTCTGCTCGCCAAGAAGGGCGGAGCTGGTGCTGCACCGCCGATGGATCCAAGCGCGATCAACCACGAAGTCGACAAGCGCAAGGCTGCGCCTGAGCTGACCGGACAAATGGCATCATTGGAAGACGGCGTTCAAGCCGCGCTGGATGATGCGCTGGGCGGTGGCGGTTTTGATATTGATCCGAACTATCGTCCGCTGGAGGGTCGCCATGTGCTGGTGACCGCCGGGCCGACGTGGGAATCGCTCGATCCTGTGCGCTACATTGCCAATCGCTCAAGCGGTAAGCAAGGCTTCGCCATTGCGGCGGCTGCGGCGGCGCTGGGCGCGAAGGTCACTCTGGTGGCTGGCCCTGTCGCATTGCAAACGCCCGCCGGTGTCGACCGGATTGACGTTGAGAGCGCTGCGCAAATGTCTGAACGTGTGAAAGCGGCTTTGCCTGCAGATGCTGCCGTGATGGTGGCCGCTGTGGCTGATTGGAAGCCGAAGGAATACACATCTGAGAAGATGAAGAAGCGCGGCTCGGCTCCGCCGGTTCTGATGCTGACTGAAAACCCAGACATTCTCACCAATCTTGCCGGCGGTGCTAACCGTCCTGAACTGGTGGTTGGCTTTGCCGCTGAGACCGAAAACGTGCTCGAAAACGCGAAGAAGAAGCGCAAGCGCAAGGCCGCTGACTGGATCGTCGCAAACGACGTGTCCGGCGATGTGATGGGCGGCAATGAGAACACCGTTCATATCGTATCGAGCGAAGGGGTGGAGAGCCTCGATAAGATGCCAAAGCGCGCCGTTGCTCTGGCTCTGGTTGAGCGCATCGCAGAGACTTTGACCGCTGAGGCTGCCGAGTGACTTCGCACGTATCGGTGGAGCTCAAACGCCTGCCCCATGGGGAAGGGCTACCCTTGCCAGCATACGCCACGCACGGCGCAGCGGGCATGGACATTGTCGCGGCAGAAGATGTGACCATTGATCCGGGCGCGCGTCATGCCGTTGCCACCGGCCTTGCGGTCGCCATTCCTAATGGGTTCGAAATTCAGGTGCGTCCGCGCTCTGGCCTCGCGCTGAAGCATGGGATCACCGTGCCCAATACGCCTGGCACAATCGATTCCGATTATCGCGGCGAGTTAAAGGTCATCATGATCAATCACGGCAGCGAGCCCTTTTCCATCGCACGCGGTGACCGGGTTGCTCAGCTGGTGCTGGCCCCTGTTACACAAGGCGCTTGGGTAGAGGTCGAAGAGCTCAACGCGACGGAACGCGGCGCGGGCGGCTTTGGCTCCACTGGCGGCCACGAAAAGCTCTAGCCACCGCACTCCAAACGCAAAAAGGCGGCGCCGTTTCCAGCACCGCCTCTTCAAATCCCGTCCAAGGGAAAAGGATTGATTAGCCGTCCGATTAGTCGGTGCGGCGGACCTTTTTGCTTTCTGGCTTGATGGTGATGCGCAAAGTCTCACCCGAATTGCCGGGAAAGTCTGTGAACATCGCATCCACCAGGTTTGGCACCAGATATTGCAGACGGTTTGAGCTGGAGACAGCCTGCGCCTTGCCTTCAAACAGACGTTCGCCTGTCGCTGCGCTGTCGATCTTCATATCGATGCCGCTGGTGTAGACCGTGATGCTGCGCACCTCGGGGCCGCCAAACCATGGGTCATAGAAGCCAAATCCCCACGCGCCGCCAAACCGGCTGCGATGGAAACCGCGGCCGCGGTAAAATCCGCGCCGGCCGAATCGGCCATACCAAGGGCTGAAATATGGGTCGCCGGCAAAGCCAGCATTGGTGGTGCGAATTCTCTCGCGTCCTTTGTCGATTCCGTAGTCGAAGCGCACCAGCAGATTGGCTGCCTCAGGCTCGGCCTGCGAATAGCCTAGGCGCTCCATCTCGGCTTCGACGAAATCGGCATATTGCGCGAATTCAAGACCGCCAGCCAGCTTGGGATCATCCGCGACGACGGCAAAGGTCTGGCCAGTCGGCGCCGGAAGCGCGCTCTGGAAGCGCGAGACATCGGCCTTAAACGGCGTGGCGCAGGCTGCGAGGCTGAGCAGCAGAATTGGCACGCTCGCGCGTCCCAGGCGTTTCATCAACGTGCGGCCCGGCGTTTCTGCCGAGGAAGTATCGGAATTGGTCATGGCATTACCTCTTATCACTCACATGGCTTTCAAAGGCTCATGGTTTGCCGCCGCCATTTCCCTTCAATCGCCCCATAAAGTTCTGGTGCGAATCCCATCATCGAGTCGGCAAGCTGTCATCAGCAGGCCCAAGTGTAAAGACGTGGCCTGAACCCATTTTGAACGCGCGATGACTGAATCGTGCGGTTCGCAGCGTCCAGAATACGATTGGCCGCCTGAGTGGATGCCCTTATCCGCGCACGAGGCCGAGCGCTTCGTAGGTCGCCTTGAGTGTTGGCGCGCTGCGCTCGCGCGCTTTCGCTGCGCCCTTGGCCAGGATCGCATCCAGTGCCTCCCGGTCCTGCATCAACTCTCGGAAACGCGCGGTCACCGGCGCAAAGCTCTCGGTCAGCAGCTCGCCAAGAGCGGGCTTGAACGCGCCGAACCCTTGCCCGCCGAAGTCGACCAGCACTTGTTCTTTGCTGACGCCTGCCAGCGAGGCAAAGATACTCACCAGGTTCAGCGCCTCTGCGCGGCCTTCCAGCCCACCAAGCTCGCTGGGCAGCGGCTCTGGATCGGTCTTCGCCTTCTTCACCTTCTTCATGATGGTGTCGGCATCATCGGTCAGATTGATACGGCTGAGGTCTGAGGGATCAGACTTGCTCATCTTGGCTGTGCCATCGCGCAGCGACATGATCCGCGCGGCTTCTGGCGGAATGTAGGGATCGGGCAGGGTAAAGACTGGCGCGTCTTCGCTGGCGAAATCGGTGTTGAATTTCTGCGCAATGTCGCGCGCTAGCTCCAGATGCTGCTTCTGGTCATCGCCCACCGGCACATGGGTCGCCTGATACAGCAAGACGTCTGCGGCCTGCAGGACAGGATAGGTGAACAGGGCAATCGATTGCCCCTCGCGGTTCTTGCCCGACTTATCCTTCCACTGCGTCATGCGGTTGAGCCAGCCCATTCGCGCCGTTCCATTGAGCAGCCATTGCATCTCTGCATGGGCGGGAACCTGCGCTTGATTGAACAGAACCGAGCGCGATGGATCGACCCCGCAAGCGACCAAGGCCGCCGTCATCTCAAGCGTTGATTGCTTAAGCTGCGCCGGATCATGCGGCAGCGAAATTGCGTGCAGGTCGGCGAGAAAGAACAGGCATTCGCCGTTCTCACCGATATCGTCCTGCATCTTCACCCAATTGCGGATCGCCCCCAGGTAGTTGCCGAGGTGAAGATTGCCGGTGGGCTGAATGCCGGAGACGACTTGCATGAGAAATAGGCTCTTTCAGTTTAGGTTGATTTGCGGGTGAGCTTAGCGATCCGTTCGCGGTCGAGCGCGCCCAGAGCGAATGCCAAGGTGAAATAGACGATTGCCGCCGCGCCGACCAGCACCGCGAGGGCAAACAGGCGCGCAAAGATACCGGCGGAGTAATAGTCGCTCAGCATATCGCTGGCAAAATACAGCGCAGCGCCCATTGCGGCGGCTGCAATGAGCTGCCGCGCGATCCGTCCGACCAGCTGCCAATTGGCGCGGTAATGCCCGCGCATGGCGAGGATCACATAAAGGATGGTGACATTGATCCACGCGCCGGTCGCGCTGGCCAAAGCGACGCCGACGACGCCATAAGTTTCCAAGAACAGGATGTTGTAAGTGATGAATACGAAGAGCGCGACAAAGGCGGTGTAAACCGGCGTCTTCGTATCGGCGCGCGCGTAAAAGTTCGGGACCAGCACTTTGATCAGGACATAGGCGGGCAGACCCAGCACCAGCGCGGTGAGGACCGCGCCCGTTTGATTGGCGTCCTCAATCGCGAAACGTCCGCCTTCGAAAATCATCGTCACAAACGGCACGCCGCAAATGGCGAGGGCAAAAGTCGCAGGCAGCGTCAGCAGCATCGCAAGCTCGATCGCGTCTGACTGGATTCGCGATGCGCCCTCGTGATTGTCGCTGCCGACGAATTTGGACAGGGTCGGTAGGATTGCGGTGGACAGGGCGATCCCAATGATCCCGAGCGGCAGCTGATTGAGCCGATCGGCATAATTCATGTAACTGACCGCGCCGCTTTCCAGCTGGTTGAGGAAATAGAGCTGGACCAGAGTGTTGATCTGATACGCGCCCCCGCCAATCGCGGCTGGCAGGGCGATGATCCCTAGCCGTTTCACCTCTGGTGTGAGACGCGGCAGGCGCATTTTGACCTCGAAGCCCTCAACCCTGACCCAGTAATACAGCCAGGCGAGCTGCATCACGCCCGCCCCGGTGACGGCCCAGGCGATGCCATAGGCGACCTGCTCAAGGCTGGCCCCGGTCGCCATCCAGCGCTCGCCGACCAGCAAGGCTGCGATCAGCACTATGTTCAAAATGATCGGAAAGCTGGCACCCGGCGCAAAGCGCGAGACCGAATTCAGCATGCCGGTGAAGAGCGTCACCATGCTGACCAGCACGATGTAGGGGAACATAATCCGAGCGAAATCGACGGCTATCGGAAAGGTGTTCTCGTCAACAGGCTTTTCTGCCAGCAGCCAGATCACGCCCGGCATAGCGAGCTCAAATATCGCCAAGAGCGCGATCAGCACTGGCAGGAATACGCTCAGCACATCGGCGCTGAACGAGCGGGCTTCTTCCATGCCGCCTTCGCCGTGCAGGCGCTTGGAGAACATTGGCACAAAGGCAGCCGAAAAGGCTCCCTCGGCAAACAGCCGGCGAAACACATTCGGAATGATGAAGGCCTGAAACCAGGCATCAGTGATGTCATTGGCGCCGAGGACACGCGAGAAAATCATCTCGCGCGCCATCCCGGCGACCCGGCTGGCGAGGGTTAGCCCGCCAATGGTTCCGACATTTTTAAGCAGGCTCATGGCTGCACCAGCCCTATCACAGGTCTAGCGGTTTGAAAGCCTGTGAGCCGGGCCAAGCAAAACGCGGCCCTAAGCCTCGCCAGCAGGCGCACCGCCAGCGGCTGCTTCTTCTTGCTGCTTGCGAGCGAGCTGCTGAAGATAGAGACCGTTGAAATCAATCGGATCCATCAGCAGCGGCGGGAAGCCAGCATCACGCACGGCATCGGCAACGACGCGGCGAGCGAATGGGAACAGCAGACGCGGTGCTTCGGCAAACAGAAACGCATGGGTCTGATCTTCAGGCAGATTGCGCACACCGATGAGGCCGCAATAGGCCAGCTCTACCAAATAGGCGCTGCCTTGCTCGGTCTTGGCGTCGATGTTCACTTTCAAAGTGATCTCGTGAACATTCTCGTTCACTTGCTCAGCGCCAATGTTGAACTGTACGTCGATCTGCGGTTGATCCTGCCATTGATAGACGTCCGGCGCATTCGGATTTTCGACCGACAAGTCTTTGACATATTGCGTAATCAGGCCAGCTGCGGGCTGATTATCGGCGCCATTTGCGCCGGCTGCTGGATTGTTGAGATCGGTTAGGATGTCGCCTTCTTCGGCCATTTTTAAGCTCTTTCCATCAGGGATAATGTGAAGCCTGCACAGTGCGCAGGGTAATCGGGTGTTCGGTTGGCGGCGCGCCTAGCAGGCGCGAGCCGTGCTCGCAACCGGATGAGATGCACGCAAAAACCTGTAACGGGCACGCGAAAGGTCGTTGTCGATTTGTATTTAGCGCCTATTTAAGGCACTTAAGGTACATAGGAATCGGAGATCGCACGGCTGCGTGATCCCAAACCAACCGGGTATTACAAACGTGATTGTTGAAATTATCATCCTCGCCATGATCGCCGCATTTTTGGGGCTGCGTCTCTATTCGGTGCTTGGCCGCCGTGCAGAACATGAAGAGGAATCGGTTCCAAACCGGTTTGAGCCGAGCGGCAAACAGCCGCCGCATACCCCGCCAAGCCCGGCGGCAGTGCCAGTGGCCGCCAATCCTCAGCCAGAGATCACAGGCGTTTTGCCAGCGGTCGAACGCGGCATTCGCGAAATCGCTGCGGCCGACAGCCGGTTTGACCTCACATCCTTCCTAGAAGGCGGACGGACTGCCTACACAATGGTGCTTGAGGCATTCTGGCAAGGTGACCGTGAGACCCTGCGCGATCTGTGCGATGACGATGTTTACGAAGGCTTTGTCGCCGCTATCGATGAGCGTGAGGCCGCTGGTCACACTCTTGAGAACAAGCTGATCCGCATCGAAGAGACGAAGATCCACTCTGCCCAGCTTGATGGCCGGATGGCCCGGATCGCTCTGCTGTTCGTGGCCGATATCGCCGCTGTCACCCGCGATAAGGATGGCAATATGATCGCCGGTTCGCTTGATGACGCAATCGAAAGCCGCGACATCTGGGTGTTCTCACGCAATGTGAGCGACAAAGATCCAAACTGGGTGCTCGACGAAACCGACGAAGGCTAGGCAGCTTGCCTAACGGGCACTGACCTTAAGGAGAGTACAATGCGCACAGGCCTGGTTCTGGCGATCGCTATCCTCCTGTCCGGCTGCGTCCGGCTGATCCCTGAAAGCACTGCGCCTAGTGGCCCGGTGGTGACGACACCGCTGCCGCCTGTGACCGCGCCAACCGCTCCAATTACGCCGCCTGCGCCTACCGGCCCAGCGCCGACCAGCGCGCTGATGGCAGGCGTGCAGGCGGGACCATATGTTTCCGGGCTGGGGTATTCTCAGGCCGATGCAGAGGGCGCGCTTCGCTCTTTCATCGAAAGCTGCCCCAGCCTGCTGCGGCGTGAGGATACCACCGGCCTAACTCGGCAAAGCGATTGGGAGCGAGCCTGCGAGGCCGCACCGCGCAATCGCGGCACCGCCGACACTTTCTTTGCGACCTATTTTGAAACCGCGATTGTCGGCACGGGCGAGGCCTTTGCGACCGGATATTTCGAGCCTGAAATCCGCGCAAGCCGTACGCGCTCCCCCGGTTTCCAAACACCGATCTATGCCATGCCGAGCGATCTGAAGCGCGGCTGGACGGCGGATATTCCGGAGGCAGAACGCACGGGGCGAGCGCCGCTGGGACGCACCAATGACGCGGGCGAGTTCGTGCGCTATTACGAGCGCCGCGAGATTGAAGAAGGCGCGCTTGATGGGAAAGTCCCCGTCATCGCTTGGGCAGCCGATCCGGTTGAGCTCTTCTTCCTGCAGATCCAAGGTTCCGGGCGCCTGCGCACACCCGATGGCGAAGTGATCCGTATCGGCTATGCCGGGCAGAATGGCCGCGAATATGTCGGTGTTGGCCGAGTTATGCGCGACCGTGGTTTGATCGGCGAAGGGCCGGGCAAATACGCTGGCTCCATGCAAGGCATCATGGCCTATATCCGCGAAAATCCCGAGGACGGTCGCGAGCTGATGCGCCTCAACAAGAGCTGGATTTTCTTCCGCGAGCTAACCGGTGATGGGCCGCTGGGTTCGCTGGGTATTCCGGTTCGGCGGGAAAGCTCGGTTGCGGTTGATCCGCGGTTCGTACCTTACGGCGCGCCTGTCTGGCTCGATCTCGACCGCGATGTCGCCGATGGCCTGTGGATCGCGCAAGACACTGGCGGGGCTATCAAAGGGCCGAACCGCTTCGATACCTTTTGGGGGGCAGGCGAAGACGCGCGCCAGATCGCTGGCGGCATGAGCGGGCGCGGGCAAGCTCTGATCCTGCTTCCGCGCGGCGTAGTGGAACGCCACGCTGGCCAATGAGCATCCCGCGCGGCCTCAATGAGCAAGAGGCGGCTGCTTGGGCGCATTTGGCGCAGAGCGTCACTCCGCTAGAGGGGCGTGCGCGCCCCGTAATGCCGCAAGAACCTGCCGCTGGGGTGCAGACGAAAGCGAAACCGAAAACTGGCTTGAAGACGCCGCAGCCGGTCTCGCCAATGCGCAAACAGTCCAAGAAACTCCCGCGCGTGAGTGCACAGGTGGCTGCTGCGCCTCCGCCCAAACTGGCCCCGTCCAGTCTTGATGGGCACTGGGATCGTAAGCTGAAAACAGGCCGGATTGTGCCCGATTACACGCTCGATTTGCACGGCCACACGCTCGACAGCGCCTACATGCGGCTCTCCAGCGGGCTTGACCAAGCGCGGGCAATGGATGCGCGGGTCGTGCTGGTGATTGCTGGGCGCTCGCGACCAGTGGATCCAGCGGACCGCGGGGAGAAACGCGGCGCTATCCGGGCCAAACTGCTCGATTGGCTCGCCGCTGGCCCGCATGCCGGATCGATCTCAGCAGTGAGAGCGGCCCACCGCAGCCATGGCGGCGAAGGCGCGCTCTATCTGGTGCTGAAACGGCAGCGCTAAACGCTCCTTCACGTTCCACATTTTCTCAAGCTAAAAACGGAAAGCCCCCGGCATTTCTGCCGAGGGCTCTCTTGCGACCCGATCAGGCTCGTGCCGGATCAGCCATGGTATTTTGCATGGGTCAGATCAAAGCGATCTGCATTCATCACCTTGGTCCAAGCCGCGATGAAGTCAGCGACGAACTTCGCCTCATTGCCAGCCTCGGCATAAACTTCGGCCTGTGCGCGCAGCTGTGAGTTGGAACCGAAGACCAAGTCCGTGCGGGTGGCGCGGAACTTCTCTGCGCCAGTCTTGCGGTCTGTGCCGATGTACTCTTCATCGCCGCTGTCATCGACCGGAGTCCACTTGGTTCCCATGTCGAGCAGGTTGGTGAAGAAGTCGGGTGTCAGCTGACCAACCCGGTCGGTAAACACGCCGTGGCTGGTGTTGCCAGTGTTTGCGCCCAGCGCTCGCATGCCGCCAACCAGAACGGTCATTTCCGGAATGGACAGGCCGAGCAAATGCGCACGGTCGATCAGCATTTCTTCGGTCCGAACGCTTGCCTTCGTTTTGAGGTAGTTGCGGAAGCCATCAGCAAACGGCTCCAGCGGCTCAAAGCTCTCCGCATCGGTATGCTCTTCGGTCGCATCGCCGCGTCCGCCAGCAAATGGCACGCTCACGCTGTGACCAGCGTCCGCAGCGGCTTTCTCAACCGCGGCCGTTCCGGCGAGCACGATGGCGTCGGCCATCGACAGATCACCGCGCAGCTCGTCGATTTTGGCAAGCACTTTGCTAAGCTCATCGGGATCGTTCGCCGCCCAGCCATTTTGCGGGGCGAGCCGCACGCGGGCACCATTGGCGCCGCCACGGTGGTCCGAATTGCGGTAACTTGAAGCCGAAGCCCATGCCGCTTTGACCAGCTCGCTCACGGTCAGACCGCTGCCAAGGATGGCCGACTTGAACGCGCTAACCGCGTTGTCAGATGGCTCCGTTCCGGCAGGAACGGGGTCCATCCAGATAAGGGTTTCTTCTGGAACCTCTGGACCCATGTAGCGGACCTTTGGCCCCATATCGCGATGACACAGTTTGAACCATGCGCGCGCAAATGCGTCATCCAGCTGCTCTGGATTGGCGAGGAAACGCTCGGAAATCTTGCGATATTCCGGGTCCATCTTCAGCGCCATATCGGCGGTGGTCATGATGGTCTGGACCTTCTTGCTGGGGTCCCGAGCATCCGGTGCCATGTCGGCCTCTTCCGGGTTGATCGGTGTCCACATCTTCGCGCCAGCGGGGCTTTCTGTAAGTTCAAAGTCGTACTTGAACAGGATTCGGAAGTAATCGTGGCTCCATGACGTCGGGTTGTTGGACCACGAGCCTTCGATGCCAGAGGTCGTGATATGGCCTTTCTCGATTTCGCTCTCGTCGGTCAGCCAACCGAGTCCCTGCAGATGCAGGTGCTCACCTTCCGGGCCAGTGCCGAAGGTGTCAGATGGCGCCGCACCGTGAGCCTTACCGAAGGCATGGCCGCCAGCGGTCAGCGCAACGGTCTCTTCGTCATTCATCGCCATGCGAGCGAAGGTTTCGCGCATGTCGCGGGCCGATTGCAGCGGATCAGGATTGCCGCCTGGCCCTTCTGGATTGACGTAGATCAAGCCCATCTGGATCGCTGCCAGCGGGTTTTCCAGCGCCTTGCCTTCGTCAGGGATGATGCGCGTTTCAACGCCTTCGTCGACCCACTGCTCTTCTGTGCCCCAATAGACGGTCTCTGGCTCGAACACGTCGGCGCGGCCGCCGCCAAAGCCGAACACTGGGCCGCCCATGCTTTCGATGGCGACGTTGCCGGTCAGGATGAACAGGTCAGCCCAGCTGATGTTCTTGCCGTATTTCTGTTTGATCGGCCAGAGCAGGCGGCGCGCCTTGTCGAGGTTGCCATTGTCTGGCCAGCTGTTGAGCGGAGCAAAGCGCTGCTGGCCGCTGGAGGAACCACCGCGGCCATCGCCGGTGCGATAGGTGCCGGCCGCGTGCCATGCCATGCGAATGAAAAACGGACCGTAATGGCCATAGTCCGCTGGCCACCAATCCTGACTGTCGGTCATCAGCGCGGTCAAGTCTGCTTTCAGCGCGGTGTAATCTATCGTGTTGAAGGCCTCGGCATAGTCAAAGTCGTCGCCGTAAGGGTTGGCGTCGCGGCCTCCCTGAGTGAGGATTTCCAGCTGGGTTGCCTCTGGCCACCAATCACGATTGGTCCGGCCTAAGAGAGAGCGCATTGTGCTGTCGCCATTGAAGGGACAGCCGTTCATTTCACCAGTTTTTGCATCCATTGGGGTTCTCCTCACCACATTGAGACTCGGGGTTGAGCCAAGGTTATGGGGAGAAGATGACCGTTTGAGTTTGATCTGTCTAATCGATTAATATGCGCTAATTGATTGATAGGATCGATTGAAGGCCCGGACTTGGCTTGAGCGCAGCACACAGCAAAAAGGGGCAAGCGCCCAGCGTTCACCCCTTGATGCCTATTGTCTGTGTCGTAGGAGCGTTGCGCGTCAGCGTGCCCGCCGTCCGCGAGATTATGCCGCCTCGGCGACCTCGTCCGCAGGTTCGTTGCGGATCAGATAGTCAAACGCGCCAAGACCAGCCTTTGCGCCTTCGCCCATCGCCACGACGATCTGCTTGTCTGGCACAGTGGTCGCATCGCCTGCGCCATAAATGCCGGGCAGGTTGGTTGCGCCGTGCTGATCAACCACGATCTCGCCATGCTGAGACAGCTCCAGGCCGGTGCCTTCCAGCCATTCCGTGTTTGGCACCAGGCCGATCTGGACGAACACGCCTTCCAGCTCGATCCGGCGTTCATCACCGCTGGTTCGATCTTTGACGACTAGCCCGCTGACCTTCGATCCGTCGCCAAGCACTTCGGTGGTCTGGCCTGAGGTGATGATTTCGACATTGGACATGCTGCGCAATTTGCGTTGCAACACATCGTCGGCGCGCAGTTTGCTGTCATATTCGACCAGCGTAACGTGGCCGACGATCTTGGCCAGATCAATCGCGGCCTCGACGCCAGAGTTGCCGCCGCCGATTACCGCGATGTTCTTGCCCTTGAACAAGGGGCCGTCACAGTGCGGGCAATAGGCGACGCCCTTATTGCGATATTCCGTCTCGCCCGGAACGCCAAGATTGCGCCAGCGCGCGCCGGTTGACAGGATCAGCGAGCGCGCCTTTAGCACCGCGCCATTCGCCATGGTCACTTCGTGCATGCCGCCTGCTTCACCAGCTGGTTTCATCTGGGTCGCGCGGGCCAGATCCATCACGTCGATGTCATAATCACCCGTGTGGCTTCTGAGGTTGTCAGCCAGCTTTGGACCCTCGGTATAACTGGTGCCGGGCAGATTCTCGATCCCAAGCGTATCCATCAGCTGGCCGCCGAAGCGCTCTGCTGCGATACCGGTGCGAAAGCCTTTGCGAGCGGTATAAACGGCCGAGGCTGCGCCCGCGGGGCCGCCGCCGATGACCAGAACTTCGAATGGCTCTTTCGCATCGAGCTTTTCAGCCGCTTTCGCGTCCGCGCCGCTGTCGAGCTTGGAGAGGATCTCTGCCAGCTCCATTTTGCCATTGTAGAAGCTTTCGCCGTTGAGGAAGGTCGCAGGCACAGCCATAATTTCGCGCGCGTCGACCTCGTCTTGGAAGGTTCCACCTTCGATCAGCGTGGCATTGATGCGCGGATTTTCGAGCGCCATCAGGGTGAGTGCTTGCACGACATCCGGGCAATTGTGACAGCTGAGTGAGAAGAACATCTCAAAGTCATAGTCGCCCTCCAGAGCGCGGATCTGTTCGATCAGATCGGCATCAACCTTTGGCGGGTGTCCGCCAGCCCAGAGCAGGGCGAGCACCAGAGAGGTGAACTCGTGGCCCATGGGCAGGCCAGCAAAGCGGACCCATTTGGTCGCATCACTGGCGCGGCGAATGATAAAGCTCGGCCTGCGATCGTCGGTGCCGTCGAAGCTGGCGCTGACCAGATCGTGCAGCTCAGCAATCTGGCTCAGTAAGTCGCGGGTTTGCTCGGACTTCTCGCTTTCATCCAGGCTTGCGACCAGCTCAATCGGCTCGCGCAGATTGGCGAAATATTGCTTTAGCTGGGTTTGCATAGTGGCGTCGAGCATGGAGAAATCCGTATTGTCTTGAGTTGGGCGGCGGCGCGGCTCTCGCTTGTGAAAGCCGCGCCGCCGAGTGTGTTTGAGTAGCCTGAGGCCGCTGCTTAGATTTTGCCGACGAGATCGAGCGATGGGGCCAGGGTGTCGCTGCCTTCTTCCCATGCTGCCGGGCAGACTTGACCTGGGTTGGCGCGCACATATTGAGCGGCCTTGATCTTGCGAGTCAGTTCGTTGGCATTGCGGCCTACGCCCTCGCAGGTTTGCTCCATGATCTGGATCACGCCGTCGGGGTCGACCACGAAAGTCGCACGGTCGGCCAGGCCTACGCCTTCACGCAGCACGTCGAAATTGCGTGCGAGCACGTGGTTTTGGTCGCCCAGGAATGGGAATTGCAGCTTCCCGATCTTGTCAGAGGTGTCGTGCCATGCCTTGTGGCTGAAGTGCGTGTCAGTGCTGACGCCGTACACTTCGACGCCCATGTCTTGCAGCATGGTGTACTTCTCGCCGAGATCTTCGAGCTCGGTCGGGCATACGAAGGTGAAGTCAGCAGGATAGAAGAAGAAGATCGACCACTTGCCCTTTACGTCTTCGTCGGTGACTTCGTAGAAATCTTCGCCGGCTTTGAAGGCTGTGGCGGTGAATGGTTTGATGGTTGAGCCGATAATGCCCATTGGTAATACCCCTTATTTGGTAATGCGTTACGTGGGGCGCGGTCCGCCCTTGACGTGCACCTCACATAGGGATTGCTGCGCTGCACAAAAGCCGATTAGTGCGATCACGATGATCGAATTTTCCAATCGAAGTTTCTGGGAACCTTCTGCGCCGTTGCGAGCGGGTAATAGGCCCGGTTTGAGCTTAGGCTTGTAGCCGTTTCGCCTCGCGAAAGCTGATCAGCTTGCGGCGATCCTCATCCCATAGCGCCAGCCACATGGAGCTGACCGCTTCGCGCGGGCCGACGCGGTTGACCTGTGCCAACTCCGGGTGTTCCCTCAACGCCGTGGGCAGGCGGTAGAACGGGATGCGGCTGACCAGATGGTGGATGTGGTGGATCGCGATATTGCCTGTGAACCAATTCATCACAGCGGGCAGGTGAAGGTAGGAACTGCCGCCAATTGCGAACTCGTGATAGGACCAGTTCTCGCGCGTGTCCCAATGTGCATCTTCGAACTGATGCTGGACATAAAACAGCCACACGCCAACCGATGCGGCGGTCAACAGCACGGGCAAGAACACGATTGCAGTCACATAGGCTCCGAAGATCAGGCCCAATGCCACGAGCAGCCCGGCAGCCGCGGCATTGGTGGCCAAGGCGCTGATCCAATAGACCGAGCCGTCCTTCATCAGCCCAATCGGCAGGCGGTGCCTGAGCAGGAACAGGTAGGCCGGGCCAATGCCCATCAGCACGATCGGATGGCGATAGAGCCGGTATCCCAACCGGCCAAACCAGCTCTTTGCGCGGTATTCGCGCACGGTCAGCGTGTCGACATCGCCAAACCCGCGCGCATCAAGGTTGCCCGTGCTCGCATGGTGCAGCTCATGGCTGCGCCGCCAGCAGTCGTACGGCGTCAGCGTCAGCACGCCGATCGAGCGGCCAAGCCAGGTGTTGGCGGTCTTGCTCTTGAAGAACGAGCCATGGCCGCAATCATGCTGAATGATGAACAGGCGCAGCAGCAGCATTCCCGCAAACGGTGTCAGCGCAAAGGCGATGTAATGCCCGGCCTGAACCGCGAACAGCATCGCGCCCAGCAGAACCGCAAATGGCAGGAAGGTGGAGGCGACCTCCCAGATGCTGCGCGAGACGCGCGGTGTGCGGAACGCGGCCAGCTCGCGGGCCAAGACGCGCGGGTTGATCGCCGGCACTGTCTCGTCGCCGGTAGTCGTAGGGGCCGGCTCGGAGCTTCCATCGTCCTGGCCGTAGGCGGCGCTGTCGAGGTGTAGGTCTGATTGCTGAGAAGGGGAAGAACGGATGGGGATACCTGCTTGTTCGTTGAGAGGGGGCAAAGCGTTGTTCTAGCTAGCCAATGGCGGGTGATGTGGCAATCGGCGTTGGTCGAATGGCAGAGCCGCTTGGTAGTGTTCGCGGCGTATGTGAGCCCGCATCCTATGCGCCGCCGACCTGAGCACGGTGCAGCAGCTTGTGATCAGCCAGCACCAGCGCCATCATCGCTTCCACCACCGGAGTTCCGCGAATGCCGACGCACGGGTCGTGCCGCCCTTTGGTGCGGACCTTGGTCGCCTCTCCATCAGAGTTGATCGAGTCCACTGGGGTCAGGATGGAACTGGTTGGCTTGAACGCCGTGCGGCACACGACCGGCTGTCCGGTTGAGATACCGCCTGCCGTGCCGCCCGCGTGGTTGCTGGCGTATTGCGGGGTGCCATCTGCGCCCGGGCTCATCGCATCGGCGTTCTGCTCGCCAGTCAGCCGCGCTGCCTCGAACCCATCGCCAATCTCCACGCCCTTGGTCGCGTTGATCGTCATCATTGCGGCGGCCAGATCGCTGTCGAGCTTCGCATAAACCGGTGCGCCCCATCCGGCGGGCACGCCTTCCGCGACGCATTCGACCACCGCGCCCAGCGATGACCCATCCTTGCGCGCTGTATCGACCAGCTCTTCCCAACGTTTCGCCGCCCAGCTGTCTGGACACCAGAACGGGTTGCTGCCGATTTCGCTGAGATTGATCGCCTCGCGGTCGATCCTGTCCCCGCCCAGCTCGCACACGAAGCCGGTGATGGTGACCTCTGGGATGATGAGCCGGGCCACGGCGCCCGCCGCCACACGCGCCGCGGTTTCGCGCGCGCTGCTGCGTCCGCCACCGCGATAGTCGCGGATGCCGTATTTCGCATCATAGGTGTAGTCCGCATGGCCGGGGCGATAGCTCTTGGCGATCTCGCCGTAATCCTTGCTGCGCTGATCGGTGTTCTCGATCATCATGCTGATCGGCGTGCCGGTCGTCTTGCCCTCGAACACGCCGGAGAGGATCCGGACCAGATCGGCCTCTTTGCGCTGAGTGGTGAACTTGCTTGTCCCCGGCTTGCGCGCGTCCATGAACGGCTGAATGTCCGCCTCGCTTAAGCCAATGCCCGGCGGGCACCCGTCGAGCACCACGCCCAATGCCGGTCCATGGCTCTCGCCCCAAGTGGTGAAGCGCAATGCGCGTCCGAAGGTGTTCCAACTCATAGCCGCCCAATTCGCCAATCTCGCCGCGTTTGTCCACCTTTGGCTGAGTGTGTGTCGCCGCAAAGCGCGATCACTCGGTTCGTCGTACGCCAGCCACGCTTGGAACGGCTGGAACACAGTCCAAAGGGAGAAAGGCAATCGATTACAGGCGCTCCGATTGATCGGAAATTTCGATCAAGAGCGATTGGTGTGAGCGGCGCAGTGTTTGGCATAGGTGAGTTCATAGCGAAGGCCCTATCGGTAGGAAAACCAATACCCTTCTGGACAACCAAACAACTTCCTCTGGTCAAAGCCGCGCAGGTAAGGCAGGAACAAACCATGTCCAAGGGAACACGAATATGATCGCGAAATTATCCGGACGGCTCGATGAAACGGGCGAGGATTGGGCCATCGTCGATGTTCAGGGCGTCGGCTATCTGGTCCATTGCTCCACCAAAACGCTTAGCGCCATGGGCGAAGTGGGCGAGGCTTGCACCGTCCACACCGATTTGCAGGTCAGCGAGAACGATATGCGCCTGCTCGGCTTTGCCGAAAGCGCAGAGCGCGATTGGTTCCGCCTGCTCACGACCGTTCAAGGGGTGGGCAGCAAAGTGGCACTGGCGATCCTGTCTGCCCTATCGACCGGCGAAGTGCGCGATGCCTGCGCAGGCGGCGATGCGGCCACGGTCGCGCGGGCGCAGGGGGTCGGGCCAAAACTCGCGAGCCGGGTCGTCAACGAATTGAAGGATAAAGCCGGCGCACTGCCCGGCGGCGGGATTGCGGGCGTTGCCGGTGCTGCGGTTCCGAAAGGCGGCGCAAGCGCTGATGCGGTGAGCGCGCTGGAGAACCTCGGCTTCAAACCAGCGGTCGCAGCCCAAGCCGTGGCCCGCGCACACAGCGAGCTGGGCGAGGATGCAAAGGAAGGCGATCTGATCCGCGTGGCGCTGAAGAAGGCAGCTGGGTGATGGAGGGGCCGACTAAGCTACCGTTCATCGTGATC
The DNA here is from genome assembly GCF_057364975.1 of Erythrobacter sp. S249. Taxonomy (NCBI): domain Bacteria; kingdom Pseudomonadati; phylum Pseudomonadota; class Alphaproteobacteria; order Sphingomonadales; family Erythrobacteraceae; genus Erythrobacter; species Erythrobacter sp. S249. Next base: position 1,405,472 of record NZ_CP200287.1, on the reverse strand, counting down.
GGTGGCGCGTATTCTGCCGCGATCATTGTCCTATTTCTCAAACTTGGCGCGTTTGATCATCACTTAGATTTGTTGTCTATGGCAGTCATCATAGGCTTGGGATTTTGGGCGATTTTGCCGATCGGAATTGGCATTTGGTTAGGTCGTAAGCTAGTTACGGAATGGGTTGCCATTTTCTTATACTCCGCCGTGATCTTGGTCGCAGCATTGGGGTACTATCTACAATGGGCAGGTGTATTTTTAGTCGAACCCGATCCGTTAAATGCGATCGTGATAGTCATCGTCCCAGCTTTGCAATGGCTCGCTGTGGGGATTTTGTTCGTCGCTGCATATTGTTTGGACCGCTATGTCACGAAGTCTTGATAATCCGTTCGAGAATTCTCGGGCTCGCCATGTTACTCGTGGTTCCACAGACACGGACTAAGCCAGCACCGCTCAAAATCACCACCAAAGGAATACCCATGCGTTTCGCTTTTCTGATCCCGGCGCTCTTTCTCGCCAGTCCAGCCGTTGCGCAGCAAGCTGATCTCAGTGCCTTCAAAACCGGCCCGGTGTTTGAGAAATTCGGCCCGCATGCACCCGTCGAAAGCATGACCGATCTGCCCGCCGATGCGAGTTTCAGCGTCGCGTTTGATGTCGCCGAAGCGGCCGCCGAGGGACAGCGTCACCGCAGCTTTGAAAGCGTGGCGCGCTTTATCAATATGCATGTCGCCAATGGCGTTGATCCGGCGCAAATCCGCGTCGCATTGGTGGTGCATGGCAAGGCCTCGCTCGACCTGCTGAGCAATGAGGCATGGGCGGCGAGAGAGCGCGGCGGAGAGGCCAGCCCTGACGTCAATCCCAGTGCTGCGATGCTGCGCACCATGATCGATTACGGCGTCGATGTGGTGCTGTGCGGGCAAAGCGCGGCGGCCAATGGCATCGCGCCTGAAGAGCTGATCGAAGGCGTGCGCATGTCGCTCTCGGCGATGACGGCCCATGCGGTGCTCCAGCAAAACGGCTACACGGTGAACCCGTTTTGACGCAGGACAACGACCTTCGCCCCGGATTGAACATCCCGCGCTGGCTTTTGCCCTTGCTGGCGGGCGGGGTGGTGGTCGCCTTTATTCTGGGCGCAAGCGGCGCGGTTGAAATCTCTGGCAAAAGCGAATGCGAGGAGGCAGGGGGCACCCTGCTTGATGGGCCGGGCGTGCGCGATTGCATCATGCCAGAGGAAGGGGAGGGCGCATGACCGGCTTTACGCAAACTATGCTGGCCGAAATTGGTCCAAGCGTTGCCGTGCCAGAGCCAATCCTGGCCTATTTTCGATGGATTGAGGCCAATAGGCTGGACCGTCATTTTGATGGCTCAGACGGATTCCGACATGCTCTGCTCGACCCTGCGCTGGAAAACAGCTGCATGGGCATCACTCCGCCCGATCCTGACCATGCGCGGCTGTGGGTGGGCTGTGACAAGCCAGAGGTTAGCGAGCGTTTGGTCCCGTTCTGCAAGACTGGCGGCGATGGCTCTTATGCAGCATTCTGGGTGGATGATGCAGAGGATTCTCAGATTGTTCATTTGGGGTCGGGTTCGGGGTCAACCATGATTGGTGTGATGGTTGGCGATCCGGTTGATTTCTTGCGTCTGCTCGCGATTGGATATGATGAGCTCTGCTGGTCAGAAAACCACGGGCGCACGCCTCTTGAGATCCATGAAGAAGAGCATCCGCGCGGAGATTATGAAGGCATGGAAGATGAGCGGCCCCAGCCGCCCGCCGCGCCGATGGCTCTGCGGGCTTGGGTGGCCGAGACGTTCGGCGCAGTGATACCGCACAGGGCATCGGAAATCATGCGAGATATGCCAGAAATGGGCGATAAGAATAGTGATGATCCGTTTGTGAAATGGCTAAAGCGGGTGCAGGGCTAGGGCCGTTATGACCGACGAAACACCGATCCATTCGCCTGACCGGCAGCCTGATGATCCCGATGCCGCGCTGCGCCCGAAATCGCTCAAGGAATTTATCGGCCAAGAGGCCGCGCGCGATAATCTGCGCGTGTTCATCGAAAGCGCGAAATCGCGCGGCGAGGCGATGGACCATACGCTGTTCTTTGGCCCTCCGGGGCTGGGCAAGACGACGCTGGCGCAGATCGTCGCCAATGAGCTTGGCGTGGGGTTCCGCGCGACCTCAGGCCCGGTGATTGCAAAGGCGGGTGATCTCGCCGCGCTGCTCACCAATCTAGAGCCGCATGATGTTCTGTTCATTGATGAAATTCACCGGCTGAACCCAGTTGTCGAAGAAGTGCTGTACCCTGCGATGGAGGACCGTGCGCTCGACATTATTATTGGCGAGGGGCCGTCTGCGCGCAGCGTGCGGATCGACCTGCCGCCCTTCACTTTGATCGGCGCGACCACCCGCCAGGGTTTGCTGACGACGCCACTACGCGACCGGTTCGGCATTCCGGTACGGCTCAATTTTTACACCCATGATGAGCTTGATCAGGTGGTGACGCGCGGGGCGCGGCTGCTGGGGCTCAATATTGATAGTCAGGGCGCTCGCGAAATCGCTCGCCGCTCGCGCGGGACGCCGCGGGTTGCTGGCCGTTTGCTGAGGCGCGTGCGCGATTTTGCCCATGTCGCGGGCGAGGGCACGGTGACGCGCGCGGGCGCTGACAACGCGCTGACCCGGTTGGAGATTGACCGGCTGGGTCTGGACGCGATGGATCGGCGCTATCTCACCATGATTGCAACCACTTACAAGGGCGGCCCGGTGGGCGTGGAGACGCTGGCAGCGGGCCTCGCAGAGCCGCGCGACACGGTCGAGGATGTGGTCGAGCCTTACCTCATCCAGCTGGGTCTGCTGGCGCGTACCGCGCGCGGCCGGGTGCTCAATGATGGCGGGTGGGAGCATCTGGAAATGACCCCGCCAGCCCCTGCGGCTGCGAATCGGGCCAGCGCCGATGGCCAGCCCAGCATGTTTGGCGAGGGCGATTAGCCGCGTCAGGCTAACGCAGCGACTTACTTAGCCCGCATATTCGGTATCAAACTGGGACAGGCCCTCTGAAAAACCACGCTTTTGGTGGGTTTTTCGGCGTTAGCCGCGGTGAATCATGGTTAACCGCGTTGTGCGCGGGCCTGCCGAAGCATCATGAGAACGTTGGATTTGGTGAAGGAGCGGATGGGCCGCCCCCTAGCCACCACAAGCAAACGCAAGGTTCGTATCTCATGTCGATCAAACTGGCCGCAGCAAAGCTATCAGCCACCGCCGCAGGGCTCGCCCTGATGACCGGGGGTGCTGTGCGAGTGGCAGAGCCGATGAACACGGATGATCCCCAGTTCACCACCAATATTGATGGCAAGTTGGTGGAGACCCGCACCCGCATGGTGAAGGGCGAACCGATCCAGATTAAAACGCGTACGCGTCAGCTGCCACCACCAGAGCAGCGCCGCCGGCGTATTGTTGAGCGCACGATTGAGTGCCAGCCAGAACAGCCTGGCTTTGGCGGTCCTGGCGCAATTGCGGGCGTAGCGCCCGGCGCGGCCGCCGGTGCTGGCGCAGGTCGCATCGTGCAAACCTATTTCGATCCAGCTGAGTGCCCGCCCATCGCTCAAGTTGCCTACGCTCCTGCGCCGCTCCCACCATTGCCGCCCATTCGCGGCGGCGGCGGCTCGGCTGCTCCGGTTGTAATCGGCGGCAGCGGCGGCTTTGGCGGTTTCGGCGGCGGCTTTGGCGGCGGATTCTTCGGCGGCGGCGGTTCGTCGAGCGGTGATGTCTCCGTGGTCAGCACCACGACTTCGGGCGGCGGCACGACGAGCGACGGGGTGTCATCCTCGGGCGGCATTATCATCGATATCGATAATTCAACCTCGACGACATCGTCTTCTGGCGTGGTCACCTCGACCAGCTCCAGCGGCACGGTCACATCGTCAACGGGCGCAGTTTCGACCTCTACCTCGAGTTCGTCAGGTGATGTGTCGAGTTCAACCGGCGCTGTTTCAAGCTCAACCGGTGCAGTGTCTTCGTCGACCGGCAACGTGTCTTCGTCCTCGGGTAACGTCTCCAGCTCGTCTGGGAATGTCTCGTCGTCTTCGGGTAACGTTTCGAGTTCGTCCGGCAACGTATCCAGCTCTTCGGGCAATGTTTCGAGCTCATCCTCGTCATCGTCCAGCTCATCGAGCTCTTCAAGTTCGTCTTCGTCGTCCTCAAGCAGCTCATCGGGCGGTAACACCAGCACTGGCGGTGATACCTCTACGGGCGGCACGACCACTTCGAGTGGCGGTTCCACCGGTGGGTCGAGCAGCGGCAGCAGTTCAGGCAGCTCATCGAGCTCCAGCAGCGGCGGTTCTTCGACGACCACAGGCGGAGTGACCTCAACCGGCGGCAGCACGGGCGGTTCATCGTCCAGCTCTTCTTCAAGCTCGTCTTCGTCCTCAAGCAGCTCGTCCTCATCGGGTGGCAGTTCGGGTGGTTCCGACGGCTCTAGCGGTTCGAGCTCAGGCTCGTCTTCGGGCAGCTCGTCTGGTTCGTCGTCGAGCGGCAGCAGCTCCGGCGGCGCGTCCTCCAGCTCTTCGTCTTCGGGCAGCAGCTCTTCATCGAGCAGTTCATCCTCTTCGGGCGGCGCCACATCATCTGGCGTATCGACCAGCGGCGGCAGCACCTCAGGCGATATGACCAGCAGCACCAGCTCCTCGTCGGGCAGCTCTTCGTCTTCGTCGAGTTCTTCCGGCTCTAGCTCTGGTTCGTCATCGGGCGGTTCAACCACCTCGAGCAGCAGCACTTCGAGCTCGTCATCTTCGTCGAGTTCCAGCAGCTCCTCCGGCGGCACCAGCAGCGGTACGGAAGTCCCTGCGCCGCCGATGACTGTTCTGTTCGGCTTGGCCGCAGCAGCCATCCTGGGCCGCAAGAAATTTCGGATTAAGCGCGGCGCATAAACGCCTCGCTTTTCAATCTCCTGGTGAAAGGGCGGTTCTGCGTTAGAGCCGCCCTTTTCGTATCAGGGGTTGGTTTGCGGTGCGACGGCCTGTAACTGCGCAAACATGGGTTCAGCTTGCCATGGCACCTCGGCAATGGTCATCACGCCGTCCAGCTCCCAGACATTGGCATAGCCATAGCCGACCAGATTGATGAATGTCGGGATGTTAAGCGCGAGCGGTGCGGCCTTTAGGCCGATTGGCTCCACATTATCGCTGAAATTGTTGTTGCAATAGATATAGATCGGGCGGTCACGGTTCTCGCCGATCACCTTGGCCAATTTCTCGTCGGTGAAGTCTGAAAACGGTAGGTTCACTGCGCCTTCAATATGGCCAAGCCGGAACGCTTCGGCAGACCTAGTGTCGAGCAATAGAGCGCCATCGGCGAGCGCTTGCTCAAGAAACATGTCCTTGGGAAGTAGGCGCTGTTCGCGCAGCTCAGCGACTTCACCCGTCAGTCTAACAAAGGCGGGAAAGTCGATTTGCGGTGTTGGACTCTCCAACACGTCAGGCTGTCCCTGAGGTGTTTGATCTTGGGCCGAGGCACCTGCTGCGGCCAACAGGGCAAGCATTGGTGCAGTCATCAGAATAGGTCGCATTAGCTTTCCCTCCTCATTTAGAGGGCAGTCATGCGTGCCTAAGAATGAAAGGGCGCTGAACAGTGTGGCTGCGTATATGGCATGCGGCCATCAGTTGGCGTTGGGGCTGAGCCCTTTGCCGCGGCGTTGCATTTCGCCAGCATTTTCTCTGCTGCGCCGACCCAGCGAGGCCCATTCTTTTTTGGTCGCGCAGACTTTCTTTTTGAATTTCGACCCGGTGACCGCTGTCCGGCGGCAGACAATTTTGTCTTCATCATTGACGGCTTCTTCAGGGGCGGCCTCTGCAGCTGGATCGGGCTTCGGCGCTGGCGCCTCGGCTGGCTGTGCTTGCAGTGCCAAGAAAAGGCCGGCCATCAAGCCTGTCAGTTCAGTCAACATTTGTTTCCCCTAATTGCGTTCGAAGCATCAATCTTACAATCAAACACATTAATGCGACATTTTGATGATAGATGTTGCTTGTCGGAGCAAATGCCTAGTCCGTCGAGTTTGCCTCACGCCAGGCGTTGATGCCCCCGGCGAGATGTTTGGCTGGCTCGCCAGTATGCGCTGCGAGTTTTTCCGCCGCGATGCCGGAACGCCGGCCTGACCGGCAATAGAGCACGACTTCGCGGCCATCGGATAGGTCGAGCGCGGCCGGATCAAAATCATCGAGCATGATGTGCTCTGCGCCGGGAATCATGCCTTCGGCCACTTCATCATCGCGCCGCACATCGATCAGACGGACATTGCCGGCGTCTATCATGCTGGTGAGTTCATCCACGCTGAGGTCGACGACAGCCGCCTCTGCGCTCGCTTCAACCGCCGCCTCTGTGCCAGCCGATTCGTTGATTTCTTCCTTCACAGCCTCCTGAAGGGTATCATCCGCATTGCACGCCGCAAGGCACAGGCTCGCAGCCACAATTGAAATCATTGAAGTGCGAGCCTGCATAGCTGAGTTCCTATGCCGCCAATTTGCGCAGAACGTAGTGGAGGATGCCGCCATTGCGGTAATATTCCATCTCGTTCGCAGTATCGATCCGGCACAATGCGGTGAAGCTGAACGTGGTGCCATCGCCGCGGGTGACGTCGATTGTCACGTCCTGACCCGGGGTCAGATCGGCAAGGCCGCGAATGCTGAAGCTGTCGTCTGAGCCAAGGCCCAGGCTCTTGCGCGTGTCGCCGCCCTTAAACTGCAGCGGCAGAACGCCCATGCCGACGAGGTTCGAGCGGTGGATCCGCTCAAAGCTCTCAACGATCACAGCGCGCACGCCGAGCAGGATGGTGCCCTTGGCCGCCCAGTCGCGTGAAGAGCCGGTGCCATATTCCTTGCCGCCAACCACGATCAGCGGAGTGCCATCCGCCTTGTGCTTCATAGCCGCATCGTAAATCGGCATTTGCTCGCCATTGTAAGTGGTCTCGCCGCCTTCGACGCCCGGGACCATCTCGTTCTTAATGCGGATATTGGCGAAGGTGCCGCGCATCATCACATCATGGTTGCCGCGGCGCGAGCCGTAGGAGTTGAAGTCCTTCTTCGCGACCTGATTGCTGTTCAGATAAGAGCCAGCAGGGCTGTCTTCCTTGATCGCGCCAGCGGGCGAAATGTGGTCGGTGGTGACCGAGTCGCCGAGGATCGCGAGCGGCTTTGCGCCTTCGATATCCTGGATCGGCGCAGGCTCCATGCCCATGCCTTCAAAGTATGGCGGGTTGGCAACATAGGTGCTGCCCGCGCGCCATTGATAGGTGTCGGATGGCTCAACGGTGATCGCCTGCCAGTGCTCGTCGCCGTCATAAACGTTGGCATAGCGGTTTTCGAACATCGAACGGTCGATATTGGCCGCGCGGTGCTCGGCGATTTCCGCATTGCTTGGCCACAGATCGGCCAGCATCACGTCATTGCCGTCTTTGTCTTGGCCCAGCGGCGTGGTGGTGATGTCTTCGGTGACGGTGCCCTTCAGCGCATAGGCGACGACCAGCGGCGGCGATGCGAGGAAGTTGGCGCGCACGTCTTGCGATACGCGGCCTTCAAAGTTGCGGTTGCCCGACAGGACAGAGGCCGCAACGATGTCATTGCCGTTGATCGCTTTGCTGATTGGCGCAGCGAGCGGGCCAGAGTTGCCGATGCAGGTGGTGCAGCCATAGCCGACGAGGTCAAAACCGATCGCGTCGAGATCGTCCTGCAGGCCGGATTTGACCAGATAGTCGGTCACAACTTGGCTGCCCGGCGCGAGTGATGTCTTCACCCAAGGTTTGGGCAGCATGCCGCGTTCATTCGCCTTTTTCGCGACCAGACCAGCGGCGATCAGCACGTCGGGGTTGGAGGTGTTGGTGCAGCTGGTGATCGCGGCAATTACAACGTCGCCGTCGCCAATATCGTGGTCTTTGCCGTCAACACCGACGCGAACGGGCGCGTCTTTCTTATAGGTGGTCTTGAGGTCGCCATTGAACAGCTCATCAACCTCAGGAAGGATGACCTTGTCCTGCGGACGCTTCGGTCCGGCCAGGCTTGGCACAACCGAGCCCATGTCGAGCGAGAGTGTGTTCGTGAACACAGGCTCGTTCGCTGGGTCGAACCACATGCCTTGCTCTTTCGAATAGGCTTCAACCAGAGCGATGTTTTCTTCTGAGCGGCCGGTGAGGCGCATGTAATCGAGCGTCTTGTCGTCGATCCCGAAGAAGCCGCAGGTCGCGCCATATTCCGGCGCCATATTGGCGATGGTCGCGCGGTCGGCGAGGGTGAGGTTGGCGACGCCCGGGCCGTAGAACTCAACAAAGCGGCCAACCACGCCCACTTCGCGCAGCATCTGCACGCAGGTGAGAACGAGGTCAGTGGCGGTGATGCCTTCGGCCATGCGGCCTTCCAGCTTAAAGCCAACCACTTCTGGGATCAGCATGGAGATCGGCTGGCCGAGCATCGCTGCTTCGGCTTCGATCCCGCCAACGCCCCAGCCGAGCACGCCCAGGCCGTTGATCATGGTGGTGTGACTGTCAGTGCCGACGCAGGTGTCAGGGTAGGCGACCATCGCGCCGCTGGTGTCTTTGCTCGACCACACGCCTTGGGCGATGTGTTCCAGGTTCACCTGGTGGCAAATGCCGGTGCCAGGAGGAACCGCAGAGAAGTTCTCAAAGCTTTTTGAGCCCCATTTGAGGAAGTCATAACGCTCTGCATTGCGCTCATATTCGAGCGCCATGTTCGCTTCCATCGCTTTCGGATGGCCAAATTCGTCAACCATGACCGAGTGATCGATCACAAGGTTGACGGGAACCTGCGGATTGATCTTGGCGGTGTCGCCGCCGAGTTCCTTGATCGCATCGCGCATCGCGGCGAGGTCAACCACGCAAGGAACGCCGGTAAAATCCTGCAGCAGCACGCGGGCTGGGCGATATTGGATTTCATTGCCGGTCACCGGGTTCTTCTGCCAATCGACAATCGCCTGCGCATGCTCCTTGCCAACGGTGAAGCCTTCGTCTTCAAAGCGCAGCATATTCTCCAGCAGCACTTTCAGTGAAATCGGCAGCTTGGAGACATCGCCCAATTGCTCCGCCGCTTTTGCGAGCGAATAGTAAGCGTATTCTGTTCCGCCAACATTGAGGGTTGAGCGGGTTGCGAGCGTGTCCTTGCCGACCTGTGTCATCGAGGCGTTTCTTCCTTGTCTGTGGTGTGTTCCGGGCGGGTTCCGCGCCGGAGAAATGTCTTCTGGATCACCTGCTAGACCTTGGCCGCTAGGTCAAGTGCGGCGTGGCCCCTGCGATCCCGGCGCTGCACATTTTACAACAGTTAACTTTCCGAATCTGTGGCCTCGGTGCAAAAGCCGTTTCGCAGCAGGGACGCGGAAAAAAATGAATAACAACGCGCAGTCGCACAGGGCGAAAATTAACAGTCTACGCGCCGGATTATTGGGCGCAGTGACAATCGTCATAGCTTGTTTTGGGGCAGCCGTCGCCTTTTCGGGGGAACAGGCGGAGGCACCACAGGGGTACTCGGCGGCGTTGGTCCAATTGGGGGCAACCAATAGCCCTCGGGTCGCAGCTGGAAACGAACCGTAGAGTTCACACCCGGCTTACCAAGGGGGTCGGCCGGATCGGCGTTTGCGCGCTGATCCGGCCTTTTTTGTGTCCGCTGCAGTTGCGGTCCTATGCAATCCTGTATCCTTTCATGATGCGTGATTGCTTCAAATTTGCATTTAGAATAAAAGGCTTATCGCACAGTGACTGTTGTGCGGGGGGAGAAATGCAAATGACACGAGTTTTTCGATCACTTGTTTTAGGCACTGCGTTGATTGCTACGTCTGGCTGTACAACCGTGATGGACGAAACCGTCGGCTTGATCGGCAGTGCGGTGGGGCCGCGCGCCGACAAAACGGCTGATGGGGCTTATGTCCTGCCGACCTTCAGCACCCCCGATGATGGCACCCGGTTTTCGGCCAATTCAGCGGCAGAGGCGCATAACAGCCTGGCCCGCATGGTTACCGGCATGAACAAGAGCGAGCGGCAGTATTTCGCGCGGGTGTTTGGCGCGCTGGGATATTACCACGGATGCAAAGATCGCGACCGCCGCAGCTATGTGCCTAACACGTTCACCAATCCCAAGAAGTATGGGATTTGCAACATGAGCACCTATTACGAGGACTCCAAATGGGTCTCGCTGAATCTCATCTACCGCGGCCGGCCCGATTCTGAAGTCCTCCGTACGGTTCAGCGGCGCTATCTGGTGGGCGGCGCGCCGATCGGTGAGCCTTATAATGTTGGCTATGGTTCGGCGACCGCGTGGAACCGCTGGATCGAATGGTCAGGCCACCGGCTCGATGGTATGACGCGAACAGAGATCGTGGCGTTCTTCCTCGACAAGACCAATGGCCGCTACGGCAATCAGCAGCAGTTGAATCAGCGTCCCTACGAAGTGCAGGGCAGCTAACGAACCCTAAGGTGTTTGGCTGGCGCTCGCACTTGGCGGCGCTGGCTGCGCCTTGCGGGCCGCGATCCAGCATCCTGCGATAATCAGCGCGGTTCCCGCCAGCGTCGTCAGCGTCACTTCTTCGCGGAAGAACAGCCAGCCCAGCACGCTCGCCCAGAGAAATCCGGAATATTCAATCGGAACCAGCGCCTGCGCCTCTGCGCGGGCATAGGCCCAGGCAATCGCCATCGCGCCGGTGACGGTGAAGGCGCTGGCAATCGAAATCGACCCGACTGCGCTCAGATCAGGCGTGGCCCATAGGAATGGCGCAAATAGCAGCAGCACCAGCCCGCCGACCCCGCTGTGAAAAGTGGCGATTTCCACTGGCCCGGCGACCTGCGATTGGCGGCGAATCACGATGAAATTATAGGCGTAGAGTAGGGCAGAGAACATCAGCGAGATCAGCCCGAGGATGAGATCATTGCTCATTTCCGCGCGCCCAAACTGCCCGCCGATAATCACAATCGCCCCGACAAAGCCGATGATGCTGGCATAGATTGCTTGCGGTTGGATTTCTTCGCCCAGCAACGCGCGGGCGAGGTAGAGCGCGATCAGCGGCGAGATAAAGCTGATCGCAATCGCTTCGGCCAGCGGCATTTTGGTGAGCGCGTAAAAGAAACTGAGCGCCATAAAGGCGGAGATAGTCCCGCGCTCCAGATGCAGCTTCATCACCGCGCGCTCTGGCCAGCGGCCCGCGCCATTTCTCAGCATCGGTGCCAGCCAAAACGGCGCGATCATTGCGGCCCCGATCAACGCGCGCAGCAATGTGGCGGTATAGGCCCCGGCGGCAAGCGCCGCGCCCTTCATAAAGGCGTCCATCAAGGACAGCAGCCCGACCCCGGCTAAAGCGGCCAAAAAAGGCAAAAGGCGGTGGGAGCTGTTCATTGCGGGCCTGCCCTAATGGCGCATCGGCGGCGCGTCACTTGGAAACTCGCGTAGGCACCGCTTTCGTGCCGCTGTGCAGGGGCGATTGCGCGGCGGCTACACCCGCGCCTCTCATTAATATGCGTAAACCCCAGCGATTCAGCCAAGCGAAAGGGCATATCGCATAAACATCCGCTTGAATCGGGGGGCCTCAGAGCCTTATAACTATGGTTACTGCGTCGCCACCGGGCGGCGCGTATTGGGATGCTAGAGATATTTATGCGCAAACACCTCAGCAAATTTGCCGCTGGAGCAGCACTTTCAGCGATCGCTTTTGGCGGCGCCTCCGCGCAGCAGGCCGAGCCTGCTGACCTGCTTGCCGATGCGCAGGCTGAACCAGCCGCTGATACGCAGACGGCCCCTCAAGCGCAGGAGCAATCCGGCAGCTTTGACGAGGCTTTTCCGGGCAGTGTTTCTGCGCCGCTCGTACAAGGCGACCTTGGTCCCACGCCAAAGCCGAACATTCAGGCCTGGTCGACCGAAAACGCCGCCGCTCTGATCGCGGTGATCAAAGGCATCGCCAGCGAAGGTCTCGACCCGGCGGATTATGATCTGCAGGCGCTCAAGGTCTCGCAGGCCTCCGGCCCATCGGCAGAGCTCGATATGCTGGCCTCGAAGAACTTCCGTTGGCTGGTGGAGGACATGCGCGATGGCCGCACGCCAATGGATGCGCGCAAGCAATGGTTCGTCGTTGACCCAGACCGCGACACGTATCGCACCGCAGACCTGCTGGAAAAGGCCGTTCAAACCGGCGATATTGCTGGCACTTTGGCGGACCTCGCACCGACCCATCCCGATTACGCGCGGCTGAAAGACGAACTGGCCAAGACACCGGCGAGCGAACCGGCCAAGCGCAAGCTGATCCGCGCGAATATGGACCGCTGGCGCTGGCTCGCCCGTGATCTGGGCACCATGTATCTGATCACCAATGTGCCGGAATATCAGCTGCGCCTGACGGTGAATGACAAGATCATCAAGACCTATCGCACCGTTGTGGGTAAGCCGGGCCGCACCGCGACCCCGCAGCTCGCTGAAATGGTCGAAGGCGTGGTGTTCAACCCAACCTGGACCGTGCCGCAATCAATCGTGAAGGGCGAAGGGCTGGGCAATAAAGTGCTCAACAATCCAGCCTGGGCGCGGCGCAATGGCTATAAGGCGACCAAGAATTCCAACGGCTGGATCACCGTGGTTCAGCAGCCCGGGCCGGGCAATTCGCTGGGCCGGATGAAGCTGGAAATGCCAAACCGGCATGCGATCTTCTTCCACGATACGCCGTCGCGGCACCTGTTTAAGAACGCCAATCGCGCGCTCAGCCATGGCTGTATCCGCACGGAAAACGCGCTCGAAGTGGCGATGCTGGTCACGATCCTTGGCAAAGGTGCGACCAAAGAAGAGGCGGTGCAAATCTCCACCTCAGGCAAATACACCAAGGTGAAGAACAAGCGCGAGCTGCCCGCGTACATCACCTATTTCACGATGGCGTCTGACATTAATGGTGACATGACGACGTTCCAGGACATTTATGGCCGGGACAAGCCGGTGCTGGCGAGCCTGGACAAGCCGCGCGTCGACAATCGCACGGATTTGATCGACGATGAGGTTATTGTGATTGAGGACGACCCGCGCGTTGGGGGTTAGTCGCTGCTAATTACCGAGCGCGATGATCAGGCTGCGCCTGTAGAGCAAAGCGGCGGGTAGAGCGAAGCAAGCGGTGATCCCGAGCAAAATGGCGTCGAAGTCCCCGGAAAATGGTTGCTGTGCGGCCAAGGCATAGAATGCGAAGCATCCGAGCGCCGAGGAAATCAGAGATATCGCAAGGCCTTTGGAACCTGCTAGCTCATTGCCAATCAGCTTAGCTATGGGCAGGCCCAAAATCATTAGCGCGATAAAGTTTCCCAAGGCACCCAAAACCATCGCAACCATGAAAACTAGGGGCAAGGCTTCCATCAATTTTTGGGTATCATGAAGTCCCGCGATATCCATGAATTTCGCATCGACAATCGTGACCGCTACAATTGCTAGGACTCCGATTGCTGCGGCGATTACACTCACTCGAAAGATTGGCTTCGCTTCGGGAAGCACAGAAAGGTCGAATGCAGGCCGATAGGGCACTATCTTAGAACGACCCCGGGGCGTAGCGCTGAACATCGCTTGGGCGCTCGGGTTGCAGCGGTTCGTACTGCGGGCGCTGCGCGATGCTGCCATCCTCGTTCAGGCCTAGGCTGTCGGCGAACAGCAAGCGCCCGCCAGACAGGTTGAGCAGGGCAATGCGAAACTGCTCCTCGCCCAGCGCAAAGCAGCCATTGGAACGGCCCAGCCGGCCCCAGCGATCAATATGCGACGGCTCGGCATATTTGGCGCGGTGCATCACGATGTAGCGGCGCAGGGCGGCATCATTGGTTGGGTCGAGGCCCCCGAGGCGCACCGATGTGCCATAGCGCCCGACATACCATTCCCATGTCACATAGGCGCCGCGGCTGGTCGCGTTGGAGCCTTCGACATTGGAATAATTGTTGAGCCAGCCGTCATGCTCTGGATCAGAGCCAGTGCCGTGGCTGACGTGATAGCTTTGCACCTCTTGGCGGTCCAAATTGACGAAGTGAAACCGCCGCTGCGCCGAGTGCACGCCGAAATCGGCAATGCCCACAATATCGCGTTTCCAGATTGCCGCGCCTGCCCGGTTCAGCTCACGATGGGCAATGTCGAACAGCTTGCGGTCGCGCGCAGAGCCTTTGATCGGCTGCGCTGCGAGGGTCGCTGGCAAAGCAGGAGCAGCCAAAGCCGCGCCTGCGACTAGGCCAGTTTTGAGAAGATCGCGCCGTTTCATCATGCTCAAACTAATAGCCTAAACCTAACGTTCCCGTGAACAAAAAACGTATTAGCCCTGTGCTTGTGTTTGCGTGACCGAGGTTTCGCGCGGCGGGGCGGCGTTGTGCTCGGCAAAGGCCTTCATCCCCAGCGCCATGATCCCCGGCATGCATTCCTTCACCACCGAACCAATATCGGCGATCGCGGCAAGTTTCGGGCTGCCTTCCGCCATCATCTTGGCCACCGCTGGGCCGGTCGGGTGCAGGCGGCTGCGCGCGTTAAACGCATTGGTCTTTTCGTTTTGCGAGAGCAGCCCGGTGCTGCGCAAATTGGACAAAAACGCGGCTGGATAGGCGCTCGGCGTGTCGGTCAGCGGCGCGGGCGGGGTCAGCGCGTTCTTCTCGTCGTCGGTCTCGAAATTCGCCTCAAGGAAGGCGGCGAGTGATGCGCTGTAAGGCACGAACGGGGCCTGCGCCAATTGCAGGGTGATCGTGTCGCCATCGAAAAAGGGGCGCTGATTGTTGCGCGCGTCAAACGGTACAGCCGACGCGGTGCAATCAATGAACATCGTGCGCGCGGGCACTTCGACGCTTTCGCTCGCAAAGTGCATTTTGCCCGGTTCAATCCGCGTCACGCGGCCCTGGCGGTAGACCTGCTTGATCCCGCGCAGCATCTCAATTTCGCCTTCAGAGATCACCGCAAAATGGAACATCTCTGGCTTGGTCTCCGGATCAATCCGCAGCATCAGGCCTTCTTCGCCCAGTTTCGCGAACATTTCATCGCCGCTTTCCGACGCGGCGGCGGCGCGCATTTGCCGCCGTTGGAAGTCGACCAAGCGGTCAAGGTGATGCTCGGCGGGTTGCAGGAACTTGCGGTTGAACATCCAGCTATCGCGCGGGCGCACCCAGCCGATCCGATCCGCCGTAACGCCCGCCTCCAGCAGCCAGACAGCGGTGTCCATCGCGGTCTTGCCCGCGCCCAGGATCACGAAATGCTCAGGCAGATTGTCCGCATCCTTCCATAGGCTGGGCAGCTCGCCGGGAATGGTAAAGGGCGTGCCATCTGCGATTTCATAAGCGGGATTGTGCGTGGAAGGGACCGAGGTCTGGAAATAGGTGCCATCGACCAGCTTGCGCCGGACATTCACCTGCCGGGTCTCGCCCGACAGAATGCCTTTGACGGTATGGCCCTCATGATATTCGCTCAGCGGCAGATAGGTGACCCGTCCGCTCGGCAGGAAACGCTCGTTCATCAGCTGCTCGTAATAGGCGAGGATCTCGGCATGTTTGGCGAGCGGATACATGCCTTCGTTATGGCCGTGCGTGTCGACCCGGTTGGTGCACAGCTCCATCGAATTGACGCCATACGTGCTCGAGGGCTGGTGCAAAGTCACAAAGGAATAGGCATCGTTCCAGTGCCCGCCGGGCTTCGCATGTTTGTCGACAATGGTGATGTGGCAATCGGGGTCTTCGTCGAGCAGCGTGTCGGTGAAAGCCATCCCCACTGCGCCAGCGCCAATGACGAGATAATCGGTTTCAATGTCGGCCATGGCTCTGTTATCCCTTGCGCTGTGATCTATCGGAAATGCGTGGCGTCTTTTGCGGCGTCATGCAAGGCCATGCAGGCGGGGAGTGAGCGAATGAACATGCGGAAAGAGGCGGTTTTAGCCTTGGTTTCAGGGAGCTTGCTACTCGGCGGCTGTGTTGCTCCGGCTGAGAGTGCCGCGCCCGCGCCGCCTCCCGTCGTGCAATCGCAGCCCGCGCCAGAGCCGCCTGTGGAGGCGCATGCGGAGCCACAAGAACCGGCCTATGCCGCCCCAGTGGATTTGCCCGCATTCAGCGACCGCGTCATCGTGCGCAAGAACATAGCGGAGGGCCCATCGGTCATCACGGTGGAGGCGGATGAAATCCCCGAAACGCCGACCAGGATTACCGATCAGGCCGCTGCGGAGCGCCTGTTCAGCAATTCTGGCCTAACCCTGCAATGGATCACCTGGGACCAGCGCGGGATCGTATTCATAGCAATCGACGAGGACGGGGTCTGGTGGCTCACTGGCGTTCAGGATGATGAGACAACAGCGCGACTGAAGCTCGAGGGGTACATTTCCGAAATCGGCTCGGATTATTTCCTGTTTGAAGGAGAGATCACTATTGCGGGCACGCCGGATGCTGAGCGGTTTTGCGATCAAAACAAGCAATGGCGTTTCGGCATTACGCAGAACCGCAAATATTGGCGTTTGCGCGAATTTGAATGGTGCGACCGGCTGACCGACTACATCGATATCTATTTTTGAGGCAGGCTTAGCGCGCGCTACTGCGCGCTCATGACCATCTTGTTATCGGCGATTTCGACCGTGCCAATCTTGGAGAGGTAGGATTGGCCAAGCAGCGAAATGCCCAGCCCCTCTGGAATGATCACAGCGGGGATATTGCGCCGCATCATGCCGCCAATCTCAACTTCGTTCAGGCGCGTCGGAACGCCATAAACCGCGCCGCTCGCACCTGCGCCAATATGGCGGATCTCGCTCTCGTCCCATTGCAGGCCAGCGGCCAGCGCATCATCCGCGGTTAGTGCAATTACGCTTGCCCCGGTGTCGACCAACATGCGGATATCCGCGCCATCGACATAGGCGGAGGCGTAGAAATGCCCATCTGACCCTCGCTCAAGCACATGCTCACCGGCAGACCACGCGGCGTTGGATTGCGACTGTCCGGCAGAATTGCTGCCAAAGCGTGATGCGGACGCGCTCGTCTCGCTCTCGGCCGCATCCTCATCAGCAGAGGGCACAGCGAGATAGGCAAAGCCGAAGACGGCAAGCGCAAAGACAATAAAACGTTCCATCACCGCGCAGCTTAGCCGGGCGAGATTAAGCCTCTCTAAAGAGCGGCAGGGGCAGAAGCCTGCGCATTTTCATCCGCCATCGCCAGCATGGACCGGGCGTGCCGGGCGCCAACCTCCGCCTGATCATCGCCGTACCCGCCGCCTAGCGCGCTGGCGACAGAGAGCCCCCGCGACCGCGCCTCACGCACGACATAGCGGTCCCGCATGGTCAGCCCCTGGTCGGACAGCGCGAGCCGCCCGAGCTTGTCCTCCGCATGCGGATCAACGCCCGCCTGATAGAGCACAAAATCGGGCGCGAATTCGGCGAAGACCCGCGGCAGATGCAGCGTCAGCGCCTCCATATAGCCTTCGTCATCCACCCGATCGGGCAGCGGCACATCCAGGTTGGAGCGCGCCTTTCGCACTGGGAAATTCTTCTCCGCATGCAGCGAGAGGGTGAAGATATCATCGCGCAGCGCGGTGAGGCTGGCGGTGCCGTCGCCCTGATGCACGTCGAGATCGACGATCAATATGCGCGCCGCGTCCCCTTCTGCGATCAAGCGGTTAGAGGCGACCGCAAGGTCATTGAACACACAGTAACCCGCGCCGGTGTTCTCCAGCGCATGGTGACTGCCAGCGGCGCTGTTTGCGGCGTAGCCATGCTCCATCGCCAGCTTCGCCGCGAGCCATGTGCCGCCATTTGTGTGGGCGACGCGGCTGGCGATGTGCGGGGTGACGGGAAAGCCGATGCGGCGTTCCTTTTCGCGCGGGACGCTGGCGGTGAAGACCTCCTCGACATAGGCCGGGTCATGCACCGCTTCCAGCCACTCGCGCGGGATCGGTAAAGGCGCGTGCTCCGTGATCGCCGCGCCGCTCGAACGCAAAGCTTCCATGACGAGGTAATATTTGTCGAACTTAAAGGTCCCGCGCTCCGGGCGAGGGGCCATGTAATCAGCGTGATGAACAACGTGGAGCACGGGTGACTACGGTTTAGTCATTTTCCATATTGAAGAAAACACGGTGATCTTCTGAGTCTTCAAACGAGATTCCGCGAGCAGAGGCGGAGATGAAAAACTCGGTCAGACTTGGGGCTAATACCCGCCGGAAATCTTCGTCAGGTCCGATCACAATGATTTGACCGATATGCCCGCCCTCGGTTGGAGCAAGGTCGAGGGCATAAGCATTGCCTCCGCCATCTTGTGCGAATGGGATCCATGCAGGGTGCGTGTACTGTTTAAGTACGGGATCGCCGTCACGGACCGTGACTGATCCATCAAAATCGAGTGCCAGTTCTTCTGGTGTCGATCCAGCTCTGATTTCCGCCCAGCCATCCCAATTTTTCTTTGCCTGTTGGAGCGACAGGAATTCGTAGTTCCCGAACAGGTTCCCGACATACTCGCCCTCACCCAGTGGAACTGGCAGTTCGACAATATTGGGTGCCTCGGGCGCGCGATAGGTTACTTTGAAAGGCGATTTTTGTCCGTTTGCGAAGCGGTAAAACTCGCGGGCTTCCGTGGGCAATTTATAGCCAACATGCTGCTCGAACGAAGCAATTTCGGCGTCTGATGCTGGCGTGTTCAGTTGTTTGCGGATGCGGATTTTTTGTGCCTCAAACGCGTCGAGCCATGCATCAAGCGCTGCAATCACCGGGGGTTCGCTTCCGTCCGTTTGGATTTCTCTGTGCTCTGTTTCGGGCGATGCCGGAGAGCCGAAGGCTGAGAGAATAGCCGCAATTAAGCCTTTAGTCATTGTGTTAGTTCCGCCTCTTGCTGAGGAGCCCTGCGCGCAGGCGATGCTTGATACCCATCAAGCTCGCCGTAAATCTCATCTTCGCTGCGGCTTGCGGCGTTGCGCCAGGTGGTCGCTGTGTCCGCGTTGAGCAGCTCGCCCTGCGCCGTCACGATCAGCACATTAGGCGTGCCGGGCAGGTCGCCGATGCCGAAGCGCTGAGCGATCTCTAGGTTATGCCCGTCGCCCGATTGCGGCCTACCGACATTGATGAACACCAGCTCGTATTTCGCATCGACCAGCTTGGCGAGGCGTTCGGTTTGAAGCCATCCGGCAAGTGCGCGGCTGTCGTGGCACCAGTTTGCGCCCATCACCAGCATCACGAGCTTACCGTTTGCCGCTGCGCGCTCAAAGGCGGCATCGACATCGGCGTTTGCGTTTTGCGAAACGTCATAGGCCTTGGCCTCGGGATAGTCGTGCGAGCCGGCGAATGTTTCGAGCGCGGCGAGGCTGCCTGTCACCAATAACCCGCCTGCAATTCCGCCAAATAGCGCTTTTATCATGTTGCCGCCTTCGCGTCAGTCTCAGGCGGCCGTCCAAGCCAATAGCCCGCACCCAGCGCCGCGCCCATCCAGCACGCCATTAGGCCCACTAGCAGCGAGTCCCAGACCATCAGCGCCCAGACTACCAAATCGCTCTGTCCCATAGCCAGTGTGTGATTGTATTGATGCAGCAATTGCGCCGGACCCCAAGCAACTAGCGAAAGGCCCGCCGCCATAAGCGTAGCCAGCCAGCCTACAGTGTATGCCCGGCGCAATGTCATGGCCCGGTCACCAATGAGCGGTCCGACCAGATAAATCAGAAGTGGCAACGTCAAAAACTGGAAAGGGTAATCAATGTATGGCGGAACTTCGCCACCGAACAATTGCGCACCGACTACTGCGATAGCCGTGACCGCCAGATTGACGGCGAGCGCAATCAAGAATTGCTTCCACGCGATGGTCCGCAAATCCCACCAGCGCTTGCCCGCTCCGCCGATAAAGCGCGCTGCGGCCAGTATTGCGATAAAGAGGCCAGCGATCTTGAAGTAGGCGTAAAACCAGCGGTCTTCGCTCATTGCATTGGCTGCGAAGGCCTCTTCGCTTTCAAACATGCCGAGCTGGATCTCGGCGACATGTTGAGCGAACTCAGGAATTATGGAGATCAATGGGATCAGCGGAGCCAACCAGAGCAATGAAAGACCGCCCCACAATGTTGCTTTGAGACCGCTTGCAATCCGACCCAGAATTTCGTTCATTCGGCTGCTTCCGCCTCGGCTGCGTGCGGATCAAAGGCGGTGGCTTCCCCAGCCTCGATCTTTGCTGCCTTTTCCTCGACCAGCCTGACGATGTGTTCAAGCGTGTCTTCATCATCAATCGCATGCGCTTTCACGCCGGAGAGGTAGACCATATGCTTGCCGTTGCCGCCGCCGGTGAGGCCAATATCGGTCTCGCGCGCTTCGCCCGGACCGTTGACGACGCAGCCGAGCACGGACAACGACATTGGCGTCTTGATATGCTCCAGTCGTTTCTCCAGCGTCTCAACCGTGCGGATCACATCAAAGCCCTGGCGTGAGCAGCTGGGGCAGGAGACGACGCGAACGCCGCGTGTGCGCAGGCCAAGTGATTTGAGCATTTCATAGCCGACTTTGACTTCTTCCTCCGGCTCCGCCGAGAGTGAAACGCGGATCGTGTCGCCGATCCCGGCCCAGAGGAGCGAACCCATGCCGATTGAGGATTTGACCGTCCCGCCGATCAGGCCGCCAGCCTCTGTAATGCCGAGGTGCAGCGGGCAATCGACGGTTTCTGCAAGGCCGTGATAGGCCGCGACTGCCAGAAACACGTCGCTGGCCTTCACTGCGACCTTAAATTCGTGAAAATCGTGATCCTGCAGCAGTTTGATATGATCAAGCGCGCTTTCGATCAGCGCCTCTGGACAGGGTTCGCCGTATTTTTCGAGCAGGTGCTTTTCAAGGCTGCCCGCGTTCACGCCGATGCGGATCGCGCAGCCATTGGCCTTCGCCGCGCGGACAACTTCGCCCACGCGCTCGCTACTGCCGATATTGCCGGGGTTGATGCGTAGGCATGCCGCGCCGCCATCGGCGGCCTCGAGCGCGCGTTTGTAGTGGAAATGGATGTCGGCGACGATGGGGATGCGCGCCGCCTTGGTGATCTTGCTAAAGGCGGCGGTGGCTTCTTCGGTTGGGCAGGACACCCGGATGATATCTGCGCCCACTTCTTCGCAGCGGCGGATCTGATCGAGCGTCGCGACCGCATCTTCGGTGGGGGTGTTGGTCATGGTCTGCACGGTGATCGGCGCATCGCCGCCCACCGGCACATCGCCAACCATGATTTGGCGGCATTGCCGCCGTTCGATATCGCGCCAGGGCCGTATTGAAGACATGGGCGCTGATATAGGGGCGTTGATGCGCAGGGGCAATGACGCAGGCGCGGGTTGACGAAGCGCGCGCATACAAAAACGGCGGCCAGCTTATCGCTGACCGCCGCCAAAATGCTATGAGATTGCGCTGTTACCAGCGGATCAATGGCGGAACCACAATCCGGCTAATGACGGCGGCGATTGCCACTGGCGCAACATGCCACAGGCCGAGGTGTGATACCGTGTCGAGAGGGCAGGTAATGCCATAGGCAACAGTACCAAGCGCGCCTGATGCGATCCCGACCAGCCAAGCAGAACGCTCGATCGAAACCGGTGCGCTGCGCCGTAGCCAAAGAACCGATGCGGTTGCGACCAAGGCCGATGCGGCCAGCGATGCGCGAGTGCACATCAAGGCAACTGGATCGTTCAATCCTTCATGCACATGGCTTGCCTCGCCAGTGAACAGCGCGATGATCGCCGCAATTGGCAGCACGCCGACCATGGCGGCTGACCAGCTCGGTGCGTTCTCACGCTGACCAACGCGCGGAGATCCGCCCATGACCAGAGCCAAAGCGCTGGCCACGCCAAGCAGCAGAACCAGGCCATTGGTGACCCAGAAGAACGAGGAGGCCTTGCCTTCGAAGATGCCGAACCAGAAGTCGAACACGGCGACCGACACCCCGAATGCAACCAGTGTGGCAAAGCCGACCAGCAATAGGCCGCTTTGAGCGGTAATCCGGCGGACCGGTTCCAGATCGTCAGACAGTCCTGCAATCATGTTTTCGCGTGATGTGTTCATCTTAATCAGCTTTCTCAACCAGCGCGGCAAGCTTCTTCAAGCCGCGATGTATATTCACTTTGACCAGACTTTCGCTCTGGCCTGTTCTTTGGGAGGCTTCGCGGATCGAAAGCCCCTCGATTTTGACCAATTCAATGGCTTCTGCCTGGCTATCATTGAGGTGGCTAAACAGCCGCTCAAGGCTAACCCGGGCCAGGGTCACTTCTTCTTCGCTATCCTGCACCGCATCGTCATCTTCGATCTCTTTGCTCTCGTGCTTGTACACTTTGCGCAAATGATCGACCCAGCGATAGCGAGCAATCGCGGCCAGCCAGGGCATAAACGGACGGGTGGGATCGTAGGTCGCCCGTTTATGATGGATCGCCAGCAGCACGTCCTGCACCAGATCATCGAGCTGGGACGGGGGCACGCGCCTGCGAAAATATCTCTCCAGCCACATCCCCGCCTCTGACAAGAGCACATTATATGCGGCTTTATCGCCGTCTTGTGCCGATGCCATGAGGCGGGCGAGGGTGGCTTCGTCAGCAATCACGGACCCGGGCTCCCGTTACTGACCGCGCGCTTTGGCGATCAGAGCGTCGAGGGAGAAGATACCGCCGCCGCGTGAGATAAGGGCCAGAGCCAGAGCGATGATCGTAACAGCCCAGCCAAAGAAGTGATCAGAGGTTGGGAAGACGAACAACTGAATGACAATTGCCATGCCCATCAGAGCAAGCGCAGAGAACCGTGTGAACAGCCCTAGCACCAGCAGGATCGGGAACAGAAACTCGGCATAGGTTGCCATTGGCACTGCTATGTCGGTCGGCAAAGGAAGGCCTGAAAATTCATTCTCAAAGATGAAGTATTGCACTTCACTGATCTGAAGCCAGGTGCCTTCTTCGACCTTGGTTTTGTACGACCGCCAGAATACCCCGGCGAGCGCGATGCGGGTGAAGAGCAGCGCAAGCCCTTCGAAAAACCGACCAGATAATAGTCCGACCAATCGGTCGTATAAAGAGATTACGCTGCTCATAAATTCCTCCTAGAGTTCGAAGCGCTTATTAGCGCTTAACCGGCTTCAGTGAACCTTTGCCCTTTGGCGTGCTGATCTTAACGCAGCTGCCCTTGTCGACATAAGTCCATGCGTTGCCTTGGTAGTCGCGGGTCGATGTGCCTGCACAGCTGGTGCCTGGACCGGCGGCGCAATCATTCTTGCCTGCTTTTGATACTCCGTAGCACTTCTCTTTGGCACCTTGCGCAGCAACGGGTGTGCTTGCAAGCCCAGCGGCAATACCGGCGGTCATGGCGAGGCCGGCGAAGGTGGCGATTGACTTAGCGTTCATGATGTTTCTCCAAAATTTAAAATCACTGTGTTGGTCCAGCTTAATGCCGGAACTGACCATGAGTTCGCAGGCTTGGAATGAATGGTTACAGCCACGAAATTTTTTGTGATTTTTAGGTGAGAGATAAGTTTGTTTGCGCCGAGCTGTAACGCACGGGCCCTCACGCGCGAACATTACCCATGAAGCGAGCATAACAGCGCAGCGCAAAATTTCGCTGCTCAGTGATGTTTCACAAACTGGCGAAGAAGCGTTCACACCTAGCATGAGCGTTTTTATTGCCAAGCGGCCCGGGGCGCTTGCACGTCTTCCCATTAATCGACCCTTCAAATGGACGAGCAATGTGGGCGTACCGGGCCGCTAAATTTCTGCTATAGCTGGAAAAGATATGCAAACCCCACAAGACACAATCGCCCCTTTTGGCGGCTTCGGCCTGGGTCTCAGGCGCACGCATTACGAAGACTTCCTCGAGCGGGGGGACGGGCCGGATGTGCCGGTCGACTTTGTCGAGGTGATCTCGGAAAATTACATGATCGAAGGCGGGCGGCAGCTGCGCATTCTAGAGGCGGTGCGTGAAAAGCACCCCGTGATCATCCACGGCGTGTCGATGTCGATCGGCTCAGCAAACGGATTGGATGCGGAGTATCTCGATAAGCTCAAAGTGCTGGAGCGCCGGATCGATCCTCTATGGGTCTCTGACCATCTGTGCTGGACCCGCACCAGCGCGCATAACAGCCACGACCTGCTGCCTCTGCCGCTCACCGGCGAAGCGCTGGATGCGGTGTGCGCCAATATTGACCGCGCGCAAGATCACCTTGGGCGGCCGATGCTGTTTGAAAATCCCTCCAGCTATCTCACATTCCCCGACGACGAGCTGACCGAATGGGAATTCCTGTCGGAAATGGCGCGGCGCACCGGCTGTTATCTGCTGCTCGATGTGAACAATATCTACGTCAGCAGCCAAAACCACGGCTTTAGCGCGGATGACTATCTTGCTGGCCTGCCATTGGACCGCGTTCGCCAAATCCATTTGGCTGGCCATGATCCTGCGACGGAGCAGCGCGACATCATTATCGACACGCATGACCGCGAAGTGTGCGACGAGGTGTGGGCGCTCTATGCCAAGGCTTTGCGCATGCTGCCTGGACCGGTTGCGACCATGATTGAGCGGGATGACAATATCCCACCGCTGAGTGAGCTGTTGGCAGAGCTGGAGCGCGCACGCGGGCTCGCCGATGACGTGCGCGAGCCTGTCCCCGCATGAACGCCGCCGATCTCGCGCAGCAGCAGGCCGCCTTTATGGCGCAAGTGCTCGATGAAAATGCGCCTCTGCCAGCGGGCTGGGGCAATTCGCAGGCTGCGGGAATGCAGGTTTACCGCGGTAATTATCGCTCCGCCTTGATGGACGCGCTGGGCGATACGTTTGAGCGGGTGAAGCAATATGTCGGCGATGCGCCCTTTGCCCAGGTTGCCGCACACCACGCGATCGCCAATCCCCCGGCCAGCTGGACAATTGATGATGCGGGCGCGGGCTTTGATGAAAGCTGCGCTCAGCTATTCGGCAACAATCCCGAAGTGGCTGAGCTCGCTTGGCTCGAATGGACCATGCTGGGCCTGGCGACTGCGCCGGATGCTGAGCCGCTTGATGGCGCGGGCTTTGGCGCGGCCACGGCGGAGTTCGGGGACGAAGATTGGGGCGCGATGAAGCTGGTGCTTGCCCCGCGCGCCGCCGCGCGCGAGGTCGCGCATGATCTCACCGCGATCTGGAACAGTCTGGGCGAGGGCGGCGCAGAGCTGGGCGAATTTACGCTCGAAAGTCCCGGCGGATGCCTGGTGTGGCGCGAAGGCGAACAGCCGGTCTTTATCATGGTCGAGGCCGAGCAAGCGCGGGCATTTCGCGCGGTTCAAAGCGGCGCCAGCTATGGCGAAATCTGCATGCTGCTGGCGGGCGACAATGCCGGTGAGCAAGACATCGCCGATGCGGCGATGCGCGCTGGCGCGATGCTGGGCGGCTGGCTCAATGATGGGCTGATCATCGGGCTCGCCTAACCCGGTCTTGGTGTTCGCCGACTTGACTTCGAGCGCCGCTGCTTCAGTCTCTCACTCAAAGGGAGAGACCATGCTTAGCGAAACCTCGATTGAACTGCGCAGCGCCAAGGCGAGCCTGACCATGCGGCTGGTTAAATGGATCATGTCGCGCAAAACTCCGGTTTTTCCGCATGATGCAGACGATTTTGCCGCTTACATGGCCTCGCGCAAACTCCCCGAAGATGCGCCAATGCCGCCTAAGTTTGAGCAGCAATTTCGCGTCGAGCATTGGGAGGCGGAAGGGCAAAAGCTCGTCACTCTGCACCCCAAATCCGGTCCAGCGGACTGGCATATGCTCTATTTTCACGGCGGGGGTTTTGTCCGGCCGATGTTCAAGGAACACTGGCCGCTCGCCGCAGAGCTGGTCGGCCAGGCCGGCGTCAGCATCACTTTGCCGATGTATGAGGTCGTGCCGGAAAGCCATTACTCGCGCGCTGACAGACTAGCGGATGCGGCGTTCGCTAAGCTGGCCGAAACGCATGATCCGCAGCGCATCGTGATCTGCGGCGACAGCGCTGGCGGGCATATGGCGCTCAGCCTTGCGCTGAGGCTGGCGAAGGCAGGCGGACCGCAGGCTGGCAAGCTCGCTCTGTTTGCGCCGTGGCTCGATATGACCATGGCGGATCCGGCGATGCAGGCGGTGGAGCCGCATGACATCATGCTGAAGATCGGCACCTTGCGCAGCTGCGGCGCGATGTTCGCTGATGAGCGCGATCCAGCCAGCGCGGAATGCAGCCCGCTATACACTGCGCCAGAGGCGCTGGCGCAATTGCCGCCGACCCGCATTTTCACTGGGCGGCACGATCTGTTCATCATCGACAGCCGCACCTTCACGCACAAGCTGCGCGATGCGGGCGTTGATGCAAAGCTCTATGAATATGAGGGCGCGCCGCATGTCTTCATGGCGGTCACGCCAACGCGCGAGGCGAAGGATGTTTTCGCTTTGGTCCGGCAGTTTTTGGCCGAGGCATAGTGCAGCTCCGGCGCGGGCTCAGCCGCTGAAGCTCTCGCCCAGCATCTGCTCGCTCAGCGCCCACAGCCGGTCCGCATTGCCCTTGTCGAGGGCATAGCTGCGCACGCCGCCTTTGGTGGATTGGTCGTCAATCTCCGCGACGTGGCAATCCTCGCAATAAAGCCCGCCTTTGCCATCCAGCTCCGGCGTGGTTGCGGCCCAGGTTTGCGTCGCCGCGCCTTGAGGAATGCTCTTAAAGGCAAAGTCGGGATCGCTGCTGGTCACTCGTTCGATGAGCGCTTGCTCCTGCTCTTTGCTTAAATGCCGGCTGAGATTGGTGTTGATCCCGCCTGGATGCACGGCAAGGGCGTGAACCCCGCGCTCAGCAAAGCGGTCCTCCAGACCCACGGTGAACAACACATTTGCGGTCTTGGACTGGCCGTAGCTTAGCCATTCATTGTAATCGCGATTTTCGAAATTGGGATCGTCCAGATCAACCGGGCCGATGTGATGGCCGCGGCTCGACAGATTGACGATGCGCTTGTTTGCGCCCGCCTCAACCAGCGGCATCAGGCCTTTGGTCAGCAGGAAATGGCCCAGATGATTGGTGCCAAATTGCCGCTCAAATCCGTCTGCTGTTGCTCCCTTTGGGCAGGCCATGACGCCTGCATTGTTGATCAGCAGATCGATCTTGGCGAAGCGCTCATTTGCCTCTGCGCTGCAGGCGCGCACGCTATCCAGCGAGCCGAGATCGCAAATGATCGTCTCCAGCTGAGCGCCGGGCGTTTCCGCTGCAATGCTTTGCTTGGCTTCGTCGAGCTTCGCCTGATTGCGTCCGGCCAGCACAATATGCGCGCCCTTGGCCGCCATCGCCCGCGCGGTCTCTTGTCCGAGACCCGAATTGGCGCCGGTGATGAACACGGTTTTGCCCGATAGATCTACGCCGGACAGCACGTCATCCGTGGTCGATTGCGCATCAAACTTGCTCATGCTCGCGTCATCCCTTTGCCACATACAACAAGGGCGCGGTAACATAGCCACCGCGCCCCGTCATGTGCATAGCCGCTCAATCAAGCGACTATTGGGAGAGTTTATTTGTCGAATTGCTCCAGCTTCTTGGCGGCCCATTCGCGCCCACCAAGACCGAAGGCCAGCGATGCAGCGACTGCGCCGCCGATCACCAATGCGCCAAACGCCATTTCAACGATCTCATTGCCGACACCCATGAAGCGCAGGCCCATAAAGGTGAACAGCAGCATCGCGGCATAGCGGATCACAGTGCCCGCTGTTTCGCTGCCACCGGTACTGCCAACCAGCTTGCCGATCAGATTAGCGATCATGAAGCCAGCGGCGATTACGATGCCGCCAAACACGACCTTGCCGCCGAGCGCGAGCACTTCGCTGAGGATTTCATTCACCTCTGGGAAGTTCAGTAGACGGGTCGCCATGATGGCCACGAACAGCATGATGGCAACTTGCGCAACGCGCGCAATAACCGCGCTGGCGCTCGTGCCTTCTGGCAGCAGGCCAATCGCTGCAACCGGACGATCAATGCCTAGTCCTGACAACACTTCGGACAGGATGCCGACAACGAACTTGCTGATCATAAAGCCGATGCCGAGCAAGATGCATGCGCCAAGAATGTTCGGAATGGCGCTCAGGAACATCGCCAGCATATCAGTGGCCGGGCCAGAGATCGATTGAATGTCGAGCACGCCAAGAGCGCCGATAACAACCGGGATGGCGATCAACGCATAGATGATCGTACCCAGCGTTTTGCTGATCGCATTGTTGCCGGTGACCTCGTCAACGCCGCCTTTGTTGGCCCATTTGTCGAGGTTGAGCGTTTGCATCGCAGTGATCGCGATATCGCGGACAATACCGGCAATCATCAGGCCGATGAACAGCAGCAAGCCAGCGCCGACCAAGTTCGGGATATAGCCCATAACAGTGTTCAGCAGTTCGTTGATTGGACCGGCAACGCCGTCCAGCTCAAGCACTTGCAAGATGCCGAGCAGGCCGAACAGCCAGATCAGCAAAGAGACAATTTTACCAAGCGATGCGCCGATGCTCTCGCCGCTGCCGGACGTACGCTGAAAGATGCCGACTTTGTCGACGAGCGCTGCGAAAGCCCATTTGGCCGCTTTTGCGAGCAGCCATGTGACGACCAAAATTGCAACTGCGAAAGCTGCCTTTTCAAGCAGCTCCATCGCAAGTGCTTGATCAAATTGATAATTGCCAATTTGCATAAGAAATCCCCTAGTTTGCTGGCGCAGGGTATAGGTTCCTGCGCCCCGCGAACAGGGATGAAATGTAAACTCTCGTTACGCGGCGTCCGGCATTTCGCTCTGGTCTAATCAAATCAGCGGGTTATGGTTCAGCCATGCAAAACACGCTCATACGATCCGCTTTCGGCCTGTTTTCAGCGATGCTGCTGGCAGGCTCCCTTCATACGCCTGCCGCGGCGCAGGACCCGAACGAACCGCGCTGGTCGCTGGCGATCCACGGCGGGGCGGGCACGCTTGACCCAGAGAGGATCACGCCAGAGCTGCGCGCTGAGTATGAGGCGGCGCTGCAAGACGCGCTGGATCGCGGCACGCAGATTTTAAAAGACGGCGGCAGCGCGGTGGATGCGGTGAAGGCGGCGATTGTTCCGCTGGAGGACAATCCGCTGTTCAACGCTGGGCGCGGCGCGGTGTTCACCTGGGAGGGCGAGAACGAGCTCGATGCCTCGATCATGGTTGGAGGCGACCGTAGCGCTGGTGCGGTCACCGGGGTCAAAGCGATCAAGAACCCGATTTTGCTCGCCGATAAAGTGCGCACGGACAGCCGCCATGTGTTCCTGAGCGGAGCGGGCGCTGAGGAATTCGCAGCCGACAAAGGGCTGGAGATGGCGGGACCGGAATGGTTCGCGACCGAACATCGCCGCGAGGCTTTGGTGCGGATGAAAGCGCGCGAGCTTTCTGCGATTGATGTCGATCACAAGTTTGGGACGGTCGGCGCGGTTGCGCTCGATCAGAACGGTAATCTGGCCGCGGGCACATCGACGGGCGGCATGACTGGCAAGCGCTGGGGCCGCATTGGGGACTCGCCCATGATTGGCGCGGGGACCTACGCGGACAATCGCTCTTGCGCGGTGTCCGCGACTGGCTGGGGCGAGATGTTTATCCGGGTTGGCGTAGCGCAGGAAATTTGTACTAGGTTGCGATATAGAGCTGGACCGGATTTCATGTCGGCTAGTGACTTGATCGAACAGCTTTCAAACGGGACGGTTGGCTTCATCAGTAATCCGGTTGATCTAGCAGAACTCTCTCAAGCAATTGCCGACGATGTAATGGCTGAAGTCAAAGAAATCGGCGGTGATGGCGGGATCATCCTCGTCACACCCGAAGGCCACGCGCTCTACAGCTTCAACACCACCGGCATGTACCGGGGCCGGGCGACCAGTGACGGCGTGAATGAAGTGGCGATCTTTGCAGGTGAATAGCGCTAGGTCGCAAACGGCTTAGCCGCGCGCAAAATCGACAAGCACTTTGCCTACTTCTGCCAGCAATGCTTCGGCGGCTGGCTCTATCTTCTGGTGCGTGTCGGTTGCGCGGAAATATGCGGCGAAGACTATTGGCGCTCTGCCCGGCGGCTCGGCAAAGCCAATATCGACATACAGGCTGTCCATGCCTGACCAAAACGATGTGCCGGTCTTGTCGCCTGAGGGCCAACTCTCGGGTAAGCCTGCTCGCACGCGGTTGAGCCCGGTCTCGGTCTCTGCCATCCAGCGGCGCAATTGCCCGCGTTCCTGCGGCGGCAGGACATCGCCATAAATCAGTGTGGCCACGGTCCTCGCCATGGCAAGCGGGGTTGAGCTGTCGCGGACCTCGCCCGCTGGCGCGCGATTGAGTGCGGGCTCGATCCGGTCCAGCCGGCTGACATCATCGCCAATTTCGCGCCAAAACTGGTTGAGCGCCTCTGGTCCGCCAAGTTCTCTGAGCAATACGTTGGCCGCCGTGTTGTCGGAGGTAATCTGCGTCGCCTTGGCGAGTTCGCGCAGGCTCGCCCCTTGCTGAAGGCGCGGTCTGGTGAAGGGCGCGTAGGATAGCAGCTCCTC
Source organism: Erythrobacter sp. S249 (assembly GCF_057364975.1). NCBI lineage: Bacteria > Pseudomonadati > Pseudomonadota > Alphaproteobacteria > Sphingomonadales > Erythrobacteraceae > Erythrobacter > Erythrobacter sp. S249. The sequence goes on along the minus strand of NZ_CP200287.1, from coordinate 1,375,038 downwards.
CTCGCTCCAGCGCACGACCCGGTCGGCGTCGATTGCGCCAGAGGCATGGCGCGCGAGCACCAGCGCGGCGAGCGAGGTCTTGAAGGACGAGCAATGGCCAAAGCGCATGGATCCATTATGGCTGATCGACTGGCCGGTTTCGGTATCGATAATGGCCGCGCCCAATGCGCCGCCCGCGCTGGCCGCCTCAAGAATGCGCAGGCGGGCCGAAAGCCGCCCGAGCGCGCTTTGATTGATCGGCACGCAGGCCGCCGCCGCGCTTGCCAGCATTCCGGATAGGACCGCGCGTCGCTGAGTCATGGGTGCTCCTTTATGATCGCCGATTTTGCTCATGCGAACTTGTTTTGTTTGCGTTTGCCAAAGCGCATATCGTTTTCCAGCTTCGCTCTCAGCTGCGCATAGAACGCCTCTAGGAAAGCCCGCTCATCACCGGCGCCCGGATCCCATCCGATCTTGCCGCAAATGGTCGCATGCACCGCCGAAATCGCCTCGCCGCGCCCATCGCGCAGAACCTGCTCCAGCGTCTGCAATTCATGCTCGCCGTAAACCGACAGCTCTTCATCGCCAAACTCATAGCGCGCGCCGGTAACACCGCTCTGCCCGCGCGCTGCGCCTTGCGTGGACAGCGCCTCGGCCAGCTTCGTGCGCGGGGCCTCGACCACCCAAGTGCCCGCGATCACATCGCCAGCGCGCAATGCGTCTTTGTTGAAGAATGGGAAGGCCATGAACACCATGAACCAGGCAAGACCCGCTAGCCCGGCATTGCCCATCTCGCCCGTTGGGGCGAAGATCAGGAAGACGAGCGGCATGAACAGCTCAATATCGCGCAGCAGATTGCGCGCCAGAACGGCCTCTGCGGTCAGGCGTCCGCCATCGCGCGCGGCGATGCGTATCCCGGTCGCGCGCTTGCCCAAAGTTGCCCCGCGCGGGCCGAGTTCAAAAGCGAGGAAATAGCCATAGCGCGCCAGGAAAAGGATCAGGATGAAGACGATGACGATGAACTCTCCGGCGCCAGAGACGCTTTCTTCCATCTCGCTCGTCACTTCATCGAACAGGCCGCCTGCGATCCAGCCCATCAGCAGGACGAAGATTGTCAGACCGACATAAAGCAGCACGAAATCGAGCACCAATGCGCCCACCCGCGACCCGCGCGATGCGACCACGATCGGCACACTGATGCCCTCTGGCGTGACCAGAGTGCGCTGCCTCTTGTTGACATATTGATAGCTGCCGGCCGCCGCGCTCATGCGGTGTCCTCAATATTCTTGGGCCGATAGGCAAAGAAATAGGCCAGCCAGAGCGCCAGCATTGTGCCGCCGATCAGGAAGCGATCTTCCATTCCGCCGACCAATTGGCGTGGGAAAGCCTCTAAGATCGCAGCGACCACCATCATCAGCACCACGCCCGCCATCACGGCTGCGCCGCGCCGCCCGCTTTCCGCCGCTGCGGTGAGGACAGAGCGATTGCCGGGGAAGGCCATGGAGCGTCCGATGTGGAGGCCCGCTGCGCCCGATAGCAGGATCGCAAACAACTCTGTTGTGCCGTGGACGCTGAGCCATGCGGCGAATTCCACCGTCAGTCCCTGACCCGCAAACAGCCACAGCATTGCGCCCAGCACCGCCATATTGTGCACCAGCAGCATCAGCGAGGGGATGCCAAAGGCAAAGCCGAGCGCAAAGGCGAGGATCGCGACCCCGGCATTGTTGCTGAAAAGGCTGGCGGCGAACACGGATAGGCCGCTCGCATCCTGCTCCACCGCGAGCGATTCCTGCAAAACCTCCCGGCTTGCGCCTGGCACGCGGGTGTCGAGGAATTGGGTGGGCACGAGGCGGAAATACCATTCGCGGTCTTGCACCACGAGCAGCCAGCCGACCACTGTGCCTGCGACCATTACCGCCAAGGCGATGCAAATCTCCAGCCAGATCTCGCGCACCGCGCGGCTCCACCCGCCAAACAGGAAAGAGCGGAGCCAGCCGCCAAATCCCTGACGGGGGCCGTAAACCTGGAACCAGGCGCGCTGAACCAGGCTCTCCAAATAGCGCAAGGTTGACGCATCGAGCGAGGTCTCGCGCGCAACCGAAAGGCTGGAGGCCGCCGTGCGGTAAAGGGTGGGCAGGGCGAGCAAATCCTCATCGCTGACGCGTCGCAAGCCGCCGCGCTCCATGCGTTTCAGGATTTCTTCGAGCCTCCGCCAATCGCCCTCTCGTTCCAGACGAAAGCGGTCGGAACGCAGCGCCGCGCTCTCAATATCGGCGGGCGCTTCAATCTGGGTTTTGCCAAACCAGCTGGAGATAACAGGGGCCTTCATCCGATCGCCTCGCTGTTCTTGATCATGAAATAACGGTCAATCAGTTGATAGCCGATCTGATCCCACGGGGCCTCGATCACATCGACCCCCATGCGGCGCAGCCGTTGCAGCACAACGCGGCGCTGATTGGCGAGGGTGTCGGCGGTGACGCTGCGCGCAAGCACGGCGATGTCTGAGGGTTCCTCGGCGATGAATTCCTCCAGCTCGCTATCCGCGATGGTGACGAACAAGACGAGATGCTTGTCGACGAGCCTGCCAAGGCTTTCGATCATCAATTCCGCTGCGGTCGGATCGGTGAAATCGGAAAACAGAATGATCAGCGAGCGGCGCTGAAGCTTGGCGGTCAGGGTCGCGAGCGCGAGGGTAAAGTTCGGCTCTGTGCTGGTGTAATCCAGCGAGGCGGCGGCGCTTTGAAGGCGGTGGAATGCGCGCGCATCGCCAACGAAGGGTGTCATCACTTGCGGGCGCTGGTCAAAGCCGAACAGCGAGACGCGGTCCCCGCTTTTTAGCGCGACATAGGATGCGGTGAGGGCGGCGGACACGGCCCGGTCAATGCGCGGCATGCCGTCCACCGGCTCGCACATCGCCTGTCCGCAATCGAACGCGAAGACGATCTGATTGTTGCGCTCGCTTTCGTTTTCGCGGGCGTAAAGCTTGGTGTGGCGGGCGCTGGCTTTCCAATCGATCCGGCGGCGGTCCATGCCGGGCTCGTATTCAGACAAAGCCTCAAATTGCGTGCCTTCGCCGCGAATGCGCCGGGCGATCAGGCCGGTTTGGGCATCGCGCAGAAACGTCTGCAGCTCGCGGCTGCGCACGGGTGAGAGGTCGGGCCAGATCCTGAGCTCGGTGTCGAGCTCGCGGCTTTGCTGGCGCGCGCCAAGGCCCAGCGGTCCGGCCCAACGCAGCCATGCACGCGGAACCTTAGCGGTGCCGCGCCGCTCCGGCTTGGTCTGATAGGTGCCGGCGTAGTAGTCCTCTGTCGAATGCGGGGTCAGGCTTAGCTCTGCGCGGCCGCCGCCGCCCAGGCGTGGGTCAAATTCCAGCGCGCCTTCGACCCGCGAAATCTGCCCGCCGTTAAATTCGGCAAGCATGGTGAGCGCAGCGGGTTGGCCAACCTCGGTATCGCGCGGGGCGCGTACGTCCCACTCACCCGCGCGCCCGGCCAATCCTGCGTCAAGCACGATCAGCAGCAACAGGACAACCGCCGCCGCCGGGGCCGCGATCCAAGTGCCCGGGGCCATCGCCGCGATCACCAAAGCGATGGGCGCAAAACCAGCCGCCAGCCACGCCGCGCGCTCTGTCGGCACGATCGGCAGGCTGGGCATATTCGCCAGTTTGGGCAAAGCGAGAGCCATGGGTTTAGCGCGGCGCCTCGGTGCTTTCGATGAGTTCGGCGACCAACGCCTCGACATCGCGGCCTTCGATCTCCGCAGCTGGACTGAGCGTCAGGCGGTGGCGCAGGACGGGCACGGCCAGCGCCTTCACATCGTCAGGGATGGCATAGGCGCGGCCATGCAGAGCGGCGCGCGCTCGGGCGGCATTCGCGAGCATCACGGCGGCGCGCGGAGAGGCGCCAACGGATAGCTCTGCGTGTTCGCGCGTTGCTCGCACCAACCGCACGACATAGCCGGTGACCTCTTCGGCAACCGTCACATGGTCCAGCGCGCCGCTGGCCGCGACCAGTTTTGCTGCATCAGCCACCGCCGTTACGCCCAGTGTGGCGGGCCGAATTGGCCCCTGTTTCTGGCCATAGCTGGTGACGATCTTGGTCTCTTCCGCCTCATTGGGATATTGCACCAAGAGCTTGAACAAGAACCGGTCGAGCTGCGCCTCGGGCAGAGGATAGACCCCTTGGTTCTCAATCGGGTTCTGGGTTGCCACCACCATGAAGCGTTCCGCCAGCTGGTGAGTTTCCCCATCCAGGGTGACGCGGCGCTCCTGCATCGCCTCCAGCAAAGCGGCCTGCGTCTTGGGCGGCGTACGGTTGATCTCATCCGCGAGCAGCAGTTCACAGAAAATCGGCCCGCGCGTCAGAGTGAACTCGCTGGTTTGGAAGTTAAACAGGTTCGAGCCCAGAATATCGCCTGGCAGCAGGTCTGGCGTGAACTGGATACGGCCAAAATCGAGGCCGAGCGCAGTGGCGAAGCTCTGCGCCAGGAAGGTTTTGGCTGTACCCGGAGGGCCCTCCAGCAGGACGTGTCCCTCGCTGATCATCGCGATCAGCAATTGGTCGATCATCTCGTCTTGACCGACGATCGCTTTCGCCACTTCGGCGCGGATCGCGTCCGCCAATTCGCGCAGTTCTTCGAGGCTCATGCTCATTTCTCGAGTTTCCTTGTCAGCTCATTGAGCGCGCGCGCGGCGCGCAGAATATCGGATGGTGATTGTGCGGTGCGCAATTGCTGCGCCCGGACAGAAAATGGTGCGTCTTCGGGCAATATCCGGCGAACCGCGTCGTCAATCGCCTCTTCGTCTGGTTTGGTCAGGCCCAGCCTGCTCGCCAGCTGCCGGGCGGACAGCGCGACATAAGGGTTCGCCAGCAAGCGCAAACGGCGCGCCTTGACGATCAGCCCTGCGCCATTGGCGACCAAGCGGCGCTTGCCAAAGGCGATGTCAGGCCCGCTTGCCGCCGCCGGGCCAAAGCGTTTGAACGCGCGCCAACCGATGATCAGCATGGCCAGGATAAGGCACAGGGTCGCGGCCAGAAATGGCGGGCGAAATGCCAGAGTTAGCAGATTGGTCGAACCGCCAAAGCCATTGAGTGTAAGGTCAAAGACGATGGGATATTCATAGCCATAGCTCGCCTCGTCAATCAGCGTCAGAGCGAGCGCCGCGCGGTTGGGATCAGCGAGGCCGTAATTGTTGACCAGATCAGGCTCGACAACAAACACCACCTCTTCATTGTCGCCCGTGTTGCCATATTCGTCCTCGATTGGGAACGACAGCGCGAGCGGCTCCCCGCTCTGGTTCACCACCAATGCCGCGCCATTGCCGCGGTCGGTCACCACAATGTTCGTGTCGGTTGGCAATTTGCCCTGAAGGCCAAGACCAGCCCAGCTGTTCGCTCCGCCTTTTGCGTCTTTTAGCTCTGTTTCGATTGAATAATGATCAGGTAGGCTTTCGCTCCAATTGAAGGGGATCGCGCCATTCAACTGGACCCAGTCATCCTCAATATCTTCCTCAACCCGGCCCCTGGTTCCAGGTGGGAAACCGCTGGCGAACCATTTGGGCAGGATCACCATGGTCGGCCCGACATAGGCGCGTTTCTGCAGGATCTCGCCGAGTTCATCCTTGTCAAAATATTGCGGTAGAGCCAGCACCAGCAGGTCTGGCGTCTCCAGCCCACTTGGCGAGCGTGAAGTGCGAACATCCTCGCCCTCCAGCTCCAATAGCTCGACCAAACCCGAATAACCATTGAGGCCATTGGCTTCGGCGTGAGCCGCGCCATTATTGCCGCGCCCCTGCGTGTCGCCCGCCCCGATAAAGTAGAGCATTGTGATAAAGGCGAGGAAGCCGAACAGCACGAGGCCCAGAACCGTGCGGCGGCTGAAGCTGCCGCCGCCGCGCCGGTTGTTTGCCTGTTGCAGCGCGCCGCTCATGCGCTCGCCTCTGCTGCCGCGTCGCGGTCAATCAAGTTGCGCTTTTGGCGGCTGCCTTCGATCTTGGCCAAGGCGAAATCGGCATAGGCTTTGCGGGCGGCCTCCCAATCACCGGCATCGAGCGAGCGCAGCGCAAACAGGCTTTGCTCCACCCGCTCTGCAATTGTGCGAAAGGCCGTGCGGGCCGCGTCTGACAGGGCGGGCAGTGCCGCCAGTTCGCGCGCTGTGCTGGACGGGACGACCCAATCAGGCCGCGCGGATGCGATCTGGCCGACACTGCGTTGCAGCAGCAGGCGCACCGCCTCGTCATACCGTCCGTCAGCGGCAAGCTTGTCGGCATCCTCCAACAGGGCCAGCGATTGCGCCCGGTCCGGCTGCCATTCAATGTCTTCTTCTGCCTCTGCCGTTCGCGCGCTCAGTCCCGTCAGCGGGCCGAACATGCGCCAAACAATGAACAGAACCGCTGCAACCAGCAGTGCAAGAAGCACCCAGCGCAGGATTGGCCACGCGCCGCCCAACATTCCGCCCAGCGGAGCAAAGAATTCCGCCAGGGCTTGCATGAACTCTTCGAACCAACCCGGTTCGCGAGGCGGAATCGGTGGTACTTCGATCTGCTCAAACTGGATATCATCATTGCTGCGCAGTTCGCGCCAGCTGCCCGGTGCATTCGCACTGCTAACAGGATCAAGCGCCGCATCGTCCCCGCCAGCAGCAGAGCCATCGCCGGGGGCCTCCGCTGGCCCTGAATTGGTCCCTGTTACGCTCGTCATGCGGGGATGTTCGTGGCACGGAGCGCAGCAGGGCGCAACACCCGATCATTAAACAATTGGGTGAGTGTTTTGCCCCTGGCGCGCGAATTCAGCGAATCGCCTAAGTAATCTGGCGCGCGCGGCCTTGTTTGTAGGTGCCCAGAATCCGCAATTCTTTGGAATGAAACGCAAGTTCTTCCAGCGCCCGGTCCACCGCCGGATCGCCCGGCGCGCCCAGAATGTCGGCGTAAAAGGCGGTCGCGGAGAAGCTTGTGCCCTTTTGATAGCTTTCCAGCTTGGTCATATTGACGCCGTTGGTCGCAAACCCGCCCATTGCTTTATACAGCGCGGCCGGGATGTTTTTGACCTCGAACACGAAGGTCGTGACTGCCGCGCTGCCCTCTAGCGCTTCTTCGCTTTCCGGAGCCTCGGCCAAAATCACAAAGCGGGTCATATTATCCGCGCTGTCTTCGACATTGTGCTGAGCGATTTCGAGACCGTAAAGCTCGGCCGCAATCGCCGGGGCAATAGCACCCAGCTTGGGATTGCCGCGCTCCGAAACAAAGGCAGCAGCGCCCGCCGTGTCGGCATAGCTCAGCGGGACAATGCCGCGCTCACGCAGGAAAAAGCGTGATTGGCCAAGCGCTTGCGGGTGGCTGTAGGCGGCCTCAAACGGTCCAGTGCCAAGACCCATCAGCGCGTGATTGATCGGCATGAAATATTCGCCAACAATCGACAGTCCGCTTTCCGGTAGCAGGAAATGAATGTCAGCAACCCGGCCATGCTGGGAGTTTTCAATCGGAATGATCGCGCGCGCGGTCCGTCCGTCTTTCACCGCCTCCAGCGCATCTTCAAAGCTGAAACAGGGCAGCGGCAGATAATCGCCCGCTGCCTCGGTTGCGGCGCGGTGCGAATTGGCCCCCGGCGATCCTTGAAACGCAATCGCGCGTTCAGGCTGCTCAGCGGCGGCGGCGCGCATGGTTTCAACAATGGCGAGGGCAGGGGCGGGAAAACTGTGCATAGAGCCAAGCCTGCTAAAGAGGGAGCGGCCCGGTCGCAAGCTCGCTCTTTGGCGCGCTTGCATTTGGTGCAATGCGTAATGCTGCGATCACTCTTGCACCAAAGGGCATCGGCCATTAGAGCGACCCCAACTTTGACAATAGCAAGATTACCGGATCTCAATTCACCATGGATGATCGTTTTAACACCGCCGCTGGCTGGGTGCTGTTTGCAGGCATTATCGCGCTCGGCTTCTCGATTCTGAGCGGCAAGTATTTCCACGCCGACAACCCAGAGCGTCCGGAGCAATTGGGTTATCCGATTCAAGGCGTAGTGGAAGATGCCGCTGAGGCTAAAATGACCATGGCTGAGGCGCTGAACATGGCGGAGACCACAGTCGAAAAGGGCGCGCAAGTGTTCAACAAATGCTCCGCCTGCCACACGGTTGACCAAGGCGGCGCGAACGGCATCGGTCCTAACCTTTATGGTATTATGGGCAAACCCATCGGTAAGAGTGTCGCTGGCTACGAATACAGCGCGGTCCTGTCTGGCAAAGACGGCGTTTGGGACTGGGACGCAATGGATGCGTGGCTGGAAAGCCCGCGTCGTTTTGCTGACGGCACCAAGATGAGCTTTGCTGGTCTTTCGAAGATTGAAGACCGCGCTGCTGTTGCGGTCTACATGAACTCGCTCGGCTCAAACCTCGAAGTTCCAACTTTCGTCGAGGCGGTTGCTGAAGACAGCGGCGAAGAAGAAGCAGAAGACGCCGCTGAAGGTGAAGCAGGCGAAGTGGCAGAGGCAGAAGCTGAGCAAGACGCCGCTGCCGAAATCGAAGAAGCGACTGCGGAATAAGCGCCTAGTGGAATGCGGGGCGGCGCGGTGCCGTCCTGTCTTATCAGACGCTAGCCGGCCTCTGCGCCGGGCTTAAATCCCTGAGCCACAACATACCATTCCGATGAACCCTTGCGACTGGCCGGGGGTTTGGCGTGCTTGACGCTCTTGAAATGCTTCTTGAGCAGGTTGAGCAAATCGGTGTCCGTGCCGCCCGCCAGCACCTTGGCAATGAAGGTGCCGCCTTCTTCCAGGTTCTCTGTGGCGAACCACGCCGCCGCCTCGACCAGGCCCATCGTGCGCAAATGGTCGGTCTGTTTGTGACCCACCGTGTTTGCGGCCATATCCGACATCACCAAATCAGGCTTTCCGTCGAGCTCCGCTTGCAAAGCAGCGGGCGCGTGATCGGCCATGAAATCCATTTCCAGGATCGCGACGCCTTCAATCGGTTCGGTCGGCAGCAGGTCAATTCCGACAATCGCGGCGCGCGGTGCTTGCTTGCGCACCACCTGCGCCCAGCCGCCCGGTGCAATGCCGAGATCGACAACGCGCTTAGCACCCCGGATCAGGCCAAAGCGCTCGTCCAGCTCGATCAGCTTATAGGCCGCGCGGCTCCGATAGCCGTCGGCCTTGGCCTTTTTGACATAGGGATCGTTCAGCTGACGCTCGAGCCAGCGGGTCGATGATGCGGTGCGCTTGCGCGATTTTCGGACCCGTTTTTCCGGGTCGCGGCCAGAGCGTGTCATCGCCTATTGCCCGCCGCTTTTGGCGTCGCCGCCAGCAACCGGTACTTCGCCCGCGCGCAGTTTTTGTAGTGCGCGCATGCAGCGTTCGCCGTCTCGCTCGGCCGCCATAAGGCTGCGCAAAATGCCCTCGCGAATGCCCCGGTCCGCCACGCCAAGGCAGCTGGCCGGCCATAGATCCAGGATCGATTCCAAAATCGCGCAGCCCGCAACCACCAGATCGGCCCGGTCATTGCCGATGCAGGGCAGCTCGCTGCGCTGCTCCGGCGACATGGTGGACAGCCGGGTGCTGATGTCGCGCATAGAGCGTGATGGCACGATCAGCCCATCAACCGCCTTGCGATCATAATGCGGCAACTCAAGATGCAGGCTGGCGAGCGTTGTCACCGTGCCGCTGGTGCCGAGCAGGCGGATGTCCTCATGCGCGGCGGCCTCGCTGACGCGCTTGGCAAAGGGGGCGAAGCTTTCCGATACGCGGCGGCGCATCTCGGCATAACGCTCGGCTCTGCCCTCGTCTGTGTTGGCACCGCGCCCGACCGTATCGGTCAGCGAGACGACGCCCCAAGGCACGCTTTGCCAGTCGATAATGCGCGGGACTTTGCCGCCCGGCTCCAGCAGGACCAGTTCCGTCGACCCGCCACCAATGTCGAAAATGACCGCGGGGCCGTGGCCTTGCTCCAGCAGGATATGGCAACCCAGCACCGCGAGGCGCGCCTCTTCTTCTGCACTGATAATGTCGAGCACGATCCCGGTTTCCTGCCGCACGCGTTCGATGAAATCCGCCCCATTGCTGGCCCTGCGACAGGCTTCTGTCGCGACCGAGCGGGCAAGCCGCACCTTGCGGCGGCGCAGTTTGTCCGCGCAAATCGAGAGCGCGCCCAGCGCGCGGTCCATCGCCTCATCAGAAAGGCGGCCCGTGCTGGCGAGATCCTCGCCCAGCTTCACCACCCGGCTGAACGCATCAATGACAGTGAAATCTTTACCCGAAGGCCGCGCAATCAGCAGCCGGCAATTGTTGGTGCCAAGATCGAGCGCAGCGTACGCCTCATTAGGGCGATGCGAGCGTCCGCCCGCGTTTTTACCGCGTGGATGTGCACCCGGCCGGCCATGGGCGGGGTGACTGCTTTCATTGGGCTGGTGGGCGCGTTTGTAGCGAAAATCGGCTACTTTACCGGACTTGCGTCCCCTTTTTCTGCCAGCCTTTTTAAAACCGTCCGGCGGAGACAGATCCGCCATACTCAACTCTTTCTCTTCCTCTCGCGCGCATGTTCTCGCGAGGACCTGGAAAGAAAACTAACGGATAGCGCGCTTTAGAGCAAGCGGTGCGGCTTGGCCGGTTCAGTCAATTCGGACCGGCGTGGTCCTTGCCCGCGCTTGGCTGTGCGCCTAAGGGCGTTGATATGACTGAAAAAGACCTCATAGATCGCAAGTTTTACCGCGCCGAGCAGGAAACCCGCTTCGCCGAAGAAGCGCCTGACCACACACCTCAGACCGAGCATCCCGCCTATAAGCTGGCGTTTCGCGATGTTGATTTCATGCTGCGTGATGAGCTGCGCCCGGTGCGTTTCCAGCTCGAACTCTTGAAGCCGGAAATGCTGCTGGACGAGGCGCGCGTTGGTTCTACTCTGGTGATGTACGGATCGGCCCGAATTCCTTCACCTGAAGAAGCGGATGCTAAGGTTGAAGCGGCCAAGAACGGCAGCGAATATGAGCAAAAGGTCGCGGCTAGCTTAGCGGCGAAGTCGAAATATTATACCGAGGCGCACAAGCTGGCGAAAATGGTCTCGGAAAAAGGGATCGTGGAAGACGGCAAGCGGCAGTTTGTTGTGTGCTCTGGCGGCGGCCCGTCGATCATGGAAGCCGCCAATCGCGGTGCTTCAGATGCCGGCGCTGAATCGATCGGGCTCAACATTATTTTGCCGCATGAGCAAGCGCCCAATTCCTATGTGACGCCCTATCTCAGCCTCAATTTCCACTATTTCGCGCTGCGCAAAATGCACTTCTTGATGCGTGCGCGGGCGGTTGCGGTGTTCCCCGGCGGATTCGGCACCTTTGATGAGTTCTTTGAGCTGCTGACCCTGATCCAGACCGGCAAGATGCAGCCCATTCCAATCTTGCTGTTTGGCAAGGATTTCTGGAACCGGGTGGTCAATTTCGAAGCGATCGCTGAGGAAGGCACGATTTCAAAGAAAGATCTTGAGCTGTTCCATTGGTGCGAAACCGCCGATGAGGCCTGGTCGCATATCTCCGACTTTTACGAGCTTAAGCGCTAGGGGTTTCACCCTTAGGTGACCGGAGCGGGTGGTTAAGCCGCTTTCAAACAGCGCATCACGCACTATTTCGCTCAACCAAGTCCTCCCGGCGGTCGTGCTCGCGCGGGGCACCAACTTCGTGGGCTAGGCCCAGGCGCTCCAAACCGGCGATCACCCACCAGCCCGGATCGGCCTGTCCTGGCTCAATGCCGATCCGTGCGGACTCGGGAAAAGCGTGGTGATTGTTGTGCCAGCACTCGCCATAGGTGAGCAGGCCAAGGCCCGGCAGGTTGGAGGCTTGAATGCCTGCATCGCGCACCAGCCAGCGTCCGGGGCCGGGGTTGTGGCAAAAGTAGGTGATGGTCCAATGACCCGCCGTGCTCACGAACACGCGGGCGCAGACGCCCCATAGAACGAAGGCCCAACCGCCAATCCAATAGAGCGCGATGGCGAGCGGGATTTGGTGCAATCGCCATGTCGCATCGAGCATTCGGTAGAAAGGATCTTCGGCGATTTCCGGCTCGATTGTCACCTTGGGTGGGCGCTCAAATTCAAATTTGCAAAACAGGTTCCACGCGAGGTCTTGAGCCAATGATCGGCGATGCGCGAAGAAGTCGTGGCAGCTCGGCTCGCGCTGCGCCCAATCTCTGGTGTCGTGAATGCGGATGATACCCGATGGGCCAGAAACGCCGACGATCGTGCCGATGTAAATCAGCGCTCTGGCGAGCCATCTGGGCGCTTTGAACGTCCGGTGGATCATCATCCGGTGCATGCCAACGCTGTGACCGATCAGCAGCGTAAAATAGGTTAGCCCAAGGAGCAGTGCGATGGCGGGCAGGCTCGCGACAAAGAGCGCAGCTGCCGTTCCGCCTAGCATGCCAGCGTTCCATAGAGCCTTTGGCCAATCGATCCGTACGCGGCCGCTGAGTGGGTCGGCGTCGCGGCCATCCACACGGATGACCGGCTCCATCATAGGCTGCGCACCGCCTGATGGCCGAGCGGTCCATTACCAAGGCCATACCCCGGTGCCGCTGCGATTGCTTGCCGGACAAAGCTCTGGCCCAGTCGGACCGCGTTTTCGAGCGGCTGACCGTGGCCTAGCAGCACCGCAATGGCCGATGACAAAGTGCAGCCGGTGCCGTGCGTGTGGCGCGTGTCGATCTTGGCTTGAGCAAAGTGTTTAGGCACTTCGCCACGGCGCACCAGAATATCGATAATGCGCGCATCCTCTGTGTGCCCGCCTTTGGCCAGCACATCGCAGCCATGGGCCCGGATCAGCTCCTCGGCGGCGCCTTCGATCAGGCGCGTGTCGCTAAGATTGCGGCGGACCAGATGCTCTAGCTCTGGCAGGTTGGGCGTGACGATGGTGGCGCGCGGGAACAGCCGTTCACGCATGACCTCAATCGCCTCATCCGCGATCAGGGTCGCCCCGGAGGTTGAGACCATTACTGGGTCCAGGACCACGGGCACCAGGCTGTCGACCAGTTCCAGCGCGTCCGCCACATGGGCGATAATGTCGGCGTCATGCAGCATGCCGATCTTGATCGCATCGACACCGATATCGTTGATGCAGCTGGTGATCTGCTTGGCGACGAAGTCACCAGACAGCGGCGTGATCGCCTGCACACCTTGGCTGTTCTGCGCGGTCGCGGCGGTGATCGCGGTCATCGCGTAACCGCCCAGCATGGTGATCGTTTTGATGTCGGCCTGAATGCCCGCGCCGCCAGAGGAATCGGACCCGGCAATCGCCAGAATGCGCGGCGGAGCAGGCGGTGCGTTCTCGCTCATCCTTTAAACTTACGCTGCGTGCTGGGCGGAAATTTCTCTTGCAGAGCCTTGGCCCGGGTAGGGCGGTCCATCAATTCGCCGCCGCAATTGGGGCATTGGTCATCCTGAGCGTCCGCGCACTCGGCGCAGAACGTGCATTCAAAGCTGCAGATAAACGCGCCGGGTGCCTCGGCGGGCAGATCAGTGCCGCATTTTTCGCAATCGGGGCGCATTTCGAGCATGGTCTTTTCCCTCTCGGCTGAGGCCTATGCGGCGGCGCGCACGGCGTCGCAGATGCGGTCCACCACTGCCTCTACCTGGGCGCTGTTATCGCCCTCCGCCATGACGCGGATCACCGGCTCAGTGCCGGATGGGCGGATAACCAAGCGGCCTTTGCCTTCCAGCTCTGCTTCAGCCTCGCTGATTACCTGTTTGACGGCGTCGTTCTCCAAGGGCTTCCCACCGGGATAGCGCACGTTTTTGAGCAATTGCGGGACCGGATCGAACACATGCAGCAGCTCGCTGGAAGGTTTATCAGAGCGCACCAGACTGGAAAGCACGCGCAGCGCGGCGACCGTGCCATCGCCAGTGGTTGCGTGATCGAGCAGGATCATATGCCCCGATTGCTCGCCGCCGATGTTAAAGCCGCCCTGTTTCATGCGCTCCAGCACATAGCGATCACCGACCTTGGTCCGCTCCAGCGTGAGGCCATGTGACCGGAGGTGCCGCTCCAGCCCCAGGTTGGACATGACAGTGGCAACCACACCGCCGCCGGTCAGAGCGCCCTTTTCATGCATCCGGGTCGCGATCAGAGCCATAATCTGGTCGCCATCGACCGCGCAGCCTTTCTCATCCACGACGATCAGCCGGTCTGCGTCGCCATCCAAAGCGATGCCGATATGGGCCTGTTCCTCGACGACCTTGGCTTGCAGCGCTTCGATCGCGGTGGAGCCAACGCCGTCATTGATATTGGTGCCATTGGGGTCAACGCCGACCGTGATGACCTGCGCGCCAAGCTCCCAAATCGCCGATGGAGCCACTTCGTAAGCCGCGCCATTGGCGCAATCGACCACCACCTTCAGCCCGTCAAAGCTGACCTCATCAGATACAGATTGCTTGACCGCGTGGATATAGCGCCCGCGGGCATCCTCGATCCGCCGCGCGCGTCCAATTTGCGGGGCATCGACCAGCGCTGGTTCCATATCCAGCAACTCTTCAATCTGCATTTCGTCTTCATCGGACAGCTTAAAGCCGTCAGGGCCGAACAGTTTGACGCCATTGTCTTCGTAGGGGTTGTGGCTAGCGGAAATCATCACACCCAGATCGGCGCGCATTTCGCGCGTCAGCAGCGCGATCGCCGGGGTCGGGATCGGGCCGGTCATGATCACATCCATGCCGACACTGGTGAAGCCTGCGACCAGAGCGCTTTCAATCATATAGCCGGACAGGCGCGTGTCCTTGCCAATCACAACCCGGTGGCGGTGCTTGCCGCGCATGAAGTGAGCGCCCGCTGCCTGTCCCACTTTCATCGCCATTTGCGATGTCATCACATCGCTGTTCGTGCGGCCACGGATGCCGTCTGTGCCAAAGAATTTGCGTGCCATGGCTGTTTCTGTTCTCTCCATGAAAGCGCCGCTGCGAATGTGCGCGGGGCAAAAGCCGATTTGTCAGGCGCTTCTGGCGCGGTTATCGCACGAATGGAAGGGCGCAAGGCCCAAAGGGGACAGAATTTGAGCGAAGTTGAAGGCCAAAGCGCAGCAGCCACGAGCGGACAGCGTTACGAGCTGGCCTCTATCCGTCTGCCAGTGGCGCTGACATTTGCCGGGCTGGTCGCAGGGTTGCTGCTCGGCATGGTGCTGGCGGGCGGCGGGATCGCTGACTGGCTGCAGCAAATCATCGCGCTCACCGGCAGCCTGTGGCTGCGGGCGCTGCAGATGACGATCATCCCGCTGGTTGCGGCGCTGCTGGTGCTGGGCATTGCGCAAATGGCCGAGGCTGCGCGGGCGGGCGCGGCGGCGCGGCGGTTCTTGGCCCTTGTGTTTGCGGTGCTGATTGCGGGCGGATTGTTCACCGCCCTAATGATGCCGGTTGTGCTCGGTGCTTTGCCGATTCCCGATAGCGCGAGCGGGTTTTTGGCCGCTGTCCCGGATGGCGAGCAGCAAGTGCCCGGCGTGCTCGATTTCCTCGCCTCGCTCATCGCGCCCAATATCATCGCCGCCGCGGCGGAAACGGCAATGCTACCGCTGACTATATTCTTCGCTCTGTTTGCGGTCGCCGTTACGGGCCTGCCTAAGGATCAGAGCGAGCGGATGCTCGGCTTTTTCCATGCGCTGGCCAACACCATGCTGATGATCATCGGCTGGGTGCTGTGGATCGCGCCGCTCGGCGTGTTTGCGCTCGCCTTTGGCGTGGGCCTCAAAAGCGGCGGCGGCGCGTTTGCGACATTGGCACATTACATTCTGGTCGTCTCCGCAATGGGCGGTTTCATCCTGGTGCTGGCCTATCTGATGGCGTGGGCGCTGGGCGGAGTCAGCCCGCTGCGTTTTGCGAAAGCGGTGCTGCCTGCCCAAGCGGTTGCAGTCTCCACGCAAAGCTCGCTCGCCAGCCTGCCAGCCATGCTCGACAGCGCGGCGCGCCTGAACCTGCGGGAGGAAACCAACGAGTTCGTGCTGCCGCTGGCGGTGGCGATTTTCCGCGCGACCAGCGTGGCGATGAATATGGCGGTGGCGCTGTATGTCGCCAGCCTTGCCGGCATCGAGGTGTCCTGGCCGCTGATGCTGATCGGTATTGGCGTGGCGGTGATCATCTCCATCGGCTCTGTCAGCCTGCCCGGCTCGATCAGTTTCGTGGTGTCGATTGGTCCGATTGCGCTCGCGATGGGCGTCCCCATTGAGCCGCTAGCTTTGCTGGTGGCGGTGGAAATGCTGCCCGATATCATGCGGACATTGGCCAATGTCACGATGAACGTGGCGGTGACCAGCACGGTGGACCGGTCCAAGGATTGAAGGCTTGCGAGGCTAGCCCGCTGGGCCGGCTTCCTCTTCGAGGCCGCGGTTGAACAGCTCGCTGGCAAACAGGGGTTCGCCAAACACAAAGCCGATCAGATTGGGGCGGCCAACGTGGTCGAACAGAGCGGTGAGCGTCAGCAGGATTGGCACCGATAGCAGCGCGCCTGGCACACCCCAGATCCACGTGAAATAGGAAAGCGCGAGCAAGATCATCACCGGGTTCATGGTAAAGCGCGCGCCCAGAATTGATGGGGTGACGACATTCGCCTCTACCGTGTGCAGCACGATGTATGCCGTGACCGGGACCAGTCCTAAGAACACGGTGTCCGCCGTGCCGATGCCGAACATGCCGAGCAGGGCAGCCATGGCGATTGGCCCGATATAGGGCACGAAATTGAGGATCGCGGCGAGCCCGCCCCACATGATCGGCGCCTCCACACCCAGCGCCCATGCACCAAGCGCGACGACCACACCGACACAGGCGTTGATGAAGCCGACGGTGAGAATATAGGCGGCAACCCGGTCCTGCACCTCGCGCAGCACTCGCGCGGCCTTCACGCTGGAGCCGAAGCTGGAGCGATCAAACAGCAAATGCCGCCTCAGCCGCACGCGCGCCTCGATCATGAAGAACGTCATCAGCAGGGTGATCAAGACCTCGATCAGCACGCTGGGGGTCGACCAAGCGATCTGTTCGAGCAGGGTTGGGGTGGCGAGCACGACTTCGCGGGTGCCAGATTCGCCTAATATTTCGCCCAGTTCCCGATTGATGATGGCGAGCCATTCGAACTGATCGCGCAGCTCAGCAAAGCGCGCGCCAACTTGCTCGGTAATGGCCGGCAGGGTGTCGAACAGGGCGAGAGCAGGCTGAAGCACCAGCGCAAGCGCGAGAAGCACAACGGCCAAGAACGCTAGCAATGAGCCCAAGGATGCGAGCACATTAGGCAGGCCGATCCGCGCCATTCTATCGGCGAGCGGCGACAGCAGGATGGTGAGCAAGATCGCTGTGACCAACGGCAGGAACACCACCGAGCCAATCGACAGAACAAAGGGTAAGGCGAGGAACAGGCCAATCCCGATCAGCAAGACCAATGCCGACACCAGACGCACTTCCTGCTCGGCAAAGGCTAGCCGCCTGCTGGAAGCAGGGATGGCACTTGGCTCGCTGGCGTTTGGATCGGGTGTTTCACTCGTCATTTCAGGCAATTCCAGTCGGTCGTCGGCCTTATTGCAGGACTGTAAAGCCGCGCCAAGCGCCTGATGTGTGAACTTGAGATTCCAGGCGGCTGGACGTGCGTTGAGTAGGCGTGGATAGTGTGCCTGACCTAGTCGATCTTAGCCGTCTCGCCATTGCCAGCGGCAACATCGTCCAATTCTTCTAGGATGGCGCGGTGCGCGGTCTCATCTTCGATCGAGCGTTGCGGAATATTGCCCTCCGCCAGCATGTCATTGAGCGTTGAGCGGGCGCGGCCCACACGGCTCTTAATCGTGCCGACGGCGCACCCGCAAATTTGCGCCGCTTCCTCGTAAGAGAACCCGCCTGCGCCGACCAACAACAAGGCCTCGCGCCGTTCCGGCGGCAGCGTCAGCAGCGCGCGGTGCATATCGGACAGATGGATCGGTTCTTCCTGCCCAGCTGGCGCAGTCAAAATGCGTTCCGCCACTGTCTCATCATAATCACCGCGAAAACGGTTGCGCCGCATATCGGTGAGATAGGCATTGCGCAGAATCACAAAGGTCCAAGCGCGCATGGATGTGCCCGGTTCAAACCGTTCCTGCGCGGCCCATGCCTTCAGCAGAGTTTCCTGAACCAGATCATCGGCCATGTCGGGACGGCCGCAAAGGCCGCGCGCAAACGCGCGCAAATGCGGCACAACCTCGGTCAGCTCGCGCTTAAAGTCGGCTTTTTCAGACGCGCTGCGGGTCTCGACCGACATCAGCCATTCCCATTCTGGTTGGCGTCGTCTGTGCCGGCGTCGTCCAGCTGAGACAGCAGGTCTTTAAAGCTGTCAGGCAGCGGTTCTTCGACCACGGAATCGTACAGCTGTTTAAGCCCGTCGGCCCATTGCGGCTGGTCTGCAGCTTTCGCGCTTTTTGATTTTTGCGCCGCTGCGTCAGTCGGCGATGTTTCTTTACCCGAGGCCATAATTGATCCTGATATACTCCACAGCAGGCGAAAGGCACCGGCATTTCCCGCCATATCGGCGTCACTATTACGTATCAATTTGGGAACGATACTGCCTATGTATTGTTCCCTTGCAACTGACACATAAGAGCTTGGACTGATGCACGCAAAGGCATCTAAACAAAAACACACGGTATCACTCGGAGGAATTCGGCAATGGCTGATTGCCTATCCGAGCGCCGTGCCCGCGTTTATTTTCATCGCGGTTTCTGCGGTTACCTTGCTCAGCGTGTTCGCCATAGAGGCAAATGCGCGCTACAACGAAAGCCTGCAGACCCGCAAAATTGCCGCTTCCATCGCTTCTGAATTGAGCCATGAAGCGAACATTGCTGTCTCTTACATGCATGCGGGCGCGGTCGTGTTGTTCAGCGATGGTCGGGCTAAGCCGGATCTGCTTCAGCAGTTCAGCAGCGATATGGAGGGCGAATTCCAAATACCGGGGGCGGGGCCGATGGGCTGGATGCCCCTGACAGGCGCTGAAGATAGCGAAGAGCAAGCAAGCCCGATGCTTCAACAAACACTGGCGGCGGTCCTAGCCAGCGGGGCTCCTTCGGCCTCTGGCAGGTTGATGATCGCTGGCTCTGAGGGCGGCGATGTGTCCGCCTTTTTAATTGCCATGCCAGTGATGGATGGGGATGCGCTTAATGGCTTCCTGCACCGCGCGTTCGACGCAAATATGTTCCTGTCATCGGCACTGGAGCCGGCGACTGAGAATGATCTTACTGTTCGCCTGTTCGACGGAATGGACGATCAGGCCGCGCTGCTGGCAGAGCGCACCTCAACCGCCGCCAGCAATGATGTGAACCAAGAACAGGTCAAGATTGCTGGCCGCACAATGCGTTTGGAAGTGGCCGCGCCTACGCCTGCTTTGTTGACCCCATTGTCTGTGGTCACTCTGCTGCTCGGCCTCTCGGTGGCCGCATTGCTCGCTGCGCTCGCCCGGATCCTGACCCGGCAAATGGCGAAGGACAACGCGCGCCTTGAGTTCTTCGAAGAGCAGCACTCAATCCGCAATTCGCTTACCCGGGAGCTCAATCACCGGGTGAAGAACACGCTCGCAAATGTTCTTTCCCTGCTGTCGCTGACGCGGCGCCGGGCGGACAGTCTCGATGATTTTGCGGAAGGGCTCGCTGGCAGGATCAGGGCGCTTTCCGCAACCCATGATTTGCTGACCAATTCGGAATGGGGAACCACGCCGATCGCCTCCGTGGTGAAAGCAGAGCTGGCCCATGTCAGCGCGGCAAGAGAACACGAGATCGAGATCGCGGGACCAGACGTGGAGCTTGCCCCTAATAATGCGCTGACGTTTGGGCAGGCGATTCACGAGCTTGCTACCAACGCCGCCAAATATGGCGCGCTGAGCGCTGATGCGGGCCGGGTGTCGATCACATGGTCATTGATAGAGCCGGACTTGGCCGAAGTGGAATGGCTGGAGGCGGGCGGACCAGAAGTGAGCGAGGCGCGCGGGCGCGGCTTCGGCACTGAGCTCATTCAAAAGATCGTTGCTCACGAACTGCGCCATCCGGTTGATTTGCAATTCGACACCGCCGGGGTGCGCTGCGCCCTACGTGTGCCGGTTCGCCCCGCAGGCGAATTTCAATTGCGCGATCAACCAGCGGGCTGATTGCTCGCCTGCTACTTTTTGGGAATCTAATCGAGCGGCTTGCTGGAGCCGAAGAACAAAGCCTGGCTGACAGCCGCGCTAACAGTGCGTTCCTCAAATGGCTTGGTCACCAAATAGGTAGGCTCTGGCCGGTCGCCGGTCAGCAGGCGCTCTGGATAAGCGGTGATGAAGATTACCGGCACATCGCCAATCGCCAGAATGTCGTCGACGGCATCGAGGCCCGATGAACCATCAGCCAATTGAATATCGGCCAGCACCAATCCGGGCGTTTTTTCCGCGATGATTTCGCGCGCTTGCGTTCGCGTCGCGGCTGTCCCGCAAATGGTGTGACCCAGCGATTTGACCAGATCCTCAAGCTGCATGGAGATCAACGGCTCGTCTTCGATAATCAGCACCTCAGTGCTGGTCTCGCGATCAATTTCGCTCACCGCCTCTTGCACCAGCTTTTCGACGTCAGCGGGTTCCAGCTCCATAATCTGCGCCGCTTGCGCCGGGGTGAAGTCTTCGAGAGTCGTCAGCAGCAAAGCCTGACGATTAAGCGGCGTGATGGCTTCTAGCCGCGCCTTGGCCGCTGCTTCATGCTCGCCGGCGGGTGCCTCATCCTTGGCGACTTCCAAATAGGCGCTCGACCAGACCTTGTTGAACGCGGCATAAAGCGCAACTCGGCCTCCTTCGAGCGATTTTTTCAGCGTTTCATCGGCCAGCGCCGCTTCCAATGTAGCGCGCACGAACGCATCGCCCGTCGCCTGCGCCCCAGTCAGCGCCCGTGCGTAGCGGCGTAGGTAAGGAAGGTTGGTAGAAATGTCTTGGCCAAGTGGCATTGGTTCGCTTTCATTCTTGGATATGCGCATCCCTATAACGATTTGGAGCGCCTATTCTATAGCTTCGTTGCAGTTACGCGGCGCATCTATGCTTGGTTGCAATAGGTCTCAAGTGGCGGCTCAACTCTTGGTCGGGTTGCGTGAGAGAAGGATGCCCTCGGTTTGCTCCGATATGGAGTCAAATTTTTGATTTTTTTTGAAGTTAGCGGGAACCAGAGTTTGGGCGGTGCATTTTGTCTGTATCACCGCCGAGACCCCCCTCCCGTCCAAGCGGTTGGTGATACGATCCCAAGGCCTTCACTCACCCGAGTGAAGGCCTTTTTTCGTATCGTGCCAGAGCTTTGCGGGGATCAGCCCTTGCGGCGGAGCCGATCAAACATGCCTTGGCGTGGGGCCGCCTTCAGCATCGAAATTAGATCATCAGGGCCATAGGGCTTGGTAAGGACAGGGCCGAGTTTCTGGATCGCTAGCGGGATTTCGGTGGGATCATCGGTCTGAAAAATGATGCGGGTGGCATCGCCGCCGACCGCATCGACCAGTTCCGCAATTTGCCAGCCCATATCGCTGTCCGCCAGATGCACATCGAGGATGATTGCATCGAACGATCCAGAGCGCAGCCGCTCCAGCGAGCAGGCTGTCGAGGGACAGATGTTCACCTCTTCCACGCCTTCGTGGATCAGGGCCCGCTCCAGCACGCGGCCATGCTCGGCATCGTCTTCAACCACCAGGACGAGCCGGGGCAGGCGGGCAGGTGCAGTTTTTCCTTTGCTAAATGAGAGCATGCTTCACCCTTGGCTAAACGACGTAACGACAATTGGTCTTACGAACAGATTGGCGCATCCGTTACAGTCTGCAAGGTGTACTGCGCCGGCTAGACCCTAAACCAGCGGCTTTTCATAGATCGCATATTCGCGGTTGATCTGAGCCTGAATTGTGTCGGCAATCGCGACCATTCCCTGATTGTCTTCCAAGATCCAGCCGATCTCCGCCCGCTTTGAGGCAAAGGTGGTGTTGGCGCTGTCGCGGATCTCGTTGATCATCATAAAGGCCAGCTGGCTCGCCAGCCGCGAATTTTGCACCTCTTTTAGAACGCCCATCAGCGGCACCCGCATGCCCGATCCGCGCGGCCCGCGCAGCCAACGCAGCATGTGGAACCAGCCAAACGGCAGCAGCTTGCCATCGATTTTGTCCAGCACATCGTTGATGTCTGGGAAGGTCAGCATGAAGGCCACCGGTTTGCCCTCGACCTCGGCGATCATATTGAGCGGCTCAAAGATGATCGTCTTCAGCTTCTTGCCGGCATAGGCGACCTCTTCCGGGGTAAAAGGGGTGAAGCCCCAATTGTCCGACCAGGCATCGTTGAGGATCGACAGCACGATCCCTGCGTCCCTGTCCCAATTGGATTTGTCGACGCGGCGAATGGTGATCCGCTCGTTGCGCTTGCCCGATTTCACGATCCGCTGGACCAGCGGCGGGAAGTCTTTCGTGATGTCGAGATCATAGGTGTAAAGCGTCTTGGCGCGGGTGTAGCCTGCGCCTTCGATCCAGCTTTGATAGTGCGCGGGATGATGGCCCATCATGATCATCGGCGAATGGTCATGGCCGCTTACCAACAGCCCGGGCTCCTCCCACATGGCCATAGAGATTGGGCCGAGCACGCGCGTCATGCCTTGCTCCGCCAGCCATCTTTGCGCCTTTTCCAGCAGAGCCGATCCCACCTGTTCGTCGGCTGCATCGAAATATCCGAACATGCCGGTTCCCGGGCCAAAGCCCTGCTCGGCGGGCATGGCCAGCGCCAGCTCATCGATCTGCGCCGAAATGCGCCCGACCATTTTTCCTGCGCGGTGAGCGATGAACAATTGCGCCTTGCCATGCTTGAAGAACGGGTTCTTGTCCGGGTTGATCAGTTCCAGCAATTCAGAGCGCAATTGCGGGACGTGGTGCGGGACAGATGCCGAAAATTCACGCCCCAATTCAACGAATTGCGCCCGTCCGCGCTTGTCGGTTACCGCTTCGATGCTTATTTGCGCATTGGTCACGCAGATCGCCTTGTTCAGCCCATTGCCAAGGCATCTGTTTGTCCCGGCAGCGGCCAACGCGCAAGAGAATCGATCACTCTTGCCAACAGGATGCGTTTGTCCTCGCCGGTAAGATCGCCTAAATGGCGGAATTGAAAGCACCGTAATGACGATGATTGAGCAACCTCTTGTCCCTGCAAAGGACGCGCCCGGCGAGACCGCTGGTGTGCCCACGCGTGCGCAGTTCCAGACGAGCGACGATAAAGATATGCTGCGCTCCGCGCGCGATCTGACCAAGGATTTGGGCGAAGCACGCGCCGGGATTTACTGGCCCGACATGCTGATTTCGACCGGTGTTGGATATGCGGGTATCGCAGGCGCGATCCTGTCGGGCAATTTGGCGCTTTCAATCGTGTTCGGCCTGGTCGCGGCCTTGGCGCTTTACCGCTCGCTGATGTTCATCCACGAGCTCACTCATATTCACCGCGATGCGCTGCCCGGGTTTCGCAAGGGTTGGAACCTGCTGGTCGGCATTCCGCTGCTGACCCCCAGCTTCATGTATGAGGGCGTGCACACGATCCACCACACTCGGACGCGTTACGGCACGATTGAAGATCCCGAATATCTGCCACTGGCGCTGATGAAACCGTGGAGCTTGCCCGCTTTTGTGCTGGTCGCGTTTCTTGCCCCGATTGCTCTGATCGTACGTGCGGCGATCCTCGTGCCATTGGGCGCGATTATCCCGCCGGTTCGCACGTTTGTGTGGGAGCGGTTTTCTGCGCTGTCGATCAACCCGGATTTCCGCCGCAAGCCGCCCAAGGGAGAGCTGTCTCGCCAGGTGAAATGGCAAGAGGCGGGTGTGTTCGTCTGGTCATGGGCGCTGCTTGCGAGCACTCAATTTCTCGGCTGGCGACCACTGCTGATCGCGCTGGCAATTCTGTCGCTGACGGCGGTTCTAAACCAGCTGCGCACATTGGTGGCGCATTTGTGGGAGAATGAAGGCGAACCAATGACGGTGACCGCCCAGTTCCTCGACAGCGTGAATGTCCCGCCGCCGGGTCCCATTGCAGAGGTTTGGGCCCCTGTTGGTCTGCGATATCACGCGCTGCACCACCTGATGCCGTCAATGCCCTATCACGATCTGCCAGAGGCGCATCGGCGCTTGGCGGCTGAGTTTGGTGCAGGATCAACCTATTCCGGCGCCAACCATCCCGGCCTGCTGCCGCTGGTGGGCCGGATCGCGCGCAGCACTATGATGCGCTGAGCGGACTTGGCTCAGCCTACTGCGCTGGGTCAGCCTTGATCAATTTGGATGCATTGGGATCGATGGCTTGCGAGCTTTCGCCGCGGATCATTGTGTCAGAACCGCTCGCTGCGTCCTTGCCGTAATCTGGCCCGCTGGTGATGTTGAGGCCAGAGGCCGAATCATTGCCGCTCACGCTCCCATCGGCGCCATCCACCGCATCCTCTGCGCCCACGCCGAGGGCCATCTCTTCATCGGTTGGCGCATCGACATCCTCAAGCGGGATCAATTCGCGTGAAGCCTCGGCGGTTTCATCGCTGCGATTGCCGCAAGCTGACAGCAGCGCGGCCGCGCCCAATACGCCGATGAGTTGAATGCACTTCATATTTGTCCTCCCCAGAGCTTGGCCTCAAGCCTAGGCGCGAAGGCTGAGGTGTTCAAACCAGCTTGCGGCAGAGCGTTGCTACGAGGGCTCATGCGCCGCCGCGCGGGCAATCAATCGAGGAAATGGATCATTGCGCAGCGGCTCTCGGCGGGAATGCCCAAAGCGACGGCACCCTCCAGCGATTCAGCCAAATGTGGACGCCCTTCAAAGTTCTCCACTTCGACAAAACCATGCCGCGCGTAAAATGGCGCGTTCCACGCGATCTCGCGAAACGTATTGAGCGTGATTGCTCTGAAGCCGGAATTGCGCGCATCAATCTTCAACGCGCCCAGCAGCGTTGCACCAATCCCTTTCCGTTGGTGTTTTCGTGATACGCTGAGCTCGTGCAAATGCAGTTCTCTGCGGACGGGGCCCGCCTCAGCAAAGCCGACAATCTCTTCCCCAGCCACCGCGGTGAGTGAGCGTCCATGCGCTATCGCTTTGATGTGGTGCTCGATGCTGGACGTAGGCGGGATCGGAATGCCCTCAAGCTCCGGGGCCTGTCTTAGCAGTTCTGCCGCATCGTCTTCGACAAGAAAGAAGTGCTCAGCATCCTCTTTGCGCGAGAGGCGAATGGAAAACCCGCTCATTCCTCGGTCCGAATGAGAACAGTCTCACCCACAAGGAAGAACAGGAAGAACGGAGCCCATGCAGCGAGGAACGGGGGGTACCCGCCAAAACTGCCCATCGCCAGCGCGGCATTGTCGACCACGAAATAAGCAAAGCCCAGACCCATGCCGATGATCGCGCGCACGAACAATTGCCCTGACCGGGCGAGACCAAAGGCGGCGATTGCGCCCAGCAGCGGCATCAGGAAAGCGGACAAAGGTCCGGACAATTTGTGCCACCACTTGGCCTTCATTTCCGAGGTGCGCCGGCCAGCCGCTTCATAAGCGTCGATTGTTTCGGACAGCTCAAAGAAAGACAGTGCCTCTGGATCAACCGACTCCAAGCCAATCCTCTCCGGCGAGATGCCTGCCCCGACAGTCAGGCTGTCGAGCGGTTGGCTGTCTGCGCTGCCGACTTCAAAACGAACGGGGTTTTCCAGCTTCCAGCCCGGGCTCGCATAGACGGCGCGCGGCGCGCGGACTTGCTGGCGGATGATGCCGCCGGGCGCGCGTTCATACCAAGTGACGTTGGTCATGGTGATTTGCTCGCCCGTGCCGCTGAGGCTGGCGGCGGACAAAATGCTGGAGCCATCGGTAAGATAGACGTTGGCCTTCACGTTCGAAGCCTCTGGGACAGGGCCATAATCGGCCGCCTCCCATGCCTTGAGAGTGGCGGTTGCGCGGGTCACGACGCGGTCGTGAAAGCCGAAGCTGATGAGCGACACCAGCGCGGCTGTGAGCAGCAGCGGCGAGAGGACTTGGTGCGCTGAGAGGCCAGCGGCTTTCATCGCGACGACCTCGCTGTTCTGGTTGAGCGTGACCAAGGTGATCAGCGTCGCGAGCAGCACGGAATAGGGAAGGAAGCGCGATATTAGCTGAGGAATGCGCAGGCTGGCATATTTCCAAACCTCGCTATCGCCGTTGCCGGGCACCGCCAGAATGTCGCCGCTGTTCGACAGCAGGTCGAGCATCATCAGCACCAGCACCAGCATCACCAGGACCGCAAGGATCCGCACGATGAACATCTTCGCCAGATAGAGCGTGAGGGTGCGCGAAGGGAAAAAGTCGAGCTGCATAGTGAGGCTATACCTTGCCTATTCCGCTGGCGATGGTTGCGGGTCAGGATCAGGCCCGCGCAGCCGGTGCGGCTTGCGACGGTCAAACAGCTTGCGCAGTCCTTTGCCGATCTTGGCTGTGCCGGTTTCCAGCGCGCCAATCGCTTGCCCGCCGGGCACATGGGCGACGCGGTAATACATCCACAGGATCAGCGCGGCGAACACCACAAACGGCCCCCACAAGGCGATAATCGGATCGATCCGGCCCAGCGTCGCGATGTCTTCGCCATATTGATTGATCTTGTGATAGGCGACCACCATCACAATCGAGACGAACACGCCCAGCGCACTGGTTGATCGTTTGGGCGGGATCGCCAATGCCACCGCCAACAGCGGCATTAATAGCATCATAACCACCTCCACCAATCGGAAGTGAAAGCTTGCCTGGCTGGCATCGCGCTCCAGCTCTGCGACATTGTCATCCGACCACCCAATTCTGAGCAATTCGGGCAGGATATACTCTCGCTCCGCATCGCCGCGCGCGCGAAATTCCTCAATCGCAGGCAGGTCTATTGGCAGATCATGCCGGCTGAAGGATAGGACACGCGGGGTCTCGTTGCCGGTGTCCTGGACGATGGTGCCCTCGGACAGGCGCAAGATGATCGTGTTGGGATCATCGCTGGTCGCCAGAAACGCGCCTTCACGCGCACTGATCGACAGCACTTGATCCTGTGAATTGGAGACGCGCGCAAAGATGCCGATCAAGCGCCGCCCTTCGTCTTCGCTTTCCTCAATCCGCAAGGCCATACGGTCGGCCAAAGTGTTGAATTCACCGACCTTGATCGATGCGCCAAGCGCGCCTGAGCGGAGGTCAAATTCCATCTGCTCGTAGTAATAGCGGCTGATCGGTTGGACATAGAACACCAGCGCAACATTGATCGCCACCAGCACGCATGTGATCGCATAGGGAACGCGTAGCAGGCGCCAATAGCTGAGGCCGACGGCGCGCATCACATCGAGTTCGCTGGAGGTTGCGAGTTTTCGGAAAGCGAGCAGAATGCCGAGCAGCAAGCCCAGCGGAATCGCAAGGCTGGCATATTCCGGGATCAGCGCGCCCAGCATCTTGAAAACAACGCCAATCGGGCCGCCTTCTACCGCAACGAAATCGAACAGACGCAGCATTTTGTCGAGCATCAGCAGCGAAGCGGCGAGAGCGAACACGCCCAGCATTGGAAATATCACCAGCCGGAAGATATATCGGTCAATACTGGGAAAAGCGTTGAGCACGGGAGCTTAGCTGGCTTTCACATCCAAAGGTTGCGTGGCGCGTTCGCCGAGGCAATCACCCAGGCGAAGCGGTGTCTTATCAACGCCCATAGCGAGGTTTTTCACCTGGGTCATCTGCCGTATGCCTAAGCGCGGTGGATGTATGGTTTCTGACTGGACGGGAGCGGCTGCGCGGACTGCTGCAATGAAAGCAAGCTCACCAAAAGCGGCTGCCGGGGATGCCTTTGAACGGGCCCGCCTCATATTGGCTGATCCAGCCGCCATAAAATCCGCCGGGCTGCGGCGTGATCTGTTCGCCATCGACCAGGCATTGGTCGAAGAAGTCGGGATAGAAGGCAAGATAGCCCGCGATTTTCTCGAATGCGGGCGTGGGCGAGGGGTAAGACCACGCCGCCGCCTCCAAGCGCTGATCGCCAATGGTGATATCCCAATAGTTCGCCTGCCCCTTCCACTCGCATAGAGACCGGCGCGGATTGGGGCTGAAATGCTCCATCGCGATGTCTGCCTGCGGCAGGTAATAGGTTGGCGGGTGGCTGGTTTCGAGCGTGCGGAAAGCCGCCGTCGTATCGGCCAATGCGACACCGCGGTGCATGATAGCGATCCGGCGGCTTGTCGGCTCGGCAATCGCCGGGCGCGGGTAATCCCACACGCTTTCCTGATTTTCGCCAACGGGATCGGGCTCTGGATGGTGGGGCTGCTTCACCAGCTTAGCAGGCCGCGCGTCTAAAGGTCCGCGCTGAACTCACGCCTTTTCGAGAGTGCATTGTAGCGGGTGCTGGTTCTGCTTGGCAAAATCCATCACCTGATTGACCTTCGTCTCAGCCACTTCATAGGGGAAGATCCCGCACACGCCGACGCCCTTTTGATGCACATGCAGCATCACGCGGGTCGCCTGCTCCAAATCCATCGAGAAGAACCGCTTCAACACCATCACCACAAATTCCATCGGGGTGTAGTCATCATTCAGCAGCAGCACTTTATATTGGCTGGGCTTCTTCGGCTTTGTGCGGGTCTTGGTCGCGACACCAACTTCGCTATCCGACCCATCATCGCTGTCATTACTGCCTGCACCATCATCGCCAGCCGACAATGGCGGCAGCCATAAAGGTGTGGTCGCATCGCTGAGGGTGAGAAGCAGAGTGTTAGTCATCATGGTGTGCAATATCGGAAAGGTTGGTCCATCTGCAAGGTGCCATGCGCAACCTTAAGGTTTTACCAAGGAGATTTGCCTGATTGCAGCGCAGTTTCGGCCTATTCACGGCGCGGGCTTGCCAATTTGTAGCCCAAAAACAAAGGGGCCGGACAAACCATGATGGTCTATCCGGCCCAGCGCTTTCGCGCGTTTTCGAGAGCCAGTTGGGAGAGTGGAGAGGCCGGCTCTGAAAAGCTCTTTGTTCAAATTCGAATATTCGAATTAGGCAGCCTTCGAGACTTTCTCAGCAGCTACGCTAACGCGGTTCGAAATTGGTGCGAATGCTTCGTTGTAAAGCTTCACCCATGCTTCTGTGCTCTTCGAGCCGTAAGAAACAACCGCGTCAAAGTTGCGGCGAGCCAATTCGCCTTGCATTTGGACCAGTTCGGTTGGTGACTTAACGGAAACCATTTTCTTCACGTCTGCGGTGACGGTTTCAACAACGGTCTTGCCGGTTTCGACTTGCTCGCGGCCCATGTCTTGCATGCCAGCGAACAGGATCTTGCCTGATTCAACGACGGCATCGACGTTGGCTTTGTTGAAATCGCCAACTTCGCTTGCGAGTTCAGTGCCCTTAGCAGCGGCGGTCTTCACGCGGGTCTGTACGTCAGCAGCCAATTCCTTGGCAGTCGCAGTGATATCGGTTTTCTTGGCAGTGGCCATGATCGTATCCTTCAGTTTGATGACTGGATTGGTGTCTGTGGTCTTCGCTGCGGCTTTTGCTGGTGCCTTCTTGGCAGCAGGCTTCTTGGCAGCAGGCTTCTTCGCAGCGGTCTTTTTGGCGGCAACCTTCTTAGGGGCTGCCTTGCGCGCCGCTGGCTTCTTCTTTGCAGCGGTTTTCTTCGCGACTGCCTTCTTCTTGGCAGGTGCCTTTTTCGCAGCGGTCTTCTTAGCAGCAGGAGCTGCGACCGCTTTTTTCACGGCGGCTGCCTTTGCGGCAGGCTTCGGCGCGTCGGCGTCGACTGCTTTTTCTACAGCCTTTTCGCTTACAGTTTTCTGTGCAGCAGCTTCGGCATATGCCTTCTCAGCAGCAGCATCAATCTTCGATGGGGCGTTGGTAGCCATAATAACCTCACTTTATGTTGCACTGCACAAAATAGTGATTGCAACTGCGAAGTCAAGCATTTTTTGTGCAGTGCACAATAAACGATTAAATGGCTTTAAAGCAGAGATTTAGCGGGTTTTGACATAGCGTCCCGGTGCATCTTCGATGACCGTGTCACCGCGCCCGCCGGGCTTGCGCTTGCCTTTTACGGGAACTTTTTCGGGTGCCTGCTGCTCCAGCCAGCTGAGCCAATGCGGCCACCAGCTGCCCGGATGCTCCTCTGCGCTCTCGACGAAGGCCTTGAGTGATCCCGCTTTGCTGTCGCCCAGCCAATATTGGTATTTGCCCGCCGCCGGGGGGTTCACCACGCCTGCAATATGGCCGGAGCCTGCGAGCAGGAATTCCAGCGGACCGCTGAAATGCTCGGTCAGACGCCACACGCTTTCCGCAGGCGCGATGTGGTCCTCTTTGCCCGCTTGGACAAAGCTGGGCGTTTTCACCTGCGTCAGATCAATCGGCGTGCCGTCCGCGGATAGAGCGTTTGGCACCACCAGCTTGTTGTCGCGGTAAAGGTCGCGCAGGTAATCATTGTGCCATTTGGACGGCAGGTTGGTGACGTCGCCGTTCCAATGCAGCAGGTCAAAGGCAGGATAGTCCTCTCCCAGCAGGTAATTGTTGACCACGTAATTCCAGATCAGATCCTTACCGCGTAGTGCGTTAAACGTTGCGGCGAGATAGCGCCCGTCGAGATAGCCCTTGGGTGAGAGCGTATCGATCATCTCCAAATGGCTCTCTTTGATGAAGTGTTTCAGCTCACCGCTTTTCTCAAAGTCCACTTGCGCGGTGAAGAATGTCGCTGACTTGACCTTATCCGCCTCGCCCCGGCGTTCCAGCACCGCCAATGTCGCAGCCAGCGTTGTCCCAGCCACGCAGTAACCGATAGCGTGCACGGCGGGCACGGACAGGCGCTTTCTTACCAAATCAATCGCCTGCATCTGCGAGCGGATGTAATCGTCCCACACAACCTCGCCCATGCTTTCATCAGCGGACTTCCAGCTGACCACGAAGACCGTCAGGCCTTGATCAACGGCCCATTTGATGAAGCTCTTCTTCGGCGTGAGATCGAGGATGTAGAACCGGTTGATCCACGGCGGGAAGATCACCAGCGGCACGTCATAGACGTCTTTGGTTGATGGATTGTATTGGATGAGCTGAAACAAATCGGTTTCATGCACGACCTTGCCGGGGCTCGCCGCTAAGTTCTCACCTAGGGTAAAGGCGTTGGTGTCGGTATGGGTCAGCTGCCCGCGTTTGAGATCGGTGATGAGATGCTTCATTCCGCGCACCAGATTTTGCCCGCGCGTCTCAACCGTGCGTTTCATCACAACCGGATTGGTGAGCAGGAAATTGTCCGGACTCATCGCCTCCGCCAAAGCGGTGACTGCAAATTCCAATTGGCGGCGTTTTTCCTTGTCGACGCCTTTCATTGATTTCACGGTAGTTTGGAAATGCTCCGCTAGCATCAGATAGGTTTGATGCAGCAGCGCAAAGGCAGGGTGCTCGCTCCACGCCGGATCAGCAAAACGGCGGTCTTTGCGCGGCAGTTGCAGCTCGTCTTCAGGCGCTGCCGCTGCGCCGCCCGTCATCGGCGCCGCAAAGCGACCGAGCACACCCTGCCACAATTGCAGCGATTCCTGCGCTAGCTTGGCCGGTGCCTCCAGCGGATTGATCGGCGCTTGCTTCAGCAGGCTTTGCGTCATCAGCATCCACTGCGCCGGGTCCAGCGGGTTACTGCCTTGGGTCACCTGCTTTGCGGTTTCACTCGCTTGATAGGCGGCAAACTCGAGCCACATCTTTTGCAGCTCTGCACTGGCTTTGCCCCATTCGGCGAGTTCGCCGGCCGAGGGTACTTTGCCAAAAAGGTCGCTGCTGACCTCACTGCCAGCGCTGTCCGCGCCGGGTTCGCCGCCACCAGCCCCTTGCGAAAACATCTCTCTCATTGCTTCGCCTTGCATGTCGAAAAAGGCGCGGAATGGCTCACCGCCTCCCAGCAATGGGTTGGTGGGATCATCTTTTGACATGGCCGTTTGTGCTCCGTTTCCTCTACCCAACATACGGGGTTTTTCGAGGTTCCCCAGCAGAATAGCGAAATTGCCTTCCCACTTCGACTGTTAATCGCCTAAACTGATTCGTGCGCCTTTTGCTATGATGATTGCGCAAAACTGGGTAGGAATCGCAATGAACGACCAATTTTACCGTATGAAGCGGCTGCCGCCGTACGTAATCGCCGAAGTTAACGCGATGCGTCACGAGGCGCGCTCGGCGGGTAAAGACATTATTGATTTGGGCATGGGCAATCCCGATCAGCCTCCGCCCCAGCACGTGATCGACAAATTGTGCGAAGTTGCCGCGAAACCCAACGCGCATGGCTATTCGCAGTCAAAGGGCATTCCGGGCCTGCGCAAGGCTCAGGCGAATTATTATGGCCGCCGCTTTGGGGTCGATCTCGATCCCGAGAGCGAAGTCGTGGTGACTATGGGTTCCAAAGAGGGGCTGGGCAGTCTTGCCAATGCGATCACTGCGCCGGGCGATGTGGTGCTGGCGCCCAATCCATCCTATCCAATCCACACCTTTGGCTTCATCATTGCCGGCGCCACGATCCGCGCGATTCCGACGACGCCGGACGAGGATTATTGGCGCTCGCTCGAAAGTGCCATGAACTTCACCGTCCCGCGCCCCAGCGTGCTGGTGGTGAGCTATCCTTCAAACCCAACCGCTGAAGTCGTTGATCTCGCGTTTTACGAGCGGCTTGTCGCCTGGGCGCGCGAGAACAAGGTGTGGGTCTTGTCTGACCTTGCCTATTCAGAGCTGTATTACGACGGCAACCCCACACCTTCGATCATGCAGGTGAAGGGCGCGAAAGACGTCGCGGTGGAATTTACCAGCATGTCGAAGACCTATTCGATGGCGGGTTGGCGGATGGGTTTTGCCGTCGGCAATAAGCAGCTGATCGCCGCCTTGACCCGAGTGAAGTCTTATCTCGATTACGGGGCCTTTACGCCGATCCAGGCGGCAGCCTGCGCAGCTCTCAATGGCCCGCAAGACATCGTCGAGAGCAACCGCAACCTCTATCGCAAACGCCGGGATGTGATGGTGGAGGCATTTGGCCGTGCGGGGTGGGACATTCCCTCGCCCTCGGCTTCGATGTTTGCTTGGGCCCCTTTGCCGCCAGCGCTCGCAGAAATGGGCAGTCTAGAGTTTTCCAAGAAATTGCTGACCGAAGCTGAAGTCGCTGTCGCACCAGGTGTTGGTTACGGTGAGGAAGGTGAAGGCTTTGTTCGTATTGCAATGGTCGAAAATGAGCAGCGACTGCGGCAAGCGGCTCGAAACATTAAGAAATATTTTGCCTCACTTGGTCTCAACACTGGCGCATCTTAAGAATGATGATGGGTCGGGGCAGAATTATTAAGCTTGGTTCGGAGCGGAACGGCTTGGCGAGCGTTGTTCGCATGAGCACTGCTGAGTTAAGGAGGGGCACATGCCATCCGCCGACCAAAGGCCATTAACCGACCGGCAGCGTGACGTTATCGAGCGGATCGATCGGCGTGTGCCTATCAAGGTCATCGCCCAAGAGCTCGGCGTTTCGGAAACCCGGATCAACCAACATATCAGGGCGCTGAAAGACGTCTATGAAGCCGGCAGCCTGAACGAGCTGGTTGAGAAGTATCGCGCCACGAAGCCAAAGAGCTCTGAAGCGGTGCAGGCAAAGGCAAGCCCTGAAATGCGGCCATTTATTGGTCCCGTTCAATTCCCCGAACAGGTAAGCTTTCCCGGCGCTGGCAAGCATAAGGTTTCGCTTGGGCTTTTCGATGGGCGCTATGGTTTGCTTGCTCGGCTGGCTGCAGTTGTGGGGATCGCTTTTGGCGTTCTTTTGGCTGTAATTTTGGCTCTCAACGCCGCGCAAGCACTCAGCAATATCATGGATGTTGGCTTCTAGTTTTGAATTACTCGATGGCTATTAAAAGTTCCGACCAATTCAGAGTATGCGGCATTATGAGATTGTAGTAGAATTTCCATGATCTTATTAAGAACATCAAAAAATTCATGTATATCTAAGCAATTGAACGAAATAGGATTTGCAAAATAGTCAATTGAAGCCGGGAACGAAATTATTTCATATTCCTTTTAGATGCATAAAATTGAACATGCCAGGAAATGGTTGATGGCGTTTACACTTCGCCTTTGCCGTGCGCTCACCCAAACACGCGTGACCGTGCGATATATCCTACTGCATCGTGGAGGGCGCCGTGAGCTCGATCGCAGCCTATAATCTGGTGCCTGATGGCGACGCGCTGATCCCGCGGTTTCGGGAAGCAGGTGACCTCACGCTGGACTTATTCCACCGCGATGGACGCGTAGAGGATCGCTGGCTGGGCCTACATCCGCGCGAATTTGAGCTGCTCTGGCGGCTCGCGGAAGAACCGCGAGTAACACTGTCGCGCGAGCAATTGCTGGCCGATGTTTGGCGCATAATGCACGAGCCAGAGACCAACAGCGTTGCGGTTCACGTCGCGCGTGTCCGGGCTAAACTGGCTGGCTTCGATCTGGCGCATATTTTGGTCACGGATGAAAGCGGCGGCTATTTCCTCGATGTCCCGGCTGAGCCAGGCGTGTTTAAATTTTCCAAAGAGACAGCCGAGCCCGCTGAAGCCGAGGTTGAAGACCAGGATGAAAACGAAGTCAGCGACAAACGCTAAGGCTTATCTGGACTCGAGGAGCGCCTTGCGGCAGTCTTTTCACGGATGAGGCGGACTAAGCAAGTCCAAGCCACGTCAAAGGCCTTGAGGGAAAAAACAATGTCCGAAGCTGCTGTAATGACTTCCAACGATCGCATTGCGATTGAGCTTGGTGATGATGGGGTGGCGCAGGTGCGCTTTACCCGCGGCGACAAAATGAATGCGCTTGATCCAGAGATGTTTCAGCGGATCATTGAGACCAGCAGCCAGTTGCAGCGGATGAAGGGCCTTCGGGCGGTTGTCCTCTCGGGCGAAGGCCGCGCGTTTTGTGCTGGTCTCGACCTGTCCAATTTCTCGCGCAAGCCCAGTCCTGATGAGCCGGAGCTGACCGAGCGGACCTATGGCAATGCCAACAAGTTTCAGCAGGTGGCGATGCAATGGCGCAAGCTGCCGGTGCCGGTGATTGCGGCGGTCCACGGCGTGTGCTTTGGCGGCGGTCTACAAATTGCGAGCGGAGCGGACATTCGCGTGGTCCATCCCGACACGCGCATGGCGATCATGGAGATGAAATGGGGGCTGGTGCCCGATATGGGCGGCTATGCCCTGTGGCGCGGGCTGGTCCGTGACGATGTCCTGCGCGAACTGATCTACACCAATCGCGAGTTTTCGGGAGCGGAGGCGCATGAGCTCGGCCTCGCGACCCACGTGGACGAAGATCCGGTTGCGCGCGCCACTCTGATCGCGAGTGAGATTGCGGGTCGCAATCCGCATGCGATCCGTGCGGCCAAGCGTCTGCAAGCTGGCATGCTGGAAAGCGACACCGATACGATCCTCATGGAGGAAAGCATCGAGCAGCACGGGATCATGCGCACCAAGAATCAGGTCGAGGCGGTGACGGCCAGCATGGAAAAACGCAAAGCCAACTTCGACGACGTTTGAGGTTGGCGGCGGCTTAATCCGTCTGCTGCGCTAGCCAAATACGGCGACGCATTGCAGCCCGTCGAGCATCTGCCGGCCTTCGCTGTTCCACATCCGCAAGCGTTCTGAGGAATAGCCGTTGTCGGCGTGCTGGCTGGCGTTTTCGGCCAGATACCAACCATCGGGATTGCTCGCCTCTGGCTCCAGCACATTGAAAGACCAGTTGATCGAGCTGATCGGCCCCATACGCTGCATAATCCGCATCGCGCCAGGCGGCATCACATCCCCCATCAGCACCAATTGACTGACCGTATCGAGGCTGTGGTCTTCGGTCAGCCGGGCCCACCGGCGAACGGTCGCGCCGTGGTCTTCGCCTTTGGCCTGGCCAAAGCGTACATCGAAATTGTTCTGGATGAAGGCCGGCGCTTGCCCGGTCATGGCCTGCGCGGCTTCTTCTGGCGTGCCGGGCCAGTTGTCGGGCGGGCTCGAGGGCCGCTGCGCATTGGGGGCGCGGCTGGTGCCGAACAGCCAGAACCCGGTAAGCGCCACCTTTCCGTCGCTCAAGATCTCGCTGCGCACCTGAGTGACATTGCGCCCCTGACGGACGATCTCGGCCGTCAGTTCAACTTCTTCACCGATCGGCGCGACAAAGCCGATTTGCGCAGCCCTTAGCGGTGGCAGATCAGGAAAGGCGCGCACCGCCATCGTGTATCCAACGAGCGCCGATGCGCCGCCATAGAGAGTGCGTCCCTGCATCCAGTCGCTCGCATGTTCCAGGCGGGCGGGGCCGGGCTTGCCGGTGATCGGTTCAAGAAGGCTGGCAATAGTCATGGCGCTCATCTGTGCCGCGCGAAAGCGTCTGCGTCCAGATTGCCCTTACGGAAAGTCGCTGGCTTCGCATTAGGGGCACAAGGCGCATTGCCTTTGCCGCCACGAATCGCTAGTGCGCGCGCTCCGCAGGTCGTAAGACCAAAAGGGTTGGCCCGATGGCGGAGTGGTGACGCAGCGGATTGCAAATCCGTGTACGCCGGTTCGATTCCGGCTCGGGCCTCCATCTTTCTCTTGGGAAGATGCACATTCGGGTGGTTCACCACTATCACCCGCAGGCGCCGCTTTAGCTCAGGTGGTAGAGCACATCATTCGTAATGATGGGGTCAGAGGTTCGAGTCCTCTAAGCGGCACCACCACTTTCGTTTTATAATAATTCAAGATGCTTTTGCGCAAAATATGTGCACTTTGCACCTTTATTTGAGCAACGTCGGACTAGCGATCAATCTCCGCAAGAATACCCGCAAGCCCCTCTAAAACAACGCCTTTTGACTGTGAAAAGCTGTGCCAAGTTAAGTCTGCTCGAGTCACTATACCAAATTGGTATGACAGAATATCGGCCAAAGGCTTGTCCAATAGGTTGACATCAGTTCATGCCAATATAAACTCAAAGCCAATAACCAGAAGAATTCATGGGAGAGAGTTATGGGTTATCGGTTTGCCGCCGAGGGGCGGTCTTCAAAAAAATCACAGTTTTTCGCATGTTTGATGGCTGGTTCAGCGATCATGGCATTCGCGCCGAGCGCTGCGCTGGCGCAGGACTCTGAAGCGCCAGAATCTGTTGAAGATGAAAATACAATTATCGTCACTGGCATTCGCAGCTCGCTGCAAAGCGCGCTCAATGAAAAACGCAATGCGGACAGTCTTGTTGAGGTGATCCAGGCGGAAGACATTGGTAAGCTGCCTGACCAAAACCTTGCTGAAGTTCTTGAAAACGTAACAGGCGTTCAGATCACTCGGACCGCTGGTGTTGGCACCGGGGTTCAAATTCGTGGTACGAATGACAACCAAGTTCTGATCAACGGCGTCAAAACCGTTGCGGCGGGTACGGGGCGCGGCGGTATCAGCTTTGAAGATATCAACCCAGCGATCATCGCTTCGGTTGAGGTTATCAAGGCGCCAACCGCAGACACGATTGAGGGTTCTGTTGGCGGTACCGTCAATCTGCGCACCATCCGCCCGCTCGATATCTCTGACCGCATCTTGAGCTTCCGTGCGCAAGGTGAGTACAGCGAATTGTCTGACAGCATTACGCCGCGCCTTTCTGGTAGCTTTGGTAATGTATGGGACACCGGCGCTGGCGAAATTGGCATTGTTTTGAGTGCAAGTTACTCGGAGCAAGAGGCGACATCTTTCCGTCCACGCGTCGACCGTGATAACCTGATCACTGCAGGTCAGGCCGTCACCGCAGCGGGTGCTGCTGGTCCGGATTTCCCCTTCCTCAACATTCAGTTCCTCAATCAGGAGCTTGAGAATTTTGAGTTTGAGACAATCAACTTTGCTGGCTCTCTGGAATGGGCGCCGAGCGACAATTTGATGTTCTTCTTCGACACGATCTATAACGATCAGGAGCGTCGTCAGGACAGCTCGCGTATTCAGGCCTCTGGCGTGAGCGCGGTCGACACTGTCAACGTCCCCGATGGTTTTGAGACTGTCAATTTTGGATCGCTCGATGGTGTTGCTCTGGGTAGCATTGAGGCGGCTCTGTTTGGCACAATTCAGCCAAACCTCGCGCAAGATGATGATGATCCGAACCTGCGCTTTTCCAGTGATACCGGCGCGCGGGTTACCAAGAGTGAACTCTATCGCTTCGGCACTGAGTTCGAAACCGGCCGCCTTAGCACGCGGGTGGAATTGTCTCGCTCTACTTCGGATTCATCGAGCCCGAATTTGAGCACCACGCTCAACTTCATCAACCCAAATCCGCTAACTCCGCTCGATGGAAGCAGCAACGATAACAGCGTTCCGTTTATTTATGATTTGCGCAATGGAGCGCTCACATTCGGGATTGATTTTGCTTCTCCATTTGCGCCGACCGTTGAGCAATTGCTCGACCCGGCCAACACGGTTCTCGATGCGGTTACGAACAGCAACGACCGCACGCAGAATAAAGAAGACGCATTCCGAATCGACACTACGCTTGATCTGGAAGATGTCATTGGCTTCATCACATCGGTGGATGCGGGCTATCGCTACAACGACAGCTCAACGCAGTTTGACCAGCTGCGCTCTACCTTCGGCACAGGCGCGATCGCCAACAGCCCAAGTGGCTCAACCTTCGCGGATCTGATCGTCCCGGGGCCAAACAATTTTGGCGCGTTCGACGGCCGTGAGCTGGCGTTCCGCAACTTTGTGTTGATTGATCCAGATCGCTCGTTCTCTGATCGCGAGGCAGTGTTTGCCCAATTGCAAGCCGCGCTTGATGCGACTCCGGGAGGGCAAGCGGCAATCGCCGGCGGTGGCCGCTTGCTGAGCGATCTTGATCCAACTGCTTCTAGCAATCTGGCTGCATCGTTCCGCATCGAAGAACAAACCCATGCTTTCTATGCTCAGGCCAATTTTGAGTTTGGTGTGGTTCGCGGCAATGTTGGCCTGCGCTGGGTCGATACTCAGATCGATTCTTTCGGCAATACGGTTGCGGGCGGGGTTGCTTCTCCGGTTACATCCTCAGGCAATTACAATGAGATCCTGCCGCGTGTGAATGTGATCGCTGATCTCACCGATGATCTGGTGTTTCGCGCCAGTTACACCGAGGACATCAATCGTCCTGACTTTAGCGATCTATCGCTTTCAGTGTCATTCCCAACCGGGCCAAACAATGCTGTGGCATTGGGCAATCCGAACCTTGCACCAGAGACGGTGCAGTCGTTTGACGCCTCGCTGTCGTGGTATTTTGCACCATCATCACTGATCAGCATCGGCTTCTTCCATAAGGACCGCACGAACCTGTTCGTGACCCAGGTGGAGGATGCGGTTGAAGATGCAAACGGCTTCCGTGACATCACTGACCCATGTGAAGGTGGCGGTATTTTCAACCCGGTTCCGGATCGCAATGTTCTGTCGCCAGTGCCGGGCAACGGCCTGTGTGTGCCGCTGCAAACTATCATCAACGATACGGCAAACACCACGCAAACCGGCGTTGAGATCGCGTTTCAATATGACCTCTCGCAATTTGAGGACACCTTGGGCTTCGCATCGGGCTTTGGTATCCTTGCCAACTACACCTACCAAGACTTTGGTGGCGGTGAGGCGACCAACGAAAACTCGGGCCGCGGCGAAGACATCTTCCAAGCGATCAATCCAAACATCGTTGTGCCAGTAACAGCGGTTCAGGGTCTGCTGGACTTCTCAGAGCATGCTTACAATGCGACGCTCTATTACGAGAAATATGGCATCTCGGCCCGCGCGCGCTACACATGGCGCGACGCCTTCCGCACGCTTGATACGGCAGGTGGTGCGTCGCTCAACTCGACGCTCGGTTTCCCTACCGTGACGGAGGCGCGGGGGCAGCTTAACGCCAGCATTACATACGATGTGACCGACTATCTGAACATCGGGGTGGAGGGCGTTAACTTGACGAAGTCCAAGATTGAGCAGCGCTGCGTGAACGAAGGGGCGCTCCTGTGCTTCCAAGGTCTGCCAGATCGCCGGATCACATTTGGCGCAACGCTGAAGCTGTAACGGCTGGGCTTACCATAGCTCCTTGGGCTGGACCGCAGATGCCACTCTTTGTTGGCTCTGGACTGGCCAACGGGGCAACTTGCAGATCAACCTGAAAAAGGTGGTCTAGGCACAACAGGCGTCACCGTCTCCCCGGTGGCGCCTGATTTGCATTGTGTGACTTGTATGCCACGCCATGCAATTGGTATGACAGATAATTGCAAAATGGTCTGATCTAACGGTTGACATGTCGGTTCGTCGCTCTAATTTCACGGCACAACTTAAAACCTTGGGAGGGGTAACTTGACACTACGTGAGAACATCTCGCGCGGCTCACTGCGCACTTCATTTACTGTTGCAACGCTGCTTGCGGGCACGGCTTTGGCTTCGGTTCCGGCAATCGCTCAGGACGCTGATGAGCCTGAAGTGGTCGAAGAGGGTGAAGGTGAGATCATCGTATCCGGCATTCGGGCCACCATTCAGGGCTCGATTGAGGAAAAACGCAATTCCATCGAAGTGTTCGACGCGCTCTCCGCAGACGAGATTGGTGACATCCCGGCGCTCTCCATCGGTGAGGCGCTTGAAACGCTGACCGGCGCTGGCTCTCACCGTGAGCAAGGCGGCGCGACCGAGATCTCTATCCGCGGCCTCGGTCCTTTCCTGGGTTCTACCGTTATCAATGGCCGCATCGCGACCAACGGTAGCGGCGACCGCTCTGTTAACTTCAGCCAGTTCCCTTCCGAGCTTTTCAGCAAGGTTGGTATCTACAAGACGCAGGCGGCAAGCTACATTGAAGGCGGTGTGGCCGGTCAAATCGTTCTCGAGACCGTGCGTCCGCTCGAATTTGGCAAGCAGCGCTTCCAAGGTCAGATCAAGGCGGAAATCAATCCGGACAACCTCGATATTGATGCGGATCAGCGTTTCAATAAGTTCGGGTACCGTGGTTCGCTCAGCTACATCGATCAGTTCACTCTGGGCGATGCTGAACTCGGCATTTCGCTTGGTTATGAGCGGCGCGATTCAAACAATCCAGAGCAAGAGGCATTTGCTTCAAACACAATTCGTGCTTGCTCGTTTGACCCGGCGCTAGATGCCGAAAATGACGGCATTATCCACGAGGATAACTGCGATACCGACACAGGCGGTATCAACGCTCTTGGCGCTATTTTGGCTGGTGAGGAGCCGTTCGCGATTGCGCGCAACAGCTACGCATTCAGAACGAATATCACTGAAGATAATCGGAATGCGTTTTTTGGTGCGGTGCAGTTCAAGCCGTCGCCTGACGTAGATATCAACGCGGACTTCCAATATTCGCGGCGCGTCTTCCGTGAGCAGCGCAGTGACCTGAACTTCTCTGAAGGGCGGCGTATTACGCCGGACGGGGACCTCAACAACATCGGGGCTGATCTTGGCCTCGGCGATATTCTTGTGACCACAGATAGTGGTGCGCTTCGTCTATTCACCAACGAGACGCGCATCGAGGCTGTTAGTGAGTATCTTGAGCGCGAAGAAGAGTATTACGGCGGTGGTCTGTCGGTAGAGGCGCAGGTCTCTGATCGTGTGAAGGTTTCGCTCGATGCTTCTTACTCGCGTACACAGCGTATCGAAGAGGCTGTGCAGGTGCGTTTCCGTACCGAAGATGGCGAGTCTATCTTCGGCAACACCGATGCGGACGGCAACCCATTCTTCCCGCTGGTGACCGAGGATAATGGCGACATCAACAATGACCGTGTCGAAACTCTAACTCAGATTTTCCAGAACGGGTCGCAGGGCTTGAACTTCATCGTTCAGAACTTTGATGTCACCGATCATAGTCTGTTTGCCAATGATCCTCGCGTGCGAGCTGATTTGGAGCAAGACCGCTTCAACGAAGTTTGGGCGGTTCGCGGTGATGTTGACTACGCGTTGGATGGGTTCTTTACGAACTTGATGGCTGGCGCGCGCTATCAGCAACTCACATACCGCGATGTCCCAGGCGCTGCCAACGGCACCAGCCGTTTCGAAGTGAACTTCGATGATGAAGACGGTGTGGGTGCTTTGGCTATTGCCAACCAAGAGTGCCGGACGAGCTTCCCGACCACGGGCTTCTTGAGCTCTATTTCTGGCGGCAATGCTCTGATTACCAATGTTGATGATGCTGGTAATGTCATCGGGACTGCGAACAGCTTCGCTACGTTCGATGCGCGCTGTATTGTGCAGGTCCTTGACCGTGAAGATCCGTCGGACCTCATCAATTTTGATGAGAATGGCAATGTCATTTTCCCAACCGGCGATTTCGACTCGATCCAGAACACCAATGTCGAAGAGCGCAGCTGGGCCGTTTATGCTCAGGCAAACTTCGACAGTGACCTGGGTAGCTTGCCTATTCGTGGTAATGTCGGCCTGCGTATCGTTGGAACCGACGTTCAATCGACCGGTTTCCGCGGGACCTTGACCGCTGTGACTGACCCGGTTGACCTGACAATCTCCATTGTTGAAGACACCAGTTCTTTGCTGTCAGTCACCGGTGGTAACTCTTACACTGAGTTCCTGCCTAGCTTTAACCTGGTGGCAGACATTCAGCCTGATTTGTTGGGCCGGTTTGCGGTCTATCGTTCGCTGTCGCGTCCTGATCCATCCGATTTGAGCTTTGGTCGCTTCTTTACTGGTGCGACCGACGAAACGGATGATGTGACGTCGATTTCGGAATTGGTTGGTACGGCTACTGCGACCGGTAACCCGTTTATCGATCCACTGCTTTCATGGAACGTTGATGTGGGTCTGGAATGGTATCCAAACGACGATACGATCCTTGCCTTTAACGCCTATTACAAGAGCTTTGATGGTGGTTTCGAAACCGTTGGACAGTTTGAGACCTTCAACGTCAGCGGGGAAGATATCGATGTCTTGGTCACCACTAACAATGTGAGTGAGGAGACCAGCCGTATCTTCGGTTTGGAGGTTACTGCAGCGCACAGGTTTAGCTATCTTCCAGCGCCGTTCGATGGTCTCGGCTTTAAGCTGAGCTACAACTACGCTGACTCAAACTTTGAGTTTGAAGATGATACGCTTGGCGAAATCTTGTCCGTGGATCAGGTTACTGGCGAGACATTTGTCAGCCAGCCAGGCATCATTCCGCCAACGAACCTGTTTGGCTTCTCCAAGCATGTTCTGTCTGCTCAGGCTTACTATGAGATCGGGCCATTCGATTTCCAGGGCGTGTACAAATACCGCAGCAGCTACTTCCAGCAGTTTGTTGGAACGCCGGGCCGTATTCGTAACGTGGAAGATGTCGAAGTCTTTGAGGCACGTGTATCGTTCGACTTGAACAGCAATGTTACCTTCACGCTTGAAGGTCTCAACTTGTTCAACGAGCCACGGACCGATTTCCGCGGCGCTCCGGATGATCTTGGTCAGATTCTTGTTTACGGACCACGCTATTTCGCCGGCGTTCGTTTCAAGTTCTAAGCTTTGCCGGCCGCCGATAATTGGAGCAATAATTCGGCGGCCGGCACTCCAATTGCAATTAGGAAGGCATATCGACTAGGGAAATTGGTATAGAACTGTCCCGTCATTCGCGGAGTAACCAGCACCAATGAGCAGCAAGAGACTTTTTCAAGCCGTTGCGGAGCAAATCGCAGAGCTAATTGACGAGGGCGCTTACCCGCCCGGAACTCGGTTGCCTGGGGAGCGCGAACTGGCTGAAAAGCTTGGTGTCAGCAGGGTGACCATCCGCGAAGCTGAGATCGCGCTGCAGGCCATTGGCAAGCTGGAGATCAAGACCGGTTCGGGTGTCTATGTCAGCGAGAATCCACCCGCTTTGGGGGATGCTCTACCGAATGCCAGTGCCTTTGAGGTGACCGAGGCGAGGCTGCTAGTCGAATCCGAATCCGCCGCACTCGCTGCGCATAATATCTCGGACGAGGGCATTGCAAAGCTGGGCGTGCTCATTGAGCAAATGCGCCATGGCAGCGAAGACGAAGCGAATGAGGCGGATGAGCAATTCCACCTGACCATCGCAGAGGCTTCGAACAACGCGGCTATGGTCCATACTATCACGTCATTGTGGCGGATGCGTCAGGAAATTCCGGCAGTTAAATCCACCTATGAGGCTGTGTGTGTACACGATGCGGAATCGCGCACGGAGGAACACCGCGCTGTGTTCGATGCGCTAAAAGATCGCGATTCTGCGCGCGCGCGGGCGGCGATGCGGGAGCACTTCCACCGCCTGCTAGAGGCGATGCTTGAAGCCACCGAAAGGCAGGCCTTGGAAGAGGTGCAGCAGCAGGCCAATCAAAGCCGCGAGCGCTTTCTGGCTTCAGCCAAAATCGGCTAAACCAATTGGTATTACAAAAAATCTAAATCTAACATGCCAGATTGATTGACAGGCGTTCGACTCTCCTTATAGTTGCCTTCAATAAGAGGACGGGAGAGTATTGGGGATGTTGTCGAGGCTATGCCTTGTGGCTTGTGCTGTGTGTTTGGGATCAGTCCCCGCACTGTCAGAAAACCACTTTGT
Organism: Erythrobacter sp. S249; assembly: GCF_057364975.1. Classification (NCBI taxonomy): domain Bacteria; kingdom Pseudomonadati; phylum Pseudomonadota; class Alphaproteobacteria; order Sphingomonadales; family Erythrobacteraceae; genus Erythrobacter; species Erythrobacter sp. S249. The sequence continues at coordinate 1,330,643 of NZ_CP200287.1, read as the reverse complement.
CCGAAATCAAAACGAATATGCCCATGCGCTCAAAGATATTGAGGCAGGCGATGTCGTCATTCTGGCCAATGGTGAATGGCGCGACTTTGAGCTGGTGATCACCGGCAAGGGTGAGTCGGACAAGCCAATCACTGTCATCTCTGAAGATCCTGGCAAGGTGTTCCTCACCGGCCAATCCAGTCTGCGCATTGGCGGCGAGTATATCCTGGTCACCGGCCTCGTTTTCAAGGACGGCTACAGCCCGCGCGGTGAGGTGATTTCATTCCGCCGCACGAAGCAGGATATCTCCCGCAACAGCCGCGTCACCGAAGTGGTGATCGACAATTTCAGTAAGCCAGACCGGTACGAATCCGATTATTGGGTCGGCATTTACGGTTCGAACAACCGCTTCGATCACAACCACATGGTTGGCAAAACCAATAAGGGTGTGACCCTGGCGGTGCGGCTCGACAGCGAGGAAAGCCGCGAGAACAATCACCGTATCGAATACAATTACTTTGGCCCGCGCCCGGTTCTTGGATCGAATGGCGGCGAGACGCTGCGCATCGGAACTAGCAAATACTCGATGTTCAACTCCAACACATTGGTTGCTTACAATGTGTTTGATCGCACCGATGGCGAGGTGGAGATCATCTCCTCGAAGTCGGGCGGTAATACGTTTCGCGGCAATCTGTTTTTGCGCTCGCGCGGTACGCTGACCCTGAGGCATGGCGACAACAATGTTGTCGAGGGCAATGTCTTCATGGGTCACGGCAAGGATTACACCGGCGGTATCCGCGTGATCAATCGCGGCCAGACGGTGCGCGGCAATTACATGGAGGGGCTGCGCGGAACGGCATTTTCTAGCGCGCTCGCGATTATGAACGGTGTGCCCAATTCGCCGGTCAATCGCTATGTCGAGGTTGAGGGCGCGCGGATCGAGAACAACACGATCGTCGATAGCGCACGGGTCGGCTTCAACGTCGGGGCGGACGAGGAGCGTTCGGCTGCGCCCAGCAATTCGACCTTTGCAAACAATCTGCTGAGCGGTCTTGAGGGGCAGTCATTCCTCGAGGTCTATGATGACATCTCCGGCATTGCGTTTAGCGGCAACCGCGTTGCGCAGGGCGAGGTCGAAGCGGAGTTGGTCGAGAAACTCGACCGCGCTCCGGTCGCGATGGAGCGCGCCGAAAACGGATTGCTCTATCCCGCCGATCCAGAGTTGAAGGCTCTAGGCGCGCCGCGCGACCTTAAGGTTGTCTCGCTCGATCAGGTTGGCGCGAAATGGTATCCAAAGCCGGGTGATGAGCTCGCGTTTGGTTCCTCTGGCCGCGTGATCAAGGTGCAGCCGGGCGAGGGCAGTCTCGCAGAGGCTGCGATGGCCGCCGAAGATGGCGATGTCTTACAGTTGAGCGGCGGCGACTACACCGTCGATCGCTCTATTCCGGTTGGCAAAACAATCGCCATTCGCGGTGCGTTTGATGAAGGTGCAGAGCCGCCGCGCATTCTGTTCACGCGGCCATCTTTGATTGAGCTGCGCGAAGGCGGTAATCTGCAGCTTAGCAATCTTGTGATTGATGGTGAACTTGCCCCAGACTCGGTGGGCAATTCCGTCATCCGCACCACCACCTTCCCGATCCAATCGAATATGCGGATTGAGATGGACGGCGTGTCTGTACGCGGATTGGTGGTCAACAAATCGTTCAATGTGCTGACCCTTGGCAAAAGCTCGCTCGCCGACCGCGTGACGATCCGCAACAGCAACTTTGCTGACATCACGGGTACGGTCGTTTCCGCCGCTGCGGAGACCGAGGATTTCGGACAGTACAATGTCGAATATCTCGACATCACGAACAGCAATTTTGCCAATGTTGGGGGCGCAATTGCCGATGTCTATCGCGGAGGCCGCGACGAGAGCACGTTTGGCCCGTTCGTCAATATCTCCAGCAATAATCTGATGAACGTCGGTAAGGCTGTGACCAATGGCTCGGGAGCAGCGGTCAATTTGCACGGCGTGCAAATCGCCGATGTGTCCCGAAACGCGGTCGATGAATCTGCTCCGTTCCGAGTGGTTCACACAGTCGGCACGCCCAAGACCGCAATTACTGAGAACGCGTTTTCGCACACGCCTCAATTGGTTCTGGAAGAACTCAATTTTGAAGGCGATCACCGTGCCACGCTCACTGGCAACGTTTTTGATGCGGGGGATAGCGAATGAAGCGCGCCTTTTTCCTAGCCGCAGCTGTTGCTTGCACCCCGCTATCGCAGCCGGCCTTTGCGGCTGCCCACGACGAGACCGCCGCGCTTGGGGGAGCTGCGGCGGTCTCGGACTTGCCGCCGCTTTACAAGGCCGAACTGGACCGGGCGCGCAGCTTCGTCGATCAGATGATGGAGCAAGGCGTGGTCTTGCCTCAGCCGAAGGATCCCGGCGGCGGCTACACCCACGAACAGCATAAGCGCAATTACAAGGCGATCTATCTCGCTGGGCAATTGTTTCAGATCACGGGTGAGCAAGCCTATGCTGATTACGCCCGCGAGATGCTGCTTGGCTATGCGGACCTCTATCCAACGCTTGGCGAGCATCCAGCGCGGAAAAATCAGGGGCCTGGCCGGATTTTCTGGCAAGTGCTCAATGACGCTGTGTGGATGGTGCACTCGGTTCAGGGGTACGGCGATATCCGCGACACGCTGAGCGATGCCGATCGTGAGCGGATCGATAATGACGTGTTCCGCCGCGCAGCCTATTTCCTATCGGTTGAATCGCAAGCGACCTTTGACCGCATTCACAACCATGCGACCTGGGCGACCGCTGGCGTCGGCATGACCGGTTATCTGCTCGGCGATCAGGATATGGTCGACCGCGCGCTTAAGGGCTCAGACAAGAGCGGCAAGGTCGGCTTTCTGCGTCAGACAGAGCTGCTGTTCTCGCCGGAGGGCTATTACAATGAGGGGCCATATTATCAGCGCTATGCGCTGATGCCGTTCATGGTCTTTGCCGATGCAATTGAGCGCAATGACCCGGAGCAAGGCATCTGGGAACATCGCGACGGCATCTTGCTGAAGGCTCTGCGCACGACCGTTCAGCTGAGCTATGGCGGGTTTTTCTTCCCGTTCAATGATGCGATCCGCGACAAGAGCCTGAAGACCGACGAGCTCTATCACGGGGTCGCAATTGCCTATGCGCAAACTGGTGATCCGTCGCTGCTGTCGATTGCCGAGTTTCAAGACCGCACGATCCTGAGCAAAAATGGGCGTCTGGTCGCGCGCGATTTGGCTGCGGGTAAGGCTGAGCCATTCCCGTTCCGCTCCATGCTTTTCGGCGATGGACCGGAGGGTGATGAGGGCGCTCTGGCGATCCTGCGCCAAGGCCCGATGAATACCAATGGCGAGCCGTCCACCGTGCTGATCGCGAAGAATACTTCGCAAGGTCTGGGGCACGGCCATTTCGACAAGCTCGGATGGCAGCTCTACGACAATGGCAATGAAGTGATCCGCGATTATGGCGCGGCGCGTTTCCTCAATATCGAGGCGAAAGAAGGCGGACGCTATCTGCCTGAGAACACAAGCTGGGCGAAATCCACCGTCGCGCATAACACTGTGGTCGTTGACCAGCGCAGCCATTTTGATGGCAAGGTAAAGATCGGCAATCAGAACGCGCCGACCCAGCTCTATTTCTCCGATGCGCCCGGCCTGCAGGTTAGCAGTGCCAGTATCGATACCGCTTACGATGGTGTCACACTCACTCGCACCATAGTGATGCCGGATATTCCCGGGCTCGAAGCTCCGATTGTGCTCGATTTGACGCGCGGCGAGAGCAGCGAGCCGCATCTCTACGATCTGCCGCTGCATTACAGCGGGCACATTATTGAGCATGATCTTGCGGCGCGCAATTTCACGGCAGAACGCCCGGTGCTGGGCGAGGCCAATGGCTATCAACACATTTGGACCGATGCGATTGCTGAAGAGCGTGATGGCAAGGGCGCGCTGACTTGGTTGCTCGATGGCCGGTTCTACACTTACCGCTTTGCCGCAGATGGAGCGCTAGACGTGGTGCTGGGTGAGAGCGGGGCGAATGACCCCAATTTCAACCTGCGCCGCGAGCCTTTGATCATGCTGCGCGCGAACCGTGCCGCTGGCTCTGTCAGCATGGCTGCGCTGCTGGAAAGCCACGGCAGCTATGACGGTGCGGCGGAACAAACCGTTGCCAGTCGCAGCCGCATCGTCGACATGCAGCACGCCCACGTCGCGGGGAAAGACGTGGTCGAGATTACTCTTAAAAACGGACAGCGTTTCGCGATCGCTGTCTCACATGACGAAGATGCACAGGCGGCCCACTCGGTCGTTCTTGACGGAGAGACGATCGCATGGAGCGGGTTCGCCGCCGTGATCGCTCTCAAGGGAGAGGAAAGCTAGACATGGCAAGTGTGATGAACGCAGCAAGCCCGCCCTTTGTGGTCGCAAAGGATACCCCCAAAGAGGATCTGGGAGATGGGATTTCCCGTCAGATCCTAGGCTATGGTCAAGAGATCATGATCGTTCGGGTGTGGTTTGAGGAAGGCGCCGTGGGCCAGGTCCACGCGCACCCGCATAGCCAATCGAGCTATGTTGAAAGCGGTAAGTTCGAAGTGTTCATCGACGGCGAGAAACGGGTGCTTGAGGCGGGTGACTGCTTCTATATCGCGCCGAATCTCGACCATGGTGCAGTGTGCCTGGAGGCTGGCGTTTTAATCGACACATTCAGCCCGCTGCGCGAAGATTTTTTGGGTGAGGGGAACTGATCATGCTCAAAGGCAATTTGAGATATGTCATCGTTGTGCTCGTCGCTGTTGCGACAGTTATCAACTACATTGACCGCGGTGCCCTTGGCTTCCTGTGGCCGGAAATCTCGCAAGAGCTCGAACTCTCTGAGCTTGATTATGCAATCATCCTCAATGTCTTCACCTTCGCCTATGCGTTCGGACAGTCGATCTTTGGCAAGATATTTGACTGGATCGGAACACGTCTGGGCTTTGTCCTTTCGATTGTCGTTTGGTCGGCTGCGACCATGCTGCATGCGGTCGCCACTGGACTGACCAGTTTTGCGATTTTCCGCGCATTGCTTGGTGTGTCGGAGGCGGGCAACTGGCCTGGCGCGACCAAAGCCAACGCCGAATGGTTTCCGATCAACGAGCGGGCGCTTGCGCAGGGCATCTTCAACTCAGGCGCCGCGATTGGCGGGATTGTCTCCGCACCAATCATCGGACTGCTGTTTGTTTGGTTGGGCAGCTGGCAGGCGACCTTCGTTGCGATTGGCGCGCTTGGTTTCCTCTGGCTGGCGCCGTGGCTGATCATCTACAAAAGCGGCCCCGATGCGCACCCATGGATCAGTGCAGAAGAACGTGAATATATCCTGACCGGACAGCGCAATGTCGAGACCAATGAGGTCGCTGACTACGCACCCGACACAGGCGAAATACTCAGCCGCAAGGAAAGCTGGGGCGTGATCATGGCCTCGTTTTTCCTCGATCCGATCTGGTGGCTGTTTGTTGGTTGGCTGCCGATCTACCTCTACAAAACATACGGTTTCGGCGTAGAAGAAATCGCCGTCTATGCTTGGATCCCTTATGTCGGTGCGATGTTCGGGGCATGGTTTGGCGGCTTGCTAGCAGGCAATCGGATCAAGGCCGGCTGGACAGTTAATCGGACACGTAAGACCGTGATTGCCCTTGGCGGAGTGATTATGCTCCTGTCATTGCTGGCAACCACTCAGGCTAGCACGCCGCTGTTCGCTGTTATGTTGATGGCCGTGATCTTGTTTGGGTTCCAAACCGCGGTTGGTAATATTCAGACGCTTCCGAGCGATTTCTACAGCGGCAAATCGGTTGGCTCGCTTGCCGGTTTTGCTGGGACAGCGGCGAAACTTGCTGTTGTTGGGCTCAATTTCTTGATCCCGGTCATTACCGTGAACAGCTACACACCGGCATTCGTTGTCGGGGCTGGCCTTGCGATCTTGACTGTGCTCTCGGTGCTTGTTCTGTGCCCAGACATTAAACCTCTCAAACCAAAGACGGCATAGCGCCGCTCTCTCCTCCCCAAAAATAGGACGAAAACACAATGAAATTTGAAGGCAAAACTGCAATCGTGACCGGCGGCAGCCGTGATATTGGCCGCGCTGTTTGCGTGAAGCTCGGCAGCGAAGGCGCGAATGTTGTGGTGAACTACAACAGCAATGAAGCGGATGCAGATGCAACCGTATCCGCTGTTGAAGCCGCTGGCGGCAAAGCGATCAAAGTCAAAGCTGACGTGACCAAGCCCGCCGAAGTCGACGCGCTGATCGCGGCCGCAACCGCCGCCTTTGGCGATGCCATTCACATCCTAGTGAACAATGCAGGCGGCCTTGTCGCTCGTAAGAAGCTGGGCGAGATGGATGAAGAGTTCTTCAACTTCGTCATGCAGCTCAACACCACGTCAACTTTCCTCGCGTGTAAGGCCACTGTGCCTCACATGAGTGCGGGCGCGGCGATCATCAATCTTGCCAGCCTTGCAGGCCGCGATGGCGGCGGCGGCGGCGCGATTGCCTATGCCACGTCAAAAGGCGCTGTGATGACCATGACCCGCGGTCTTGCCAAAGAGCTTGGCCCAGACGGTATCCGTGTCAACGCGCTGTGCCCCGGCATGATCGCAACCAAGTTCCACGATGATTTCACGCCTGACGCAGCGCGTGAAAATGTCGCGAACTCCACCCCACTTAAGCGTCAAGGCCGCGCGGAAGAAACCGCTGATCTTGTCGCTTACCTGGCATCGGAAGAAGCTTCCTTCATCACCGGTGCCAATATCGACATAAATGGCGGCCTCGCTTTCTCGTAAGCGGCCTTTCCCTTAAAATTCTCTAGGACTTGGATCTTCTCCCCATGACGCAATTTCTTTCATTTGGTGAGATCATGCTGCGGCTAAAAACGCCGGGGCATGAGCGCTTTTTTCAGTCGCCTGGTTTTGAGGCGACCTTTGGCGGCGGCGAGGCGAATGTCGCTGTGGCGCTGTCGAACTACGGCCTTGATGCCGGGTTCGTGAGCGCGTTGCCCGACAATGATATCGGCGAAAATGCGATCATGGAGCTGCGCAAGTTCGGTGTGGACACCGCGCATATCAGTCGCTCTGGCGACCGGGTGGGGATCTATTTCCTAGAGACGGGGTCCAACCAGCGCCCTTCCAAAGTGGTGTATGATCGGGCCAATTCCTCAATCTGCAACGCAGATATGGATGAATTCGACTGGCCGGTGATCTTCAAAGGGGCCAAATGGCTCCACATCACGGGGATCACCCCTGCGCTCAGCCAGTCTGCAGCAGACCTTTCGATGGCCTGCGTTAAGGCTGCGAAAGAGGCAGGCGTTACCGTCTCTTGCGACTTCAACTTCCGCGGCAAGCTGTGGAAGTATGGCAAGAGCGCGCCAGAGGTAATGCGCGAGCTCGTCAAATATGTCGATGTTGGCATTGCGAACGAGGAAGACTGCCAAAAATCGCTCGACATCACCGTTGATGTGGATGTGGAAAGCGGCGAGCTGGATACAAAAAAGTATGAAGCGCTGGGTCAAAAGGTGCTCGACATCTACCCCAATATGCACACGATCGCGATCACGCTGCGCGAAAGCCTGAGCGCGGATCGCAACAATTGGTCGGCTTGCCTGCGCACGCGCGATGACGGGTTTATGCTGTCGAAGAAATACGCGCTGACCGATATCGTTGACCGCGTTGGCGGGGGCGACAGCTTTGCCTCGGCGCTGATCTATGGCCTCAACGCATATGAAGACCGCCAGCAAAGCCTGGAGTTTGCGGTTGCGGCTAGCGCGCTCAAGCACACGATCATGGGCGACTTTAACCGTGTGACTGTGCCTGAAGTTGAGAAACTCATGTCAGGTGACGGCTCAGGACGCGTGCAACGGTAAGTTCTGGCCGGTGTCAAACCCGGCCAGCTTACACACAGCGATGATTTGACCGGTGCGGGCTGCCTGATAGGGTCGCCAGCATGGAAGCCAACGCGCAAAAGTGCCCTGAAAAACACGTACTTGTTTTGGGCGCGAGCGGGACGATTGGCCGGGCGGTCGTGGCCGCCTTGTTGTCCGACGGGCATGAAGTGGCCGCGGCCCTGCGGCGCTCACCAGCGGCGGATGCTATCGTTCAAGAGCTCCAGCAAGCAGGCGCTGAATGCCGCTTTGGCGATGTCACTGACTCTACTTCGATTGGACGCGACCTTTTCCAAGGCGGTCCGTTCGATGCAGTCGTCTCGTGCCTCGCCTCTCGCAGCGGCACGGCGAAAGATGCCGAGGTCATCGACTTCGCGGCGAATGCGAATGCCCTCGCGGCCGCGAAGGCTGCTGGGACGCGGCATTTCATTTTGCTGTCCGCCATCTGCGTTCAAAAGCCGCTGCTCGCATTCCAGCGCGCAAAGCTGAAGTTCGAGGCGGAGCTTGCCGCGTCAGGCCTGACATATTCAATCGTCCGGCCAACGGCCTTCTTGAAGTCCCTGTCCGGGCAAGTCAAAGGCGTACAAAAGGGCAAGCCTTTTATGGTTTTCGGCGATGGCGAGCTGACCCGGTGCAAGCCGATCAGCGACGCGGACCTTGCGCGCTTTATCGCCGATTGCCTTACCGATCCTGAGCGGCACAATCGTATTCTGCCAATTGGCGGTCCGGGGCCAGCAATTGGCCCGCTCGACCAAGCCGCAATGCTGGGCGATTTGCTCGGGCGTGAGGTCAAGGTGCGGCGCGTGCCGGTTGGCATGATGAGCGTGTTCGCATGCCTGTTCGCTGTTGGAGAGCGGTGGTCGAGTTGGTGCGCGGAAAAAGCCGAATACGCCCGGATCGCGCGCTATTATGCGACGGAAAGCATGCTGGTGCTCGACCCGGAAACCGGCCAATATGATCCCGATATGACCCCTGAATTCGGCGAAGACACCCTGCGCGATCACTATGCCAAATTGCTGGAAACCGCCGAGTGAGTTCAGGCAGTCTGCTCTTCACCGCGCTCAGCTGCGTGTTCTTTATGGCGCTGGTCGGATGGATCAGCTGGCTGAAAACGCGCGGGACGGCTGATACCAAAGACGGCTATTTCCTCGCGGGGCGCGGGCTCGGCGCGACCTTTATTGCAGGCTCGCTACTGCTCACCAACCTTTCCGCAGAGCAGCTGATCGGGCTGAACGGTTCCGCCTATGGCTACAACATGTCGAGCATGGGCTGGGAGGTAACGGCGGCGGTCGCGACCATTGCGATGGCGCTCATATTCCTGCCGAAATATCTCGCGGGCGCCTTCACCACCCTGCCGCAATTCCTCAATGACCGGTTCGACCCGGTGGTTCGCCGCATGTCGGTGGTGCTGTTCATGCTTGGCTACGGCCTCGTGACGATCCCTAGCGTTCTCTATTCCGGCTCGGTCGCGGTGCTGCTCTTGTTCGATGTGCCCACGCTGACCGGTCTCGCATACTTCCCGGCATTGGTGATGACGGTGATTGCGATCGGCGTCACCGGTGCGGTCTATGCGATATTCGGAGGGCTGCGCGCGGTGGCGATCTCCGACACGCTCAATGGCGCGGGCTTGCTCATCATCGGAGTGCTTGTACCGGTGTTTGGCCTGATCGCGCTGGGCGGCGGAAGCTTTGGCGATGGCCTGGCCCAGATCACCACGCAAAACCCAGAGAAGCTGAACGCGATTGGCGCGGCGGATGATCCCACGCCGTTCGGTACGATCTTCACCGGCATGATCTTCGCCAACCTGTTTTACTGGTGCACCAATCAATATGTGATCCAGCGCACGCTAGGCGCACAAAGCCTTGCTGAGGGACAAAAGGGCGTCCTGTTTTCTGGCTTTTTCAAGATTCTGGTGCCGTTCATGATGATGATCCCTGGCGTCATCGCGTTCCACCTTTATGGCCCGGGACTGGGCACGATTGACGAGGCCTATCCAAGGCTGATCCGAGACGTCTTACCGGTCTATCTGTCCGGCTTTTTCCTCGCGGTGCTGCTGGGCGCGGTGTTCAGTTCTTTCAATTCTCTGCTTAATTCCGCCGCGACCCTGTTTGCCTTGGACGTTTATGCGCCCGCGCGCGGCGGTGAGGCGAGTGACGCAGAATTGGTGCGGGTCGCCAAAATCGCCAGCCTGGTGATCGCGCTGTTCTCTTTCGTGGTCGCGCCGCTGCTCTATTTCTCACCAGAAGGGCTGTGGCAGATCATCCGGGTCTTCACTGGTTTCTACAACATCCCGACGGTGGTGATCGTGATCGTCGGCCTGTTTACATCGCGCGTTCCTGCGCTGGGCGCGAAGCTGGTGATCATCTTCCATGTGGTCACATACTGTCTCATCCGCTTCGTGTTTGATGATGTGATCACACTGCACTTCATCCATCTCTATGCGGTGCTGTTTTGGATCGAGGTTGGCATCATGCTGGCCTGCGGCTGGCTGCGTCCGCGCGCAGAGGCGTGGCAATTCACCCGCAAACAGCAGGTCGATATGAGGCCGTGGCGCTTTGCCAAGCCGCTGGCGGTGACGCTGTTCAGCTGTGTCGTGGCGACCTACCTGCTGTTCTCGCCGCTGGGGCTGGCGTCGGTGGCCGGTCCGGGGGTGGTGTTTTTTGGTCTGCTCGGTGCGTTAACGGTCGGGAATGTTGCCGTGTGGATATGGTCGGCAAATCGAGCAAACGCTTAGTCAATCCGTCACCCTGAACTCGCTTCAGGGTCCATCCCCAGTACAAACCGCGAATGTTGAGTGGGCGATGGATGCTGGAGTCGAAGACGTGCTTGCACAAACAAGTTCAGCATGACGAGGTGAAAATTTAGGCAATCAGCGAGGCCAGCACCCGGCGTTTGCCCGCGAATGGCCGCCGACCGTGCATCACTTGATAATTGTCGAGCAAAGCGACATCGCCGGCCTGCCACGCCAGATCATGGGTGAGATCATCCGCAATGCGGATCGCATCGGCCATCTCTTCCGGCGTTATCGGCTCGCCGCCGCCAAAGGTAATCGCACGGTTAGGATCATTGCGGCTGTCGGCCCAGCCCCTAAACGCCGCGATCAGCTGGTTGAAGAAGCTGGTGCCGCCGCTGGCAAGCTCGCGCACAGCGGGCAAAGCCGCAGTGGTGACGCGCAGGCTTTCATCCTCCAGCCATTCCCATGAATAGCCGAGTTCTGAGAGCCGCGCTTCTGCGCCCGCCTGATCGGCCACGCTCAGCGTGCTGCGCCAGCTGCGCCCTTGGCCAGAACCGGCATCATCGCGGCCCGGCATGACATTGGTGTAGCGCACGCCCTCGGCCTCGACGCGCGCGACGAATTCCGGATTGGCGTCGCGCAATTGATCGAGCACCCAGTCGGACCGGCACAGCGGCGTCGCTCCGCCGCTTTGCGCCGCGATCTCACAATAGAAGAACAGTTTCGCTGGAAACAGCGGGGTCTGCGCCATCTCATGATGCAGGAAAATCTCAGTCTCTGGCGGCGCTTCATTGGCGGTGAAGACGCGCGGCGTCACATTGGTGCGCACCGCATTGGAGAGCGAATCCTCATAGGTGAACCCAGCCTCACCGTAAGCCTCAATCGCCGCATCGAAGGCGAGGGGGTCTGGTACATCGAACCCGCGAAACAGCAGGGCACCTGCATGATCCAGCGCCGCATCGACCGCTGGCTTATTCGCGCTGATGAACGCGCTTAGATCGCCGCCGCCGGTGATGATGGCTGGGAATTCGGGGGTGTCACTCATCGCGCCGCTCAATCGTAAATCGGGTGGAAGGTGCCGAACGCCGCCTCAGCGAACACACCAGGATCGTTGAACCGGCGGTCCTGATTGAGCGCGCTGATCGCGGCCATCTCAACCTGGCTCAGTTCAAAATCATCAATGCTGAGATTCTCACGCATCCGTTCAGGCTTGGTGGTCTTTGGGATCACCGCCGTGCCGCGCTGCACGCCCCAGCGCAGAACCACTTGCGCCGCCGTTTTGCCATGCGACTGAGCCGCCACCATAACCGGGGCAGAGCCGAGCACGCTCTCTTCCTTTTCCGCCATGTCGAGCTCGAAATAGCTTTGCGCGCCGAGCGGGGAAAAGGCGGTGACAGGAATGCCGTAGGCCCCCGCGCAGCGGATCAGCTTCTCCTGTGTCAGGAATGGGTGAGATTCTACTTGCAGCATCGCTGGTACGATCCGGGCATAGCTCATCAAATCATGGATCAAGCCGGTGTTGTAGTTGCATACGCCGATCTGCTTCACGAGGCCTTTATCGACCAGAGCCTCCATCGCTGCCCATGTCGCATGCAGCGGAACGTTGGCCAGTTTCATGCCGGAGTTCGCGGCGGGATCATGCACCCATTCAGGCGGATAGCGTGTCTCAATAGGCACATATTCAAGCGCGATCGGGAAATGGATCAGATAGAGATCAAGCTGCTCGACGCCCAGGTCATCCAGAGACTTTCGGCATGCTTCTTCGACATGTTCGGGCGCGTGGAATGTGTTCCACAACTTAGAGGTGATCCACAGCTCATCACGGGTCACCAGACCTTCAGCGATCGCCTGCGCAATTCCTTGCCCGGTTTCAATCTCATTGCCGTAATCCGCGGCGCTGTCGAAATGGCGATAGCCTGCGCGGATAGCCTCAATGACGGTTGCTGCCGTATCTTCGCGCGGGATTTTCCAAAGGCCAAAGCCGATTGGGGGCAGGATTTGCGGCATAGTCTAACCTTCGTCTGAGAAATTGAGTTCGACCGGCTGGCCGGTGGCGATGCTTTGCTGGGCAGCAGCGCCGATGACAACCGAGCGATAGCCATCGCGAGCCGTAATCAGCGGTTCGCCGCCGCTCAGCAGCGCCGCGTGGAAATCGCGCAGCTGATAATATGTTGCCCCGTGATGATCACCAGCGGCGAGGGCATCGGCAGGGGTTTCGACAGTCTCGCGGTGCGGGCCAGACCTATCACGCGGAGACCAGATCACTTGGCCGCGCGGCAGCTTCACTTCCATCTTGCCGATGGGGCCGGCCGCGCTGATTTCTTCTTGCTGCTCAGACCCTTCAGCGAACATGCACAGGTCCAGTACGGCGCGCGCTCCGCCTGCGAAATCCACCATGACAAAGGCGTTGTCTATAATGTCGGGCGTTTCGCCGCCATATGTTTCATCGAGGTGGTTTACGTCCTGAGCGCCGCTGGCAAACACGCGCACGGGTTCATCGCGAAGGATGTGCCGCATTAGGTCGAAGAAGTGACAGCATTTCTCCACCAAGGTGCCGCCAGTGTTACGGTTGAAACGGTTCCAATCGCCGACCTTCTCGAGGAATGGGAAGCGGTGCTCGCGAATGGCGAGCATTTTGATATCGCCCGCCTCGCCAGCATGAACCCGCTCAATAAAGCGTGTGACCGGCGGCATGTAGCGGTATTCGAGACCGACCCAGAAAAGCCCCTCATAGTCGCGCGCGATTTTGGCCAGCGCCTCTGCATCATCGACGCTGGTGCACATCGGCTTTTCGAGCAGCACCGCGCAGCCCGCTTCCATGACCGGCGCAACGACTTCGTAATGCGTGAAATTGGGCGATGCGATGATGACGGCGTCGGGGTTCGCCTCGCGCAGCATGGCGGCATTATCGTCATAGCAGGTGATGGCCTGACCAAGCTCGTTTGCGAGCGCCTTGGCGGCGCTGCGAGATCCGGCATCAGGATCGGCAATCGCGACCAGCTCCGCGCCGGAAACCAGCGCCAAGTTCTGCATATGCTCGCGGCCCATCATGCCGCATCCGATGATTGCGTATTTGCGTGCGATGCTCATGGCTGGCTCATGTCTGCGCGGCGGCGGAATGGCAAGTGATCATGCGCCGCGTTGAGTAATCGCATAGCCAGCGGGCGCAATTTCCTCACCGGTTTCAGGCCAAACCACAGGCCTGCTGGAATAGTTGAACGCGAAGATATGCGAGGCGCTGCGGCGGGTGCGCAAACCTTCGGGCAGGGCGGTGAGGGCAACACCCGCTTCGCTTGCCATGCGCTCTATGAGCCGGTCCAGCAAGGCGCGATCGGGCCAGACAGAAACATAGCGGCGATCGCTGTGCTTATAGACCACGCCGCAGCCATCGGCGTCGGCAAATTCGGGTTCGAGGTCGCTCGTAATATCCTCGCGCCAACGTGTGATATCAAAGCCATCACCCGGCTCGTTCACGCCATCGCGAATGCTTTCGGCGCGGGTGACTTTAAGCGCAAACAGCTCCTGCAATGCGCCGGGTGCCAAATTGTCAGGAATGCAGAAGCTGCTCGTTTTGCTGCCAGAGCGGGGCCCGATCAGAATGGGGCATTCAAGCGCCGCCAGTTTCTCCGCGAAGCCATCTGGCACAATCGGCAGGGTTGGGATGACGACCATTTGATAGTCCGTCAGGTCTGCGGCGGGCGAGACAATATCGACGTCGAGCCCCGCGCGGCGCAGCGCGGAATAATGCTCGTACACCAGCTCCAGATAGCGGAAACTCTTTCCCTGTGGCTGAATACCGCATACCCAAGCGGCCTCGTAAGAGAACACCAGAGCGACAGGAGCGCGCGCGGTCTCTTGCGGGCCGATATCAGCAATCACCCTTGCGGCCTCTCGCACTTCGTCGGCTGCTGGCGCTTCTTCACTGTCGGGCCTCAGCAGGCCTGCGTGCATTTGCTCTTGCGCAAATGGGGCCTGCCGCCAGCGGAAATAGCTGGTGAATTCCGCCCCGTGCGCCATCGCCTCCAGCGTCCATAGCGCCACCATTCCGGGCAGCGGCGCAGGATTGAAGTGCGCCCAGTTCACCGGGCCCGGTTGCTGCTCCATCACGCCCCAGCGCCCGCCCGTGCAGCCACGATAAAGATCGTGGTGAAAGGCGGCGATGTCGGGATGGCCTTGGCGCAGAAAATCCCGCTTTTCGTCTTCGCTGAACCAGAATTGCTCCAGAAATCCAAGCGGGTAGCTGTCCCAGGTCGCGACATCCAAATCCTGGCTGACGTCATAGTGATCGAACTCGGTGAAGAACCCCATGAAATTGTGAGTGATATCGCGGTTCGGCGTTGCGGCGCGCAGAATTTCAGTCTGCTCGCGGTTGAAGCTGGCGACCTCGTCGGAGGCAAATCGGCGGTAGTCTAGCCAATGCGCTGGGTTTGCCTCGATTACGGTGAGCTGCGGCGGATCGACTTCAGCAAAGGCGCGATATTCCATGCTCCAGAAGACATTGCCCCACGCGGCATTCAGCGCATCGACATAGCCGTATCGCGCGGCGAGCCACTCGCGGAAACGCTCAGCTGCTGCCTTTGAGAAGCTCAAAACCGTGTCATGACAGCCATATTCATTGTCGGTTTGCCACATGGTGATCGCAGGATGAGTGCCATAACGCTCTGCCATGGCCGCGGTGATCCGGCGGCTCTCGGCGCGGTATCCCATGTGTGAAAAGCAATAATGCCGCCGCGAGCCAAAGCCGCGCGGACGGCCTTGCTCGTCAATCGCGACGATGTCCGGCATTTGATCGACCAGCCATTTGGGCGGCGTCGCCGTAGGCGTGCCAAGGATGATGTTGAGGCCCGCATCGGCGAGTGTCTCAATCGCCCGGTCGAGCCAATCCCACTCAAATTTGCCCGACTGCGGCTCAATCCGGCTCCAGGCAAATTCGCCGATCCGTGCCAGAGACAGCCCCATTTCGGCCATGCGCCGCGCATCATCGGCCCACATATCCTCCGGCCAATGTTCGGGATAATAGCAGCAACCCAGCTTCATTTTGCGCGTCCTTTGGCGTTTCCGAAAGCGGGGTTTCGCGCCCGGCGGATCAGAAAGCAAGTCTGCGCGTTGTTCGATTATCGGCCTAAGGGTTAACTCCTATGGCTTTGGTGCATTTACAGATATAAAAATATCTTTATATGTCGCCTTCACGATGAATATCGACACAATCTTCCGCGCGCTGGCCGACCCCACTCGGCTGCGCATCATGCGCCTGCTTTCGGCGATGGAATTGGCCGTGGGCGAACTCGCGCAAGTGCTCGGACAGAGCCAGCCGCGCGTCTCGCGCCATGTCGGCATTTTGTGCGATGCGGGCCTGGCAGAGCGCCGGCGCGAGGGCAGCTGGGTGTTCCTGCGGATGCAGGGCGGGGCGGAGCAAGCCTCCCCCGTGGTAGAGGCAGTTGCGCGTTTGCTCGCCATTGCTGAGGTGGAAGATCAGGATTTTGGCCAGGCCTGCGCTGAGGATATGCGAAAGCTGGCCGCGATCCGGACCGCCCGCGAAGAAGCCGCCGAGGGTTACTTTGCGCGCCATGCCGGCGAATGGGATGAGCTGCGCCGCTTGCACAGCTCAGATAGTGAGGTCGAGAAGGCTTTAACGCGCGCCCTGGGCGGTGCGCCGCTTGGAGCGCTGCTTGATATTGGCACGGGAACGGGCCGCATGGCGGAATTGTTCGCAGGTAGCGCAGAACGGATTGTAGCGCTCGATAAGAGCCTCGAGATGCTGCGGATCGCGCGAGCTAAGCTGCAACATCTTCCGACCGAGCAAATCGAGTTGGTGCAGGGTGATCTCGGCGATCTACCCTTTGCCGCCGCGAGCTTTGATACCATTGTGATCCACCAAGTGCTTCATTTCGTGCAGGATCCAGCGCTAGCACTGGTGGAGGCGGCGCGGGTCACGCGGCCCGGCGGGCGCATCGCGATCGTCGATTTTGCCGCGCACAATCACGAAGAATTGCGCGATCGGCACGCGCACGCGCGCCTCGGCTTTTCCGATGCGCAATTGCGCGACCTCTTGTTTGACGCAGGCTTTAAGCCCGAAGCGCCCCAAGCACTCGACGGCGAGCAGCTGACCGTAAAAATTTGGCTCGGCGAACGCCGCAGCAACCCTCTCTCAACCCCCGCTAAGGAGCGCACAGCGTGAGCCCGACCCTCGATCAAATGCATGAAGCGCGCACGGCTTTGGATACGCCGCTTTTCTCCGGATTGCCCGGTGACATTGATATCAGCTTTGAATTCTTCCCGCCCAAATCAGAGAAGATGGCAGAGACCCTGTGGAGCAGTGTCGACACGCTTTCACCGCTGGGGCCGCGCTTTGTCTCGGTGACCTATGGTGCCGGGGGATCGACGCGGGAACGGACCCATGAACAAGTGGTGCGGATCCAGAACGAAGCGAATATTCCAGCAGCAGCGCATCTGACCTGCGTCAACGCAACCCGCGAAGAGGTGGATGCGGTGGCGCGGCATTATTGGGAAAGCGGTATCCGCCATATCGTTGCCTTGCGCGGAGACCCGCCTGAGGACGCGGGCGGATACACGCCGCACCCCGGTGGATACGCCAATGCGGTGGAGCTGATCGCGGGTCTAAAGAAGGTCGCTGATTTCGAGATATCCGTTGCAGCCTATCCAGAAGTTCACCCGGATTCCCCTGATGCACAGGCCGATATCGACAATTTGAAAGCGAAGTTTGAAGCAGGCGCAACCCGCGCCATCACCCAGTTCTTTTTTGAGCCAGAGTGCTTCTTCCGCTTCCGCGACAAAGCGGCGGCGGCCGGGATCAATGGTGAGATTGTGCCCGGCATCATGCCGGTGATGAGCTTCGCTGCGGTTCAGCGGATGTCCGGCATGTGCGGCACGGCGATACCAGCTTGGATGGAAGGCTTGTTTGACGGCTTGGACGAACGCCCGGCTGCGCGCCAGCTGGTCTCTGCGACGATTGCCGCAGAGCTGTGCCGCAAGCTTTATGCAGGCGGTGTGCGCCAGTTTCATTTCTACACGCTCAACCGTGCGGAGCTGAGCTATGCGATTTGTCATATGCTTGGCAAACGTCCGTTGGGAGAAGCGGCATGAGCGCGCGGGAAGCTCTGCGGGCGGAAGCTGAGAAGCGCGTGCTGATCTTTGACGGCGCGTTCGGGACGCAAATCCAGGAGCGCAAGCTGACCGAAGAGGACTATGCCGGTGATCTGGGGCTGAAGGCCGATCAAAAGGGCAATAATGACATTCTCGCCCTGACCCGGCCCGATGTGATTCAAGACATCACGCGCAGCTATCTGGATGCGGGATCGGATGTGATCTCCACCAACACATTCTCAGCCAACCGGATCAGCCAAGCGGATTATGCCGCTGAGGAACAGGTGGCCGCGATCAACATTGCCAGTGGCAAAATCGCCCGCGCATTGGCGGATGAATATGCGGCGAAAGACGGCCGGCCGCGCTTTGTCGCAGGCGCGATAGGCCCGACCAATAAGACCTTATCGCTCAGCCCCGATGTCGAAGATCCCGGCTTTCGCGAGATCGACTTTGATGAGCTGACCGCAGTCTACAAAGAACAGGCCTCCGCGCTGATCGAGGGTGGGTGCGACTTCATCCTGATCGAAACCGTGTTCGACACGCTGAATGCCAAGGCAGGCATTATGGCGGTGAAGCAGCTGGAGGCAGATCTGGGCCGCGAAGTGCCAGTGATGATTTCGATGACGCTCACCGATCTGTCAGGCCGCAATTTGTCCGGCCATACGGTCGAGGCATTTTGGTATGCCGTGCGCCACGCCAATCCGATCACCATCGGTCTCAATTGCAGCTTTGGCGCAGATCAGCTGCGCCCGCATGTTCAGGTTCTTTCGGGCATCGCCGACACTTTGCTGATGGCCTATCCCAATGCGGGCCTGCCCAATGAGCTGGGCGAATATGACGAAATGCCGGAGACCACGGCTGGTCTGGTCAAGCAATGGGCCGAGAACGGCCAGGCGAATATTCTGGGTGGTTGCTGCGGATCGTCGCCTGCGCATATTCAGGCGATTGCCGATGCTGTTGCTGGCCTTTCCCCGCGCAAAGTGCCTGCGCCAGAAACGGCCATGCGACTTGCTGGCCTAGAACCTTTCACGATTGCGGCATGACTCAGGCGGCTGTTGCGGTGGATGCGGTGAAAATCCGGCCTGCGGGCGTAGACGACGTAGCGCGTCTTCGCCTGATTTCGGACGCCACCTTTCTTGAGACTTTTGCAGGTGAGATCAGCGGCGATGCTCTTGTCGCGCATTGCCAGGACAAGCATGCACCCGACTATTTGTTGGAGCTGCTGACGAAAGGCGCGAAGGCTTGGCTTGCCGAACTGGATGGAGCACCAGTTGGCTATGCAATGCTAACCGCACCAGAGTTGGATGCGGCGCGCAGCGGCGATATTGAGCTGAAGAAGATTTATCTGCTTTCGCGCTTTCACGGCCAAGGAATTGCGCCGCGTCTGTTCGCGGCGGTCCTTGAAGGCGCAGCAGGCTATGATCGATTGCTGCTGGGCGTAAAGGCGGACAATCACCGCGCAATCGCATTTTACACAAAGCAAGGCTTTGCCCAAATCAGTACGCGCCAATTCAATGTTGGTGGCAAGCTATACGATGACAGCGTTCTGGCGCGCGAATCGGACCGGAAGTGACCCGATGAACGAGAATTCCACTCAAGCCACTGGCGCACGCTTCATCAATGTTGGTGAGCGCACCAATGTCACCGGCAGCGCTCGGTTCAAGAAACTCATCATGGCGGATGATTACGCCGCCGCGGTCGAGGTCGCGCGGCAGCAGGTCGAAAACGGCGCGCAAGTGATAGACGTCAATATGGACGAAGGGCTGCTCGATGCGGTTCACGCCATGACGACGTTCCTCAAACTGATCGCGGCAGAGCCTGATATCGCCCGCGTTCCGGTGATGATCGACAGCTCCAAATGGGAGGTGATCGAGGCTGGTCTGAAATGCGTATCCGGCAAGCCGATTGTGAACTCAATCTCGATGAAGGAAGGCGAAGAGCCGTTCCTTGAGCAAGCGCGCAAATGCATGGCTTACGGTGCGGCTGTGGTGGTGATGGCGTTTGACGAAACCGGCCAGGCGGACACAAAGGCGCGCAAGGTTGAGATTTGCAGCCGCGCTTACGAGCTGCTCACCAGCATCGGGTTTCCACCGGAAGATATCATCTTTGATCCCAACGTTTTTGCGGTCGCCACCGGCATCGAAGAACATGACCGCTATGGCCTCGACTTCATCGAGGCTGTGCGCGAGATCAAGGCTGCATGCCCACATGTGAAAACCAGCGGGGGGCTGTCCAACCTCTCTTTCAGCTTTCGCGGGAACGAGACAGTGCGCCGCGCGATGCACTCCGTTTTCCTCTATCATGCGATCCCCGCAGGGCTCGACATGGCGATCGTCAATGCTGGGCAATTGGATGTCTATGACACGATTGACCCCGTGCTGCGCGATGCGTGTGAGGATGTGATCCTGATGCGCCCGGTAGAGGGTGAAGACAGCGCGACCGAGCGGCTGATCACCCTGGCCGAAAGCTTCAAGGGCAAATCGAAAGAAGACGACAAACAGGCGGCGGAATGGCGCGGATGGGAAGTTCGCAAGCGATTGGAACATGCGCTGGTCAAAGGGATCGATGCGCATATCGTCGATGACACCGAAGAAATGCGCAGCGCCACTGCCGACGCAGGTGGCCGTCCGATTGAAGTGATCGAAGGCCCGCTGATGGACGGCATGAATGTCGTTGGCGATCTGTTCGGCAGCGGCAAAATGTTCCTGCCGCAAGTGGTGAAATCCGCGCGCGTTATGAAAAAGGCCGTCGCGCATCTTATCCCCTTTATCGAGGCTGAGAAGGATCTGCTGCCGGAGGCTGAGCGTAAGGCCAAAGGCAAGATCATCATGGCGACCGTAAAGGGCGACGTGCACGATATCGGCAAAAACATCGTCGGCGTTGTGCTGCAATGCAATGGCTATGAAGTGATCGACCTTGGCGTGATGGTGCCGTGGCCGAAAATCCTGGAAACGGCGAACGATAACAATGTCGATATGATCGGCCTATCCGGCCTGATCACCCCGTCGCTGGACGAGATGGTGACCGTGGCCGAAGAAATGCAGCGCGCAGAGATGACGATGCCGCTGCTGATCGGCGGAGCGACGACTAGCAAGGTTCACACCGCGCTGAAGATCGATCCGGCCTACAATGGCCCGGTGATCCATGTGCTCGATGCGAGCCGCGCGGTTGGCGTGGCGTCGAAATTGCTTTCAGATACTCAGCGCGACGGCTTTGTCGGCGACACCGCCGGCGAATACACCAAAGTGCGTGAAGCGCGGGCGGGCAAAACGCCGAGCGTGCTGCTAAGCCTCGAAGATGCGCGGGCCAATTATTACGACGCCTACCTCAGCGACAAACCCGCCCCGCCGCTGAACCCCGGCGTGCATGTGTTTGACGATTGGGATTTGGCGGATCTCAGGCAATATATCGATTGGACGCCATTCTTCCGCGCTTGGGAGCTGCACGGCAATTATCCTGCGATCCTGACGGATGATGTGGTTGGCGAAACTGCCAGCCAGTTGTTCGATGATGCGAATGCAATGCTCGACCAGATCATTGCGGAAAAATGGCTGACCGCGCGCGGTGTGGCGGGCCTTTGGCCCTGCGCACGCGACGGCGATGATGTGACGATCCACCGCGTTCGGCGTGAGGAGCATATAACGCTGCCATTCCTGCGCCAGCAGGTGAAGAAATCGCGCGACCGGGCCAATATGTGCCTTGCCGACTTTATCGATCCTGATGGGGATTGGATTGGCGGCTTTGCAGTCGGAATCCACGGGATTGATCCGCATTCGGCCCGCTTCCAAGCGGATAAGGATGACTATTCCGATATCCTGCTGAAAGCGCTGGCTGACCGGTTTGCCGAGGCTTTTGCTGAGCGTCTGCACCAGCACACGCGCACCGATCTGTGGGGCTATGCGCCCGGTGAGCAGCTGACCAATGAAGCGCTTATCAAAGAGCAGTATCGCGGCATTCGCCCGGCGCCGGGCTATCCTGCCTGTCCGGATCACTCGCTTAAGCCGATCCTATTTGAGCTGCTCGAAGCAGAAAAGAACGTCGGCCTGGAGCTAACCGAGAGCTTCGCGATGTATCCAACGGCGGCCGTCTCAGGCTTCTATTTCGGGCACCCGGAATCGCAATATTTCGGCGTTGCGCGCGTCGGGCGCGATCAATTGGAGGATTATGCGGCGCGGCGCGGCGTCGATCTGGAAACAGCGGAACGCTGGCTGCGTCCTAATTTGGATTGATTGTGCAAGGTTTAGCGGCAATGCTCGGGCCATGTATGCTCGATTGCTTGCTCCGCTGCTCCTTGCTCTGCCGATGACTTCGGCCTGCGCGACCATACCGGACATTGATGCCGGTCCGCCGCCCGCGACAGTGGTGGTGGCGTTCGACCGAGAGACGATCACGCCGCTGATTGTCGAGGGCGTGCGCAATCGGGAGCGCGGCGAGGCGGTCGAAGCCAATGATCCGGTGCGCATCGCCAGCATTTCAAAACTGATCATGGCGCTGGCAACCCTGCGGTTGGTCGATGAGGGCAAGGTCGATCTGGATGCGGATGTGTCGGACTATTTGGGCTGGCAGGTTCGCTCGCCCAATTTCCCCGATGCGAAGGTGACTTTGGCGCAATTGCTGTCCCACCGATCCGGCCTGCGCGACAATGCGGGCTACGTCATTCCGCTCGGCGAAAGCCTAGAGGCGAAACTTGCTGAGCCGGAGGCGTGGTATGCTGACAGCCCGCCCGGAGAGGCTCCGTTTGAATACGCTAACCTCGGATCGCCCGTGGTGGCGACCGTGCTCGAGGCGGCCACGGGTGAGCGCTTTGATCGCATCGTAGAGCGCACGGTTTTTGCGCCCTTGGGCGTGAAGGCGTGCCTGAATTGGGTGGGCTGCGATGACGGCATGATCGCCCGCGCGGTCACGCTTTACCGCGATACTGGCGAGGTCGCCCGCGATGAGCCAAGCGATCTGCCGCCCAATTGCACTGTACCCGTGAAGGAGGGCACTGCATGCGATCTTGATAGCTATGTGCCCGGCACCAACGCCTCGATCTTCTCACCTCAAGGTGGGGTGCGGATTGGGATGATGGATCTCGCCAAGATTGGGCAAGCGATCATTACGCCAGGTTCACCGATTGTTGCGAATGGCGTGTTCGGTCCAGAGCAGACCAAATTGATGGATGAACGGATCGAGGGGCAAGAATTCTTCTGCTATTACGCGCTCGGATTTCAGGTGATCGGAGTGGCCAAGGGCGGATGTCTTGACCAGCTTTTCGCAGATGGCGCTGAAATGGCCGGTCATGCAGGTGAGGCATATGGCTTGCGATCAGGCCTCTGGTTCAATCAAAGTAGAAAGTTGGTGTTTGCCTATTTCACCACCGCCGTTCCTCCGCGCCAAGGGGCCGAGGACGAGGGCGGGTTCTCACAGCGAGAAATCAACCTAATGGCGCGCGCTCAGGCGCTGCTGGTGGAGCAAAACTCCAACTGATCGCACGATTGTTTCGCGTTTTCCCGGATAATGCTTAGCGGAGATTGACGCACCCCTTCGCATGCGCAACATGACGGATGCCCGTCAGAAGTGATTCTGGCATCTTTCGCGGGAGAGATTTGGCCGATTTGCCCTCCAAGGCAGTCGGATAAGGCGCCGAAGGAGCAACCGCCCCGGAAACTCTCAGGCAAACGGACCGCGCTGGAATGGGCACTCTGGAAAGCGCTCTTGCGAGCTTTCGCAAAGCCACCGAAGGGGAAGGCTCGCCGCGCTGCAAGGCTAGGCTAAGCTAAGCTCTCAGGTTTCCCGACAGAGGGGGCAGGATGACACGGCGCTTCAATAGTGGAGCGTCGCACGCCTGTGCGGGGACTGATATTGAGCGACGATCACACCACTGACGATATGGAAGATGGCGCGCCGCCAATTGGGCAATTGCCGCTCGATGCCTGGCACCGGGCACGCGGCGCGCGCATGGTCGAGTTCGCCGGCTATGAAATGCCAATCCAATATACGGGCGAAGGCGGCGGCATTGTCGCAGAGCACGAATGGACGCGGACTAGTGCCGGTTTGTTCGATGTGAGCCATATGGGGCAGGTCCTGTTGTCGGGCGAAGGCCTTGATGAGGCCGTCGAAGCAATTCTGCCGATTGATCTCTCAACGCTGAAATTGGGGCGTCAGCGCTATTCTCTGCTGCTCGATGAAAATGGCGGCGTGCTCGATGACCTGATGGTCTCGCGCTGGCCGGGTAATTTGTATCTGGTCGTGAATGGCGCGACCAAATGGGATGACATCGGCCATCTGCGCGAGCATTTGCCCGATGCAATTACGCTGCACCACATGGACGAGCATGCTCTGCTCGCGCTGCAAGGCCCCAAGGCCGTAGATGCGCTCGCGCGCAATGCGACGGGCGAATATTCTCTGTCTGATCTCACCTTCATGCGCTTCGGCCGGTTCGATATCGCTGGGCATGTGGTGACGATTGCCCGCGCTGGCTACACTGGCGAGGACGGGTTTGAAATCTCGATTCCCGCAGAGGCCGCGGAAGAGATTGCGACCCTGCTGTGCGCGGAGCCAGAGGTTCGGCCGATTGGCCTCGGTGCGCGCGATAGTCTCCGTCTAGAAGCTGGCCTGCCGCTTTACGGCCATGATCTATCGCCGGAAATCAGCCCTATCGAAGCGGGGCTGATTTTTGGAATTAACAAGCGCCGTCGCAGCGAAGGCGGCTTTCTGGGAGCAGAGCGCGTTCAGAGCGAAATCGTGAATGGCCCTGCGAAAACGCGCATCGGCCTAAAAGTGGACGGCCGCATGCCTGCACGCGAGGGGGCCAAGGTCTTCGCTGGGAGTGAAGAAATCGGCGTCGTAACCAGCGGCGGCTTCTCGCCCACGCTCGGCCAACCCATCGCCATGGCCTATGTCGATCCCGCCCATGCGGGCGAGGGCCAGACACTAGAGATTGAGGTGCGCACCAAGCGCCTTTCCGCCACCGTTTCACCCATGCCATTTGTACCCCATAATTATTACCGAGGGAGCTGATCACAATGCCGCGTTATTTCACCGATGAACATGAATGGATTGATGTCGAAGGCGAAACCGCCACGGTTGGCATCACCGATTATGCGCAGGAACAATTGGGCGATATCGTGTTCGTCGAATTGCCCGATGTGGGCGCAATGGTCGACAAAGGCGGCGAGGCCGCTGTGGTCGAAAGCGTTAAGGCGGCAAGCGATGTCTACGCGCCGATCACTGGCGAAGTGACCGAGACCAATTCAGGGCTCGAAGATGAGCCTGCGCTGGTCAACACCTCGCCTGAGGAAGAGGGCTGGTTTTTCCGCCTCACGATCAGTGACACCGGCGAGCTCGAAGGCTTGATGGATGACAAAGCGTACAAGGCGTTTGTCGATAATCTGTGACTGTCGTCCCAGCGAAAGCTGGGACCTCAAGGCTGCCAAGCCAAAAAAATGCCGCTCTAGATTCCAGCTTTCGCTGGAATGACGAAAGTGAAAAACAATGCGTTACCTGCCTCTCACCGACACTGATCGCGCCGATATGCTGGCGAAAATTGGTGCCAATTCGATTGATGATCTGTTTGTCGATGTGCCCGCCGTGGCGCAGCTTGATGGCCCGATCCGCGAGCTGCCGATGCATGCCTCTGAAATGGCGGTTGAACGGCATATGAAAGCGCGCGCGAACAAGAATTTGACGGCAGGCGATGCGCCATTCTTTCTGGGCGCAGGGGCGTATCGCCATCATGTTCCCGCCAGCGTCGATACGGTGATCCAGCGCGGCGAGTTCCTGACCGCCTACACGCCGTATCAGCCTGAGATCGCTCAGGGCACGCTGCAAATGCTGTTCGAATTTCAGAGCCAGGTCGCGCGGCTCTATGGCTGCGCGGTCGCCAATGCCTCGATGTATGATGGTTCCACCGCATGCTGGGAAGCGGTGGCAATGGCCGGCCGTGTCACTCGCCGCCACCGCGCGGTGCTATCTGGCGCGCTGCACCCGCATTACAGCCAAGTGGTCAAAACCATGGCGCAGTTTACCGGCGACACCATCGCCGATGCCATGCCCGCCATTCAAACCGAGCCAGACAACGCTGGCCTGATCAGCCGGATCGATGACGACACCGCCTGCGTTGTGGTGCAATATCCCGATATCCTCGGGCGCATCCCTGACCTCACTGAACTGGCCGATGCTGCGCACGCAAAGGGCGCTTTGCTGGTGGTGGTGAACACGGAGCCGGTGGCGCTGGGCGCGATCAAATCGCCGGGCGAGATGGGCGCGGACATCGTTGTGGGCGAGGGGCAGTCTATCGGCGTCGGCTTGCAATTTGGCGGGCCTTACCTTGGCCTGTTCGCAGTGCGCGATCCCAAGCATGTGCGGCAAATGCCGGGCCGGCTGTGCGGTGAGACCACGGATGCGGAGGGCAAGCGCGGCTTCGTGCTGACGCTCTCTACGCGCGAGCAGCATATTCGCCGCGAAAAGGCGACCTCCAACATCTGCACCAATTCCGGCCTGTGCGCGCTGGCGTTCAATGTTCACATGACCTTGCTCGGCGAAAAGGGCCTGCGCGAACTGGCGGCAGAGAACCACCGCTTGGCCTGCATTGCGGCGGACCGGCTGGAGCAAATCCCCGGTGTGAGCCTGCTCAACAGCGCCTTCTTCAACGAATTCACCCTGCAACTTGGCGGAAAGCCCGCGCGCGGCGTTGTGCGCAGCTTGGCTGATCGCGGCGTTCTGGGCGGCGTATCGCTCGACCGGCTCTATCCCGGCGTTGCGGGGCTGGAGGATGCTCTGCTGGTCGCCGTGACCGAGACGACGACAGAGGAAGATATCGAAACACTGGCGAAAGAGCTGGAAGGAGTGCTGTCATGAACGCGCCTAACAAATCTGGCTGGAAGCCTGAGATGCAAGTGAGCGAAGACGGCCTGCACAATGGCCCGTCGACGACGACCGGCAATCGCGCTTTGATGCTCGAAGAGCCGCTGATCTTTGAGATTGGCCATGCGGAGACGACCGGCGTTGATCTGCCCGAGATTGATCCTGATGCGCCCAATCGCCTCGGCGGGTTTGAGCGCAGTGATTCGATTGGCCTCGTTGGCCTGACTGAGCCAGAGACGGTCCGCCATTACACCCGGCTTAGCCGCCAAAACTACGGTATTGATCTGGGCTTCTTCCCCCTTGGCAGTTGCACGATGAAGCACAATCCGCGTCTCAACGAGAAAGTCGCGCGGCTCCCCGGCTTTGCCGATATTCACCCGCTCGCGCCGCAGCAATCGGTGCAGGGCGCGCTGCAAGTGATCCACGAACTGGGCGATTGGCTGATGAAGCTGACCGGCATGCCCGGCGTCGCGATGAGCCCGAAAGCGGGCGCGCATGGTGAGCTGTGCGGTATTCTGGCAATCCGCGCCGCGCACACTGCGCGCGGCGATGCACGCCAAGTCGTGCTGGTGCCGGAAAGCGCGCATGGCACCAACCCAGCGACCGCGGCCTTTGCGGGCTACAAGGTGGAGGATATTCCCGCCACCCCGGAAGGCCGCGTCGATCTGGAGGCGATCAAGGCCCGGCTCGCGCCTGATGTGGCGGCGGTGATGATCACCAATCCCAACACTTGCGGATTGTTCGAAAAGGATTTCCGCGAGATTGCCGATGCGGTTCATGCCGTGGGCGGATATGTCTATTGCGACGGCGCGAATTTCAACGCGATTGTCGGCCGGGTGCGCCCGGGCGACCTTGGCGTGGATGCGATGCACATCAATCTGCACAAGACCTTCTCTACCCCGCATGGCGGCGGCGGCCCCGGCTCTGGCCCGGTGGTGTTCTCAGAAGCGCTGAAGGACTTTGCCCCGCTGCCGGTAGTGCGCAAAACCGCTGACGACAGCTATGAGCTGGTCGAAGAAGAGGGCCGCAAGCATCGCGGGCAAAGCTTTGGCCGGATGACCGCGTTCCACGGCCAGATGGGTATGTTCACCCGCGCGCTCACCTATATGCTGAGCCACGGGGCCGACGGTCTGAAGCAAGTCTCCGAAGACGCGGTGCTCAATGCAAACTACGTGCTGCGCAGTCTGGAAGACATCCTGCATGCTCCATTCGCAGACAGCGGGCCGTGCATGCACGAGGCGCTGTTTGGCGATAAGGATTTCGGTGGCGGCCTTTCAACGCTCGATCTGGCGAAAGCGCTGATCGACGAGGGCTATCACCCGATGACCGTGTACTTCCCGCTGGTGGTGCATGGCGCGATGCTGGTCGAGCCGACTGAGACCGAAAGCAAGGCGAGCATTGATCAGTTCATCACCGCGTTCCGCAGCGTGACAGAGCGCGCGCTGGCTGGTGATGAGACGATGAAGCAAGCGCCGTATTATGCGCCGCGCCGCAGGCTGGATGAGACGCAGGCTGCGCGCAAGCCGAAGCTGGCATGGCAGGATCCGGAGTCGTCAGCTTAAGCGGTAGGACCTAAAGGGCGGGGCGATCGGGCTTATTAAGCTCCGCCTCGCCATCCGGCGCGACCGCGATTTTGATCTCACGCAGGTTCAGCACCACCACGAAGAAGCCAAGCACGGCAAGCGAGCTTGATCCGAGCATGGCAAAAGCCGCGCCTTTCGCGCCGTCCCATTCGATCGCTGTGCTGAGCAGGAGCAGCGCGAGTATGGTCGGCACCGCGCGCACGAAAAATGCGGTGTGCGCCTTACCAGCGGAAACCAGCAGCGACTCCAGACTGGCCCCGACCAGCTCCACCGCGCCTGCGATGGATAGGATCACCATCGCCCAGTAGAAACCGGAGAAGTCATCCTCCGCGATGGTCGCGAGGCCCCAACGGCCAAACAGCAGCGCCATGCCCACTGCTAGCCCGCCGGCAACAACCGCGATATTGGCCATGCGCCGCGCGATCTCAACCGCGTTTTCCTTGTCATGCACGAGCTCTGGCAAGATCGCTTTCGATATGGTTTGCGCGAGTGTGACGAGCGCCTGACCCAGTTGAGCCGCGACGCGGAAGCCGCCCGCGAGCGCCGCCCCGCCGAATGTGCCGACCAGTAGAATGATCACCTGCTTGCCCGCAATCGTTAGGCTGCCCGACATGTTGGTCGACCAGACAAAGCGCCATGCATCGCGGTGCTTTTTGGGAAGTTCGGTCAAGCTGACCTTTGAAAAATCAATCGGCTCTTTGCGGGTGGCGACGATCCATAGCGTGATCGCCACGGCGACCTCCGCCGCGGCCCAAGCCATTATAAACCCAGCGACATTGGGCATGAACAACCAAGCGAGCACCGCGCCTGCCGCGCGGATCGCGGGCTGGACTGCCTCTGCGCCGGTTGCCGTGGCAAATTCAAATCTCAGCCGCAGCAGGCCCGTGGGCGTGGTGCGGATCGATAGCAGCGAGACGATGCAATAGCCAAAGGTCAGCCACAGCAGCTCGTTCGGCAGCGGCAGCCATATCTGCGCCGTCCACACCACAAAGGCCGCGATCACCGCGCCCATCACCACCGACAGCAGATCAAGCGCGATGGCAAAGCCGGTCGCCTCTCCCGGGCCGTCACCGTTTGCGCCCCAGCGGATGATGAATTGCCAGGTCTGGAAATTGGCAAGGCCCGTGACCGTCTGGCCCAAAGCGACAATGATCGCGAAATGGCCGAAGCTCTCAATCCCCAGCGTGTGCGTCGCGAGGTAGAGATAGAGCAGGCTCATCGCTGCGTTAAAGCCGCGCCCTCCGAGGAGCCAACCGATGTTTTTGAAGAGGCGCTTCATGGCGGCGTGTCCGTATGCTTAGCCGCGTTTGCCTTCGGTCTTGGCCAACAGCCGCTCGGTCACTTCAAAGGTCCGCTCATTATCGACGTCGATGGCGTATTGGCCCCTCGACAGAACAATCGGCACCATCTTCAGCCCAAACCGGCGTGAGATTTGCGCGAACAATTTCTCTTTTGAGCCCCAGCCCATGCGGAACCGGATCAGGTTCATAAAGCCGAACGCCTTGATGATGCGGCGCGGGAATTTCACAAACTGCCCGCCTTCGCGCATGATCTCTGCGGCTTTCAATGCCTCCGCACCGCCCATCCAATACATGTTGCAATTCGAATATCCGCCGTCCTTAAACTGATAGAACTTCGATTGGCCTTCGGGATCGGCGGCCTGCACATCTTCCTTGCGCGCCAGCCCAGCGGCGGCGCCAGCGTTTTCGGCCAAAGCCTTGTCGATGAATTCGGCATAGCCTTCGGGCGTGACCAGGCAATTGTCAGCGGTGGTGATGAGCATGGGAAACTCCACGCCCTCCGCACCTGAAAACACGCTGTCGACAATGTTGAACTTGCCTTCTGCAAAGCTCAGACGGCCTTCTTCGATCAGCTTTGCGACCACGGGCTGAGCAGCGATTTCGTCCGGCTCATGCGCGACGATGCGAATTTTGCCCACTCGCTCGCAAGCGGCGACCTGTTCGACGACGCGCGCGACCATGGGTGTGCCATTGACCGGGACGACGCATTTTTGTGCGACACCAGCGCGCTGGGCCAAGGGGTCGAGCACACCGGAGCGTTTGCCGGCCATGATGAGAGCAGTTGCTTTGATTGATCCGTCCATGCCCGCGCCTTTAGCGCTAATCGGGGGGCTGCGCAAAGTGGTGTGCGATGAGTGTTGTGCAACACCGGTTTGCGCGCCATGGATCAGCGCATGCGGATTATCTTCTCTCGCAAAGGGTTTGACAGCGCGGCGGGCGGTGGTCCTTCGCCGATAGTGGATGGTCGCCCGATCAGTCTGCCTATCCCGGCGGGCGCGGCGAGCCAAACGCGCTATGGCGATTTGGGGCTGGGGGATCTGGTCTTTGCGGCGAGCAAGGGGAAGCTCGGCGCAGACGATCTGTGCCATCACGATCCGATGTTTCGGCAGGATGGCACATGCTGGTTCGGCCAATGCGGCGCGGCGCAAACCCATCTGGAGCGGCAGGGCGTTGGCCTGGGCGATGTGTTCGTGTTCTTCGGCCTGTTTCGTGAAGAGCACGCAGACGGCACACGAGGCGATCCTCACCACCGAATTTTTGGATATTTGCGCGCAGAAGAGATGGTGGCGCTGACTGAAAGCGTCCCAAGCGAATTTGCTGACGAGGGGCATCCCCATGCTCTCGCGATGCACGGCTCCAACGATGTGATTTGGCGCGGGGAAGGCCGCATGGCAAACCATGCGAGCGATGCACTGCGACTGACGCTCACCGGCGCTTCGCCTAGCGTTTGGAGAAGGCCCAAATGGCTAAAACGCGGCGGCCTATCCTATCACGACCGGCCATCGCGCTGGGCCAAGCGCGGCCAATTGCAAAGCGTTGCGCGCGGTCAGGAATTCGTCGCCGACATCGGGCGTAGGCAGGCCCCGCGCGAATGGCTGGAGCGGGTTATCGCTGAGATAAATAGGTCTTGATAATGGCCGAGAAATCTTTGCTGCCATTGCCCGCGCCGTCGAAATCTTCATAAAGCGCAGCCGCGCGTGAGCCCATGGGAACCGCGCTATCCGAAGTGTCTGCCGCATCCATTGCGAGGCGCAAATCCTTCAGCATCAATGCCGTGGCAAAACCGCCTTCATAATCATTGTCAGACGGGCTTTGCGGGCCGACGCCGGGGACCGGGCAATAGCTGGTCATCGACCAGTTTTGGCCCGATGAAACCGAGGAAATATCGTAGAAGGTTTGTGGGTTTAACCCAAGCTTTTCAGCCATCGCAAAGGCCTCGCATGTGCCCGCCATATGCACGGCGAGCAGCATGTTGTTGCAGATTTTTGCCGCCTGACCATTGCCGGCATCGCCTGCGTGGATCACGGCTTTGCCCATCGCGGAAAGGATCGGCTCTGCGCGGTCAAACGCGGCCTTTGTACCGCCGACCATAAAGGTCAGCGTGCCGCCATTCGCCGCGGCAATCCCGCCCGATACGGGCGCATCGACCATGTCATAACCGGCCTCTGTGGCGAGTCCGATCACTTCGCGAGCCGTCGCAACATCGATAGTTGAGCAATCTAGGAAAACCGCGCCAGCGGGCGCTGTGGCGATCACATCTGCGGTGAAAACCGATTTCACGATGGCGCCATTGGGAAGCATGGAAACAACCGCCTCGGCACCGGCACAGGCTTCAGACGCGCTGGTGAAGGCCTTGCAGCCCGCGTCTTTTGCAGCGGCCAATGCGGCTTCGCTAAGGTCAAAGGCCCGCACATCATGGCCCGCCTTCACCAGGTTCGCGGCCATCCCGCCGCCCATGTTGCCGAGGCCGATAAAGGCGATTTTCATGTTTCTCTCTCCCTCATGCGAGTTGATCAAAAAGGAGCAACCCACCCAATGCGGCCGCTACGACGCCGCCAATTCCGTAGATCCAGCCTTCGAACGAATTGCTGATTGCCCAAAGCTGGTTCTCGCTGGGCTGTCTCATTTGCCAGATCGCAATTACACTCGTTCCGAGCCCTCCGAACAGTAGAGCGAGAGCTGCGATCAGCGCCCCTTCCACACGCCCTCACGCTTTTCGATAAAGGCGGCCATGCCCTCGGCCTTGTCCTCGCTCGCGGTGAGGATTTGGAAGATGCGGCGCTCAATAATCAGGCCCTGATCAAGCGTCATTTCAAACGCGGCGTTGACCATTTCCTTATTCGCGATCGCGGCCATTGGCGGCATGCTCGCGATGGTGCTTGCGGATTTCAGCGCATCGGCCAGCAGGTCCGCCTGAGGCACGACCCGAACGATCAGGTTCGCG
This sequence comes from Erythrobacter sp. S249, assembly GCF_057364975.1. Lineage (NCBI taxonomy): Bacteria > Pseudomonadati > Pseudomonadota > Alphaproteobacteria > Sphingomonadales > Erythrobacteraceae > Erythrobacter > Erythrobacter sp. S249. The sequence goes on along the minus strand of NZ_CP200287.1, from coordinate 1,298,211 downwards.
CGTTCGGCTTCTTCCGCGCTCATCATCCGGCCCGTCAGGCACATTTCCATGCTCTTTGACTTGCCGATGGCGCGGGTGAGGCGCTGCGATCCGCCCATGCCGGGAGCCACGCCGAGCTTAATCTCAGGCTGGCCAAACTTCGCATTGTCGGACGCAATGATGAAGTCGGCCATCATCGCCAGTTCGCACCCGCCGCCCAGCGCAAAGCCGTTAACCGCCGCGATCCACGGCTTGCGGGTCTTTTTCACGATCTCGGATGTCCAAGGCGAAAAGAAATCGTCGAGATAGAAATCAGCCGCCGCCTTGTCCGACATTTCCTTGATGTCTGCGCCAGCAGCGAACGCCTTCTCGCCAGAACCGGTAAGCACCGCGCACAGCTGGCTGTCATCGGCCTGATAGGCTGCGAACGCCTCAGTCAATTCTGCGAGCACCACCGAATTGAGCGCATTCAGCGCCTTAGGCCGGTTGAGCGTCATCAGCGTGACGCCGGTGTTGCCCTGCGCATTGGTTTCGACGGTGATGGTTTCGTAGCTCATAGGGGTTTCCATTCCTCGTTTTCGGGGAGGGGAGCAAAGATGCTCTCAATCAATTCATCGCTGACCTCTTGCGGGGTCGCCGGATCCCATTTGGGATCATTGGTTTTATCGGTGATCACCGCGCGAACGCCCTCGGCAAAGTCGGGCCGGGTCAGCACGCGCGATGCGATGCGATATTCCATCCGCATATTGTCAGCAAAATCGGTCAGGCCCGCGCTGTCCGCCAATTGCCGCAGCGCCACTTTGCAGGTCTGCGGGCTCTTGGTGCCCAGAGTATCGCGCTCTTTCGCGGCCCAATCCGCGCCGCCATTCTCATCGGTCTCGATCTCTGCCTCTAAGCTGGCGAGGATCTCTTCATAGCTGTCGCTGGCGAAATGCTTGGCAATGCGCAGGGCGTTCTTCTCAATCCGCGCATCGGGCGGCGTGCCCACAGGTTCAGACAGAATGCCCGCGATCCGTCCTGGCCGCTCAATGATACGCGCTTTCAGGTCTTCAAGCATGTCGCTCGGCACGTAATGCGTCGCAAGTCCGGTCCATACGCATTCTGCGCCGTCGAGCCGCGCGCCGGTGAGCGCAAGGAATTGGCCGATCCGCCCGCCAAGCCGAGAAAGATACCAGCCGCCGCCCACATCAGGGAAAAGGCCAATGCCGGTTTCGGGCATGGCAAAGCGGGTGTTTTCGGTCGCCACGCGGAATTTCGCAGGCTGAGAAATACCGACTCCGCCGCCCATCGTGATGCCGTCCATGAAGGCCACAATCGGCTTTGCATAGGTGAACATCTGATGGTTGAGCTGATATTCGTCGTGAAAGAACTTGCGGCCCGATGCGCCGCCATCATTCAGCGCAGAATCCCGCAGGAACGCGATATCGCCGCCCGCGCAAAACCCGCGTGTGCCCTCTACGTGGTCGAGGATAACCGCCTCAACCGTGTCATCATTGGCCCACTCGGACAGAGCAGCGCTGATCGCGTGGCACATCTCCAGCGTTAGCGCGTGCAGCGCCTTGGGCCGGTTCAGTGAAATATGGCCGACAGCGCCGGTTTTGCGGGTGAGGACGTCTTGAGTCATTAGCAACTTTCTAAACGCGAAATTGGATCTATTGGCGCAGCAGATCGCGGCCAACGATCATGCGCATCACTTGATTGGTGCCTTCGAGGATCGAATGCACGCGCAGATCGCGCCAGAACCGTTCAATCGGGTAATCCTTGAGATAGCCGTAGCCGCCGAACAATTGCAGCGCATCGTTGACGACTTTGCTGCCATTGTCGGTCGCCAGCCGTTTGGCCATCGCGGAAAAGCGCGACTTGTCCGGCGCATTGTCGGTGACCTTGGCCGCCGCCAGATAAAGCAGCGCGCGCGCGGCCTCCAGATCGGTCGCCATGTCAGCCAGCATGAACTGCGTGTTTTGAAAATCGGCAATCGGCGTATCGAATTGCTTGCGATCCTTGGTGTAGGCAATCGCCTCATCGAGACAGCGCTGCGCTCCGCCAAGTGAACATGCGCCAATGTTCAGGCGTCCGCCGTCGAGCCCCATCATGGCAAAGCGGAAGCCTTCGCCTTCATCGCCGACCCGGTTCGCGACGGGGATGCGCGCGTCTTCGAAGATGACCTGAGCGGTGGGGGAGGCATTCCAGCCGAGCTTCTTCTCAGGCGCGCCGAAGCTGACGCCCGGCGTGTCTTTATCGATGACCAGGCAGGTGATGCCTTTGGTCTTGTGCTCACCCGTGCGTACCATGGTGACATAGATATCGTTGACGCCGCCGCCGGAAATAAACTGCTTCGTGCCGTTGAGGACGTAGTGGTCGCCGTCCAGCTTCGCATTGGTTTTGAGCGCGGAAGCGTCTGATCCGCTGCCCGGTTCTGTCAGGCAATAGCTGGCGATTGTGTCCATCGTGACGAGATCGGGGAGGTAGCGTTCTTTCAACTCCTGCCCGCCGAATTCATCAATCATCCAGGCGGCCATATTGTGGATCGAGATGAACGCGCTGGTGGTGGGGCAACCGTATGCCATCGCCTCCATGATCAGCGCCGCCTCAAGCCGGCCAAGCCCGATGCCGCCGCTTTCTTCTGAGACATAGATCGCGCCAAAGCCCAGCTCTGCGGTGCTCTTGATAACGTCTTTGGGGAAGTGATGTTTCTCGTCCCATTCGCCAGCAAACGGCGTGATGTTATCGGCGGTGAAACGCTGCGCCATTTCTTGGATGGCGAGTTGATCTTCGGAGAGTTGAAATTGTCCAGTCATGGGTCATCTCCTACCCCGCTTAAGGGCGCGAGAAAAGGCGTGATCGGCTGCGAATTTTTGTGAGCCCATGCAATTTTTTGTAACTATTTGCTCGCCGGCACGTAACTATCGGTATGACCCAGACAAAGCCTAAGCTGTTGATCGTGTACAATGCCGATGGCGGCATCCTGAATGCGTTGGTCCATGCGGTGCACAAATCCGTCTTTCCCGCGACCTATCCGTGCTCTCTATGCGCGGTAACGTATGGCACCGTGTCGATGCGCAAGGTTTGGCGAAAATTCCTCGATGGGCTGGACATGGAGAAGGTGTTTCACCACCGCGATGATTTCGCCGCTGACTATCCGGCACATGAATTTGCACTCCCCGCCCTTTTTATCCGTGAAGACGAGGGCCAACCTGAGCTGCTGCTAGGGCCAGAGCAATTGGACGAGATGACCCATGTGGCAGAGCTGATCGCGGCGCTGGAGCTGGCTTTGTCGCGCCGGACTAAAGATGAGGCAGCTTAGTCTTACTAGAACCAAGCCAGCCGCTTCATCCATCCTTTAGGCCGTTTCAGCGCTGGCGTCTGAAACCCATCAATCAATAACAGCCTCAGCTTCGATCTCGACCTTCCATTCCTCACGGCACAGCCACGCGACACCGGCCATGGTTGCGGCCGGTGGGTTCGCGCCGAAGAAGCGCGCGTGCACCTCGCCAACCGCGCTTTGATCGGCGGGATCGGTCAGCAGCATCCGGGTGCGCACAACATCGCTCGCGCTGCCGCCCAAATCCTCTATCGCTTTCACGATGAGGGTGAGACAGCGCTCGGCCTGCTGCGCGGCCCCACCTGGCGTTGTCTCGCCGTTGTCCTCAATCGGGCCGGTGCCTGCGACGACGATGCGATTGCCTTCTCTAACCGCGCGGCAAAAGCCGAACTGTGCTTCGAAAGGTGAGCCGGAGGACGTGCGTTGACGCGTCATTATGGGGTTTCCTGTTGCAATTCGCCTGTGCCCAGAACTTCGCGATTGAACCTCTCGCCAAGCTTGGCCGTGTCATTGCCCGGATACCAGCGCTGTGACCCGATCCCCTTGTGCCATGCGGCGAGCTCCACCAACGTGCCTTGCGCGGATGGGACATCGGGTGCAGCGAGAAACGCGGGATCGGCGAAGGCTTCGTCGGCGGTGATAATAGTCCAACCCTTTGCCTTCAGCGCGTTGACCAAATCGCCAATGAACATTGCCGATAGGCCGGTTTCATGCAGCAGCATGTTGTGAGCAATCGGGCGGCCATAGGTCTCGCGGGCAAGGCGGTCATAGAACTCGGCGGCCTCAACGTGGCTCTCCACGAAAATCCGACCCGCCGCTGCCAAATCGAAGGGTTCGCCGCTGCGCTTGGCGCGGTTCAATTCGTTGTCGGTAAACCAGTCTGAGGCGTCTACCGTCGGGCTGGCATTAAGCAGCCCGCGCGTTTTCAACGCCGCGCGCACGGCGTCGCGCTTGGCCACATCATCGCGGCCCTCGTCGAGATAGGGATAGCGGAACCAAGGGCGGTAGCCGGGCCGGTCCTTGAGCCATGCGCCCGCAAGGTCGATCTCTGCAATGTACGCGGAGGTTTCAGTTTGCGAGAGGCGCGGGTGCCCCGCCGTATGATTGGCGATCACGTGCCCCGCGGCAACATAGGCGGCGATGCGCTTTTCCGCGCCGGGCCGCTCAGCAATCTTGGCTGGGTTGAGGAAGAACGCCGCCTGAGCAACACCTGCCTTGCGCAATTGTGTGATCAATCGCTCAGTACGTTCGTCTTCATGGAAAAACGCGCCGGGATGACGCGGCGTGTCATCAAATGTCAGCGCAATCCGTTTGTCGCCGATCGCTTGCGCTTCGGGCGCTTCCTGCGCTGCGTTCGGGCTCGCACAATTGGCGAGCAATATGCCCAAGAGAGCCAGAAGGCTCGCCTTCACGATCTGGGCCATGCTCACCGTCATTCGCACCGCTTGCGCGGCATCGGCGTGCCCGCTTGCTCGCCGTCCGCATCAACGGGCGTCAGAATATCGCCGCCATCGGTTAGCGTCAGCCGCGTTCGCTCTGTCCAGCTCTCGCCTTCGCCAGACATAGACAGCTCAACCACCACTTGGTTGGCGTTCTCCACCTCGACGCTCTCCACCTCGCCGACGCTTTCGTAGAACATCAGATCGCTGGCGGTGACTTCGAGGCGAAGGTCGAAGTCAGGCGCGCAGCTGCCCTCGATATAATCCCAAGCGCCGCGAAATTGCTCTGGGATTGCCGCGACCGGCGGAGGCGTGGGCGCTTCCGATGCGGCTGCTGGCTCAGGCGATGCAGCAATAGGCGCAGCGGGCGCTTCGCCGTCCGCCGCCATGCTTTCCTCCGCGCTCTGGTCCGCTGGCGAGCAGGACGTCAGAACCACAGCAATGGATCCAATCAGCAGTCGCATCAGCTTACCCCATGGTTGGAATGACAAAGGCGTTCCCACCATCAGGCGAGCCATCGGGCCAGCGCTGGGTGACTTTCTTGACCTTCGTCCAGAATTTCAGCCCCTCCATTCCGTATTGGTCTGTGTCGCCAAAGCCAGAGCGTTTCCACCCGCCAAAACTGTGATAGCTAACGGGCACGGGGATTGGCACGTTGATACCAACCATCCCGACATTCACACGGCTCGCGAATTCGCGCGCGGCGTGGCCATTGCGGGTGAAGATCGCGACGCCATTGCCATATTGGTGGTCGCTCGGCAGGCGCACAGCCTCTTCAAAATCATTGGCCCGCACGATCTGCAGCACGGGGCCGAAGATCTCTTCCTGATAGCTTTCCATTTGCGGCGTGACCCGGTCGATCAGGGTGGGGCCAATGAAGAAGCCTTTCTCATGGCCCTGCAAAGTAAACCCGCGGCCATCGACCACGATTTCGCCGCCTTCGCGCTCCGCCGTGTCGATCCAGCCCTCGACCCGCGCCTTGTGCTCTGGCGTCACAACCGGGCCGTAATGTGCATCAGGATCGTTCGAGACGCCAATGTTAAGCGCATGGATCGCTGGGATCAGCTTCTCTTTTAGGCGTTCGGCAGTGTCTTCGCCCACTGGCACAACCACAGGCAGCGCCATGCAGCGTTCCCCGGCTGAGCCAAAGGCCGCGCCCGATAGGTCATTCACGACCTGATCAAGGTCCGCATCCGGCATCACAATGCCGTGGTTCTTCGCGCCGCCCATGGCCTGCACGCGCTTACCGGCGGCAACGCCGCGTTTGTAGACGTAATGCGCAATGTCGCTGCTGCCGACAAAGCTTACCGCGCTGATATCTTCGTGGTCTAGGATTGCATCGACCATTTCTTTGTCGCCGTGCACGACTTGCAGCAGACCCTCTGGCGCGCCGGCCTCAACGAACAATTCCGCGAGGCGAACCGGCACAGATGGATCGCGCTCCGACGGCTTTAGGATAAATGCATTGCCAACCGCGATGGCCATACCGAACATCCACATCGGGATCATCGCGGGAAAGTTGAACGGGGTGATGCCTGCGCCAATGCCCAGCGGCTGACGCATGGAATAGACATCAATGCCTGGCCCCGCGCCCTGGGTGTATTCGCCCTTCAAGACCTGCGGAATGCCGCAGGCAAACTCGATCACTTCCAGCCCGCGCTGAACATCACCCTTGGCATCGTCGATCACCTTGCCGTGTTCGGAGGACAACAGCTCTGCCAGCTCCTGCATATTCGCCTCGATCAGCTCTTTGAACTTGAACATCACGCGGGCGCGCTTTTGCGGATTGGTCGCCGCCCATCCTGGCTGCACTTCCTTCGCGGTCGCCACGGCTTTTTCGAGCAGCGCTGCATCGCCCAGCACAACTTCGGCCTGAATCTCGCCGGTTGATGGGTTCCACACTTGGTGCTTACGAGCGGCAGCGGTGTTTGGTCCGCCAACCATGAAGTGATCAATCTGACGCATGGGGTTGGATGCTCCTCTATTGACCGATCAATTGCAGCTCGCCGCGCGCCGCGCAAGCTTAGCACGCCTCACAAAACTGCTGGGAATTCTCGGCCCCAGATTGCGACACGATCTGTCTTGCGGTTGTGCCTTTGTGAAATTTTGTGCACCCATATTGCGCAATGCATCTGTTCGACGCCCTTGTGGTGGTGCACGTCATCGCCGGTACGATTGGCCTGGTGGCCTTTTGGGTGCCGATTGCCGCGCGCAAGGGGGCCCGCCCGCATCGCAAATGGGGCCGCATCGCTTGCTATGGCTTTATCGGAGCGGGCGCTCTCGCAATCGCAATGGCGCTGCTGTCGCTTTATGGCTCAGAGCAGCGGATACCTTCTATTACCGACCGGGAGCTGTTCGCGGGCCTGTTTGGCTGGATGATGCTCTATCTCGGTTTCCTGACGATAGGCTTTGCGGATTATGGCCTCGCGACCGTGCAGCACAACCGCGATCGCGCGCCGCTCAGGGGCCTGCGTTATCAAGCGGTGATGGCGGCGGTGGTCGTGTCGGCCCTGTGGTGCGGATATTTCGGCTTTCGCGTTGGCCACCCGCTGATGGTCCTGGTCGCGGCGGTGGGGCTGGTCGCCATGGTGCTGCAAGAGCGGTTTGTCTGGCGCAAAGAGACCGCGCGCGGCGATTACGTTGGCGAGCATTTTCGCGCGCTGATCGGCATGGGAATTTCCGCCTACACCGCGTTTCTTTCGGTCGGTCTGATCCGCCTGGTGCCCGATCAAGTGTTCAACCCCGCAATCTGGGCCGGGCCGAGCGTGATCGGCGTAGGGCTAATCATCTACTTCACTGTGCAAGTGAACCGAAAGCAGGCCGCGAGGGCCTAGCCTTCGCAGCGTGCACGCATGTTGACGGCCCGGTGATCCTGGTGTTTACCGCGCGGCGCTCAATGCGGGTGTAGCTCAATGGTAGAGCAGCAGCTTCCCAAGCTGACGACGAGGGTTCGATTCCCTTCACCCGCTCCAGCGCAATCGATCAAATCTCGGTTATGATTTCGCCTAACGGCAGCCGCGATTTCGGCAGAGCGGCGTTAAAGTCGCTCTCGGCGTGGTAGCCGAGCGAAACGATGCACAAGCTGCGCAGGCCCTTTTCTGCAAAGCCAAATTCCTCATCGAGTGCATCGCAATCAATGCCCTCCATGGGCGTCGTATCCAATCCAATGGCGGCGGCGCCGAGCATAAACTGGCCGATGTTCAGATAGGTCTGCCTGGCGTTCCATTCTGCGAGCTTGCCAGCATCGCGGTTCATATTGATGAACATCTTGCGGACATCGTCGGTCTGCTTGGCCAGCGCGTCTGGGTCTGACGCAAAGCGTCCATCCTCGTCCTCCACCTCGAGAATGCGGGCGAGAAACTCATCGCTCAGCTCGGTGCGCGATGCAAACACCACGGCTGCGCCTGCGTCCATGATCTTTGGCGTGTTGAAATCGTAGGGGCCTTCAGTGCCTTTGGCGACGCGCTTCTTACCCTCCGGCGTGGTTGCCAGAATGAAATGCCAAGGCTGAGCGTTGGTGCTCGACGGGCTGAACTGCAGCAATTCGCGAACCTTTGCCAAGTCCTCACTAGAGATTGGGCGGCTCGCGTCATATTCCTTAGTGGTATAGCGCGCCTTGGCTGCTTCCAGAATTGTTGATGCTTGAGCGAGCGGGGTAAGTGCTGCTTTTGCCATTGTCGATTTGGTCTCCAAGATTTGCGTCCACCGCTGCCTGCGGCGGTGTTCCTGACAGTAACTTGTAGAGGTTGCGGCTGGTTCCAGCACGCAGCGCGCCGAGCGAGATTTTGCCCTCGCGCAGCTATGCGGATCGCCTGATCAATCACCAATCCCAACTGTTGGCGCGATTTCCCAATCATGCGCAATTCGCATTTATCTGCGGTTCATCTTAATGTCTGAGATCCGCAGAACTCTGCCGTTTTTTAAGTTTGGCACGGCTCCTGCAATGTTGTTTTCATCCAGCGGGATCGCCCCGCCAGATACGAAACAGACCCAAAGGAGACTACAAAATGTTCGCTACCGAAACCAACAACGCCGTCCTCGCAGCCGTATTCTCGCTGACAATTTCTGCCGCTCTGTTCGCCACCGCGATCATCCCAGCCAGCCCTGCTCTCTTCGCTTAACAGCGCCAACTCATTCAAAGGAATTCAATCATGTACGCCGACGCCAACAACACCACGATCCTCGCAGCCGTCCTCTCCGTCGCCATCTCAGCCGTTCTGTTCGCAGGCGCGATCGTTCCAGCCAGCCCCGGCCTTTTCGCTTAAGACGCCTGTTCGCATGATCCCGGGCCGATAAGGCCTTAAGCAAGCGCCCGGTCTCAATATTGGAGACTGGGCGGCAAAGAAGCGCAGTTTACGGGTAAACCGCCGGACGTTTCGCCATCATCGCGGCCACGCTTTCGCCGAATTCACTCGATTTCAATTGCGCCGCGAAAATCTCACCTTCGATATTCATACATTCGGTGATCGCCTCGTTCTGAGTGCGCACCAGCGCTTTCGAATGCCGCATCGCATTCGGCGCAGCATTGGAAACCAATTGCGCCAGCGTTTGGGTTTCCGCCGCAAACATATCATCCTCAAACACGCGTGAGACCAGCCCCATGCGTAGCGACTCTTCAGACGTCAGCGTGCGCCCGGTCATGAACACATCGTTCGCCGCCGCCATGCCGATGATCGCTGGCAGCAGCATCGAAGACGCCGCCTCTGGCACCAGCCCCAGCTTTACGAATGGAGCGGCAAACGTCGCCGAGGTCGCGCAATAGACCAGATCGCAGTGCAGCGTCAGCGTCAGGCCAACGCCAATCGCGGGGCCATTGACCGCAGCAATCAGCGGCTTTGGACAATCCTTGATCGCATGGAGAAATTGCACAACCGGCGGCAGCCCATCGCCGCGCGGGCCCATCGCGAAATCTTGTAAATCATTGCCCGAGGTGAAGTAATCGCCAATTCCGGTGAACATCAAAGCGCGCACGCCGTCGTCGCTGGCGTAATCGTTCACCGCATCAGCCATCGCCTGATACATATCCTGCGTGATCGCGTTCTTCTTTTCCGGGCGGTTGAAGGACACCGTCGTCAAACGCTCGGCGGTTTCAATGCGGATATGGTCGGTCATTGGGTCGTTTCCTGAATGCGGTTTCGCGATTGTCCTTGGCGCAGGTTCTGCGCGCTCGCAAGCCTGAGCGACATAACACTCGCTGGCGAAACCGCAGCGGCATGGCTAGGGCGGGGTGATGGACTCGTTTCTCTTTGCCATGCTGCTGGTGTTTGCGATTGCGCTGGGCGGACGTGATCAGTTGATCATCGCGCAGTTTTCTGAAGTGCAGGAGCGCAATATCGGATTGCTGATCGCGGGCGGCGCCTGCGCCGTGATGAGCGCAGGCGTGATGGCTTATGCCGGGTCGACCATGGCCGCAATCCTGCCCCCGCGCGCGGCCGATATGTTGGTTGCCTTCGCGCTTGCCATTGCCGCGTTCGAGCTGTGCTGGCGGGTGAAAGTCAAACCGATGAAGGAGCCGACCCGTTCCTACATCGCGATTGGAGCGGTTTTGCTAGCGCGCCAAATCGGGGATGCGGCGCGCTTTGCGATCTTCGCGCTCGCGGCGGAGGCAGTCTATCCGACCACAGCTTTCATCGGCGGGGCGATAGGCGGGATTGCCGCGATTGGGCTCGGTTGGACATTGGGTTTGTGTCAATTGCAGCGATTTCCGCTGCGCACCCTCCGGTTTGCATTGGCCCTTTGTTTGATTGTTGCGGCTTTGGTGATTGGTTTGAACGCTCGTTTCACATTCCTGTGATCGACCCAAACGATTACTGCAATTTGGATATTCTCGGAACCGATTGCGCACCCTAACCATTGTTTAGGTGTAACTTTTCGACGCGCCGCGAACATATTCAGGCGCCCAACACGAGAACAGGAGAGCCCCCCATGCTCGACCCAAACAGCAATTCGAAAACCGCAATGGTAGCAGCAATCAACGGCCTGCTGGCCGACCACTTCGCACTCTATGTAAAGACGAAGAACTTCCACTGGCACGTGAAGGGACCACGTTTCCGCGACCTCCACATGTTGTTCGACGAACAGGCCATCGAAATCCGCGACCAAATTGACGCTATCGGTGAGCGCGCCCGGAAATTGGGCGGCGACACGATCACATCGGTCGGGATGATTGCGCAGCACACACAGGTCAAAAATCAGGACAGCACCACGCTGACCGCCGAGGACATGATCACCGAACTGCGCGATGACAACGCAGCAATGGTCGAGCGTCTGAAATCAATGAAGGACACCGCCGAGCAGGCAGGTGACAACGCGACCGACGGACTGATCGACGATTGGACCGACATGGCCGAAGAGCGCGTCTGGTTCCTCAATTCGATCTTAGGGTAGTCTTTTGCGATAACGTGCTGGCGTCATTTTTGGAGCAGACGTTATTCAGCACGAGATTGCATGAGAATACATATGCGATGGGCCGTTTCCGCTAGCCGGGAGCGGCCCTTTTGCTATGCGGGCGTTATGAAAGCACAGATCATTGAAGACGCCACGGCTGAGGCCATCGCGGAATTTGTCGCCGCGCAGCTTAGCGATGCGCTCGCCTCAACCCTTAATGGTGCGGGCGACCTGGCGATTGCTATCACCGTGCCGGGCGGCTCGACCCCGTTTCCGATATTCGAGGCGTTGGTTCGCCATCCGCTCGATTGGTCGCGCATTATCGTGTGGCCCAATGACGACCGGATCGTGGCGGAGGACCATGCGGCCTCCAACACCGGCAAATTGCGCAACATTTTTGAGCCGGTTAGTGCCCAGGTCGTTGCTTTGCCAGATGCGCAGGAACCGCCGCATTTTGCGCTGGCGTGGCTGGGTATGGGAGCGGATGGTCATATCGCTTCGCTGTTCCCGAACACTGATCCGCAGGTCGACGACGCGCAGCTTATACGCCGTCTGACTCCTGATCCACTCCCGCCAGAGGCTCCGTTTGATCGGATCACGCTGACCATTCCAGCTTTGCTCAACAGCGGGCAGGTGATGTTCACGCTCGGCGGTTCGGCGGACAAGCGCGCCGTGTTTGAGGCAGCCCTTGCCGGTGAGCACGACCTGCCGGTTGCGCGTTTGATTGGCGCAGCGGGCGAGCAGGCGCTAACCTGCTTCGCATGAAGCTGACCGGACTGATACCTGCGGCGCTCCACCGGGCAGCGCTGCCGCTGGCGCACAAGGTGCGGCATCGCTGGCGCGGTTTGACGAAGCAGCCTTTGGCGGGCTGCTCGGTCATCATCACCGACTTTAATGGCAATTTGCTGCTGCTGCGGCACAGTTACGGCCCGCAAGGTTGGGCGCTGCCCGGCGGAGGGCTGGGCAAGAGCGAAGACGCAAGCGAAGCGGCGCTGCGCGAGGTGCATGAGGAGCTGGGGCTGAAGCTCAACTCCGTCACCCTCATCGGCACAATCGAAGAGGTGATGTCAGGCGCGCCGCATACGGCCTATCTGTTCGCTGCGATTTGCGACGACCGCCCGCAGCCGGACCAGCGCGAGGTGCTGGAGGCGCGGTTCTTCCCGTTGCATTCGTTGCCAGAGCCGCTGAACGAACGAACCCGCACACGCCTCGAGTTCTGGCGCGCACAGAAGGGTGCTGGTCGCACTGACGCTGGCTAAAGCAGCGACAATTGCGCGGTGTCTTTGGGCGGCGATTTGTCTTCTACGCCTTCCAGATTGGACAAGGTCAGCCCCATCAGGCGGATCGGCAACCTCAATGGCAAAGCCTCATCGAGCAGCTCCCTGCCAACCTCTGCAAACTCTTCTCTACTCGCGACCCAATCAGGCAAAGATTTCGAGCGCGTCATCGACTGAAAATCGGTGTATTTCATTTTCAGGGTTACCGTGCGTCCGCGCGCCTTGGCGTTCTCAATCCGCTCCCACACAATGTCGGTAATATTGGCCAGGGTCTCGCGCAATTGCGCACCGCTGGAGATGTCCTCGCTGAAAGTCCGCTCTCCGCCGACAGACTTGCGTTCCCGGTGAGCGCGCACAGGCCGCAGGTCGATGCCGCGCGCGGCGCGGTAGAGATAATCGGCAAAGCTGCCGAAATTCTCGCGCAGAAATGTGATGTCTTTCGCGGCCAAATCCGCCCCGGTCGCAATGCCGAAACGCTTCATTTTCTCCTCCGCCTTTGGCCCGACCCCATGAAACCGGCGGATCGGTAGGCCAGCGACAAAGTCCGCGCCTTCGCCTGGCCGGATCACGCACATGCCATCGGGCTTGTTCTGATCACTCGCAATCTTGGCGAGGAACTTGTTGTATGAAATACCCGCGCTCGCGGTCAGCGCGGTCTTGGCCTTGATCTCTTGCCGGATCAGCTGAGCGATGCGGGTGGCCGAGCCTATGCCGAGCCGGTCCTCGGTCACATCCAGATAGGCCTCATCCAGGCTGAGCGGTTCGACATGCGGCGTGTGATGCTCAAACACTTTGCGGATCGTCCGGCTGGCCTCTTTGTACGCATCAAAGCGGTGGCGCACGAAGATGAGATCGGGGCACAGGCGCTTGGCCGTGACCGATGGCATGGCGCTGCGCACGCCAAACTTGCGCGCTTCATAGCTGGCGGCTGCGACCACGCCGCGCCCGCCAGAGCCGCCCACCGCCACTGGCTTTCCGCGCAGCTCAGGGTGATCGCGCTGTTCAACGCTGGCAAAGAACGCATCCATATCGACATGGATGATCTTGCGCAGGCCAATTGCCTCGTCGCTTTCCCCGCCGCTTCCTGCGCTGTCTTCCATCGCGCTGTAATAGGGGATCACTTGGGCAAGCGAAACCTTCGCAATCCTCAACAAAAACTGAGCTCTACAAAATCGCTGCTTTCTTTCTTGCACGCTTGCGCGCAATGACGGCTTACCATGTCAACAACCACTGCCGCCACTGCTCCCAATGCCTTGGGTGAGCGCGAGATGATCGTGCTGATGGCGCTGCTGATGAGCCTGCAGGCGTTTGGCATTGACGCAATGCTACCCGCTCTTGGAGAGATCGCGAGCGACTTTGACGCCGATGGCAATGACCGTCAGCAAGTGATCGGCGCATATTTCCTTGGCGCCGGCGTGGGCGCCTTGTTCCCCGGCATGTTCGCAGACCGGTTTGGCCGCAGGCCGGTGCTCGCGGTGTGTCTGTTTGCCTATATCAGCCTTTCCATTGCCTGCGCGTTGGCGACCAGTTTTGATATGCTGATTGTGATGCGCCTGTTGCAGGGATTTAGCTGCGCCGGGCTCAGCGTTGTACCCGCGGCGATTGTGCGTGATCAGGTGGGCGGCGACCGCATGGCTCGGCTGATGAGCCTCATTATGATGATCTTTTTGATCGTCCCAATCATTGCCCCTGCAATCGGGCAATTGATCCTAATATTCGCCGGGTGGCAGGCGATTTTTTTGGCAATGGCTGTGGCGGGCACGCTGGTTGCTGGGTGGATGTGGGTGCGCTTGCCAGAGACATTGACGGAGGAAACGCGGCAGAAAATCGACCTACCGACCGTTGCGCGAAACATGGGGCAGGCGCTGCTTAATCGTCAGGCGATCGGGTATGTCATCGGCAGCGGGCTGGTGTTTGGATCTCTGTTTGGCTTCCTCAATTCCTCGCAGCAATTGATCGGCGAGGCGTTTGGCATGGGCGAATATTTCGCGCTCATTTTCGGCGGCGCTGTGCTCGGCATGGTGGCGGCCAATTTTACGAATTCGCGGATCGTCGAACGGTTCGGCGCGCGCCGCGTCAGCCACACTGCGCTGTTCCTATTTATCGCCGCCTCCTTGCTACAGCTATACTCGGCGAGCAGCGGCGCGCAGACCGTGTGGCAATTTGTGCCAATCCTCAGCTTTTCGATGGCCATGCTTGGCTTTGTCGGCGCGAATTTCAGTTCAATCGCTATGCAGCCATTTTACCACATATCGGGCGCGGCCAGTTCCGTTCACGCATCTTTGCGGATGACGCTGGGCGCGGTCTTGGGCATTGCGATTGGCAAGTCTTATGACGGAACAGCGGTGCCGCTGGCGATAGCAATGCTGGTCTGTTCTTTGCTGTCGCTGGGCATCGTGTTGTTCAGCGAGCGGGGCAGGCTATTCACGCGGCCAAATGGGTGAGTGAAGCAATTGTTCTTGCATGCCCCTTCGCCGGCGATCAGATCAGTGAACCTTTGACCTATCCAGTTCCACAACGATCGCGGTCGAAACGTCCGGCTTTGATATAGGGCCAAGCGATTTTTACTTAACCGTAATTAGTTTTATCTAGTCAAACCGTGCATTTTTTGGAGAAGACTGATGCGCGAACTGATTCTTGGTATGGTACTTGTCCCGACAGTAGGTCTGGGTGTGTTCTTTTTCCCATCAAGCGAGCCTGCCAAGGTCTATCCTTTGACCAAACAAGAGGCTGTGCGCCTGCTTGATGGTTCAGACAATAAACTTAAGCGCGTTAAGCTGGGCGGTTGGAGGCCATATTCCTACAGCCCTAACCCGGGTCTTGTTGAGTACATTGATCGCAAATCGGGATCAGATGCTGTTTGTATCGCAGAACTTACCACTGTCCGTTCTGAGGGTGTGAACGTCGAAGTATCCTGCCCTGGCGCACAGTTCGAAGGGAAACTCGCAGCTCACAAGAAAGCGGTCGCCGAAATCGCTTTGCGTGAAGTGGTTGATGCCACGCTTTCAAGCCGCCCATTGGATCAGACCCTAGTGAACGAAGCCTTTGCAAAACTCGATCTGGACAGTTTGGCGAAGGAAGAAGTGTTGGTGCTGGAAAGTCAGTCACAATTTGGCAATAAGCCGGCCAATGTGGGCGAGCAAAATCGCCTAGACGCGCGGGAAACCTACGCAAATCACTATAATTCAGAAGGTGATGGCGATGGTGGCTGGAGCGCGGATGGTGCGTTCAACGCGCTCGAAGACTAGTCGGCTCGCGATCCGTTTCGAGACGCCGCCAAGCCAGCTCTGCAAATTCGCACAACAGCGGCCGCGTGTCGCGCGGGTCGATAATGTCCTCGACATTGAAGCGCTCCGCGCTGCGGAAGGGTGAGGTGACTTTGCCCAATCGCGCCTTGATCTCCTCCAGCATGGCGGCGGGATCATCGGCTGCCTCCAGCTCAGATTTATAGGCAACCTCCAGTCCGCCCGCGATGGGCAGGCTGCCCCAATCGCCCGAGGGCCAGCAATAGCGATATTGGAATTTGTCGGCGTTGCTCATCGCGCTGCCCGCGATCCCATAGGCCCGGCGCATCACAATGCTGGCGAGCGGAACGCTGGCCTTATAGATCGCGTTCATCGCCTGTACGCCATAACGGATCGTACCCGCCATTTCCGCCTCGCGCCCGATCATAAAGCCGGGATTGTCGACGAGGTGCACGATCGGCAGGCGGAATTGGTCGGCGAGTTTCACGAAGCGTTCGACCTTTTCAGAGGTCTTCGCCTCCCACGACCCGCCAAGATAGCTCGGATCGCTCGCCACCACGGCAACGGGGTAACCGTCGAGCCGGGCAAGCGCGGTTATCGCGGCGCGGCCCCAATTTTTGCCAATTTCAAACACCGTGCCCGTATCCAGGATCAGGTCCATCGCGCGGCGCATGGAGTACACCTGCTTGTCATCGCGCGGCACCAGCGAGAGCAGCGCCTCCTCGCGGCGGTCCACCGGATCGCTCGGGTGCGCGCGGCGGGCGTGCTGGCCGACGTGTTCGGGCATAAAGCTGAGGAAATGGCGCGCGCGGGCAAAGGCTTCGGCTTCGCTTGCGACCTCATCATCGACCACGCCGTTGCGTGTGTGAATATCGACGCCGCCGAGGTCTTCCTTCGCCTGCGCATGATCGGCGGAGCCCTTGTAGCTTTCACCCAGCCCATCCACCACGGCGGGGCCAGCGGCGAACAATTGCGAGAGGCCGCGCACCATGATCGAGTAATGGCTGGCGACAATGCGGGCCGCACCAAGGCCGGCCGTTGGACCAAGCGCGAGTGCGACGACGGGGACAGTGTCGAGGTTCTCGACCACATCGCCCCAGCCGGGAACAGCGGGGATATAAGTCGCGCCGATTTGCTCCAGCGTTTTGACGCTGCCGCCTCCGCCAGTGCCGTCGATCATCTTGACGATGGGGAGCTTCAGCTCGTGCGCCATCTTCTCCGCCTGCACCATCTTGCGCGAAATGCCCGCATCCGCCGCGCCGCCGCGAATGGTGAAATCATCTGCGGTCGCGACGATGGGGCGGCCATTGACGGTCGCTTTGCCGAACAGGAACGGGGCAGGGGTGACGCCGGTCAGATCGCCGTTTTCGTCATAGCGGGCCGCGCCTGCAATCTTACCAATTTCGCGGAAAGAGCCGGGATCGCACAGCGCAGCCAGCCGCGCGCGGGCGTCCATCTTGCCCCGGCCATGCTGGCGCGCGACTTTGTCTGGCCCGCCCATTTCGTCAGCCAGCGCCTCGCGTGCGCGCAGTTCTTCGAGTTCTTTGGCCCAGCTCATCCCGATTCCCACTCCCCTTTAGGGGAGGGGGTTAGGGGGTGGGGAAAGTGTGCGCAATGGTTCCTGCAAGCCCCCTCTCCGCTGCGACTAGGCAGCACGCTGCCAAGTCTCACTGCCTCTCCCCTAAAGGAGAGAGGTTGGAAGGACGATCAGTCCTCCGCGGCTGGCTCCACCACGCACAGTACAGCCTCGACCTGAACCTGCGCATCTTGGCTGGCGGAAAGCTCGGTGACGGTCCCATCAAACGGCGCAGTGAGCGCATGCTCCATCTTCATCGCCTCCAGCACCATCAGGCGGTCGCCCGCTTTGACTGTCTGGCCTTCGCTTACATCAACGGCGATAACCTTGCCTGGCATGGGAGCGAGGATCGCGCCGTCTGCGGCGGAAGTGCCTGTCCCACCTTCGGTTCGCGGGAGCGAAATTTTGAACATGTGCCCGCCAATGCTGACGAACTGCGCATGAGGTTCGATACAGTCTCTGAATCCGTGCTCAAAATACTGCCCTTTGGGTGTTGGGTCGTATTGGAACGCTGTCACCTCGCCGTTAACTGCCAGTCTGAATTCCTGCTGTTGCACCCTATTTAGGCGAACACCGATTAAGGGTTCTGCTTTTGGATCGAATTGGCCAAAGCCGGTGGTTTCTCGCACAAACCAATGAAGCGCATCACTCAAGGCGTGATCGCTCAACTCGGGTTGTGCGGTCAGTGCTTCCTGCTTGCGCTCAATCAAACCAGTATCGAGATTGGCTTGCACGACGTCTTCATCGCGAAGCAAACTAACTAGGAAAGCGAGATTGGTCTTTATGGGCCAGATTGACGAATATTCGAGCTCCACGGCGAGGGCCTCGATTGCCTCTTCCCGCGTTTCACCAAGGGAAACTACTTTGGCGATCATAGGGTCATAAAATGGCGAAACATTTGCCCCCTCCTTGACGCCCGTTTCGATGCGCGCATCGCCACAGAAATCTAGGATATCCAACCGCCCCGTACTCGGCAAGAACCCCTTCGCTGGATCCTCCGCATAGAGCCGCGCTTCAATCGCGTGGCCGTTGATGCTCAGCTCGTCCTGCTTCAGCGGAATTGGCTCGCCGCTCGCGACGCGCAACTGCCATTCGACCAGATCTACACCGGTAATCTCTTCTGTCACCGGGTGCTCGACCTGAAGCCGCGTGTTCATCTCCATAAAGAAGATGCGGTCCGCGCGTAGGCCTTCGCTGGCATCGGCGATAAACTCAATTGTGCCTGCGCCCTCGTAATCGACCGCTTTTGCGGCGCGTACGGCGGCGGCGCAAATCTCTTCGCGGGTGGCTTCGTCCATGCCCGGCGCAGGGGCTTCTTCGATCACCTTTTGGTGGCGGCGTTGCAGCGAGCAATCGCGCTCAAACAGGTGGACGACATTGCCGTGGGTGTCGCCGAACACCTGCACCTCGATATGGCGGGGCGAGGTGATCCACTTCTCCAGCAGCACCTCATCATTGGAGAAGCTTGCCTTGGCCTCGCGCCGGCAGCTTTCCAGATCAGCCGCGAAATTCTCTGGCGCATCGACCTTGCGCATGCCCTTGCCGCCGCCGCCTGCAACCGCTTTGATCAGCACAGGGTATCCAATCGCGTCCGCCTCTTTGGAAAGGCGCTCGACCGACTGATCTTCGCCGAGATAGCCCGGAGTGACCGGCACGCCCGCATCCATCATCAGCTGCTTGGCCGCATCTTTCAGGCCCATCGCGCGGATGCTGTCCGGCTTTGGCCCGACCCAGATCAGGCCCGCGTCGATCACGGCCTGCGCGAAGTCGGCGTTCTCTGACAGAAAGCCATAGCCAGGGTGGATCGCCTCGGCTCCGGTTTCTTTCGCCGCGGCAATGATCTTGTCGCCGATCAGATAGCTTTCGGCAGCGGGCGAGGGGCCGATATGCACGGCCTCGTCGGCTTGGCGCACATGCAAAGCCTTGGCATCGGCATCGGAATAGACCGCCACTGTGGCGACCCCCATGTCCCTAGCGGTGCGGATGATGCGGCAGGCGATTTCGCCGCGATTGGCGATAAGGAGTTTGCTGATCATTGCGGCACTTCCGGCGCGCCAATGGCATCACATTCGTCAGATGGGATTACGGAAAAGCTGGTGTTGGCCACTTTCCATCCGTCATTGTCCGTCATCGCCATACTCAGTGAATTGAACCCGCAATGGGTTGTCTCACCATCCATCAAAAAGCGATAAGGCCCCCAGACATGCGCCATGTTCCCATCCACATTAATCGACGAAATGGTCATGCGTTCATCAACTTTTGCGTTGGAGCTTTCCCAAACTGCCAAGTGATCAGTTACGGGTACCGCCACAATCGTGGGGAAGGCCGGGCGCATGCGGTCATGGATGAATATTGTGCCTTCGGGCAGCATCATCTCTCTAAGCGCGGTTTTGTCCGGGTTGCGAATGGCGTCAAAAAACTGCTCCGCGGCAAAGGTAACCTCGCCTTCTGGAGAGAGATCGTCCTGCGCTGCGGCGCTCGGTGATACGGCAAATGCTGCTGCCGCTGCGGCGATAGAGAAAAGTGTGCGTTGCATGAAGCGGTGGCTACGCTTTGCCGGTCCGCGCTTCAAGTGGCTTAGGGCCGGAAATCCTTGATGCCCCAGGTGATCGGGCCGTCGGGATGCTTCTCCCGGTTGATCACGGCGGAGAGGAATGCGCGTGCGCCATACAGCGCCTTTTCAGAGCGCGGGACATAGGTGCGGCTGTTCCATGCCTCGGTCCCGCGTGCGCGGACCTTGCGTCCGATTGCGCCGTAAATTCGCGCGGCGGACAGTACTGCCCAGCGGCTGCGGAAGGGCAGGCGGGCGGCGCCGACACGGGCGGCGGCCTCGTGCTTCTCAACCAAAGCGACCAGCCGCGCGGCCATATCGGCGAGTTCCTCGCGGTGGTGCGGCTTGGTATGCTGGCCGGGCTCGATATCTTCTTCGACCAGCCATTCCGCTGGCAAATAGCACCGGCCCGCCGCGTCATCTTCGACGATGTCGCGGGCGATGTTGGAGAGTTGAAAGGCGAGGCCAAGGTCGCAGGCCCGATCGAGTGTGTCTTCATCATCCGGGGCGACGCCCATGACCACCGCCATCATGACGCCAACCGCGCCCGCCACGTGATAGCAATAGCGCAGCATATCGGCCTCGCTGCGCGGGCGCCAATCGTCTGCATCAAGCGCAAAGCCCTCGATCACGTCCTCGGCCATTTGCGCGGTCAGCCCGCATTCCTCCGCGACCACGCCTAGCGCATCGAATGCCGGGTCGCCGGTCGGCTCGCCGCTCAGCGCTTTGCCTGTGAGCTTGCGGATCAGGGCCAGACGTTCCTCGGCGCTGGATTGATCGCCCAGCGGTCCGCCCATGTCCTGATTGTCGGCAATGTCATCGGCGCGGCGGCACCATGCGTATAGCAGCCAGGCGCGCTCGCGCGTTTCTTCGTCGAAGAGCTTGGATGCGGCGGAGAAGCTTTGCGAGCCGTGCTTGATGGCTTGGCGTGCGTGCTCGACCAGAACCGCGCGTTTGAGCGGAGGCATCATTTTATCAAGCGTGAATCCCCGCGAAGGCGGGGATCTCAAACTGGACCGCAAGAGGTCCCCGCCTGCGCGGGGACTCACCAAGGTATACCATCACAAATCCTCAGCCTTCATCCGAAAGATCGGCGTATGCGGCTGGTATGCGGCCATTTTGTCCAGCAGATCGGGCATTGTGTCGGCGTGGATCAGGATGTTCTGATGCGCCGGGCGGACAAAGCCGACATCCGCCATTTTGGCGTTGAACGCGATCAGATCATCGTAAAAGCCAAAGGCATTGAGCAGACCCACCGGGTCGGAGTGATAGCCAAGCTGAGCCCAGCTCATCGCCTCCCACAGCTCGTCCATTGTGCCGACCCCGCCGGGGATGGTGACAAAGCCATCGGAGAGGTCGGTGAACCGCTGTTTGCGCTCGTGCATGCCTTTGACGGTGATCAGCTCGTCGCAATTGTGATTGGCAACCTCGGAATTGACGAGCGCCTCCGGGATCACGCCGATGACTTCGCCGCCCGCGTCCTTCGCGCCGCCCGCAACCGCGCCCATCAGGCCCAGCCGCCCGCCGCCATAGACGACGCCAATGCCGCGCGTCGCAAGGCTTTGGCCGACTTCGCGAGCGAGTTCGATATAGCGCGGGTCTTCGGGCGTGGCCGATCCGCAATAGACTGCTAGGCGTTTCATTGGGGGAATTCGTAACTCCATTCTGGACCGCAAACATGGTTGAACATCGCGGTCAGCACTTTTTCATCGCCACTGTCATGATTCTCGTCAACTAACGGTCCAAACTCTCCAAGTCGGGCGTTCGGTTCCTTTGGCCAATTTTCGTCGATTTTAGGTTCGGCCAGAGCGACCATTGCCATTCGTGAAGCCTCACAATCAATCGCAACTCTGACGTCTACGTAGTAAAGAATCCCGCCATCCTTGATTTCAGCTCCGCGCAGGAGAGCCGTCTGAAACGTGGCGGTGTCATTTGTGTATTCGGCCTGCTCGGCAGTATCGAGCAGTACGACTTCTTCGTTGCGCTTGATCTCCCGATCAACCTCAGTCCATTCATGCACATGATCGTCGGCCACGAGCTCCGATTTAGGATGCTGGGCTGCAGCCAGGTCCAGCGCTATCGACGCGAGGAGAAGCTTGGCAATCATGCGGTCGCTTTGGCCGCCAAATCCTCCAGCATCAAGCCTGCGGTTGCTTTTGCGCTGCCGACCACGCCGGGGATGCCTGCGCCAGGATGGGTGCCGGCGCCGACGAGGTAGAAATTGTCGATCACATCGTCGCGGTTGTGTCCGCGCAAATAGGCGCTTTGCCACAGCACGGGCTCAAGGCTGAAGGCGCTGCCCAAATGCGCGTTGAGATCTTGCGAGAAGTCCTTTGGCGCATAGCTGAATTTGGTCACGATCCGGTCGTGAATGTCGGGGATCAGGCGGCGGCCAACTTCGTCCAGGATCGCCTTTTCCAGCTTCGGCCCTTCGACGTCCCAATCAATCGGCATCTTGCCCATGTGCGCGACGGGAACGAGCGCATAAAACGTACTCTTGCCCTTTGGCGCCATGCTGGGATCTGTGACGGTTGGGTGGTGGAGGTAGATCGAGAAATCCTGGGGCAGCACGCCGTTTTTATAAATGTCGTCGAGTAAGCCTTTATAGCGCGGGCCGAACAGGATCATGTGATGCGGGATGCCGGGCCATGCGCCCTCCAGCCCGAAATGCACCACGAACAAGGACGGGCTGAAGCTCTTGCGCGAGAGCGCTTTCGCCGCCTTGGGTCCGCGCGAAGAGCCGGACAGCAGATCGCGGTAGGAATGCATGATATCCGCGTTGGAGGCGACCGCGTCAAAGCGCTGTTTCCAGCCGCTTTCGGTCTCAACCTCGGTGGCGCGATTGCCGATAGTGTGAACCTGCTTCACCCCGTCGCCGACGCGCATGGTGCCGCCGAGGCGTTCAAAATGGCGGATCATACCCGCGATCAGGCGATTGGTGCCGCCGCGCGCCCACCAAACCCCGCCGTCTTTTTCCAACTTGTGAATAAGCGCGTAGATCGCGCTGGTGTTCATCGGATTGCCGCCAACCAGCAGCGAGTGGAATGAGAGAGCCTCACGCAGTTTTTCGTTCTTCACATAGCTGGAGACCATGGAATAGACGCTGCGCCAGGCCTGTTTCTTGACCAGCGCCGGGGCGGCTTTCAGCATGCTCTTGAAATCGAGGAACGGCTTATGGCCGAGCTTCAGATAGCCTTCTTCATGCACGCCTGCGGAATATTCCAGAAAGCGCGCATATCCGACCACATCATCGGGATCGAGCTTGGCGATTTCGGCGTTGAGTTCCGCTTCGTCGTTGGAATAATCAAAATTGGTGCCGTCGGGCCAATTCAGCCGGTAAAACGGCATGACTTTCATCAGCTCAACGTCTTCAGAGATATCGTGCCCGGTCAGCTGCCATAGCTCCTCAAGGCACGGCGGATCGGTAATGACGGTAGGGCCAGCATCAAAGGTGAAGCCGTCTTTTTCCCAGAAATAGGCCCGGCCGCCCGGCTTGTCGCGCGCTTCCACCACAGTGGTCGCAATACCCGCCGATTGCAGCCGCATAGCGAGCGCCATGCCGCCAAATCCTGCGCCAACGACGCAGGCGGTGCGGCCTTCATATTTCTCTGCCGAGGCCGGGTTGATCCCTTGGCCGGTGGCGGGCGGAGAGGCAAGGTCCAGTCTGTCAGTCTGCGACACGGGGGCATTCATACCGATTTCTCCGATTGCGATTTGGTTGTCAGCGGCTCGCCGCTTTTGATCATGGCGGCGAGCGCGCGCGGGATAGTTACGGGCGGCTTGCCCCAAAGGACGCGCAGTTTATCACGCCGGGTGGAACGCGCGGCATAGAACCGCTCGATCAGGCCTTCGCGAAGGGTGTAGAAGCGCTGGAATATGTCGACCCGGCGGTGCGGCTTTGGCGCGAAGAACAGCATGCGCGCCAGCATCCGGTAATATCCAGTCTTGCGCCAATGCCGCGCGGCCCGCGTCTCAAACAGGGCGGCCAGCTGAGCGCCGGCAAGGTCTGCCTCGGCCGCTATAGTGAGTGCGTTTTCGACCGCGATCACCATGGTGTAGCTGGTGAGCGGGTGGACAAAGCCGCCTCGCGCGCCAGCAATGGCGACGCCGGGAATGCGCACCTCGGCCTGGTAAGCGGCGAAATTGCCGCCGGTCAGCACAGGCAGCAGGCCCGCTTCGCTGCCGACAATTGCGCCATCGGCCCAGCCGTGTTCGCTCGCATAGGCATCGATGCGAGAGGACAAAGCGCCGCGGTCCATCTTGGGCTCGTCGGCGTAATAGGTATCCTCTACAAACACATCATGCGCGCCCAGCGGCAGGGTGTAGACGAAGCGGTAGGCCCCGCCATTGCCGTGCGGGGCGTGCTGATCAACGGCGGCGTCCATGATCACCGGTCGCTCCAGCCCGTGGGCCGTGTCGAGGCGCATTTGGCGGCCCATGAAAATCTGCCAGCCCCCGCGCAAATGCGGGCTGGGTGAGAAGCTACGGCAGTCAATCACGGCGCGGGCGTTGATCCGCTCTCCATCGGCGAGCGTGACCCCGCGCGCATCAATCGCCTCCGCCGCGCAGCCAAGCCGCATCGCGCCCTCTGGCAGCAGCCGAACGAGACCTTCGTGAAAGTCGGCGCTCGCCATAGAGCGATAGCCGGTTTTCAGCGTGCGGCGATATTTCGGAAAGGCGACGTCATAGCCGCTATCCCATTCGGTCTGGCGGAAGGCGGCGAGCAGCTCGCGGCCAGCCTCCGACAAGTCGCTGTCAAACCAGCTCCAGCGGTGGTTGCCGCCAAAGCTCTTGCCGTTTTCGATGATGGAAAGCCGCAATTCGGGCCGCTCGCGGAAAAGCGCCAGCGCGATCAATCCGCCAGCCAGTCCGCCGCCAACAATGGCCACATCGATTGTGTTTCCGCTCATGCTGGCCCCGCCCTAGGGAAAGCGCGAGGGATCGGCAATGGGGCGTTGTAATAGCAGGCATATTGCCATGCCGCTGCCTCAGGCTTTGCGCTGCAATTATGGCTGCTTGCGGCGATCTTTGCTTGCAAGTGGGCGCGTGCTGATTCACACCGACGGCAATGGCAAAACTCATCCCCAATCGAACCACAATCCTTGTCTCTATCGGGATTGCAATCGCGGCCGTCTTGATCTTGCTCCTCATGGGCCGCCCGCCGATTTGCGAATGCGGCGATATCAAGCTGTGGCATGGCGACATCAATTCTGCCGGCAACAGCCAGCATATCGCCGATTGGTACACGCCCAGTCACATCATTCATGGCCCGATCTTTTATGCGCTGGGGTGGCTGCTGTTTGTGAAATGGAAAATCGGCGGAGAGAGTGCGTTTCGTTGGGGATTGCCGCTCGCGGTGTTTCTTGAGGCGGCATGGGAAGTGCTCGAAAATACGCCCATGGTGATTGAGCGGTTCCGCTCGGTCACGGCCAATTGGGGCTATTCCGGCGACAGCGTCCTTAATTCCTTTGCCGATATCGGTTGGATGGCGTTTGGCTTTTGGCTCGCGATGAAGCTGCCGATCAAAGTGACAGTCGTTCTTGCCGTGTTTATGGAATTGCTCGCAGCATATGTGGTGCGCGATGGCTTGACGCTTACCGTCATCATGCTGCTGTTCCCGATTGATGCAATTGCCGAGTGGCAGGCGGCAGGTTCCGCTTAGGCCTTTGGGAACTGACCCAAGGGCGGTCGGTTGAATGGCTAAATGGAGCTAGGAATGTCACGAAAAACAATCGCTTTGGCGCTGGTCGCAGCCGCCGGTTTCGCCAGCACAACAGCCTATGCGAGCGGTGATGACGCAGAGGGCGCGTCCCAACCGGCTGAGCGCGATGCTGCTGCCGGCCAGGCTCAGCCATCTGAACGCCAAGGCCCGCCAAGCGGCGCAGGTGGTCCGCCGCCGGGTGTCTTGAACGGCGAGAACGTCTTTGATGAAACCTGGGTGACGATTGGCATCGGCGCAGGGCTAGTGCCGAGCTATTCCGGCTCGGATGACTACAATGTCTTTCCGCTGCCGCTGATCGTTGGCCGCGTGGGCGGCGTCGGGATCAGCCCTAATGGCCCCGGTTTTGCGCTCGATCTGCTGTCACAGCAGCCGAGTGCTGGGCCATCTGGGACCAGCGTCTCCTTTGGGCCAGCCTTTCGCCTGCGCAATGACCGCGATGGCGACATCGAAGATCCTGTGGTCGCACTGATTGAGGATTTGGACACCGCCTTTGAGCTTGGCGTGCAAGGCGGCGTGCGCATTCCCGGCGTGCTCAACCGCTTCGATGCGGTGACCTTCTCAACGCAAGTGCGCTGGGACATTTTGGGCGCGCATGACGGGATGCTGATCGAGCCGAGCGTCGGCTATTTCACCCCGGTCGGACGCGGCGCTGTGGTGCAGGTTAGCGCGAGCGCGAGCTTCGTCGATGATAGCTTTGCCGACTATTACTACACCGTCACGCCCCAGCAGAGCGCGGATAGCGGCCTTGCCGAATTCACCGCCGATGGCGGACTAAATAGCCTAGGCCTGACCGCGATTGTCACTTTTGATTTAGACGGCAATGCGCTCAATGGCGGGCTCAATATCTACGGTATCGGCGGGTACAGCCGCCTGGTCGGCGATGCCGCTGACACGCCATTTACCTCGGTCCGAGGCAGCGCGGATCAATTCCTGGTCGGCGCGGGTGTAGGTTATACTTTTTGATCAATCTCGATCTTCATTCGGTCTACCCTCATGATCACCGATCATGTTCTCTAGTCTTCGATTTGAGCGGCACTTGCGTCGACTATCAGGCCTTCGTCATCGAGTGTAGCGATTGAAGCGCGCGCGATTGCCTGTCGAATGGCACCATGGGCAAAGTTCTGGCGCTTGTAAGAATAGATTTCAGATAGGACCGCTCGGTCTAACCGAGACATTTCAGGCGGCGCGTCGGAGTTGATGCCTGACTTATTGAACAACCTTAAAATGGAGTCTGCAGGCACGGTGTCTCGAAGGTCAGGTTCGAACTCGACAACCATCCGCATAGTCAGATAGTCACCTAACTGTGCGATCGTGAGTCCATAGATAGCATCCAAATCGACCACGCTGAAACTAAGCATGCTAAGAGCAGGCGGCGTGGGTTCGCTTCGGAGTCCCCTTTTGCCTTCTATGGCGGAATCCACAGTGCTCTCTAGCACTGGTAGCCCACCGATCCCCTCAAATCTCGAAGCCCTAGATGCGATTAAGTGCCAACTGTATGCTGGGCGTTCGCGTTGAATCAGGCTTTGTTTTTCAGGCAATTGAAGCGCAGCAAACGCACGATAGTGATTGTCACTTAGCCAGTTAACAAAAAGGTGCGCGTCTTGATGAAAGGCTACGACCGCGTTCGTTTTACAGTCTGGTTCGCTTACAGGGATATTGAATTCTCTAAGGTTTGCGAGAATGCGCTCCCGCAAGGGCTGCTCAATGCCTTCAGGCGCGTTATCAATACCGAGGCAGATCGGTGATCCGCGCATGGTTATTGCGTTATTTGATTTCACCATAGATCGCCACAAAAATTGGCGGATCTGTTTCGTAGTGTATCCCTTGACGATGATTGAAGGAACTTCTTCTGTCACCTCATTTTGAGATGTTTGTATTTGGTCTGTGGCTTCAGGTTGCGACTCGAGGGCGTTTTGTGCGGATACAGGCGCAACGTTCGTTCCTAAGATCACGATCGCAACCAGTGCTGGTTTCCAGTCAAAAATTTGCATCAAGTGATCAACTCCTCTGAATGAAGCCAAACATAAGTAATGTTCATGTTAGCACATAATCAAGGAATGGCCAGAATTGGTGAAGTATAGCGAAAGAGGCTTTGAGCCCGCTGCAAGGTGATCGAAAATACTGAAGTAGGCCGAACGAAAAAGGGCCGCCTATCACAGGCAGCCCTTTTTTGTTTCAGTGAAGCGCGAGATCAATCCTCGTTGTCGTCATCGTCCTTGGTTGATGGTTTTGCGCCTTTGGCGCCTTCGGCCAATTGCGGGCGCGGGGCGGGCAGGGCTGCCTTACGGTCGCCGGTCATCAGATAGGTGTCGAACCATTCGAGCATCCGCAGGCTGTAATCATAGCGGCTGCCGGCGCGGCGGTTGCCGTGTGGCTCACCCGGATACAGCACAAAGCGCACGGGCGTCTCTGGCTTGCGGATCTTCAGCGAGCGATAAAGCTCAAACGATTGGCCCGGATCAACGCGGGTGTCGCTGTCGCCGTGCATGATCAGGATCGGTGTCTCGGCCTTGTCAACGTGGAAGATCGGAGAGACCTCCAGCATCGCCTGCCAATCATCCCATGGCCATTTGCGGCTGTGCACATTGTACATCTCATATGGGATGTCGCCGGTGCCAAACTTGCTGATCTGGTTGGAAATACCGACGAACATCACGCTGGCGGCGTATTCTGCTGAGTGCGCGGTTGCGCCCCAGGCGCTGGCATAGCCGCCGTATGATCCGCCGGTGATCCCGGTGCGGTCCGCATCGGTGATGCCTTCCGCGACCAGCGCGCGTTTCGCATCGACAATATCGGTAAACTCAGGATCGGTATAATTGCCCTGATGCTGTTTAGCGAAGGCAACGCCATATCCGGTGGAGCCGCGATAATTCGGCAGGAACACCGCATAGCCCTTACCAGCGGCCATTTGGCCCGGTTTCGAATAGGCCGTTTGCCAGCCATTGCTTTCATGCGCTTCCGGCCCGCCATGAACGTTCATGATGGTCGGCGCGCCGCCTTCTGGAACGCCGCCAACCGGTTCGATCAGAACGCCTTCGATCTCTTGGCCATCGCGCGCGGTGTAGGTGTAGGCGCGCTGATTGCCGAAGGAGATATCGGCCAGCCACGGGTTGTGCGTGGTCCAACGGGTGAAGGTGCTGCCGCTTACGGAGAACACTTCGTTCGGATGCTTGGGGCTGTTCGCGGCGACAACGATCTGTCCGCCGGCGGCCTCAACCCGGGTCAGGATCAAATCGCCCGGATCGGTTTCTTGGCGCACGGTGCCGTTCGAATTGTAGACCCGCAGCACGCTTTGCGCGCCAGTGTGAATGATGGTGGCGAGGCGGCCATTGGCTAGCCATTCCGCATCAACGGCAGCTTCCTCAGCACCCGCATTGAGCGCGCGGTAAGCGCCCGTTGCAGTGTCGACGAGGTGCAAAGTGGTCGCCGCCGGGTCGTTCATATCGACGCCCGCGATCAGCGAGAGCTGCGAGCCATCGGGTGAGATTTCGACATCGTCGATCTTGCCCGGCGTTTCTACAACTGCGCGAACATTGCCCGTGCTGAGGTCAATGATGTTGACCCGTTTGCTGGTGTAGCTGTCATCGACCAGCGGGGTCGGCGCGGTTTCAACGATGCCGAACGCACTGCCCGGCGCAATGTCGAATGCGCTGACGAAACCGGGCAGAGCAATCTCGCGCGGGTTCTCGTCCACTTCCTCGCCGACTTTCGCCGCGAACATGCGGGCGGGCTTGAACTCTTCTTCGTAAACGCGAGCGTTAAATCCGGCCTTGCGCTGTGTCTCGCGCTGTTTGTCTTCTTCAGCATTGGCGAGCAGGAACAAGGTGCTGCCATCATCGCTCCAGCGGTAGCTGCGGACATTGGCATCTTCGACTTCGGCGAGTTTCTTATACGTACCGCCGTCCACTGGAACGCCCCAAACGGCGCGTTTCTCGTCGTCCTTCGTCCATAGGAAGCTGACCATCTGGCCGTCGGGCGAAAACGCCACGCCGCCCGGTGACACATCATCGGGCAAGTAAGCGCGGGCATCACCCGGCGCGCTTGCCACTTTCAATTCCTGAGTGAACGATCCGTCCTTCTCGCCCTCGGTCACATCTGGCAGGCTGGAGGTCGTGAAGGCAATGCGCTGCCCATCAGGCGAGACGGCCATCGCGCCAACGCTTTCCAGCTTGGCGACGTCTTCCGGTGTCATCGGGCGGGCATGTGCCGCCGCGGTTAATGAGACCGATGCGAACAATGTGGCGGAAATTAAGGAAAGCCGGTTCATAAGAAAATTGTCCCCTGTGGGTGGATAATTACATGTCTTTCATAACGTTCAGCGCGCCTTTGGCAAATTTCAGCGCATTCGTTTCTTGCCTGATGGGCTTGCGGCTCAGCTTAGAGCGAGCCTATCAAGTGCAAAACGTAAGAGAGGTGTAATGATGAAATTGCTATCCAAGCTCGCGGTTCCCGCGATCGCTGCTGTGACACTGCTGAGCGCGCCTGTTGCTGCCGAAACGATTGCGATCCGTGCAGGATCCGTGATTGCTGATGCGGAGAGCGATCCGACCGGACCAGCGGTCATCTACATTGAAGATGGGCGTCTGGTTGCCGTTGATACGACCCCCGCGCCCCCAGGACCAATCAATGCTGACCGGGTAATTGACCTCTCTGACAAAACCGTGCTGCCCGGCATGATCGATCTGCACACGCATCTGTCCGGTGACCCCAGCGGCGAGTTCTGGCGCGCGGCCACCACGCCGCCGGAATATTACACGCTGATTGCGGCGAAGAACGCCCGCATCACCGCTCTGGCTGGGTTCACCACCGTGCGCGACCTCGGCTCGCGGACCGATCAGGTCACGCAAATGCTGCGCCGCGCCACGGCAGAGGGCATTGTGCCCGGCCCGCGTGTTGTAACATCCGCCCGCACGATCAGCATTGTTGGCGGACACGGCGACACCAATGGTTTTCACAAGCATGTAAACGACGTGCTGGAGTCCGGGTTTGCCTGCACTGGGCCGGTCGAGTGTTCTGAGAAGGTGCGCGAGGCATCCAAATATGGCGCAGACCTGATCAAGATCACGGCCACAGGCGGCGTGCTCAGCCAGCAGGGCCGGGGGCTTGAGGCGCATTTCACCGATGCTGAAATGAAGTCGATCGTCGACACGGCAGAAACGCTCGGTCTGAAGGTCGCTGCCCACGCGCATGGTGCGCGCGGGATCGAAGCCGCAGCACGCGCCGGCGTGCACACGATTGAGCACGGCACCTATATCGACAAGGCCGCAGCTGACGCGATGAAAGCAAATGGCACGACTTTGGTCCCCACACTGATGGCGTTTGAAGGGATTAAAACCAATCTCGGAACCGGTTTCTACACCCCAGTGGTGGAGGACAAGATCCGCACAGTCGGCCAGTTTGCTGGCACGATTGTGGAACGCGCGAACGAATATGGCGTGAAGATCGCGTTCGGCACCGATGCGGGCGTTTTCCCGCATGGTCAAAACGCGGGCGAGCTGGCTTTGATGCGCAAAGGCGGCATGTCAGACCGCGCGGTGCTGGCCTCGGCCACCACAGTCGCAGCAGAAGTGCTGGGCCTGGAAAACGAGATCGGCCGGATCGCGCCGGGCTTCTCAGCCGATATCATTGCCGTCGATGGCAATCCGCTGGCTGATGTCAGCGTGCTAGAGGATGTCGATTTCGTAATGGTCCGCGGCCGGGTGATCGAGTAATCACGGTTAATTGATCGAACAGGATCGAACGTTGGTCGGGCATGCGCTTGCCCTTGCATTGGGGCAGGCGTAGCTGCCGACCAGCAATCAAATTTGGTTAAGGGGACTCCCGCATCATGTATATTCGTGCCGCACTTCTCGCCGCGACAGCCTTCGCTCTACCAGCTGCGCCAGCTCTGGCTGACAATCACAGCGCCGCATCAGAGGCCGCCGCTGCGCAGCCGCAGACGGAAGGCGAGAAGCTGTTTGCGTTGTTCGCCGATTCTGACCAGCGCCAGCTCGCGCTCAACCCGCTCTCGCGGCTGTTCCGCGGGGATGACAAGGACGCGGACAAGCTGGGCGATTTCCTCACCGATGCGCAGTTCCTTGCCGGACGCACCGACACCCAATTGAACATGGCGCTGCTCGCGCAGATCGACCGGTCAAAGCTCTCCGCCACTGATCAGCTCGCCTATGATGTGTTCAAATACAATCAGGAGCAATCGCTCAAAGCCAGCACGGACCGCATTCGTGCGCTTACCGAAGTGCGCCCGGTCAACCATTTCAGCGGCTTTCACACCTTCTACCCCAGCTTCGCCAGCGGTACCGGCGCGGCGCCATTCCGCACGATCGCCAATTACGAAGACAATCTGTCGCGCCATGATGATTACATCGCGATCAATGACCGCGCGGTTGAGAAATTCCGCGAAGGCATGAAAAGCGGCGTGGTGGAAACCAAGCTGACGATTGGCAATGTCATTTCCCAGCTCGACACCCAGATCGCCATTCCGATTGCGGAATCGCAGTTCATGGGTCCGGTGAAGAATTTCCCGGAGGATTTCTCTGAGGAGGACAAAGCGCGGCTGACCGCGGCCTACGAAGCGAAGACCAAGGAAATTTACGCCGCGCACACCTCGATGCGCGATTTCCTGCGCGATGAATATCTGGCCGTAGCCCGCAACAGCGTCGGGCTCAGCCAGATGAAAGGCGGCGAGGAGCTGTATGCTCAGCTGATCGAGAGCACGACGACGCTGCCACTCGATGCGAATACGATCCATGAGCTTGGACTGAAAGAAGTCGCGCGGGTCAAATCGGACCTTGAAAAGGTCCAGGCTGAGGTCGGGTTTGAAGGCACGCTCAACGAGTTTTTCGACTATGTCCGCACCGATGAGCAGTTCAAGCCGGAGAGCCGCGAGGCGCTGACCCAGAGCTATTACGATCTCGGCAAAGAGGTCGATAAGAAGATCGGCGAGTACTTCTCACTGCTCCCTAAGTCGGAGCTGGTGATTAAGCCTTACGATCCTTCGATTGAGCAGTTTAGCGCAGGTGGCTCGTACCAATCGGGAACGCCCGACGGTTCGCGCCCCGGCACATTCTATTTCAACGCTTATGACCTGCCGAGCCGTCTGACGACCGGCAATATGACGCTCTACCTGCACGAGGGTGCACCGGGCCATCACTTCCAGATCAGTCTGGCTCAGGAAAACGAAGCTCTGCCCGCCTTCATGCGCTTTGGCGGGACGACCGCCTTTGTTGAGGGCTGGGCGCTGTATGCTGAGACCTTGGGCTATGAAATGGGTTTCTTTGAAGACCCGTGGAACCGTTATGGCACGCTGCAGGATGAGCAGCTGCGCGCGATGCGTCTGGTGGTCGACACCGGCCTGCATGCGAAAGGTTGGAGCCGCGAGAAGGCGATCGACTTCATGCTGGAAAATTCCGGCATGACCCGGACCGAAGTGGTCTCTGAGGTTGAGCGTTATATCGCTATTCCTTCGCAGGCCCTGGCCTATAAGATCGGCGCGCTGAAAATTCAGGAACTGCGCGCGCGGGCTGAAGAGCAGCTTGCGGATGACTTCGATATCAAGGAATTCCACGCCCAAGTGCTGAACACCGGCGGCCTGCCGCTGGCAGTGCTCGAGGCCAAGATCGACCGCTGGATCGCGGCGCAAAAGGGCGGGTGATTGGCGCTGAGTGTTGGCTGGACCGCCTATTCGAGCGCGCCCGCCAAACTCTCATAACCGCTGGCGAATTCCTGTTTGAAATCCTGCACCACGCCGCCTGCGCTGCGCACTTCGGTGACGAGGCCAACGCCTTGCCCGACGAAGTAAGAGCATAGCTCGCGCGCTTGTTCATTGCCGTTTACAGCGGCTTTGTCGATCGCGCGCAGCACTGGCTCTGACAGCAGCATCATCAGCGGCATGGGCAGGGCGGGCATGCCAGCCTCTTCCCAGCGTGCGTGCCAGCCGGATCGCAGCTGGCGGCTGAATTTGCCCGTGCGGTGCTTGGAGCGGATTGTGTCGCGGCTGGAGGCGGCGATCATCTTCTCGCGGAAAACCTCATGCGTCTCTGCCTCCTGTGTGGCGAGCCACACGCTGCCGCACCATGCGCCCGCTGCGCCCATTGCCATCATCCCGGCCATTTGCCGCCCGTTCATGATCCCGCCTGCTGCGAGCACGGGAATGTCCGCGCCTGCCCGCTCAATCGCCTCGATCACCTCGGGCACCAGCACGATTGTGCTGACCTCGCCGCAATGCCCGCCGCCTTCGCCGCCTTGGGCAATGATCAGATCAACGCCCGCCTCGATTTGCTTCATCGCGTGCTCTTTTGCGCCGACCAATGCGGCCACCGGAATGCCGTGCTTCTTGCCCGCTTCGATCATTGCGGGCGGGGCTGTGCCCAGCGCATTGGCGATCAAGCGGACCGGGTGGTTGAAGCTGACCTCCAGCAATTCCTGACCCAGCGAGGTGTTGGGCGCTTGGCTGCCGCCGAGCGGCGCTGTGCCATCCAGGCTGACGTCCGCCTCGCGCAGGATTTTGGCGGTCATATCGCGGTATTCCGCCGGGATCGCGGCGACGATATCATCCGCGCTCACCGAATGATCGACGGCCTGCACCTCGGGGATCAGAACGTCGATGCCGTAGGGCTTGCCCTCGACATTGTCGTCGATCCATTTGAGCTCTGTTTCGAGCTGCTCCGGAGTGAAACTGACCGCGCCGAGCACGCCAAACCCGCCCGCACGGCTGACCGCGGCGACCACATCGCGGCAGTGCGAGAAGGCAAAGAGCGGGAATTCACATCCCACCATATCTGTCATGCGAAATGGCATTATCGGGTCTTTCGTAAGGTTGGCGGTGTTGGCTTAAGGATTGCGGCGCGCAGCGCGTGTGGTCAAGGCTTAGCGGAGCGACCTAGCGCATGCCGAGGCTACGCATGACAAAGCCGATGATGGTCTTGTCGCGCTCCGTCCCCGCCTGTCCCAAAACGCCGCGAGCGTGATCGGGAATGTGGTCAGCGGATTGCGGTGCATCTTCGCCAAACACGTAATGATCAAAGAGGCTCTTCCAGGCCTGCCTCTCCGACAAGGGGCGTTCCCGAATGGCCAGCATGGCCAGCGCCATCGAGGCCATTTGCACGCCGCGCGGATCGCTCGGCCACCAATAGTTCACCAGCATGTTGAACGCGCCATCAGCGGTGACGTGATGCCACCACAACGGCGGCAGGAACAGCGCATCGCCCGGTTGCAATTCAACCTCGATGCGCGCGTCCCAAGCCTGGCGGAATTTTGGGAAACGCTCAAAATCGGGATTGGCGAAATCGACAAGACTGGCGGGTGGGCCAGCCATATTGAATTCCAGCGGGCCGATGTAGAGATTGCCGATTTGATCGGGCGGGAAGAGTGTGAACTTGCGCGGCCCGGCCACGGCGCAGGCAATGTTGAGCTCGACATCGATATGCGCCGCGACGCGCGACTTATTGCCGATCCAAACGCGCGGCTCGATCCGGTTTTCGAGCAGCGGCATCGCATTGTCCACCGCAAAGCTGGGTAGGCAGCTGCCCGCCGGAACGGAGCCTGCGTAAATGGCGGGCGGATTGGGCTGGTCTGCAACCTCGATCAGCTTGTCGAGCAGAGCGTTCAGCGGTGCCTTTTGCCGCTGAAAGTTAAAGCCGCGCATCTGCTCATCGTAAAAATGGCGCCCGTCATTTCCGCTCGCGGAGACGAAGGTTTCCACCGGCTGGCCGTTATAGCCTGCGTTCAGATAATCACGCAGCGCCTCTGGCGATTGCTGCGCGGCCTTCACCACCGGCCAGTGGCTCACCAATCCGCGCATGACAACCGGCTGGCCAGCCTGCACCACCGCGCTTTCAAACTCAGTGCGGTCGATGCTGGTAAGCTCATCAATGCTGGGCGTTTGCGGGGCGTCCAAGACGGCTCCAATCCTTGGTCTGAATGCTGATGACTGCACGATAGGTGGCAGGGACGGGCTTGTCATGCCCCCGCATGCCGACTGGACCTGCTCCGTATTGCGGCTTAGCTTCGCCCTCAAATGGATGGATGGAAGAGGAATGGGTATGGCTTACCGCGCAGCGTTCGCAGCGGCTTTGGGAGCATTGGTGCTGGCGGGGTGCTCGGCCGCGCCCGCATCTGAGGCCCCGGCTGGTGAGACCAGCAGCGTCGATGCCGTCACCTCGATCCTGAATGCTGGGGTCAGCGCGAATATGGGCGGGGCCAAGTTTCTGTTCGACCCCTTGTATGACAATCATTTTGGCTCGCTCGCCGAAATGGGCGAGCCTCTGATCGAGGCGATCATCACTGGCAGCGCGCCTTACGACAATGTCGATGCCGTCTTCGTCAGCCACGCGCATGGTGACCACTTCTCCGCCGAATATCTCAACCGCATGATGGCCGCGCAGCCGAGCGTGCAATTGATCGCGCCCGCTCAGGCTGAAGAGGCGATGCAAGGCCATGAGCTGTGGCAGGATGGCTTTGCCGAGCGGATCACCAGCGTCACGCTCAGCAATGGCGAGGCGGCGGAACGGATCGAGGTCTCAGGGACGGTGGTTGAGGCTTTGCGCACCCCGCATGCAGGCTGGCCAGAGCGGCATAGCGAGGTGCACAACATCACCTTCCGGGTTTCCGCGACCAATGCCGCAGGCGCGCCGATCCGCGTGATGCATATGGGCGATGCCGATCCCGCCGCGCAGCATTTCACCATGAATTCAGAGTTCTTTTGCTGCGCGCGAACGAATGTGGTGATGGTGCCGTTTTGGTTCTTCCAACAAGAGGAGGCCGGTGTGCTGATCGACCGCACGCTCAACGCAGAAAAGCCCATTGGCGTGCATGTTCCCGTGCAGACACCCGCTTTCCTCGAAGGCAGCGATTGGACCTATTTCACTAAGGCCGGCGAGGAAGTCGCCATCACGCCCATTGCCACGCCCAGCGAGTGATCACTCCCAGGCGGGGCTGTTTTTCTGAAGGTAGAATTTGAGCGGGCTGCCGCTCGCTGCTGCTGCCAAAGCTGACTTGTATTCAGCCGATATGTCGTCACAGGCCAATTCCTCCCAAGCCTGCATGATCTGCTGATTGCGCTCCGCGTCTTCGCTGGCTTCCCCAACGAAATGATTGCACCGCGACAGTCGGTCGATCATCGGCGAGACACCGGCTGCTAGGCTCGGCAAACGCTCCGCCAGCATATCGGGGTTCGCCAGGAAATAGACCATCGGGCCAGAAGGGGGCTGGCGTTCCCCTGGCGTGTCGACGCTAATCGATCCGCTCGGCATTTGGCCCGCATCACTCGCGATAAAGCGCACCCGGTCTTCATCGACGAAGAAATCGAACCTTGCCTCTTCTGCCGAACGTGAGAACAAGCCGCCGCGAAATTCCTCGCCCGCATCCGGGCTGTTGCCTAGAAAACGTAAGACCAGTTCACCCGCCTCGAATGAGATCGTGACGCCGCCGCCCTCAATCATCGCCATGTAGACGATTTGGTCATTGTCGGTGCAATCGATCTGGCGATCATCGCCTGTCATGCTCGATAGGCCCGCGGTGGCGCTGGGCTGATCCGCCTCGCGCATGCCGGGCGCGATAAAGTTCATGGTCAGGAATTCACCGACGTTATCAGGGTTGCTGATTTTGTAGTGCCGCCCGCCTGCGCTTGCATCAACTTCGCCAATATTGATTGCCAGCGGCCCGTCTTCGGTGATGGCAAAGGCGGGTTCGTTGCCAACCGGCGGGTGGATGCCAAAGAAGCGTTTGCCATCGGTGGTGATGCAGACATTTTCGATTTCGAAATAGGTTGGCGCGGCGAACGGATCGGCCCCGTAGCCCGTTTTGACCTTGGCCCAATAGCTGCCATTTCTAGCGGTCTGAGTGACGGAATCTGACTTGCCTGCTGAGGCAGGGGTAGGGGGCCCCGTTCGCTCCAATGTGCATGTGCTTGACGGTATTGCCTCAGACTTTGCCGATGCCTCAGTTCTGAAAATCGCCGTGTCACCTTTTTCGTGAAAACTGGTGATGTCCGATGCGTAGCGGACACCGCTGCCGGTTTGCGTTGCAGGCAGCAATTGGAGCGCGGCCAAATTGTCATCGCGCCCCGTCGGGAAGCCCACCTGAACGGCGCTTTCACCAAGCACTTGGAGCCGGGTCACCGTGATTTTGAAGCCGCCCTCGCAGGCGTAAAGCTGCATCTCGCCGCGCTCAAAATCAGGCGCGCCCGGCCCGTGAGATGCTATCGCTGGCGAAGGTAGAAGAGCGAGCGTTCCGGCTGCCAAAGCCATAGGAATAAGGGTCTTCATCAGTCATTTCCTCCCAGCATTATTCAAACGGTATCGTATTGTCGGTGTGAGGGCCGACCACATATCGTTGGCCGATCATCACATCGCGCATTTGGCATTTAATCGCCTCTGTCTTTGCAAAATGAAAGGCTCGGCCTGACGGGGCGCATAGCTCCATCCCGTCGCGCGCTTGCCAGCGGTCCTCGCCGCTTCTTCCGACGACGAATATCTCGCCATAATAGGCGCTGCCATCGGCTTGATCAGGCAAGCCGACCCATGCGCATTGACCGCCGGAAAGCGTCCACCACCCCACGCTAGACCAATTGGAGCGAGGCGAATATTTGCCCCAATCGTAATAGCCAAAAGCGACATGGACTGTTTCGCGTGTGCGGTTGCAAAATTGCACCTCGGTCTGCTGGTCGGCATATTCATATTGCGCGAGGCTGCCCGGCTGGGTCTGCACCGGCTTGTAAACATAGGCGGGCTTTTCCTCGCGCGGCGGGGCCTTGTTTTGCGCGGGCAGAATGACGCTGCCGGTCAGGTTGGTGCGCCACACCTCTGTTTCATTGCGGACATAAGCAAAGTCACCGCCCAGACCCGCTGTGACAGCCACCGTGAGGCCCTGATACGCGCCATCATAGCCGTACCAGATGCCGATATCCTTGCCATAGGCTCCGCTGCCGCCATGCGCGGTTCCCGCGATGCCACCTGACCCGGGTTGGTTGCGACCTTTGAAGAACCCAACCACAATTCCGCTTCCGCCGCCCAGAGTTCCGAACTCAAGCGCTTTGGTGCGATAGCGCGAGGCAGGAAGTTGTCCCGCCGTATCGAACGCAAAGCCTTTGTCGAATTCTGCGCCAATCCCAATCCCGCCGCCGCTGACAAAGCCGATGGTGACGGTGCGGTAACCGGCTTCGTCGGCGAGCTGCATCGTCCCTTCGTAGCAATTGGAGGCGAGGATATTGTCGTGGAAGGCTTTGCTGTGCGGATTGGCCAAAATGTCTGCGGGAAAGCGGCAACTCGCCCAGGTCGTTGCAATCCTGCCGATCAGATCGGCGGATTGATCCGCCCTTACCGCGGCCTTTGACAGGATGGATTTGGAGCCACCTGAGGCGCGAACGCAGTAACCGGCGGTGGGATCGAGCACGTTCTTGCTGCGCTCGACGATGCCTTTGCGGCAACCAATCGGGCCGCCATCCACGATCGCAATGCAGGCGCGCTGCCCATCACCGCCGCACGGTGTTCGCGCAGCCGCCGAGGCGGCAAAACTGATATGGCTTGTTGATGTGTCCGGCGCAGGCGATGCGAAAAACGCCAGCGCAGCGCTGACAACCGAAACGACAATTGCAGACTTAGAAAAGCGCATGGCACTTCCCCCCAAAGTGAACAGTCTGCGACCCATGTCTTTTGTTGTTGGTCGGCGTTTGTAATGCGCCGGGTTGAGCGGATACTGAACGCGATTGTTGTCAAAGGTACGGGAAGTTTGAAGGGCGCGAAAGTGCGGCCGATCACGAGCGGTTAGTCAGGCTGATCTGAACCCAGCTCAACGAGTGGCGCAGGCTCGCTTTGCTCTGCGATGCTGCGCGCTGCGTCCCAGCCGCCATGGAGCCATGTTTGCCGCGCGGCTTCGTTATCAGGCACTATCACCGGCATGCTCTTGCAACCCGCAGCTCTCGGCGTGCCCGCTGCGTCGCGGGTTAGCAGGGCGAAGGCGGGCACGTCCTCGTCTTTC
Source organism: Erythrobacter sp. S249 (assembly GCF_057364975.1). Taxonomy (NCBI): domain Bacteria; kingdom Pseudomonadati; phylum Pseudomonadota; class Alphaproteobacteria; order Sphingomonadales; family Erythrobacteraceae; genus Erythrobacter; species Erythrobacter sp. S249. The sequence goes on along the minus strand of NZ_CP200287.1, from coordinate 1,258,739 downwards.
CAGACGCCCGCTATAGCGAAGATCCCGCCACCTTCCGGCGCGAACCAATGTTTTAGGCACCGCCCTTCGTAATCTGTGCCGCTGCCCCACAGCATGACGCTGGTTGCGGGCACGAGGCAGCGGAACTCGCTGTTGCGCAGGTTCCCGATCCAGAACGGGCTATCGAGATTGCGCACCGATGCAATGCGCCGGGTCGGATCATCTGACTTGGGAGGTGGCAACACACCCCATAGGCGCGGCGTCATGCGCGGGCTGAGCCGTCCGCCAGAGGGCCGCGAACCAGCGATGAATTCGCGCCCTGCGGTGATAACAGGCGCAAAGTTGAGCGGGGCAACATAGCCGCCCGCCCACGGGTCTTCGCCCGGCGCCGCGCCAAATCGCCGCGCAACATCGGCGGCCCTCGCATCGAGGCGGTAGAGCTGGGTCAGACGCCGGTTCCGAAGACGATGAAGGTGATGGCCAGCAGAACATGATTGCTCAGCGTGCAAAAAATGTTCATCGGAGGATGTAACCTTTCACCTGCGCGTTACGAACGCTGCCGAATACACTGCCTTCAATAAGGGGTCCATTTCAATGGAATTTACACTGAAACGCACAGTTCAAGCCTTGATCTTTTTGATCTTTGCTGCGGCTCTCTTACAGCCGATTTATACAGCACTTTACCTTGGCGCACCGGAGGTTAATCGCCTGTGGCTTTGGGGCGTGGAGGCGTTCATTTTTGTGATTATGGCGGCGTTTTCTGGGTCCGCTTTGGTGCAGTCCAAACGTTATAGCCTTGGCTTTTCCGCGATCGCGATGAGCGCGGTGCTCAATGTTGTTCAGGTCGGCGTTGGCCTGACGATGTTTGGCCCCTTCCGTGAAGCGGCACAGGCTTCCGAAGCGCTCACTCCGTTGGCTGGCGCGATCGTTGCCTTCTCCTTCATGGTCTACAATGCGGCTAAGGTCTTGCTCGGTCTCGCGGCGATTGTATTCGGCATGGCCAAGATGAACGCTGGCGGTAAAGCGCTGGGCGGTCTCACAGCAGCAGTTGGTGTGGTTGCTCTGATCACAAACACCCTTTCGATGGCGCTGGGCCGCGGCTTCTCAGGCGATCTGCCGCTTGCTGGTGGTTCAGGCGTTCTTGCGACCTTGCTGCTGGCGCTGTGCCTATCGGTCGCGGTCAAAGACGACTGAAGCTTTCAAAATCGTTCTCGCCTCATGCGGTCGGTCGTCATTCGGCTGGACGCATTGGCGCGACACGCCTAGTAAGCCTTACATCCCCGGGGAGCGCGCTCGCGCTGAGAGGGGCGGGATAAGCACCGCCTGACCCGTTGAACCTGAACCGACTAACATCGGCGGAGGGAGCGGCTGGCATAATCGTCTGTAGACAGGCCAGAAGTCCGCTCTCCGCTACTAGGAGACACTTCGCATGGCAGACATCAACTCACCGGTCGAAATCGGCGTAACCACCGGGCCCATCCGTGGCAGTCGCAAGGTCCATATCGGCGCACGCACAGGCAGCGGCATTCAGGTCGCCATGCGCGAGATTGATCTGGAGGGCGGCGAGGCGCCGGTGCGCGTCTATGACACCTCCGGTCCCTACACCGACACGAACGTCAACATCGACATCAATGCGGGTCTTGCGGCGAAGCGCCGTGACTGGATCCTCGCCCGCAGCGATGTTGAGGAATATGACGCGCGCGAAGTAAAGCCAGAGGACAACGGCCAGCTCGGCCCAGATCGCAGCGGCGGCGTCCCGCAATTCCCGAATGCGGTGAAGCGCCCGCTGCGCGCGAAGGCGGGCATGAACGTCAGCCAGATGCACTATGCCCGCAAAGGCATCATCACGCCGGAGATGGAATATGTCGCCGAGCGCGAGAACCTGGGCCGCGAAGTGGCCGCTGATCTGGTGCGCGATGGCGAGAGCTGGGGCGCGGAAATTCCAACGGTGATTACGCCGGAATTCGTGCGTGATGAGGTCGCTCGCGGCCGCGCGATCATTCCCAACAACATCAACCACCCGGAAACCGAGCCGATGGCGATCGGGCGCAATTTCCTGGTCAAGATCAACGCCAATATCGGCAATTCCGCCGTCGCCTCAGACGTCGCCAATGAAGTCGATAAGATGGTGTGGGCGACCCGCTGGGGCGCGGATACGATCATGGATCTGTCTACGGGTCGCAACATTCACGACACCCGCGAATGGATCATCCGCAATTCCGCTGTGCCGGTTGGCACCGTGCCGATTTACCAAGCGCTGGAGAAGGTCGGCGGGGTCGCAGAAGACCTCACCTGGGACATTTTCCGCGACACTCTGATCGAGCAGGCCGAGCAAGGCGTCGACTATTTCACGATCCACGCAGGCGTCCGCCTGGCCTATGTGCCGATGGCCGCGAACCGCGTGACCGGCATCGTGTCGCGCGGCGGCTCTATCATGGCGAAATGGTGCCTCGCGCATCACAAGGAAAGCTTCCTCTACGAGCATTTCGACGACATCACCGAGATCATGAAGGCCTATGACATCGCCTATTCCCTCGGCGATGGCCTGCGCCCGGGCTCCATCGCGGATGCCAATGACGAGGCGCAATTCGCCGAGCTTTACACCCTGGGTGAGCTGACCCACCGCGCGTGGAAGCATGACGTGCAGGTCATGATCGAGGGGCCGGGCCACGTGCCCATGCACAAGATCAAAGAGAACATGGAAAAGCAGCTGCAGGTCTGCGGCGAGGCGCCGTTCTACACCCTCGGCCCGCTCGTCACCGATATTGCGCCGGGATATGACCACATCACCAGCGGCATCGGCGCGGCGCAGATCGGCTGGTACGGCACGGCGATGCTTTGCTACGTCACGCCGAAGGAACACCTCGGCCTGCCCGACCGCGACGATGTGAAGGTCGGGGTTGTGACTTATAAACTCGCGGCGCACGCAGCCGACCTTGCGAAAGGGCACCCGGCGGCGAAGGTGCGCGATGATGCCCTGTCAAAGGCGCGCTTTGAATTCCGCTGGAGGGACCAGTTCAACCTGTCGCTCGACCCGGAGACCGCCGAGCAATATCACGACCAAACCCTGCCAGCTGAAGGCGCGAAGACGGCGCATTTCTGCTCCATGTGCGGGCCAAAGTTCTGCTCGATGCAGATCAGCCAGGAAGTGCGCGATTTCGCCGCGAAGCAGAATGAAAGCCCCGAGACGTTCCTAGCCGCGGAAAAACTGGGCGCAGACACCGCCGAGGCCAGCAAGCAAGCGGCGCTCAAAGGCATGGAAGAAATGAGCGAGAAATATAAGGATATGGGGCAGAAGCTGTACTTGCCGGAGGAGGGCGCATGAAGGCCCTGATCAAATCCACCGCAATCGTGGGCGCACTTTGCCTCGCGGGTACCGCCGCGCAGGCGGACGATCACACAGAAGCTTCTTCGAAGAAGCAAACACTCATGCCCGAAGCGGAAGGTCCGCGCGCCTTTATGGAACAGTTCGGTTTTTCCGAAGCGGTAATCCACGGCGACACCGTCTATCTGTCCGGCGTGATCGTCGGCGGGGGACAGGACGGCACATTGAGCGAAGAGGGGCTTGAGAGCACGTTTGAATATCTCGGCAGCGTGCTGGAGCGCGCAGGCTCAAGCTGGGACGATGTGATCGATCTCACCACCTACCACACCGATATCGAAGCCTCGATGCCCGCATTTAGCGCGGTCAAAAACCGTTATATCAAAGCGCCCTTTCCAGCATGGACCGCGATTGACGTGGACCGGCTGTTCTCGCCAGGCGGTGTAATCGAGATCAAGATCACCGCGCGGGTGACACCTAAGGAGTGAGGGCGGTGCGGAGCAGCGCTCAAAGGCATGGAAGAAATGAGCGAGAAATATAGGGATATGGGGCAGAAGCTGTACTTGCCGGAGGAGTGAGTGAGTGGCTAGTTGCGCACTATTTCAAGAAGTGGATCAAACGCCAACAATGCCGCCCTGCGGCCTGCTGCTGGCTCGACAACCCTTAGAAGCCCAACGTCCGTTAGTATTCGACTCATTCGATGAGCTGTTTGTTGAGGTATGCCCGCGGAAGTCGTGAATGCACTATTTCGGAAAACCGGCTTTCCGAAGATGTAGTCGACAGCAGGTTGGGACCATTGTGAACTGAGTAAATCGCGGAAATGAACCTGCATGTCTTGATACAATTCGTTTATGCGATCCGTTATTGCGATGTTGATCTCCGCTTGCCGGGTAAGGATTTCTAAAAAGAACAGAATCCATTCATTCCAATCCCCATCTGAAGAGACGTGCCGCAGACGATCCACATATTCCTCTCTGCGCTCTTCAATGGCAGCACTTACGTAGAAGTGAGGAGCGTGAATGACATTCCTCTGCCACAAATTGAGTGGTATCAGCATACGGCCTAAACGCCCATTGCCATCTTTAAAGGGGTGTAGAGCCTCGAACTCCAAGTGCATAATTGCTGTTTGGACTAATGGCTCGATAGCCTGATCGTGTATGTATGACTCTAGTGAAGCGATCCCATCTTCTAAGCGGTCTGGCTCAACTGGGATGAACAGTATTTCGCGTTTTCGCCGGTCTGCAACGTAGTTTTGCTCTCGTTTGAATTGACCGGGAGCTTTATCTGCTCCGCGTCCGAAGAAGAGCAACTGTGAGTGTGCTTCACGAATCAAGCGTGAGGAGATCGGTATCCCTTTTGTTATCAATTGTTGAGCTCGTTTTACCGCTCTGGTGTACGAAAACACCTCAATCGCCTCTTGGCGATAAGTGCTAAGATCATCCTCGTCCTCTTCTTCATCAGCCTGAATTTGGAGGATTTCGTCCAAAGTGGCTATCGTACCTTCGATTCTTGATGAAACGACAGCTTCAGCGTTCCTAAGCGGGGCCAGTAGCAGCTCTTTGTTATGTAAGCCCTCAAGCTTGGTATCGTATCTTGCCAAAGCGCTGGTTGCACCTGTGAGCGACGTGGCAAGTAGCTGATAATCAATTTTCTTTGGAGGAAATTGACCAAGGTGATAGCTCACTGCATTGCTCAGATCGTAACCCTGTATGTCAGCCATTGACTTTAAAACCTCGCACTTTTTGATAGACAAACTGATTAGACTATCATGAGCTAAGCGCAAGGTTGTTTGTTTATCACATTTCGCTCTGCGTTATATTCAACGTAGTTTGTATGCAATCTATGATGGTCAATTCGATTTGAGTATGACGAAGTGTCCAAAACCATACTCAAATGGCTAAAGCTCACGCACCTGCCATTCCAGCACTAACCCCGCCCCAATTTCACCAACACCCGGTCCAAGCTTTGCAAAAACCGCGAGCGGTCGGCCTTTGAGAATGGCGGTGGGCCGCCGCCGATGCCGTCCATCCCGGCGCGCAGGTCTTCCATAATGGCGCGGGTTGCGATTGCGCTGCCGATGCTGGCGGCATCGAACGGTTTGCCATTGTGAGACAGCACCGCCGCGCCTGCCTTTAGGCACCGCTCCGCCAGCAAAATGTCGGCGGTGATCACCACGCTTCGCGGGTCCGCATTTTCCGCGATCCAATCATCCGCCGCGTCAAAGCCATCATCGACGACAATCCGCGTTATGCGCGGGTGATCGGGGATGCGGAATGGCGAATTACTGACGATGCGTACCTCGGCCTTAAACCGCTCCGCGACGCGGTACACCTCGTCCTTTACCGGGCAGGCATCGGCATCGACCAGAATAGTTATTGCATCGGGCATCAGCAGGGCGCTTTCAGGCTTTAGAATTCCCAGCGCTCGGTTAGCATTTCGGCCTGGCCGTCTTTTACCGAAACTTCCGCCGATGGCGCTTCGGGTTTGCCCTCGGCGAACAATTCGTAAATTACGGTGCCGTCGTTCTGCACGCTTTCGATGACCCGCACCGGCACGAACATGCCGTCAACGCCCTCGGTCACGGCGCGAGCATTTTCGGGTACGTCGGCCCAATCAAGATCGCGCTGAACCTCCACCACGGTGAAAGAACCATCGTCGCCTTGCAGCATATCCAGTTCAACTTCGCTGCCATCGGGGCGCGTGCCTTCGACGTCGAAGAAGGTTTTGCCTTCGCGTTCCTTCTTCTCAATCTCAGCAATGGTCATGCCGGGGATCTTTTCTTCAGCAGCCGCCAGAATACCTTCGGGAATGTTGGCCAAATCAATCTCGGTCGAGATCGTTTCAGGCGCCTCTTCGAGAATGGCGCCGCCTTCGGCCGTGTCGTCGCTCGCAGGGGAGCAGGCGCTCAATAAAGCGGCGCTGATGACGCTGAATGAGAGGATCGGGCGGGGAAGAGACTGTTTTGGCATGATGGGTTTCCTGACGCTAAATTTCAGCTGGTCTGATGATCGGTTCGCGGCTTCATACACATTTGGGCCGGATTGTTCAGCGCCTGAGGGTAAAAACAAGCAAAACACTCTTCCGAAATCCCTCGAAATTCCGGGGCGGCTCCCCATATCTAATGGCACAACAAACCCCGTAAGAGAGGAGCGTCGCCCCCGATGCCAAACACCGAAACCATGCAGTTCCAGTTCAACTCTGACAGCAGCGTTATGGGCACAGCAAACGTCGCAGAGCGGATTGAAAATGCCGTGCGGCACAAGCTCGCCCGGTTCGAAAATCGCCTCACCCGGCTGGAGGTTCACGTGCGCGATGACAATGCGCGCAAGGGCGGCGATGATGACAAAGCCTGTATGATCGAAGCGCGCCCACGCGGAGACAAGCCGATTGGCGTTACCGAGCATGCGGGCGATGTGGACACGGCGGCTCGCAAGGCGGCGAACACCATGGCCCAGCGGCTGGAACGCGTGCTGGGCAAGCAGGAAAAACACAAGCACGACCCGCGGCCTGATAAGGAGATGTGAGGGGAGTGGCGCCTGGAGGCTGGTCTTTGGTGGTCCGGGACCGTCATAATACCTCGTCATCCTGAACTTGTTTCAGGATAACCGCCTAAGAGATGCTTCACTTGTTATGCTGAAGTGAATTCAGCATGACGGTTAGCATATGGCCAAACAACCTTGCGTCTATATCTTAGCGAGCGGTCGTCGCGGTTACATCTATATCGGCGTTACTTCCAATCTCGCTCAGCGCGTGTGGCAACATCGCACCGGCGCAATCGAAGGGTTTGCCAAAAGGCGAAATTGCAAACGTCTCGTCAGGATAGAGATGTTTGAGAGCATGTATGACGCGATCTCGCGCGAGAAAAAGCTGAAGAATTGGCACCGAGACTGGAAGATCAATCTGGTGGAGGAAGAGAACTCCAATTGGATTGATCTGAGTGTGGAGCTGGGTTTGCGAGAGTGAGGCTTGTGGCTTGTTATCCTGAAACAAGTTCAGGATGACGGGGTGGCGGGCGCTTGCTCCGTTTTCCTCACCAAATCCCAGTCATACCCCAGCTCGCGCACGCGGGTTTCTAGCGCGGCGCGCAGTTCTGCGCTGGGCTGGGCCTCGCGGGTGAGCATCCATAAATAGCGCCCTGATGGCTCGCCGACGATCGACCACGGATATTGCCCCTCGGCGTTTGGCTCGCCGCGGTCCAGCACCCAATAATCGCCGTAGAACGGGCCAAAGAAGCTGACCTTCAGCTTGGCGCCGTCTGATCCTTCGACCACTTTGGCGCGGCCCTTGGCTTCGCTGAGTTCGCCATCAAGCCCGCCTTCGCGGCAGGAATTGAGCACGGCGATCTTGCCGTCGTCACGCATCGAATAGGTCGCGGTGACGCCTTCGCAGCCCTTTTGAAACGGTGCCTCATAGCGGGCATATTCGTGCCACGTCCCAAGGTAGGATGCGAGCGCAACCGGCTTTGCGGGCTCTGGCACGGCCGTGTTGCCGACAGGGCCTGGGGAGCCGGTGCATGCGGCGAGCGTGGTTGCGGCGAGCAGGGTTAGAAGTGCGCGGGGGGCGTGTTTGAATGTCATGCGCATGGCTGTGCCACAGTGCGGGCGGAAATGCCATTTTGCGGCGGCGGGATGGTCTGAGGCGGCGCTCAGGCTTTCCTACTGATGGGCGCGGGGTTTAGACCATGCGGATGGCCAATTTTCCTGACAATTGCCGCGATACCGCTCGCAGTCTTCAATCGATTTTTTCGATCAATAGGCGTGTCTGTGATCGGATGGTTTTTGGCCTTAGACTGTGTTCCAGCTGTTCCAAGCGCCCTGTGCGTGCGGCGAGTCGAGGAATGGGACTTGAGAGCGTGCAAAAAGCGACCTCACATGGCGGCGCAGAAATTACGGCTAACTCCTTCAAATTAGGTGATTGCCCAAATGTCTGCTAGTTGCGCGTTGCTGACGTCGAGATTTGCGACGGACTTCGAGATTTGCCTTCCGCCGTTTGGCCCCTGTGGCCCCCGGCGTAAACCAGACGACGACTTCCTTTCATTTGACGATTTGACGCACAACCATGCCTCACATTGGGGCACGGCAATTACCGTTTCGCTTGAAAGGAAACGACTATGTCTAAGACTGGAACCGTAAAGTTCTTCAACACTGACAAGGGCTATGGCTTCATTCAGCCTGACGATGGCTCGAATGACAGCTTCGTCCACATCAGCGCAGTGCAGGCCGCCGGCATGCAATCGCTTGATAAGGACCAGCGCGTCAACTTCGACCTCGAAGAAGGCCGCAATGGTAAAGAAAGCGCTGTAAACTTGTCAGCTGCTGACTAAGCGATCCGTAGCGGGGCGGGGCTGTGATGGCTCTGCCCCGTTGCAATCCCTCTGCGCGGGACAATGCGCAATCGGCTCGGGCACTTTGAGCCAAGATATGAAGCGCTGATGACGCAGGCCAACGGCCGCCACAGCGCTTTCCTACTCGCACTGACTGTGGTTAGAAGCGAGCAAATGCACCACAGTAACCTCCGTATTAACCCTATGGTAGCCATGCACGGTTAACGCGCTGGAAGAATTTCGCTGCATACCAGCGGGGCTGGCCGTTTGTGTCAGTGCGGATCGTTACTAAGGGGTTTTGAGAATGCATCAGCTGCAGGAAGTCTTCGCGACTGCCGAAGGGGAAAAGGCTTTTGAGGCGCACTTGCATGCGCTGTTTGCCGCCTCGGATTTCGATGCTGCTGAGGCAATCCTCTCAGAGCATATTGCGACCATGGACACCCCGGTGGCTGAACTGTGCCGTCAGCTGGATCATGATGCGGTTGAGATCAATGGCCTCGAAGACGTATTCGATTGCGTCGATGGACTTGAAGGCGAACCTGTCAGCACGGTGATCATCGTTGCGGCGAACCCGCCAGATCTCGCCTTTGAAAAGGGCAAGACGCATGAGCCTTTCCTCGCCGCCATGCTTTACACGGACGAGGGCTATGCCTTCTCCGATACGCCCGCTGAACAGATCATCGCGGAATGCGGCAACGAAGAAGGTCCGGCGTGGGCTGGCAAAGAAGAGGACATTGAACTCTATCTTGAAATTGAGGGGTTTGGTCCGCTCAACACCGCGCTGCTGTTCCACAAACAGCGTCACTTCTTCCGCGATGACAATCCGCCGCAAGCGCCGCTGCGTTACGTTGAGTACGTAGTTGGCTGTTGGTGGCGCGCGCTTAGGTGCCAGCAGGCCATTGCCGCGCGCGTGAAAAAGCACCTGCACCCTATCGGCATCGGCGCGGTTGTCGCGGTTGAGGACATGCGCCCCGAGCTGATCAGCGTGCTGGCGCGGCCTGCGACTGAGCAGGTTGCAGAACGCCGTCCGGCGGCTGAGCTTGCATCTATCCAAGCAGAGACCTTCATCCAGCGTAAAGTGGTTGAAGAAGAGAAGGAATTCTCCGGCGCTGATCTGCGCCGCAAGGTCGATGAGATCATAGAAGAGGCACCAGAGCCTGAACCAAAAAAGAAGCGTGGTTTCTTCAGCCGCTTGTTCGGACGCGGGCGCTCGGTCGACAAGGCTGCCTAGTCAAAACGGGCAAGAATGGTCGACGCAAGGTGCGAGTGCTTGCGTGCGCGTTTACCAAGAAAGCTGAGCGAATTAGGTATTTGTGCATAAATCTGCTAACCTGTCGGCCTATCCAAAGAATCCGGCACCGCTACGCTTTGCGAGCGGCAAGACAGGCCAAGTGCTTGCATGCACTCTGACCCCTGCTCAGCCGGAGCATAAAGAGAGACCATTGCATGGCCCAAACATACGAATTCTACAGCGAACGCGCAGACGAAGCCGCGGCGCAAGCGGAAAAGTCTGATCTCGCGAACGTGCGCGAGCGGCATTTGCGGGCTGAAAAAACCTGGCGTGGTTTGGCCGAGCAGGCTCGCAAGACCGTACAAGATCGCGCTCGCGCCGATGAAGAACGCGCTGCACGCCGTGCAGCAGAAGCTGAAGCGGCCGAAGCAGCCAGCGCTTAAAAGCGCTTAAATCCGCATGTCTAGCGCATCATAGTATGGCCTCTCAGCCTTTCGCTGAGGGGGCAAATGCTGCGCTCTAAAGCCCTTTTCGGCCAAACACTTTCGCGCGCAACCCCTTGCCGCTTAGGCTAGGCATGCCCGGATTGCTCGGCGTCGGTTGGCTGACTTGGACTGGCTTTGGCGTGTCTGGATCAGGTGGCTGTGCACCGCCGTCTCCAATCGCGCGAACTTCAAACCTCCCGCCAATACCTTCGGCCATGGCGCGTTTCTCGGCCCATTCGTTGGCGAGCTCGACCTTGGCGTCCTGTTCCTCTGGCATTAGGTCGGCTGGGAAGGCCCGATCATTGATGGCGTTCTCCTCAGGCACGTGATCCTCCGCGAGAAAACCATGCTCCACATGCTTAAGCGGAGTGAGTTCATAAAACGCCAAACCAGCTTCGCCATCTTCTGGGTCGGCATCGCGCCAATTCACCCTGTATGAAAGGCTGCGGTCTTCCGGCCCAAAGATATCGCCATCAGGGATGACATAGCCGTTCTCCACCAGGCTCACATTCATGAAGCCAAGGATGGTTTCGAAATTGGCCGCCCAAGGCAGCACATTGGGTTTGATCACGAATTCTCGGCCCAGCCAATGGCGCGCGCCATAGGTGCGAATGCCGAGCAGTTGATCTTCGCCAGGGCCTGCCTGCGGTCCGAACAAATACGGGTGTATGTGAAGCGGACTTGGCGCATCCATAGCGGCAAAACTATCAAACATCTCGCCAGAGATCAGTTGATCTGACTGCGTCCAATGCACAGCGGATGGGCTGGCATGGTCGGTGACAATCCGGCTCATCAAGGCCAAAACTTGGAGCCGCCGGTCAAATTGCTCCCGCGTCGCGCCCGCTTGTTTTACGCCGATCTGCTGAAACATCTCGGCGATCTTAGGGTCGTTTTCGACACCTCCCATCACCCCATGCGACACCTCCAGCAGGATGTGGCTGCGCGAGCGAGCGATGCGTTCGCGAATGTCCGGGCACAGAAGGCCAGTGATTGTCGATGACAACGCGGCGGTGAATGCGTCAGGATTGGCTGGAGCATCGATATATTCAAAGGTCAGCATCAGTTCTTCTGAACCGTTGAATAACCGGTAGAATTTGCTCGGATTGGCCTCAGGCACGTTGAAAATCGCGCCCGATTTCATCTCTTCGATCCGAGCGAAATCGCGCACCGCCGCCTCCAAAATGTCGTACGGCTGGTCGAACAGCAAAGCGGTTTGCAAACGGTTCGGATATTTCATCGTCTTGGGTCCCGGTTTCCAATACCCAGACTGTAAGGCAGCAGGCGTAAGTTTCCGGTTAACTATGCACCGCGCCTCACGCGGTTATGGCAAGATCGAGCGCACATTTCAGACGGGCACGTATCAGCTGCCGATGCCAAGCTCACCCAAAATGCTCTCGATCTGCTTCTTGACGCCAAAAAACCCAGCTTTGGCGTGCAGCCAAGTGGCCCGGTCAAGTTCTGGCAGCAGAGTGACGAGGTTACCCTCTGTTTCCAGCTCGGACAGCTCAGGCCACAGAGCATCGCGTGTCCAGCCAATGGGTAAATACGGCGACACGACCCGCGCGACCCCGGCATCTGACAGCAAGTTAGCAAGGCTTTGCTCGCTGTCCCAGACGGTGGATTTGCAGCCAAACGCATCGGCAGCTTTGCTGAGCGAGTCCGCGACGGCTTCCTCAGCAAAACTCAGCGCCTTATCACTCACCTCACGCGGAGATCGCGCGGCGGGGCGAGCGGCCCCAATGACCAAGCTCGGCACCTTAGGCAGCGTCAGCGGCGCGTGGCTCGCCGCTTCATCGTGCAGCAGCAGGGCAAACGGCTCAGCAAATGCGTCATCGCTTGGAACATCGGGCAGCGACAATGGTCGCTTCTGGTGGTCGCGAGGCTCTTCGAGCGCAGGCGCTTCGGTTGCCAGACCTTCAGCCGGCAACGGACCATCTGGATGATTGACCGTGTAGGTGGCGATATTGTCTGGGCGAGCGAGATAGACCTTGCCCTTGGTGTGCAGGCCTGCGACCCAGCGCCAGCTGAGAGTGTTCGAGGCTGCATCTCCGTCAATCAGGTTTCTCAAGAAGAAGTCTGCGCCAAGCTGCCAATCGAGCTTAAGCGTGAAAATCCAAATGCTGGCAAACCACATGCGGGCGTGATTGTGCAGATAGCCTGTATCCACAAGCTCGCGTGCCCACACATCGAATGCTTCGATACCCGTGCGTCCGTCGACAGCCTCGGTATATGCTTTCTGCAGGCCGGTGTTGCTGTCTAGCCGAGCAAAGGCCGCGTCACGATCCTCGCAAAACTGTGACCAGATGCTGGGGCGCTGTTCGAGATAGCCTTTGAAATAGACCCGCCAGAACACCTCAGCGATGAATTTCTCTGCCTTATGCGGGCTGTGCTGTGCCAGCACAGAGGTGCAGATTTCAGCCTCGTTTAGCAGTCCTGCGTGCAGCCATGGCGACAGCAGCGAGACATTGCTGCGGCCCATTCCGTCGTCAAAATTACGCGCATCAGCATAGCGACGCCCGGCCTTGGGCAAGAAGTCGGCAAATTGTTCAAGGCCAGCGGCGCGGGTAGGGGTCCATTTCATAGAAAGGACAACCAGAGGCTCGCGCGCGGGTTCCAACAAAATGCGCGGCGCAGATCCCGAGTTGTGTAATTTTCGTGCTCAAACGCACAATAAATTTCGGAACATCTATTCCGGCGGCTCGTTCGTAACTGTGAGCGAGCAGCAAAACGGCTTGTTCCCGTTCCTTCACGAACGACACAAATTTTGTATATATTACAAGGATGATCCCTATGAACACCCTTAAAGTGACCTTGGCCTCAACCATCGCTCTGTCGATTGCCGCCTGTTCACCAGAAGCGGCGACCGATGATGTCGCAACCGAAGATGCAATGGCAGCGGAAGAAGTGGCACCCGGCACGATCGTTGACGTGGCCGTTGGCGATGACAACTTCTCGACCTTGGTAGCAGCAGTGAACGCCGCTGAACTGGGTGAAACGCTGTCGGGTGAAGGTCCGTTCACCGTGTTCGCGCCAACCAATGATGCGTTCGCGAAATTGCCGGAAGGCACAGTCGAAACGCTGACCACCGAAGACACCGAAACACTTGGCACGATCCTGACCTACCACGTTGTTGCTCAGGCAGTTGATGCGGCCTCGCTCATTGGCGCAATCGAAGGCGCGGGCGAAGGCGGCTATGAAATTCCAACTGTAAACGGCGGAACGCTGACAGCAAATGTCGTCGATGGCGCAGTGGTACTGACCGATGCGGCTGGCGGCACTGCGACCGTGACCGCGACCGATGTGGAAGCATCAAACGGTATGATCCATGTGATCGATTCGGTGCTGATGCCGCAGTAATTTACGCATCTTTGAACAAAGCTGAGAAAAGGGCGGGTCCTGCGAGGGATCCGCCTTTTTGCTGTTTGGTGATGTCAATGGACCACTGCGATCACGAATTTGTTGGTGGCCTGCAACAAGGTGGTGACGCCATGGGCAAGGTGCTCTATCATCCTTGATCAAGTACTTAGAGTTGGGCGTTAGATGATTGGTATAGGGCGAATTTCCTGGCTGGCGCTGGGAATATTGATGTGTTCCGCTTGCGCAGCCAGCGGGGATAACCGCGCTGACACGCCGCAGAATTTTGCCGGCATTTCCGATGATGAAACGATCACCTTGAGCGGGACTGAGCCGTTCTGGAGCATGGCGATTGATGGCACCAAGCTGACGTATTCCAGCCCTGAAAACCTCCAAGGTGAAGTCACAGAAGTGCGCCGGTTTTCAGGCAATAACGGGCTGGGGTACTCTGGCGAGCTTGCTGGTGAGAGTTTGCAGATCGCCGTAACCCCAGGCGAATGCAGCGACGGCATGAGCGATTTTGAATACCCATTCACGGCTACTGTCAATTTGGGTGATGTGACGCTGCTTGGTTGCGGCTACACCGACAGCAATCCGATCACTGGAGACGAATCCGAATGAACGATGCGCATGATGTCCAGGTGGACGATGATCAAGCGATTACCGACAGCGAAACCGCAGGCATGGCGAGCGCCTATTCCGTTTCTCGCTATTGGCGGATGTTCTTCTGGGCCGCGGCGGTCTTCAATTTGATCATTGGCCTCGCAGGTATGCTCAGCCCAGAGGCGACGATTGACGCCCGGATCATTGGTCTGTTCATTTTCAGCTTTGGCATCGTCTATTTCCATGTTGCGCGCGAACCGATGCGCTTTGGCCCAATTTTGTGGGCCGGTATCTTGAGCAAGATTGGCATTTTGGCGCTGCTCGCGCCTCAGGTTTTCGGTGCTCAGACAGTCGATCCAATGGTGGCAGGCGGCTTGGTCGCAGACGGGATCTTTGCGGTCGGATTCCTGGTGTTTTTGATGAGCGTGATAGACGACTACGAGATCTGATTTGGGTGGCTCGCAGCATCTCTCTGAGCCCCCAAAACCGCCGCTTGCCGCGACGTTAGAACGATCAGAAACAGCGCTCGCTCAGCTAAAATCCCTATAGTGCAATAGCTTACCAACCCGCCGGTCTTGACCCACCGAATTTCTCGGAACGCATGCGTCTGTTTGCCGTTTAGATGGCAATGAACAGATATCACCGCGGCGTCAATTTATGCCTCGGGAAAGCGGACTACAGTGAGCACCGACGAAGAACGCGATCCTAAGCGATCCGGACAAGCAGCCTTGAGTTTTGATGACGCGCCCGAGAGGTTTCGGGCCGGTCACAAAGGCGACCAATTTTCTGGCGCATCAGGCGTCTTGTTTGAACAAGCCATGGCGCAGACCCGCATGGCGATTTGTCTTTGCGATCCGCACAAGCCAGATCTGCCGATTGTATTTGCCAACCGGGCATTTCGCCGCCTGACCGGATATGGCGAGGACGAGATCTTAGGCCGGTCGTGCCGGTTCCTGCAGGGGCCTGAAACCGATCCAGAGCCTGTGGCGCGCATTCGTGAAGCGCTGGCCAATGAAGATGTGGTGGTGGTTGAGCTGCTCAATTACCGCAAGAATGGCACCACATTCTGGAACGCTCTGCACCTCGGGCCGATCTACAATAGCGAGGGCGAACTCGTCTATTTTTTCGGCAGCCAATGGGACGTGTCCGACGTTCGCGCGGCGCGTTCTGAGGGACGCCATGCCAAAGAAATGGCGCGCGAGCTCTCGCATCGCATGAAGAACATGTTCGCAGTGATCTCCGGCATTGTGAATGTCACTGGGCGGGTGCGCGGCATTCGCGCCGAAGCTGATGAGATCAACTCACGCATTCAGGCGCTAGGCCGTGCGTATGAGACGACGCTGGATGATGCTTCGTCTGGCAGCATTGATATTGGGCAAGCGATCAAAGCAGTCCTGCTGCCCTATGACCGTGACGAAGAGCGCATGATCTTGCTGGGCAATGGGGTGCGCATGCCGTTCACGGTCATTTCCATTGTCGGCCTCATCCTCCACGAGCTCGCGGCCAATGCCACCAAGCACGGGGCCTGGGCCACTGAAGAGGGTAAGGTCACAGTAAGCTGGATGCCAGCGCAGGACACAGAAGGCCTCGTCATCACCTGGACGGAAGAAGGCGGCCCTCTTGTTGACCTGGATCAAATTGAAGCCGGGACGGGCACAGCAATCGTCGATCGGCTGCTCGCCACGACTGACGGAACAATAGAGCGCAACTGGAACGAAACTGGCTTGAAAGCCGTTATCACACTGCCGGTAAGGAGCGTGTGATGGCCAAGAGCTACACGATATTGCTGCTCGAAGACGAACCCTTGATCTTGATGGATATGGAGTTTGCCGCTGAAGATCTCGGCTGCAAACCGCTCACTGCGACAAATTGTGAAACGGCTCACCGTCATATTCAGACTCACGGACGCGACATCGATTTGGCCATCCTCGATGTGTCGCTTGGCAATGGACTGACATGCTTCCCGGTTGCGCATGAGCTTGAGCGTCTGGACATTCCTTACATCCTGCACTCGGGCGATCTGGACCGCCATAATGAACGCATTCGCGAGCTCGACGCACAGCTGATTGCTAAGCC
The DNA here is from genome assembly GCF_057364975.1 of Erythrobacter sp. S249. Lineage (NCBI taxonomy): Bacteria > Pseudomonadati > Pseudomonadota > Alphaproteobacteria > Sphingomonadales > Erythrobacteraceae > Erythrobacter > Erythrobacter sp. S249. The sequence continues at coordinate 1,242,366 of NZ_CP200287.1, read as the reverse complement.
AGCCTCCGCTGACAAGGTCATCGCAGCCGCAATCGCGCATTCGCAAGGCACGGATGCTAGGGCCGTTCACATCACTGCAGAGTAAGTCTCTCGGGCCCTGCGGGTCGCTTGCCTTAGAACAGCCCTGGGATCTCGTACTGCGCGGCATTCGGGCGATCGGGTTGCAGCATCGTCTGACGCCCAGAACCCAGAGCTTGCTGCACTCCGGCAGCGCCAATGGCGATGCAGGTTCGTCCGCCCAGAAAATCCAGAGCTGCTGCGATAGAGGCCTCGGTCGGATCGCCAAATGGCGTGAAGATGTCATCGTCGGCTCGGCAAGTGTTGGGCACTTCGCTTGCGAGCCCGTTGAAATATTCACCGTTCCCGTCGGCATTGTTGGTTTGGAACGTCACGGCGCGAACCCTGAGATCGCAGGCCGCAAGGTCAAAGCCAAATTGACCCACTGGCTTACCCGAGGTGTCATCTCCGACCAGCGCTAGATTGTTGCCTAAATAAGGGATCATCGAATTGATCACGAGCTCGCTAGCGGAAGCCGTGCCTATGCGGCCAATGAATGCGATTTTGGTTGGCTGGATTGCGTTGGCCTCTGTTTGAAACAGCTCGGTTGAATTTTCCGCGGATTTCGAGGCCCGCAGGACCGTCTCGCTGAACACCTGACCGGTGCGTCCTTGCCCCAGAAGGTCGCCGAGCAGATCCGCGACATCGACCAAACCGCCGCCATTATAGCGGAAGTCGATGATCAGTTCGGTCACTCCTTCGCTTTGGAACAGCGCAAAGGCCTCGCGCAGCTCGTCAGAGGCGCTGGCGACAATAAAGGTGCGAAGGTTGAGGTAGCCAACTTTTTTGCCCGCATCATCCAGGATCAGCGCCCCGTATCGGTCAGATACCGGATCAAGTGAGAAATCAGTCTTTGTAATACTGGATTCGCTGGTCGTGTTGGCCGCTGTGCGGAACTGGATCACCCTAGTGGTGCCGGCTGTGGATGGGCCGAGTGCATCTATCACCGCTTGCGGTCCGCCCGTCGACATCAGGGAGGATACGTTCTGCAAGTTACCACTGCTTGTGCCAATCGCGAGCAATTCTGTGCCGCGATCAATGCCTGCGCCAAACCCAGGTGCATTTTCAAAAGCCTCAAGCACGAACACGCGGTCGTTGACCGTGTCATAGGCAAGCCTGATGCCAAACCCCGCATTAGAACCGGAGTTAATCAGCGCGTTCTCTTCGGCGATGGATGTTGCGAAGGTAAAGCCGCGATCGCGCTGCTGAGCACGGGCGGGGGCGACTAATGCGTCCAGATAACCTTGAAGGTCGGTGAAATTGCTGGCCACAACAGTGTTGTCGATCAAATTCGGGAACAGGTACCATTCATCGATTACGTCTTTGGCGAATTGTTGTTGCTCGGCGAGCGTGCATCCTGGTGTGCCTCCGCTCGTTCCTCCACCAGTCCCGCCGCCCGCGGTGCCGCCACCGGTCGTTTGACCGGATCCTCCACCGCCGCCACAAGCGGCCAATGAGATTGCGAGGAGGGTAGATAGGGTAATGCGACCAATCGTCATGCGGTGCGACTCCGACTTACAAAAGCGTCTTTGATGGATGTTTTCTATACAATCAGCATGGCTGATGAACCCCTAGTGAGCAAGATTACTCTCCTGTTAATGGGCGAATGTCAGGCACGCCTGCTCGCAATGGGCATCAACGAAAGGCTGGAATTCTGCCATTTGGATACAACTTTTCACAATTTTGGATGAGTTTTCCTCAGAAACCGGGGCAAAGCTCAGCTAAAACTCTCGTCTTGGCGATCCGATGCGCCTAGTTTGCAAAGAGAATTAGGAGGGAATTGTTTCGATGACGGGTTTGCCTGATTGGCTCAAAACTGCACTGCCTGCGTCTGCGCAGCATGCGGGCTTGGCGATTGCGCAATTGGGCAGCGAACGCAATTTTGCTCGCGGCGGGTTCAAATTGACCAGCCCGGCATTTGGTCCTGGTGAAGAACTTGACCCTTGCTTCAGCGCTGAAGAAGAGGACGCTGTCGCGCCGCCACTTGAGTGGAATGCGCCGCCTCCTGGTACACAAGAATTGGTGCTTATCGTAGAAGACGCGACCAGTGCCGGGGATGAGCCGGATTGCCATTGGCTAGTCTGGGGGCTCAAGGGCCAAAAGGGCATGCTGCTGGAAGGTGAGACGCCTCCGCGCGTCGGAAAGAATTCAAAAGGCAATTCGGAATGGTTGCTGCCTAACCCGCCAGAGGGTGAGACGCGGCAATATGTGTTCCAATTGTTTGCAACGGAATTGCCGCTGACATTGATGCCCGGGGCGACCCGCGCGGATTTGTTGGCGACATTAGAAGGGTCGATAGTCGCCAGCGCATTGTTGGTCGCCCCATTTACTGGTTCTGCCGCTGAGGATGAAGGCGACTGGGCTGAAGACGATATTTGAAGTTGAATACGTGACTTTGATTTTTTGAAACCTGCCACCACTGAGAAGGAGAGGATTATGGCTGGAAAGACTAACGCACTGCAGAAACCAGTGCAGCTTTCGTCTGAACTTGAAGCTGTTATCGGCAAAGGCCCGATGACGCGCGCACAAGTGACGTCGAAGATTTGGGAGTACATTAAGGGCAACAGCCTGCAAGACAGCAAAGACAAGCGTCAGATCAATCCTGATGGCAAGCTCAGCGCTGTGATCGGTAAAGATCAGATCTCAATGTTCAAAATGACGGCTGCGGTGTCTAAGCACCTCACCTAAGAGTGATCGCTGGCGGCGCCGCGCGCATATTATGTGCGGCGTCGCCAGCCCACTTCTCCAGCGAACAGCGCCAACCAGATCAATATCGGTTGCGCGATCATTCGCGGAATATGATAGCCAAGCCCGAGACCGCCATCGGAGCTCGCCATGTCCATGGCAAAATGGTTGATATTGGCGGGCCATACACACAGCGCATAAAGAGCAAGGCCGATGCCGCCCGCCTGCCTCAGAGGCTTAGAAATGGGCTGAAGCAAGGCGATTGCGCCGGCGACCTCGGCAATTCCTGTCCAATAGACGACCGCCTCTGGTGCGGGCACGAAGCCTGGCGTGATCGCCAGAAATGGCCCCGGCGTGGCGATATGGGCATAGCCAGCATAGCCGTAAAATGCAGCCAAAATCACCCGCAAGACCGCACGGCTCCAACGCTTTACGCTGCTTTCTCGCTGGCCCGCAGCGATGGTTTCGCCTTGGCGCTGCTCAATTGAATTGTTGATTGGTCATTCCCCGCCGCTTTGCAGAAAGCCGCTTCCCTTCGCTCTACTGCTTGCTAAGACAAGACCTAGCCGATCTGGACCATGCTTAGGAGCTGTTTTTGCCATGAAATATGCCGCCGCCTTGCTCGCCGCTTCCCTGCTGACATCGCCGCTTGCTGCGCAAGAGGCAGGCGGCGAAGCAGCCGCGCCAGATCCCGCAGAAGCGCTCGCAGCGGCCGCGCTTGAGGCTGCACCAGTATTTGACGGCCATAACGATGTGCCGATCCAGCTGCGCTCGCGGTTCGACAATCAGATCAATGATTTTGACTTTGTGGATACGACGGGCACAGGCGCGACTCATCCTCAGGGCCGGGCGATGCATTCTGACCTGACGCGTCTGGCGCAGGGTAAGGTCGGCGCGCAATATTGGTCGGTTTATGTGCCCACCAACATAAGCGAGCCAGAGGCCGTGCAGATGACGATGGAGCAGATCGACGTGATGAAGCGTCTGATCGCGCGTTATCCCGATCAATTGCAGCTGACGTTGACCGCGGATCAGGCGGAAAGCGCTATGGCTGAGGGGCGGATTGCCTCGTTTCTGGGAATGGAGGGCGGCCACTCAATCGGCTCCAGCCTCGCGGTCCTGCGGCAAATGTATGCGCTAGGCGCGCGCTATATGACGATCACCCATTCCAGAAACACGCCTTGGGCTGACAGCGCGACGGATACGCCCGAGCATGGCGGCTTGACCGATTTCGGCAAAGACTTGATCCGCGAGATGAACCGCATTGGGATGTTGGTCGATCTCAGCCACGTCAGCGAAGAAACAATGATGGACGCGCTTGATACGACTCGCGCTCCGGTGATCTTCAGCCACTCCGGCGCGCGCGCAATCAATGGCCATGCGCGCAATGTGCCCGACTCAGTTCTCGAAAGATTGCCTCAAAATGGCGGTATTGTGATGGTCGTTGGCTTGCCCGGCTTTCTCAATGAAGAACGGCGCCAGTGGTATAGCCAGCGCGAGGCAGAGTTAGCGCGGCAGGAATCGCTCTACCAGGGGCAGCCAAGCATTGTTGAAGCGGCCATGGAAGAGTGGGATGCGGCCAATCCAGAGCCTCAGACACCAGTGAGCCAGATGGCCGATCACATCGATCATATCCGCTCGGTCGCGGGCGTTGAGTATATCGGGATAGGGGCGGATTTCGACGGGATGCCAACCGGGCCGATCGGCATGGAAGACAGCGCAGGCTATCCAGCGCTCTTCACAGAGCTTGCCCGGCGCGGCTATTCACAAACGGAGCTTGAGCTGATTTCAAGTCTCAATGCGATACGCGTTTTGCGGGCAGCTGAACGCTATTCGAGCAGTGTTTCAGCAATGCCGCCAATCGAGACGCTGATTGAACCTAGTGAGTGAGTCACCCTGATGGGGGCACTCACTCGCTAGGCCGGAATTCGGAAGTCGGCCCTTAGCCGTAGATCGCAGGAATAACCCAGACGAGGGTCATCGCAATGACCGCAGCGGCTAGGCTGATGCCGAGCACCCAGCGCATCGCGCCAGTTTTTACCGCAGCCGTAGCATCGTCATCTTCGATGTGAATTTCGTCGCCTTCTTTATGCATAAAGCCCTCCACTCTGCGTAGTTATAGATAATTTAACGGAGAGAACCAGCAATCGTTCCAAGGTTGCTGGGCTGCTCGATATTCTAATCAATCGCGCAGCAGCTCATTGATGCCTGTTTTAGAACGAGTTTGCGCGTCCACTGTCTTCACGATTACCGCACAATAGAGCGACGGACCGGGGCTGCCATCAGCCAAAGGTTTGCCCGGCAGTGCGCCCGGGACGACCACTGCGTAGGGTGGAACTTCGCCGCGGTGGACCGCGCCCGTTGCGCGGTCGACGATCTTGGTAGATGCCCCTAGGTAAACGCCCATTGAGAGTACAGCGCCTTCGCCAACGCGCACGCCCTCTGCTACTTCGCTGCGCGCGCCAATGAATGCACCGTCGCCAATGATCACGGGCTCGGCCTGCAACGGCTCCAGCACGCCGCCGATGCCTGCGCCGCCAGAGATATGGACATTCTTGCCGATTTGCGCGCACGAACCGACGGTTGCCCAGGTGTCGATCATCGACCCTTCATCAACAAATGCGCCGATGTTTACAAAGCTTGGCATCAGGACAACGCCCTTGCCAATGTGGCTGCCGCGGCGAACGATTGCGCCCGGGACAACGCGAAAACCGGCGTCGTTGAACCGGCTTTCGCCCCAACCAGCAAACTTGGTGGGGACCTTGTCATAAGCTGCCTCACCAGCCGAGGCACCTTCCATCACGTGATTGTCGCTGAGCCGGAATGAGAGCAGCACCGCTTTTTTCAGCCATTGGTTCACACGCCACCCGTCATTCCCATCGGGTTCTGCCACCCGGGCCTGACCGCTGTCGAGCAAGGCTAGAGCATCATTCACCGCGTGGCGTACATCGCTCCCCGGAGTGATATCAGCGCGCGCTTCCCATGCAGCTTCGATTTGGGTGATCAACTCTTCTGACATGTTTTCTCCAAAATGACTGCTCTTGAATTTGCCTTCAGCCGGAAAATTCGCCGCAATGCCTTCTCGTAATTTACAAGGTTGTTGTGCTGCTAGCCCGCTGAGATCATAGTCACAAGAGTTCACAACATCGCTGGCGCAATTCGGCGTTTAGCCAAGCAATCGGCTTGCCTTGTTATTAACCTTGGACTTAAGCTTTGTCCTTAGAGGGGCACACGAAGGACGATCTTGATGAATAAGAAGCCCAATTGCCCGGTCAACTTGAAAATTGTCGTTGCGGCGACAGCGTGTGCAGCGCTCGGTGCTTGCGGTGGAAGCGCAGGCGGCGCTGGCGGAGCCGGGCCAATATCAACGCCGGTACCTGCCCCAGTGCCGCCGCCGCCGCCACCCCCTCCACCACCGCCGCCTCCACCCACAACCAATTTTGACACCGCGGAATTTCGCCGTTCTGATGGGCCTGATTTTCACGGCGCTGTCTCGGCTTGGGAGCAGGGGTTCACTGGGGCTGGAGAGATTATTGCGATCATCGATACGGGTCTGGATACGGACAGTCCTGAATTCGCTGGCCGAGTGAATGCTAATTCTGCAGATGTCGTCGGCAATCGCGGGGTCGATCCAGAAGATGATCACGGCACAAACGTGGCATTGGTTGCCGCCGGAGGGCGCGATGGCATCGGTGTGCTGGGAATTGCGTTTGATGCCGACATCCTTGCGGTTCGGGCCGACAACATCGGCTCTTGCGGTATAGACACGCCGTCTGACCCATCGCTCGGATGCTTGTTCAGCGACGGGAACATCGCCGATGGCATTGATCTTGCGATCAGTTCTGGTGCGAGCGTGGTCAACATAAGCTTGGGCGGCGGTTTCGCATCGCGAAGTCTGCTTGATGCGGTGGAACGGGCCGCCAATGCAGGATTGGCTATTGTTGTGTCGGCCGGCAATTCTGGCGACGGTTCGGATCCAAACATTGACCCTGACCAGCCAGACGCTTTCGCGTCTAGCATTCAGCAGGCCGGCAACGGCAATGTAATCATCGTCGGCTCGGTCGATGAAAACGGCGCGATTTCGGATTTCTCAAACCGTGCCGGTGACTTTGCCAGCTCTTACATAAATGCGCGCGGCGAAACCATTTGCTGCGTCTATGACAATGGCGAGCTGTTCGTTGAAAACATTAATGGGGGCGAATTCGTCACATTGTTTTCTGGAACCAGCTTTGCCGCTCCTCAGGTGTCTGGCGCTGTTGCCCTGCTGGCGCAGGCTTTCCCAAATCTAACCGGCCAAGAGATTGTGCAGATCCTGCTCGACAGCGCGCGGGATGCTGGCGCGACCGGCGTTGACGCGGTCTTCGGCTCGGGCATTCTTGATATTGAGGCTGCGTTTGCGCCAGCGGGCACTACCACCCTAGGCGGAACCCAGTCGAGACTGGCGCTGGCCGATGACGTCGTGATTGGTTCGGCCGCCATGGGCGATGCCTTGAACAGAACCAGTCTAACGGCAGTTGTGACCGATAGGTATGACCGGGCTTATGCCTATGACCTGGGCACACAGACACGCAATTCTGCGCAGGTTCAGCGCCTTCGCGGCGTGGTTGAGCGCAGCGGCATCAGCCGCGGCGGAACGACCGGCGCTGTGTCGATGGCCTTCACTATTGGAGACACGGCCCGCACTGGCGAGCGCGCTTGGGCTCAGCAATTGCAACTGACTCCAGAGGAGGCGCAAGGCGCGCGGGTTCTGGCGGCGCGCGTTGCGGCCAAGATAGCGCCTGATCTTCAGTTAGGCTTTGCATTGTCGCAAGGCGCAGGCGGCCTAGTCGCTCAGATGCAAGGCACGGACCGGCCAGCCTTCCGCATCGCACCACAAGCGAACGGTGATGATGGATTTTTTCAAAGCAGCGAGTTTTCACTGGCCGCACGCCACCAGCTTGGCCCTTGGGGGCTGACTGTCTCGGCGGATCGCGGCGATGTGCTATTGGGCGCGGACAGACAGGCCGAAGATGTGCTTACAGGCGTGCGCGAAGAACGGCCGACGCAAAGCTTTGGCTTGGCTGCGGATCGCTCCATAGCGGGCGTGGACGCGATTGTCTCGCTCACGTGGATGCAGGAAACGGACACCCTGCTGGGTGCGCATTTCCACGATGCGCTTGGCATTGGCAGGGCGGACACGGTGTTTCTGGACGCCGAATTGGGCCATGAATTTGCTCGCGGTTGGCGAGTGGGCGGGGCTTATCGTCAAGGCATTACTCGCCCCCGTGGTGGATCACTCCTTGGTGACGGCTCACAATTACTGAGCGAAGCTTGGTCATTCGATGTGACGCGCTACGGCGTGCTGACCAACAGCGACAGTCTGGGCCTTCGCTTTAGTCAGCCATTGCGGGTGAGCGGCGGCGGGCTGAACCTCGACCTGCCGGTGGCCTATGACTATGCGACCGAGAGCGCAGTCTTTGGAACGCAGCGGCTTTCGCTTTCTCCGGAGGGGCGCGAAGTGATGGGCGAACTTGCCTGGCAAGGGCCGCTTTCGTTCGGTTATGCCTCGGCGAGCCTGTTCTATCGCCGCGATCCGGGGCACTTCGCCGCGTCACGCGATGATGCGGGTGCAGTAGTGAGCTTTAGCGCGGAGTTCTGAGCGCGCTGAGCGAATAGCTTATTCTGGCATTCCCGCTTCGATGGCAAATTGATAAGCGCGCGCGACCAGCGGGGCGACCCGCTCGCTCATCGCTTTCGCATGAGCGGACGAGGCGGTGCCGTCGATCACGCGCTTCTTAATACCCTGGATAATGCCTGCGAGCCGGAACAGATTGTAGGCAAAGTACCATTCCATCGGCGGCACGGGATAGCCGGTGCGCGCGACATAGCGTTCAACCGCTTCCTTGACCGTCGGAATGCCCAGTTCACCCAAGTCGAGCCCGAGCAATCCGGCGCGGCCATCGGCAGGCTGAAACCAGTTGAGCATCAAATAGCTGAAATCAGCAATCGGATCGCCAAGCGTTGAAAGCTCCCAATCGAGCACGACAATCACGCGGTTCTCTGTCTGGTGAAAAATCACGTTGTCGAGCCGGTAATCGCCATGCACCACGGAACTTTCATGCTGCGGCGGGATCGTCTCGGGCAGCCATTCAATGAGCCGCTCCATTTGCGGCATGTGCTCTGTTTCAGAGAGCTTATATTGTTTTGACCAGCGGCTGATCTGGCGCGCGCAATAATCATTGGGCTTGCCATAATCCCCAAGTCCGATTTCGGACGGTGTCTTAAGGTGCATATCCGCGATCGTATCGATCAGCGCATTGTAAAGTTCGCGGCGCTCTTCCTTGGAGCATCCGGGCAAAGCACCATTCCACAGGCTGCGTCCATCAGCCATGCTCATAACGAAGAATTTTGAGCCCAGAACCTCGGGGTCTTCGCATAGACCATAGGTGCGCGGTACCGGAAAGCCGGTTGGATAAAGCCCCGTCATCGCCGCATATTCGCGGTCGACCGCGTGTGCGCTCGGCAGCAGTTTTCCGAAGGGTTGGCGGCGCAGAACGTAATTCGCGCCGGGCGTCTCAATCTTATAGGTTGGGTTGGATTGCCCGCCTTTGAATTTGGTGTAGCTGATCGGCCCGGCAAAGCCTTCGACATTGGCTTCAAACCACGCAGTCAGCTTGTCCATATCGAGCTTGTCAGCGTCCGCCACTTCAACCGTCCCGACCATTTCCTTGTCGAAATCGATTTGCGGAGCAGAATTGTCAGTCATCAGTCAAATACCACCACACTGCGCGCGGAATTGCCGGCGCGCATTTTGTCAAAACCAGCATTAATTTCATCGAGCCCGATCCGCTCTGCGATGATCGTATCGAGATCGAGTAGACCGCGAAGGTAGAAATCCACGAGCCGCGGAAGATCGACCGGGAAATGGTTCATTCCCATGATCGCGCCCATCAACTTCTTGCCGCCGAGCAGATCCATCGCGCCAAGCCCGACTTTGCAATCGAGTGGCATCATACCGAGGATCACAGCTGTTCCGCCGCGCCGCAAAGATGCGACCGCGAGGTCGGCGGAGGCCTGACGCCCAACTGCTTCGATGCCGAAGTCGACACCGCCGTTTGAGATTGCTGTGATCTGCTTGGCGGCATCATCGGCCATGGCGTCCACGGTGTGAGTTGCGCCCAACGCTTCTGCTAATGCGCGCTTTTCCGGGAGCGGATCGGCGGCGATGATCTGACCAGCGCCGGCAATCTTGGCCGCATTAACAACCGCAAGGCCAACCCCGCCGCAACCGATCACCGCGACAGTCTGTCCCGGCGTCAGTTTGCAAGCATTGAAGATCGTGCCCGCGCCGGTTGTGACCGCGCAGCCAATGATCGCCGCCCGATCTAGCGGCATGTCTTTGTCGATCGAAACGCAGGCATTCTCATGGATCAGCATCTGCTCAGAGAATGCCGACAGGTTGAGCATCTGATTGACGGGTTCGTCGCCGTTGCGGGTAATGCGCAACGCATCACCCTTGCCCCGGCGAGTGTTCCCGCCAAGGCAGAGGGCCATGCGCCCAGTCACGCAAAATTCGCAGGTCCCGCAGAAGGCACTGAGGCATGATACGACGTGATCGCCGGGTTTGACGGAGCGCACTTCGCTGCCCACGGCGCGGACAATGCCGGCTGCCTCATGCCCCGGAATGGCTGGGAGAGGATGCGGATATGCCCCGTCGATAAAGTGCAGATCTGAATGGCACAGGCCGCAGGCCTTGGTGTCAATCAGCACTTCGTGCGGCGCTGGATCGGCCAGTTCAACCTCGCCAATGACGAGGCCTTCACCTGGCGTCTCCAGAATTGCTGCCTTTGCCATAGCTGGCCTCTCCCCTTTTGCCCCCGCTTAGCGGGTGGCGCCCATATCGCCCGAGCTCATGCTGCCAGCATCATTGGCGGCATTGCCGCTGCCGCGCAGCGCATTGGCGGTCGGCCCTGCTTCCGGGGCGTGCTTGCCAAATTCCATTCGGGCGATGGAGCGTGCGTGCACTTCATCGGGACCATCGGCGAGACGCAAGGTGCGTTGATGCGCATAAGCGTTGGCGAGGCCGTAATCGTTCGACACACCGCCGCCGCCATGGGCTTGGATCGCATCGTCAATGATTTTCAGAGCCATGTTCGGCGCCTGAACCTTGATCATCGCGATTTCCTGCTTGGCTGATTTGTTGCCCACCTTGTCCATCATATCAGCAGCCTTGAGACACAGCAGACGGGTCATGTCGATATCGATCCGGGCACGCGCCACGCGCTCTTCCCAGACTGAGTGCTTATAGATCGGTTTGCCGAATGCTTCGCGCTCTTGCAGACGCTTGCACATCTTTGCCAGCGCCTCTTCAGCAACGCCAATGGTGCGCATGCAGTGGTGGATACGGCCTGGGCCGAGGCGTCCTTGAGCGATCTCGAAACCGCGACCTTCGCCCAGCAGCATGTTGGTGACCGGGACGCGAACGTCCTTCATTTCGACTTCCATATGGCCGTGCGGCGCATCGTCATAGCCGAATACGGGCAGGTGACGGATGATGTTAACTCCCGGCGCGTCGTTAGGCATCAAGAGCATTGATTGCTGTGCGTGACGGCCTGCTGTTGGATCAGTCTTGCCCATTACGATGGAGACCTTACAGCGCGGATCGCCCAGACCCGACGACCACCATTTGCGGCCATTGATCACATATTCATCGCCGTCGCGCTCAATCCGGGTTTCGATATTGGTCGCGTCAGACGAAGCGGTGAAGGGCTCCGTCATCAGGAAGGCAGAACGGATTTCACCGTTCATGATCGGCCGCAGCCATTTTTCCTTTTGCTCAATGGTGCCGTAACGGTGGAACACTTCCATATTGCCAGTGTCAGGCGCGGAGCAGTTGAAGACTTCACTGGCCCAGCCGATGCGGCCCATCTCTTCCGCGCACAGAGCATATTCGAGGTTCGTCAGGCCGGGGCCTTCGAATTCGAACGTCTCTTCGACGTGATGATGGCCCTCATTGCGAGGCGGCATGAAGAGGTTCCAGATGCCAGCTTCCTTCGCCAGCTTCTTCTTGTCTTCGATGATCTGGATCACCTTCCAACGATCACCCTCGGCATCCTGCGCTTTATAGGTGTCCATGTTGGGGCGAACATGCGCTTCGATGAAATCGCGCACGCGGTCGCGCCAATAAACCTGACGTTCGGTTGGCTGAAAATCCATTGGGGGTTTCCTCTCTCTATCTTCGAATCTGTTGAGAGAACCGTGGCAGAGTGCAACTGACCCGCCAAGCTCTCTTTTGTGGAACTTCTAGCTAAGTCCGGGTGAATGTCCTTGCGCGGCCAATGCGGCATCGCGCGCTTCCACGCGTGCCTCATGTTCTTCCTTCGTAATTGGAAATCTGCCGAGCCAATAGGCCGCTAAAAGCGCCAGCACGATGGTTGCAACAGCAAAGCTGATGATCATTGTTGAAAGCACGCTTGCTGGAACGGATGTCGGGTCGGCCCCTTGTTCCAACTGCGAAATGGCGATGATCTGTCCGGTTAAAGCCGCGCCAAAGCCGGTTGCGCATTTCTGGACCAGCCAATTGCCTGAATAAAACGATCCCTCTGCACGGCGTCCAGTACGCTCTTCAAAGGCTTCGACAATTTCTGCGATCATCGATGAAGCGGAGATCATGATCACCACGCCGAACATATTCGCGAAGATCACGAAGGCGTAATAAAGGAAAGTCGAAGAATATGAGGCAACCTCTGGCCACCATCCAATCAGGAAAAGTCCATAGGGAGCTAGGCCGAATGCAAGCGCGATGAAGGCGCTGATTGCCGCACTTTTTGGCTTGCCTAAGCGGGCATGCATCGGGCCGACGATCATGAACATGCCGATGACTGAAATGGCCAGGACGAACGGATAGGCGGTCAGGCCATTAAGCCACGCCGGAGCCCAATCGAACGTCACCCGGTCAAGCTGCCAGACGAACAGGTTTAGGTAGTTAGAGATCGAAAATGTCATTCCCTGACTGATGTAAGCGGCGAGGCCACCTGCGGCGAAAATCAGGAATGCCTTTTCGCTAAACGCTTCCTTGATTTCAGAAAATGCGTCTTTGAGGCTGAAAGGCGGAGGCTTGGTATCTGGCAATTTGGCGACAATGGAGTGCTGGCCATAGGCGGAACCGAGCACCGCCACAGCCATCACGGCCGCGCCGAATGCGCCGAAGGCGGGGTAGCCATCCTGTACCAGCAATCCGTTCTCGCCCGGCATAAATACGGTGTAGGCCAGCACCATCATCATGATGCCTCCCATCCAGCCCGACAAATATCGATAGCGGAACAAGGTGGTCCGCTCATTATAATCTGATGTCAGTTCAGGAATGAGGCTGGTTGAGGGGACTTCGCACGCTGACAGCAGCAAACGCACCGCGACCATAATGCCAAGCAATCCCAGCGCCGTTGGGGCCTCGCCGCCCGGCGGTGACCACAACAGTACCCAGGCGAAGGCCAGTGGTATCGGCGCTGCATAAAGCCACGGCAATCTCCTGCCCCAACGGGTGTAGGTGCGGTCCGACAGATAGCCGATAATCGGATCGATAAAAGCATCGATCAGCAGTGCCCCGAGCAGCACCAGACCAACAAGGCCGGCATCCATTCCCAGCACTTGGCTGTAATAAAACAGCAGGAAGAACAGAAATCCGCCATCCTTGACCCCAAACGCGACCGCGCCAAAGCCATGGATGATCTTTAATTTTAAGGGCAATTTGCCTTTAACGAAGCTCATTCATGCACCTTGCCGTGCGCCGTCTTCGCTGCGAATCTGATCACAAAAGTTCTCCCAAACTCCTGACGCAAGCGTAAGCTAAGCGTTGTGCGCGTCAATCGAAACCGCTTGACGTTACGGCATGCTATCGATCGAATTTCTATGCTTGCAGCCATGGGGCAAATGACCATAACGTAAGCGTCAAGTGGGAGCTTAGTTGAGAGGAGAGTCGGCGACATGTCCGATCTAGAACAATTCCGCCAAGAAACCCGCGCATGGCTGGAGGCGAACTGCCCGGCTGAGATGCGCGAACCTGTCCGCGATGAAGGCGACATTTATTGGGGCGGCCGCCGGGCAACCTTCAAGAATGACGCGCAAAAGGCGTGGTTCGATGCGTGCCTTGCGAAAGGCTATACGGTTCCAGCTTGGCCGAAAGAATATGGCGGCGCAGGCCTCGCGCCTGAAGAAGCCAAGGTGCTGCGTCAGGAAATGAGCCGCATAAATGCGCGCCCGCCGCTCTCCAGCTTTGGCATTTGGATGCTTGGCCCAGCATTGCTGCACTTCGGCACCGAAGAGCAAAAGAAGCATTTTCTGGGCGAGATTGCGCGCGGCGAAATCCGATGGTGCCAGGGCTATTCGGAGCCGGGTTCAGGCAGCGATTTGGTCAGTCTGCAAACCTTTGGCGAGGACAAAGGCGATCACTGGATCGTCAACGGTCAGAAGGTTTGGACCAGCTATGCTGACCAAGCCGATTGGATTTTCTGCCTCGTGCGCACTGACAAAGAGAACAAGTATCAAGGCATCACCTTCATGCTGTTCGACATGGAAAGCGAAGGCTGTTCGACCAAGCCGATCAAGCTGATCAGCGGCAACTCGCCGTTCTGCGAAACCTTCATGGACAATGTGAAGGTGCCCAAGAGCTATGGCGAAGGCCTGCCTGCGCAAGTTGGCGAGGTTAATCGCGGCTGGGACGTGGCGAAATATCTGCTCGGCCACGAACGTGAGATGATTTCCGGCGCTGACGGCGGCAACACCGGTACGATCGGCGCGGCGATGAAGCGCCACGCTGGCGAGCTGGACCCAGTCCTGCGCGCAGAGCTGGCGATGTTCGACGTTGATGCGCTGGCTTATGGCGCGATGGGCGAGAAATTCCTCGATGAAATCAAGGTTGGCAAGGCGCATCCCGCCCAGCCGAACATGATGAAATACGCAGGGACTGAGCTCAATAAGCGCCGCCACGAGCTGATGATGTCAGCTGGCGGCTCGCGTAGCCTCGAATGGGAAAGCGAAGAAACAAGCGGCGGCAAGCCATCTCGCAACTGGCTGAGGACGAAGGCTAACTCGATTGAGGGCGGCACATCGGAAGTCATGCTGAATGTGATTTCCAAGCGCATTCTCGACCTGCCCGGTTCTTAATCGAGAGCTCAAGCACACATGGCCGCCCCGCAAATCGCGCGGGCGGCCCGCACGAATAAACGTATGAGAGGATCAAGGGACTATGCCCCTTTACCACAATGACGACCAGGCCATGCTGGCCGACAGCGCGCGCCAATTTATGGCTGAAGAAGGCAATATTGCTAAGCAATTGCGCCATTGGAGAGACCGTGATTGCCCGGATGGATTTGGCCATGCGCTGTGGGAGCAGTTTGGCGAAATGGGCTTCACCGGCATTCTTGTTGGCGAAAAAGATGGCGGGCTTGGCATGGGCCATGTCGAGGCAGGTATTGTTCTCGAAGAGATCGGACGCAATCTGTCACCTTCGCCGTTTCTGACCAGCTCAGTCTTGGCTGCCACCGCGCTGAACCACGGTTCCAGCGATCTGCGCGGACGCTATTTGCCCGGCCTGATCGAAGGCAAAAGCGTGTTTGCCGTGGCAATTGATGAAGGCGCAAAGCATCGCCCTGAGCGGATCAAGATGCGCGCTGAAAAGTCAGGCAATGGCTTCAAGCTTTCCGGCCAGAAAGATTTCGTCATCCACGGCGCAAGCTCTGACATGATCGTTGTCGCGGCTCGCACCAGCGGCAGCGATGATGATGAAGACGGCATCACTCTGTTCGCGGTGCCCAAGGACGCGGCAAATATGAGCCACGATGCGGTTCGCCTAGTCGACAGTTCCGTCGCGACCCACACCACCTTTGATGGCGTAGAGCTGGATGGTGACGCGGTTATTGGCGAAGTCGATGGCGGACGCGAAGTGCTCAACGCCATGCTGAAGGCAGGGCGCGTCGGCGCGGCGGCAGAGGGCGTTGGCGTGGCCAGCGGCGCAATGGATATGACTGTCGAATACCTCAAGCAGCGCAAGCAATTCGGGAAGCTGATCGGCGAGTTTCAAGCGCTGCAACACCGCGCAAGCCACCTCTATTCCGAGGTCGAGATTGCGCGTGCTTCCGTGATCAAGGCGCAGCAATTGCTCGATGGCGACAGCGAGAAAGCTGACCTGATGGCATCTGTTGCCAAGGCAAAGGTCTCACAAACCGCAGGTCTCGCCGTGCGCGAAGGCGTGCAAATGCACGGCGGCATTGGCATGACTGACGAATATGACATCGGCCTCTATATGAAGCGCGACCGGGCGCTCAGCGAATTCCTTGGCGATGCCTATTACCATGCTGGCCGTGTGGCCGAGATGAGCGGCTACTAAGCCTTCCAATTGGAGCAAGAATTATGATGGATATGAACGCCCTGTTTGGCCTTAACGGCCGCGTTGCTCTGGTGACCGGTGGCAGCCGCGGCATTGGTAAGATGTTTGTTGAGGGCCTGCTGTCCGCTGGCTGCGCGCGGGTCTACATCTCGGCGCGCAAGGTTGAGCAGATGCAGGAAACCATTGCTGAATTCGGCGAAGACAAAGTGATCGGTATTCCCGCTGACCTCAGCCAGATGGATGGCATCCAAAGCCTCGCCGATGAAATGGCGAAGCGCGAGGACAAGCTTGATATCCTGATCAACAATGCTGGTGCGGCTTGGGGCCAGCCTTATCTGGAGTTTAGCGAAGCGGGCTGGCACCGCACGATGGACCTGAACGTCAAAACACCGTTTTTCCTCACGCAAAAACTGCACGATCTGCTGGTTGAAGGCGGCAAGGGCGATCACCCGGCAAAGGTGATCCACGTCTCGTCTATTGATGGCCAGCGTATCAACCCGTGGGAAACATATCCGTATCAGGCATCGAAAGCGGCCGTCATCCAGCTGACTAAGCGGATGGCCGCACGTCTGATCCAAGACAATATCATCGTCACCTCGATCGCGCCCGGCGCTTTCCCAAGTGAGATGAACAAGGCCGCCAAGAATGCGCCTGACGCTTCGGCTGCTATGATCCCGTCCAAGCGCGTCGGCACGAAGGAAGATATGGCTGCGGCTGCTATCTATCTGTGCAGCCGCGCCGGTGATTATGTGGTTGGCGATACAGTAACAGTCGATGGCGGGGTGGTGAACGCTTCACTGCCCAGCATGTTCAACGATCCTGCTGGCTAATCACAGCCTTTACGGCTTCAAAACTTGTAACCTTCGGCCTGCGCCTCTCGAACTGAGTTGTAAGAGACGCGCCTGCCGGAGGATTACACTATGTCCAAACACAAACGCCGCTATCAGCTTATTCAGGCGGCATCGCTCACGATCTTTCTAGGGCTGGGCATTGCGGCGGCACCCTATGCCGATGCGCAGGACGCAGAACCGGCCCCTGATTTTAGCGAGCCCGCGCCAGAGAATGGCGAGACGCCTGAGGGTACGCCAGAAATCAGCGAAGAGCTCAAAGCCGTGCTCGATCAGATGGATGAGGTGATTGGCGCGCTTGATGGAGACGCGCAACGCACTGGCAATTCTTGGCAGTTTACGTTGCAGGAACGCAGCATTCTGGTGGTCACTGATATCAGCCAGGGCCGCATGCGCGTGATTACTCCGATAGCCGCCGTTTCGGATTTGCCAGATGGCGCGATGGAGCGCTTGATGCAGGCGAATTTCGATACGGCTCTCGATGCGCGTTATGCGGTGGCGCAAAACCTGGTGTGGGGCGCCTATATCCATCCGCTCGACACGCTAACCACGCGCGATTTCGCCTCAGGCGTGCTGCAAACTCACGCTCTTGCCGAAACGTTTGGCACGACCTTCTCAAGCGGCGCTCTCAACTATGGCGGCGGCGATAGCGGCGCGATCATTGGCGAGCAGCTGCGCGAGCTTTTGGAAGAGTTGGATCGGAAAGGGACGGTTTAGATTGTTGCCGGTGACTGGCGGTAAAAAAGAACAACCGCCTGAATGATCGCGCACTCAATAAAGTCACGTCGGGCGCGGTACTAGGAGAACGATTAGGCCGATAATCAGTGGCAAACCAACTGTGGTCCAGAGGTTGATGATACTCTCTTTTGCCACTCCGAACAGGCTGTTTGTGACGGTTGAGATTACTGGCTGAACATTTTCCATCCAAGGCGCAGAAATGGATTTGAAAACCTTAAATGGTTCGATCGTCTCCCCCAGGAGACCCAGGATACACACGGCGGAAAGGAAAATCGCGCCCCAACCAAAGACTAACATGAATGTTCGCATGATGTATCATCTACTTTCGTTAGGCCGTCGGTCAGCTAGGCAAAGGTGATCCAATGCAAAGATCGGATAGTAGTGCTTCGCCAAATTTCCGGCACTGGGCTAACGCAGTGTGCGCGATCACTCACCCCCGAAGATCGAGACTTTGAGTATTCGATCAATTGGAAAAGGGCAAGTGAGACGAACACCACTAAGCCGCAAGCGGACGTTTCCGGTAGAAGCCTACCCCATCAATTCGCGCACAAACGGGATCAGACCCGTCTGCCGCGTGCGGCGCATGCGTTCTGCGTCCAGGATCTCGCGGACCTTGGCAAAGCACGCATCGACATCATCATTGATCACGACATAGTCATATTCGGCCCAGTGGCTGATCTCTCCGCGCGCGCGCTCCATCCGGCCATCGATCACATCGCCGCTATCAGTGGCGCGTTCTTCCAGGCGGCGGCGCAGCTCTTCGAGGCTCGGCGGCAGGATAAACACACTGACGACGTCCTGCTGGTCCTTTTGATAGAGTTGTTGAGTGCCTTGCCAATCAATATCGAACAGGAAATCCTGCCCCTCTTTCAAGGCATTGCGGATCAAACCTTTGGGCGTTCCATAACGATGATCGAACACCGGTGCCCACTCGTAAAAGTCGTCCTCTTCGACCATTTGGTCAAACTTCGCATCCGAGACGAAGTGATAATGCACGCCGTCAATTTCGCCCTTGCGCGGCGGACGCGTGGTGGCCGAGACGGATAAAGCGATTTCGGGATCCGCCTCCAGCAGCATTCGAGACAAAGTCGTCTTACCCGCGCCCGATGGCGAGGAAAGAATGAACATCAAACCGCGGCGATTGAGGTGGCCGGGATCATCATTGGTATGCTGTGGTGTTTCGCCCATGCGACCCGATGCCGCAAACTGGGCGGTTAAATCAAGTCTTGTGACCGCGCGCGGGCAAGATTGGACTCAGTCCAGTGGTTCGCTTGCGCCTTTTTTTGAGCGCGCGCTGCGCCCAAGTTCGATCGATTTTCCGCGATCATACAGCGTCTTGGCCAGCAACCCGCCCGCCACAATCGCGAGGCCGGGCACAGAGCGCGTGGCAAGCTTGCTCACACCGTATAGCGCCAGAGTGGTCAAAATCCCGCGCCCGTCCAGCATATCGCGCGCGCTTTGTTCGTCTTCACTGGTGCGGACGATGCCTTTTTCTGCCTGCTTGCGAAACAGGCTTGAGGCGCCTCGCAGGACAATATCCGCGATCAGCAGGTTAGTCGCCGGGTTTGTACTGGGGCCGAGAACGCGCACCTCGCCGCTCTCGTCATCCGATGCCGAGACGGGGACCAAGTCCTGCGATGGTTTTTCTAAGTTGCTCATTAATCACTCAATGCACGGCGGGCGCCATTGATCCGCATTGCCATAGGGCAGGCGGCTACTTCTTGCGTCCGAAATCCACTGTGACCACGTTCGAGCCATCATCAGCGCCCTCGGCTGCTTCTTCTGCGCCGCTCTCGATGAGGTCATTTTCCGCGTCCTCATGCTCTTCCGGAGCCATATCGGCGACGGTCGCCTGAAACTGCAGGCCGAAATCGACCGCTGGATCAACAAATGCGGTGATCGCCGCAAATGGCACGGACAGTTTAGCCGGGATCTGATTGAACGACAGCCCCACGGAGAAACCTTCGTCGGTAACTTCCAACTCCCAGAACTTATTTTGCAGCACGATGGTCATTTCATCAGGGAACCGCTCACGCAGATGCGGCGGGATCGAGACGCCGGGCGCCTCGGTTTTGAAGGTGATGTAGAAATGATGCGTGCCAGGAAGCTCGCTGCCGCCAGCGACGATTTCGCCAAGCACGCGGCCAACCACGGCGCGCAGTGCCTCTTGGACGATCTCATCATAGGGGATCAGGCTATCGGGGGTGTCTTCAGTCATTATGCTTAAAGGGTGGCGAGCCGCGCCGCGCTGGTCAAGCAAATTGGTAACTTATGTTCGCACTTACGCCCGGCGGCGTGCGAGTGCTTGCGTCAATTTGCGGTGCGCCTATAGCGCGCTTTATGCAAAAAACAGCTCGCACAGGCACGATAGAGCGCAAAACGGCGGAAACCGAGATTGCTATTACGGTTAATCTCGATGGCACCGGTGCGTATGACATCTCCACCGGGATTGGATTTCTCGATCATATGGTCGAGCAATTTTCCAAGCATTCCCTGATCGATGTTTCGATGAAGGTGGTGGGCGATCTGCATGTGGATCAGCACCACACGACCGAAGACAGCGCGATTGCGCTGGGTCAGGCACTGTCCGATGCGCTGGGCGATAAGGCTGGGATTGGGCGCTATGGCAGTGCTTACTCCCCGATGGATGAGACTTTGGCGCGTGTGGCTTTGGACATCTCTGGCCGTCCCTATTGCGTATGGAATGCGCAATTCTCGCAAGAGAAGTTGGGCGAATGGGACACTGAGTTGATCCGCCATTGGTTTGAATCAATTGCACAATCTGCAGGGATCACACTGCACATTGAGCTGCTGTATGGTGAAAACAATCACCACATTTGCGAGGCGATCTACAAGGGTTTTGCCCGCGCAATGCGCACTGCGGTGGAGCAAGACCCGCGCAAAGCCGGCGCAATCCCTAGCACTAAGGGACAGCTCGGTGGGTGAGAGGGTTGCCCTCATAGATTATGGCGCGGGCAATCTTCATTCCGTCCACAACGCTTTGAAGGCGGTTGGCGCCGCAGTCGATGTGACGGCAGACATGAACACCGTTCGCGCCGCTGACCGGATCGTTTTGCCCGGCGTCGGCTCGTTCAAAGCCTGCGCTGAGGGCCTTCGCGCAATTCCCGGCATGGTTGAGGCCATGACAGAGCGAGTGCAGGTGGGCGGCGCGCCGTTTCTGGGCATTTGTGTGGGTATGCAGCTGCTTTGCACTCGCGGGTTGGAGCACGGGGTAACCGCCGGACTTGGCTGGATTCCGGGCGAGGTCCGGCTGATCGAACCGACAGATCCGGCAATTAAAGTGCCGCATATGGGCTGGAACGATGTCGCATTGCTGCCCCATGCGCGCGGCCATCATGTGGTGGAGGAGGGCGAGGCCTATTTCCTCCATTCCTACCACTTCGCCGCCGAAGACCCGCAGCACATTGCCGCATTGACCGACCACGGTGAGGGGATTGTCGCGGCGGTTGCCAAGGACAATTTACTCGGTGTGCAATTCCATCCGGAAAAGAGCCAGACTTACGGGCTGGAAACGCTCGAACGCTTCCTAAATTGGGACCCCGCATGATTATTTTCCCTGCCATTGACCTGAAGAACGGCGAAGTCGTGCGCCTGGCCGAGGGCGATATGGACCGCGCGACGGTTTATGGCGACAACCCTGTCGCGCAGGCGCAATTGTTTGCAGAAAGCGGCGCGCAGCACCTGCATGTGGTCGATCTCGACGGCAGTTTTGCCGGCCGGACCGAGAACCGCGAGGCTGTGGAAGCCATCATCGCGGCCTTTCCCGGTCACGTGCAATTGGGCGGCGGTATCCGCGATGCGGCAGGGGTCGAAGGCTGGTTTAAGCTCGGCGTCTCGCGCGTGGTGATGGGTTCTGCTGCACTCAAGAACCCTGAGTTTGTCAAAGAGATGGCTGGCGAGTGGGAAGGCGGCATCGTCGTCGCGGTCGACGCGAAAGACGGCATGGTCGCAACCGAAGGCTGGTCCGATGTCTCGGATGTCCCGGTGGTCGATCTCGCTCGCCGGTTCGAAGACGCGGGCGTAGCGAGCCTGCTGTTCACCGACATTGGCCGCGACGGCTTGCTGAAAGGCGCGAACATCGATGCGACGCTTGAGCTAGCGCGGCAGGTCGACATTCCGGTGATCGCCAGCGGCGGGGTAAAGGGCTTGGACGACATTCACGTCCTCTCACTGCACGCAAAAGAGGGCATCGAAGGCGTGATTACGGGCCGCGCTTTGTATGAAGGGAAGCTTGATCTGGCGGCGGCAATTGCGATGGGGGCGCGGGCGTGATCCATGCGGTTTATGGGCGTCCTCTTTCTGTGCCTCACATTCCTCGCAGGGATAACGGTTGGCACAATTGAGTATGCGTTGATCAATGTTGTTGTGTTTCTAGCGCTGGCTTTGGCTGTTGCTAAATTCATTGAGCCGCGCTTTGGGCAGAATGGCCTAGTTTACGGCATGGCGGGAGCGTTTTTTGCAAGCTTTTTGTGGCCTTACGGCTTGATCGCCTTCAAGTCTGGCGAGGATTGTGTCGGAGACGAGTGTCTCGAAATGGGCGTTTTTCTTGCGACGCTAAAGGAGAATACCCAATGACTGTCCGTAGCCGAGTGATCCCTTGCCTGATTAGATCAAGGTGCGCTGCTTTTGTGAGGTCTAAGAGATCTTGAACTTGCTACTCATCTTAATCCTGATGGTGCTCGGATCGTGCATGCTTTGGCTGGTCGTTAAAGGTTGGCGAAGCGGTGAGATCGGTTGGGGGCCGAACATCGCTCTAAAAAGTCGGTCAAACCAGCCGGTAGGTTTCGCAATTGTGCTGATTTTAAATACTGTTCTGGGCGCATACTTCATTTGGCTTGCCTTGATGTTTGCCGGAGTGGTTGCACCATGACCGTCCGCATCCGCGTAATTCCGTGCCTTGATGTGGCCGAAGGCCGCGTGGTCAAAGGGGTCAATTTCGTCGACCTCAAAGACGCTGGCGATCCCGTTGAGCAAGCGCGCGCCTATGATGCGGCGGGCGCGGATGAGCTTTGCTTTCTAGACATCTCCGCCAGCCACGAAGGGCGCGGCACGCTGCTCGATATGGTGCGCCGCACGGCGGAGGTTTGCTTTATGCCGCTGACCGTCGGCGGCGGGGTCCGCAGCGTTGAGGATGCGCGCGAATTGCTGCTCGCAGGTGCTGATAAAGTCGCGATCAATTCTGCCGCGGTTGCCCGGCCAGAGCTGGTAAGCGAAATCGCTGCGCGGTTTGGCAGCCAATGCGTCGTCGCCAGCGTGGATGCGCGGCGGGTTGTCCTGCCGATTGGTGAGGCGGTTCCGCAGTGGGAGATTTTTACCCATGGTGGGCGTAAACCAACAGGCATCGACGCCGTCGAATATGCCCAGAAAGTCGCCGATTTGGGCGCAGGCGAACTGCTGGTCACCAGCATGGACGGCGATGGTACCAAGGCCGGGTATGATCTGGAATTGATCCGCACAATCGCGGACAAAGTCAGCGTGCCCGTGATCGCGAGCGGCGGGGTGGGCACTCTCGATCATCTGGTTGAAGGCGTCACGAAAGGTCATGCGAGCGCGGTTTTGGCTGCCTCAATCTTCCATTTTGGCGAGCACACCGTCTCTGAAGCCCATGAAGCGCTGAGAGCCGCTGGCTTGCCCGCACGCGGCGTTTGAACCAAGGTTAGTCATATGGATACGTTGAAACGTCTTGAACAAACCATTGCCGCGCGCGCTGACGCTGCGCCGGATGCCAGCTATGTCGCCAGCCTCAATGCCAAGGGCTTGGGCAAAATCGCGCAAAAGCTAGGCGAAGAGGCAACCGAGACGATTATTGCCGCACTTAGCGAAGGCGATGATGCGCTGGTTCGTGAGGCTGCCGATCTGCTGTTTCACCTCATGGTGCTGCTGGGTCATAAGGGCGTTGCGATTGGCGATGTGATGGCCGAGCTCGACCGGCGCGAAGGTGTCTCTGGCCTCGATGAAAAAGCCTCTCGGGAGTAGCTACATGCCGATTGATGCCACCTTGCCCTATGATGATGCGAACATCTTCGCCAAAATCCTGCGCGGCGAAATTCCCTCGATCAAGGTCTATGAGGATGAGTGGGCCTTCGCCTTTGAAGACATCAATCCGCAGGCAGAGGTCCACACGCTGGTAATCCCCAAGGGCCGCTATGTCAGCTGGGATGATTTTTCGGCCTCGGCTTCGGACGCGGAGATTGGCGGATTTGTTCGAGCGGTTGGCACAGTGGCGCGGGCCAAGGGGCTGGTTGAGCCGGGTTACCGCCTGCTCGCCAATATCGGTGCGCATGGCGGGCAAGAGGTGCCGCATCTGCATGTGCACATTTTTGGTGGCCAGCCGCTCGGCCGGATGATCAGCGCGTAACCTATCTTATCGCAGATAAGACTCGTTTCACCGCCATTCATCATCAGGCGTGAAAAGCCCACTTCCCAGCGAATCCCCGCTGCGTTAGACGGTTTGCACCATGGTTAACCCCAATCCGCAGTCTTTGAATTTTCCTGGCGGCGCCTTTGATGGGCCGCGCCATTTTTATGCGGTGCGCGTCTATTACGAAGACACAGACCTCTCGGGGATTACCTATCACGCGAATTATCTACGCTGGTTTGAGCGTGCGCGCTCTGACCTGCTGCGTATGCTCAAGATTGATCAGCGCGCCGCGATTGAGGCGGATGAGGGCGCCTATGCGGTGTCTGAGATCAACCTGAAATATCTGCGCCCGGCCAAACTTGATGATGATGTGGTGATTGTGACCACATGCACAGAGCTGGGCGCGGCGAGTTGCCGCATGCATCAGATCGCAAAGCGCGGCGAAGAAACCCTGTGCGAGGCGCATTTGCGCGTCGGCTTTATCTCTCTCGAAGGTCGCCCAAAGCGTCAGCCTGGTGTTTGGCGAGCGGCCTTTCAGAACTTCATGGACCAAGAGGCTAAATGACGATTTTTTCATCGCTTGCGGCGAGCGCCGCTGCTGCTGCGCCGACCCGGCTCGACCCGGTTGAGCTGTTTCTAGACGCCGACATTGTTGTGCAATTGGTGATGGCTGGCTTGATCCTTGCCAGCATCTGGGTGTGGATGATCATCGTCTCTTTCAGCCTGCGGATCGGCGGAATGGAGCGTAAGGCGCGCGGCTATGAAGAGGATTTTTTTGAGACCAGCGACCATGAGGCGGTGCTGGGCAAGCGCACGCAGAAAGAGGTCGCCTCTGCGCGCGTCGCGGCCAAGGGTCTGCGCGAATGGAAAATGTCGACCCAATCCTCCAGCGTTGACCGCGATGCAGCGCGCCAGCGGATCGGCGCAGCGATGGAGAGCCAGGTTGCTTTTGAAGCGGATGAACTTGCCGCGCGGCTCAACTTTCTGGCTACGACCGGATCGGTGGCCCCTTTTGTCGGGCTGTTCGGCACGGTCTGGGGCATCATGAACAGTTTCTTCCAAATCGGCGCTCAGGAAAGTTCCTCGCTGGCTGTGGTTGCACCGGGCATTTCCGAGGCGCTGTTCGCAACTGCAATCGGCCTGTTTGCCGCGATCCCGGCGGTCATCGCCTACAACCGCTTTAGCAACCGGGTGAACCGGTTTGAGGCGCGATTGCAGCGTTTTGCGGACCGTTTCCACGCTGGCCTGAGTAGGGAGCTGGACAAGGCATGACAAAGCGAGGTTTGCGATTGGCGATGTTCGGCTGCGCAGCAGCCGCAAGGGCGACTGCCCGCCCGCAGCGACGCGGCTTATGGCCGCATGAGCGAGGAGTTCGCGCGCCCGGACGGGCGTGCGGAAGGAAAATAAGCTAATGGCGATGGGGTTGGCCTCTAGCTCTCGCGGCGGGCGCCGTTCGCGCCGTGCGCCGATGGCGGAAATCAACGTCACGCCTTTTGTCGATGTGATGCTCGTGCTGCTAATCATCTTTATGGTCACAGCGCCGCTGCTCGCCTCTGGTGTGCCGATTGAGCTGCCGGAAAGCCGCGCCAATCCGATTGATCAGACACCGGAGCAGGTAATGATCTCTGTCGATGGTGCGGGCGTGATCTACATTGACGATGCCGCGGTGGAACCGGGCGCGTTCCCCGAGGCTTTGGCACAGATTGATCGCGGGAGTGATGGCCAGCAGCTCGCGATTGTGCTGCGCGGCGACCGCACGCTTGATTACGGCAGAGTGATGGCTGTGATGGGTGAATTGAACCGCGCGGGCTTTTCTTCGATCTCGCTGGTCACCAGCGGTTCAGTTTCGCCGCCATAGCCCGGTAAAGTGATGAGCGAGCAGACCATGCAGCCAGCGCAATTTAGTAGCGAGGAACGGATCGGCCTTCTGGTCGCTCTGGCGCTGCACGTGGGCGTTGTTGCGGTGATGCTGCTGCAGCCAGTGCGTGATGAGGCCATGCCGATCCCGGAGCGGATGACGGTGAGCCTGGCCAGCGAAGTGAGCCTAGAATCCACCGCGCCTGATCCCGTGGCGGACAGCCGAGCCGCGATTGCGCCGACATTGGCCGATGATCCCGCGCCGACAACGGCAGAAGAGCTGCCCAGCGAGGCGCAAAGCGACCCTGAGCCGACACGGCCGTCGGTCCAGCCCACGTCGCGTCCGACCACGCGTCCAACAACCCGCGCGACACAAACACCGCGCACGCCGCCCTCGGCCACCCCGACCCCGCGCGGCGGCAGCCGGATCGGCAGCGATTTCTTGCCCGGTTCAGGCAGTTCTACGACTACAGATGACACCCGCATTCCAGCTTCTCAGATTGGCGCGAGTGCGCAGGCGTCTTTGCGGTCTGCGATCACCCGGCAATTGCGGCCCCATTGGAACGCGCCGCAGGGCGTTGATGCAGAGAAATTGGTTTCGGTTGCCTCTTGGCGACTCAATCCCGATGGTTCTTTGAGTGGGGCTCCGAAATGCAACACCGTCAGTAGCAGCATTACCCCATCCAATCGGCCCCAAGCGAATTTGCATTGCGAACGCGTGATTCGAGCAATTCAGCTTGCGGCCCCTTTCGATCTGCCCGATCAGTTCTACAATGGGTGGAAGACCATTTCTTCATGGCGTTTCGACAGAAGGCTCTAATGATTATGAGATCGTATCTCGCACTTTCCCTGGCTCTTTTTGCAGCCCCGCTTGCCGCTCAAAACGAGGACTTAGGTGAGCCTGTGGGGGAAGGCGGCAATGTTGAAACCGCCTTTGAAGAGAGCGCCTCAGATGACGGTGGGCTGACAGGTTCGGTCACTGACGAGAGCGATTGGCAGGATCTCGGCATTGCAATCCCGGCCTTTGCCACCGATCGGGAGCGTTCGACCCCGGCCAATGCCAGCGGCACCGGCGCGCTGGGCGGAGAGATCGCCCGTGTGATTACCGCCAACCTGCGCAACAATGGCATCTTCAAGCCGACCGGTCCGGATGCTTTGCCCAAGCCCAGCTTCGCCCAGATCACTGCGCCATCATGGAGCAGTTGGAGCGGGCGCGGCGCAGAGATGCTGGTGAAGGGCTATGTGAGGGCACGTGATGATGGCCGCTTGGTCGTCGGCTGTTATCTTTATGACGTTGCCCTACAGGACGAACTGATCCGTGAAGGTTGGGTCGTGCGTCCGGCGGATTGGCGCCGCGCTGCGCATAAGTGCTCTGACCTCATCTATGCCCGGCTGACCGGGGAGAGCCCGTTCTTTGATAGCCGCATCGCTTACATTGCGGAGACGGGCCCCAAGGACAAACGGGTCAAGCGGCTCGCGATTATGGACAGCGACGGCGCGAACCACCGCTTCCTGACCCTAGGCAGCGCGACCGCGCTCACGCCGCGCTATTCGCCGGATTATTCTCAGCTGCTCTATCTGTCCTATGTCGACGGAAATCCGCGCATCTATGTCTATGACATCGGTACCGGTAAGCAGAAGCTGGTGGCGGACACGGGCAATCCAACGCTCGCGCCGCGCTGGTCGCCGGATGGCCGATCGATCCTCTATTCGATGGCAGTGAACGGCAATACGGATATTTACCGAGTGTCGGCCAATGGCGGGCAGAGCGTGCGGCTCACCAACACACCCGGAATTGATGTGGGCGGATCCTATTCCCCCGACGGGCAAAAGATCGTGTTTGAGAGCGACCGCTCTGGCTCTCAGCAATGCTATGTGATGAATGCTGATGGTTCAGGCCAGCGTCGCATCACCTTCTTTGGCGGGCGCTGCGCCACGCCGGAATGGAGCCCGCGCGGTGATCAGATCGCCTTCACCCGCATCGCAGGCGACTTTAATATTGCCGTCATGACGCCTGCCGGGCGTAACCTTCGAGTGCTGACCAACGGATGGCAAGATGAGGCACCAACTTGGGCACCCAATGGCCGCATCATCCAATTCTTCCGCACGGCGCGCAATTCGGGCCGGTCGGGACTGCATCAGGTTGATCTGACCGGGCGTAATGAACGCCGCCTACCGACCCCGGTTGATGCCTCAGACCCTGCTTGGGGACCCATTCGTCCCTAAGATACGTTAATTACCATCCGCCGGGCTCCCCGACCCGCCGGCAACCAGAGAGGATTTGCCATGACTATCCCTAATACTCGTATCATCGCGATCGCTGTTCTTTCATCGACCGCATTGCTCGGCGCCTGCGCTAAAAAGGCCCCAGAGGAACTGCCACCGACCCCGCAAGCAACGGCTGCACCGACAACCGGCGGCACCTCGAACACGGCGTCTGTCCCGGGCGTTGGAACACAGGCGCATTTCGAACAGGCCGTGGGCAGCAATGCCGTGGTCTATTTCGACACAGACCGATTTAACATCGACAGCACTGATGCTGCCGCGTTGCAAACGCAGGCACAATATCTTGGGCAGTACTCGCAAGTGACCATCACGATTGAAGGCCATGCGGATGAGCGCGGCACGCGTGAATACAACGTCGCTCTGGGTGAACGCCGGGCCAATTCAGCCAAGAACTATCTGGTTAGCCTGGGCATTGCCGCCAATCGGATCCGGACGGTCAGCTATGGCAAGGAGCGCCCGGTTGCGCTGGGCTCCAACGCAGAGGCATGGGCGCAGAACCGCCGCGCGGCCAGCGTCGTCATCAACTAAACTGAGAATTGCATAGAGGTGTCTGGCCCGGCTTCGCGCCGGGTCAGCGCCTTTATGGCAGCAAGTAATCTGAAGCGGGCAAATCGAGCGAAGGAAGCTCGGCCTGCACCGGCATAAAGGCCGCATCGGACGTGTTGTTCATGTTGCCGCCTGCCGACAAGACGCACAGCGCAGCCATTGCGAAAGTGGCAAAGGCGCTTGAGATGGCGAGTTGTGGGCTCATGCTGGTCTTGGGTCTCATACTTACGGTTGGTGTTCGGCTGCGCTCTAGCGCTCAGATATGAACGATCTATTGCAATGCAACATTGCAATACGCAACTGGTTCCAGAATTTTCCTTCATAAGCAATCTACTGGCTTTGCTTTGTGCGCCAGCGCGCCTAGGTTAAGCGAATAATGGCATCGACAAACAACATTAATCGCGCCGCTGCGGGGCAGCCGGCATGAGCGGCAAAGGACGATCAAACGACTGGGGTTTCCCGCGCTGGAGGTCTTACGATTCCTCGCGCGAGGCGGTGACTCAGCGTGAATGCGATCGACACGGCTGCGGCGAGCCGGGCCTGTGCCCCGCGCCAAAATCGCCCAACAGCCCCGACCGCTGGCACTTTTG
The DNA here is from genome assembly GCF_057364975.1 of Erythrobacter sp. S249. Taxonomy (NCBI): domain Bacteria; kingdom Pseudomonadati; phylum Pseudomonadota; class Alphaproteobacteria; order Sphingomonadales; family Erythrobacteraceae; genus Erythrobacter; species Erythrobacter sp. S249. The sequence continues at coordinate 1,213,014 of NZ_CP200287.1, read as the reverse complement.
CCAAAAGCACGCGGCGGAGTACAATAAGGGTTGGGACTATTTTGAAGGTCTCGACAAAGAGGAAAAGGCCAAGCGCGCCAAGGATGAGCAGCGCGAAAACTCCGGCTATGCTGAGGCGAGCCATTATGGCTGGACTGGCTCTGGCGATGGCAGCCGCAGCGATGATGAAATGCGCGCGCTGGAAGTGTTGGGGCTAGAGGCGGATGCCGACTTTACCGCGATCAAGAAAGCCTACCGGGCCAAAGCGAAACTGGTCCATCCCGATGTGATGCCGGGCGACGAAGAGGCTGCGCAGCAGTTCCAAGCGATCCAGGTGTCCTACGAAGTGCTGCGCCAGGCAGAAGAACGCCGAGAGTGGAAGGGGTAAGCCCGCATCTAACCTCGTACCTACAATCTAGACAACCACTAGAATGGACCTTGCTCAATGACTTTCTTTCAAAGCAAATTCGGATTCAAGAACACGTTTTTCTTGGCCAGCCTTCTCTCAGCTTGTTCAGAGAGCGCGGTCACTGGGCAGACGAACCCCACGGGGCTCGGTGCAAATGACGCTGTTGAAGAACGAGCAACTCCGATCGCAGAGCATGAAGCCGAACAGGCTGCGCAAGAGCTAATGAAGCTTGGAGCCGCAGGCGAATTCGCAGCAGCGGCGGAGATGACCGATAATCCGGAATACATGCTGAGGCAGTTTGGCCGCGAAATTAATACCTATGGCCTCGATCAGACGAAGGAACGTTGGCGGCAGGCACTGGCGGAGCGCGACATTCGCTCGATCACGGAGTCCGGTGACTACGCGATGATCCTCATCGAAAGGCCCCACTCTGATTATTCGCCTGTGGCATCTGAGATTGACAAGCGCGGTCCCGATGGCACCTATAAAGCGGCCTTGTTACCCGGACCCGATATACCCTGCGTATTGGTACGTGAGTACTTCAAGGAAAAGGGCGAGCCTGACGGTGAGGCACCATGCGCTGGGCAGTGATATTGGCGCTACTCCATTGGCCCTGGCAGCTCCTTTTTAACAGCATTGATCGCTGCAATCGGATTGTCGTTCCACCATGGCGTGTCGGTCCAAGGCCGCGCGTCAATCTCATGCGTCCAGCAGTTCTTGGGCTGCTGCGCCAGGTGCCAATAGGTCTCCGCCAGCGCGGCCGGATCGATCACGCCGTCTTCGCCCTTTGACGCCTTATAGGCCTCAAACTTGTCGCCCAGCAGCTTGCCGAGAGTGTCGGGCGCATCGACCGAACCATCAACCACGATATGCGCCACATGCACGCCTTGCGGGCCGAACTCTGCATTGAGCGTTTGGCACAGCATCCGCCGCCCGCCCATCGCCGCAGCATGGCTGTGCTGTCCGGCATTGCCGCGCACAGCGGCGGTGGCGGAGGTGACGAGCAGCGTGCCTTTACCGCGCTCAGCCATCGCGGGCAGCACTGCATGAGCGAGCCGGAACAGGCCGTAAGTGCCGAGCCTCCAGCCAAGCTCAAAGGCGCGATGCGGCGTATCCGCCAGCGAGCGATTGCCGATTTGCGCGCCCAGATTGTAGAGCGCAGTGTCGACCGGGCCGATATCGCGCTCGGTCCGCTCTACCAGCTCCTCAATCGATCCATCCTCAGCGGCGTTGAGCAAGGCGCCGCTCGCTGATCCGCCCGCGTCCTCAATCTGGCTGACCAACTTCGCCAGGCCTTCCTCATCACTGCGCCGCGCCAACATGGTGTGATAGCCGCCAGCGGCAAAGCGCATCGCCGTGTGCCCGCCGATTCCAGCGCCAGCGCCGATCACAAGGCATACGGGCTTGCGTGCGTCAGTCATCGGCGGTTTCCCTTCACACGTGCTCCAAGGCCTGTTCGAAGTCTGCGATCAGATCGTCCGCATCCTCGATCCCGATGCTGATCCGCACCAGGTTGTCTGTGATGCCCAGCGCCGCCTTGCGTTCCGGCGGGACGGACAGGTGCGTCATCGCCGCGGGATGGCTCGCCAGCGTCTCTGTGCCGCCCAGGCTGACCGCGAGTTTCGCGATTGTCAGATTGTCTAGGAAGCGGAAGCTCTCTGCCTCGCCGCCTTTGATGAAGACGCTGAACGTGCTGCCTGCGCCCTTGCAATGGCGATCATAGATGTCCTGCTGGCGCGGATCGTCGATGAAGCCGAGATAGCCGAGCCCTTCCACCTTGGGATGCGCTTTCAGGAAGGCGCAGACCTTAGCCGCATTCTCGCCTGCGCGCTGCATCCGCAGCTCAACCGTTTCCAGGCTGCGCAGCAGCATCCAAGCTGTGTTCGGATCGACAATCCCGCCCATCGTGTTGCGCAGGGCGCGCACCGGGTCCATCCACTTCTTCGCACCAGCAATCGAGCCTGCGACAAGGTCCGAATGGCCGCCGACATACTTGGTCAGCGAGTAGACCACGATGTCCGCGCCGTGATCGAGCGGGCGTTGCCACAGCGGCCCTAGGAACGTGTTGTCGATCGCGATCGGACAATCCCATTTGAGGTTCGCATCGCGCGCTTCCCTGACCGCCTCGATATCGACCAGAGCATTGGTCGGGTTGGCCGGGCTTTCAAGGTAGATCATCGCCACCTTGCCGCCGCCTGCATTGGCCTGGGCTTTGGCGCGCTTCAGCACCTCGTCCAGCTCCTCGCGGCTCGCACCGGCGGGGAAGTCCACGTAAGTCACGCCGAACTTTGCCAGCACCTTGGCGACGAAGCCCTCCGATGCGGCATAGAGCGGGCCGGAGTGCACAATCACATCGCCTTGGCTCACACTCGCCAGCATCAGGATGCAGATCGCGGTCATCCCGCTGGAGAAGGTGAGTGCATCCTCCGCGCCGTCCCAGATCGCCAGCCGGTCTTCGAGGATCTCCTGATTGGGCCCGTTGAAGCGTGAGTAGACCAGGCCCTCTGCGCCGCCGGGTCGCTGGCCCGTGATCCCTTCGAAATGCCGCTTGCCCGCCGCCGCGTTCTCAAACGCGAAGGTGGAAGTGAGGAAGATCGGCGCCTTCAGCGATCCTTCGGACAGGGCGGGGTCAAAGCCGTAACCCATCATCTGGGTCGCAGGCTTCATCTCGCGCCCGCCGATCATGGTCTTGGGCTGCTTGGGCTTACGCCGCGGGGTCGGAGTGTTGGTTGGGTCGATAACGTCGGTCATGATGGCCGGCATCCTTCCTTGATCACGCTCCCAGGAAGGCAGGAGCTGGTCTGATCAGTCCGAGCAGCCCCCGCTCCTAACCTCCGCAGGAACGCCTCTCCACTCGGCCCATGCAATGCGCCTTGATTATCGCGCACTGGTTGCACTTGCAACCGGTTGAGGGGCCAGTATCCGCGTTCTCCTTCCTCACTCAACTCACCGCTGGTGAAGCACGCTTGGAACGGCTGGAGCACAGTCTTAGGCCAAAAATCCATTCGATCAAAAAGCGCCGTATGATCGATTTTTCCGATTAAGGGCGAGGGGGCTGGCATGGCCTCGTGATAGCCTGCTTGGGGCGAGTAGGAAATGCGATGCGATGTGTGGATTGGCCGATTGGGAAAGTCCGGTCCTGCTTCTTCCGCTCCAAACCATCAATAGCCCCACCGTCATCCTGAACTTGTTTCAGGATAACCGTCACAGGTCGCGCGAGGCCGAGGGTGTTATCCCGGATCAAGCCCGGGATGACGATTGAGGCGGGTTACTTACGCAAAAACGCCTCGTTCCCGCCCACGTCACCCTGAACTTGGTTCAGGGTCCATCCCCCGAGCGACATACTTGGGTTTGGACTAACGATGGATACTGAACTGAATTCAGCATGACGAGTTTGTGAGGGCGGTGCTCACACGGCAAATGCGGGGAGCAAGGAATTCCTAATTAAATCAATTTTTAAACTTCAAACCATAGCCTGAATATAAATATCGGGAAGGGTTTGACTGTGAATTCACGTGCACTGTTGGCGTTTGCAATGCCAGTTTTTCTAGCAGCAGGCTGCGCCCAGCAGAAAGACGAGCCTTCGGTTTGGGACGAAGCCGAGAGCGGTTCTGGATCAAACGCTCCGGAAAACCAGTTCGGCTTTCACGAGGCGATGGAAGAACGCGCGGTGAGTATCGACTTGCCCGTTCTCGAGAGCCGTTCGGCTCCCGGCATCTCGGTTACTGCCGCACCAGGTGTGGCCTTCACCTATCGCTATGCCTTCGTCCTCGGCAGCGACAAAATTGCGGCTCAGCAAGAACTGCATGCGCAAGCTTGCGAGGAATTGGGACGTGCAAAATGCCGTATCACGGGCATGCGCTATAAGCTGATCGATGAAGACCGGATCGAGGCCTATCTCAAATTCAAACTTGCGCCAGAACTGGCCCGCGACTTCGGCAAGGATGGCATTGCCAGCATCGAAGAGGCAAATGGTCAGCTGATCGAAGCGGTGATCGTCGGCACTGATGCCGCCGAACAAATTCAACAATCAGAAGAAACCACTTCCCGGCTCGAAGAGCAGCTCGAAAGGGCACAGACGCAGCTGCGCCGAGGTGGCCAGAGCGAGGATGAGCGTCGCCGGTTGGAGCAACAGATATCTCAAATCCGTTCGCAGATTGAGGCTCAGGGGACGACGCGCGAGAATTTGTCTGAATCCTTGGCCAACACGCCAATGACCTATTATTATCGGAGCGATGAGGGCTTCTCACTGGGTTCTAATCCGATTGGAGATGCAGGCAGCACGGCGTGGTTCAGCCTTTCCGCCATGATTGCAGGAGTGCTCACATTCCTAGGCATCATTCTGCCTTGGATTTTGCTCGGCTTTGGATTGCTGGCGCTGTGGCGGACGGGCCCGGTAAAACGGCTGCGCAATTGGGTGCGACCGAAGAAAGAACCTGAGAAATTCGCTGATGTGACCTGAGGCGTGAGCGGCATTAGCTGCTGGCGTGGAATGAAGCGCGCCTGCACGTTGCCTGGCGGCCAAGAAAACCTAAAACACCGCCGCAATTCCCCACACCATCCCCACAATCAGGAATATCCCGGCGATATCGAGCACCAGGCCGGCGCCGACCATTCGTTCGATCTTGATCCGTCCGGTGGACCACGCAATCGCGTTTGGCCCGGTCCCGGCGGGCAGCATAAAGCCCCAGCTGGCGGCCAGCGCAGCGGGCATCGCGAGCAGCAACGGGTCTGCGCCTAGAGCCACCACCAGCGCCGCGATCACCGGGATAATGCCGGTTGCGGTTGCGACATTGCTGGCGAATTCGGTGATCACAACGATCATCGCCACCACGCACAGGGCCACCACGATCAGCGGCAGGTTTTCCAGCGGCAACAACGCCTCGCCCAGCCATGTCGCTAGCCCTGAGGCCTGCATCCCGCCAGCCAGCGCCAATCCGCCGCCAAACATCATGATCACGCCCCAGGGCGCGCGGTCGGCCTCTTTCCAATTCAGCAGCGCGCGGCCTGTGCCATCGGGCAGCAGGAACAGCGCAAAGCTAGCGAGGATGGCGATGGTGCCATTGGTCCATGACCCCTCCGGCAAATACGGCTTGACCAGCGGCAATGTCATCCACGCGAGGAAGGTGAGGACGGCGACCGGGATCAGCCGTTTTTCCGGCGTGGTCCAGGCCGTGCCCGTCTCAATCGCATCGCGCGCGGCGGCGACGTCAAACGGGTGCTGCGACACCTTTTGAAACTTGGCGATGATCAGCGCGGCGAGCGGGACGCCAACGATCACAATCGGCAGGCCAAACAGGGTCCACTGGGCAAAGGTGATCTCCACCCCGATCATCGTGTCGAGCAGGCCGACGGCAATCGCATTGGTGGGCGATCCGACAATGGTGCCGAGCCCGCCAATGCTGGCGGCAAAGGCAATGCCCATCGGGAGCGCGCCGGAGAGGCCTTCTTTGTCGAGCGGGGTCTCGGCATCCGCCGAAACCTGGGGCTGGACCTCCCGCTCCCTCCGCCCTTCCACCCGGATCGTATCCGAAACTGTTCCGGGTGGAAGGGCGGAGGGAGCGGGAGGCGCGGCGGCGCGGGCAACCGCGCCTCCAGAAAGAACAGCCAGCGCCATGGGCATCATAATCAGGCTGGTCGAAGTGTTGGAAATCAGCATCGACAGCAGCGCGGCGGAGATCATAAACGCCAGCAGCAATTGCGTCTGCCCGCCGCCTTTGCCAACCACGCGCAGGATCGCCAGGCTAAGGCGCTTGTGCAGGCCGGTGCGCTCAATCGCCAAAGCCAGAAACGCGCCGCCTAGGATCAGAAACAGGATCGGTGAATAATATGTGCTGGCCGTCTCGCGCGCGGTCGACACCCCGCTAAAGGGCAGGATCACAAACGGCAGCAGCGCCGTGACCGTCAGCGGCACGGCCTCTGTCATCCACCAGGCCGCCATCCACACGACCAGGCCCGCGACTAGCCACGCTTCGCCCGGCATCCCGGCGGGCTGGGCGGTGATCGCGGTGATGGCAAAGACCAGCGGGCCAAGGATCAGGCCAATCATGCGCGCGCTCATACTGGCTATCGGTCCCCGTGCAGTGGCCGCGCGCTGGAATGCTCGCGGCGGTCCCGCATTACTCGCGCGCAATGCCCGCAAGTGCAAGCGGGATCAGAGAAATGCGCTTATCGGGCGGCTTCTGGGCTCTCTAAGTGGAGACGCCTCAAGCAGACTTCTTCTTCATCTGAGCCGTGCTCAATATCCCAGTCGCTGTCGGTATTTTCGAGTATTTCGGCATCTTCCTTGGCCTTCTCGCCAAGGCAAGCCGACAGATCAACTGCTGTGCGCTCGACCAGCTCCCACTGTCCATTCTCGCCGCGTTTTGCGTGAGCCATGAGCAAAAGGTCGCTGCGATAAGCACTGTGCTGAGCCACGCGAAATGTCTGTTTGCCGATCTTTGGGTTACCGGCGATGAGTTCGACCGGATTGAGCGACAAATCGTATAGAGCGCTCATGCAGATGTATCCCTCAGGACAATCGGGTAGTCCCACAAACTTCTGTTTTTCAATCCGCGCCAGGTAGATTGCGAAATCGGCATTGGGGCTCAATGCGCTCACCTCTTCCTGTGCGGTCGTGGCGCAGCCGGCAAGGGGGGCGCATAAGCAAAAAAGGGCAAGAGCAATCCATGCCCTTACCCTTTCTTGAAACCTCATCAGCATCGCTGCCAGCCTATTTCGGGGCGAGCACCATCAGCATTTGCCGACCTTCAAGGCGCGGGAATGCTTCGACCTTGGCGATTTCGTCGACGTCAGCCTGCACCTTTTTGAGCAAGTCCATGCCCAGATGCTGGTGCGCCATTTCGCGCCCGCGAAAACGCAAGGTGACCTTCACCTTGTCGCCGTTTTCGATGAATTTGTTTACATTGCGCATCTTCACATCATAATCATGCGTGTCGATGTTAGGGCGCATTTTGACTTCTTTAATGTCCTGCGTTTTCTGGGTCTTACGCGCGGCATTGGCCTTTTTCTGGGCCTCATACCGATACTTGCCGACATCCAGGAATTTGCACACGGGCGGGTCTGCATTGGGCGAAACCTCAACCAGGTTGAGACCAACTTCATTGGCCTGCTCGGTGGCTTCAGCCGTGATCATCACGCCGAGATTCTCGCCGTTTTCGTCGATCACGCGGACCTTGGGAACTTGAATGAAATTATCGTAGCGAGGGCCGCTTTTGATTGGCGGGGCCATCGAACGCCGAGGTGGACGGGCTATGTGTGTTCTCCTGTAATAGCCAAAGTGTGCAGCGCGCTATGTAAGGGCAAACGCGGAGGATTGCCAGATGAGATTGGATTTAGATTTTTGCGTTTCGCACTCGCATCCGCGAGCGCGATTTCCTCGCAGCTTGCGGACAAGTCCGCGCTGCTGCGGGCGGCCGCAAGGGCCTTGCGGTCGCTGGCGCGACCGTGCTCCGCCACCAAGCCATTTGGAAAGCGCTGGTTCGACGCCGCAGGCGTCGCAAGGGCGACCGCCCGCCCGAGCTTATGCGAGGATAGCCAAGTGAGCGGATGCGAACGCCGGCGCTTGAGGCCAAACAAAAAACTAGGCCGCCTCTCGGAACAGCGCGAAGCTCACCAATTTCCCCTTCGCTGGCAGCACCGCGTCGATTTCGCTCGCGGGTTTCAGCGCGTCCAAAATTACTGGATCGCCTGCATCCATGCCGCCTGTATAGGCACCGAACGCTGGCAATATCATCCGGTCCGCGCGCGTGTCTCCGCGGCTCACCACGCCGCAGGGGCGGGCGATATGGCGGCCTCGCACCCTGAGACGCATCTTGGGGTGATAATGCCCGGACAGCTCCGGCTGCGTCTCGCCCGCCTTTGCCTCATGCCTCAGCACAATTCCGCCAATCTCCAGCTCCTCGGACAGCTGCGCACCGAAAGAGCGCTGCATATTCTCGTCGTGATTGCCGGTGATCCACACCCAATCGAGCGCGCGGGTCAGCGATTCCAGCATCCCAGCGGCATAGGGATCGAGCCGGTGCGTACCGTCATCATCGTGGAAATTGTCGCCCAGAGTGATCACGCGCCGCGCGCCCGTTGCCTTCACGCTATCGGCCAACCGTTCCAGGGTCTCGCGGCTGTCATAGGGCGGCAGCATCTGCCCGTGCTGCGCATAGAAGCTGCCCTTTTCCAAATGTAGGTCCGCGACCAGCAAGGCGCGCTCTCGCGGCCAATACAGCGCGTTGTTTTTCAGCAGCACCATTTCCTCGCCCGCAAATTGCATGGCGGCAAAATCAGATGGTGCGAACGAAAGGTGAACCATGCGCTTCATCTGGAGCGGGCCACGCGATAATGCAACCGCGATCATTGCTTTCGCTGTGTCTATTTGATTTATGTCAAAGCGGGTGGACAGCGGCCTTGTCATCGCTCAGGTGACATGAAGTACGCGCCGGGGCGCTAGAAGGGCGAGAGCGAGATTTATGAGCGATAGGCAATCCAACACAGAGCAAGCACGCACGTGGTTCGAAAGCCTGCGCGATCAGATCTGTGCTGAGTTCGAGGCGATCGAGCGTGAGGCCGGATCCGATGCGAGCTTTCAATACACCCCGTGGGAACGGGAAGAGGAAGGCAATTCTGATCCCGGCGGCGGCACCCAAGGCCTGATGAAGGGCAAAGTGTTTGAGAAGGTCGGAGTCAACGTCTCCACCGTGCGCGGCAGCTTCAGCAAGGAGTTTGCTGGCCAAGTGAACGGCGCGAGTGCGGAGAACCCGGGGTTTTCTGCGACCGGCATTTCGCTGGTGGCGCATATGACGAACCCGCGCGTGCCCGCCGTGCATATGAACACGCGCTTTCTCACTACCGGCAAGGCCTGGTTTGGCGGCGGGGCAGATCTCAACCCGCCGATCCCCTATGAGGAAGACACCGAGGCATTCCACGCCAGCCTGCGCGCGGCCTGCATGGCCCACAATCCGACCTATTATGAGAAATACAAGAATTGGGCGGACGACTATTTCTATATTCCCCACCGCGAGAAACATCGCGGCGTTGGCGGGATTTTCTACGACCATTTGGAATGCGAGGACGAAGCCGCGTTTGATCGCAATTTCGCCTTCACACAGGACGTCGGCAAAGCCTTCCTAGACATCTATCCGAAGCTGGTGCGCACCCGGATGGACAGCGAATTCAGCGACGAGGACGTCGCACAGCAGCTCGAATATCGCGGGCTATATGCCGAGTTTAACCTCGTCTATGATCGCGGGACATTGTTCGGCCTAAAGACCGGCGGGAATATCGACGCAATCCTGATGAGCCTGCCGCCACGAGCAACCTGGAGCTGATCAGGCTGGGAGACGCGCCCTCTCAAGTCTCAAGAACAGCCTCTTCCTTCTCGGGCAGCCAGCGCTCCAAGGCATCGCGCAAGGTGTCGATTGAAATCGGCTTGGATAGGTGCTCCTGCATGCCGCATTCGAGGCAGGCCTCAACGTCATCGGCAAAGGCATTGGCGGTCAGCGCGAGGATAGGCAGGGTCGATGGGTCAAATCCGTCTTTGCGCAAAGTCGCGGTCGCTTGCAATCCGTCCATATTGGGCATGCGAACATCCATCAGGACCAGCTCATAGGGTTGATCATCATGGCTCGCATCGCGCACCATCTCGACCGCGTTTGCCCCATCTTTCGCCGCGCTTAATTCCACACCCAGACGCTGAGCCATATCGGCAAACAGCTCGCGGTTGATATCGAAGTCCTCGGCCAGCAACACGCGCCTGCCGGCCAGACGATGTTCTGCCTCGATCATTTTGGAATGAGGGAGTTCGTGCCGCATGTTGCTGGCCGCGAGCAATGGCAGGTTCAGTGTAAAGGCAGAGCCGCGGCCCGGTATGCTGTGGACCGATAGAGAGCCAGACATGAGCTCGGCCAATTGCTGGCAAATGGCCAGGCCAAGCCCAGTGCCCCCGCGCTCTGTTTGCGAGGATTGATCGACCTGAGCGAAGGCGGCGAAGACGTTTTCTTGCATCTCTTGCGAGATGCCGATGCCCGTATCCGCGACGGTGATTTCCAATTGCCCGTTCACGCATTGGGCAGAAAGGCGAATTTTGCCCTGGTCGGTGAAGCGCACGGCATTGTGCATGAGGTTTGTGAGGATCTGCCGCAGTCGCAGGCCATCGAGCAGCACAAATTGCGGCAATGCGGAATCGACGACCCGCTCCACCTTTAGCGCTTTCTCCCGCGCGAGCGGTTCAATCAATTGCGCGACCCGGTGCACGATGTGGCCAATATCGACGGGTTCCGGCTTGATCGTCATATGCCCAGCCTCGATCTTGGTCAGATCGAGAATATCATTGAGCAGAGTCTGCAAAGAGCGGCCGGATTCGACGATCAGATCAACGTGGCGCCTTTGGTCTTTGTCCAGCGAACTGGTCTGCAGCAGTTCGGCAAAGCCAAGCACGCCGTTCATCGGAGTGCGGATTTCGTGGCTCATCTTGGCCAGAAATGCACTTTTCGCCTTGGCCATGGCCTGCGCCTCATCGCGGGCCTTGCGCAGTTCCTGCTGCATCTGCTCTTCATCGGTGCGGTCGCGGAACACGCCGAACAGAGCGGCGGGATTGCCCGCCTCATCAAACTCCACCCGGGCGATGCTTTGCGTATGGCGAATTTCACCATCGCTGCGAATTAGGCGAGCCTTGAAGGTGTAAGGCTTGCCCGTTTGCCGGGATTGCTCAACCGATGTGGCGACGAGATCGCGATCATCCTCGTGGAAAAAGTTTATGGCGTCCTCAAGCCTCGGCAGGTTGCCCGGTTCGAGGCCATGAATGGCATAGGTCTCCGCCGACCAATGCAGATCGTCTGTCGCCAGATCAATCCGCCAATGGCCGACATGGGCAGAGGCCTCGGTGAGGTTGAGTAGCCGGTTTTTCTCCTCAACCACCTTCATCTGTTCGCGCAGCTCATCCGTTTGGCGGACGTGATGCAGTTTGGAGCTAAACTCGCGCAGGCCAATCGTCAGCAGCAATGCCGCGATTGTGGCCTCTGCGAAATAGAGCTTTGTTTCGTTGCCCAGCAACCCAGCTATCAGGACGATCACTGCTGCAAAAGCAGCGGCAAGGGTGACCAAGCCGGTTGCAGCGGCAACCCGTTCTTTGGCGGAGGGAACTGAGAAAGACATCGCCGGGAGGCTAACACCAACTGCCTCCCATGACCCTTCCGTTAGGCTACGTAAAACCCTTCAGGTTTGGCGCGGCGAAAAAGGCTTAGCTTTTGCCCCAGCCAGCGGCGCCCACCTTTTCCTCACCATAGGAGATGAGGCAGCGCATATATCGCTTGTGGAATTCGATCGGGTCATCGATTTCGATATCGACCTGCTGCCATTCAGGGCAGGTGAGGATTTCGATCCCGCCGTCTTTCGCTGGCAGGCCGCTCATGAAATCATTCACGTCTGGCTCAATGCGCAGGAAATTGAAACAGCCCGCTTCTTCGCAAGCATCGGCTTCGACGGCGAGGGCAGAGAAACGGTAGACCTCATTGACGAGAATGTGTTCGGCATCGAGCGCGAGTTCCAGGATGTTCCAATCCTTATGCGCGCCTTGCTTGCCGCCCATCGGCTGTTCTTCGGTGCACAGAGATTTGTCCGCCTTGGGGCAGGGGCGCTGGGGCAGTTCCAGCGTGCCGTCAATCACGGCATAGACCACCGGGGCGAGTGATCGGACCGGCAGCGGGGCGGGCTCTTCACTCCCCGGCTCGATCAGTTCGGCTAGCTCATAGGCATCTGTCATCCCGTTTTGCCGGCGGAAAAACGCCTCGAGCACGCTGTCTGAGAACAGGCCAAAGCGCAGGCCCCCATCAACATACATCGTATTGTCAATAAACGCGGGCGGGGCGGCAATCGGCGAAGATGAGCTGGCTATGATCGCGCTGATGTAGCAATCCTTGAGGTTCTCTTTGCCCTCATCATCGGGCGCGGTGTTCACATAGCGCGTGGCCATATCGCCCAGATCAAACGCCACCGCATCGCCGCTATCGGCGTCGGTTGCGCCCACATACAGCCGCGCGCCAGCGGCATAGCGAACCGCCACCGTCTGCATGACGTCGTCGGAGATATATGTGTGCAGCCTCGCCCGCAGCGGCTCGAGATTGCCGAACGAGCCATGCTCGATCAGCGTCAGATAATTGGCAAAGTCCGGCTTTCCGTCCTTCGGCGTGGCATAGACATTGATCAGATCGCTTTCGGAATTGATCGTATAGCCTTCGACCGCGCCTGCTGCATCGTTCACAAAGGCGAAGGTGGCCAGGATGGATCCGGTGCTGATCCCGGTGACGACTTGGAAGTCCGGCAGATCGCCCGTGCCGCCCCATCCGGCGAGAACGCCTGCGCCGAACGCGCCGTGCTCGCTGCCGCCGGATAGCGAGAGCAGGCTGGCCTTCTCACCGTTCTGCAGCCGGTCATGCGCGCGCAGGCTGGTCTCAATCTCTGCCGCGAGCGCGGAAGGCGTGCGTTCACCCAGGTCGGCTGGACGAGAGACGGGCACGCCCACATTCATGCGGATCGTCTTGAAATCGCACATCTGGTTTTCTGGCGTGATCGGCGCCTTTTGACAGCCAGCGGCCGCCAATGCGCCCAATGTCAGCGCCGCTGCGCTCAGTTTACCCGTGATACTCATGTGCAAATTCCCTCGGTCCACCCCGTATGCCGAGGCCTCATAAGCCGAAGAGTTTGATATTTGATTGCCCAAGTGCCGAATTGCTTTGCAATATTGAGCGTTTTTACCGCATCATAGGAACGTATGCTGAGGCAATATGAACTGGTGGAACGGGTCAAAGAATATGACCCTGGTGCGGATGAGGCAGCGCTCAACCGTGCCTATGTCTACACCGTTCAGAAACACGGCACGCAAAAGCGCGCCAGCGGCGATCCCTATTTCTCGCATCCGGTCGAGGTCGCCGGGTTGATGACCGACCTGCAGCTCGATCAGGAAACGATCATCACCGCGCTGCTGCACGATACGGTCGAAGACACGCTGGCCACGATTGAGGACATCGAAGAGCACTTCGGGCCGGACGTGGCGCGGCTGGTCGATGGCGTGACCAAGCTATCCAAGATCGAGGCTATGCCCGAGAACGAGCGGGCGGCGGAGAACCTGCGCAAATTCCTGCTCGCGATGAGTGAGGATATCCGCGTCCTGCTAGTGAAGCTGGCGGACCGGCTGCACAATATGCGCACGCTGCATTTCATCAAGAAGCCCGAAAAGCGCCAGCGGATCGCGCGCGAAACGATGGATATCTATGCCCCGCTGGCGGAGCGGATCGGCATGTATGAATATATGCGCGAGATGCAGGCGCTGGCGTTTGAGCAATTGGAGCCAGAGGCCTTTGCGACCATCACCAACCGGCTGGAGCAATTGCGCAGTCAGGACGGCGGGCAGGTTGATGCAATCGCCCTGAAGGTGAAGCAGGTGCTGGCTGAGGCGGGGCTTCAGGTTGAGGTGATGGGGCGCGAGAAGCATCCCTATTCGATCTGGAAGAAGATGGCGGAACGCCACGTCAGCTTTGAGCAGGTCACTGATATCATGGCATTTCGCGTCATCTGCGAGGGCGAGACGGATTGCTATGCCGCCATGGGGGTGCTGCACAGAACGTGGCAATTCCTGCCGGGCCGGTTCAAGGATTACATCTCAACGCCCAAGTCGAACGGCTATCGCAGCTTGCACACCTCGTTGATGTATGAGAATTCCATGCGGGTGGAGGTGCAAATCCGCACCCGCGAAATGCACAGCCGCAATGAATTCGGGTTGGCGGCGCATTGGGCCTATAAGCAAAGCGATTCCGCCGATGGCCAGGTCGCTTGGCTGCGCGATCTGATCGAGATCGTCGATGCCAGCCATGACGCGGAGGAGCTGCTCGAGCACACCCGCATGGCGATCTACCAGGATCGGATTTTCGCCTTCACGCCTAAGGGGGCTTTGTTCCAGCTGCCCAAGGGCGCAAGTTCGGTCGACTTCGCCTTTGCCGTGCACACGGATTTGGGCGCGCAAACGGTCGGCGCGAAGATCAATGGCCGGCACATGCCGCTGCGCACGCCGCTGAACAATGGCGATGTCGTGGAGATTATCAAAGGCAAGAATGCAGAGCCTCAGCTGTCCTGGCTAGGCTTTGTGGTGACGGGCAAGGCGCGCGCTTCGATCCGCCGCTCTGTGCGGCTTAAGGAACGCGCAGAGATCGCTGCGATTGGCAGCAAATTGTTCGATGAGATCGCCGGAAAAGTGCCCGCGCGGATCGGCAAGAAGGCCATACGCGAGGCGGTCAAACGCCTTGAGATGGAAGAGCCGGAAGACCTGATGTTCGCAATTGGGGCGGCCAAGCTGACCGACCGCGAAGTGATGGAGGCGCTGGTCCCCGGATCAACCGCCGATTTCGAAGACGATGCAGATTGGTCCAAGCGCGAGCGGGTGATCTCTATTCGCGGGCTGACGCCAGAGGTCGGCTATACGCTGGCAGACTGCTGTCACCCGGTGCCGGGTGACCGAATAGTGGGCTTGCGCCGCAAGGACAAAAGGGTCGAAGTGCACACGATTGATTGCCTGGAGCTTGCCAGCGGGATCGATGCCGATTGGCTCGATCTGTCCTGGGGCAAGCGTTCCGTTGGCGCGGTCGGTCGCCTTAGGGTGACGCTCTATGACCGTCCGGGCACGCTGGCGGAAATGGCCGGGATTTTCGCGCAGAATAAGACGAATGTGACCAGCCTCAATCAGGTCCAGCTCGACCATCCCTTCACCACCTATGAAATCGATTCAGAGGTGCAGGATCTCGCGCACCTCACACGGATATTGAGCGCGCTGCGCGCCAGCGACGCGGTGGCTCAGGCAGAGCGGATTTAATCCGCTTGGCCAGCTGCACTGCCCCACTTGATGGTTAAATAGGCGTTTACCACTCCTTAAACCCGTCCTCGTATTGCCCCTCATGTAAGAAACCAAACGTCCGTAAGCGGCGTCATGAGGATAATACTGTGAGCTATTCAGCGCATGAATTTGTGCCGGCCTCAACCGAGGAGTTGGACACCTATGACGCGAATCTGAGCGCTGGCGAGGAACCCCGCAAGCGCTGGCTCGAACGCATTTCACTGGTCGGAAACCTGCGCATCGCGATTTTTAGCAATGCGGCCATGGTGCTGGTGGTTGCCTTCATCATTCTTGGCGGTCTTGCCTACATTGGCAATGAAGGTGAACGCCAAACCGTGCTGGCCTCTGCCGAGGTTCGCAGCGGCCATGCCGCGCTGGCGCTGGGCGATGCCTATGTCTCGCTGCGTGATGTGACGGAACGCGGCGAACAGGCCGGTCTTGAGCGCGCCTCTGACAAGCTTGAAGACGCAGCGGAAGACATCAGAACGGCGCTGAATTATGGCGGCGAAATGATGCCGAGTGACATTCGCACTTCGCTGGAGGATTACCTCGGGCGGATTGAAAATGCCGATGCCCGCCTTAACGCGATTGCGCCCGGTGCTGGCGCTGATGCGGCTGCTGCGCGCGAAGTCGAACAACAGGTGGGCACGCTTTATTCCGAAATGCGCGTCTATGTTGATGATCTGCACGTCTTTGTAAGCGGCAAAGCCGGCGACTTGCTCGATATCGTTGGCAAGATAATTCTCGCCTTCATGGCCCTATTGGCGTTCACGGTTATCGCTTCCTTCTTTGGCGGCCGCGCGATCATTCGCAATGTCGTGCGCATGATCCGCAGCATCACCGATGCGATGGAGCGGATCGCAAATGGCGACGATCAGACTGATATTCTCCATGCAGAGCGCGAAGACGAAATCGGCGATATGGCCCGCGCGCTCGCGGTGTTCCGCCAGGACGCTCTGGAGCTTAGCCAGCTGACCGCTGAGCGCGCGAGCGCGGCGGAACATGAGCTGGCTCAACAGCAAGCACTCGCGCAGGAATCGAACCGTCTGCGCACCGATAAAGGCGAACTGTTAGAGCGGCTTGCCGGCGGTTTTGAAGTTTCAATCGGGGAAGTGATCGACGCCGTTGGCGCAGCCTCCGCGCAGCTTAAAGAAACGTCTGAGAGCATGGTGAAGCTTGCGGAAGGCTCTGCCCAGCAATCGCAAGAGGCCTCCACATCGATGCAGGCAACCACTCGCAATGTAACGGCGGCAGCCGCAGCAACGGATGAATTTGCCCTGTCGATCACGGAGATCAGCAAGCAAGCCAGCGCCTCAGCGGCTCTAGCACGCGAGGCGAGCGAGCTCGTGACCGCCGCAAACAGCAAAATGACCGATCTCTCCAGCGCGGCTGATGAGATCGGCAGCATTGTCGAGATGATCCAGACGATCGCTCAGCGCACCAATCTGCTCGCGCTCAATGCGTCGATTGAGGCGGCGCGGGGCGGAGAGGCAGGGCGCGGGTTTGCTGTCGTTGCCTCCGAAGTGAAAGAGCTGGCAACCCAGACCAGCAATGCGACGAGCAGCGTGACGGAGAAAATCAGCGCGATGCAAAGCTCCACCCATTCGAGCGTGGCGGACCTCAATTCCATGGTGACGCAGATCGATGAGCTTGAACGCGCCTCAGTCGTGATTGCGACCGCCGTTGATCAGCAATCAATTTCTGGCGAGGATTTGGCGCGCAATATCGACACCGTCGCCAGTGGTACCTCGCAAGTGGATGCGCAGCTGGGCAAATTGCGCGAGGCTTCGCTCGCAACCGGTTCTGCCTCTTCGCAAGTTCTGGCTTCTGCCAGCGAGCTTGATCTTCACGCCGATGCCCTGCGCGAGAAAGCGACGAGTTTCCTTGCTGATGTGCGCCGCAGTGCGAGCGAACTGGATTCGGCAGACAGCGAATTGCTAGCGAAAGCAAAGGCCGCGTGAAGCAGCGGATAGTGAGTTTGGTTAAGGGGCAATTTACCGCTCTTTAATCGCAGTCTCGTAAGCGCTTAGTTGAAGAACGTTCCGCGTGGAGTACGCATCAAATGGACATGGCGAACAATAATTTTGAGCCAGCAGACGCTGGTACGCATGTCGATGCGCAGTTCCTCGATTCGGCTGATAGCTGGCTCGACAAATATACGGTTGTTGCGAAGGTACGCGCTGCGATTTTTGGCAATATTCTGATCATGATTGCCTTGCTTGCGATTGTCTTAGGCTCGGTTTTTTACCTGGGCAGCGAGGGTGTTGCGCAAGGTGATAAGGCGTCGACCAGCGAATTGATGTCAGATGCAAACACAGCACTTAGCGAGGCACGTTTTCATCTCAATGAGTTTGATGAGAGCCGCAATCTGGCGGACGTTAGAAGCGCGCAGACTGAGATGGACCGGGCATTTACGAATTATGGTTTGTTGACGCAGGATGACCATCCATTCTCTGAGGAGATCCAATCAGGAAACACTGCACGGCTTGAGGAAATCGGCGCAATTCGAAATTCGCTGTCCAACCTCGAAGAGCCAGCGGCGAACGCTGCCGCAGTGGCTGCGCTACAGTCTCGCACCGCCGCGGTTCTGCAATCATCGCGCTCTGAATTTGATACAGTCGTCGAAGTTGTCGCCGTGGATTTTGCCGATCTGATTGGGAAAATCACTGTCATGGCCTGGCTCGTCGCGATCTCAGGAATTGTCTTGTTGACCGTGGCGGTTTGGGGCGGGCGGCAAGTTACGAGCAATATCATTGGTATGATTGGATCGGTCACCGGCGCCATGAAACGGATTGCCGATGGCTATTCCGAGGCCCAGATACCGGGCCAGCAACGCGGTGATGAATTGGGCGAGATGGCGCGCGCGCTCGTGGTGTTTCGCGATAGGTCGCAAGAGCTGCAGCAGCTCAACGATCAAAGAGCGCAAACTGCCGAAAAAGAGCTCTTCCAACAGCAGCAGCTGACCGAGCAATCGGCCCAAATGCGAGCTGACAAGGCCCAATTGCTGCAGGGGCTGGCAGACAGTTTCGAAGTTTCCAACGGAGCAGTTATTGCCGAGATCGGCGGGGCGTCGGAGCAGCTGAAGACGACATCGCAAAGCATGGTGACCCTAGCCGACAGCTCAACGCTGCAGTCATCCGAGGCCTCCAACGCCATGGTGGAGGCGACCAGGAATGTGAGCGCTGCTGCGGCTGCAACGGATCAATTTGCTTTGTCGATTGCTGAGGTTAGCAATCAAGCGAAAGCGTCTGCGTCCCTGGCGCATGATGCCAGCGAGCTGGTTGTCGCGGCAAATAGCAAGATGACCGAGCTGTCCAGCGCTGCTGAAGAGATCGGTGAAATTGCCGAATTGATCCAAACGATCGCTCAGCGGACCAACCTGCTCGCGCTCAATGCGTCGATCGAGGCGGCGCGGGGCGGAGAGGCAGGGCGCGGCTTTGCCGTCGTTGCCTCTGAAGTGAAAGAGCTTGCAAGCCAAACCAGCAATGCAACCAGCAGCGTGGCGGCGAAAATCAGCGCAATGCAAAGCTCGACCGGGTCGAGCGTCAGCGATCTCACATCAATCGTCAATCAAATCAACGAGCTAGAGCAGTCTTCTATGATGATTGCCGAGGCTGTTGGGCAGCAGTCTCACGCCGCCAGCGAACTTGCCCGCAATATTGATAGCGTCGCGGCAAGCACGGCGACCGTTGAGGGCCAGCTACAACAATTGCATGACGCGTCGTTGATGACCGGGTCAGCTTCCAATCAAGTTCAGGCATCTGCTGAGCAATTGGGAGAGCACGCTGCTGCAATGCGTCAAAAGGCGGACGAGTTCCTCAAAACGGTCCGTAGCAGCGCCAGCGATCTGAATTCCAAGGACGTATAGTAGGGCACACTGGGCTGGGCTCAAATCAGTGTCAGCGAGACCTGAACTTCGTCGCCTTCTGCCAGTCCCTCTGCTTTGCGAACTTGCGCCTTTACCGGGAGCAGCCAGCCGCCCTCATCGCTGCTGGGTGAGCTGTCATTGCCGGTGTTTGGAAAGCAAGAGGTTTGCCATGCGGTCTCGCCAATCCTGGCCTCGACCTTTTGCGAGCGAAAGCCCCGTTTGCGGCCCAGCTCCAACCGCCGCATCGCCTCATTGGCTGAGATGCTCTCACCCGCCTCGCCATTAATCGTGACAAAGTGCCAGCTGACCCCATTGGAGGCGGTCCATAGCCACAGCGGGCCCGTTTGTGTGAGCTGTGCCTCGCTCATTCGTCAGCAGAGACTGGCCGCACCGGAACCGGGATGTTGCAGATGTCTGCGCCGCCCGCGGGCACAATAAAGAACGGATCGCGGCGGTTCGCTCGCGCTTCCGCATATTGAGCAAAGGTATCGCTTTCGGTGGAGAGATACTCGAATTGGGGCCGCTCACCGTCCGGCAGGTCTGACGCGACGCGAACCGACAGGATCGGCGTGCGCTTGTCTGCTTGCTCGGCGGTGTAGAAGCCCAGAGCGCCGCTGCCGCGCGGCAATGAAGAAAGATGCTCCATGCCGGAAATGATCCGGCCCACAAGCGCGATATTGCGGTCCAGATGGCGCGGCGCATGGCCGATCACGGTGTAGAGCTCCGCACCTGAGCCAGTGTCCGGCGAATACCCGCGGCCCACGCCGACCATGCCGTAACAATGGACGGGCCATATTCCTCTTCCAAAAGACATACCCAATGGCCAGCCCCCGCTCAAAAGATTCATTGGGGCGTATCGGTCAGCTAAAAGAGCATCTGAGTTCCTTTCAGGTAAGTTGGTCAGGGGAAAATAACCAGCCGCCGCAAATCCGTTTTGAATTGCAAACTTCTCGGCATCAGCATTGGGCAAAATTGCAGAAATTTCTGATGGATCCGTAGCGGTGTAATCCTCCTCATCCATCACGCTCAGCCCCTCTGGCAGCGGCTTTGCCTCGCCTTCGCCTTCGGGATTGTCATAATTTGGATCGCCCCATTGTACGACGTAATTGTCCTGCACGCGGTTGACGGTGATATCGTCATACCACTTCGCGCGGGCGAGCTTGCGGATGTTGCCGACCCAGCCTTGGGAGAAGGGCGCAGGCATCAGCTGGATCACCACTTTGCGCGCGGCCCCTTGCGCATCCGGGGCGAGTGTCATCACCAGCAAATCCTCCGCTGCAATCGCGACCCACTCATCACCAGCGGCGCTATCGACGATTTCATTGGGTGATGGCGCACCTTGGGGCTCGCCCTCATTCTGAGCATGGGCGGGCAGGGTGAGCGCAAGAGCGCAAGCGGCAGTCAGGAGCTGTTTTTTCATGGACTATAGTCTGCCACCGTGAAGCCGCTTGCGAAAGAGCAAGCTTGCGTCTATCCGCGCCCTTTCCCGGATACGGGAATGCGGAGACGTGGCCGAGTGGTCGAAGGCGCACGCCTGGAAAGTGTGTAAAGGGGCAACTCTTTCGTGGGTTCGAATCCCACCGTCTCCGCCACCCACCCCCAGCACCAATCTCTGTTTACAGGGCGCGCGCGCACAACGGCGGTGTGCGCGGGGTTGAACAGTCAAACCGCTGTTGGCGCGCTCTTCAGCATCAGTCTCAGAGCGTTTCAGGCGAGATTTGCGCGGCCGGTCTCTGCGCCAATCGCAATCGGTAGAGTTTCCCCGTTTGGCAGGGAAAGAACAGGGGAAAATCATGCATTTGAGGGCGATAACAGGCCAAATCGATCAAGATTCGCTGGATTGCTCCTAGTAAAAGCGCGTAATTACAGAGGTTTATGGGTGTGGGAATGGGGTTTCCCTGTTCTTCGACGTAACTGGGTGTTTATCCGCCAATAACAGGGTGCAACTTAGGCAGAACAGGCCTGTTACTCGCCGGAACAGGCTAGTTCGTGTTTGCCCAATCCAACGCTTTTCTCTGCTCATGCCAGCGGATCGGGATGTCCATTTTGATAAGCTGCTGAAGATTGAGCGATGCTGGCTGACGCCCTTCCATGATGCCGCGCTGAATATCTGGCGCGAGGAAAGCAAGCCGAACCAGATTGCGATTGTAGGCGGAGGGCGGCGACACTTCGAGCATGGGCATTCCCCGGCGGTCGCGCTCGAGCAGAGAATTCGCGCGGCGAAGCGCAGCAATTAGGGTCGGGTCTGGGCGGATATCGGGCTTGCCGGATGGGATGATGAGGCGCTTGCCGCCGCGCAGCGGAAGAGCGACCGGTACGTGGATCCGGCAGAGTTTGGCAGAGGTATGGATCATCCGCTCACCGCCCTCCAGATGCTGAGCAATGTCGTCGGCTAGCTTAGCGGGGCACTCGAAGACCAATCCTTCATCGGCGATCCGAACGGCCGTTGTATGATCAAGGGGATGCTCCTCACGCGGCAGCCAACGCGATGTTATGTCGGCGACGAGCTTTTCAATTGCAGGCGCTGGCAGTCTTTGAACGATCTTGTCGTCGCTCTGACTGCCTCCCTGTTGAAGTGAAGCGGAGACGTAATAGCGGTAGACCCGATTTGATCGCCCACGCGAGAATGATGGGCTCATGATCTCGCCGTTTGCGTCAAACAACTTGCCCGTAAGCGGTGCTTTGGTGACGCGGGTGTCAGCAGCGGCGCGGTAGCGGCGAGCATTGGCATTGAGCTTGCGTTGCACTCGCTCAAACAGGTCCGGATCGACGATCCCGTCATGCTCGCCTTCAAACACCTGGTCCTTATGGACGATCTGCCCAAGGTAGATGCGGTTGCGCAGCAGATGAAATAGCGCCCCGCGGCTAAAGGGGGTGCCGCCTGATGTTCGCCCGTTGGAGTAGGTGCGATGCTTGGAGACGATACCCTGCGCTGTGAGTTCGCGCTGGAGAGCATGGACCGAGCCGATCTCCAGGTAACGGTTGAATATACCTCGCACTCTTGCAGCTTCAGTCTCGTTCACTAGCAATTTGTGTGTGCCCTCTTTGGGCCGGTCATAACCCAGCGGCGGATTGCCGCCCATCCACATGCCTTTAGCTTTGGAAGCAGCGATCTTGTCGCGGATGCGCTCTCCTGTCACCTCGCGCTCGAACTGCGCAAATGAGAGCAGCACGTTGAGCATCAACCGTCCCATCGAGTCCTTGGTGTTGAACGACTGGGTGACTGAGACAAAACTGGTCCCGGCCCCATCAAAGGTCTCAATGATGCGCGAGAAGTCTGTGAGCGAGCGGGTGAGCCGGTCGATCTTATAGACCACCACCACGTCAATCCGCCCTGCTTCAATGTCACTCAACAGAGCCTGCAGACCGGGCCGCTCCAACGTGCCACCAGAGTAGCCGCCGTCATCATAGAGAGCTGGAAGTATCGTCCAACCTTCGCTGGCTTGGCTGGTGATATAGGCTTCGCCAGAAGCGCGTTGCGCATCCAAGCTGTTGAACGACTGCTCGAGGCCTTCATCTGAGCTCTTGCGGGTATAGATGGCGCAGCGGATCGCCGCCTCCTTTGAAGGCTTTGCGTCGCTACTCATGTCGCATCCCTGAGGCCAAAAAAGCGGGGGCCGTTCCAGCGGCTTGCAGCGATAGCGGTCGCGGCTGCTGAAAGGCTGGGATAAAACTCGCCCTCCCAGCGGAACCCATCCTCCTCAACCACCACCTTGACCTCTCTGCCCTTCCAATTGCGGGTGAGGACCGCGCCGAGGCCAAGTTGGCGCCCTTCAGGCTGGGGTGCGCCCGTTCGGGCCAGCGCTTTGCGGGTCTGTGCATCAATCCCTCCATACGCTTCTGTCTGCACGCGCCATGCCAGCAGCATGCGCATGAGCGGTTCAGACCGCAGGGTTGGGGGAGCGCCGTAGCGCCGCTTCCATGCGCTGCGCAGTGCCTCAAGGTCCATCGCTCCTATTTCATGGACCATTTGCTCGGTATGGGTCATTGCAGCGCTCATGCCGATTGCTTAGCGCTGTAGCGGCGGACATCGCCACCTTCTGCGAAGTAATGATGAGCCCGCGTTTCTTAAGCGCGCCCGCCATAGCCCCGCGCACTGAGTGCTGCTGCCAGCCTGTTGCCTTCATCATATCGGCAATAGCGGCGCCGTTCTTGCGCTTGAGAAGCTTCTCAAGCGTATCAAGCTTAGTTGGTTTTTGGGCCTTTGATGATTTTGTCATGCGTGTTCTCCGGTTGCTTAGGCCGCCTCAAATGACGGCCGCTACCGGCACGAGCCCGAACAGGCCGGGCCACTGCACCAATGCTCAAAAGTAGAAAGAAGTCCAGCGACTCAGTTTTTGCACGATTTGTCCCCGCTTGAATCAATTTACCCCCTTTGGGTACCTACTTTGTTCCTATATATTTTCAGCATGACAACATCACCAACAGAGGCAGCCCCTACTGCCGATCGCCCGCTCGAAGTGGTCTACAAGGCCCTCTCAGAGCTGACCCCTGACCCCCGCAATGCGCGCACGCATTCCAAGAAGCAGATCGAACAGATTGTCGCTTCAATAAAGGCATTTGGGTTTACCAACCCGGTCCTTACCGATGAGCAAGACAATCTCATTGCAGGCCATGGCCGATTGCGAGCAGCCAAAGACTTGGGGCTTGCCGAAGTTCCAGTCATAGAACTTGGCGGGCTATCCGAAGCGCAGAAAAAGGCACTGCGGATCGCTGACAACAAGATTGCTCTCAATGCTGGCTGGGATATGGAGATCCTCAAGCTCGAACTTGCCGAGCTCTCCATGCCTGAGATCGATATTGATCTGGGTCTTACAGGCTTCAGTTCGGGCGAGATCGACGTCGTGCTGGCGGATAGCCCGGATCCGGATGATGAGGTTATTCCAGAAGTGCCCAGTGCGCCGCGGGTTCAGATGGGCGATATCTGGCAGCTGGGCGAACACCGCATTGGCTGCGGCGATGGCCGCGACACAGAGTTCCTGTCCCAGCTGGTTGGTGAGGGCGCTAAGATCGACTGCGCGTTCCTGGACCCGCCTTACAATGTAAAGGTCAATGGCCATGTCAACGCAGCAGGCCGCCACCGTGAGTTTGCGATGGCATCGGGCGAGATGAGCGAGAATGAGTTCCGCACATTCCTCAGTGATACGCTGGGTGCCTGCGCCAAGGTATCGCGAGAAGGAGCTGTGCATTTTGTCTGCATGGATTGGCGCCATATGGATGATGTTACCGCGTCGGTTGCCGAGGTTTACAACAAGCTGCTCAACATCTGCGTATGGAACAAGAGCAATGCCGGGATGGGATCGCTCTACCGCTCCAAACACGAGATGGTGTTTGTCTACCGGGTGGGCGATGCGCCGCACACTAACGCGGTGGAGCTCGGCAAACACGGCCGCAACCGCACCAATGTCTGGGATTACGCTTCGGTCAATTCGATGCGCGGGTCGCGGCGTGAGGACCTGGAGCTGCATCCCACGGTAAAGTCTGTCGCAATGGTTGCCGACGCGATCTGTGACGTCACCCGCCAAGGCGAACTGGTACTGGATATCTTCCTTGGTTCCGGCACTAGCTTGATCGCATCTGAGCGGGTTGGACGCGCGTTCCGCGGGCTCGATATCGATCCATCCTATGTTGATGTGGCGATGACGCGCTGGTCGCAGATCACGGGTAAAGAGCCGCAGCTGGTCCACCGTTCGGGAGATGAGGTCAGCGCGCAAGAGGCTGCTGAATGAGCCGGGGCGGTGATACTCGCTTTAAGAAAGGCCAGTCCGGCAACCCCGCAGGCAGGCCGAAGAAGCGCCGCCCCAATGTTTCTGCGTTCGATATCGTGTTCGACAAGGTTCTGACCGTCAATCAAAATGGCAAGGAACGCGAGCTGACCGTCGATGAAGCACTGCAGCTACAAACCTATCAGGCAGCGCTGGGCGGCAGTAAAATGGCTATCCGCCAAGTTCTAAAGATGATCGAGAAACGCGAGGCGGCGCTTGTTAAACGCAACAAACCGGCCGCTGGGCGAGTCAGCACGGTGCATGAACAAAGCTCTGACAATGCACGCGAGGCTTTAATTATCTTTGGCCTGATTGAGCCCGAGCCAAGCCAAAGTGATGATGCAGAATCGCGCATGAAAGTGACGAGCTGGGCTGCTCAAGCTGGGTTGAGCCAGTCGGGTAAGCGCCAGCTAGAAACGAAGGATCTGAACGACATAAAGTTCTTCACCAAGGATTCTGACAAGCTGCGCTGGCCGCGAGGACGCGGGATATGAGCCGGTTCAAGAATGAAGACCAAGGTAAAACATCTGCGCCAAACGGTTACGGCAAACCGCCGAGCGCCACTCGGTTCAAGAAAGGCCAGTCCGGCAATCCCAAAGGACGGCCCAAGGGTAAGCGCAACTCAGAAATCCCATACGATCATGTTCTAGGGCAAATGGTCACGGTACGTGAAGATGGACGCGAGCGCCGCATTACAGCAGCGGAGGCTTTTATCCTTCAGCTCACGCAGAAAGGGTTAGCCGGAGACAGCACGGCGATGCGTTCATCACTGGCTGCCCTCGAAACTGCGCGCGCAAAGAACGCAGACGCGGAAGGCATTGGGATCACGAAGATCGTGATTGTTCCAATGCAGATCGAGTGCGTTCTGCGGACGCTTGGCATTGCAATCAAGAAGTACCCGACTGACAAAGACCGTGTGCGTTGGGAAATCAATCCCTGGGCGGTCGAGGCTGCACTTGCGAGGCTGGGCGACCGGCAACTTACTGAGGCTGAACAACACGAAGTGTGGAACTGCCCCCGCATGCGGCACAAAGTGAACTGGCCAGAGTGGTGGACGGTCACTGAGTGAACGGCAGCTTTGCGCTGGAGACGCGATAAAGGTAGGGGACTTGAAACCTTCAAGAGGCGGTCCGCCTTGGACACACAGTACCATCTTCATAGCTGGCAGGCTGCACACAGACGCCGAGAAGTCCGAGATATGACAGGGGCCGATCCAGTTCCTTATAGCTTACACCAGGTAAACACGGATCCACGTAAAACTATTTACGAATTCTTAGACTGAAAACGGCATAGCTCGACTTGCAAAAGTAGTTCGAGGTCGTTGTGCGTTTTGTTGGGATTTTGGTGCCGGTTGGCGCGCTTTTTTTGTTTTCAGGGCCAGCCTTTGCGCAGGCGCAGCCGGACGCGGTTGTGCGCGAGGCCGAGCGGCTGCAAGAACGCGAATTGGAGCGTCAGAGAGCGCGCGAGCAGGATTTACTTGAGCGGCAACAAACGGCGCCCTCTGGACAAGCAATTATTCAGCCGGGCGTTGCGACTGACGACAACGAACAGTGCATCGCCGTTACCCAAGTCAACATCGTCGGCATGACGATTTACGATGAGGCGCAATTGTCCAGCGAACTGGCCAAGCTGGTCAGCGATTGCACCAGCCTTGGCACGATCAACGAAGCTCTCCGCGTCATAACCAACACCTATATCGAGGATGGTTACATCACCTCGCGCGCAGTGGTCGGCCCGCAAGACCTGAATGATGGCGTGCTCGACATAACCGTGGTTGAGGGCACGCTTGATGGCATTGGCGATGCAGAGGCCAATGGATATGGCGATGCTGCTTTGGACGCGGCCTTCCCAAGCCGCAAAAACGCCTTGCTCAACCTGCGTGATCTTGAGCAAGGCGTTGACCAGCTCGCGCGGCTGCCTTCTTACGAGGCAAAGATCGACATCGAACCGGGAAACTTGCCCGGCACAAGCGCTGTCAAAGTAGCACGACAAGCGGTCGCGCCGATCCTTCGTCCATCCGTATCTGCGAATAACGACGGTTCAATCGCAACAGGCAGAATACAGGGCAATATCGGCCTTGATGCCGACAACATTCTTGGAGTTGCCGACTTCTGGTCTTTGTATGTGACCCGATCTGTTGAGGATGATCGTAACCGGGGGAGCAAGGGGTTCGGTGGCTTTGTATCAGTGCCCTATGGCTATTGGACGCTCAGCGCCAATGCCGGACGGTTCGAATACGAAAGCGTGCTTGATGCTAACGGCCAAAGCTTTGTGAGCGATGGCGATAGCTGGAACGCATCCGCCACCCTCGACCGCTTAGTCTACCGTGACGCTGACACAAAAGCGTCCATTTCTGCAACGCTGGCCGTCACCGACACTGAAAACCGCATTCAGGGCATTCGCCTGTCAACCAGCTCATTTCGCTTGGCAACTGGGTCAGTCGATGCGCGCCTACAACAGCGCCTCAAACGCGGCCTGCTGACTGCGGGTGCGGGGATCACGCGCGGGCTCGATGTTCTGGGTGCCAATGCCGCAGATACTGGACCTAGCGGACCGGGGCTGACGTTTACCGTGCTCGACGCCTCGCTCGGCTATCGCCAGCCGTTTCAAATCGGCAATCTGCGAGTTGGCTATTCGGCTTTCGCACGCGGGCAAACGGCGTTGGACGCCGTGTTCTCTGCAAACCGTTTCAACCTGGGCGGCAGCTCAACCGTGCGCGGCTTTCGCGATGACGGATTGAGCGGGCGCAGCGGCATCACCGTGCGTCAGCAAGCCGAAGTGCCTGTGATTACTACCTTTGCTGACAACGCTGACTGGGAGGGACGTTTGTCGACTTATGTCGGCTACGACGCGGGCGGCATATTCAACCGCGGCGAAGACAGTTTTGAGCGCGGCTTCCTCCACTCTGCGACCCTGGGCCTGCGCTATGCGAGCCGCTGGGTCAGCTTGGAGTTTTCTGCATCGCGACCGCTGAGCGCACCTGCCTTTGTCGAGCGGAAAGACGTCGAACTCGCGTTCTCGGCGCGGCTTGGAATTTGAACAGGGCCACAAACCAATGAAGTTTCTCAAAACAACAACTGCCATGGGGCTTGTGCTTGGATTGGGCGCTAGTCTCAGCGCGCAGTCAACAAATGACCCAATTGCGGTTCCGCCCGTGGCCCCTGCTGATGACTCCACTACTCTGGATGTCACTCCAACTGGCACACCTATTGTCAACATCGCGACCCCCGATGATAACGGCACATCCTACAACCGTTTTGACCGATTTAATGTCAATCGTGAAGGGTTGATTCTCAACAACAGCAAACAGATTGGCACTACTGCGCTCGGTGGCCAACTGCTTGCCAACCCCAATCTGCGCAACAGCGACAATGCATCGCTCATTCTGAGCGAGGTGGTGAGCTCGAGCCGTTCCGACCTGTTTGGGCCGATCGAGATTTTTGGACCGACCGCCGCATTTGTTTTGGCAAATGAAGCAGGCATCACGTGCAATGGCTGTGGCTTTATCAATATCAATCGTGTCTCTCTTTCTACGGGTCGAATTACCTTTGATGAGAACGGATCGTTTGCGGGATTTGTGACGTCTCGCGGCGACGTGCTTATCGAAGGTGACGGTTTGCTGGCCGGAAATGTTGACTTTTTCGATATTGTTACTGCGTCAAGCAGCCTCAACGCCGATTTGTTCGCTCAAGATCTCGTGATCGCGGCAGGGAATGGCGAATTTGACTATGATGCTCGCACCGCATCCGGCAACGGCACTGGCCAGCCCCGAGTAGTGATCGATTCCAGCCTGCTGGGCGGCATGTTTGCTAACCGTATTCGCCTGATCGGCACCGGTGATGGTGTAGGGATCAATCTTCGTGGCACGCTGACAGCTCTGGAAGGCCCGCTTGAGATCACTGCTGATGGAACGATCGCTGTGCGCAATGCGGTTAGTGCTGGTGACGTGGAATTAAGGTCGACAGACGGCAACATCACGATTGATGAGCGCCTCTATGGCGCAGGTAATCTAACGCTGAATGCCGGGGACAATATTGCCCAACGCGGCGGTTTTGTTGGTGCTGGCGGCAACATTGCGCTTGTTTCTGGCGGCAATACTGATCTGGCAGCTCAAGGGCTTTACGCAGGCCTCAACCCATCAGGTCAGCTCGATGGAACAAGCGCGCTGAATATCTCCGCTGGCGGGGCGCTTACGGTCAATGCGACTCGGATTCTCGCAACGGGTGCCGCCGTAGTCGACGCAGGCGAAATTGATTTTGGTCAGAATGCCATATTGTCTGCCAACACGTTGGCGCTGAGCGCGGATGGCGACTTGGCGATCAGTGGCCAGTTGCAATCGCAGAGTGATCTGACGCTGACAGGCAATCAAATCACCCTTGCGGGCGCAGTCACCGGCAATGGCAATCTCGCGATTTCCGGCGATACCATCGCCCTTACCGGCGATGCGATCGGACTCGAATCTATCTCGATTAGCGCAGGCACATCTCTTGATATTGCTGACGGCGCATCGGCTCAGACAAACGGCATTCTGAATGGCAGTGCAGATAGTATTGCCAATGCGGGCACTCTGCTCGGTGTTGGAGAGGTAGCCCTTACGACCACAGGTCAGCTGAGCAATGCCGGAGCTGTGCTTTCGGGTAGCGATATTGTGCTTGATGCGGCAGCGGCGCTGTCTTCTGACGGTGTTATCAGCGCAAATGGCGCGATTGCGCTCGAAACCGATGGCACGGCCAATCTTGGCGGCGCTGTTGCAGCCGTTGGCAATGTCGATCTTATGGCCGCTGATGTGGCTCTTTCAGGTCAGATTTCGACCAGTGGCGATTTGTCGATGCAGAGCGCGACCGGCATTGTTAGTCAGGCTGACTCGGTGCAAGTGGCCGATGGCAATTTCGATCTCGCGGCCACAAATATTGCACTTGCAGGTGTCACTTCGGTTGGCGGCGAGGCGACGCTAACCGCGAGCGAGAACCTCTCGGTGGTAGGCGAATTGCAGGCCAACGGCACAATTGGCCTAGGCAGCACGCAAACCGACATTGCAGGCTTTATCGCCACGAATGATGCCCTCGTGATTACGGCGCAGGACTTCGTGGATATTTCGGGCACGCTAAGCGGCCGCAATGTTGAAATCGGTGCGGACAGCATCGCCAACAGCGGGGGTGTTTTCGCTGTCGAAAACCTCGTGCTGAACGCATCGGCACTCGCTCTTGCTGAAAGCAGCGAGCTGCAAAGCGGCGGGGCGCTGTCCATCGCTACCGATAACGACCTCACACTGTCCGGCAATATCCTCTCGATTGGGGATGCAACCCTCCAGACAGCTGGCAATCTTGCTCAGAACGCGGACATCGCGTTTGGCGCTTCAGGATCGCTGACTGCCGCCGGCACGCTATCCAACTATGGAACAATCTCGGCCAACGGCGCAGTTACGCTTGCCGCCGATCAAGTGACCGTAGGCGGCACTGTACAGAGCAATGACGGGATTGATTTCGCCGCCCGCTCGCTGCTTGTAAATGGCACCGTGAGTGCGCTTGGCCCAATCACCAGCAATGACCTTGATCGACTGGCAATCAATGAAAATGCCGCGCTTTTGTCTGCCCAGGCGATCACGCTTGATATCGATCAGTTCGACAATGCTGGTCTTCTTTTTGCCGGAGAGGCGCTGTCACTGGCGATCAATGGCGATTTTCAGAACCTTGGCCAGATTACCTCGGACGGGGCTCTCGATCTGACGGTCCTGGGCGCGTTTGGTGGTAACGGCGCGTTGCAAGCTGGCGGTGCTTTGTCCCTGCAAGCTGAAATGGCATCTCTCGCTGGCGATCTGATTGCGGACGGCGCACTGACGATCACTGTAGATACAGCGCTCGATAATACCGGCAGCATTTTGGCGGGTGGACGAGTCGCAATCGCTGCCACTGATTTGACAAACAGCGGAGTGATTGCCTCGAATGACAGTCTTTCGCTGGTTGCGGGCGATAGCGCAGTGTTGGACGGCGTTGTCACCGCCCTTGGCGCTGTGTCGGTGGATGCAGAGAATGCCGAGCTTTCCGGTTTGCTCGCCACCAACAGCACGCTCGATATCAGCGCCGACACCCTCACTGTTAGCGGCGATCTTAACGCTGGCCAGTCGATCTCGCTTAATACCGTTTCAGCGATCACTATTGATGGCACTGTTGAAAGTGCTGGCTCGATTGTGGTCGATACAGCGTTGCTAGACACAAGTAGCGACAGCCGTCTTATTGCCAATGGCGACATCGCGGTATCAGCTAATGGCACGGCCAATCTGGACGGCCTTTTCAATGCGAATACGCTGCGCCTTACTGTTGGTGAACTCAATAACGCGGCGATCCTTCAAAGCGTTGAAGATCTCACTATCACGGCCACTGGCGGTGTCCGGAACTCCGGCAGTGTTATCGGCGGCACGGGCATTTCCATGAGCGCCGACACGCTGGAATTTGCGGCATCGAGTGATGTGCAAAGCGGCGGCCTATTCGCACTGAGCACAACTGGTTCCGCAAGCCTTTCCGGTTCGCTTGTGTCCGTTGATGTTGCCACTTTGGACGTCGGCAACGATTTGCTGACCGATGCCACGATTACGCTGGGCGCAGCGGGCTCTATTTCCGCGCAGGGTCTTCTGGTTCAAGATGGTCAGCTCCTGGCCGATGGTGCCGTTCTGCTCACCGCCAATGCCCTAACTGGCGCAGGCGCGATCACCAGCAATGCTGACCTTCTGGTTGATGCGGCTGCTGGCGGCATCGACTACTCAGGCTCTCTAGCTGCGCAAGGCGACATTACACTTGCGTCGGCGGGCAACCTAACCCTTGCCGGATCAGTTGAGAGCAACGCTCACCTTGCCCTGTTGGCGGACACTATCGGCATAAGCGGCAATGTGCTGGGCATAGCGGGCGTTAGTGCCTCACATGGATCTGCCCTGGCTATCGGCAGCAACGCGGGCCTCACCAGCGGATCGAGCCTGTCACTGGACCTGAGCTCTCTCGTCAATGACGGGACTATCTTTGCCGTGGGTGACGCGGTGATCAGCACCGCCAGTGATTTTGTCACCAATGGCGCGATTGCCAGTTCGGACAGTCTGACCCTGGCATCAGGCGCAGACTTTACCAGCCCCGGCATCCTGCAAAGCGACGGAAATCTGAGCGTCGCTGCGGGGCAAACGCTCTCGCTTGCAGGGCAGCAGTCGGTTGGCGGCGATCTTGCACTTGAAGCAGCCGCAATCAGCCTGGCAGGGCTCGTTCAAAGTGCTGGCGCGCTGGACGTAGCAGCGCTCGATACGATTACGGTCACAGGCACTGCTCAGCTGAGCAGCGACGGCGATGTGTCCTTGCTGAGCTCGGGCACACTCAGCAATGCAGGTGTCGTATCAAGCCAACTGGGCATCAGTCTGGAAAGTGGCGGTGCTTTGGTTAGCACAGGTACGGTCCAGAGCGGCGGCCCACAGCACTGGCACGGCGGCTCAGTCCTGATCGATGGGACAAGCGTCAGCCTCTCGGGCCTCACTGTCACCGCGCTCAATGAGGTTGTGATTGATGGCAGCGTTTCGGTGGTCGATGCGGTTGATGTCTCTGCAGGAGCGATTGCGCTTGGCGCCACTGCGCAATTGGTCACGAATGCGGCACTGACAGCAGACAGCGCCGCGTCTTTCGACAATCTCGGCACCATTTACGCGGATGGGGCAATCGCGCTTTCGGCTGTCAATTTGAGCAATGCTGGCGAACTCGTTTCTGCCGACGCAATTAGCATTACGACGACCGAAGACATCTCGGTTCCTGGCACTATCGAGACGGCTCGGGCGCTCGATGCCACAGCCAGAAATCTGTCCGTTGCAGGCAGCGTTTTGGGAATGGGCGGCGTGTCGCTGGCCGTCACGGATCTCAGCACTGGCGCATCAGGCGAATTGCTGAGCGGCGGCGCCACCACGATTGATGCAGCAGGTTCAGTTGCGCTTGGCTCGCGCGTGATATCGGTGGGTGAACTGACCCTCAATGCTATCGGCGATGCAGCGATCAGCGGTGCCCTGACGGCAGGTGATACTTTGTCAGTAGACGCTGGCGGGCTGATTGACGTCACCGGCAATATCGAAGCCACGGGCGACCTTGCGCTCACGGCTGGCGAAATCGCAATTGCGGCAGATGTTGTCTCCAATGGCATGGCGCAGATTAGCGCAACAGCGGGCGACATTGACCTTTCCGGCAATCTCTTTGCGGTTGGCAACGTAGATGCGGTGGCGGCGAGTAATCTGCTGCTTTCTGGTACGCTCCAGTCTGACAACGCGATTGGCATCACAGCCGACAGCGCATCGCTTGATGGGGGTGTGGCTGCGCTTGACACGATTGCAATATCGGTTGCCGGTGGCCTTGCTGGCGGCGTAGCGGGAGAAATCCTGAGCAATGCAAACATCACCATTGATGCGGGTGCCATTGATCTGGCTGGCCTCATTCAAACCAACGCTGCGATCGCTCTCACAAGCTCGGACGACAGTAGCCTCAGCGGTAGGGTTCTCGCGGGCGAAGACCTGACCATCACCGGACAGAATCTATCGCTCTCGGGCGGTATTCAGTCGGACTTAACTCTGACCGTTGAAGCGCGGCAAGACCTCACGATCGCGGGCTCAGGCGAGCTGCTCTCAGGCGGCGCGCAAACCCTTTTCGCCATGGGCGACATCACCATTGACGGCCTGGCTGGCAGCAACGGTGACTTGCTGATCAGCAGCGACAACCTGCTGTCTGTTGGCGGAAGTATCGAGGGCGCTGGCCGCACGGAATTGAACGCCGCGCAGATCGGCATTGCTGGTTCGGTTGCGGCCAATGGCTTGCTAAACGTGACTACACCCGGCGCGCTCGATGTAGCCGGGCGTCTGACCGGCCTTTCAGAAGGTGTCATCTCGGCAGGGTCAGTCAATGTTGAGACGCTGGCGGGCGCAGATCCGGCCACATTGGCCACGATTGGCGAGCTCACAGTCACTTCTGCATCTGACATAACCAATACGGGCGTTATCAGCAGCGACAACGCCCTCAATTTGAGCTTTGTTGGCGCGCTCAATAACACTGGCACTCTCGCATCGGGTGACGATTTTTCTATCAGCACAGCAGGTGACCTGGCTCTCACAGGCAACGTCTTTTCGGGCGGCGCGATCAATCTCGATGCGCGCGACATTTCTATTGCGGGAATTCTAGTTGGCCAGGCCGGCTTCGAT
Organism: Erythrobacter sp. S249; assembly: GCF_057364975.1. Taxonomy (NCBI): domain Bacteria; kingdom Pseudomonadati; phylum Pseudomonadota; class Alphaproteobacteria; order Sphingomonadales; family Erythrobacteraceae; genus Erythrobacter; species Erythrobacter sp. S249. Next base: position 1,178,916 of record NZ_CP200287.1, on the reverse strand, counting down.
GCGACCGGACGGGCGATCACGATCACCGATAGCGGCAGTGTACAAAGCGGTATTGCGCTCACCCTGACGGCGAGCGACGTCTTGCAGATCGATGGCGGCGTGCTCGCATTGGGCGACACAACGCTATCGGGCATTAGCGGGATTAACCTAGCGGGCACCGGCTCAATCGTGAGCGGCGATACTCTCGATTTGTCGAGCGATGGCGCGATTGTTGCGGCGGCGGATACTGGATTGGAGGCGCTCAGCGCCATCACGATTGCTGCGGCATCTGGCAATTTGGCTGGAGAGACACTGTCGGGCGGAACGATTAATTTTACACTGACTGATGATCTCTCACTGGCAGGTGTGGTTTCTGCCGCTGGTAATATCGATGCACAGTTCCGCGATATTACCCAGTCAGGCCAGTTGATTTCTGGTGGCTCGGCGAGCCTTACGGGTCGCAATGTGCAGGCTGACGGGCTGATCTTTTCAGACCTGACGCAAATCTTTGATACGTCGGGCGACTTCACCCTCGGCTCTGCGTCAACGCTGAGCGCGAATGGCGCGATCACTGTAACGGCAGCCAATCAGAATGTGCTCGGACGGATTGAAAGCAATGCCGATGTCACGCTTGATGCGGACACTGACCTTACCCTTGGTGGCAGTGTGTCGGCGGCTGGTGGATTGAGCGCCGTTGCTGGTAGCGCTCTCGATATTGGCGGCGACCTCACAGCCTTGCAGGCGGTTACCCTTACTGGCGGAGCGACGACTATCTCCGGCGGCATCCGCACCGCAGATGCGTTGTCGCTGACCGCTGATAATCTCAATCTCACTGGCCTGCTGTCATCGCAAGACGCGCTGCTCCTCAACGTCAGTGTGCTTGATGCTGCGGACACCAGCGAAATGCTGTCAGCTACCTCCATCACGTTGGACAGCGCAGGTGCCGCTTCCCTTGGCGGGTTGATCGCATCAGCCGGTGCGATTTCGGTCGCGGCGCTCGGCAATCTTGATCTCGACGGAACCATTGAGACCAACGCCGCGCTGTCGCTTGCCGGGACTGATATCACGCAATCCGCTCTAGGTAGCCTTTTTGCGGGCGGCACAACCCGGATAGATGGCAATGGTAGCGTTGATCTGGCTGGTATTATTTCATCCGCTGGAGCGGTGGATATACTTGGGCTGGGAGTAACGCTCAGCGGCAGCGTGCTCAGCGACAATGCGATGGTGATCGACAGCGGCGCAGCGCTCACCATTGGCGGAACAGTTGCGACCAATCGCTCGATCACTTTGCGCCGTGCCGGTGACTTTGTCCAAACCGCTGGTGGGCTTGTCAGCGCAGGTGAAACTCTAAGCCTTAACTCTGGCGGTAATCTCACCATTGGCGGCGTGCTGGAGGCGAATGGCGCGCTTGATCTGGCTGGTGCAAACGGTCTCATCACCGGCACCGTCCGAAGCGCGAATGATGTTACGATCAATGTCGGTAACCTCGCACTTGATGGCGCAGTTTCGGGCCGTACGGTCGAGATGGATGCAGCGACGGGCACCATTGCTCTTAATGCTACCGGGGCGATCAGCAGCGCTCTTGATACAAGGCTATCGGCACGTGATGACATTACTGTGGATGGCTCGATCCTGGCTGGCAATGATGCTGGTTTCGGCATCGGTCTGATCGCCAGCAATGGCTCAATCACGCTCGGCACACCGGCCCGAGTTGCGACCACGGGCACCCTCTCGGCGGATGCAGCGATCGACTTCATCAATCTCGGCAATGGCGTTAATGGTTCAGGCAACGCCTTGGGCATCGAGTCGCTTGGCGATGTCGCCATCACAACCGCGAGCGGCGGGATCACCAGCGGTCAGATCCTGACCGATGGACGCGTTGACCTGAGCGCAGCTGGCTCGGTCTCAATCACCGGGGAAGTGAATGCTAGCGGCGCAGTCACGGCAAATGCGGCCAGCGGGCTCGTTCAGATTGATGCGAGTAGCGCCCTGCGCAGTGAGCTCTCGGGTGTCACCGTCAGGGCGGCTGGCGATCTGACAAATGCAGGCACCATTGCCGCGACGAACACGGTTTCACTCACCAGCGGCCAAACACTGAGCAATATCGGGACCATCTTTGCAGCGGGGGGACAGCTCGGCCTTTCAGGCGCGCAACTGGATCTAAATGGCGCAGTGTACGCGCAAGGCACGACCGGTCTGAACCTTGAGAGTGACGTGATCACTATCGGCGGCCAAGTCGTTAGCGATGGCTTTATTGCGCTCAACCGTGCGGGAGCCAACCTTGCCATCAGTAGCGGTGGGCTGTTGCAGTCAGATGGGGCGCTCGATCTCGATATCCAGAGTTTTCACATAGCGGGAACTCTGCGCTCAATCGGCAATGCCGATATCAATGTAGCCACGGGTGTGGTTGCTGCAACTGGCGCACTCGAAGTCGGCGGCGGCTTAAACTTGGTCACGACTGGTTCGCTCGATCTTGTGGGTGATGTTGTCGCAGCCGATGCCATCGACATTACAACCAATAGCTTCAGCCAAGCAGGTGCACTGGCCTCGATCAATGGCGGTGTGGCGATTGCCTCTGCGTCAGGGGGCGCGGTCGCGGGGACAATCGAAAGCGCTGGGGCTCTGGCGATTTCGGGCGGCTCTTTCATCTTTGACAATAGCAGCGTTGTGAGAACGCTGGGCGCGCTGACCCTTACCGCCAATACAGGCGCGGTGCAGTCCATCACTTCAAACGGCACAATTCAATCGGCCGGCGATGCGACTATCACCGCGCGCGACGGCGTGACCATCGACGGCGCGTTGCAAAGCAATGCGAACATCGATGTGCAAAGCGCCAATGGCTTGGTGGCTATCTCTGGCAGCGCCTTGGCTGGTGACAATGTTCTTATTGCCGGGCGCGCCATCACCGCGACAGGTGATGTTCTTGCCAATGGCGATGTCTCGCTCTCGGCCAGCAATGGCAATATCACCATTGGCGGCTCCGTAGACGCAGGGTCCGATGGCACAGGTGCGCTTTCTGTTTCGGCAGCCAATGGCGCGATCACGGTTGTGAATAGCGGCAGTCTTTATGCTGCTGACAACGCGGTTCTCGCAGCGCAAAATGTCAACATCGCAGGCGATCTGGCGAGCCGGGCTACAGTCGATATCAACGCCAGCAGCGGCTCGATCGATATTAGCGGCAATGTCGTTGGTTTGACCGCGGTTGATCTGTCTACGGGCACCGCGGCGGGTCAAACCATCGTGGTTGGTGGCCGTGTCGATGGCGGAGATATCAGCGCGTCATCTACCAGCCTGAATGTCGATGGCGGGGTATTGCGCGCGCTAGGCGATATCACACTTAGCGCAGCCACAAATGCAGCTATCAATGGCGCCGTCATTGCCGATGGTGGCATCGCCTTTAATAGCGGTCTCGCAGCGAACGCAGACCTGACGCTGGGCAGTGCCGGGTCGCTGCAAGCCCTCGGCGGTGACGTGACGCTCAATCGCGTTTCCAACCTGTCGGTCGATGGCTTGATTTCCGCAAGTGATGCGGTGACCGCAGATTATGCGAGCTCCCTGATTGTCGGCGCTACCGGACGAATCGAAGCGATCAGCGCTGCACTTGGTGAGGGCAATGTCACGCTCAGTTACACAGGCGCTGCGGGCAATACCGGCCTCACCACCACCATCAATGGTGAAGTCGTGGCCAGCAACAATATCGACCTTTCGGGCGGCGCGACTACGATCGGCGGGCTGATTTTTGCTGAGGGCGATCTGATGATTGCAACCCAGTCATACCAGCTGGGTACGATCGATTTTAGCAATGCGGGCTCGTTCGGTTTGCCTGTTCCAGACGTAACTGGAACACCCATCAGTCTGACGATTGAAGATACCGGCTTCGTGGCAGCTGGCGGCGACGTATCCCTCAATGTGCTAGGCGGATTTATTGTCGAGAGCTCGGCGGGCAATCGCGGATATCTATACGCTGGCGGGGATGCTAGCATTACAGCTTTCAATCAGTATGTTGCGGGCGATGTGTTCGCCGCGGGCACACTGACCATCAACAACGGTGCTCAGTTCACCACGCCAGATGCGGGCCTCCTCGCCTTTGCATTGTCCGGCAGCGTCCAAGCAGGCGGCGCGATTGCCATAACCTCTACCACAGGAGCTAACAGCAATAGCACTGCTCTGATCAGCGAAACTGGTCTGCTTGTGTCCGACACCAGCATCGCTATCGCCGCGACAGACATCACCGCGCAAGGCACTGTCGCAGCGGGCGACCTTATTGCTCTCGATGCAGGCCGTGATCTCATTGTCGGCGGGCTGATCCAATCGGGTCGGCGCGTTGCGGCCAATGCTGGAAACTCCATCACTATCTTGAGCAGCGGACAGATTGAGACACTGGGCAATGCTCAGGCTATTTCGCTGGACCGCAATCAGGGTGCGACGGCGAATATCGACCTGCAAACCATTGGCTCACTGAGCAATGACGGAACCATCTTCTCAACCGGGTCGGTTGTCCTAAGAAGCGCAAACTCCACCATAACAAACCGGGCCAGCGGAAGTATCACTGCCGCCGGTACTGTAATCACTCAGGCTGACCAGTTCGGCCTTGTGAATGATGGCAATGTATCTGCGGGGTCGCTGGGCATTTTCCAGGCCGTAGACCTCAATAACACTGGCGCATTTGTGGCCAACGGTAGCTTGCTGATCGATGCGCCCAACATCACCAATAGCGGCCTTATCGGTGCGGGCTTCGATCTCACGCTCAATACCACTGGCGATGTGATCAATACAGGCACTTTGTTTGCCGGTGACGATCTGTCGGTGGATGCTGGCGGGCTGATCCACAATGACGAAGGCCTGATCCTGTCTGCTTTCGGGAATATCACGCTGAGCGCGATAGAGCTGCTCAATGACAGCGCCCGCATCGAGGCGCTGGCTGGCGACGTTGCGATTAACAGTGGCAATGTCACCAACCGGATTAAAAATCTGGTGATCACACCTGATGGCTCTGGCAATGACTCAGTTACTCAAAGCTCTGGAGCCTCGCAAATCATCGCGGCGCGTGATGTAACAATCAATGGCGGCGCAACTGGCGCGGTCACGAATAGCAATAGCTCAATTCTCGCTGGCCGGAACATTGCGATTACCACCGGCACGCTGAACAATGTAGCTAGCACGCTTACACAAACGATGTTGCGCGATATCATTGAGGACGTCGAGGTGGCGTACGTCGAAGACGCATTCATATCATGCGCCGAAGTCGCTCAATATCCTGGATACGTACCGGGTTCTTGCTTCAACGCACCTCTGCCAGCAATACAAACTCGCTACCGTCTCATTGAGCGACAAGTAACCGGTCAGGAAACTGTGACCGAAGAGGTTCCGCTACCCACCATCATTCAGGCGGGTGGTACAGTCACCATCACGGCCAATGAACTGGGCAATGGCACAGTTGTTCAAGGCACAACGGTTGCTGGCGGAGGCGATACCTCGCCTGATACGTCCGTACCTGCTGTGAGCGCGCAGGGGAACCGCCCTGACTTTACTGGCCAAACTAACCCGCTTGTGAGCGGTGAGGCAGCGGCAATCGCTGGCAATGGTGCGGGCGCGGTGACAGCGCTTGGCAACATGGCACCGACAATTGGCGGCGCGCTGGGTGGCGGGGCAGTTGGATCAACCGAAACCAATGGCCAGGGTGCTCAGGCGTTCACAGGGGGCACCAACGCTGTTGCTGCTGGCGGGAGCGCGACTGGCAACACCGTGGCGGAAGCTGCCTTGGTCAATATCGCCAATGTCAGCGGCATCGGGAATGTGGGTCCAGATGCGGTATCGCTCGCGACCAGCGGCGCAAATCAGATCCCGCTAGGTGTGACGACTACCGCTCCCGAGAGCATTGGTGACCGATCTGCAACTGGCGGTCTTGCCGGACAGGCTGACGTTTCGGGCACATCAATGGCGCTTATTGCCAATGATGCTCTGGGCGCTACCGCAGGAGTTAGCGGTACAATTCAGGGCGCAGCAGAAAGCAACAATCCGGTTGCGGTGTTGATTACAGCTGCCACCCCTCAGGCAGGTGCGGTGGACATTCTGTCAGCGGATATGGCGGACCTGTCTCAAACCGGGGTAATGACTCTCGGTCAGATCGACGCTGGCATGCTTGCTACCGGCCAGTCGGCGTCTGAAGCGATGGTGCTCGACGGGTTTGGCGGCATTGCAATCAATTCCATTCTTGGCGTCGATGGATTGGCAGGCGATTTTCTTCTCGGCTTCCTGGGCCAGTTCGATCTTGTGGACGACAATGGCGGCTTCGGCTTCGCCAATGGGAACGGCCTGTTCACTTTCAATGATGCGCCGGACGCGGATGTGCTGTTCACCACCAACCGAGGCTTCGGCGATCTTGCAGGCCTATTCGACAGCGATTTCTTCTTCGACCAACTGAACATCGACCGCGAAACCAATTTCGTAAGGCTTGGTGATGGTTTCTTTGAAACGCAGTTGATCAGTCAACAAGTACAGGAAGCAACCAATCAGGCGCAGCTTCCACAATATGGCAGCGCTCTGGAACAGGCCGAAGCGCTAATGCAGTCGGCAGTAGATCAGCAGGCCGCGCTTGGCCTTGAGCTGGGCATTGCACTTACCAACGATCAACTTGAGAACCTGACATCCAGCCTGGTCTGGTGGGTGAATGTTGACCTCAACGGCCGCGATGTTCTTGTACCAGTGCTGTATCTCGCTGCCAGCGATCAGAAATCGCTTGAAAACGGCCATCTCATTGCCGGCACTAATGTGGTTGCCAATATTGCTGGCGACATTCGCAATACCGGACAAATCTCGGCGCGTAATGTCGTCAGCCTCACAGCAGGCAATGACATCGTTAATTCAGAAGGCGGCCTCATTCGCGGGGGCACCGTCATCGCCAGTGCTGCTCGAGATATTATCAATAACGGTGCGTCTTCTATCGCAGGTGGGGACATTCTGCTGTCCGCTGGCCGCGACATTTCGATCGTGCCGGTTACTGAGACGACCAGCGACAGTTCTTACACAAGCCTGAGTAAGCGCCGTTTTGAGAGCAGCACTAGCAGCCAAACCACTGTCACTGGTGGATCAGTCGTCGCAGAAAACAATCTGCTGCTGAATGCCCAACGCGACATTAATGTGGTTTCTGCAACCGTTGGTGCTGGCGGTGATGCTGTGCTTCAGGCGGGTCGTAATGTCGATATTACCGGCACGAACGAAAGCAGCAGCTCAAGCGAAGCATGGAACCTAGACCGCAAGAAGCTGTTCGGCAATCGGCGCAACAATGGTGAGATCACCACGGAAACGACGCAATTTGTCGGCTCAACAGTGGCCGTTGGCGGAGATCTGTCGATCTCGGCTGGTGATCAGCTGAGCGTAACCGGCTCGCAAATTGCGGCCATTGGCAATTTGGCCATTGATGCAGGCGGCGACGTGACACTGGAGGCCGCTCAATCGACCAGCAGTAGCGACTTGCGCACACATATCCGCAAGACAAAAACACGCTCCAGCGAAACCACCGTTACCAATCAGCTTGCCGAATTGAGCGCTGGCGGCAATCTGGTCGTCACTACACCTGGCGACGTCGATATCGTCGGCGCTAATCTGGCGGCTGGGGGCATTGCGGCTATTGGTGCCAATAATGTGAACATCACTGGTGTCATTGATGTGGCAACACAGGACAGCACGGTTCGCAAGAAGAAGTCCGGCTTCCTCTCGTCCAAGAAGACCACGACGACCACCAACATCATCGACGAAACGGCCATCGCGTCCACCCTTGAAGGCAATCAAGTTGTCGTCAACGCGGGCGGTGATATCAACGTGCGCGGTAGCAACATCGTTGCGACCAATGATGTCGATCTGTCCGCTCTAGGCGCGATCGATATCGGAACGCTGGCGACGGTGGATGTGACCAATCAGAGCGTCAAGGTGAAGAAGTCTGGTCTGTCAATCAGCGGCAGCGGCCTGTTCTTGGGAGTATCGAAAAATCGCAATACCTCAGAAAACACCGCGACAACCAACCTCGGTTCGTTGATCGGTTCAGCCACTGGCGATGTTACAATCAGTGCGGGTGAAGCACTATCCATCGTCGGCAGTCAGGTTGCGGCACCTGGATCAGTCGCGCTGCTTGGCGAAAGCGTCGAGATCACCAACGCTACCGACGTCTCAATCGGACGAACAGAGAGCAAGTCTTCCTCTTTTGGGGTGACGGCTTCTGCCAACATTCCGGTTCTCACTGGGGTTCAAGCGATCGCGGACTCTGCGCAAGCAATAGCCACCAGTGAAAGCGACCGGACCAAAGCAGTCGCAGGTCTTACTGGCGGATTGGCAGCGGCGAACACCGTTGATGCCGCCAAAGATGTGCTCGCTGGCGGGAAAATCGCTCCGAACATTTCCGTCTCAGTTGGCTTCTCCAAGTCGAAGAGCGAAACGAACACTGTTGATGAAACCGTCATCGGCTCGCAGATCAGCGGCGGGGATGTTGCGATCATCGCGACTGGTGAAGGCGCGAACGGCACGATTAACGTGACCGGCTCGACAATTGAAGCAGGCCGCGATCTGACGCTTGCGGCGCAGGGTCCGATTACGATTGCGGCTGCGCAAGAAATAGACACGCTGCAATCGAAGAACAGCAGCAGCGGCGTCAGCGTCGGCGTGACCTTCAGCCCGCAAGGGATCACCCCCAATGCCTCGCTCAATCTTGGCAAGGGCAACAGCTCTGGCAGTGATGTCACTAATATTGAGAGCATTGTCGGCGCTGGCGAGACGGTCACTATCGCGACGCCAGATGCGCTGGAGATCACCGGTTCCCAAGTAAGCGGCAAACGTGTAGAGATTGATGCGGGTTCGCTCGCCATTGAAAGCCTGCAAGACAGCTCTGATTTCCAGGCGCGGCAGAGCAATATTGGCGTTACAGTCTCCGCCGACTTTGGCAACACTGGCTCGGCAGAGGGCGGTAGCGGCCGGCAATCCCAAGGCATTGGCGGTTCTGTTTCGGTTGGCCGGACCCGGGAAGATGGTTCCTTTGCCTCTGTCGCTGAGCAGGCCGGGATTACCGCCGGGACAAGTGGCTTTGATATCAATGTAACGGGTAACACCGATCTGGTAGGCGGGGTTATTGCCTCCACTGCGGATCCGGCTGATAATCAGCTGACCACGGGCACTCTGACCGCTAGCGATATTGAGAACAGCGAGAGCTATGATGCCTCGTCATTGAACCTGTCTGGCTCGCTTGCTGGCCTTGGCGGCGGCGATAACAGCCGTGGCTCTGCTGGCCGGAATGACAATCAAGAAGCCGATGCGAGCCGTTCTGGCGGCAGCACGGGCGGGATTGCTCTGGGTAATGGCGGCACTCTGTCTGCGGGCGCACCATCCGCGCTGAGCGCCTCTGGCTCGCAATCAGGGTCCACGCAAAGCGCGATTGCAGCGGGCGGGATTACGATCACCGGCGGCGATGATGACAGCGCAGCGCTCGCCCAGACGATCAGCCGGGATACACAGGGCGCAAATGACGGCGCATTGGTGCAGCAGTTTGACGCTGCACGGCGCGAGGAGATCGCGCAGGGCTTTGCCGTAACGCGCGAGCTGATTGAGCAGACCAGCACCTTCTTCGCCAATCGTGCGAGTGATGAGGCGGACCTGCGCGCAGAAGCGGACGCTGCAGAAGCGGCGGGCGACACCGATCGGGCCAACAAGCTGCGCAGCGATGCAGATGCGATCAACGACACGTTCGGTGCAGGCTCCCCTGCGCGGATCGCGGCCACCGCCATTAACGGCGCAGCAGGCGGCAATGTCGCTGGCGGCCTGACCGATCTGGCCCGCTCCGCTGCGGTCAATGTGATACAGTCGCTGGCGGTGAGTGAGGTGAAGGACATCGCCGACAGCTTGCTGACCAGAACGCGCAATGAAGATGGTACAGTCACGGTCTCGGCCAATGAGACGAGCGAGACCGTGCGCGCTGTTCTACAAGGGATTGTCGCATGCGGCGGCGCTCAAGCAGGTGGTCAGGGCGATTGCGGTAGTGCCGCTCTGGGCGCATCGGCCAGCGTGGTCGTCAATGCGCTGATTAACAGCGCGCTGGACGCAGACAGCATCACTTACGATCCCGGCACGGTCAAGCTGGATGAGAATGGCCGGATTATCGATGATGCGACGCTGTCCGACCAGCAAGCCCGCGTAGACCTGGTCGCGACCATCATTGGCGGTATCGCCGCCGCCGCCGGCCTCGACGCCGCCGCCGCCACTCAGGCCGCGCAGATCGAAACCGAGAATAATGAGATCACGCTGCCTAATGGTACGGTCTTAAGAGTTGGTTCTTCTGAAGGATTGACGCCTGAAGAGGTGGAAGCGGAATGGCAGAATTATTTTGCTACTGATAATGGCGCCTTGTTGCTTGAGGTTTTTGGTAGTGAACGGTTGGTTCGTGTTTGTGCCGCCGATGATGGTAGCAATGCCGCCTGCCAAGAGGCGCAGGCAAGGCTTGGCGAATATATTGGCAATTTGACGGAGCGGGCTGAACAAATCGGGTTGGATCAATCTGTAATCGACTCAATTCAAAGTGGAAATCTTGATGCGATTGTTTCTGCCACAAACGAAATTGAATTTCGCGAGCGTGATGGGCAGTTGCTTGAAAACTTGGCTGCATCCGATAATCCTGAAGAGCAGCGTATTGGTGAGTTGCTGGCCAATACTACGCCTGAAGTGCGCCGTGCGATCTATGCTGATATTGATGAGGCAAGTGAAGGCAATCTGCTAACCGACGCATTGGGCAGTGCGTTTAATGTGCTGGTGGGCAGCGAAGGCGCGGTTCGCATCGCCATCGCGGTGGAAGAAGCCAAGCAGGCGGGCGTGGAAGGTTTGCAAGGAATCCGCGATTCCGCAGCGCAAGACGCCGAAACAGAGCGCGCAGCACTCGATGAACAGGAAGAAGCCTGGAGAGCCGCAGGCGTACCTGAGTTTATAATCGAAGCGCGTCGCTTTGCCGCTCTGGTCGAGATAGCCTCTGACGAGTCCTTCCTCGTGGCGGGTGCTGATACGCTTCAGGCATTGGGCACAGCGCTTGATGATCCGGGGGCAGCGACGTTGAACGTCCTTGGCTCAATTGCACAGGGTTTGGATGCGGTTTTCCTTGAGACGCGGACCCCGCTGGAAATCGCTAGTGATGTGTATGGCGCTGGGTCAGCTGAACTTGCTGCCTTTGCCGCGCTTCCAAGCGATGAGCAGGCCAGGGTGCTTGGCGAGATTAAAGGACGGGCAACCTTTGAAGCAGCGGCTGCTATTACAACCGGCGGCACTGCACTCACCGCCCGTGCAGCAATCCGTGCCGCTACGCGAAGCCCGGATGTTGACACACCCAACACACCCGATACGTCAAACACACCTAACAACAATGCCGATACGGCTGATGGTGATCCTGGCCCGGCTTCATCAGCGGCAAATCAACAACGCCTCAATGATCAGTTGACGGGTCAAGAAGCAGCGGATTTGACGAGGGCACAAGATAGCATCAGTGATATCCGCGCATCTGTGCCACTGAGGGATCCAGATCAGAAAGGCAATGTCGCGGTAGCGGACGTCAATATCGAAGGAATTGGGAGCACACGTTTTGCGGCGCATAGTCAAGTCAACGATGCTGGGAACGGTCTCGTCGGAAGAGGAAGCGGAAATTTTGACGCTGACATAATTCCAGGGGCCAATGGTTTCCCAATCAACCGCAGTACCGATGCGGAATTCAAGATCCTTGATAACATTGCGGATCAATTGGGTGATAACACCAATGCCAGTGGCAGTATAAACCTGTTCACAGAGCTTCCCCCATGTACCAGTTGTTTGAAGGTTATAGAGCAATTTAGAAAGCGCTATCCCAATATTACGGTGAATGTAAAAAGGGTGGGTAGACAAGAACCCAGTTCTTCCTCACCGACAGGAGAATAACAATGACCGCGCGAAGAACGTATGATGATATTAAAATTGGCTGCTTCAAGCTGATGTATATGGCGCGTCAAAACATACTGCGTGACAAGCGTGAATGGCTGCACCCGATTGAAGATGTAGGCGTGGCGTTTATGGACTGGGAGTATGATAGTGTGGACATGGGACCGCTCAAACGTTTAATGTACGAGACGATTTTTCTTGTTCTTTGTGCAGGTCTCGCCCCAGAACCAGGACGCACTAACGCGACCTTGAAAATCGAAGAGCTGCTGCGCGAACATGATCTTGACGAATTAACCGCAGGCATTCCCGACGAAGAGCAGCGCGAGCTGCGTATCGATCTGGAACTACTGGGCTTTCTCCCGCCAGATATAACCAAGCCACAATTTGCCAAGGATTAGTTGGCATCACATCGGCTTCCTTGTTTCCGAACTCCCGTGGCGCTACGCCCAACCCGTCCCGCAAGCACCGGATGGAAGTCTGGTTGTCATCGAGGTTAAAACCGGCAATGCGTCGCTATCGACCGGGCAGAAGCGTATTTATAGCTTTATCAATAGCGGCGATGCCTATCCAAGAGGCGAAAATGCTAGACGGTTGGGACTCGATCCCAACCTCAGATTGCGGGATCAGGGTTACCCCAACGGCATTCCGGTCATGGAGCAGGGGTTCCCAGGCTTGCAGGGAGGAGGAAATTGATGACGCGCGAGGATTTTGTCGATCGTATGGTTGAACTGGGCTGGACGAAATTGCGCGATGAGACCGGAGCTCTGATGGCGAGCCTCAGAATGAGAGATGTCACGCTGCAGGTCTTGCCGATGCTACGCTCAAATATGGTCGATCTGGGTCCGACCTTATCACGCGATGACTTTGATGTCGCGCAGACCTATATCTCTGGTAGACCCAAAAGAATTGCTGAGAGAAGTATCGTCTTGCAGACAGATATATATGAAAAGGTAGACCTCAAAACCAAAGATCAAGTCGAACACTACTGCGACATGATGATCAATTGGGCACAACGCCAGGATATTGAAGCAGGATTGGCAGTTCTTCGTGCTCTACCAACGGATGCCAAAGGCGCAATGCCGGCCCGGCATCTGGCAGCACTGGCGATCCATCCGGATATTGAAAAGCTGAAGTACTACAGAGAGAGCTTTGCTCGTGGGGACCGTTTGAACTTCGTGCCCTATATTGACGAGGGCTATATCGACCGTGCTCTGGAGATAGCGGAAAAACGCCTGGATGATCCAGACTGGCTTCCCGCTAAACCAAAACCCCGATCTTGAGATTCTGAGTTCCGGGAGAGTTTCGGGGACAGTATACTTAACTCCCGCGGCGCTACACCCAACCCGTCTCGTAAGCCCCTTGTAGGAAATAATGTTGCGTTCTGCCTTTGCGGGCGCCTGCGCTGTCCATCCACGCAAACCTGCACAAATGCTGGGCTTGCGGTGGGTGACAGCAAATGCTGATGTGTCACTTATGTAACCTTGAGTAGGGTTGAGCACTGTCAGGTTAACTTTCTGAGGGCGCGCTGAAGCGCAATTCGCGAACTTCACCCATTTGCTGCGGACGCGACTTTCCATTCGGCCATCGCCTGATCTCTAAACTTCCGCATTGTATTTCTTGAGATGAGATAGCGTTGGATGTTGAAGTTGTTGTATATGGCTGAATGGGTTGAAACGAAACGCTGTGCTTGCCCCTGTGACTTGAACAGCTGCATCTTTCGTTCCCGTCTTCGCACTGGGAGATGGGAGTTTTCGGCTCGATTGTTGTGCTTCAGCTGACCCGGTTGATGACGCTTAGAACAACCTAATTTTCTCAGGGCAGCGCCGTACGATGCCAGCCCATCCGTCACAAATTTGTCCGGCACAAACCCTTCGCTCTTGAGCAGTTTCTTGAGTAATTTCAGCGCTGCTGCTTTGTTACGGCGCTTCTGGACAAGGGCATCCAGCACTTCGCCTTCCTTATCGACGGCTCGCCACATCCACATTTTCTTGCCACCAATTTTCACGATCATCTCATCGAGATGCCAAACACAATCTACTCGCCCACGTCTCTTTCGAATGTTGGCAGCGATCGCTGGCCCAAACTTATCCACCCAGCAGCGGATCGTTTCGTAGGTCACGTCAATGCCGCGTTCGGCCATCAAATCCTCGACATCGCGTAAGCTCAGCGTGAATCTGAAGTACAGCCACAAGGCCTGGCGGATGGCATCAGCTGGAAAGCGATGACGCTTGAACGAAAGGGGCTTCATATTCACCAATCTAGACTCCATAATCTCATTATTGGAGACTAATTAGCGTTAAACTGACAGCACCCTTTAGACCACTTCTCACCGACAGACAGGCTTACGATACCCACTCTTAAGATGCCTTGCTGAGCGGCAACCCCAATGGCCTGACACAGCACCGGATCAGGGATAGCTGCGCCAAACCGAGACAAGTCGTGATGAGATTGACAGCATCGCGTCGGTGAAGTGGCCGATCCTATAGACTTGTAAAACAACGTAAAGTCGTACGTTTTTTATGGAACTGTTAACCAGGTTCGCTCAAAAAATGTGGCATTACCTGGTCCGAAGTGGATCAAATTGGGGACTTTGAATGTTGAGTAACTTTCGTACAGCCACGCCCAAACGGTCGCGAAAAGTCTTGGCGACACTCATGGTGAGTGCCAGTGTCATGACTGCGCCATCGGTGGTCAGCGCGCAGACAACATCGCCGACATCTTGCGGGATTGCGACGCAAATCCAAATCAATGGCGGTTTTGAACAGCCAGTTATCAACCCAAGTTCAAGCCCGGGTCAGGTTCAAACGCTCCAAGGTCAGGTGCCCGGTTGGTCGACGACCGATAGTTCTGGTCGGATTGAAATTTGGCAGTCCAATTTTGCGCCGGGAAGTTCGGCTCCTACGCCAGCGTTTGAAGGGGGGCAGTTTGCCGAATTGAATGCCCGCGAACCTGCAACACTTTCGCAAACCGGAACGGCAGCAGGCGGGGCCGAACTTTTTATAAGCTGGGCACACCGCGCAAGGGCAAGCAATTCCTTGCCGCCGACCAACCCAGCAAGCGTACTCACCAATATCGCGGAAGCTGAAATTGCCGATGATCAGGGTACTATCGGTAACACCGGCCCGTTTTCCGCAGACTCCTCGGCATGGGTAGAGAACAGCTTTACCACAGTCACAAATCCCGCCGCCACTTCGTTCACGATGAACTTTACCTCAATTCAAGGCTCGGATTCGGCATCGCAAGGCAACTTCCTCGATGGCGTTGAAGTCTGTCAAACCTTCATCACACTCGCATCAACCGTAACAGGCCGCGATGATGTTGATGGAAGTGGTGGGGATAGCGCCGGAGACACGGTCGATATCCAGCACACAATCAGCAACCCGGCCGGTAACCTTCGGCCTCTGGGCACTGTTACTGTCCAAGACGATTTGCTGGGCACGATCGTCATCACGTCTCCAGATTCTGGTGATACCGATGGGGACGGTGTTCTTGATCCTGGCGAAACCTGGATTATCACTCGCCCGTACACTTTGACCCAAGACAACATGGACGATGCCGAGCCATCGGGTTTCACCATTTCGCCGGATGCCGTTGCCACGGGCGATACATCAGACAACGTTTTGACATCCAACGAAACGAATTACAGCTTCCCTGTCACGCCTCAGCAAATTGCTACAACAAATGATACAGTTACGGGCGTAGATGGGCTTAACGGCGAGACCGATGTTCTAAACGTCCTGACAGGCGACACTCTCGGCACCGATCCTGCGACAACAAGCAATGTAACAATTGGTGTTGCTACGGGATCGAGCGTTCCACCTGAGCTCAGCTTCGATACAAACGATGGTTCAGTCGATGTGCTGCCTGGCACGCCGTCAGGCACCTATAGCTTCGACTATGAAATCTGCGAAACGCTGAACCCAGTAAACTGTGAAACTGCGACGGCGACGGTCGTTGTCGATCCTGCACCAGGGATTGCGATGACGAAAGAAGCAGATGATGATGAGTTCGTCACGGTCGGCCAAATTGTGACCTACACCTACAGGGTAACGAACACCGGGAATGAAATCATCCGCGGCGTGACAGTGAACGACGTTCACAATGGCGCTGGACCTGCTCCAACGCCAGCGAATGAAACACTCACCACAGACGCGGGTACGACCGGCGATTCAACCGACGTAACAGCCAATGACGGCATCTGGAGCGTTCTCGCGCCCGGTGACATCGTGACATTCACCGGAACGTATACGGTCCAACAGGCCGACATCGACAATCTACAATAATTTGCGTTCTCGAACAGTTATTTACCGAGTTCGCCATTGATTCACGCTCGAATTTGAAATTCGATTTAGGGGTAAGATCATGACCACGATCAACAAAGGGTCAAATGTCCAAACGCGCAGTTCTTTCAAAAGGGCCGCTCTTGCATCTGTTGCTGCAGCGCCGTTTTGCATCGGCTTGGCGGCAAGCCCAGCGCATGCGCAACTGGTCAACACTGCGACTGTGACAGGCACACCAGATTCAGGCACGCTTGCCCCGGTTGATGCAATGGAATCGGTGACCGTCGCGGTTCCGATCGTCGCCGTGAATGATAGTGTCTCGGGCATCAATGGAACCGCTGGCGCGACTAATGTGCTGAATGTTTTGACGGATGACACACTGGACGGCAACCCAGCCACCACAGGCAACGTAACGATCAGCGAAGTCACCGCTGCAACACCTGTTAATCCGGGCGATCTGGTCCCTGTTTTGAACACCACAACCGGGGCAGTTGATGTGCCGGCAGGTACGCCCGCTGGCACGTATGTGATCACTTATCAAATCTGCGAAACGGCCAATGTCCCTCCAGCTGGTCAGCCTCAAAACTGTGACACTGCCACGGCCACAGTCGTGGTTGAGGGCGCAGACCTTGCCCCTGATAATGACATGGTCACAGGCATCAATGGCACCACAGGTGCGACCGGCGTGCTCGATGTGCTGGACGGCGATCTTTTGAACAACACGCAAACCACGCTTGCTGAAGTGGACATCGGCATTGTTACACCGGCCACTCCGCAGAACCCGGGTGATCCGGTGCCAGTGCTGAACCCGGCAACGGGCCTTATTGACGTTCCTGCGGGAACGCCTGCTGGCACGTACACGATCGTTTACGAGATCTGCGAAGAGCTGAACCCAACCAATTGTGAAGAGGCCACGGCGACGGTTGTCGTTGAGGGCGCAGACCTTGCGCCTGACAATGACATGGTCACAGGCATCAATGGCACCACAGGTGCGACCGGCGTGCTCGATGTGCTGGACGGCGATCTTTTGAACAACACGCAAACCACGCTTGCTGAAGTGGACATCGGCATTGTTACACCGGCCACTCCGCAGAACCCGGGTGATCCGGTGCCAGTGCTGAACCCGGCAACGGGCCTTATTGACGTTCCTGCGGGAACGCCTGCTGGCACGTACACGATCGTTTACGAGATCTGCGAAGAGCTGAACCCAACCAATTGTGAAGAGGCCACGGCGACGGTTGTCGTTGAGGGCGCAGACCTTGCGCCTGACAATGACATGGTCACAGGCATCAATGGCACCACAGGTGCGACCGGCGTGCTCGATGTGCTGGACGGCGATCTTTTGAACAACACGCAAACCACGCTTGCTGAAGTGGACATCGGCATTGTTACACCGGCCACTCCGCAGAACCCGGGTGATCCGGTGCCAGTGCTGAACCCGGCAACGGGCCTTATTGACGTTCCTGCGGGAACGCCTGCTGGCACGTACACGATCGTTTACGAGATCTGCGAAGAGCTGAACCCAACCAATTGTGAAGAGGCCACGGCGACGGTTGTCGTTGAGGGCGCAGACCTTGCGCCTGACAATGACATGGTCACAGGCATCAATGGCACCACAGGTGCGACCGGCGTGCTCGATGTGCTGGACGGCGATCTGTTGAACAACACGCAAACCACGCTTGCTGAAGTGGACATCGGCATTGTTACACCGGCCACTCCGCAGAACCCGGGTGATCCGGTGCCAGTGCTGAACCCGGCAACGGGCCTTATTGACGTTCCTGCTGGAACGCCTGCTGGCACGTACACGATCGTTTACGAGATCTGCGAAGAGCTGAACCCGACCAATTGTGAAGAGGCCACGGCCACAGTCGTGGTTGAGGGCGCAGACCTTGCACCTGACAATGACATGGTCACAGGCATCAATGGCACCACAGGTGCGACCGGCGTGCTTGATGTGCTGGACGGCGATCTGTTGAACAACACGCAAACCACGCTTGCTGAAGTGGACATCGGCATTGTTACACCGGCCACTCCGCAGAACCCCGGTGATCCGGTGCCAGTGCTGAACCCGGCAACGGGTCTTATTGACGTTCCTGCGGGAACGCCTGCTGGCACGTACACGATCGTTTACGAGATCTGCGAAGAGCTGAACCCAACCAATTGTGAAGAGGCCACGGCGACGGTTGTCGTTGAGGGCGCAGACCTTGCGCCTGACAATGACATGGTCACAGGCATCAATGGCACCACAGGTGCGACCGGCGTGCTCGATGTGCTGGACGGCGATCTGTTGAACAACGCGCAAACCACGCTTGCTGAAGTGGACATCGGCATTGTTACACCGGCCACTCCGCAGAACCCGGGTGATCCGGTGCCAGTGCTGAACCCGGCAACGGGTCTTATTGACGTTCCTGCGGGAACGCCTGCTGGCACGTACACGATCGTTTACGAGATCTGCGAAGAGCTGAACCCAACCAATTGTGAAGAGGCCACGGCGACGGTTGTCGTTGATGCGCCAGAAATCAGTGCGGACGATGACACCGTGATAGGTATCAATGGTGCAGACGGCGCAGATGATGCCATTAACGCCTTTGACAACGACATGCTGAATGGCGTTCAGGTCGATCCAGACGCAATTACCGCGACTGTACTAACACCAGCAACGCCGCTGACACCAGGCGCACCAGTGCCTGAGCTTGATCCCGAAACAGGCCTAGTTGATGTGCCTCCTGGCACGCCTGCTGGCAGCTACACCATCGTGTACGAGATCTGCGAGACGTTGAACCCGACCAATTGTGCAGAAGCATCAATAACGATCGAGGTCGAGCCACCGGTTATTGAGTCTGTCGACGATGTGCCCGAGCCGGTTCGTTCTGGCATTGGCGGCAATGATATCATCAATGCATTCGACAACGATACGCTGAACGGAGAGCCAGTTGACCCTGCCGCGATTACCGCGACAGTTCTGACACCTGCAGCTGATCCCGGCGTTGTGCTCGATCCTGCCACCGGCCTTGTTTCTGTTAGTGCAGACGTGCCTGCTGGCACGTACACGATTATCTATGAGATCTGCGAGACCCTGAATCCGACCAATTGCTCGACGAGCACCGTTACAGTCGTAGTTGAGGCGCCGATCAGTACTCTTGAAGGTACCGTCTTCAACGACGACAATGGCGATGAAGATCTGCAAACTGACGAGGATGGCGCGCCGGGCTACCTTGTCCAGGTTCTCGATGAGAACGGCGATGTAATCGCCGAAACCACCGCTGATGCCGACGGCAATTACAGCATTGAAGGTCTGCCCAGCAACACGCCTCTCACGGTGCAGTTTATTAATCCTGAGAACGGCGTCGTTTTCGAAACCATAGAAGACCTTACTCTTGAGCCAAACACGACCACTAGCGACGTAAATGCTCCGATTGATCCTTCGGGCATTATTTACGATTCAGTGGAGCGCAGCCCAATTGCGGGTGCGACGCTGAATTTGGTTGATGATCAAGGCAATGCGTTGCCCGACATTTGCTATGTAGACTCTAGCCAGGCGAACCAAACAACCGGGGCGTCTGGAGCCTATCGCTTCGACATCGTTCCGGGGGCTGCACCGCAATGTCCAGTTGGCGAGACGGAGTATACGATCTCTATCCAGCCACCCGCCGGCTTTGGCCCAGTTTCAAGCGTGATCGCGCCATTGGATGGGCCGTTTGACCCCACTGGGCTTGCAGCGCCGGTTTTGGTCAATCCGACCAATGCCATACCGACCGGGCCAACACCTCCTTACTACTTGGAGTTTGCTCTTGAGGCAGGCGACCCCGATGTGATTTTCAATCACATTCCACTCGATCCATTCCTGACGCGCGGCGAGCTGATTGTTACAAAGACTAGCCCAAAACGCACCGCGAACGTTGGCGATGTCGTCCCCTACGAAATCACGGTCAGTAATGCAGAGAATGTGCAGCGAGCCGACGTCGATGTAGTCGATATTCTGCCATCGGGTACGAAGTATGTGCTTGGCACATCGCTGGTCGATGGGCAGCCTGAAGAACCAGTTAGCACCGGTCGCACGTTGATTTGGGAAGATCAGGTCATTCCTGCGAACGGCTCCGTGACATACAATTTGGCAGTCGTGATTGGTGCCGGTGTGACAGGCGGTGAGAAGGTGAACACTGGCCTTGCACAGAACGGCTCTGATGGTTTGGAAATTTCGAACCGCGGCACCGCCGTTGTTACCATCGTGCCGAGTGCGGTCTTCGACTGCTCTGAACTGATCGGAAAGGTCTTCGAAGACGCAGACAGGGATGGCTATCAGGACGAAAACGAACCGGGTGTGCCAGGTGTGCGCCTCGGCACGGTCAACGGACAACTGATAACGACCGATGAGTTCGGGCGCTATCATATTGCTTGTGCCGCTGTGCCAGATGCTCGCATCGGCTCCAACTTCGTACTCAAGATCGACACTCGCAGCCTACCACTTGGCTGGGAGCCGACCACTGACAACCCACGTTCGATCAGGCTCACACGAGGCAAATTTGGCGAGCTGAACTTTGGCGTCGCGCCAGAAGAGGTGCCGCAAGCCCAACGAACCGAGAAGGGGGAGTAAGGGCCATGAAAAACACATATACCACTTCATCAATTGCCCAAAATCTCAATGTTTGGGCTCTGCGCACGGGAATTGTGGCTGCCGCATTGGCAACGCCCACGGCGGTCCTGGCAGATGAGCCGGAAGCAGCCGCACAACCACAGGTTGTTTTTGTTTCGGATGCCGTGATTCAAGGGCAAGCGAAATCACGTGCTTCAAGCACAACTTCGAAAGCGGCTATTGCCGTTGCAACAGCTAACCAGGCTGTTGTTGAAACGTCGCAGGCGCAATCGCAAGCATCCGCAGCCAACCGAGAAACGGCCCGTGAGACGGTCCTGCGTATTGCCGACAAGGTTCAAACAACCAAGCCCGATAACTTCAATGCAGCGAGCCTAAGGCGCAACGAACGCCGCGCGGCAGGTGAGCCAATCTCAACGAACGCTCAGCATGAAGTTCGTTTTCGTGCTGATACACTGGTTGTCTCGCCAGTCCTCAATGTAGGTTTGGTAGAAGCACAGCGGTCGGCTGTTGCTGGGCAAAAAGCCACATTCTTAGCCTACAATAACTACCCCGGGTTTATCGAGAAAAGTGAAGTGCGCATTTTCAGCGCTTCGCAATCTCCAGACAGCGAGCCATTGGCTGTTCTTGACGTTAATGAAATGGGCGCAGCTTCTTGGGATGTGCCGATGTCAGGACCATCTGCAATGTTCTATGTGCTGCGGGTTTATGGGAAGAATGGCCAGTTTGACGAAACGGCCGTTGAAGAGCTGACCATCGTTGATAAGAAGCTAGACGAGCTAGGCGATGATGAACCGATTGATCGTTCTAACTTTGGTACCATTGACGAAGCGGCGCATCGCAATATCAATCTTGGTGGGCTTATGGCCACTGTCACAGGGTTCGCCGATCCTGACACCGATCTAGTCTATGTCGCGGGCCAAGTTGTCCCTATCGACAATAATGGCCGGTTTGCTGCGCAGCAAATTGTCGCGCGCCGCGGACCTTCATCCAAACTTGATGTAGTCATCAAGCGGAATGGCGAGACTGTATACGAAAAGTCGCAGAGCTTCGCCGTGAAAAAGGATGACTGGTTTGTAGTAGGGCAGGGTGATCTGACACTCGGCCGTAGCTTTGGCTCTGGCCCTGCAGAGGATGTTAGCGGAGATACTCTTGCCCAAGGCAGCTTCGCAATCGGACGCGCGGCGTTTTATGCCAAAGGTGTGATCGGAGACGATGATGGCGATGACAAAGACGATATCCGCATCACGGCTTCTGTCGATACGGGGGAGACTTTGCTGAAAGACCTTTTCAGCAATCTTGACCGCAAAGATCCAAGCCAATTGCTGCGCCGTTTGAACCGCGATCAATATTACCCGACCTACGGGGACAATTCGACGCTGGTAGAAGATGCTCCGACGCAAGGCCGATTTTATCTCAAAGTTGCCAAGGACGACAGCCAGTTTGTGCTCGGTAACTTCGTAACCAATTTCAATGGCGCAGAACTTGCTCAACTCGACCGCGGCCTGTTCGGCGCATTGATCGACATCAACAGCGATCAAACCACAGAGTTTGGTGAGCGCAAAACACAGATCACCGCATTTGCTTCTGATCCTGGCACTTTGCCAGCTCGTGAAGAATTCCGCGGTACGGGCGGCTCGCTCTACTTCTTGCAACGTCAAGATGTGTCGATCGGTTCTGAGCGGGTGCGCATTGAAACGCGTGATCGCAACACTGGCCTCGTTATTGAAAGCCGCGATCTCTATCCGCAGCAGGATTATGATTTTGACCCGTATCAGGGCCGGATCACTCTGCTTAACCCGCTTTCATCAACGGTTGCCAATGGCAGCACAGTTCGTGAAGGCAGCTCGACGGGTAACGTTCCTGTTCTTGTGGTCCGCTATGAATACACACCATTGGTGGGTGATCTTGATGGCTACACTGTAGGCGGCCGTGCGACCAGCTGGCTGGGCGAGAAAGTGCGCTTTGGTATCACGGGTCAACGCGACACCGTTGAAGAAGCAGCGCAAACTCTGCTTGGCACCGATGTCTTGATCCGCTTGACTGCTGGCACCTATATTAAGGGTGAAGTCGCCCGCACTGATGGACCCGGTTTCGGCCAGTCCAATTCGGTTGATGGCGGCCTGTCATTCACTGACATTGCCAACCCCGGCACCAGTGCAAAAGCGAAAGCTTACCGCGCAGAAGCCGGCGTCAATTTCGCTGAACTCGCTGGCAAGGCTGGCGATCTGGGCAAATTGCACGGCTATTACGAGAATTACGAAGCTGGCTTTGCGTCCACTGGTAATCTCACCCTTTCGGACACCACCCGCTGGGGCGCGGCAGCAAGTGTTCCCATTGGGCAAGCATTGTCGATTGCAGCCAAATATGATGAGCTTTCGTCAGACAATACCGGCGACAACAAAACCGGGTCGGTCGATCTGGCGGCTAAATTCGCAGCAGGCACAGGCAATGTGACAACCAAACTGGGCCTTCGTTATGAAGATCGCACGCCGGGCACTTTGTTCAATTCAGTGCAGGATGGCAGCCGTACGGATGCCGCTGTGGAAGTGGCCTATGCTCCTTCTAAGAACGTAGCAGTGCATGCCTTTGGCCAAGCCACACTTGATCGTGATGATACGCGTCAACGCAACAACCGCTTCGGCGGCGGCGTAACCGCTCAATTGACTGAAAGAATGTCGCTGAGCGGTGAAGTCTCCGATGGTGACGGCGGCCTTGGCGCAGATGTTCAGCTTAATCGCCGCCTTGGCGAAGGCTCAGAAGCCTATGTTGGTTACGCTCTGTTCGCAGATCGCACTGACACCGGCCTCGACAGCCAGAACATCTTCACCCGGTCTAACCGCGGTACGCTTACGGTCGGTGCACGCCAACGCTTTAGCGACAGCCTGTCTGTCTACGGCGAAAACCGCATCGGCTTTGGCGGCTCTGCGCCAGCGTTGACCCGCGGGTTTGGTCTGCAATTCGATCCTACTGATAAGATATCGATCAACGGTAGCTTTGAAAATGGCCGCATTGACGATGTATCCACCGGCGTGTTCCGCCGTACCGCAGGTAGCTTAGGCTTTGGATACGTCACCGAGGGCGTGCGTTTGGGTAGCTCGATTGAGCTGCGCAAAGAGAAAAGCGCAACGATCGATCAAACCGTTTGGCTACTCCGCAACGACATTAGTTATGAAGTGAACCCGAGCTGGACTGCATTGGGCCGGTTCAACCTGGCTCGTGCCGATCAGCAAAGCGGCTCCGTCAATGCAGCTGAGTTCACCGAAGCGGTCGCTGGCCTGGCATTCCGTCCGGTCAACAATGAACGCTTCAATGGTCTTGTTCGCTTCACCTATTTCGAAGATCTGGGCCCAGTGGGTCAGATCACCGGATCAGGCCAGGTAGAAAGCCCGAAACAGCGCAGCGTCGTCTTCAGTGCAGACTTAAACTATGATCTGAGCCAGAAACTGACTTTGGGTGCCAAATATGGCTACCGTCAAGGCCGTGTTTCTGTAACCCGTGATAGCGATATCTTCGTGAGCTCGGAAGCCCATCTGGGTGTGCTCCGTGCCGACTACCGCGTGAACAAGAAATGGGATGCGCTAGTTGAAGGGCGCGCTTTGTGGGTCACTTTGGCCGACGATATGCGGCTTGGCGCTCTGGGGGCGATCTACCGCCACATTGGTGACAATGTGAAGGTAGGTGTTGGCTATTCACTGTCAGACTTCTCTGATGATCTGACCGACCAAAGTTACTCAAGTCATGGACCGTTCCTGAACATCTTGAGCAAGTTCTAAGGGGGGAGCGCTGTTAGAGCAAATGCACCGGTTAGCGGACTGCGAGTGATAGGCGAGGGCAGGGCCATGCCCAGACCTCTCAAACTCGCCAGTCCATTTCGCTATTTCAACTCGTCACCTGAAGTCATCTGGCTTGTAGTGATTATGTACGTCCGCTTTCCGCTCAGCCTGCGGAATGTCGAAGATTTGCTGGCCGAGCGCGGCATCGACATTTGCCATGAAACCGTCAGGCATTGGTGGAACCGTTTCGGCCCGCTGTTCGCAGCGGACATTAAACGCCAGCGGATCAGCAGGATGCGCGGCTTTAGAAATTGGCGCTGGCACGTCGATGAGGTCTTTGTGAAGATCAACGACGAGACGCATTACCTTTGGCGCGCTGTCGATCATGAAGGCGAGATCCTCGAAAGCAATGTCACCAAGAAACGAGACAAATCAGCAGCTTTGCGCTTTTTCAAGAAGACGCTGAAACGATTGTCACTGACGGTCTGAAATCTTATCCAGCAGCGATGCGCGAACTTGGTAATCTCGAACGACAAGAGATGGGGCGCTCGAAGAACAATCGAGCGGAAAACTCGCATCTACCGTTTCGACGACGAGAGCGAGCAATGCTGCGGTTCCGACAGATGAAGAGCTTGCAAAAGTTCGCTTCAGTTCACGCCAACGTCCACAATCACTTCAACGCAAATCGCCACCTCACCGACCGCCAAATTTACCAAGCAAGCCGCTCAGCCGCTCTGATTGAGTGGCAAAACCTCATGGCCTGAGAACCCAGTGAGGAAGGGGTACTCGCGCTATCAGAGACTGGTTGCGATTAGACTGACAGCACCGTTTAAAGCCCTTGCAGATGAGCGACGATTTCTCCTTCGCTCACCACATCGGCGTATTTGGCGTCCATATCGAACAGATTGGCTTCGTGCGGGGCCTTGTGACGGTCGCCTACGGCATCGCGCACTACGGTTGTGATAAAGCCGTGGCTCATCGCGTCCACGCATGATGCACGGACACAGCCGCTCGTCGTCAGGCCGGTCAAAATAACATTGTCCACGCCCAGCGCGGTCAAGGTTGAGGCGAGCGACGTCCCGAAAAATGCACTGGGATATTGCTTGGAAATGATCAGCTCATCCTCGCGCGGCTCCAACCCTTTGGGCCATGCCCCCATCGCGCTTCCTTCGAGGAAGTAGCGCAGCGGGCGGGCCTTTTCATAAAAGCGCCCGCCATCAATTGCCTTTGGGTGATACACCACGTTGGTCAGGATGATCGGAATTCCCGCTCTGCTGGCGGCCTCGCGCACGCGCAGCGCCGAGGCAAGCGCGTCATCGACATCTGCATAGAGATCGCATTCTGGGTCGAAATAGCCTTCGACAAAATCGATCAGGATGAGAGCGGGCTTTTTGCCAAAGCCCGCCCTTTGCCCATAGGCTTTGGCGTAGTTTTCATCGAGCTTGCTCATCACAACGCCTCTTTTGGTGCCCGTTAGATTTCTGGCTTAGAACTTGAAGCCAATTTCAGCGCCAACCAAGCGGCGGGCGCCCGGCGAGATGAAGGATCCGCCAAATTCGATCGCCGGGATCACCTCGTTGAGGTATTCGCGGTTCAGCGCATTGTTGGCAAAGATCGCGGCGGTGATATTGCCAGTCTCAATCCCAGCGCGCAGGTTCAGCACGCCAAAGGCATCGCGCCGCGCCACGCCGTAATTCGCATTGCCGACAAAGTCAGGCAGGGCGAGGGCAGAGATCGGCAGCAGGCCGGAGAAGAGCGTGGGCGCTTCTTGGTTCTGGAATGAGTGGAACCAGGTCGGGCCAGTAATCCGGTAGTCCGCGCGCACGATCAGATCGACGCTGTCATTGAATGGTACATCGATCTCTGTACCCAGATTGATCGTGTAATCAGCGGTGTAGGGTGATTTGTTACCAACCGTTGAAGGGCGCGAGCTGTTGGCTTTGATCTCGCTCTCGGTGACGTTGACCGAGCCGAAGAAGGTCCAGCCGTCGACCACTTCGGCAGAGGTGTTGAACTCAATCCCGTAGACATCGACCTCGTCAATGTTGGACACGACCCGGAGCAAGCCGAACGAGCCAACGAAGAACTCGAAGAACTGCATGTCTTCGATGTCGGTGTAATAGGCCGCGAGGTCGAAGGTAATCGCGCCGCCCGCAATCTCGCCCTTTACGCCCGCTTCAAACGCGGAGGAGACCTCTTTGTCGTACTGGTCTTCGATGGATACATCCGCGCCGATAAATTGCACGAAATTGGCATCGATGATGGCGGCGGAGCCTTGGTTGTTGAAGCCGCCCGACTTAAATCCAATGCCCCAGTTGGCGTAGAAGTTTAGGTCAGGATTGGGCTGCCAGCTGAGGCTGACTTTCGGCTGGAGCTGCCGGAAGGTCGCATCGACCGGCGCGAAGGCTCCGAAGGCAAGGCCAGGGTTGATCGGGCCGCCGGTGAAGGGATCGAGCGCGCCGGCTGGCACAAGCGATTCTGACGAGCGGTCTTCGATGTCATAGCGCAAGGCGAGGCCAGCGGTGAAATCGCCGAACTGATATTCCGCATTGCCGAACACGGCATAGACGCTGGTGTCGAATGTATCATTGAGCAACAGCGAGGTTGGGTTGGCGCTGCCCGGTGCGTTGAACAGCTCGCGGCTGACGCCTGCGCCTGTGTCGCCGCCAATGCTGACGCCGGTTTCGCGGTCAATATTGAGGAAGTATGCCCCGATCTGCCAGCTCAGCGCATCGCCGCCGTTAGAGGCCAGGCGGATCTCGCCGCTGATGTCGGATTGCTTGCGGATCTGCAGCTGAGTGCCGTCGCATGTGCTCGGGCTGTAGGCGCCAAAGGTGGAACCATTGACGGGATCAAAGATGAAGGGAACCGGCAGAGCGCCAACAAAGCCGGGCTGGTTGACCGGGAAGCCGGTGAGGTTCGCGGTAGAGGAGAAGCAGCTGTCGACCACATTTTGCGCGGCGGGGTCCGCCGCTGCGATGAAGCGTGCAAAGTCCGCCGAGGTCCCGTCGGCGGTCAGCAATTGATCGACGTCGGAATAGAGCGCCCATGCGGTCAGCGTGATGTCGCCAAAATCATGCTCGATCTTGGCTGAGATATCCAAGCTGTCCTGCTCGTTCGTGGGCCGGATATTGCCATAATAGCGGAACGGATGGTCGTTCACATCTTCGTTAAATGCCGGGTTCACGCCCGCGAAATTCGGCAGGTGGAACGAGGAATTGAAGTTGATCGACGCGCCGCGTAGCTGTGAATAGCGCGCTTTGATATCGAGCTCTGTTGCATCGCCCAGGTTCGCGACCAAGCGCCCGTCCACGCTCCACACTTCCTGATCATCGACCACATCGCTGTCGAGAAATTCATTGCGGAAGAAACCGTCTGTGCTTCTGTAATAGCCAGATACGACGAAGCCCAGATTGTCGCCGAGCGGCCCAGCCACATGACCGGTTGCCTGTATGGTGTTTTCGTTCGCGTAAGACGCCTTCACTCCGCCTTCGAAGAAATCGGAGGGTTTCAGCGTTTGCAGGACAATCGCACCAGCAGCCGCGTTGCGTCCGTAAAGCGCGCCTTGCGGACCTTTCAGGATTTCGACCTGGCGCAGCGTACCTTGGGTCTGGTTCAATTGCGCAGTGTTGGTTTTAAGGATGCCATCAACCACCAGCGCGACGGAGCTTTCCGCATCGCGCGCGCCATTGATCCCGCGAATGTTGATCTGGGTATCGCCCGCCTCAGCCGTGCCAGTCACGATGGTGACGCCGGGGGTTAGCTGAACGAAATCCTCGGCATTGTCGGCGCCGGTGCGCTCCAAAGCTTGTGCGGTAAGAACCGAAACCGATGCGGGAACATCTTGCAAGCGTTCATTCTGGCGCCGCGCGGTAACGATAATCGCATTGTCTTCTTCATCCGCATCGACCGAGGTGGGCACCTCTGAATCTTGCGCGTGAACAGGTGTTGCCAGCGCGGGCGCAAATGCAGCCGTGGCGAACAGCAGAGCTTTGGTTGAACGCTTCATAATTCGACTTCCCCAGATTTATCGTGATCCGATTTTGATCGGACTTGGTCGGTGGCGGCTGCGATCTTTCGAAAAATCGCACAGCGAATAAACAATCATTGCAGTGCGCGTTCCTTATTGTATACAAAATCAACCCGTCAAGCTTTTAGAGGATTCTATGTCTCGCGCATCGGACAAGGCCTACTCGCAAATCCGCGAGCTTATCATCTCGGGCGATCTTGCCCCGGGTGAGGCCTTGGGTGAAGAGGCGCTGGCTGAGATGTGCGGCGTGTCGCGTACGCCGATCCGCGAGGCCTTGCGCCGGCTAGAGGCGGATATGCTGATCCGCAAAACAGAATCTCAGCGCAGCTATGTCTCTGACTGGTCGCTGGATGACGTGCATGATGTGTTTGAGCTGCGCGCCATGCTGGAGGGATATGCCGCGCGCAGAGCCGCAGAGCTGATGGATGATGCGGTTCTCAAGGCGTTAGAAATGCACAATTCCCGTCTTGGAGATGCGGTTTCGAGTGATCCACCGAATATCGAAGAATTCCTTGCTCGCAACCGCGAGTTTCATGCGCTGATCCTGCGAACCGCGGCTTCACCTCGGCTCGAAATTCTGCTGCAAACCCTGATTGAGCAGCCGGTAATTTGGCGCACTGCGCATCATTATGAACTCAGTGAACTGGTTCGTTCGCATCAGGAGCATGACGAATTGATCGCGGCTTTTGAGCGCGGCGATGGGCCGTGGGCGGAAGCGATTATGACCGGCCATATCCGCCGTGCTTTCCATGCTTATTCGGATGCGCATCAAGAAATGATGGCAGCGGAAGCGGATCAGAATAAGAAGCGGGCCTAATATAAATGTATACAGAAAGCATAGAAATTGTTGAGGTCAGTCCGCGCGACGGTTTGCAAAATGAGAAGCAACCGATTTCCACGGAGGACAAGCTGACGCTGATCAATCGGACAATCGAAGCCGGGGCTCGGCGGATCGAAGTGACCAGCTTCGTCAATCCCAAGGCGGTGCCGCAAATGGCCGATGCCGATGCGGTGTGCGCGGGCCTGCCTGACCGTGATGATGTGACCTACATTGGCCTGGTGATGAACCTGCGCGGAGCAGAGCGAGCGATTGCCACAGGACGCATTGATCAATTGGGCGCAGTAGCGGTGGCCACCGACACCTTTGCCATGCGCAATCAGGGCCAGACGAGTGATGGATCGGTCGATGCCTGCTGCGCAATTATAGAGCGAGCCAAGGAGGCAGGCCTCACTGCGCAGGCCACCATTGGCGCAAGTTTTGGCTGTCCGTTCGAAGGCGAGGTGAGCGAGGATCACGTTGTCGCCATGACTAAGGCCATTGCCGAGGCAGGGCCGGTCGAGATTGCTCTGGCCGACACAATCGGCGTCGGCAATCCAGCGCACGTTGCGCGTCTGGTGGAGCGAGTGCGCGAAGCCATTGATCCGCTGCCCGTCCGTGTACACTTTCACAACACGCGCGGCACAGGCCTCGCCAATGTCTGGGCGGCCATCGGCGCAGGCGCGCAAACGGTCGATGCATCGATTGGAGGGCTCGGCGGATGCCCCTTTGCTCCGGGCGCTGCGGGCAATGTTGCGACCGACGATGTTCTCTACATGCTCGAAAGAGCGAAGATTTCTACGGGCCTTTCGCTCGATACCATTATCAAAACGAACCACTGGCTTGCCGGTGTGATGGATAAAGAACTGCCGGCGATGGTCGGTAAAGCAGGTGGGTTTCCAAACCCGACCGATGATAAAGAAAGGAATGCTGCCTAATGGGCTATCGCCTTGGAGTGGATGTTGGGGGCACGTTTACCGACCTCTTGCTGTTTAACGATGAGACCGGAGCATTCTGGCGTCACAAAACCCCCTCGACCCCGCATGACAGCTCAGAGGGTATTCTGACGGGCGTCGAAGCGATCACGAAGGAAGCCGATGTCGCGCCGAGCGAGATCGAATATTTCCTGCACGGCACCACCGTTGCGACCAATGCGGTGCTGGAGGGCAAGGGCGCGAAAGTCGGCCTGATAGTGACCGAGGGTTACCGCGACGTGATGCAGATTGCGCGCAGTTTTGTGCCCGGTGGGCTTGCCGCTTGGATCGTCTGGCCAAAGCCTCAACCGCTCGCGCATCTGGAGGACACGATTGACGTGCCGGGCCGGATGGGCGCGGATGGCAAGGAGGTGCGCCCTCTGGATGAGGACGCAGTGCGCGCCGCAATGCGCAAGCTGAAGGGGCAGGGTATCGAAGCGCTGACTGTCAGCCTGATCAACGCCTATGTGAACGGATCGCATGAGCAGCGCATTGGCGAAATTGCAGCCGAAGAGCTGCCCGGTCTGCCTGTGTCGCTGAGCCATGAGGTTCTGCCTGAAATGCAGGAATATGAGCGCACACTCTCCACGGTTGCCAATGCGGCGGTGCGCCCGGTGGTCGGCAAATATGTCTCCAACCTGCGCAATCGGCTTGAGCAAGAGGGCCTCAAAGGCAAGCTCTCGCTGCTGCGTTCTGATGGCGGGTTGATGAGCAGCCAGAAGGCTGAAGAGCATCCGGTCAACATTCTGATGTCCGGCCCGGCTGGCGGTGTGACCGGCGCATTGTGGGTCGGCAAGAACGCTGGCCTCAGCAATATCCTGACGTTGGATGTCGGCGGTACATCGACCGATGTGGCGCTGATTGAAGGGCTTGAGGCGCGCCGCGTGCGCACCACCGAAGTCGGCCACTTATCGGTCCGCGCATCGGCGCTCGATGTAAAGACAGTCGGCGCGGGCGGCGGCTCAATCGCTCACGTGCCAGAATTAACCGGCGCACTGCGGGTTGGCCCGGAAAGCGCGGGCGCGGTGCCCGGCCCGGTGGCTTATGGCAAGGGCGGCGAAGTGCCGACCGTGACCGACGCCAATGTTGTGCTCGGCTATCTGCCAGAGGATCTGCTCGGCGGTGCGTTCCAGCTTGATCGGGAAGGCGCTAAGAAGGCTGTTCAGACGGTTGCGGATGCGCTGAGCGTTGGCCTGATGGAGGCCGCGCGCGGCATTATCGACATCGTCAATGAAAACATGTTCGGCGCGCTGCGCATGATCAGCGTTCAGCAGGGCTATGACCCGCGCGAGTTCGCGGTGATGGGCTTTGGCGGGGCAGGGCCGCTGCATGTGAATGCGGTGGCGAAGCTGATGGGCAGCTGGCCAGCGGTCAGCCCGGTATCCCCCGGCGTGCTGTGCGCGCTCGGCGATGCGACCACGCGGATGCGCACCGAAACCGCACGCAGCTTTAGCAAGCTGGCGCGCGATACGGACGAGGTGGAGCTTGCCAATGTCCTGACCGAAATGGAGCAGCAGACGCGGGCGGAACTGCTCGCGGACGGCGTGCCCGAAAGCGCCATTACCAGCACCTTTGAAGTTGACGTCCGTTATGCGGGTCAAGCCTTTGAAGTGCCGCTGACCATTGATCAGGACTTGCTCAACACAGATGGGATCAACGGTATTCTGGCGCGCTTTGACGAGGAGCATCTGCGCCTCTTCACTTTCAACATGGATACCCCGCACGAGATCGTGAACCTGCGCGCGGTTGCGATGGGTGAAGCGCCCGATCTGCCTGCCAATGAGCTGGAGAAGGGCGACGGCGATCCTTCGTCCGCGAAGATCCGGGCTCACACGCTTTGGATGGACGGCGAAGAACGCGCCGCTGTGATCTATGACCGCGCGAAACTGCGCCAAGGGGACATCATCCCTGGCCCGGCGATCATCACCGAAATGGACTCGACCACTCTGATTGAAAATGGCTGCACCGCCACGGTCGATGCGGTCGGCAATATCCTTATCAATTTGAACGAGAAGGGCTGAGACGATGCCTGCACAAATCATTCAATCAAACACCACTCCCTTCAAAAAGCTCGATATCGATCCGGTTACGCTCGACATTATCGAGAACGCGCTGCGCAATGCGCGCATTGAGATGGATGCGACGCTGGTGCGCACTGCCATGTCGCCCGGCATTCGCGAGCAAGGCGATGCCTTTCCGCTGATCGCTGCGCCCAGCGGCGAGATGATCGTAGGCCAATTTGGCAGCTATATCGGCCCATTCCTAGACGGGTTCGATGGCACGGTTGAGGAAGGCGATATGATCTTCCTCTCCGATCCTTACTCCGTTGGCGGCGCGATCAGCCACTCCAACGATTGGCTCGTTTTGCTGCCTGTGTTCAAGGATGGCCGCTTGGTCGCCTACACGTCCATGTTCGGCCACCAGTCTGACATTGGCGGCATGGTGCCCGGCTCCATGCCGATTGGTGCGACCTCGATCTTTCAAGAAGGTGTGCGCATCCCGCCGGTGAAAATCTGGAAGGACGGCGAATATAACGACGACCTGATGAAGCTGGTGATGCACCAGACGCGCAAGCCCGACTGGTGTCAGGCTGATCTCAACGCGCTGATCGCCAGTTGCCGCGTCGCCTCCAATCGCGTGATCGAAATGTGCGAGCGCTTTGGCGATGATGTCTATTATTCGGCCACCAAAGAGCTGCTTGCGCGCAACCACCGCGCGATGAAGGCGCTGATTTCTCAGGCGATCCCGACCGAGAAAGCGAGCTTTGAGGATTACATCTGCGATGATGGCAAGGGCTATGGCCCTTACAAGATCAAATGCACAATGTGGCGCGAGGGCGATAAGGTCATTCTCGACTTTGACGGCACCGATCCGCAATCTGCCGCTTCGATCAACTTTTTCCTCAATGAAAACATGTTCAAGATGTTCTTCGGCATCTACATGATCATGGTGTTCGACCCGCAGATCCTGTTCAATGACGGGTTCTACGATCTGATCGAGGTCCGCATTCCAGAAGGATCTTTGCTGAAGCCGAAATTCCCCGCAGCGCTTTCTGGGCGCACCCACGCTTTGGGGCGGATTTTCGACATTCTCGGTGGTCTGCTGGGCCAAGGAACGCCGGAGTTCCTCAACGCTGCTGGGTTCAGCTCATCACCGCATCTCTTCTATTCCGGCTGGGACAGCCGAGAGGGCAAAGAGCGCGATTGGTTCCAGCTGTTCCAAATCGGCTTTGGCGGGATTCCGGGGCGGCCGCTGGGCGATGGACCGGACGGACACTCGCTGTGGCCGGGCTTTACCAATGTGCCAAACGAGTTTTTGGAGCGTTATTTCCCGCTGCGGATTGAACGCTATGCGACCGAACCAGACAGCGGGGGTGCGGGCCTGCACCGCGGCGGTAATGGTATTCACATGACTTACCGTTTCCTTGCCGATGGTGAAATCGCAATCCATGATGACCGCTGGTTCGTGCCGCCTTGGGGCGTCAATGGCGGGCATCCCGGAATGCGCGCGAAGAAAGTGCTCGAACGCGCGGATGGCACCACGGAAATCGTTGGCAATAAGATCGAAGACGTATCCGTCAAAGAAGGCGAATTGCTGCACTTCATCACCTGGGGCGGCGGCGGCTGGGGCGACCCGCTGGAGCGTGATCCAGAGTTGGTGGGCCTCGAAATTCGGCAAGGCCTTGTCACGCCTGAAGGCGCGGCCAATTATGGGGTCGTCGCCGACGGTGACGGCGTCATCGACATTGCGGCCACTGAGGCCTTGCGCACCAAGATGCGAGCTGAGCGCGGCGAGCTATCGCTGTTCGACTACGGTCCTGGAATCGAGACTCTGCGCGCCAATTGCGAGAGCGAAACCGGCCTGCCGGCGCCAATCCAACCTGAGTGGCATGATCAAGGCATTGCCGAGGCGGCCGAATGACCGAGCCGAAAAACAATGGCGCGCTCGCCGGATTGCGCGTGGTCGAAATGGGGCAGCTGCTGGCTGGCCCATTTTGCGGTCAATTGCTCGGCGATATGGGCGCAGATGTCATCAAGATCGAGGCACCGGGCAAAGGCGATCCGATGCGCGTTTGGGGTCAGGGCGAGGAGAAGGTGCAGTGGGAGGTCATTGCCCGCAACAAGCGCTCTGTGACCTGCAATTTGCGCGTTCCAGAGGGCCAGGCGATTGCCGCTGAACTGATCAAGAAAGCCGACGTGCTGATTGAGAATTTTAAGCCCGGAACGCTGGAGAAATGGGGCCTTTCACCGGAGGAGCTCCACAAGCACAACCCCGGCCTGATTGTGGCGCGCATGTCTGGTTATGGACAGACTGGGCCCTATTCAAAGCGCGCCGGGTTCGGTGGTATTGGCGAGGCTATGGGCGGCTGGCGCTATATCGTGGGAGAGCCGGACCGCGCGCCATCGCGCATGGGCGTCTCAATCGGCGACACTCTATGCGCGACCTATGGCACTATGGGTGTGCTTGCCGCGCTGCATCACCGCGAGAAAACCGGCGAGGGCCAGGTGATCGACACCGCGCTGTATGAGGCGGTCTTGCAAGTCATGGAGGGGCTGGTCCCCGAATATGATTACAATGGCTTCATTCGGGAGCGGTCTGGGTCGATCTTGCCCGGCATTGCCCCCTCGAACGTCTATTCCTGCAAGGATGGTCCGTTTATGATTGGCGGCAATAATGATGCCATCTTTGCCCGTCTGGCGCAGGCCATGGGCCAGCCCGAGCTTGCAGAAAGCCCGAAATACGCGACCCATCTGGCGCGCGGCGAAAACCAGACAGAGCTCGATATTCTGATCAATGAGTGGACCGCCACGCTGACCATGGACGAGGTCGATGCACTGATGATCGAATATTCGATCCCAGCGGGCCGGGTCTACACCGCGAAAGACATGCTTGAGGATCCGCATTTCAAAGAGCGCGAGGCGATCATCGAGGTTGAGACCGAGGGCCGCGGCAAGTTGAAGATGCAAAATGCCTTTCCGCGCTTTTCCAAATCGCAATCGGGTTTTCGCAAATCTGCGCCGACCCATCCGGGGCAGCATAACGCGGAAATCTTCGGGGAGCTGCTGGGCTGGGACGAGCAGGAATTGGCCAAACACCAAGCCGAGGGCTTCGTTTAAGACGCGTTCCTGCTGCGCTCAGAACATGTAAAATTTCATTGCAGCCAGCCAATACTGGTTTCGCGGCCCTCCAAGGTGTTATACCCAGAGGACCGGAGGATTTTGCATGAAGCAAGCTGCGCTGAAAATATTGATTGCGGGGGCGTTTTTCGCCTCAGCGACGACCCAAGCCATTGCCGCGCCCGAGGGCGAGATCCGCTATGTCGTGAAGCCGTCGGACACTTTGTACGACCTGACCAAGCGTTATTTGGTGAACCCAGCCGCGCTGGAGCGCGTGCGCCGCGCCAATGGCGTGCGCAACCCGCGCCTGATGCAGGTTGGGACGACCCTAAAAATTCCGCGCAGCCTGCTGAAATACCGCCCGGTCCCGCTGACCCTTCAGAGCTTTTCGGGCAGCGTCAGCCTAACCGCGCGCGGCCGCAATGTGACGCCTCGCATTGGCCTGGCTGTGCGTGAAGGCGCAGAGATTACCACCCGCGCAAACAGCTTTGCCGCGTTTTCCGGAGACGGCAATTCGAGCCTTTCTATCCCCTCCAACTCGCGCGTGCGCATTGTCGATGCGCGCCGCTATCTCATCAATGGCCAGATCGATGTGCAGATCAGGGTTCTCAAAGGCCGCAGTGAAGTCGTCGCGCCCAAGGTGAACGGTCAGGGCCGCTATCGGATTGGCACGCCTCTATCTGTGACGGCAGTGCGCGGCACCGAATTCCGCGTCGGGTTTGAGCCTGATGGCGAAGTCAGCCTGACCGAAGTTATCGAAGGCGAGGTTGCGGTTAGCGCGGGCGAGAGTGAGGCCGCGACTGCTGCTGGTTTCGGTGTTGCCTCGGCTAAGGATCAATTGGGCGCGCAAGAACGTCTGTTAACTGCGCCAGAGCTGGTTGATCCGGGCCGTATCCAAACCGACGAAATGGTCGAGTTTGCGATCAACGAATTGAGCGGCGCGGCGGGCTATCGTACGCAAATTGCCAAGGATGCTGGTTTTGTCGAGACCGTGACTGAGCGGATCACAGATACGCCGCTTGCCAGTTTCGATGGTCTCGAAGACGGCCGCTATTTCGTGCGCTCCCGCGCGATCTCCGCCTCTGGGCTTGAAGGTCTGTCGCGGACATTCTCTTTCCGCCGCAAGCGCGCCGGTGTGGAGGGCGGGGTTGAACCATCACCATTTGATGATGCGTTCAAATTCGCTTGGCGCACGCAGGGCAGCGAAGACAGCCTGAGCGCCTTCCAGCTATGGAATGCGAAGACGCCAGGCCAATTGCTGGTCGATGAAGTGGCGCTCGAAAATTCCGCCATCATCATCTCCAACTTAGAGAATGGAGATTATCGCTGGCGCGTTGCGACCTTCGAAATTGACGAAGGCGACGTCATCAAAGTGTGGAGCCCGACGCAAGAGCTGTCCATAAGCGAGTGAGTCAGCCCTTGCCGCACAATCGAGCGTCCGCATGAAGAATTTCCGTCTGTTCGGCGAATGGCTGCTGCTGTTTGGCGCGACAATTGTGCTCGTGCTGACCGCTTGGCAGCAGGAATGGACGCACCGGATTGATTACAGTCTGCTCGATTTCGCCTCGCAATACCGCCTTGCAGAGCCGTCGGACGAGATCGTCATTGTCGAAATAGACGATCGTGCCTTGTCAGAGATTGGCAATTGGCCATGGGACCGGGCGCGCCATGCGGAGCTGATCGATCAATTGTCGACCTATGGTCCTAAGCTGACCGTGGTCGATATTCTGTTCGTCGACCCGACCCAGCCAGAGAGCGACGCGCAATTGAGTCGCTCTGTGGCGGAGGCTGGCAATGTGATCCTGGCCCATGCCTTTGCGCGGCCGATGGGCGCGTCCAACGAACCGGTCCCGGTTTTCCCTATCCCAGAGCTGGCCAATGCAGCGCAGGATGTGGGGCATGTGTCCGTCGGGGCCGATAGCGACGGCGTGGTGCGCCGCTTTGTGCTCGAATTTGAAGCGGGCGGTCAGCAATACGACCATCTGACCAAAGTTGCCGCGCTGAGTGCAGATGCGGAGGCTGTGGAATTGCCGCAAGACACCGCCGAGCCGATTGTACCGATGCATCCCTATGGCTCCTTCGTCAGCTATTCAGCGGGCGATGTGGTTTCTGGACAGGCATCGCGCGAGTTTTTGGCTGGCAAGATCGTTCTGATTGGATCGACCGCGCAAGGCCTTGGAGACCGCTACACCGTCGCGGATCATGCCGGGCGAATCATGAGCGGGGTCGAAATGCAGGCCAACCTATTGAGCGCCATTTTGCAAAATGAGCTGATCACCGACCTCAATGATTGGATCGTTGGCGCAGCTCTGATCGCGGCGATTGCGCTGCTATTTCTCACCTTCTGGCAATTCCCACCGGTTTGGGGATTGCGGTTGTCATTGGCGCTGATCGCGGCGCTGGTGGCGCTGTCCACCGCGCTGGTCGTGTCGGGCCATTGGATGCCGGTATTCCCTGCGATTCTGGGCGTGGTGGTTGCCTATCCGCTGTGGGGTTGGCGGCGCCTCAGCGCGGTCAGCCGGTTCTTGGAAGTTGAAGCGCAGGCGCTGATGCCGCGCGCAGGCAAAGAGGTCGCCGATGGCAGCTCCGGCTTTGATACGGTGGCGCGCCAGGTATCCTTGATGCGCAATTTGATCGGAGCCACGCGCGAGCGGCTGGCGTTTCTGCGCAAGACGCTGTCCGCATCACCCGACCCGATGATGGTGTTTGATGAAGAGGACCGCGCGGTCCTTATGAACGAGCAGGCGATGGTCATTTTTGGTGAGGAAAGCGATTGGTCTGGTCTGACCTTACTCCAATTGCTCGCCGAAAACCGGGCGCAATTCGACACCAAGATGGAAGAGATAACGTCCGCGGATGGGCGCGAGTTTCTGGTCGCCTCCTCTGAGGTGGAGATCGACGAGCAGATCAAGATCATCACCATGCGCGACATCACCAAGATCCGCGAGAGCGAGCAGCAGCGCCGTGAAATGCTGGAATTTCTCTCGCACGATATGCGCTCCCCGCAGGCCGCGATTGTCGGCTTGGTTGGAGCAGCGGGCAAGAACCTGCCTGAACAAGAGCGCATGGAGCGGATTGAGAGCCAGGCGCGCCGTAC
Organism: Erythrobacter sp. S249; assembly: GCF_057364975.1. Lineage (NCBI taxonomy): Bacteria > Pseudomonadati > Pseudomonadota > Alphaproteobacteria > Sphingomonadales > Erythrobacteraceae > Erythrobacter > Erythrobacter sp. S249. The sequence continues at coordinate 1,140,321 of NZ_CP200287.1, read as the reverse complement.
GCTTAAGCTGACCGATGATTTCGTGCAGATCGCCCGGCTGGAATATGAAGGCATTGAGCCGATCGAGACCGATATTGGCGCTTTGCTGCACGAGGCCACCGACCGGGCCTATCCGCTCGCAAAACGCAAGCATATCAAGCTGGAAACCAGCCTGCCGATGGACCCGGTGTTCTGTATGGTGGAGGCTTATTCGCTGTCGCGCGCGATCGACAACCTAATCGGCAATGCGCTCAAATTTTCGTCCGAAGGCGAAACGGTCAAGGTTGCGTTGAAGAGCGGCGAAAACGGCGCGCCGGTGATTGAGGTTGTCGACGAAGGCCCCGGCCTGCCGCCGGAACGCGTGAGCGATCCTTTTGCTCGCTTTGGTGCGCGCACCAAGGGAGCAGGGCCCAGCGCCGGGCTAGGTTTGGCCTATGTGAAAAAGGTGGTCGACGAGCACGAGGCAGAGATCAGAGTGCGCACCAAATCGGATGGTGGCACCTCGTTTGAGATTATTCTGAACTGCGAGCAGATGATCAGCTACTAATTGCTGGCGAGCTGGCTCACCAGAATCTCGGCAAATTCATCCATTGGCGGCTCTTTGCCTTCGCAAATGGTGCCTTGAGCTTTGCTCTGCTGAACCGGCTTGCCGCTTGCGCGGTCAAACAAGGCGAGGCTCGCTTCCACCGTTACGGCCTTGCACAGGTCGAGCAATCTTGCTTTGCGCGGCTCGGCAACAGGGCGGGGCGGCTCTGTGTTATCTCCAGCCTCACCGGCGAAAACGCCTAGACTTGCTGCCCGCTGAGACAGGGCCAATTCGGCCACGACATCGGCGTCCTCCGCCACAGTGATGCCCTTAGCGGCCAAACTTTGTTTGAGAGCGGAATGCAGCGCCAAAAGCTGCGCCTGTTCCTTGTCCGGTTCAACCAGATGGATTGATTGCGCGCTCGGAGCAGCGCCCGTGCTGGAGCTGATCTGCGGCGGCATGGTCACCGCGCAAGCGGGAGCAAGGCTGCAAGATGCGGCCAGGATTGCGCTGCTGAGGAACCGGTGTTTGCGGATCATATCTCACTCTTCATCGGATGGCTCATCATTATACGCATCCATCCGATATCCAAATCCAAAAACAGTGCTGATCACAAAGCCATTGGCCGGTTCCAGCTTTAACTTGGCGCGAAGCCGCGAGATGTGGACATCGACCGTGCGCGTTTCGAGGTCGGCATTGCCGCCCCAAACCTTGGACAACAGATAGCCGCGAGAAAGTGGCCGGTCAAAGTTCTGGAAAAACAGGTCAATCAAATCAAACTCACGCGAGGTCACCGGCACATCCTCGCCATCAACGGTGATCGACTTCGCTTTGCGGTCGAGCGAATATTTGCCGTAGCTGGCTTGGGTGTCTGGTTTTGAGGTCTCGTTGCGGCGCGCTGCGGCTTCCATGCGCGCTTTGATCACCTCGTCTGATTCGGGCTTGATAATGTAATCGACCGCGCCTGCTTCCAGGCCATGGACCACATCTTCTTTCGCCGCGCGGCTGGTCATCACGATGAAAGGCGGCGGTGTGTCCATGTTCTCAGACGCCCAGCTGACGACCTCTGGCCCGGTCATGCCCGGCATGTTCCAATCAAGCAGCACAATGTCATACGTCTCGCGTTGCAGCGCCCGTTGCAAAGCGGAGCCATCTAGAAATGTCTCAACCTCGTGCCCTGCCCCTACCACGATGGCAGACACCTGTTCGAGCAGTTCCTTTTCGTCATCTGCTAGAGCCACGCGCATTTACTAGATCCCCTGTACAATTATTTGCTTCAATAACTTGTTATCACACGATTTGGGTAATCCATAGGCCTTGTGATGTTTGATCGTGACCAAGCGGAGGGTGATGCTGGGGCGAAACCCTGTTTCTACTTGTTTCAGAGTAACGCGCACTGAGATTGGTTTCTTCGCAGGATCGGCTTATTGAGTGCCCATGGAGCAACTTCGCATGACTGAAGAACCGCCAGAGGGTGCGGCGGATGATTGGACCATTCCGCAGGACTGGGCGCAGTTTTCTGATCAGGATCACGCGCGCTGGCGTGATCTTGTCACCCGGCAATCAGCAGGATTGCAGGGGCTTGCGTCTGCGGCTTTTCTGGATGGGCTTGCAACCTTGCAGCTCGCGGAAAATGGCATTCCGGACTACGCAGAGTTTAATCCGCGTTTTCTCGCGGCGACCGGTTGGCAGGCGATTGCTGTCCCCGGCGTGATCCCCACAGATGTGTTCTTCAAGCATTTGTCGCAGCGCCGTTTTCCTGTTTCAAACTTCCTGCGCCAGCATTCCTCGCTCGATTACAATGACGAGCCGGATATGTTTCACGATGTCTTTGGCCACCTGCCAATGTTCGTTGACCGCACTTTTGGCGATTTCATGGCCGCTTATGGCCGCGCGGGATTGCGTGCGAAAAACAAGGGCGTGTCTGATCTGCTCGGGCGGCTTTATCTGCACACGGTCGAATTTGGCCTGATCCATGAGGGCGCCGGAGTGAAGGCTTACGGTGCGGGATTGCTTTCCAGCTATGCTGAGACGGTGCATGCGGTGAGCGGCGACAGCGCCCGCAGGCTGCGGTTTAATCTGCCGCGTATGATGCGCACGGATTATCCCTTCGACACGTTTCAGCCGACCTATTTTGTGATTGAGAGCTTTGCAGCGCTGCTCGAAGAAATGGAGACGACCAGCCTTAGCGCCGTCTATGACGAGTTGAAGGACCTAAAAATCCTCGCGCCAGGCGAGAGCGATCCGAGCGATATTGAGTTTAAGGTGGGCGGGGCATGAGCGACAAGAAACCAAGCGGAGAGCTGCCTGAACGCTCGCCGATCACGCGCCGGATCGAGGACGGCGTGGAGACTTTCGAAGCGGTGATTCAAGGCGAGACGATCCAGTGGGATAAGGGCCTCACCTACGGTCGCCATTTGCAAACAGATCAATTGCTTAGTAGCCAAGTTCCGGTCTCAGACAAGCCGGACGAGATGCTGTTCATCATCATGCATCAGACCATGGAGCTGTGGATCAAGCTGATGCTGCATGAGGTGCGTGAGGCGATCGCTGCCTTGCGCTCAGACAAGCTGGGCAGGGCGGGCAAGACGCTCGACCGGACGGCGACCATCATGCGCCATATGATCCACAGCTGGGAGGTGTTGGCGACGCTGAGCCCGCATGATTTCCTCACCTTTCGCGGGTTCCTGCGCAAAGCATCGGGTTTCCAATCGCACCAATATCGCGAGCTGGAATTCCTGCTGGGCCTGAAGCGCCCCGACCTCATTTTGGTCCACCATGACAATGGTGAGGCGACCGAGCAGCTGACGCAGGTTCTGAAAGAACCCTCGCTTTATGACGAAGTGCTGGCGGCGCTGACGCGCGGCGGACTCGATATCCCCGACGGCAAGCTAAAGCGCGACTGGAGCGAGCCCTATGAGCCGAGCGAAGCAGTCGAAGACGCGTGGCTCGCGATCTACACCAATCCTGATCAGTATTGGGAGCTCTACACGCTCGGCGAGAACGTCACCGCGCTCGAATATTATTTCCAGGAATGGCGTTTCAAGCACATGAAAACCGTCTCGCGCGTGATCGGGCATAAGCATGGGACTGGCGGTTCTTCCGGCGTCAATTACCTCGTCAAAGCGCTGGATCTCAATTTCTTCCCAGAGCTGTGGTCGATGCGCACCCGCATGAACGCGCCCAAAGAGGGCGGCGATTATTCGCAGTGCCCCGTTTCATGAGCGCGCCCCGGATCTGGGACATTTCGCAGCGTATTCATGCAGGTATCCCCCTGTGGCCGGGCGAGCCGCCGGTGGTGATAAAGCGCAATGTCGAAATCGGGCCGGACTGTCCGGTTAACATCGGTGAACTCTCGCTTCCGCTGCACACTGGCACGCATGGCGATGCGCCGCTGCATTACGACCCGGTGGGCATTGCGAGCGATGAGTGCGGTCTTGAGCCCTATCTTGGCCGCTGCCTGGTGGTCGACGCGCGCCATGCCGTTGGCAGCGTGCAGGAGGGCGATCTCGACTGGCAGGCAATTGCCGGGGAAAGCCGCGTGATCCTGCGCACTTATGAGCGCTTTCCGCATGACGCCTGGGACTCCAACTTTACCGCGATTGATGCGCGCGTGATTGCGCGGCTGCGTGAGGGGGGAGTGCGCCTGATCGGCACTGATGCGCCGTCGCTTGACCCGGAAACATCCAAGACGATGGACGCTCATCACGAGGTGCGCGCGGGCGATATGCGGATTTTGGAAGGCCTGGTGCTCGATGATGTACCGCCCGGCCAATATGAGCTGATCGCATTGCCGCTGGCGATTGCCGGGGCTGATGCAAGCCCGGTGCGCGCGATTTTAAGGGAGCTGGCGGCATGACTTCATTGGCAGACCAAGTGGCGGCGCTCGATGCGAATGATCCTTTGCGCGGCTTTCGCGATCAATTCCAACTGCGCGATGGGCTGATTTACCTTGACGGCAACTCGCTTGGCGCTCTGCCCAAGACGACGATGGCGGCCATGCAGGATGCGGTTGGTGAGCAATGGGGCGAGGGCTTGATCACCTCATGGTTGGGCGCGGATTGGGTGAATTCGCCGCGCCGGATCGGCGATAAGATTGCCGCCTTGATCGGCGCAAGTCCTGGCGAAGTGATTGCCGCGGACAGCACTTCGGTGAATATCTTCAAGGCTTTGGGGGCGGCATTGTCCTTGCAATCAGGGCACTCGGTGATCCTGACCGAGGAAGGCAATTTCCCCACAGATCACTACATGATGCAAGGGCTGGAGCGTCTCAGTGGCGGCACAGTGCGCTCGCTCGCGGTGCCTGCAGGCGACGTGCTTGGCCGCTTGGATAACGACATTGCCGTCCTGCTGCTGACTCAGGTGCATTATAAGACCGGCGCAATGCGAGACATGGCGGCGGTCAACGCGGCTGCGCATAAACACGGCGTTCTGGTGATTTGGGATCTCAGCCATTCGACCGGCGCGATTGAAGTTGATCTAAGCGGCGCGGGCGCGGATTTCGCGATTGGTTGCGGCTACAAATTCCTCAACGGCGGGCCGGGCGCGCCCGCTTACATGTATGTGGCGCAGCGTCACCAGCATGCCGATGCGGTGCTAGCCGGATGGTTTGGCCATGCGCGCCCCTTCGCCTTTGAAGAGCAATATGATGCGGCAAGCGGGATTGAGCGTTTTCTTTGCGGGACCCCGCCAGTGCTAGGGATGGTGGCATTAGAGGCCGGCGTGGACCTGATCGCGAAGGCAGACATGCGCGATGTTCGGGCGAAATCGGTTCAGTTGGCAGAGCTCTTGATCGAGCAGATGCAGCCGCTGTGCGCGCAATATGGCTTTGAGTTGGTCAGTCCGCAAAACCGAGCGGAAAGTGGCAGCCACGTCTCTTTCGCGCACCCCAACGCCTATGCGATTGCGCAGGCTCTAAAGACCCGCGATGTCATCGGCGATTTCCGCGCGCCAGATGTGCTGCGTTTGGGGCTGACCCCGCTGTACCTGCGCTATGCAGACATTGTGGAGGCGGTCCAGCGCCTCAGCGAGATTTGCGAGACGCGCAGCTGGGACAGGCCAGAGTTCCACGCCATGTCAGCGGTGACGTGAGCTGTGCATCGTGCAGCCAATTAAGCGAAGCAATCGATCTGTGTGGCCGCAATTTTGCCGATGATTGCCGCGCATCACTGCTTGCCATCAGCCGTTTAAAGCTGTTTCATCCTCCCCATATTTCACGCGTATTCCAGCCTTTGTTCGCGCGCATTCCCGCCGCCAATGCTGATAGGACATAACGACCGATGATCACTTTGCTTTCGCCTGCCAAGAAGCTGAACTTTGATCCGCTAGAGACCAGCCTAGAGATCACGCAGCCGCGCCTGGCTAAGGATACGCGCGAGATTGCTGGCGTTGCAAAGCAGCAATCTGCCGCCGATCTCAAACGCTTGATGCACATTTCGGACAAGCTGGCTGAGCTTAATGAAGAGCGCTTTCGCGTGTTCGATCTAGAAGGACGCAGCAATTCAGCCAAGCCAGCGGGTCTGACCTTTGATGGCGATGTCTATTGGGGGCTGGAGGCGAGCAGCATGGACGAGGCATCGCTCAGTTATGCTCAGGAGCATCTGCGCATTCTTTCCGGCCTTTACGGCTTGCTCCGCCCGATGGATGCGATCCAGCCATATCGCCTGGAAATGGGCACGAAGATGGCCAATGATCGCGGCAAGTCGCTGTATGACTTCTGGGGCAGCCGGATTGCTGAAACGCTCAAAAGTGATCTGGCGGATCATGGCGATCAGACCGTGGTCAATTTGGCGTCGAACGAGTATTTCAAAGCGGTCGATCAAAGCGCGCTGGATGCGCCGGTTCTCACCGCGAGCTTCCTCAATGTGAAGGATGGCGAGGCGCGGCGGCTGATGTATCACGTCAAATTCGCGCGAGGGCTGATGGCGCGCTGGATCATGGAAAATCGGATTGACCGGGCAGAGGGCCTGAAGGACTTCAATGCGGAAGGGTATGCCTATGACGCGGCGGCCTCTAGCGAGAGCGAACTGGTGTTCACGCGCAAGCAGCCGCCAGTGAAGAAATAGCGTCTTGCCTAGGTTGATGCGCCGTTGAGCCTGCCAGCTACAAGGCCGCGCCCGATGACATGGGCCTGGATCTCACCAGCGCCTTCGAAAATGTTGAGAATGCGCGCATCGCACAGCACCCGGCTGATCGGATATTCCAGCGCATAGCCATTGCCGCCGTGCACCTGCAACGCATTGTCCGCATTGGCCCAGGCGACGCGCGCGGCGAGCAGTTTCGCCATGCCGGCCTCAATATCGCAGCGCTCGCCCCGGTCCTTGTGGCGGGCGGCGCGGTAGGTGAGTTCGCGCGCCATTACTGTCTCTGCGGCCATCATCGCCAGCTTGTCTGAAACGCGCGGAAAGGCGGTGAGGCTCTTGCCAAATTGCTTGCGCTCCAGTGCATAGCCCAAAGCGAGGTCGAAGGCGTTCCAAGCGACCCCAATGGCGCGGGCGGCGGTTTGAATGCGAGCACCTTCGAATGTGCGCATTAATTGCTTGAAGCCTTGGCCCTCTGCCCCGCCGAGCAGGCCCGTTTCAGCGACGGCAAAATCGTCAAAGCCGAGGGCATATTCCTTCATCCCGCGATAGCCGAGCACCTCGATTTCGCTGCCATCGAGGCCAGCGTCAGGGAAGGGTTCAGCGTCAGTGCCCCGCGTCTTGTGTGCGAGTAGCATGGAGAGCCCGCCATAGCCGGGTTCGTGGGGATTGGTGCGGCACAGGACTGTCATCAGATCAGCGCGCGCAGCATGGGTGATCCAGGTTTTCGCCCCGTGAATGCGCCAGCTTCCATCCGACTGCTGGGCCGCGCGGGTGCGCACCGATGCGAGGTCTGATCCGGTGTCCGGCTCTGTGAAAACGGCGGTTGGCAGGATCCGGCCATCGGCGATTTGCGGCAGCAGCTCCGCCTTTTGGGTGTTTGTGCCGTTCTCTCCGATCAGCTCGCCAGCAATTTCTGACCTTGTGCCAAGCGAGCCTGCGCAGATCCAGCCACGCGATAGCTCTTCAGAGACGAGCGACATCGCCAGTTTGCCGAGGCCTAGCCCGCCATATTGCTCGGCGATGCATACGCCGAAGACGCCGAGTTCCGCCATTTCACCCACGACCTCCAGCGGGATGAGATCGTCAGCCAAATGCCAGGCGTGGGCATGCGGGGTGATCCGATCGGCGGTGAAGGCGCGAAACTGTGTGCGGATCATATCGAGCGTTTCATCGCCTAGGCCCTCATAGGGACGCTCGCCTTGGCTCAATCGCCCGGTCAGCTCGGCGCGGGTCTCTAACGTGTTGCCTTCCGCAATCATTTGAGCGACGGCGGGATTGGCGGAAAAAGCCCGTGCCGCATCCTCCAGACCAAATTCACCCGGACGGATCACTTCATTGACGCTCATCACAATGCCGCTCGCCAATTGCGCGCAATATTCGCCGAAGCCTACGCGCAAGACCAGTTCATCGACGGTTTGGAACGCGCCCGCACTTTGCGCGGATTGCGCCCACTCAGCGGCCGCCTCAAGTGCTTCAACCGTGGTGGCGATCCAGGCAAATCCGTGGGTCAGGCGCTGCTCGCGCTCGGCCAATGCGGCGTCGACCCGGCCGCCTGGCGCAATCACGCTGGCGGTCTTGTCTGCGACCGCCGCGCGATAGGCGCGCGCTGCCTGCGCCGCTTCATCAGCCAAAGATACCCAGTCTATCGTCATTCAGCCAATCCCATTTGCCCCGCCGCCGCTTCTCATGTGTGCTAGTCGAAGCAGCCCGGTAAGTCAGCCAGTGAATTTGGGATGCGCACCGTATGTTTAGCAGCGCGCAGAAGGTGATCTTGCGTGTACCGATTGACAACGTTATCAGTGGTCCCAGAGAGACGGAGGGATTGATGAAGTTTCACGCAGCGATGCTTGGCTTGATGGCTTGCGCATTAACCGCTTGCGGTGCACCGCAGGCCAGCGAGCCGGACGCAGAGGCCCCGGCAGCAGCGGATGGAGCCGCATTGGCCACCGCTGTGCTGACGAACGAAACCGCCAAATCCACCGAAGAGGAATGGGGTACCTTTGCCGAATTTTTCGCCGGGACAACGGCTGGCACGCGTGACCTCCTGTCCGGCACCGCGACGATCAAGCCGGGCCTCGAAATTCACCCGCCGCATCGCCACGCTGAGGAGGAATTCCTGATGGTGCTGGAGGGGCAGGGCGAATGGACCGTGGGTGAGGAGGTTTTCACCGCGAACAAGGGTGATATGCTCTACGCCGCGCCGTGGGATTTGCACGGGGTTAAGAACACCGGCGACACGCCGCTGACCTTCGTGTTCTGGAAATGGAATTCAAACGGATTGCCAGCGCCGCCTGATCCGATGGAGGCGGCAGGCGAAGAGTAGGTGACGATGCTCAGCCCTTGGGCCGCCCGCGCCGTCGCTTTGGCAGCACTTGTGCTGGTGCTATCAGGTTGCGCAGTGTCGCCGCCGCCCCAGAACGTGGTTGCTGTCTCCAATAAGCTGGAAGCGCTCGATGTGTATCGGCAATGGCAACCGGTGACGTTGGATTTCACCGGGCCTCAGCTGAGCGAGACCGGCGAGCTTAACCCGTTCACCGACGTGCGCCTGCTGGTCACCTACACCAAGGGCGCCCGTGCGGTTTCGACGCGCGGGTTCTTCGCCGCCGATGGCAATGCGGGCGAGACGGGCGCGGATAGCGGCAATGTCTGGCGCGCGCGGTTTATGCCGGATGAGCCGGGCGAATGGCAGTATTACGCGCGGTTGGAGCAGGGGCCTGACATCGCATTGAAGTCTGCTTCGCAGGCTAAGCCCAAAAGCCTTGGCGAATGGCAGGGAAAGTTTGCCGTTGCCCCGCCAAAGCGGGATGCGACGGGATTCTATGCCGCCGGGAAACTCACCCAAGACGGCCAGTTTTTCCGCACCGCGCAAACCGGGAAAAGATGGCTAAAGGGCGGGGCGAACAGCCCGGAAAACCTGCTCGCTTTCGCGGATTTCGATGGCACCTACCGCATCTCTGACAATGCCAGAGAGGGCGAATCTGATGCGGGCGGCGACATTCACACCTTTGCCCCGCACGTGCGCGATTGGCGCGAGGGCGATCCGACTTGGCAGGGCGGCAAAGGCAAAGGTCTGATCGGAGCGGTAAACTACCTCGCTGATCAAGGCATGAACGCCGTCTATTTCCTGACCTATAATATTGAGGGCGACGGCAAGGATGTGTGGCCCTGGACCTCGCCCGATGATCCCACTCGGTTTGATGTCAGCAAGCTGGCGCAATGGGAAACGGTGTTCGCGCATATGCAGGCGCGCGGCGTTGCGCTGCATATTGTGCTGCAAGAAACCGAGAACGAATTGCTGCTGGATGGCGGCGATACGGGGCCAATGCGCCAGCTCTATTTCAACGAGCTGATCGCGCGTTTTGCGCATCACCCGGCGCTGTTTTGGAACTTGGGCGAGGAAAATGGCCCGGTCCACTGGCGGCCAGAGGGCCAGACCGATGCGCAGCGCAACGCGATGGCGGAGCATTTTGCGGCGAACGATCCCTATGAGCATGCCGTCCTGCTCCACACCCATGCAGAGGCCGCGGATAAGGACGTGATCCTAGCGCCATTGCTCGGTGAGGCAGCGCTGGACGGTCTTTCGTTTCAGGTGAACGAGCGCGAGACGGTGAACGCAGAGGTACGCAAATGGATCGCGGCCGCACGCGCGGCGGGCCGTCCGTGGGCGATCACCATGGACGAAATCGGCAAATGGCAGGTGGGCGCGCAGGCGGACAAAGACGATCCCACGCATGACAGCCTGCGGCGGCATGCGCTGTGGGGCACTTTGCTAGGCGGCGGTGCGGGCGTTGAATGGTATTTCGGTGCGCATCAGGACGGCAATGATCTGACCACAGAGGATTGGCGCAGCCGCGCTGAGCTGTGGCGGCAGACGCGAGTGGCGCTCGATTTCTTTGAAGAGAACCTTGAGTATTGGGCGATGCGGCCATGCGTGGGCGCGGCCTATTGCCTGACTGACGCAGAGGGCAGCTATGCGATCTATTGGAGCGATGCGACGCCAAAACCGGATGCGGGCACGGTCGAGCCGAGCGCTTACCGGGTGCGATCGTTTGATCCGGTTGCAGGTGAGTTTTTAGGGGCAGCAAAGAGGGTGGAGCTGGCGAGTTCAGATGAGCTTGCAGCTCTTGCCGTGGCATCTGGCACAGGGGACCGAGTGTTCTTGCTGGACCGAGCTGAGCCATGATGCGCGGGAAGGCGAATAAAATATGAGCGATTTTGTAGCATTTCTGGCCGAATGGCGGCCCTTGCTCGCAACTGCGCTTGGCGTAGCTGGGTTGCTGATCCTGATTTTGATGCGGCGGGTGAATGCCTTTGCTGCTCTCCTCGTTGCAGCCTTGGCAACCGGTCTGATGGCAGGCCTTGCGCCTGACGCGGTGCTGGACGCAGTCAAAAACGGTTTTGCTGGGGTGCTCGGCTTTATCGCTGTGATCGTGGGGCTTGGCGCCTTGCTTGGCGTCTATCTCGAGGCAAGCGGCGGCGCAGCCGCGCTCGCGCGCTCGCTGATCGGCAACCGTCCCGCCGGGCCTGCGGGCGTTGCGATGGGTTTTGTTGGGCTGGTGATTGCGATCCCGGTGTTCTTCGATGTTGGTCTGATCCTGCTCTTCCCGCTGGTGCAAGCGCTGGCGATGCGGGCGGGAAAGCCAGCGCTGTTCTTCGGACTGCCGCTGCTCGCTGGGCTGGCGACCGCGCATGCCTTCATCCCGCCAACGCCCGGTCCGGTGGCCGTGGCGGAGATCCTGTCAGCCGACCTAGGCTTGGTGATTGTCTGCGGGCTCGTAGCGGGCATTCCGGCCATGCTGATCGCGGGGCCGTATTATGCGCGCTTTGCCGATGCACGCGGCTGGTTGCCGATGAGCGAAGCAGGCACCACAGTGGAAAACGAGGATGCAGCGAACACGGGCCTCGCAATGCGCGCTGCTCTGGTTGTGGCGTTGCCGATTGCGCTGATCGTTGCCGCTGCGCTTGCTGGTCAGTTTGGTTTTGAGAGCTCGGTCCTGGCGTTTGTCGGTCACCCGTTCACCGCGCTGCTGATCGGCTGCGCAGCCGCCGCTTTGGCGCTGAGCGCGGATGATGAGGCAGGCACTGCGCGGCTCAAAGATGGGCTGTCGCGCGCGTTTGAACCGACCGCCGTGATCTTGCTGGTGACCGGGGCGGGCGGCGCTTTCAAACAGGTCTTGGTCGACACGGGCGCTGGCAAAATGCTGGCAGAGAGCTTCGCGGGTCTGGGCATCGGTCCGATTGTTGCGGGCTTCGTCCTCGCTGCGATTGTGCGGGTGGCGCAGGGTTCAGCGACGGTCGCGATGCTGACGGCGGCGGGGCTGTGCGCACCATTGGCACTGGCCGCCGGGCTAGAGGGTTGGGATCTCGCGCGCATGGTGATCGCCATCGCCGCCGGGGCGAGCGTGGTCAGCCATGTGAATGACAGTGGCTTCTGGCTGGTGTCGCGCTATTTCGCGCTCACTGAACGCGAGACGCTGAAGACGTGGACCGTTGCCTCGACGCTCGTCGGTCTTATCGGTTTTGCGATGGTGCTGGCGCTGGGCCTAGTGCTCTAGAGCGGCGGTGATCTGGTGCACAATTGCGCCGACGGATTGTTGCGCGTCGATGCGGATTGCGCCTGTCGGCACATCAAGTGCCTCAAGCTGGCTGTCGAGCAGGCTGACCGGCATGAAGTGACCCTCGCGGCTTGTCATACGGGCGGCCAAGGTATCGCGCGGTGCATCTAGCAAGACGAACCGAGTTTCGCGGCTCGGAACTGCTTTCAGCCGCATTTGAACATACCGTGTCAGGGCCGAGCATGCAAGCACCACCAGCGGCTCGTTACGCTCCGCAATCGCGCCGAGCATGGCGTCGATCCAAGCTGTGCGATCGCTATCAATCAAAGGTTCGCCCGCTGTCATCTTGGCGCGGTTTGCAGTCGGGTGAAAATCGTCACCCTCCAGCATCGCAGCCGCCATCGCTTCCGCCAACGCACTGGCAATCCGCGATTTGCCGCAGCCGCTTGGCCCCATAATGATGACGAGCCGAGCGGTCATGTCACAGCGCTGCTTGACTCAAAATTCGCAAGTCCGCGTAGCGTCGATATCGGGCTCTAGCCGGATGTCCGACAGGCCGATCGACGCCGGACCATCAGAGCGGACTATCAGACCGTTGCTGAGCGCACCCAGATCAGCGCCCAGGTCCGCAAAACAGGCCAGTGACAAGCGCACTTCGCGCCATTCGCTCGACGTCACATTCACCGGCAGTCCGCGCCCGCAAGTGCTGTCATCTTCGCAGCCCATGGCCACACGCAGGCTGGCGGGCGTATCGCCAGTGTTGCGAACAAAGAAGGCCAGCTCCATTGCGCCGTTTGATTGCCGCATGAAGTCCACAGGCACATGACTGCTGAAGCGAACATAGGGTTCGCCAGAACCCCAGGTGACCTCTAGGGAGTCCTCTTGGGCCAAGCGATCAAGGCCAGCAAAGGACAACACGCCGCCGTCCCATACACTTGAGTTGAGGCGAGTTTGCGCCTCATCTACTATTCCGTAAAGCGACCAAGGGTTTGGTGCGCGCCCGCCAGCAAAGAACACATCGCCGACGGCGGATCCGCTGGTGTTGACGCCAGAGCGCTCAGATAGTTCTGCAAGATTGCCATTGCTCGCATAGGACAAGCCATATCCATAGGCGAACAGTGGGTCGTAATCGTCATCCCCGACATTCAGTTCTGACTGGCTCGCGAGCTTTGGCCAGGAAAACGAGAGTTTGCCGGTAAAATCATAGGCGGGATTTGTCCGGAACAGGAGGTCGCTGACCCCGGCGCCTTCGCTACCGGGCAGCCATGCGGCGACGAACGCGTCAGAGGCGTTGATTTCTGGATTGACCCACATAGGCCGGCCTGAAAGGAATACAGAGACAACCGGTGTGCCTGCCGCTTGGTAGGTTGAAAGCAGACTAGTGTCGAAGCCATCTTCAGAAAAATCGAGATGCGGACGGTCGCCTTGGAATTCTGCATAGGCATCTTCACCGTAAACCGCGATGACAACATCGGCGGAATGGTTGCCGGTGCCATCCTCGTCAAAGATCACCGTGCCGCCAGCTGCGCCAACGGCCTCTTGAATGCCGCTCAGGATAGACTGGCCATTGGGGAACTCGTCATTCGTGTGCGTTCCGCCTTGCCATGACAGAGTCCAGCCCCCGGATGCCTTGGCGATGCTGTCTGCGCCGTCACCCACCACCAAAACGGTCTTACCCGGATCAAGTGGCAGCAAGGACTCATTATTCTTCAGCAGAACAAGCGATTTGCGAACCGCCTCCCGGGCAAGCGCGCGGTGCTCTGAATTGGCCAGCAGGCTTACATCACCGGCATCCTGCCGCGTGCTCGGTGCGCCGCGATCAAACAGGCCATATTGCAGCTTCACCCGCAAAATCCGGCGAACCGCGTCGTCCAATCGCTCCATCGGAATGCGTCCAGATTTTGCGTGGGCTAGCGTGCTCTCATACAGGCCGCGCCAGCTGTCGGGCGCCATGAACATATCGATGCCGGCGTTGAACGCCTCTGGGCAATCAGTGTTGGAGCAACCCGGAATTTGTCCGTGCGCGTTCCAGTCGCTCACCACGAAGCCATTGAAGTTCAGGCGGTCCTTAAGGACATCTGTGATCAGCGCCTTGTTGCCCGTCATTTTGACGTTCTGCCAGCTGGAGAACGAGACCATCACGGTTTGCACCTGCGCCTCTAGCGCGGGGAGGTAGCCGACTGCGTGAATATCGCGCAGCTCCTCTTCGCTGATGCTGGCATCGCCCTGATCGCGGCCAAAATCCGTCGCGCCATCGCCGATATAGTGCTTGGCTGCGGATAGGATTTTGCCCGGCGCCATGAAGTCAGCCTCGCCGTATGTGCCTTGCAGGCCCTCAACGATGCGGTCGGAATAGGAAACGACGATTTCAGGGTCTTCTGAAAAGCCTTCATAACCGCGCCCCCAATTGTCATTACGCGGCACAGCCAAGGTTGGCGCAAAGGTCCAGTCATGGCCGGATACCACCAGCTCGCGCGCAGTCGCGGCCATAATCCGTTCAATCAAATCGGGATCGCGCGCAGCGCCAAGGCCGACATTGTGCGGAAAGATTGTCGCGCCGAGCAAATTGGCGTGGCCATGGACCGCATCAATGCCCCAGATGACCGGGATAGCGACCTCAACCCCTTCAGGATCGGTTGAGGCTTCCCAATATTTATCGGCCATTTCCAGCCAGCTGGCGGTATCGGCATAGGGCAGGGGACCAGGCGCGGAATTGCCGCCGCTGAGCACGGAGCCGAGGCGGTACTTCTTCACATCCTCAGGCGTGACAGATGCGGAATCGGCCTGCATCGTCTGGCCGACCTTTTGCTCCAAAGTCATTTTGGCCATGATCGCATCAATGCGCGCTTCAATCGCCGGATCGAGCGGGGTGGCGGGAAGCTGAGGCCAAACGTCCGGGTTGATGACGCCCTGCGTCTTCACCTCGTCGGTCGAGGCGACTTGAACCTGATTGCTGGAGGCGCAGCTTACCGCGCCAAGACTAAGTCCCAGCGCCAAGGCTGGCTTCATTGATTTAAACTGCATTCTGGCTCTCCCCCGCCCGCGCAGCCTTGCGCAGGCGAATCCCTATTCGTCAATCTTGTCCTACTAGCAGCGTTTTTTGACAAGGTTGTCAATATTGGAATATCAGGGGGCTAGGAGGGATTGATTCACTATGCAGTTTACGCGTCGGACAACAATGCTGGGCCTTTCGGCTAGCGCGCTTGCAGCTTGCGCTGGCGATCATGGCAGCGAAAAAGTTGCTGCGGATGACGCTCATGCGGGCGCTGGTGTCACCTTTGAGGGTTTCGAGACAGGCTTTGCCGACCTCGTCGATATAGACGCTCCAGCGCGGCTGTTGTCCGAAGGGCATCAGTGGTCTGAAGGCCCGGTATGGGATGCGGCGCGCCAGAAGCTCTATTTTACCGATGTCCCGCAAAACCGCGCCTTTTCCTGGAGTGAAGCAGAGGGAACGTCTGTCTTTCTCGATCCTTCAGGCGTCGCGGCAGAGGAAGCTGGCGGCATGCGAGAGCCCGGTGCCAATGGTTTACTGATGGGGAAAAGCGGCGAGCTGCTGATCTGCAACCATGGCAAACGAAGTGTTGAAGCGCGCGATATGGCCACCGGCCGCCGCCGTACTTTGGCCAGCGAATACAATGGCAAACGCTTTAACAGCCCGAATGATCTGATCGAGGCAAGCGACGGAACCATCTTTTTCACTGACCCGCCCTATGGGCTAGAAGGGCTCAACGCATCGCCAATGAAGGAGCAGGATGCCAATGGCGTCTATCGCTTGTTGAACGACGGCACCCTGTCGCGGCTTGTGGATGATATGACCTTTCCCAACGGCATTGTCCTGTCTCCAGACGAGAGCTCGTTGTATGTGAGCCAATCTGATCCAGAGGCTCCGTTGATCCGCCGGTTTGACACGCCCGCGTCTGCCGATAGTGAGATGGGCGGGGGAGAGATATGGTTCGACGCAAAGCCGTTCATGCACAAGGTTGGCGGCCTGCCCGATGGGATGGCCGTTGCGACCAGCGGGCACATCTTCTTAGGGGGTCCGGGCGGTGTGCTGGTGATCGATCCTCAGGCCCGCTGCATGGGCCGGATTGGAACCGGACGAGCGACGGCCAACTGCGCCTTTGGCGAGGATGGACGCACCTTGTTCATCACAGCCGCCGACCGTTTGATTGCGGTGCGCACCAAAGTTTCTGGAGTAGGGCTTTTTTGAATTGTCCCACGCCGCGTCAATCGCCGCTGCGTCTGAGCTGCGCCAGCTGATGATTGGCGGTAAACCTCTACGCTTGGCTGGCTACGGCATTGGCGATTTCGGGCTCAATATCTACTGGCACAGCCTCTCGCTTATTCTTGTTTTTTGGTATGCAGAGGTGGTGGGACTTGCCCCGGAAATGGCAGGCTGGATCTATGCCTTGGGTTTGCTTTGGGATGCTATCTCTGACCCCCTCATTGCCTCCATAGCCGCTGCCAATCGCAGCAAGCGAGGCGTTTACCGGCCCTTTATTCTGTTTGGCAGTTTTGGGCTGGGTGCCTCGTTTTGTCTGCTGTTTTGGACACCGCCATTTGAAGGCTGGGCACTGTTCGCGGCCTTGCTTGGTTCGGCGATCATATTCCGTACTTCTTACACCATTGTCGCGGTGCCCTATTCTGCTCTCTCATCGCGGCTGACCTTCAGCTCTGTCGAGCGAGCGGAGCTTTCGGGCGTTCGGATGTTTTTCGCCTTTTGCGGCATGCTGTGCGTCACCAGCTTCTTTTTCCCGCTGGCGCGCGCGCTGGGTGGGGCAAGCCAGTACACCAGCGGCGGTTTCCTGATCGCGGCCGCAATCGGCGCATCAATCGCGACGATTGCATTGGTCGGATGCTATTTCCTGACAGAGGAAAAACCACCGCTGGGCGGTGAAGATCTGTCGCGAGGCTGGGACCTTAGTTCGTTCGTCGATGCTTTCAAAAAGAATGACGCCCTGCGGCTGTTGCTGCTCTTGCTGTTGGTCAATTCAGCCGCCGGGGCGAGCCTGCACATCCCCATGGCGTTCTATGTCGAAGCCAATTCGCAGACCTTTGCTAACAAAGAGGTGATCCTCTCTTCCTATGCCATTGCAACTCTCGCCGGAACGCCCGTTTGGACCATGATCGCACGCGCTTATGGAAAGAAAAAATGCTGGTACTTGGCGACCATCCTATCAGCTGCGGCTGGCCTGTCTTTGTTCATCAGCGGACCGTTGCTCATGAGCGGAATTCCGCTGCAGATCATCGCCTTTGGATTTGCGACATCTGCGTTTGCGATCATCATCTGGGCGCTCATTCCTGATACCGTCGAATATGGTCAGTACACCCACGGGCAGCGTTATGAAGGACCTGTTTTCGGCTCTAGCCTGTTTGTGCAAAAAGCCTCTGGCGCGCTCACGGGTCTAGGCATTGGCTACCTCTTGGCGGGTATTGGATATGACGCGGGGCGCGAGGTTCAGACTGCTCAAACGGCGGAATCTTTAGGGGTTTTTATGGCCCTGGTGCCAGCTTCATTCCTAGTGATCGCTTCAATTACGCTGTTTCTTATGCCACTGAGCCGCGGTTTGCATGCACGGATAGTTGACGAGTTATCGAAATGACGGGGGCGAGATGGCGACTGTAAAGGCGGGGAAATCAGCAAAGATGAAGGACGTGGCCGATCTGGCTGGCGTCTCCATCAAAACTGTTTCGCGGGTTCTGAATAACGAACCACATGTGCAGGAAAAGCTGCGCCGTAAAGTGCGCGAGGCTGCGCAAAAGCTCGACTATGTGCCAAGCCAGTCGGCACGATCTCTGCGCGGCAGCCGTTCTTACAATATCAATCTGGTCTGCCACATGGCAGGCAGTAATTATGTCAATTCGATCCAGTTCGGCGCGGTGATCGCATGCCAAGAGCTGGGCTATCAATTGTCGATCAGCCTACTGGAGAACCTAACCGGAAAATCCATTGCCGATATCCGCGCCGCCTTTGACGTTTTGGTGCGCCGCAATCGTCCCGATGGAGTGGTGTTGCTCGCGCCCTATGCCAATGACGAGAAGATTGGCTTTGTGCTCAATGATCTCGGCATTCCGGTCGTGCGCGTGGGGCCGGTTGACCTCCAGACGCAAGGTATGATGGTCGAGATCGATGATTATCAGGCGGCGATTGAGGTCGTCCGCCACCTGACTGATCTTGGGCACAAGCGCATTGGCTTTGTGCGTGGCAGCGAAGATCAGCGCGCCACTCACGTGCGCCATTCTGGCTTTACTGTGGCGATGGAGGCCGCGGGATTAGAACTTGCTGATGATCTGGTGCGTCCTGGCGCGTTTGATTTCTCGTCCGGCTATGAAGCGGGCCAGCATTTCTTGAGCCTAGAAGACCGTCCAACAGCCATCTTCTCTTCAAACGATGACATGGCGGCGGGCCTAGTCGCTGCGCTGATCGAAGCAGGCCTTAAGGTGCCGGACGACATGTCTGTCGTTGGGTTCGATGACGCCGATATCGCCACTCGGATGCGGCCTTTCCTCACCACTGTGCGTCAGCCGCTCAGCGATCTGGGCGGCACTGCTGTTAGCGAGCTGGTACAGGGCCTCAGCGATAGCAAAAAGGCAGGGCCGCATCGCATCGTGCTGGACCATGAATTTGTGCTGAGAGGGACAACCGCGCCGCCAAAGCGCGGCTAAAAATCACGCAGAATAAGGGATTTGAATGTGACACACTGGAAAAACTCGAAACTAGCGATTGCTGCGGCAATGGGTCTTTCCTTGTCGCTTCCCGGGAATGCACAGGATGTACCGACCTCAGCCGCAGAACCGGCTGCGAGTGCCCCAGTAGCGGCGGATTTCCAGATGAAGCGCTGCGTCAATATGGGCAATGCGCTGGAGGCCCCGAACGGTGCGCCGTGGGGTAAGAACTATGCCAAGGCAGACTACCAAAAGATCGCAGCTGCTGGTTTTGACACGGTCCGCATTCCCGTGCGCTGGAGCGATTACACCGGGCCTGCGCCAGATTATCGCATCCATCCTGACTTTGCTGAGCAGGTCGATAGCAATCTGAAATGGGCGCTTTCCAGCGGCCTCAATGTGATCGTCAACGTCCATCACTTTGATGAGATCATGGAAAACCCGGCTGAGCAGATGGAACGGTTCCGGGCTATCTGGGACCAGCTATCGCTGCGCTATTCCAAGCTGCCGGGCAATGTCTGGTTTGAGGTTCTAAACGAGCCGAACAAGAACCTCCAAGGTAAGCTAATGCGCCAAGCGCAGGCGCTTTCGCTGGCGACTATTCGCCGCGATAATCCTGATCGAATTGTTATTTTGGGCGGTGAGGAATGGTCTGGCATCCGCACGCTTGCGACGAACCTCGCTACCGACGATCCCAATGTGGTCTACACTTTCCACTATTATGACCCATTTGATTTCACGCACCAAGAAGCGACCTGGCTGGGTGAGAACATGCCGAAGGGCAAACGTGGTTGGGGCTCTGCCGCGGACAAGGCAGAGCTCGCCAATGCGATTGAGATTGCAAATGCGTTTCGCGATGCCGTGAAGCGACCTGTCTTTCTCGGCGAGTTCGGAGTGAACGAACCGGTCGACAACAAACAGCGGGTAAAATGGGCCGGCGCGGTGAAGACAGCGATGGAAGCGGCCGACATTCCCTGGTGCCTATGGGCTTACGGCAATACCTTTGCGCTCCATTCTGAAGAGAATGGCTGGGACGAGGATATGCTTGCCGTATTGACCGAAGACTAATCGCAGGCTGATGGCGTGCGGGCGCGTGGTCGCCCGCAATTCCCGCTATTGATTGAGGTAGGCGAAGCTTGCCTTGGCAAAGCTTGCGGCATCCGTCGTGTCGTCATTTTCGACGTAGAAGTGCTCGAGCCCAGCGGTTTCCGCCTGCTGCATGATAGCTGGAAAATCGATCACTCCGTCGCCGACATTGACCATTTCCCCATCGGCCGATGCATCCTTGATATGGCAGGCGGAGAAGCGGCCCGGCGCTTTTGCAAATAAGGCTAATGGATCGACATTGGCCTTATGCGTCCAGAAAAAGTCGAGCTCCATGGTCACTTTGTCTGCATCAGTGCGTTCGAGCAGGATGTCGTAAGGCACTTCGCCTTCGACAGTTTCAAACTCAAATTCATGGTTGTGATAGCCAACCGTCATGCCCGCCTCTTTCGCAGGTCCGGCACGCTCATTGAGCAGATCGGCAATCGCTTTGTAGCTGTCTAGAGTGCGCGCTTCTGGGGCGAGCCACGGGATGATCAATTTGCTCTGTCCCATCAATGCCGCGCGCTCGATAACAGCATCGAAATTATCGCGCATATCGGCGAGCTGCACGTGGGTGCAATTGCTGACCAATCCGAGGTCATCCATCCGAGCCTTGATCGCGGCGGCGTCGTGTTCGAAATATCCCGCGAACTCTAAGTCCTTGTAGCCAATCTCGGCCAGAGTGGTGAGAACGCCGTCATAGTCCTGCTCAAACTGCTCTCGGAAAGTGTACAGCTGAATGCCCAGCTTACCGGCATAAGGCTTGGCCTTTGCCGCTACTTCCTCCCCTGGAATCACGCCATTGCAAGCCGCCAGTAATCCCATGCTGCCGATCAATCCGCCCTTTAAGACATCGCGGCGGCCCAGGGATGGAAATGCGTTCATCAGATCAAATCCTGCTTCATTTGCGTGGCGGCATAATCGGCTGCGCGCGCGGTCAGCGCCATGAATGTGAGTGAGGGGTTCTGGCATGCGACTGAGGAGAACGACGAGCCATCGGTGATGAACACATTGGGCACATCGTGGCATTGGTTGCGGCCATTCACGACAGAGGTCGCCGCGTCATAGCCCATGCGCGCACCGCCCATTTCATGGATGCAATGCCCCGGAACAGGCTCCTGCTCGAAGGTCTGGATGTCGGTGCAGCCCGCTGCCTCCAGCATCGCAACTGCATCGCGCTTCATCGCGACGCGCATCTTGCGCTCGTTTTCGGACCAGGTCACATCCAAGTGGATTTGCGGGATGCCATTGTCATCCGTCTTGGTCGGATGCAGCACCGCTTTGTTCTGTTCGCGCGGCAGCATCTCGCCAAAGGCCTGCAGGCGAATGCGCCAACTGTCGTCGGGCTGTCTGAGCTGGTTCTTCAGTTCCTCGCCAAAGCCCTGTCCGCCCAAGGCGCGGGTCCAAGAGGACCGCGAACTTTGGCCCTGATAGCCATAGCCGCGCAAAAACTCGCCATCGGTTTCATTGCCGAGATTGGCAAAGCGCGGCACGTAGATGCCATTGGGCCTACGCCCTGCGAAATAGCTGTCCTGAAAACCGGGATAGGCCGCCTCTGCACCGACCCGGGTGTGGTGATCCATCAGATATTTGCCGAGCGTGCCGCTGTTATTGGCAAATCCGTTTTGGAAGGTCTCTGAGGTCGAATTGAGTAGGACCTGCACTGTGCCCAGCGTCGATGCGCACATGAAGATCACCTTGGCCTGGTAATCCTGGCGCTCTTTGGTGGTGCGATTGATAGTCCGCACCCCGGTCGCCTTGCCGCTCTTCTCGTCATAGAGAATGCGCTCAACCACGGTGTCGGGCAGCAGGGTCATATTTCCGGTGTTCTTCGCCGCTGGCAAGGTGGCCGAGACGCTTGAGAAATAGCCGCCAAACGAGCATCCGCGCTCGCATTGGTTGCGGAACTGGCAAGAACCGCGGCCCAGCGCCAATTGCTCTTCGGTTGGCTTGGTCAGATGCGCCGCGCGGCCGGGGATCATCTTGCGGCCCGGAAAGGCTGCCTCGATCTTGGCCTTTGCGTCTTTCTCTACGCAGGTGAGGTCCATCGCCGGTTGGAATACGCTGTCAGGCAGTTGGTCCAGACCTTCTTCAGACCCGCTGATGCCGACGAATTTCTCGACATAGTCATACCATGGCGCAACATCGGCATATCGGATCGGCCAATCTGTGCCGTGTCCGTCGGCTTTGTTGGCAGCAAAATCCATCTCGCTCCAACGATAGCTTTGCCGCGCCCACATCATTGACTTGCCGCCGACCTGATCGCCGCGCAGCCACGCGAAGGTCTTGCCGTCTTCTACGGAGTAGGGATTTTCCTTGTCGTTGATGAAGTAGTGCCGCGTGCTCTCGCGGAAGGCATAGCAGGTCTGCTGCACCGGATATTCCGCATCGGCCAGTTTCGGGTCGACGCGGTCGCGGTGCTTCATATCCCACGGGTTTTGGTTTTCCGTGACATAGCCTTTGCTGTGCTCGTTCTGCTTGCCGCGCTCCAGCACCAGGGTCTTAAACCCTTTCTCGCTGAATTCTTTCGCGGCCCAGCCGCCGGACATTCCGGACCCAACAACAATTACATCGAAAGGGGTGTTCTCAGACATTCTCTTGATACTCGCTTTCGATTCCAATCAGACGCCGCGGTTCAGCCAGGCGCGGCCGACCTCTTCCAACGGTGCACAGGCGTCATACCGGCCCGGGATCTCTTCAAACTTGAGCTCCTCGGTGGCTTGTTCCGAGGTGTAAAAGCCGAAGATCGTCATATCGCGCAGCTGCTGCCAGGTGGCTTTGCCGGTCATATCGCGGGGGCCCGTGTCCAGCTCGGTTAGGATCGCGCGCTGCTGCTCCGCCGATGCGCTGTTAAAGCTGTCGGCGCCTGCGTCTTTTGCCATGTCGTCAAAGACGGACAGGCCAGCGGCGAAATCATCTTGCTGCTCGATGGTGAAGTGGTCGGTGAATACCGCCTCGATATAGGCGGGCACTTTGGCCAGACGCGCGCCGGGCGTATCGGTTTGCGGGATCACCAGATCGCTGACCGCATCAATCAGCTCCAGCTTTCCGGCAAGACTACCGCCTGCGCCGCTGGAACAGCCTGCGAGGCCGCCCATCGCGGGCAGCACAATTGCAGCGCCTGCCACTGTGATAGAGCCGCGCAGCATGAAGCGGCGGTTCATTGACAGAGTATCTGTCGTCATAACTGAGCACCTTCCGCAGAGTTTTCGAGTTGTTTTCGGCTGACGTAAAGCAAGGCAAAGATACCGATCAGCACCACTGGGAAATAGACCAGTTGAGAGAGCGCTCCTTGCCCCGCTGCCACTTCAACAGCTGTGCCCTCGAGCCCGCTAGCCTCAGCATTGGCCCTTGCACTGTCGATCCACCCCCCGATGATCGGATTCCAAATCGTTAGTGCAAACATGCCTGCGGCCCCGACGAGGCTCATGCCCAGAGCGCCGGAGCGCGGTACATATTGCGCTGTGATGCCGATCATCGTTGGCCAAAAGTAACACACGCCAACCGCAAAAATGATGGCCGATACATAGACCATTGCCCCGCTTGCCGATGACATCATAAACAGTCCCAGCGTCGTCAGTATGGCGCTCATCAACAACACGCCGATAGGGTTGAGTGCATGAATAAGCGGCCCGGCAAAATAGCGGCCGACCGCCATGATACCTGTCACCATACCGAGCACTATCATCGCTTGGCCGGGAAGGTTCCCGAGCTGCGCACCAAGGATGCGATCAACCCATTGCTGAGTCCCTAGCTCTGAAGTGGCTGTGATGCTCATGATCGACATAAACACAATCAAGAGCAACGCATCGCGCGCGCGCCCTGCACGCCACAGCATCATGACAAAAGTCAGGCCCAGCACCAGAAGCAGCGGCAAGACAAACGTCCCTGGCAGACCCGCGATCAGGTTGTTTGGTGTGCCGATCAGGATCAGAAGGCCAAGGATCGCGCTCATCAGAAACACGCCTTTAGCGTCCAGATCGATGATCCTTTCGCTTTCGGGCACGTCCGGGAAGCGCGTGGTGAAAATCATGACGCCATAAATTGCCGTAGGAATTAGCATCACTGCAATTTGGGGCTGCCAACCAATTCCCGCATTGGTCATGACGTAAGAGACAACCGCACCGATCACGATTCCCCCAGGAAACCAAACATGGAAGCGGTTTAGCCACTTAGTTTTTTCGTCTTTGTACAGATCTGCAACCAAGGGGTTGCACGCGGCCTCCACTGAACCATTGGCGAAACCGATGAAGAATGTGGAGATCAGCAAGCCTAAAAACCCATCAGCAAAAATGGTGAGGACAAGGCCGAGCAGATGGCCGACAAAGGCCAGGATCATAATCAGGCGCGGGCCAAGCTTGTTGTAGAGGAAACCGAACACCACCATGGCCAGCGGAAAGCCCAAAAAGGCCATGCTGTTCACCCAGCCAAGCTGAGTATCGCTCAGCGCGAATTGATCCGACAGCTGAGTCAAAATCCCTGCGCGTATCGCGAAGGTCATAGCGGTCACGATCAGTGAGATACAGCTTAGCCAGAACAGACGGTTTCGATCTATTCCGGGCTCTGCTCGCGTGCCCATTGCTACGGCTTCCATGAGTTTTCCTCTCCAAATCGCATCTAGCTATCGATGCCCAGCGCGCGTTTAATCTTGGCCTCATCCACATCACCGCCCGCGAAATCGTCAAACGCATATTCGGTTGGTCGGATGATATGGTCTGCGATGAACGGCGCGCCCTCGGCGGCGCCTTGTTCGGGATGCTTAAAACAGCATTCCCATTCCAGAACCGCCCAGCCATCAAACCCGTAATGGGTCAGCTTGCTGAAGATTTGGCGGAAATCGACCTGCCCATCGCCAAGTGAACGGAACCGGCCCGCCCGGTCTTGCCAGCCTTGATAGCCGCCATAGACTCCGGTGCGCCCGTTGGGCCGGAATTCAGCGTCCTTCACATGGAAGGCTTTGATCCGCTCATGATAGCGGTCGATAAAGTCGAGATAGTCGAGCTGTTGCAGCACGAAATGGCTCGGGTCGAACAGGATGTTGGCGCGTGGATGGTTGTCCACCGCATCGAGGAATGCCTCAAAGGTCGCGCCATCGTGCAGGTCTTCGCCGGGGTGGATTTCATAGGCGACATCAACACCGTTATCCTCAAAAACGTCCAGAATCGGCTTCCAGCGCTTGGCGAGCTCAGCAAAGCCAGCCTCCACCAATCCAGCCGGACGCTGAGGCCAAGGATAGACGAGGTGCCACATCAACGCGCCAGAGAAGCTCGCGTGCGACTTCAAGCCCAGTCGGCGTGATGCAATCGCGGCCTTTTTCATCTGATCGACGGCCCATTCCTGCCGCTCGGCAGGCTTGCCGTGCAGCGCTTCTGGGGCGAAGGCATCGAACATTTCATCATAGGCCGGATGCACCGCGACCAGCTGTCCTTGCAGGTGTGTCGACAGTTCCGTGATGGTCAGGCCATGTTCGGCGCAGCGACCGGCTAGCTCGTCGCAATAGTCTTGGCTTTCCGCCGCCAGATCAAGGTCCATGCAGCGCGGATCGTTGGAGGGAATTTGCACGCCCTTATAGCCGAGGCCCGCAACCCATTCCGCAATCGTATCAAGCGAATTGAACGGCGCGGTGTCGCCCATGAATTGGGCGAGGAAAATGGCCGGACCACGAAGTTCTTTCACGCCAGGAGGCCTTTCAGATCAGGGCCCACCGAGGGCGCTTTGATGTCGTGCCACGCGCCATTGGCGACATCGCTGGCGACGGCTGCCTCTAGGAAAGCCATGCCGCGCAGAGCTTCGGCAATGCCCGGCACACCAAGCGATGACGGCGCCGTGCCAGCGCGCAGCGCCTCAGCAAAGTGGCGGTAGAGATTGGCGAATGCCTCAAGATATCCCTCCGGATGGCCGGAGGGCAGACGGCAGCGTTCCAACGCCTCATCGCACAGCGGCTTGTCGACGCCAGCGCGGTGGATCACGCTTTGTCCGCTGGCGAGCCTTTGTGTGAGCGTGTTTGGCTCCATTTGTCGCCATTCAAGGCTCGCATGTTCGCCGTAAATGCGGATCGTCAGATCATTCTCATCGCCGGCACAAATCTGGCTTGAGACGAGCTGTCCGGTGGCCCCATTTTCCAGCGAGAAGCTGATCTCGCCATCATCATCCAGCGCGCGCGTTGGATAGTGGCTGCGCAGCCGCGCAGACAGTCGGGCCATCCGCGAATTGGCGATAAACTCAGCGAGGCTATGGGCATGGCTGCCAATATCGCCCAGCGCGCCTGCGGGGCCAGAGCGCTCTGGATCGACCCGCCACTCCGCTTGCTTGCTACCGCTGCTTTCCGTCTCGCTCGCGAGCCAGCCCTGAGTGTAATTCACCAGCACTTTGCGGATTGGGCCAAAGTCCGGTTGGGCGGCCAAATGCCGCGCCTGCCACACCATAGGATAGCCAAGATAGGTATGCGTCAACCCGTAATGCGCGCCGGTCGCTTGCAGCGTCTCAGCCAAAGCCTCGATTTCGGCCAGGCTCACGCCCGCCGGTTTATCCGACATTATGTGAAAGCCCGCGTCCGCCGCCGCCTTTGCCATGGGCGCATGGGTGTTGTTGGGGGTAACAATCGACAGGAATTCCATCGGATTGCGCTCGCCCGTGCCGCCGCTCGCAACCTGCGCTTCGCAGGCGAGCATGGTTGCGACATCCTGATAACAACGCTTTTCAGCGAGCCCCAGCGCTTTGCCGGTTGCCAGACTGTTGGCGAAATCGCGGCTGAATGCTCCGCAGACCAGATCAATCTGGCCATCTAGCGCAGCCGCCATGCGGTGGACACCGCCAATAAAGGCGCCTTGGCCGCCGCCGGCCATTCCCATCCGCACGCGCGAAGAACTCACTGAACCCCTCCCCAAGGTTGCTATTGTCTTACGTTGTCAATTAGTATTACTGTTTCGGCAGAGGCGTCAAGTGATTGTGCGTATTGGCGTCCTCAGCTGAGCAGCGTGAATGTTGCAATGCTTGCGATTGACAGCGAGCGAGCAAATGCGATCTTGGCGGTGGGATGGAGGAGCGACCTGTGGGCGCGAATGAGGGCAAGCAAGCGATAAACCGCGTGGTTGTGGTTGGCGGGGGAACCGCCGGCTGGATGACTGCGGCTGGGCTTGCCAGCATGCTCGGCCCAACCGGGCTGGAGATCGCGCTGATCGAATCCGAGGCGATTGGTGTTGTCGGCGTGGGCGAGGCCACTCTGCCGCATATCAAGAATTTCAACGACACGATCGGCGTCAATGAAGCGGAGTTCATGGCCGCAACCTCGGCGACCTTTAAGCTCGGCATTGAGTTTGTGAACTGGGGCCGCAAGGGCGACAGTTACATCCACCCGTTCGGCGAATTCGGCCTGCCCAATGCGGGCGTCGCCTTCCACCAATATTGGCGCAAATTTGCAGTCCAGCCGGGCGTTGGCGCGCTCGACGAATATTCGCTGCCCGTCATCGCCTCGCGTATGGGAAAGTTTCAGCCGCCGAGCGAAGATCCGCGCTCGGTCATGTCGACCTATCGCTACGCCTATCAGTTCGATGCGCTGCAATATGCGCCCTTCATGCGCTCCCATGCCGAAGCGCGCGGGGTCACGCGGATGGAAGGCAAGGTGGTCGACGTCGCGCTGGAGCCAGAAAGCGGCCGAGTGAGTGCTCTGACCATGGACGATGGCCGGGTTGTCGAGGGCGATCTGTTCGTCGATTGCACTGGCTTTTTCGGCCTGCTGATCGAAAAGACGCTGAGCGCTGGATACGACGATTGGAGCGAATGGCTGCCCGCAGACCGCGCAGTTGCCGCGCCGTGTGAAAGTGCCGGACCGCTGCTGCCATACACGCGGGCCGCAGCGCATGAGGCCGGGTGGAGCTGGCGCATTCCGCTGCAACATCGCACCGGCAATGGCCATGTCTATTCCAGCCAGTTCTTAAGCGATGATGCCGCATGCGATACCTTGCTTGGCGGGCTCGAGGGGGAACGATTGGCCGACCCACGGTTCCTGCGCTTTGTCACCGGCAAACGGCGCAAATTGTGGAGCCGTAATGTCGTTGCGATTGGCCTGTCTGGCGGCTTCTTGGAGCCGTTGGAATCGACCAGCATCTATCTGATTCAGGAAGGCATCACCAAGCTGCTGGAGCTGTTTCCCGCCGATCAGGACTGCGATGTCGAGGTGGCGGAATACAATCGTTGGATGGACTTGCAATTTGAGCGGGTGCGCGATTTTCTGATCCTGCATTACCACGCGACCGAGCGCGACGATTCCGATTTCTGGAACCACATGCGCACGATGACAGTGCCCGATAGTTTGGCCGAGCGGCTGGAGCTGTTCACCGCGCACGGCCATGTCAGCGCATATGATCACGGCCTTTTTCTGGTGCCGAGCTGGATCGCGGTGCTGATCGGCCAGCGTGTGCTGCCAAGCAGTGTCGATGCCCGCATTTCTGGGCAGTCGGATGCGGAGGTCCTGCGCCATCTGGCTGGGCTCAAAGGCCATATGAAAAAGGCCGCCGGATCGATGGAAGATCACGCGGCCTATCTTGCGCGCAATAACATGATGCGGGCGGCACCATGAGCGCCGAGCGCATCCTTGTCCGTGGAACGCCGGTGCAGGCGGGGATTGTTGGCGCTTATCTCGCCAGCCGCTGGCTTGGGCCAGGACGTGCTTTGGAGCTGGGAGTTGGCCCCGAGGAGAACACTGCCGATCCTTTTGTAACCCGGCCCAGCGTCCATCGCATCCATGGCGAGATGGGCCTGCCGATTGATCAGCTTTTCGCCCGATGCGGGGGCTCTCCCGTTTTGGCGGCTGAGGCTCTCGTCGCCAATGACACATCAGTCCAGCTGCCGTTTTCCGCCTTTGGCGTGCCGCGCGGCGGGGTGGAGTTTCATCAATATTGGCTGCGCGCGAGCCGCCTAACAAAGCAGGCTGATCTCACCGAATTTTCCCTGTCCTTGGCGCTGCAAAATGCCGCGCATAAGCCGCCGCTGGCGCAATTGGCGCAGCTGCCGGTGGAGTTTGGAATTGCATTTGACCGGGCGGCCTATGGCAATGCGTTATTGTCTTTTGCAAAGGCGGGCGGGGCGAGCGTGATCGAGAGCGTTAATGAGCAAGGGCAGGAGGCGGATTTGGTGATCCAATGTTCGACTGACGCAGGCGCTCCCAAGTGGCAGGGGCAAGAGCTAACCATTGCGGGCGAATGCGATATTCCCGGTCTCGAATGGCACCATTTGAGCAGTGCCGCGCGGCGTTTTGCAAACCTCGCAGCGCCCTTGTCCGACAGCGCGCCGGAGCAGACCGAATGGACCCGGCTGGCGCTAGCAGAGCAAGAGCGTGTGGCGGATATGCGCGAGCTGCTCAGCATTGATGATCCGCTCGCGAGTGCGGGGCCCGCTGTGCAGCGAAAGGTAGAGGTGTTTGCCGCCTGCGGGCGAATCCCAACCGAGGATTATGAAGTGTTCACTCCGCCAGAATGGCTTGCAGCACTGTGGGCGCGCGGTGTTCGTCCGCGCCGGTCTGATCGCATGGCAGAACGCCTGCCGGACACGCAGCTGCTCGATTGGCTGGATCAATTGCGCGGGCAAATCGCCAGCCTAACGCGGCAGGTGCAGGCGGCATGACAGAGGGGCAAATCAACCGCGTCGTTATCGCGGGCGGCGGCACCGCTGGCTGGATGACAGCGGCGGCGCTTGCAAAAATGGTGATGCCTGCTGGTATCTCCGTGACTCTGGTCGAGTCCGAGGCAATTGGGACAGTCGGTGTGGGCGAGGCGACCATCCCGCCGATCACAAAGTTCAACACCCAGCTGGGCATTGATGAGCACACCTTCGTGCGCGAGACGCAGGCGACCTTCAAACTCGGCATTGAATTTGCCGATTGGGGCGGTTTGGGCGAACGCTATTTCCACCCCTTCGGCCGATACGGCTTTGATCTGGAAGGAATCGAATTTCACCAATATTGGTCGCGGCTGAAAGGCCTGGGCGATGCGCATGGTCTGGCGGATTATTCGCTCAACACCTGCGCCGCCTATGCAGGCAAATTCCTGCGGCCAGAGCCTGACCACGGGGCTGTCATCGGCCAACTCGGCTATGCCTATCACTTTGACGCCGGGCTTTACGCAGCCTTCCTTCGCCGCTTTGCCGAAGGGCTGGGGGTGACCCGGATCGAAGGGCGCATTCAAGAGGTTGAGCAAGATAGCGCCAGCGGCCTGATCACGGCGCTCTCCCTTGATCATGATCGCCGCATTGAGGGCGATTTGTTTATCGATTGCACCGGTTTTCGCGGGCTGCTGATCGATGGAGCAATGAGCTCTGCGCATAAGGATTGGGGCCATTGGCTGCCGTGCAACCGCGCCGTCGCCGTGGCTTGTGAGAAGCAAGGTGATCCGGTGCCATACACCCGCTCAACCGCGCGTGAGGCGGGATGGCAATGGCGCATCCCGCTGCAGCATCGGACCGGTAATGGATATGTCTATTGCGACGAGCATTTGAGCGCTGAGCAGGCTGAGGAGACTTTGCTGGGCAGCCTTGATGGCGCGCCTGTTTCTTCACCCAACCATCTGCGGTTCCGCACCGGCCACCGCGAGGAGTTCTGGGCCGGAAATTGCGTTGCGATTGGCCTGTCTTCAGGTTTTCTGGAGCCGCTGGAATCGACCAGCATTCACCTCATCCATATGGGTATTGCGAAGCTCGTCTCACTGTTCCCGCGCAGCGCCGATGCGCCATTGGAAAGGGCGGAATACAACCGGCTGATGACCGATGATTTCACCCATGTGCGCGACTTCTTGATCTTGCATTACAAAGCGACCAAGCGCGATGACGCGCCGTTTTGGGATTATGTGCGGGAGATGGACATTCCAGACAGCCTCGCGGGCAAGTTGGAACTGCTAAAATCGCAAGGGCGCTTTTTCAAATATGATGCCGAATTGTTTGACGTGACCAGCTGGCTTGCCGTTGCTGAGGGGCAGGGATGGGGCCCGCAAGGCTTCAACCCCATCGCCAGCGGATTGTCAGAGGCGAACCTCAAGGGGAGCCTCGCCAACATGCGCACCAGCTATGCCAAGGCGGCTCAGGCCATGCCCACTCACCAAGCCTATATCGACCGCTTTTGTAAGGCGGCGCCCATCTCCTTTGCGACGGAACCTGCATGAACCCTCATTTGCTCGACCGTGTTGTTATTGTTGGCGGCGGGACCGCTGGCTGGATGACGGCTGCGGCGCTCGGCCATCTGCTCGAAGGCTCGCCCACCAAAGTAACGCTGATCGAATCTGAGGCCATCGGAACCGTCGGCGTAGGCGAGGCGACCATTCCGCCAATTATCGCTTTCAACACCATGCTGGGCATTGATGAGAACGAGTTCGTTCGCGAAACAAATGCCACCTTCAAGCTCGGCATCGAGTTCGTCGACTGGTTCAAAAAGGGCGAGAGCTACATCCACCCGTTCGGGGATTTTGGCCGCGATTTCGATGCCATCCCGTTCTATCAATATTGGCTGCACCGCAACCTTGCGGGATACAAAGACGATCTGTTTTCGTACTCGCTGATGGTCGAGGCCTGCCGGCGCGAGAAGTTCATGCGGGCAACGCCGGAGCGGCCGCAATCGGCCTTTGCCGGGATCAATTACGCGTTTCAGTTCGATGCTTCGCTTTATGCCGCGTTCCTGCGGCGCTTTGCAGAGGGCAAAGGCGTTGAGCGGATCGAAGGTCGGATCAGCAACGTCGCGCAAGACAGCGAGCGCGGCCATGTGCGCTTGCTCGAATTGGAATCCGGCCAATCTGTAAGCGGCGATTTCTTCGTGGATTGCTCCGGCTTTCGCGGCCTGCTGATCGAGCAGACGCTGAAGACGGGCTATGAGGATTGGCGCAAGTGGCTGCCATGTGACCGGGCGGTCGCGATCCCTTGCACTCGCGATGAATTCCCGATCCCCTACACCAGGGCCACAGCGCGTGAGGCCGGGTGGCAATGGCGCATCCCGCTGCAGCATCGCACCGGCAATGGCTATGTCTATTGCAGCGAGTTTCTCGACGATGACGCAGCCGAGCAGACGCTGCTGAGCAATCTCGATGGCGAACCTTTGGCAGAGCCCAACCGGCTGCGCTTTGTCACCGGGCATCGCAAGCAGTTTTGGAACGGCAATGTTCTCGCGCTCGGGCTGGCGGCTGGGTTTATGGAGCCGCTGGAATCCACTAGCATACATTTGGTCCAGACCAGCATTGCCCGGCTGCTGACGCATTTCCCGGACAAGCGCTTTAGCCAGCCGGATATCGATGCGTTTAACGCGCGCACTTTGAAGGAGTACATCCGGGTGCGCGATTTTCTCGTGTTGCATTACACCGCGACCCAGCGCGACGACACGCCGTTCTGGCGGCATTGCCAAACGATCGAACAGCCTGAAGAGCTGCGCCGCCGGATCGCACAATTCGAACAAGGCGGGCGGATTTTTGAAGAGCCGAACGACATTTTTGGCACGGCCAGCTGGCTCGCTGTGATGTATGGTCAAGGGGTCGAACCGCAGGCGAGCAACCCGTTAATTGCCAAGCTGCCGATGGAGCGGATTGATTCGATCCTGAACAAGGTTCGGGCAACAATTGATAACGCAGCCAATGATATGCCGACACATCGTTCGTTTATCGAAGAAAATTGCGCATCAAATACAATGCTTTAAAATTCTAAGTGACGCGGAGGCCACGCCTTCCACAAGATTTGACAATCTCAGTTGACAAGGTTGTCAATTTGGGATTGAATTAGGGAATAAGTTAGGGTGACCTCCGTATAGTGGAGGCTCTTAGGGGAGGAAAATCAGTGAAACAGTTTAGCGCTCGTGCCGCAGGTGGTGCCGTGTCCAAAACGCTCTTGGCGAGTGTTTCGTCTTTGGGATTGCTGGCGGCTGCGCCAGCACTGGCTCAAGACGAAGCCGCACAAGACGGAGCTTCGCAAGAAGGAGCTGAGGCTGCTAGCGAAGATGAAGGTAACGCCATCATTGTGACAGGCCTGCGAGCATCTCTCGCAACCTCAGCGGCGCAAAAGCGAAACGCTGACACAGTGGTTGATGTTGTTACCGCTTCGGATATCGGCGCACTGCCTGACCGTTCGGTTTCCGAGGTTTTGCAGCGTGTACCTGGTGTTAATGTGCTGCGGTTCGCTGGAGCCAACGATCCTGATCACTTCGCGGTTGAAGGGTCCGGTGTAACAGTACGCGGTGTTCCGTTTGTTCGATCTGAGTTGAATGGCCGCGATGTTTTTGGTGCTAATTCCAGCGGTGTCCTGGGCTTTGAAGATGTCTCCCCGGAACTGCTTGGCAGTGTGGTTATTTTTAAGAACCAGACCGCTGACCTTGTAGAAGGTGGCTTGTCTGGCACGATCGATCTTCGCACCCGTCTTCCGCTGGACAGCAAAGATACAGTCGCATTCTCGATTGAGGGGAATTATGGTGACTTTGCCGAAGTGCTAACTCCTACCGTGTCTGGTCTTGTTTCAAAGTCTTGGGACACCGATGGCGGATCATTCGGTATCCTATTGAATGCGGCCTACTCACGCCTGCGTTCACGTGCTGATGCGGTGAGTGTTTCCGATTTTCGCGAAACTAACTTTGGAAATGGACCGGTATTTGTGCCGCTAGGCGGTGGTGTTCGCTCACAGCAATTTGACCGCGAGCGCCTAACCCTGGCTGGCGCGCTTCAATATGAAAGCGCTGATGGTCGTTGGCTGGCCACTGCGCAATTCTTGCGCTCTGACTCTGACCTCGTATGGGGCGAAAACGTAACCGAGTCCGGCATTGATGATGCGGGTCCGCCAGACGGCTTTGATCCTTCTGATTTTGTCTTCGATGAAGATGGTGTTTTTCAGAGCGGAACGATCAGTGATACCAATGCGGGGCAGTGGCGTGGCCCGAATGCAGCGGCTTTTTCCAACATTGGTAGCCGCCAGATATTCCTTAATCGTGAGCGGTCAGAGACCGATATCACCAACGATTTTGGCTTCAATCTGAAGTTTGCTGCAACTGATCAATTGCGTTTCAATTTTGACGCGCAATATATCGATTCAACCGCTGAAGTGATCGATCTTACGGTGCATGGCGCGACGTTTGCTCCTCTGTTTATCGATATTAGCGATCCGAATGCCGCGACTGTTACGCATCTTGAGCCAGCAGATCGCGATGCGGGCTTTTATCAAGACCCATCAAATTTTTACCTGCGTTCTGCAATGGATCACCTTACGGAAAACGAGGCGGAGTCGTTTGCATTCCGCGGTGATGTTGAATACGATTTCTCTGGCGATGGCTGGCTAAAATCGGTCAGAGCCGGTGCGCGTTATTCGCAGCAAGATCGGCTATTGCGGCAGTCCGACTTTAACTGGGGCAATATCTCAGAGGTGTGGACAGGTCAGCCACTGGTGTTTCTTGGCGGGAACACGGATCCCGATGTTGAAGCAGCTGTAGCTGGCAATTTCGGACTTTTTGGGTTTGATGATTTTAATCGTCAGGGTGGAGCGAGCACCGGTTTGGCCGGCGGCGCACCTTTCTATACCGGTCCTTCAACTGAAGATTACGACTCCTGGGCTGCAACTATCGAAGCTATTCGAGCGGCAGCTGGTGGGGCGACAGGCAGCGGACCGTTTGGCGGGCCTTACGCGACACTGGCAAACAGAGTGGGTGCAAACGAAAGCCTAATTGATGGTACGCCGTTCTTTCCAAGCGAGGTTGGAAGCGTAAATCGGGATGATTTTGCCGCCTATGTTCGGCTCGATTGGGGTAATGATCACAGCAGTGGAGTTAGCCTGAGCGGTAACGTCGGTTTGCGTTATGTTCGCAGCAGTAGGGAAGTTGACACCATTACGAGCATCCCCGCTTATGACAGCATCTTCCCTACAGTGAATGAGTGTGAACCGGGCGATCCAGCTCGCGCTGAGCCAGACTTCGTCGAACCGGGCGTGTGTTCCCAAGATCTGGCAGCGCTTGAGGCATTTTTTGGTGACGGCTCTCTGACAGCCAATGTGGTCAAAACGGATTATGACTATTTCTTGCCTAGCTTTAATGCGAAGCTTGAATTTCCTGGTGGGCATGTCCTTCGCACGGCGATCTCGCGCACCTTGTCGAGACCGGAAGTGGACGAGATTTTCCAACGCGTTCGGATTGCGCAGATACCAGACACCATCACGCTCGACGGCAACGGAGATGAAGTCGCGACATTTGCTGGTTTCGAGGGTTCTGGAATTGGGGGTTCGCCGACAGGTAACGCCTCGCTTCTGCCTCAACTGTCGTGGAACATTGATCTGAGCTACGAGTTTTACTTCTCTCGAACCGGCTCGATCACATTGTCCGCGTTTCACAAGGACATTGATAACTTTATCACCTTCGCACCGGTTTCGCTCGATGCAGAAGGGCTTGAAGTTTTCCGCAACGCTAACGTGAATGCTGAACAGAATGCCAGCCTTTCCGGTATCGAGTTTGCCTACACGCAATTCTATGATTTCTTGCCAGGTGTTCTGAGCGGGCTTGGGATGCAGTTCAACTACACTTATATCGACGCGAAAGGTGTTGCTGCGGAGCTAGACACTAGTTTGCCTGCAGAAGATGACCTTCCGGTCGCACGTTTCGAGATCGATCGTGATGTGTTCCCGCGCGTGTCAGAACACAATATCAACGCGATTGCATTGTATGAAAAAGGGCCGGTTCAGGCGCGATTGGCCTACAATTGGCGCAGCTCATTCCAGCTAACGCCGCGCGATGTGATCTTCCCGTTTGCGTCTATCTATCAGCCGGCAACTGGACAACTCGACGCTTCGCTTTTCTTTGATGTTACGGACAATATCACTGTTGGTGTTCAGGGCGTGAACCTAACTGATGACGTCACTGTAACGGAACAGACCGTCAATGAGGCCGGACTACGCGCACCGCGTAACTTCTTCCGCAATGACCGGCGATACACAGTAGTTCTTCGCGCGAACTTCTAATAGGAGGCGCAAGCTTTTTATTAGGAACTCCCGAGACCCCCGGATAGCCATGCTGTCCGGGGGTCTTTGGGTTTAGGTAATGGATATGATCCCTAAAACACGGCATGGACGGCCGGGGATCAATGGGGAGAGAATTTCGTGACGCTTGAGACGATCGATATCGTGATCATTGTTGGGTACGCGGTGGCGTTGCTGGGCATAGCCTTGGCGGTCAGCCGCGAACCTAAGGGGCGCGATAAGAACACCGAGGATTACTTCTTGGCCGGCCGCGCTTTGCCGTGGTGGGCGATTGGTGCCTCGCTGATTGCCTCGAACATTTCAGCGGAACAAATCATCGGTCAATCGGGCCAAGGCTTTGCCGTGGGCATGGCGATTGCGGCCTATGAATGGCAGGCGGCCTTGGTCCTGATCATCGTTGCGAAATACTTCCTGCCGATTTTTTTGAAGCGGCGCATTTATACGATGCCGCAGTTCCTCGAGCAGCGCTATGGCAGCGGCGTCAAGACGCTGATGAGCGTATTCTGGGTCGCGTTGTACACGGCGGTCAACCTCACCACCGTGCTGTGGCTAGGCGGCCTTGCGGTGGAAAGCCTGACCGGTTGGGGCGTGCTGACGTCGATGGCGGCGCTGGCGGCGTTTGCCGCGCTCTATTCGCTCTATGGCGGACTGAAGGCGGTTGCGCTCACTGACATCATCCAGGTTGTGATCCTGATCCTAGGCGGCTTTGCGATTACCTGGTTTGCGCTTGATGCGCTACCAGCGGACGGCGCTTTGGGCGGGCTCAGCTATCTCGCAGGCGAGATGCCGGGCCACTTTGAAATGATCCTCGATAATGACCATCCCGCCTATAACGATCTTCCCGGCATCTGGACGCTGCTGGGCGGGCTGTGGGTGCTGCACTTTAGCTATTGGGGCTTTAACCAGTACATCATCCAGCGTGCGCTTGGCGCAGAGAGCCTGGGCGAGGCGCAAAAGGGCCTGGCGTTCGCTGCGTTCCTGAAGCTTGTGGTGCCGTTCATCGTGGTGATCCCGGGTATTGCCGCGGTCATTCTGGCTCAGCAAGGTGCACTGGATAGCGCGGCTCTGGCAGAACGTTCAGACCGCACTTACGGCGAGCTGATGGGCTTTGCGCCTGCTGGCCTGCGCGGTCTGGTATTCGCGGCGCTGATCGCGGCGGTGGTGAGCTCGCTCGCCTCGATGATGAACTCGATCTCGACCATCTTCACCATGGATCTCTATCGCAGCGTGAAGCCCGATGAGACCGAGCGGCATTATGTGACCGTTGGCCGCGTGGCAGCCTTCACCGCAATGGCGCTGGCGCTGGTTCTGGCCCGGCCATTCCTCGGCGGGTTCGAAAGCGCGTTCCAGACGGTTCAGGAATACACCGGCTATATCGCACCGGGCGTGGTGATCGTGTTCTTGCTGGGCTTCTTTGACAAACGGGCCAATGCGGCCGGCGCCTTTACCGCGCTGATCGGGTCGGTTGCGCTGAACATCATCGTCAACGCGGTTCTGCCTGATCTGCCGTTTGTGGTGCGGATCTGGATCGTGTTCCTGGTTGGCTTGGTTGCAGCAGCCATCGTCTCGCGGATGACGGCGGCGCCTGATGAAGAGCAGACTGTGAAGCTGGGCGATATCGCCTTTGCCACCAGTGCGCTGTTCAACACGCTTGCCACCATCACCATCGCCATCCTCATCGGCCTCTACGCATACCTCTGGTAGGGGAGCTTACATTCGGAGCGTGCGCTCTTCCGGGCAAAAATAAATCGCTCGGTTGCCGCAACGTCACCCCTTTTCAGTCCCTCGCAGTGATGCCACTATCACTTGCGTGGGACCGATCAGGAGTGAGAGAGCATGAATCTGGAGTTTAGCCCCGAAGAGCTGGCATTTCGCGAAGAAGTGCGCGCCTTCATCGAAGAGAATTATCCGAAGCACGTCTCGCCGGACGGCCTGCGTGATGACCTTGATCCAGAGGATATGGTCGCTTGGCACAAAATCCTCGGTGAAAAGGGCTGGTCCGTTCCGGCTTGGCCAACGGAATATGGCGGCACCGGTTGGACCCCGACGCAGCGTTATATCTGGTCTGAAGAAAACGCGCGGGTGAATGCGATCATGCCGCTGCCGTTTGGCGTCTCAATGGTTGGCCCCGTGATCTACTCCTTCGGCAATGACGAGCAAAAGGCACAGCACCTGCCCGGCATTCGCAGCGGCGATGTATGGTGGTGCCAGGGATATTCAGAGCCGGGCGCTGGTTCGGACCTTGCCTCGCTCAAGACCACCGCCGTGCGCGATGGCGATCACTATGTGATCAACGGTCAGAAAACCTGGACAACATTGGCGCAGCACGCCGATTGGGGCTTCGTCCTGTGCCGGACCGATCCCGATGCCGCGAAACCGCAGCAAGGCATCAGCTTCATTCTGGTT
This sequence comes from Erythrobacter sp. S249, assembly GCF_057364975.1. NCBI lineage: Bacteria > Pseudomonadati > Pseudomonadota > Alphaproteobacteria > Sphingomonadales > Erythrobacteraceae > Erythrobacter > Erythrobacter sp. S249. The sequence goes on along the minus strand of NZ_CP200287.1, from coordinate 1,102,051 downwards.
GATATGAAATCGCCAGGTATTGAGGTGCGCCCGATTAAGCTGATCGACGGCGGGTATGAGGTCAATGAAACCTGGCTCACGGATGTCCGCGTGCCGGTCGAAAACCTTGTTGGGCAAGAGAATATGGGCTGGACTTACGCGAAGTTCCTGCTCGCGCATGAGCGCAGCGGAATTGCAGGTGTGGCCCGCTCCAAACGCGGTGTTGAGCAGCTGCGTGATATTGCCAAGTCAGAGCAGATGGACGGCGCGCCGCTGATGAGCGATTTCGATTTTGCGCGCAAAGTCAGCCAGCTGGAGATCGACCTTTCCGCGCTGGAAATCACCGAGCTGCGCACGCTGGCCGGTGAGCAGGCGGGCAAGGGCCCTGGTCCAGAAAGCTCGATCCTCAAGATCAAGGGCACGGAGATTCAGCAGCGCCTGACCGAACTCACACTGGAGGCGGTCGGCCATTATGGCATGCCGTTCTATCCAAGCGTGTCCGATGCCGGATCGAACGAATATCCGGTTGGCCCCGCCTATGCGGAACATTCCGCTGCGAGCTATTTCAATATGCGCAAAACCTCGATTTACGGGGGATCGAACGAGATCCAGCGCAACATTATCACCAAGATGATCCTGGGCCTTTAGGGCCTAAGGACACGCGGGAGACATTACGTGGATTTCAACTTCACTGAAGAACAAGACATGGTGCGCGACAGCCTGACGCGGCTGGTGCGTGAAAATTATGCGTGGGAAGCGCGCATGGAGGCGATCAATAGCGAAAGCGGTTGGCAGCCAGCGATCTGGGCGCAGCTGGCTGAACTGGGTCTGCTCGGCATGCCATTTTCTGAAGCCGATGGCGGCTTTGGTGGCGGCGCGGTCGATGCGATGATTGTGATGGAAGAATTCGGCAAAGGCCTGGTGGTGGAGCCGTTTGTTCCCACCGTGGTGTGCGCGGGCGGGTTCCTGAAGCACGCGGGAACGGATGCGCAAAAGGAAGAGCATATTGGCGGGATCGTCGATGGCAGCCGCATCTTCGCCTTTGCTTATGCAGAGCCGCGCGGGCGCTACGATTATGCCAATCTAGAGACAACCGCGAAGAAGGATGGCTCTGGCTATGTCCTAAACGGGCACAAGGCGGTTGTGATTGGCGCACCTTGGGCGACCCATCTGGTCGTCACAGCGCGCACTTCAGGCGAGCGGACAGACCGTGAAGGTGTGTCCGTCTTTGTGATCGATAAGAGCTCCGATGGAGTGGTGACGCGCGACTATGCCACGGTTGATGGCCGCCGCGCATCAGAGGTGTTCTTTGAGAACGCCAGCATTCCAGCTGAGGCTTTGATCGGCGAAGAAGGCAATGGCCTGCCGCTGATCGAACTCGTTACGGACGAGGCGATTGCTGCGCAGTCCGCAGAAATATGCGGCGCGATGAAAGTCGCGCACACCATGACGGTCGATTACTCGCGGGAGCGCAAGCAATTCGGCGTGCCAATCGGATCGTTCCAAGTGCTGCAACACCGTATGGTCGACATGTATACGGAGTATGAGCAGGCCGTCTCGATGACGTACCTTGCGACACTTAATCTCGATGCCAATGAGCGTGAGCGCAAGCTTGCGATATCAGCGGCCAAGGTGCGGATTGGCCAAGCGGCCCATCACATCGGCCAGGAAGCGATCCAGATTCATGGCGGCAATGGCATGACCGATGAATATGCGATTGGGCATTATTTCAAGCGCTTGACGACGTACGACAATGAGTTCGGCAATGTCGATCATCATATGAAGCGGCACATCGCGCTGGCGAACGCCTAAGAAGCGCGACCATAGCCGACAAAGAAAAGGGGCTCTACGCTGCCGCGCAGAGCCCCTTTTCGTGTGAACTAGGTTTAGCTTAGGCCATAAAGCCAAGGTCAGGCTGAGCAAACCGGCCAATGTTCGGCGCGATCGACGGCAGCTCTGAATTGTCGACCCCAAACCAGCGCGCCAGGGTTGAGGAATATTCGTCAACCGAGACGGTCGGCAGCAAACGGCCGCGACCAACCTGATCGTCACTCTCGACAGAGACCTGAGGCGCGGTGCCATAGAAGCGTCCGCCATTGACCCCGCCGCCAACGATGAAGTGGTGGCTGCCCCAGCCATGGTCTGAACCATCGCCATTGGAGGCAAAGGTTCGGCCAAAGTCCGATGCGGTGAAGGTGGTCACTTGATCCTGGATGCCAAGATCGACTGTAGCCTGATAAAACGCATCAAGCGCGAAATCGACTTGGCCCAGTAGAGCTTCATGGCTGCCAATGAGGCCATCGTGGTGGTCGAACCCACCTATACCAACCATGAAGACTTGGCGCGTCACAGCCAACCGATTGCGTGCAGCGATCAGCCGGGCGACAACTGACAATTGTGATGCAAGGTTATTGTTTTGGCCAAAATCCGTGGTGACGTTGGTGTTGTCCAGCGCATCAGCGATAAAGCCGCCATATTCAATTGAGCGGGCGTTCACCATCGAATAGTCCGCCTCAAGGACATTGCCATTGCTGCTTTTCAGGATGCTGTCCAAAGCTGCAGAGGCCGATTGTGAACGATAGACACGGCCCCGCTCGAGCCCTTGGAACTGGGTCGCACCGTTGGATCCAATCTTGTACGGGACAGCCTCTTCGCCGGTCATAAATACGGCATTGCCGGTGGCATTGATCAGCGTGAACATCGAGTTGGTGTTGCTTGACTGGGCAAGGTCACCCATTTTCCCGCCCCAGCCAGAGGTTGACCCTTCCGGCTGTGAGCTTTGCCAGGTTGATTGCTGGTCATTGTGCGAAAACAGCTTTGCCGGGCGCGGGAATTGCGAGTTATTGTTGCTTTCATACTGTGCCTTGGTCAGCGGAACGACCAGCGGACCGACGTTGAGCAATGGCGCCATCGCGCCTTGGTCAAAGCGAGCCTTGAGGCGCGGCATGGACGGCGCGAGCGCATATTGGATGTCGTCGGTCAGCGTTTGATTGCCGGTCGGGTTCAGCACTGTCGAGGCCAGGCTACCGCGCGCCAGTGCAATCCCGCCGCCCGCATCGCCTTGACCACCGCGAATGGCGGCATAGCGATTGTAGTTCGCCTGATCGTAGGGGATCAGCGTGTTGCCATGGTCGTTGCCGCCATAGAGGAACACGCACACGAGCGCTTTATATCCGCCGGCAGATGAGAACGCTGCGGCTTCGCCAATTCCTGCAAGTCCAAGCGCATAAGATGATGCCACACCTGCTCCTGCAAGCTGGCCAGAGCGGCGCATGAAGGCGCGGCGCGAAAGTTCATTTCCTTTGCCAATATACATGCTGCTGCCCTTATTTCTGAATGAGGTAATCGTTCGACGCCATGATCAGCAGGACCGCCAGATGGATTCGGCTGAGCTTGGTCTCGTTATCGCTAGTGGCGGTAACGTCGATTTCGTCGAGGACGGGAAGGATCAATGAGCGGGTGTTGTCGCTCAGTTGGCCCGCTGTCAGCAGTAGGTCGAGCCGGTCGACCAGAGCGGCGCTGTTATCTGCAATTGCTAGCTCTGCGGAATATTGAGCCTGGATATCGCGTGACCAGAACACTGAGCCATCGATCACCCGCTCCATCTGGTTGACGTAGCCAGCGACCGAGGTCTCATTGACCAGTTGAAATTCTGGGGCGAGCAGATTGCGTTCTGCCGCTTGCGATCCTGCTAGCACGTAGCCGGGACGGAAGAAGTTGAAAACGGATGGTGACCTTAATGGCGATTGGCCGATTCGATTTGAATTGTCGGATGTGTTGCCGACTTCATAATTTCCCGAGACTGATTGTGCACCAAATGTGCGTGCCCACTGTGCATAGCGCAGCATGGGTTCGCGCAGCTTGCCGAAATTGGCATTGGTGACATTGGCGCTGGAAAGCGCTTCGTCATCCAGCAAAATCGCCTTGAACACTGCTCGAAGATCGCCTCGAGTGCCGCTGCCGTTGTCATTAAAGGCCGATGCGACCCGATCAACATAGGCCGGTGACGGATTGCTGGTCACCAGACGTTGGATCATCTGTTTACCAAAGAACGGCCCGACGTTGGGATGGTTGAACAGTGTGTCGAGCGCGATACGTAAGGATTCTTCAGCACCGGTGTTCGCAGCGATCGTGACGCCGAGAAAGGTCTTTTCTAGATCGGAATGGAACGATTCATTTCTTGGGAAGCGCCACTTGGAAGGGTCGGCGGTCATCGCCTGGCGGGTGTAGTCTGGGTCGGGGATGTCGAAGTCCCCACCTTGCGCGTCCGGAGTAAACCCGATCCCGGTGTAATCGTAATCATAGCCTGTGAAGACTTTGGAAATACCAGTGACGTCTTCGTTTGCATATGTCTCGATCGGTTCGCCGCCGCTGGTGCGAACGGTCCCGTCATTGTTGAGTTCAAACAGGCCAATCGTGAACAATTGCATGATTTCACGGCCAAAATTCTCATCCGGAACCCGGCCTGAACTTGGGTCAGCTTTACGATTTCCACGAGTGTTGAGAAAAATGCCCATCGCCGGGTTAAGTGTGATCTCTTCGAGCAGATCGCGAAAATTGCCGAACGCATTGCGATTGAGAATGTCCCAATATTCACCTATTGCGAGAGCTCGCCAGGTGTTGTTGATGCTGTTCAAAGAGACAACGAAGAACTCTGACATTGCCAGGGCCGCGCGCTTGCGAACGCCGCTGCCACCTTGGATCAACTGGCTCCAAACCATGTTATCGCCAATGGTGGAGTTGAAGTAATAGCGTTCTTGCGTGACCTGATCATAGCCGCGGCTGGCAAAGAACTGCCGCGCGGTCTGATCGTTGCTGCGGTTCATTTGGCTATCAAGCCATGGTTCGTAGCCATCGGAACGCAAAGCCGAGATCTCAGCAGTCGAAGCAGAGAGCGATGCTTGAAGCAGGAAGCGTGATGCCTCCTCGTCGGTTTGCGGAGTGACCACAGCAACGGGCGCGGGCGTGCCGCCACCGGTTGGGGGCGCGCCACCAGCGGTTGAACCGTTGCCACCACCGCCGCCGCATGCTGCGGTCGCAATTGCTAGCGCGGATACCGCTGCGCCTTTGGAAATGGCGGGGCTATGGCTGGCCTCACCCGCTTCTGGTGTTGGCGGATTGGCTGTCTCCACCTCAGGGCGCACGGGCGCCTCAAGCAGCTCATCACTCATACTGGAATTCCTCCCAAAGACCGCCGGATGGCGGGTAATATCGCAACTGGGTGCACCGCTATCATCGGCGATGAAACCAGTTCCTAATCATTAAAGCTAACGCGGTTTTCATGACGTCGGACCTGACGCTTTACGCAAGATGTGCGAACAAACCGTAACTTGTCACTAGACCCAAAGGTCGCCTCATCCCGCTTGCTGCACCACATGGCTGATCGGATGGGCAGTCCGGTAAGCATCTGGCACAAAATGAGTTTTTGGGAGGTGTGGCCGCGATGTAAGGCGTTTTGACTAACCTGCAGCTAACGGATTCTGGCATAAAGTGGGTTGAGTTCCAGCGCTCGTTTCGCTCGCTGTTCGGATTGCGCGTGCCTCGGTTGCATAGAGGCGCACGTGCTGTGACCTAAGAAGGTGCTTTCGGAGTGCGTTCCAAGCCGCAAGTCGCATTTTAACAGCGCGGCTCAGTATTCGTACTAACGAGTAACTAACAGGCTTTGTTAGTGCTTGATTGCATTAAGACTTTTGCAATCAGATTTGCCCGGCTTAACGTAATTTTACAACTTCTCACCCCTGTTTGCTGGTGCCAAAGCTGTTTCACTATGATACTGTTTTGATTGTAAAGTGAGAAATGCATCGCAACGCTTAGCCATAAATTTGGGGTAGGCTTGTGAATATGGGGTCAGGTCGCGCATGACAAAAAAACAGGCTGTAAGTCGTCACATTCTGGCGCTTGAACCACGGATGATGTTCGATGGTGCAGGGGTGGTTACGGCTGTCACTGCAGACATTGGCCCGATGGCCGCCGCGCCCGGTGAATATGCCTTCAGCGAAGCGAGTGTTGCGCCTGTAAATCTCGATATACGCGGTGATACTTCTTCAAGCCTTAGCGATGTGGGTGGCTCAAGTCTTTCCGCTCAACCTGTCGGGCTACTTTCTGGCAACCGGTCTGAGGGCAACGCAGGGCTGTATCCGGAAATTCAAGTTGACGACGAGTTGCGCGAGGGCAGCACGCCGCGCGCTATTCTTGAAGCTATGCGCGATGACCGTGCGACGACCATGTATGGCGCGGAGCGCGCGCTGGCTGATGGTTTCTTTGCAGAGCCCGCTGATGATGCGGTTGTCGCGCAGTCCGGCGAAGTACCCAACGATTTTATCTTTATCGACACCAGCGTGGAAAACTACGAGCAGCTGGCCGAGATTTGGGAAGGTCGCGGCACGATTGTGTTCGTCGATAGCAATAGCGACGGCGTGGATCAGGTTCTCACCGCGCTTGCCGGTGCAAGCGATATTGGCGCGATCCATTTCGTTAGCCATGGCGAAGACGGCATGTTTTGGCTGGGCGACACCCGGATTGATAACGCATCGCTGACCGGAGAGCTGGCTTCCGCCTTTGCTTCGATCGGCTCAAAACTCTCAGCTGATGGGGATATCCTGATTTACGGCTGTGATGTCGGCAGTGATGCCGATGGTCAGGCTCTGCTCAACAATCTGGCTGCTATCACCGGTGCTGACATTGCGGCTTCTATTGATGATACCGGTAGCATTTCTCGCGGCGGCGATTGGACGCTCGAAAACCGCCTTGGTGTGGTTGAAACGGCTTCGCTCGTAGCGCGCGAATGGGCTGGCTTGCTGGCGCCCGCGGCATTCGTAACGGGCGCATTCGATGTTTTCGATGAGAACGGCAATCAGGTGGCGGATGGTACTCGCCTGACAACTGTTGGGTCATCTGCGACTTGGTTCGATGTAGCGACCGTCAATGGCCAGCAAATCAGCGTTCGGGCTACTATTTTGTCGCTGACGCCGGGTGACGATGTGCAATTCAGCGGGCCTGGGGATGACTTCGGGGTGTTTCTCCGCAAGGGAGATGGATCAACGCTCGGAACGACCGCAATCCGTTGGGACATTTTCTTTAGCGCAACCGGCGCGCCTGCAAACGTGGACGTGAACTTCACAGTCGCCGATATTGATGGCAATGGCGGCCCAGAGACGCGTGAGTTTCTGGTAATTGACACGGATACGTTGTCTTCCTTTGAGGCGGCAAATGGTTCGCGCGTTCTGTTTGATACTTCCGTGCCTGGCGAGGTTACTGCGTCTGGATCTGCGAATGAGGACAGCGGATTGCCATCTGCTGCGCGTTTCAATTGGCTAGACACCAACAGTTTTACCATTGAGTACAACCTTGCAAGCGGTTTCACTGGTGCGTTTTTCCGTCACGATGGCGATGCTGATTTTGACCTCGGCACTGGCGGGACGACGGTTTCCATTCCGCGGCTTGATTTGGATGGCAACGACAGCACGGCTGCCGGGTCTGCCTATACCAACACTTACGTCGAGAACGGCGCGGGCGTGTCGATCGTCGACAATGATGTCGATGTGCAAAACCCAAATGGGTCGGTCACTGGCGCGTCCATCACTCTAACCAATGCGCAGAGTGGCGATGAGTTGCTTGTCAACGGTTCGAATGCAGCCTCTGGTTCTTTGGGTGGCGGCCTTAGCTACACCCGCACTGCCACTGAAATCCTCATCACCGGAAATGGTAGCGCAGTTGACTATGAGAATGCGCTTCAGGCGATAACATTCCTGACGGCGGGTGAGCGTCCGGTTGAGACGCCGCGCACAATTGATATCAGTTTCGAAAATGCTTCGTTGAGTTCAAACGTCGCGACCGCGACTATCAATGTGCTCGAGGTCAATGATCCGCCAACTGCGGTCAATGACACGCAGGTCACGACCGACGAAGATACGCCGGTCAACAACATTGACGTGCTTGGGAATGATTTTGACGGTGATGGCGATACGCTCACCGTGATCAGTGCCAATGCCAGCAACGGTACAGTCACGATCAATGCTGATGGCACGCTGAACTACACGCCGAACGCAGAGTTTAGCGGAACAGACACCATCACGTACACGATCAGCGATGGCCGCGGGGGGACATCCACGGCGACCGTTCCGATTGTGATTGATCCAGTTAATGACAATCCGACCACCAATGGCAATCTGCCGCCGCAAACCAATATTGATGCGCAGCAAGGCATTTTCGTCAATGTTTCTGGCGGTTTCAGCGATGCCGAAGATCCGAACGGCCTGACTTACAGCGCGACCGGCCTGCCGGCTGGGCTCTCAATCGATCCAAACACCGGGTTTATCACCGGCAATATCGATAACTCCGCGAGCCAGGGCGGCTCTGGCGGTGTTTACAACGTGGTTGTGACCGCCACCGATCCCGGCGGTCTGACTGCGGAGCAAAACTTCAGCTGGACCGTCACCAACCCTCCGCCTCAGGCCAATAATGATGGCGGCTCTACGCTCGAAGATACGCCAGTTACCTTTGATGTGCTGGCCAATGACCAAGACCCTGATGGCGACGATATAAGCGTTGTCTCGGCCAGCGCGCCGAATGGCGCAGTTGTCATCAATGCCGACGGTACAATCACTTATACGCCGAACGCCAATTACAGCGGCCCGGAAACCATCACTTACACGATTAGTGATGGTGAGGGCGGTACAAGCACAGCGACTGTTAGCCTGTTTGTAAACGCGCAGAATGATGATCCGGTCGCTGTCGGTTCACTGCCGCCGCAAGTGAATGACGATGCCGATGCCGGCATCAGCGTGGACACTGCGGGTGGATTTGATGACGTTGACAGCACCAATTTGGTTTACTCTGCAACTGGTCTTCCGCCGGGGCTCAGCATCAATTCTTCGACCGGTGAGATCACCGGGACGATCGATAATTCCGCCAGCCAAGGCGGCGCAGCAGGCGTCTACAATGTCACCGTTTCTGCGACGGATAATATGGGCGGAACGCCAGCCACCCAGGACTTTAGCTGGACGGTAAGCAATCCTGCGCCGACGGCGACCGATGACACGGCGACCACCGACGAAGACACGCCTGTCGACATCCCGGTTCTGGCCAATGATAATGATCCCGATGGCGATGATCTGAGCGTTGTTTCGGCCACCGCGCCCAACGGTGCGGTTGTTATCAATGCTGACGGAACGCTGACTTACACGCCAAATGCTGATTTCAGCGGTACAGACACCATCACCTATACGATCAGTGATGGCGAGGGCGGCACTTCGCAGGCGACCGTCACTGTCACTGTGGGCGCGGTCAACGATCCGCCTGTTCCCGTTGGCACTTTGCCAGCGCAGACCAATCTCGATGCCGATAGCGGGATTTCTGTGGCGACTGCTGGCGGCTTTGCCGATAGCGATGATGCAACGCTCACCTACAGCGCGACCGGCCTGCCGCCGGGCCTGTCGATTGACAGCGCCACGGGCGAGATCACCGGTACGATCGACAATTCTGCAAGCACTGGCGGCACGGGCGGCGTTTATGACATCACCGTGACAGCGACTGATCTGGCAGGCGAAAGCGCGGATCAGGACTTCACCTGGACAGTCACCAACCCTGCACCAATCGCAGTTGATGACACCGCCAGCACCACGGAAGATACGCCTGTTCTGATCGATGTCTTGCCAAATGACAGCGATCCAGACGGCGATGTTCTAACGGTTATTTCCGCATTCTCTTCCGTTGGCCAGGCGACGCTGGTCGGCAATCAGATCAACTTTGTTCCGCCCGCCAACTTCAACGGCACGGCGACCATTACCTACACGATCAGCGATGGTGAGGGCGGCACGTCTGAGGCGACCGTTACGGTTACGGTTGCGCCAGAAAATGACGATCCGGATTCGACCCCGATCCCGCCCGTCGATGCGCTCGACGGTGATACGGTTTCTGTGCCGGTTGCGGACGCATTCAGCGACGTTGATGGCGACACGCTCACCTTCAGCGCGACTGATCTGCCGCCAGGTCTGACGATCGACCCCGATACAGGCGTCATCTCTGGCACGATCACGCCGGATGCCAGCCAAACCAATGGCGGCGTCTACACCGCGACCATCACTGTTGATGATGGCAATGGCGGCACGACAACCGAGACGATCACCTTTAATGTTGGGAACCCTCCACCAGAGGCAGTGGACGACAACGCCTCCACCGATGAAGACGTGCCGGTCATTATTGATGTGCTGGCCAATGACAGTGATCCAGACGGCGATCCGCTGACAGTGACGTCGGCTGATGCGCAAAACGGTACCACGGTCATCAACGCTGATGGCACGGTCACCTACACGCCAAATCCGGGCTTTAATGGCACGGACACGATCACTTACGAGATTTCTGACGGCAATGGCGGCACGTCGATTGCGACCGTTACGGTCGTGGTCAACGATATCAATGATACGCCAGAGATCAGCGGCTCTATCGGTGATCAAACCAACCTTGATGCACAAGACATCAACCTACCAGTTGCGGGCGCATTCAGCGATCCGGATGGCGATGCGCTCAGCTTTACAGCGACGGGCCTGCCTGCGGGTCTGACGATTGATCCCAATACGGGCGTAATCTCTGGCACGATTGATAACAGTGCGAGCCAGGTGAACGGTGGCAGCTACAGCATCACAGTGACAGCCGATGATGGACGCGGCGGCACCATTTCACAGGACTTCACCTGGACCGTTGCAAACCCAGCGCCGATTGCATCCAACGATATTGCTACGACCGATGAAGATACGCCGGTCAATATTCCGGTGCTTGCCAATGATGTCGATCCTGACGGTGATGATCTGACGGTAATCGAGGCTGAGGCCGGCAATGGCACGGTTACGATCAATGCTGACGGAACGTTGGTCTACACGCCGAACCCAGATTTCAACGGCACGGACACAATCGTCTACACCATTGACGATGGTGAAGGTGGTACCTCATCGGCGAGCGTCGATGTGACCGTCACTCCGGTTAACGACGGACCGACCACAATCGGGCTGCCCAATCAGAGCGGCGAAGACAGTCAGACCGTTTCTATCCCAACGGCCAGTGCGTTTAACGACGTTGATGGCGATGCCTTGACGTTTAGCGCCGATGGTTTGCCCGATGCGCTGACGATCGATCCCGTTACAGGCGTGATTTCCGGCACTTTGGCTTCGGACAGTTCGCAAAACGGGCCATTCGTGGTGACTGTGACTGCGACTGATCCGTCCGGTGAAGAAGTCAGCACTACCTTTATCTATTCGGTACAAAACCTGCCGCCGATCGCGCAGAATGACGCAGCGACCACGCCGGAAGATACGCCGGTTACCGTGGCGGTTCTGGCCAATGACAGCGACCCCGATGGCGATGCGCTGACCATTACCAGCGCGAGCGCGGACAATGGCACAGTTGTCGTCAATGCAGATGGCACCGTCACATTCACACCAGACCCCGATTTCAACGGCGAGGCGAATGTCACCTACACCGTCAGTGATGGCCAAGGCGGCGTTGCGACAGCGACGCTGACCGTTACTGTCACTGCCGAAAATGATGCGCCAGTGGCGGTCGATATTCCTGACGTCACCAATGAAGACAATCAGTCGGTTTCCATCGCAACGGAGAGCTTCTTTAGCGATGTTGATGGCGATGATCTGACGATCACGGCGGCTGGCCTGCCACCAGGTCTTTCGATTGATCCGGCGACCGGCATCATTTCTGGCACGCTCGACATTGATGCAAGCCAGGGCAGCCCATACACCGTCACGCTGACGGCGGATGACGGCAATGGCGGCACAGTGTCGCAAGACTTCGTCTGGACCGTGACCAACCCGGCGCCAACAGCAGTGAACGACACCGCGAGCGTTGATGAAGACGACAGCGTCAATGTCGATGTGCTCGGCAATGACAATGATCCCGATGGCGATCCGCTGACCGTGATCAGCGCGAGCGCGCCGAACGGCACCGTGGTGATCGAGGCCGATGGCACGCTGACCTACACGCCGAACCCTGATTTCAACGGCGAAGACACGATCACTTACACGATCGATGATGGCAATGGCGGCACTTCGACCGCTGCGGTTATCGTCACCGTCAATCCAATCAATGATGATCCGGTGGCTGTCGATGATGCGGTTACGACCGATGAAGACACGCCGGTCACCATCGGTGTGCTGGGCAATGACAGTGATGTTGATGGCGATGATTTGACCGTCACGACCGCTACCTCGCCCGATGGCACCGTTACGATCAATGCCGATGGCACGCTGGAATTCACGCCGAATCCGAACTTCAACGGCACGACCACGATCTCCTACGAGATTTCGGACGGCAATGGCGGCACGGCCACTGCGACCGTCACGGTTACGGTCAACCCGATCAACGATCCGCCGGTTGCGAACCCTGATGCGGCGACCACCGATGAAGACACGCCTGTCAACGTACTGCTCATTGGTAATGACACCGATGCGGATGGCGATGCGCTGACCGTGACCGCTGCGACCGCGGCGAATGGCACCGTCGTAATCAACGCGGATGGCAGTGTTGATTACACGCCTAACCCGGACTTTAACGGCACGGATACAATCACTTACACCATCAGTGATGGCAATGGTGGGTTCTCAACCTCGACCGCAACCATCACGGTGAACCCGGTCAATGATGATCCAGTTGCGGCCCCAATCGCGCCACAAACCAATGATGACAGCACGCCTGTCACGCTCGATGTCAGCGGCAATTTCTCTGACGTTGACGGCGATGATCTGACTTTCAGCGCCACCGGTCTGCCACCCGGCCTCAGCATTGATGCCGATGGCAATATCACTGGCACGCTTGACCCAGACGCCTCGCAAGGCGGCCCGGCGGGCGACGGCGTGTATGAAGTCACTGTTACCGCTGATGACGGCAATGGCGGCACGGTTGATACAACCTTCACTTGGACGGTGAACAATCCGCCGCCAGAGGCCGTGGATGACACCGCGACAACCGATGAAGATACGCCGGTCAATATCCCTGTGCTCGCCAATGACAGCGATCCAGACGGCGATCCGCTGACCGTGACGGCTGCGGATGCGGGCAATGGCACGGTTGTGATCGAGGCTGATGGCACGGTCACGTACACGCCGAACCCGAACTTCAACGGCACTGATACGATCACTTACACCATCAGCGATGGCAATGGCGGCACCTCCACCGCAACCGTGACTGTCACGGTTGATCCGGTGAACGATGATCCGGTTGTCACGCCGATTGCGCCGCAAGATAACATCGACAGCGCGGCTGTATCGCTGCCGACAGCGGGCAATTTCAGCGATGTGGATGGCGACACACTAACCTTCAGCGCCACTGGCCTGCCAGCGGGCCTCTCGATCGACCCCAACACGGGCGAGATCACCGGCACGATTGACGCAGATGCTAGCCAAGGCGGCCCGGCAGGTGACGGTATCTACTCCGTCACTGTTACGGCTGATGATGGCAATGGCGGCACGGTGGAGACGACCTTTGCCTGGACTGTCACCAACCCGCCACCAGAGGCGGTGGATGACGCGGCGACGACTGACGAAGATACGCCGGTTAACATTCCAGTGCTTGCCAACGATAATGACCCAGACGGCGATCCGCTGACGGTCACATCTGCCACCGCGCCAAATGGCACGGTGGTGATTGAGGCTGATGGTACGGTCACTTACACGCCGAATGCGGACTTCAATGGCACCGACACGATCACCTATACCATCAGTGATGGCAATGGCGGCACCTCGACCGCGACGGTCACTGTAACGGTCGATCCGGTGAATGATGATCCGGTGGTTGATACGCCGCTGGCCAATCTCGCCAATATCGACAGCGCGACTGTCAGTATTCCGGTTGCCGGTAACTTCAGCGATGTCGACGGCGATACGCTGACCTTTACGGCGACAGGTCTGCCTCCGGGTCTCAGCATTGATCCGGCTGGCAACATCACTGGCACCATCGATCCTGATGCCTCGCAAGGCGGGCCAGCGGGTGATGGAATTTACACCGTCACCGTGACGGCGGATGATGGCAATGGCGGCACTGTTGAAAGCAGTTTTGCCTGGACCGTCTCCAATCCGCCGCCAGTGGCCACGGATGATACCGCGACCACGCCAGAGGACACGCCGGTCAACATCCCTGTGCTGGCGAACGACAATGATCCAGACGGTGATGCGCTGACGGTGACGTCCGCAATTGCGACAAATGGTACCGTCGTGATCGAAGCCGATGGCACGATCACTTACACGCCGAATGAAGACTTCAACGGCACGGATACGATAACCTACACGATCAGCGATGGCGAGGGTGGTACCACCACCGCGACTGTCACTGTTACGGTTGATCCGGTGAATGACGATCCGGTCGCTGACCCGCAGCTGACCAATCAGACCGACGATGACGCCGATGTTATCTCGCTCGATGTGTCTGGCAATTTCAGCGATGTTGATGGTGATACGCTCACCTTTACCGCCACTGGCCTGCCGGGCGGGCTGTCAATTGACGCCAATGGTGTCATCACCGGCACGCTGGATGCTGACGCATCGCAAGGCGGGCCGAATAGCAATGGCCTCTACACCGTCACCGTCACAGCCGATGATGGCAATGGCGGCACGACGACATCGACCTTTGTGTGGACCGTAAACAATCCGCCGCCACTCGCCGCACCTGATACGGCCAGCACCACGGAAGACACGCCGGTCAATGTTCCGGTTCTGACGAATGACAATGATCCAGACGGCGACACGCTGACCGTGATAGAGGCGAATGCCGCCAATGGCAGCGTTCTGATCAATGCCGATGGCACGATCACTTACACGCCGGATGCGAATTTCAACGGCACCGACACAGTGATCTACACGATCAGTGATGGCGAGGGCGGCACCTCGACCTCAACCGTCACAATCACTGTTGGCGCGGTGAATGACGATCCAGAGACAATTGGTCTGCCAGATCTCACCGATGGCAATAACGAGGCGATCAACGTGCCTCTGGCTCCAGCGTTCAGCGATGCGGAAGGCGACACGCTCACCTTCTCCGCTATGGGCCTGCCAGATGGCCTGTCGATTGATCCGGCCACAGGCGCCGTTACTGGCACCACCAGCGCAACTGCTTCGACCGGCGGACCGCTGGGCGATGGCGTCTACACGGTCACGATCACTGCTGATGATGGCAATGGCGGGACGGTCAGCACGACCTTCACTTGGACGATCAACAATCAGCCACCGACAGCCGTTGATGATAACTTCGTCGGTACGGAAGACACACCGCAAGTGCTCGACGTGCTGGCGAATGATATTGACCCGGATGGCAATGCCACAACGCCAATTGTCGTCATCGATGCGCAGGCGACCAATGGTACGGCCGTGGTGAATTCTGACGGCACCATCACCTTTACGCCGGATCCCAATTTCAACGGCACGGCGACGGTCACTTACACCATCGAAGATGCAAACGGCGATCCAGCAACCGCGGTTGCGACGATCGTTATCGCGCCAGAAAACGATGCGCCTGATGCGACGCCGCTGCCCGATCGCGGCGATGAAGACGGCGATGCAATCTCGATCGACGCTGGCGTATTGTTCTCTGACATCGAAGGCGACACGCTGACCTTCAGCGCGACAAATCTGCCAGCTGGCCTGACGATTGATCCCGTCTCTGGCATTGTCAGTGGGACGGTTGATCCCGATGCCAGCCAGGTGAACAATGGTGTCTATCAGACAACCATTACAGCTGATGATGGCAATGGCGGCACGACCGATGTCACCTTCGTCTGGACCGTGACCAACCCTGGCCCGACGGCCGCGGATGATACGGCTTCGACCACGGAAGACACGCCAATCGCGTCGATTGATGTGCTTGGTAATGACAACGATCCGGACGGCGATACGCTGACCGTGGTTTCCGCGAGTGCGCCAAATGGTTCGGTTTCGATCAACGCTGATGGCACCTTGGCCTATACGCCGGATCCAGACTTTAACGGCACCGATACGATCACCTATCAGATCACCGATGGTCAGGGCGGCACGTCCACAGCCATTGTGACGGTGACGGTTGGCGCGGATAATGACGATCCAACCGCGCCGCCTTTGTCGGCGCTCATCAATGATGATGCCGACGTTGTCGCTCTGGACCTCTCGCCAGGCTTTGCTGATGTCGACGGCGATACGCTGACCTTTACGGCGACCGGTCTGCCTGCTGGTCTCAGCATTGACGCAGCGGGCAATGTAACCGGCACGATTGATCCGGACGCTTCGCAGGGCGGGCCGAACGGCGATGGTATCTACGAAGTCACTGTCACCGCTGATGATGGCAATGGCGGCACCGTTGATGTCACCTTCACCTGGACGGTTGGTAACCCAGCGCCGCTCGCAGTGGATGACACCGCGATTACCGACGAAGATACGCCGGTCAACATTCCGGTGCTTGGCAATGATAATGACCCAGACGGCGATCCGCTGACTGTCACTCAGGCTAGCGCGCCAAATGGCACGGTTGTGATCGAAGCTGATGGCACGGTCACCTACACGCCGAATGAAGACTTCAACGGAACGGATACGATCACTTACGAGATCTCCGACGGCAACGGCGGCACCTCGACTGCGATCGTTACGGTTACGGTCAATCCAATCAATGATGATCCGGATGTGACGCCGATTGCCCCGCGCGATAATGTCGATAGCGCGGTGGTAAACGTGCCGACCGTTGGCAATTTCAGCGATGTTGATGGCGATCCGCTGACCTTTGATGCCACTGGTCTGCCAACCGGCCTCTCGATTGATCCGGCCACGGGCGTGATTTCCGGCACGATTGATCCATCCGCTTCGATCGGCGGACCGAATGGTGACGGTGTCTATGAAGTCACCGTGACAGCCGATGATGGCAATGGCGGCACTGTGTCCACCACCTTTAATTGGACAGT
Source organism: Erythrobacter sp. S249 (assembly GCF_057364975.1). Classification (NCBI taxonomy): domain Bacteria; kingdom Pseudomonadati; phylum Pseudomonadota; class Alphaproteobacteria; order Sphingomonadales; family Erythrobacteraceae; genus Erythrobacter; species Erythrobacter sp. S249. Next base: position 1,085,154 of record NZ_CP200287.1, on the reverse strand, counting down.
GACCAATCCTGTGCCGGTGGCGGTGAACGACACCGCGACCACTACAGAAGACACATTGACCAATATCGATGTTCTGACCAATGACAGCGATCCTGATGGCGATCCGCTGACTGTGGTCACCGCGTCTGCGGCGAATGGTACGGTTACGATCCTGCCCGATGGCACGATTGATTACACGCCGAACCCGGATTTCAACGGTACGGACACGATTTCTTACACGATCAGCGACGGCAATGGCGGCACGGCTTCGGCGCTCGTCACGGTTACAGTTGATCCAGAGAATGATCCGCCGGTGGCCGTCAATGACACTACCACAACCGATGAAGACACGCCGGTTACGATCCCTGTGCTTGGCAATGACACCGATGTGGACGGCGATCCGCTGACGGTGACCGATGCGACCGCGCCAAACGGCACGGTTATGATCAACCCTGATGGCACAGTGACCTATACGCCGGATCCCGATTTCAACGGGACCGACACGATCACCTACACCATTGATGATGGCATGGGCGGCACCGACACTGCGACGATCACTGTTGTGGTTGCGCCGGTCAATGACGCGCCGATTGCGACGCCTGACACGGTGGACACGGATGAGGACACACCAGTCACCATCCCAGTGCTCGCCAATGACAGCGATGTTGATGGCGATCCGCTTACGGTCACTGATGCGACCTCGCCTGATGGCACAGTCACCATCAACCCAGATGGCACGATCACTTTTGAGCCCGATCCGAACTTCAACGGACCGGCCACCATCACCTATACCATTGATGATGGCATGGGCGGCACCGCAACCTCGACCGTCACGGTCAATGTTGCGCCGGTCAACGATCCGCCTGTTGCAGAAGATGATGCGGTAACGACCGACGAAGACACGCCGGTTACCGTTCCTGTGCTCACCAATGATAGCGACGCAGATGGCGATCCGCTGACCATTACGGAGGCGACCGCGCCAAACGGTACGGTTGTGATCAACCCGGATGGCACGGTCACTTACACGCCGGATGAGAACTTCAACGGCACCGATGTGATCACCTACACTGTCTCTGATGGCAATGGCGGGTTTGATACGGCGACGCTGACGGTCACGGTTGATCCAGTGAACGACGTACCAGTGGCCGAAGATGATACGGCAACCGGTACGGAAGATCAGCCGGTCACTATCCCAGTGCTTGCCAATGACAGTGATGCAGATGGCGATCCGCTAACCGTGACAACGGCGACTTCGCCAGATGGCACGGTTACGATCAACCCGGATGGCACGATTACCTTTGTCCCGAACCCGGACTTCAACGGGCCAACCACCATCACCTATACCATTGATGATGGTAAGGGCGGCACGGCGACAGCGACGGTTACCGTCGACATTGTCGCGGTGAACGATCCGCCTGTGGGCGAGCCAGATACGGCCGTCACCGATGAAGACACACCTGTCACCATTCCGGTGCTCGCGAATGACAATGACCCGGATGGCGATCCGCTGACGGTGGTCTCGGCTAATGCGCCGAATGGCACGGTTACGATCAACCCAGATGGCACAATCACTTACACGCCAAACCCGGACTTCAACGGCACCGATACGATCACCTATCAGGTGAGCGACGGCATGGGCGGTTTTGACACAGTGACGGCAACCGTCACCGTCAATCCAGTCAATGATCCGCCGGTTGCGGGCAATGACGTGACCAGTGTGAATGAAGACAGCGAAGTCACCATTCCAGTGCTGGTTAACGACACGGATGCCGATGGCGATCCGCTGACGGTGACAACCGCTACTGCCACCAATGGTACGGTTACGATCAACCCGGATGGCACGATCACATATGTGCCGAACCCCGATTTCTTCGGCCAGGATACGATTACCTACACCATCACGGATGGCAATGGCGGCACGTCGACAGCGACCGTCGCGGTAGAGGTGATCAACACCAACGAACCGCCGGTTGATGAGCCGGAGGACGTGACCGTTATCAGCGGCACTGACACGATTATCAACGTGCTCGACAATACGACTGATCCAGAGGGCGATCCTCTGGAAGTGGTGATCGCGCTCGTCGATATTGGCGAAGTGGTGATCAATCCTGACGGCACGCTCACTTATTCTGCGCCGCCAGACTTCTTTGGCGAAGTGACGATCCGCTACTTCATCTCTGATGGTCAGGGTGGCTTTGTAGAGAGCTTCGCGACGATCACCGTGGTTGAGGCTGCGGCTGATATCAGCTTCCTGCTCGGCGAGGAGCCTGCTCCGGGCATTCCTGATGCCTATCCGGTTGACCGGGTGCTGGATCAGAGCGACGCCTTTATAACCGCGCCGCTGATCATCCTCGATACGGTCAATGATTTCCGCTCGCTCGGCGGCATGGGCACGCTCAACGTTGATCAGCCATTGCTGAACGCTGTGAACGGCCTGCGCTCCTTGAACGGCATTGGCGGCTTCGATGCCAATGGCCATCCGATTGATGACGTGGTTGGTTATATCGATCACATCCGCGATCTGCGCTTTGGTGTGGACCGCCTGTTCGATCCGCGCTTTGGCGACTTCCTGCCAGAGGCACTTACCGGCTTCTCCGTGCGGCAACTCGATACTGGCACCGATCAGGTCATGATCGAGAGCATTTCTCGCGACCGCGTGGTCTATGTCGAAATGCGCGATATTGGCGCGGACAATGCCCCTCGGATCACCGAATATCAGCTGGTGACGCGCGATGGTGCGCCGCTGCCTGACTGGATCCGGATGGATGCTCGCGGCCTAGCGATCATTGAACGCCCTGTGGATGCAGAGACAATCAGACTGGTTGTTCGCGCAATCCGGGCTGATGGTGAAGTGATTGAGATCCCTGTCGTTATTCAGGGTGCAACCGGTGAGATACAGCTGGATAAGGCGATTGCAGATGCGGTGGCCAAGGCTGAAACACTTGATACGATGATGGCACGCGCCAGTGGCGAAGCCGATGACGAAGCAAGCAAACTGCTTGCAGCTTTTAGTTGAAAATAGAACGGATGAAGGTGAGCCAATGAATAAGGGACTTGCACTGGTAAGCGCATCAACACTCTTCCTGGGTGCCTGCGCAACTGTACCCGAGCCGTTCACGGCGGCGGAATTGAACGAAACAGCGGCCAGCAATTTTGAGCGGGTTGATGTGGATCAGGAGCCGGTGACGGCGCCAATTGACCTTTATGAGGCGATGGCCCGCTCGCTGAAATACAACCTCGACTACAAGGTTGAGCTCATGGAGATTGCGCTGCGCGACCGCGAGCTTGATCTTCAGCGTTACGATATGCTGCCGCAATTGGTTGCCAGCGCTGGCTATGCCGGACGCAACAACTTCTCTGGTGCGAGTTCGCTCTCGCTGATCACCCGGCGGCAATCGCTGGAGCCTTCAACCTCGCAGGAGCGCGATCTGTTTACCGCAGATCTCGCGCTCAGCTGGGACGTGCTCGATTTCGGCCTGTCCTATGTTCGGGCCAAGCAAGGCGCGGATGAAGTTCTGATCGCGCAGGAGCGCCGCCGCAAGGTTGCTAACCGCGTGATCGAAGATGTGCGGTCTTCCTATTGGCGGGCGGTTAGCGCCGAACGCCTGCTGACCAAGCTGCAAGAGTTGGAAGACTCGGTCACCACCACGCTGCAAAATTCAGAGCGTTTGGCTGAGCGCCGTCTGTCTGCTCCGCTGACCGCGCTGACTTATCAGCGTGAACTGCTGGAAATTCAGGCGCAAATCCGCAAGCTTCAGCGCGAGCTGGTGGTTGCAAAGGCGCAATTGGCCGCGCTCATGAACCTGCGCCCCGGCACTGAGTTCTCGCTCGCTTTGCCAGATCGCACCAACACTTTGCCTGCGGTCAATTACCAAGGCGAAGACATGATGATGACGGCGCTGCTCAATCGTCCAGAGCTGCGCGAGGTTAGCTATCGTCAGCGGATCAATTCGCGCGAATTGGATGCGGCACTGCTTTCCGCTCTGCCAAGCTTCCGCGGTGTCCTGGGTGTCAATGTCGATTCCAACGACTTCCTGTTTAACAATGACTGGATGAACTACGGCGCCCGCGCCAGCTGGAACGTCCTCAACCTGTTCCGCCTGCCAGCGCACAAAAAGGCCGTGCGCGCTCAGGAAGATCTGCTGGAACAGCGCGAATTGGCGCTGACCATGGCAGTGATGACGCAGGTTCACGTCTCGCGTGCGCGCTTCAGCCATTTGAGCGAAGAGCTCGACACGGCATCGCGCCAGATGAAGGTACAAGACAAGATCCTCGATCAAATTCGTTCTGGCCATAGGGCCGGAGCAATGAGCCGTCAGACACTGCTGCGTGAAGAGATGAATACGCTCGCCGCAGAGGTGAAATATGACATCGCTTATGCAGAGGCGCAAAACGCTTATGCTGGCCTGTTCGCCTCAATGGGCATCGACGAGTTTAGTCCAAACGTGACCGGACGCGAAGATGTCGCTACTCTGCGCGCATCACTGGAGCAAATGTGGCAGGACCGCGAAGCTGCGGTAAAGCTGTCTGGAAGTTAAAACATGAGTGACATTGAGCAGGTGGACGAGGGATCACCGCCCGCAGAAGATGGCAACCGCAAGCTGTGGATTGGCGGCGGCATGCTTGCTGTGGCTGCGGCCATAGCAGGCGTTGTCTATGCGGGCAGCGGCGACACGCAGTGGTCGGATAACACCGCTGTGGCCTCAGCAGAGCAGACGGAACTGGCAGCGGGTGAGGGCGGTGAAGTCGCCTCAGAGCCCGAGCCAGAGCCGGTTCTGGAGGCGCGCGGCGTGATCGCGGCGAAGAACGAGAGCACAGTGGCCTCGCGCATGACCGCGCGGATCACCTCTATGCCATTTCGGGAAGGGCGCAGCTTTGGCAAAGGGGCCTTGCTTGCTCGGTTTGACTGCTCAACCATTCAGGCGGAATTGAACGCGGCCCGCGCCGCAACCGCCGCCTATCAAAAAACTTATGAGACCAATGTTGAGCTCGACAGCTATGAGGCGGTCGGCAAAAACGAAGTCGCGGTCTCGCGCGCCAATCTTGGCCGCGCTCAGGCAGAGGCCAATGCGGTCTCGGCTCAGCTGCGCGATTGCGCGGTTTATGCGCCATTCGCCGGCACAGTGGTCGAAGAGATCGCAAGCCGCGGCGAAGTGGCCGCGAGCGGTCAGCCGCTGCTGCGCATTCAAAGCGGCGGCGACCTGGAGGCGGACCTGATCGTTCCCAGCAATTGGCTAACTTGGCTTGAGCCGGGTGCGAAGTTTGACTTCGTGATCGACGAGACAGGCGCGACCATCACCGGCGTTGTCACCCGGCTGGGCGCATCGGTTGATCCGGTCAGCAAGACGATCCGCATTGGTGCCAATATTGATCGCGGCGATGCTCTGGTCCTGCCGGGAATGAGCGGCACAGCGACTTTCGAAGAGCCGAGCGAGGCACCTGCCGAAACAGAGGCAGCGGGTGAGGGCGAAGGCGCGGCTGAAGGCGAAGCAAGCGGAGCGGCCACGGAAGGGGCTGAAGCCGATGGCAGCCAGCCAACCTGATCCGGTTGAGGCCGCTGCGCCCAAGGTCAGCTCTCTGGCCCCCAAAGGCGCAGCGCCGGATGCGGCAAAGCTTGCTGCGCTGCTGCAATTTGAGGCGGAAATTCGCCGCCAGGAAACCGTCGAAGAACTGCAATATCTTGTCGCCAATGAAACGCGGCAGGTCTTGCCTTACGGCCAGATGTTTGTGCTGCGCCAGGCGCGGATCGGGCAGGGTTTTGAGGTGCAATGCGCCTCCTCCTTGGCGACCGTGGACCGCAATGCGCCGCTGATCCATGCGCTGGAGAAGGCGATTGAGCGCCTCGCTCAGGATCACGGGCTGGAGCAGCCCAACGCCTTTGACGCGGCCAGCCTGCGCGCGGACGAGGCCTTTGACCAATATCCCTATTCCCAGCTGCATTGGCAGCCGCTGCTCGGCAAAGACGGCGAAGTGTTCGGCGGTCTGCTGTTCGCCCGCGATGAGCCATTGCGCGAGGGCGAGAAATACCGCGCGGCCCGCATCGCCGAAACAGCGGCGCATTCCTGGCTGGCCCAGAGCGGCGGTAAGCCTGTACGCCGGCTCCCTGTGATCGACAGCAAGAAGAAGAAATGGATCGCGGTCGCCGTTGCCGTGATCCTGCTGTTCCCGGTGCGCCTGACAGCTCTGGCCCCTGCTGAGATCGTTGCTGAGCGGCCCTACATCGTTGCTGCACCATTTTCAGGCCGAATTGCCTCAATCGAGGTCACACCGAATGCTCCGGTGAAGGCGGGCCAAGTGCTGCTGCGCTTTGACGACGTCCGGCTCGACAATGAGCTGGAGCTGGCCGAGGAAAGGCTGGCTGTTGCTCGCTCGCGGCTCGAACGCTCCACCAGCTCTGCCTTTAGTGACGAGGACGAGACCTCTGATATTGCGATCATGCGGGCCGAGGTTGAAGTCGCGCAGGCCGAATATGATTATGCGAAAGAGCTCGCCGGACAATCCGCAATCACCGCTCAGCGCGACGGGATGGCTTTGTTCAGCGACCGCCGCGATTGGGAAGGGCGCGCTGTTAATGTTGGCGATCCGATCATGCAGGTCGTCAATCCAGATGAGGTGATGATCCGCATCGATTTGCCGGCGGCGGAGCAGATGTCGCTGGAGAAGGGCGCGAAGATCAAAATGTGGCTCGATTCCCAGCCTTTGTGGGCCATCGACGGTCTGCTGGAGACGGCGAGTTATCAGGCCCGCCAGACGCCCGATGGAACGCTCGCCTTTGCGCTCACCGCGCGTCTGGATGGCGATAACCCCCGAATTGGATCGCGCGGCACGGCGCAGGTTTATGGCCGCTGGGTGCCGTTTGTTTACTCGCTGCTGCGCCGGCCGATTGCTGCCCTGCGCCAATTTGTCGGACTATGAGTTCAGCGGCGATCCCCATTGATCTGCCGGAGATGCCAAAGCCGCCTCCGCTGCCCGCCTTGCGGCAGGAATTGCGGATCGAACCGGGCGCGCCGCTGGTCAATGGAGCGCCAAGCTGGAACCTGTTTGACCCCGTCCGCCATGCGTTCTTTCAGCTGGGTCAGATCGAATTTGTGATCTTTTCCCATTGGGCGAGCGGCAATTTGGCCCGGATCGGTGATGATCTGGAGCAGCGCGGCTTCACCAGCGACGAATCCAATGAAGCGTTCAATGCCGTCGTCGAATTCGCCGCGACCAATGGCCTTACTGTCGGCCCAGTGGGGCGCGACAGTGTCTCTGCCTTTATGGAGCAGCGCGCCAGCAACAAGAAAGCGGCGTGGAAATGGCTGCTCGACAATTATCTCTTCATCCGCATTCCGCTGGTTAAGCCTGCGCGCTTTCTGGAGCGTACGATTGAGCATGTCCGCCCGCTGTGGTCGCTCTACAGCCTGGTGTTCTTCGCTGCGCTCGCGCTCACCAGCCTGTTTCTGGTCTCGCGCCAATGGGATGCCTTCATGGCGTCGTTTCTCTATTTCTTCAGCTGGCAGGGCCTGATCGCTTATGGCGCAGGCTTGTTCTTTGTGAAGATCTTGCACGAGCTAGGCCACGCCTACACAGCCACCCGCTATGGCTGCCGGGTGCCGACCATGGGCGTCAGCTTTCTAGTGATGATGCCGGTGCTCTACACCGATACGACGGCGGCCTGGCGGCTGACATCGCGCAAGAAACGCCTGGCGATTGATTGCGCAGGGGTAGCCGCAGAGCTGATGGTGGCCAGCATTGCGACGATGCTTTGGGTGATCCTGCCCGATGGTACCGCGCGCAGCGTCGCCTTTATCCTGGCGACGACCAGCTGGATCATGAGCCTCGCGATCAATCTCAATCCGTTCATGCGCTTCGATGGCTATTACGTGCTGTCGGACTTTCTCAACGTGCCCAATTTGCAGCCGCGCGCCTTTGCTCTGGGCAAGTGGAAGATGCGCGAAATCCTCTTCGGACTAGGCGTCGATGCCCCGGAAGAAGTGCCGCGCAAGCTGCGGCGCGGGATGATTATCTATGCCTATGCGACCTGGATTTACCGCCTGTTTCTGTTCACCGGGATCGCGATCCTAGTCTACAATCTGTTTTTCCAACCGCTCGGCCTGATCCTGGCGATTGTGGAGCTGGCGGTGTTTATCGGTCGCCCGGTGTTTGCTGAAATGCGTGAGTGGGCTGGCCTTCGCAATTCGATCACCAGCACCCGCCGGGGCAAGGCGTGGTTTTGGATATTGGGAGGGCTGCTGCTGGCTGCTTTCCTGCCGCTCGACCGGCATGTGACCGGCTATGCCGTTCTGACCCCGGTTGGCGCTGCGCCGATTGTTTCAGGAGAGCCAGCGCGCGTGGTCAAAGTGATTGCGCAAAATGGTCAGACAGTCGCCGCAGGTGATCCGATCATAGAGCTCGACGCGCCGGAGCTCGCAGCGGATGCCGCCTCCACTAAAGTGCGGATCGCTCAGCTTGAACTGCAGATGGGCCGCTCCATGGCGGACAGCCGGGACCGCTCCAACCGCGCTGTGCTGGAGCGAGAACTGGCGCGGGAGCGCGGCAAGCTGGCTGGATTGGAAAGGCGCGCCGACAAGCTGATCCTGCGCGCGCCGGGGCCGGGCACGGTCTCGGGACTGATGCCAGATATGCATCCAGGGCGCTGGATTGGCGGCGAAGAGGTGATCGCCCATGTCGTAACGCCGAGCGATTACGATGTTCAGGCCTATGTCCCAGAGGACGAGATTTGGCGCCTCAGCGATGGCGCGCTGGGCACATTTGTAGCCTCCGATGCGGGCGGGCCGTCGCGCTCTGCCAAGTTGGTTGAGATGTCTTCGAGCGCGATTGCGCGGCTGGAACAGCCCATCCTTGCCTCGACCAATGGCGGACCGATCGCGGTTGACAAAGACGGCGAGGAGTTGGCCCCGAGAGAGGCGTTGTACCGTATTCGGATGATTGCGGAAAAGGGCGCGCTGAGCGGCGAAGACTATCAGATCCAGCTGGTGCCGGGATCGGTTCAAATCCGCACCGAAGGGCGCTCTTTTGCTGAGTGGGCCGCGACTGAGCTCGCGCGCATGTTCCGCCGTATTTTCTAGGTCGGGCATTACGAGCAGCGCGCAAGAAGCTAAGGGCTTACCCCTAAGCCCAAGGCAACTCAACTTTCAGCGTGTCGGAATAGTTCCGTCACAGCATGACAAACAAGTGATCCCCTCAGAACTGCTCGGCAATATATCGGGTGAGCTCATTCAGCTGGCCGAGATTGTCGAAGGCCTTGGCGAGGTATTGTGCAGCGATGAGCAGGTGCTCTCCAACCATCTGGCGCAATTGCAATCGGTTGATCTCGTGTCGCAGTCGCTGCGTTGTCAGGCGGGCCTGCTTGCTTCGGACGATGCAGTTTCTGATGTAGAAAAGATCAGCCAACAGGATTTGCAGGACCGCTTATCGAAGGGACTTGATTGCCTGAGATAGCGCGCATTCTTTGACATCGGCGAGCGGGCGCGCAAATGGGGCAGGGATGACTGCGCCTGCGCCCTTTGAGATTCTGCTGCTCGGCGGCGGGCATGCGCATCTTGCGGTGTTGGCGGACTGGATCCGCAACGGCTTGCCAGCGGCGCGTGCGGCGGTCCTCAGCCCTTCGCGGTACTTGCGATATTCCGGCACTGTGCCCGGTTGGATCGCGGGCGAATATGCGCCGGAGGATGGCCTGGTCGATGTCAAGGCGTTGGCGAAGCGCGCGGGCGCTGAATTCATAACCGACCGCTGCGTTGCCATCGACCCAGAGGCACGCTCTGTCATCACGCTGAGCAGCGGGCTGATAGCCTTCAAGAGATGCTCAATCGACACCGGCGGAGTCGGCCGGGCCGCGCTCATCCTGGGCAATGATCCGCGCATTGCCGATGTCCGCCCGATTGATGCCTTTGCTGAGCGGTTGCGCGAATGGAGCCAAACAGCGGACGCGCGGCGCGTCGCGGTAATTGGCGGCGGGGCAGGCGGGACCGAGCTTGCCTTTGGCCTGCGCAATATGCGCGGCGGAAACTCAAAACCCGAAGTCACACTGATCACTGGATCAGATGGCTTGCTTCCGGGCTTCGCGGCGAAAGCGCGCAGCCTCGTCCAATCCGAACTCGCCGCCCAAGGGATCGCAGTCGCAGCAGACAATGCTCGCATCGAAAACGGCCAATTGCTCGCCGGTTCGCATTCCCTAGAGTCCGTAGATCTGATCGTTGCCGCCATAGGCAGCGGCGCACCTGATTGGCCCGCAGCGGGAGGGCTTGCGACCGACAAACAAGGCTTCATCGCGGTCGATGCCCACCAACGCAGCGTCTCCCACCCGCATATCTTTGCCGCCGGAGACGTCGCGAGCCGCCAAGACCGGCATGTCACGCGATCTGGAGTGCATGCGGTCCATACTGGCCCCGTACTCGCCGGCAACATTCGCGCCGCTGCGGGCGGTCTAGAGCCTAGCCACACCTACGATCCGCGTCCGGCCAGCCTTTACTTGATCTCTACCGGCAATGGCTCTGCCATCGCCGTTTATGGTGGGCTCGTGGCCAAAGGGCGCTGGGCGGCAAAACTCAAACGCTGGATCGACAAACGCTGGCTGGCCTCCTACGCGAAGCTGGCCGGCAAACTGTAACCGCTTGGCCAAGCAGCGCGAAGTAGGGGTAAGCATAGGAAAACCCATGAAGAAGATCGTCATCATAATCGCGCTGATTGCGCTAATCGCCGCCTATTTCATTTTTGATCTGGGACAATATTTTTCAATCGAGCGCTTGAAAGAGGAAGCCGCCAACATCGATGGGTTCTATCAAGAGAATCCGGTTTTGGTGATTGGAATATTCTTCCTAGCCTATGTAGCCGTTGCTGCCGCTTCGCTGCCCGGTGCGGCGATCATGACGGTTGCTGCTGGTGCGTTCTTTGGCCTGGTGGTTGGGACGATTGTCGTCTCTTTCGCCTCTACCATTGGCGCAACGCTGGCATTCCTCGCCTCGCGTTATGTCCTGCGTGACAGCATAGAGGCACGCTTTGGCGACCGGTTAAAGGCGGTGAACAATGGTTTGGAGCGCGACGGCGCGTTCTACCTCTTCACCATTCGTATGATCCCGGCGATCCCGTTTTTCGTGGTCAATCTGGTCATGGGCCTCACCCGGATCAAAACGTTCACTTTCGCCTGGGTCAGCCAGATCGGCATGCTGCTCGCCACGGCTGTGTTCGTGAATGCGGGCACCCAGCTTGCTCAGATCGACAGTCTTGAGGGCATTTTGTCGCCCGCACTGATCGGCTCTTTCGTGCTGCTCGCAATCGTCCCGTGGCTGGCCAAGTTGATTATCGGCTGGATCAAGCGGCGCAAGGTTTACGCAGGTTTCACCAAGCCCAAATACTTCGACCGCAATATGGTGGTTATCGGTGCAGGCTCCGCCGGGCTGGTCTCCGCGCTCATCGCATCGACGGTGAAGGCTAAGGTGACCTTGGTTGAAGCGAACAAGATGGGCGGCGATTGCCTCAATACGGGCTGCGTGCCATCAAAGGCGCTGATCAAGAGCGGCAAGGTCGCTTCGATGATCCGCAATGCTGACAAATATGGCCTTACGCCGCATGAACCGGAGGTGCCGTTTAAGCAGACCATCGCCCGAGTTATGGCTGCGGTGAAAACTATCGAGCCGCATGACAGTGTGGAGCGCTACACCGATCTCGGCGTTGATGTGATTGAAGGTTATGCGAAGGTCATTGATCCATGGACGGTCGAGATCGCGCGCAATGATGGCGGTACAGATCGCCTCACCACGCGCAGCATTGTGATCGCAGCGGGCGCAGAGCCGTTTGTTCCGCCACTCGATGGATTGGAAGATAGCGGCTACCTCACCTCGGACACTATGTGGGATGCCTTTGCCGAAATGGACAAAGCGCCCGCGCGCGTCACTGTGCTGGGTGGCGGACCGATTGGTTGTGAAATCAGCCAAGCCCTTGCGCGCCTCGGCTCTAACGTCACGCAGATCGAAATGGCGGACCGTGTGCTGGGCCGCGAGGATGAAGAGGTTTCTGAACTGGCGCAGCAATCGCTGGAGGAAGCGGGCGTTACCGTCCTGACTGATCACAAAGCGGTACGCGCAGAAGGCGGCGCGATTGTCGTCGAGCATGGGGGTAGCGAGAGCGAAGTGCCCTATGACGCGCTGATCATAGCGGTTGGTCGCAAAGCGCGCCTGACCGGATATGGCCTAGAGGACATTGGCGTCGACACTAGCCGTACGGTTGTGACCGACGAATTTCTCGCCACCAAATTCCCGAATATCTATGCGGCGGGCGATGTTGCTGGCCCTTATCAATTCACCCACACCGCCAGCCACCAGGCTTGGTTCGCCAGCGTCAATGCGCTGTTCGGCCAGTTCAAACGGTTTAAGGCGGATTACCGCGTGATCCCGGCGGTGACTTTCCTTGATCCAGAGGTTGCCCGCGTTGGTCTGAACGAGACTGAGGCGAAAGAGCAGGGCGTGGCCTACGAGGTAACCCGCTATGATCTCGACGATCTCGACCGCGCAATCGCCGAAAGCGAGACCAAGGGCTTCGTCAAAGTGCTGACCCCGCCGGGCGGCAAAGACACCATTCTGGGCGCGACCATTGTCGGCGCGCATGCGGGCGAATTGCTGGCCGAATATACGCTGGCGATGAAGCACAAGCTGGGTCTCAATAAGATCCTGGGCACCGTGCACCCTTATCCAACCATGGCTGAGGCGAACAAATTTGCCGCGGGTAATTGGAAGAAAGCGCACAAGCCGGAAAAACTGCTCACCTTTGTGGAGAAATATCACACTTGGCGGCGCGGTTGAGCGGTTTGGAACTCTTCGATCAGTTTCGCGGGATCATCGGCCTTGCGCTGCTGGTGCTGATCGCATGGGGCCTGTCTGAAAACCGCGGCGGGCGGCCCAGCTGGGCATGGATCGCCGGGGCGCTGGTGATGCAGGGCGCGCTCGCGCTGATTATCGTGCGGGTGCCATTTGTCTGGTCCGTGATGGAATATGCCAATGCTGGTGTGGCCGCGATTGAGCGGGCGACGCTCGATGGCTCAGCCTACATGTTCGGCTATCTCGGCGGTGCACCGCTCCCCTTTGAGCTCAAAGAGGGCGCGGATGCGCCGCTGATCGTGGCGTTTCAGATATTACCCTTGGTGATTGTTCTGTCCGCCATTGCCGCTCTGCTGTGGCATTGGGGTGTACTGCGCTGGCTGGTTGCCGGCTTGTCCTACATGCTGCGCCGTACGCTGAAGGTCAGCGGCGTCGTAGGGCTCGCGGGCGGCTCCAACATGTTTCTCGGCGTGGTGGAAAGCCCACTGGTGATCCGCGCCTATTTTGCGAAAATGAGCCGGGCAGAGCTGTTTCAGGTGATGGTGCTGGCCATGTCGACCATCAGCGGCGCTGTGCTGGTGCTGTACGCCTCCACCCTGTCAGAGACGGTGCCCAATGCGGTGGGCCATATGATTTCCGCCTCGCTCGTGTCGCTGCCTGCGGCCTTGTTGATCGCGAAGTTGATGGTGCCGGGCACAGCGGATGCGGATGGCGGCGAAGAAATCGCAACCGAGATCGACCGCGAAGATCCGGGCCTCAAATACGAAGGCAGCATTGATGCCATCGTCAAAGGCACGATGGACGGGATGCAGCTCTTTCTGGCCGTGGTGGCGGTGATCATCGTGGTGTTTGCGCTGGTTTCACTAACCGATCAGGCGCTGTCCCTGCTGCCCCTGGTGGGCGGGGAAGCGCTCACATTGGGGCGCATTTTCGGCTGGCTATTCTCTCCGCTAATGTGGGTGATCGGCGTGCCGTGGGATCAGGCGCAGGATGCAGGCGGATTGATGGGGACCAAGGCGATTCTCAACGAATATGTCGCCTTTCTGGAGCTGTCGGCCCTGGCAGAGGGCACATTCGATCCGCGCAGCCTGCTGATCGTGACCTATGCTCTGTGCGGCTTTGCGAACCTTGCCAGCATTGGCCTCTTGGTGTCGACCATTGGCACTCTGTGCCCGGAACGCCGGGCAGAGGCCGCTGGGCTGGGCATCAAGAGCTGGATTGCGGGCAATATCGCCACCGCCATGACGGGCGCGTGGATTGGCCTCGTGACGTTTGGGACGTAAAGCCGAACTGCGATGTTCAACTCAAAACTCCGCCCTCTAATTGATCCGCCGCTGAACCGGATGGGCGCTGCATTGGCGCGCCTTGGCGTGAGCGCGAATATGCTGACGTTTGGCGGCTTGGCCTTGGGATTGGCCGGGGCGGCGGCGATTGCCTTTGGCGAATTGTGGTTGGGCCTCGTGCTGATTATCGCAAACCGCTTGGCCGATGGACTGGACGGAGCGGTGGCGCGCGCGACGCAGCCGAGCGATCTGGGTGGCTATTTCGACATTGTTGCCGACTTCGCGTTTTACGTCTCGATCCCGCTCGGCTTTGGCGTGCTTGATCCGGCGAACACTCTGCCCGCTTTGGTCTTGGTCGCAGCATTCGTCTTAACCGGCACCAGTTTCCTTGCCTTTGCGGTGATCGCGGGCAAGCGCGGTGAAGAGACAGACGCCCACGGGAAAAAGAGCTTCTTTTACTCTACTGGATTCGCAGAAGGCGCCGAAACCATTGCAGTTTTCATTGCAATGTGCGCGTTTCCGACATGGTTCGCTTTCATCGCATACGCATATGCGGGTCTGTGCGTCATAACCGTTTTTCAGCGCAGCGCCTTGGCCGCAATTCAGTTTAAGGATTGAGCCGCTTTTCGACATTCGCGCGCAGCTCTTCGATCCGTGCGGCATTGGCGCCCAGATCGCTTACCCCGACCCGGCTGATCGAGCGAAAATCGATCTGATTTTCCGCAACGCGAGCGGTCACGTCATCCTTGAAGCCGAACCAGAAAGTCTCAGCCAGACCGTCAACTCTGCCAGCTTCGGTATCGGCCACCACATTGTCAAAGCCCATGTCTTCCATCGCTGCCGCAACCGCGGCCACGGCGTCTGCTTGGCTGGTGCTGCCGAGCGGCAAAGGCGCGAGATCCGCATAGGCCGATGTGATCAGCTGAGCGTGGGATTTGCTGGCGATCTCAGGATCGCCTTCTTTCCACATGTCAATCTGACCGAGCGGGGTCTGATAATCGTTGATCGGGTTCGCGCCGCTTTCATCGCGCGCGGCCAGCGCTGCGGCAGACAGGCCGGGAGGGTTCGCGGTGTCGGTCGCAATATCGTGGATCGGCGGGATCGCGCCTGCCTGAGCGCGGACCATCGCCAGCGCGCCAAAAGCGGTCGCCGGGATCGCAATTGCGAGCAATGCCAAGAGCCAGCCTTTGCGCGGTTTTCTGAATATGCAGACCACAAAGGAAGCCAATGCCGCTAGCGCCACGCCGCCGAGCAGCAGCGGGCCAACCTTGGCGATCAGAGTGCCAAGGCCTGTCTGCCAGCTCCACAATCCAAACTTGGTCCCAAGCGCTGAACCGGCGAAATAGACCGGCAAAAGCAAGGCGAGGGCGAAAACGAAGCGGCTGTGCCAAGGGGTTTTTTGCATGACCGCATCTTTAGCGAGGCAGCCCAAAGCTGCAAAGCCCCATCATCACGCAGGCAAAGGCGGGTGTTGATAGAATTCACTGCGCCCGCGATAGGGGGCGCTCCAGACGCCGCCCGGCGGCGCAAGCGGATAGGCATAGGTTTCCATGAAAGCGATCATTGTCGGCGGCGGAATTGGGGGGCTGTGTGCGGCGCTGTGCCTCAATCACTTTGGTTGGCAGGTCGAGGTTTTGGAGCAGGCCGAGAAGCTGAGCGAAGTGGGCGCCGGCATTCAGGTCAGCCCCAATGGCGTAAAGGTGCTGCGCGCGCTCGGCGTGGAGACGGCATTGGAGAAACGCGCCTTCGCCCCGGAGGAAGCGCAGTTTCGCATCGGTACCTCTGGCAAGCTGATCGGCCGCACCCGCTGGGGCGCAGCGATGGAGCAGCGCCACGGCGCGCCATACTGGCATGTGCACCGTGCGGACCTGGCGGCAGTGCTTGCAGACGCATTGGAAACGCGCAGTCCGGGCGCCTTGCGAACTGGCTCGGTGGTTACGGGCTATGGTCAGGACGCGCGCTCTGCCTGGGCCAATCTCGCCGACAGATCGCAAGTGCAAGGCGACATTGTGATCGGTGCAGACGGCATCAAATCCGTCATTCGTCAGCAGATGCTCGGGCTGTCCAAGCCGCGCTTCACCGGCAATGTCGCATGGCGCGCTGTTGTGCCCATGGATCAGCTGGGTGAGCACGCCCCGCCGCCGGCCGCTTGCATCTGGATGGGTGAGGGTAAGCATGCCGTCACTTACCGGCTGCGCGGAGGGACATTGGCCAATTTTGTCGGCGTGGTGGAACGCGATGATTGGCAGGTCGAAAGCTGGAGCGAGCGCGGAACTAGGGAACAGGCCTTGGCCGATTTCGCAGGTTGGCACCCGGTCATCACTCGCATGATCGAGCAAGCCGATGCGCATTATCGCTGGGCCTTGTTTGACCGCGTGCCAATCGATCAATGGAGCGACGGGCGCGTCACTCTGCTCGGCGATGCCTGCCACCCGATGCTGCCATTTATGGCGCAGGGGGCGGTGATGGCGATTGAAGATGGCTGGGTGCTAGCGCGCGCTTTGTCCGAGGCAGCGCACGTGCCAGATGCGCTGGCTTGGTATGAGGCGCAGCGTCAGCCGCGCACCGCCCGGGTTCAGCGCCGTGCCACTGGTAATATGGGCATATTCCACCGCCGCAGCGCGCCTGCGAAGCTCGCGACTTATGGACCGATCTGGCTCGCCAGTCGCCTTGTCCCCAAAGCATTGGATGCGCAATTCGACTGGATATATGGCCATGATGTGACCGCGCACACCGCCTAAATCACGGTGCGCCGCGCATACGTTTGCTCCATCGCCGCACAGCGTTTTCACTGGTGCATCAGGCGCAATAAGGGTTAGAGACAAGCCTCTTTCAAAGGCGCCCGGCAAGCGGCGCAATGGGGCACGGAGGCATACCCACATGACCAGCGATCTTTCTTCCCGGCTCAGCGCAGCGCCCGTGGTTCCTCTGATTGGCGAGAATGACGCGGCACTCGCGGTGAAGACCGCCAATGCCCTAAACGCCGGCGGCCTGTCGGTGATTGAGGTTGTGATGCGCAGCGATGCCGCCCAAGCGGGGATGGAGGCAATCATCGCTGAAACCGAGGGTCTGATCGTTGGCGCGGGTACCGTCCTGACACTCGACCAAGCCAAATCTGTCCGCGCGAGCGGCGCGGAATTTATCGTGTCCCCCGGCTTAGTTGACGAGATTGCTGTCTATTGTCTCGATGAAGGCATTCCCTTCTTCCCGGGCACCATGACCGCTGGCGAAGTTCAGCGCGCCTATGCACTGGGTCTGCGTGATGTGAAGTTTTTCCCCGCCAGCCTCGCCGGCGGCGTGCCAATGCTCAAGGCATTGGGTTCCGTGTTTCGCGAGATGCGCTTCATGCCCACCGGCGGTGTTTCCGCGGGCAATCTGGCAGAGTTTCTGGCGCTTGATCACGTGCTCGCCTGCGGCGGCAGCTGGCTGACCCCGCGCGATGCAGTGGAAAGCGGCGATTTTGCGCGCGTCACTCAGCTGGCGAGCGAAGCTGTGGCGATTGCCAAGGGCTAACTTGCCATCACCGCCCGGCTCGACCACAGCTTAGATTGTGATGAGCTTTTTGGGTGCGTGTTGAGGCGAGATGGACGGGGACACCGGCTGGCAGTTTTGGATTGATCGCGGCGGTACCTTCACCGATATCGTCGCTCGCGATCCCGCTGGCGCGCTGACCACCCACAAATTCCTTTCCGAAAATCCTGAGCATTATGAAGATGCCGCGCTGCATGGCATTCGCCTGATCCTGGGCCTGGACGGCGATGCGCCAATCCCACTGGATCAGATATCCGCGATCAAAATGGGTACGACGACTGCCACCAATGCTTTGCTGGAGCGGGAGGGCGAGGACACTCTGTTCCTGACCACGCGCGGGCTCGGGGATGTGATCGAGATTGGCTATCAATCGCGGCCAGACACCTTTGCGCTCAACATTGAAAAGGCGCATTTGCTCTACCGCGAAGTGGCCGAAATTGATGAGCGTGTGCTGGCGGATGGAACGGTGGAGTTGCCGCTGGATCAGGCGCAGGTGCGCGGCGTTTTGCAAGCGGCTTATGATGCGGGCCTTCGCTGCCTCGCTGCGGCTTTGATGCATGCTTACAAATTTCCGAAACACGAACGGCAAGTGGCAGAGATCGCGCGTGAAATTGGCTTTACGCAAATCTCGGTCAGCCATGATGTCAGCCCGCTCAGCAAGATTGTGCCGCGCGGCGAGACGACGATTGTCGATGCCTATTTGACGCCGATTTTGGGGCGCTATGTCGACCGGGTGGCGGGCGCCTTTGGCGAGGTGCATGAGCCGGGTCAGCTGCTGTTTATGCAAAGCTCTGGCGGCTTGGTGGATGCCGCGCAGTTTCGTGGGCGCGACGCTATCCTCTCTGGTCCGGCAGGCGGGATCGTCGGCTGCGTGCACACGGCAAAGCTAGCCGGGTTCGACCGCGTGATCGGCTTCGACATGGGCGGGACATCAACCGATGTGTCGCATTACGCGGGCGAGTTTGAGAAGGTCTATGAGACCAAGGTCGCGGGCGTTCAGATGCGCGTGCCGATGCTCAACATTCACACCGTGGCCGCCGGGGGCGGATCGGTGCTGCGCTACGAGGATGGACGGCTGAGGGTGGGACCGGGCTCGGCGGGTGCAGACCCCGGCCCGGCGAGTTACCGGCGCGGCGGCCCGCTGACGGTCACGGATATCAATGTCGTGCTGGGCAAATTGCAGCCGGACCATTTTCCGAAGATTTTTGGCGCTGGTCAGAATGAGCCGCTGGGTGTGGAGGCGGCGCGCGCGGGCTTTGAAGCGGTCGCGGGCGAAATTGCCGACGGCCGCAGCGCGGAGCAAGTGGCGGAGGGTTTTCTTGAGATCGCAGTCGAGCACATGGCCCAAGCGATCAAGAAAATCTCGATTGCGCGCGGCTATGACGTGCAGAATTATGCGCTCAATTGCTTTGGCGGAGCGGGGGGACAGCACGCCTGCCTAGTCGCGGAACGTCTCGGCATTCGCTCTATCTTGCTGCACCCCTTTGCTGGTGTCCTGTCCGCCTATGGCATGGGATTGGCCGCGATAGAGACCGAGCGGCAGCGGGTTATCGAAGATGAGCTCAGCGATGCAGTGCTGGCGCAGGTTGATGCCGATATCGCTAAACTTGAGGCGGAGAACGCGCGCGAATTGGCGGGGCAAGGAGCGGATGAGCACACCCTCGAACATCGTGCGTCTGCTCTGCTGCGTTATCGCGGGACGGACACGGTCATCCGCGTCGCCATCGACACCGCAGCGGCGATGCGCGCGGCGTTTGAAGCGGATCATGCGCGGCAATTCGGCTTTCTCGCGCCGGGTAAGGCTGTGTTGCTGGACACTCTGGTGGTCGAAACCCGCTCAGCGGTCGAGACGCCAGTTGAAGCGGTTCTGGAGGGGCGCGGCGCTGCGGAGCCAACCCCGATTGACGAAGTGCGCATGTTCACCAAGGGCGCGCATCACCAGGCACCAATTTATGACATCGCCTCACTAGTGCCCGGAGCGGCCATCCAAGGCCCCGCCATCATTACTGAGCCGACTGGCACGATCATTGTTGAGCCGGGCTGGAGCGCCGATCTCAACGCCTATGGGCACCTCATCCTGACGGCAGGCAAGGCCGAAAGCACTTCGGCGGCGGACACACTGGCAAGCGAACAAAGCGACCCGGTCACGCTCGAGATCTTCAACAATCTCTTCATGTCGATCGCCGAGCAAATGGGCATTGTCCTGCGCAACACCTCGCAATCGGTGAATGTGAAGGAGCGGCTCGATTTTTCCTGCGCCATCTTTGATGCGGGCGGCAATCTGGTCGCCAATGCCCCGCATGTGCCGGTGCATCTCGGATCAATGGATGCGAGCGTAAAGACGATCATCGAAAGCGGCCAGTCGATCCAGCCAGGCGATGCGTTCGTGCATAACAATCCGCATAAGGGCGGCTCGCATCTCCCTGATATCACTGTGGTTACCCCGGTGTTCGACGAGGCGGATGGCGCGCTGATGTTCTTTACCGCCTCGCGCGCGCATCACGAGGATATTGGCGGCATCGCGCCCGGATCCATGTCGCCGCTGGGCCGCACCATCCATGAAGAGGGCGTGCTGCTCGACAATATCAAGCTGGTTGAGAGCAGCGAATTTCAAACCGCGCGTATGGAGGATGTGCTCAGCAGCGGGCCTTATCCGGCGCGCAATCCGGCTCAGAATATCGCCGATCTGATGGCGCAAGTCGCAGCCAATAAAGCAGGCGCGAATGAGCTAGCTAAGCTGGTGCGCAGTTATGGGCTGGGGCAAGTGCGCGCCTATATGGGCTTTATCCAGGACAGCGCGGAGGCTGCGGTCAAACGCGCGATCCAGACGCTTGATGACGGCGAATTTGCGCTCGAACTCGACAGCGGAGCGGTGATCAAAGTTGCCATCCGCGCGGATAAACAAACGGGCCGCGCGGTCGTCGATTTCACTGGGACGTCTGCCCAGATGAACAACGCATTCAACGCCCCGCGCGCGATCACGCATGCCGCGATCCTCTATGTCTTCCGCTGCCTGGTTGGCGATGACATTCCGCTCAACGCTGGTTGTATGAAGCCGCTTGACGTGATCATCCCAGACGGCTGCCTGCTCAACCCTGCTTTCCCAGCGGCTGTGGTCGCGGGCAACGTCGAGACCAGCCAAGCAGTCACCGATGCTCTGTTCGCGGCGCTCGGGCGGCTCGGCACCGGGCAGGGGACGATGAACAACCTCACCTTTGGCAATGCCCGCGTCCAATATTATGAGACGATCTGCTCGGGCGCGCCCGCTGGCCCGGGCTTTGACGGAGCCTCCGGCGTCCACACCCATATGACCAACACACGGATGACCGATCCCGAAGTGCTGGAGCAGCGCTATCCCGTGGTGCTCGACGAGTTTCGAATTGAGCGCGGATCGGGCGGCAAGGGCCAATGGAACGCGGGCGATGGGGTACGCCGAGTGATCCGGTTTCGGGAGGATATGGAATGCTCCATCCTGTCAGAGCGGCGGCGCGTGCCAGCCCCAGGCATCATGGGTGGCGAGAATGGCCGCGTGGGCCGCAATCTGGCTGAGCGCGCGGGCGGTAGCAGCGACAACCTTGGCGGCTGCGCGCAAACCCATATGGCGGCCGGCGACCGGATCGTGATTGAAACACCCACCGGCGGCGGCTTCGGCCCAC
Source organism: Erythrobacter sp. S249 (assembly GCF_057364975.1). NCBI lineage: Bacteria > Pseudomonadati > Pseudomonadota > Alphaproteobacteria > Sphingomonadales > Erythrobacteraceae > Erythrobacter > Erythrobacter sp. S249. The sequence goes on along the minus strand of NZ_CP200287.1, from coordinate 1,063,890 downwards.
TTGCCGATAGGGAAGCAGAAAGCAACGACACATGATCAGCCGCATTCGCAATATCGGCCCCGGCGCGCTGGTGACCGCCGCGTTCATTGGTCCGGGCACCGTCACCGCCTGCACCATCGCGGGCGCGAGCTTTGGCTTTGCGCTGCTGTGGGCCTTGGTGTTTGCGACGCTGGCCACGATCATCTTGCAGGAAATGTCGGCGCGACTGGGCGTGGTGACGCAGCGCGGGCTGGGCGAGACTTTGGCGGACCTGCTGCAAACTTCCGTCTTCAAATGGCCGCTGATCCTGCTCGTCGGCCTTGCGCTCTACCTTGGTAACGCTGCCTATGAGGCGGGCAATCTGTCTGGCGCGGCACTCGGAATTGCGGCGATTGCGGGCGAGGGGGATGCGGCCTTCAAGGTCGCGGTGATCGCGATAGCGGTGCTGTCCGCGGCGCTGCTGCTCGCTGGATCGTACAAACAGATTGAGCGCGTTCTGCTTGCTTTGGTGGCGATTATGGCCCTCGCATTTGCGGCGACATTCGCCATCGTTCGCCCTGATTTCGGCGCGATGTTTGCCGGTATGTTCGTGCCTAAGATCCCGCCGGAAGCGCTGCTGACCGTCATCGCTCTGATCGGCACCACGGTGGTTCCCTACAATCTGTTTTTGCACGCATCGGCGGCCAAGGCGCGCTGGAGCAAAACCGAAAATACCGACGCCAATTTGAGCGAAGCGCGCGCCGACACCAGCATAGCCATTGGCATTGGCGGCCTGATCGCGATCCTGATCGCATCGACCGCCGCGGCCAGCCTATTTGCCGCCGGGATCACTGTATCCAGCGCCGCAGAAATGGCGAGCCAGTTCGAACCCTTGTTTGGTTCTAGCTCTAAATATCTGCTTGGTATCGGTTTGTTTGCAGCGGGCTTGACGAGTTCTATTACCGCGCCGCTTGCCACTGCCTTTGCGATGACAGAGGTTTTGCGGCTGAAGGGCGGCCAGAAATCGTTCGCCTTTAGGGGGATCGCACTCAGCGTGATTGTGATTGGTGCGGGCATATCGCTCGCGGGCATTCGGCCGATTGAGGTGATCGTGACCGCGCAATTTGCCAATGGTCTGCTGCTGCCGATAGTCGCCGCATTCCTGCTTTATGTGATGAACCAGAAGGCGGTGTTGGGCCGCTATGCCAATGGCACGCTTGCGAATGTGTTGGGCTTTGGCGTGGTGCTGATTGCAGCGGGACTGGGCCTGAGGTTGGTGCTGCGTGCGGCGGGCCTGATGTAGGCGAGGCCTAGCGCGTCAGCCGTTCCAGATCGTCCAGAGTGTCTATGTCTGCCAGTTGCTTGGGCGGACAGGAAATGATCTTTGCCTCAGATAGCAAAGCGCCTGCGCCGTGGTGCCCCGTAGCCTGCATCAAGGACGCAAAGTGCTCTTTGCCAAACACCGCAGGCGGGGTGGGGGCAGCGCCATTATGCGAGGCGGCGATGGTGCTGGCGGTGGCTTGCAACGCTAGCGCGCGGAAATGGGCAAGCGGCACAAAGGGCATGTCAGCGAGCGCGATAAGCAGCGTCTTTGCCTCTGCTTCAAAGGCAAGTTTTGCGGCGAGCGCGACCGATGTGCCCATGCCCTGATCGGCATTCGAGTTGAGCGCGATTTGAAAGCCCGCTGCGCGCCAGCCACCGACGCACTGATGCTCATCGCTGGATGCAATGACGATGCGGTGATTGGCGGGCAAGGCGGCGAGTGTCTCGCTCGCGTGTAGGCCCAGCATTGTGCCGTTCATATCCGCAGAAAGCTTGTCCGCCGTACCAAAGCGCTGAGACTGTCCAGCCGCGAGTAGCGCGATCATGGGTCCGCCGTGGCTATGCGTCATGGCTCGCAAAATCCGCCGATTGATAGGCTCTCACGATTTCGCTCAAGGCGGATAGCGCCAGCGTCTCTGGATCGCGCGAAGAGTGAAACAGACCAAGCGGGGCGTTGATCGAGGCGACCGTATTGGCGGGCACATCGCTGGCGATCAGCGCTTCGCTGCGCGCGCCATGCGCTTTGCGGCTGCCCATAGCTCCGCAATAGAAATGCGGCAGTTCCAGCGCGCGGCCGAGCAGTTTTACTTCCCAATCGTGATCGTGGAACAGAAAGACGAAGGCTGTCCAGGGATCGCTGCTGAGCAGATGGGTGTCGCTGGTTCTGGTGAGCAGCTGGGCCTGGGTGCCAATGCTGGTTAGGCGCTCGCAGATATCGGGATCGGGTGACAAAACGCCGCTGCCAATGTCCATCGCGCCTGCCAGCTTGGCTAGCGCCTCTACGCTCGCTCCATGCCCGATGATGCAGAGGCGCGGCTGGGGCCAATGTCCGAACGTTCCATTGCCTGATGCGACATCTGCCTTGGGTTCTTGCCAGCCATCTAGACATGCGACCTCGCCACCGCCGATTTGCACGGTGAAGGCTTTTCGCGCGGTGATTGCGGCATTGCACTGCCCGGCGAATTCTTGGTTCGCCAATGGCTGGAAATGCACATCAATGCCGCCGCCGCAGGGCAGGGTGATATCGATGTAGCGGGAGCCTGCGCCAAAGCGGACGATGCGCGGCTTTCCCTCGCGCAGGGCCTCTTGTGCCTCCGTGACAACGGCGTTTTCGATGCACCCACCAGAGAATGATCCGGCAAATTGGCCGTCGTCGCAAACCACCATATGCGTGCCGGGATTGCGGATGGAGGAACCCTCCACCGCCATCACCGTCACCAGCGCGCAGGTGCGGCCCTCGCGCTGCCGATCGCTCAGAAAGGCAAAGACCCGGTCGCGGTCCATTCAGCGTTTCTATTCAGCAGGCTGTTCGGGTTCGGCGGGAGCTGCTTGCTCGGGCGGGGCCGCGCTGGCCGCTTCGCCCGGCTCGGCGATTATGATTTGCTCGACCGGTTCCTGAACCTCTGATCCGCCACACGCGGTAAGAGACAGCGTACCAAGAGCGGCCATGACTGCGGTAAACTTGCGCATAGTGTGCCTCCTTGCCCCGCGCTTACGCAAATTGCTTGGCAAACGGCATGTCGCGCAGGCGTTTGCCGCTGGCTGCAAAGATCGCATTGGCCAATGCGGGCGCTGCGGGCGGAGTCCCCGGCTCTCCCGCGCCGCCAACTGGCACGGTGCCGCTGTTGATGATTGCGACCTCGATCGCCGGTGTCTCATCCATCCGCAGCATTTGATAATCGTGGAAATTGCTCTGCTTGACCGCGCCGTCCTCCAGCTCAATCTCGCCGTACATCGCCGCAGTCAGGCCGAACACGATGCCGCCCTCGATCTGGTTGCGGAAACCGTCCGGGTTCATGACATAGCCCGCGTCCATCGCGGCCCAGACATTGAGCATCTTCGGGCGGCCTGAGGTCATATCGACCTCGATCACCTCTGCGCCGACGGTGCCGAAGCTTTCGACGATGGCGACGCCCAAACCAATGCCTTCGCCGCGCGGAGCGCTCCAATTGCTCATCTCAGCGACTTTTTCGAGCACGCCTTTGTGCCGCGCGGTGTTCGCGCCGAGCATGTTGAGGCGGTATTCCAGCGGATCTGCGCCAGCGGCAATCGCGGCCTCATCAATGAAGCTCTCAATGAAGAAACCCTGCTGTGAGTGGTCGACCGAACGCCACGCGGAAAATGGCAGGTGCAAAGGTGCTTCTGCGACGCGCACGGAGGTGTTCGCAATGTCGTAAATGCCCGGAACGCTGGCTTCTGCCGGGTCATGCCGCTGGGTGAAGATGTTGTTATAAGCGACCATCTTGCCGCCCGCATCAAGCCCGCCTCTAAAGCGGCTCACATCTGCCGGGCGGTAAAGCGCCTTTTGCGTGTCTTCCTCGCGCGACCAGATCATCTTGATCGGATAGCCGGTGGCCTTCGCCACTCGCACCGCCATCGTGACGTAGTCATTCTCCAGCCGCCGCCCGAATGCGCCGCCGAGGAACGGATGGTGCACGGTGATGTCCTCGTCATTCATGCCGAGCGCGCCTGCGGCTGCGCTGCGCGCCATCAGCGGCACCTGAGTGCTGGTCCAGATGTCGCACTTTGCGCCGTCGTCGGTATCGCGCACCCATGCGGTGCAATTGACCGGCTCCATTGGAGCATGGGCAAGGAACGGGGCGCTGTATTCCGCCTCCAGCTTTGTTGCCGCATCAGCAAACGCGCTGGCCGCATTGCCTTTGGAGGCGGCTTGCTCTCCGCCGTCATCGCCCGCTGCATCAATCGCGTCTCTAAACGCTGCAAATTGATCGGCGGTTGTTTTGATAGGACTTTCCGAGGCGCTGTATTCCGCCGTGATCGTGTTCAGCGCCTGCTGCGCATTCCAATATCCATCGGCCACCACCGCGATGAAACTGCCCATGTTGAGGATCTGCTGCACGCCCGGCATGCCTTTGGCCGCCTCCGCGTCCATGCTCGTCACCTTAGTGCCGGGCACCGGAGGGCGGCGCACCGCAGCATAGGATAAATCGGCAAGCTCGACGCCGGGAATATTCGCGTCGATCCCGAAATCCGCCTTGCCCATCACCTTTGCGGGAATGTCGGTCCGGCGCTTGCTCTTGCCCATCAGGCGGTAATCTTTGGGATCTTTCAGCGCAGGCGAGCTGTCCATGGGCTGATCAGCTGCCGCCGCTGCGAAATCAGAATAGGGTGCAGACTTGCCGCTGCCGCTGTGGATCAGCGTGCTGTCACGCGTCGTAATCTCGCTGGCCGGTACGCCCCATTCATCGGCTGCGGCACCGATCAGCATTTTACGCGCCGCCGCGCCTGCGATCCGCATCTGATATTGGCCCGTGGTGCGGATGGAGGAGCTGCCACCGGTGATCATCGCATCGGCCAAACGCCCGATCTGCGTGAACAGGCCGTCCCACGTCGGCTCAATCCAATCGGCTGCGTTCATAGTGAAGGGCGCAACGAACATGCGCGCGGTGTCGCTGACGATATAGCTGCCGTCCGCTGGCGCTTGCATCACTTCGACCTTGGCCCAGTCGGCATCAAGTTCATCAGCCAGCATCTGCGCGAGAACGGAATGCGCGCCCTGGCCCATTTCGCAGTGCGGTATGATCGCCGTGACGATATTGTCAGCCCCGATTTTCACCCAGCTGTTGACCAGCTCTTCGCCAGCTCCGCCGGCAACTGTCGCCTTCAGCTTGCCAACTGGATTGCCGGGCCGCACGCCAACCCCGATCAGCAATGCGCCGCCGGCGAGCACGCCAGCGCCAATGAATCCGCGGCGGCTCCACTTGGCGGCTGTGCTGCGTTCTTTTTTCGCGGCAGGTGTGTCTGTGCTTTGCTCGCTCATGCTGCGCTCTCCTGCGCTTCGTCTTCGGATTGTGCGGTCTCAAGACCGGCGGCAACCTTGATGGCTTGGCGAATGCGTTTGTAGGTTCCGCAGCGGCAGATGTTGCCGCTCATCGCGGCGTCAATGTCGTCATCGCTCGGCGCAGGATTGTCGCGCAGCAGCGCGGTCGCCGACATGATCTGGCCCGATTGGCAATATCCGCATTGCGGCACTTGCTCGCTGATCCAGGCTTGTTGAACCGCGCTCAGCTCGCCGTCTTCGCCTGAAACGCCTTCAATCGTAGTGATCGCGCGGCCTTCAGCGGCCGACAGCGGAGTGGAGCAGCTGCGCACAGGATCCCCGTCGAGATGCACGGTGCAGGCCCCACAGGCCGCAATCCCGCAGCCAAACTTGGTCCCGGTCATACCCAGCTTCTCACGCACGACCCACAGGATTGGCATATTGGGATCGGCATCCAGGCTGGTGGCTTGGCCGTTGATGGTGAACTCGATCATTTGTTTGGCTCCATTGGAGGCGGGGCTTGCGCGCGTTACGCGTTACGTTTCAAAACACTATCAAATCTTGCGCCCCAGCGAAAGTCGCTCAGCGCATGTGCTCATAACGTTGAACTTTAGGCTGGGATTAAGACGCCATTTGCGGCGCGGCGCAATGTTTGGCGATATAATCCTGGTGCGTGGAGAGACCGCCGACCGCCCGCTCGACAATAGTCCTCAGATTGCCCAAGAATTCGCTCAGCTGAGCGTCGCTGATCGCATCGGCCATTGGGTCGTGGCCGTCAGGTGTGATCCCCTGGCCCAGCATCACTTGGACCCAGCTTGCCTCGCGGAACAGATCATCGACATCGCGGCCCAGGCGGCCACTCGAGGCGAACAATTCGCGTTTGTGGGTCAGGCTATCTGGCACCTCCATATTCTTGCAATAGCGCCAGAACTCGGAATCCTCGCGTTCCGTCTGATGATAATGCAAGATCAGAAAGTCTCTGATCTGTTCAAATTCTGCGGCGCAGCGACGATTGTATTCAGCGCGCTCTGCATCGGCATTCGCGCTTTGCGGAAACAGCTGGATCAGGCGGCTGACATGCGATTGGATCAGGTGGATGCTGGTCGATTCCAGCGGCTCCAGAAATCCGCTCGACAGGCCTATAGCTGCGCAATTGTGGGACCAAAACTGTTCGCGCCGCCCAGTGGTAAAACGGATTGGGCGCGGATCAGCCAAGGCCTTTGTCTCCAGCCCCGCCATCAGCACATCATGCGCCGCCTCGTCAGTGGTAAAGCCGCTGGAATAGACATGGCCATTGCCTGTGCGATGTTGCAGAGGGATGCGCCATTGCCAGCCTGCATCCTTAGCGGTCGCGCGGGTATAGGGCGGCAGGCTGTCTAGTTTTTTGCTTGGCACCGCCTGCGCGCGGTCACACGGCAGCCATTTAGACCAATCCTGATAGCCAACGCCCAGTTCTTGCCCCATCAACAGCGCACGAAACCCGGTGCAATCGATGAAGAAATCGCCATGGATCTCGGCCCCGCCATCCAGCGTGATTGAGGTGATATCGCCGCTTTCGCCGTCCCGCTGAACTGCGCTGACGATCCCCTCATGCCGGGTGACGCCGCGCGCCTCGGAATATTTGCGCAGATATTGGGCATAAAGGCTGGCGTCGAAATGATAGGCGTAGGCTAGACCAGTCATCGCGGTGTTGCCGACCCGGTCGAGCTTGGAAAAACGCCCTTGTGCAGCGGCCAGCTGGTGCAAGGAATAATGCCACAGGTCTTTGGCATCAGCGCCGGATTGGGATGCACGGTGCCAATAATGGTGGAAGGGCACATTGGCGAGGTTCAGTCCTGCATCGCCAAAAGTGTGCAGATAACGATCACCTTTCTTGCCCCAATCGACAAACTCAATGCCGAGTTTGAACGTGCCATAGTTTTGCTTCAGGAAATCGTTCTCATCGAAGCCCAGGATCGTGTTGAGACGGATGATCTGCGGGATGGTCGCCTCGCCCACGCCGACGGTGCCAATCGCATCGGATTCGACCAGGTGGATCGACAAGCTCGGTCCGAGCAGGCGCGCAAATGCCGCCGCTGTTATCCAGCCTGCGGTTCCGCCGCCGACGATTACTAACCGACGCTGTGTCTGCTTACTCATGGCGTTTTACTCTTTGGCGGCGCGGCGCGGTTAGAAAGAAGGGGCGGCGTTTGTGTCAGACTATAGAGTGCGCTCATCCTTGGGGAGCCTCTCGGCGCAAAAAGGCATTGATAGTCAGTCGGCCGGATTTGGGGTCCGCTGGCAGCGGGTCTGAATTGCTGATCACGCCGCTGTGCAGAATATTGCCGCGATAGAGCACCGCTTGGTTGAATGTGCCGGGCGCGGCGTGGGTGCGTTCAAAGTGAGGCTCTCCGCTCGTGGTGTAGGCGGCGGGCGGCAGGCCGCTGCGCTTTACATCTTGCTGCAAGGCGGCGGCGTAGCGCGGGTAACTGTCCTGTGTGAGCGCCTCGAGCCCAGTGGATTTGTGGCGGAAGAATGCCGTGCCGCCATGCGGGGTGGTGTGTAGATAAAGCATTAGCGCGATTTGATCAGGATCTGTGCCATCGACATGCGGCAGGCGCTGGATCGGCTGCAATTGCTCTGGCGCGGTGGTGACGATTGAATACCATCCCTGCATTGCCCAGCGCGCTTTGCCCCCGTTTGGTGAGGCGGGCTGCGCGGGCGGGAAGGTTTCCTCGAGCGTCGGTGAGAGCTGCTCCAACCATGCCTCACAGACTTTTTGCGGCAGCGGCGAGCGGACCCCGGGATATTGCGGAGTAATTTCTGCAAAATTTTGCAAAAACGAATTTTCAATGACCGCTTGTGGTTGTTCAAGGAACTCATTGATCGTCACAAGATCATGTTTTTGCGATGAAAAATGCGATTTTTGCAAATTTGCAAGTGATATCGACCAGTTTTTCATCGCGGTTTGAGGCCTTGCTAATGATCGGAAAATTCTACGTTGAGGCTAACAAATCGCATGCAGAGCGCCAATTGAAATAACTTAAAACATTGAAATATAGTATTTATATTGATTTTTGAGTTTGGAAATTTGCGAGTCGAGTGGTTTGCAAGAATCTGCTGGGTGACCCGGCTTCATCTTGGGTCTGGTTGGGTGTGACAGGCTTGCCACAGCCTGTTGAAACTTGTGGCACTGTTACATTCAAAAGTCACACTTAATCCCGTTTAAGTACACTAAAACAGGAGTTTGCGGAATTTCAAAACATGAAATGCGTTCCAAATATTGGGCGTTTACGTCTCTCAAAACATCCGCTATGAAAAAATATGCAAACGCCGAGGATCAAAAATTGGCGTTAGGGGAGAGAGATAATGGTTTTTAAGCGTAACTCAGCAAACGCGCGCCTGCTTTGTGGTGCAGCGACCGGCCTCGCGATGATCGCGGCGGCTATGCCTGCGGCGGCTCAGGATGCCGAGCCAGAGACAGAAAGCGGTGTGGAGGACGAGGGTATCGTCGTCACCGGGATCCGCAGCGCGATTGAAAGCTCGCTTGAGGCAAAGCGCGAAAGCACCAGCATCGTCGAAGTGATCTCAGCAGAAGATGTCGGTAAGCTGCCTGACCTTTCAATTGCCGATGCGCTTGCGCGCCTGCCCGGCGTTACCGCTCAGCGTGTGCGCGGTCGTTCTCAGCAAATTTCGATCCGCGGCCTTGGCCCAGATTTCTCGCTGGCACTTTTGAACGGCCGTGAGGTTGTCTCCGCTGGTAACAATCGCGGGATTGAGTTCGACCAGTTCCCATCAGAGCTGATCGCGCAAGGTGTTGTCTACAAGACCGCTGAGGCGAGCCTCGCCGCCACCGGCATTGCCGGCGCGGTTGACCTGCGCACGATCCGCCCGCTCGACTTCAAGGATACGAAGCTCAACGTATCAGCGCGGTATGTCGTCAATGACAGCGGCGAGCTAAACCCAGATTTCAGTAATCAGGGCTACCGCTTCTTCGGATCATACATCGGCCAGAATGATGCGGGCACCGTTGGTTGGTCGATTGGTGTCACGCACCAGTCCAACCCAACGCAAATCCTTTCGCGCGAGTTGAAGACGAACCAGAACCAGGTCTCTACTGACGCAAATGGTCTGATTTACCCTTCGGACAACCCGCGCCAAGGCGCCGTTTCACGCGATTTTGAACGTACATCGATTGCTGGCGCTTTGCAGTTCGAGCCATCCGACAATTTCTCGCTCGCGCTTGATGCGTTTTACACTGACACGCAAGATTCCGGCATTTTCCGCGGTACGGAAACACCGATTGCCTCATGGAGCGGCGCAAGCTTTGACGGTGCGACCGGCAATGGGCCCTTCGCTGATACGGCAACCTACTCAGCCGTTGTGCCAATCGTCCGCACAGACACCGAAGGCAACGAAGCTCAGATTTTTGCGGCAGGTGCAAACCTTGTTTGGGGCGTGACTGACAATCTCTCGCTTGAGCTTGATTATGGCTATTCGACGCTCGACCGGAACGACATCGATTACGAAAGCTACGCTGGCACTGGGTTTGCTCGCGGCGGCCCGCAGGATACGATCACATTTACGTTCCCGCAAAGCGGCCGTTACAGCGTCGACACTCAACTTGATTACACCGATCCGGGTACGGTTCTGCTTACTGATCCAGGAGGCTGGGGCCAGGTTGGCTTTATCAAAGAGCCTGAGATCAATGACGAATTGCATCAGCTTCGCGCAGAGGCGGAATACGCCTTTGACGGCGGATTTCTCGATAGCATCACGGTGGGCTGGATCTACACCGACCGTGAGAAAGACTTCGATTCAAACGAAGCTTTCCTGCGTCAATCGGCTGCTTTCACCGATGGTGCATTGGCAATTCCAGCGGGCTCGATCCTGGGCAGCACCGACACCGGCGGTCTGAACTTTGATGTGATCGCCTATGATCCATCGAGCTTCCTCACTGACGGTACTTACGTTGTTGAAAAGGCGACCTTCGACACTGAGTGGGTCGTTTCCGAGGAAATTCACAGCTTCTACGCTCAGGCCAATATCGACACGCTGCTTGGCTCGGTTCCGCTGCGCGGCAATATCGGCCTCAAATATGTCGACACCACGCAAAGCTCGACCGGCACGATCGGGGGCGGCTTGGTCAATACGGTCACCGAAAGCTATGATGACTGGCTGCCAAGCGCGAACCTCAGCTTTGAAGTCGCTGACGACTTTTTCATCAAGCTCGCCTTTGCGAAAACGATCACGCGCGCACGGCTCGATCAATTGGCCGCGAACCAGAATATCACGGTGAACCCGCTTAGCTGTACGGACACTGACGGTGATCAAGTGCCAGATACGGTCATCGCGTTTAACCCGCCGCAATTGGTTTGCTTCAACCTTGGCGGTGGTAACCCAGCGCTCCAGCCTTACTCCTCGACCTCTTATGACATTTCGTTCGAGAAGTACTTCTCTCGCGGCACGGCCCTAGTGGTCGCGGTGTTCCACAAGGATCTGTCGGATTGGGTGATTGACTTCAGTGATACGATCGACGTTGAGCAACAAATCATCAACGCTGGTTTCGGCTCAATCCTAACCAACGCGCCAGAACTTGCCACCGGCGCGTTCAGCGGTCCGGTCAACTTTGGCGATGGCTCGATAACTGGCATTGAAGGCACCTTGCGAGTTGATTTCGTTGACCTTGCAGAAAGTCTCGATGGCTTCGGCGGCAGCTTCAGCTTCACCTATGCTGACGCAGAAGTCGAAGACACCACGATGACGGCGCTCGATATTCCCGGCTATTCCGAAACGGTATGGTCCGGCGATATGTTCTATGAAAAGAACGGTTTCCAAGCCAAGCTCAGCGCCCGCCACCGCAGCGGCTTCTTGTCAGAAGTTCAGAACTTCGACGGTAGCCTAAGCGGCGCGCAGGCCCGCAGCGAGACGATTCTTGATGGTCAAATCGGCTACACGTTCGAAGAAGCGGATGGCTTCCTCAACGGCCTTGGTTTCCAGTTTGAAGTATTCAACATCACGAATGAGCCGTTCGTCACCGAGAACGATCTGTTCGATGGTGCGGGCAATCAAATCGGCACCTTCCCGAGCCGTCATGAGCTCTATGGTCGGACTTACAACTTCACGATCAAGAAAGAGTTCTAGATCGTCGTTCACCCCTCTTTTGGGGTCGCAAAATGAAAGAGGGCTCGCCGGCGATGGCGGGCCCTTTTTCTATGGTGATTGTGCGATTGAGCGAGCGCCTGCGAAACCAGCGCTGCGAGCGGTTACGCGTGCGGGGAAGGGCAATGCTGCGCGAGAAATTCCGAATGGCTCGGCATGGCTGCAACCGCGCTGTCCATCGCCGATGAGATAGCGCTCATCCGGTCGGCTACGGGCACCGCGCCGCTACGCATGGCCGCCAGGGCGGGCGCGCGCTCAGGCACGATGTCTTGGCCCAGATAAACCGCGATCCAGCTGGGGTTTTTGAACAGCTCGCGTTCGTCAGACACCAACAATCCATAATTGCGGAAGTGGTCGATCTTGTATTGCAGGCTGTCTGGGATCGCCATGCTGGAGCAATAGCGCCAAAGCTCCGCATCATCGCGCGATGTCGCCTTATAATGCAGGATCAAGAAGTCGCGTATTCGCTCATATTCGGCCGCCGTTTGAGCATTGTATTCTTGGGCCAGCAGCGGCGACATTTCCTTGTCCGGAAACAGCGCGAGCAAGCGTAAGATGCCATATTGGATCAGGTGCAGACTGGTTGATTCCAGCGGCTCCATAAATCCAGCGGACAGCCCAATTGCAACACAATTTTTGTGCCAGAACTTGCGACGCCGCCCAGTCACGAAGCGCAGCATTCGCGGCTCAGCCAGAGCTTCGCCTTCTAGGGAGCTTAGTAGCGTATCGGCCGCTTGATCTTCGCTCACAAACTCGCCGCAATGGACATAGCCATTTCCGGTGCGATGTTGCAGTGGAATACGCCATTGCCAGCCCGCCGCCTTGGCGGTCGAGCGGGTGTAAGGGGCGATGTCAGCCTGCTTTGGACTGGGCGCAGCGACAGCGCGATCACAAGGAAGCCATTGCTGCCAATTGTCATAGCCTGCCTCCAGTGCCCCCTCGATCAAGAGCCCGCGAAAGCCGCTGCAATCGACGAAGAACTCTGCTTTTAGTTTGCCACCGTTTTCAAGCTGAACGCTCTCGATTGTACCGTTTTCTGCATTGAGCGCAGCATCAACGACTTTACCCTCGATCCGCTTAACTCCGCGCGCCTCGGCATATCTGCGCAGGAACGCGGCATAAAGCACCGCGTCAAAGTGATAGGCGTAGTCATAGGTAGATTGGATTTGCCGACGGTCGGGCAGGGGATGCGCGAACTTGCCCGCTTTCGCCATGGCCCAGCCCATGGAGAAGTCGTCGATCGGTCCGTTGACCCGGCCAGCGAGGCTTTCCTGCATCCAGAAATGGTAGAACGGCACGCTGTCAAATTCGGCGCCATGTTGGCCGAACGGGTGGAAATAGCTGTGGCCAAGCCGGGCCCAATCCACGAACTCGATTCCGAGTTTATAGGAGCCTCCGGTTTCCTTGACGAAGGTCGCCTCGTCGATCCCGAGCCGCTGATTGAAGTGGCGGATCGGCGGAATGGTCGCCTCGCCAACGCCCACGGTGCCGATCGCTTCAGATTCGACGACCCTGATCTCGCAGCTCTCACCTAGCGTGTTCGCGAGCGCAGCCGCCGTCATCCACCCTGCACTGCCGCCGCCGACAATGATGATGCTTTCTAAGGGGGAGAACGCGCTGGCCATTGTCTATCCGCCGCAGCTGTCTCTGATGGTCAGGCTGGTTTCTAGCCGGTCGGACGTGGCGCGCCCGCCCTTGGTATCGATCAATTTCGAGACGAGCATACGCCCGGCGAGATTGGCGTCTTGATCAATCGTGGTGAGGCGCGGCGTGACGAGCCGAGCGGCCGGAATATTGTCATAACCCACCACCGACACATCCTCTGGGATGCTGCGGCCCGCGCGGGTCAGCGCCCGCATTGCGCCGATGGCGATCAGGTCACTGGCGGCGAATACGCCATCGAACTGGATGCCTTGATCAATCGCGGAGCGGGTCACGGCCTCGCCAGAATGGACGTCGAAGTGTGCGGGCATCAGCAGCTCATCACGCACATCAATCCCTGCGCTTTCGAGCGCCTGGCGATAGCCGCGATAGCGCTGCTCTGCTTCCGGCGCCTCGGTATCGCCGAGGAACAGGATGCGTTTGCGACCCAAGCGCGTGAGGTGGGAAGTCGCGCGCCTGCCGCCCGCCATATTGTCGGAGCCAACCGAGCAATATTCGGCATCGGCAAATTCTGCGCCCCAAACGACAAACCGGCTGTCGCGCTGTGACAGATCATTGAAGGCGGCATGCAGCGAGCTTTGTCCGATAAAGATCACGCCGGTCGCTCTGCTGGTGTTCATCGCGAACTCTAGGTCTTCAGCCGAGCTCGGGCTCAAATGACTGATGACGAGGTCGGCATTGCGCACTCTGGCGGCTTCGGCAACGCCCGCCAGCAATTCAAGAAAGAACGGGTCGGCAACGCGGCTTTCGCGGGCTTGCGGGGCGGGGACGACGACCGCAATTGTCGCCTCTGCACCGATGGGCGCATTGGGCATGGTGCTGCGAAAGTCATAATCATGCGCGCGAGCAATCTTCCAGATCGCCTGCTTGGTGCGCCGTTTGACCGCAGGATTGTCATTAAGCGCGCGCGATACGGTGGAGATCGATACTCCAGCCTCGCGGGCGATGTCTTCGAGCCGGGCCGATTTCGCGTTCTTTTGGTCCTGCTCTTCACTCATCCCGTATGCTCGTTTGCCCCCTATTGCCCGGTCGTCATGGCCCAATAGCCCGACCAGCCTTCCATAGTGGCAGTGATGGGTTCAGGTGAACCCACTTGTCGCTGGTTAGCAACCGTTTTCGCGTGCGCGAATTCTGATGGCGGTGCCCAATCGCAAGGATTGTCGGACAGGTTGAAGGCACACAAGACCCGGCCAGCATTATCGGTGCGGATGAACGCCAGCACTTCATCAGGCGTTTCCAGCAGCTCCAAGTCGCCTGATACGACCGCGGTCAGAGCCTGCCTTTGCGCCAGCAGATCGCGAGTGTAGCTCGCCATGGAAGTGGGGTCTTCGCGCTGGCAATCAATCGCTAGCTCAGCGTGCGTTTGATCGAGCTTTAGCCAGGTTCGGTTCGCATTGGAGAAGCCCGCCTGCGGCGCCTTCGCCTCCCACGGCATCGGCGTGCGCGCGCCATCGCGGCCCAAAGTATGCGGCCAATTGGTGATCGCCTCGGGATCCTGCAGGTCTTCGAACGCGACATGACCCTGCGGCAGGCCCAATTCCTCGCCCTGGTAAATGATCGGATTGCCGCGCAGCGCCATCAGCAGCAGCATGGAAAGCCGAGCAATCTGACCATGGCCGGCATCGCCAGATACCCAGCGCGTGACGGCGCGCGGTGCATCATGGTTTGAGAATGCCCAACTCGGCCAGCCTTCACCAGCTTCCCCCGGCCATTGCATCAGCGAGCGTCGGACCGCTTGTGCAGTCAGCTTTGGCGCGTAGAGAAAGTCAAAATTATAGGCAGAATCGAGCCGCTTCCCATCGGCTGTAAACGCCTTCATCTCCGCCAGCGGATCCGGCCCGCCAACCTCAGCAACGGTGAAGCGGCCGGGATATTGATCAATCGTTTGGCGGATGCGCTCAATGAACAGCGGAATGTCTTCATGCGACTGGTTGAACTGCTTGATCTGCATATCAAACGGCCGCGTGACTGCTTCCATTGGGGCATGCGAGGGCGGATTGTCGCGAAACTCCGGATCATGCATCGCAAAGTTCAGGGCATCGATGCGGAAGCCATCAACGCCCCGATCAAGCCAGAATTTTGTGACTTCTAACAGCGCGTCCTGAACCGCTGGATTGTGGACGTTCAAATCCGGCTGAGAGGTGAGGAAATTGTGCAGGTAATATTGCTTACGCGGGCCGTCCCACTGCCATGCTGATCCACCGAATACGGATTGCCAATTGGAAGGCGGAGAGCCATCGGGCTTCGCATCGGCCCAGACATACCAATCGGCCTTGGCATTGCTGCGATCCTTGCGGCTTGCCGCGAACCAGTCATGTTCGTCTGAGGTGTGCGAATAGACCTGATCAATGATCACCTTCAGGCCAAGTTTATGCGCCTTGTCGATGATCCGGTCGAAGTCATCGAAATCGCCAAAGCTTGGATCGATCCCGCAATAATCGGACACATCGTATCCGAAGTCTTTCATCGGCGAGGTGAAGAAAGGCGAGATCCAAATCCCATCCACACCCAATGAAGAAACGTAGTCGAGCCCATCGGCAATGCCGCGCAAATCGCCGATCCCATCGCCATTGGTGTCGCGAAAACTGCGCGGATAGATCTGATAGATCACCGCGCCGCGCCACCATTCATCCGTTGTCGTGCTTAGGTCTTTGCCGTTCACAGGTCGCATCTCATTCATTGGGCGGTCTCTGAAACTCTCGCTATGCACCATCCCAGCGGGGGCAGCTCCACCGCCACGCTTCCCGGCGCGGACACGGTATCTGTGCAAGCGCCGCTCAGCGTTTCAAGCTCACGCGCGTCATAGCCGATGGCGGATTGCTGCTTAAGCGGTTCTGCCGAGGTGTTGAAGGCGAGCAGATATTCCGTGCCTTCCTCAGGATCGAAGCGCGAGAAGCTGACGAGGCCGGGCGCAGTGTCATTGTAACTGCGAGTGATCTGCTTACCGCGCCGCAGCGCTGCATGCTCAGCGCGAACGGCGGCCAGTTCCGCGATCAGGCTGTAAAGCGGATGCTCCGTATTGAAATTTGCCTCAGCGGTTGTCGCATCGGTCCCGATCAGATCGTTATCATTGTAGCTTGCCGTTTCGCTGGCAAACATGTCTTCGCGCGCCGCCTGATCATTGCCGTCGCCGACAAAGCCTTGCTCATCGCCGGAGTAGATCACGGGCGAGCCGCGCAGGCTCATCAGCATCGCATGGCCAAGCTTCACGCGGGCGAGCAGCTCTTCTTGGGAGATGTCTGGTATGTCCGCCTTAAGCAGTGTCGAAAAACGGCCAAGGTCGTGATTGCCAAGGAATGTTGGCATCCCCAGCGCCGCCTCTTCTCCGCCTTCGTAATTCACATCGCCTGCGAACATATCGACGATAACAGAAGGCGGGGCGCCGCGGCCAAGGGCTTCACGAACCGAGGACTGAAATGCGAAGTCCAAGATTGCTGGAAAGCCATCGCGGCGGGTAAACTGAGCTAGGAAACCACTGTTTGGGCTCTCTGAAAACACCTCGCCGAAGATATGGAAATTGCTCAGGCCTTCAGCCTCGGCGGTTTCCAACATGGCAGGCACAAATGCCTGCCAGAACTCTGGGTTTACGTGTTTGGCGGTGTCGATGCGAAAGCCATCAATGCCGAAGCGCGTAATCCAGCTCTGATAAATTTCGATCATGCCGGACAGCACGCGGGGATGCTCTGTGTAGAGATCATCGAGTCCGGCAAAGTCACCGTATAAACTGCTTTCCCCGCTAAAGGTCGAACTGCCGCGATTGTGATAATAGATCGGATCGTTGAGCCATGCTGGCATCTTCACCTCGCGCTCCGCCTCCGGCACAATCGGGGTGTAGGCGAAATCCGGAGCTATCAGGCGCGCGAAATTCTCCGCCGTTTGCACGTGGTCGCCCAGGAATCCTTCGTTGATCGCCTCACCATCTGCGCCGCCGCGCCGGGAATAGGGGTAATCCGCGAGGCTGCGGTAGGCATAGCCGGTCGACTGGCCTTCCGTGTAATCAATCACATCAGCGGTGTGGTTGGTGATAATGTCCATATACACCTTCATCCCACGACTGCGCGCCGCATCGACGAAGGCTTTGAATTCTTCATTGCTGCCAAAGTGGGGGTCGATGCTGGTAAAATCAGTCACCCAATAGCCGTGATAACCGGCGCTTTCTTTGCCGGCTTCGCCTTGGACCGGCTTGTTCTTAAACACTGGTGCGAACCAGATTGCGGTCACGCCCATGCCCTGAATGTAATCGAGCCTCTCGGTCAGGCCCTTGAGATCTCCGCCGTGGTAGAAGCCCTTGTGAGCGGGGTCGAAGCCATGATCGAGTGGACCTCCGGCGATGCCGCCGCGATCATTACTGGTGTCGCCATTCTCAAACCGGTCAGGCAGGACGAAATAGACCACCTCATCTTCTGGCGGCCGCTCCTGCGGCGAAGTAGGCGCAGTTTGCGCCAGTGCGGGCACACTGGCCGCGCCAATTGCAGCGAGAATCAGGCTAAGGTATGGTCTCATTATCAGGCCCCTCCGATCACGTGGATGCCATCAATTTTCAGATTTTGCAAATCTTTGTATTTCGTAAAACGCTATCGATATTCTGCCATCATATATCTGAAATAAAGCATTTTACTGAAACTCAGATCAGAATTATCAGCAGAAAATTTTAAGAAAAAAGAAAGTTTCTTGCAAAAATTTGCAATTTGGTCAGACTGGCGGGACGGCGAGTTTGCGGGAAAATGTGCCTCAGGTGCATTTCTGTTGCTCGCAAAGCCTAAGGTTTGGGCGTCGATTGGCGCTACAAAAGGCCGGGGCGGGTGAGGGTGAGAGGCATTTATCATGAGTAATCCGGCCACGGGCACGGGGCAGAAGCCAGCGCTTAATCCAGCGCAGATCTGGAATATGAGCTTTGGCTTCCTAGGCATCCAGATCGGTTTCGATCTGCAGAACGGAAACGTCAGCCGGATTTTCCAAACGCTGGGGGCGGAGGTCAATGAGCTCGCGATCTTGTGGATTGCGGCACCGATGACAGGTCTGATCGTTCAGCCCATTGTTGGTCATTTGTCGGATAACACCTGGGGCCGTTTCGGCCGCCGCCGTCCTTATTTCCTGCTGGGCGCTATTCTCGCCAGTTTTGCTTTGTTCGTCATGCCCAATTCGCCGACCCTGTGGGTGGCGGCAGGCATGCTGTGGATCATGGACGCCTCGCTCAACATCACGATGGAGCCGTTCCGCGCCTTTGTTGGCGACAATCTGCCCGATCGGCAGCGGACGAAGGGCTATGCCATGCAGAGCTTCTTTATCGGGGTCGGTGCCGTGGTGGCGGGGGCCTTGCCGTGGATGATGACCAATTGGATGGGGCTCAGCAACACCGCTCCTGCGGGTGAAATCCCTGAAACTGTCCAATGGGCGTTTTATATTGGCGGAGCGGCTCTGCTCGCGGCGGTCGCCTGGACGGTCTTCAAGACAAAGGAATACAGCCCGGATCAGCTGGCAGCGTTCGAGGCCGCGCGGCAGGCGGAGCTTGGCACTGCGCCCGCCGAGGATGCCGGAGTGCTGCGCAGCGCCGGCCAATTCAACACTGGCGGTTTGATCTGGCTTTTGATTGGATTGGCCCTTGCCGCGTTCCTGTTTTTTGCCCGGCAAGACCCGCGTCCGCAATTCTTGGACGAGATTGAGATTGCGCAAGAGCTCTATGTCCTCGCGGGGCTGATCGCTGCTTTCGGTCTAATTCAATTGGTTGCCGGAATGCTGCGCAGTGGAGGCCGCGATGAAAACGGCTTTATGGAGGTGGTCAACGATCTGTTCGCCATGCCCAAGACCATGCGGCAACTCGCGGTGGTGCAGTTTTTCAGTTGGTTCGCGATGTTCGCGATGTGGATTTATGGCACCCCTGCGCTGGCAGAATTTCACTACAGCGCGCCTGATCCTACGACGCGCGGCTATCAGGACGCGGCGGATTGGTGGAGCCTGCTTGGTTCGGTGCGCAACGGGATTGCAGCGGCGGCGGCGCTCGGTTTCATCTGGATCGCGTCGAAGATTGATCGAAAGCGCTTGCATAGCGCCAATCTCGCAATTGGCGCGGTCGGCTTCGCAGCGATGCTGTTGATCACAGATCCCGGATTGCTGTGGCTGCCAATGGTCGGTGTCGGCATCGCCTGGGCGTCGATTGTCTCGCTGCCTTACGCAATCCTCGCTGGCTCGGTTCCTGCGAATAAGATGGGCATTTACATGGGCATCTTTAACATTTTCATCGTTGTGCCTCAGCTGATTGCGGCGACATTGCTCGGCTTTATGCTGACTGTCTTTTTCGATGGCGCGCCGATCTATGCGATGGTGATTGCGGCAGTGTCCTTTGCGTTGGCGGCGATTGCGACGCTGTTTGTGCAAGACGGTGATGCGGTGGGAGCAGAGGCATGATCCGCCGTTCGTGCATCGGGCTTGCAGCGCTGATTTCGCTTTCCGCATGCGATGACATGGCAGCTACGCCAGCGGCTAATTATGAGCCACAGGATTACGTGGAGTTCGAGAATGCTGAGTGGACCCGAGATGTGGTGATCTATCAGCTCAACACCCGGCAATTCACGCGGGACGGCACATTTGCCGCCGCGCAGGAGCACCTCCCAAGGCTCGCGGATATGGGCGTCGATATCATCTGGCTGATGCCGATCCATCCGATTGGCGAGGTCAATCGTAAGGGCGAATTGGGCAGTCCCTATGCGGTGAAGGACTACCGCGCGGTCAATCCTGAGCTGGGCACTGAGGAGGAATTTCGCGCCTTTGTGGATGCGGCGCATGAAAACGGCCTCAAGGTCATTCTCGATTGGGTGGCGAACCATTCCGCCTGGGATAACCCGCTGACTGAGCAGCATCCGGAATGGTACAGCCGCACGCCTGAGGGCGATTTGATGCCGCCGCAGGGGACCGATTGGGCCGACACAGTCGACTTCGATTACGCGCAAATTGGGCTGCGCGAGTACATGACGCAGAGCCTTGTTTATTGGGTGCGCGAATTTAACATTGACGGCTATCGCGCTGATGTTGCTGGATATGTTCCGCTCGACTTTTGGGAGACCGCGCGCGGCGAGCTGAACCAGATCAAGCCGGTCTTTATGCTCGCCGAATGGCAGACCCGCGATCTGCATCGCAAAGCGTTCGATGCGACCTATGCGTGGGGCTGGAAAGAAGCCATGCAGGAAACCGTCTCAGATGGTGGCGGCGCGGCGGCGATCCGGGGCTATTACGACAGCCAGCAAACCACCTGGCCCTCCGATGCCTACCGCATGGTCTATACCGACAATCACGATCAAAACTCGTGGGATGGGGTCGCATCGGAAATATATGGCCCGGCCTATGAGGCGGCCATTGCTCTATCCTTTGTTGGATCGGGAATTCCTCTGATTTACAATGGTCAAGAGGCCGATCTTGATCGTCAATTGGAGTTCTTCGAAAAGGACGAGATCACTTGGCGTGAAGGCCGTTATGATGCGCTCTTCCGCGCCCTAATCACGCTCAAGACCGAGAACAAAGCGTTGTGGAATGGCCGCTATGGCGGGCCGATGGTCGAGGTGCCGAGCAGCGCGCGCAAGCAAGTGCTCAGCTTCGTACGCGGCGAAAAGGGAAGCCGTGTGTTTGCCGTCTTCAACCTATCTGGAGAGGCGCAAACCGCCGAATTCTCGCTCGCCCGTCACACCGGTAATTACCTCGACTTTTTGTCCGATGAGCCAGTTTCCTTTGGCGAAGGCGAGGGTGAAATGACCGGACTCACGCTGCCGCCCTGGGACTACAAAATCTATCGTGAAGTGCCCTGAGCACGGGGCCAAACACACCACATCAGCATTTTCTCTTTGATTGGAATGGGGACGCAATATGCTAAAACGAATGGGCGCGATTGTCGCTTTTCTCGCCGCCTCGCTCGCTATCGCGCTGCCGCTGCGCGCGGAGACCCTCACTGCTACCTCGCCCGATGGCGCGATCACTTTGACCGTGAGCGATGATGGCGGGCTGGCGACCTATGCCGTGAGCCACGGCGATCACAGCGTCATCGCGCCTTCTAAACTCGGCATGTTGTTCCGTGACCATCATGGTTTTGATCGCGATCTGGCAATCACTGGCTCGCAAACGGCCACACATGATGCGACCTGGGAGCAGCCATGGGGCGAGCGCCGGTTTGTTCGCGATCATCACAATGAGCTGGCCGTGACCTTCGCTGCGCAAACAGGGCCAGCGCGCTCCATCACTGTGCGATTCCGCGTGTTCGATACGGGGCTCGGCTTTCGTTATGAGCTGGCAGAGCAAGAAGCCTTCGCTGGCGAGATTAACATCATGGACGAGCTCACCCAGTTCGGCGTCGGTGCAGAAAGCAAGGCTTGGTATACGCCCAGCGACGAGTTCAACCGCTATGAATATATCTACCGCACTGGCCGCGCCGGCGATGTCGATGATGCGCATACGCCGGTGACATTCCGCAATCCGGTGGGCGTGCACATCAGCATCCATGAAGCCGCTCTAGTCAACTATTCCGGCATGTCGCTGGAGGCTTTGCGGCAGGGCAATTTTGAAGCGCGCCTGCGCCCGGGATCAGACGGCATTCGAGTGAAAACCAGCGCGCCCTTCAATACCCCGTGGCGCACCATTCAGATCGCGCCTGATGCCGCTGGTCTGATCAATTCCGACATCATTCTCAACCTCAATGAGCCGAACAAGCTTGGCGATGTCTCTTGGGTGGAGCCGGGCAAATATATCGGCATCTGGTGGGCGATGCACATCAACGAGCGCACCTGGGGCAATGATGGGATCCACGGCGCGACCAATGAAGAAACCAAACGTTATATCGACTTTGCTGCCGAGCATGGTTTTGCGGGCGTTCTGGTCGAAGGCTGGAACATCGGCTGGGACGGTGATTGGTTCAACAATGGTGCACTGTTCAATTTTACAGAGGCCTATCCTGATTTCGATCTGGAGGAGCTGGGCCG
This sequence comes from Erythrobacter sp. S249, assembly GCF_057364975.1. NCBI lineage: Bacteria > Pseudomonadati > Pseudomonadota > Alphaproteobacteria > Sphingomonadales > Erythrobacteraceae > Erythrobacter > Erythrobacter sp. S249. Next base: position 1,041,846 of record NZ_CP200287.1, on the reverse strand, counting down.
ATATGCGCGTGCCAAAGGCGTGCGGATCATCGGGCACCATGAAACATCGGGCGATGTCTCCAATTATGAAAGCCAGATGGATGCTGCCTATGACCTCTATCAATCGGTCGGCGTTGCGCAGGTAAAAACCGGCTATGTCGCCGATGCGGGAGATATTTCGCGCGTGGATGAAAATGGCATTAGGAAATTTGAATGGCACGACAGCCAATTCATGGTCGGCCATCATTTGCGCGCTGTGAAAGCGGCGGCGAAGCGCAATATCTCGATCAATGCGCATGAGCCTGTGAAGGACACAGGGCTGCGCCGGACCTATCCCAATTGGATGACGCGCGAGGGTGCACGCGGCATGGAGTTTAACGCCTGGGGCACGCCGCCCAATCCCACCTCGCATATCTCCACCTTGGCATTCACGCGGATGCTCGCTGGCCCTATGGACTTCACGCCGGGTATCTTCGATCTAAAGCCGAACGAGCGCCCGCCAGTACGCGAAGATATGCCGCGCGGAGATCCATCAAACCGCCCGCAAACAACGCTGGCGAAGCAATTGGCGTTGTATGTGGTGCTCTACTCGCCGTTGCAAATGGCGGCCGACTTGCCGGAGAATTACGAGCAGCGGATGGACGCGTTTCAGTTCATCAAAGACGTGCCTGCCGATTGGGAGGAAAGCATCGCGTTGGCCGGCGAGGTTGGCGAATATGTCGCGATTGCACGGCAAGAACGGGGCGGGGATGAGTGGTTCCTCGGCGCGGTCACCGATGGCACGCCGCGCACGGTAGAAGTGCCCACGGATTTCCTCGAAGCGGGCAAGAGCTACACCGCGCAATTCTATGTGGACGGGCCGGACGCGCATTGGGACACAAATCCCTATGATATCGTCATCGAGAGCCGCACAGTAACTGGCGGGGAGGCGCTATCGCTCCGCCTTGCTTCCTCTGGTGGGGCGGCGATCCGGTTCATTCCTATCAGCGAGTGAGCGCGCCGCGACTCAGGGGGCTGTCAGGGCGCGAATTTGGACGAAGCGCGCGCGGTTTGGTTGAGGCAAATGCAAGTGATCGGCATGAAACCCGCGATAAAGCGGGAAAAACCACCTAAATGGCTGGGATAGCTAGGCAATGTGCCAATTCTCGTATAAGCCTACGGTCATTGGGATCGAAGCAATCTGAATTGTAGAGGATGTTCGAATATGAAGCGTAATGCATTGCTGGGCACATTGGCCCTGGTAAGCCTTGTCTCCGTTTCGGCCTGTGGTGGCCGCACCGATGAAGCCAGCGCGCCTCCTGCAGAAGCAGAAACCGCAGCAGTAGAGGCGCCCGTTGAGGCGCCAGCAGAAGCAACCGAAGCTGCCGCAGGCGCAGCTTTTGCTGATCTGACAGCCGACGCTGCAGCTGGTGAAAAAGTCTTCGCGCTTTGCCGTTCGTGCCATGTGCTTGAAGAAGGCGTGAACCGCGTTGGCCCATCGCTGCACAACATTGTTGGGCGCGTGTCCGGATCGGTTGAAGGCTTCAACTACACCGAAGCAAACGCGAACAGCGGCATCACCTGGACCCCTGAAGAGCTCTTCACCTATCTCGAAGATCCACAGGGTGTTATTCCTGGCACACGCATGGCGTTTCCAGGGGTGAAAGATCCGCAAGATCGCGCTGACTTGATCGCGTATCTGCAAACCAACGGCGAATAATCGCTAATCGCGGCGGGCGTTCAGCCTGCCGATGACAAAACAGGCGGTGTGGTTTCCCACGCCGCCTTTTTTGTGTCTGCAATCGGTTTGGTTTGTGGCTGGTGCGCGCGCCCTTTTCTCTCATCCGGAAAAGGCGGGTTGTTCGGCTATGCGCTTAAGCAGCGGATGCCATCCGGGCCAGCTCGCATTGCGACCAAATCTCGCTCAGCGCCTCGACCAGGCGGTCGATGTCATCATCGCTGTGGACGGGTGATGGGGTGATGCGCAGGCGCTCCGTCCCGACCGGAACCGTCGGATAATTGATCGGTTGCACATAGATGCCGTGATTATCCATCAGCCAATCGCTGATCATTTTGCACTTCCTCGCATCGCCAACCATCACCGGGATGATGTGGCTGGGATTAGCCAGATGGGGAATGCCCATGCCATCAAGCCTGCGGCGCACTTTGGCAACGCGGTCACGCTGCGCCTCGCGCTCTTCACTGCTTTGTTTAAGATGGCGAATGCTGGCCGCCGCGCCCGCTGCGACTGCTGGGGGTAGGGCGGTGCTGAAGATGAAGCCGCTGGCAAAGCTGCGCACATAGTCCACAAGGTTGCGGCTGGCGGCGATATATCCGCCCATGACGCCATATGCTTTGCCGAGTGTACCCTCGATCACATCGATCCGGTCCATCAGACCTTCGCGCTCCGCGATGCCGCCGCCGCGTGGACCGTAGAGGCCAACTGCGTGAACCTCGTCGATATAGGTCATGGCACCGTGCTTCTCGCAGACGTCCAGGATCTCGGCGATCGGGGCGATGTCGCCGTCCATCGAATAAACGCTTTCAAACGCGACCAGCTTGGGCACATCGGGGCCATAATCGCTCAGCAACCGGTCGAGGTCTTCCGGATCATTATGCTGCCATATTTTGTAGGGCGCGCGGCTGTGGCGAATGCCCTCGATCATGCTCGCATGGTTGAGCGCATCGGAGAACACGACGCATCCGGGAATGCGGCTCGCCAAGGTGCCAAGGCCCGCCCAGTTGGAGACATATCCGCTGGTGAACAGCAGCGCGGCTTCTTTACCGTGAAGGTCCGCCAGCTCTTGTTCGAGCAAGACATGGTGGTGATTGGTGCCAGAGATATTGCGCGTGCCGCCCGCACCCGCGCCGCATTCTTCCAGCGTGTCATGCATGGCGTCGATTACAGTCTGGTGCTGCCCCATGCCGAGGTAATCATTGGAACACCATACCGTTACCGGCTGCGTCTCTTCGCCGACAAAACGGGTTGCATGGGGGAATGAGCCGCGATGCCGCTTGATATCGGTAAACACCCGGTAGCGGCCCTCTTCGCGAACGCTGTCCAGCTCGTCCTTGAAATAGGCTTCATAATCCATGGGCTGATCCCTCTGTCTTGATTGTGCTTTGATCGTGATTTGATGTGGCGACAGCGGCGCTGCGGCGGGGCAAGGCCCAACCCCACAGGGCGCCATCGCGGAATGGCAGTGCCAGAAAAACGTGCTCAAGCGCGCCGAGCAGGCACAGCGCGAACAGCAGGCTCGCGCCGACCATTTCGGCGCTACCGACAGGCGCCGCGGCGGCCAAGGTACCGAACCAAGCGGCCACCGCGACAATCGCAATGGTCGATAGGACAAGCATGGCGTTGAGGCGGTTCGGCCCGAAGTAGCTCTTAAGATAGTCGAGGTGCGGCGGCAGGATTTCCAGGCTGGTGTTGGGCACGCCAACATACATGTTGAGCTTGGTCGACAGCCGCATGAAGAACAGCAAAGTAAACACGGTCGCGCCGATTTGGTTGGCGGCGTTCCAGCTTAGCGAAATCAGCATCAGAGCGGTCAGCGCCAGCGCAATCTCGTGGTGCAGAACAGTTGCGCTCGCTTGCGTAAAGCGGGCGAGCCCGCGCGCATCCTTTGGGCAGGCCTCCCGCCGAGGGCCAGCAACCGCGCCGGTGAGAAAGCCCACCTCGTGCCAGGCCCACACCATTAGCGCACCGGCAAAGGCGAGATATACCCCGCCAACGCTGGCGGCCTGCGCGGAAATCAGGATCGCGATTAATCCCGCAATCCCCACTGCGCCTGCGATCATCAGGCTGGTGAAGAATGTCTCGCGGCCGCGATTATCCGCCCAGGCAATCAGCCCGGTTGCGAAAAACCAGATCGCAATCGTCACCGCGATGGGGACAATATGTCCGCTCCAACTTACCACGCAGGTTGTAGCCGGATGGTCTGAGGCAGCTCATTCGATTTGGTGCGACGGAAATACATCTTGGCGAAGTTCCAGCCAGCGCCTGCGACGCCGCTTATCCGCTTAGCTAAGCCGCCAATGCCGCCCTGCGCTTTGCCATCTTCGATCCGCAAGGCTGCCTGGCGCAGGGCCTCCATATTGGCGCGGAATTTCGGATCATCAATGTCGAGCTCAACTGGGAAAACCTGGCGGCTGATCTGATTGCAGACCTTGAAGACCTTGTAATCATATTCGGTCGGGTCAACGCCCAGCGCCTTGTGAAACACAGGGCGCGCATGGTCGCGCACATACATGGTCGCATAGACGGACAGCAGGAAGAAGCGGATCCACAGCTTGTTATAGCCTTTCAGCAGCTTCGGATCGGCATGCATCAGCATTGCGAATGCTTCGCCATGGCGAAACTCATCATTACACCATTCCTCGAACCAATCGAAAATCGGATGAAATTTCTTCTCCGGATTGGCGGCGAGATGCCGGTAAATCGTGATGTAGCGCGCATAGCCGATCTTTTCGGACAGATAGACCGCGTACCAAATGAACTTCGGTTTGAAGTAAGTGTATTTCTTGGTCTTGGTCAGAAAGCTTAGATCAACCCCGATCCCTGCATCTTTGAGGCTTTCGTTGATGAAGCCTGCATGGCGGCTTTCATCACGAGCCAGCAGTTTGAACAGCTGCTTCACATCGGGGTTTTTCGTGCGCCGAGCGATCTCGGCATAGAGGATGCAGCCGGAGAACTCAGACGTCATCGAGCTGACCAGAAAGTCGGTGAACTCGGCGCGCAGTTCCGGCTCCAGGTTTTCGATCACGCCAGTGAAACTGTCGTTGTGTTTAAAGTGCGTCTTGTTGGGATCGCCCACCATATCGGCGATCAGCTGGTCCCATTCCTCGCGCACCAGCGACACATCAATCGCGTCCAATGCATCAAAATCCGTAGTATAAAAACGCGGGGTGAGAATGGTGTCCTGGGTGGCGATCTCCATCGCGTCTTCGCTGGTTATCGGGGCGTGCGCGTTCATTTGATCCTCCCTGGATTGAAGCTGACTTCGTAGAGTTCCTTGAGATCGAAATAGGCCGCGAGACGCGTGATCGCCCGGTCGAATGGGCCGGCGCGCGTCACGGTTGCGGCGCGTTCGTAAACGGCGCTGTGGCCAAAGGGGATCTGGATCGGGTCGCCATGCACGCGCACTTTGTCGCCGGGTTCAATCGCAAGATTGCCCTCCAGCTCGACATGAGCGTGAAAATGATCGGAGCTTTGCTCCACCGATATTCGGCACGGCGTCTCGAACGTACGTGTTGGCATTAGCTTTGATCCCTCTTTAGCAATGCTGCGAAAACGGCGCGGTTGGTCGCGCCAAATGAACCGAGCTCCACGCTCTTTCCGGTGGTGTCATCGCGCAGTGAGAGCGAGTTATTCTCCCACAGGGTGAGCGCAAATGGTGCCTCTGCCCCGATCCCGCGAATGCGGCGTGAATGCGCGAGGCTGCGAACGGTGGAGCGAACAAAGCCGCCAGTGCCCGGCTCAAAACGAGCAATCGCCTCGCCAGTGGCAGCGTCTTCTATTCGCACCGCGCCACTTTCTTCGTCAAAGAACCTCAGCGCGCGTTCTGACACGGCGGCGGTGCCTTGCGCGGCGCGCGCTTCGCTAGGCACGGATAGCTTGTCGACAAAGCCAAGGCTGACCGAGGCGGCAAGTACGACAGTGACCAGAGCGACCACAGCCATCGCGATCACCGGGGCTTTGTGCACTTCACCGTGCTCGTGGTCATATTCGTAATGAGCGCTCATGCGCTGGCTCCGGCAAAGCCAGCGTTTGATGCGGTTTGAGCGCCCGCCGTCCCGGCTTCGAAATCACCGCGTTCAATTGCATTGAACTGAGCGCTGGCACTCGCGAGATGCTGAGCCACGGCCTGCGCATCTGGCAGGGCGCGCAGCATCGGCTGAGGATGAGAAATGTGCCATGGGCGCGCATGCGGCCACAGCAGCAGGTAACCAAGCACAGTCTTATCGCCGAGCTCCAAGGCAATGTCGCCGTAGCCTTTGCCGCGATCCGCGAAATGCGCCGCCGTCACTTTCTTCAACGGGACATTGATCCGCTTGTCCACGGCCATGCCGACCCGCATGATCAGGCGCGCATCGGTGAGGATGTAGAGCGTGTTGCGCACCGTCAGCCATGCTGCGGCATAGAAGAGCGCGATGACGCCCGCGCCAAACACAGCCACAAATGTCGCTGCATCATAGCGGCCCAGAGCCACTGCGAGCGCTGCCAGAGCGGCAAAATAGATCGCCATAGAGTAGGTGTGAAACGCGGTGCGGGCGAGCACAGCCGTATTGGGCCGTCCTTGCCACAGCACCGTTTCATCATCCGCTGGCGTACCCAGCGGATCGCCTTGCGCATCAGGAAATTGCGGAGCGTTTTCCTGTGTCATAGGATCGGTTCCTGACGCTCTGGCGTGGCGTAGAGATAGCCGCCGCCATAGTAAGCCATCACGCGTTCTTCTTCGTCGCGAGTGATTTGGCCCGGCGTTGCAAGCTGAGGCACGTCCTCAAACTGCTCTGCTGTGATCGCGTCGATATCGATCAGCGGGGTCTTATCGCCGAAGAGCAGACCTTTCCCTTGCACTTTTGCGAAGAACATTGGAGCCAGCACTTTCTTGCCGGAATTCGTCGTCACCTCGAGATAGCGGATGATGTGCTCCGACTGGTCAACCCAGACATCGCTGATCTTGCCCGCCAGTTTCTTATTCGCGTCATAGACCGGCAGACCCACAGGATCAGCGTCGTTTGGCGCGATTTCGATCTCGTGGCTGTCGCCAATCGGAACGATCCGCGGGCGGCCATCAATGGTCAGGTCTGGATTGGTTGAACGTTTCGCATATGCGCCCGGACCCATGCCGGATTTCATGGCATCGCCTTCGGGCACATAGGGCGCGCCAGCGGCGCCAAAGGTGCGTTTTGCTGGCACATCAACTGGATCGCGCGGCACGTCTTCTGGGATGTATTCGCCTTGACCGTGCGGGAGCTTGAAGACCTTCTTATCGCCATCAGTTAGCGGCGCCCCCAGCACTTTGCCGGTCCACTCATCTTCAAGTGGATAGCCTTCGCGGCGGCTTTCGCGGTTCAGATAAATGACTAGACCGATGAAAAAGAGCACGAAGAGCAGGAAGACCAATTCCGCCACGTCAAGCGTGCCCACTATGTATGTTGCGTTCATCTCACACTCCTCTCATTCACACTCAGGTTGGGAACTCGCGCAGTCCAAAGGGGACTGGTGCATCGTCGCTCCCAGATTTGCGGTGACGGCCCACCAGTGGGCCGAGGGCGATCAAGCCCGCCAGCAAAAGTACAATCTCGATGCAGTAAACTGTGGTGTATCCGCTGGCTCTGGTGGCCAGACCTGGGGCCAGATCACCGGCCATGGCAACGCTCGATACGCCGTCACGAATGACGCCGCCCAGCGCAATGGCGAGGCCTGCACAGCTTGCCTGAACTGCGCCCCATACGCCGAGCGCCAGCCCAGCGGTTTCGCGCTTGGCGATGCTCATCGCCTCGATCAAAGTTCCGACCGAAAACAGGCCTAGACCAAGCCCGATTGCGGTCGCGCCGCCAAACAGCATGGCGACCGAATTGAACGGAGCCGCAAACAGGATCAGCAGGAATGCAGTGACCCCGGCGACCAAACCCATGCCAGCGATGCGCAAAGGATCGCCGCCTTTGGTAAGCGAGCGGCCAGAAAGCAGGAAACCGAGCAATGCGCCCGCTGCCCATGCTCCGGTAAGGCCCGTGGTCGCGCCAACAGAGAGTCCGAGAATTTCGCCGCCATAAGGCTCTAGCAGAGCGTCTTGCATCGCAAAGCCTGCTGCGCCGATGCCGATTGCGGTGAGGAGCCGGGCGTTGCGACCATCATTGATGAAGGCGCGCCACAAAGTTCCAAAGGCGGGCGTCTCGCGGCTCGGCGCAGTCAGCTCTTTGTTGCGCGCTTCCTGCTTCCACAAAGCGATGACATTGAGCACGAGGGTCAGGACCGCCGCGCCTTGGATGACCTGGACAAGCCGGGTCGCAGTAAAATCGATCAAGAAGCCGCCAATCGCAAAGGCGGAGAACATCATGCCGATCAGCAGCATGACATAAAGCAGAGCAACCGCGCGTGGGCGTTTGTCCTCCGGCGCAAGATCGGTCGCCAAGGCGAGGCCAGCAGTTTGCGTCGTATGAATGCCGCCGCCGGTCAGCAGGAATGCGGCCGCCGAGCTGATGATGCCAAGGGTAAAGGTGTCTTCCCGCCCGAGCAGCAGCAAAGCAAATGGCATGATCGCCAGACCGCCGAACTGCATCATAGTGCCAAACCAGATGTAGGGTACGCGCCGCCAGCCAAGGACCGAGCGGTGAGTGTCAGAACGGTGGCCGATGAGAGCGCGGAATGGCGCGATCAGCAATGGCACCGCGATCAGCACGGCGATTAGCCATGCCGGGGCATTCAGCTCCACGATCAGCACCCGGTTGAGCGTGCCGTTGAGTAAGACCATCGCCATGCCGACGCTCACCTGGAACAGAGCCAGGCGCAGCAGGCGAGGTAGAGGCAGGTCTGCGCTCGCCGCATCTGCGAACGGAAGCCATCCAGCGGCGGCTTGGATCCATTTGACAGAAGAGGCGGTGCCGGCCATTATGCCCTGACGAGCTCCATTGCTTGCGAGGTGTAGAAGCCGGAGGAAACCCTGTGTGTGCGCCCGACATGCCAACCATTCAGGCGGCTTAGGCTGGCGCGCAGTTCCTCTTCATTGATCGGGACAATCGCCGGTGAACGGTCGCTCTTCGGGAAGAACTTGCCCGCCTTGTGCATCGCGCCGAGCAGCGGCGTGTGCGGGGCAAAGGTAAAGAGCAGCGAAGTGCCGCATTGCTCGCCCAGCTGCTCCAGCGCCGAGACAAGATCGCTCAAGGGATAGTGGATCAGCGAGTCCATGGCGACGACATGGGAAAATTCGCCCAGCGCGGGGTCCAGCATATCACCAGAGCGCCAGCGGATGCGGCCGTGGCCGATAAAGGATGGCGTGCGCTCGCGCGCGACCTCAACCAGACCTGCGGCGACATCAATTCCGGTCACCTCAGCGCCGCGGCAGGCGGCATCAATGCTGAGCGCGCCCGTGCCGCAGCCTGCGTCCAAAACGGCGGTGCGACGCAGATCGGCTGGCAGCCAACTGAGCAGAGTGGCGCGCATTTCATCGCGTCCCGCTCGCACGGTCGCGCGAATGCCGCTGACCTTTGCGTCAGAGGTGAGGTCGATCCAAGCCTTACGCGCGGTGCTGTCGAAGTAAGTCGCCAGTTGGTCGCGGTGCGCATCGTAGGAAGAGGGTGAGCGTGTTGCCATCATTCAAACCCCAAGAAGTCAAAGATATCGCGGTCTTTCATCGGCTGAGCCGTTGATGGCTCAACCCCGGCCCACAGCATCGCGGCAAGGCGCATATATTCGTCTTGAGCCTGCTGAACTTCCGGGCTGTCCTCCATCTCAAACAGAGTGCATTTCTTGAGACGCGAGCGGCGGATCGCATCAACGTCGCGGAAGTGCGCTAGCCGTTCCATGCCGATTTGGTCACAGAACCTGTCAATCTCGTCCGTCTCGCGGCTGCGGTTGGCAATTACTCCAGCCAGCCGCACGTCGTAATTCTTCGATTTGGCGGCGATGGCGGCGACAATGCGGTTCATCGCAAAGATGCTGTCGAAATCATTTGCTGCGACCACCACAGCTCGCTCGGCATGTTGCAGCGGTGCGGCAAAGCCGCCGCATACAACATCGCCCAGCACATCAAAGATCACCACGTCAGTGTCTTCGAGCAGATGGTGCTGTTTGAGCAATTTGACGGTTTGTCCAACGACATATCCGCCGCAGCCCGTGCCCGCTGGCGGTCCGCCCGCTTCAACGCACATCACGCCATTGTAGCCTTCGAACATGTAATCTTCGGGCCGCAATTCTTCGGAATGAAATTCGACCGTCTCAAGCACGTCGATGACAGTCGGCATCAGCTTCTTGGTCAGCGTAAACGTACTGTCATGCTTGGGGTCACAGCCGATTTGCAGCACCCGGTGCCCGAGCTTTGAAAAGGCTGCCGACAGGTTGGAGGAGGTCGTCGATTTGCCGATTCCGCCCTTGCCATAGACCGCAAACACTTTCGCGCCCTTGATCTGATCTTGCGGGTCGAGCGCCACCTGCACAGAGCCTTCGCCATCGGGTGCGCTGAAACGGGTCTTTGGATCCATCAGGTTCATAGCGTTCTCTTCCTCATCATTCCGCCGCGAAAACGCCTTCGAGACGGTCTTCGAGTTCATCACTGGCCTCGCGCAGAGCGGCGAGGGTCGCATCATCGGGTGTCCAAAGCTCGCGGTCGCACGCTTCAAGCAAGCGGCCCGCAACGCGCGCGGAGCTTTTGGGGTTGAGCTCGGAAAGACGCCTGCGCATCTCTTCATCGAGCACGAATGTTTCGCTGATTTTCTGGTAGACCCACGGGGCAACCTGTCCGGTGGTCGCGGACCAGCCCATCGTGTTGGTCACATGGCCTTCGATGTGGCGCACGCCCTCATACCCATGGTCGAGCATGCCCTCATACCATTTGGGGTTGAGCGTCCGGCTGCGGGTCTCAAGGTCAATCTGTTCGGACAGAGTGCGGACCTTTGCATTGCCGCGCGTCGCATCGAGAATATAGACCGGAGCGTCCGCGCCCTTGGCTTTGGCAACCGAGCGGCTGACCCCGCCGAGCCCGTCGACATATTGGTCGAGGTCGGTCACGCCAACTTCGACGCTTTCGAGATTTTGATAGGTAAACTCGACCTTGGCGAGCGCGCTTTGCAGCAATTCGCGCTGTTGAACCGGCGCGCCATTGACGCCGTAGGCATAGCCCTTGTGCGTCTCAAACGCATTGGCGAGCTCATCCGGATCGGCCCAAACGCCGCCTTCGATCATCTGATTGACGTTGGCGCCATATGCGCCCTCGGCATTGGAGAAGACCCGCAGGGCAGCTGTTTCCAGATCGCATCCATGTGCCTCTTGATGGGCGAGGCTGTGTTTGCGCACGAAGTTCGCCTCAACCGGCTCGTCGGCCTGAGAGGCAAGCAGCGCAGCTTCGGCCAGCATCCGCGTTTGCAGCGGCAAGAGGTCGCGGAAAATGCCTGAAAGCGTGGCGACCACATCGATCCGCGGACGGCCCAATTCTTCCAGTGAAATGAGCTCCGCGCCGCACAGACGGCCATAGCCATCACGCCGAGGCTTGGCACCGATCAGCGTCATTGCCTGCGCAAGCTGGACGCCTTCGCTCTTCATATTGTCGGTGCCCCACAGCACCATGGCTAAGCTTTCTGGGAAAGGCTCGCCGCCGTTTACATGGCGCGCGATCAGTTCCTCTGCCTGCACCAGGCCTTGCTCACAGGCAAAGGCGCTGGGGATGCGGAATGGGTCAAAGCCGTGGATGTTGCGCCCAGTGGGCAGCACATCCGGGTTGGCGACCACATCACCGCCGGGGGCAGGCTTCACATAACCGCCATCGAGTGCATGGATGAGTGATGTCAGCTCGTCGCAGGCATCGAGTTTCTCGCCCAGTGCATCGCGATCCATTTCAGCATCGCTGCCTGCGCCGGCTTCTTCCATCGCATCGAGCATTTCCTCGCGGGCGCTGCCGACAGGCGGCTGGCCCAGCACGTGGAGACCGTGTGGGATCAGAGTGCGTTCCAGCTCATAAAGCTGGCTGGCGAGCTGGCTGATGTCGCTGCATTCGATATCCAGCGCATCGCATTGATCATGGATCAGCGTTTCTAGATCTGCGCGCTCATCACCATCGGCGCTGCTGCGCCAGCGCTCAACGCTCTGCTTCAGCTCAGCAAAGCCTTTATAGAGGCCAGCCTGCGCAAGCGGTGGGGTCAGATAGCTGATCAAGGTTGCGGCCGAGCGGCGCTTTGCAAGGATGCCTTCGGATGGATTGTTGGCGGCATAGAGATAGTAATTTGGCAGATCGCCAATCAGCCGTTCTGGCCAGCAATCGCCGGTCATGCCCGCTTGCTTGCCCGGCATGAATTCCAGCGCGCCATGGGTGCCGAAATGCAAGACGCTATGCGCGCCAAAATCTTCGCGGATCCAGCGGTAGAACGCACTGAAGGCATGGGTTGGCGCAAAATTGCCTTCAAACAGCAGGCGCATCGGATCGCCTTCATATCCAAAGGCTGGCTGAACCCCGACAAAGACATTGCCGAAATGCGCGCCGAGCACTTGAATGTTGGCGCCGTCGCTCTGCGCTTTGCCCGGGGCTGGGCCCCATTGCGCCTCAACCTCGGCAAGGTGAGGCTCGCGCCGTACATGCTCATCGGCGGGGATGCGCGCGGCGACATTGGCATCGCTGCCGAAACGCTCTGAATTGCCGTTGATGATTGCCTCGCGCAGGGCATCGACCGTCTCTGGAACCTCGACCTGATAGCCCTCATCGGACAGCCGCTGGAGTGTCGCGTGGAGCGAGGCGAACACAGAGAGGAATGCGGCGGTTCCGGTTGCGCCTGCGTTTGGCGGGAAGTTGAACAGCACGACTGCAAGTTTGCGCTCGGCGCGCTGTGCACGGCGCAATTCGATCAGTTTGACGGTCTTGTCTGCCAAGGCTTCGGCGCGCTCTGGGCAGCCCATCATCGCCCGCACATTCTCCGTCTTGGGCTGTTCGCACTTGCGCTCGCAGCCATTGCAGACCTCGCCCGGGCCAGACCGGCCGCCAAAAACGCTGGGGCAGATTGATCCATCGAGCTCTGGCAGGGCGACCATCATGGTCGTCTCGAGCGGCAGCAAACCTTGATCGCGCGCGCGCCATTCTTCCAGAGTTTGGAACTCAATTGCATGGGCTGCGAGATAGGGAACATCGAGATCGGCCAGCGTCTCCGCCGCAGCTTCCGCGTCGTTATAGGCAGGGCCGCCAACCAGCGAGAAGCCGGTCAGGTTGACGATGGCATCCACCGTGGGCTCGCCGCGCTCCATGAAGAATTTCTCAATCGCTGGACGCGCATCGAGCCCGCTGGCGAAAGCTGGGATAACCTTAAGGCCAGCGGCCTCAAATGCGGCGATCGCGGCATCGTAATGTCCTGTATCGCGCCCAAGCAAATAGGATCGGAGCAGCAGCAGGCCGACGGTTCCGTTTTTGCCAGCCTTTGCGGGCAGCAGACGGGCACCTTCTGAAATACGCTGCTTGGTGCGCGGGTGGTAAACCCCGACCTCTGGATATTCGAGCGGCGGCTCCGCTGCTGTCTCGCCGCGCAGGGCAATCCGCTCGCCATCAGCATAACGGTCAATCAGGCCGCGAACCATGGCGATGACGTTCTCTTCCGAACCCGCGAGCCAATATTGCAGCGTGAGGAAATAGGCCCGCACATCCTGCGCCGTGCCGGGAATGAAACGCAAAATCTTGGGCAGGCGGCGCAGCATCTTCATCTGGCCTGCGCCAGAGCTGGCGTTTTTCTTAGGCGATCCGCGCAGCTTCTTAAGCAGAGCCAGCGGGCCTTTAGCTGGCGCATCCATGCGGTATCCGCCAAGCCGGGTGAGCTTCACGATATCGCCAGCGGACATCAGGCCGAGCATTGCGTCACACTTTTCGCGCCGCGCCGCTAGGCTGGGCAGGATCGCGCGAACGTGATCATCAAGGAACAGCATCGTCGCAATGACGATATCGGCCTCTGCGATGGCGGCTTTGGTCTGCTCCAGCGCATCGCCACTGCGATCCCAGTCTGCGGCTGCGTGCAGGCTCAGCGAAATGTTCTCTTGGCGCAGTTCAGCATTGGCGCGCTCGGCTGCGCCTTTGAGGTGATTGTCGAGCGTGACAATCACGACCCGCACGTGCGGGCGCTCAGCGGCGGGAGAGGCGGGGGCGCTACCGTGCATAATGAGCCTTCGCATCATACAAAGTGTCGAGATCGATCTCTGAGCGGCCTTGGTCAGCGGCGAAATTCTCTGTGTTGCGGCGAGCCTTGCCGCGCACGAAGAACGGGATTTTCTTAAGCTCGCGCTCCGCCTCTGCGGTCCAGATTGTATCATTGGCCGCTTCGACCGGAGCTACAGTAGGAGTAGGCGCTTTTGGTTCTGCCGATTGGAGAGCTGCGCTTGCCTGCGGCATTTTGGGGGCATGGGCGGCATGATGCGATGGGCCAGCCTCGTCCGAAAATTCAAAGTCATCACGGAACATGGTGAGCAAATGCTCTTCCAATCCCATCACCAGCGGATGGACCCAGGTGTCGAAGATGACATTTGCGCCTTCAAAACCCATTTGTGGGGAATGGCGCGCCGGGAAATCCTGAACGTGAACCGGTGAGGAAATCACTGCGCAGGGCATGCCGAGCCGCTTGGCAATGTGCCGCTCCATCTGCGTGCCGAGCACCAGCTCTGGCTGAGCCGCCATGATCGCGTCTTCGACCGCCATGTGATCGTCGGTGATCAGCGGCTCAACATCGTAGAGCTTGGCCGCGGCGCGAATGTCGCGGGCAAATTCGCGGTTGTAACAGCCGAGGCCGCAGACCTTAAATCCGAGCTCTTCATGAGCGATTTTCGCGGCGGCAACCGCATGGGTCGCATCGCCGAAAATAAACACGCGCTTGCCGGTGAGATAATTGGAATCGACCGAGCGGCTCCACCACGGCATACGGGCGGAATCGTCGCCGAGCGCAGAAGTGGGATCAACCTCTGCTAACTCGGCGACTTCCGCGATAAACGCGCGCGTTGCGCTGACGCCTATCGGGACCGTGCGAACGGCTGGCTGGCGAAACTCTCGTTCAAGCCAACGCGCCGCTTCATCTCCAATTTCGGGGTAAAGAACGATGTTGAAATCGGCCGCGCCGATCTGTGTGATGTCCTGAGGGCTGGCGCCCAATGGCGCTTCCAGGTGAATGTCTACGCCCAGCGCATCGAGGATCTTGCGGATCTCGACCAGATCATCGCGGTGGCGAAAACCGAGCGCGGTTGGGCCCAGAAGATTGACCAGCGGACGGCGGCCTTCACGCGGTGCGCGCTCCACCTTCCGGTCGGCCAAAGTGCGGACGATTTGGTAGAAGCTTTCTGCAGCGCCCCAGTTTTCCTTGCGCTGATAGCTTGGCAGCTCCAGCGGAATGACGGGGCAGGGCAGGTCCATCGCCTCTGACAGACCGGCGGGATCATCCTGGATCAGTTCCGCGGTGCAAGAGGCACCGACCATCATCGCCTGCGGCTGGAACCTAGCCGCAGCATCGCGCGCGGCGTCTTGAAACAGCTGCGCTGTGTCTTTGCCCAGATCGCGCGCTTCAAATGTGGTGTAGGTGACCGGCGGACGCTTTCCGCGCCGCTCGATCATCGTAAACAGCAGGTCGGCATAGGTGTCGCCTTGCGGGGCGTGTAGCAGATAATGCATGCCCTCCATCGCGGTGGCGACCCGCATGGCCCCAACATGAGGCGGTCCTTCATATGTCCAGACGGATAGCTGCATCGCCTAAACCCTCAACACATCGCGGCGCCGAAGCGGCCGGGCAAAGAGTTCAGCAAGATCGCCAGCTTGCTCAAACCCGTGAATGGGTGAGAAGACGAGTTCAATCGCCCATTTGGTCGCAAAGCCTTCCGCTTCCAGAGGATTGGCGAGGCCGAGGCCGCACACGGTCAGATCAGGCTTATCTTCGCGTACTCGATCGAGCTGGCGATCAACGTGCTGCCCTTCGCTAAGACGAACGGATTGCGGCAACAATTCCAGCTCCTGCGCGAGATGCGTGCGGTGCAGATAGGGTGTGCCAATCTCAACTGGCTCCATCCCAAGTTCTTGGTTGAGAAAGCGCGCCAGCGGCACTTCCAGCTGCGAGTCGGGCAGGAAGCTGATGCGTTTGCCGCTCAATTGCGCTGCGCTGTGCTCAATCGCTCGTTTGGCGCGCTCACGCGGGCCAGCGATCACGCTGTTGAAGTGCATTTCATCAATGCCAAACTCGCGCGCAGCGGCTTGCAACCAAGCGGTCGTGCCTTCCGCGCCAAATGGGAACAGAGCATCGAGACGCTGCGCCCCGCGGCCTTCCAAAGCCATGGCGGTTTCAGCCAGGAATGGTTGAGCCAAAAGATAGCGTGTTTGCGGGCCAAGGTTAGGCAGATCGCTGGCCTGGCGGGCAGGCAAAGCGCCAACGCGCTTGATCCCGATCTGGTCAAACAAACGCATGAATTGGTCTTCGACAATATCGGGCAGCGAGCCGACGATCAGCAGCTCTTTCTCGCCGTTTGGATCGCCCGCTGGCATCTCTGGTACAAGTGAGGCGAGGCAGGCGTCTTCGCCCTGAGTGAAGGTCGTTTCGATCCCGCTGCCGGAATAGTTCAGAATGCGCACGCTGGGGTTGTATTTTGTGCCCAGACGCTCGGCCGCTTTGGCTAGGTCGAGCTTGATTACTTCTGATGGGCAAGAGCCGACCAGAAACAGAGTTTTGATATCGGGGCGGCGCGCCAGCAGCTTGGTGACGACGCGGTCGAGCTCGTCCTGCGCATCGACCATGCCGGCCAGATCGCGCTCTTCCATAATTGCGGTGGCAAAGCGTGGCTCCGCAAAGATCATCACGCCAGCGGCAGATTGAAGCAGATGGGCGCAGGTGCGCGAGCCGACCACCAGGAAGAACGCATCCTGCATCTTGCGGTGCAGCCAGATGATGCCGGTCAGCCCGCAGAACACCTCGCGTTGGCCGCGCTCACGCAGGATCGGCGCGCGTTCCAGCGTCGCAAGCTCCGGCGCGCAGCCTGATGCTGGTGGCAGTGCGTTCATGCCGCCACCGTATTGTTACGCGACGCCTGGAGCCGCGCAGCGCGCAGCTTTAAGAGGAATTGCCCGGCGTTGATGACATAGGCCGCATAGGCCGCCAGCGCGACCATCATGCGCGCCTCAACCGAGCCAAAACCGCCGAACAGCATTATGAGATAAAGCGTATGCAATGCCAGAACGAGCATTGAGAACACGTCTTCCCAGAAGAACGCCGGCGCAAACAGCCAGCGATCAAACACAACCTTCTCCCAAACGGAGCCGGTGATCATGATCGTATAGAGAGTGAGCGTTTTGATAACGACGGAGATATCCGCCGCGCCTGCGCCGTCGCCGCTCATTAAGAAACGAATCACCAAAATCAGGCTGATGAGGAAGACGAGAAACTGAAGCGGGGCAAGCACGCCTTGGATGGTGGTCCATACCGACTCGTCGCGTCTGCGGCGCTCTTCTGCGGTGTAGAGCGCCCCCGTGCTTGACCCTCTTGCGCCGCCTTCGCGGGCCAGTGGGGCCGTGCCATCGAGTCTTGGGTTATCCCATCCCATGTATGCGAAATACCTCCGCTTTCAATCCATGGCTTACGCCCTCTTTTACACGTGTGTCAATCTAGCTTGACGACAAATTAGATGGACAGTGTCTCGCGGGGCTGATTTGCCAGCCTGTCAAAAAAGGCGTACAGTCCAACGTGTTGGTGGGATTGGATTCGTTTTGTCCGCTCGCCCCATTGGCATTGACGCGATCCGCGCCGCATCCAGACCTTGGCTGGTTTGGCAGACTGGGAGAGTCTGTAATGGCATCAGTGATTGGGGCTGGCTCAGCCGCCTTACGCAAAGTGATCAGCGAACCCTTGGCAAGACGGAAGCGCAAAGCGCACGTTTTGAGCGATGGTGAGCAAGCCTCGCTCGCAAGCGACTCGATCGACGCGATTATAGAAAGTGAAATATTGCCGCGCCTGCTGATGGCGCATTCATCAGCCGGCGCAGCGCCTGGGCGCGGAAGCGCTCACGAGATTGATGCATTGGATGCAAGCCGATTTGCCTCGATGCCGCTCCACTCCGAAGCCGCCGAATTGCTGGAAGAGGTCGATGCCTATCTTGCAGAAGGCGTTAGCGTTGAGGCGATCTATATTGATCTGCTCGCGCCGGCTGCGCGCAAACTCGGCAGTCTTTGGGAAGCCGACGAGTGCGACTTTGTTGACGTGACAATGGGGCTATGGCGCTTGCAAGAAGTCATGCGCGAGATTGCCGTGCGCTCGCCGCCGGTTGCGAAAGCGCTTTCTGCGCCGCGCTCAATACTGCTTGCTCCACTTCCCGGTGATCAGCACAGTTTTGGGGCAATTATGCTTGATGATGTGTTTGTTCGGGCCGGCTGGAAAAGCGAAGTTTTGGTCGAACCGGGGCGCCGCGAATTACTCAGCCGCGCCGGGCAAAAGCCGTTCGATGTGGTGGGATTGACCATATCTCGTGATTGCCCTAGCGCCGCGATCACCCACATGATCAACGCCCTGCGAAGCGTTGCCGCGAACCCTCAAATGCGAGTGCTTATTGGGGGACGTGTGGTCAATGAAAACCCTGATCTGGTCGCAGAGGTCGGAGCCGATGGCACAGCGCTTGATGCCCGAGCAGCTGTTGAAATAGCTGAACAAATGGTTCGGGAAGCGATTACGAGTGTGCATCAAACGCAATAGACTAGATTGCGCATGTTAACCCGCAAACATAGCATCGAGGGCAAGAGCCCTTTCGGTGATGCAGCAGAGCTGTTTGATTCGCTGGATGCCGACGCCGCCATGAAATTGGCGATGGTTGCGGGGGATATCACGCTCGTTCTTGATGATACTGGCACAATTTTGGATGCCGCGTACGATCCGGAACATTATCCAGGGCTGGAAAACCTCACCGGGAGCAATTGGATTGATACGGTGACGGTTGAGAGCCGTCCGAAGATCATGGAAATGCTGGCGGCCGCGCGCCGCGGCGAGGTTCAGCACTGGCGCCAGGTCAACCATACGGTTCGTGATGGCGACGTCCCGATCCGCTATGTTGTGGTCAGCGTAAACGGCGGCGAGCACCGCATCGCCTTTGGCCGCGACCTGCGCGAGGCAGCAAAACTTCAGCAGCGCCTCCTACAAGTTCAACAATCGCTAGAGCGTGATTACCTGCGGATGCGCCAGGTTGAGACGCGTTACCGCATGCTGTTCGATATATCTGGCGAGCCGGTTGTTATCGTCGATGTCTCATCGCAGCGTGTGCGAGAGGCCAATCCGGCCGCGCATGATCTGCTTGGCGCGCGCGCAGGCACTTTGGTTGGTAAGAAACTGCTTTCCCTATTTGATCGCAATTCGCGAGATGATGTTTTGGCACTCACCGGCTCTGCGCTGGTCTCGGATAGTGTTTCCCCGGTGGAGGTTGCCCTGTCAAAAGGCAGCACGTCGACGATTTTAGCGGCCTCGGGCTTCACTCAGGACCGTGTCCAATATCTGCTACTGCGCCTAAATCCAGTCGCGCAGGATGAGGTTGCTGCTGAGGCCTCACCAGTGCAGAATATTGTCGATCAAATGCCCGATGCTTTCGTGGTGGCTGACCGCGATATGCAACTTGTCAGCGCCAATCTTGCATTTGTTGAACTGGTGCAGGCGGCGAGCGTTGATCAGCTGCGCGGTCGGCATCTGTCCGAATGGATTGGCCGACCGGGCATCGATTTGGAGTTGATCACGGGACAGATCGACCAGCACGGATCGGCCCGCAATGTCAGCACCGTTCTGCGCGCGAGCAGCGAAGATGCTGGCGAGCCCGTAGAGCTGTCAGCCGTCGTCAGCGGCGATGATGAAGCGCATTTTGGTTTTGTAATCCGCCCAATTGGTCGCCGACTGCGCGATCTACCTCCGGGCTCTGAAGATTTGCCGCGTTCGGTTGACCAACTCACCGATCTGGTTGGCCGCATGCCGCTCAAAGATATTGTGCGTGAAAGCACCGATCTGATCGAGCGATTGTGCATCGAGGCAGCGCTGTCTTACACCTCGGACAATCGCGCATCCGCCGCGGAGATCCTCGGTCTTTCGCGCCAGAGCCTCTATTCCAAGCTGCACCGGCATGGATTGGGCAATTTGGCGGCTGAAAACGACTAGTTCTTTGCAAAGTTTGCAAGCGACTGGCAAAAGTGTCAAAATAATTTGACGCATTGAAGTGTCAGGCATAGCCTGCACATATGCAGCGATCTGCGGCCTCGACTCACCATGCACCGATTCCGGCGCTTCGTGATGTTGTTCAGCTTCTAAAGCCGATTACCTGGTTCCCGCCGATGTGGGCTTTCATGTGCGGTGCGGTTTCTTCTGGCGCGAGCATGGATGGCCGCTGGCTGTTTGTGGCCGCCGGTATCATTCTCGCAGGGCCTTTGGTGTGCGGGACTAGCCAGGCGGTGAACGATTGGTTTGATCGCCATGTTGATGCCATCAACGAACCAGACCGGCCCATTCCGTCGGGGCGCATTGCGGGCCGCTGGGGTCTGTATGTAGCAATAGCCGGCACCGTTTTATCGGCGATAGTTGCGGGACTGCTCGGCCCTTGGGTCTTGGTCGCCGGACTTGTTGGGCTCGGCCTCGCTTGGGCATACAGCGCGCCGCCATTCCGTCTCAAATCAAGCGGCTGGGCTGGGCCTGCCGTGGTTGGCCTGACCTATGAAGGTCTCAGTTGGTTCACCGGGGCGAGCGTGATGACCGGGGCTTTGCCATCCGCGCAGGTGCTCATCGTGCTGGCGCTCTACAGCGTCGGCGCACACGGCATTATGACGCTCAACGACTTTAAGGCGGTGGAGGGTGATCGCCAGACGGGACTTAAGTCTCTGCCGGTCACTCTGGGGGTCAATAACGCCGCGCGATTGGCCTGCGCCGTAATGGCGGCGGCGCAAGCGATTGTGATCGCGCTGCTCGCATATTGGGGGCTGATGGTCTCGGCCATTGCTGTTTCTATCCTGCTGCTCGCGCAATTGGCCGCTATGCCGCGCCTGCTCAGCAACCCTGCGAAATACGCGCCTTGGTACAACGCCGTCGGGGTGCTGCTCTATGTGCTCGGCATGTTGGCCGCCGCGCTGGGGCTGGGGGGATATATCCGATGGTGAGCAGCGCATCATCCGAACGCGGCCTCAGCTGGTTTGCGATTGCCCGGATTGGCGTCGTTCAAGCTAGCATTGGCGCGATTGTGATGCTGGCGACCTCGCTTCTCAACCGCGTGTTGGTGGTCGAGTATTCGCTCGCGGCGGCGATCCCCGCTGGACTCGTCGCTTGGCACTACGCTGTGCAATTGGGACGCCCATTGTTTGGCCATGGATCGGACAAAGGGCGCAAGCGCACGCCTTGGATCCTGGGCGGCATCATGGTGCTCGCTGCCGGGGCTATGTTGGCGATCAATGCAACGGTGATGATGGACAGCAACCGCAGCTTCGCGATTGGACTCGCGATTCTGGGCTTTACTCTGATTGGAGCAGGCGTTGGCGCGAGCGGAACCTCGGCACTGGCGCTTCTGGCCTCTGGTGTAGCGCCGGGACGGCGAGCGGCTGCGGCGGCGACCACATGGATCATGATGGTGGCCGGGATTGTCATTTCCGCCGCCACCGCTGGCGCATTGCTCAAGCCCGCTTTTCCTGATGAGCCGTTTTCGCCTGATCGCTTGGTCAGTGTCGCGAGCGGTGTCGCGATCGCAGCGGTGATCGCCACTGCGCTGGCGGTTATCCGGCTGGAGCCCGCGCGGCAGGTCTTCGCTGAGACAGCCAAGGACGAACCGACCCCGGATTTCCGCGCCGCACTGGCAGAGATCTATGCCGAACCCGCTGCGCGCCGTTTCACTGTTTTCATCTTCGTCTCAATGCTGGCCTATAGCATGCAGGATCTGATCTTGGAGCCGTTTGCTGGGCTCGTGTTTGATATGTCACCCGGCGCTTCGACCCAGCTTTCCAGCATGCAGCATGGCGGTGTTCTGCTCGGCATGATCCTCGCTGGAATTGGCGGCAGCGCCTTTGCTGGGCGCATGCCAGTCGACCTCAAAATCTGGATCGTCACCGGCTGCGTAGGATCGGCGATTGCTCTTTCAGGCCTCGCCATGGCCGCTGTTTACGGGCCGGGATGGCCGCTGGCCGCCAATGTCTTTGCGCTCGGGTTTTGCAACGGCGTGTTTGCGGTTGCTGCTATCGGCGCGATGATGGGCCTCGCGGGATCGGGCGAGAAAACCCGCGAAGGCGTACGCATGGGCGTGTGGGGTGCAAGCCAAGCCATCGCCTTTGGTCTCGGCGGCCTCCTCGGTGCGCTTGGTGTCGATTTCGCTCGCCGCGCCAATCAGGGTGACGGCGATGCCTTCCAATTGATTTTCGCGCTCGAAGCCGGGCTCTTCATCATCGCTGCTGGGCTGGCGCTGCGCGCCACTCGCCGTGTTCATTCCTCGCAAAAACAGGTGTTCGCATGACTGAGATGATCTATGATGTTGTCATTGTTGGTGGCGGCCCATCTGGGGCGACGGCGGCCGATGATCTGGCCCGGGCCGGTCATTCGGTTTTGCTGATGGAGCGAGGCGGGCGGATCAAGCCATGCGGCGGTGCCGTGCCGCCACGCTTAATGGAAGATTTCGAAATTCCGCAAAGTCTGCTGGTTGCGCGCGCACGCTCAGCGCGCATGATCGCGCCTTCGAACCGCGCCGTAGATATGCCAGTTGGCGAGATTGGCTATGTCGGCATGGTCGACCGCGAGGAGTTTGACGAATGGCTGCGCGAGCGCGCGGTTAAAAGCGGCGCAGAGCGGCTGCAAGCCACCTTCGAGCGGATTGAGCGCGATGAGGAGGAAGGCACAATCGTGCGCTTTCGCAGGGAACGCGGCGGAGAGATTGAGCAAGTGCGTGCGCGGCTCGTGATCGGCGCCGATGGTGCCCGTTCTGCGGTTGCTAAGCAGAGCATTCCGGGCGCTGAAAAGATTCCCTGCGTGTTCGCCTATCACGAGATCATTCAATCCCCGGAGCATGCGAATGACGCCTATGATCCGGCACGCTGCGACGTTTTCTATCAAGGCAAACTCTCGCCCGATTTCTACGCCTGGGTGTTCCCGCATGGTAAAACTGCCAGCATTGGCGTAGGCAGCGCAAACAAGGGCTTTTCCCTGCGCGGCGCGGTGACAACCATGCGCGACGAGCTCGATCTGGCCAAATGCGAGACCGTTCGCAGGGAGGGCGCACCGATCCCACTCAAACCCCTCAAACGCTGGGACAATGGCCGCGATGTGATCGTCGCGGGCGATGCGGCGGGCATTGTTGCCCCGGCATCGGGCGAGGGCATTTATTACGCCATGATCGGCGGACGCTATGTGGCGGAGGCCGCGCATGCGTTTCTGGCGACCGGCGAGGTCAAGGCCCTGCGCCAGGCGCGCAAACACTTTATGAAAGAACACGGCAAAGTGTTCTGGGTCCTCGGGATTATGCAATATTTCTGGTATTCCAGCGATAAGCGGCGTGAGCGGTTTGTGACCATGTGTGCTGACAAAGACGTGCAGCAGCTGACTTGGCAGGCCTATATGAACAAGCGGCTGGTGCGCTCCAAACCGATGGCGCATGTCCGAATATTCTTGAAGGATTGCGCGCATCTGCTGGGGCTGAAGGCGGCTGCTTAATGGGTAAAGTCTGGGTTCTACCGGTCGTCATCGCCAGCATCGCTGCGATTGCGGTGGCGATGCTGGGCGCGACGATCACCGATCTTGGCCCTTGGTATCAGTCGCTTGAAAAGCCGAGCTGGAACCCGCCCGATCAGCTGTTCCCAATCGCGTGGACGATCATCTTCGCGTTTGTGACCGCATCGGCTGTTTCCGCTTGGCTGGCCGCACCCACCCGCCGAGTATCGGACGTGCTGATTTGTTTGTTCTCGCTCAATGCGTTCCTCAACATCACTTGGAGCCTGATCTTCTTCAGGATCCAGCGACCAGACTTGGCGTTTATCGAACTGTTGCTGCTGTGGTTGTCGATCCTCGCGCTCATCATCTATTCGTACCGATATTCGAAGGCAGCGAGCCTGCTGTTGGTGCCCTATCTGATCTGGGTGACAATTGCCGGGGCGCTCAATTGGCAAGTGATTGAGCTCAACGGGCCATTTGGCTGACCTTCCATCTATGATGAGCGGCTTTTTCCAGTCTGGGCACGCTGCCGATCTGGTACTGGCGGTGCTTGCATGTGAGGCGCTGTGGCTAAAGTCACGCGGCTGGACATGGGGCGAGATCCTCGCCCTGCTGGGACCGGCGGTGTTTTTGGTGCTTGGGATGAGAGCCGCTCTGGTGGGAGCCGCGTGGTATTGGGTGGCATTGCCGCTGGCGCTTTCGCTGCCGCTGCATCTCATTGATTTGCGGGCGAGGTTCGCCGCGCGCTCTGGCCGAGACTAGCGCCTCCCCCAAACGCGCGAATGCGCCGCAATTCACATTCTTTACAGGCAAAGAAAAACCCGGCCCCTGATCAGGAACAGGAGCCGGGTTCCCTTTTTAGCGAGCTCTACCCGTCGGGAGAGGAGGCGGGGCCCGCTCGGGCCGCGCTAGGCCTGACTACTCGTTATTCTGGTGCGTAATGATGTTCCTGTGCCCACAGGTACCAATTGTCGACCACCGTGCCGGTCAGCAGGATGCCGATCCCCCCGGTGAAGGTCGTCAGCACTGCGAACCACCAAGCCCAGCGGTGGATTGATTCCATCGTGGCGTTAAAGCCCATCGTCCAGCGCCAGAACAAGCCGGCGCGCTCCGATGCCGTTCCGCGATCCGTGATCTGTTCGATCTCGCGCTCACCGCCATAGCGGCCAACCGCCAGGATCGTCGCGCCGTGCATGGCAAACAACAGGGCCGAGCCATAGAGGAATGCGATCGATAAAGCGTGGAACGGATTGTAGAACAGGTTCCCGTAAATCAGCGAGAAATTGTTGGTCCAATCAAGGTGCGAGAAAATGCCATATGGTACCGCCTCGGCCCAGCTGCCCATTAGCAGTGGACGGATAAAACCGAGTACCAGGAACAACCAGATCGCGCTCGCAAAGGCCCATGGAATGTGCATGCCCATGCCCAGCGCTTTCGCTCTGGTGTAAGTACGCGCCCACCAGCACAACACGGAGATGGTGAGGAACGCGCCGGTCAAGATGAACCAGCCGCCTTCATTCAGCGGGACAATTGGGCTGAAGCCATATTCTGGGCCAGGAGGGTCTAGCGAGAGCCAAAAGAACTCGCGCATGAAACCCTGCGGGCTCCAATTGACCTGAGCCCAGAAATTCAGGCCGATGATCATGATCGCCGCACCGCCAAAAGCGAGCGCGATCATGCCCAGCCAGCCGAGATAAAACGGCCCGATTTGAGCCTGCCCGATCTTGCCCGCCCAATAGCTGTAGAAGGTTTCGTTGATACGATCTTCGTTACCAGCCGGCAGTGCAACGCCCATTTCTGGGGCCGCTTTGACCTGGATTTGAGTGAAGATATTTTGATAGCGTAGCATTATCAGGTTCTCCTCAAGACCAGATCGGGATGGCTTTCCAGAAATCCCAGAATTCGACCCAGCTGCCGACGTACAATGGACCAGCGATCACGATGCAGGCCGCGCTCCAGAACCCAGCGTTTAACGCCAAGATCAGACCGACCCGGTGAATGCCCAAAGTGCCGACCGAATAGCCGATGAAATCGCGGAAATAGGTGTCTTCATATTCTGGTGATTTCACCTCAGTGCCCTTTTCAGGGTTCACCGCAGAGAGCACCAGCGAGCCGTGCAAAGCCAGCGCAAGACACGTCGTAAAGAAGAACGTGATCGCGATCATATGCAACGGATTGTAGTGGAAGTTCACATATTGATAGCCGACGTTAGAGACCCAATCCAAGTGGGTCCAAATCCCGTATGGGAAACCGTGGCCCCATGCGCCCATCAAGACAGGGCGGATGACAACCAAGGTTACGTAAGCGAGCACGGCAAAGCTGAATGCGAACGGGACGTGCAGCCCCATGCCCAGCTTGCGCGATATCTCAACTTGCCTCAGCGCCCACGACCCAAAGGCCACGATCGCGCAGGCTGTAATGACTTGCCAATAGCCGCCCTCGTTGAGCGGCATCAGCTTAAGGCCGGCCTCGATGGCTGGAGGATCGATTGAGATCAGCCACGGGTTCAGGGTTGGCCCCTGAGCCGCAGAGGCAAAGATCAACATGGTCCCCAGCAGCGCACTGATCGCCGCTGTCACCCCGAAAAATCCGACGTAAAATGGCCCTACCCAGAAATCGAAGAGATCCCCTCCGATCAAGGTACCACCACGCACACGGTATTTGCGCTCGAAACTAAGGAGCATAAATCCATCCTCCCCGCCAAGACGGCAGGTTCTTCTCGTGTTCGTTAAGTTGTTGGAGGCAGGCGAACCTGCCTCCACACTTGTGAAAGCTCGACTAGCCGGAGGCTTCCGAGCTTTCGATCACTGCAGCTGCTTGTGACGCCCCCGAACTAGGCCCATCGAGCCAGTTGTAGCGGTCCGTGCTAAGCAGAATGAAGTGGATGCTAAAGGCCAGCACAGCCAAGCCCACATGCAGGGCAACAAGCACCCGGCGAACATCAAATTGATGCCAAATTCTCCACATAGGTAATTCCTATCTTTTGATTATTAGGGGATCGGAAGCCAAGGCTTGTTAATCCAAAGCAAAAGGTGAGCGACGACAGCAATGCCGACGTAAAGAGCGAAGGTGCCCATAAATGCTTTATGGATCTCCTTGGCTTCTTCGTCGGTCAGATACGTGCCAACGCTCGGGCGATCAGCCGGATCGTTCATCGGTATTCTCCGTATTCAGTTGTTGGAGTGAGGGCATAAATGCCCCCGACGATATCCCCGCGTGATCCCCCACGTGGATTTGGGAGCCTGTTTCCAGGCAATCTTGTAAACTGGTTGGTCCGCTTGGCGCTCATCATGCGCGTTCCCCTTCGAGAAGAGCGTCCGCGAGGCAATCTGCGGTGACGATGGTGTTGCCGCGGCTACGCGCTGCCCGTTCGGCGGCATCGCGTAGGCGCTTGGCTGCGGAAATACGGATCAGGACCGGCTGCGCTTCGACCAGCTCATCAAGCTTCGTCTTGGCGGCATCGTCCCAGGTCAGCTCGGTCAGCTCGCGTGCCGGCGTTGCGGGCACTTTGTCCATCTCCGTGCCCAGCGGCAAGATGTGGAACAGCGCGTCAAACAGCGCATTGCACACCTCTTGAACGAGATAGGTTGCGCCCGAATAGCCCATGAACGGCGTTCCAGTGTGACGGCGGATGGCCGCACCCGGGAAGCTTGCGGGAATATAGATCCCGCGCGCTCCGCATTCGGCCATATACATCCGCTCATTATAGCTGCCGAACACCACGAGCGGCGGGTTGGCCGCAATGGCTGCACGCACATCTTCGTTCTTGGGCTTGACCCCAGCGCTGCGTGAAAAGGCGAAAGCGCAAGGCAGGCCCATGTCGTCATCGAGAAAATGCTGGATGCCGCGCGCATAGGTCTCGTTTGCGACGACCCCAAAGTTCGCGGTGCCAAAAAAATCTTGCGTGACGGAGCGCCACAGATCCCACAATGGCTTGATTGTGGTGTGCTTTTCGCGCTCGATAAAGGGCTCTGGGTCTAGGCCTAATTCTGCAGCCAAGGCGCGCAGGAATTTGGTGGTTGAGGACAGTCCGACCGGCGCTTGGAAATAGGGCCGCTCTAAGGTCTCGCACAGATTGCGG
The DNA here is from genome assembly GCF_057364975.1 of Erythrobacter sp. S249. Lineage (NCBI taxonomy): Bacteria > Pseudomonadati > Pseudomonadota > Alphaproteobacteria > Sphingomonadales > Erythrobacteraceae > Erythrobacter > Erythrobacter sp. S249. Next base: position 1,014,461 of record NZ_CP200287.1, on the reverse strand, counting down.
CCAAATTCGCGGTACATGCAAACATTGGCGTCTGACATGCCAAGCTGGCGAATGTCAGCGAGGTGGCTACCGAGCGGGAAGACCATGCCAACTTCTGCGCCAATCCCCTCGATCAAACGCCGGATTTCGGCGAGATCGGAGGGCATGTTGAACATGCCATAGGACGGACCGATGATGTTGACGCGCGGCTTCTCGCCTTCTTTGCGAGCGCGCGGTTTGGGCGTCTTCTTCGGCCCAAATTCGGTCCACAGCCAGGTGAGCGCGCGGTCGGCACTTTCCCACTGGTCTTCATCGATTGTACGCGGCAGGAACCGCTTGATATTGGTGCCCTCAGGCGTCACGCCGCCGCCAATCATCTCCGCGATGGAACCGGTGACAACAACTGCAGGCAGTTCTGGATCAAGCGTTTCCCAGGCCCGCTTCATTGCGCCTTCCGTGCCCGTTTTACCCAGCTCTTCTTCGCCCAGACCCGTGACCACGATGGGAAGCTCATGCGGGGGCAGGGCATCGGTGTAATGCAGCACGGATGTGACCGGCAGGTTCTCGCACCCGACTGGGCCATCAATGATGACTTGTAGGCCTTTGACCGCCGTAAAGACGTAAGTGGCGCCCCAATATCCGCCAGCGCGGTCGTGATCGAGAACGAGGGTCATGTGCCCACCGCCTCGGCCGCTTTGCGGGCCGCTTCGTTGAGCGCCGCGTATTTCTTGCGGAATTTCGGACGATCAATTGGCGTGTCTTCCCAGACGCCCGCGGCGTGTTCTGTGCCGACCCCTTCGAAGAAGTCGCGCATCTTATCGAACCGGGCTTTGTTGCCCATTGCCGCATTGATGACTTGGGCCAGACTGCCTGCGCCTGCGGGACCCATCAGGGGCCGAGCAGAGATGAGGTTGGTGAAGTAGAGCGAGGGAATTGCTTTCGCTTTGGCATGTTGGACCACCGGAGTGGTTCCAATCGCAAGATCAGGGCGGAATTCGGAGATCGCCGCAATGTCTTCTTCTAGGCTCGCGCGGAAGTTCACCCGCACGCCGTGCGCCTCCAACCATTCGCGGTCCGGATCGGACCAGCGCGTTTGCGGGCATGCACTGCCGACATAGGGCACATCTGCGCCGCTTTCGATCAGCAGGCGGGCGACGAGCAGCTCAGACCCTTCATAGCCAGACACTGTGATGCGGCCATTGATCGGAGCGGAAGCGAGCGCGCCTTTGATTGCGCCGACCATTGTGTCTTTGACGCCGTCGACCTTGCTTTGCGCGAGACCCAAGGTTTGCCCCAGGGAATCGAGCCATGCCGCGGTGCCGTCTGCGCCGACAGGGGCGGAGCCGATGATCGGGCGGCCAGCCTTTTCAAATTCGCGGATGCTGGCGGTGTAGAACGGGTGGATCGCGGCAACGACCGCGCAATCAAGCGCGGAGTAGAGCTCGCGCCATTCGCGCGTTGGTACGACCGGGCCAGCGGCCAATCCCAGCGGCTCCAGCATTTGTCCGATGCCAACAGGGTCAGCCGGGAACATCTCACCCAGCAAGGTGACGCTCGGCTTGTCAGTGCGCTCTGCGGGCGCAGCAACGGGGCCAGCGGCCACTTCCTCGCGTGCATATTGCAGCATCGCGCCAGCGAGGACATCTTTCGCCTCGGCGTGGGTGGGAATGCCAAAGCCAGGCACATCAATGCCGACTATGCGTACGCCATTGATCTGCTTCTTCAGCAGCCGCAGCGGCACGCCGCTCGCGGTGGGAACACACAGATTGGTGACGATAATCGTGTCATATTGCTCAGGATCAGCGAGGTCTTCAACTGCTTCCTTGATGTCCTCAAACAGCTTGCCCGTGACCAGCGTCTCGCTGCTGAACGGGACATAGCCCACCGTTCGGCGTGCGCCGTAGAAATGCGAGGTGAAGGTGAGGCCGTAAACACAGCAGGCCGAGCCTGACAGCACGGTTGCTGTGCGGCGCATGCGAAGGCCCACTCGGAGCGACCCGAAGGCGGGGCACATGCTTTGCGGTTGGTCATGCGGGCCGACTGGGTAATCGGCTTCGTATTGATCGAGAATATCACTCTTGCCAGCAGCGCGCGCGGCTTCGCGCATGGTCTCGCCGCTGGAGCACGCGCCACCTTCGGGCGCTGGCGCAGCCAGGTCGAGCGTGTCGCGATTGCGGCCCATATCAGGGTTCGAGGCGGGAGCGTCTGTCATCAGATTTCGTCGTAAATGACCTCGAGTGATGGCTTTTCTTCGAACACGCCGCCGCGCATATCGGCCTGAGTGGCCGGGATGAGTTGGACGTTGCCGCCGGTGTCCTCTGGCGAGAACAGGCCGAGCAGCCCGTCTTGATCGAGCGGGTTTGGCTGCAATGGCGGTGCAGTTTCGACATTGGTTGCCAGCGTTTCGAACAGGCTCGCCCATTCGCCGCCGGGCTTGCCTATGATCTGATAATTGGCGGATTTTCGGCGGATATCTTCGTCCGCTGGGATCGCCGTGAGCACAGGGATATCGACCGCTTTCGCAAAGGCCTGAGCCTCGCCCGTGCCATCGTCCTTGTTCACGATCATGCCGGCTACCCCGACATTGCCGCCCATCTTGCGGAAATACTCAACCGCATGGCAGACGTTGTTAGCGACATAGAGGGATTGCAGATCGTTCGAGCCGACCACGATCACCTTTTGGCACATGTCCCGCGCAATCGGCAGGCCGAAGCCGCCGCAAACGACATCTCCGAGGAAGTCGAGCAGGACATAGTCAAAGCCCCATTCGTGGAAGCCGAGTTTTTCCAGCAACTCAAAGCCGTGAATGATGCCGCGTCCGCCGCAGCCCCGACCGACCTCAGGCCCGCCAAGCTCCATCGCGAACACGCCGTCACGCTGGAAGCAGACATCCTCGATGTTCACTTCTTCACCGGCGAGTTTTTTCTTCGAAGAGGTTTCAATGATCGTCGGGCAGCTTTTGCCGCCGAACAGCAGGCTGGTCGTGTCTGACTTTGGGTCGCAGCCGATCAGCAGCACGCGTTTGCCCTGCTGCGCCATCATGTAGCTCAGGTTGGAAAGCGCAAAGCTCTTGCCCGAACCGCCTTTGCCGTAAATCGCAATAACCTGCGTTTCGCTGGTCACTTCGCCGGTGTGAACGGGATCGGGCTCTTGGTCAGCCTCTTCACGCAGTGCTTCAGCCTGTGTTTCGAGCATTGTCATGCGCAGCCCCTCCAATCGAGAACCATTTTTAGGCAGTCGGGATCGCCGAATGCGCGTGGGTAAGCCTCTGATGCGTCGGCGGCAGAGCGCCGGTCGCTGATCAATCCGGTTAGGTTGAGCTTGCCGCTTTCGATCAGCGCGCAAGTTTGCGTGAGATCATCCGGCTGCCATTCAGCGGCGATGCGCAGGCGGGCCTCGGCCATGAAGGCGGGGGCAAAATCAAAGCTCAAACGCTTGGAGTAAAAACCGGCGAGCGTGATCTCTCCGCCCTTGGCAAGGCGCGTGATCTGCGTGTCGAGCAGCTTTTCATCGCCGCTCGCATCATAGATTGACGCATAGTCGCGCCGCTCATCCTGATCGGGGGCAATAACGCTGTAACCTGATCCGCCTTCGCGGCGACCGGCGTGGGTTTCCCAAACTGTCGGTGCAGCATGGCCCAGCGCGATTGTTAGACGCGCCAGCAAACGACCCAAAACGCCGTGACCTATAATAAGGTCAGGCGGAGTGCCGCCATTGATTGCGTGGAGCGCGGTTGCGGCAAGCGCGTGCAGCACGCCTGCATCGCCCAGCGACTCGGAAACGGTGAAGGCGCGGGCGGATGAGACGACCAGACGCTGCGATGTTCCGCCGAACAATCCGCGTGCCTCGGTGTAGCAATTGGCCCCTGGCACAAACACCCAATCGCCGATTCGCGATTTGGCCTCAGCGCCCGCATCAACAATGCGCCCAACCGATTCGTACCCTGGCACCAGCGGGTAACCCATCCCCGGAAATTCAGGCATTTGCCCGTTCCAGAGCAGTTTTTCAGTGCCGCCGCTAATGCCGCTAAATGCTGTTTCTACGAGGACATCGGAAGGCTTTTGTGCGGTCAGCTCAAGCGTCCGGAGCGCTAAGCGCTCTGGTCCCTCAAGTGTGACAGCCAATGCTTCCATCTGGTCCTCTTCCCCTTTGTCGCAATATCTACGATCAACAGTGGAGGGGTGCTTCCCCTGACTGTCAGGTACGCCTAACAACACATAGTGTCAAATAAACAAGACAGTTAGTTGTCAGGCTGTTGCGACGATGGCGCCGGACACAACTGGCTGGGGTGTTGAAATGACGCACGAACTGGAAAAGCCAGCTTCGCTCAGCATGGCACGGATCTCCGACGCGCTGCGCGGGCGGCCAGATCCCATTGCCCATAGATAAAGCCCGAAAAACGCATCCCCCATGCCCTTTGCCCCGCGTACACCGGCCATAGGTTCTGCGATCAACAGGCGTTTTCCGGGCTGCAATGCTGCGCGAATGTTGCGCAGCAATTTTAGCGCTGGTTCGTCATCATGGTCGTGCAAAATGCGGCTGAGCGTGATGAGATCGTAGCCTGTGGGTATCGTGTCTTCAAAGAAGTTGCCGCCATGCGCTGTCACCCGCTCCGGGCCCAGTTCCTGCGTTAGCGAGTCGCGCGCGGCATCGGCCACTTCGGGTAGGTCGAAAAGGCCGAGTCGTGGTCTTGGATGCGCCGCTCCGATGGCTTTTAGGAATGCGCCATGTCCGCCGCCCACATCAAGCAGTGATGCAACGCCGCTAAACGAGAAGGCGCAGAGCACCTGTTCGGCAACAAAGTGCTGAGATGTGGCCATAAGATCGGAATATTCAGCGGTCTCATCGCCGCGCTCCGCATGGCCGTGCAATGCGCCCGCATACGACCAATATTGCGACAGCTCTGTGGGCTCGCTGCGGTTCTTGCGCAGCAGGTCGAGCGGGTCGGTAAGATCGCGGTACAATAGACGGTGATGACGGATCATCGCCTTGGCCCCGGCATTGCTTTGGAGCGCCGCCCCCTGCTCACCCAGCATCCAACGCTCAGGAGCGACTTCTTCCACCAGCTCTAATGCCGCTGCCGCGCGCAGCAATCGCTCCGCAGCAAAGGGTTCAAGCTCGGCAAAGCGCGCAATCTCGCTGAGCTCGCTCGCGCCTTTTGCAAGGTGGTCGATCAGACCGCTCTCGACCATCGCAAACAGGATTTTGGAATAAGCAAAGCCTGCGATCAGATCGAACATGCCCGCCGCCCGCTTGCGGGCGACGCTACGCATGAACGGAATGCGCGAGGTCCAATGCTGAAAACTGGGATTGCCGATCACGGCATTGCGACGCGCCGCCCAACGCTCACGCAGCGTCACAGACGCCATTAGTTTTTGATCCAATTGAGCAACATCTGTCCAAAAGATTGGACATATTGAGTGTAAAGGTCAATCATATTGCACAGGAGAGATGCCTTTGAGCGCGCGAGTCGTGATAATCGGTGCAGGAATTGGCGGGCTGGTGAGTGCCGCGCTCCTCGCTGCGCGCGGACACGATGTAACGGTGCTGGAAAAAGAGGCCTGGGCTGGCGGGAAGGCTCGCCGGGTCGAGGTGGATGGCCAGCCTATCGACGCAGGTCCAACCGTTTTCACCATGCGCGATGTGTTTGATGAGGTCTTTCGCGCATGCGGGGCTCGGCTGGAGGATCACGTGAAAATTCAGCAGGCAGAGGTGCTGGCGCGCCATGCCTGGGACAATGACACGCACCTCGATCTGTTTGCCGACCCATTGCGCAGCGAGCAGGCGATTGGCGATTTTGCAGGCGCCGATGCGGCGGCGGGTTACCGCGCCTTCAGAACGGAAGCCGCGCGGATATACAATGTGCTGGACGAGCCATTTATGCGCGGGGCCAAGGCCAGCACCCCATTGCCGATGATGTGGCGAATTGGCCTGCGCCGCCTGCCGGAGATGGCGGCGATGAAGCCGTTCGAGACCCTGTGGAGCGCGCTGGGTAAGCACTTCAAAGATCAGCGTCTGCGGCAATTGTTTGCGCGCTATTCGACCTATTGCGGTTCCTCGCCTTACCTTGCCCCAGCCACCTTGATGTTGATCGCGCATGTTGAGGCGAAGGGCGTGTGGCTGATTGATGGCGGTATGAATGCGCTCGCCAACGCTTTGCGCAAGATCGCCGAGAACAAAGGCGCACGATTTCGGTTTGAAACGCCGGTGGCAGAGGTGCTGACGGATCGCGGCGCGGTGAGCGGGGTCAGGTTCGTATCCGGCGATCATATCGCGGCGGATCGGATCATCTGCAATGCCGATCCGGCGGCGCTTTCGTCTGGAAAGTTCGGCCATGATGCGGCGCGCGCGGTGCCTCAGCTGTCGCCGCAAAAACGCTCGCTTTCCGCCTGCGTCTGGTTCGCGCATGCCAAGACATCCGGCTTTGCGCTGCAGCATCACAATGTCTTTTTCTCGCCTGACTACCGCCGCGAGTTTGATGAAATCGCGAGCGGTCAGGTTCCCAGCGATCCAACCGTCTATGTCTGCGCGCAAGATCGCAGCGCCAAGGCGCATGCCGGCGGCGCGGTCAATGATCAGCGCGAGCGCATTCAAATCATCGTCAACGCACCCGCTAATGGCGACACCCACACCTACACACAGCAGGAGATCGAACGATGCACCGAGCAGATGAGGGCAAGCCTGACGCGCTGCGGTCTCGAGCTGGAGGAGGCCATGCCGAGCTCCTTGGCGACGCCGCAGACCTGGGCGAAGCTGTTCCCGTCGACGGGGGGAGCGCTGTACGGCCGGGCGTCGCACGGCTGGGCGGCATCGTTCCAGAGGCAAGGGCCAAAGACCAAGATCCCGGGGCTCTATTGCACGGGCGGGGCGACCCATCCCGGAGCCGGCGTGCCTATGGCCGCCTTAAGCGGGCGACTGGCTGCCAACACGGTGAGCTCGGACCTCGCTTCAATGCGCCGGTTCCACCGGGCGGCTATTCCTGGTGGTACATCGACGCGATCAGCGACGACGGAAAGCACGGCCTGACGATCATCGCCTTTTTGGGCAGTGTCTTCTCGCCCTATTACAAGGCAAGCGGGCGCGGTCATCCAGAAGATCACGCCTCACTGAATGTCGCGCTGTATGGGCCTCAGGCGCGCTGGGCGATGACGGAGCGCCCGGCAGGCAATGTCTCGCGCGATGCGAAGATGCTGAGTATCGGTCCGAGCAGTGTGCGCTGGACCGGCGATGCGCTGGAGATTGATATTGCGGAGCGCGACAAGCGGCTGGGCATACCCTGGCGCAGGCCGGTGCGCGGGCGCGTTCGTGTGGTGCCGGAAATGCTCAACCCGGTCGGCTTTGCGCTCGACCCAGAGGAAAAGCACATCTGGCAATGTCTCGCCCCGCGCGCCCGGATCGTGGTGGAAATGAACTACCCCGATATCTCATGGAGTGGCAGCGGATATATTGATCACAATCGCGGGACGGAATCGCTCGAAGAGGGCTTTCGATCCTGGCATTGGTCGCGTGCGCATCTGTCTGATGGGGCGGTCGTTTGCTATGAGGGCGAGCGCGCCGATGGCTCACGCTTTGCCAGCGCGTTGCGATTTGATCAGCACGGCGTGCCCGCTCAGGATGAACTGCCAATGATGGCGGATTTGCCCAACAGCAAATGGCAGGTCCAGCGCCGAACGCGCGCGGACAAGGGCGAGGCGAAGGTCGACAAGACGTGGGAGGACACCCCGTTCTATGCGCGCTCAACGGTTTCATCGCGGGTCTACGGCGAGCCGGTGATTGCGGTTCAGGAAAGCCTGGATTTGCGTCGTTATGCATCACCAATTGTGCAGTTTATGCTGCCGTTCCGGATGCCGCGGCGAAAGTTCTAGTTGGCGGTATCGCTGCTGCTATCAGCTTCTGTCGCGGCAGCTTCCTCAGCCTCGCGTTGACGGCGCTTGGAGCGGTCCTCTTCGAGCGATTTGCTGACTGACCAATATTGCCACCCAGCAAAGCCAAGCGCGATTCCGTAAAAGAAGACGATTTCGATCCAGCCGTAATTGTGGCCCTCCATCTGCGTTCTCCTTACTTCTGGCCGCTAACGCAATGAAGCTCTGCAAAGGCTGCGATCAGTCGCGCGGCGTTTTTGGGGTCCTCTTCATGAGCAAGATGGCCGAGCGCGGGCAGTTCCTCAAGCCGCGCATTGGGCAGCAATTCTGCTGCCTCGCGAGCGGCCGAAAGCGGCACCGCATTGTCACGCTCCGAATGCACCAACAGGACCTGATTGCTGGCCTGCGGCAGGCGCGATTGCAGCGCGGGCAAATCCCAATTTGCCATCATCGACAGCGCGCCTTTGGTGTGCCGGCTGTTGCGCAGCAGGGCGGCGTAACAAGCCATCCCCTCAGCATCGATTTGGGACTGAGTGGCCCGCGTCAAGAACCGCTCTGCATCCTCGGCGCGCGCAACGCTTTTGGAAAACAATCGCGGCACCAGAGGATTGACGAAAAGCAGTTTTGCAAAGGCTGGAAAAAGCTGCGCCGCGAGACCTGGAAACGGACGCAGCGCTGCGTTGAGCCCGACCACCGGCACGCCAAGCCCCCGGTCTAATGCCAGTTGCAGGGCCAAGGCTGCTCCCGCTGAGTGGCCGACGATTAGGTCCGGCTCGATCTCCAATTCGCTCAGCAGGCTGGACAGAGCGCGCGCCATGCTTGGCAGCGCCATCACCTCTGGCGGATGGCCGGTGGTAAAGGCGTGGCGCGGCAGGTCAGGCGCGATCACACTGTGCGTTTTGGCAAGTGGCGGCATGACGCCGCGCCAGGAATGGCACGATGCGCCAGTCCCATGCAGCAGCAGAATAACCGGGCCTTTGCCCATGCGCTGGACATGCCACCGGGTTCGCCCGACGCTCACAAATTCGCTCGCCTCGCGGTGAGGCCAGATCAACCCATCGCGCTCCCATTCGAGTGGTCGGCTCATGCCGCCGTCTTGGTGTTTTGCGCGTTGGCTGTGGTCGCAGCTGATATTGCCTTGTGCAGCATTTTTGCGTCCGCCATCGGCAAGGCGAGAAAACGCGCGCCCATGGCGTTTGCCAGTTCCGGCGCGTGCGGCCCAGGGCGGGCGGCAATGTCAATCACCAGCCCTTCATAGCCCGCTGAATGAATGGCTTTCGCAGCGGCCTGTGCATCCTCATTCGCTTGCGTCCGGCCCGGCGAGCCATCGGCGGCGATATTGCCCCGGCCATCGGTCAGCACCACAAGGCTGGGCGTGCGTCCGCGCGCAGCGATCATATCGGCGAGCTCGCGCGCGATATTGAGCCCGCTGGCCAGAGGCGTGCCGCCGCCACCAGGTAACTCCGCCAGAGCGCGCCGCGCCCGGGTCAGAGAGCGAGTAGGCGGCAGCAGCAATTCCGCGCTTTCTCCGCGAAAGGCGACCAAGGCTATCTCGCTGCGGGTGACATAGACCTGAGCCAGCATCAGTTCGACCGCGCCCTTGGCCTCCGCCAGACGCGCAGCCGCTGCCGAGCCAGAGGCATCGACGCAGAAAATGGTGACCTTACCCATGCGTTCTTCAAAGCGTTTCACGCGCAAATCGCCCTTGCGCATGATAATCGCGCCGCTGTCTTCGCCGCCAGCGACTGCTCGTTCCCGCCTTCGCAGGGGTTGCCATGGCACCGCTGCCCTAAGGCTGTCGACCAAGGCTAGGCGCGCGCCGCCTCGGGGCAGGCCGGGGCGGGTGCCCAAGGGTTTGCCGCGCAGCGCCGATTTGCGCTTTTGCCCGGCGCCGCTGCCTTGTGCCTGACGCTTTGCCTTGCCGCTGGTCAACTGAGCCAAAAGATCGGCTGGGATCGCTGCCTGCGCGGCCTCAACCAGAATATCATCGAGATCGCGCTCGCCGGGATCGTAATTGTCCGAATGTTCGTCATTGTGCGTCTGATCCTCTGGCGGCTGCGGCGGAGGCTCCGGTTCCTCCTCGCTCATTTGCGGCAATTGCAGTGCGCGCGGCGCCAAGACCAGACGAACCGCGGCTTTGAGATCCTGCTCGCTTGTCTCGCTGCGTCCAAACAGGCTGGCATGGGCGCGTGCAGCAGTTTGAGCGAACAGCAAGGGGCGCACAGTGTGAATGCCGAATGCAGCTGCCGTTTGCGTGAGGGCCGTCTGTGCATCTTCGTTCAGCGTGTCCACTTGAGAGATTGGGATCGCTTTTGACACGGGCGGCAGAATGGCCGTGCCGTGAAACTGGGACTGAGAAAGGTCCGCGTGAAAGGCCAGGCGCTCGGTCAGAGAGAGCGGCGGCGCTTCCTCTGGATCAATCCCATCATCGAGCAAGATGAGGCCTTTGGGAGCACTCTCTTCGGCGCAATCGAAAACCTGCGAGAGCTTGCCAGCCAGCGCATCAGGCATGCGCTCCGCCATCGGCACCAGCAAAGCGGCGCGCGCGCGGGCAGCCTCCGTCAAAATACCAGTTTGCGAGACCGCCTTCCCAGCGGCCAGGCTGGCGGCGATATCCACTCCGCCCAGCAATCGCTCATCATCCACATGGGCCGGCAATTTGCGCATGGTAAGGCCAGCGCCTTCTAGCGCGGCAAGCATTGCGTCTCGTGCTGGTCCGCCGCCGCGCAATGTCAATCCGCCCAGCGCGGCCGGAGCGTTTAGGAACAGGCGGGCAGCGAGCAGCGCATCGGCGAGCGGATCATCAGCTGCGGGCTTCTCGCTCATCCGAACAATTCGTCAATCGCGCGGGCAATCCGCACGGTTGAGCCGGTTTCATCAAGCACATCGCGGCGCAGCCTATGACGCAAGGCCGATGGCGCGACCGCAATCAAATGCTCCCGGCGGACCGATTTTGCTCCGGCCAAGGCCGCCTGAGCGCGGGCCGCCCGCATCAAAGTCAATTCACCGCGCAGGCCATCTGCGCCCACTGCCATGCACAGCTCAGCGGCGTCTTGCATGATCGCATCCGGAGTTTCCATTTTGGCGATCTTGGTCTTGCCGCGCGCAACCTGGCGCAGGATCTTTTCCTCTTCCTTGGCCCATTGCTCGGCAAAGCCCTCTGGATCGCGTTCCTGATCGCCGCAGCGGCGCATGATTTCCACGCGCTGGTCTAGCTCAGTCGGCGTGCGAACTTCGACGGAAAGCCCAAACCGGTCGAGCAATTGCGGACGCAGCTCGCCCTCTTCAGGATTGCCGCTGCCGATGAGGACGAATTTTGCGCGGTGTCGTACGGATAGCCCCTCGCGCTCGACCACGTTTTCGCCGGATGCCGCGACATCGAGCAGCAGATCGACCAGATGATCTTCGAGCAGATTGATCTCGTCGATATAGAGAAAACCGCGATGCGCCTTGGCCAGCAATCCGGGTTCAAAACTCTTCTCGCCAGCGCGCAGCGCCTTTTCCAAATCGAGCGCGCCGATTACACGGTCTTCGGTTGCGCCAAGCGGTAGATCAACGAAGGGAACCACGCGTTTTCGTACCCGGCCCGATGTGCATGGATCAGGGCACGTGCCGCGCTGATCGCCCAAGCAATTGTAGCGGCAATCCTCTACCGAGGAGATTGGCGGGAGCAGGCTGGCGAGCGCGCGCGCAGCGGTCGATTTGCCGGTGCCGCGATCGCCAAACACCATAACGCCGCCAATCGCTGGCTCAATCGCCGCGATCAGCAAAGCTTGCTTCATCTCGTCTTGGCCGACGATGGCGGAGAAAGGAAAACGAGCCATATCATTGGCTTTGTGGACGAGTGCGCGGCGCGGGACAAGTCCCCATGACAGTTTGATTTGACAGGCTTGGCTGACAGAAAGGCGGCGTGCAGTTGCGCTTAGACCTTGGCCGCGCGGTTCAGCATCAGCACGGGAATAAGACCTGCGGCAAGGATCAAGAGGCTAGCGGTAGAAGCCTCGGCCAGCTTTTCATCGCTTGCGAGCCGGTAGACCCGTGTGGCCAAAGTTTCGAGATTGAAGGGCCGCAAGATCAAGGTCGCGGGCAGCTCTCGCAAGGTGTCGATGAACACCAGCGCAGCGGCGGCGGCGAGGCTGGGCGTGAGCAGCGGGATGTGGATCCGACGTATGACCTCTCCCGGTCCTGCGCCCAGTGAGCGGGCGGCGGCATCCAGCGATGGCGGGACTTTTTCAAACCCGCCGCTGACCGAGTTGAACGCGACGGTCAAAAACCGCACAGACAGAGCGTAGATCAATATCGCGCTGGTGCTAGCGAGCAGCAGGCCGTGCGTAAAACCGAATGTATCACGTGAGAAGCGGGTGATCGCTTGGTCGAACACGCCCAAAGGAGCGAGCAAGCCCACCGCCAGCAGCGCCCCGGGCAGGGCATAGCCCAATGTCGCGACCCTGATGGCAAAGCGCGTGATGCGGCTGTTTGAGCGGCGCTGAGCAAAGGCCAGGACGACCGCTGCTATGGTGCAAACCAGAGCCGCGCTTAGGCCAAGGGTCAGGCTGTCCTGCGCGTAGCTCCACAAGGTTGCGGCGCTCATTTGATCGCCGGTCTGGAGCGCCAGAACCACCAGATGCGCGGCAGGAATGCCAAAGCCGAGCAGCACGGGCAGGGCGCAGAAAATGAGCGCCAACGCTTGCTGCCAGCCGTTTAGCGAGACCAAGGCTTCATCGGATCGGGCGGCATCTCGGCTATCGGTGCGCCCGCGCCGGCTGCTTGCCTCAAACACGACCAGCGCGATCACGAAGACCAGCATGAATGCCGCCAGCTTGAGCGCCAATTGTTTGTCACCCATCGCCAGCCAGCTGCGGAAAATGCCGGTGCTGAAGGTCGGTATAGCGAAATATTCCGCGACGCCGAAATCGGCCAAAGTCTCCATCAAGACGAGCGCAAGGCCGCCAGCGATTGCCGGTCTGGCGGCGGGTAAAGCGACACGGGTGAAGGCGCGTAGCGGAGCTGCGCCAAGGCTGCGAGCTGCGCGAAATTGACCGAGGCTTTGCGCGGAAAAGGCAGCGCGGGCGAGCAGATAGACATAAGGATAGAGCACGAGGCCCAAGATCAGAGCCGCACCGGGAAGCGAGCGGATCTGAGGAAAGCTGTATTCCCCTAGACCCCAACCGGTTGCCGTTCGCAGCATGCTTTGCACCGGACCGGTGAACGACAGCAGGTCAGCATAGATATAGGCCGCAATATAGGCGGGCACGGCGAGCGGCAGCACCAAGGCCCAAGCCAGTATTCGCCTGCCGGGAAAGCGCGCCGCGCTGATCAGCCATGCGGTGCCGACGCCGATCACACCCGCGACCAAACCGGTCAGCAGCATCAGCGCGCTGGTGTTGATCAGATAGTCGGTGAGGATAGTGGAGACGAGCTCGAGTAGGCTGTCGATGCCGCCTCTCGGCGCGGAGACCACAATGGTAATGATGGGAATTGCAGCCAAGGCCGCAATGATCCACGCGCCCAGCGACCAGCGGTCCAGCGCCCCAAGGCCCGACGATGCGGTGGGCGAGAGCGCTGCGTCATCGCCCTTCGCGGTTGCGCGCGGCAAAGCATTGAGCCTAAGGCGGCTCAACGCAACTGGCCCGGAATGAAGATTTGAGCCTCGAATTTCGCCATATCGCCCATGCTTACGGTAACACTAGGGCGTTAAAAGACATCAGCTTCACGGCGCCCCAAGGAGAGATCACGTGTCTGCTTGGATCGTCGGGCTGTGGCAAGTCAACTTTGCTAAATCTCACCGCCGGATTGCTACCTGTGCAGCAAGGCAGCGTGTATATTGGCGGCGAATTGCTGGCCGACGAGGGCCATTCTCCGCCGCCTGAGAAGCGCCCGGTTGGGCTGGTCTTTCAGGATGGCGCGCTGTTTCCGCATATGACAATCGCGCAAAATGTCGCCTTCGGACTGCCGAAATCGCGCGGCGGCAGCGATGTGACCGAAGAATGGCTGGAACTGGTTGGCCTTGCCGGGCTTGGGGCGCGTTATCCGCATGAGCTGTCTGGCGGGCAGCAGCAGCGCGCAGCCTTGGCCCGGGCGATGGCGCCTAAGCCGCAAGTGCTGCTCATGGATGAGCCCTTTGCGAGCGTCGATATTGTCCTGCGTAAAAGTCTGCGGCGCGAATGCCGCGCTTTGCTACGCCAGCAAGGTGCGACGGTAATCATGGTCACGCACGATCCGGAAGAGGCGCTGGATATTGGCGACCAAATCGCGGTTATGGACCGCGGACGGATTGCGCAATTCGGCACTCCGCACGAGCTTTATGACACGCCCAGTAGCGCACAAGTGGGCGCGATCTTCGGAGGTGCGCAGGTGATTGCGGGTGAGCGTGTGGAAGGCGGGATTGCGACCGCGTTTGGCACGTGGCCGCTATCCGCTTTGGTGGGGGATGCCCCGGACAGCCTGAACTTAGAGCTGCTGCTGCGGGCGGATGGTTTTGAAGTGTCAAGCGCGGGAGAGGGGCGCGGATTGGTGGTTCGCGACATTCGCCGCACGGGCGCGCGCATGCAGATCGTCCTTGCCAATGATGGCGGAAAAGAGCTGTCGATTGAGCTTGCGGGCGGCAATGTGCCTGCGATTGGCGCCCGATTGTCGGTGCAGCCGCGCGCGGCGAGCGTGTTGGCATTTGCGACCGCACCAACGGCAGATTGATCGCCGTCACGCCATGAAGGCTTGCGTAAATATATTCTAATGCTAATCAATCGCAATAAGCATTCAAGGAAACATAATGGCTAAGCGATTTTTGGGCGGTGCCCTCACGGTAATTCTGGCTGGCGCACTCGCGGCGTGTTCTGGGGCGAGCGGTGACAGCGAAACGTCAGAAGGCGTCGAAATCACTGGTGAGGTGAACCTTTATTCTTCGCGTCACTATGACACTGATTTGGCCTTGTATGAGGATTTCACCCGCGAAACTGGCATTCGGGTGAATCGCATTGAAGCAGGTGCGGATGCTTTGATCGAGCGGATTGTCAGCGAAGGCGAATTTTCACCAGCAGATTTGTTGGTCACGGTCGATGCAGGCCGTCTTTGGCGCGCCGAGGAAGCGGGTATTTTGTCTGCGGTGCAGTCCGATGTGCTGACCGAGCGTCTGCCGGAATATTTGCGACATCCCGATGGCCTGTGGTTTGGTCTTTCCACCCGTGCCCGCGTGATTATTTACAATAAGGCAGTGGGCGAGCCGGAAGGCTTGGCCACTTATGAAGACCTGACCGACCCGGCCTATAAAGGCGCAATCTGTGTCCGCTCTTCATCCAACATCTACAATATCTCGCTGCTCTCCAGCATGATCGCCAACAATGGCGCGGAGGCCGCACAGGATTGGGCCAGCGGCGTGGTCGCAAATTTTGCCCGTCCGCCGCAAGGCAATGATACGGCTAATATCGAAGCGGTTGCCTCTGGCGAATGCCGCATGTCGATCGTTAATTCCTATTACCTTGCGCGCTATGCGTCGGAGGATGCGGAAAATCCTGAAGTTCTGGATGCGATTGGGGTGATCTTTCCCAATCAGGAAACCACCGGCACACACATCAATATCAGCGGCGCTGGCGTGCTCAAAAACGCGCCCAATCGTGAGAATGCGATCCGCTTCCTCGAGTATCTGACGGACGAAAGCGCCCAGCAATATTTCGCAAACGGCAACAATGAGTATCCGGCGGTGTTGAGTGTCGCGGCGTCATCCGCGGTCGAGGGTCTGGGCGAGTTTAAGCCAGACACGCTGAACGCGGCGGAGGTTGGTAAGGGCCAAGCGCAAGCCGTGCGGATTTACGACCAAGCCGGTTGGAACTGATCCGGGGCGTGACGGCGCGCTTGGACTTCTAGGGCTGCGCCCACATCCTGGTCAGATTGGCGATGCTCTTATCGAGCGTCAACGATAGCGCTGGATCGATGTTGTCCGCCGCACGCAGGCTGGCGCGCAGATTGTCGAGGTCGAACAAGAGCTCGCGCTGCGGCCCGTCGGCAATCAGGCTCTCGATCCAACCGACGCAGACATGCCGCGTTCCGGAAGTTACCGGGCGCACTTCGTGAATGCTGGTTGACGGATACAGCACCAACTGGCCCGCTTCGCCAGCAATCTCCTGCGTTGCGCCGGCATTGTGGATCGCCAGCTCGCCGCCTTCATATTGATCGCGCGGGGTCAGAAACAGAGTGAAGGAAAGGTCGCTGCGCATCCGGCCTTCCCCTTTGCCCATCAGCGCATTGTCGATATGTGCGCCGTAATGGCCGCCGTTTTCCGTTTTGCTGACAAGGAAATGCGAGAACCGCCGGGGCCGTGCGCCTGAAAGCAGGATCGGATTGTCGACGATATGCGGCAGCAGCGTCTGGCGCAGCGCTTGGCCGGCCTCATCGCTCATCACGGCTTGCTGATTGACCTTAACCGCGCTGGCGCGTTTGCCCGCTGTGGCTCGCCCGTCTTGCCACGTCAACTTGCCCAGTTGGGTTGTGATGGTGTCCAGAATTTGCTGGTCTGTAATCGCGGATATCGACAGGATCATTGAGAAATTGGCCCGATAGTGTGTTGCACAAGCGCACGGTGTGGCTAGGATTTGAAGCATAGAATTGCGCGAAAGGCGAGACAATGAATTCCAAGCTGAAATTGTGGACTGGATTGGGCGTGGCGACCGCGCTGATGGGCAGCGGGCTGGCAGGATGCGCTGGAGAAGGCGGCGAGGGCGGTGAAGGCGGCGAAGCTGCACAAACCGGCGAAGCTGGTATGGGCGAAGAGGCTGGAGAAGGCGGCGAAGCGGCTGGCGGTGAAGGCGAGGGCGGCGAAGCGGGCGCAGATGTCGGCGCGCTGGAACTGCCCAATCGCCTCGCTTTTATGTCTGGCCATGTCGCAGCGGGTCTTGCTCTCTACCGGGCTGGCGATGCTGAGGCTGCGGCCCCGCATTTGCTCCACCCGGTTTCCGAAACCCACGCCTCTGAGCGCGCTGGTCTAGAGGAGCTGGGGTTTGATCCGGCACCATTCGAAGCGGTGTCAGCCGCGCTTGAAACGGGCAAGCCTGCAGGGGAGATTGAGCCGCAATTGGCGGCGGCTGAGGCGAACCTGCGCGAAGTGCGCGGCAAGGCCGGCGGCGATGAGGTGGAGATCATTCGCTTCCTGATGGACACGGCGGTTGCGGAATACAGCGTTGCTGTGTCTGACGGGAAAGTCACCGATCCCGCTGAGTATCAAGACGCTTGGGGCTTTACCCGCGTGGCCTGGCAAATGGCGGCAGATTTGGACACGCCGCGCGCCGAGGATGTGCGCACGCAGCTCACCGCTATGCTTGCGCTGTGGCCAGAGGAAGGGCCGATCCCGCCCGCTGATCCGGCGCCAGCAGGGCAGGTCTCTGCACTTGCATCAAAGGTCGCATTGGCGCTGCCTCAACCTACCTCCTAGAGCGACTGGCCGGGGGATCGTCCCAAGGCTGACTTTCAGGAGTGAACGCTAAACTCACTTGAAGAGCGCTGACCAAACCGCCAAATGCGCCGCGAAGACATATCCGGCGCATCGTGCGCCAAGGCCGCGCCTCCTGGCGACTGGCCGTTATAATTGATTTATCGAGGCCCTAATTGACCGAGCTCACTTTAGATCGCGATCAGTTCACCGAAAGCGGCGCGCTTTCCGTTGAGACCGTCACCTACGTCCATCACTGGACGGATAGCCTGTTCACTTTGCGGATCACGCGGCCTGCTGCGTTCCGTTTTCGGTCAGGCGAATTTATCATGATCGGCCTGCCGGGCGACAATGGCAAACCGCTGCTGCGCGCCTATTCGATGGCGAGCCCGAGCTATGAGGAAGAGATCGAATTTCTCTCGATCAAAGTGCAAGACGGCCCGCTGACCTCGCGGCTTCAGCACATCAAGGTTGGCGATCCGATTTACCTTGGCAAGAAGCCAACTGGCACGCTGGTGACTGACGCTCTGCTGCCCGGCAAGCGGCTGTTCATGCTGTCGACCGGCACAGGCCTTGCGCCATTTATGAGCCTCGCCCGTGATCCAGAGATCTACAATCTCTATGATGAGATTTTCATCGTTCATTCGGTGCGGCAAGTGAACGAACTAGCGTACCGCGAATTGCTGGAAAGCCAGCTTGAAGGCGATCCGTTGCTTGAAGACGAAGACCGCAAACGCTTCCACTACATTCCAACGGTGACCCGTGAGGATTTCCACACGACGGGACGGATCGGAACTCTGATCGACAGCGGTAAATTGTTCGAAAAGAGCAATGGACCTAAGCACTTCGTGCCGGAGGAAGACCGCGTGATGCTATGTGGTAGTATGGCGATGATTAAGGACCATGCGGCTGATCTGGAAGAGCGCGGCTTTACCGAAGGCAGCAATTCACAGCCGAACCAGTTTGTGATCGAACGCGCATTTGTCGGCTAATTGGTGGCCTCGCGCCGCATAATCACGTCTGCTGATCAGTCGGCAAGTAGACTGCGATACTGACCGCCGTAGTAGAGCAGCGGGTCATGCTCCGGCGTGAAGCGCACGCGCGTGATCTCCCCAATCAGGATTAGGTGATCGCCGCCATCATGCACGGCGTGCTTGCGGCATTCAAAGTTCGCCAGCGCATCGTGGATGATCGGCACCCCGTGCTCGCAAGTATCAAAGGCGATCTCGGAAAAGCGATCCGTTCCTTTGGTCGCGAACAGGGTGGAGATGTGCCGCTGATCCGCCCGCAGGACATTGATGGCGAAATGATCGCTTGCCTCTAGCGCGCTGGTGGTTGACGCGCTGCGCGCCGGGCAAACCAGCAGCAATGGCGGATCAAGGCTGACCGAGGTGAAGCTGTTGGCGGTGAGCCCCACGGGCTCTCCATTATCTCCCAGCGACGTGACCACAGTGACGCCGGTTGCAAACGTGCCAAGCGCATCGCGCAAGATGCGCGGATCAGAGCCAGAGCGATATTCGGTGTGGGAGGGCGATTTCATGTGTCAGCGCATGTGCGTCTGCCCCACTCATTTTGCAAGCGCGCACTGGCATTCGTGCGAATTTCGCAAGGCAATTTTTGCCGCACGGCCTTTACAAAACCCGTGCGTGCGGCATGAATTGCAACTAGAAACTTAAATGACAATCGGGAAGAAAAACTCCAATGCTCAACGTCGCCCACCGCACCGCCTATAACGAAGATCACGAGGCGTTTCGCGATACGGTTCGCAAGGTGTTTGCTGAGCATATGGAGCCTCACCTTGACCAACACGAGGAAGAGGGCGTTGTCCCTCGCTCTGCCTGGAAGGCGTTGGGGGAGGCGGGTCTGCTGTGCCCAACCATTGCAGAGGAGCATGGTGGGCTGGGCCTCGATTTCGGGTTCAACTGCGTGCTCGCCGAAGAGCTTAGCTATATGGGCTCGTCCGCCGGGTTCACGCTGCAAAACGACATCACGGTCAATTATTTTGAGCGGCTGGGGAGCGATGAGCAAAAGGCGAAATACCTCCCCGGAATGATCTCTGGCGATGTCATCACTGCCATTGCCATGACCGAGCCAGGCGCGGGCAGCGACCTTCAAGGGATCAAGACCACCGCGGTTGAGGATGGCAATCACTTGGTCATTAATGGCTCCAAGACCTATATCACCAACGGACAGAACGCCGATGTTGTGATCGTGGTGGCCAAGACGGACCCGAGTGCCGGCGCTAGAGGAACCTCGCTGATCCTTGTCGATGCAGACACGCCGGGCTTTGAGCGTGGGCGCAATCTCGACAAGATCGGGCAGCATTCCGCCGACACGTCCGAACTGTTCTTCGCCGATGTGCGCGTGCCCAAGACCAACATTTTGGGCGGCGAAAATCGCGGATTTATCCATCTCATGGAAGAGCTGCCGCAAGAGCGCCTTTCTATCGCCGTATCCGCCATGGGCGGCTCGCAGCGCGCATTTGACGAAGCGGTGAACTTCACCAAGGACCGCAAGGCCTTTGGCTCCACCGTGTTCGAGTTTCAGAACACCAAATTCACGCTCGCGGACCTGCAGGCAAAGCTGCAAGTGGGCTGGGCGCATCTTGACTGGGCCATCGCCCGCCATCTGCGCGGTGAACTGACCACGGGAGAGGCCAGCGCCGCAAAGCTTTGGCACACTGAAATGCAATGGGAGATGGTCGATGCCGCGCTGCAACTGCATGGCGGGGCAGGCTATATGAATGAATATCCCATCGCCCGGCTGTGGCGCGACGCGCGCGTGCAGCGCATCTATGGCGGCACGAGCGAGATCATGAAGGAAGTCGTGAGCCGCGAGATTTAAGGAGAGCCCGACTATGACGGACCCACTCAAATTTACTGGCAAACTTGTCCTCGTCATTGGCGGATCAGGCGGGATCGGGAATGGGATTGCGCAGGGCTTTCGAGCACGCGGCGCGGAGGTGCATGTCACCGGAACGCGGCCCGATGCGGGCGATTATCTTGAGGCGGAAGACAGCGATTTTACGGGGCTTACCTATCACCAATTGAACGTGACGGACCGCAAAGCGGTGGACGCTTTGCCTGATGCCATGCTGGAGCCTGATGTGCTGGTTCAGTGTCAGGGTCTGGTGCGCTATGGGCGCGAGGAGTTTATGAGCCATGGCTGGGACGCGGTCGTGGATGTCAATCTCAATTCGATCGCCGATTGCGCGCGCGCTTTTCACTCCGCATTGGCGGACAAAGGCGGTACGATGATCGTGATCTCCTCTGTCGCCGCGTTCAACGCAGTGATCGGAAACCCGGCCTATGCGGCGTCCAAAGCAGGCGCAGCGAGCCTTGTGAAAACGCTTGGCGCGGCGTGGGCGCGCGATGGCATCCGGGTAAACGGGATCGCGCCCGGCCTAGTCCCGACCAAGATGACGTCGGTCATGACCGACCACCCTGAGCGATTGGAAGCCATGGTCAGCGGTATTCCCATGCGGCGAACGGGCACGCCAGAGGATATGGCGGGCGCAGCGCTGTTTCTCGCATCCCCCTTGTCGAGCTACATGACGGGCCAGACTTTGATTGTAGATGGCGGGATGACTTTGACCTGACTTTTTGCGAGTTTATGCGTCTTATCTGCCCCCAATTCTCCAAATGTGACAAGATCGCTGTAGCGGTCAAAAACACGTCATGAATGCGTCATAAGTCGTCGTCATCCCAGCTTCAAAGCGAAGCGGGGTGGTCGTGGACGTCATCAACATTTTTCTGACCAGCGATCTGGCTGAAAACCAGGACGACTTTGTCTATGGTGACCGCCAATTCACCTTTGATCGGCTCTATTCCGATGGCCCGCGCCGCTTGGTCGAAGGGCCAATGTGGGCCTTTGTCGACTGGGTGATGGACGATCTGGCAGGCCTGGAGATGTGCCGCCGATTGCGCGCTGATCCGCGCACGAAAGAGGCGCATGTGACGATGGTGCTTGAACAAGACGATCATGATGATCGCCGCCGCGCCTTAAAGGCCGGGGCGCATGACTACATGGTCGGGCCGATTGACCGCACCAAGGTGCTCGACCGAGTGCTGGCGCTGCAATCGCGCCCCAATGATCGGCACGCGGCCCGCCTGTTCGAGGTCGGCGATCTCTCGATTGATATGGCGGCCTTGCAGGCGCGCTGGGATGGGGAAGTCATCTCCCTGCGCCCCAATGAATTTCGCCTGCTGCGCTTTCTGGCGGAAAACCCCAACCGGGTGCTCACCCGTGATGATTTGATCAACGGGCTGGGCAAGCGCGAGCCGCCCATTGATGAGCGCACAGTCGATGTCTGGATTGGCCGGTTGCGGCGCGCGATTAAGCAGGCTGGCGGCGGCAATCCGCTGCGCACGGTGCGCTCGCGCGGATATGTCTTCGATCTGCCCTGATCGCCTAGTTTCCCTGCAAAGCCTGAAAAAAGGCCGCTCTGGTTTTCCAAAGCGGCCTTTAAAGTGTCTGAGCGATCCTGGGAGAGGTGGTGCGCTTAGCGCTTAGAATTCGGTCTTGATACCGATGGAGAACGAGGTGCCGACATCATAGCTGTTGATGTCGATCCGGTTGTTAGAGTTCTCCTGAAACTCCAGATTGTCGCGGCCAAAGATGTTGCGCACCTCCAGCTCCAGCTCGAACGGCTGGCCAAACATGCCCACCTCAGAGCGCGCAACGATATCGACGGTCAGGCCAGGATCCTCGACGATATCAGGGCGCTGGAACCCGCGTGTCGTCACCCGCTCGCTCGCATAGTTGAACAGCACGGTGAACTGCTGAACCTTCTCTGTGTCCTCAATCCCGATAGAGAAGTTGGCGATGTGATCCGATTGTCCAACCAGCGGATCACCATCATCAAACAGGAGCGACGCGTTGGTTTCGCCGCCCGGAGGCACAAAGGTCACATCGCTCGGGTCGACCGAGATTTGCGACTGGGTGTAGGTGTAGTTTGCAAGAAACAGCAGCTGTTTGGTTTCAAAGAAGCTGCCGCCCCAATTGTAGAGGTCGATACCGTAGACCAGATCGATCTCTGCGCCGTAAAGCTCGGCCTTCGGCGCATTGGCAAAGCTGGTCACCAAGTCGCCAGCGGTTGAGAAAATGAAGGCCTCGATGGGGTTGTCGATTTCCTTATAGAAGCCCGCGATGCTGACCCGGTCAGAGCCGCTGATGTAATATTCGGCGCGCGCCTCAAGGTTGAACAGCTCGCTATCGGTTAGGAAGGGGTTGCCGCGAAATTCGCGGTTTGATTCCGGATCGAAATAGGTCTGCTCCACGAGTTCGCGGAACTGGGGGCGGGCAATCGTCTTGGACGCCGCGAGGCGCAGCTGTAGATCCTCGACCGGCTCCCATGTGATCGTCGTGCCCGGTAGGAAGTAATCCTCCGCGAGATTGGTTGGAGTCGCGCCGACAATAGGCGTGGTGAAGATCGTCTGATCAAGCGCGACGGTTTGCGTCGCATCTTCATAACGAACGCCAAATTCCATCGTGAACGTGTCGGTCGGCAGGTAGCGGACGATGCCGTATCCGGCCTGCGTTTCGAGCGCCGCGTCAAAGACGGGAAACGGGCTCGTCTCGTCGAGACGGACGTTGAAGCCCGCGAGCGTCGCTCCGTTAATGAGGTCACCCGGACGGCGCAATCCAAGGATCGGGACCAGGCTGTCATCCAGCACATCGCCTTCGATCAGTGGGCTGAATTCCCGACTGGAGGAGCGGCGATCGGTGTCGCTGTAGGCATATCCTGCCGTCAGCTCGAGCGTATCGGTGACTTCGTAAGAGACGTCGATACTGCCAAACAGCAGTTCTTCCTGCAGATCGTCAAAGGCGATGGTCGTCAGGCCCGTGTCGGAGAGACGATTGAGATAAGCCACGAAAAACTCGCCAAGCGGATCCTCGGCAAAATTCGTGCGGGTGTAGCGGACATTGGCGTTGAACGGCGCTTCGCGGTCGGTCCGGGCATAGCCAGCGCGCACGTCAAAGTCGAAGCGGTCAAAATCAAACTCGCCGACAAATTGCGTGTCGATCAGCTGCCGCTCAAACCAGGCGGTTTGCTGATTGGCAAAGTCAAACCCGGTTTCGCCGAAAATGAAGTTTGTGCCTTGCTCAAGTCGCGCCGTTTTTAGCGTGTCGCGGATATAAAGGTTGGTCCAGCGCAAGGTGTGCGGGCCGAGGTCGAGGCCAAAGCTGAGCAGGCCGTTCACCAGCACATTGTTGTCGGTGATGAAGGTCGTGAAGTCTTCGGTCACCGTTGCCAGATCAGGCGTTGCAAACTGGCTGCGCACATTGCGATTGCGCCAATTGTTTTTGATCGATGCGGTGGCGATAATGCCGAGGTAATTGTCGCCCCCCAGTTCAATCGAGGTGCCGCCGGTTATCGATGCGGAAAAGTTCGCTGGCAGAGTGTCATTGCGCTGCAAGGTGACGAGATTGGTCGGCAGGATTTGCCCAGCGACCCCTTCTTGCACCTCAATCGAGGTGTCTTCGATCCGGTCACCGCTGGCAAAGAAAGCGGCAAGATTGGATGGGATATCGCGGTTCCCATTGTCGAAGCCGAACGGGTCGAGATCAGAGCCAAAATAGGTCAGCCCATCCTGAAAAGTGGTCTCAGTGTCACCGCCCGTGCTGAAGCTGAAGCTGAGGAAGTCTTCCGCCGGCACGGCGCGCGTGGTGAGGTTGATGACACCGCCGCCAAATTCGCCGGGGAAGTTCGCCGAGTAGGTTTTCTGCACTAGCGAGGAAGCGACCACGCTGGTCGGAAAGATATCAAGCGGGACAACCCGGCTGAGCGGTTCCGGGCTCGGCAGCGGCAGGCCATTGAGCAGCGCGAGCGAATAGCGATCGCCCAGACCGCGCACAAACACGCGGCCATCGCCGACCAGCGACAGGCCGGTAACTCGGCCTAAAGCGCCAGCAATATCGCTCTCGCCAGTGCGGGCGATGTCTTCTTCTGACAATACGCTCAGCACTTGGGTTGAGGCGCGCTGCGGATCGCGGTTGCGGCGGCCGGTGACGATAATCCCGCCGCCTGGTACGGAGACGTCCGGCTGCTGTTCTTGCGCCGCTTGATCTTCTTCGCTCTCGACTGGTACGTCAGCCGCTCGTTCGGTTGCCGTAGGCTGCTCAGCCTCCTGCGCAGCGGCGAAGGCTGGAAACGTCAGCGCGGTGGTGAAGAGCAGCGTGCCGGCGAGGCGCTTGCCAATTGGCATGATATTAGACCCCCTCATGAAATCAGGTCTGAAACTGTGATGAGCCGGCAGTTCGGCTCGTAGATTGTGAGAAGGGAGGCGCCGGAGATCTTGGCCAGATCACAGCGCCTCCCCCTTCGCATTTTGGGCGTTCGATCAGTAAACCGGCAGCGAGGTGCAAGACCCGGTGGTGCTGCCGAAATCGAGCGTGCCGGAATTGCAGGTCCAATTGCCGAAGCGCGTGTCCGCCGCATCTGGAACCGCGCCGACAAAGGTCTCTGCGGTGAAGAAGCTGGAGAGGGCGGTCGGATCGAACGCGGCCACGCCGGTTTCATTGGCGCCGTTGACGATACCGGTCAGCGAGATGGTGAAGGCGACATTGTTGTTCGTGCCGCCATCGACCAGCGCCTGAACCTCAGCGTCAGTCACGCCAGCATCGCCGCGAACAGGGCGCGTCGCATCGCAATCGCCGACCACCGAGTTAAAGCTTGGCGGGACATCGCGGGTGAAGGTCTCATCGATGCGCAGGCAAGTTTCGTCATTGGTGTCGATCACGCCATTGGCGAGATTGAGCGCCGCGCCGCCGCGTGCACGGATCGCTTGCGAGTTGGAGCCAGAGCGTTCGAGGAACGTGAAGTTCGCCACTTGCAATACGGTGCGTGGGCGGGCGTTGACGGAGAAGTCCGCATCAGGCGAGTCGAGCTCGATGAGGCTGTCCCCGCCAGAGGTGCGCTGAGCCACGACCACGAACTGAAGATTGGCCTGAGCGCCAGTATCGACGTCGATCGAGTCGTCATCCGCGCCGACAGCCACAACGTTGCTCATGTTCACCGAGCCGCCGAAGAATTCCATGCCATCGTCCGAGCTGTTGAACGACATGAAGTTGGCGAGCGTCGTGCCGCTGCCGATGCCGCCCGTGGTAAGCGATTGCAGCTCATCACCCGGCGCCAGACTGAAGCCGGAGAAGCGGATCTGATTGTAGTTCATCTCACCCGAACTGTCGGCACTGTCGCCGCCGCCAAAGTTGGTGGCCACCGTGGTGCCTTCGAGCGATTGCTCGCAGGTCGGATTGGCGTTGGGGTTGGCATCGGTGTTGAACACGCCGGTTGCGCAGTCAGAGACTGGCGCGCGGCCGAGCAGAACAATGCCGCCCCACTGACCGGTGGAATTATCATCGCTAAGGCCGAGCACATTGTCGCGGCTGGTCCAGACAATTGGACGGTCAGCCGTACCAACAGAGTTCAATGCGTTGCCGCGATTGACGACGAGGAACGAACGGCCGGTTGAGCCGAAGACGATAACGCCATCATCAACCGTGAGCGTTACGTCGGTGCCAGTGCTCGAGAAGCCTTGGTCGGTGCCGACATCGACGCGTCCGGGCAGGGCATACAGCAGGCCGTCCACGAATGGCAGCGTGTCATTGGCATCGATCAGAGCTGGAAGCTCACACACGCGGTATTCGCCGGTTGGACCGGTGATCGTACCGGCATCGGTAAGACCGCCAGTTGAATTGATTGTAGGGCAACCAGCAGCCGGTGTGACCGTTCCGCCGGTTGGCGGTGTGGTGGTGGGTGTCGCGGTTGGCGTGGGGTTGTTAATAATAATGTCCCCCGAGGTGCCGGGGGAGACAATTTCATCGCCGCCGCAGGCAGCTAATGCAGCGAGGCTGCAACCAAGAACGAGAGTACGAGACATGTTTTTCACAGCGAGCGGTCCCCTTAAAAACCGAAGAATCGATAGAGCGCGATTATCGCGTTCGGGGAGTCCGCTAGGCAGCGAGCATGACGGAATTGCGTCGAATATGACGGTTCGGTTTCTTTGACCGAACTATGACAAAAGAAAGATATTTATGTCCGTTTTGTCAGATTTTGCATCACGTCAAAGTGAGAAAGAACAGAAAAAAATATTATTTAAAAACAGATCAAAAGAGAATCTCGTTACAGAAAAATGACAATATGACATTTTTATTGCAGTTTGCGGTTTGGCGGCGCATCTTCTGATTATTCAAGAAGGAGAGAGCCGTGTTCATCACTTCAGCATTGGTAGCTGCGTCTTTGACAGCAAGTCCTGTCACATCTGAGGTCATTGCAAGGCAGGCCGAGCCTGATTTGCAAGCCGCGCATTTGGTCGCCGGCCGCAATGCTGATGCGATTGCTGAACTGGAGGCGGTTCGCGCTCATGATCCCGCGCAGCTTATCAATCTTGGCATTGCCTATGCGCGGCAAGGGGATGAGGAGCGGGCGCGCGCTTTGTTCAAGGCCGCTGCAGCCAGCGATGATCGCATTGAAATCGACACAGCGAACGGCACAGAAACCGACTCGCGCCGGCTTGCGCGCAAAGCGCTGCGCATGCTCGACAATGACGAATTCGCCCCCGTGCGGAGCGAGCGTTTCGCCAATCGCGTCTCTTTGAAAGAGTGACCAACTTGGGCGGCCTTGTCGTCTAGGCCGTAATTCCAACACTTCATCGCACAAAACGACGCAATTGGGCGGGTTCGACAGGCCCCACGATTGCTTTCCTGTTTGCAACCAGTCCAATCTATCGCTTAATCATAGGCGTTAACTTTAATTGCTACGCAATACTTTGCCTTGATAAGGCTATGAACTGCGTAAATGTCACTTGCTTGTCATGTACCATGAGCAAGGGGGCGTGATTGGAGGGTTTTGGATGATTCTCGCTCGTTTGGGCATGGCCGGCGCTGTTGCTGCGTTTGCTCTTACAACTGCACCCGCTCAGGCGGATGTGCTGCAAATCGATGCTGACGGTGCCCGCTGGATCACCGGGGCGCGGTCGGTGGCGATCACCCAAAATCCTGAATTTTCTGTCTCCAGCGATGCTATTGATCTCGACGCTATGATCGTGCCGGACAGCATTATTGCCGATCCATCGCGTCATGCCTTGGGTGTGCCGGCGATGTATGCCGACACCATTCAGAGCCTGTCTGTGCGGTTCGATCTCAGCCCATCGCTGCTTGAGGCGCTGGTTTGGCAGGAAAGCCGCTGGCGCCCCAATGCTGTGTCGCATGCGGGGGCGCGGGGGCTTGCGCAATTGATGCCGGGCACCGCCGAATATCTCGGCGTAGACCCCGATGATCCGTTCCAGAACTTAGAGGGAGGGGCGCGCTATCTGCGCGAGCAGCTCGACCGTTTTGACGGAGATCTCGAAAAAGCACTGGCCGCCTATAACGCTGGACCCGGACGGGTCGAGCGCGCTGGCGGCGTTCCGAATATTCGCGAGACGAAACTCTATGTCGCGGCCATCATGGGCCGGCTGGCGTCGCACTCGCGCGCCGATACGCAACCTTTTTAACCATGATGTCGTAAACACGGCATCTAAGGACAAAGCAGAACACGAATGGGAACATCAATGTCGTCACTTTTTTGCATGCCAGCCATGATGATGGCCCGGATTGTGGCCTTTATCGCCCTGATGATGGCGCCTGTTGCTGCGCATGCTCAGCAGGTTGCTGATCCGCAGGGTTCCGGCCCGATTGTTGCGGCGCTCGGCTGGTTACAAGGCACGCTGCTGGGCAATGTCGCCACTGCAGTTGCGGTGATGGCTGTCGCAGCGGTCGGCTTCATGATGCTGACCGGCCGGATGAATTGGCGCTTTGGCGCGACCGTGATCATCGGCGTGTTCATCCTGTTTGGCGCATCGACCATTGTCGCTGGCATCCAAAGCGCGGCGGCCTGAGGCGAGCATATGACCAATCTCATTCGCCATCCGGTTCACCGCGCTCTTACCCGCCCGCAAATGTTTGCCGGCGTGACGATGAACTTTTTCATCATCAATCTGATGGTGACGACGATTGCGTTTTTGATCCTCAAAAACTGGTGGATCATGATCGTGCCGGTGGTCGTGCACGTGATCGGCTATTTTTCTTCGCTTCGCGAACCGCGCATTTTCGACCTTTGGATCACCAAGGTTTCGAAATGTCCGCGGGTCAAGAATTACAAGCGGTGGGGCTGTAACAGCTACGCGGCTTAAGGCCTGATAAGGAGGGCCTGCTATGGTGAAATGGATTGGACCGGCAAGCTGGAGCGCCAAAGAGGCGCTGGCTGGCGATCGCCTGCCCTATGCGCGGCTGATCGATGAGAGCACCGTGCTGTTGCGCGATGGATCGGTGATGACCGCGATCCAAGTGCCTGGCCTGCTGTTTGAGACCGAGGATTCCGACGCGCTTAACGCCCATGCGGCGACGCGCGAGGTGATGCTGCGCTCGACCTTGGATGCGCGCTTTGCGCTGTACCACCACGTCATTCGCCGTCAGGTTGAGGTTGATCTGGATGCGCAGTTTGCCGATCCATTGTCGCGCCATATTGACCAGCGCTGGAAAGAGCGGCTGGCGGGCGGTTCGCTGTTTATCAACGACCAGTTTATCACGCTGATCCGCCGCCCTGCGCGCGGCAAAGCTGGCCTTGCAGAGCGGTTTTCGCGCATGTGGAGCCGCACTGGCCAAAGCGAGCTGGAAGCCGATATCAAAGATGTGCGCAGCCTGAAATCGGCCGCCACTGGATTGGTCGCATCGCTTTCCGCTTACGGCGCGAGTGTGCTGGCCGACTATTCCGTGCCCGGCAGCGACGGCACCAATTCAGAAATGCTGGAGCTGCTCTCTGCGCTCTACAATGGCGAGATGCGCCCCGTGCGCCGCCCGGATGAAGACACTGATATTGGCCATATGCTGCCCTATCGCCGCGCCAGCTTTGGTCTGGATGCGATGGAGCAACGCGGCTCTGGCCAGCCGGATTTCTCTGCGATCCTAGGACTGAAAGATTATCCCGAGGCGACATCGCCCGGTCTACTCGATGGCTTGCTGCGCCTGCCATACGAGATGATCGTGACCGAGAGCTATGCGCCCAATGAACGCACGACCGCGAGGGAGCGGATTGATCTGGCGCTGCGGCGTCTGCGCTCGGTTGACGAAGAAGCGGCGGCAGAGCGCAATGATATGCTCGCGGCGCGCGATGCGCTGGGCAATGGCGCGGTCGGCTTTGGCGATCACCACCTCACTGTGCTGGTGCGGGAACGCAGCCTTGACCGCCTGGACGACGCCACGGCGGCCTGCGCGGCAGCACTGGCGGACACCGGCGCGATTGCGGTACGCGAAGACACCAATCTTGAGCCTGCGTTCTGGGCGCAATTCCCGGGCAACGAGGAATATATCGTCCGGCGCGCGCTCATTTCCTCGGCCAATATGGCAAGCTTTGGCAGCTTCCACGGCTTTGCCTTGGGCCAGGCCAGCGGCAATCACTGGGGCGATGCGGTCACTCTGCTGGAGACAACCAGTGCGACCCCGTTCTTCTTCAATTTTCACCACGGTGATCTTGGCAATTTCTCGGTCATCGGGCCATCGGGCTCAGGCAAAACTGTGGTGATGAACTTCCTCGCTGCGCAAGCGCAAAAGTTCAGTCCCCGCACGATCCTGTTCGACAAGGATCGCGGCGCGGAACTGTTCGTGCGCGGGATTGGTGGGCGCTATGACCGGATCAGCGCGGGCGAGCCGACCGGGTTTAACCCGTTGTCCTTGCCGGACACGCCGACCAATAAGGCATTCCTGCGCGATTGGCTGGCGGTGCTGCTTGACGCAGATGGTCCAGAGGAATTTGCAACTATCAGCGCGGCTGTCGATGCGGCCTATGCCAATGATGCGGGCCTGCGCCGTCTGCGCCACTTTAAGGAGCTGCTGGCCGGTGCAAAGCGCCCAGAGCCTGGCGATCTCGCTGACCGTCTGTCGGCATGGATAGGCTCCAACGATGCGGCCAAAGATGCCGAGGGCGGCGAGCACGCTTGGCTGTTTGACAATGAGCAGGACAAGCTCGATCTCGACCAGCGCGTGCTCGGATTTGATATGACAGCGCTGCTGGAAAATCCGCGCCTGCGCACGCCGACCATGATGTATTTGTTCCACCGCGTCGACGAACGGCTCGATGGTCAACCGACCATGATCCTGATCGATGAGGGATGGAAAGCGCTCGATGACGAAGTGTTCGCCGCGCGCATTCGCGACTGGCTGAAGACTTTGCGTAAGCGCAATGCTCTGGTCGGATTTGCCACACAGTCCGCCGCTGATGCGCTGGAAAGCCGCATTTCGACCGCTTTGGTCGAGCAGACCGCGACTATGGTGTTTATGCCAAACAGCAGAGCGCGCGCTGAGGATTATTGCGAGGGCTTTGGCCTGACCGAGCATGAGCTGGCGCTGATCCGCACATTGCCAGCACATTCGCGCTGTTTCCTTGTGCGCCAACCTGACGCGAGCGTGGTTGTGCGGCTTGATCTGTCAGGCGCGCCTGAGGTGCTGACCGTTCTTTCTGGCCGCGAAAGCTCCGTGCGCAGGGTCGACCTGCTGCGCGAGGCGGTCGGCGATAAGCCAGAGGATTGGTACCCGGCACTCACCAATCATGCCTGGCCGGATGGGCCGAGCCTCGATTCCGATGACGCACAAGCCATGCGATTGGCGGCCGAATGACGGTAAATTGCGACACTGTTGCCGAGAATATGGGCACTGGAGTAGCCGCCGCTTTAACGGCGGTGGACTGCATCGCCAGTGAAGTGACGGGCGATGCCTTTGGGCGCCTGTTTGCCTCAGGCGGGTCGCTGGCGACGGTGCTGACGATCCTGCTCACGCTCTATGTCGCATTCTTCGGGATCAGCTTGCTGCTTGGGCGGTCCAACCTTAGCATTCGCGCGCTAACTCCGCGCATCCTTACCATTGGCCTGGTGCTGACCTTTGTGACCAGCTGGGTCGCCTATCAAAGCGTGGTTTGGAACATTGCGGTGGGCGGGCCGGACTGGCTGGCGGGTATTCTGACCGACAGCGATGGCTCCGCGACGCAGACCTTCGCAACCAAGCTCGATATCGTGTTCCTGGCCGTGCAAGACGCGAGCACGGGTGAGGTTGATATCAGCGCATTCTCGCCGCCCGGCATGATGTGGCTCGGCGCTATGCTGCTGCTGCTTGGCACGGTCGGTCTGCTTGTGACTGCGCGCATTGGCCTCGCGCTGCTTGTGGCGCTGGGGCCGATCTTCGTGGTGATGGCGCTGTTCAATGGCACGCGAGGGCTGTTTGTAGGCTGGCTGAAGGGCGTAGTGATGCTTGCGCTGACCCCGCTGTTCGCGGTGCTGGGCGGATCGATCATGTTGGAGCTTGCCGTGCCGATCCTCGCCGCTTTGGTGGCTGTACCGGGCGAGATTGACCAGCAGGCCGCCATGGCCTTCTTCCTGGTCGGTGCGGTCCATGTGGCGCTGATGATCATGACGATCAAAGTCACCTCGACCATGGTCGCCGGCTGGCAGGTGTTTGGCTTTGCCCAGAATGTCGAGGTCGAGAAGGGCCGCGACATGACAAGCACGCCGCCTCAGCCGCAAGTGACAGTGGCTGACAATCGCACCGCGCAAACCGCGCCTATGGGTGCGACTGGTCAACGCCGGATCGATATGCCGACGATCACAACCATCACCGCCGCCAATGACACGGGCACGGCCGGCGGCGCGGCAGTGCGCGAGACCCGCGTGTTCGCCACCAGTTCAGGCGGAGGCGTGCAGAACGCTCCGCTCAATCCATCCACGTCACGCACACACGGGATAGGCAATCGCTTCCGTCCCGCACATTCGCGTAAACCGGAGACGACAAAATGATCCGCGCGCCGAAATTCCGGCTTCCGCTTGCTGCTCTCGCATTAGGCCTCATGCCTATCGCCGCCGCGCCCGCCACCGCGCAGGACTCGCGCCTTGTGACCATGGTCTATGATGAGACACAGGTCGTGCGCATTTCTGGCAAGCCAAAAGTACAGGCAACGATCAAGTTTCGCGATGATGAGACGATCGAGAACGTCGCGATTGGCGACAGCCAAGCCTGGCAGGTCACGCCAAATAAGCGCGCCAGCCTGCTGTTCGTGAAGCCGCTCTCGGCCAATGCCAGCACCAATATGACCGTGGTGACGACCAAGCGTACATACCTGTTCGATTTGGTGGCAAGCCCGCGCAATAAGCCGCTCTATGTCTTGCAGTTTAGCTATCCAGAGGCTGAGGCAGCTGAAGAAGCGGAGCGGCTTGCACGGTTGGAGCGGGAAGAGCGTGAACGCGCCAGCGCAGCGGAATTGGCGGCGGCCAATGATCCCTTCGCGGTAAGCGATCCATCGCGGCTCAATTTTGATTGGGCGAGCGAGGGTGACAAGGAATTGCTGCCGACCCGCGCCTATGACGATGGCGACACGACCTTTCTGACTTGGGCGGAGGGTTCGACCATTCCGGCGATCCTGACGACCAACCACAAGGGCGATGAGGGTCCGGTTAATTTCACCGTTCGCGGGGACACTGTGATCGTGGAAGGTGTGCCGACTCAGATCATCCTACGCTCTGGCGAAGACAGCGCAGTTTTGACCAACACCGGGCCAATCCGCTCGGTCGATCTCGGGGCGCTCAGCGATAATGCTGCGTTGGCCCGGCTTAGCACCAAGACGGAGGTGAAGTGATGCGCCTTGCCATGCGAATGCCGCCCAAGAAGGGGCAAAACGGCGCGGATGCGAATTCTGACGCCAATACTGATCCGCGCGACGGCGAGTCGGCAGAGATCATCGATCTCGCCAGCCGCAATGGCTTTCCCGCCGTCACAGAGCGCACCTCCAAATCCGACGGCTTGGGTCTGGCTTTGGGCGCCGTCATTGTCCTTGGCCTCGGCGCAGTTACGCTGTGGAGCATGGACGCCGCGCGCACTGGTACAGCAGAAACTGCGCCTGCGGCAGTTGCCAGTGCGCCGCCTCCGGCCAGAGCGCCGGGCGCTGCCGGTCCGGTGAATGTCGCTCAGGTTGCGCCCGCCAGAGCGCCGCGCAGCGACCCTGCGCCATCGCCGGTGTTCTCGAACAATCCCAACCGCGTGCTTGGCCCAGCGACCAATCCTTACGCGACGCCGACCATGGTGTTTGATGCGAGCGCTGCGGCAAGCTCTGCGCGTCTCGGTGAGGCGCTTGCACCCGCTCCCATGGCGGCGACAGCTGGCGCGACCTCTGTACCGGGCGGTGCGGTCGGTTCAGCTAGCGAATTTGCCAGCCGTATCGGCGGCGTAGGCGGCGGGCCTGCCCAAGCACAGCCGATGGCCAATCCAACGACTACCGTTACCCAAGGCACGTTGATCCCAGCGATCCTTGAGACCGCTATCGACACCGATGTTCCGGGCTTTGTCCGGGCTGTCGTCAGCCAGGATGTGCGCAGCTTCGACGGTACGAAGGTACTGGTCCCGCGCAGCTCGCGCCTGGTTGGGCAATATCAGTCCGGCGTCCAGCAGGGACAGAAGCGCGCTTATGTCATTTGGACCCGCTTGATCCGTCCTGACGGCGTGTCGGTCAACATTGCCTCACCGGCGGTCGCCTTTGATGGCACGACGGGTCTGCAAGGTGATGTGAACAACCACTTCTTCCGCCGGTTTGGTTCGGCCATGTTGCTGTCAGTGGTTGGCGGCCTGTCAGCCATCGGCAGCGGCGGCGCATCGGTCGTCCTCGGCGGAGCAGGGCAGGGTGCAGCCAGCATCGCGGCTCAGCAAGACGGCGCGATCAGCCCGACGATCCGCGTGAAGATGGGGGAGCCAATCCGGGTCTTCACCGCGCGCGATCTCGATTTCAGCACGGTCAACTGAGCCCGACGGTCCCGCATGAGCGCAGAGATCCATCCTTTGGCCAATGACACTGGCCCAGCCGCATCGGCAGGCAGCGAGCAGGCCATACCCGCACCGGGCGCGGCCATGATCGGCGAGCGCAGCGTCTATCTCGACGCCTATCTTGCGCCGTTTCGTCGTTGGCTGGACCGGGATACGGTCACCGAGATTATGGTCAACCAGCCGGGCGAGGTTTGGGTCGAAGACGCCTCTGATCCCGGGTTCAAGCGGATCGACGCGCCCGACATTGATGACCGTCTGGTTCAGCGCCTGGCAGAGCAAGTTGCGCGCGTTAGCCACCAGGGGATCAACCGCGAGCATCCTCTGCTCGGGGCGACGTTACCAGACGGGGCGCGGATCCAGTTTTGCGGTCCGCCTGCCTCGCGCAAGCATTGGGTGATGGCCATTCGCCGCCACCGGCAACTCGACCTGCCGCTGGATGCCTATGACGCTGGACCTCTGACCAGCGCGCCAGAAACGCCAATGCCGGACTCTCAAAAAGAGCCGATTGCATATTTGCGCGAAGCGATCCGCAATCGCCGCACAATCCTGATCTCT
The DNA here is from genome assembly GCF_057364975.1 of Erythrobacter sp. S249. Lineage (NCBI taxonomy): Bacteria > Pseudomonadati > Pseudomonadota > Alphaproteobacteria > Sphingomonadales > Erythrobacteraceae > Erythrobacter > Erythrobacter sp. S249. The sequence goes on along the minus strand of NZ_CP200287.1, from coordinate 979,811 downwards.
GGCGGCACCAGCACGGGTAAAACCACATTCCTCAACGCCATGCTGGGCGAGATACCGCGCGCCGAACGGGTGGTGATGGTGGAAGATACGCCAGAACTTAAATTTCCGGGAGAAAACTCGGTTGGCCTGGTCGCGGTGAAAGGCGAGCTGGGCGAGGCAAAGGTCACCGCCAATGAACTGCTGCAAGCTGCGCTGCGTCTGCGGCCAGACCGCATTGTGCTGGGCGAATTGCGCGGCGCGGAAAGTGTTTCCTTCCTGCGGGCGATCAACACCGGGCACCCGGGCAGTTTCTCGACCATTCACGCCAACAGCTTGACCGGCGCTCTCGAACAATTGTCGCTAATGGTGATGCAGACCGGCATTGGCCTCTCACGCACGGACACCATTGCCTATGCGGCGAGTGTCATTGATGTGATCGTTCAGCTCGGACGCGATGCCAATGGCAAGCGCGGGATTACACAAATTGCGGATTGCCGATCATTGGTGTGACAAGTTTGCGAGCTTGATTTACATCGCGAATATGTCCGACGAAAAAGCAGCGTTTAACTTCTCAACAATGAGGCGATGATGGGCAGCCAGCCAATCCCGAGTAACGACGATGTCGCTGGCGATTTCAGCCGAGAAGGCATGGAATCCCAGCATCCCGGCGAGGCCTATTTCAACCGCGAGCTGTCTTGGCTGCGTTTTAACGAGCGCGTTCTGGCAGAGGCTGACAACACGAAATATCCGCTGCTTGAGCGGCTGCGCTTTCTTTCGATTTCCGGCACCAATCTTGATGAGTTTATGATGATCCGGGTTGCAGGGCTGGTCGGTCAGGTTCAGCGCGGCATCGCCCGGCCAGCGATTGATGGCCGCACCCCGTCGCAGCAGCTGTCTGCCATACGCGAACGGTTAGAGGTGATTTCCGAAAATCAGCAAAACAGTTGGCGCGACCTGCATCAACTGCTCAACGATGCGGGCATTTTGGTCGATGAGGATCACCGCCTGAGCGATGAGGCAAAGGACTGGCTTGAAACCTATTTTCGTGACGAAATTCTGCCGGTTATCACGCCGCAGGCATTGGATCCGGCGCATCCCTTTCCCTTCATTGCCAATGAAGGAACCGGCGTACTCTTCACGCTGAACCGTGACGCAGATGAGGAACAGATCATCGAGATGATCCTGATCCCCAGCGGATTGCCGCGCTTTATTCGTGTGCCCGGCGAGGAGGCGATCTACGTCTCAATCTCAAGCCTGATCCAGCGCTATGCCAGCATGCTCTTCCCCGGCTTTACGATAGAAGGCGATGGCCAGTTCCGCGTTTTGCGCGACAGCGATATCGAAGTTGAGGAAGAAGCCGAAGACCTCGTGCGCTATTTCCGCAGCGCGATCCAGCGCCGCCGCCGTGGCCGTGTGATCCAGCTGGAGATTGAAGAAGATTTCGACCCTCGCGCAGAGCAGATATTGCTCGAACAGCTCGGCATTCATGAAGCCGCCGTGATCAAAACCGACGGGATTATCGGCATCGATGGGCTGGCTGAGATTGTCGAAGAAGACCGACCAGACCTCAAATTCGACAGCTATAGCCCGCGCTATCCGGAGCGTATTCGCGAGCATGATGGCGACGCATTTTCCGCCATTCGCGAAAAAGACATCATCATTCACCACCCCTATGAGAGCTTTGAAGTGGTGGTCGACTTTATCCGGCAGGCGGCAGCTGATCCCGATGTCGTGGCTATCAAACAAACGCTCTACCGCGCAGGCTCGCAATCGGCGGTCATCAATGGCCTGATCGCAGCGGCAGAGGCGGGCAAATCCGTGACCGCAGTCGTCGAGCTGAAGGCAAGGTTTGACGAAGAGCAGAACCTGATGTGGGCGAGCAAGCTGGAGCGTGCCGGGGTTCAGGTGATCTACGGTTTCGTCGATTGGAAAACTCATGCGAAGGTCGCGATGGTCGTGCGCCGCGAGGAAGATGGACTGCGCACCTATTGCCACTTTGGCACCGGTAATTATCATCCGATCACCGCCAAAATTTACACCGATCTGTCATTCTTCACCGCCGATCCTCAGCTGGTCCGCGATGCGACGAAGATGTTCAATTTCATCACTGGCTATGTCGAGCCGGATGAGCTGGAGGCGCTGAAGATCGCCCCGATCAATCTGCGCGATGAGATTGGCAGCCGCATCGACACAGAAATCGCCAATGCGAAAGCGGGCAGGCCCGCCGCGATCTGGATCAAGTGCAATCAGATCACCGATCAAGGGATCATCGACCGCCTGTATGAAGCGAGCGGGGCCGGGGTCATGGTTGAGCTGATCGTGCGCGGTATCTGCTGCTTGCGCCCGGGCATCCCGGGCCTCAGCGAGAACATTCGCGTGAAATCGATCATCGGGCGCTTTCTGGAACACAGCCGGATTTACGCCTTCGCCAATGGCGCGCCAATGCCCAGCGAAGACACACGGGTCTACATTGCTTCTGCCGATCTGATGGAGCGCAATCTCGATCGCCGGGTCGAAACCCTGATCCCGATCACCAATCGCACCGTGCATGATCAGGTGCTGCAGCAGGTGCTGCTCGCCAATATGCTCGATACAGAGCAAAGCTGGTGGTTGCAGTCCGACGGCTCCTATGAACGCGTCGTAACTGATGCTAAGCCATTTAATTGTCACCGTTATTTTATGACGAACCCTTCGCTGTCTGGGCGTGGGGGCGCGCTAGAGGCGGGCGCTGTGCCGAAATTGTCGCTGCGAAGGGGCGGAACTGGATGACATTGAGAGCCAAGCGAGCGGATCGCGAGGGGGCGTTCTCTGGGAACAAGGCCGAACGCGCGATCATCGATGTGGGTTCGAACACGGTTCGTTTGGTGGTCTATGGCGGGACGATGCGGGCGCCGACTGTTCTGTTCAATGAAAAGGTAACGGCGCGGCTGGGCCGCGAAATCTCCGAAACTGGTATGCTGGCAGAAGAAGCGGTGGAGCTCGCCATGCGCGGCCTAAGGCGCTTTGTGCTGCTGCTCGATGGCTTGGGGATTGAAGATATTGAGACAGTTGCCACCGCCGCTGTGCGCGATGCCAAAAACGGGCCAGAATTCGTGGAAAACGTCCGCGCGCTGGGGCTGGATTTGCAAGTCATCTCTGGTGAAGAAGAGGCGCGGCTGAGCGCGAACGGTGTGATTGGCGCGTTCCCTCGCGCCAAAGGGGTTGTGGCCGACCTCGGTGGCGGCAGTCTGGAGCTGGTGACTATTGCTGGCGGAGACACGGGAGAGGCGACCTCACTGCCGCTCGGCACCCTAAGGCTGCCCGAATATCACGCTGACAAACAATCAGACATGCGCAAAGCGCTGCAGAAACGGCTCAAGAAAGCCGGTTGGGGTGAACCGATTGAGACGCCGCTCTATCTGGTCGGTGGCACTTGGCGGGCGATGGCGGTTTACGCGATGCAGGAGCGCGGCCATCCGCTGAGCGATCCGCACGCGTTTGAACTATCACAGAGCGATGCGATGGCGCTGGCGAAGGGGCTTGCAGATCAGTCGCCTGAAACCCTCAAATCGATCGACCGGATTTCGACCATGCGTTCTGAGAAACTGCCCGATGCGGCGGTTCTGCTGCAAGCGATGCTGGAGCAGTTGGAGCCGGAGCGGGTTGTGTTTTCCTCTTGGGGCCTGCGCGAAGGGCTGCTGTTCGATGCCTTGCCGATGCACGGGAAGGACCAAGATCCGCTGCAAGCTGGCGTGGCGGTGTTTGCCGCGCAGCGCGGCGCGCCGCCGACCCTCGCAACGCAGATCGCAGGTTGGACGGCGGATGCTGCACCGCTGGGCGAGCACGGGTCAGAGCGGCTGCGTCTGTCCGCGACCATGTTGGCGCTCGCCAGCATGCAGATAGAGCCGAACCTGCGCCATCCGCTGGCGGTGGATTGGGCGATGCATAAACGCTGGCTGGCGATTGATGGGCAGGGGCGGGCGATGCTGGCCGCGGCGAGCATGGCCAATGGCAATCACTGCGATCTGCCGGACGAATTGCATGCGCTTGCCACCGAAAACGCTTTGGAGGAGGCGGTGTGCTGGGGCCTCGCCATTCGCTTGGCGCGCCGGATCGGCGGACGCTCGCGGCGTTCGCTGCAGGTCAGCCGGTTGATGCTGGGCGAGAACGGTCTAGTCCTGCGGTTAGAACACAGCCACCGCGACCTATTTGGCATCCCGACCGAGAAGGATTTGAAATTGCTCTCGGACCGCCTCGGCGTCGACTTCACCGTCGAAATTGTCGAGGATGGCGCGCTGCACCTTCCCATCGGAGATCAGGAATAGCGTCCGCGTAGGAGCTGCTAAGCCTGCTGTTTTTCACTCGCGAAGGGGGAGAAATTGGTTTCCGTGTCGAACAGATCGACGCCTTCCGCCTTCTTAAGTTTGCCAACTACCGCATAGGTCACTGGCGTCAGCAAAGCCTCCCACACGACCTTCAGTAGCCAATTCGTGATCATCACAGTGATCACCGCCTCAGTGCTCCAAATGCCGTAAAAGGCGATTGGGTAGAAGATCAGGCTGTCGACCCCTTGGCCGACCACGGTCGAGCCAATCGTGCGGGTCCACAGCGCCTTGCCTTTCGTCCAGACCTTCATCTTGGCCATGACATAGGAATTGACGAATTCGCCGGCCCAAAAGGCGATGATTGAGGCCATGACGATCCGCCATGTGCTGCCAAAGACGGATTCGTAGGTCTGCTGGCATATCTCGCCGGGGATCGAGTCGCTGTTGCCTGTGAATTGCAGAGAGGAGCTTGCCGCGCATTCCCATCCGGCAAAGGCGGGCAGGCCGACCACCACATAGCTCATAAAGGCGAGGAAGATCATCGCAGCAAAGCCGGTCCAGATCACTCGGCGCGCTTTTGCGAAGCCATAGATCTCAGTCAGAATATCGCCGATGACATAGCCGAGCGGGAAGAACAGGATCCCTGCGCCATAGATGAATATCCCGTCGGGTGCGGGCCACATGCTATCGGGCCAGAACGGCACCTCGAGAAAGGTCAGCTTTGCCGCGCCGATAATATTGGAGAGCAGCAGGATCGCCACAAAGGCAGCCATCACCAGGTCGTAATAACGGAAAGTTCGCGGCGCTGCGCTGGTCGCAATCGGCCCGCTGGCCGCATTGTTATCTGGGTTATTCATAGCCGAAGTGCCTAACGCGATTTTACACCGCCGCAAAGCGCGCTATTGGGCGAATGTGCTCGCAAGGAGCGTGCGCGCCCGTAGCTCATCTGGATAGAGCGCGAGACTTCTAATCTTGAGGCAGCAGGTTCGAGTCCTGCCGGGCGCGCCATTTTCCAGAGTCACGATTGAAGCTCCTGCGTGTCGCGGGCCCTGCAACTCGTCGCTCATTCCGCACAGCTGGTGTGGCGCATCGCCCTTGCCGCGATCGCAGCGCATATTTCGACACCTGCGGTTCATGTGCTGAGCGACACTTTGCGCGGACTAATCACCGATAGGAGACATCCGATGACCCGTATGATTCTTGCTTCAATCGCTCTTGGCAGCGCCATGATCGCGGCTCCCGCTGCGGCCCACCAAAAGGGGATTGTGGTCGACGGCTACCGCGCGCCGCTCTCGCCCAATAATGACAGCAACAAATGGTGGCTCGATTATCGGACTGATATCAGCGAGGCCAAGCGCGAGCTGGCGAGTGACCTTCGCCGCGCAACCGATGAAGAAGATCGCCGCGATGCCTATGAGGAATATCGCCAGGAACTCCGCGATGCGCGCCATGATTATCGCAAGGAAATGGCCGAGCGCGGCTATCACGTTGCCAATTTCAAAGAGAACAACCGCAGGCTCGCGCGTAGGTAGTGTGTCGTAGTTAGAATGCCTTAGCCAGCCCGCACCCTCCACCCTTCCACCCGGAGCCTACCGGGATACCATCCGGGTGGAAGGGTGGAGGGTGCGGGCGGCACGGTCCTTGTCGCAAACTCACGCTACCCGCGCTGAACCGTCTCCAGCAATTCTGCTGTGATGGGATAGCCAGCGTCTTCCATGATCCTCAGCATCGGCTGATCATTGCTGTCGTCGATCCTGGGAATAATGGTTTTGACCGGAATAGCCTCGGCCTGCGTGCGCGCTTCTTCATAGCTTGCGAACAGAGCGAGGCGTTCCAGATTGCGGCGAGTCGGGAAGATCAGCTTGATCTCGCCGCGCTCCGCCATGTCGAGCGCCCCTTGCGCGCTGACCCAGAACAATCGCGTGTTTTCTGATTGGTCAGCGGCGATCTCGACCTCGCCCGTACCCAGATTGGCAAGGTAAAAGCGCGTGTCATAGACCCGGCTGATGTTCTCATTCTTGGGAAACCAGCGGGCGAAGGGCGTGATTTGATCAAGGTCGAGCGACCAATTGAACGCGTCCAGCACGGGTGCGAGTTCGCCGGTCGCCAGCAGCATCGCCCGCGCGTCGGCCGCCTTTGCCGCATCAACATCGCCCGCAATGCCCAGCGCCAGACCGGTTTCTTCGATGGTTTCGCGAACCGCCGCGATCTGATGCGCAAGCTCAGCAATATCAAGCGGAGAGGCAAGTGTGCGGGCCAGCGCAAAGTCCGCATCATCGACCCGTCCGCCGGGGAACACGGCCATACCGCCCGCAAATGCCATATTGCGCGAACGGACCGTCATCAGGATTTCAGGGGCACCGCCATCGCTACTCTTGCGAAAGATCACGATGGTCGCGGCAGGGATGCCTTCGGGTGATTGCGGTGTTTGATTGGCCATTCTTTGCAGTGATGCCGAGGGCAGGGCGACTTGCCAAGCGCATTTACAGCTTTGCTTGTCGGTATCTTTTACATTTGGCCCTATGGTTAACCCGTAGAAACCATTTAACTGACTGAAAATACTAGCGCCCGCGTTTTTGGCACGGTGGATGCATAGTAATGTGTGCCCCTAGTGGTCTTCGATAAAGAGGTGAGGTCTTTTTTGGTCTCTTGGTTTCACCTCCCCGAAATTAGAAAACCCGCCTCGTTTGGTTCACGAGGCGGGTTTTTCGTTTTTCGGGTGTTTGTTCGGCTTTAGGCGCAAGCCGGGAGGTCCGTGAAAACTCGGCGCCGCAGGCGTCGCAAGGGCGACTGCCCGCCCGCAGCGATGCGACCTTCAGGTCGCGTGGGCGAGGAAATCGCGCTCGCGGATGCGAGCGCGTAGACTTACGACGCTTCGGCTTTTGCGACCGCTTTTTCTTCCATAAGCTGTTGCAGTTCGCCGGCTTCGAACATTTCCATCATGATATCGCTGCCGCCCAGAAATTCGCCCTTCACATAGAGCTGAGGGATGGTCGGCCACTCGGAAAACGTCTTGATGCCTTGGCGCACTTCCATGTCTTGCAGCACATCGACGCTTTCATAAGCGACGCCGCAATGATCGAGGATGGCGATGGCCCGGCTAGAAAATCCGCACTGTGGGAACAGCGGGGTGCCTTTCATGAACAGTACGACATCGTTTTCGCTAACGATGCTGGTGATGCGGGCGTTTGTGTCGGACATAATGGCCTAGACCTTTGAAAATTGAATCATGAAAAATCGTATGAGGATTAGGTGGGAACAACGGTGGTGACTTGCAAGGCGTGCAGTTCGCCGCCCATGCGCTCACCCAGCGCCGCATAGACCATCTTGTGCTGCTGAACCCGGTTCTTGCCAGCAAATTGCGGCGCAGTGACGGTTGCGGCCCAGTGGTCATTGTCTCCCGCCAAATCGCGCATCTCCACCACAGCGCCAGGCAGCGCCGCCGTGATAAGCGCTTCGATATCGGCCGCTGCCATCGGCATGCCGCTTAGCTCTCGCTCATGAATTGACGTTTTGCCTCGATGGCCTTTTCTTCCAGCTTGGCGCGAATGTCGTCTTCGCTGACATCGCATTCCGCCGCGGTGAGATCGCCCAGCAGCTTGCGGATCACATCTTCATCGCCAGCTTCTTCAAAGTCCGCCTGTACGACGGCCTTCTTGTAAGCGTCGGTCTCTTCTTCGGTGAGGTTCATGAGGCCAGCGGCCCATTCGCCCAGCAAGCGGTTGCGACGCGCCGCGACTTTAAAGGCGGTTTCTTCGTCCATTGCGAATTTGGCTTCTTCGGCGCGTTCGCGATCTTTGAAATCAGTCATATTAGTCCCCTCGGCCGGTGGCCCAAGTATTGAAATGTGCCCATGCAAAATAGGAGGCCGGGCGGCCTGCGGCAAGCGTGGATCGCGCGGCGCCTCCAAGTAAGCGTACGGGCGCTAGTCCATCGTCACCACAAGCTTGCCCACCGCCTCGCGGCTTTCCAGCTTGGCGATGGCCTCGCCTGCGCGCTCCAATGGGAAGGTTTCAGACACCAGCGGATCAATTTTGCCTGCCTTCATAAGCTCGAACAGCTCCTTGACCTGCTCAACGAATTTGGCTGGTTCGCGCGCGGTGAAAGCGCCCCAGAAAACGCCGCAAATATCGCAGGATTTCAGTAGGGTCAGATTCAATGGCATTTTCGCGATGCCTGCTGGGAAGCCCACAACCAGGAAACGGCCTTCCCAAGCGATTGAGCGCAAGGCTGGCTCGGAATACTGGCCGCCGACAATGTCATAGACAATGTTCGCGCCTTCAGGTCCGCACGCGGCTTTAAACGCCCCGGCGAGCTCTTTGGAGGCTGCCTTGTCCATTTCATCGCGCGGGTAGATGACGACCTCGTCCGCGCCCGCGTTTCTGGCGACTTCGCCTTTGGCTTCGCTGGAGACGGCGGCGACGACGCGCGCACCATATGCCTTGGCAAGCTCGATAGCGGACAGGCCAACGCCGCCCGCCGCGCCTAGGATCAGGACTGTGTCGCCCGCCTTGATGTGGCCGCGGTCTTTCAGACCGTGGATCGTGGTGCCATAGGTCAGCAGCAGCGATGCCGCCTTCTCATAGGGCACACCGTCCGGGACAGGGAACATGCGAGCGGCAGGCACAATAACCTTCTCTGACAAGCCGCCATTGCCGATCCCGGCCATGACCTTGTCGCCGACTTTGTATCCTTCCACGCCTTCGCCAACTGCCTCGATCACGCCTGCGATCTCGCCGCCGGGCGCATAGGGGCGTTCTGGCTTGAATTGGTAGAGGTCGCGGATCATCAGAGTATCGGGGAAGTTGATCGCGCACGCCTTTACATCGACCAGAACCTCGCCTTTGCCCGGCGCAGGCACCTCAATTTCGTCGAGTTTCAGCGTTTCCGGTCCGCCAATCTCGTGTGTGCGTAGCGCTCTCATGCGTGTATCTCCGTTCCCTGTGTCAGCCAGCTTTGCGTCGATGCGCGCTGGTTCTCATATGATTGAATGGCGTCATTGCGCTCTAGCGTGAGCGCGACCTCGTCTAATCCGTTGAGCAAGCAGTGCTTACGGAATGGATCGATGTCGAATGCGAAGCGGTCTTGAAACGGGGTCGTGACGGTTTGCGTTTCCAGATCGATGTCGATTGGCTCGCCCCCGCGCGCGACCTCCAGCAGGCGGTCAATCGCTGCCTGAGGCAGGACGATCGGCAAGATGCCGTTCTTCACCGCATTGCCTGAAAAAATGTCGGAGTAGCTCGGCGCCAAGACCGCGCGAATCCCCAGATCGAGCAGAGCCCAGGCGGCGTGTTCGCGGCTGGAGCCACAGCCAAAGTTGTCGCCAGCGATCAGGATTTGTGACCCGGCATAGGCGGGGTCGTCAAAGACGTTGCCATCAATCTCTCGGATCGACTCAAAAGCGCCAGCACCTAACCCCTCGCGGCTGGTCGTTTTCAGCCACTTCGCTGGGATAATAATATCTGTGTCGATATTTTTGGCGCCGAACGGGATCGCTTGCCCTGCCACGCTTTGAATAGCGTCCATCAGTCTGTTTCCGGGTTTTCGCCAGAGGGCACTTTGGGCGCTTCTGGTTTTTTGTCTTTGCTCTTGCGTTTGTTGGCATAGAGAAGCGCCGCTGCAACAGCAGCAGAGCCGATTGCACCGGCGGCGATGGCAGCTTTGCTTTTGGTGTTTTTCGTCATGATATCCTCATGGGAGCGGGAGGGCAGGCTTGCAAGGGATTGCGCGCAATATGTTCTCAGCTTCGGCTAGGTTGCAGGGGCAGGATCCTCCGACTCGGTCTCGGCGGTGGTTCCGCAGGCCATGCAAAAGCGGAAGAACGCCATTTTGCGGGTCTCGCAGCTGATGCAGCGATCGAACAAGGTCATGCCGCAATGGACGCAGAAATTGCTCTCGGTTCCATCCATCTTGGCGATTGGCCGGTCACAGCCGGGGCACACGCTGGAGGACATTTTCTTGAACGCCTCATCGTGCGAGACGAGCTTGCGCCGCTCTTCCTCAGCCTTTTGCTCAACCTCCTGCCGCTGAGCGAGATATTGCCGCATATTCTTGATTAAGAAATGGCCCGCCGCAAAGGTCAGGAGGATGCCAACGCTATAGCGAACATAGCCGCCATAGCTTGGCAGATAAGGCACCAACTCGACGAAGAATACAAACACCGAGGCGAGCACAAACCCGCGTGAGATCGGCCAATATTCGCCCTTGCGGCGCTTCACGATCAGCCATGCGGCGATCCCCAGCATGGGCAGGGTGATGAGCAGTCTCAGCCCAAATACCTGCAGCTCTTGCCAGAAATAGGCACGTTCATAAGCGGGTACGCCCGCATCTTCGGCATCGTAAAGCTGCTCTGAAATCACGCTGCGACGCTGGCTCAGTTCGGTCGCTTCGGTGTCGAGCGCGTTGATCGAGCTGCTGATTGAGCGCTCGTTTTGCTGCAATTGTTCCAAAGCGCGGGTACGCGCGATCACCTCTGGATCTTGCGTTGGATCGGTGGTCGCAGAGCGGGTCTTGATCCACGCCTCAAACGTCTCGGTCGCGGATTGCTTCTCTTCGGCTGCCTGACGCTGCTGAATATAAAGCAGCTCGCGCCGATCATCCAGAGCGGAGCGCTCTTCATCAAGCGCGCTTATCTGGCCGCGCAGCTCCTTTACCTCAGCGGTTTCGACATATTGATCGCGGTTCAGCTCAGCCTGGACCTGCGGCAGATCGCCAATGATGAGATTGCCCAGGCCCACCAGAAAGGCGGCAAAGACAATCGAAACAAGCCACAGCACGCCCTTGTAGAGCCGCTCTGGAACCCGAATTCCCTTCATCACATCCATCGCTTGCTAACCCTCCTGTTGCGAGGCCAATGGCCCGCGAAACCCAATCAAGCAATCGCTTTGCTGCTCACAAAAAGACATCGCTGCCCAGTTTGCCCGGAGATCGGCGATGTTCAGCCTCAGTTTCGTCAAACCAATTGCGCCCATCAAGCGTGCGCGCTTCAATTCCTTCGACCTGGTCCGGCGCGAAAAGCCGCATATTCACGCCCATTCGTTCGCCTTCCAAATGCTCTGTCAGCACCCAGTGGGTCGTCGTCCCGCAATCTCCGCAGAATTGCATCTCGACCGCAGGTTCCTTGTAATCCTTACGGCGGTAGGCGCGGGTTGAACCATCCACCTCACCGTCGCTCTCAGAGAAATATCCCCACGCGCCGCCAGATTTTAAGCACAGCGAGCAATCGCACAGGTTGATGTAGTCTGGCTGCCTCGCGATGATCACGCTCACGTTCCCGCAATGGCAGCTGCCCTGCATCACTTTAGCGTGCGAACATCGGTCAACCGCCCGGTTACAGCTGCCGCCGCAGCCATCGCTGGCGAGAGCAAATGCGTGCGCGCGCCGGGGCCTTGGCGGCCAACAAAATTGCGGTTGGAGGTTGAGGCGCAGCGTTCCCCGGTTGGAACTTTGTCCGGGTTCATCCCCAAGCAGGCGGAGCACCCCGGCTCTCGCCACTCAAATCCGGCTTCTGTAAAGATGTGGTCGAGGCCTTCCTCTTCCGCTTGGCGCTTCACCAGGCCAGACCCGGGCACGACGATGGCCCATTTCACATTGTCTGCCTTGCGGCGGCCATTCAGCACTTCAGCGGCGGCGCGCAGGTCTTCGATACGGCTGTTGGTGCAGCTGCCGATGAAGATGTTCTCCACTGGAATATCGCTCATCGCGGTGCCCGGCGTCAGGCCCATGTAGTCGAGGCTTTTGCGTGCGGCCTCTTGCTTGTCTTTGTCGGCAAAGCTCTCGGGCGAGGGGACCGTGCCGCCAATCGCGATCACGTCTTCAGGGCTGGTGCCCCAGCTGACCGTGGGTTCAACATCGCTGGCATCGATCACCACGCTCTTGTCGAACTGAGCGCCGGGGTCGCTGACGAGCGAGCGCCAATATTGCACCGCCTCGTCCCAATCCGCTCCTTTGGGCGCCATCGGGCGTCCTTTGAGGTAGTCGAATACGACATCATCCGGCGCGACCAGGCCCGCACGCGCGCCTGCCTCAATGCTCATATTGCACACGGTCAGGCGCTGCTCGACGCTCATCTGCTCAAACACTTGGCCGCGATATTCGATCACATAGCCAGACCCGCCAGCCGCGCCAATCTGACCAATGATATGCAAAATCAGATCCTTGGCGGTGATGCCTGCGGAAAGTTCTCCTTCCACGCGAAGCTCCATCGTCTTCGATTTCTGGAGCAGCAAGGTCTGCGTCGCGAGCACGTGCTCCACTTCGCTGGTACCTATACCGAATGCGAGCGCGCCCAATCCGCCATGAGAGGCAGTGTGCGAATCCCCGCAGACGATCGTGGTGCCGGGCAGGGAGAAGCCTTGCTCCGGCCCAACAACATGGACGATGCCTTGCGCGTCATCCGCATCGCCAATGTAGCGAATGCCAAATTCCGGCGCGTTCTTCTCCAGCGCTTCCAGTTGAGCGCGGCTTTGCGGATCGGCAATCGGGATCTTTCTGCCGCTCGCATCGCGCCGAGCGGTGGTAGGCAGGTTGTGATCCGGCACGGCCAGGGTCAATTCCGGGCGGCGCACTGGACGCCCCGCCAGCCGCAAGGCTTCGAACGCTTGCGGGCTCGTCACCTCGTGAACCAAATGCCGATCAATATAGATCAGCGATGTCCCATCCTCGCGCGTCTCAACAACATGCGCGTCCCAGATCTTCTCGTACAATGTGCGTGGTTTGCTAGCCATGACGAGTCGATTAGCGGCCTTGGTGCAACACTTGCAACCCGCTCCGTACTCGGCAGGCGGATAGTCATGGAAAAGACACCTTTGTGTGTTTAACTTACAATCATGTCAGCAGCGCCCTTTGCCTTTCCGATCAAAGTCCTTCCCGAAGACATCGATTTCATGGGGCACGTGAACAATGCGCGCTATTTGAACTGGGTGCAGGATGCCGTTCTGGCGCATTGGAACAACCTTGCTCCGGCCGAAGAAATTGCCTCCAAAGCCTGGGTCGCTCTGAAACATGAGATCACCTATCGCCGCCCTGCATTCCTGGAAGATGATGTGATCGCGAACACGGTGCTGGAACGATATAATGGCGCGCGCGCCTTCTACCGCACGGTCATCTCGCGCGGTGAAGAAGTCCTGGCCGAGGTGCAATCAAGCTGGTGCTGCATCGACTCGACCACTTTGCGCCCGGCGCGGATTGGCGAACATATGCGCGAGTTCTTTTTCCCTGACGGCGAGTGATTAACCCCACTTCGCTGGATCAAGCGCCAGCAGTTCCGTCAATTGCGCGTAAAGCGCTGGAATATCTCGCCGCAAAGCCTGCGGTTTTTCGAAGAATGTGACGATGGCTTCCGCGAAGAACTCTTCGTGGTTGGTTGCGCCATATGGGTCGATCAAGGTTCGGTATCCGCTTTGGACCCGCTCCACATGGTCGTTGTATGCGTCCAGCATGGCCTTCTCCCAGCCTTCATAGGCCTGGCCCTTGCTCAGGAGCGGGATGCCGTTGGTGTGGCCGGTTAGGCTGTCCAATTGATGCGCGAATTCGTGGATCACGACATTGTGTCCGTCATGGGCGTCAAGACCGCCTTTCAATGCATGATCCCAAGATAAAACCACTGGTCCGCGGGCCCAGCTCTCGCCAAGCATGGTGAGGTCTCGTTCCTGAACGACATAGCCGTCATGCGTGTTGCGGCGGGTGCGGAAAGCCGAGGGGTAGATAAGCACTGTCCTTAGCGTGTCATACCATGCGTCCGTGTTGACAATGAGCAGGCAGGCCTGAGCCGCGATCGAGAGCTTCATCGCCTCATTCACTTCAAGACCGTTTTGGCCGTGAAATGTGATCTGATCGAGGAATAGGTTGATCTTCCCCTCCAGTTTCAGCCGCAGGGGCTGGGGCAACTGGCGTGTGATCGGCACAAGCTGTCTAACCACTTCGCGTTGCTCAGGGGTGAGAGGGGCGACAAGGAGCTTTGTGCGCCGCTGCGCCTTCGCAACGCGGCGATAGACTAAAAAACCGACGATCAACGCAATCGCGCCGAGAAGTAAATAAAGCTCCATTGGAGCGAAATAGGGCGTGAGACCAGCGTTTGTTAGATGTCACGCATAGAGCGTTTGACCAGCAGCCGGATTTCAGCGACATTGCAACGAGTTAGATGGGGAAGGTAGGGCGTATGATCTCACGTATCGGTTTTGCGATTTTATGTTCGGCGATGTCTCTTCCTGCAAACGCGAACTCTCAACAAGGGGACGCTGGCGAGGACGCTCTAGCCCAGATAACCGATGGCGAGGCGACGGAATTGCGAGGCGCTTTGGACCGCGGTCAATAGCTTTATGCTTATGATCAGGCTGCATGGCACACCACCGATGCGATGTTTGAAGATATTGCAGACCCGGCTGGTGAAGGTATTCGCGGCTGGATCGTGAATGACATCGAAGCTGGGCTCGAAGTTGTCTTTATGCGGGGCACCGATGACGGTTTCGAGGCCGTTTGGTCTGCCCTGTACAGTGATCAGAAAGTCACTGACGCCAAGACTTACGAACCGGGCGAGCGGCCATTATCCGAGTTTGAAGCCACCCTCGCGAATGCGAGCAAAATTCCTTTGAACGAAGAGATGCAGCGTTGTTCGAACAAGCCGTTCAATACTGTTGTTTTCCCGACCGGAAAGGCAGACGGTGGGTTGTATGTCTACTATCTCGTACCGCAGGAAACGCTCGATGCGGTCCCGCTTGGCGGCCATTATCGATTTGAAGTGCGGGATGGCGAAGTAGTGAATAGTCGTATGTTCACCAACAGCTGCATATCGCTTGAGACCGGCGAAAACGAAGATGGCAACCGTCCCGAAGCTCTAATGATTTCTCATCTGCTGGACGATGTTCCGACCGAAATCCATGTGTTTTCCATGTTCGCTGCGGGTTTGCCCCTCTATGTCTCGACCATTGAGAATAAACATGTCTGGGCTGTTGAGGCATCGAGCGGACAGGCAAGGGCTCGCATAATCCGATAAGCGGTCCCTTGATTTCCGTTTCATTCCGAATTGTTTATACGAAGCCGTAATGGTGTCGCCTGCGTATCTTTTCCCATGAGCGCTGATCTCTCTCTGCCCGCCCGCTCGCATCAGGCGGCAATTGGCCTTGCCTTGGCGGCTGCGATCGCTGGCGGCTGGCTGGGCCTGCACGCTTACGGCATGTTCGTGTTTGAGCTCACGTGGTCGAATTGGCCGCTAGCGCTTGCATTGGCGGCGTTGCAATGCTGGCTTTCCGTCGGTGTCTTCATCATCAGCCATGATGCGATGCACGGCACATTGGCGCCGGGGTTTAAGCGCGTAAATTCGGCTGTCGGGGCGGTGCTTCTGGCCCTTTATGCAGGCTTTGCATGGCGGCGGATGCGTGATGCGCATTTTGAGCATCACAAGCTGGCAGGGCGCGAAGGCGACCCCGATTTCGACGAGCATCATCCGACCAGTTTTCTGCGTTGGTATTGGACGTTTTTCACCCGCTATTTCAGCTGGCAGTCCCTAGTTTTCGTGCACACAGTTGTGGCGATCTATTTGTTTGTCCTCGATATTCCATTCATGCAGATATTCCTGCTTTATGGTTTGCCCGCGCTCGCATCTTCGCTGCAACTTTTCTATTTTGGGACCTACCGGCCGCATCGGCACGGTGCCGGCGCGTTTCCCGATGATCACAATGCGCGCAGCGACCATTTCAGCACACTCGCAAGCCTCGCCAGCTGTTTCCATTTCGGCTATCATCTGGAGCATCACCGCCGCCCGGATGTGCCATGGTGGGCGCTGCCAATTGCGAAGCGGGCGGGAATTGGTGCAGGAGTGACTGCATGAGCTGGCTCGAAGTTTTCCTGGTTGTGATGGCCGCACTGATCGGCATGGAGCTGTTCGCGTGGTACGCGCACAAATACATCATGCACGGCTGGGGCTGGGCATGGCACCGCGACCACCACGAACCGCATGATAATGCGCTGGAAAAGAACGATCTGTTTGCGGTCGTGTTCGGCACAATCAACGCTGGGATGTATATTTACGGCTCGCTCTATTGGGACGCGCTGTGGTGGTTTGCCGTCGGCATCACCCTCTACGGCGTGATTTACACGCTGGTGCATGACGGCCTGGTCCATCAGCGCTATTTCAAATGGGTCCCGAAAAGGGGTTATGCCAAGCGGCTGGTTCAGGCGCACAAGCTGCACCATGCGACCATCGGTAAGGAAGGCGGGGTCAGCTTTGGCTTTGTCTTCGCGCGCGATCCGGCGAAGCTAAAGGCGGAACTGAAAGAGCAAAAGGCCGCTGGCATAGCGGTTGTCCGGGACAGCGCCGGGGCCTAAAGGCTTAAGCTGCCGCCAGCCGCGCTGCATGTTCCTGAACCAGAGCGATCATATTGGGCACGCCCTGCGTCCGGTTAGATGACAGCTGGCTCTTCAAATCAAATGGGGCCAGCGCCTCGACGACGTTCATCTCCGCGACTTCGCCCGCCGGCTTGTCCTGCACCGCGGCAATCACCAGAGCGACGATACCCTTTGTAATCGCAGCGTTGCTGTCGGCGAGGAAATGCAAAGTTTCCGTCTGCTCTGTCGGATAGACCCACACTGCCGCCGAGCATCCGCGCACTAATGTCGCGTCGGTTTTCAGCGCGTCGGGCATGTCATCAAGCTCGCGGCCAAGCTCAATCAGCAAGCGGTAACGCTCGTCGCCTTCAAGGAATTCATATTCTTCGAGAATGTCAGAAAGAGTTCGCATGCGCCGCTATTTAGGGTCGCTCGCGCCCATGTCTATCGCCGATCTCTATTCCGGCTTTTTCAGCAAGCGTTTTTTCGCCGATTGCACGAAGGAATAGATGCCAGCGACCACAGGGATCACCAGAATGCCGAGCACCAGATCCTTGTCGAACATCGGCCAGACTGATTTGAGGCCGACCAGTGCGTAGCTGATGATGGCAAGCGCGTAATAGCTGGCCGCGACGATCGAGAGGCCTTCGACCAATTGCTGCAGGCGCAATTGCATGCCCGCGTTCCGGTCCATCGAGCGCAGCAGCTGAGCGTTTTGGTTCTCGATCCGCGTTTCGATCCGTGCGCGCAGCAAGGTCGCCAACTGACCAGCGCGCTCTGCAAGCTCTCCCTGGCGCTTCGTCACAGCGGCGCAGAAACGCACAGCCGGGGCAAAGCGGCGCTGGGTGAAATAGTTGAGCGAGGCGAATCCCTCTATCCGGCGGGTCTCAAGTTCGCGCAGCCGCTCTGAGACGAGGCTGCCATAGGCCGCCGTGGCGCTCATCCGAAAGCTCGCCTCGGTGATGCCTGCGTTGAGATCGACCGACAGCTCGGAGATTTCACGCATTAGCGCGTCATCGGTATCGGCGCCTTCCGCAATGCGGTGAGCAATTGCGGTCAGCAGCTCTTCGGCCTGGTTGAGGCTGGGCCAAATCTTTTGAGCAACGGGCAGGCCAAGCAGCGCGCGATTGCGATAATTGCCCAGCTCTTGCAGGCGCTGGACCAGCCGGGTGAGGTCGGCGGGTTGTGTTCCGTTGGAGGCAATCACAATCGCGCCAAAGCCATCGGGTTTCACACGGAAATCGGACCAGATGCGCGCCGATTTGCCGATATGGCAAGACACCAGCTCATGCATCTCAAACCCGGTCTTGTTTACGACAGCCGCGGCCTCTTTCTCTTTATCGACCACCAGACCGCGGGTCGCGCGCAGCACCGCGCCGGGCAGGCTCTCCACCCAATCGATCGCAGCTGCGATATCGGGATGATCTCTGGGCTTTAGGAATTCGTCCGGCTTGCACTTCTCAACGAACAGGCTGATCGTGGTGCCTTCGCTGTGGCGCTCCCACGTGAAACCGATGCGCTCGCTTAGTCGGCCGGAACGGTGGGTGGTGTTGCGAGAGCCGTTGAGCGAGCCAAAGCGCGCCTCGATCGCGGCATATTCCGCCTCGCGCTCATCCGGCTCAACCAGAACCACCCATTGCATGTAGAGACACGGTACGCACAGCATCTCCCACCGGCGAAGATGCATTTCCTTGACGACTTGGGTGCGAAGTTCGTGTTGGCGCATAGTGTCCTTACGGTTGGACTACATGCTGGGTTCCCTAGGGTATTCTAAGGCTTAGCGCAAACTGAGGGGGGCTGCGGCGCGCTCGCCTCAAGCTGGGGGAGGGAGCTTAGAGCTCCACTCCGCTAGCAATCGCCTCTAGTTTCTTGATGCGCTCTTTTAGGTCAGCCATTTCGATCCGTGCGGCGCCGATCGAGGCATTGCCTTCCACTTCGCGCGGGCCGGTGCCCAGCTGCTCCAGC
Organism: Erythrobacter sp. S249; assembly: GCF_057364975.1. Classification (NCBI taxonomy): domain Bacteria; kingdom Pseudomonadati; phylum Pseudomonadota; class Alphaproteobacteria; order Sphingomonadales; family Erythrobacteraceae; genus Erythrobacter; species Erythrobacter sp. S249. The sequence continues at coordinate 961,239 of NZ_CP200287.1, read as the reverse complement.
TGATCCAGCTCTGAGCGCTTCAGCTCCAGCCATCCCTGCCAGCCTTTCAGCAGGGCAAAGGCGACCACGCAAAGACCCACAAGGCAGGCTCCGGCAATGACGAGGTAGGGGTCGAAAACTGCATCGATCATTCGCTCATATCCTCCGTAGTCTTGGTGCGCGGCTTACTCTCGCTCAGGCGCAGGTTTTCAATTTCATGGGCCAGCTGCTGCGTTTTCTTGGCATCTGGCGTGTTTTCATCGGTGACAATGCGTTCGAGCACTTGCACGCGTTCGCGCAGCTCATCGCGTTCACGCTGAGCCTCGAGCAAGGCATCGCGGTCTTCGCTGTCGATCTCGACATGGCGGTTATGCTGCTTGTTAAACTGCAACACGCCCCAAACCACGATTGCGACGACGGCGATCAAGACCCAGCCGCCCATTACGCATTCTCCTGCTTGCTGGGCGTGCTGCGCAGCTTTTCAATCTCCAGCTCAAGATCCTTTGAGCGGTCGGTTGCGATCCGTTCGAGAACGCGTACGCGCTCTTCCAGATCGGCCTTGGAAGGCGAAGGCGCATTTGATCCGGCGTCTGGCTGACCACGCTTTGCGCGCAGCTTCGTAAACACGGCAAACCCGCCCGCACCCACTGCCAGAGCCAATGCTCCGATCTGGAGCGCGTCAAATACCAAAGCCGTGTCAGCGCCAAACATTATGCGTTTCCTTTGTCCGTGCGATCTTCAAGCGCCCGTTCACGCAGAGCATCAATTTCGCTGCCCAGTGCGTAGCCGCCATCGGTCACGATCCGTTCGACATTGACGAGGCGGTCTTTGACCGCGCCCAGCTCAGCGCGCAGCTCGGCGTTTTCTTGGGTCAAGAGCTTCACGCGCTCGCCCGCAGGATCACCTTTGGGATACACCGCTTTGCCCCAGCTGTTTTCCAGCGGGTAGCCATTCTTGACCCGCAGCCAGGTGGTGAAAACCCAGCCCCCCACGCCAGCTAAGCCGACAGTCATTAGCAGTTCAGTGGTCAGTATCTCATTCATCGGGCTTTTTCCTGGGCTTTGATATTGAGCGGCACGCCGCTGTCGCCGGCGGTTTTGCTGGGCGCATCGCGCAGCGCCTCGATTTCGTCAGACAGGGTGTAGCCGCGGTCGGTCACGATCTTCTCGAGTACGATCATGCGGTCCTGCATCATATCGAGCTTTTCATTAAGCTCGCTGTTTTCCGCGCGCAGGCGCTTGGTTTCGGCGGTGTCTTTTGATGGAGTTTTGCCGCCCCACTCGTCTTCCAAGGGATAGCCATGTTTCGCACGGATCCAATTGTTGAAGATCCAGCCAACGGTCGAGATGGCGATGATGGCAATAACAAATCCTGGCCCACCCCAATCCATTATACTTTCTCCTGCTTGCTCATGTTCAGCGGCACGCCGCTATCGGATTGTTCGACATCGCGCACATCGCGCAGCGCCTCGATTTGAGTGGCCACATCATAGCCGCGGTCGGTCACAATACGCTCCAGCACTTGGACGCGGTCTTCCAGTTTTTGCACCTGGCTTGAATATTGCGCGGCCTTTTCAGCGGTGTTTTCAGCGGTGGCTTCAACCTGCAATTTGGCCACTTTCTCTTTGTGCTTCGTCCAAATGGCGAAGAAAGGAATGCTGAGAGCCATAAGCGGTATCAACAGCGCCATTTCACCTTCCATAATTCAGTCCCTCCAGTTGAGCCGCGCCTAGCGCAGGTTCTCGATTTCAGCCGTCAGGCTCGTGTTGCTGGTGACGTAGTGCGTCTCGACAGCGGCGAGGCGGCGATCAACATCGCGGAATTTGGCGCGGATTTCGCGAGCAGTCCGCTGCGGGCTTTGCCGAACGCCTTGCCAGTATTTCTGCTCTTCCTGATCGACGTACAGATGCGGCGGCTTCTTGTTCAGCAACAATCCGGCGATGAAGTAGGCTGGGATGGTGATGCCAGCCATGCCTGCAAAGGTCAGGACCATGAGGCCAATTCGAACCCATAGCACATTGGTGCCTGTGTAGTCCGCAATTCCTGAGCAGACGCCCATCAGTTTCGCGTTGTGTTTGTCGCGATAGAGTGTCGTGCGGGGGGAGTTCATTGCGGCGTTCCTTTCTTTTCAGCCATCATGCGATCAAGCTCGCGGAGTTGCTGGTTGTCGACTTCCTGATCATGCATCAGGCGCTTGGGTTCAAATGTCGCGTCATCTGTCGCGACCAGTCGTTCGACCGTGTCCATCCGTTCATCCAAGCGCTTGGCAAGGGCATAGAGCTCTTCAAGCAAGACTTCGTCGTCGGTGGTGATTGTTGCTGCTGTTTTCCACTTGGTCACATGGTGGAGGATCATCCAAGGGAGTCCGATAAAGAGCATCCCTACAACCAGTACAGGTACTAGATCATCCATCGGTCTTAATTCCCTTTCTTGGCGCTATCTTTGCCAAGCGCTTTCTTCATTTGTTCAAGTTCATCGTTGATCGCATCCGCCCCTTCGAGCGCGGCGATCTCATCGGATAACGATGGTGTGCCGTTCTGGTCAGAAATGCTCAGCGCCTCTGCGCGGCCCTCTGCGTAATCAACCCGGCGTTCCATCTGGTCGAATTTCGACAGCGCTTCGTCGGTGCGTTCGCTGCTCATCAGCGTGCGCAGTTTTACGCGGTTTTCAGCGCTCTCGAGGCGGGCGGCGATTTGCGTCTGGCGGCTGCGTGCCTCACGCAGGCGGTGCTGCAACTTTTGAATGTCTTCTTCATAAGCGCGCAAGGCGTCATCCAGCACGCCGATCTCTGCGCGCAGCTGGCCGCCCATGTCGGCTGCCTTTTTCTTCTCTACCAGAGCGGCGCGGGCCAGATCTTCGCGATCTTTCGACAGCGCCAGCTGAGCCTTCTCGCCCCAATCCGCCTCAAGCCGCTCCAGCTTGATAACGTGGCGGTTCATTTCTTTCTGATCTGCAATCGTGCGCGCCGCGCTTGCCCGCACTTCGACCAATGTCTCCTCCATTTCGAGGATGATCATGCGGATCATTTTTGACGGGTCATCCGCCTGATCCAGCATGTCATTAAAATTGGCAGCGATAATATCGCGGGTGCGGCTGAAAATGCCCATGAAGGCTACTCCATCTAAAAACGAATTGTCGCGTTTGGTTGACGCGCTCGTATTGTTGTTTGTCCCGTATGTTTGCCCATTCTCGGGCCCTGTGCGCAAGCGCTGAATCTCAGCATCAAGCCGTGATACCCGGTTGCCGGGCGGAATTTCACCCAATTTGGGCGAAGCGGGGTGGGCCGGAGTGTCGCTCGCAGGTGCCAGGGCATCTGCAGGGGTATCCGCATTGGGGGGACTGCCAATGTCGGTTGAGCGCTCCGGCCCTAAAGAAGACTTGCTTGGGCGGTTCATGCGATTTCGATCAAATGCGTGCTGGCATAAGGCGCAGCGGCCATCAAAGGATCAGCCTGCATCTGCGTGGACAGCGCGATCAGCGCGGTCATTGCGGCGATGCTTGCAAGCGCTGCTTGGCCCAATTTGCTCTGGAAGAAGCTGCGGTTGTACATGAGGTCGTTTCCTTTGGTCTGTGTCGTTTGTGACTGGGTCACGATGTTGTTCACGTAGTAGCAAGCGGTGTGCCAAAGCATATAAAGTGCTGATATATATATGAATTAGGCGTATCCCAAAATTTGTTAATGGTGGCTATTGCCAATCATTGGGAATTTTCACTATAGGTTGGTGCGTGGAACGGGAAAATCAGTTTATAGGGCAATCTGGGGCATTCCTCGATGCGGTCGAGCGGGCCAGTCGTGCCGCCCCGATGAGCCGGCCCGTTTTGGTCATTGGTGAACGCGGAACCGGCAAGGAGCTGATTGCGGAGCGTTTGCACCGCCTTTCCTCTCGCTGGGGTGAGCCGCTGGTCACCATGAACTGCGCCGCTTTGCCTGAAACCCTGATCGAAGCAGAATTGTTCGGACATGAGGCGGGCGCTTTCACAGGGGCTACCAAAGCGCGCGCCGGAAGGTTTGAAGAAGCCGACAAGGGCACTCTATTTCTCGACGAACTGGGCACTTTGTCGATGGGCGCGCAAGAACGCCTGCTGCGCGCGGTCGAATATGGCGAGGTTACGCGCATTGGTGCCTCGCGCCCGGTGCGGGTTGATGTGCGGATCGTGGCGGCAACCAATGATGATTTGCCGCATTTGGCCAAAACCGGAGATTTTCGGGCCGATCTGCTCGACCGCCTCAGCTTTGAGGTGATCACCCTGCCACCTTTGCGGGTGCGCGATGGCGATATCGCCGTGCTGGCGGAATATTTCGGACGGCGCATGGCGGCAGAGCTTGATTGGCATGGCTGGCCCGGTTTTTCCGAGCACGTCATGCGCGAGATGGAAAACTATGCATGGCCGGGCAATGTGCGTGAACTGCGCAATGTGGTGGAGCGGGGTGTGTACCGCTGGGACGACGTCGAGGCGCCGATCTCTCACGTGCAGTTCGACCCATTCGACAGCCCGTGGAAGCCAGCCGCACCGCCGCATCGCCGCGATGACAGTGCGACCGCTGGGGCAGGGCGCGGCGCAGCGCCAGCCGCTGGCGATGCTGGATCATCAGCGCCAAGTGAAATCGACAATATTGATGACCTGCGCCTCGCCGTGGATCAGCACGAGCGCACGATTGTCGAACATGCGCTGGGCAAACATCGCTGGAACCAACGGCAGACCGCCAAGGCACTGGGTCTATCCTATGACCAGCTGCGCCATTGCATCAAAAAGCATGGCTTGATGGAAGAGCAAGCCGACGGTTAGCGGGTGACCTATTGGTCGCCAATTTAGGACTGGCCGATCATCCGCCAGCTCTCGCTATCGTAAAGGGCGAGGTCGCTTGTACCGAGGCACCATAACCCGCTTGGGCCGACCGATAGGGTGAAGCAGGTTCGCATATCTATGCCGTCAAACGGCACTTCCTCGACCTCATCTCCGATCAGGCGGTAAATCCCGAAGGTGGTCGCGAAATAGAACGCGCCTTGGAAAAACGCTGCGCCCCAGACATCGCCAGTAAGGGTTGATTGCTCCAGCACTCGCCATTGGTCGCCGCGCCCGATCACTAAGGTTCCAGCCAATCCAGCAGCGACGCAGTAATCAGGGCCAGCCGCAATCGCAGTTAGTGTGATCCCTGTGCCCGAATTTTCCTGCGTCCAATGCGCGCCATTATAGTTCCAGATTTCGCCTTCGGTGCCCACCGCGTAAACTTCATCGGGCGCATAGCCATCAAGGCCCATGATCGCCTTTGCACCCGGAGCATCCATCATCATCTCGGTTGAGATAAGGTTGAATTCACCTTCATCTGGCCCGCGGACAAACACGTGCCGGTTGAGGCCTGTCGCATAGACGTGTTTCCCAACTCTGGTTCCGTGGCGATATTGCGAGCGGCTAACCTCACCATCAGGTGTGCGAATTAACGAGCGATCGTGGCCTTCGGTGCCTAGCTCGGTCACTAGGCCCACGGGTGACAGCATGATTAGTTCAAGATCACCGTTTCCGGGAACAAGGGCGATGGTTTCATACTCAACAAGGCCGACCTCGACCCAGCCAGTGTCTGCTGTCCACTTTGCGAACCCAGTGTGCTCTGTAGATTCTGCGACAAGGTTTGGATCTTGCGTGGCGATATAAAAGGTGCCGCTATCGGCCTCCGCTCCCAAGATAAATTTCTGGTCCGTCAAATCCATTGTGCGTCTTGCCTCTCTGAGCGTTCATTGATGGTGTTGCTACCTCAGTGCTGGCAAACCAGCAATCCACTCAAAATGGTCGGCGCAGAAGCGCGTGAGGCCAGAAGTGCGTGTTCTAACCACTTATTTACTCAGTTAAACTAAGGCTCAGCTTAGACGAGTTGCGGGTATTGTGGGGTTTGAGACATGCAAGGCGTTATCGACATCATTGATCGGGTTTTCGGCGGCATTCGCGTCATCGTCGGCCTGTTGGTGCTGTGTGTTTTCGGTTTGGGTCTGTTTTTTACCGCTGGCGTTTCATACTTCGCCCCTAAGGTTGTCGAAGATGTTGCTGAGCGCGCTGAGCGAGCGACCACCCGCGCAATTGAAGCCGCTGAGGAAGCCGATCGCAATGAGCGCTTGGCCGAAGAGGGTTGGGGCTATGGCGCTGATGATGGTAGCTCTAACAGCGAGAGCGATGATTGGGCCGATTGAGCCCAAGGCGAGCCAGAGCAAATTTGCGCTAACGCTCTTGCCAAGCGGATCGAACGCGCTTAGTTAGCGCTCATCACGACATCGTCGAGACGGTCTGAGTTTGGCGCCTCCGGGGGCCGGACCCAAACGAGCTTGTCTTTCGCATGGTGTCTTAACGGAGTTACGATGGCCGATCTGGCGCGCCTTTATGAAGTAATCGAACCTGAAGCCGCAACGCTCGGGTTCGAACTCGTGCGCGTAAAGATGATGCCATCAGAGGCCGGTGATGGCGGCGAAGCGCTGCAGATCATGGCGGAAGATCCGGCCACTGGTCAGCTGATCATTGAGCAATGCGCTGAACTGAGCCGCCGGGTGTCCAGCGCCATGGATGCGCGCGAAGAGGCGGGTGAGGTGCTGATCGAGGGCGCTTATCACCTCGAAGTGTCATCGCCGGGCATCGACCGCCCGCTGACGCGGGCCAAGGACTTTGCCAATTGGGCAGGGCACGAGGCAAAGATTTCCATGGTCAAAGGGTTTGACGGCCAGCGCACGCTTCGCGGCTCGCTAAGCGGGATCGATGGTGATACAGTCATCATCGAAGACGCGAAGGCCGGGGAAACCCGCGTACCACGCGACCAAATTCATTCGGCAAAACTCATCCTGACAGATGAACTCATTGCCGCTACACAGCCGCTCGATACGAGTGGTGCAGACGAAATTCTAGAACAAGAGAAGGCAGACGACTGATGGCCAGTGCCATTTCCGCCAACAAGGCTGAATTGCTCGCAATCGCAAATGCGGTCGCATCTGAAAAGATGATCGACAAAAACATCGTCATTGAGGCGATGGAAGAGGCGATCCAAAAGAGCGCTCGCAACCGTTACGGTGCCGAGAACGACATTCGTGCAAAGCTGGATCCGCAAACCGGCGACTTGACGCTTTGGCGCGTTGTCGAAGTGGTTGAAGAGGTCGAGGACTACTTCAAGCAGGTCGATTTGGCTCAGGGCCAAAAGCTGCAAGAGGGCGCGAGCATTGGCGACTTTATCGTCGATCCGCTGCCTCCGGTTGATCTGGGCCGTATCGACGCCCAATCCGCCAAGCAGGTGATCTTTCAAAAGGTCCGCGATGCAGAGCGGGAGCGTCAGTTTGAAGAGTTCAAAGACCGCGCTGATGAAGTCATCACCGGCGTCATCAAATCGGTCGAGTTTGGCCATGTGATCGTAAACCTCGGCCGCGCCGAAGGCGTGATCCGCCGCGATCAGCAAATTCCGCGTGAAGCGGCCCGTACTGGTGAGCGCGTGCGTGCGCTGATCACCAAGGTGGAGCGCAACAATCGCGGTCCGCAAATCTTCCTCAGCCGCAGCGCGCCTGATTTCATGCGCAAGCTGTTCGCTCAGGAAGTGCCAGAAATTTACGACGGCATCATCGAGATCAAAGCTGCTGCACGCGATCCGGGCAGCCGCGCGAAAATCGGCGTTATTAGCCACGACAGCTCGATCGATCCGGTCGGTGCCTGTGTGGGTATGAAGGGTAGCCGTGTTCAGGCCGTCGTGCAGGAATTGCAGGGCGAGAAGATCGACATCATCCCATGGAGCGATGACATTGCGACCTTCGTCGTAAACGCGCTTCAGCCTGCGACCGTTGCCCGCGTTGTTCTCGACGAGGAAGAAGGCCGCATCGAAGTCGTCGTGCCTGACGATCAATTGAGCCTGGCGATTGGTCGCCGCGGCCAAAACGTACGCCTTGCCAGCCAGCTGACCGGTCACCAGATCGACATCATGACTGAGGAAGAGGCCAGCGAGAAGCGTTCGAAAGAATTCGCTGAACGCTCCAAGATGTTCGAAGAAGAGCTCGACGTTGACGAGACCTTGTCGCAGCTGCTCGTTGCAGAAGGCTTTGCGGAGCTCGAAGAGGTTGCTTACGTGCCGCTGGAAGAGCTGGCCGCGATCGAAGGCTTTGACGAAGAGCTTGGCGAAGAGCTGCAAAACCGCGCGAAAGAAGCGCTGGAGCGTCAGGAAGAAGCACACCGCGCGGTCCGCCGCGAACTGGGCGTCGACGATGCGCTGGCTGATATGCCGCACCTCTCCGAGGCGATGCTTGTTGTGCTGGGCAAGGGCGGCATCAAGACGCTCGATGATCTGGCCGACCTCGCAACTGACGAACTGATCGCCAAGAAGCGCGAAGCACCGCGCCGCCGCAATAATGCCGATGGCCCGCCAACACGGCGTCCGCCGCAGCGTCAGGAAGACAAAGGCGGCGTGCTGGGTGAGTTTGGCCTGAGCGAAGAGCAGGGCAACGAGATCATCATGGCTGCGCGTGCGCACTGGTTTGAAGACGAAGACGGGGCAGCAGACGCTGCAACCGAAGCGACAACACAGGAGGCCGCGAATGCGGACTCCGACAAATGAGCGCGTAGCGTCCGACATCGTTGATGCTGGCGGGAAAGCCAGCGAGGGTCAGAACTCCGCTTCTGGCTCCCAAGAGGGCTACGCCAATTCCGTGCCGAAGCCGGAGGGTAAATCTGGCCACCGGGGCGGAGGGTCTGGCAAGTCCAAGAACCGTCGTCGCAATGCGAATAAGGGTAAGGGCGCGCCAGAGCGGCGCTGTATCCTGACCGGCGATCATGCTGGGCAGGACGAGCTGCTGAGGCTGGCAATTTCGCCCGATGGTGACGTTTTGCCTGATCCATCGGCCAAGGCACCGGGGCGCGGAGCGTGGGTCACGCTGGACAAGGCGGCACTTGAAGCGGCCATGGCGAATGGCCAGCTAAAAGGGGCGCTGGCGCGCGGGTTTAAAGGCGCGAAACTTTCCTACAGCGACGATTTGCCGCAGCAGATCGAATCTGCACTGCGCAAATCACTGATGGACCGATTGGGATTGGAGCTACGCGCAGGGCAATTGGTGCTCGGCTCTGGACGGATCGAGGACCAAGCGCGCGCGGGCACGCTGCATATGTTGCTGCACGCCAGCGACAGCAGCGAAGACGGGCGCAAGAAATTGGATCAAGCCTGGCGCGTTGGGCGCGAGGCAGAGGGAACCGGAGAGCGCGGTGAGGTCTTGCCACTGGACCGCGCGGCTCTGTCTGTGGCATTGGGCCGCGAGAATGTCGTTCATCTTGCTCTTCGCGGAGCAAGCGGGGCGGATCGCATGAAGCGGGCGCTGTCCCGGCTCATGGCGTTTTCGGGGGCTGTCATGGCTGGCTGCGGCGGCAGCACAAAACGATCGACGGACGGGGCGGATCAGCCGCGCCCGAACGACATAGAAGAATACACGAAGGACTAACGAGCTAGCATGAGCGACGACGACAACAACAAACGGACCCGTAAACCACTTGGCCTCAAACGGCCGGCTGGTGACGGTGAGGTCAAGCAGACCTTCAGCCACGGCCGCACCAATAAGGTGGCGGTCGAGGTTAAGCGCCGCCGCAAGCTCTTGAAGCCGGGCGAAACTCCGCCGCCAGAGGCTGCGCCAGCGCCTGCACCTGCGCCAGAACCGGTTGCGGAAGCGCCTGCGCCCGCGCCGAAGAAAGCGCCTGCTAAGAAGGCCGCGCCATCAGAAACTCCGCAAGAGCGCGTAAAGCGGCTTGAGCGCGAGGCCGAAGAACAGCGCCTCCAGCTCGCCGAAGACGCGCGCAAGCGTGACGACCAGAAGGCGAAGAAGGCCGCTGAAGACGAGAAAAAGCGCGCTGAAGACAATCGCAAAGCTGACGAAGAAGCGGAAAAGCAAGCCGCCGCCGATGCGAAAGCCGCTGAGCAAGCAGCCACCGCCGAGGCTGAAGCGCCTGCTGCGGCCGCCGCCGAAGCGCCAGCAGCCAAGAAGGAAGCTGCGCCTGCGCCAAGCGGTCGCAAGTTTACCCCGGTTGCGCGTCCAGAGCCGAAGCGTCCTGAAAAGAAAAAGGGCCGCGAGGACAAGCGCAGCTCGCCCGGTGCAGACAAGCGCCGTTCGGGCAAGCTGACCGTTACCAAAGCGCTGAACGAGGACGAGGGGCGCCGCGCGCGTTCACTGGCCGCGCTCAAACGTGCGCGTGAGAAAGAACGCCGCGCACAAGGCGGGCCGTCCAAACCGCGTGAGAAGCAAGTTCGCGACGTTATCGTTCCAGAAGCGATCACCGTTGGCGAACTCGCCAAGCGGATGGGCGAGAAGGGCGCAGATCTGGTCAAAGAGCTGTTCAATCTCGACATGATGGTCACCGTCAACCAGACGATCGACCAAGACACTGCCGAGCTGCTCGTGGAGCAGTTTGGCCATAATATCGAGAAGGTCTCAGAAGCCGATATCGATATCGTCGCTGAGGAAGACAAAGATCCTGAAGAGACGTTGAAAGAGCGTCCACCAGTCGTGACCATTATGGGCCACGTCGATCACGGCAAGACCTCACTGCTCGACGCTTTGCGCGGGACCGATGTGACCAAAGGCGAAGCTGGCGGGATTACTCAGCACATTGGCGCCTATCAGATCGAGACCAAGAACAAGCAGAAGATCACCTTCCTCGATACACCCGGCCACGCCGCATTCACCGAAATGCGTCAACGCGGCGCGAATGTGACCGATATTGTGGTGCTGGTGGTGGCTGCCGATGATGGCATCATGCCGCAAACCATTGAGGCGATTAAACACACGAAAGCGGCCGGCGTGCCGATGATCGTGGCGATCAACAAGATCGATAAGCCAGAAGGCAATGCCGACAATGTCCGCACCCGTCTGCTCGAACATGAAGTGATCGTGGAGAAGATGTCGGGTGATGTGCAGGATGTGGAAGTGTCCGCAACCAAGGGCACTGGTCTGGATGATCTGATCGAGGCGATCACTCTGCAGGCGGAACTGCTGGAGCTTAAAGCACGGCCAGACCGCCATGCCGATGCGACCGTGGTTGAGGCCAAGCTGGATAAGGGCCGCGGCCCGGTTGCCACGGTGCTGGTAACGCGCGGCACATTGAAACGCGGCGACACCTTTGTGGTTGGCACCGAGAGCGGACGTGTCCGCGCGCTCGTCAATGACAAGGGCAAGCAGATCAAGGAAGCGGGACCAAGCTTCCCGATCGAAGTCCTTGGCCTGGGCGGTGTGCCATCCGCTGGTGACGTTCTGACCGTGGTAGAAAACGAGCAGCGCGCCCGTGAAGTGGCCGAATATCGCCGTGAGAAGAAAACGGAGCAGCGCACCGCGCTCGCCCCGACCAATTTCGACACAATGTTCAACAACCTTGCCTCTGACGTGGTCGAATTCCCCGTTCTGGTGAAGGCCGATGTTCAGGGCTCGGTTGAGGCGATCAACACCGCGCTGCACAACCTGTCCAATGATCTTATCAAGGTCCGCGTGCTGCACGCTGGCGTTGGCGCGATCACGGAAAGCGATGTGACCTTGGCGGCGGCCTCAAACGCGCCGATCCTCGGCTTTAACGTGCGTCCGAATGCGAAAGCGCGTGACCTCGTGAAGCGCGAAGGCGTGCGGATGATGTATTACGATGTGATCTATCACCTGACCGACGAAATCGCGAAGGAAATGGCCGGCGAGCTTGGTCCGGAAAAGATCGAGCACGTTGTTGGCCGTGCGGATGTTCAAGAAGTCTTCAAGTCCGGCAAGAAGGACAAGGCGGCAGGTCTGCTCGTCACCGAAGGCTCCATCCGCAAAGGTCTGCATGCGCGCCTTACTCGCGAAGATGTCATCGTTTCGGCGACCACCATCGCTTCGCTGCGCCGCTTCAAAGACGATGTCGACGAAGTGCGCTCTGGCCTCGAATGCGGTGTGGTTCTGGAAGATACCAACGACATCCAACCGGGCGACAGCCTCGAAGTCTTCGAGGTTGAGGAGCGTGAACGGACGCTGTGATCAGCGTCTGACGCAGGCGAATGGGCAAGATTTACGAATCCAAGCGCTCCCCATCGGCTCAGCTGATGGGGAGCGAGTTCGTCTCGTTCGATGCCGACAAAGGCGAGCTGACCACGCGCTTCACCCCGCCGCCCAGCTTCGCCTCCCCAAGGGGCGCGGTGCAGGGCGGCTTGATCGCAGGGTTTCTTGATGAAGTGATGGGCGGCGCTTTGCTGGCGGTCACCGAGGGCAGCGAGCACGGCACCAAGCTCCCGCTCAATCTCGATATGAACCTGACGTTCGTGTCGATGGTTCCGCTCGCGCCAATCATCGCGAAGGGCCGCGTGGTCAAGCATGGCCGCCGGGTCGCTTTCCTTGAGGGTGAGCTATTCGATGAGGCGGGCAATCTCCTCGCGCGCGCCACTTCCACCGCCTTGCCAACTGATATTCCCGAAGGTTTCTGATGGCGCTCTTGCTTGCTCTGCTGGGCAGCATCAATATCGGCGGCAACCGGGTGAAGATGGTCGATCTGAAGGCTGCCTTTGCGAAAGAAGGCTTGAAAGACCTCGTCACCGTTGCAGCGAGCGGCAATTTGATCCTGTCCGATGACCGCGCGCCGGTGGAGATTGAGGCGCATCTTGAGCGTATTCTCGCCGATCAGTTTGGCTTTAAGAGCTGCGTCATGGTGCGCACCAAGGCGGAGGTGCAATCAGCCGTTGAGGACAATCCGTTCCACGGCACGGGGACAGAGCATGGCTCTGACAAGATGGTGCATTCGATATTCCTCAGCCAGCAGCCGGAGCCCGCGCGCTTTGAAGCGCTGAAGCAGGAACACAATTCAAAGGGCAGCGAGCGGCTCGCACTGGGGGACCGTGTGCTCTATCTGGACTATGTCCACGGGGTCGGCGTGTCCGACCTTTCCAGCAAATTTCTTGAGCGGCGGCTTGATTGTCGCGGCACAGCGCGCAACATGAACTCGCTCAAGAACATACTTTCAAAGATGGATTAAGCCGATGGCTCGCCAACAATTCACCGCTGAACAGCAATCGGTTCGCGTCCTGAAAGTGGGCGAACGGGTGCGCCATATCCTGTCCGAATTGCTGGCGCGCGGCGAAGTGCATGATGATGTGGTGAGCGCCTCTAACATCGCGGTGACAGAGGTTCGCATGACGCCGGATCTGCGCAATGCGACCGCCTATGTGAAGCCACTGCTCGGCTCTGAAGAGGAAGAGGTGGTGAAGGCATTGCGCCAGAACACCGCTTTTCTTCAGCGCGAGGTTGCGAAAAGGCTAGGGCTGAAATTCGCGCCCAAGCTGAAGTTTCGAGCTGATGAGAGCTTTGATGAGGCAGATCGGATTGAGAGCCTGCTGCGCGATCCCAAGGTGGCGCGCGACCTGGCTGAAGAAGAGGGCGATGAAGGCGGCGCATCGTGATCGCCTTTCTGGCCGCGGCGGCGCTGGCTGGCGGAGCGACTGATGCGCCTGCAGAAATTCAGCCTGTTCCCGGATCGTCCACTCCCACTTGGGAGAGCCTGACGTCTTATCGCGATCTCGACTTCGTTCCGCGCGGCTGGCGATTGTTCGACAAGGCCGAAGGTGATCTCAACGGTGATGGCCGCACCGACAGCGTATTGATCATTCAGGAAAATGACCCGGCCAAAATGAGGAGCAATCCCGATGGCTTTGGCATGGATTATCACGATGCCAATCCGCGCATCGTGCTTGTCATTTTGCAAGACAGCCTAGGGCAATATCGGCTGGTCGCCAAAGGCAATGCGATCATCCCTGATCATGATCAGCCGACGATCAGCGATCCCTATGAAGATATGCGGATCGAGGGTGGTTCGCTGCATCTCCACATCGCATTCTTCGCAAACGCGGGCAGCTGGAGCATGTCTAACCGCCAGTTTCAGTTTCGCTGGGACGGGAAAGCCATGGCGCTGATCGGGTTTGAGTATACGCATGTGCGGCGCAACACAGGCGAAATGCGCCAGACCAGCGTGAATTACCTCACCGGCAGGCGCAAGGATGCAAAAGGCAGCATCGAAGACGACCAGTCCAATTGGATATGGAGTGATGTGCCGAAGGACACCCAGCCAACGCTGAGCACCATTGGCAATGGTTTTGAATTTGAGGGGTGAGCGCGCCGCCTTAACCGGCGCCTAGCGCGGGATCATCTTCGCCTTCAGGCTGATCGTCACGGTCTTGCCGACGATCAAATTGAACGACGTCATCCCGTAGTCTTTGCGATTGATCTTCATCGTGCCGGTGAGGCCAATCGCCTTGCCGACATTGCTGGCCGGTGGCTGATCAAAGGTCACAAACAGAGTTTCATCGCGGGTCACACCGCGCGCGGTCAGTTTCCCGGTGATTTTGCCGGTGCGGCCGCTGGTCATGACCAGGTTGGAGCCGCGAAAACGCGCGGTTGGATACTTATCGACCCAGAAGAACTTTTCAGAACGCAGCCGTTTCAACGTCACCGAATCTGGCGCTTTGATGTCCTGCGTGTTGATCGTCACATCGACCTTCGCATCGCGCGGGCGATCCGGGACGAAGGTGACCGCTCCAGTGATCGTGTTGAACGTCGCCGTGCGGCTGCCAATGCCCAGGAACGGCACCTTTGCCGCGATTGAGCTTGCCTTAGTGTCGAGCGTGTAGGTCTGCGACGCGTTGCCCATCAGCAATGCTGCGAGCATGGGGACGGCGACGATCTTGAACTTGCCTGCAAGGGACTGGGGAACGCGGGACATAAACTCTCCTATGGTACGATGTTCGCGCCAACCCTGCGAAAAGTTTCACTTTAAGAAAATTAGAGGCCTTATCCTCCGGCCGCATTGGCCGCTGTCGGGATATCGATGAACACGCTCGCACCTGGTCCAAGCGGCAGATCGAGCACGACCCAGCCAATTGTGAGAGCAAGGCCAGAGATCATCAACCCGATCGAGAACGGCAGCATGATCGCCGCCAGACTGCCAATGCCAAAGCTCTTATCCCAGCGCTGGCAGAAGATCAGGATTAGCGGGAAATAGACCATCAGCGGGGTGATGATATTGGTTGCCCCATCACCCACACGGTAGGCTGCCGTAGCCATCTCTGGCGAGATACCGAGCAGCATCAGCATCGGCACCATAACTGGCGAGAGCAGCGCCCATTTCGCGCTTGCTGAACCAACGAACAGGTTGAGAAGGCCGGAGACCAGGATGATCGCGGTGAGCAGCGCCCAGGCTGGCAATCCGGTTGAGCCGAGGAAATCTGCGCCTTGCACGGCCAGGATCAGGCCGAGGTTCGACCAGCTGAACATTGCGACAAAATGCGCCGCCGCAAAGGCGAGCACGAGGTAATAGGCGAGGTCCTCCATCGAACCGGACATCATCTTTACGAGGTCGCGGTGATTGGTGATCGTCCCCGCGCCCTTACCATAGGCCCATGCGGCCAGCAGGAAGAGCAGGAAGAAGCCGCCGACGAGGCTTTGATAGAACGGATTAAGCTGAGCCTCTGGCGATGCGGTCTCATCAATCAGAGGTGTGCCGGGGCCAAAGGTAAAGCCGAGCCACAGCGCGATCACGCCAAGCACGGCAAGGCCAGCGTAACGCAGGCCAGCGCGCTCACCATCGGTCAGCGGCTTGTCGCCCTGCTCGTCTTCGGCTGGACGGCCCGCATTGGCGGGGTTCCACGTGCCCAGACGCGGCTCAATCACCTTGTCGGTCACGAACCAGATCACCGGCAGAAAGACGAATGTCATCGCCGCTATGAAATACCAATTGCCCGCGATGTTCGCGGTGTAATCGCCGAACACGGTTTCCACCGCCGCCTCGGTAATGCCGAACAGCAGCGCGTCGAGCTGGCCCGGGAAGAGGTTTGCGGAAAAGCCGCCAGAAACACCGGCAAATGTCGCGGCGATCCCGGCGACCGGGTGCCTGCCAGCGGCGTGGAAGATGATGCCCGCCAGCGGGATCAGCACCACATAGGCAGCGTCAGCGGCGAGGTTGCCGAGCATCCCGACCAGCACAACAATCGGGGTGAGCAGAGCCTTTGGCGCATTGCGAACGCCCGCGCGCATCGCGGTGCCAAACAGGCCCGCCCGCTCGGCCACGCCCGCGCCCAACATCACCACCAGAACATAGCCCAGCGGGTGAAAGTGCGTGAAGGTTTTGGGCATATCCACCCACAAACGCTGGATATTCTCCGCACTGAACAGGCTGGCGGCGGTGATGATCCGCGCATTGCCAGTTTCCGGGTCAATCTCTGTCGGGTGCGCTGCGGATAGGTCCACCGCGCTGGCAATCACGGAGATCAGCACAAGGATTGCGATCAGCCAGAAGAACAGGAACACCGGATCGGGCAGCTTATTACCGCTGCGTTCAATCCAGCCCAAAATCCCGCCCATGCCTTTGCTCTGATCGGGTGTCGGCGCTGCGCTTGCCATAGGATAAAGCCCCTCAACTCATGCTGTGTATCTAGACGTGACGCTAACATTGCGTGCGGTGCCTGTCTGCCCTGTGAATGCGTCTGCACACAAGTAAAGCCTGTGTATGGGCACATCTTCCCGGCTGGCCCAAATGCCAGCGCTGGCTTAGGCTGCGCCTCCATGGCGAAGCTCTATTTCTATTTTGCGAGCATGAATGCGGGCAAGAGCACCACTCTGCTCCAGACCGCGTTCAATTACCGCGAGCAGGGAATGCGAGTGTGCCTGTGGACGGCGGCAATTGATGATCGGCCCGGATTTGGCGCGATCAGCAGCCGGATTGGCCTGTCCAGCGATGCGCGGCGGTTTGATTCTGCGACGGACATAGAGCGCTTTGTGCTGGGTGATCATGCAGAAACGCCGATTGACTGCGTGCTGCTGGACGAGGCGCAATTCCTGACGAAGGATCAGGTGTGGCAGCTGGCCCGGCTGGCCGATGTGCACGGCATTCCGGTGCTTTGCTATGGCCTGCGCACGGATTTTCAGGGGGAGCTGTTCCCCGGCTCAGCGGCGCTGCTGGGCATTGCCGATGCGTTGATCGAGCAAAAGGCGGTGTGCCATTGCGGGCGCAAGGCGACGATGAACCTGCGGGTCGATGAAAGCGGCGCTGCGGTGAAGGAAGGCGCGCAAACCGAGATTGGCGGGAATGATCGCTATCTGGCGCTGTGTCGCAAACATTTCAGCGAAGCTCTGGCGGGTTAAGGCGCGCGCGCCTACCTATCACAGATGTCCGAGACCCTTTCCCTTGCCCTCATCCTGATCCCGTGCCTGATCGTCGCGATTGTTTTTCATGAGGTCGCGCATGGATATGCCGCAAAACTGCTCGGTGATCCGACCGCGCAGGAGCAAAAGCGGCTGAGCCTCAACCCGATCCGCCATGTTGATCCGGTGGGCACTTTATTGGTGCCGGGAGCGCTGGCGTTGGCGGGCGCGCCGGTGTTTGGCTGGGCCAAGCCGGTGCCGGTGCAGCCGTGGCGATTGAACAATCCGCGTTATGGCATGATGGCCGTGGCGGCGGCGGGGCCGGGCACGAATTTTGTGCTCGCTCTGCTGGGCGCGATTGCCTTGGGCATAGTCACGGGCAATTTGGACCCGTCCGCAAATCCTGACGATCCGAACATTCTGGTGCAGGGTCTGGGGTACTTTATCCTCATCAATGTGTTTCTGGGTGTGTTTAACCTGCTGCCGATCCCGCCATTTGATGGCTCGCACATTGTCGAAGGATTGCTGCCGCGCAGCATGGTGAAATATTATGCGAAGTTGCGGCCGTTTGGGATGCTGCTGTTTTTTGGGCTGGTCGCACTGACGTGGTTTGCGCCGCAATGGGGTGTGCTCGAAAACACCATTGGCCCGGCGGTTGGCTGGGTGATGGATCAATACCGGTCGATTGCGGTGGCTGTCGCGGGCTAAGCTAAGCTCCGACTGCGTCGATAAAGCGTGCCTGCGGATGGCGCGCGAGCAATTGCTCTAGCCACGTCTCGCGGGTGTCCTTTGCGACGCAGGCGACGATGCAGCCGCCAAAGCCGCCGCCCGTCAGCCGCGCTCCTGCCGCGCCTAGCTCCTGCGCGCTGGCCACCAGAGCGTCGATTTCTGGCAGGGTTATTTCGAACAAGTCGCGCATGGAAACATGGCTGTCGTTCATCGCATGGCCCAGTGCGGCAATATCGCCCGCTTTCAGCGCATCAATCGCGGCCCAGACGCGCGCTTGCTCGGTCGCGCAGTGCAGGGCGCGGCGTTTGGCGACAGGGTCCAGTTCTGCTTGCTCGATTTGCTCAGTCGGCAGCAGGCACAGGTCATTGGTGCCAAAATGCGCCTTTGCGGCGTCGCATTCGACTTTGCGTGCGGCGTAACGGCCATCGGTCAGCTTGCGGGTGAGGCCGGAGTGGATCACCACCATCTCATGGCTTTCGGGCAGGGCGACGAGATCGTATTCGAGATGCTTGGTGTCGAGCGCCATGGCCGTACCGGGAGTAGCCAGCGCGACCGCCATCTGGTCCATAATACCGCAGGGCACGCCCATATATTCGTTCTCAACCCGGCGCGCAGCCACGGCCAGCTCGACATCGCTTTGCGTGCCTCCGCCAGCGGCGCGCGCTGCCTTCAAGACTGCGACGATTAGAGCCGCGCTGGAAGACAGACCAGAACCCTCTGGAATGGTCGATTGAACCTCCAGCGTCGCGCCACCGCTCAGCAGCCCCAGATCATTGGCGACCCGGATCGCGCCCACACAAGGGTCGGACCATTCGCCGACCGCATCATCGGACAGATTGCGAATGTCGGGCGCGTCGTAATCGCCAGAGCTGACCGCGACCGTATCGTCATCGCGCGCCGCCAGCGTCACGTCCAAGCCGATGGACAGCGCAGCGGGCAGCACCACGCCGCCATTGTAATCCGTGTGCTCCCCGATCAGGTTCACGCGGCCCGGCGCGTGCGCGGTAAAATCAGTCATGTGCCCCCACCTTGCGCAGCGCTTCTGCTGCGCTTTCGGGCATCACATCGACGGTGAATGTCCCGGTGTGTTGTTCAACTGATGCGAGATATTTCACCCGGCCCTTGGCGCGCAGCAGCGGGTAGAATTGCACGGTAAAATGATAGCCTTCGCCGCCAGATTTCGGCGCAGCGTGAAACGCCATCATAGTTGCCGCCGGTCCGTCAAACAAAACGTCATAGCGGCGCGTCATCTCGCCAAGCCAATAGGTAAGGGCGTCAAGCTCTGCATCGCTGCATTCCCATGGGCCTGCGCGGCGCGCCGTGGGCGCGATCCATGCCTCATAGGGGAAGCGGGCGAAGCGCGGCACGAAGGCGGCGATCCCGTCTTTCTCGCCAAGTCCGTAGTCCGGCATGGCGGCCTGTATCTCGGCGGCGAGGTCATAGCCGCCCGCAAAGGCATCTATTGCCCGCTGCTGTATTGCCGGCACGCGCTGAAATCCGTAAATCTGGCCGTGTGGGTGGTGCAAAGTTACGCCGACTTCATCGCCGCGATTTTCAAACGGCAGCACATATTCGCAGCCCGCATCAAACATCGCCTGATAGCGGTCGAGCAGAGCGGCGATCAGGACGCGCCGGCGATCATGGCCGATAGTGTGCAAGCTGCCGCTGGCCTCGGCTGAATAGACCACCACCTCACACGCGCCCTTGGCGGGTTCGGCGGTGATGCCAGCAATCGCGCTCGCATCAGAGGCGCTGGGGTGGAAGGCGGCAAATTTGTTTTCAAACACCGCGAGTTCGAAATCCTCAAACGGAATTTCTGTTTCCGGGCCGCCTGCGCGGGTTGGGGCGAGGGGGTCGTCTGAGGCGGCAGGCTTAAACGTGCGATTTTGCCGGTGTGCGGCATAGACGTTCCATTCGTCCCGCAGGGGATGATGGCGGATTTCTCCGCCTTGCGCGATTTCATCCGCGCTTTCGGATTGCAGCGCCAATTCGTGCGGCGAGTGGCCGTATAATTGCAGCATCCGCCCATCGGCCTTGCGATGCTCACGGCGATAGACAGTCTTGCCGCCAATGGCGCGGGACAGCGGCGTGTTCTTGGTCATTGGGCGGCGGCTTTCGCGGACACCTGTTCGCTTTCGAACCATTCATGCACACGCGCGCGCTCTTCCTTGGTCAGGTGCAGGCCCAGCTTGCTGCGTCGCCACAGAGCATCATAGGCGCTGCGAACGAATTCGTGTTCGATCAGATATTCAAGCTCGCGCGCGAACAGATCGCCGCCCAAATGCGCGCCCATATCATTGAGGCCCTGCGCCCCGCCAATCAGCGCCTCGGCCCGCGTCCCGTATGCCCGTGCAAGCCGCAGCGCAGCCCCATCGGGCAGCCACGGATAGCGCATGGCTAGGTCGGTCACAAAGGCGTCAAAGCGCATCGGATCGATCTCTCCGCCGGGCAAATGCGCATCAATCGTCCAGCTGGTGTCGCCTTGGCCCAGGCGCTTCAGAGCATGTTCGGCAAGCTTGCGATAGGTTGTGATCTTGCCGCCAAAGATCGACAGGATTGGCGCTGCCTTCGCGCCGTTTTCGTCTGTGTCTTCCAGCTCAAACACATAATCACGCGTCACCGTGGAATTGCTGGCGGCCTTGTCATCATACAAAGGCCGCACTCCGGCATAGCTGGAGACAGCCTGATCCGGCGCAATGTCCGTGCGCAGATATTCATTGGCGGCATCGCAGATGTAGTCCGCCTCTTCCGGTGAGATATCGATGCCCGATGGATCGCCCTCAAACCCTTGGTCGGTGGTGCCAACCAGAGTGAAGTCGCGCTCATAGGGGATCGCAAAGATGATCCGGTCATCCTTGTTTTGAAAGATATAGCAGTGGTCGCCGTCAAATAGCTTTGGGAAGATCAGATGGCTTCCCTTGACCAGCCGCAGATTCTCATGGCTTTCGCGCGGGATTGCCCGGCCCAGCACTTTGTCGACCCATGGGCCAGCCGCGTTCACCACTTGGCGGGCCTGTACATGCGTCTCGCCATCGGGGCCGCTAAGGACCGCGTTCCAATGATGACCGTCACGGGTAAGCCCGGTGCATTCCGTGCGCGTGCGAATGTCTGCACCGCGTTCTTTTGCATCGACGCAATTGAGCGCGACCAGGCGCGAATCCTCAACCCAGCAATCGGAATATTCGAACCCCTTGACCAGCCGGTCTTCGAGGAAGCTCCCATGCGGAGCCTCGCGCAGGTTCACCGTGCGGGTCGGGGGCAGCAGTTTGCGCCCGCCCATATGATCATACATGAACAGGCCAAGCCGCAGCAGCCATCTGGGTCGCAAACCTTTGTCATGCGGCAGAACAAATCTCAGCGGCCAGACGATATGCGGCGCGATTTTCAGCAGGCGTTCCCGCTCGATCAGGCTTTCGCGGACCAAGCGGAATTCCAAATGCTCCAGATAGCGCAGGCCGCCGTGGACCAGCTTGGTCGATGCGCTGGAGGTGTGGCTGGCGAGGTCGTCTTTCTCCACCAGGCACACTTTGAGGCCGCGCCCGGCCGCATCGCGGGCAATCCCGGCGCCATTGATGCCGCCGCCAATCACCAAGAGATCAAGCATCTCTTCGCTGTGCTGTGCAGTCTGGCTCATATTTTAGTCGGTCGCTTCCAAATGATAGATCAGGCAGGTGTCGGGGAATGTCAGCGGCGGCTGGATCCCGTAGCCCATTAACGCGGCGCCTGAGAATGTCGTTCCGCCTTCAAGCAGTTTGGCCGCCTCAATGATAGAGGGCGTGCTGAGCGATGGGTTCGCCAGCGGCCAGACCATTTGCACACGGTAATGGCGCGCTGGATCAAGCCCGCCGAACATGATCCGATCGGGCAGCGTGTTGAGCTCGCTTTCCAGCTTGGCGTAGGAAAACAGCCCCTCGCTTTGATCGCGCGCCGCGCAGCCAATCATATTGGTGGTCGCGGTTGATTTGAGGCGAAGGAAATGCCCGCCATGGATCAGCTCGCGGTGCTTTTTGTGCAAAGCGATCCCGGCTTTCAGCGTTTCGAGATCCGCCTCGCTCTCATCGCGCAGGTCCAGCTCCATGCCCATATGGCCGAAGATCGCGCTGGCGACGCGGAAATGCATGGCAAACTGGCGGCCCGTGATATGGCATTTTTTCGGCCCGACATGATTGCCCAGCACGCGCAAAGGCAGGAAATGGCTGGCACCGCGCATGATGTGCTGGCGCGTGCGGGCGTCATTATTATCGGAGGTCCAGATGCGGTCCGAATGACGAAGCACGCCAAAGTCAGCGCGCGCACCGCCGGAGGAACAACTTTCTATCTCCAATTCCGCATGAGCCTCGCGCAGACGCTCCATCAAGCGGTAGACCGCCTTTGTCTGCTGGTGCATCACCGCGCGCCCCCCGCTGCCGGGGAAATGCGTGTCGCGGTTCATATCCCATTTGATGTAGTCAATCGCATATTCGCGCACGAGCTTGTCGATCCGCTCGAACAGGTAATCGCATACCTCAGATCGCGTGAGGTCGAGCGTCAATTGGCCGCGCGAGGGGATCGGTTCCACCCCTTCCACGCCCTGCACCCAGTCAGGATGCGCGCGGAACAGATCGCTGTCGGGATTGACCATTTCTGGTTCAAACCACAGGCCGAATTCCATGCCGAGCTGTTTGACCCGATTGACGATGGCGTGGAGCCCATTGGGATAGACCGCGTCTGAGACCCACCAATCGCCAAGGCCCGCATTGTCGTGGCGGCGTCCGCCGAACCAGCCATCGTCGAGCACATAGCGCTCTGCGCCGACGGCGGCGGCGTGCTCCGCGAGCGTGATCAGCGTCGCCTCGTCGTGGTCGAAATAGACCGCTTCCCAAGTGTTGTAATGCACAGGGCGTGGCTTTGCGAAGCTGCGCTTGTCCAGCACTTCGTTGCAGAGGTGGTCGTAAAGACGCTGCGATACGTCGTTGAAGCCGTCCCGCGACCAAGCAACTATCAGATCGGGCGTGCGATAGCTTTCATCGCGGCCCAGGCTGATCTCTCCGGGGAAGGACATTTCGCCGAATTGAACGAATGCGCGGCCATCGCTGTGTCGGTCGACACGCAGGCGGCTGTTCCCGCTCCATGCGAGGTGAAATCCCGCCGCAAGGCCGCTGTCTTCAGAAGTCGCAGGCGCGCCAGCGAAGGCCCCCGGATAGACATCATGGCTGGTCCGTCCAGCCTTGTTCTCGCGCACGATGCTGCCTTGAAAAGGGGCGATTTCTTCGATCGCAAATTCGCCTGACCAGCGGCCCGTAAAGCTGAAAATACGCTCCAGCCTCTGGTCCAGCGGCAGGCACAGCGCAGCGGTCCAATCCAGTTGCAGCTCGCCGTCCGCGCGGTTCTCGATCTCGGTGCTGCTGGTCAGCAAGCCGGTCTTGGGGTCGAGCGATAGCGTATGGCGCACAGCAACGGCGGTGTTGGCGTCTTCGCAGCACAGGGTGACGTCGTGCTCGCCGCGTTGCTCAATCGCGACGAGGCGCAAATCAATCGCCCAATCTTGCCCGCCGCGATGCGCGATCAGGCCGGATGGTCCGGAAATCCCGGTGCCGATCTCGTTGATCATAAAGCCGCGCAGCGGAACCGCCGCAGTGCCCGGCGCGTGTTGGCGAGTGGCAAGCATCGCCAATTCTTCTAACTCGACGCCCGGAAGATCAGGGCCAGCATAAAGGATGATTGGACGAGCGCCTTGCGTCGCCTCTAGCGCGACGAACGCGCCGCCTGCTCGCAATTCGTGATAATGGGGAGAGGGTGGGGGCTGCGTGGTCATTGCCATCGCCATGCGGCACTCCTTGGGCTAGGACAAGACCAAAGCAGTTCGAAGACCTGCCGATCGAGGGCAGGCGTCGCAGGGAAGGGAATTCATGGATACCATTCAGGTCACAGTGTTCTTTGCACTGATGGCGGTGCTCGCTGGCATGACGTGGCGCAAAGTTGCTGCAGCGCGCGCGGCCAGTCACGCGACTGCAGACAAGGAAATTTTCCTCGCAGGCGGAGGGCTAAGCTGGTTTTTCGTTGCGGGCGCTATCACGCTGACCAACCTTTCGACCGATCAGCTGGTGGGCATGAACGGTGCTCAAATGTTCCTGCTGGCGTGGTGGGAGATTGCAGGGTTTATCGGTCTGTTGCTGCTCGCATTTGTGTTTGTCCCGATCTACTATCGCAACAATTGTACGACGGTGACCGAGCTGCTTGAAAAGCGCTACAAGGGAGGCAGCATCCGCACGGTCATCTCGGGGCTTTTTCTTGCCGGTAATATCTTTATCTATCTCCCGGCTGTCATCTATAGCGGATCACTGTTTACCAAGGCCGTTTTCGGGGCCGATATTCCGCTCATCATGATCGCAAGCGTTTTTGCAATAGTCGGAGCAGCCTATGCAATTTTGGGTGGTCTGCGCGCGGTCGCGGTGCTCGATACGTACAGCGGTATCGGCATTCTCGCGCTCGCGCTGGTGGTGGTGTTCCTCGCGCTGCAAGCCATTGGCTTCGATTTCTCCGGTATTCCGTCTGAGCGCCTGTCGATGGTGGGAGACAATGACAGTCAGATCCCCTTTCACACGCTGTTTACCGGAATGATCTTCATCCAGATATTCTATTGGTCGACCAATCAGAACATCACGCAAAAGGCGCTGGCCGCACCCAATGTGAAGGAGGCGCAGAAGGGCATCATTGCGGCAGCAATCGTTCGCGTGCTGATCGTACCGCCGATTGTGGTTATCCCGGGCGTAGTCGCCTACAAGCTTTTCGGAGGGGTTGGCGACGAGGCCTATGGTATGTTGGTGGGCGAAGTCTTGCCGGGTTGGACAAGCGGTCTGTTCGCAGCGATGATTGCGGCTGCGGTTTTGACCACATATTCGGCTGTGATGAACGCGACGATTACGCTGTGGTCGGTCGACTTTCACCGCAAGTTTATCAACCCCGATGTCAACGTCGTAAACCTCAACCGCAAGGTCGGAATTGGTGCGATGCTAGCATCGATTGTGCTGGTCCCAGTCTACGCCAACGCGGAAAGCATTATCGACCTTTTGCAACAGCTCAACGGCCTGCTTTCCATGCCGATCTTGTCGGCCTTTGCTGCGGCCTTGTTGTTCCGCAATATAGATGCGCGAGCGGCAGTGACTGGTCTGATTTATGGCGTCGCAATCTACGCCTTCCACACCTTCTATCTCTACACTGATAGGGGGATATGGGGTGGAACGACGTTCTACCGCTCGCTCGGCCTGGATTGGCTGCACTATATCGATGTGATGGTGTTTGTGCTGTTCAGCTCGATTGCGGTGTCGCTCATCACCAATCGCGTGGTGTTCGGTAATCGGGCAGAGTTCGGGTTCAGGCAGACAGAAGCACCGGCATGAGCGACAAGAAGTCTGCCCCACACGGCTGGATAGTCCTCGATAAGCCGCGCGGGCTTGGCTCGACGCAGGCGGTCGGCGCGGTGAAGCGCGTATTGCGTGAAGGCGGATATGCTAAAACCAAAGTCGGGCATGGCGGCACGCTCGATCCGCTGGCGGAAGGAGTTTTGCCGATTGCGCTCGGCGAGGCGACTAAGCTCGCGGGCCGGATGCTGGATGCTAGCAAGATCTACGATTTCACGATCCTCTTTGGAGCGGAGACTGATACGCTCGATACCGAGGGCGAGGTGATTGAGCGCAGCGACGTCATGCCAACCTTGGACGAGGTTATGGCCGTGCTGCCTGATTTCACCGGGCCGATTGAGCAGGTTCCGCCAGCCTATTCCGCGCTGAAGGTGGACGGCAAGCGTGCCTATGATCTGGCGCGGGCTGGCGAGCAGGTGGAGCTGAAGAAACGGGCGGTTACGATCCACTCTCTTTCGCCGCGTCATGCTGAACTTGTTTCAGCATCCATCGCCAGCTCAAACTTTGAGGAAAGTTCCGAGGGATGGACCCTGAGCCAAGTTCAGGGTGACGAGAGGCTAAAGAAAGTCACCCTCTCAGCCCATGTTTCCAAAGGCACATACATTCGCTCGCTCGCCCGCGATATTGCCCGCACTCTTGGAACCTGCGGTCATGTTACCTATCTAAGGCGTACAAAGGCGGGGCCATTCACCGAAAACCAGTCGATTTCGCTGGACAAACTCAATGAAATCGCTAGTGGCGCGCCATTGAAAGACTTAACCCTGCCGCTCGAGGCGGGGCTGGACGACATCCCGGCCTTAATCCTCGATCAGACTAGCGCGCAGGCGGTCCGCCAGGGCCGGGTCCTGTCTGAACTGCCCCAAAGTGATGGGCTCTATTGCGCGATGCTGGACAATGTTCCGGTAGCGCTCATTGAGTTGATCGAAGGTACGACCAAAATCGTGCGGGGCTTTAACCTTCCCGATGTCGCTGAGTAAGAGAGAATATTATGTCGGTAACTGCCGAAGAAAAAGCCAAGATCATCAAGGACAACGCCCAAGGTAAGGGTGACACCGGAAGTCCTGAAGTACAGGTCGCGATCCTGACCCAGCGTATCCGCAACCTGACCGATCACTTTAAAGGCAACCACAAAGACAACCATTCGCGCCGCGGCCTTCTGATGATGGTCAACAAGCGCCGTAACCTGCTCGCCTATCTCAAGAAGAAAGATGTTGAGCGGTACAACGCCCTGATCCAGAAACTGGGTCTGCGTAAATAAGAGTTTTGCAGGCGGCTCCCACAACGGGGGCCGTTTTGCTATAAAGCGTGAGTCCCCGCGAAGGCGGGGGCCTTGTTCGGAAAATTTCGTTCCTGACCGTACGAGACCCCCGCCTTCGCGGGGGATCACAATAAAGGGAAAGTAAGAGGCACTGGCTGCAATTCGGCGGCAGAGCCTTTGGGGGATAGAAAAAGCCCCCGCACCGGACCGGGACGGTATCCCCGGCAAACGGGAGTATCGCAGCAAAAAGTGGCTTGCCGGTTTTTGCGTCCGCGATGCGACCAAACAAAACAGCTTTTTTTCACAATTCGGTGAGGGAAAGCGAGGGGTAAATGACCCCATACTGTTCCGGGCCAGTCTAGACCGGAAAATGTAGGCCCCGCCGCGCAATAAGGCGCCATGCGGGTTCAAAAGGAAAATCAATGTTCGACACGAAAACCGTATCGCTGGAGTGGGGCGGGAAAACCCTCACTCTGGAAACCGGCCGTATTGCCCGTCAAGCCGACGGCGCTGTTCTGGCCACCTATGGCGAAACCGTGGTGCTGTGCGCAGTCACCGCCGCCAAATCTGTGAAGGAAGGCCAGGATTTCTTCCCGCTGACCGTTCACTATCAAGAAAAATTCTCTGCAGCTGGCCGGATCCCGGGCGGCTTCTTTAAGCGCGAAGGTCGCGCGACTGAAAAGGAAACGCTGACCAGCCGTCTGATCGACCGCCCATGTCGTCCGCTGTTCCCAGAAGGTTTCTACAACGAAATCAACGTAATCTGTCAGGTTCTCTCCTATGATGGCGAGACCGAGCCAGATATCCTTGCGATGATCGCTGCCTCAGCCGCTCTGACGATTTCGGGCCTGCCATTCATGGGCCCAATCGGCGCAGCGCGTGTCGGCTTCAACAATGAAGGCGAATACGTTCTCAACCCAACCATCACCGATGCGCTGGGCGAAGACGGCAATCTCGACCTCGTGGTCGCTGCGACGCAAGACGCGGTGATGATGGTCGAATCCGAAGCGAAAGAACTGACCGAAGAGCAAATGCTCGGCGCGGTGATGTTCGCTCACGAGGAAAGCCGCAAGGTTATCGGCGCGATCATCGATCTGGCTGAACAAGCTGCGAAGGATCCGTGGGAACTCGATCCGGTTGAAGACAAATCGGCCGCACTTGAGCAACTGCGCGACGCCATTGGCGACGACATGGCAGCGGCTTACAAGCTGACCGAGAAGAGCGCCCGTCAGGACGCCGTCAACGCAGCCCGTGCAAAAGCGCGCGAGCACTTTGCCGATCTCGAAGAGAGCGATCCAGCACAATACATGGGCATTCTTAAGCTCGTGAAGAAGCTGGAAAGCGACATCGTTCGCAAGGCGATCCTTAAGGATGGTCAGCGCATTGATGGCCGTAAGACCGACGAAGTTCGCCCGATTGAGGCGATGGTCGGCCTGCTGCCGCGCACCCACGGTTCGGCGCTGTTCACCCGCGGTGAAACGCAGGCGATCTGCACCACCACGCTTGGCACCAAAGACGCTGAGCAAATGATCGACGGGCTGGAAGGCCTCTCTTACAGCAACTTCATGCTGCACTATAACTTCCCGCCCTATTCGGTCGGCGAAGTGGGCCGCTTCGGCTTTACCAGCCGCCGCGAAACTGGCCACGGCAAGCTCGCCTTCCGCGCGCTGCATCCGGTTCTGCCAAGTGTTGAGGACTTCCCTTACACGATCCGCGTTCTGTCAGACATCACCGAGTCCAACGGCTCAAGCTCGATGGCGACCGTTTGTGGCGGCTCGCTCTCGATGATGGACGCTGGCGTTCCATTGAAGCGTCCGGTTTCCGGTATTGCGATGGGTCTGATCCTTGAAGGCGAAGACTTTACCGTCCTGTCCGACATTCTGGGTGACGAAGATCACTTGGGCGACATGGACTTTAAGGTGGCCGGTTCAGAAGAAGGCATCACCAGCCTTCAGATGGACATCAAGGTTGCCGGCATCACGCAGGAAATCATGACCCAAGCGCTGGAGCAGGCGAAAGCTGGCCGTGCGCACATCCTCGGCAAGATGACCGAAGCGCTTAGCTCTTCACGCGGTGAAGTTTCGAAGCACGCACCGCGCATCGAAACCATGCAGATCGACAAGTCGAAGATCCGCGACATCATCGGTACGGGCGGCAAGGTCATCCGTGAGATCGTTGCTGAAACCGGCGCGAAGGTCGACATTGACGATGAAGGCACGATCAAGATCAGCTCTTCGAACGCTGATGAGATCGCAGCGGCGAAAGCATGGATCGAAGGCATCGTTGAAGAGGCCGAAGTCGGCAAAATCTACAACGGCAAGGTCGTCAACATCGTTGATTTCGGCGCATTCGTGAACTTCATGGGCGGCAAAGACGGTCTCGTCCACGTGTCTGAAATGAAGAACGAGCGCGTTGAGAAAGTCACCGACGTTGTTTCCGAAGGTCAAGAAGTGAAGGTCAAGGTTCTCGAGATCGATCAGCGCGGCAAGGTCCGCCTGTCGATGCGCGTTGTTGACCAGGAAACCGGCGAAGAGTTGGAAGACACCCGCCCACCGCGCGAAAACAAGCCGCGCGGCGATCGCGGCGGTCGCGGCGGCGGTGATCGTCGTCCACGCGGCGGCGGCGGTGGTCGCGGCCCACGTGGCGGCGGCGGCGATAAAGGCGGGGACAGCGATGGCCCAGCTTCAATGCCAGACTTCCTGAAAGACTAAGTCTTCTCAGATAGCCAATCAAAAGGGCCGCTTGGGGAAACCCGGGCGGCTCTTTTCTTTTGTATGTGGACAGCCCATTTCAGGCTCTCAGCAAAGAGGATATGAATTGCCCAAAACCACACCGCGCCCGCCGTTCATCCTATGCGGCCATGAAGTGCCCGCTGGAACAATTGCTACGATCGACGCCCCGATCAGCCGTCTTTCCACCAGCACCGAGGTCTCGCTGCCGATCAGAGTGATACACGGCGCAAAACCGGGGCCGACCATGTTTGTGAGCGCCGCGATCCACGGCGATGAAATATTGGGTGTGGAGGTGATCCGCCGCTTGCTTACCCATGTTTCGGCAAAGCGTTTGTGCGGGACCTTGCTGTGTCTCCCGATCGTCAACGTGTTCGGCTTCGTCGCGCACCAACGTTACTTGCCAGACCGGCGCGACCTCAATCGCTGTTTCCCTGGTTCTGCAAAAGGCTCGCTGGCGGCGCAATTGGCGAATGTCTTCACCACTGAGATTATCGAACAATGCGATTTCGGCGTCGACTTGCACACGGCCGCGCTGCACCGCACGAACTTGCCGCAAATCCGCATCAGTGCGGATCGCCCGCGCGCAGCGGAGCTGGCCAAGGTGTTCGCGCCGCCGGCGATCATCACCTCCAGCCTGCGCGAGGGATCTCTGCGGCAAACCGCGGCGGAGCATGAGTGCGACGTGCTGCTGTTTGAAGCCGGCGAAGCCTTGCGGTTTGACGAGCTGGCAATCCGCATTGGCGTCCAGGGGATTTTGCGCGTGATGAACCACCTCGGCATGGGCGTGCGCAAGCCAGCGAAATCGGCCGCCGCGTCTGTGCGCAGCGTGCGCACATCATGGGTTCGGGCAAGCGAGGGCGGCATTTTCCGCGCGATCAAGGCGGCAGGGCAATTCGTTGAAGATGGCGAATTGCTAGGCACGATTTCTGATCCGTTTGGGGAAGAAAACCACGATATTACAGCCACGTTATCCGGTGTTATCATTGGCCGAACCAACTTACCGGTCGTCAATCAGGGGGACGCCTTGATGCATATTGCCGAAGTTGTTGGACCAGATACCGCCGATGACCGGTTGAACGACATCGCAGAAGCTGTTCTGGCTGACACTATGTTTGACGAAGACGAAATCATCTAAGGCCTCCGCCATGCTAAAACGTGAATTGATCGACACCGTTGAAATCCCCGATGGGGAAGTGCTTGAGCTCTACAGCCATGGGCGCGATTTCATGATCGTGCTGGGATATAATGAGCTGATGAGCACGCGCATGCGCTTCTCTGAGGAGCAGCTGGCTGAGCTTACGTTTGACCGGCTGGAGAAGGACAGTCCGCGCATCCTGATCGGCGGATATGGCATGGGCTTCACCTACCGCGCGGCGCTCGCGCGGATGGGGGATAAGGGCGAGGCCGTGGTCGCTGAAATCTCCGACAAGATCATCGAATGGGCGAAGGGGCCGATGGCAGAGCTGACCGGCGATGCGCTGGATGATCCGCGCCTTGACCTCAAGATTTGCGATGTCGCCGCGCTGATCGATGATGCGAATGATGGCACGTGCGAGAAGTTCGATGCGATCTTGCTCGACGTTGACAACGGCCCAGACGGCATGGTGCGCGCCGACAACAACCGCATCTATTCGCGCACCGGCCTAGCCAAAGCGCGCGACGCTCTTACCCCGGACGGCGTTCTGGCGGTATGGTCCGCCGCGCCCGACCACGGCTTTAGACGCCGCCTGCAAGACGCCCGCCTGAAAGTAGAGGAACGCCGCGTACGCTCGCGCCCCAACAACAAAGGCGCGCATCACGTGATCTGGTTTGCGAGGAAGTGAGCGGAATGGAGACAGACGTAGGCGCATCTGCGATCCGATAGTGGCGGTCTTGCTAGCAATTTTTGCGGGTGGAAGCAGACCGACAGGTTTGGTGATGTCGAAACGCAGCGTCCTTCGAAAAAGCTACAATCCGAACGGCGTGGCAAATATGAAGAAGCTGGCGGCAATTACGGCCATAGTCGTAGTGATGATGCCGAGCTTTCGTGATCGTATCCAGCCCGCAAGTCCAATGCATGTTATCAGGCTGAGAAAGCCCACGCCATAGCCGAGCAACATACTTCGATAAAGCAAGGCAATCATATCCAACTCGACTTGTGAGGACAGGTCTGTGTTGAGCAGCAGGATCAACCGCCACGAGGCGACGACAGCAATCAGCAAACTACACGCAGCCAGCGCGGAGGCACCAACGATCCAACTGACGGATCGCTTTGGTTCGACGAAAATTACTATGGTAACCAAGATTGTCGCCGAGACCCCGCCAAGAAATGCACTCACAAAGCCAAGCTGCTCGGCGACAATTGTTATAAACTCCGCATTCACTTCTGGCATGCCCACCGCTCCCTGACGCCACACTTGGCAGGCTGCCTATACTCCCTCAGATGGCGAAATTACACAATCAATCGAAATGAATGGAGCTACGCGCGACGTAGTCGGGAGAAGTGGCTTGGAGATCAGGTGGGCTGCGCATGCATGAATGTCAGGTCTTGGATCTTTAGCGGACATCCCACGCCCACTCCGCCTCAAAAGTCGTAAATCAGCGTGATCCGGCTTAGCGTGTCGGTTTGCACTGCGCCCAGTGGTGGGTTGGTGTCGTGCTCAACCGCATAGGAAATGCGCGCGGACAGATTGTCGCTGAGCGATGCCTGCAGGCCGGTGGTGCTGGTGTAGGTGCTGTTGCCGGATTGGATGAAGGCGCTCGCGTCCTGGGTCAGTTTCAGCGATTCTGCGATTTCCCAATCGAAATCGAGCGCGGCGAGCCCCGCGATATTGCGTGAGACATCGCCCGTCGTGCTGCGCGTGACGCGGTAGGCGGGGCCAGCGCGCACGGTCAGCGTCGGGTTTTCTGTCAGCACGCGGTAGCCCAAGCCGCCCGAGGCGGAGACGCGCGCGGAAAAGCCCTGAAACCGGTCACGTTCCCATTGGCCAAGACCGTAAGCGAACAGGCGGTCGTTAATGTCGACATCGGCCTGGTAGGCGGCAAGGAATTGCTCGCGCGTGGTCACGCCATTGCTGCGCTGGAAATCGGCGAGGAATCTGAAACTTTGCTGCCAACCGATCTCCTGGCGACCCAGTTCAATCCCGGCGGTGACCCCGGTGTTGGAGGAATTGCCAGTGGAGCGGAACGCGCCAAATTCGCCTTTTCCGGACCAGTTTTGAAAGATGCCCGCGCTGCGGATCGCTTCTTCTTCGGCCTCTGCCTCGGCCACCTGCGCGGCAGCGGTTTTGACAGCAACGCGCTCTTTAAAGCTCGCCATGATGGAGTTGAGCTCATCGGCATTGCCCGGGAAGGTCTCATCCGCGAGGTCGATCAGAACCTGCATCGCCTCGACATCGTCGCTTTCCTCAGCCTTTTCGATCATCGCGCGCACGGATGCGGGAATTTCTGCATGAGCGGCGCTGGGCAGACCCAGCGCTGTGCCGGCGAGGAGAAGTGAGGCGGTGAGTTTTGGGAAGGTCATCTTTGGGGCTCCAAGTGGCATTGTGTGCTGTGTCGCCTGCCGCTTACCAAGGTCGCGGCGCATGGAGGCGTAAACATTCGTAAAATCATTGGGCTGCGGCGCGCTCTCGCTGATCGCCGGTGGCTGACATCATGACGGCACTTTGATCCGGATCGCGCCGGTAAAGTCGCGCTTGCCCACCTCAATGCCGAGCATCCGCAAAATGTCATAGGCGGTGGCGGCGTGGAAATAGAAATTGGGCTGAGCAAAGCTAAGCAGGAAATTCTCAGCAGTGAAATCTAGCCCCATGTCTTTGAATTCAAAGCGCATATCCTTGCCGATCCACTCTTCCATTTGCTGCTCGGTGAGGGCACCCAGAGCGGCCTCTGCTGCGTCGAGTTTGGCGTGGAGTTCTGCAAAGGTGGCCGGAGGCGGGTTTAGATCCGGGCTGTAAAATCCATTCTGTACGGCGGCGAGTGCGCCCGCGGTGTGCTCGGCTATGCACTTCACCTGATAAGTGAACGGCAGCATGTCTTCGATGATCCGAGCGTTCAGAATGTCGCTGTGGTCCTTGCCCTGCGCATCGCACCACTTTTCCGCCTTTTTGAGCAAATGGCGGCCGGTGCCGATCATTTGGAGACCGCTGGGAACGAAGGCGGCGTGAAGCGAAAGAGGCATGGTGTTCTCCGTGTGCGGGTTTGAGCAGGTTTATCTCGAGGGCCGTGTTGCCGGGTGGGCGGTGAGAACGCAAGGCATGGGGCTGGCCTATGGACAAGCGCGTGTGGGGAGAGCCGATGCTTGGTTGAGCGGAGGTATAGAGGGCTAGTTTTAGGGCGCAAAACACTTTCCTACTGCTGGCCTGCGCGCGCAGAGTGGCGGGATGGTCCTTTGGCGAATTCTGATGCGAGCTTTGCAGCTGTCTTGGTGCTTGAACGCGCAGGTGAGGGAGCTGGCAGTTTGGCGCGCTTGGCCGCGTTTTTTCTGGCGGGACGCCATGCAGGCCCGGTTGATCGCTTTTTCCGATCACTCAGGCTGTTTTCAATCGATTGGATTTTTCGCCCTGTACTGTGTTCCAGCTGTTCCAAACGTGCTTGACGTACGACGAAGCGAGGGCGCCGCATCAGATGAGGCTGTGCAGGCGGTAGGTGCTCAGGGCTTGCGTTTGGAAACCCCAACATCGGACAGTATGCTCAGCATACCCTCACGCGATCGGAAGCATGCGGCGGCCAATAGCGCGAGCACCGCAGCACCCACCAGAGCTGGCCAATATCCCGAAAGTGAGAAGTCGTCAGAGCTGAGCGCGCTAAGTAACAACGCAGCGGATCCAGCGCCCAGCACTGCGCCCCAGAACCGGCTCCAGATGCTGCCAATCCGTTGGTCAAGCCGGTCAAAGCTGTTTGGCCTGTCATCCTCGCTCAAAACACATCTCCCGCTAAAGGCCATGCCTATAGCGGGAGAGAGTTACCAAGCGTTGACTAGGCCGAGCGCGCTGCTGTGGGCGCCAGGCTTGGTCATAATGTCAGTGATGCGTGCCTTAGCGTACCCGTGGGCCGCCGAATGGCAGAGGCGGTGGGGGACGGCGGGCACCGCGCGGCAATTGTGCCTGATAGGCCCGGCCGCAATGTTCGACGCAGTACGGAAAGCCCGGGTTCACGGCCTCTCCGCAGAAGTGAAAGTCCGCTTCGCCAGGGTGACCCATCGGCCAGCGGCACACCTTCTCGGACAGGTCGAGCAGGCTCGTCTTGTCCGCGATCTCTGGGCTTGGCTTGGCAGGCACCAGACGGCGCGGCGGGGCAGGCGGGATCGGCGGTTGCTGATCACCGGGGCCTTGCCTCAGGAAGCCGCCAGGGCCGACCGAGACGATCTTGGGCAGATCAGGACGCGGATCGGGCAGAGGCTGAGACGGAACGCCGCTTGCCGCAGGGCCGCTTGGCGCAGCGGCAGGCGCGCTGCCAGCGCTAGGCTTAGCCGCAGGCTTCGCGGCCGCAGCCGGGGCCTTAGTGGCGGCCTTTGGCGGCGCTCTCTTAGCGGCTGGTTTAGCCGCAGCCTTCTTGGCCGCCTTCTTCTTCTCATTGGCCTTCACAGGGGAAGGGCGGGACTTCAAGCCCAGCCGGTGCGCCTTGCCGATCACTGCATTGCGGCTAACACCGCCCAGTTCTTCAGCAATCTGGCTGGCGGTCGAGCCGCCTTCCCACATCTTCTTGAGCGTACCAATTCGCTCATCGGTCCAAGCCATTGAAACTCCATTCTGTCTCTATCGCGTCAAATGCGCGTGCGGCCTGCCCAGGTTTGCGCAGGTCGCCATCAATCTCATCCCCAGTCATACCGGCACGGCGAGCTCGCCGCACTTGCATGCCATTCCCCTTCGCCCTAACCGCACCCTCTATGGCCGATCAAGCACAATCCAGCGCAAACGAAGACGCTGTCGTCAATGAAGTGTCGCCTAGCAGTGCAGGCGCGCAAAGCACCGTTCAGTTTCCGCCGCGAGGAACCCCGCTTATCACCGGGATCAACCGCATTGGGTTGTGGAGCCTCTATATTAAGGAGGTTCGCCGGTTTCTCAAGGTGCAGACGCAGACTGTCTGGGCTCCGGCGGTCACAACTTTGCTGTTTCTGGTGATTTTCACGGTCGCATTGGGGCGCGGGGGGCGCGAAGTGCTGGGCGTGTCATTCGCCAGCTTCGTTGCGCCGGGCCTGATTGTGATGGGTATGATGCAGAACGCCTTTGCCAATTCGTCTTTCTCGCTGCTGTCGGGCAAGATCCAGGGGACGATCATCGACCTCTTGATGCCGCCATTGTCTCCAGGAGAGCTGATGGGCGGGATCGTGATGGCGGCGGTAACGCGCGGGATTGCGGTGGGCGGTGCGGTTTCGCTCGCCATGCTGCTGTGGCCGGGTGTCTCCTTGGCGCCTCAGCATTGGTGGGCGGTGATATGGTTCGCCCTAATGGGTACAGTGATGCTGGCGCTGCTGGGTCTAGCGACTTCGATCTGGGCGGAGAAGTTCGATCATAACGCCGCGATCAGCAACTTCGTGATCGCTCCTTTGTCGCTGTTATCCGGCACATTCTACGTGATCGACAACCTGTCGGAGACGTTCCAAGCGGTCAGCCGATTTAACCCGTTCTTCTATGTGATCTCAGGCTTCCGCTATGGCTTCTTGGGTCGCAGCGACATTGGTTCTGACAGCGCGGTTATGGGCGCGGCCATAGGACTGCTGGTGCTCAATCTGGTGATGGCAGGCGCGGTTTACGCCGTTTTGAAATCAGGGTGGAAGCTCAAAAGCTAAGTGGGTGCGATGCAGCGCTTAGTGCGTTAAGGAACGGCGCATCTGATACCGCCCGTCCTTGAAGCCATCAAACAATTGCGGGACTGTCGGGTGGTCAACTGGGCCGCCGGTGGCATCATCCAGCAAGTTTTGCTGGCTAACATAGGCGACATAGCTCGCATCGTCATTTTCGGCGAGTAGGTGGTAGAAAGGCTGATCACGGCGAGGGCGAATGTCCTCCGGGATCAACTCGTACCACTCCTCGCTATTGGCGAAGACTGGGTCGATATCGAATACGACGCCGCGGAAATCGAACAGGCGGTGGCAGACGACATCGCCAATACCGAAACGAGCCTTCAACTGCCGCGGTGCAATTAACTTACGGCCTGCTTGGCTGGAGAAGAACTCTGCGCTTTCCATGCCGGCGAATATGGACCTTCGCAGGTGCAAAACAAGCGCGCGGGGCGATCACTCCCCAGCTTTGGCCAGTTTTGGTAGGTTATTGTGGCGAATTGCCGCGATGTGTTACCCAAATGCAAAGGCGTGAGGCATTCTCCCCTTGGCAAGTCAAAGGGGCTGCGCTAACGGCGCTCCCGACCAGAATGCAGCGCGCAAGCGCACCATTCACAGCAGTGCTTTCAAGCGAAAGCGCGCACCCCATACGGAGAGGTGCCGGAGTGGTCGAACGGGGCAGTCTCGAAAACTGTTGTGCCTTCTGGGTACCGTGGGTTCGAATCCCACCCTCTCCGCCACCTAGTCCCGCTACTGGTCTCCGCTTATACAGTGGCTGCGCGAGGCCGCGTTTAACGAGGGTTTTGCCAGTCCAAACCGCGCTTCCCTCAATCCCAAGCAATCATTCTCAGCGCGAACCAGGCGAGATATGTGTGGTCAGTTGCTTCATCGCGCTCGCCCACAGGCTTGCCTCATTAAGAAGGACTGGCGCTTCTCTCACCAGAAGAGTTCTGGCATGGCGAACGCTATGACCACCGAAACTGGCAGCTCCCAAATTTGCCCCCCAGACGAGCACATCCAGCCTGATTCAGGCGGAACCGGTTTGCCGACCGGGCCCGAATTGCTGCATAAACTGCACGAGGTCTTCGGCTTTCATTCCTTCCGCGGCGTTCAGCAGCAAGTCGTGGATCGGATCATGGACGGGCATTCGACACTGGCTGTCATGCCGACCGGGGCGGGTAAATCGCTGACCTACCAACTGCCCGCCACGCTACTGGAGGGGACCTGCATTGTCATCAGCCCGCTGATCGCGTTGATGCACGATCAATTGCGCAGCGCCCGCGCAAACGGGATCCGCGCCGCCACCCTTACCAGCGCAGACGAGAACCGCGCTGAAACGATCGCTCAGTTACGAGCAGGCGAGCTCGATCTTTTGTACGTAGCGCCGGAACGGGCAAGCCAGTCTCATTTTAGGGAGCTGCTTTCCCAGTGTCAGATATCCTTGTTCGCGATCGACGAGGCGCATTGCGTGTCCGAATGGGGGCACGATTTCCGCCCTGACTACCGTCTGCTGCGCCCGTTGATGGACCAGTTCAGCAATGTGCCACAACTAGCCCTAACCGCGACAGCAGACGCCCATACACGGTCAGATATCTTAACGCAGCTTGGGATTGCGCCAGAAGGGTTGATCGTCGCCGGGTTCGATCGCCCCAATATCCGCTATGCGATCCGTCCCCGCGACCAGCTGACGCAGCAACTAAGACGCTTGTTGGCCGAGAATTCCGGACCCGGGATTATCTATGCCCAAACTCGGGCGGCGACCGAACGACTGTCCAATTCGCTGTCTGACGGAACACGCGAAGTGCGTTGTTACCACGCCGGACTGCCAGCCGACATTCGCGCCGCAAACCAAGCGGCCTTCGTCGAAAGCGAGAACATGGTGATTTGCGCGACGGTCGCGTTTGGCATGGGCATTGATAAGCCAGACGTGCGGTTTGTCGCCCACGCTGGCCTGCCCAAATCGATCGAAGCCTATTATCAAGAAACGGGCCGCGCCGGGCGCGACGGCGATCCAGCATCGGCGCACATGTTCTGGGGAGCGGACGATTTTGCACGGGCGCGCATGCGCGTTAGCGATGTTGAAGAGGCGAGGCAGGCAGGAGAGCGGACGCGATTGTCGGCCCTCGGCGCGCTGGTTGAAACCGGTGGGTGCCGCCGTGCGATCCTGCTGCGCCATTTCGGAGAGCATCCTGCGCAAACTTGCGGCAATTGCGACAATTGCCTGGAACCGGCCCGCGCTGTTGATGCGACGATTGCCGCGCAAAAGTACCTCTCAGCGGTGGCGCGCACGCGGCAAACCTATGGATCAGGGTACATCGAGAGCATTCTAACCGGTCAATCCAGTGAGCGTAGCCGTGCACAGGGGCACGATACACTGTCAGTCTTCGGCATAGTCGAAGGCGAGGAAGCTGACCTGCTCAAACCAGTGCACCGAGCGCTGCTGGTGCGCGGTGCATTAATGCCGACGGAACATGGCGGCTTGATGCTAGGCCCGGAGGCACGCGGTTACCTCAAAGGAGAGCAGCCGCTGGATCTGGTTATCCCACCAAAACGGGTCGGCGGGAAGCGACGCAAATCCGGTTCAAGCCAGGCGCTCAACCCAGTTGGCGACCCGCTATTCGATGCCTTGCGCGAATTGCGCCGCGACTTGGCAAAGGAGAATCAGGTCCCTCCATATGTCATCTTCCACGACTCCGTACTGCGAGACATGACCGGGTTTAAGCCTCAGACCCGCGACGCGCTAAGCGAATTGCCTGGCGTCGGGGCGAAGAAACTGGATGCCTATGGGGACGCATTTCTCAAAGTCATCCAGTTGCACGACCGGTAGCAGCCAATACGTGATGGTTCTCGTGCGGCAGACTGCGAGCTTAGAGAATGCGTGTCTTACGAGCTGCGGTGGTGACGCTCGCCACGCATTGCTTTGGTCGCTCAGTATCCAGCATCCTTTGCTTCAGTCGTGGCTCTTGCCGTCGCGGGTGCAGCCGCAGCGGTGCGGATCAAAGTTTGAGCCTCGGCAATTGCAGCTGACTGCTCCATCTCTCCTTTCTGGATTTGTGTGCCCATCTCAAGCAAGCGGCCACTGATGACAGTGCCAGTGTTGGCCTCTTCCTCGACAGTTACGCCGTTGCCGCTTGCAATCGCTTTGTCCCATTCTGCGCGCACGACGGCCCAATAATCCTCAGTCGCTTTCCAGTATGCATCAGCGGCTCCAGTGGGATAACCGTCAAATGTGACATAGGTGTTGAGCACGCTCTCCTGGACATAGGGCACAGCTTCACCGTCGACCCACTTCATCTTCGTGTTGTCTTGCCAATGGATCCAGCCGCCCGGAAATGGCTGATGACGGTTGATCGAGCGGTAGTGATCATAATCCGGATTTCGGGTCGCATCGCGGCGGGCCAGCGGGCG
This sequence comes from Erythrobacter sp. S249, assembly GCF_057364975.1. Lineage (NCBI taxonomy): Bacteria > Pseudomonadati > Pseudomonadota > Alphaproteobacteria > Sphingomonadales > Erythrobacteraceae > Erythrobacter > Erythrobacter sp. S249. The sequence goes on along the minus strand of NZ_CP200287.1, from coordinate 921,842 downwards.
CACGGTCCAATTTGACCGCCAGCGGCGCACACCATTGGTGGTTTCCCATTGACCCCACCCGGCATAGCGCGGGCTGTCATCCACCTGATAGACGGTTTGCGACCAGCGCCCGGCTCGCATTGGTTGGGGCACATCTTCGAGCACCCATTTGCCCGTGCTGTTGTAAGTCAGGATTTGCTCAGGCTCATATTCCCAGTCTTGCCGCCAATGCTTGATGACAAATGGGCTCGCCTCCGGTCCGACCACCAGCAGGTGCTGCAGCACAATCTTGCGGCCCGTATCCTCGATCACCCGCACGCTTTCATGCCCGCCAGAAATTTTGGCATCGATCGGCTCATAGCCTTCGCGCCAAGGGGTCGTTTCTTTCATATCGAAGGTAACTTTGAAGTCGCCTGCCATTGCCAGAATGTCGGCGCGGTCCGCCTCGAACGATGCGCTTTCCTGGGCGCTCGTACGCTCACCGACAGGGGCGTCAGCGAGTGCTGGGCTGGTTGCAAGGGCAAGGGCGCAAACGGCGCCGCCAAATAGGTTTGCCAATTTCATGGGTTCATTCTCCTGGGATCAAAAAGCGGCGCTGAGCGAGACGCTGAAATTGCGGCCGGGTTGAGTGAAGGCTTCGGTGAGGGTGGACGCGTCGGTCAGGCCGCGAACATCGCTCCAATAGGAATAGGCCCTATCCGTGATGTTGAAGAGGCCGGCGCGCAGCGTGAATGTGTCGTTGAAGCGGTAGAAGGCCGTTGCATCAAAAATCGCGAACTCTTCTGGACGGAAACAGGTGCCATTGCACACGCCGACCGTTTCATTCGCTTCCTTGCCCGCATTGTACGTAACGATCAGCTCGCCGCCGAAGCGTCGATCCGGGTCGCGATAGCCGATGCCGAACACCGCATTGAGCGGATCTATAGTTGAAAGCGCAGCAACAGGCGCGCCGGGTGACTGCACCTCGCCATCGGCATAGGCGATGGCGAACCGGGTGCGGAAACCGTTATCCGCCTGGTAGCTGGCTCTTGCCTCGACGCCGTTGACCTTGACGCTGTCGAGATTGACGAACTGGAAAACACTGGGATCAAATGGCGTGCCGGTGCCGCTAACAACCTCTTGGCTTATGAAGTTGTCATAGTCGGCGACAAAGCCAGTAAGCGACAGATCAATCTCATCCGTGCCGTAGCGCACACCGCCCTCGAACGTTTCGCTGGTTTCTGGTTCGAGATCCGGGTTGGGCGCAGAGGTGTAGCCGAAGGCCAGGTTTTCAAAGAAGTTGTTCACTTGGCTTGGCGTTGGCGCGCGGAAACCTTGCGCGTAGTTTGCGAACAGGCGGACATCGCCATTGCCCAGTTTGAGAACCGCGCCGACTTTCGGTGAGAGGCGGGAGCCATCTTGTCCCGATGCTGAAAAGGTCGGCAGAAGCGGATCATCGGTCGGGTCCAGATCATAAAAGTCGAACCGTACTGCTGGGTAAAGCGTGAATGCGCCATCAGCGATCTCTACTGCGTTACCCACAAATATGCCGCCGAGCGTGAAATCGGTGACTGGGAAGGCTCTGCTTGGGAAACTCTCGCCGAATGGCGGGACCACTCCGTGACGCAGGCCTTCTTGCCGGGTGAAGCTCACGTCGCCGCCATAGGAGAGCGTGTGCGAGATCCCGCCAGTGTCAAAGCTCGAACGGAAGTCTGCGACGCTGCCATAAACGCGGTTCTCAAACGTGTTGAGCCGTTCGCGATCAGGACGCGGTGTTGCCCCGGTTGGTGAGCGATCTTCATCGGCGAACTGGCGATCTTCGCCATCCTGCCAATAGGCCGCAAGATGGGCATAATCGATAAAGCCAGTGCCAGCTTCGTCAGCGGTCCATGTCCAATCGGCTGAAACGCGGGTGCGCTCTGTCGTGTCGAGCGCCGTTAGACTGTCGACAATCCAGCTGGGCGTTGGGCCGAATAGGAAGACAGGACCGCGCCCGGTCAGCACATCGGAGAACACTTCGCGTTCAAGGTATTCACCGGTCAGACGAATGCGATGGCCGCCATCGCTCCAGACCAATTTACCGAGCAGTGCGTTGGATTCGCCGTCTTGGGGATTGGGCAAGGTGCGCGTGGGGCCTTCGCCGCCAATGCTTGCCTGATTGTCGAGCTCTTCGAAATCGCGGCGCGAGTAGGCGAGCAGCGCGGAGAAGTTCCCGGCACTGCCCGCGATGGCAGAGGTGCCAGCGAACTCATTGTCGGCAGAGCCATATTGCGCACGCATAAAGCCGCCGATGCGGTTGCCATCATCAATGAAATCTTCGGGGTCCGAAGTTGTGAAGCTGATCGCGCCGGCCAGCCCGTCACTGCCGTAAAATGCAGAGGCAGGCCCGCGCAGGATCTCGACCGATTTGATCAGGCCAAGGTCACTGGCACTGTCTCGGCCAACGCTTTGCGCGCCAAATGCAAACCCTTGCGGCGCGCGGATGCCATCCACCTGGATTAGCACACGGTTGCCGCCGATCCCGCGAATATTGAAATCCTCATTGCCAGCGCGCCCAGTCGTGCCGAGCGCGGCACCAAAGCGGGCAGGAGCACGGCGAACAGTCACACCTGGCTCAAAGCGCACCAGATCGCGAATGTCGGTGACTAGCTCATCCGCAATCTGCTCAGCATCGATAACTGTGACCGTTGCGGGCGCGTCAGCAATCGTCACGGGCGCGCGCGTCGCAGTGACGGTAATGGTGTTTTGATCGGTTTGTTGATCCTCTGCGGCTTCTTCCGAAGCGTTTGCCGCGCAAGCGGACATAATAGCGATGGCAGAACATGCTGCTCGGGCAGCATGACTGAAACGGGTAATTGACAAGTGAAAATCCTCCATAGCGTTTCGCAAATGCGAGTCACTTGCATTAGCATCTAGTGATGCCGGAATTTTGTCAATGCTGTTGGTGCGTCCTTTGGGCAGAATAAGTGAGTAGCTGGAGTTTTGCTTCAGAAGGATCGAGCGCGTTCAAGCCGGTGCGAATGCCACCTTCAGGAGCCCTCACATGTGGGGAGTTCCAGCTCTACGGCCGGAAACGAACGTTCCATCAACAAACCATTTGCAAGGAACAAATCCCTCAGCTAGCTCCGATGTTACGTTGTAACATTAAATGAGTCGATCTCGAAATTGTCTGAAATATTGCAAACCTCCGCAGCGGTTTCTGCCTCCTGTGACGTTCTTCGCGCGCTGCGTGATCCAGAGTGCAATCTCGCGATCTGGGAGCGCGAAATTCCGGGCAACTATGCCCGCCTACTTTCGAGCGATCCTACAGATGTTCGGTTCGACACGCCCTTGCCAAACCTACGCGAACGCCTTGAGGAATGCTTGGATGATGCGGGCTTCGCAGATCAAGTTGAGCGAGACGAACTGACCGCCGACATTGTGATGTTGGCGGAGCGCTATTGTAGCGTTCTTGACCTCACTGAACTCGAAGTCAGAATTGAGGTCGTTACCACCAATTCCTGCCGCAAGTGGCATGCCGACTATGTCAAAGCGCGCCTAATCACGACTTATGCGGGGTCAGGCACTCAATGGCTGACAGACGACGATGCCGCCCGCGTAAAGAACGGAGCTGAGCCGCTCCACATCAACTCGATGTCGGCGGGTGATATTGGCATCTTCAAGGGTAAGCTCGCCACCAATAGCCCGGCCATTCACCGTTCGCCTCCTATCGCAGGAACGGGCGAGAAACGCCTGCTTCTGGTCCTCAATCCTTCTGAGGGCGAGTGACATGGAGAACACAGCAAAAATCGACCGGGCAGCAATAGGCTTCAGCCTGATCTGTGTGGTGCATTGCGCGCTCTTGCCCGTCGCCGCGATCAGCCTACCAATGCTTGGTTTGCTGGCGGATGCCGAATGGGTCCACTGGTTGTTTGTAGCACTCGCAATCCTGGCGGGGGTCACGACTGTCTTAATCGCGCATGATGCGCGCACGCCTTCATTTCTTATCCCGGCAATCACCGGGATTGGCTTGCTGCTCCTTGCGCTTGTCGCTGAGTCCCTAGGCTTTGGCGAAACCGCCCCAACAATTGCCGGCGCGGTGCTCTTGGCGGGGGCGCACCTCTACCGACTTTCCCGAAATCACTAGTTCTGAACGGATATTCTAATGCACCTTAATCGGCTTCTTGCCTCCTCTTCCTTCATCATACTAGGCGCTGTCAGTGCTCCGGCCATCGCTCAGGACTTTGAAGCGTCCGAGGGTGTCGAGACGGCAAGTGGCGAGATCATTGTCACCGATCGCCGCGCCTATCGGGGCGATTTTGAGGATCTTGAGATTCCTCAAATCGACCAGACTATCGGCTCAGAAATTCTGCGCGATACCAATGCACTGGATTTGAATGCAGCGTTGGATCTGTCGGCTTCTGTGTCACGCCAAAACAACTTTGGCGGCCTTTGGAACAGCTTCTCCATCCGCGGCTTTTCAGGCGACATCAACCTGCCCAGCGGTTTTCTCGTTAATGGTTTTAACGCCGGGCGAGGCTTTGGCGGCCCGCGCGATATTTCTGGAATTGAAGCGGTTGAAGTTTTGAAGGGCCCGCGCTCTGCGCTTTATGGACGGGGTGAACCGGGCGGCACGATCAATCTCGTCACCAAGCGTCCTCAGTATGAGACGTCTGGCTATGTCCAGCTTCAAGGCGGCTCATTTGATTTTTACCGCGGGGATATCGACCTTCAAACGACGCTGGGTGACAATGGCGGTATCCGCGTTGCAGGCTTTTTCGAAGATGCGGGCAGTTTCCGCGTGGGTAAGGAAACGCAGAAATTTGGCATCTATCCGTCCGTCCGTTTCGATGTCGGGGAAAGCTCAACGATCACATACGAGCTTGAATACACCTCGCAAGAATTGCCTCAGGACCGCGGTGTAATCTTCTCCGACCAGTTCAGTTTTTCGCCTCGCAGCTTGTTCACGGGCGAACCTGATGCGCTGATCGATACAGAGGTGTTTGGGCACCAGCTCGAATTTCAGACCGAGTTCAGCGACAATTGGGGCCTTCTCGTAGGTGCAGGTTATCGAGAGACATCGCTTGTTGGCGATGCTTATGAAAACAACTTTGGCAGCCGCCAGCCCTATCTCGTCGACGGCCAAGCGATTTCCCGTTTTTTCCGCTTCCGCGATTACGAAGCGGAATATCTCGCCCTGCGCGCAGAGGTGAATGGCGAGTTCAACACGGGCGCATTGCGTCACCGCTTGATCTTCGGTGTCGACTACGACGAGTTTGACAATGATCAGGTCGCCAACCGTTTTCGCCAGGCTGGAATTGGCGGAGCTGCCAGCGGCACGCTTGATCCAGAGACTTACCTGCTAATCTTCGTGAACAACCCGCTTTACGGTCAATATGCCCGCCCCGATGCCGCTGCACAGATTGATCGCTTGGAAGAAACGGGTGGATTTGGTTTTTACATCCAGGACCAGATTGACCTGACCGACAAATTGCAGGTTCGCATAGGCGGGCGCTTTGATGATTTTAATCAGAGGTTGGTCAACCGTAGCTCTACTCCCGCAGTCGTAAGCGAGTCATCCAACAGCGCCTTTTCTCCGCAAGCAGGCCTTGTGTACCGCGCGACCAATGGCATCAGCCTATATGCGTCATACGGAGAGGGCATTCGCCAGCTTTCCGGTGCGGACTTTGAAGGCAACTCATTCGATCCGAATAAGTCTACGTCGTTTGAAGCGGGCTTGAAGCTTGACCTAGCTTCTGTGTTCTCAGGCGTTCAGGGTTCAGCTTCTGCGACCGTGTTCGATGTTGATCAGAGCAATATTCTCATCTTCGACCCACGTCCTGAAGCAGCGGGCGAACTGATCCCAGCGGGCGAAGCGCGCAGCCGCGGGCTGGAGTTTGATGCCAATGCGAGCTTCGATAGCGGACTAAATATCTGGCTGTCCTATGCTTACACCGATGCCGAATACACCAATAGCGGAACGGATTCGGCAACGTTCACCACCTTCAATCCTGGAGAGCCGCTCATCAACTCGCCTGACCATCAGCTGAGCCTGCAAGTGTCTCAACGCTGGGTGGTCGATGATATTGGCGTACAATTGGGCGGCGGGGTGCTTCATGTTGGAGAGCGTAACGGGGAAGTCGGTGGCGACTTCGACCTGCCCGATTACACAACGGTCCGTCTGTTCGCCGAATTTGAATTTATCGAGAACCTGTCATTCCGGGTCGATTTCGAGAACTTGTTCGACGAGACCTATTACACCGACTCCTTCGCATCCGTCTGGGTCCAACCTGGCGCTCCACGCTCGGCGTTTATCTCAGCACGCTACAGCTTCTGATTGAAAGAGGAAAACGACATGACATCGCCTTTGGAGGCTCGCTCGCTTTCTCTGGTTCGCGAGGGAAACGCCGTGTTGGACGGCGTTTCCTTTGCCGTACAGCAGGGCGAGATTTTCGCGCTGCTCGGCGGCAATGGTGCTGGCAAATCCAGCACATTGCTCACCTTCCTCGGCTTTCTCGATCCGTCCGGCGGGGAAGTGTTGGTGAATGGCACAAGTGTGAGCAGTGATGTGGCTGCTGCTCGCGGTGCGATCGCATATTTGCCTGAGGCGGCATCGCTTTATGGGCACATGACAGCCTATGAAAATCTTGACTATTTCCTACACCTAGCCGGAAAATCAGCGACTACGGGCGAGATCGACGCCGCGCTTGACCGCGTTGCCTTGCCGCAAGAAGCTAGAACCCGCCGCTTGCAATCCTATTCCAAGGGGATGCGGCAAAAGACCGCCATCGCGCTCGCCTTGCTCCGCGAAACCCCAATATTGCTGCTTGATGAGCCGACATCAGGCCTCGATCCAGTTGCCATTCATGAGTTTCACGATCTCGTGAAGGCCTTGGCCGAGGGCGGGCAGACCGTTCTTATGGTGACCCACGATGTTTACGGCGCTTGCCAAATTGCAGACCGGGTCGGTCTGCTCCGCCACGGCAAATTGGTCGGCAGCTTCGCGGCAGAGAACGGCCAGCGGATCGATACAGAAACGGTGCATGCGGCATTCGCTGAAAGGCAAGCTGCATGAGCACGGTCACCCGCATAGCGCGCGAGGAATGGCGCCTCTGGCTGCGCTCGCGGGTCGTGATCGCGGCTGCGGTGATCGTCGCGGTGCTGATTGCTGCCACAAGTCTGCTAACCGCAAGCCGTATCGCTGACGAGCAATATCAGCGCACCCAGCAACAGATATCAGCAGAGCAAACCTTCTTTGCGCAGCCTGACCGCCATCCCCACAGGATGATTCACTACGGCCACTATGCGTTCCGTCCGCCGCCGCCGCTTGCGGTGTTTGAGCCGGGCGTGGATGCGGTGACAGGTCAATCCATCTTTCTCGAAGGGCACCGCCAGAACACTGCTATGTTCGCCGATACCAAGGCGGCGGCGGATCTTGGCGGATTTGCCGCACTGACCCCGGCGAGCCTCTATCAATTGCTCCTGCCGCTGCTGCTCATCGTCTTGGGCCACGCTATGTTCCTGCGCGAGCGCGAAAGCGGAACGCTCGCGGTCATGCTCGCGCAGGGACAATCGGGCGCGAGGCTTGCGCTGGGCAAAGCAACCGCTTTGCTTGCCGTGATCGCCATCTTCATGGTCCCGCTGGTGCTCGTGGCTGCCTATTCGGTCAGCCTCGGCGAAAGTGCCCTTGCTGCCGGTTCAATGGTCGCCGGGTATTTCGTCTACCTCTGCATCTGGGGCGCAATTGTCCTCGCTGCCTCAATCTTGCTCAATCAGCGCTCGGTCTCGCTTGGCGCACTGATCTTCGTGTGGCTGTTCGCAGCCCTCATCGTCCCGCGCTTTGCCATTAATGCGAGCAGCGCGGCGATTGACGCACCTGGCAAAATCGAGAGCGATCTTGTGATGCTTGCCGAGCAGCGCAAGCTGGGCGATGGGCACAATGCGGCAGACCCAGCCTTCATGCAGCTTCAGGCCGAAGTGCTGGAGCAATATGAAGTTGAGACCATCGAGGAGCTACCCATGAATTGGCGCGGCGTGGTCGCATCGTATTCGGAGGCCGAGCTGACCGATCTGCTCAATTCCTACGCAGAAGAGCGTATGGGGCTAGAGGCGAGCCAGTCGCGCATCTTCGGATGGTTCGGATTGGCTTCACCGACCATCGCGATCAGCTCAGCGTCGCGCACACTGGCTGGGACCGATCTCGCAACCCACCACCGGTTCTTGCGCGAAAGCGAGGCTTTGCGATTTGGCTTCGTCCAGGCGCTCAATGAAAAGCACGTCAACGAACTCGATTATGCAATCGACATGAACCGCAATGCCGATGCTGAGGCGTCCCGCCGCGCACGAATTAACGCCGGCGCCTGGGAGGTGCTCGACGAGTTCCGCTTTGAGCCAGATGACGCAGACACGCGCCTAGAGCGCGCATTGCTCTCATTTGTCATTCTATTGATTTGGCTCACCGCTGCTGGCGGGCTGGTTTACGGCGCAGCGCGGCGGGTGAGGCTCTGATGCTCGGAAATTTAGTCCGCGAAGCGCGTTTCCTCGCAAAAGATCGCGGGGCGCTGTTCTGGCTGCTTCTCGCGTTTCTCCTCTCCGTCGTGGCGGTATCTTTCGGCATCGCAGAGGTTCGCGAACAGCGCGAAACCATCGCGACTTTGCTCGAAGAAGACGCTGCGGATCGCGCAAATGCACTCGAGGGACAGGAGGATTGGGGCAGCGCCGCCTATTACGCCTTCCACCTCACCTACGCGCCGCCATCCGACTTCGCCTTCGCGGCCATGGGACAACGCGATAGCAGCCCATGGAAACACCGTGTGCGCATGCTCGCGCTGGAGGGGCAAATCCATGAGGCCGATACACGCAATGCGGACTTCGGTCTTGTTGGACGGTTCGATTTCGCCTTCCTAGCGGCCTCCGTTGCGCCGCTGCTGCTGATATTGTTGCTCTACGATCTGCGGGCATCGGAGCGGACCATGCGCCGCCACGATTTGCTGGTGGCGACCGCCGGTTCGCCGCGGTCGCTATGGCTGCCGCGTGCGCTGGTGCGAGTATCTGCGTTGGCCTTGCTGCTGCTCATTCCCCTCTGGATAGGAACTGCGGTCGAAGGCGCTGCGCTGGCGCTCACCATACAGGCGAGCGCTATCGTAGTCGGCTCGCTGCTGATCTGGTGGCTGATCGTTGAGTTGGTCAGCCGCATCGACGCCTCACCATCGATCCTGCTGACATCGCTGATCGGCTTGTGGCTTGCGCTAGCCATCGTCGTTCCTGCTGTTTCAAAGGCGGCCATCGAAGCCAGCAATCCTGTGCCCGACGGCGGTGAAATCCTCCTCTTGCAACGCGAGACAGTGAACGACGCATGGGATTTACCCAAGGAAGCGACGATGGAGCCGTTTGTGGAGCGGCATCCTGAACTCGTTGACCATACAGAGATCGAAGAAGGCTTCGAATGGAAGTGGTATTACGCGTTCCAGCAGGTCGGCGACCAAGTGGCAGAGCCGCTCGTTCAGCAATATCGCGATGCGCGGCTTGCGAGAGATCGGTTGGCAGGAACAGCCTCGCTGCTGTCCCCTACGTCGCTGGCTGAGCGTTCGTTTGAGAAACTGGCTGGAACCGATGCAGCCGCAATGATCGCCTATGAAAACCGCGTGCGGGACTACCATGGCCAGCTGCGCGCGTTCTATTATCCGCTGATGTTCCCAGAAGAGCCTTATGACCAAGGCCTCTTGGCTGACTTGCCTGTATATGCACCTACCAAATGAGGCGAAGAGGGCGGCTGCATTGATCTCACCTCAAAGAGAACTGAGAGGCACTGATAGTCTTTGAATTTTCCAATAGGTGGCTGGGTTCCCGTGGAGTTTGCGGAAGCGTAGAGACTAAAGCGCTGGGATGATATGTCCATTTTAGACGCCTCTAGCAGCAAGCGGAGGTTCCGCTGTTGGCCCATTTTTGCCATCGCTTGAATTCTTGGGTGAGGGCGGAGACGGACATTTTTAAAGTGCTCATTAGCTAATACCGCTGGCAGTTGCGTTATTTAGCAATCAAAGGGTAGCGCAGGCCCCTATGCTAGTTCTCGGCGCTCTTGCCGAAAATAAGGCAGCCAGAGAGTGATTGTGCAGCCTCCACCGGGCTCGGAGCGACAAGCAAGACTGCCGTGCAAAGACTGCGCTCTGGACTTCATATTGCTGAGCCCCTTGCCTTGGTAATCTATGTCCGCGTCAAAGCCGCAGCCATTGTCTATCACGTAAGAGGCGATCCCTTGGACGCCGCTCTGCGTCTCCTCCTTGCATCCGATCGTGAGTTCATTGGCTTGGGAATGAAGTAGCACGTTTCCAATCGCTTCTTGCATAATCCGCAGAACATGCAGCGCGTTGCTCGCATCTAGCCAAGAGAGCGGCTGGCAGTCCTCAACCTCCCATTTGCAGGCGATCCCAGCATCACGCAAATCACCCGCCATGCGGTGACGAAGATTGCCGATGAGCGCGAGCAAATCGCCTTCGATCGGTTCCAATGAATCGACCGTTATCTTCAGATCATTAAGCGCACGGTTGAGAGTGTTTATTGTAGTCTCTGGATGGTTCTGTCGGCGCGCCACGGCCAAGGCAGTGATCAGATTTGACCCGATCCCATCATGCATTTCCTGCATCAAGCGGCCTCGCTCTCCAGCTAGGGTTTGCTCGACCAGCAATTCCTGCCTGGCCGCTTCACTTGCTGCCAGTTCCGCGCGGGTCTCTGCTATACGTTGTGCAAGCCGCACGTTGGATTTGCCCAGATCGACAAAGGCATCAAGCGCCCTCTTGCCGAAGGAGATAACGAAGGCGCTAGTATACATCAGTCCGCCATAGATCGTCGCATAAGTGGCGCTGCCGTCGCCTTGATGTAAGATTGCTATATAGAGATCGTATAGGGTCAAAAGCGGCGTCGCCATCATGATGAAACCGAGAACGCCATGCTCAATATTGCGATGGCGATTCAAGTTAATGAACCCGAGTGCAGATATGCCAAAGACGACAATTGCAGAAGGCCCATACAGAGTTAGATCTGAGGTGCCGAGCAGTGCATGCACCAACGTCAGCACCACGCCGAGGGACAACATGACCCATATCCAAGTTTTCCGGTAAGCTGATTTCGTAAAGCAGAGATAAAATGCCGCGGTTGCCACCGTTGCAAAGTACGCCGCATAAACTGGTAATGTTGTAAACACTGTTAGGCCGAACGGACTGAGTTCAAACGGAGCTTGTTCTGCGTAGAATTGGTAGTTCCTCAGGAACCAAACGACCGTCGAAATCGATAACCAGAGCAGCTCTACCTCTTGTCTGCGCCCCAGCCAAAATAGGAACACCAGCATGCCCATAAGAAGCATGGCAAAATTCACGGCGCGTGGTCCTGAAATCTGCCAAAAGAACCGCGAATCGTGGAATTTCTGTAACGTGATTTGCGGCCCGAGCAGCACTCGGCCAATTCCCAACGATTCTTGCGAATACGCCTGAAAGATGATCTCGTTCAGCCCGGGCTTTAAGGTTTCCGTTGGGATCGGAATTAAGATCGGCCGATACCATGTGTTCATTTGATCAGAGATCTGTGCAAAATTGCGGTAGACCTCTTCACCGTTCACTAGCACTGTAAAATTGTTGCGCGTGCTGATCGTATAAAGCGCGATAGGGTTTGCTCCAATCGCGCTGCGTTCAAACCGAAATCGTCCGCTCAAACTGTGTTCGTCGCCGATCCGCCATTTGGCCTCGTTTATGCGGAATATCGCCGGGTTCTCGCCTCGCTCCCACCCTTCGTTTGGAAATTGGATGCCTTCGCTGAGGATATATTCCCCCTCGGTAAATTCGATGATCGGCCCAGTTGGCGTCTCGATCACTTCAAAGGAGTCGGCGGTCTGAGCCAGCAGAGTGCCTGGCACGGCGAGCAGCATAAGGCACAGCAGTGCGAACCGCATCGCCCATGCAGTCATCCCCGCTTTACTCGCGCCCATTCTACTCGCGCACGAGCAGCCCCTGTGATGAAGCTTCAAACAACGCCTCCGCTCGGCTGTTGACTTCTAGCTTGCGATAGATGTTTTTGACGTGTGTTCCAACAGTGTGGCTCGATACGCTCAAGACATCCGCACATTCCGCATTGGAAAAACCGCGCGCAAGCAGGTTCAGCACCTCAAATTCGCGTTCTGACAAGGGCGAGGCCATTGGCACCGCGGGCTGTGCTGGATCGGGTTTGATCTCACCAAGCAATTGCCGCGCGATCACCGGGCTGATGGGGGAACCCCCTGCACGGATATTGCGGATGGCCTCAATACAATCCTCAATTCGTTCATCTTTGAGCAGATACCCGCGTGCACCCGCCCGCACCGCATCCAGAACTTTCGCCTGATTTGCAAAAATCGTGATTACCAAGATGTCGGTATCTCGGCCGGTTAGGACCTCTTTCCGGATGAGATCCACCCCGCTGCCATCGGGCAGGCCCAGATCGCACAGCAAGACATCATAACCGCCTGCCTCGATCATGCCAGAGCCCGCAACGCAGTTGGCCGCTGTGTCGGTCAGGATCATGTCCTCCGCTTCGCTGACCGCATGCGACAACAGATCGCGCATGGCCGGATCATCTTCAATAATGGCAACGCGGATCATGGGGCAGCACCTTAAAAACACTCGAGGCGGGTCAGCATACCCTACAATCAGGCGATCACCATACCGCGATCGCGGTATATGCGGCAGGCCAGCGTTTCCCTAGTCCTGCGCCAGAATTTTTTGGATAGAAAAGGGGAAATACAATGCGTAAGTTACTTTTGACCGCCACGGCCACCACTGCGGTGGCGATGGGGATTGTGGCCATGCCGCAAACCGCACAGGCCGATACCTGCTTGCTCGACACTGATAATGACGGGGTCGCCGATGCAGGCACAGATACCGACGGCAATGCAAATGACCAAAACGACAGTGAGTCTTTTGCTTGCGGTAACGCCGCTCTTGCTGATCCGGAGAATACAGATGGTGATGGCGCAACGGCGGTGGGCGATACTGCAACGGCGAGAGGCGCGGGTACGCTGGCGATTGGTAACGAGGTAATTGCCGATGGTGATGGCGCGGCCGCAGTTGGCGGTGATGCAAGCAGCAATGGTTCAAACGGTATTACTCGTGCTGTTGGTGATGGAGCATCGGCATTTGGTGTTGGCGCAAATGCTGCCGCTAATAATGCAACCGCTATCGGATTTAACTCTTTAGCAGATGGCGCAATTGCAACTGCCGTTGGCCGCAATTCAGATGCTGGCGGCCAAAGCGCAATCGCCATTGGTTCAGCAAATGCATCGGCGCAGCAAGCCATCGCTGTCGGTTTCAATGCCAACGCCGGTCATTTCAACGCAATTGCCGTGGGCGCGGCCGCAACAACAGCTGGGGGCAGCGCAACCGCAATCGGCGCCTTTGCGAATGCAGCGGCTGAAGCCACCGCATTGGGTGTAAATACCAGCGCTCTCACAGGAGGAGTAGCGCTTGGAGCGCGTGCTAATGCTGGCGGGGCAGATGCCATATCGATCGGTTCTGATAGCAACGCCACTACTGTAGACGCTATCTCTATTGGCAGAGCCGCCGCAGCAAGCGGCTCAGGCACAGTTGCTCTCGGTGCTGGCTCTTCTTCAGCCAATAATGGCAGTGTTGCGATTGGCCAGAACTCGGTGGCTGATGGCGAAAATGGAGCCGTCGCAATTGGTAACGACGCAGACTCAATGGGTTTTGTGTCGACCGCCGTTGGCTCTTTTGCCGAAGCGACTGGGGACCAAGCAACTGCCTTGGGAGCAGGAGCCACTGCAGCCGTGGAGCGTTCCACTGCTGTTGGTGCAAACTCAGTTGCGAATGGTTTAGGTTCGATTGCGCTAGGAGGAGCCAACAACTTTGGTCCACTTGCGAACGCTGAAGGCGCAATTGCAATTGGCGGTCAGACATTGATGAGCGACGGTGCACTAGCGGGGGCACTGAATGCGATTGCGCTTGGTTCGGGCACAAGCTCCACCGGCGAGAATGCCATCGCGTTTGGCGTGGATGCGAGTGCGAGCAGTCAGGATGCGAGTGCTGTTGGGTCAGCTACGATTGCGATTGGTCAGGAGGCGTCAGTGTTTGGCGCAAGGGCGCGGACCAATGGCGCTTTGGCAACGGCTGTGGGCGCACGTTCTGTGGCGACCTCAAACGGGACATCGGCCTTTGGTACAGGGTCTCAAGCCCGCGCGCTCAATGCGACTGCAGTTGGCAACTCAGCGCGGGTGGAAGGAGCCTTCTCCACCGGGATTGGTACCAGCGTGACTATCGCTGGCACAGCCAACTCAGCGGCTGCGGTGGGCTTTCAAGCAAACGTCAGCGGCAGCGCTGGCACAGCGGTGGGCAGCTCAAGCGAGGTCACCGCGCAGTTTGGTACAGCTGTGGGCCGTGAGGCAAGCGTTACGCATGTGAACTCGACTGCGGTTGGTTTTCAGGCAGCGTCCACGGCAGCCAACCAAGTGGCGCTTGGAGGAGAGGGATCATCCGTGCGGATCGGCGATATCGACGCCAGCACGGCGGCTCAGGTGGGCCCGGTTGACGCGGTGACGGTGGATGCCAATGGCACGCTGGGCCGTCAAAGCGTGGCCACAGCCGCCTCAGTCGACAATGTGCGTGTGGCGCTTAACGCGGTTGCGCAGGTCTCGACCGCTCAGTTTGATGCGCTCAGTGGGCGGGTCAACACGTTGTTCGACCTCACCGACACAATTGACCGTGATGCGCAGCGCGGCATCGCCTCCATCGCAGCACAAGCAGCGCCGCATTTCCCCAGCGCAGCCGGTAAGACCAGCTATGCTAGTAACGTTGCCACCTACCGCGGCGAGGTCGGCTTCTCCGCTGGCCTGATGCACCGGTTCGAAGGCGACTTCGCCATCACAGCCGGGGTAACCTATGCAGGCGGGAACTCCACCAGCGTACGCGCAGGCGTCGCGGGCGAGTTCTAAGGCTCGCTTTGAAGAGAGATGGGAGCGGGCGCATGCGTGTGCCCGCTTCTATCGTCCTAGCCCTAAACCACCCGAAGCCGAATGCCGACGATATGTTGGTGAGCGCGGGCTCGACATTTATTGTGGTGCACCTTGGAGTGTATCAGCCAACTTCCACCAATTCGATCAGCTCACTCTCGGGCCCAACGAACGTAGCTGATCGCCGGCCCAGGTAGGGCGCGCCCTTTTCTGATCGGATGTTTGTGATCGGAGCGAGGCCAATCTTGTCCAAACTATCCACCGCCAGCGTTACGATGGCGTTGCCCGGCGGCAGATGGCCAGGCGCAACAGGGCGTTCGCTCGCTGTATCGGGATAGCCATCCACCTCGATGATCGGCATGCGCCCCTTGTGAACCATGGTTAGGCTGGTTTGATGATCGGTTGGCAGATCAAACGCGCGGTTGATCGAGGAATAGGGGATGGTGTGGGTCTCGCTCTCATCCAGTCCCAGCTCATTGCAGTGCCACTGCACGGCGCGCTGCCTATCCTTTGCCGCCAGAATGCAGATGAAGGTCAGATCGACGGGGCACTGCGCTTTGGGCAGATCAGTGCTCGGCGTGTTGTCGCGCACTTCGTTGAGATAGATCATCTCCTGCCCGCGCCCGACCATTTGCATGGCGATGAGGTGGTCCAGCCCGGGGATATGGCGCGGCGGGCCGACAATATCGAAACCGCTTCCTTCCAAGACTGCCGGCCATTGAAAGGCGTCTTCTACGCTCAGCTCAAACGCGGCCCAGCCATAGGTTTGTGTCGCGCGGAATCCGTCTGGCAAGGGCTGCTCGACCAGTCGGATATAGCTTTCGGCGCCCGATATGGGTTGCAGCACTGCCTGCCGGTTTCCTGCAACAGCATGGGCTTGCCACGAGAATGCTTCTTGCTGCGACACTTCGCCTTCAGAGACGAGCCTAAGCCCTAAGCGTCCGTGGTAATCGTCGAGCGCCAAATCCAAGTCCGGCAACGCTGCCGTGACGCATAGGATCGAGCCATGCTTGAGCGAGTGCACGCTCATATGACGGCGCAAACCGTCTTAAGCTCCAAATAGTTTTCAAGCGCCGCCTGACCGCTGTCGCGGCCATAGCCCGATTGCTTGGTTCCTCCGATGGGCAGCGAGGCGTCGTACATGGCGTGGCTGTTGATCCACACTGTGCCGGCATTGAGCCGGTTGGCGAGGCGCGTCGCATTGGATAGCCCCTCAGACCAGATACCAGCAGCGAGGCCGTATTCGCTGTCATTGGCAGCGGCGACGACTTCATCGACATCATCGAAGCTCTGAATCACCAAGATGGGGCCGAAGATTTCCTCGCAAAGCGCCTTAGCGTTAGGCGCTAGGCCAGTGATAACGGTGGGTTCGACAAAACTGGCATTGGGGCCGGTGACATTACCGCCGCAATGAATGGTCCCGCCCTCATCGCGCGCGGATTGGATATAGCTCGCGACTTTGGCGGCATGCTGGGGTGACACCAGCGGACCCATGTGCGTTTCGGGATCAAGACCGTGGCCAAGTTTGATGGATTTCGCCGCCGCGACGATCCCTTCGACCACCTGGTCATAGACGTTCGAATGGGCATATAGCCGCGAGCCCGCGATACAGACCTGCCCTCCATTGAAGAAGATTGCATTGGCTGCGCCTGGTATCGCTGCATCAAGGTCTGCATCGGGCATCACGATAACCGGCGATTTGCCGCCCAATTCCAGCGTGACGCGTTTGAGATTGCCCATCGACGCCTCAACAATCGCCCGGCCCGTGGCGGTTGATCCGGTAAAGGCGATCTTGTTCACATCATTATGCGAGGCAAGGTGCGAGCCTGCCTCCGCGCCGAGCCCCGTGACAAGGTTTATGACACCGGCGGGAAGGCCAGCCTCTGCCATCAATTCCACCAGACGGATCGCGGTGAGAGATGTGTCTTCCGCCGGTTTCAAAACCACTGTGCAACCCGCCGCAAGAGCGGGCGCGAGCTTCATCGCTGTCAGCACCAGCGGGCTGTTCCATGGCACGATGGCCCCGACAACGCCCACAGCTTCCTTGCGGGTGTAAGCGAAGATTTCCTTGCCTTCGGGCTGGTAACTGATCGAGGTGGGAATGGAGGAGCCTTCGATGGCCGGGGCTAGTCCTGCGAAATAGCGGAATTGCGCCGCCGCGCCGGGGATTTCGGCCCAGCGCCCGACATAGAGCGCCTTGCCTTGGTCGAGCGTCTCCAGCTCGGCCAACTCATCAATATTCGCCTCTATTAGGTCGGCTATCCGGTGAAGAATGGCGCTGCGTTCCATTGGTGTCATGGCGCTCCAAGGGCCAGTATCAAAGGCTGCGCGAGCAGCAGCGACTGCGCGTTCCACATCCTGCGCGCCGCCCTGTGCGATTTGGCCAATAACCTCACCTGTGGCCGGGTCATGCGTCGGGAAGTGGCCGCCCGCTGCTGCATCCACCCATTCGCCATTGATGAAGAGCTTGTGCTTTTCCCGATCCAGAAACGCCTGCGCCGCGGCACTGGGCGCTATCGAACTGACTGAAATCTCGCTCATGCTGTGTCGCCTTTCGCTGTTAGCTGCCCGGGGATGTGGGTTTCATGCTGTTTTGAATAATGTTCTGCGATTTCTTGGCGGGTGGGCCACCAGATACCGTCTAGATCTTGCGCAAATTCGATAAACTCCCGCAAAGCGCGGATCATATGGGCGCGGCCCGAAACATGCGGATGCAGGCCGACATTCATAATGCGCGGCTGGGTCTCGCCTTCCTTGTGGAGCACCGTCAGCTCCTCGATCAACAGATCGCGATATTCATCGGTGGTGCGCATATTGCGCGTGACGATGGTGAAATCATTGATGACGTTGGAATAGGGGACGGCGACCAGCGGGCCAGCATCGGTTCGGATCATATAGGGCTGATCGTCATTCATAATGTCGCAGTAAAACCGGAAGCCTTCCTCGGCCAAAATGGTAGGTGTGTTGAGCGTTCCGCGCAGGCTGGACGACAGCCAACCCTGCGGCCGTTTACCGACATGCTTCTCATAGATTTCGATGGAGCGGCGGATGATGTCGCGTTCAGCGGCGGGATCATCGTGAAAATCGGTCAGCAATTCGCCCTGTTCGTAATTGTGGGCGATGAGTTCCCATCCGCGATCAAGGCAGGCCTGGGTCATCGCGCCGCGCCGCTCGAATGTCACTGCATTGGTGGTGCAACTGGCTTTCGCGCCCAGCTCGTCAAGCATGTCGATAATCCGCCACACGCCGACACGCTGACCATATTCGCGCCAGCTGTAGTTGGGATAATCGGGAATACGCCCGGCAAGCATATTGGGGAGCAAGGCTGGGCCGCCCGCATAATAGGGCTGATCCGTGTCCTTGGTCAGATCCCATGTTTCCATGTTGATCGTGATGACCAAGGCGACCCGCGCATCGCCCGGCCAATGCAATGGGCCGCGCTCGGTAATCGGGACATAGTCATATTCGAACATGCATTTTCCTTACGCTAGTTGGCTAGCGGCTAATCGGTTTGTGTGACGCCGTTTGCCGCCAATTCATCAATCGCTTCGGGTGAATAGCCCAATTCGGCCAGAACTGTGCGGGCGTCTTGGCTTGGCTTTGCCAGATCGGCATCCCGCGACAGCAGCTGACCGTTCATTTCGATGGGCAAGGTGGGCAGGGCGGTGGTGGTGCCGTTGCTGAGCGTCACATTCTCCAACGCGCCCGATGCTTTGAGATGTTCGTCTTCGAACAAGTCTTCCGGCCTGCTGATCGGGGCAAAGGGAATGCCGGTGCCTTCGATCTTGCTGATGATTTGCGATTGGGTGAATTGCTCCATCAGCGCGCGGACTTGCGGCATGATTGTATCGCGAGCCGCCACGCGTGCATTGTTTTCGCGCAGCGCCTCATTGGCCCAAAGTTCCTTCAGATCAAAAACGTCGCAGAATTTTGCCCAAAGGGGATCAGAGACCACACCGATAAAGATGGGCTCATCCTTGGTTTGAAACACATCATAGATCGCCCAGGCAGAAACCCGCACGGGCATGGGCTGCGCTGCCTCCCCGGTGACGGCCAGTTGCGCCATATGCTGGCCCACCAGATAGGCTGTGGTCTCGAACAAAGATGACTGGACCTTTTGCCCCCGACCTGTCCGATGGCGTTCTTCCACGGCGGCTAGAATGCCGATCACGCCAAACATGCCGCCTGCAACATCGATCACGCTGGCCCCTGCTCGCAAAGGTTTGCCTGGCGGGCCGGTCATATAGGCCAGACCGCCCATCATCTGCGCGACTTCGTCCAGCGCGGTTCGGTTTTCATAGGGGCCGGGCAGAAACCCTTTTTGCGAGCAATAGATCAGTCGTTCATTGATCGCCGCTGCATCATCATAGCCAAGGCCCAGCCGGTCCATTGCGCCGGGGCGGTAATTTTCGACTAAAATATCTGCCTGCCCGATCAATTCGCGCGCGATTTTTTGGCCATCTTCGTGTTTGAGATTGAGGCAAATGCTCGATTTGTGGCGGTTATACATCGGGAAATAGCCCGCGCCTGATCCGCGCAATTGGCGTGTCCGGTCTCCGCCGACAGGCTCCACTCGGGTCACCTCTGCGCCCAAAGAAGCCAAGATCGCGCCCACCGTCGGCCCCATGACCATATGGGTGAACTCAACCACCTTAAGACCGGCGAGCGGGGAGGGTGTGTTCGTATCTGTCATGCGATCACCGCCTTTGGCGTTGCGTGTTCGAACCCGAGAGGAACGCCCGCATCGGCGGTAAAACCATAGAGCGGCTCGACCGGCAGTGCCTCGGCCAAAATCTCGCGAACTTTGAGCAGCGCCTCCAGATCAATCCCGCAATCCAGCCCCATTGCGCTAAGCATGAACACAAGGTCTTCGGTCACGATATTGCCGGATGCGCCGGGCGCGAATGGGCATCCGCCCAAACCGCAAAGCGAGGCATCGAACGTGGTGATGCCGACCTCTAGTCCCGCGACAACATTCGCAAGGCCAAGCCCGCGGGTATTGTGGAGGTGCAGCGAGTTCAGCCTGTCATCGCCAACCGCGCTTTTGACTTGGCGCACTAGGTCGCGCACCTGCGCGGGATTGGCGTATCCGGTCGTGTCGGACAGGCACAATTCCTGCGCCCCTGCGGCGACGGCCTGTTCGGCCAATCGGGTAATCTGACTGGCGGGAATCGCGCCTTCCATCGTGCATCCGAAAGCGGTCGATAAACCCACTTCCAAATAGGGGCGTCGCGCTTCGGGCTGTTGCCGAACCAACTCTGCGATGGCTTGGATTTCGTTGATCATTTGCGCATGGGTTTTGCGCACATTGTTCAGGCTATGTGTTTCCGACATTGAGAGGGGGATCGATATCTTGTCCGCCCCCGCCGCGATGGCTCGCTCGGCCCCTTTCAGATTGGGCACGAGCACTGCCACATCGAGGTTCGGTATGGTCTTGGCAAAGGCGACGACTTCGGCGGTATCGGCCATTTGCGGCAAAAGAGCAGGCGGCACAAAGCTGCCCACTTCGATCTCGCTTACGCCTGCGGCCGCTTCCGCTGCGATCCACGCTTTCTTCGCTTCAAGCGGCATGACCGTATCGATGCTCTGCAACCCGTCGCGCGGACCGACTTCGCTGATTGTGATGGCGTTGGTCACTATGACGGCCTCTTCATTATGCTTCGCGAGCGTTTCATTGCAGGTAAATCCATGGCCGCTGGGCTTGATCTGCGGCTTGCCAGCCTTTGATGTCCTCAGCTTGTTTGAGGGTCAGCGCGATTGAATCCAATCCGCCGATCAGCATCATCTTGGCCTCTTCATCCATCGGAAAATGCCAAGACTGGCCATCGGCGGAGGTAACGGTCTGATTGGGGAGATCGACGCTGATCGCTTCGATTTGACCCGCCAGCAGCTCAATCACATTCATAGGCAAAGCCGCGCACAGCAACCCATTGCGCGAGCAATTGTTTTCAAAAATCGGCGCAAAACTGGGCGCGATGATAGCGCGAATGCCATATTCGGCCAGCGCCCACACCGCGTGTTCGCGGCTGGAGCCGCAACCGAAGTTCTCGCCCGCCAGTAATATTTGAGCATTGGCAAATTGGGCATTGTTCAAAACGAAGCCGGGGTCGAGTTGATAGTCGCTCCCGGGCAGATAACGCGCCCCTGCAAAAAGCCCCTTGGCCAGACCGGATTTGCCAGTGGAGCGCATTTCGCGTGAAGGGATGATCTGATCCGTGTCGATATTTGCATTTAGCAACGGCACAGCAAGGGACGTTATCTGCGTCATTGGCTCTCTCATCGCGCACACTCCCGATGGTCAGCGATAGCGCCTTTGATCGCGCTGGCAGCGACGAGTTCTGGGCTGGCTATATGGGTTTTGACCAAATGCCCTTGCCGATTGCGGAAACTGCGGTTGGTGGAGCTGACCACGCGCGCACCCTCGGCAAAGCTCTCCCCCCTGCGAAGAAGCACATCGAACATCCGCTTTCACGCCATTCAAAACCGGCGTCGAGAAATATCTGGTGGAGCCCTTCATTCTCAGCGGCGCGCTTCACCGCCGATGACCCAGGCACGCAAATCGCTTTCGTCCCGGCGGCTACCTTTCTTCCGCTTAGAACATCCGCCGCGCGCCGCAGGTCGCTAAGGCGCGAATTGGTGCAACTGCCAATAAAGGCTGCATCAATTGGCAGGCCGATCAATGCTTGCCCGGGTTCGAGCGCCATATAGCTAAGCATTTGCGCATCCGCGTTACTGGGCACTTGGCCATTGATTGCGACCGCCGCGTCGCCGCTGGTCCCCCAAGTGATCATTGGCGCAATGGTGCTCGCATCAATCGCGATCTCCTCGTCAAAGGTCGCATCTTGATCGCTGCTGAGGATTTGCCAATCGGCCAAGGCAGTGTCCCATGTCGCGCCTGTTGGCGCAAA
Organism: Erythrobacter sp. S249; assembly: GCF_057364975.1. Classification (NCBI taxonomy): domain Bacteria; kingdom Pseudomonadati; phylum Pseudomonadota; class Alphaproteobacteria; order Sphingomonadales; family Erythrobacteraceae; genus Erythrobacter; species Erythrobacter sp. S249. Next base: position 900,011 of record NZ_CP200287.1, on the reverse strand, counting down.
GCGCCGGTTCTGAAGGTACTCGAAAGTCTTCTCATCTGGCGCAATGATCGCGCTCATCGCGCCAAATTCGGTCGCCATGTTACACAAGGTCATGCGCGCTTCCATGTCGAGTTCGCGAACAGCCTGCCCGCAAAACTCAATCACCTTTCCGCGCCCACCCGATGCCGAGTATTGCGCAATTAGCGACAGGATCATGTCTTTGGCGGTGACACCGGGACCCATCTGGCCTTCAAACTTGACCCGTATCGTATCGGGCCGCTTCACCCTCAATGTACCCGTGGCCATCGCGTGCTCAGCTTCAGAAGAGCCTACACCCCAGGCCAGCGCACCGAATGCGCCCTGAGTGCAAGTGTGGCTGTCGGGTGCGATTAGCGTGCAGCCGGGCAGGACAATCCCCAGTTCCGGTGAGATCACATGGGTGATGCCCTGATCTGCGTCATTCACGTCGAACAAATGGATGCCGGCGTCGACAGCTGCTTGGCGGGTCTCTGTGATGAAGGCCTGCCCGCCGGGCATCAATGTCTGGTCGCCACGGCCTGGGCGCGTATCGACGATATGGTCCATCACGCAAAACACGCGGGCCGGATCGTTCGGTTTTCGGCCGGCCTGTTTGAGGGAATTGAGCGCAACCGCGCCTGTCCGCTCATGCAGGAACACACGGTCAATCGCGATCAACGCATTGCGCGCGGCAAGCGGCTCGATCAGATGACGATTCCATATTTTGTCGAACAACGTTGTTGCCATACGCTATAATCGCAAGAATTTGGGCGGTATGACACAGCATTCGTGCCCAAATACTCGCTGTGCGACTAATTCTCGCAATTGGCCTGCTCAGCGCCCGCGCCGGACCGCATAGATTTGCGCAAACCACTGGAGGTTTGTGATGGCGCAAATTGGCACGAAAATGATCGAGGATGGCCGGACCGCTCGGCAGATATTCGAAGAATTGATGGCCAATCCTGCGCGCAAGAAATTCGGCTTTGGATCAAAGCTGGCGATCGTCAATGTCGATGTCCAGCAAGCTTATACCCGAACCGACATGTTCAAAACCGCCTATGAAACCGATCCGCGTCAGATCGAGTATATCAATACGATATCCAGCCTCGCTCGTGCTGCCAAAATGCCGGTTATCTGGAGCCGCGTTGCTTACAAAAGTGATGCGAGCGATGCGGGTGTTTGGGGCACGCGCACCGATACGGAGGATTCGCTTCAGAACATTCGATATGGCTCGCCCCGGCACGAGTTTGATCCGCGCTGTGACATTGGCAGCGATGATCTTTGCTATACCAAACGGATGCCGAGCGCATTTTTCGAAACGCAGCTGGCCAGCTATCTGACTTGGCACAAGGTCGATACGGTTGTGGTCACCGGCGGGTCCACGTCAGGCTGCGTCAGGGCAACGGCGGTGGATGCGTTAAGCCACGGCTATCGCACCATCGTGCCGATTGAGACATGCGCGGATAAGCATGAGAGCTATCACTTTGCCAATCTCACCGATTTGCAGATCAAATATGCCGATGTGGAGCCGGTTTCTGCTGTGATTGAATGGCTGGAGAGCCATGGATGACCGCGCAGAAGAGCGATCCGGGACTTTATGAATATCAGCCCTATCGCGGGCGTGAAAAACTCGTTTGGCCAGAAGGCAAGACCTGCGCGGTCTGGGTCGCGCCCAATCTGGAATTTTACGAGCTAGACCCGCCAGCCAATCCGCATCGTAAATCGTGGGCCAAACCGCATCCCGATGTGGTGGGGTATAGCCACCGCGATCACGCCAACCGCGTATCGCATTGGCGCATGGCCGAGATGATGAGCCGGCATGGCTTTCCCGGTTCAGTCAGCCTCTCGGTCGCATTGTGTGATCATATCCCAGAAGTTGTTGAGGATGCGCGGGATCGTGGCTGGGAGTTTTTCAGCCACGGCATTTACAACACCCGCTATTCTTACGGCATGGACGAGGCGCAAGAACGCGCGATTATCGAAGATTCCATCGCCACGGTTGAGAAGGCGACGGGGCAACGCATTCGCGGCTGGCTCGCACCAGCTTTGACCCACACACCGCGCACGCTGGACCTGCTTGCGGAATACGGCCTCGATTACACTTGCGACCTCTATCACGATGACCAACCGACGAAGGTGAATGTCGCCAAGGGCAGCCTGACCGCGATCCCTTATTCGCTGGAGGTGAATGATCATTATGGCTTCTTCATCTACAACATGTCGCCGCGAGACTATGCCGAAACCTTGATCCGGCAATATGATCGGCTGGCCGAGGAAGGAGCGGCCTCTGGCACGGTCATGTGCATCCCGCTGCACAGCTATCTGATTGGTCAGCCGCATCGGATCGGCGCGTTTGAGCGGGTGCTTGAACATATCGCGAGCGACGGCAGAGCTTGGATCACCACGGCTGGCGCAATCGTCGATAGCTTTCGGGAGCAGACCGCATGAGCTTGGATCCGGCCTATCTCGAATACCCAAAGCGCCAGCGCGGCATGGATCATGCGCTCTATCCCTACAGCAACATGTTTTCGCGTCCCAAGATTGCCTGGGATGACGGAAAAGACTTGCTGGTCTGGCCGGTGATCAGCCTAGAGTATTTTCCTATGGTGCCCAGCGATGATCCGTTTCGTGCACCTGGCCATATGCAAACGGCTTATCCAGATTATCGGCACTACACTACCCGCGAATATGGCACGCGTATCGGCATTTACAGGCTGCTGGATGCGTTTGAGAAACGCGGCCATGCGGTATCGGTTGCGATGAATTCGGCCATAGCTGGGCGCTATCCGCAGCTTGTGTCTGACATTGTTTCGGGCGGGCACGAGATCATCGCTCACTCGGTCGATATGAACGGCACAATCGCCAGCGGCATGAGTGAGGCGGACGAGCGTGATCTTATCGCGAAGAGCTTTGACCAGATCGAAAGCGCGACGGGAAATCGGCCGGAAGGCTGGCTATCTATTGCCCGCTCGCAAAGCTTCAACACGCCGCGTTTGCTCGCCGAGGCAGGCGCGCGTTTCATGTGCGATTGGGTCAATGACGAGCTGCCCTATCACTTTGAAACCGGTAGCGGCGCGATTGCCAATCTGCCGCTCAATCATGAGCTGTCGGACAGGCAAATCATCAATGTGCAGCAGCATTCGATGGACAGCTATGCTCAGCAAATCGACGATGCGAGCGAGTGGTTGCTTAAAGAAGCGAAGCAGTTTGGCGGGCGTATGCTGCCGCTTCACCTGACGCCCTATATCAGCGGATTGCCGTTTCGAATTGATGCGTTTGAAACACTGATCGACGGGCTGAGTCAGAATCCCGACATCGCGTTCACAACCGGCACCGGGATGCTGGATCAGTGGACGAGAGGTTGATCTCCTCTAGCTGTCGCGAATTTCTTTGCTCACCTGTTCAAGGTCAGGCTCTTGCTTTTGCATAGCCTCCATTGATTGCTGCACGCCGCGCATGACCCTTGCGATATATTCGCGTGTCTTGAGGCCGCGTTCGAAGGCAGCATCGCGATCAGGCGCATAGGTTTCGATGTCCTCGCGGTTGATTGAACCCCTTTCGTCCAGCAGCCTTTCGACCGTGTCGAGCCGTTCGCGAACCACGGAGACCTCAGCCACCAATGCCATCAGGATCGACAACATCCGCTCATTTTCGGGCGCGTCAAAATAAGCGGGCCGTTTGCCCTTCGCCTTTTTGCCGGCAAGTGAAATCCAATCCATCGGGTCTTCGCTCATGGCAGACATACTCCGTTTGATAGGAGTGGGAACTATCCCAAGGGCAGCGAGCCAGATGGCTTGGAGGTCGAAAATATCCGCGCTGCGGCCAAACTGGCTGAATTGTCCGTTTAAGGCCGCAGCTTTGCTTAGCTCTGCCCTCTCAAAAAATGGGAAAAGCGCTATGAAAATCATTGCTCTGTTCAATCTCAAATCCGACGCTGATGTCGCAGCTTATGAAGAGTGGGCGAAGTCAGTCGACATTCCAGGGGTCAACGCTCTTTCATCGGTCGACGGATTTGACGTTTTGCGATCATCCGGCGTTCTGGGCAGCGATGCCAAGCCGAGCTACGAGTACATTGAGATTATCGACGTCAACGACATGGACGCATTTGGCGCGCAAACCTCGACAGAGGCGTTTCAGAAAGTCGCATCAGCGTTTGGAGAATTCGCCGATAACCCTGAGTTCATCCTGACAGAGGCGCTTTAGCCGTGGCACGTTTTGCTGGGAAAACCGTGATTGTCACTGGCTCCGGCCGGCACAAAGGCTTGGGGCAGGGTATCCTTCAAAGATTTGCCGATGAAGGGGCCAATTGCGTGGTCTCCGATATTGGCGCACCGACCGAGCATATGGGCGCAGACCACATTGGCTCGACCGCCGAAATGGAAGAGGTCGCTCAGGAACTGACCGAGCGCGGCGGGCATGCGATGACCATTGCCTGCGATGTTCGCGATGATGATAGCTGTCAGGCTATGGTTGATGCCGCGGTCCAGCACTTTGGCGGTGTTGATGTGATGATCAACAATGCTGGCATTGGCTACATCATGAAATCCCTGCTCGATACCAGTGCGGATGAATGGCGCGCGGTGATCGACGTCAATCTGTCGGGCGCGTTTTACTGCACAAAGGCGGCGGCTCAGCATATGACCAGCGAAGGCAAGGCAGGCCGGATCATCAACATTGCTAGCCAGGCCGCGAAGAGCGGCTTTCCGCATATGATCCCCTATTGCAGCTCCAAACACGGGATGATCGGCCTGACGCGCTCGGCTGCGGTTGAGCTGGCTCCGAAGAAGATCACCGTCAACGCCGTGTGCCCGAACCATGTGACAACCGGCCTGGGCGAGAAACAGAACGCCTATTTCGCGGAGTACAAAGGCTTCGCCAATATCGATGATTATCTCGCCGACATGCGCGCGCGCAATCCGTCGGGACGCACTGGGCTACCCAGCGACATTGCGGCGGCTTGTGCATGGCTGGCCAGTGATGATGCGGCCTATGTCACTGGTGAGGCCATGAATGTCTCTGGCGGTGAAGAGATGCACTAGGAGGGCTTATGGACTTTGTAACGCGAGCCGCAGCAGGCGATGAGGCTGCATTGCAAAGCACGGAGGGTGAGGGTAGCTTTGATCCAATCGAGTGCACCGATGGAGTAGAAGTGGCCGAAGCAAAACTAGATCGCGGAGTGCCCATCAGAGCAATCAGCCGCGGCTTAGCGGTCATTCAGGCGGTCAACCGGATTGGACCCATTTCCATGATGGGAATTTCCCGAGCTGCAGAGATCCCTTATCCGACCGCCTGCCGGATCGTGCAAACGCTGATCCATGAGGGCATGATTGAGCGCGAGCCATCGCGCAAGCGGTACCGAGCGACGGCTCTCGTCCAAACACTGTCGACCGGTTACCAAGCGGAAGACGCCTTGGTCAGTGTTGCCCGTGATCATCTGGTTAACCTCACCGAGCACGTGAATTGGCCTATCTCGCTCGCGACGCGCGTGGGCACCAGCATGATGGTGCGCGATTCCACTCATGGCCAAACCAGCCTTACTTTCACCAATTACTACCCGGGTTACACCTTGCCCATTTCGGAATGCGCATCGGGTAAAGCGTATATCGCGCATTGCGAAGAAGCGGAGCTGGATGCGATCGTTGAAGGTTGGCGCATGACTGAGAACGACACTTCCCGCGTCGGGCTCGTCATGGTCGGCGATAATGCGGTTCTCAAAGATATACGGGCAAAGGGTTTTGCAGTTCACAATCGCAACACCTACACCGCCGATGCAGGCAAAACCTCGTCTATTGCAGTGCCGATTTTTTGGGGCGGCAATGGCGACATCGTGGGCACGCTAACGCTAATCTACTTTGCGTCTGCCATGACGAATGTTGAAGTTGCCGAACGCTATCTGGCTGATTTGGAAGAAACCGCGATCAACATTGGTCAGGAACTTGCAGAGGTCGAGGGCGGCAAAGTTTAGCTGGCTCACGCTTGGCCAAAGCGTTCTTGCAGCTCTTCTATCCTATCCTTGCCCATCAAAGTGTTCATGTCGCTGAATGCGAACCAGCCTTCACCGCTGGGGTTTGCGTCATCTTGGCTCAGGTCTGCAAAGAATTTGTCTGCCGCCGCAGATGCGCTGAGCGGTGCGCCGGCGGGATAGATGACAACGGACACACCCAGCGCTTCGTATTCCGAGGGCCTCAGGATCGGTGTCTTTCCGCCATGCGCCGCATTGATCATCAGCGGCAGATCGAGACTTTGCGCTGCGCGGGCAATGTCTTCCTCGCTTTTGGGAGCTTCAAGAAACAACCAATCCGCGCCTGCGTCAGCGTACGCGTTCAGCCTGTCCAATGCTGCATCCAAGCCCTCCGCGCCGATGGCATCCGTGCGCGCAATGATCACCATATCGCCGTCTTCGCGGGCTTCCACAGCGAGCTTGATCCGCGCGCACATCTCCGCGGCCGGAACGACAGGCACACCGCCAAAATGGCCGCATTTCTTCGGGAAAGGCTGATCTTCTAGCTGGATCGCGGCAATCCCTGCGCGCTGATAACCCCTCACGCAATGATCGAGGCTGGCCAAGCTGCCAAATCCGGTATCAGCATCCGCGATGATTGGCGCTGTGCTTTTCTCGGCCAAGCGGGCAAACGGGGTAATGAAATCGCGATATCCGGCAATGCTAAGATCCGGCTCGCCCAATGTCGCTGCTGCGTTCCAATAGCCTGAGGCATAATGCGCGGCGAAGCCGTGCCGATTGGCCAGCAAGAGCGACATTATGTCATAGACCCCGGGCGCGGCCACGATTTTGTCAGAAAGCGCGCGCTCGCGAAGGATTGCCCCGTTCATTTCCTTGCCTTTGCCAGCATCAGAACTCTTCCAAAAGTCGCCCGAAGCCGGCGATCCTATCGTCAAAGCCGTTTTGCCTCAGCGCATTCCAATAGGTCGCGGTGTTGATCGCGATCACAGGCTTGCCCAGATACAGTTCAGCTGCAGCGGCCAGCCGCGTCATGGACAGGTTCGTGCCGACCTGAACCAGCGCATCAATATCATCGCCATCCAATGCCTTGAGCTGATCGCGAAGGGTTGCCGTGCTGACTTGCGCAATGCTTGTCCAGCTCGGGCAGCGCAGGCAGATATCGCGGACCACTTCAATGCCGTGATCGGCCATGAAATGTGCCACTTGCGCATTGGCCGAGGGGTAATACGGCGACAGCACTGCAATGCGTTTGATCCCGCCATAGGCGCTAAACGCCTCAATCAGTGATTGGGAGCCGGTGCACAATTTGAGGCCAGCTTCGCTCTCGATATTCTCGCGCCATTTCTGTGCGCCACCTGCACCGCCGTAAAAGGTAACGGCAGACATGCCCATGACCAGAAAATCGGGGTTGCACGTGAGTACCCCGCGAACCGCATCCAGGGTGTTGCGCGAAATTTCCAATGTCCCGGCCATAAAGCTCTCATCAGAGATCGCCTGCGCATCATCGACGACAATTCGGCTGTAATGGTTGGTGACGCCTACTGGGCGCATATCGTCAAAATCAGGTTGGACGATCGTGTTTGTTGACGGGCCAAGTACACCGAACAGGGCCCTATGCCCTTGCGCATCAGGGTTTGGCCGTGGTCTCAGCGGCATCTCACGCAATCGCCTTTTGCTTTTCGAGGCTTTCGATCATCGACTGCCGCAACAGGTAGGAACGCCGCAGCTCTGTATCGGACCGATTGCGCTCCATCTCCGACTTGCGCCGCTGGTGTTCTGTATCATCGCCTTGCGCCAGATATTCCATGTTGCGGATCGTTTGCGCCTGGATGAAATCATGGGTGGTTTTGTAGCGCTGGCGCTCAAACTTGCCGAGCAATGCGTCCGCATCCGACCCCTTATAAATGCGTTCCATCTTCTCGCACAGATTGATTGCATCATGGATGCCGCTGTTCATGCCAAATCCGCCGATCGGATTGTTCAAATGGGCCGCATCACCGATAATGATCACACGGTCATGCACGAACTTTTTGGCAACACGTTGATGCACACGGTAAATTGTCCGATGCTTGGTTTCGACGCTGGCGCCGTTGCCGATAAGGCGATCAAATACGTCAGTTTTATAGGTGTCTGACGTCAGGAAATCGTCGCCTTGATTTTCCGTCGTAGGAACAAGCACACGCCACAATTTGGGTACCCGCAAAAGCACCATCCACTCTTCTGGATCAGATACATAATTGACATAGCTGAGGTTAGGGATCGTCTCCTCAATCGGCTCTTCTGTGCTGAAGCAGAGGAACTTTTCTGGGTAGGTGAAGCCGATGAATTCCGTCTCCAACCACTTGCGGATAATGCTGTTCGAGCCGTCTGCGCCAATTAGATAGTCGGCATCAATCCGAACGATTGATTCTGGCGTCTCGGCATAAACTTCAACGCCCCGGCTATGCTGGTGAAACCCAACAACGCGGTGATTGAACAGAACCTGCGCCCGCTCATTGTGTTCCAGCGCTGAGGATAACATCGAGGAGAGATGATATTGTTCGCATTGGATGCGAAACGGAAACTTTGTGACATCAGAAATTTCGCCTAAATCGAAATCAATCACATCTCCGGTCTTGCGTTCGCGGAAGTGAAACACAGGCGCTTTTAGGCCCTGTTCGATTAGCCTGTCTGTGATGCCCAGCTCGTCGAGCATCTCCAATGTTGGCGGGTGAAAGGTCGATGCGCGCAGATCCTGAGCGTTGCTGTTGCCCGCTTCGAGGAGAACAACATCAATGCCTTTTTCAGCCAGGTAATAGGCGGTCACCGCGCCTACCGGGCCAGCTCCCGCAATCACAACTTTGGTCTTCAATTGCTTCATTCCAAGCTGCCCTAAAACTCAACCTATTGAGCAATCTATGGGCATTTCACTCAGAAATGTGTGGCGCCTCGCGCTATTATTCGCAGTGCGGCTACCGAAGCTACAGAGCTGACAGCAAGGCGTTGACGATTATTGCGTCGTCATAGCCGAAATTGACCATCCCCGTTCTGACCACAGTCAATGATGCGGAAGGCACAACGTACACTCTTTGCCCGCCAAACCCGTCGAAGAAGATCACATCATCGGCCAGATATGGCTCTGACTGAGCAACAGCGGCTGCAGGAGATGGATTGTATTGGCGCATCGCCTTCCACTCTTTGCCCAGCCATATGTGCGCGGCATAATTCGGATTGGTGGGCGAGGGGGGCAGTATTTCGGCTATGCTCTTGGCCGAAATGATCTGTTTGCCGCCTGCTGTGCCTTGCTGGCGAAGCATCTCGCCAACGCGTGCCCAGTCGCGGCCTGTGGCAAACATGCCTGAGAAATAGTGCGGTGAGCCGCCTGTGCGGTCGAGCCACATTTTCGCTGGGCCATTGCCCAAGGCGCACCAGATACGGCTCTGAAAATAGTCGAGATAGCTCGTCTTGCCAGCCTTTTTCAACGCATTGTCGAGCGCATAACCAGCGATCTGGCTGTTCGAGTTGAGATACCAGAATTGCTGCCCGGGCGGGTTTTCCGCCTGTGTGGCCAAGGCGACAGCATTGATATCATCGCCCCACAAAAGAGCCACGCTGTCCGGGCTACCAAAGGGGGCGGGTTTGTGTCCGCTGGCCATTTGCAACAGGTTGCGGAAGGATATGGTTCCGCGAGCGTCCCCGGCCCATTCGGGAATGTATGGCCCGACAGGCTCATCCAACGAGCCGATCACCCCATCATCCAAAGCGGCCGCAAACGTCAGAGCCAACAAGGATTTCTGCATTGAATAGCTATCGGTAAGGCCATCCGGAGTCAGCCCATTGTCATAGCTTTCGTGGACGATCTTGCCGTCGATCATTACCAGCAGACTGGTGCCATTGGCGGTGTCGGAATAGCTTTTTGCTTTGCCAATGGCGGTGTGGAGAGCACTTCCCTGCGCTGGAATATCGCGAGGTAATGAGGCCGCCGAACAGCCGGCAATGTCTGCGGTGAATTCAAACCGGTCGACATCAAGAACAGTCGTACCCATCATGCTCTGGGCATAGGCCGCAGCATCGCGTTTGGCCGGAGCCTCTGTGACGGTTGCTGGCGCGACTGGCTCCAGGCCTTCGCCGGTTGAGCAGGCGCTTATGAACAGCGCCGCCGTCAAAACTGCCAAACGTTTCGTCATTTCCAAGCTCCAAAAGCATGCCAAGCTGGTGCACGGCCATGGTCTTCGGTTTCACCATCAGTGGCTGTTGCCGGGAATACGCTTTGATCGACTTCGGCCTTCACATGGGTTTCAAACAGAGCGTCTCGGTCAAAACCAGCTTCGACCATCACTTCATTTAGGTCGATCGCGTGCATGGATGACCAGAACGGTTCGTTGTTGTTGAAGGCGTCCCAATCGCGGATGAATTGCTCGTAGAGCGGCATATCGTCGGTGTAGGCGGGCTGTTCCAGATGGAACATCACCCCGCCTTTTGCCAGCGTCCGGTATCCCTCTTTGATGATTGCGGGTAGGGCGGTGCCGCTGGTTTCGTGCAGAAACATGGTCGTCTGCACCCAGTCGAAATATCCGTCCTCAAACCGCGAAAGATCCTCTGCGTTGTGTTGGAGGAATGTGATATTCTCAGCGCCCAAGGCCTTGGCACGGGCATGGCCATAACGCAGCACCGGCGCAGCCGTATCAATTGCAATGATTTCCGTATCGGGGAATGCCAGCGCGAGCGGGACGATATTGTGCCCGATGGTGCAGCCAATATCGAGAATGCGGCGCGGGGTCCAACCGGGCTTTTCCTGCTTGATCCATTTGACCAAAGCCTGACCGCCGCCATCAGACAGCGCACCGATTGAGCCCGCCGTGGTTGCGAAAATTCCGCAATCGTAATTGGCACCGGCTGAAATATCGCCGGGGCATTCCTCGCCGTGATAACTGCCCGGCATACAGTGAATATCGACTGCAGCTTGGTAACGCGGTATCTCTACACTCTCGTCGAGAACTAGCCGATTGCTGCCTGCGTTCAGGACCTCGGTCTTCTCGATCAAACTATCGAGCTGGCGCAAGACCATCATGCGCCCTTGATGCTGGCGGTATTCCATCGAATTGCGTTTGAGCGCCGACCAGAATTGGTGCCACGGATTGCGGTTCATCGCCTTGCGAATTTCAAACCGGTCTTTTGGTTCGCGGCCATGCTCCTTTATGAAAGCAGGCAGGACCTGCGTATCATAAGCGCGCTTGTTCCCTGGCCCCAATTCGCTCGCCATATAGCGATTGAAATTGGCCAAGAAATTGAAACGCGCAGCATCATCATGGCCCGGTTTTGGGAACACATCATGCTGAGCAACGGCATTGTAGGGCGGGGCAACATCTTCACGCTTCATGGTCAGGTTCCCGTTGGTTCTAAGCCTGCGGGGGGCTGGTCTAACTCGGCATCTTTACTGGTGCGAGTGCTGTCCCAGACTGGATATCGCCCTAGAGTCAGCAAGATCAGACCGCCAAAGGCGAACAGGCCCATCGCCCAGGTCAATACAAGATCATAATTGCCGGTGGAATCTCTGACTGTTCCGTACATCGTTGCGGACAAGGCGGAAAAGACGCCGAATGGCAGAAACAGAAATCCGTAGATCTTGCCGTAATTCTTTACGCCAAAATAGCGGCTGGCCATATAGGCGATCATGTCGCTTTCTGCGCCTGCGGCAAAGCCCATCAAATAGCCCGCGACAAACACTAGCCAGGTCGGAGTGTCCGAACCGATCAGGAAATAACAGGCGATTACCGGCATGGCCAAAACTGGCGCAGCGACACCGGGCGCCCAGAATTTGTCAAACAGCAATCCAACGATCACGCGGCCCGACAAAATGCCGATTGCCACCACACCCATAATGGTTGCGGCGGAACCTGAGGTGAAGCCATGCGGCATGACCATCTGGACCATGTGAATATGCGCCCCGCCATAAGCGAGCGCGATGCAGGCGATGGAAACGAACATCACCCAAAACTTGTAACCGGTGACCGCCTCGCGCAGTGTCATGCCCGGCAAATTGCCCTGCGTTGCGTTGTTTCCAACCGGGCGTTCATCGGGATCTGGGTCGCGAAACATTAGCATCGCGATGGGGAAACCCACGAACAAGGGTAGAGCGGCGAGGACTAGAAATACCGTCCGCCAATCAGACATTTCGAGCACAGCATTGGCGATCTGCGGCACTATGAAACCGGCGATGCTGGTCCCGACCAAGAGGATGCCCAGAGCCAGCCCGCGATGTTCATAAAACCACAGGTTGATTGTGCGGCTCCAAGTGACGGGAGACGAGCCGATCCCGACCATCCCTATGATCGCCCAGAACAGATAGAATGCGGATAATTCCCCCGGTACAAAGGCCATCGAACCAAACGCAAAGCCGAACAAAAGCAGTGATGTTAGCGCAACGCGCTTGGTCCCGAAATTGTCAGCGAGCGCGCCTACAGCCGGTGCAAAGATGCATCCCACAATGCCGTAGATCGTGATGCCGATGCTAATTTCCAGAAAGGACCAGCCCATCGCATAATTGATCGGCCCGATCACAATCGGCAGCGTGTTGAACGGCAGCGGGGAGGTGCCGGTGGAGACGCCAATCATCCCTGAAAATAAGCTTTTCCAACCTTTGGCAAACTCGCTTTGCTTCGTCTGGTTCATGGAGCGGGTACTTCCTCGACGGCATCGCCCATCGTTTCTTTTTTGAGAATATTGATGAGCGCAGCGCGCCGTTCGGGGTCTTGTTCATTGCCGCTGGAGACGACCATGGTTGTCCCAGGTGCGAAGGCATCAGGGTCTGCGATCAGCTTGTCCATCAGCTCATCGTCCCACACTGTCCCTTCCTTGCCGTGGGCAGCAAAACCTTCGGTATATGCAAAGCCGGGCACGGTGCCGACTTCCCGCCCAAAAATGCCATAAAGGTTAGGGCCCGCCTTGTGCTCGCCGCCTTTATTCATCGTGTGGCAGAAGGTGCACCATTTGTAGTTTTCGGCGCGCACATCGCGTTCAAGCGCAGTCTCCGGCGTGACTTGCACGGTGATGGCTGCGGTCTGCTCGGGTCCAGTTCCGACTTCGCCCATTTCGATCGGGCTGACGCGGAAGAGTTGGTAAGGCCCGTACAATCCAATGGCGGCTACAAGCGTCGCGCAACTAAGCGTGGCTATGCCCATTCCCGCTGCGCCTTTGAAAATTCCGCTGGTCCGGCTTGGCTGCCGCTTGAGCAATCGCGCAAGGCCCCAAAGAACAGCACAAAATACAAGGAAGGTAGCCACTGCGCCCGGCCCAGGTTCGGGGCTTTCGAAAGTCGCATTGGCATAAACGATGCTCGCCGCATTCAAGAACACCAAAAGGCCAAACCCAAGCGGGAATGCTGCGAATAGGCCCTGCCCATATCGCATCAGGAAATACAGACCGGTTAGCAGCGCCACCAAAGTCAGTGCCACTATTGAGAAACCAATGGCCGCGTGAAAATACCCGGTGAACAACCAGATCGTACGGTCTTTGCCGATAAGGCTTGGCAGGTCGAATAAGCCGAACAGGTGCAGCTCAAGACCGCTAGACCAGCCGCTCAGCATTCCCAAGAACCACGGCAAACAAAGGATGGAAGCGGTTGTGAAGGCAAGCGCGAAAGCCCAGCGATTGGCGAGCGCGGACATGTCCTGATTGATGGGCTTCTTGCGGTTTTTCCAAAGCCGGATCACCACCCAAATGCTCAAAATGGTGACAAGCGTGCCGATCGAATAATGCCAGCCGCGATAGAATTCGCGCAGCGGGGTCGCCTTGTCCGCCCTTGGCATCAGTGTGGTCGTAATACTCAGTGCAAAGAACGAGAATGCCCATGCGTAGCCTAGCCAGCTCTGGGGCATTGTTTTTGAGAGATCACCCTCACTCTGCTCTGCGGCCAAATTTTGATCGGACATTGAACTTTTCCCATGAGCGCTAAGCTCTGTTTGACGGCAAGAAACGACACCAAAGTTTAGCGGCTAACCAGATTCCAGTCGGCAATTGACCGCCACGCGGTTAGAATTGACCGTTCATAGTGTCGAAGGCGAACGGTAAACCTAGCAAATAAGGTGTGAGTCGAAACGTTCTTGGCGGGCGCTCACAGGAACTTTGGCGACAGATTTTGCGATGAGGAGAATTGAGTTGGCGCAGTTTGTTTCGGGACAGGCAAAACACGATATGCTTGTTGTCGGCAATCACGATGACCTTGCAAAGCAAGAATTCGCGATGAGCCTCAAGCGCTTTACCCAAGATCGCCTGTTGCCGGGGCTCGGCCCTGTGTTTGAGGGTCGAGTATCGAGAGCTTATAAGAAAAAGCACGGGCAAGAGCCGGCTGACCGTCATCAAATCCGCGAAGGCATGGTCGCTGATCCCTATTTTCAGACTTATGCGCTTACCAATCGTGTGGCGCAGGAGATGATCTGGTCGTCCGTTCAAGCGCCGATTGAGCGTGATCTCGATGCGATGAACGCGGCGGCGGCCAAACTTTCTGACGCCAACAAGGCGCCGGTGGAGACCTCATCCGAGTTTGAAGTCCCGCGCTATGTCAGCGCGATTGATATTCACTGTATGCCAGGCGGCTATTCGATCGAAGAAAGTCAGCAGGATGTGGCTGCTGGCGCGCTCTATGATCGCGGCGTCTATCTCTATTCGATGGGCATGATGGGGCCGGATAATGACGGCATGGGCCGCTCCGTCTGCCAATATGTCGAGAGGCAATTGGACGGTTTTACGCCTACCAGTATTCTCGATATGGGCTGCACCGTCGGCCATTCGACGCTGCCGTTTAAAGAAGTGTTCCCCGATGCCGATGTGACGGGCATTGATGTAGGTGGGCCGTGCATTCGCTATGCTCATGCCCGCGCCGCCGCCAAGGGTTTGGACGTCGGATTTATGCAGCGCGATGCGTCGCAAACAGGCTTTGAGGATGAGAGCTTCGACCTGATCGTCAGCCATATCCTGCTGCACGAGACAAGCGGCAAGGCGATGCCGCAAATATTCGAGGAATGTTACCGGCTGCTCAAGCCGGGCGGGTATATGATCCATGCCGATTTGCCGCCCTTCCTCAAAATGGGTGCGTTCAACCAGTTCATTTTGGACAATGAGACTTATTACAACAACGAACCATTCTGGGGCGCGATGCGCGATTTGGATCAAGAGCAAATGGCCGCTGATGCTGGCTTTGCCAAAGAGACGGTGCGCTTCGACACAGCTCCCTTCTTCATCCCCGAAGGCTTCGCACCTGAACCGGAACCTGAGCCCGAAGCAGAGCAGGAATTCGTTGCAGGTGAATTTGCCCCCGGCGCTGGCTGGGAAGTCCTGATCGCAAGGAAGGATTGAGCATGGACGCTGAAACACCCGCATCACGCCTACCACGCTTTTCAAAAGGCAGGCGCCCTGAATTTTACGCCGAAGAGGGTTTGGACGAGGCCATGTCCATGATCCTGACCCTGGCGGGCGAGTTTAACGCCATGCGCGATCGGCTCGACACGATTGAGCGGATCGCTGAGCAGAAAGGCATTATTCTCTCTGAAGAGATCGAAGGTTTCGTCGCCGATGAGGAATGCCAAGCAGGCCGGGCCGCGCGGCGCGATGAATTCTTGCAGTCGCTTTATTACGTGGCGCTCAAGCGCGCCGAAGAACAGGCGTTGCAGCAGAGCCATGATGGCTATCTCTCAACATTGGACAACATCGCCAAGGGCAACGTGTAAACGCGAGGCGTTCAAAAGGATTTTGACTATGCAGGCTTTGTATCGTTTGGCTCTCGCCACCAGCGGCGCGGCTTTGATGGCGGGCTGTTCTGTATCGGACGGCCAGCAAGGCATCGCTTCGTGGAGCGAGCGGCCTGCATCGTCTGAGGTTCTCTATCAGCAGCGATTGGAAACCATTCAAGGTCGCGGGCGAGCGGTATACGATATTCTGGCCGATATTCCCGGCGCTGATCCTGCCAATGCCAAGCTGACCTTGGCCGCCAATGGCTCGATTGATGCCGCGGCCATTGATGCAGCGGCGCAATATGCCTCGGATGCGGCCAGCTCTGCACTGCTTGTCTGGCATAAGGGTGAACTGGTGGCCGAACGTTATTTCGGTGATGCCGCCGCTGATACACAGCTCAATTCCAAATCGCTTTCAAAGCCGCTGACGGCTGTCGCCGTGGGCCGGGCAATGGCGCTGGGCCATATCGACAGCCTCGATCAACCAATTGCCGATTTTGTAAGCGAATGGGAGGGTACGCCTAAAGCGGCGATGACCATCCGCCACGCGCTGACCATGCATTCCGGCATGCTCGAACAGGGCTTCGATATGAGCTTCGACAGCCCATTTCCGCGCGCCTATCTCGACCCGTATCACGGCCAGTATATTGTCGATGAATATCCGCTCACCGATACGCCGGGTTCGCGTTTTGCCTATGCCAATGCAGCCAGCGATCTGATCGCGCTATTGATCGAGCGGGCAACGGGCCGCGAATATGAAGAGTTTATCGGCAATGAGATTTTCCGGCCCATTGGCGCGCCAGGCGGCAAGGTCTGGATCAACCGCGAGGGCGGTCTCGCGCATTCGGGCTGTTGTATGGAATTGCCCGCGCAAACATGGCTGAAGGTTGCGGCGCTGTTGGTGAACGACGGCGTGACAGGCGGGAGGCGTTTGTTGCCTGATGGCTTTGTCGATCAGATCCGTCAGCCATCGCCCGACAATCCGCACTATGGTCTCGGCGTGTGGCTGGGCAGCCCGTATCTGGAAAAGCGCGGATTTCTGGGTACGAAGAGTAATCCCACCGGGGTTTATCACAGCGAGCCTTATCTGGCCGATGACGTCTTCCTGTTTGATGGAAACGGCAATCAGGTCGCCTATCTGGTGCCGTCGGAAGAGCTCGTGATCCTGCGGATGGGGGGGAACCCACCAAAGGGATTCACATGGGACAATGCCGCATTGGCCAACATGATCTTGCGCGGGATAAAGCGATAGGATTTCGGCGGGGCGCCGTTTTATCCGCCAGTCGATAAGAACGCCGATTTGCCCGCTCTTGGAGTGATATAGGTCCTATTAACTTGGGCTATGAGCAAGGTCCAAAAACCGGCAGAATTGATCGACCGATCGGGCGGCAAAATGACCGAACGCTTGGTTGACCGCATCTTGGGGTCGAGCCCGGCGGACCTTCCCCCTGAAGCGCTCAAATTCGCCAAGACATTTCTGGCCGACAGCCTGACAACAGGCGTTGGCGGGATAACCAATCCGGGCAGCCGAAAAGTGTTGGCGGCAGCGCGCAAATGGGACCGGGGTAGCAAGGGTATGTGCCAGATTCTTGGCCGGCCTGGGGTTGCTTTGTCGCCTCATTCCGCAGCAGTGGTGAACGGATTTCAGATCCATTGTCTGGAATGGGATGCGCTGCATGAGCCGTCTGTCGTTATCGCCTTGTGCACCCCCGTTGCCGCGATTTTGAGCGAAGGGCAGGCGGAAAAGCGCAAGCTTGATGATTGCCTATTTGCTCTGACAATTGCGGTCGAAGTGGCCGTGATGTTCGGCGCTGCGGCCAAAGATCACCCTCGCTTCTTTCGCCCTTCCACCGCTGGCCTAATGGGCGCAGCGGTTGCCATCGGATTGCTGAGGGGATTTGACCGCGAGACAATGATCCGTTTGCTGGGGCTGGCCTACAGCCAAGTGTCGGGAACGATGCAGGCGCATTGGGAGGGTTCCGAAGCGTTGCCGATGCAAATTGGCATTGCTGCACGCGCGGCTTTAACCGCTGCCGATCTGGCGGAAGCCGGGCTGACCGGCCCGAAAGATATCATCGATGGTAAGTTTGGCTATTTCACATTGGTTGAGGCTGGCGGAGACTTTGAGGCCGCGCTGGAGCATTATGCGAAGCCGTGGAAAATCACTGAGGTCGCCCACAAACCGTTTCCGGCTGGCCGCGCCACGCAGGCTACGCTCACTGCGATTATGGACCTGCAAAAGCAGGCCTCGTTTTCAATGGGCGATGTTGTCTCGCTGACCGCGCATGTTCCCTCGCTTATCCTGTTGCTGGTAGGGCGCCCATATTCTGCGGAGATGGAAGGGGCCTATGCGCGGCTGTGTTTGCAATGCGTGGCGCCCATGATGATCCGGCGCGGGACGATTGATCCGGGACTGTTCAGGGGGCGGTATTTCGCCGAAGCCCAAGCCATCGAAGATGCGCAAAAGGTTCATGTCATCTTGGATGATAACCCCGATCCCAATGCGCTGGGCCCGCAAACCATAGTTATCGAGCTCAAGGATGGACGCGTGCTTGAGACACAGATTGATGCGCCGTTTGGTTCACCATCAAGGCCGCTTGTGCGCGAAGATGAGATTGAAAAGGCGCGGCTTAGCTTTGCAGCTGCGCGTTTCGCGTCCGAACCATCCGCCGTGTTTGAGGCGATGGATACCAGCGGCGAGGAGACATTGCTCGCTGACATTGTGCGGTTGGTCACTCGGCCAGAGGAGGCAGAGCCATGTCTTTGACAAGAGAGCAAGTTTTGGCAGCAGGGATCGACAATTTCTTCCTGAAATTGAACGCGCATGATCTAGATGGAGTGATGGCCGGGATCGCGGAGGATTGTGAAATGCGCATCCCGTCCAGCAACTTCACCTATACGGGCAAGCAGGCGCTACGCGATCATCTGCACGATTTTATAACGAGCTTTCCGGTAATCAATTTCCGGGACTTTATCCCGGTTGCCGATACCGAAGCACGAAGACTGGCGGTGCGGTTCAACATCTCTTTGATCGAGGAGGACGGAACCGAAACGCATATGTCCAACTGCAACTTTTTTGAAATTGATGAGCATGGCCAGTTGGCCGACATCCTCATCTACGCATCGGCCCCTTTGAGCAAAGGCTTCGAAGTCGGCTCCAGCACTTGATTACGAATTGAATAGCAAAGGAAACGCTCATGGTAGAAATGACTCCCATTCGCAAAAATATGCCATTGCTGGCTAAAGCTGAAGGCGTCTGGGAAGGCGTCTACCGCTATTACGACGCAGAGACGGGGGAAAAGGTCGACGAGCACAAATCGCGCTTGCTCTGCCGTTTGCCTGATGACGCAAAACCGGCTGACTACCATCAAACCAACCACTATTATTGGGCAGACGGCCGGCATGAAGCGCGCGACTTTCCTGCAAGCTATCGGGATGGCCGAATTTGGTGGGACAATGAGCATATCAAGGGGTCTTGCGGGGCAATGTTGCCCGATGACAATGATCTGAGCATGTGCCTGAACTGGGTCCGAAAGGGCGAGCCTGGCGTCTATCTCTATGAGTTTATCCAGGTCGATAAGGAAAACAAACACAAGTCCCGCACCTGGCAGTGGTTCCGTGACGGGAAATGCTACATGCGAACCCTCATCGACGAGGTTTTTGTGACGCGCGATTGGCAGAATTGGGAAAACTTTGACCCGCCAACCTCTTGATTTTATTGAGATGGCAAAAAAACTATCCGCTTGCCGGATAAAACAGAACTGGTGCGACAGACTTTCGCAAGCGCACTGTTAGCCTGCTCGCGCAACATACAAATGCTAAGGCAGACGGGGGAACTCATGAACTCGAAGACAAAAGCACTCGCCACTACAAGTCTTGCAGCTGCAATTCTTGTCCCAGCGTTTCCAGTCATGGCTCAGGAGGCTGAGGCCGAGGCAGAAGTGAGCTCTAACGTCATCATTGTGACGGCGCGTAAAGTTGAAGAGAGCATCCAGGATGTCCCGGCATCGGTCACTGCCTTTTCGGCTCAGGATCTTGAGGAGCGAAACATCACGCAGCTAGAGGATGTTGCGCTGCAAACGCCGGGTTTGGTGTTTGAGGATTTCTCGAACGGTGGTTTCGCTTCGCCCACAATCCGCGGCACCACGCAGTTCTCGGTTGCTTCGCTTGAGCAGAACGTCGCGATCTTCCTCGATGGGGTCAATATTCCGCGAAACTACGCCTTTGATGTGGCGGCGACGGACTTTTCCCGAATTGAGGTGGTCAAAGGCCCGCAAAGCGCGCTTTATGGTGCCAACGCCTTCTCTGGTGTGATCAACTATGTGACCAATGAGCGCAGCCTTTCTGAGCTGTCTGTTGGCGGTTCGATTGGCCTGTCGGAAAATGGCGGCCTGGATCTCAATGCAAATTTCTCTGCACCAGTTGTTGATGACCGACTCTCTGTCCGGTTGGCTCTGGGTTATGCGGAGTTTGACGGTGATTTTGACAACGCCCATCCGCTCGCATCGGCCGGAACCAATCCTGGTACGGATGAAGATATTGGGGGCTACGAAAAAGAGTCAATCATTGTTGGGGCCAGTTTTGCTCCGGTTGACACCTTGAAATTCGACTTCGACTACTATCGTTTCGAGACGCAAAGCGAGCAGCGTGCCGGTTACAGGCTTGCTCGCGGTGTTGACACGAATTGCAGCACCGCAACAGTGTTTTTCCAACCCGTGAACCAGTTGTTCTGCGGAGAATTGCCTGCAACCCCTGCGCCCAATCCAAGCGGTGTTGATGGCATTCTGGTTGACCCGCGCAGCTATGGATTGACCGCAGAAACTGAATTGATCCGCGTTGCTGCGGAATGGGAGATCACGGACCAGTTCTCAGCAAGTTACCTTTACGGTGATTTTAGCGGGAATGTCTTTTCGGCTGGTAACTCGGATCGCGATCCGATCGCGGGCACGGCCCTATTCGGGCAGGTTGGCAATGTCTTCACCTTTTTACCCGTTGGCGAATTTGATTATGAAACCCATGAGTTCGCGCTGGAATACACCGCAGACAATGGCATCTACCTTAAGCTAGGCGGTTTTCTACAGGACGGCGATGATCTCGAGCAGGTTGCCTTTGGCTTTGTGCCGCTAGGCGGCACGGACCCAATTACCGATTTCCCAGCCGGCGTCACGCCAACAGATTCGCTTACTCAGACCGAGAAAACAGCCATCTTTGGCCGAGTGGAAATTCCGTTGCTGGATGAGCAGCTGAACTTCAACTTGGAGGCGCGTTATACGGATGAAGAGATATCGCTGACAGACTCGGGCTTGGGCGGCACATTCACGCGCCCAGACGACTATTTCACCGGCCGTGTCAGCGTTGATTACAGCTTCTCAGACAATCACTTGATTTATGCGTCCGCCGCGCGCGGGATCAAATCCGGAGGTATTAATTCGTCTACTTTTGCTGATCTCATTGCGGAGGAACGCTTCTTCGGCCGAGAGTCTAACTGGACCTATGAAGTGGGCATCAAGAATACGCTGTTTAATGGTGCTGCAACGCTGAACGCCGCGGCCTTCTATATCGATTGGCAAAACCTTCAGATTTCGCGCACGCCAACTGGCGGACCAGTCAATTCCACAACGATTATCGACAATCTCGCCGCAGCGACTTCGAAGGGTCTGGAACTCGATACGGCTTGGGAATTGACCGACGGCATTACTCTCAATGCTGGTCTTGCTTACATCGACGCAACTTATAGCGAAGGCACGGTTTCGGCCACAATTCTCGCCGGTGGCTCGTTTACCGCCCTGCCGTTTGAGAACCCGCAGCTGTGCGATGATGTGGTGTGCAATTCCAACGGTGATATTGGCGGAAACGATCTTCAGCGCACGTCGGATATTCAATGGAATATTGGCCTATCGGGCGAAACTGCTGTTACTGACGCGCTGGAGATATTTGGCCGGGTGGATGTTGCCGGACAATCCGATCAATTCGTATCAGAGATCAACACGGCAACGATCGAGGCCAGAACGCTGGTCAACGCTCGTGCGGGCATCCGCGGTAATAGCTGGACGGCCTCGATTTGGGCAACCAACCTGTTCGACGAAGTGTATGTGGCGAATGCGTTCTTCATCGCTAACCGTTTCCAGGTCGATTATGTACCGACCTTGGGCAACCGCCGCCGTGTTGGCGTAACATTGTCGTTCGATTACTAAGAACCTCTCTCCTGGAGCCACAAATTATGAACCGCAGAGAATTTGTTACAACTGGAGCTGCCAGTACTGCGGCTTTGGTGCTGACGGTAGGATGTGCCAATGCGCAAACTCCTGCATCGGCCAGTGCCTCGGCTTCAGGCTCCATAGACAAAGGCCTGAAGGGCGACTTCCTCGATTTGACCACGCCGCGCGGCAACCGCGACGCTTTGGCCCGGATTATGGGCAATGTGGATATGAAGTCTACGAAAGTCGGCTGGTATTCCGGCATCGTCCAGGGCGTGCGTCCAGGCGAGGCTGTGCGGGATTTGATGGGCTTTACCGGATTTTCTTGCACGAAGCTCCTCCCCTCGCTGGAGGGCAAGGATCCCGGTTATCGTAAAGTCCTGCGTGAAGTTGGTTATTACACCGATCTCAAAACTGGCGAAATCATGGATACGTGGTTCAACCCCTACCTCGAAGAAGAGGTGAAGGTTGTTCATATCGCCAACGATCCGTTCAATTTTGAGCTGACCGACTACATTCCGTTGCCGCCCAATTATGGCGGTTTGAACGGCGGCGCGCCGCCCAAAATCCCGCTTCAGCTGAATTGGGAACGCAAAGGCGATTTCCTCGGATTGGCTCAGCGGATCAATCTGTTTTACCCGTCCGCTCTCCAGCCGGACAAATGGCCACGTGAAAGCGGCAGCCGGTTCAACCGCGTGACAGAGAATTTTCTCTATCAGATGGACTGGAACGAAATGCAGAACCCGAATGGAACTGTCATCAAGACGACCGGTTCTTGGAACCGGGTTACGCCTTGGTTCCCATGGATGCTCATGGGCCCAAGCGACGGACACATTATCTACAACTGCTTTATGGGGTCGGGCGATACGCTAGATCTCGCTGACCAGGTTGCATTGGATTACGCCGAGGCAAACCATCCCAAATATCTGAAAGCCCCGGATGTGTGGGAAGAACCATCACTCTCTTCGCTAGAATGGTATGCGCGTGAGCAACAACCAGCGCCGCTGCCCGCTGATGGCAAGATACCCGTCGCAGCGCCAGCTAAGCCGCCTTTCTAACTGCTTGTTACGTCGGCCTTAAATGGGGCGTCCTCAGTGCCCATAGCCGCAATTAGAGAGACGATGAAAAGGGGCGTTCACCTTTGTGCGCGGGTTCAAACCGCTCGGTTGATCAGTGTTTCGAGGTATTCCTGACGCCCGGAGGTTGGAGCGGGATTGAACTCAGCCTTTACCGCGTGATCTGCCACCTCGGCCAAGCTCATTTCGCCGCTCATGATCTGGCTGCCAATGCCGGCCTTCCAACCTGAATAGCGGTTTGCAACGAAGCTATCGAGCTCGCCGTCTTCGATGATCTTTGCCGCTGCCAGCAGCGATTGGGCAAGCACGTCGACCCCGCCGATATGCGCGTAGAAAAGGTCTACTGCGTCGACCGATTGTCGCCTGACCTTCGCGTCGAAATTGAAACCGCCTGTTTCAAAGCCGCCGCCCTTCAGCAGGTGATACATCGCCAATGTCATCTCGGGCACATTGTTTGGGAATTGGTCTGTGTCCCAACCATTTTGTGGGTCGCCGCGATTGATATCGACTGAGCCCATAATGCCGTAAGCGTTGGCGGTCGCAATCTCATGCTCGAAGCTGTTTCCAGCCAGCGTAGCATGATTGCCCTCGATATTGACCTTTATCTCGTCTTCCAACCCGTAATGTTTGAGGAAGCCATAGACCGTTGCGGTGTCGCGGTCATATTGGTGCTTGGTTGGCTCGTGCGGTTTTGGCTCGATCAGGATCGTGCCTTTGAAACCGATCTTGTGTTTGTGCTCAACCACCATGTTCATAAAGCGGCCAAGCTGATCGAGCTCTTGCCCGATGTCGGTGTTGAGGATCGTGTCATAGCCCTCGCGCCCGCCCCACAGGACATAGTTTGCGCCGCCTAGCCGGTTGGTGACCTCAAGCATGGAGCGGACCTGATGCGCGGCCCAGCCAAACACGTCCGGATTTGGATTGGTCGCACCGCCAGCGGCATAGCGCGGGTGGCTGAAGAGGTTCGCGGTGCCCCACAAAAGCTGCGTCCCGGTCTCCTCGATTTTGCCCGCCATTTTGTCGGCGATGGCGTCCAGCTCCCGGGTGTAGCTGGCTAGGCTGTCGTGATCTGCCATCGCATCGACATCGTGGAAGCAATAGAAGGGCGCGCCCAGTTTTGCGAACATGTCGAATGCCGCATCGAGTTTGATCTGCGCCAGTTCCGCTGTCACTGGCTCGCCGGGTTTCCATGGCCGGTCAAACGTTCCTGCACCAAAGATGTCGTGTCCCGGCCATGCGAAGCTGTGCCAATAGCAGACCGCCCAGCGCAGATGCTCGCGCATGGACTTGCCCAGCACCTGAGCATCTGCGTCGTAGTAGCGATAGGCCAGCGGGTTGCGTGTGTTTGCGCCTTCAAAAGGCACGGTTGGAAGGTCGGCGAAATAGCCCATCAGATGTCTCCAAAACTGGATTTGAGAGTGGGGTAGAGCGAGCGAAATAGACGCTGCCTCTTTCCCGAATGAGGTTGCGGTGAATATTGCGCCTGCACCGGCGGCTGAGTGCAGACCTCAGCGACCGGTTCTTTGGTGATTGTGAGGCGAGCAAGGCGGGCTGCGCCGCTTGCTGGGCCAACACTCGATCCGTCCCGGTAAGTGAGCGGAGTTTGCAAGATATCGGCCAAAAGCTGCGCCCAAAAAGATGACCGCGCGCCGCCGCCGATCACAGACATTTCTGCTGGAGGAGAGGGCATGGCTTTGAGGCCATCGCTCAGGCCAAAGGCGACGCCTTCGAGAACCGATCTGATCAGTTCCGCCGGTCCGGTTTCGTGGGTGAGGTTGAAGAAAACGCCTTTGGCTGCAGGGTCATTGTGCGGCGTTCGTTCGCCAGAAAGATAGGGGAGGAACAGGGGGAGCTGGTCTTGAGCGACTGTGCTTGCCTCTGCTGCTTTCAGCGCACTTTCGACATCGCGAAACTGGGTGAGCCGCGCCGCCCAATCGAGACATGCCGCTGCCGATAACATCACGGTCATCGTGTGCCAGCGGCCGGGCAGCGCATGGCAAAAGGCGTGCAGGCCGCTTGAAGGATTGGGCTCAAATTTCGCGCTGGCGGCGAAAATCACGCCTGATGTACCGAGGCTAAGAAACGCATCGCCCGGCTCGGTTACGCCGGCTCCAACAGCGCCCGCTGCTTGGTCGCCGCCGCCGCCAGCCACTGGCACGCGGGGCAGGCCAAGTTCGTCGGCGACTTCTTGGCTCAGTCTGCCCGAAATTGCATCGCCCTCGATAAGGTCCGGCATGTGGCTTTCGCTAAGGCCGGTCGCTTCAAGCATGTCGGGCGACCAACGGCGGCTTCCGACATCCAGCCACAATGTGCCCGATGCATCAGACATCTCGGTCGCCCTCTCGCCAGTCAACAAGAGGCGTAGGTAGTCCTTCGGCAACAGGACTGTCTCGGTTTGCTCAAAGATCGCTGGCTCGTTCGCGCGCAGCCATGCGAGCTTAGGGGCGGTAAACCCGGGCATTGCGAGGTTGCCCGTGTGCTCTTGAGCGAGCGCATCAAGATCGCCGCATTGAGCCGCGCTGCGCCCATCATTCCACAAAATGGCTGGGCGGATCACCTTGTCATTTTTGTCGAGCAGAACTGCGCCGTGCATTTGCCCAGACAGGCCAATCCCGCGAACTTGGCTGCGTAAAGCGCCAGGCAATCCGCCAATCGCGATCTTTGCCGCTTCCCACCAATCATCGGGGTTTTGTTCGGACCACAGAGCTTGCGGGCGCTGGACCGTTAAAGGCGCCGTATTTTGGGCCAAGACTGCGCCGCTATGATCGACGATCACGGTCTTTACGCCCGAGGTGCCCAGATCAATGCCAAGCCACATCAGGTCGTCTCCTCTAAGGCAAAGCGGCACTCAATTTCCATGCGTTCGCCAGGTTGAAGCATCTTAAGGCCTGTCTCATCATGGCTGAGGCTGCTGTTTACCGCATCGGGAATGTGGCTGACGGGTTCGACGCAAAAGAAGTCTTTCCCGTCCGGGCAATAGACATGCGTGAAGGGCAAATTTGCTGACGGGCGCATTGTCAGCCTGTGGGTAGGCCAAGAGATCTCAATCGGCGCACTCCGTCCAGTGTAGCAATTGTCCACCGGAGGACCTGTGAACCACTTGGGCCGACGCGAGAATGTGCGGTGCGACTTGGGCAGTCGGTCTGGCCCATTCTCCCATACGCCATTAACATTCGCATTGAGCTGAGCGCCTTCTCTCGGGAAGTATGGGTGCAGGCCAAGTCCAGCGGGCATCGGTGTGTTGGCCAAGTTGGTGACGTCCATTTTTTGACAGTACCCATCGGATTGAGCCGTAATTTCTTGCCGTGCCTCAAAGCTCCATGGCCAAACTGCGCCGTCATGATGCAGCGTAAGAACAGCACTGCTGGAAGAGCTTTGTGTGACCGCCCACGGGCTGACCCAGCCAAGACCGTGGAGGGCATGGACCGGTTCAGCGCTTTTGTGCAGTAGCGGGAATGAACTGGTCCCCGAGCCGATCGGGACTTGGCCGTGCGCGATCCTGTTGCAGAAGGGAACCAATGGAAAGCTTGCGAGCGCGAGCGGATCGGTGCCACCGGTGTAGGGCCTGAAGACATCATGCCCCTGCCACGTGAACGCGGCAATTCCTCCGCCGAGCCAAGGCGACAGGCTGAGCTGGGTCGCTCCGCAAGTCAGCTCTAACAATTGCATGGCGACCTGCCTTTTGACCGTGTCGTTTCCCTCTCAGTTAGGTCACCGATGCCGACAGGAAGAACCAACGCTTTTGCCATTTTAGCCCTGCATTGCCTCAAGCTCTTTGCCGGCTGTCTCGGCGACCATCTTTGCAACAAAGATCACGGAAACAAGCGCTGCAAGTGCATAGAAGCCGTAGGTGATCGGAAGCCCAACATTTCCAAGAAGCCATGGGAAGCTCATGATTATCAGGAAGTTTGCGGTCCATTGAACAAAGCCGGAAACCGCCAATCCAGAGCCGCGGATTTGGTTAGGGAACATCTCTCCCAGCATCACCCACATCACCGGCCCCCAGCTGAAGTTGAACGCGACGACATAGGCGTTGGCGGCAATTAGAGCGGCAAGGCCTGCTCCATCGGACAGGACCAGCTCTCCGTTGACCAAGGAGCCAGATGCGAAGGCCAGCGCCATGACAGTGAGGCCAATCGCCATTCCGACCGACCCAGTGAGGAGCAATGGCTTGCGACCAATCCTGTCGATTAATGCGATCGCCAGGAATACCGCACCAATCGATAGCGCGCCTGACAAAACATTGATTTTGAGCGCATCATTCTCCGTAAAACCGACCGCCTGCCAGAGGACCGCACCGTAGTAGAATACAATGTTGATGCCCACGAGCTGTTGGAATGTTGCAAGCCCAACCCCGACCCAAACTATTGTCCTGATCTTACCAGTTTGGCTGGAGACAAGGTCAGACAATCTCGGTTGGTGATCTCCAGCCAGGCTGTCTCGAATTTCTTGCATTTTAGCCGGGACATCGATGCCCCCAAGCAACAAGTGGAGGATCGACTGAGCCTCTTCTTCGCGTCCTTTTGCGACCAGAAACCGTGGGCTTTCAGGAATGAAAAAGAGCAGCACCAGAAACAGAGTGGCGGGTAGCAATTCTGCCCAGAACATCCAGCGCCATGCCTCAAATCCGCCCCAAACCTGCTCTTGGCTGCCTCCTGCAAACTCAGCCAAAAAGTAATTTGAGAGAAATGCGGCGGTCAGGCCAATAATGATCATCACTTGCTGAATGGAGGACAGCCTGCCGCGCTTTTCGGCTGGGGCAACCTCGGAGATATAGGCTGGTGCAATCACACTGGCTGCGCCAACGGCGAGACCGCCAATAATGCGAGCGATGACGAAGGTGGTGGCATCGCCAGCGATCCCAGAACCCCATGCGGATACAATGAAGAAGACTGCCGCGATCAAGAGCACAGCGCGCCGGCCAATCTTGTCAGACAGCCGTCCTGCGACGAACGCGCCAACAGCGCAGCCGAGCAGCATAGAGGCGACATTAAAGCCGGTGCCGACGCTAGTCGAATTGAATGCCGTTTGCAGACCGTCAACCGTGCCGTTGATCACACCGCTATCGAACCCGAACAAAAAACCGCCGAGCGTCGCTACTGATACGATCAGAAAGACGAAGCGTGCGTTATCCGTTGTTGCCTCATTAGTCACCAGAATCCTCTCCCAAAGACATTCTTGAGAGTTATGTTAGCGGTAACTTAAATAATGTCCAACCCAAACTTACGGATTGGCTGACGCGGATGATCCGCGCTCAATCAGGCGGCATTCGTGCGTCTGCTCAAATGCGTATTCTTCGTCGGATTGCTCGCCCAAGCTTACCTTGCTCAGCACTAGGTTGAAGGCGGACTTTGCCATCGCACTGACCGGTTGATCGATAGTGGTCAGTTCTGGCCAGACGGAAATCGCAGATGGGCTGTTATCAAAGCCGACAACGGTCAATTCGTCAGGTACTGACAGGCCATGCCGATGCGCGACGCCAATCGTCGCTGCGGCCATGTCGTCATTGCTTGCGAAAATAGCACTGGGCCGGGGCGTGGAGGCTAGCAGGAGCTCTGCTGCGGTCACTCCGGAGCGGTAAGTGTACTGTCCGTCTATCACCCAATTCGGAGCAATCTCGATTTGGGCCTCAGCCATAGCCTTGCGATATCCTCGCTCGCGCATAGTGCTAGACATTTGGTCGGGCGGCCCTTTGATAAATCCGATTTTTCGGTGTCCCAATTTGATTAGATATTGCGTCATCACCATGGACGCCGTTTCGTCCTTAATATTGATATCATTAGAGATTTTTTCTGCGGTGCCATTGGCAACAGTCGCGACTGGTATTCCTAACTCTTCAAAAAGGGACAGGATCTCCGGCGCTGAAGACGTTGGTGGCGGTAGAATTACACCGGCAATACCAGCCTTTGCCAGACGCATGGCCGAGGCGACATGGGCGGCTGGCGTGTTCTCATCGCAGATGTCGACGATCAAATGATTGTCGCTCGCTTGAGCCGCTTCCAAGGCGCCCCTTAAAAACCGCCCAAGATAGCTGTCTGACGGGTTCGCATAGATCAGACCAATGTGAACATCGGCGCCCTTGGCCAAGCGCCGGGCCGAGCGATTGGGCTGATAATTGAGCGCGTTTACGGCCTTAAGGACGGTCTGTCTGGTCGCGTCTCGCACGCCGCTTTCCGCGTTCATTACCCGCGAAACCGTCATTGCCGACACGCCTGCTTGGCGCGCGACATCATCAATTGTTACTGTCTGCCGATTCCGCCGCCGTGTTCGTGCCATAGTGTCCCTCGCTCATAGTGACTAGCGGTCAGTGAGGGGCATTGCAATGCTGCGCCCATAACGTATGATAGCGCTATCATTTGGGAAGGTGAGGATGGTAATATGCGCAAATTTGTAAGGGGAGCTGCTGGCTGCGCGGCGGTTGTCGGATTGTTCGGGGGCATTGCTGCCTATCCAACCGTCGCTGTTAGCCAACAAAGCGCGAGTGTTGAGCTGGCAACTTATAAGAACGCAGGCGCGCCAATCGAAGACCGCATTGAAGATTTGCTGGCGCGGATGACGCTGGAGGAGAAGGTCGCGCAAATGCTCACGATTTGGGAGCAAAAGGAGAAAGTGCAGACCGCCGAAGGTGATTTCGATTCTACAAAGGCCAACGCGAGTTTCCCCAATGGCATTGGCATGGTTGCCCGCCCATCGGATTTTCGCGGCGTTGACCAATCGAATTCCGGCGATGCAGGGGCTTCGGCAGAGGGGCGCAATCGCACCGCGCGCGAAACCGTCGACTATGTCAACGCCGCGCAGCGCTGGGCCGTCGAGGAAACACGTCTCGGCATTCCAATCTTGATGCATGAGGAGGGGCTGCACGGTTACGTCGCGCGCGGCGCCACCAGCTTTCCGCAAGCGATCGGTTTGGCCAGCACTTGGGATCCGCAGCTGGTTGAGCAAGTCTACAGCGTAGCGTCACGTGAAATGCGCTCGCGCGGAGCGCAGCTGGCGCTTTCCCCTGTGGTCGATATTGCTCGCGATGCGCGCTGGGGCCGGATTGAGGAAACCTACGGCGAAGATCCATACCTCGTCTCGGAAATTGGATTGGCGGCAATCCGCGGATTTCAGGGCAGGAAATTGCCACTCGCCGATGATAAAGTGCTTGTGACGCTAAAGCATATGACGGGCCATGGTCAGCCGGAAAGCGGCACCAATGTCGCGCCTGCGGAACTGAGCGAACACACCTTGCGAACCTATTTCTTTCCCCCGTTTGAGCGGGCTGTGAAGGAGGCCAACGTGTTGTCGGTTATGCCGTCATACAATGAGATTGGCGCCCTGCCGAGCCATGCCAATGGCTGGCTGCTTAACTCAGTCCTCAAAGAAGAATGGGGTTTCAAAGGGGCCGTGGTGAGCGACTATTTCGCCATACGAGAAATGGTCACCCGCCATCAAATGCTCGGGGATGCAGAGCAGGCCGCGGAACGCGCGATTAAGGCAGGCGTGGACAACGAAATGGCCGATGCGGATACATTCCTCACTCTCGCAGATCTTGTGGCGCAGGGGCGGGTGGATGTTGCTCTGATCGACGAGGCAGTCCGCCGCATCCTGCGGCTGAAATTCACCACTGGCATGTTCGAGAACCCTTACGCAGACGCGGATTATGCAGAGCGGATTGAAGCAAATGATGAAGCCATTGCGCTTGCTCGCGAGTCCGCGCGTAAGTCGATGGTGTTGCTCAAAAACGAGGGCCTGCTGCCATTGAGTGCGGACGGAATCGATAAGTTACTCGTCGTCGGGACACATGCGAAAGACACGCCTTTGGGCGGCTACAGCGATATCCCTCGCAAAGTTGTGAGCGTGCTAGAGGGGCTCGAAAGCGCTGCTGGCGGGGAATTCGAGGTTGAATTCTCGGAAGGTGTTCGCATTACGGAAAGCCGGGTCTGGGCGGCTGATCCCGTCGACCTCGTTCCCGAAGAGGAGAACCGCCGTTTGATCGCGGAGGCTGTCACAGCAGCTGAAGATGCTGACGTGATCGTCATGGTCATCGGCGGCAATGAGCAGACCAGCAGGGAAGCGTGGGCAACGACCCACCTCGGAGACCGGACCGATATCACATTGGTAGGTCAGCAGATGGATCTGGCCCGCGCAATGCTGGCTACGGGTAAGCCGGTCGTGACCGTGCTGCTCAATGGCCGACCGCTATCGATTGTCGAGCTAAACCAAACGGCCCCTGCGATCATTGAGGGCTGGTACCTAGGTCAAGAAACCGGGAATGCGGTCGCCGACGTCCTGTTTGGCAAGTCCAATCCAGGCGGCAAGATGCCGGTCACAGTCGCTCAAAATGTTGGGCAACTCCCGGTTTTCTACAATCACAAACCTCAGGCGCGGCGCGGCTATTTATTTGATAGTAAGGAGCCTCTGTACCCCTTTGGCTTTGGCCTAAGCTATACGAACTTCGACATTTCGGCCCCGCGCGTGATCGGCGAGACGCCCTCGACCTCGGATACAGTCGGGGTCGAGGTCTCAGTCAAGAATACGGGACAGCTTGCAGGCGACGAAGTCGTGCAATTGTATCTGCGCGACGTCCATGCCTCGGTCACTACTCCGGTGAAGCAGTTGGTTAGATTTGAGCGCGTCACTCTGCAGCCAGGCGAAGAACGCGCCGTTCGCTTCGATCTCAAGCCAGCTGATTTCAGCCTCTGGAATGATAGGATGGAGCGTGTGGTTGAGCCGGGCAAATTTATCCTGATGGCGGGTGGCAATAGCCGCGATGTGAAGCAAGCAGAGCTGACTTTGGCAGCAGACTGAGGTTACGAACCAGCCCAGCAGTCTAAGTCGATTTCGCGCGGTTGAGCGCACTGGGTTTGCAATGCGCAGCGTCTAACCTATGATTGGATCACGCGCAGGGGTCCATTTTTTCGAGTTTAGTCGGGCCCGCGCTGGGGAGACAATTATCCATAACGACACCGTCAGCGGCACCAGCGCGCCAGCCAGCGCGCCGATTGCGCCACCACTTGTTGATCTGCCAATTAAGACACACGATCGCGGCTTTTACGATGGCTTCAGCCGGGCGGTGACGATCCCGTCTAAGATAATTGTCTCCTTGATCATTATGTGGGCGATTTTCTTCCCGGCAAAGGCGCTGGCGACTTTAGGGGCGGCCAACACGTCGATCATTGCGCTGTTTGGCGGCTGGTACATCTATCTCGTTGCGGCCTTGGTCGTGGTTTGCACGGTTTTGGCGGTGATCCCGCAATCCGGCAGTCTGCGACTGGGTGCGCCGGATGAGAAGCCGGAGTTCTCGCGTTTCTCCTGGTTTGCCATGCTGTTTGGGGCTGGCATTGGTATTGGGATGCTGACCTTCTCCACTGGAGAGCCGCTGGCGCACTTCGCAAACAATCCAGACATTATACGCGGTGATATTGAGCCGCTGTCAGCCGAAGCTGTGCGACCGGCCTATCTCTACACCTTCCTCCATTGGGGGTTTGGCGCGTGGTGCACCTATGCGCTGGTCGGGCTGGGCATTGCCTATGTCGCGCACCGGCGTGACTTGCCGCTAACGATCCGGTCTAGTCTTGCGCCTTTGTTTGGGAAGGTAATGTCAGGTCCGGCAGGGCATGTCGTCGATGTCGTCGCAGTGGTCGCGACGATCCTGGGGGTGGCCTACACGCTTGGCTTTGGTGTCGAGCAGTTTGTCGCTGGCCTCTACCGAATTGGCATGGGCGATTGGCTTATGACGGCTGGTGACGATGGCGCGCTTGCTGCCTCAAATGCCGGGATCATAACGGCTCTGCTGGTGTTGGTTGGTGCTTCGACCGTCAGCGCATTGTCTGGCGTTGGGCGCGGGATCAAATGGCTTTCCAACCTCAATATGGGGCTGTCCTTCGCGCTCTTGGCGCTGTTCGCGACCGTGGGATCGGGGCTTTATGGACTAAAACTGCTGGGCGTCGCTACTTGGGATTATGTCATCACTTTGCCGCAGCAATCGCTCGCGCGTTTCATCTCCGATGGTAGCGAGGTGGGCGACGCGCTGGTCTCTTGGCAGCTGGGGTGGTCAGTTTCCTATTGGGCGTGGTGGATCGCCTTTGCTCCGTTCGTTGGCATGTTCATCGCGCGGATTTCGCGCGGCCGCACCGTTCGCGAATATGTGTTTGGCGTGGCGATGGTGCCTTCGCTCATGTGCTTTGTGTGGATGGCGCTGGTGGGCGGGACAGCCATCGATCTGGAACTCAGCGGTGCTGCGGATGGAGCCATTCTTGCGGCCCCCATGGCGGATCAACTCTATGCCACCTTGGCTGCGATGCTGGGCGATGGAACCGCTCTAATCGTGTCAGGCTTGGTCGTGGTGTTGCTGATGACGTATCTTATCACATCTGCTGACAGCGCGATCCTGATCGTCAACACGATCAATGGCGCGGGGGAAGACGAGGGTTCGCGCCGCTACCACATCTTCTTCTGGGGTATCGCGCTGGCGTTTGTCGTTGGATCCATGCTGATCCTCGGCGGGATCGAGGCGATCCGCATCACCATGATTATCGGCGCCTTGCCGTTCTCATTTGTGGTTCTGCTGATGATGATTTCGATCGTGAAGGCGATCGTTTTCGACGTTGTGCGCAAACATCACGGCGTGCCCACTACTGCAGAAGCATGTGAGGAGTGGAATGAGAAAGTAATGGTAAAAGAATAACTTGCCTTATAGATCGATCGACACCAAGAGTAAATCGATCGATATTTACCATAACTTGAAAAAATCGAGTATAGAAATGCAGTATAGATCTGAAAAATTGAGAATAAAAAACTTAAAACTATAAGTACGAATTTCTTATTTCGCAAAATTCATTCTATATTTGCCGATGTTGTTATTTTGCAACATGGCTTCTCTAAGTCCTGAAAATTTAACCGCTAGCTGTGGCCGGGCCTTTGATCGCTTGTTACCAGCCCCTTCAAGAGCGCGAAGTCTTTCTGACTGCGCTATTTTACTGACTCAGCGGCCCATTCGGGCATCGCGGGTCACCTGATGTCTATAGGGGACAAGCATAATGGTTAAGTTCGCAAGGCGCGCCTCAGTGAGCGCGCTGGCAATTGCTGTCGCATCACCTGCGGTCGCACAAGATGCGCCGGCAGGCGAAGCAGAAGAAGCGCGCGGCGGGGTTCCAACGATTGTTGTGACCGCGCAAAAGCGCAGTGAAGATCTGCAGGACGTGCCTGTGTCGGTCTCCGCAATCGGTGAAGAGCAGCTCGATGAGCTGAACATCGATACGTTTGAAGACTATCTCGATCAGCTGCCGACGGTCACCGCCGGTGGTAGTGGCCCAGGCCAAAGCACGATCTACATTCGCGGTCTTGCATCAACCACGCCGAACCTCTCGGTTGCGGGCGTTGCCGGTCTTGCACCAAACGTTGCGCTCTATCTTGATGAACAACCGCTTGCACAGCCGGGCCGTAACCTCGACGTTTACGCCGCTGACCTTGAGCGCATCGAAGTGCTCTCTGGCCCGCAAGGCACACTCTTCGGTGCAAGTTCGCAAGCTGGCGTCGTCCGTTTGATCACCAACAAGCCTGACCTCAGCGGCTTTGACGCTGGGTTCTCTGGCGGCGTGTCTTTCACCAAAGGCGGTGAGGCAAGCTACAAGGCCGAAGCAATGGTCAACGTACCGGTGACCGACACGTTTGCTCTGCGCGGCGTGGTCTTCCTTGATGATCAAGGCGGGTATATCGACAACGTCGCGGGCACTCGCAATGTCAGCGAAAGCGCGCGTTTTCGCCCATCGGGAACGGTTCGCTCAAATGGTGTTCCGGTGAATGCCAATCGCGGCGGTTTCCAAGCGGGCGCCGATCTGTCGGCTGTCACCTTCATCAATGCTGACAATGCTGGTTTGGTCGAAGACAATTTTAACGACACCCAATATTCTGGTTTCCGCGCGAGCGCATTGTGGGAAGTGACGCCTGACTGGAAGGTCACATTGTCGCACACCCGCCAGAGCGTTGAATCCGACGGCGTGTTCTTTGCCGACCCAGAACTGGGCCTCGACAATCTCGAAATTCAGCGTTTCGAGGACGATCGCCTAGAAGACAATTTCTCGAACACCAGTTGGACCGTCGAAGGCCGCTTGGCGATGCTCGATATCGTTTACACCGGTGCCTACACCGACCGTGAGACGGAACAGCGGGTCGATTATTCCGACTATCTGTTTGTTGGTCAGTACCTGCCGTATTACATCTGTGATGGCTCGGTCAGCTACCCTGGTGCAGCCGCACCAAGCGGAACGTGCCAGGCACCAAACCTGTTTGTCACTTCAGACAGCAACACCACCGTCTTCACTCAAGAGCTGCGCTTTAGCACTCCGGCGGAAAACCGCTGGCGCGTGACGGCGGGTGGGTTCTATTCTGATCTTGAACTGCAAGAGCGCAACGACTTTGCCTATCCGGGCAATGTTCTGGCTCAGCCATTTGGTCCATTTGCACCGAACTTCCCGCAAGCCGGCTTTATCTCTGAAGAAGGTCCGTTCCCAGCGAGCACGATCTTCCGCAACGATATTCGCCGGACTGACGAGCAGTTTGGTATCTTTGGCGAGGCCAGCTTTGATATTGTCCCAGACCTGCTGACCGCGACATTCGGCGCACGCTATTATGACGTCGAAGTTGATTTCGAAGGCAGCGCCAACGGTTCGTTCTGTAACTCAGGTGCGGCCGAAGACGCGAACGCATTCGGCACCAATATCAACGATCTTTATGATGGTGACGGACAGTTCACCTTCATCGGTTCTTGTAACGCGGCACTGCGTCAAACCTTCACCTTGGGCGATAGCATTGCCGACATCGAGGCGGCTGGCTTGAGCACCGCGCAAGCGACGCAAGTGTTCAACGCGCTTCAAGCGCCAGACGTCGCCAAGACAAGCGGTACCATCTTCAAAGGCACACTGACCGTGACGCCAAACGAAGACATGCTTTTCTATGCGACCTATTCAGAGGGCTTTCGTCCTGGCTTGCTGAACCGTCCGGGCGGTGCGCAAGGCGCCAACGGATTTACGGTCCCGTTTGAGCTCGAAACCGATGAAGTTAAGAACTACGAACTGGGTTGGAAGCTCGATCTGATCGATGGCCAGCTGCGTTTCAACGGCAGCGCATTCTATGTCGATATCAGCAACCTTCAGACGACTATCTTTGATCCGAGCATCACCAATCTGTTCTTCTCGGACAATGCCGCCAATGCAGAGATCTATGGCTTGGAGGCGGACTTCACAATCGCTCCATACGCAACGCCCGGTCTGACAATTGCTGGTGCTTTCTCGGTGCTCGACACCGAGATTACCGAGGTTCTCACACCCACAAATGACGTGCTTGCCGGGACGAACCTTGCGTTCGCACCATCATTCCAAGGCAATTTGCGGGTCCGCTACGAATGGGATTTGAGCGACACTTTGGGCGCTTACATTCAGCCTCAAGTGAGCCATTCGGCATCCAAGCTGACCGACATTATCGAGATCAACAAGCTTGAGCTCGACAGCTACACCTTGGTCGATCTGGCGGCGGGCGTGACCTCCGACAATTGGAAGTTCGAGATCTATGGTGAGAACCTGTTCGATGAGCGCGCCGAGATTTCGGGCAACTTCATCAATGACCGGGCTCGCATCACCACCAATCGTCCACTAACGGTTGGAATGCGGATTTCCTACGACTATTGATCTGACACAATCAGCAAGACAATGCGGCGGGAATGGATCTTAGTGGGTTCATTTCCGCCGCTTTGCTTTTGGGCTCTGGGCTTATGCGGACAGGATTTGTAAGGCGGTGAAATGGCGACACGCGAAGAGCTGCTGAAAACCGCGCAAGAGGTGCTGCAACAGGGCCGATTTGAAGAAGGGTTGGCGCACGCGAACTCAGTGCTTGCTGAAAAGCAGGACGATGGCGACGCGCTGTACCTGGCCGCGGTCGCATGCCGATATCTTGGGCGCCTCAATGATGCAGCAGGCCACTTGAGGCAGCTTCATGCCGCCATGCCAGAACATGGCCGGGCCTGGCAGGAAGAGGGGCATTTGGCGCTAGCTCGGGGGCAGAGCGAAAATGCGTTTGCCGCCTTTGCCCGCGCCACCCGGTTTAACCCGGCGCTTGAGGCCAGTTGGCGCGAACAAGCACGCATCGCCAGCGGGGCAGGGCGCACCGCCGAAGCTGCCGCTGCGACTGCACAGCAGCAAAGGCTCGCCACTCTGCCGCGGGAGCTGATTGCGGTTACCAATCATTTGGCGGAAGGACGGGTGCTACGCGCTGAGGAGATCTGCCGATATTTCCTGCGTTCCAATCCGCGCAATGTTGAGGGGATGCGCTTGCTCGCCAAGATCGGGCTGGAGCTGGGCATTCTGGATGATGCGGAGTTCTTGCTGGAAAGCGCGGTCACGTTTGAGCCGGACAATATCCAGCTGCGGTTGGATTATGTCGATGTGCTGCGCCGTCGGCAAAAGTTCGAGCGCGCGCGAGAGGAAGCGGAGGCGCTCCACGCCAGTGACCCCGACAATCCGCTGTTCCAGTCGCGGCTCGCCATTGAAAGCATGCAGACAGGCGATTTTGATCGCGCGTTTGAGCTGTTCGAAGCGGTGCTTGCGAAGTTGCCGCAAGACCCGGCTACGCTAACCAGCATGGGCCATGCGCTCAAGACGAGGGGGCGCGGTGAAGATGCGGTTTCGAGATACCGCGCAGCCATTGCCGCCAAGGGTGACCATGGCGATGCCTATTACGCGCTAGCCAATCTAAAGACTTACCGGTTCAGCGATGAAGAGCTCAAAGCGATGAGCGATCAGATCGCTCGAGCGGACCTCGCCTTTATGGACCGTGTGCATCTGTCTTTTGCCCTGGGCAAAGCGCACGAGGATCGCGGTGAATACCAAGAGAGCTTTGCCGCCTATGCGCAGGGCAATGACCTGAAACGCGCGCAAACCCGCTACAGCGCTGATGCGATGACCGCCGAGCTGGCGACGCAGCGCGAGCTGTGCACGGCAGAGCTGTTTGAGAAACATGATAGCGCCGGCCACGATGCGCCGGACCCAATTTTTATCCTTGGTCTGCCGCGCGCCGGATCAACCTTGCTCGAGCAAATCCTGGCGAGCCACAGCCAAGTTGATGGGACGCTGGAGCTGCCGGATATTCTCGCGCTCGCGCACCGGCTACGCGGACGAAAGGCTGGGCAATCGCTCTATCCAGCCGTGCTGCATGATTTGAGCGGCGAGCAATTGGCGAAGTTTGGCGAGGAATTTATCACCAACACCCGCGTTCACCGGCAAGGTGCGCCATTCTTCATCGACAAGATGCCCAACAATTTCCGGCATATTGGCCTGATCCATCTGATCCTTCCGAATGCCAAGATCATTGATGCGCGGCGCGATCCGATGGATTGTTGTTTCTCCGGCTTTAAACAGCTGTTTGCCGAGGGTCAGGAGTTCACCTATGGTCTGACCGAGGTCGGGCGCTACTATTCCGGCTATGTCGAGCTGATGGACCATTGGGACACGGTATTGCCGGGTAAGGTTCTGCGCGTGCAGCATGAGGATGTCCTCGATGATCTCGAAGGGCAAACGCGGCGGATGCTCGAATATCTGGGGCTGCAGTTTGAGGAGGCCTGCCTAGACTTTCACAAGACAGATCGCGCTGTGCGCACTGCCAGCAGCGAGCAGGTCCGCCAGCCGATCAACCGTAAGGGGCAGGGCGCCTGGAAACCGTTTGAGCCTTACCTTGACGACCTGAAAAGCGCTCTAGGAAAGGCGTCGACGTTTTAAGCCGCTGCGGAGCTGACCGACTGTGTTTTAGCGGCCTCTGCCGACTTCAGAAATTGGACAAAGTCCGCCCAATCCATCGGCTTGCCGATTTCCCAGCCCTGCACATAATCACACCCGAACTCGGCGAGCGCCTCGATGGTTGCTGCGTCTTCAACTCCCTCTGCAACAATGTCGAACGAGAGCGCATGCGCCAGATCGATGGTGGATTGCACCATGATCCTGTCTGCGCGGTTGGCCACGAGATCGCGTACAAAGCTCTGGTCGAGTTTGATCTCTTGTGCAGGGAAGCCCTGTAGATAGTTGAGCGTTGCCTGGCCCGTTCCATAATCATCGATGGAAATGCGTGCACCCGCATCGGTAAGACGCCTGAGCGTCGTTTTGGCGAGCTCTGGATCGGCCAGCGGCGCGCTCTCTGTCACTTCTAATGTGATACCAGATGCGCCTTTGCTATGCGCCTCTTCCATCATCGCGATTGCGCTGTTGACGAAGGCTGGATCGGACAGCAATTGCGCCGAAATGTTGACCGCCAATTGAACCGGTTGCCCTGCTTCATTGGCTTCGCGGCTGCGCTCCAGCGCTTTCGCAAGGACAAACTTGGTCAGCTCGCTGATCTGGCCCTTGGTCTCCAAGATTGGAATGAAGTCAGCCGGTGAGATGCGTCCCAGAGTTGGGCTGTCCCAGCGCACAAGGCATTCTGCACCGTAAATTGCTCTGTCGGAAAGCCGCATTTTCGGTTGGAAGACAACGTGGATTGCATCGGTCTGCATCGCGTCGTCGAGCTCGCCCAGAATTCGCTGCTGGAATTGCGCTTCATCTTGAAGGCCGAGCGCGTTGGTGGACCAGTCAATGCCGCGCCTGCGTGCGTATTCTGCGGCAGTCACAGCATCGGCTATCGAACCTTGCGAACTGCCATAAAAGGCTTTGATCTTGAGCCGTTTCTCATCAAGATCGAAAGGTGCCGCGAAGGAGGATTGCACCGACGCAAAGTGTTCTTCGAGAGCGTCGCTATGGTCTTGCGGAACGAACCAAGCGAACATCGCGCGGTCAATTCGATAAACCTGCTCTGATCCTGCAAGCGCGACCAGACGCTTCGCAATTTTGCGCTCAATGCGCGGAAGATCAGAGCCAGAGACAATCGCTTCAATCTGCTCAAAATCATCGATCCTGGCGACCGCAATTGCTCGGTCCGCTTGGTCTGCCAGCTCGATTTCCAGCGCGCGCCGGTTGGGAAGACCGGATGCTGCATCGGTGCGCCTCGCATGGCGCAGGCTGAGCGCAGATGTGATCAATCGGTGCAATCCAATGAAACTACCAAGCAAGATCATGATTGGGATCAGTTGGATGTAGGGCAGCGCGAGCTGATCAAAGGCAAGCGCGATGCCAGCAACCACAGTCCCGATAAACACGGCACCAAAGGCCACGCGGGAACGACCCCTTGAAAGCGAACGAAGCATGACTGCCAAAACCATTGCTGCAATGGTCAGTGGCAACCATGGTCCACTGTCGCTGCGCATGCGATTTTGCAGCAGTGTTTCAGCCGCTTGCGCTTGAATCACGACACCGGGCCGAACCCCGAACAGAGCAGTTGGATAGCGATCACCTAGCTCGATCGCTGTCGCGCCCACCATGATGCGTTTGCCAAAGACCTGTTCGCGCGCGACTTTTCCCTCGAGCAAGTCGACAAAGGAAATGCGCGCTATGGTGTCGGGATCAATCGCTTGGTCGACGCGGAAGTATTGATCGATCCGGCCATGTTCCTCTGCGACCATACTTGCGATGGATGGGCGCGGCACATCATTGGTCGAAACGCCGTATGGGTAGAACTCAATCCGTCCGTCAGCATTTGGTAGCACGTTAACCGCTGAGAGGAATGCATGCTCGCGAAATTCGGGCAGGGGCAAAGCCTCGGTGATGTTCTCGCCATCTTCGCCTTGCTTAGCCCGGTTTTCTTGACGGAAGGTTGGCAGGACCACGGACCCGCCCAATTGCTTAAGGGCACTTGCAAAACGGGCGTCTTGCTCTGGTTCTGAGCGTGATGAGAAATCGACATCAAAGGCGATTTGTTCTGCACCCAAACGGTCCAGCTCTAGAATGGCATCGGCGTAGAAGCTGCGCGGCCAAGGCCATTGCTCAAGCGCCTGGATTGAGCGTCCGTCGATTTCGAGGACAACAATTTCACCGGACGCTTCGCTGATACGCAATCGATCGCGATTGTCGCGAAGGCTTTCTTCGGCATTTCCCGACAGCCCGCTCAGCGTTGCGAGCGCAGCGATAAGCAGCGCTATCACAAAGGCAACTGCGCGCGCGACTTTGCCCTGCATTGTGACCGAGGCGTTGGCTAGCCGCACGCAAATACTCCCGATGGACGGCGGAATGCCGCTTCGAAGTGAACGCGTATAGTCAGAAAGGGTTTAAGTGAGGTTTCTCTCGCATTTTACCGGGAGAATCAGAGCTTTGGAGAGGCGAAATTCAGCGCTTCGAGCTTAGTTATTATTGCCCTGGCCTCTGCCTCGACCGCCTTCACCGCCTTCGCCGCCTTCGCCGTTCTCTCCGGCATCATCATCGTCGTCGTCATCGTCTAGACCCAGGCCCAAGCCGAGATCGACACCTAAGTCGGCATCCGCGCCATCATCGCCGCCGAGGTCCACTCCAAGGTCCACCCCAACACCGCCCTCGGAGCCGTCTTCATTACCGGAGCTGGGGCCACCGTTCCCGTTTCCGTTGCCGTTGTTTCCGTTGCCGTTTCCACCGCCATTGCCATTCTCGAGGCCGTTGGCATTGCCGTTGTTACCACCCGAATTGCCGTTTCCATTTCCGGTGGTTTCGTCGTCGCTGCCGTCATTATCTGAGCCGAGGCCCAAATCTGCACCTACATCGACTTCTTCGCTATCGGAGTCGTCGATCGGACCGCCTACGCCTGCATCGAGGCCGACGTCTTCATCATCGGAACTGGGGCCGCCATTGCCGTTTCCGTTGCCGTTGTTTCCGTTGCCGTTTCCACCGCCATTGCCATTCTCGAGGCCGTTGGCATTGCCGTTGTTACCGCCCGATTTGCCGTTTCCATTTCCGGTGGTGTCTTCGTCGCTGCCGTCATTGCCTGAGCCGAGGCCCAGATCCGCGCCGACGTCGACTTCTTCGCTATCAGAGCCGTCAATCGGGCCAACTACGCCAGCATCCAGACCGACGTCTTCATCGGAGGCATCATCATCTAGATCAATGCCGCCATTGTTTGGATTTTCGCCACCCGAGCAATTCGCGACACCAGCGCAAGAACCATTGGCCTGATCCTCCGCATAGACGAGACCTGTATCATTCGCAGATGCACCATTTTCGTCAGTAGCGCCGACATCGACTGTGCCGATGTCAATGCTGGCATCGGTCTCTTCTGCGACTGGAGCAGCGGTGTTGCCTTCGTCCTCGGCAATGATTTCAATCGGGCCGCTCTCACCATCTCCTGGTTCTGAGATGACGAAATCTTGGGCCGCGCTGCTTTCCTCTTCGCCACCGCTATTCGTTATGACGTCGTTGAAGTCGTCATAAGAAGCGCTCTGTCCGCCAGATGCGGCGCCGATCGCGACCTGCAATCCTGGGGCAGTACCGTTCGCAGGGCCAGCGTCAGCTTGGGTCGTTGGTCCGGCCGCAACAGGTCCCGCAAACGGTTGTTCCCGGGTGACGCTGCTAGCGCCAGCTGCGCCGCCAGAATTTGCCGCTGCGTTAGCGATGCGTGTAACCGGCTCTGCTGCTGGCTGGCTGAGAGCGGGCACAAAGCTAGGTGTGCCGCGTACGGTTGCTTCTTCCGCACTAGGACCATCGGGATCGTTCGAAATGACGATCAAATCGCCGATTGCGCCCGCTTCGACTAGCCCGACGAGGCCTGGGGTGAGCAAGGCTGCTTCGAGATCATCGCCAGTGGTGACTTCGACCGCACCCTCGGTAACCTGAACGCTGGTGCCATCATCGCCAGCCGACACGTTGAAGGTCGTCCCCTTGACCACAGCGGCCATGTACGGCGTCTCTACGCCAAAATGCGGGGTGCTCTTCTTTTCGATCT
Source organism: Erythrobacter sp. S249 (assembly GCF_057364975.1). Classification (NCBI taxonomy): domain Bacteria; kingdom Pseudomonadati; phylum Pseudomonadota; class Alphaproteobacteria; order Sphingomonadales; family Erythrobacteraceae; genus Erythrobacter; species Erythrobacter sp. S249. The sequence goes on along the minus strand of NZ_CP200287.1, from coordinate 857,272 downwards.
TAAACAGCACATTGCCGAGATATTGAAAGATCTGCGTAACTGGTCCGGACTTTTCGGGCTCTGCAATCCGGATATGCGCTTTTGGTGAGACAACGACATATTCCTTGCCGCGGACCAGAACAGCGCGGGCGCCGGTGCCGGTGCGGATCACATCGCCTTCGTTCAGGCGGCTGTTCTTGCGAGCTTGAAGAACTTTCTCGCCGCGTGTGATCGTAACCGACCCGCTCGCCTCGGAAACGCTCCAGCCACTGCTGGCAAAGGCGCTGGTGCTGGCCATCAAGGCGGCAACCACAAGGGATTTCTTGGCAAGGCGGATCATTGGTTGGTCTCAAATAAGATTACAGTTCAGTGCTAGTATGCCTTTGAACCGCCGCCTCTAAAGGAGTGCTGAAGCGGGGTAGCTAACATTTCCCTAATTCGCTCGCGGGTAAGGGTTTATTAGCGCGCTGCAGCTAGGCGCACGCCTCCATTCAGGAGGTTTCAATGCGTTTAACCAAGGCAGTTTCGTTGGGTGCATGTTTATGCATCGCAGCGCCTGCGTTGAACGCGCAGGAGACCGTTAATCCGCCGCGGATCACGATGTTGTCCGTCATGAAAAGCGGCGACGAAGTGCTGTATGAGCAAGGCGAGCAGCGCACTGAAGAGCAACAAACCGATCAAATCGGCGCGATTGTTATTCTCGGAAATGAGGCCATTGACGATGCGCGCTATCAGGCGGTCGTCGAGGGTTTCTTTGGAGAAGAACGCAGCGAGGAAGTGCTAGCTCAGCTGACCAAACAAATCGCTGATCTCGCGAAGGAAGAAGGCTACGCCTACGTCAAAGCGGACGTGCTTGAGAATGACAATGGTTTTGGCGTTGTCCAGATTGCGGTCGATGAGGGCCGCGTCGATGCAATCGAGATCAATGGCTATGACAATGCTCAGGCTCGCCGAATTCTGAACCGCCTGCAGGGCCGACCGGTGAAGCAAAGCGATTTGGAAGCGGCACTGCTGCTCGTGACTGACATCCCTTCAGCGCGATTGAAGGACGCTAAGATTTCACGCCGTGATGGCCGAGCCGTTCTGGTGGTCAATTTGGAACAGGAAAAGGATCGTTATCAGATCCAGGCGGACAATTACGGCACGCGTTCGTTCGGCCCGTACCGCGCAGTGGCCTCCACTCGCCAAACCGATGTGCTCAGCTCTTCGGATCAGCTTTACGCTGCCCTGCGGATCAACCCTGTCGATCCAGAAGAATTGCTGTTTGTTTCCGGTTCCTACCGGACGCAGGTCAACAGCTCTGGCCTTACTGCAGGGATTAATGGCTCGATTGGCTCGACTTCGCCAGAGGGGCCTTTTGGCGACAGTGATGTAAACGGAGATTCGTTGCGGGCAGGGATATCGCTTGATCAGCCGATCATCAGGTCGAAGGACAAAAGCCTGTGGGTCAATGGCAATGTTTCGTACATTGCAATTGAGCAAGACGAGCTGGGGCAGATGCTGCGCGATGACACCATCGTAACTGCTTCGATTGGTATCACAACGCAATGGGCAGTGGCTGGCGGACGCGTTCGCGCCGGGGCAAGCCACGTTCGCGGTCTGGGTATCCTAGGTGCAAGCCGGCGCGGCGATCCATTGGTCTCGCGCAGCGATGGTGACGGTGTATTCTCCAAGGTCTCGCTCTGGGGTGATGCGCGTTTGCCGGTCGCTGGCCGTTTTGATGTCTATTTCGCTGCCGGGGGGCAGATTGCAGATCGTCCGCTGCTGGCTCCACAAGAGATGGCGCTGGGCGGGCCGTTCCGCACGCGCGGATATGATTTTAGCGAAGTGCTGGGCGACGAAGGTGTTTATGGCCTGGCTGAGCTGCGATATCGCTTTGCACCCGACAAATTGCCGTTCGACTTTCTCCAATTCTACGCCTTTCTTGATGGCGGCTATGTCACCGATATTGGCGCGGGCGTGGGTGAGGGCTCGCTCTTTTCTGCTGGACCAGGCGTGCGCGGCCGCATCGGGCCGGTCGGTTTTGAGATCGAAGGCGGGTTTCCTTTGGGAGGCAGCGCAGAGCGCAGTGATGACAATTCGCCAGAGTTGAACGTGCGCGCTGGGATCAACTTCTGAGCGCCTCGCACGGGCTTTCTCAAGCTGCTCGGTTGATAATTGGCGGCTCCGTTCGCATCTAAAACACATGGCTAAAGTCACAGTTTGGTTCGACGGGGCATGTCCGCTGTGCACCCGAGAGATCGCACTGATGCGGCGCATGGACACCGCCAAGGCGGTGAAGTTCATCGATGTTTCCAGCGAAGCGGGCGAGGCTGTGTGCCCAATCGATCAGGCGCAATTGCTGGCGAGGTTTCATGCAAGCGAAGACGGCGAGTTGCTGAGCGGCGCGGCTGCATTCGCCGCTATGTGGCGCGCGATCCCGCTTTTCCGCCCACTAGGCCTGCTGGCTCGCAACCGGATTGTGCTCAGCATTCTTGAGCGGTTCTATATCCAGTTCTTGAAGGTACGCCCGGCCTTGCAGCGCTTTTTCAACTAGAGCCGATCAAGCAAAAACCATTTGCTTCAAGCTCTTCTTCACCCCAAGCTCACAATCTAAAAATGACCGAGAGAGGGTTGAGCGATGAGCTATTTCGGAGCGATGCAGAACGAGATCTACAACGACGGGCTGCAGGGCATTCTTCCTCAGTTTCCGGTCGATTTTGCGACGCTGGAAAAGCGCGCCCATGAGGCGCTAGGTCCGTCATTGACCAATTATGTCGCAGGCGGGTGCGGCGATGAGCACACACAAGACAGCAACTCATCTGCCTTTCATCACTGGGGCATGATCCCGCGCATGATGGTCGATGCGCAGGAGCGGGACTTATCGATTGATCTGTTCGGTATGAAGCTGCCGACCCCTTTGTTCATGGCGCCCATTGGGCTGACGGGCGAGGCGACGCAGGACAAGCACGGCGATATCGCTGCTGCGCAGGCCTCAGCGGCGACGGGCGTGCCGCTGTGCGCTTCGACGTTGGCGAATGACAGCATGGAGGATGTCCATGATGCTTGCGGTGACACGCCGGGCTTCTTTCAACTTTATACGCCGCGTCACAAGGGGCTCGCCGAAAGCCTGATCGGCCGCGCGGAGGCCGCCGGATATAAAGCTCTGGTGGTCACGCTCGACACGTGGGTGACGGGCTGGCGACCGCGCGATCTCAACGCCTCTAACTTCCCGCAATTGCGCGGCAAGGTGCTGCACAATTATTTCTGCGATTCGGTGTTCCGGTCGCTGCTTGAAAAGCCGCCGGAAGAGGATCCCAAGACCGCGATCATGACTTGGGCTGCGACCTTTGGCCAGGTGCTGACCTGGGACGACATGAAATGGCTGAAATCAGTGACGAAACTGCCGATTGTGCTGAAGGGCATTTGCCACCCTGATGACGCAAAGAAGGCCGTCGATACTGGCGCTGACGGCATTTATTGCTCCAACCACGGCGGGAGGCAGGCAAATGGCGGGATCGCGACTATCGACCTGCTTGAAGACGTGGTGAAGGCGTCTGGCAACGTGCCGGTGCTGTTCGATAGCGGTATTCGCTCCGGCACTGATGTGGTTAAGGCGCTGGCCTTGGGCGCGACTGCTGTCGGCGTGGGCAGGCCATACACGTATGGGCTGGCCTTGGGCGGAGCGAAGGGTGCAGAGTTTGTGCTGCGATCGATCCTGGCCGAGGCGGATTTGCTGATGGCGGTAAACGGTTACCCAACTTTGGAGGCCGTGCGCGCGGCGGGGGCTCAGCGGGTTTGAGGCGGCTTTTACCCGAGCTTAAGCAGCGTATTTGGCAGAAAAAGCTAGTTCTCGCTGCAGCTTAAATGAAAAATGCGACTCCATTTCCAGATTGTTAGGTGTTAGCTTTTAGACAGCTAAATATAGCGATTCGAGGCTATTGCCTCTTGGGGAAGCAGAAATGGAAATACCGACGATCAGGTCGAGTGGCCCAGATGCGATGGGCCGGACGGTTCAACTTCAAGATGAATATTCGCGCCGAGCGCGCTGGGGCCGCATCAAGCCGATGGAAAGCCATAGCCCAATGCGCCGCATCCTCTCGCGTATCGTACCTATTCTCGATTGAGACAAAACGGGCTGCGTTCAGCCTGATTTGCCAATCGTGACGAGCTTCGTCTCGGTGTATCCGAGATAGCCTTCCTCCCCGCTTTCTGAGCCAAATCCGCTGTCGCCGACACCGCCAAATGGGGTTTCGGGTGAAGACACGGCCAAGTGGTTGATCGCCACCATTCCCGCGCGCAAATTTTGCCCCAAGTAATGGCTTTCATCCAGCGAGCTGGTGAAGGCATAGGCAGCCAAGCCATAGCGCAGAGCGTTGGCTGTCTCGACCGCGTCCTCGATTGTGTCATAGGGCACAATGCCAGCAATCGGGCCGAATGGTTCTTCCGTCATCAGCCGGCTGTCCATGCTGGGATTGGCCACCACTGTGGGCTGATAGAAGAAGCCGCTGCCTTCGATTGCAGCCCCACCAGTGACGACCTCCCCCTTGCCGCCGCCGAGATCGCCGAGTGCATGCGCCATGGCAGGGACGCGGCGTTCGTGCGCAAGCGGGCCCATTTCGACGCTTTCATCCGCGCCTGCATCGCCAACTTTGATCTGAGCCGCGCGGGCCGCAAATTCGCTGACGAACTTGTCGTAAACGCCGCGGGCCACGAGGAAGCGCGTTGGCGATACGCACACTTGCCCGGCATTGCGGAATTTGCTCGCGACACAGGCAGCGAGACTGCGTTCGAAATCCGCGGTTTCGCTGATGATGACCGGTGCATGCCCGCCAAGCTCTGGCGTGAAGCGTTTCATGTTCTGCGCGGCGAGTGCGCCCAAATGTTTGCCTACCGCTGTTGAGCCAGTGAAGCTGATCTTGCGGGTGATCGGAGAGGCGATCAGGTGCTCTGACACCGGACCGGGATCACCATAGACTAGGTTGATGACGCCCTTTGGCAATCCGCCATCGACCAGTGCTTCGACGAGCATTTGCGCACTGGCCGGGGTGTCCTCGGCAGGCTTGAGAATCACCGAGCAGCCAGCGGCCAATGCTCCGCCGAGCTTTCGTGCGGCCAGGTTCACGGGGAAGTTCCATGGGGTCAGCAACACCGCTGGGCCGACCGGCATATGAAGCACTTGCTGAGACAAAAGGCCGTGATGGCGCGACGGCACCAGACGGCCGCCTTGACGCTTGGCTTCCTCAGCCAGAAAATCGATCACATCGCCAGAGACCACCACCTCGGGCAGCGCCTGCGCGCGCGGTTTGCCCATTTCAGCGGTGATGATATCGGCGATTTGCGGCGCGCGTTCGCGCAGAATTTCTGCGCCGCGGCGCAAGATATTGTAGCGTTCGATACCCGGCGTACTGCTCCAAATTTTGAAGCCTTCGTCTGCTGCTGCCAATGCCGCATCGAGCTGCTCCGACGAGGCCTTTGGACATTGGCCAAGCACCGCCTCGGTCGCCGGATTGGTGACGGCCATTGTGCCATCACCGCCATCCGTCACCCATTCGCCGCCGATCAGCATTTTGATTTGAGGATAGGCGGTCATGGCAATTCTCCAGGCTTACATATGCGCACCAATTGCTGTGCGTTTGTGTGCAGCGGCAGTCTCACCAAAGCCCGCGAAGGAAAGCAAGCATGTTTGTTTCGATTGTAACTTTGTTGCGCGTCACCTAAGGTTCGATTCGAACCCAATGTACCCATATTCCCCCAGGAGTTCGGCATGCTTGTTGGCGTCCCCAAAGAAATCAAAACCCATGAATATCGTGTTGGCCTGACCCCAGAGGCGGCGCGCGAATACATTGCTGCTGGCCACCAAGTGCTTGTCGAAGCCGGTGCGGGCCTAGGCATTAGCAAGGACGATGATGTCTACCTTGCGGCGGGCGCACAGATTGCGGCAGACGCCGCTGAAGTGTTTGCCAAGGCTGACATGATCGTGAAGGTCAAAGAGCCTCAGCCAAGCGAATGGGTGCAGCTGCGCGAGGGACAAATCCTATTCACCTATCTGCACCTCGCGCCCGATCCCGATCAAGCGCGGGGCCTGATGGATGCGGGAATATCAGCTGTCGCCTATGAGACGGTGACGGACCGTCATGGCGGGCTGCCACTGCTTGCCCCGATGAGCGAAGTTGCTGGCCGCCTGTCGATCGAAGCGGCGGGGATGGCGCTGCGAGCGAACAATGGCGGACGCGGCACTTTGATGGGCGGCGTACCCGGTGTGCTGCCTGCCAAAGTGGTTGTGCTGGGCGGCGGCGTGGTTGGAACGCAGGCGGCCCGCATGGCCGTGGGCATGGGCGCGAATGTCGAGATTTTTGACCGCTCGCTGCCGCGCATCCGCCAGCTTGATGATATGTTCCAAGGGCGCGCGACAACGCGATACTCCACCTCTTCCACAATCGAGCAAGCGATCACCGACGCTGACGTCGTGGTTGGCGCAGTGCTGATCCCCGGCGCGAGCGCACCGCATTTGGTCACGCGCGAAATGCTGGGCCTGATGAAGAACCGTGCGGTTCTGGTGGATGTTGCGATTGACCAAGGCGGCGCATTCGAAATGTCAAAGCCGACCACGCACGAGGCCCCGACTTATGAGGTCGATGGAATCATTCACTATTGCGTCGCCAACATGCCCGGCGCGGTGCCACTCACCTCGAGCTATGCGCTCAACAATGCGACCCTGCCATTTGGCCTTGCGCTTGCGAGTAAGGGTGTGGCCGCGTGCGAAGACGACCCCCATCTCGCGCCTGGCCTCAATGTCCATCAGGGCAAGATCGTGAACCAAGCGGTGGCGGACAGCCTCGGTTTCACTTGATGCACCAAGTTGCAAAAAACTGAACATATACTGTCACGAATCCGATGTTTATTCCGGATCAGAACGTGCATTTAAGCGTTGGGTAAACGAAGCATGTCTGAACATGGTCGCTGCGCGCGGAGGGGACTGAGCTCCTCGGTTGTTAAGCGGCTCTACGGAAGTGGCTAATGAAACACCTGAACACCGCACCACTGGTTCGCCAAGTGAACCTCGACGCAGAGCTGGATATCCATGTCGCGCCGGTCACAACCAGCGACAAGGTGGCCTTTGCCTTTGTCAAAATGCTGCGGTTCTTCGCCGACAAGTTCTTCGCCACCCGGTATGGCCACCGCGCCGTTGTGCTGGAGACTGTGGCGGCCGTGCCTGGAATGGTCGGCGGCCTGTGGCAGCACCTCAAGGCGCTGCGCTATATCCGCGATGATGAGGGCTGGATCCGCACTTTGCTGGAAGAGGCAGAGAACGAGCGGATGCATCTGATGACCTTTATCAAGATCGCTGATCCCAACCGGTTTGAGCGCATGCTGATCATGATAACCCAGCTGATCTTCTACAATTTCTATTTCTGGCTCTACCTGTTCGCGCCGCGCACGGCGCACCGGGTGGTGGCGTATTTCGAGGAAGAAGCGGTCTTCAGCTACACCCAATATCTCGCCGAGGTTGATGCTGGGCGACATGAGAATGTGCCGGCGCCTCAGATTGCCATCGACTATTGGCAATTGCCGCAGGATGCGCGGCTGCGCGATGTGATTATCGCCGTTCGCGCGGACGAGGCGGAGCACCGCGACGTCAACCACGACTTTGTGACCGTGATCGACAACAAGCGCGCTGACTGATCTGCGCGCTTGACGCGGGCCCCGCGCTGGTGTTGCGTTTCTCTCGATTTGAATGAGAGAGACGCACCATGAAAACCAGAGCCGCCGTTGCATTTGAAGCCAAAAGGCCGCTTGAGATTGTCGAGCTGGATCTGGAAGGGCCGAAGGCCGGCGAAGTACTGGTCGAGATTATGGCGACCGGGATTTGCCACACCGATGCTTACACGCTGGACGGGCTGGATAGCGAAGGTCTGTTCCCCGGCATTTTGGGCCATGAAGGCGCCGGGATTGTACGGGAAGTTGGCGCAGGCGTGACCTCGGTTGTGCCCGGCGATCATGTCATCCCGCTCTACACGCCTGAATGCAGGCAGTGCAAAATGTGCCTGTCTGGCAAGACCAATCTGTGCAGCGCGATCCGCGAGACGCAGGGCAAGGGTCTGATGCCGGATGGCACATCGCGGTTCAGTTATAAGAGCGAGACGATCTACCATTATATGGGTTGCTCGACGTTCTCTAACTTCACGGTTTTGCCTGAGATCGCCGTCGCTAAGATCCGCACCGACGCACCGTTTGAAAGTGCATGCTATGTCGGCTGCGGGGTGACGACAGGTGTGGGCGCGGTGACCAACACGGCTCAGGTGAAGCCCGGCGACAATGTCGTCGTGTTCGGCCTTGGCGGAATCGGTCTCAACGTGATCCAAGGCGCAAAGATGGCTGGCGCAGACCGGATCGTGGGCGTGGATTTGAACCCAGCCAAACGCGAATGGGGCGAGAAGTTCGGTATGACCGATTTCGTGAACCCCAAAGAGACCTCTGACGTTGTTGACCATCTCTTGGAAATGCTCGATGGCGGCGCAGACTATTCGTTTGATTGCACGGGCAACACCGATGTCATGCGGCAAGCGCTTGAGTGCTGTCACAAGGGGTGGGGCACCAGCATCATCATTGGCGTAGCGGAAGCGGGCAAAGAGATCGCCACGCGTCCATTTCAGCTGGTGACCGGGCGCAATTGGCGCGGCACGGCCTTTGGCGGCGCGAAGGGACGGACTGATGTTCCCAAGATTGTCGACTGGTACATGCAGGGCAAGATCGCGATTGATCCGATGATCACGCACACCCTGACGCTAGAAGAGATCAACAAGGGTTTTGACCTGATGCACTCTGGCGAGAGCATCCGCAGCGTGGTGGTGTATTGATGGCGAGCGCAACTCCAAAGAAGATCAATCTGGCCGACAAGTTTGCTGGCTTCTCTGAGCATTGGGCGCCGCGCCTTGCCGCGCGCTACAATGGCAATGAGGTGCGCCTCGCAAAGGTTGATGGCGAGTTCCACTGGCACAATCATGACGACACCGATGAGCTGTTCTTGGTGGTCGAAGGCGCGCTCGAAATGGAGTTTCGAGATCGCACTGAGCTCCTGTCAGTAGGCGAGCTGATCGTCGTCCCGCGCGGCGTTGAACATCGTCCCTGCGCGCGGCAGGGCGAGGTCAAGCTGGTGATCATGGACGCCGAAGGCACGGCGAACACCGGCGATGAGGCGACGGCGTTCAAGCCCATAGAGGTCTAGTCCGATTTCTGCCTAGCGGGCGTCATCATTCACAAATGGTTGCCGGAAATCGGATAACCGCCTTCGACATTTTTCACATATTTCAGGCCCATCAAAAGCGTGCCTAGATCAGGCCGTGCAAATGGTACGTTCGAGATGTCGACAACGCGGATTAGGCCGTCTTCATCAATAACGAACAGCCCAGGTTCGGCAAAGGGGCCGGCGACATCAGTCCCATTTTGCGGGCCGGATATCATCAAACCCAATTCATGCATCTGCTCGACCGTCAGGCCATAACCGATACGGTAGCCCGGTTTTACCTGAGCCATCTGAGCCGTAGCCCGGTCTTCGCTGTCGGATGACACGGCAACCAATTCCACACCTAACTCGTCAAACTCGGCGCGCTTCTTTTCGAATTGCTGGAGGTATCCGGTGCAAATCGGACAGTGCTTGCCGCGGTAGATGATCAGGACTTGCCAATCGTGAGTGTCATCTGTCTGGCCCAGAGCCAGCTCGCCGCCGCCAAGTTGAGGAACGGTGATTGCTGGAAATTTAGAGCCAGGAACAAGAGGGGATACTGCCATGGGAAAAGTCCTTATTGTTTGGTTTGCCTACACAATTCGTACTTGGCGTGGGATTGGTTACACGCGTAAAAGCCGAAATTGTGGCTCTACACCGCCACGACGTTCTGCTCGATCGCGCCAAAGATCGAGTGGTTGTCCTTATCGCGCATTTCGATCTTCACGCTGTCGCCTTCCCGCATGAAGCGCGTTGTCGCCTCGCCATTTGCAATCGTCTCGATCATGCGGATTTCCGCGATGCAGCTGTAACCAAGCCCGCCTTCGGCAACTGGCTTACCCGGCCCGCCATCTGCGCCCTTGTTACTGACCGTGCCGGAGCCAACGATGGAGCCAGCGCATAGGCTACGGGTCTTGGCTGCATGGGCGACGAGCTGCGCTAAGTTGAACGTCGCGTCCTTGGCCGCTTCCGCGCGGCCAAACGCCTCGCCATTGTAGTCGACCATCAAGGGCAGGTGAATGAGACTGTCCGCCCAGGCATCGCCCAGCTCGTCAGGTGTGACTGCAACAGGTGAGAACGCGCTGGAAGGCTTGGATTGGAAGAAGCCAAAGCCCTTGGCAAGCTCGCCCGGTATCAGCCCGCGAAGGCTCACATCGTTCACCAGCATGATCAGCTTGATGTGACCAGCGGCATCTTCGGCTGACACGCCCATTGGCACATCATCGGTCACCACGGCGACCTCGCCCTCCATGTCGCAGCCCCACGCTGGATCGCCTAGCGGGATGTTGGCGCGCGGCGGCAGGAAGCTGTCAGAGCCGCCCTGATACATCAGCGGATCGGAGTAGAAGCTCTCTGGCACCTCGGCACCGCGCGCTTTGCGTACCAGCTCAACGTGGTTGATGTAGGCGCTGCCATCGGCCCATTGGTAAGCGCGCGGCAGAGGCGAATGCGCTTCACGCTCGTGAAAGCGCTCGCACGGCACGGCCTGATGCTCCACATCGGTGGCGAGCACTTCCAATTGCGGCGCAATCCGCTCCCAATCATCCAGCGCAGCCTGCATGGTCGGCGCGATGTAACCCGCCGCACAGCAGCGCGTGAGATCCTTCGACACAACGACCAATTTGCCATCGCGGGTGCCATCATTGAGCGTTGCTAGTTTCATGCGGAGTTCTCCGGGTTGTCGGGTTGATTGTCTGGGTGGGCACGCTGAAACGCGGGCAGGGCAAGGCACGCCGCCTCGATCTGCGCGATGTGTTTGTGTGCATCGATATCGTATTTGAAGCGCCGGGCGTTGTAGACTTGCGGCAGCAGCAAAGTCTCGAACAGACCCGGCTTATCGAGCAGGAAGTCGCCCGTATGAAGCTGAGCCAGCCGAGCCTCGACCGGCTCCAGCGTGCGGGCCAGCCAGTGACGATACCAGGTGTCGATCGCGTCTTGTGATTGGCCATACTCGTTCTTGAGGTACTTCAAGACCGGCAGGTTGAGCGGCGCGTGTAGCTCTGTCGCGATGGCATAGGTCAGCTCGCGCACAGTGTAGCGTGCCTCAATATCGCGCGGCATCAGCGGCTGGTCAGGATAGGCCTCGTCCAGCCATTCGAGCAGCGCCATGCTCTGCGCGCGGTCGCGGCCATCAGCCTGCAGCATGGGCACAGAGCCGAACGGATTGCGGCTGGTGAACGCCTCGCCCTTTTGTTCAGATGTGAGCAGGTTCACGGGCACATTCTCGTAGCCGAGACCCTTCAGCTCCAATGCGATGCGCAGGCGGTAGCTGGTTGAGCTGCGGAAGTAGCCGTAGAGTTTGATGGCGTGAACCCTCCTTACCCGAACGCCGCGATGCCAGTGACCGCGCGGCCCAGGATGAGCGCATGGACATCATGCGTGCCTTCGTAGGTGTTGACCGTCTCGAGGTTCACTGCATGGCGGATCACTTGGTATTCTTCCGAAATGCCATTGCCGCCGTGCATATCGCGCGCTTGGCGGGCGATGTCCAAAGCCTTACCGACGTTGTTGCGTTTGATGATGCTGATCATGTCGGGTGCAAAGCGGCCTTCGTCCATCAAGCGTCCAACGCGCAGGCTTGACTGCAGGCCCATGGCGATGTCGGTCATCATATCCGCGAGCTTCTTCTGGAACAGCTGCGTAGCGGCCAGAGGCTTGCCAAACTGCTTGCGATCGAGGCCGTATTGGCGTGCGGCATGCATGCAGAATTCCGCTGCGCCCATCGCGCCCCAGCTGATGCCGTATCGCGCGCGGTTGAGGCAGCCGAACGGTCCCTTGAGACCTTGCACATCAGGCAGCACAGCGTCGGCGGGCAGCTTCACATCGTCCATCACGATCATGCCGGTGGTCGATGCGCGCAGGCTGATCTTGCCTTCGATCTTGGGTGCGGACAGCCCCTTCATCCCCTTCTCAAGCACGAAGCCGCGAATGCCGCCGCCATGCTCTTCGCTCTTGGCCCAAACGACGAAGACGTCAGCAAAGGGCGAGTTTGAGATCCAGGTTTTGGAGCCGTTGATGACGTAGCCCCCATTCTCCCCGGCGCCGTCCTTCTTCGCGACGGTCTTCATACCAGCAGGGTCTGAACCCGCGTCTGGCTCTGTCAGGCCGAAGCAGCCGATGAGCTCGCCGGAGGAGAGGCCGGGCAGGTACTTGCGCCGCTGCTCCTCTGACCCATAGGCGTATATCGGGTGCATCACGAGGCTCGATTGGACGCTCGCCATAGAGCGATAACCGCTGTCCACGCGCTCAATCTCGCGCGCGATCAGGCCGTATGCGACATAGCTTGCGCCAACGCCGCCATATTCCTCTGGAATGGTCGCGCCGAGCAGCCCGGCCTGACCCATCAGCGGGAACAGCTCCGGTGCGGCGGTTTCATTGCGATAGGCCTCGATCACGCGCGGCTGCAGCTCGCTCTGCGCGAACGCATGGGCGCTGTCGCGGATCATCCGCTCGTCCTCGGTCAGCTGCGTTTCGAGATCGAAGGGGTCTTCCCAATTGAAGGGCGCCATTCCGGCCATTAGTTACTCCTGAAACCAGTTTAGAGGGTCTGTTGCAGGCTTCGTTGCCTCCTGCAAGCTTTGCGTTGGCCGTTTTCGGCTTTGGAACACATACGCCGTTTTCAAATGTGTGACTTTTGAAATTACCGCCCGTTTATCAGAGGTTTGGGGCGGATGCACGGATGCAAAGTGTGACTTTTGGGAAATGCGCTGTTCCAAGGCTGTTTTCAGGGTGGCTGAGACCATAGGCGCGGCGCCCGCTGTAGGACAGCTTTGCGCCCATCGCGCCATCATACCGCCGGCCTGTTCGCGACCAAATCTTCGACCACGCTCGGGTCGGCCAATGTCGAGGTGTCGCCCAGACTGCCCATGTCATTCTCGGCGATTTTGCGCAGGATCCGCCGCATGATCTTACCGCTGCGGGTCTTGGGCAGGCCTGGGGCAAATTGCAGCACATCCGGCGTCGCGATCGGGCCAATTTCCTTGCGCACCCATTGCACCAGTTCACGCCGCAAATCCTCGCTGTCTTCGGTGCCTGCATTGGTCGTGACATAGGCGTAGATGCCTTGGCCCTTTACCTCGTGCGGCATCCCAACCACCGCGGCCTCGGCCACCAGCGGATGCTCGACCAGCGCACTTTCCACCTCGGCGGTGCCCATGCGGTGGCCAGAGACATTGATCACATCATCGATCCGGCCTGTGATCCAGTAATAGCCATCCGCGTCCCGGCGGCAGCCATCGCCGCTGAAATAATAGCCAGGATATTGGCTGAAATAGGTGTCAAAAAAGCGCTTGTGATCGCCGTAAACGGTGCGCATCTGCCCCGGCCAGCTGTCGGTGATCACGAGCGCGCCAGAGGCTGCGCCCTCCAGCATAGTGCCCTTTTCCGCATCGACCAAACCGGGCTGAACCCCGAACATTGGCGTGCTGGCGCTGCCGGGCTTTAACGCAGTTGCGCCGGGCAGGGGGGTGATCATCGCGCCCGCCGTCTCGGTCTGCCACCAAGTGTCGACGATGGGGCAGCGGCGCTCTCCCACCACGCGGTGATACCAATCCCACGCCTCTGGATTGATCGGTTCGCCCACGCTGCCGAGTAGGCGGAGCGAGGAGCGATCCGTCTTTGTCACAAACTCATCGCCTTCGCGCATCAGCGCGCGCAAGGCAGTGGGGGCGGCGTAGAAAATCTCGACCTTGTGCTTGTCGATAACGTTCCAGAACCGCGAGTGGTCGGGATAGTTGGGCACGCCTTCGAACATCACCTGCGTCGCGCCGTTCAGCAGCGGACCGTAAACGACATAGGAATGCCCGGTGACCCAGCCGACATCAGCCGCGCACCAATAGATTTGGCCCGGTGTGTAATCGAACACATATTCATGCGTCATGCTGGTCCACACGGCATAGCCGCCGGTTGTGTGCAGCACGCCCTTCGGCTTTCCGGTGGAGCCTGAGGTGTAGAGGATGAACAGCGGGTCTTCTGCATCTATCACCTCTGGTTCGCATTCATCGCTCGCTGCGCCGATGGCGTCGTGCCACCAGATGTCGCGGCCTTCAGTGAAGCCGACATCACTGCCAGTGTGCTTCAGCATAATGACACGGCTGACATCGACCTTTTCCAGGGCCGCATCGACATTGGCTTTGAGTGGAACTTTCTTGCCTCCGCGCAGGCCCTCGTCGGCGGTTAACACAATGTCGGATTGGCAATCGGATATCCGGCCCGCCAGCGCATCAGGAGAGAAACCCGCAAACACGACAGAATGCACCGCGCCGATCCGCGCGCAGGCGAGCATGGCAATTGCGGCCTCTGGCACCATGGGCAGATAGATCGTGACCCGGTCGCCTTTCGTGACGCCGTTTGATTTCAACACATTGGCAAAACGACAAACCTCGCGGTGAAGCTCGCGGTAGGTGAGGGTGCGCCCCGGCGTGCTGGGATCATCCGGTTCCCAGATGATCGCCGCGGTGTCTCCGCGTTTCGGCAAATGCCGGTCGAGCGCATTGGCGCAGATGTTGAGCTTCCCGCCGAGGAACCAGCCGATGCGAAAATCAGCTTCGTGATAGCTTACGTCTTTGACGGTTTCGAATGGCTGGATCCAATCGATCCGCTGCGCTTCCTCGCGCCAGAACCCGTCAGGATCGCTGATCGAACGGGCATAGTGGGCCTGATATTTGGCTGCGTTGAACTTTGCGTTTGTCGCCCATTCGTCTGGCACAGGAAACAGGTCTTGGCTCACGTATCGCTCTCCGTCTTTTATGACGTACAGGGATAAGCGAAGCGGAGGCGTGTGGGAAGCGCCGCGTTAGTGGATACGCGATTTGACGCGATTATTGGTCTTCGAGGATCTTCACCACCGTGCGCAGCATTTCATTGGGCGGGCAGGGTTTCAGCAAAGTCGTTGCCTCTGGAAAACGCTCGTTCACTTCATCACGAGTGAACTGGCCGGAGTGGAAGATGATCGGCACGTCTTCATCGCGCAATTTCTGTGCGAGCGGATAGACGATGCCGTCATCCAATTGCACATCCAGAATTGCCAAGTCGGGCTTGTTCTTCTGGAACGAGAGCATCGCTGAGGAGATATCGGTGTGCGGACCGGCCACTTCGAACCCGGCTTCTTCCACCGTTTCGCAGAGGTCAAAACCGACGATTCGCTCGTCTTCAGCGACCAAAATCCGTGCCTGAGTCATTGTCCTCTCCTCGTTCACATATTCCTATGTAACACAGTTTGGGCAAATGTTTCCCATTTATTTCAACCGTTTTGGCCAAACTTGTTGGAAAAGCCTGCTTCATCGCCAGCGGCAAGCAGCTTTGCTTGCTCCACCCAGCTGTCGCGGCGGATGCGCCCTTTGAAGCGATCAAGCTGATCATCGACCCGGTCGATATCGGCCTCATCCCAGCTAGCGATCTCAGCAAACGTCGTCACTCCAAGGGTGTTCAGCAGCCCGGCGAGCTTCGGTCCCAGGCCCTTGATCTGGGTCAGATCATCTGCTGCGCCAGAGGACGGCGCGGGGGCAGGCATGTCCGCTTCACCGGCGGGCTCGCTTGGCGCTTCGCCCAGAACGGGCGGGGCAGGATCTTCTTGGATCAGCGGCGCGACGGGTTCAGGTGTCGGCGTTGGTTCAGGGGTGGGCGCGGGTGCTGGTGCTGGCTCAGGCGTGGCCTCAGGCACCGGAACGCCTGTATCGTTGACCGCAGCCTTAGGCGCATCGATGAGCGCTTGATTGCGGGCCGCAGGCGCAGCGCCTTCGTCCAGAACATCTTTCGTGTCCTTGTCGACGACTGATGCTTTGCGGTTTGCCGACAGCCAGAAAAACGCCAGCAACAGCACCACAATCGCGACAATCAGAATGACGGGCCAATTGGCCTCAAAGAACTCAGGTGTCATCTCTCAATCCTATGAATTACCACTTTGCCTACGCGCCATAGCAGCGACGCTTCGCGCATTCCAAGCGGTCATCATAAGTTTTGAGAGATTGGTGCGCCTCAGCCGCCCCTCATGCTGCCTGCAAGGGCGTTCAGCCGGATGAATTCCTGCCGCCAGTAATCATCCTGAGAGCCCGCGAGCGTTTCAATATCGCTGTGGCCAAAGCCTTTCATGAGATTGTCCCCGCGAAGCAATTGACCATAGGCGGCAACGGCGCTGGCAAAGGCAAAATCGCCGGACGGTTGTTTCGCTTGCAGCAGTTCGCTGCGTTTTACCAACCGCTCAATCAGGCGCGATTTATCGCCATCGGGCAATTTGTAACGCAGCTTTACCTGAGCGACCTCCGCCTCGCGGCTTTGCGCGGTTTGCGAGGGCTTGTCTTCATAGCGGCGCGGCGCGATCCAGCCTTCGGTTCCGGTGGGGACAATCTCGTAAATAGCGGTGACTTGATGGCCTGCGCCAATGTCGCCAGCATCGACCGCATCATTGTTGAAGTCTTCCTCACGCAGCGCGCGGTTTTCATAGCCGACCAAGCGATATTGGCTGACGACTGCCGGGTTAAATTCGACCTGGATTTTGACGTCTTTGGCGATGGTGAAAAGGGTGGAGCTCATCTCTTCGCCCAGAACCTTTTTCGCCTCCAGCGCACTGTCGATATAGGCGTAATTGCCGTTTCCGTGATTGGCGACCTGCTCCATCATCGCTTCGTTGTAATTGCCTTGGCCAAAGCCGAGCGTGGTGAGCGTGATGCCGCTGTCGCGCTTTTCCTCGATCAGTTCGATCAGCGCGTCCTGGCTCGATACGCCGACGTTGAAGTCACCGTCAGTGGCCAGGACCACGCGGTTGACGCCGCCTTTGATGAAGCTGTCCTCCGCGATGTTGTAGGCAAGCTTCAAGCCTGCGCCACCAGCTGTTGAGCCGCCAGCGGAAAGCTCGTCCAGAGCGCGGCGGATTTTCTTTGTGTCATTGGTGGGTTCGAGCACCATGCCCGCAGCGCCTGCGTAGACGACGATGGATACGCGGTCCTGCGGCGAAAGCTCACCAGCGAGGCCTGCCAGCGCGGTTTTGACCAAGGGCAGCTTGTCCGGCTGGCCCATCGAACCTGACACATCCATCAGGAATACGAGATTTGCCGGTGGGCGATCTTCGCGCGGCAAATCATAGCCGCGCAGGCCAATCCGCATCAGATAGGTGTCTTCGTTCCACGGTGTGCGGGCGATGTCTGTGTTCACACTGAACGGCTGAGAGCGGTCGGCTGGTTTGGCGTAATCATAACGGAAATAGTTGATCATTTCCTCGGTGCGCACGGCGGCACGCGGCGGCATCTGCCCTTGCGTGAGGAAGCGGCGCGCATTGGCATAGGCGCCGGTGTCAACATCGACGCTGAAGGTGGAGACAGGCTCTGCGCTGGTCAGTTTGACTGGCGAGACCTCTTCGCCGTCATATTGCTCGCGGCCCGGATCGGTTGGCACGCGCACGGGCGGGACGCTGATAATCGGGGGCGGACGGCGGCGGGTCACAGGTGCGTAGTCTGCACCAGCGATCCGCGCGCCCGTGACGACTACCGTTTCTGCGGCGACGGGCGCTGGTGGGGGTGGCGGCGGCGGAGGCGGCGGCGGAGGCGGTGGTGGAGGTGCGACAGCGACCTTTTCATCAGGTTGGCCGGTTGTGGCGACATTGCCCTGATTGGCTGCGCAGCCCGCTATCACCAGGCTTAGCAAGCCAACGCCTGCCAGTTTAAACGCTAGGTTTGAATTCCGCATCTTCACGACTCCCCACAATAACCCTCGAGATGCAAAGCTCTGCTTTTGGGCGTTAATCGTGACTGAACGTGCCGGACGCGCGGTGAAACGGGTGGGCTTGGAGGCTCTCTATCCGCCCACATTCTTGCGGAACAGCAGGCGGTCTTCCTCGCCAAATCCGCGGCGCCAGATGACCCAGCCGAATGTCAGCAGGATTGCCGGAATTCCGAACAACAGCTCGGCCCATTCCGGCAGCCATGTGGCCGCTGTACCCACGACGACGGCGGGCGCGGCGGCCCAGACCAAGGCCCAGCGCCAGTTGCTGACCGGGGCCTTCAATAGCTTCTTGAGCAGCAGCGCCTTGACCAAGCTCGCGCATCCCAATGCAATCAGCAAGGCGAGCGCTGCACCGGCGGCCTTAAACGGCTCGGAAAACCCGAGGTGTTCGACCCCTTTGATAATCCCAATGGTGAGCGCAGCCTGCAGCGCAATCGTGCCGACCGAAATCAGCAGGTTTCGCTTGCGCGCAATGTAAACCAGCACGCTTTCCGAGACGACCGCCATAGCCGCGGCCACCTCTGCGGCGAGCAGGAAGGCTAGCGCGCCAGTGCCGCCAACATATTGCGGTCCGATGAGGCCCATCACGCCTTCGCCCGGTACGCCCAGCGCAAGTGCAATCGCGGCCTGAGCGGCGATGATCCAGAAACCGACTTGGCGGACCTGAGCTGCGATGGCGGCGTAGTTCTTGCTCTTCAGGTTTTTGGTAATGACCGGGCCCAGCACTGGCTCAAAGCTGGTTTTGAGTTTCTGCGGCAGGCTCGCGATTTGCTGAGCCATGTAATAGACCGCGACGGCGGCGGGTGAGGCGAAGAAGCCGAGGATAAAGATATCAACCCGGCGCGTGCCCCATTCGACGGCATCTGCACCCATCAGCGGCAGAGCGCGTGCGGTGACTTTCCACATATAGCGCGGACGAGGACGCCATCCGCTCGGCAATCCATAGCTGCGCAAGAACGACCAGGCGGCGGTCACCAGTGCGGCGTATATCGAGCAGATGAACGCAAGGGCTAGGCCAGCTTCGCGAAACTCAGTGATGCCATTGTAAAGCGGCAGGTAGAAGAACACGCCCGCCATGATCGATATCGTCCACGGCTCCACTATGGCCCGCGCGCGCACGGTGGTGGCGATGTCGTATTTGTATGCCTGCGCGGCCAGCAGAATTTCCGTGAGCGCAATGGCTGGGATCGCCGCAATCAGCCAGATGTCATAGTCGCTGTTCATCCCGTTCGGGAACATCACGACCGGGAACAGCCACAGGATCAGGCCGGCGAATGCGGACAGGATCAGCGCAATCAGCATCCCGTCGAACACGAGATTGACCTTGGCTCGCTCGGCCTCGGGTCCGTCGCCATCTGTGCCCTCGGTCAGGCGCTGAGCCAAGCCGCGCTTTTCGCCGAGAGAACAAACGAGTCCGAGGATTTCGATCAGGACAAGCGCAGAGGCGAAGCGTCCGACCGCGTCAATTCCGTACAGCCGCCCGGCGATAAACAGAAAGGGCAGGCGGGCAACCAGCCGCAGGATGAAACCAAAGAAATTGGTCCGACCACCCTTAGCCAGCGCCTGCATATCGGCGTTGTCATCGCCGGGTGTGCTGGCTGCTCCGCTGGCTGGCGGCGAAGATGAGGCTGGGGGTAGGCTCAAGCCTGATGGTTCCTGTTCTCGCGTTCTTGCTCCGCCTTTAGCGGACGAGCGAGCAGGCTGGCGACTGCGGTGCGCGGGCTTTCCCCGGCGAGGATTGCATTGACGGCGATCACAATCGGCATGGTGATGCCGCGTTCCTCGGCCAGACGCTTGAGAACGGGCGCGGTGTGCGCCCCTTCTGCAACGGTGCGGCGATCCGCCATCAGATCAGTGGCAGACCCGCCTTCGCCAAGGGCCTTGCCGAGCGAGAAATTGCGGCTGGAGGTGGAGGAGCAGGTGAGCACCAGATCACCCAGACCGCACAGCCCGGCGAGTGTTTCAGCCTCTGCGCCCAGCGCTTCGCCAAAGCGCAGCATTTCGGCATAGCCGCGCGCGATCAGGGCCGCGCGGGCATTCTGGCCCAGCGCCAGGCCGTCGACCACGCCGCAGGCAATCGCGAGCACGTTTTTGATTGCGCCGCCGATCTCTGCGCCGGTCACATCATGGGTGTAATACGGGCGGAACGATGGTCGGGCGATTTCTGGCGAAAGGCGCTCCCACTGCGCATTGCCGCCGCCGCATGCGAGCGTGACCGCCGTGGGCAGGCCGTCTGCAACCTCATGCGCGAAGGTGGGGCCGGATAGGACGGCGATGTCGCTGTCTGGACAGGCGGTTTTGGCAACCTCATTCATCAGCTGACCCGTGCCCGCATCGATGCCTTTGGAACACAGCACCAGATCGCGCGGCGCCTTTGGCAATTGCGACAGCACCGCGCCGAGGTTTTGCGCCGGTGTCACCGCCAGAACCGCGTCCAGCTGCGCCAGATCGGCAATATTATTGGTCGCGCGAATGCTGGGCGAAAGCGTTGCTGATGGCAGGTATAGCGCGTTGCGATGCTCTAAATTGATCGCATCGACCAAATCCGCCTCATAGGCCCAAATCAGCACATCGCGCCCGTCGGTGCTGAGCATTTGTGCAAGAGCCGTGCCCCATGCGCCTGCGCCAATCACGCCTATCTTGGGAAGAGCCGTCATTATGCTTTCACTCCTGCGCCGCGCGCTTTTTCCGCCTCTGGATCAAGCGGCCAGCGCGGACGCGCCTTGAAATCGAGCGGATCAGATTGCTCCAGCGGCATGCGTTCACACCCGGCCCAAGCGATCATCGCGGCGTTATCTGTACACAGCGCCAAGGGCGGCGCGGCAAAGCGCATGTGATGTTTGTTGGCGAAGGCTTCAAGCGCGGATCGGATCGCGGTGTTGGCCGCAACGCCTCCGGCAACCACTAGGGCGGGAGGCGTTTCTAAGCCTTTCAGGGCGTGGTTTAACCGGTCGATCAGGCAGTCAATCGCTGCCTGCTGAAAGCTCGCAGCAATGTCTTCGGACCGGTGCCCCCCGCTGTCATAGGCCCGCAAAACCGCGCTTTTGAGGCCAGCGAAGGAGAAATGCGGTTCCTTTGATCCCTTTAGCGGGCGGGGCAGCGGAACGGTGGAGGCATCGCCGGAGAGCGCTAACTTTTCCACCTTCGGCCCACCGGGATAACCGAGGCCCAGGATCTTGGCAGTCTTATCGAACGCTTCACCCAAGGCATCATCGATCGTGGTTGCAAGGCGGCGATATTCGCCAACGCCTTCCACCAGCAGGATTTGGCAATGCCCGCCCGATGCGAGCAACAGCAGATAAGGAAAGTTAAGCTCAGGATCAGCCAGGCGCGGGGAGAGTGCATGCCCCTCCAGATGATTGATCGCGATCAGCGGCTTGCCCGATGCCATTGCCAGCGCCTTTGCGCTGACCAGGCCAACCATCACCCCGCCGATCAGGCCGGGGCCAGCGGTGGCGGCAATCGCATCCACATCCTCCAGCGTCATTTCTGCATCCGCCATCACCGCCTCCAGCATTGGGGCGAGGCGCTCTGCATGCGCGCGGGCAGCGATTTCTGGCACGACCCCGCCATAGGGCGCGTGCTCCGCCTCTTGGCTGGCAATCCGCTGAGCAAAGATTGTCCGATCGCCGCGCACCACAGCAACCGCCGTCTCATCACAGCTAGATTCGATGCCTAACACGGTAGGGTTGTCGGGTATGATTGACGGCAATTCACTCATGCGGCTTTTCCTTAGTCGCTTAGGTGGTTAGAGCAAGCGTGCCTATGAGCCAGCCTAACGATCAGAGCAGCGCGGCGGATGCCGCAAACCCCATTAAGATGCGGCTTGGAACGCGCGAATCTCCGCTTGCGATGGCGCAGGCGTACGAGACGCGGCGGCGGCTGTGCGAGGCGCATGGCTGGAGCGAGGATCAGGTCGAATTGGTGCCGGTGCGCGCCAGCGGTGACAAGATCCAAGACCGCCCGCTGGCTGATATCGGCGGCAAAGCGCTGTGGACCAAAGAGCTCGATCAGTGGCTTGGCGAGGGGCAGATTGATGCCGCGGTGCATTCGCTCAAAGATGTTGAGACGATCCGGCCTGATAGCTTTGTAATGGCGGCGTTTTTGCCGCGTGCGGACCGCCGCGATGTGTTGATCGGGGCGAGTGCTATTGCGGCGATCCCGCCGGGGTCTAAGGTCGGCACCAGCGCGCCGCGACGGGCTTCGCAATTGCTCAATCAGCGGCCAGATCTTGAAGTGGTGATGTTTCGCGGGAATGTCGCAACCCGGCTGGCGAAATTGCAGGCGGGCGAGGCGGATGTGACCTTCCTCGCAGCAGCTGGACTGGAGCGTTTGGGCGAAACTGGCGTGGGCACTCCGCTGGAGACTGGCGATTGGATCCCGGCGGCCTCTCAGGGCGCGATTGGGATTGAATGCGCCGCTGGCAATGAGGCCGCTTTAAAGGCTGTTGCCGCGATTGATCATGCTCAGACCCGCGCTGAAGTTCTGGCGGAGCGCGCTCTGCTTGAGGCGCTCGGCGGCACCTGTCACAGCCCGGTTGCTGTGCTGTGCGAGGCTGATGGAGACCGCATTTCGATGCGCGCCGCCCTGTTCAGCCCGGATGGGGCAGAACGTGTGGAGGGCGAGGCGTGCTTTGCCATTGGCGATGCTGCTGCGGCGAAAGCGCTGGCGGCGGACCTGCTGTCGCGCGCTGGGCCGGGCACCACCCCGCACTTTGGCGGCGCTGGCTAGGCCGGATATGAGCCGCCCATGAGCGCACAGACGATCATTGCGGTTCGGCCAGAGCCGGGACTGTCATCAACGCTGGACCTGGGCGAGGAATTGGGCCTGCCCATTAAAGGCTTCGCGCTTTCTGCAGCAGAGCCAGTCGCATGGGAAATGCCCGACCTCAGTCAAATGCAGGCGCTGCTAGTCGGCAGCGCCAATGCCTTTCGTCATGGCGGAAGCAAACTTAGCGAGCTTACACATTTGCCGGTTCATGCGGTCGGGCAGGCAACCGCAGAAGCTGCGCGCGATATGGGTTTTAAGGTGGCGCTGTCTGGCGAGGGTGGTTTGCAACGCGTGCTGGACACTGTTGCCGTCTCCCCGATCCATTATCTGCGCCTCGCGGGAGAGGAACGGATCAACCTGATGCCGCCCGAAGGCGTCACAATCACCGAAAAAGTGGTCTATCGGATGCGTGAAATTGCAATGACCAATGCGCATGCAAAGCTGATGACTGTTCCTGCGATCGTGCTGCTTTATTCGGCGTCGTCAGCACAGCATTTTGCCAAAGAGTGCGACCGTCTAGGCATCGACAAATCGCGCATTTCATTGGCTGCGCTCGGCCCGCGTATTCTGGCCGCTGCTGGCTCTGGCTGGGCCGATACGCGCGCTGCCCCCCGGCCGAGGGACGCCGAATTGCTAGCCATGACGCTGGACATGTGGCAATAGCATCACAAATATGGCAGCGGCTCAGCCCCCAAAACGGGCCGCGCACAACGGATCGCAGAACGGACTAAAATGGAATCGAAATTCGGCAGTCGCCGCAAAAGCGGCTCAACCAAAGGAATAATGCTGGCCGCTCTGTTCTCCTTCGCTGCTGGAGGAGCACTGATCGGTTACATCGTTTGGTACAATGCCAATAACGAAATCGCTGCGGTTGAAACGGCAGATGAGCCGGTCGCGGTCGCCAGCTCGGAAGAAACGCCGGGGCTGGAACTGCCTGCTTTGCCCACGCCCACCACAGAGGAAAGCGAAGCGGCGATTGAAGAGCAGGTTGAGGCCGTTGAAGGTCTCGCGGAGCAGCAAGGCGGCCTCGATCAACGCTTGGCAGCAGCGGAGCAGCGCCTCGCGCGGCTTGACCTGCAAGCGCAGGCGGCGGCCGGTAATGCGGCGCGGGCCGAGGGCCTGCTGATCGCTTTTGCGACGCGCCGCGCGATCGAACGCGGGGCTGAGCTTGGCTTTCTGGCCGATCAATTGCGTCTGCGTTTTGGAGATAACTGGCCAAATGCGGTGCGCACCATCATCTCGTTTTCGCGCCGTCCAATAACGCTTGATCAATTGCTCGCGCGGCTTGAGGGCCTTGGCCCAGATCTGGCCGAGCCTGACGAGGTCTCTTCCTGGGCCGATATTCGCCGCGAGTTCAGCGAATTGTTCGTGATCCGCCGCGAAGATACGCCGTCCCCTCAGCCAGAGCGCCGCTTGGACCGGGCCCGCCTGTTCCTCGAAAGCGGCCGGGTCGATGCAGCCATTGCCGAGGTGCAAAACCTGCCTGGCGCGGCCAGCGCAGAAAACTGGATCGCGGATGCCACCCGGTTCAGCAATGCGATGGACGCACTCGACACGATTGAAACCGCCGCCGTGCTTGAACCGCGCCGTCTGCGTGATGGCGCCGGCAATGCAGTGGAACAATTGAGCCCGGTAGAGGCGACCAGCGAAGATTAAGCGCGCAGCAGCTCTGGCAATTCGCCAGAGACGCCGCGTGCCTCGTCCATAAACCAGTGTTTTAGCGCGCCGCTGCGCTGCACCCCGGCCATGCCCAATCGGCGCACGGCAGAGGCCGCTTTGCCCGGCACGCCGAACAAGCGCGTCAGGCCATCGGTAGCGGTCGCAACCATAAAGGCATCAAGCCCGCGCCAGTTTTCATAGCGCATCAGGCTTTGATGATCGCCGGGATCAAGGCCGATCCTGCGGCCCTCTTCGAGCACTTCGACCAAAGTCGCGGCATCGCGCAGGCCAAGGTTGAGCCCTTGTCCAGCAATCGGGTGAATGCCGTGCGCCGCATCGCCAACCAGCGCCAGGCGCTCGCCGGTGATTTTGGCCGTGTGGTGAAAGCCCAATGGCCATGATGAGCGTGCACCCGTGCTGGTGATCGCGCCAAACATCCCGCCCATGCGCTTTTCCAGCTCGGCCAGAAATGCGCGATCGGACAGTTTCAAAAAGCCTGCCGCGTCATCTTCGCCGACGGTCCACACCAGCGAGGACCGGTGCCGACCTTGCTTATCGTCCAGCATTGGCAGCAGCGCGAATGGCCCGGCGGGATAGAATATCTCCCAAGCGACATTGTCATGCGGTTTTTCATGCGTCAGCCCGGCGATGATCGCGCGGTGGCTGTATTCCCAATTGGCGACCACCAGCCCGGCTTCTGTCCGCGTGGGCGAGCTGCGCCCCTCGGCGGCTACCATCAGGCTGGCTTTGAGCTTTGTGTCATCGCTTAGCACCACGGCAACGCCAAACTCGCTGCGCTGGCGCTCGGTGATCTCTGCCTCGGACACCCAATTGATCAGCGGCTCTTTCGCCGCCGCCTCAAACATCGCCCGGCGCAGGCTGAGATTGGGCAGCATCCGCCCGAGCGACCCCTCGTGCGGCTCGGGCTGAAAATCGATCCGCCCCGGCTTCATTTGGTCGGTCACGGCAATGCTCGCAATCGGGCATGCTAACGACTCCAGTGTCTCTGCCAGGCCAATATTGCGGAACAATTGCCAGCTGGCGGTCGAGATCGCGGTGGCGCGGTCGTCAAACCCTTCCTTCAGCAGATCATCGGGATTGGCGCGGTCGACGACATGGCTGGAAAAGCCCTTACGCGCAGCGGTCAGCGCTAGCGTCATGCCGACCAGCCCGCCGCCAAGGATCAAAAGATCGCGCGTGTCATTCGTCATTCTGCCTGCCTCTATGAAACCTATGCCGCTTTGATTGCGAATAGTGTTTGACAGTCCTAGAGGTTCGACCGTGATAGACGCAAGAAAGTTCCCGCTACCAAAGCTATGGTTTGCTGCACTGGTGCTTGCGCTCAGTGCATTTGCGGCTGCCATCTTGCCGGCACACGCTCAAGATGGCGCAATCCCGACAGAGGCGCGGTTTGGCGATAAGAACATCAGTGTGGAGCTGCGCGCGGATGGCCTACCGAAAGCGGGCGAGGAATGGCTGCTCGCCCTGAGATTCACGCCGGACCCGAACAGCAATGAGGAATGGCACGGATATTGGTCCAACCCCGGCGATGCGGGGCAGGGCATGCAATTGCGGCTGAACCTGCCCGATGGCTGGGAGATGGGCGAGCCGCTCTACCCCGTGCCAGAGCGATTTGTTCAGCAGCTGGTCGATACCGAGCTGATGAACCACATTTACAAGGGCGCATACACGGTTCTGGTGCCGATCCAGGTGACCGGCGAGGTCAATAACACCACCCGCGAGCCGATCTCTGGCTTCGTCGAATATCTTGCCTGCACCGACAAAGTGTGCGTGCCGCAGGATGCGGTTTTGCGGGAAAGGCAGGGTGGTGATTTTGCCCGCTGGCGCGCAGAGATTGCGCCGCTGCTGGATGCGGAGGCGAGTTTTGCCGTTGCAGGCACGAACCTGCGTTTGGCGATACCGCTGCCTGCTGAGGTTAGCCTCAGCGATCCGCATGTGTTCATCGAGAACGAGCAGCTGGTTCAATATTCGCTCGCCCAAACCTTTCGCCGCGATGGCGACATGCTCAGCGTCGAGATTCCACTGTCCGACTGGGTAGAAGAGGGGCAGCCTGCGGACGGCGTCAAAGGCATCTTGTCTTTCGGCAATGGCGCTGGGGTAAGGTTTGAGGCGAGTGAAGGCGAAGTGGCGCTCACGGGCGAGCGGATCATCACTTCTTCTGCGCCGCAGACCCCGCCTCTCTGGACGCTAATTCTCGGCGCATTGGTCGGCGGATTGATCCTCAACATCATGCCGTGCGTCTTCCCGATCCTCAGTCTTAAAGCGATTGCGCTCGCGCGCGCTGGTGAGAGCGAGGCCAAGGCGCGCTCCGAGGGGCTTGCCTACACCGCTGGCGTTGTGCTCGCCTGCGTAGGGTTGGGTGCGGTGATGCTCATTCTGCGGGCTGGCGGGGAGCAAGTGGGCTGGGCGTTCCAGTTGCAAAGCCCCGGCGTTGTCATCGTGCTGCTCGTGCTCGCCAGCGTGATCACCGCGAATTTCGCAGGCGTTTTTGAGCTTCCCTCCATTTCCATCACGCGCGGCGGAGAGCCTGCTAGCGCGTTTGCCACCGGCCTGCTCGCGGCTTTCGCGGCGACCCCGTGCACCGGGCCGTTTATGGCGGCGGCTCTGGGTGCGGCTCTGCTGCTGCCTGTGCCGCAGGCGCTGCTACTGTTTGCGATGCTGGGGCTCGGCTTGGCCTTGCCTTTCCTGCTGATCGGCTTTGTGCCTGCGCTGCGCCGGATGCTGCCGAAGCCAGGCGCGTGGATGGAGCGTTTTCGCCGGATCATGGCGATCCCGATGGGGCTGACCGCGCTTGCGCTGATCTGGCTAACGGCGCGGCTGGGCGGGCAAGGATTTGCGCTGTTCGCGCTGATTGTCGTGTTCGGTCTCATTGTCGCCTTGCTGGTGGTAGGCCGCTTGCAGCGCGCGGGCAAAATGGCCTGGCCCGCCTTTGGCCTGATCGCCGCGCCGTTTGTAATTTTCGGGGCCTTCGCTTTGCCCGCCAGCTTTGCCGCGCCAGTGACGAACCTCACCGAGGAATCGATCCATTCGCCTCAGGCTTACAGTGCGCAGGCACTGGCGGATGCTCGTGCCAGCGGACAGCCGGTGTTCCTATGGTTCACCGCCGATTGGTGCGTCACCTGCAAAGTGAATGAGAGCGTCGCGATTGAGCGCGAGGCCACCCGCGAGGCGTTCGAAGCCGCTGGCGTGGTCACCATGGCGGGCGATTGGACGCAGCGCGACGAGGCGATCACCATGTTCCTGTCTGAACAAGGCGCGGCGGGTGTGCCGCTGTATCTGTGGTATGAGTCGGGCACGGAGGCGGAGCAATTGCCGCAAGTGCTGACTCCAGATTTGCTTAAGGAGCGGGCTGAGCGGGCTCGTTAGTCTCTGACGCGGCTTCCTCGATAATTGCGTCATCAAGCGCGCCCTTGAGTGGTTCCAACCGACCGCCCCGGCAACCTGTTACCAAATCAACCGGCAGCGGGCTGGGGTTCAGCGTAACCATGCCAGCGCCTGGCACGGTCAGCGTCACTTCCTCTGGCCCGATCAGCGGCTCCCAGTCCTGATCAACCGCCGGATCTTCACCGCGCCACAAAAAGCCGGCGTTGGTCTCAATCGCATCGACCTTCATGCGGCCAATTCTATCATTGCCAACAAAGGCCAGGATCGCGCCCGCGCCTTCGTCCGCCGTAGCATAGCGAGTGACGCGCAGGTTCGGATCACCTGCCGTCTCAACACATTCGAGCGAGACCAAGGGCGCTTCGCCAGGCTTGCCATAGATGATCCGCCAAGGGGTCGCGCTAGCCGCCCAAACCGCGCCCTCGATATCTGGGGAGTCGAGCGGCTCAGAAGGGCCCTGCGGCACCTCGGCAGGCATATCGCGAGCAATATCCGCATCGGTCGGCGGCGGCTTGCAGGCGGCGAGGGCAATGGCCGTCAATCCAAGCGCGGCGATGGCTGCGTTTCGGCTCACGGCTTCCCGCCCATAAATTTCGCGCGTTTCTTGCCATAGCGGGTCTTGCGCGTTCCCGGGCGGCCAGCGTCAGAGCGACCAACCTTGGGAGCATTCTTCTCGTCATCAGGCAGGCCCAGCTCGTCATTTTCGAGCCTGCGGATTTCATCGCGTAGCCTGCCAGCTTCCTCAAATTCGAGGTTTGCGGCGGCATCGCGCATCCGTTTCTCAAGGTCTTCGATATAGGCGCGCAGATTGTGGCCGACGAGATTGTTGACCTCTTCATCGCCGGTATCGACTGTCACCCCATCTTGGGCGGCGCTGTGCGCGACAATGTCGGCAATATCGCGCTTGATCGTTTGCGGGGTGATGCCGTGTTCTTCGTTGAAGGCGCGCTGCTTCTCGCGGCGGCGCTCCGTCTCCGCCATGGCGCGTTCCATGCTGCCGGTGATCCGGTCCGCGTAAAGGATCACCTTCCCGTCGACATTGCGCGCGGCGCGGCCAATCGTCTGAATCAGCGAGGTCTCGCTGCGTAAAAAGCCCTCTTTATCAGCATCCAAAATCGCCACCAAGCCGCATTCGGGAATGTCGAGTCCCTCGCGCAGCAGGTTGATCCCGATCAGCACGTCATAGACGCCAAGACGCAGGTCGCGGATCAGTTCAATCCGCTCCAGCGTCTCAACGTCGGAGTGCATGTAGCGCACGCGAACGCCCGCCTCGTGCATGAATTCGGTGAGGTCTTCTGCCATGCGTTTGGTCAGCGTGGTGACGAGTGTTCGGTAGCCCTTCTTGGCCACCGCAAGGCATTCCTGGATGCAATCCTGCACTTGATCCTCGACCGGGCGGATTTCTACCGGCGGATCGATTAGTCCGGTGGGGCGGATCACCTGCTCGGCAAAAACACCACCCGTTTGCTCCATTTCCCAGCCGCCCGGCGTTGCGGACACGGCAAAGGTTTGCGGGCGCATCGCGTCCCATTCGTTGAAGCGCAATGGGCGGTTGTCGATGCAGCTCGGCAAGCGAAAGCCGTGCTCGGCCAAAGTGATCTTGCGGCGGTGATCGCCCTTCGACATCGCGCCGATTTGCGGCACGGTCTGGTGGCTCTCATCGACAAACAGCAGCGCGTTTTCCGGCAGATATTCAAACAAAGTGGGCGGCGGCTCACCCGGCAGGCGTCCGGTTAGGAAGCGGGAATAATTCTCGATCCCGGCGCAGCTGCCGGTCGCGGCAATCATCTCAAGGTCGAAATTGGTGCGCTGCTCCAGCCGCTGCGCCTCCAGCAATTGCCCTTCTTCCTGCAGCTCTTTGAGCCGGTGCTCCAGCTCAAATTTGATCGCGGCGGCGGCCTGTTTCATGGTCGGTCCGGGCGTCACATAGTGCGAGTTCGCATAGACGCGGACCTTGTCGAGGTTTGCGCCCTTTTTGCCCGTCAGCGGATCAAATTCGGCGATCTCTTCGATCTCGTCGCCAAAGAAGCTGATGCGCCAGGCCATGTCTTCATAGTGCGAAGGATAAAGCTCCAGATTGTCGCCGCGCACCCGGAAAGTGCCGCGTTGAAAGGCAGCATCGTTACGCTTGTACTGAAGGGCGACGAGCTTGCGGATCAACTCTCGCTGATCGACGGTTTCATCCTTCTTGATGTCGAAGATCATTGCCGAATAAGTCTCGACCGAGCCGATACCGTAGAGGCACGACACCGAGGCGACGATGATCACATCATCGCGTTCCAGCAAAGCCCGGGTGGCCGCGTGGCGCATCCGGTCGATCGCCTCGTTTACCGAGCTTTCTTTCTCGATATAGGTGTCAGAGCGCGGGACGTAGGCCTCTGGCTGGTAGTAATCGTAATAGGATACGAAATACTCGACCGCATTGTCGGGAAAGAAGCTTTTGAACTCGCCGTAAAGCTGCGCAGCGAGGATCTTGTTGGGCGCGAGGATCAGGGCAGGGCGCTGCGTCGCCTCAATCACCTTTGCCATGGTGAAGGTCTTACCCGACCCGGTCACGCCCAGCAGGGTCTGCGTCTTTTCGCCCGCATTTGCGCCTTCCACCAGCTCTGCGATGGCCGTGGGTTGGTCGCCAGCGGGCTCATATTCAGAGACGATTTTGAACGGCCTGCCCGGATCGCTTTTCTCTGGACGATCGGGGCGATGCGGGGTGAAATCCCCTGAGGTGTCGGGTTCTTCTAACCCTCGGCGGATGATAAGACCTTGGCTCATGGGTTCGGGCAGTCCCTGATCGCAGTATGGGAGTTCTCGACAAGGAACGCCGCACCGGTCGGGCTGGTTGCCCGAACAAGCGAAGTGACGCTGTTCGAGGGCTCCCATACTGCGACCGCAAAGCGGCGGGCCAATTTGGCCTTCTCACTTCGTTGCTCGTCAATCACTATGGTTATCCATGGTTCATTCCTCGCGCCTATTGAGAAGGCCAAATTGGCTCCGTCAGTGCTGTCCGAACCCATGAGCCAAGGTCAAGTTCGGACATGCAAAGGCATATGCGGCGCGGATGCGCGCTTGTGAAGTGGCGCTCTGACAGATAGCACCATGAATAGTCTTTCTGGAGGGAATTTGGATATGAAGCGGATTGTAAGTGTGTTGGCGCTCGCGGGAGCGATTGCAGCGTGTTCAGGGCCGACCGATGCCGATGCGGATGGTGACGGCGTTGTCTCGAGCGAAGAAATGGCCAATGTTGCAAGCGAGGTAGTCAAGCCCAAGGCGGGGCAATATCGCTCCACCACCAAGCTGATCAGCGTTGAAATCCCCGGCGCTCCACCAGAAGTTGCGGAGATGATGAAAGGTGGCATGGACCAGCAGGTAACTGAGACCTGCATGTCGCAAGAAGACGCTGACAAGGGTTTTGAAGAGCTCGCAAAGGGTCCGCAAAACGGCGAATGCGAAACCAGTAAGTTCAACGTCAATGGCGGCGATATTAGCGCAGAGATGACCTGTAACGTGCCGGGCCAAGGCGAGATGGTGATGACCCTGGATGGCACTGGCACCGAAACCAGCATGGATATGACCATGTCGATGGAAGGCAATATGGCCGGCATGGGCGATATGAAGATGACCATGAACATCGCCAGCGAACGCATTGGCGATTGCCCAGCGGGCTAAGCCGCTTTGAGGCCATAATCTGTGAGCCGTGGCAGAGCGATGGTGGGGCGCAAATTCGCTTCACCAAGCGTTCACGCGCGCAGCTTAATTTACGTGATCGAAGATGATTTCGCTCCGTAAGTCTCGCTGCTTTGCCAAGGGATTTGTTCTAAGATTATGGCTTCACTCGCTACTCTTGCCGAATTGAAATCCTCACTGTGGACGCGTGATGAGTTCGCGCGCCGGATCGCGCTGGCGCGCCAGCCAGAGGAAGAGCGCGCGCCGCGGCCCAGCCTGATGCAATTTCTGGGTGAGGCCGAGGCGCTGGCAGAAGTGGTCAAGCGTCCGCGCCGCAAGATTGCAATTGAGCGCGCCAGGCATCCGCGCACGATTATGGTGCTGCCCGGCTTTATGACGCATCCGCTGCGCATGCGCTTTATGGCGCGGCAATTGGAGCGCGCAGGCCACACCGCGAAACGTTGGGGCCTCGGATTTAATCTGGGGCCAAGCGAAGAAAACCTCGCCAGCCTGGAGGAGCGTTTGGTCAATTTGAGCGAGCGGGCCGGAGAGCCGGTCGTGCTGCTCGGCTGGAGCCTTGGCGGGATTTTCGCGCGCGAGCTGGCCAAGCGCCAACCGCAAGCGGTGGCGAAAGTGATCACGATGGGATCGCCGTTTTCTGGTGATCCGCGAGCCAACAATGTCTGGCGCGCCTATCAATTTGTGACCGGCCATTCGGTCGATGATCCGCCAATCGATACGGACTTGGGCGAGAAACCACCGGTCGAGACCATCGCCTTGTGGAGCCCGCGCGACGGGATGATCGCCCCGCGCGCCGCCTGTGGCACCGCAGAGGAACGCGACCGTGCGGTTGCCTTGCGCTGCACGCATATTGGCTTTTCTTACTCGGAAGAGGCGATTTCTGCCGTTCTTGAGGAACTCAATCGCGATTGAACCTTTGCTTGTGAGACTGCGCAATAATGCCTAGCATCCTTGCATAGCGCGCAATTCTTAGGGGTAATCGGTTCTGTCAGCTTCCCAATTTGATGAGATGTTTGACCCCGATGGGGCTCCGCGGCCGGCCTATGCTGATTATTCAACATGGTATGGCGAGCAGAAGAATGAACTGCTGCGCCGCAAAGCCAAGGATGCAGACGAGAGTTTTCGCCGCACCGGGATAACCTTTAATGTTTATGGTGAAGATGAAGCCGAAGAGCGCCTGATCCCGTTCGACATGGTCCCGCGCATTATCACAGCGGGCGAATGGCGGCGGCTGACCAAGGGGATTGAGCAGCGCGTACGCGCCCTCAACGCCTTCCTTTATGATCTGTACCATCGGCAGGAGATTATCCGCGCGGGCCGCCTGCCAGAGCGGCTGCTGCGGAACAATGACGCGTGGCTGCCTAATATGGTTGGCTTCACTCCTCCGGGCGGGATTTACACGCATATCGTCGGAATTGATCTGGTGCGCACCGGGCCGGATGAGTTCTTCGTGCTGGAAGACAATGCGCGGACCCCATCGGGCGTCTCTTACATGCTCGAAAACCGCGAGACGATGATGTCGATGTTCCCCGATCTCTTCTCCCGCATTGGGGTGGAGAGCGTGTCGAACTATCCGCGCCGCCTTGCACGCAGTCTGGCCGCATGCGCGCCGGAGGGCACCAAAGGCAAGCCGAACGTCACAGTCCTGACGCCGGGCATCTACAACTCTGCCTATTTCGAACATGCGTTTCTGGCCGATCAGATGGGCGCCACTTTGGTCGAGGCGAGCGATCTGCGCGTGGTCGATGGCAAAGTGCAAATGCGCTGCACTGATGGCTATGCTCAAGTGGATGTGATCTATCGCCGGGTGGATGACGATTATCTCGATCCGCTGACCTTCAATCCCGACAGCGTGCTGGGCATTCCCGGCATCATGGACGTCTACCGCGCGGGCAACGTTACCATCGCCAATGCGCCGGGCACGGGCGTATCCGATGACAAGGCGATTTACAGCTTCATGCCTGAAATCGTCGAGTTCTACACCGGCGAGAAGCCGCTGCTGCCCAATGTGCAAACGTGGCGCTGCGCAGATGATGACAGCCTGGCCTATGTCCTCGACAATCTGGACGAGCTGGTGGTGAAAGAAGTCCACGGCTCTGGCGGCTATGGCATGCTGATCGGGCCGACCGCATCCAAGCGCGAGATAAAGAAATTCCGCGCTAAGCTGGAGGCCAATCCGGAAAATTACATCGCTCAGCCAACGCTGGCCTTGTCGACCTGTCCGATTTTCACTCGCAAGGGGCTCGCGCCGCGTCACGTCGACTTGCGCCCATTCGTGCTGGTCTCGCCTGACGGCATCGACATCACCCCGGGCGGTCTGACGCGCGTAGCCCTCAAAGATGGCTCTTTGGTCGTCAATTCCAGCCAGGGCGGCGGCACCAAAGACACTTGGGTCCTTAAGGACTAGGGGCGGGGAACGGCACGATGTTAGGACGCACCGCCAATGGCATGTTTTGGATGTTCCGCTATCTGGAGCGGGCCGAAAACACTGCGCGGCTTTTAGAGGCTGGGCTGCGCATGGCGCTGACCCGGGACACGGCGACGGCCGAGGAAGAATGGCGCTCTGTCATCGCGACCTCCGGTCAGCAGGCGGCCTATGAAGCCACACACGACGATTACACCGGGCAGCAGGTGTGGAACTTCATCCTGCGCGACCGCGATAACACGGCCAGCGTGCGCGAAATGTTTGGCGCCGTGCGGACCAATGCGCGCATGGCGCGGACAAATATCTCCAGCGAAGTGTGGGCTGCGGTCAATGAGAATTGGATGGCGCTGGAAGACGCGCTGAGACGCCCGGTGGGGCAAAATTCCGTCGGTGATGTGGTCGCTATGATCCGCCGCGCGGGCACGCTGGTGCATGGCGCGGTGGAGGGCTCAATGCTGCGCAATGAAGCCTATCACTTTGCGCGTGCAGGCACCTTTATCGAACGCGCGGAAAGCACGGCGCGCATCCTCGATATGAAGTACTACCTGCTGCTGCCAACGCTTGGCCATGTCGGCTCGCGGATTGACAGCAGCCAATGGGAGCAAGTGCTGCGATCCGTCGCCGGGGCGAGCGCCTACACCTGGCTGCACGCCGGACGGATCGAAGCGCGCGGGATCGTCGAATTCCTGGTGCTGGATGACCGCTTCCCTCGCAGCCTGGCCTTTTGCCGCAGCGCGCTGCGCGATCAATTGGCGGCCTTGGCCCGGATTCACGGGAGCGAAGGCGAGTGCAATTCTTTGATGCGCGAGGCCGATATGGAGATTGCCGATATCACCGTGGACCAGATATTTGACCAGGGCCTGCACGATTTCCTGCTGAGCTTCATGCATAGCAATGTTGCAATCAGTGCGGCGATTGCCAGCGATTACAGGTTTCACCACTGATGCGCCTCTCGATCCGCCACACCACCCGTTACAGCTTCACTGATCCCGTGGTGCATGCGCTCCAGCGGCTGCGCCTGACGCCGAAAGAGACGCAGGGTCAGAAGATCCTAGATTGGCAGATGGACTATGAGAACGCGCATAGCGAGCTGGAATATGACGACCAGCATTTCAACACTGTCACGTTGATCGCGCTGGAGCCCGGCGTTCAGGAAGTCAGCGTGACCTGCCGCGGCGTGGTGGAGACCGAAGACAATGCGGGCGTCATTGGCCGCCATTCGGGCCATTTGCCGCTGTGGAGCTTTATGGGTCAGACCAAGCTGACCAAGCCGGGGCCTAAGCTGCGCGCGTTGGTGCGCGAGGTGGATACGGGCGAGGGCGATGGTCAGAGCGATAAGCTCAATTTCCTCCACGCACTTTCTGCGGTTATCCGCGATCAGGTTGCCTACCGTACCGGCTCAACCGGGGTCAGCACGACGTCAGAAGAGGCGATTGAGGCGGGCGAGGGCGTATGTCAGGACCACACGCATATCTTCTTAGCCGCTGCGCGCATGGCCGATATTCCTGCGCGTTATGTCAGCGGCTATCTGATGATGAACGACCGGATCGACCAAGAGGCGAGCCACGCCTGGGCCGAGGCGCATATTGATGGGCTGGGCTGGGTCGGATTTGATATCTCCAACGGGATCAGCCCCGATCCGCGCTATGTTCGCGTTGCCACGGGCAGGGACTACCGCGACGCTGCGCCGGTCACCGGGATCAGCTTTGGATCGGCCCAGCAATCGCTGAAGGTTGAAGTCGCCGTGGAACAGCAAAGCCAGCAATAGGCGCTCACACAATATCGCTTTGCGGCGCGAGGCAAGTCAGCTAATTGCGCGCTCTGATAACTATAAGAGAATCATATGACATATTGCGTTGGCATGATGCTGGACCGCGGCCTGGTTTTGATGAGCGACACGCGCACCAATTCGGGCGTCGACAACATTTCGGTGTTCCGCAAGATGTTCCATTGGAGCGTCCCGGGCGAGCGTATGATCACGGTTATGACCGCTGGCAATTTGGCCACCACCCAAGCCGTGATTGGCAAGCTGGAGGAACGCACCAAAGAGCCTGACGAGCGCGAGAACACTTTGTTCAAATCGCCGACCATGTTTCAGGTTGCCTCCGACATTGGCAAGCTGCTGCGCACGACAATCGAAGAACGCCAAAGCGCCAATGGCGATCGCGGGCGCGGCAAGTTCACCGCCACCATTATCGTTGCTGGCCAGATCGCAGGCATGGAGCCGCGATTGTTCATGATCTACCCAGAGGGCAACTTCATTGAGGCTAGCCTCGACACACCGTTCTTCCAGATTGGTGAAACAAAGTATGGTCGCCCGATTATCCTGCGCGGATATGACCGCGACATGAGCTTTGAGGACGCCGTGAAATTGCTGATGGTGTCGTTCGACAGCACGCTTAAGGCGAACCTCTCAGTTGGGCTGCCGCTCGACCTGATGGTGATTGGCCGCGATGACTTTGCGCCCACGCATCAGCACCGGATCACGCAGGACGACCCCTATTTCGACTCGATCTCATCGAGTTGGGGCGATGCGCTAAAATCGGCATTTCACTCTTTGCCGGATTACAGTTTCGGCCCGGAAACCTAGTCATTTGACCTGATCCGCGAAAGCACTGAGCGGTCGCACAAGCTGTTGCATCCATTTTGGACCTCGGCCCCCTCCGAGTCAGTTCAGGTCTACTCGACAACGGATCAAACTCGGGATGATTCCATATGGGGAAGTGCGCATTCATTATGAATGACACGCAAAGCCATCCTCCACTTCATCGACTCTTCCAGCCGTCATAGGGCGGAATTGTCTCGCGCGGGGTTCGCCTTAGGGCACCACTGCGAAGTTTATGGCGATCTGAGTGATCTTTCGGCGCATCCGCCGCGGGATGGGATCATAATTGCTCGCGATGCGATCGAGGAAGGCGGTGTTGCCATGATCCTCGAACGGCTCAGCAAGCTGGGCGTTTGGCTACCGCTGATTGCTGTTGAGGAGCAGCCGCGACCGGGCCGCATTGTCGAGGCGATCAAGGCCGGCGCACTCGACTATTTATCCATGCCGCTCGACCCAGAACGGTTCTCGCGCTGTCTCACCCGGATTGAGAAAGAGGCTGAAGTGTTCGGCGCGGCGCGTCGCCGCATGATCGAAGCACGCAGCCGCATTTCCAGCCTTTCGAACAGGGAACGCGAAGTGCTCAATTGGCTGGCCGAAGGCAGCAGCAATAAGGTGATCGCGAGAGAGCTGGATATCAGCCCTCGCACTGTCGAAATTCACCGTGCCAATATGATGACCAAGCTGGGTGCAAGACATGCAGCCGAGGCTGTGCGCTTAAAGATAGAGGCGAAGCTGGAGCCGGAGATGCCGGTCGAATAGGTGCGGCGCGGGGCGCAGGCCTGTTGCCAGACGCGAGCGGCTGCCGCTTCTTAAGTCGCTGATCCAGTCGGCTTAGCGGCAGAAGCTGCCGTTGGTGCCCTCAACGTGGAAATGGTCTTCGTGGGCTCTGTTATAGTCGGGGCCGAGGACCGTTCCGAAGCGTTTGCAGGCGCTCTTGTGCACCACTCTTAGGAACTCGCGCTCTGCTGCGCTGCCGCGCGACCAATCGCCTTGCACGCTGATGCGTCGGCCGTCTTTCAGTACGAAACCAGAGATGTCGATTGCCTCTGCGCGGGCATGAGCGGAGCGGCGCGAGGTGCCTGCGACATTACGGCAGGAGTACGATCCCATGGTTTCGATCCGCTCTAGTCCGCTGCCCAGAATTTGCCGGGCTGCTCGGTCGACGCCGAACCTAGCCCATCCGTTGAATGCGCTGGCCGTGCGGCATTGCACCGGGCCGATATTGCTGATTTCAAAGCGGGAGCGATCACCCGCGAGGGCGGAAAGCTGTACAGTGCCCAGCTTGCTGCAACCGGGTGCGCCGTAGGCATCTGGCAGAGGATCAAAGCGGACGCCCGATGCGCTGAGCTGCGCAAAGCAGGTGCGGTCAGCGGCGCGATTAGAGATGTCGCCCTGCGTTGAGCTGACGGGCGGTTTGCTGCCCGTTCGCGCCGCGGAGCCATTCGAGGAGGGCAATATGCCGCAGCCTGCCAGGGCGGCCGCGCTAGCGGCCAGGATCACCGCGCGCGTGGCGACCGCAAAGCTGGGTTTGCGACTAAGCGGAATGTTGTGAAGAGCTGAGGTGCGTTTCATGGTCCCGCATGCATGCCGCAGATATGGTTAACAACGCGCTAACCATACTGGCTTTGGCAATCGATGGGAGCGGACGCACATGCAGCCCACCGTGGGGTTGAGCTGCCTGAGCGCAGAACTGGGGAAAGGACCTCAGGGCTACGGCAATTCGTCCGCCACTTGCTCCCACAATTCGATTTTGATGCCATTGGGATCGAGCAACCAAGCAAATTTGCCATATCCCTCGTCAGCCGTATCGAGGATTTTTACGCCCTTCTTCTTCAGCTTGGCGACGAAGCCATCGAGATCATTCACCCGCAGGTTGATCATAAAGCCGTTCTTGCCGGGCTTGATATATGTGCCGTCGGAAAAATGGCTGATCAGGGAATAGGGATTGGTCTTGGGTTCTTCGGCCCAGGCGAGCTGCGGCCCATATTCGCCGTCCAGACCCAAAGTGTCGCGGTACCATTCGCGCGTCGCCGCTGGATCATCGACCACGTAAAATACACCGCCAAGGCCGGTAATCCGCGGCTCGTCCGTATCTGCCATCTTGCCCTCCATCACTGTTCTGATGGGCCAGCATAGAAAGGTGTGCTTTGGCGGTCCAGAGTTGGCTAGCGATGAGGGTGCGTGCGAATTAGAAGCGCGTCGTGAACTCAATCAAGCCTTGGGGCAGGGCATCGAGCAGAGCAATCTCGATCACTTTGTCGAAGCCTGTGAGCACCATGACGCCAACCAATAGCAGCGTGATGCCAAACAGGGGCTTGCCGTATTTCGCCAGCGTCATCATCGTCTTGCGGCGCTCTCCCATGGCTTTGCGTGAGCCATAGGCAAATGCGAGGATCGAGGTTGCGACGCCCAACCCGAAGACCAAGAAGATGAA
The DNA here is from genome assembly GCF_057364975.1 of Erythrobacter sp. S249. NCBI lineage: Bacteria > Pseudomonadati > Pseudomonadota > Alphaproteobacteria > Sphingomonadales > Erythrobacteraceae > Erythrobacter > Erythrobacter sp. S249. Next base: position 818,397 of record NZ_CP200287.1, on the reverse strand, counting down.
GAAGCTCGCGAGCAAGTCCTGCCCTTGGCTGGCCGCTGCGATCGCGACGCCCAGCGTTGGGCCAACGCAGGGAGCCCAAACGATGCCGAGCAGCAAGCCGATGGCGAACTGTCCGCCAGCGCCGTCGCCACTTAGTTTGGAAAGCCGCTGATTGCCGAAGTTTGAGATCGGCGCGGCGGCAGCGCTTATCGCCGCCTGCGCTTGCGGGACCAGCAGAACGACCCCCGCCACCGCCAGCAAGGCGCCAGCAAACAGACGAATGGCCTGCTCGTTGATCCCGATGGAATACCCAAAGGCGATGACGGTGAAGCCAAACAGGGTGAAGCTGGTGACCAGACCCGCCGCGAGGGCGAGGGGGCCAAACTTGCTCTTGCCCAGGGCTGATGCGACCAAGATCGGCACCAGCGGCAGCACGCAAGGGTTCAGGATCGTCACCAGACCGGCGACAAAGGATAAGAGCGTGCTGCCTAGCATGGCGTTGCCTTCAGCTTTCCGTGATGCGCACGAGGGATTGCCGCGCGCAAACGCAGTGGACTAGAGCGCTTTCAGAATAGCGCTGCGCAGGCGAGTGCGGTTCGTTTCCGCGATGGTGCGGGCAACTTCCTTTTCGCCTTTGAATACGAGAACGGTCGATTGGCGCGGGATACGGTGCTTGCGCAGGAACGCCTTTTCATCGTCGAAGTTCACTTTGACGAATTGTACGTTCGCGCTTGCTTTCTCGCTGCGCAGCTCGTCGAGGATCGGGGCCTGAGCGCGGCAGGTCGGGCACCAGTCAGCATAGACGTCAACCACAATGGTCTTGCCTTTGCCTTGCGCCATGGCAAATTCTGCCGCGTCATAGGTCTGCCAGCCAGCCGTGTCAGACTTGGCAGAGAGTTGCATCGCACCAATGGCAATGGCGCCAATGGCAGCGATAAGGGCAAAGAAACGCATCATTTTCGTGATCTCCAAAACGGATTATCGGCAGAATTGCCGACGGTTATGATGAAGTTCGCAGCGAACAAGGGCTTGGTTACACAAAAGGCGAAACTTTTTCTCGCGCGCATAAAAAGAGCCCCGAGCGCGATATGCACCCGGGGCTCCTGTGTTTCTTAAGCTGGACCAAGCCGAAGCTTAGCTTGCAAATTCAGTCTTAGAATTCAGCAACCAGGCCGACGGTGCCAACGGCGCCGCGCGGATCAGCAACCCGGCTGTCGAAACCGCCATTGGTTGCCACGCTAGGCGCGGTCACACCGAAGACGTTGCGAACACCAGCGGTCAGAGTGACGGCCTTGTCGCGGTCAAACAGCTCGTTGATCGCGAGGCTGTACTGAACGTCGACCCGGAAATCGCTGTCGATGTCCGCTCCGCCATTTTGATCGTCGAGATAGCTGTCGATGTAACGGCCAAAGACGTTGAGGGAATGCGCCCCTACTTCAAACTGGAGACCAGCGTTGAAGCGCAATTCCGGTGTTGGCGAACCGAAATTGGTGAAGTTGCGGTTTCCGGTACCGTCGATTTCAGGTCCGCCTACAGTTTCCTGCAGATCATAGCTGAGGACATAGTTGCCTTCGAAGCTTGGAGTGATCCGAGCAGAGCCCACATCGATTGCGTAGCGGATTGAGAAATCAATCCCTGATGTTTCGACGCTGGCGGCATTCGCATAGCTGTTGTTGACCTGAATGATCGTACCAGCCGGGCTGCGGATAATGTCCGGACCGTTTGGATCGGCATTCACCAGAGCCTGCGCAGAGGTTTGAACAATCGCGTTTTGGAAATCGAAATTGTAATAGTCTGCGCTGATCTCAAGGCCGCTGATTGGTTGGAGCGTGAAGCCCAGGTTGTATGCGGTTGAGTCCTCTGGAACCAAGTTCGGGTTGCCGACCGCACGGACGGCCACAAATGCATTGCCCGCGAGTGGGTCAGTAACCTGTTGCAGCGTGGTCGACTGACCTTGCTGTTGGAAGGTCGATGGCGCACGGAACGAGGTTGAGAACGACCCGCGCAGTGAGATCCAATCTGTTGGACGCAGCAGCAAAGCGATCTTTGGATCGAGCGTGTCGCCGCCATCGGTACCGTAATCTTCGAAGCGAAGAGCCAACTGAAGATCAGCCCAATCGGTGATCGGAACAGCGAGCTCACCGAAGATCGCATAGACGTCTTGCGCACCAGCGAATGCTTGTTCACCGATCAGGAAGGCAAAGCCGTCGCCTTCGGAAATATCGTCGAATGTCGCAGAAATCCGCTGTTCGCGATATTGCATGCCGATGGCGATACCAATTGGTCCCGCGGGCAGTTCAGCGATCTCGCCTGAGACATAGCCCTCTGCAACGAAAAGTTCCGCATCACGATTAGAAACCGCGAATTCGGTGATGTAGTCGAGCAGGGCGGCGTTAGTGTTGCCACCGCCGGCCAGTGCCGTTGCGAACGGGTTGAAGAAGGTGCCGTCAGCTGGGATCGCCGCGCCATTGGCCGTCAGGAACGGGTTGGAGGCGGTGCAATCAAGGCCAGTGGCGGCGTTGAACGCTGGAACTGCGTTGAACCCGCGCAGTGCGCAAGCGAAGCGGTCACGAACAGTGTCCTCTACGTTTCCGGTGAAGTCATTATCCGCAAAGGTCAGATTGACGTTCCAGCGACCGTTGGAAAGCAGGCCGGAATCAAAATCACCTTCCAATGTGGAAGAAATCCGCAAGGTTTGCGATTTAAACAGAGCGGGAGAAACCTCGCCGCCATTGCCGCTTGCCCGGCCGAAGAACACGACGTTCGCACCGAACGGGTTGTCTGGGTTGAAGGTTGGGACAACCGCTTGGCCAAGCTGCAAGAACGGGAATGTTGGCGAGTTGCCGCGCCGCGCCGTATTGTCGGCATAGCTGACCTCTGCTCTGAAACGGACCGAGTCAGAGAGGTCTGCCTTGGCCGAAACATAAGCGGTTAGGCGCTGTTCGTCTGGGACCAAGTTAAAGAATTCACCAAAGTCGAAGCCACAAAAGCCGATACCAGCTGGCAGTAGCGGTGCGGCAGCGGCGCTTGCAGGCAACGGCGTGCCGCCGGCATCCGCACAGCCCGGATCGAATGTCGGTGCGCCAGCTGGAGCGCCTGGCACTCCAAAGAACGCACCAGGGTTACCGAGCGCTGAGGTGTCATTGGCTGGTACAGACAGGCGGCGCTCCGCTGTGGTGAGAGGCGAACGGTCAACATAGCTTACCGCAGCGACCAGATTGAGGTCGCCAAATTCGGCGCCAGCAAGCGCCTGAATGTTGTATTCGCTGTAATCGCCAGTGCTGAGGTGCTCTGTATATTCGCCAGAGACCAGCAGGCCTTCGTAATCGTCACGGGTGATGAAGTTCACCACGCCGGCAACCGCGTCGGAACCGTAAAGCGACGATGCGCCGTCTTTGAGGATTTCCACACGCTCAACCGCGATCAGCGGAACCAGTGAGCTGGTGTCGACGAAGTTGATGCCGTCATTGGTTGGCGATGCCGACAGGGTCTGACGCTTGCCGTTCAGCAGGATCAGTGTCGAGGCGACGCCAAGGCCGCGCAGGTTGATGTTTGAGGTGCCGGTCGTGCCGCCTTGGGTGAAGGCGTCCGGGTTGTTTTGTGCGCCGCTGTTGATCGTAAGCGACTGCGTGATCTCACCGATGTTTTGCGCGCCGATATCTGCGATCGCGCCGCTATCAACGGTGGCCAATGGGGATGCCAGATCAGCTTGAGACTGACGGCGAATAAATGAACCAGTGACGATAATCTCGTTATCATCGCCGCTTTCCACGGCTGTGTTGTCGCTGGTCACTGTCTCTTGCTGCTGCGCAAGAGCTGGCGTTGCCACACCAATGGCGGCAATCGCACAAGACAATTTGAACAAAGTCTTAGAGCTTTTCATAACAGGGGGTCTCCTCTCTCTCATCTGCTTTAATACGCGCAGATTTAGCGAAGGGAAGAGTCCGTAGGTTTCGTGATGCAAATTTTCACGCAAACGAATGCGTGGATTCAGTTTTGATTCCTGAACCTATTCTGAAAAACTTTTAAGTACAGTGGCTTATTGGGTGTTTGGCGCACTCTCCCGAGCTGTAGCAAAACTGCAACAGATCAGGCGGCATCTTTCTTACGCTTCAGTTTTTTGCGCTCATGTGGGCACAAAGAAGACTTGCGAAGACGGATGGATTCCGGCGTCACTTCAACCATTTCATCGTCATCGATGTAAGCAATCGACTGCTCTAGGCTCATGCGCCGAGGCGGTGTGAGGCGGATCGCGTCATCCTTGCCTGACGAGCGCACGTTGGAAAGCTGCTTGGCCTTCATCGGGTTGACTTCAAGGTCATCTGGCTTGGCGTTTTCGCCGATCACCATGCCCTCATAAACTTTTACGGTTGCTCCCACGAACAATTCGCCGCGCTCTTCCAGCATGTTGAGCGCATAGGCATTGGTCTCGCCATTGCCGTTGGAGATAAGAACGCCGTTATTGCGACCACCAACGGCGCCTTTGTAAGGGCCGTATTTTTCAAACAGGCGGTTCATAATGCCTGTGCCGCGCGTGTCGGACAGGAATTCGCCGTGATAGCCGATGAGGCCGCGCGAGGGGGCGGAGAAGGTGATGCGGGTCTTGCCTGCGCCTGACGGACGAATTTCGGTGAGGTCCGCCTTACGCTTCTGCATTTTCTCAACGACTGTGCCGGAATGCTCGTCATCCACGTCGATGACGACCGTCTCATATGGCTCCATGCGTTGACCGTCTTCTTCGCGGAACAGAACTTTCGGGCGCGAAATGCCCAGTTCAAAGCCTTCGCGGCGCATGGTCTCGATCAAAACGCCGAGCTGCAGCTCGCCGCGGCCAGCAACTTCAAAGCTGTCCTTGTCGTCGCTTTCAGTGATGCGGATCGCAACATTGGTCTCCGCCTCGCGCAGCAGGCGGTCGCGGATCATCCGGCTGGTTACCTTGCTGCCTTCAAGCCCGGCCAGCGGGCTGTCGTTAACGGCAAAACGCATCGCCAACGTAGGCGGGTCAATTGGTTGTGCAGCGATTGGCTCTTTCACCGCAGGGTCAGCGATGGTGTTGGAAACGGTCGCTTTCTCAAGCCCGGCGAGTGCAATGATGTCACCAGCCTCCGCGCTCTCAACTGGAACGCGCTCCAAACCGTCAAAGCTCATCAGCTTGGTTGCGCGGCCAACCTCCACGACATTGCCATCGACATCAATCGCGTGGATCGGATCATTGACCTTAAGGCCGCCCGATTGGACGCGGCCAGTCAGCACGCGGCCCATGAAGTTATCGCGGTCAAGCAGCGTCGCGAGGAAGCTGAACGGCCCATCGGTGTCGAGACCAGGGGCGGGCACATGCGCGATGATGCGCTCAAACAGCGGGGCGAGGGTGCCTTCGCGGGCCTCTGGATCTTCGCTGGCGTAGCCATCGCGGCCTGAGGCAAACAGCACTGGGAAGTCGAGCTGTTCGTCGTTCGCATCGAGCGAGACGAACAGGTCAAACACCTCGTCCAAGACCTCTTGGCCGCGGCCATCAGGACGGTCGACCTTGTTCACCACAACAATCGGTTTCAGGCCGAGCGCCAGCGCCTTGCCGGTTACAAATTTGGTTTGTGGCATGGCGCCTTCCGCGCTGTCGACCAGCAGGATAACGCCATCGACCATGCTGAGAATACGCTCAACCTCGGCGCCAAAGTCGGCGTGGCCGGGGGTATCGACAATGTTGATGCGGGTGGTTTCGCCATTGGCGCCGTCCCACTCAACGCTGGTGCATTTCGCGAGAATAGTAATTCCGCGTTCTTTCTCGAGATCGCCGGAATCCATGGCGCGTTCTTCGATCCGCTGGTTCTCACGGAATGTGCCGGACTGGCGGAAGAGTTGATCGACCAAAGTGGTTTTGCCGTGGTCGACGTGCGCGATGATGGCGATGTTGCGCAAGGCGCGATCTTGAGAGGCGGACATTGAAAAACGCTTTCGAATAAAGGCCCGCGGCAAAGCCGGGTGGCCAAAAACACAGAAATTGGCGGGTGTTGGCGACAAATTGACGCCCCAAAATACCGCCTATTTTATAGTAAGACATGTGCTGCGATGCAGCATTGCTGGCGCGCCTAGCGCAGGCTCGCCGTTACGGCAAGCGATTGGGGCGTGAAAAGTCATTGCAGTGCAGCAATTTTGCACTGTGTCGCCGATGCCACACTGGCTGTTGCAACCCACCGTTTAGTGGGGTTTGTCGCTTGTGGCACCGCGGGCACTGCCCTATCTGTATGCAGGACTGGCAGGGATATTAACGTATTTGGAGATACGGCCTGCCTGAATTTTTGGAGAGGAGTTCCTATGCGTTCGATTTCGACCGGTTCTGCCGGCCTACAACGTCTTGCCCTTATGACAGGTGCAGCAGCAATTGCGCTTGGCGCGCCAACGATGGCCGCCGCGCAAGATGCTGAAGTTCCTGAGGCGGAAGAAAACTTTAGCAGCAATCAAATCATTGTGACCGCAACCAAGCGTGAGCAAACGTTGCAAGAGACGCCAGTTTCAGTCTCAGTAACTTCCGCAGAGACGCTCGATAATGCGCAGATCCGTGACATTCTAGACCTTCAAACCGTTACTCCGTCATTGCGGGTCAGTCAGCTGCAGAACTCATCAAGCACGACCTTTATTATTCGCGGTTTCGGAAATGGCGATAACAACTTCGGCATTGAGCCTTCGGTTGGCGTTTTCGTCGATGGTGTATTCCGTTCACGCTCGATTGGCTCACTCGGCGATTTATCTAACATCTCGCGCATTGAAGTTCTGCGTGGCCCGCAATCAACTCTGTTTGGCAAGAACGCGTCAGCTGGCGTCATCAATGTTGTTACACAGGAACCACAATTCGAATTTGGCGGTTCTGTTGAAGCGGTATATGGCAATTTCGATACTATAGTGGTCAAGGGCGATGTGACCGGGCCGTTGACTGAGAATATCGCATTCGCAGTCGATGCCAGCTACAATCGCCGCGATGGTTTCGCTGAAATCACCAATTTGAACAATGCTGACCTGAACGATCGCAACCGTTGGAATGCGCGCGGGCAGCTGCTGTTTGAACCAAACCCAGATGTTAGCATTCGCGCCCAATTCGATTACTCGCGCATCGACGAATCATGCTGCACCGTGAATACGTTGGTGGCTGGCCCAACCGCCCCCGCAGTGTTTGGTGTAGGCGGTGCTCTAAACACCGACTTCTTCAGCGACGAGACGTTCCTTAGTCAGGTCCCGGTCAATGAAGTCGATAACTACGGCGGATCGATCAATGCTGAGTGGAACATTGGCGCGCTTACTTTAACTTCGATCACCGCCTATCGCGAGCTACGGAATTTCGTGAATCAGGATGTGGATTTTACCAGCGCTGACATTGTGAGCGAAATTCGCGATCAGCAGGTTGAAACATTCACACAAGAATTCCGTTTGGCATCGGATTTCGACGGTCCAATCAACTTTTTGCTCGGTGGTTTTTACTTCGATGAAAGCGTGACTCAAAATAGTCAGCTTGATACCGGGGCTTCGGCACGCCCATTTTTCGAATTGCTTGCCGGTGGCCTTGGAACCTTCGGTCTGATTGAAGATGGCGGGCCATTCAGTCTCGGCATTCCAGCAGGCGAAATTTTCTCCGCTGGCCCTCTCACAACAGAGGCCTATTCGCTGGACAACCAGTCTTTCTCGATCTTTGGGACGGTAGATTTTGAGCCCGTCGACGGTCTCGTATTTACTGCTGGTTTTAACTACACTGATGATCAGAAGGATTTTGCACTAAGCCAGACTTCGTTTGATGAGCTGGGTCAGGTTAACCTAGTTGACGCTTTCCTCGTTGGCGCTCTTGCTCCACTGGGGATCGACGCTACTGACCCTGTACAATTTGCTGATTTCCAAGCCAACAATCCTGCGGCACCATTGGTTATCGCTGCGGCACTCGGCAACCCAGACGGTCTCGATCTCAGTCCAGTGCCAGGTTTGGTGCCCAATGGCCTTCTGGGATTCTCAGCGTTCCAGTTCCAGCCACCTTTCCTGAATATACCCAATGGAATTGAGCAATCTAGCACCAGCGACAGCGATTTCTCGTATACGTTGCGTGTGGCTGCGGATATTACTCCGGAGCTTAACGCATATGCTAGCTATGCTACAGGCTTCAAAGCCAGTTCGGTGAACTTGTCGCGTGATAGCCGCCCGGCTTTCGGTGACTTCATCCCTGGTGCAGGCGGCTCTGCAATCTTGGCACCGTCTTCACCGATTCGGGATGCAGGCCTAGCAGTGCCTAATTTGGGCACCGGTTCGCGGTTTGCCGGGCCAGAAGAAGCAGAAGTGTTTGAGCTTGGAATAAAAGGCCAGTTTGACGGCTTTGGCTTCAACTTTGCTGTGTTCGATCAGACAATTGAAGGGTTCCAGTCGTTTCTCTTCACCGGCACGGGTTTCCAGCTCAATAATGCTGGTGAGCAGTCAGTGCGTGGTTTCGAACTCGATACCAATATCAATCCAACCGACGGCTTGCTCTTCACTTTCTCTGTGACGCATCTGGACCCGTTTTTCGACAGCTTCGAGGGAAGTCCATTGGGTGATCTAACCGGACAGCGTCCAGCTGGTATCCCGGCTTGGACACTTTCGACATCAGCCACCTACACCCATGAATGGGATAGCGGTGCGCGGTTGACGAGCCGGATTGACTACAATCATGAAAGCAACGTCGATATTCTAAATGGTCTACCGACGTTTGGGGACACAACTCAGTTCCGCCGCGAGGTCAATCTCGTCAATGGCTCGATTACTCTTGCACTTGATAACGGTCTTGAGGTCGGTGTTTTCGGGCGTAACTTGCTCGATGAACGCTTCATTCTGACGATCTTTGATGGCGTCGCCCAGGCTGGAACGGTTTCAGGCTATCCAAACGCGCCGCGCACTTACGGCGGCGTTGTTCGCTTCAAGTTCTGATCCTGTCAGACACGACCATTAAAAAGAGGGGCTCGCGATTGCGGGCCCCTTTTTCATTGCGCTTAATACCTAGGTATGGTGCAAATAGTGCGCGTCCCGCAAGTCCGGGGCAAAGCTAAAATTGAGGGGATCACTTACATGGAATGGATGATTTTGCCGCTGAAACGCTATGCAGATTTTCAGGGGCGCTCGCGGCGCAAAGAATATTGGATGTTTGCGCTTCTCAACCTGATCATCGGCACGGTGCTGGTCGGCCCATTCGTTTTTTCGATGATGTCGGCATCTTTCGCAGCGGGCGCTAGCGGGGATCCAATGGCTGAAGCAGCAGCGATTGAGAATGCACTGTCTGGAGGCGGGATGGTCAGTTCTCTGCTTTTTGGCCTGTTTGGTATCTACGCTTTGGCGATTTTAATCCCTTCAATCGCTGTCGTTGTGCGCCGTTTGCACGATCGCGACATGTCAGGTTGGTGGTATCTCGGAATTATGGTCGCAAGCCTGATCCCGATTGTTGGCTTCTTGGCCAGTATAGGATTTCTGGTGCTTATGTGCCTGCCGGGTACGCCAGGACCCAACCGCTTTGGTCCAGATCCGAAGAATCCGACCAGTTCTTCGGTCTTCGAGTAGACTTCACAAATTTGAAAGAGGGGGCTTGCCTTGTGCAAGCTCCCTTTTTCTTTGCCTAAAGCTCTCTCAGTGCCTGCGCTGGCTTGGCTCTTAGCAGCGGCAGGGAGCCGCCCAGAGCGAAGGCCAGCACCATAAAGAGGCCGACGCCAAGCACGCTCAGCACTTCGCCCCAATTTGGCAGCCAATCGAACTCGAACAGTTGGGTGATGATCACCCAAGCGAGCGCCGAGCCAAGGCCCAGTGCGACGAGTGCCAATAGGCCGGCGAGCAGTCCATATTCCGCCAGCTGCATCAGCAGCACCTGCTTCCGGCTAGCGCCGAGGACGCGCAGGATGACGGTGTCTCGCATTCTCGCGGCCCGCGCAGCGGCAATTGCGCCCATCAGGACAGCCAGCCCCGCGAGAACCGTGACGGCGGCGGCGGCCAATGTCGCGAGGCCAACTTGCTGCAGGATTGTGCGCGCTTCGGTCAGGACGTCCTTCACCTCCACGACGGAGCTTGATGGGAACTCTCGCACCATTGCGCGCAGCAATTCTCCGCGCCCTTCATCGCCAGCAAAGGTGGGCAATTCAATGGTGGCCGCCAGATTGTGCGGGGCGTCGGAAATCGCGTTTTCTGAGAAGACGAGCGCATAGTTGAAGCCCATGCTTTCCCAGTCGATCTCGCGGATGTTGGCGACGGTGACGGTGCGCTCAATGCCAAGCACGCCGATGGTCAGCTTGTCACCAATGCTAAGGTCAGCGCCCTCGGCCAATTGCGCGTCGATCGACACCAGCGGGTCGCCGGAATGGCCTTCGTCCCACCATTCGCCTTCGGTCAGGCTGTTGCCAACCGGCAATTCATCGGCATAGGTAAGGCCGCGCTCGCCGCGCAGCGCCCACGCGCCCTCGGGTATCTCTTCAAGGTCCGCGACGCGCTGCATCGCGCCCTCTGGGCCAAAGGCGAGGACGGAGCCGCGCAAGGTCGGAACGGTGCGGATATCGGAGCCGGGAAACTGCTCTTCGATGAGGCCGCGGAAGGTCTCTTCGCCCTCACGCGGCACGTCGAGTACGAAGTAGTCAGGCGCTTCTGCGGGCACGCGGCTTTGGATGTTGCCGTCAATTGCGCTTTGGACAGCGGCGAGCAGAACAAAGGCGGCCAAGCCAAAGCCAAGCGCGGTGACCAAAGAGCCGGTTGGCGCGCCGGGGCGGTGCAGATTGGTGACCGCACTGCGCAGCAGCGGATTGCTGGGCCGGGGCGCACTGCGCGCGAGCTTCTGGATTGCGATACCGAGAGCGCCGAGCGCAAGCAAAGCGCCGCCCGCGCCAAGCAGGAAGCCAGCGGTCAAAACCAGCTGATTGGTGCTGACTAGGGCCAGAATACAGACGGCTGCGATGCCTCCGCCCGTCCAACACAGCGGCCGCCAATCAGTGTTCGACAGCGGCGTGCTTGAGCGCATCAGCGCCATCGCCGGGAATGTGCGCGCCCGCAAAAGAGGCGCTGCGGCAAAGGCAAAGGCGACAAGCAAGCCGTAAGCCGCCGCGAGCAGCAGCGGCGCAGGCTCGATCACAAAGCCAGCTTCCACCGGCAGCAGGCCCTCAAGAGCAGCGCCGAGCACTGGGGTCACCAACACGCCCACGGTCAGCCCGGCGGCGCTGCCAATCAGTGCGGCGACCGCGATTTGCATGGCATATATGCGGACAATATCGGCGGATGATGCACCCAGAACTTTGAGCGTCGCGATGCTACTTCTGCGGGCCTCCAGATAGGACGAGACGCCCCCCGCAATGCCGATCCCGGCAATCACCAAGGCGGCGAGGCCGACGAGGGTGAGAAAATCGCTCATGCGCTGGACAAAGCGGTCGGCGCCCGGCGAGGCGCGGTCGCGGGTGCGAAAATCAAAACCGGAGTTGGGGAAGGCTTCGGTCAGCTCTTCTTCAACCTCGCCGGGATCGCGCGCTTGGTTGGTGAAGGCGACGCGGTATTTGCTTTCATAGAGTGAGCCCGGCTCCAGCAAGCCCGCACGGCCCGGCACGTCTTCTGCGACAATGATTGTCGGCCCCAATTGAAAGCCTTCTGACAAGCGGTCAGGCTCGTTTTCGATTACGCCAGCGGCGACCAGATCGACCGTGCCGACACGGAAGGTTTCACCGACAGCGATATCGAGCCGGTCCATCGCGCCTTGGCCGAGATAGGCGTTATTGCCCGTTGGTGCGCCGGTCGTGCTGCCATCGTTTAGAGTGAGCGTGCCGTAGAGCGGCCATTTCTGGTCGACGGCCTTGAGTTCAATCGGCGCAGCGTTTTCGCCGCTGGATGCCATGGCTTGCAGGCGGGTGCCGCCAGAGATCTCGCCATATTCGCCAATCGCGCTGAGCTCTTCCGCATTGAGGCTGCGCTGCCAGATTTCGATTTCGAGATCGCCGCCGAGCAGTTCCTGCCCATTGGACTCCAGCTCGCGCTCAATCGCGGCCGTTAGCGTGCCGATCGCGGCGAGAGCGGCTGTGCCTAGGAATATGCACACCAGCAGCAGTCGCAATCCGCGAAAGCGCGCATTGAGATCGCGCCGGGCGATCCGCCAGGCTCCGCCCCAAGAAAGCGTCGCTGAAGTTTCCGCAGCGCTCACGCGGCAGAGACCCCGGGTGTGCTCGAGGTGTCAGACGCAATGACGCCATCTGCCATAGTGATCACCCGCTCGCATCGTTCGGCGAGCTTCGGATCGTGGGTGATGATCAGCAGTGTGGCGCCGGTTTCTGCTCGGCGCTCAAACAGCAGTTCGACAATCTCTTGGCCGGTAGCCGCATCGAGATTGCCGGTTGGCTCATCCGCGAAGATCAGGCTTGGGCGGGGCGCGATGGCGCGGGCGATGGCGACGCGTTGTTGTTCGCCGCCTGACAATTGCGTTGGGTAATGGCCGATGCGGTGACCGAGGCCAACCGCTTGCAATTCCGCTTCTGCCCGCTGGCGAGGGTGCTCGCCGCCGGACAGTTCCATCGGAGTGGCTACGTTTTCTGCCGCCGTCATGGTTGGGAGCAGGTGGAACGCTTGCAGCACGATCCCGATCCGCCCGCGCCGAGCGCGCGCCAAACCATCCTCATCGAGGTTGGCAAAGTCCTCGCCCGCCACCTCGAGGCTGCCGCTGGTGGCGCGCTCCAGCCCGGAAAGCACCGCCATAAGCGAGCTTTTCCCGGAGCCGGATGGGCCGAGCAGCGCCACGACTTCGCCGGTGGCAATGTCGAGGTCGATACCGCGCAAGATATCGACCGGCGCTTGGGCCGAACCGAGGGTGAGTTTAAGGTTACTTGCGGAGATCGCGAGAGAAGGGTTTTTCACAGGGTCCAGATGGCATAGGGGTGGGTTGCAAACAAGATACTGAAGTCGGAGGCTCATAGATGCGCATCAGCGTTTGGTCGAAGAAACCGCTAAAACTGGCAGCACCCTTACTGGTGCTCGCTTTGACGGCATGTGGCAGTGAGGCTCCTGATACGGCTGCTGCTGGCGCAGGCAGCGGTGATAGTCCCACTGCTAACCCACAAGCGGGCACTCCAGTTCCCGTTGAAGGCCCAGAGCGGCGCATTGTAGCGTTTGGGGATAGTCTGTTCGCTGGCTACAACGTTGCCAAAGACGACAGCTATCCGGCGAAATTGCAGGACGCTTTGCGCGCAGCCGGCATCAATGCGGTGGTCGCCAATGCGGGCATTTCAGGCGACACCAGTTCTGCTGGACGTCAGCGGCTTTCCTTCACGCTGGACGCGCAGGAAGAAAAGCCAGACCTGTTTATCCTGGAGCTGGGCGGGAATGATCTGCTGCGCGGGATTGAACCGGATGAAACGCGGGCAAACTTTGTTGCCATGCTGGATGAGTTGAAAGCCCGCGAGATTCCGGTTCTGCTGATGGGCATGCGCGCGCCGCCGAATTATGGCCCTGAATATCAGGCAGAGTTTGATGGCATGTATGGCGAGCTTGCGCGTGAATATGGCGCGGCGCTGATCCCGTTCTGGCTGGAGGACATTTATCAAGAGCCGGGCCTGTTCCAATCGGATCGGATTCATCCGACGGAGGAAGGGATTGATCGCTTGGTCGCGGCGACTTTGGATCAGGTCTCCGCCGCTTTGCCGCAGGATGAGGAAGCGAGCAGCGAGGCGAACTAAAGCCGCTCTAACGTACCCTTGCTGACCTGCCAGATGGCGGCCTCTGCTGTGATCTCTTCAAACGGCGATAGCTCCGTGCCGGTCATCCAGACCTGCGCGCGGCCTTGCCCCAAGCGTTCAAACAGGGCGGCGCGGCGCACCGGATCAAGGTGAGCGGCGACCTCATCCAGCAGCAGTACTGATGGCCGCCCCTCAGCGGCCAGAACGCCGTGCGCCAAGGTGATAGCGATCAGCATGGCTTTCTGTTCGCCGGTTGAGCACGAGGCGGCGGATTGGCCGGAGCCCGCCATTACCACGTCGAGTTCATCGCGGTGCGGCCCGGTGAGCGCGCGGCCAGCGGCTCGGTCGCGCCCGCGTTGCCGGCTTAACTCATCGCACAAAGCCTGTGGTTCCATTGGGCCGCCGGGGCGATATGTCAGAACCGGTCGGGCGAACGGTTGAGCGGGGAGGGCGGACAGTTCCACGCCCAGCGCCTCGATAAGGGCCATGCGATTGCCCGCAACAGCGGCGCCGTGCTGAGCGGCCTGAGCCTCAATCGCATCAAGCCAGCGCGCATCGCCGCGTTCCTCGAGGAGTTTGTTGCGTTCCCGTAGAGCAGTTTCCAGCTGCGAGACGGATTTGGCGTGGCCCGGCTCTATCGCCAGCGTCATACGGTCAACAAAGCGGCGCCGCGCGCCGGCTGAATCCATAAAGAGGCCGTCCATCGCCGGGGTTAGCCAGGAAATCGCCAGCCATTCGCTGAGCGCGCTGGCGCTCGCATCGGCGCCATTGATCCGCACAAGGCGGCGGCGGGGCTGGTCAGGATCAACATATGTGCCGATCCGCGCGCTGACGAGGCCTTGTTCGGTCAGGCTCGCACCAATCGCAAATCCGCCAGCGCTCGGGCCGTCAGCATTCTGCCGTGCCAATTCGGTCAGAGCCGCTCGCCGAATGCCGCGACCCGGACTGAGTAGCGACAGCGCCTCCAGGATATTGGTTTTGCCAGCACCATTGTCGCCGACCAAGAGATTGAACTTGGCGGTCTTGGAAAGCTCACTGCCCGCATGATTGCGGAAATTTTCGAGGGAAATCTTCTCGAGCGCCATAGAGCGCGCAGGGTTAGCATGGGCGCGCAGAATGGCCATGAAAATCCACCCAAAAATCTAAATCCCAATAGATGGTGAAAATTCCCAACCTTTCGGTTTGATGAACATGAAGTTAAAACTTGTAAATTCCAGAAACGGCAGAATTCCGCCGTTTTTCGAGTTTGGCACGGCTCCTGCAGAGTGTTTGGCATCCAGTGAGACAATCTCACCAGGAACGAAACAAAGACCAAGGAGACCAACAATGTTCGCTACCGATACTTCAGACCGCCTCTTCGCCGCAGCTTTCTCACTCGCCATCTCGGCAGTGTTCATGGCCACAGCGATCCTCCCAGCCAGCCCACAATTGTTCGCTTAATCCCAAGCCGAACGTTTCATCAAAAGGACCACATCATGTTTAGCAACGACATCGCCTCTCGCCTGATCGTAGCCGCTTTCTCAGTCGCAATTTCATCCATCGTAATGGCCAGTGCAATTGTCCCCGGCTCACCCGGAATGTTCGCATGATCTTCTAGTCAGACAGCAACCAACCAATCAATCTAACCAAAGGAAACCCAATCAAAATGTTCGCTTCAATTGACCTTAGCAGCCGCGTGTTTGCAGCCGTCTCGGCCCTCGCAATCTCCGCTGTATTCATGGCCACGGCGATTGTCCCAGCCTCTCCTGCACTTGCACTTGGAGTGATGGCATGAACAACGTAACCAACTCGCCAAATGGCAAGCCGCCGCGCGCTGGATTTCGCCTGGATAAGCACAATGGCAAACTGATGGGCGTTAGCGCCGGCATCGCAAACTATACCGGCATCGATCCCATCATCGTTCGGATTGGCTTTGTAGCCGCAACACTGCTCGGCTTTGGCCTGACCATTCCGATCTATATCGCAGTTGGCCTGATTGCCGACTGATACGCAGCGACGACAAGCGGATGTCCCGGTTTTTCGGACCGCTGCGTATCGAATGTAAACAAACCGGGAGGGGCCAAACGGCCCCTCTTTTTTGTATCAGGACCAGAGCGCCAGTGGCTTGCCGCAATGAGCAGAAAGCCCCGTCACCCATCACATCGCTGAGATACCGCCGTCGAGCTTGATTTCCGCTCCGGTAACAAAGCGGCTTTCGTCGCTGGCGAGATAGAGCACCGCATTGGCGATATCATTCGGTTCGCCCACGAATTTCAGCGGAATTTGCCGCGCGAGCTTATCCAGCAGCACATCTTTTTCGATCCCGGCATGCTGCGCCGTTCCATCAAGGATCGGCGTATCGACAAAGGTCGGGTGTACCGAGTTGCAGCGGATTTGCATGTTCTTCTTCGCGCAGTGCAGCGCGATCGACTTGGACAGCATCCAAACGCTCGCTTTAGATGCATTGTAGGCTGGCATCGTGTCACTCGCGATAAGACCCGCGATGGAGCTGATATTGATGATCGAACCGGGCGCGTGTTCGCGCATCAGCGGCAAAGCCTTTTGACAGCCGTGAAAGATGGAATCGACATTGATCGAGAAGCAGCGCTTCCAATCGTCAAAATCGCATGTCTCAATATTGCCCGCGACACCGATCCCGGCATTGTTGACCAGCACGTTGAGACCGCCCAGCTCTTCGCGAGCGGCATCGACCGCGGCCTCCCAAGCTTGCGGGTCGGTTACGTCGTGGGTGATGCCAAAGGCATGGCCAGAGCCGACTTCAGAATTGATCAGAGCGGCGGTGTCCTGCGCGCCTTGCCCATTGATATCGGTGCACAATACACGCGCGCCTTCTTGAGCAAGGCGCATGCTGTGCGCCCGGCCAAGGCCTTGCGCCGCGCCAGTTACCAATGCGAGCTTACCCTCTACGCGTCCGGGGCGGGTGGTTGGCATGTCATCAATCCTCTCAAGAAATTTATTTTGTTAGAAGCCCGCTCATCAGGAACAGGGATATTCGCACATCGACACCGTGTCCGGCTGCTCGCCAGTCGGCAACGAAGCGCGGCAATTCGCTCAACGCAACGCGGTGGGTGATGATATTCTCGCTGTTTATGCCGCCGCCAGCGCTGACCTTTTTGAGGCCATGTGCGCGCAGCAAGGTGAAGCATTCGCTGACCATTCCGGGTGAAGAATAAAACTCGCCCAGCTTCTCCATGCGCTCTGCGGTGTAGCCGGTTTCTTCTTCAAGCTCTCTCATCGCCGCTTCTTCTGCGGCCTCGCCTTGCTTGCCCTCATCGTCGCCGACGAGGCCCGCTGGTATTTCGAGGCAGAACTGGCCAAGCGGGACGCGGTATTGGCTGACCAGAATGACGTGAGGCTCGCCGCTAGGGTCTGTGTCGATGGCGATGATCGCTGCGGCGCGGATGCCGCGTGAACGCCCAACATATTCCCACCGGCCGCGGCGTTTGGCGGTGATAAATTTGCCTTCCCACATGACCTCTTCGGGCTTGTCCGCGTCCGTATCGCGAATAAGGTCGGCAGTTTCAGGGATATCGAATCCGGGGGTGTCAGCGCTCATGGCGGCTATGCTTAGACTTCGATCAAGCGGTCGGGAAGCTCGTTCTCGTCATCATCGGCGCGCTCAAAATGCTCGGACAGCACTTGTCCAACATCGCGCACGCCAGCGGCCATGCCTTCGGCGATGTGGCCCTGTCTGATTTCAACCAGCATATCGGCCATCGCCTCGCCCCAGACTTCGGCCGAGACCTTCTCGGCAATTGGTTGGTCTGCGACGATTTCCGCGCGGTGCTCGCGCATCGATAGGTAGATGAGGATGCCGGTGTGGCCATGGGTGCGGGCCTCTGCGCCGACTTTGAAGTGTTTGACCGCCTGGCCATGGACACGTGCGGTTTTGACCGGCCCCGGGATCAGCGCAAAGCGCAGCGGATCCCACAATTGCGCCGCCCAAGCGACCACAAATGTGATGAGACCGAGCGCGATTGTCATGCTGGCCAGCTCGCCTGTGCTCCATTCATGGCCCCATCCGCCAATCAGAGTGTCCCAGAAATCCAGGAAAGGCTGGGGCAGGGCGGCAAACAGGCTCATCGCCGTGAATGACAGCGCGGCTGCCCAAAACAAAGAGATGTCGGAATAACCGTCGGACCGGTCCGCGAGGACGGTCAGGATCTCGCCGGAGGTCGTGAGCTCCGCTTCGCCAACCGCATCCGAGATGATTTTGTGCTGCGCTTCGGATAGATACGACATCTACCAGCCTCCCCCGGCACCGCCACCATTAAAACCGCCGCCGCCTCCGCCGAAGCCGCCAAAGCCGCCGCCGCCAAAGCCACCTCCGCCGCCCCAGTCATCGCCGCCGCTCATTGCCCCGCGAACGATCGCGCTGCCAACTTCCCACAGGATGATGTCGCCGACAGTGTCGCCCCAATCACGCTCATCACTGCGCCGCCCCCACGGGCCTTTGCCCTTTTTTGCGCGATATTTGCGGCGCCGTCCGCGACCTCGCAAAATGGGCAGGACGAAGAAGAAGAACATGAAGCCCAGCCATATCAATGCGCCCACTGGAAAGCCGCCACCCGATTGGCGCTCACGGTCGGCTGCGGCCTCAGCTTCGGCAATGGCTTCAGCCTGAGCTGGCGTCATATTCAAACGCTCAATCATTTGATCTACTGCCGCGTTTATTCCGCCGGCAAAATCTCCGGCACGAAAAGCTGGTCGCAAGGTGTCCCGATAGATCCGACCGCTGCTAATATCGGTCAGCCTATCTTGGACGCCGCGCGCAGTGCTTATCCACATTTCACGTTCATTGGGAGCTATAAGGAGGACTACGCCTTCTTCTGTTTCCGCTCCTCCGACACCCCATTTCTCTCCTAGGTTTCTGGCGTACACATCTACCGGTTCGCCATTCAATGAGGCGACAATGGCTACCACGATGGAGCGTCCGGTCTGGTCTGTGTAGTTGCGTAGCCTTTGATCAAGAACCGCTTCCTCAGTTGCTGGGATTAGGTCGACCTGATCGAGAATTGGGCCGTTTGGACGATCTGGCAATGCCTGTGCCATGGCAGGGATCGCCACAAACGCAAAAAATAGCGCGCAAAATCTCAGAAATCGGAGCATGAACAAATCGTTGTTCGCGCTCAATCGTTGCTACCGAAATTAACCTCTGGCGCGGCCTCGGAACCAGGCTGTGCCGTGAAGGATTCCATGGGTTCTGCGCCGTGGATGATGTTTGCGCCGATTGTATCGGGGAAAGTGCGAATTGTGGTGTTATATTGGCGTACTGACTCGTTATACTTCGTGCGCGCATTGTCGATGCGGTTTTCCGATCCCTCGAGTGCGACCATCAAGTCTGCAAAACGAGCGTTGCTTTCTAGCTGTGGGTATTGTTCGACAACTGAGCGGAACTGTCCAAGCGCTTGCGTTAACTGGTTCTGACCTTCTTGAAATTTCGCAAACTCTTCTGGGTCTGACAGGTCATCAGTCGTGATGGTGATACCCATGGCCTTAGCACGAGCCTCAGTCACTTGAGTGAGAATCGCCTCTTCGGAATCCGCCGCTGCTTCAACTGTAGAAACCAAGTTTGGAATGAGGTCTGCACGACGCTGGTAAGCGCTTTGAACATCGGCCCATTTGGCCTTCGCATTTTCTTCAGCAGCGGGCACCGAGTTGATGCCGCATGCGGCGAGCCCCAAAGAAGCGGCCGCGACCAGCGCAAAGCGGCGAATATTCCTAAAATTCATGAATGTCCCTTTCCCTCGCGCAGCCAGATCGGCGCGCGCACCATCAATGAGTGTGTCCTGTACTATAGATATAGCACACCTAAGCTCGCTTTCAAGCAGTGGACTGACGGCGCAGGGCGCTTGGCAAGGGCTGAATTTGCTGCGAAATAGCGACTGAATCCGGGTCTAGGGAGAAAATAATATGTTTTCGGAATTCAAAGATTTTATCGCCAAAGGCAACGTCATGGAATTGGCCGTTGCGGTCATTATCGCAGGCGCATTTGCGGTCATCGTTGCATCGATGACCTCTGACCTGATCATGCCGATCGTCGGCTTGATCTTCGGTGATGTTGATTTCAGCAACAAATACATCGTTTTGTCGGGCGAAGTCGACGCAGGTATGAGCCTAGAAGCAGCGCGCGAGGCGGGTGCCAATGTTCTCGCATGGGGCGCGTTCGTCACTGCGGTGATCAACTTCGTGATCCTCGCCTTCATCATCTTCCTGCTGGTTCGCTACGCTGAAAAAGCAAAAGCGAAGTTTGAAAAGCAAGAAGAGGCAGCGGAAGAGGAAGGTCCAAGCGAGATCGACCTGCTCACGGAAATCCGTGACGCGCTGAAAAAATAGGGCGTCGTTGTTTGGGTAGGCTCGGGACTTCGGTCCCGAGCTTGCCTAGCCGCAAACTAAGCATACACTTCACATTAAGCGGGCAGGGTCTATATAGGTCCTGCCCGTTTTTGCGGGATATGGCGATAAATTGCTGCGTATAATAGATGCAACGGACCCGGGGGCAGTACCCGGCGGCTCCACCATAACTCTCGGTTTTTACGAGGTTTTTGACGGGGCCGAACTAGGATCGACGTGTGTTGAAAGGCGTAGTTTTTGCCCGGGTTGAGAAACCCCGTAAAAGGCTCATTTTTATAAGTGCAAACGATAACGAAGCACTCGCAATCGCAGCGTAATGTGACGGCTTAACGGCCTGAATTTACAAAGCTAAAGCGCGGTTGGACCCACCGGGCAACAGAAGCGGATTCCGGGGGCCCGGGGGGGCCTAGCAACAGAACCCCCCACCCATAATTTATGGAGTGAGCAACGACCGCATGTTTGTCCGGCGGTCCTCCCCCGTCATCAAACAAGGACGCGGACGCCTAGCAACAGATCCCCGCTTCACCTTGCCATTTCGCAAACCCATAAATACCCAGGTAAAATGACTTTGCCGTCAACTATCGCCCGTGCCCGCGCTTTCATCACGCTCGTGAATGATGGTGAGCCGCCGTCAGATAAGCATCTTGCACAGTCCTTGGACGGGCTGGCTCTAGCCTACTATGCGTGTCCTGAGGGCTCCCCGGCGAATACAGAACCGGAAATGCCCGACTTTCTACCGAAATATTCTGAAGTCGGCGCGAGGTTTCCTGAGTTGGGATACTATGCCTCAGCATCGCCGACTACCGTGCTGGACGAGAAGCCAAAAGTCGGCGATGCAATAGATGACTTGGTAGACATTGTGCGGGACCTACGCGAGATTTCTTGGCGCTACGATGCGCTGGGCGCAGATGATGCGCATTGGCACTTCCGCTTGCTGTTCGAAATTTATTGGGGACGGCACCTGCGGGACTTGAGCCTTTACCTCCACGCCAAACAGTTTGGGTGAACCTTCGCAATTGAGTCGCAACCGGCCGTTCAGCCTTCGACGTTTTCCGCCACCTTGGCTCGCTCCCGCTCAGCCTTCTCATACTTCAGGCAGTCGAGGATTTTCGCCCCGGCCAGGAACACCGCGCCGGTGGTTGCCAGGAACAGCAGCTTGCCGCCCCATCCGGGGTATTCCTGCAAATATGCTGCGCCGCGCGATGTCGCGCCGAGTGCGAGCGCGTAAATGATCACGAAGGCTTCGAACCTTGTCTTGATGACAAACAGCCTTCCGATCTTACGCAGCATGGTTTCTCCGCCGTTAAACACTTCGCATTTTTGGGTGCAAGTGCTGTGCCAGCAACGCTTTTTTGCGCGGCTGATTGGTTAACGATGCAGGAAGTGTAAGCATGCCCGACGCAGCCGCCAAGCGCGTTAACTTTGTTTAACCAAGTTCTGTGAGTTCGAGCGCGGTGAGCAGTGCCGCTCTTGCGGCGATCACCGAGCTCGCAAGGTTTTCGCTGCCAATATCGGCTGGATCGATCTGCTCGGGCCAATTGGCTTCGATCACACCGGCCATCATGTCGGCCTTGCTTTCGGACAGGAGGAAGCGTGGATCGACGGTCGCTGGATCGCATACAACGCGCAATCGCAGGCAGGCCGGGCCGCCGCCATTGGCCATGCTTTGGCGCACATCGACGGGAATAACTTCGCGGATCGGCCCATTGCTGGCGAGCATATCCTCGCACCAAGCCCGAACGCTGGCGCTTTCGCGGCATTCTTCTGGCACGATGAGAGCCATGCCGCCGCCAGGCTGCGTTACAAGCTGAGCGTTGAACAGATAGGTGCGGATCGCCTCGGCCAGGCTGACGGCGCTGCTCGGCACTTCGACCACTTCAAGCGCGGGGAAGGCAGCGCGCATCGCTGCATAGGCTCCTTGCTGGTCCGCGAAGGCCTCGGTGTGAGTGAACAGGACATGTTCGTTCGCCACGGCGACAACATCATTGTGAAACGCGCCCGCCTCGATCGCGGCTGAATTCTGCTCAATGAAGACGCAGGCGTCTGGGTCCAAACCGTGGAGGCGGGCAACAGTGCGGCTTGCTTGTTCGTGTTGACGCGCGGGAAATTTGCCACCGGGTCTGCCATAGACGAACACTTCTACGCCGTTCCTGCCATGCCCTTCGCATAGGCGCATATGATTAGCCGCGCCTTCATCGCCAAAGCTTGGCGGGACCGCGTCATGCACGGCGAAATGCGCGCTGTTGCCAAAGGCTATGTCGAGCATGCGTTTGGTGTCGGGCCATTCCTGCGCTCGGTGCAGCATAGTGACGAGATTGGCGGGTGTCAGATGACATTTGCCGTCGGCGGTATCTGGCGCTGGGCTAACCGTCGCAGCGTTTGCCGTCCACATGCTGGATGCTGACCAAGCCGCGGCGAGAAGCTGGCGCGGGGTGTCCTCATCCACCGCCAACTGCCGGGTGAGATCAGTGTTTGGCCGGGGCAGGGGAAGCAGGAAGCCTTGATGCCCAAACCGCGCGAGATTACCGCGCATCTTCTCAAGGCCTTGGAGCGCTGCGGCGCGGGGGTAAGAGACATCGCCGCCGTGGCTGGCGCTGGCGATATTGCCAAGGGATAGACCGGCATAATTGTGGCTAGGCCCGACGATACCGTCGAAATTGACCTCTACCAGATTACTGTTTGGGCCGTTCATCGAGCAACGCTCCACACGGTGTCGTCTGTGCTTACGTCGAGTGTGTCAGCGGCGACGGAATCAATTTCGATTGAACCATCTTCAGAGGCTGAGCGCACACCATAGCACGCGCGAAAATCGTTCAACGAGCCGGTCGCGATCAGGGCTTTCTCGCCTTCGGTATTCTCGACACCCGCGATCTTTGCCGCGGTTGAACCGGCGACGCTTTTCACCTGATCGGTCTTGGCTATCATACTGGGTCCGCCGTCGAAAATGTCGACATAGCCCTCATAGGCAAAACCTTCCTTCTCCAGCATCCGCATGGCCGCGCGGCCAGTAGGGTGAGGCAGGCCAATGACTTTCTTCGCTTCATCGTCGAGCATGGCGACATAGACCGGATGTTTGGGCATCAGGTCGGCGATAAATTGGTTGCCGTTGATGGCGTTGAAATAGTCCGCCTCTTGGAAGCCCATTCCGAAAAAGCGCCCGGCGACGCCATCCCAAAATGGCGATCCGCCGCGCTCGTCGATAATACCGCGCAGCTCAGCCAGTACTCGGTCGGCAAAGCGTTTGCGGTGCATCGCCATGAACAAATAGCGGCTGCGCGCGAGCAGCAAGCCGAGCCCGCCTGCGCGCTCATTGGGATGGAGGAACAATCCGCCAACCTCGCTTGATCCTTCCAGATCGGTCACAAGGCTGAGCATTTCGGCGCGAACTGTGCGGTCCAATTCCTGGCTGTATTGAGTCAGCGTGTTGAGGCGGTAGGAATAGAACGGCCATTGCTGTCCGACCTGCGTCATCAATTGGCAGGTCCCGCGCACCGCGCCAGTGGCGACATTTTCGAGCACCAAGACGAAGGTCTCATTGGTCAGCTCGTCGCCCGTGTTGGCGAACGCTTTGGCAGAGGTTTCGAGCTTGGCCGCCAGCGCTTCTCGGTCAGCGGGCAGGTTGGTGAACCCTCCGCCGGTCAGCTTTGCCATTTCGTAC
Organism: Erythrobacter sp. S249; assembly: GCF_057364975.1. NCBI lineage: Bacteria > Pseudomonadati > Pseudomonadota > Alphaproteobacteria > Sphingomonadales > Erythrobacteraceae > Erythrobacter > Erythrobacter sp. S249. The sequence continues at coordinate 794,721 of NZ_CP200287.1, read as the reverse complement.
AAATGCTCAAGATCGGACGTGCGCGATGCGCGCATGCGAAAGGTCAATGCATGTCTCCAGCAGCAATGCGAGAAAGAACGAGAGCGGACAGAGCGGCGCGTTCTGTCAGGCTCGAAACGATAAGAAATTCATCTGGCGAGTGGATGCTGCCGCCGCGCACGCCCATGGTGTCCACGACAGGCACGCCGCAGGCGGCAATGTTGTTGCCATCGCACACGCCGCCGGTAGATTTCCAGGCGATTGTCTGGCCTAATTGTGCGCCGCATTTCTGCACCAGATCGAATAGTCGCTGCGCTTGATCATCAACCGGTTTGGGCGGGCGTGTTACGCCGCCGTGTCGGTGCGCAGACACTTCGTGATCGCTCTCAATGCTGCGCAGCAAAGCATTGAGATTGTTATCGAAGGCTTCCATTGCCTCTGTGCTTTTGGGGCGAATGTTGAAGCGCAAGACGGCGTGGTCCGGCACGACATTATTGGCCGCTCCGCCTTCCAGCTTTGCAGGATTTACGGTGATGTCTTCGCGCTCCATTGCCTTCAGCCGCAGGATCAAGTCCGCCGCTGCAACGATCGCATTGCGACCCTCGTGCGGATTGCGGCCCGCATGGGCTGATTTGCCGGTGACGATAATGGAGTAATTGCCCGTGCCGCCACGCGCATGCGCCAATGTGCCATCCGGCAATGCGGCGGGTTCAAAAGTGAGCGCGGCGAGCTTCCCCCGCGCCATCTCGGCAATCAAAGCGGCGCTTGCAAGAGACCCCGTTTCTTCATCGGAATTGATCATCACATCATAGCCGAGCGCAGAAGAGCCCGACATTGTTTCAAATGCCGTTAGTGCATGGAGAATGACGGAAATCCCGCCCTTCATGTCGGCCACACCCGGACCATTCAGCACATCGTCTTCCAGCCAAGTCAGGTTCTGAAACGAGTGCTCTTTGGGAAAGACGGTATCCATATGTCCGGTCAGCAAGATGCGAGCATTGGCCTGTGGGCGAACGCGCAGAACCATATGTTGGCCGTTGGGCTTTTCAAACTCACTGCCATCAGCGGCAATGGCGGTGACGGGCGCTGGATCGATGAGCTCAACTTCACCGGGCAGGGCGGAGAAGGCGTCGGCCAGTTTGCTAGCCTGCTGCGCAAGTCCTTCGATATTGCCGGTGCCAGTGTTGATCGCGCACCAGTCTTGCACCTGGGCGAGCATTGCAGCGGCATCAAATTTTTCAAGAATTTCGCTTGTCATTGCTGACTGCTCTAGCGGCGCAGACGCTATCATCCAAGCAGTGGTTTTGAAGTGAGGCTTTCGCCCGTTGCAATCCGCATTGGCTTTGGCCATAGGCTGGGACGTCCTCCTCCCCAGGAACCCATGTTGATCTGTTCGCGGCCGCTGCGCTGCGCATTGGAGTGTTAGAGGACTTATGAGCAATTTGATTACCCGTGCCGGACTGTCTGTGGATGAGCGGCTAGCGACATTCTTGGACAGCGAAGTGCTTGCCCCGCTGGGCCGGGATGTGGACGCCTTTTGGCAGGGTTTTGCCGATTTGCTGGCCGAGTTCGCGCCGCGCAATGAGGATTTGCTCGCCAAACGTGAACAGCTGCAATCTCAGATCGATGCTTGGCACGATGCACGCAAAGGTCAGCCCCATGATGCGGGCGCTTACAAGGCGTTCCTCGAAGAGATTGGCTATCTCGTCCCAGAACCCAGCCCGTTCAAAATTGGCACGCAGAACGTCGATCCTGAAATCGCAACTATGGCGGGGCCGCAGCTGGTTGTGCCGATCCTCAATGCGCGTTTTCTGCTGAACGCGGCCAATGCGCGCTGGGGCAGCTTGTATGACGCGTTCTACGGCACGGATGCGCTCGACGCGCCGCCTGCGAAGTCTGGTGGTTATGACAAAGCTCGCGGTGATGCAGTGATCGCTCGTGGCCGCGCATTTCTGGATCAAGCGCTCCCGCTGGTTGATCAAAGCTGGGCGGATCTGGCCGATGAGAACGACGGCAAGCTGCAGGATGAAAGCCAATATGTCGGCAAAACAGAGAAAGGCCTGCTGTTCCAAAATAACGGCCTGCATATCGAAGTCGTGTTCGATGCCGCCTCTCCAGTCGGCCAGACGGACAAGGCCGGCATTGCGGACATCAACGTCGAAGCCGCACTGACGACAATTGCCGATTGCGAAGATTCCGTCGCGGCGGTTGATGCCGAGGATAAGCTGCTTGCCTATCGCAATTGGCTGGGCGTGATCCGCGGGGACCTACATGAGAGCTTTGAAAAAGGCGGCAAGACGCTAACTCGCAAGCTTTCTGGCGATAAGCTCTATAGCGACCGCGATGGCAATGCGCAGAGCCTATCCGGGCGCAGCCTTATGTTTGTGCGCAATGTCGGGCACCTGATGAACAATCCCGCGATCCGCCTGGCGGATGGCGGAGAAATACCGGAAGGCATTATGGATGCCGTCTTCACCAGCGCAATCAGCACGATCGATGTCGAAGGCCAGGCGAAATACGGCAATTCAAAATGCGGCTCGATCTACATTGTGAAGCCCAAGATGCACGGGCCGGAAGAATGCGCCTTCACCAATGATCTGTTCAATGCAGTGGAGGATTTGCTCGGCTTGCCGCGCCACACGATCAAGGTCGGCGTGATGGACGAGGAACGCCGGACGAGCGCGAACCTTGCTGCCTGTATCCACGCGGTGCGTGAGCGGATCGTGTTCATCAACACCGGCTTCCTCGACCGGACGGGTGACGAAATTCACACCAGCATGCGCGCTGGGCCGATGATGCGCAAAGGCGCAATGAAGGGTTCTGATTGGCTCACGGCCTATGAAGCGCGCAATGTTGCGATTGGCCTTGCTTGCGGCCTCTCTGGCAAAGCTCAGATCGGCAAAGGCATGTGGGCTGCACCCGATCTGATGGGGCAGATGATGCAGGAGAAAATCGGCCACTTGCGCGCAGGGGCAAACACCGCTTGGGTCCCGTCGCCCACCGCTGCGACACTCCACGCGCTGCATTATCATCAGGAAAACGTGTTTGAGATCCAGCAAGGGCTGGGCGAGATTCCTCCGGTTGAAACCTTGCTGAGCATCCCCCTCGCGGAAGGCACCAATTGGTCTGACGAAGAGCTTCGCGATGAGCTGGATAACAATGCGCAGGGCCTGCTCGGCTATGTTGTGCGTTGGATCGATGCTGGTGTGGGCTGTTCCAAGGTGCCGGACATCAATGATGTTGGCCTGATGGAAGACCGCGCGACCTTGCGCATTTCATCGCAGCATATCGCCAATTGGCTTCACCACGGGGTCGTGACGCAGGATCAGGTTATGGACAGCCTGACCCGCATGGCGGCCAAGGTTGATACGCAGAATGCGGGCGATCCCACCTATGTTCCGCTCACTGGCAATGAAGATGGCGCGGCATTCAGCGCGGCGAAAGAGCTGATCTTCAACGGTGTAGAGCAGCCTAGCGGATACACAGAGCCGCTGTTGCATCAATGGCGGCTGGCAAAGAAGGCGGGCTGAGGTCAGCCAGTGAAAGCGCGGTCAGCTGTGGTGTGTCACCAGCCGGCCCCGCTTTCGGCCCATCTGGATGTTGCAGGCCTGAGCCACAGGTCCGGTGTTTCTGACCTGCTCTCCAGCGATCTGGACAAGAGCATTCTCGCCAATGCTGCGCTCAAACTCGATCCCGCAGGCATTGTCGTTTGACCAGATGACCGTGCAATAAATTTCCTCAGAGCCGAGCAGCAGCATGCCGGACACGCCGGTGGCTGGCGGATTGTCGGTTTCCAGTTTCGCGCCATTGTCGGAGATATTGGCCATACGGCACGCGCGCTCTCCGCTGGTGGTGCGAAATGTCGCTGGAATTTCCACGGCAAAGCGGCCCGAGCGGCGCTGATCACTATGCGCCGCCTGCTGGCGTTTTTCGAGAAAGCTCATGGCGTTTCTTACCTGTCTGTCCGGATGGTTCGTCCGGTAACGGTCTCTTGCTCAGCGTGATAGATCGCAAAATCCCTCTAAGATGTTCGCAAGCTTGGTTACGCCAAATTAACCAGCGTGACCGCCCAGTTTCCTCGCAATGGCGACAAACTCATCAACGCTCAAGGTCTCGGCGCGGCGTGTTGGTTCGATGCCAACTTGCTCTAGAGCGTCCAGCGCGCCCGGCACGCCTTTGAGGCTTTGCCGCAGCATCTTGCGGCGCTGGCCGAAGGCTGCCTCTGTGATGCGTTCAAGTGTTCGCGGTACAACACCTTCAGGCGCGGCTGTGGGCGTAACGTGGACAATTGCGCTCATCACTTTGGGCGGCGGGGTAAACGCGCTGCGGTGCACCTTGAGCGCGAGTTTTGCCTCGGATCGCCACTGCGCGAGCACGGCCAAGCGGCCAAAGGCCGACCCGCTGGAGGACGCCACAATCCGCTGGGCAACCTCTTGCTGAAACATCAGAGTGAGCGAGCGCCAAAGCGGGGGCCATTGCGCGCTGTTCAGCCAGTTTACGAACAAGGCAGTGCCCACATTGTAGGGCAGATTAGAGGCGATGTGATATGGCTCGCCGCCCATGATCTCATTGTGATCAAGCTTCATCGCATCGCCTTGGATGACGCTGAGCTTGCCCGGAAATGCATCGCTGAGCTCGGCGAGGGCTGGCAGGCAGCGATCATCCATCTCGATTGCCGTCACGTTCGCGCCTGCGCGCAGCAGTGCTCGTGTCAGCCCGCCAGGTCCGGGGCCAATTTCTAGCACTTTTTGACCGCTCAGGTCACCGGGGATCGCCGCGATCCGGTCCAGCAATTGCTCGTCGAACAGAAAGTTCTGACCGAGTTTTTTGGAAGCGCTAAGCCCGTGAGCCGCGATCACCTCCCTAAGCGGTGGGAGATCAGGCATTGGGGCTGCGTGCCGCCGCGCACTGCGCTGCCATTTGCATGGCCGCGATCATTGCGCCGGGGTCTGCGACACCTTTGCCGGCAATATCAAATGCGGTGCCATGATCGGGCGATGTGCGAATGATCGGCAAGCCGAGGGTGACGTTCACACCCTCATCAAATTCCAGCGCTTTTAGCGGGATCAGAGCCTGATCGTGATACATGCACAGCGCCGCATCATAGCCAGCGCGGGCGCGCGGCGTGAACAAAGCGTCGCCCGGATGCGGGCCGCTCACATCGACACCGCTTTCACGCAAGGCATCGATAGCCGGCGTAACAATGCGCGCTTCCTCATCGCCAAATTTGCCATCCTCACCGGCGTGAGGGTTTAGCCCCGCGACGGCCAAGTGGGGGCTGGCAATGCCAAAATCGCGCGCCAATGCCGCGGCGACGATTTGCGCTTTATGCTGGATCAACTCAGACGACAGCGTGGTTGAAACTTGACTCAGAGGAATATGGACCGTCAGCGGCACAGTGCGCAGCGACGGCCCGGCCAGCATCATGACCGCATCATAGGGGGAGAGCCCGCACACAGCGGCAAGAAATTCGGTCTGGCCGGGAAAATCAAATCCGACCTTCGCCAATTGCGATTTTGCTACGGGCGCCGTTACGAGAGCTGAGGCATTGCCGAGCAGGGCCATACGCGTGGCCTCGGCCAGCGAGTGCATCGCGAGCGCGGCGCCTTCCTCGTCCGGCTGGGAGGGGCGATATTCGCAATCCTCGCCGACCAGAATGGGCAGGCCCTCCGAGAACGCCTCGATAGCTTCGGAGGTGTCTCCGATGGCAATCACTGGACAGTCCGCGCCCACCGTCTCGGCGGCAGCACGAATGACGTCAAAGCCGCCAACGACGAAAAACGGCGCAATGCCGCGTTCCGCACGGCGCGCCCAGCAATGTGCAATCAGTTCTGGCCCGATCCCCGCCGGATCGCCCAATGACACGGCGAGGGGAAGCGCAGCAGAACCCACCTAAGCTATGCTCAGTTGTATTCGATGAAGGCGTCGTTGCGCAGATCTCGCAGGTAACGCTGCGCACGCTTGTTGATGCGCTCTTCCTCAATCTGGTTCATCACCGATTGAACGGTCGGGCTGCCCGCAACCTGCGGATCATCGCGGCCGCACAGCATCAGGACGCGCACGCCCTCTGTGATTGAACCGAATGGCGGTGTAGACTGGCCGACTTGCAGGTTGAGAATGATGTTCTGCAATTGTTGAGGCAGCTGGCGAGCAGGGATTTGCTCGTTGGAAACCACCGAAGCGCCGAGAACGTCGCGCGCCGATTCTGCATCCGCACAGCCGCGCAGGCCTTGGACAAATGTGCCGAATTGCTCGACCCGGCCCGCGGCTTGTTCTTCGGTTGTGCCCGGCTCAAAAGTGATCGAGATTTGCTTGAGGCTGAGCAGCGCCTCCAATGGATCGGCGGTCAGCACCTGACGCTTCTCAATCAGATACATGATTGTGAAGCCACCTGGAATTTCGAGCGGTCCAACCAGCTGGCCGGGCTGCATTTGCTGCGCTGCTTCGGCCATTGGGCCGGGCAGTGTGCCAAGGCGTAGGAAGCCAGTGTCGCCGCCCACAACGGCTGTGGTCGCTTCGGAATATTGGCGCGCATAAGCAACAAAGCTGCCGCCTTGTTGCAATTGCTCGACAATCCGCTGTGCGTTCTGGCGCACGGCTTCGCGATTTTCTGAGGTGGCGGACATGTAAATCTCGCCGAGGCGATATTCATCTGTGCCGCGATCCGCCTCAAGGCGTTTCAGCACTTCGCGTGCTTCTTCCTCAGAGACGTTGATGAACGCTGTGACGTTGCGGCTGAGCACCCGTTGCCACGCCAATTCGCCGGTGATCTGACGCTTCAACGATGCAGGCGAGGAGCCGATGCTGCGCAGATAGGTATCCATCGCGCTTGGGTCTTGGCCAAAGTTCTGTGCGGCCAATTGCGCATAGGTCTGGTTCACTTCGGCAGGATCAACCGGCAGTTCGAGCTTAGCTGCTTCCTGAATTTGCAGCGTTTCATCGATCAGATTGCGCAGAACCTGGCGGCGCAGACGCGCGAGCTCTTCTTCTGAGACTTGGTTTTCGGCAGCTGCCGTAACCAAAGCCACACGCTGATCAATGTCCGTGCCGGTTATGACAAAGTCGTTCACGATGGCGGTCGCTGTGCGCATATTTGGGTTGGAGCTACCAAAAATGGTCACGCTGTCGGGGATGCCGAACGGATTGGCTGGTGCAGCGGCTTGCGCGAGCAGGGTAGCCGGCGCTGCTGCAAGACCTGCCAAAGCCGCCGGAGCGATGAGTTTTGACCAAAATTTGCGTGTCACGTGTAAATCCCGATTGTAATCTAAATGTGTTTTGGTTTCCGCAGCTTACACCCTGATAAGGCATGCCGCGCAACCATCTACCTCGCTCAATGCCAGCTCATGGCTTAACCATGGCTGAGCGCGGTTTTGCGCCAAGCACCGCGTCCACCCGTATTTGGGCCGAATAGCGGCTTTTTCACGCTGTGCCAACGGCTTCGGCGCACTCCTCAACGGGCTTACCTAAACCCAAGGTTTCTAAGGCTGAAAAACAGTTGGAATGTGTTGCCGCGTGCCGCGTCGCCGGCGGTGATGAAATCGCGCCGCCAGGTTAGGCCAAACTCCAGCTGCTCATCCTGATAGGCGACGCCGAGCCGCGTGCGGATCGGTTCAAACCCATCGGGCGAGAAGGTAGGATCCTCGTCTTCGTTGGTGAGGTTGAACACGCCAGACCCGAACACCGACCATCTGCGGTCGATCGCGACGCGCACCGCCGCGCGCGCCTCCTCGCGGTCTAACAAATCCTCTAGGTCCTGAATGTCGCGGTCGAGCCTGAGATAGCCGAGCTCAACATAAGTGCGCTGGCTACCGATGGTCGTGTCGATCTCGTTGCGGCGGATCGCAAAATTGTCTTTATCCAGCCGGTAGCGGTGCGTGAACTTCACAAAATCGCGGAACCGAACCTCGGTGCGTCCGACAAAGTCGGAGACTCGTTCTGACAAGCCAGTGCCATCCGGGAAGATTTCGCGCGCGGCATCAAAGCGGTAAGACTGGCCGATGGTGGATTTGATCCGCCAACCGGGTCGTTGCAGCTCCCAGTCAACACCCCAAGTTACGCGAACGCCGTCTTCGACGCGGTCATAACCGGGGAAGCGGTTAAGCGCGAAGAGGTTGGAGTCCTCCAAATCAATTGCGCGCGAATCCTCATTGGGAACGGCCAAATTGCGGATTGGCGGGCTCGCGACCACTTGGACGCGCGGTTTGAGCACTTGTGTGCCACCAAAGGCTTCGCCGACGAAGGGCCATTCCACATCAACCGCTGCAATCGCGATGGCCCGCGCGGTCCAACCGGGGTTTCCGCGATAAATCTCGGTGGTGGTGAGCAAGGTCTGATCGGTGTGATAAACGTCGCCGCGAGCAAGCGCGCTCAGCGTGACGACTTGGCCAAGGTTGGTGAGCCGCCGCAAATCCCACCGCGCTCCGGCAAAGGCGCGCTGCGTGTCTTGTCCATCTTTGCGCAACAGGTTGAGAGAGTTGAATTGCAATTCCAGCTCCCCCCCGGCAATCGGATCAGCAATCCGGCGGCGGTAATCAATCGCTGGCAGAGCAACAGGCACCTGCCCTTGATCCGCGCCAATGCGTAAAGTCTGGGTCGCCCAGCCGGCGATAGAGAGGTAGGAATTGTTGTCGATCCGCTCCAGATTGATTGTTGAGCGCAGCCGGTCATCACGGCTGAGGTCGTAGCGGCGCAGGAAGGTGCGATCACTGGCAAGCCGGATCGACCCGGTCAGGCTCCACTCTGGCGAGAATTGGAATTTCCCATTCGCATCCAAGTAGCCGCGCGGATCGCTGGAGCTGGCTAGCGTTCCGTCATTGCCCACAATTCGGCGGGAATGCGTCGCATAGCCGGTGATTTGGTATGCGCCTTTGTCGGTTAGGTGACGCCATTCCGCCGACACCATGGGCGCAACGTCGGTGTAAACAAACCCGCCCAGCGTGAGATCCTTGTTCTCGTCGATCCGCCAGTAGTATTCGGTCGACAGCTCCAAGCCATTGCTCTGCGAGATGCGTACGTCTGGCACCAAAAAGCCGGAGACTGGCTGGCCATCAGTGCGGATCGCAAGACCGGGCAGGGGAAGGATGCGCGCGCCGAATAGCTCAAGTACGGCGCCTCGGAAGCGGACCCTCGTATCCTCAGGATCATAGGTCACCCGGTCAGCGGTGATCCGCCAGCTCGGGTTGTTGGCGCATTCTTCCTGATCGGCCAGCGCGCAGGCCGTGTATGCCGCATCGCTCAGTACGATAGTGCCATCATCTCCGCGCTCGCCAGATCGCGCGGCAAGACGTCCGCCAGCCCTTAAAGCCAGCAGTAAGTCCTCCATCGCGCCTGCTTCAAAAGTGTCGGTTAACTCGACGCTTTCGGTGAACAGCTGGTTGCCGCTTTCATCAACCAAGCGCACGTTTCCGTTGGCGAGGATTGTGCCAGCACTGCGGTTCCAGCGCACTTCGTCAGCGCGGACCGAACGATCTTCGCTCCGCAAGACGACATTTCCGCGCGCGGTAACAACGTCGGCGGTGTTGTCATAAGCGAGCTCATCGGCCTCAAAGTCGATGCGATCACCGGATTCGGTGGTCTGCGATTCCAATGAATCGGCTTCCGAGACGGGCTGATTAGGTTGTGGCGGTGGAATGGTCTGGGCAAGCAATGGCGCAGACAATGACAACGGGCCCGCCAGCAGCATAGCAATCGCTGCTGGACGCATCCGGCATACCACCTGTGTTGAAGCTGCGGCGCGGGCGCCGTACCTGAAACCTCCCGACATGGCTTGCCTATCGCACCGCTCACGCCTAATCGCAATCGCCATTCCGCCACCTGTCGACCATAGCTTTCGCTTGGCGGCCAAACTGGCTCAAATTCCGGCTTTTGCCGGAGGCACAACCCGGAGTTGTTATGCAAATCGAATTCAGCGCCCAATCCCCATCCGATGTTCGCTTGATTGCTCGCATTGTTAATCAGGGCGATTCTCTTAGCGACCTTGATGCAGCATTGGCTGATGGCGCACATGCGGCTCGTTTTGCTGGGCGGGCTGGCCAGGTTTTTGAAGGCTTTGCGATGGATGATGGCGCGCTACGCCGTGTTGCACTGTCCGGAGCGGGCGAAGCGTCAGCCGAGGCGCGCCGCATGCATGTCGAGCGCGCGGGCGCTGCGCTGGTCGCGAAATACCTGACCTCGGGCGAGACCGAAATGGTGCTCGATCTGGGCCATGCGGATTTGTCCGGCGAAGAGGCTGCCGCTGTTCTGCTCGCGACGCGGCTGCGCGCATGGCGGCACGACAAATACCGCACGACGCTGGCGGAGGAAAAGAAAGCGACCCTGAAAAAGGTCACAATTATCAATGCGCCTGAAGGCACAGAGGCAGCCTGGGTTGCGGCAGAGGCGCTGGCCAAGGGCACCGAGTTCACCCGTATGCTCGTCGCGGAGCCTGCCAATGTGGTTTATCCAGAGAGCTTTGTTGCTCTGTGTGAGGAGGCCTTTGCAGGCACTGGCGCTGAACTGACCGTTCTGGACGAGGCCGAGATGACCAAGCTCGGCATGGGCGCATTGCTTGGCGTCGGCCAGGGTTCAGAGCGCGAATTGCGCATTCTCGCTATCCGCTGGAATGGTGGCAAAGAAGGCGAAAAGCCTACCGTCTTTGTCGGCAAAGGCGTGACCTTCGACACCGGCGGTATCTCGCTGAAGCCGCCGGGCGGCATGGAAGACATGAAATGGGATATGGGCGGTGCGGGCGCGGTTGCTGGCGGCATGTTGTCTCTGGTCAGCCGCAAGGCAAAAGCCAATGTGATCGGCGTGCTGGGCCTCGTTGAGAACATGCCCGATGGAAAGGCTCAGCGCCCGGGCGATGTTGTGACCACCATGAACGGTCAGACGGTTGAGGTGATCAACACCGACGCGGAAGGTCGTCTTGTCCTGTGCGATGCGCTGCATTGGGCGCAGGAAGAGTACAATCCTGCGCAAATCGTCGATTTTGCGACTTTGACCGGGGCGATGATTATCTCGCTTGGTCACGAGCATGGCGGCGTCTTCGCCAATGACGATGCGCTGGCTGACAAGCTGCTGGCAGCGGGCAAGAGCAGCGGTGACAAGCTGTGGCGCATGCCGATTGGCCCGGCTTACGACAAGCTGATCGACAGCCCGATTGCAGACATCAAGAATGTCGGCCCACGTCCCGCGGGTTCGATCACGGCGGCGCAATTCCTCCACCGCTTTATCAAAAAGGGCACGCCGTGGGCGCACTGCGACATTGCCGGCATGGTCTGGGCGGACAAGCCCGGGCACAGCTGGGATAAAGGCGCAACTGGCTATGGCGCGCGCCTGATCGATCAGTTTGTCGCGGATAACCTCGAGGGATAGGAGCGCAGCCCATCCCAAAAATGCGCAAGAAATCTGATCTGCCGAGCAAGATCTGCGCGAGTTGCGGCCTCCCATTTACGTGGCGCAAGAAATGGGAGCGCGACTGGGATAATGTCCGCTTTTGCTCCGAGCGATGCAGGAAAGCCAAATAGGTGCGCGCATGAAAGTGGATTTTTGGCAGCTATCGCATGACCCGGTTGAAAAGGTTGTGGCGCTGATCGCTGGGCGCGTGCTCGGCTCTGATGAGCGCCTGTTGGTGGTGGCGGAGGATGCTCAGCGCCGCCAAGAAATTTCGCGCGGGCTGTGGAAGGCTGGGCCAGAGAGTTTCCTCGCCAATGGCGAAGCATCGGGCGCGGGTGCGGATCAGCATCCCATCCTACTGTCGGACAAATGCGAAACCTCGAACAGCGCCAGCCACGTTGTGTTTGCCGATGGCGAATGGCGCGATCCAGCCGGTTTTGAGCGCGCGTTTCTGCTGTTTGATGAAAGCAGCCTCGAAGCCGCGCGGGCCACTTGGCGCTCGCTCGATGGGGCAGAGGGACTCGAGCGTTCATTTTTCCGTCAGGACGATGGCAAATGGGTGAAGGTCGCCTGAGCGCTTGCTTTGAGCGCACGCTCAGCAGATGGTGCGCGGCACTTAAAGGAGACAACTATGCGCCGTTCCGGCTCGGTAATCGCAATCACTGTGCTGCTGTCCGCTTGCGGGTCTGACGCATCGGACGATCAGGCAGAGACCACTGGCGAATACGCAATTGATGCCGAGACCGGCGAGGCGCGCATGACAATCGAGACGGAGAAAGGGTCTTCGACGGTGCGCTCCGGTGAAAATGTTCCGGTTGAGCTGGCGGAAGGCTTTTCGGTCTATCCCGGCGCGGCTGTGCTCAACAACACCAATTTCAAAGACGCGGAAACCTATGGCTCGATGCTGGTGATGGAGACGCAGGACAGCCCTGAAGAAGTCGCAGCGTTCTATCGCAAGCAGGCCGAGGACGCAGGCATTCCGATTGAGTTCGAGATGGAAACCGACGGCGCGCAAATTCTCGGCGGTAGAGACGGCACAGGCCGCACGATTACGCTCAATGCAACGCCCGAAGCTGAAGCTACGATGGCGCAGCTGCTCGTTGGGTTTGATCCGGCGATGGCGGGCGACTGAACTTAATTCTCGCAGCAGTGCAGTCCCAACTAGTAAGAGCGGGCTTGCAGCTTCGTTGCGGCGCGGCTAGGGCGCGCGCCAGAAATCACACTGTGAAGTTTTCACCCCACTCTCTTTTCAGCGGACCAAAACTGGCTGCTCTTACATCAAGGATATTCATCATGGCGGTTACCCGCACTTTTTCGATCATCAAACCTGACGCAACCCGCCGCAACCTGACCGGTGCGGTCACCGCAATGCTCGAAGGCGCTGGCCTTCGCGTTGTCGCATCCAAGCGCATCCACATGAGCCGCGAGCAAGCTGAAGGCTTCTACGCCGTTCACTCAGAGCGTCCGTTCTTCGGCGAACTCGTTGAGTTCATGATGAGCGAACCAGTGGTCGTGCAGGTTCTCGAAGGCGAAGACGCCGTGAAGCGCAACCGCGACATCATGGGCGCAACCAACCCAGCAGAAGCCGACGCGGGCACGATCCGTAAGGAGCACGCGCTCTCAATCGGTGAAAACACCGTCCATGGTTCGGACAGCGACGAGAATGCGAAGATCGAAATCGACTTCTTCTTCAGCGCAGACGAAATCGTCGGCTAATTCTCGGCTAGCAATGGTTCAACAAAGAGGGCTGCTCCGCGAGGGGCGGCCTTTTTTGTGCGTTTAGTCCTTGGGGGCCTGTGCGAAAGCAGCCATTTGATCGGCATGGGCCGTGTGATGTCCGCCTTCATTGCTCGCCATTTCGCGCTGCATCGCGAGCAGCGCGTCGCCGGATAGCTCAATGCCAAGCGCCTGATAGGTCCGAGCGATTTCCCGCTCCCAATCATCGCCAAGCGCGGCAAATTGCAAGTGCGCGACCGGACCATTCCAGTGCTCAAGCGCTTCCTTCATCCGGGCATTGCGCAGGTCGAGCTTGCGCTGCCATTCCTGCTCGATCCAATCGAGGTCACAATTGTCGCATTGAATGGCCATTTGATTAGCGACAATAGAGACGGCACTGCGCAGCACGTCCTCACTGTCGCGCTGCGCCACGACCAATCTGGCTTCCGGAAACTCTGCCAGCAATGACGGCAAATCCTCGGAGAACTGCGGCACTTTCATCACCCGTGGGCGGTCCGCGATATTGCGGTGCGCCGCGTCAGTGCGCAGGATGCGGGCAAACTCGCGGTAGACCGGGCCTGCATCACGTGCTTCGCTCCACGCGCTATAGCTCGGGATGTGCCACTGGGTTTGATAGGTGGAATGGTTGAGCGCGCAAGCGAGCCAGCCGAGCTCCTCTTCCACCCGGCCAGAACTCATCGGATGCAGGGCATCAATCCAGGGGTTGAGCCGCCGCGCAATCGTGAGGTTGAGACCGCCCCAAAGGCGGCGCGCATGCAGCTTGCTCGGCACAGGGTGCCAGCTGTCGCAAAATCGGGTGGAGGAATGCGCCGGATCAGCGGCCAGCAGGCGGTGCACACGGGTGGTGCCGGATCGCATGTGACCGATAATGATGATCGGCGGCGCGAGCGCGGTTTCAGTGAGCGCAGGCTTAGCCGACCACAATTCGCCGAATTGCAGGCGCTGTTTGATCACGCGGACAAGCTGACCGTGAGCCATTGCGCGGCCCAAAGGGTTCAGATCAGCTTCTGCAACAACGCTCTTTGTGAGTTTCTCAAGCCTGATCCGAAAATCGGCAACGTCTTCTGGACGGCGCCCTGCAATTTCCGCTTCCTCCGCGCTATCGCCGAAGCTCTTGGCCGCGATGGCCCATAACTCATCTGCTTCGATCGCTGGTTCTGGCAACCAGCCTTTGGACCAAGCACGGCCCAAAAAGGCGCTGGAGCGGTCGACCAATCGGGTGCGATCAAGCGGGGACGTGCGCGGCTGCATAACTGCGGCTGAGCTAGAACATATCCGCTGCGTCTTGCAGCTTGGTGAGGCGGGCCGGAGCAACTGAGCGCCAACTGCGCGTGAGCCATTCAGACACGCTGTCCCAGTCGGCATCTGTGCGGTTCAGGATCACGCCGACCCAGCCGCTCGCGCCGTAAAATGCCGGCTTGTAATAGGCCTCTGGCTGAGCTTCGACGAGATCCATCAACTCGTCCATTCCGCTGGTTTTTACCAGCAATGCGATATGCTCGCTGCCGTGGTGACGGTCGCTGAAATAAGCGAAGTATTTGCCGGATTTCTCGCTGCCGACCCGAAAGCCCGGGGAGCCATGGCTCTCACGCTCATGCGTTTCGGGCAGGGCCAAAGCCAGCGAGCGGACTCGCTCAAACAGATAGGCCGGATCATTGCCGCGCGACACATAGTCGCTCACCGCGCGGGGGTATAGCTGATGCTCGGCGAGTTTCACTTTTTCCGCCAAAGTGTCCGATGTTTCATTCAGTGCGATCCGAACTTTGACTTGCGCAAGCACTTCGCCGGCATCGAGCTCGGGCACGACAAGATGCACACTTGCCCCGCCATGGCCGTCGCCCGCTTCGATTGCGCGGGCATGGGTGTCCAGCCCCTTGTACTTGGGGAGTAGGGAAGGGTGGATATTGATCAGCCGGCCCAGCCAGCGGATCACAAATTCATCCGAGAGAATCCGCATATAGCCAGCGAGCACGATGTAGTCTGCGCCAGCTTCGCGAACCGCGTCTTCCATTGCGGCGTCATGGCTCTCGCGGCTGTGCCCCTTATGCGAATGGACGAATGTGGAGATGCCCTCGAGCTCTGCGAGCTTCAGCCCTTCCGCATTCGTTTTGTTGCTGGCAACCAGAACGATATCAAAGGCGGAGCCGGGGAGCCTGCTGGCATAGAGCAATGCGGCCATATTGGTGCCGGTGCCCGAGATGAAGACCGCAATTTTGGCCTTTTCAGCCACTATGCGTCGCGTCCCAATCTGCGGTGGCTGACCATACGCCCGCCGCGCCTATGACGGTGCAGCCGCGCGGGCCGCCAGCAACTTCGCCGATGTTCAGCACTGTTTCGCCTGCGGCCTCGAGGCGTTTTGTGACGTCTTCCACATCATCCGGGTCGACCGATAGCACCATGCCCACACCGCAATTGAATGTGCGCGCCATTTCGGCTGGCTCAATGTGACCTTGCGCCTGTAAGAAGGCCATCAAGCGCGGCTGAGGCCAATTCGCGGCATCAACCATCGCATGCGCGCCTTCAGGCAGGATGCGCGGAATATTCTCCAGCAATCCGCCGCCGGTGATATGGGCAAGACCATTGATCAGCCCTTCGCGCACGAGAGGCAACAGGCTCGCCACATAAATGCGGGTCGGTTCAATTAAGGCATCGATCAGCAGCCGATCTTGATCAAAAATGGCCGGCCGATCGAGCTTCCATGCGAAGTCCTCAGCCAGTTTGCGCACCAGAGAATAGCCGTTGGAGTGTACGCCTGAGCTTGCAAGGCCGAGCAGTACATCGCCCGGTGCGACTTTCTCGCCCGTCAATTGCTCGCCGCGCTCAACCGCACCCACGCAGAATCCAGCAAGGTCATAATCGCCCGGTGCATACATGCCCGGCATTTCAGCGGTTTCGCCGCCGATTAGCGCGCAGCCCGCTTGCTTACAGCCATCGGCAATGCCCGCGACAACGCGCTCTGCAATGCCGTTTTCCAGCTTTCCAGTCGCGAAATAGTCGAGGAAGAACAGAGGCTCTGCGCCCTGAACGATCAAATCGTTGACGCACATGGCAACCAAATCGATGCCGACCGTGTCATGGCGACCATGCTCAATCGCCAGCTTCAGCTTGGTGCCGACACCGTCATTGGCCGCAACCAATAGAGGGTCTTCGTAGCCAGCCGCCTTCGGGTCGAAAAACCCGCCGAAGCCGCCCAGCTCGCTGGTGGCGCCGGGACGCGCGGTCGACTTGGCCAAGGGGCCGATTGCTTTGACCAGAGCATTGCCGCCAGCGATCGAAACACCGGCTTGCTCGTAAGTATATGGGGAGTTCTTGCCACTCATGGTGATCGTTTAGCCATTCGCGCTTGGAATTCCACTCGTCTTTCGGCAAAAGGCGCAAGCTTTTCCCCGATGAGAATGCTTTCTGCCTCGAACGGCCCTATGCCGACCGCTCAGCCAACGCGCTGGAACCGTGCCTTTTCAAGGGCTTTGGCGGTGATTGGCGTGTTTGCGCTATTGAGCGTCGGATTGGCAATCGCTTTGGCTCAGGTGACGGGGAATCGTGGCATTGCGCCGACAGCCTCGTCGAGTGACATTGATGTGCGCGGTATCGAGGTCGATGTGAAGGGCGACACCGGCGAGGAAGCCCGCCAAGAAGCCTGGAAGCGTGCGCAGCGGCTGGCCTGGGAAAAGGTCAACGGGCCATCGGTCTCTGACAGCCAACTCAATGCGATGGTCTCTGCGATTGTTATCGAGCGCGAGCGGATCGGGCCGAAACGCTACATTGCGACCCTTGGCGTGATCTTTGATCGCCAGCGAGCAGGGCGCTACCTTGGCGGGCAGGCGCAAAAGCGTAGCTCAGCGCCGATGCTGGTCATGCCTGTTTCGGTCTCAGGCGGAGCTTACACTGTCTTTGAAGTGCGTAACCCGTGGCAGCGCGCGTGGGCGGAATATAACCCGGGCACCAGCCGCATCGACTATGTTCGGCCCAGCGGCGCAGGCGGCGATTCGCTCCTGCTCAATTACGGCCAGGTCAGCCGCCGCAGCCGCGCTTGGTGGCGTGCCGTTCTCGATCAATACACCGCCGCAGATGTTCTGGTGCCAGTTGCGAAGCTGGAGCATCAATATCCAGGCGGGCCAATCGAGGGCACGTTTATTGCGCGCTACGGCCCGGACAGCACGTATCTCGACGGGTTCTCGCTGACGGCGGAAAACTCAAGAGAGCTGCCCGCGATGCTTAGCCAAGCGGTTGAACGCTTTGACGATATTTTTGAGCAAGCTTTGGTCGACGGAAAGCTACGGCCCGATCCCACCCTGCGTCTTGGCGGCTCGGGCCAGGTTGATCCCGCATTGCAACGTCTCATCGAGATTGGCCGCGCGATCCGTGCTCGTGAGGCTGCGGCGGCGGCTCAGGCTGCAGATCCGGGGGTTGAGACAACGACGCCGACCGACACGCCAACGCCTGAGGCTGCTGTAGTAAACAGTTTCGTTGTGCAATTCGCAACGCCTGATGCGGCCAGCTTTGATGCGGCAATCGGCGCAGTTCGCGGCACCGGCGGCGTGCGCGGTACCGCCGTTTCCAGCACAGCGATTGGCGGCACGTCGGTAATGCGAGTAAGCTTCGGCGGAGATTTGAGCCAGCTTGCCGCCGCTCTGCGGTCGCGCGGCTTTACCGTGCGTCAGGGCGCAAACGCACTCGCCATCAGCCGCTAAAAGCGGCAAAGCTCGTTTCCAGATGTCACAAATTGCACTCCCGCTTGAGACACGCAGTCAGGGCGATCCAGCCCGGATTATCGTTGGCAATGCCAATGCTGGTGTGGTGGAGGCCTTGTCTGACCCGTCCAGCTGGCCGTTTCGAACCGCAGTGCTCACCGGCCCGCCGCGCTCCGGTAAGAGCCTGATCGGGCGCTGGGCCTCTGCACAAGGCATAACAATCGTTGATGGGGCAGACAGCGAAGACGAAACCGGGCTGTTTCACCGGTGGAACGCGGCGCAGGAAAGCGGCGCTCCGCTGCTGCTGATCGCCAATGCTCAACCTTGGAAGATCACACTGCCGGACTTGCGATCCAGGATGGGGGGCTCGCTGCAGCTGGAAATTGGCGAACCGGACGATGAAATGGCGGCGGAACTGATCCATGCGATTGCGGAGCAGCGCAGCCTGTCATTGGCTGACGGTGCGGCAGAGTATTTGGTCCCGCGCGCCGTGCGCAGCTATGAAGCAATTGAGCGACTTGTCGTCGCAATTGATCGGATCAGCCTTGAACGTCAGGTGCCTGCCACCATGTCGGTTTGGCGTGATGCGCTGGAGGCAACGCATGGGCCAGAGCAACATCGGTTGCTGTGATGCGATTTGCAAAACCTGCGCGTTTGGCCGAAGGAGTAGAGCATGTTTGATCGGCTGAAATCTTATTTGGACTCGGTCCATGCGCGCGATCCCGCTCCGCGGTCTCGCTGGGAAATCCTATTATATCCAGGGGTTTCTGCGTTATTCTTTCACCGGATTGCCAGCTGGCTTTTTGATGCAAAATTGTATTTTCTCGCCCGGCTCGTGAACCATTTTTCGCGGTTTTTGACGGCCATCGATATCCATCCCGGCGCGAAAATCGGGAAGAATTTCTTCATTGATCACGGCTTTACAGTGATCGGCGAAACAGCGGAAATCGGTGATAATGTGACGATTTATCAATGCGTCACATTGGGCGGTACAAATCCGACAAATGGCGAGGGCGGTAAACGGCACCCGACTCTATGTGACAATGTGATCATTGGTTCGGGCGCGCAGATCATCGGGCCGATTACAGTGGGCAAACGTGCCCGCGTCGGTGCGAACGCTGTGGTGACTGACGATGTGCCAGAGGGTGCGACTATGGTTGGCTTGAAGGCTCGCTCCACGCTGGTGCCGGCTGAAGAATGGATCAAAGAGTTTACGCCATACGGTACGCCCAATTGCGAGGATGCCGAGGGCAACCGCGTCGATTGCATCGAGAAACTTGAAGGCGAAATCGCGGCTTTGCGAGCTGAGATGAACGCGCTGAAGTCAGGCGTGCCACTCCAAGATCAAGACGCGAATGAACCAGAGCCTGTTGCCAAGCGTAGCGGAACCGACCGCGC
Organism: Erythrobacter sp. S249; assembly: GCF_057364975.1. Classification (NCBI taxonomy): domain Bacteria; kingdom Pseudomonadati; phylum Pseudomonadota; class Alphaproteobacteria; order Sphingomonadales; family Erythrobacteraceae; genus Erythrobacter; species Erythrobacter sp. S249. Next base: position 775,543 of record NZ_CP200287.1, on the reverse strand, counting down.
ATGAGCGCAAGCACTGCACCGAGCGGTTCTGTAGTTGCCTTTCCTGGCCGCGCTCAGGGGCAAATTGGCTTTGAGCGCGAAGAATTGCAGCGCATTCTCGATCTCTACGGCCGGATGGTGGCCGCCGGGGAATGGCGCGACTACGCGATGGATTTCGACAAGAACGCAGCGATCTTCTCAGCCTTTCGCCGAGCGGCTGAACGTCCACAGGCACGGATCGAAAAGCGACCGAGCCTGCGCAATAAGCAAGGGATGTGGACGCTGTTTGGCGAGCACGGCCAAACGCTCAAACGCGGGCATGATCTGGCGAATGTCTTGGCCCCGGTTGAACGGCGACTTGTGAAAGCGGTCGACGAGTAACGCCCTCGTACTCGCAGCTTAGCGAATACCTCGCCGCTGAATACAAAAAGCCCGGCTCCTCCTGATGGAAAAGCCGGGCTTTTGTTTGCGTCTAAAACGCCGGTCTTAGCTGCGAGCGCTGCTTGGACCAGTGCCAGTTACCTTTTGCATCGCTTTCAAGATCGCGCCTGATTGCTCATTGCCGGATTGCGGTGCAACCAGGTTTGAGAAATCGCTGATGTCGTCCCAGCGAGCGGCAAAGCCTTCGACCGTGCGCTCTTGATCGGTGAGCCAAACGGCATCATTCATAACGGTCCATGCAGAGTGGAAGCCGCCAGCGCCAGCGCCGACGATCGCGTTGGTTGGTGCGTCTTCGCTGACCAGGAACAGGGCTGCTGGAACAACGCTTTCAGGGGCAAACAGCTTGAAGGCTTCTTCTGGGAAGAGGTCTTCGGTCATGCGGGTGCCAGCCACTGGTGACAGCGAGTTGCAGCGAATGTTGTACTTCGCGCCTTCGAGTTGCAGCGTCTTAGTGAGGCCAGCGAGGCCCAGCTTGGCTGCGCCGTAGTTGGCTTGGCCGAAGTTGCCGAACAGTCCGGTGGAGCTGGCGGTCATCAGAACGCGGCCATAGGCCTGCTCGCGGAAGGTTTCCCAGCATGCCTTGGTGACGAAAGCTGAGCCGGTGAGGTGCACTTTCAGAACGAACTCAAAATCGTCCGGGGTCATCTTGGCAAAAGTCTTGTCGCGCAGGACGCCGGCATTGTTGATGAGGACGTGAACGCCGCCCCATTTTTGCTTGGTGTCGGCGACCATCTTTTCCATCTGGTCATATTCAGTGACGCTGCCGCCATTGGCCATGGCTTCGCCGCCGGCGGCTTTGATTTCAGCAACAACTTCAGCAGCGGCGTCTGATGTGCCGGTGCCGTCGCGTGAACCGCCGAGGTCATTGACGACGACCTTCGCGCCGCGCTTTGCCAGCTCAAGCGCGTATGCCTTGCCCAGGCCTCCGCCTGCGCCCGTCACGATGGCTACCTTGTCTTTAAAATCGATGGTCATGGCTTGTATCTCCTGCGAGTGGTGTGGCGCGGTTTACGCGCGCGTAAAGTTTGTGTGGGCGTTGCGTGGCAGTTTCTCTGCTGCGATGCAACACCGCTGGTCTGGGATATCGCGTGCCGTAAGGGCAGGAGGAAGGCCTTAGAGCGATTCCAAGGCAGAAATCAGGCCGTGGAACGAATCAATCACTGCATTTCCGCCCAATTCGTGGGGAGGTTTGTCGCAATAGCCATAGGCCGCGACGATCACTGGCACGCTAGCGGCCTTTGCTGCGGAGACATCGTAAGAGCTGTCGCCGACGAACGCGAAGGCAGACGAATTGCAGGCCTCTTTCGCGGCTAGAACAGGCTCTGGATGCGGTTTTGACAGATATGTGCCGTCTGCGCCTTTGCCTATGCTGTCGCCGCCGATGATGGTGACAAAGCGGTCGGTCAGTCCCAGCGCATCCAGAATATTGGTCGCAAACTCCTCAAACTTATTGGTGACCACCGCCATTTTGACACCGCGCGCGGCCAGCTCGTCTAGCGCTTCGATCACGCCGGGGTAAGGGCGTGAGTACACCGCATTGTTTTCGGAATAATAGCGCAGCATCGCCTTGTAGAGCTTTCGAAACTCTTCGTTTGGCAATCCGCCTTGCGCGTCGATGGCGCGCCCGAGCATGATCTTCGCGCCGCCGCCGATCAGGTCTTTTGAGCTATCCACCGGGACTGGAGCGAAACCGCCCAGCTCCAGCGCGTGATTGACCGCTGTGCCCAAATCGCGAAACGTGTCTAGCAAGGTGCCATCAAGGTCGAAGCCCACGGCATCAAAGGGGAAATCTGTCATGACGGGGCGGTTGGCCCAACCGATGTGAAATCGCAAGGTTTTGCGCGCGTACGGCTTCACTTCATGCAAGCAGACTTATAAGGGAAGCCGCATGACTGATTTTGCTGCCATCATCCTTGCTGCGGGCAAGGGAACCCGGATGAAATCCGATCTTCACAAAGTGCTTCACCCGATTGCGGGACGGGCAATGCTCGATCATTTGATGGCCTCGGTTGATGAGCTGAGCCCTGCGCGGCGCGTGGTCGTGGTTGGCGCTGGCAAGGAGCAAATCGAGGCGGCTGTAGCTGGCAGAGCCGATACCGCCTTGCAAGAGCCGCAGCACGGCACTGGCCACGCGGTGCAGCAGGCGCAGGCACCGCTAGAGGGCTTTGATGGCGATGTGCTGGTGCTCTACGGCGATGTCCCCTTTGTGCGCGCAAAGACCATGCAGGCCATGCTGGAGCGGCTGCATCAGGATGATGCGCCAGCGGTAGTGGTGCTGGGCTTCGAGCCGGAGGATGCGCTGCAATATGGCCGCGTGATTGCCGATGATGACGGCGCGATCAGCAAGATGGTCGAGTTTAAAGATGCAAGCGAGGTTGAGCGCGCGTGCCGGATGTGCAATTCGGGGCTAATGGCGGCGAGCGCCAAGGATATGTTTGCTCTGCTGGACCGGGTCGGCAACGACAATGTTCAGGGCGAATATTACCTCCCCGACATCGTCAATATTGCGATTGCTGATGGCCGGGTTTGCGCAGTGGTTTGCACTGATGATCCTGACGAAGTCGCAGGCATCAATTCACGCAGCGAACTCGCCCAAGCAGAAGCGCGCTGGCAAGTCGCCCGCCGAGAGCAAGCAATGGTCGATGGCGCCAGTCTACGCGCGCCTGAGACGGTGTTCTTCAGCTATGACACAAAGATTGGCCGCGATGTCACCATCGAACCCAATGTCGTGTTTGGTCCTGGGGCCACAGTCGCTGATGGCGCGCATATCAAGGCGTTCAGCCATGTTGAGGGCGCGTCTGTGGGCAGTAGTGCTCAAGTCGGACCGTTTGCGCGGCTGCGGCCCGGTGCGGTGCTGGAAGAGGGCGCATTTGTCGGCAATTTCGTCGAGATGAAGAAGGCGACGCTTGGGCCCGGTGCCAAGGCAAGCCACCTCACCTATCTTGGCGATGCGACCGTCGGCGCGGGCGCCAACATCGGCGCTGGCACAATTACCTGCAATTACGATGGCTATTTCAAATATCAGACCGTGATCGGCGAACGCGCCTTTATCGGTTCAAACAGCGCGCTGATCGCGCCGGTTACCATTGGTGCCGACGCAATTGTTGCGGCAGGCAGCGCGGTTAGCCGTGATGTTGCCGACGGAGAGCTGCGCATGGTGCGGGCCGAGCAATTCGTGAAGCCCGGTTGGGCTGATCGCTTTCACGACACGATGAAAAAGAAGAAGGCGGCCAAGAACAAGGGGTGAGTGGAGGCGAAGATCTCACTTGCTGGCTGTGCGAGCGTCCGTTTGGTACTCTGATCCAGTGGCACCACCCGGTTCCTAAATCGAAGAAGGGGCGCGGCACCGTCCCAGTTCATCCGATCTGCCACCGTGCGATCCACGCCAATTTCACCAACGCAGAGCTGGCCCGCATTGGCGACGAGGTGCAAGCCATCCGCGCCCATCCCAAAGTGGAGAAATTCGTAAGTTGGGTATCGAACAAGCCGCCCGATTTTCACGCACCAACCCGCCGGTAATTTTCGCCACAATGGCTCGCCTAGTATCGTTGCGTAGTGCGGGTCCGATCATGGTTAGAATTTCCTTAAGCAACGGGCGCTATGGCACTCAGGATGATTGAAGACGGTGATCAAAATTATCGGCAAGCGAAGGTGCTGGTTGAGCAAGTGCTCTCCAACGCACAGCGCGTTAACGCGGCCTCGCTTGAGCGTGCTGCCTTCGTCGATAATCTTACCGAGAGATCGCAGTCTATTGGCGAGGACATCGGCTCGCTGCGTGCGCAAAATGAGAACGCGCGCGATGCGCTCAACAACGCTTCTCAAGCAACCAACAATATGTCGAACGAGGTCGACGGTATCGTTGAAACGCTCGATAATGCGCTGAAACAGATCGAAGATTTGTCTTCCCGTCTAGCGGAATTCCAAAGTCGATTTGCCGAAGTTGAAAGCGTGTCCAAAGCGATCCAACAAGTCGCCAGCCGCACCAATATCCTGTCCATCAATGCTCTGATTGAGGCTGGCCGAGCGGGCGTGCACGGGCATGGCTTTGGCGTCGTTGCTCAGGAAGTGCGCGAGCTTGCCAATCTCACCAGCGACAGCGCAACCAGCATTTCCAGCACGATTTCCGAGCTGACGAGTGATGTGGGATCATTGGTTTCCAGTTGCAGCAGCCTGGAATCGCGCATGATCAGCAGCACCGAGAGCGGTAAGAAGAGCATTGAGGTGCTCAAGACCGTGGACCGCAGTCTTGACGAGTCGCTCTCACTGGCGGATTCGACCTATGCCGCGTCATCTGCCCATTTGGAGCAACTCTCTCAAATCACTGAAGGCATGGGTAAGCTCAAGGATGATACCATCGCTGCGATCGAAGGATCGGCTGAGAACATTCAGATCTCGCGCGAGCTTCAGGGCTGCATCGACGAAATGCGTGCGGCCTGGAATATGGGCGATCAGCGCACTGAATCCATTACCACTGACGCTGGGTTGAACGAAGGCGCCAGAGCCGCCTGATGCGCGCCTCAAAGGCGCCTGAGCCGCCGAAACTCACAGCATCCGGGAACCTTTGGACCGCGTAACTGCTGCATAAACAGTCACATACAGGAGCCAAAGGCATGGGTATCAAGAAATGGATCGCAGCGGGCGTTGGTGTAGCAGCCATCGGAGCGGCTGCCGTTTATGCGCAATACCGCGATATTGAAGAGCCCGCCTATCAGGTCGTGAAAGCGGAAGCTCCTTTCGAGCTGCGCGATTATAAGCCGATGATCGTTGCCGAGGTCACTCACACCGGCGATCAAAGCCGCACGCGCGGCGAAGGCTTTCGGCGCTTGGCTGCGTACATCTTTGGTCAGGACCGCCCTGCAGGCGGCGAAGACATCGCCATGACCGCGCCGGTCATGCAAGACCGCGCAGTTGATCAAGACGAAGCAATTGCGATGACCGCTCCGGTGATGCGCGATAGCCCAGAGGCGGATCAGTGGCGCACGCGCTTTGTCATGCCATCGAAATACACACTCGAAACGTTGCCTGCTGCGCCCGCGGATATCACCCTAACTCAGGTGCCGGGGCGAAGGATTGCTGCGGTTAGGTTTAGCGGAAATGCCCGAGCGGGCGATCTGGCCGATATGGAGACAGAGCTTAGCAATTGGGTCGTGAGCGAAGGGCTAAAGCCAATTGGCGGCTTTGAGCATGCCTTTTACGATGCGCCGATGGTACCAGGGCCACTGCGCCGAAATGAGGTGATGGTTGAAGTTGCGGCGGAGTAAGGGGGCTCCACCGCAACGTTCAACGCTAGGTCGAAGACTAGACCAGTAAGTTAAGGCTTACGCCTCTTCGAGCGAGCGGATGCGATAGACGTTCCCGCCGGTTTCGCGTTCCCACTGCTGAAATTCTGCACGGCTGAGCAAATAGCGCTCGCGGGCTTCATCAAAGCTGATCACTTCCTCGCGTACAGCACGGACGACGTCCGCCTTGCGGGCCTTTGACCAGTGCACTCGGTGTGAGTGTGGCAAGCCTGCACGCTTAATTGCCTCAGCGATGGATATGTCGCGCGGATAAGCCATTAAATAATCTCCTATTACCGCCCCCGGTGATAGAAAGCTGAGCCTCAGAGACTTAATTCCGTCTTTTCAAACATGGTTAATTTTGACCTAACCACCTTATAGGTTCTGTCTGCGCGACGAACCGTTGGAAAAGTGTCGGATGCGCTTACACAGCCCGATGCGCAAAGGGCGACCGATGCGTTTTGTGCACTGATCGCCCTTGTTTAGAGACTCGTCAGGATGCTGAAATTCAGCCGCCAAAGGCGCTTTCAGCCTCAGTTTCGCGCTCATCCATCAGGCGCTGCATCAGGTAGACATATTGCAATGCCTGGAGCTTGGCGCGCTGTTCGTTATCGACCCCGCCGGAATGGCCGCCGGTCATGTCCTCAAAGTAATAATAGGGCTGACTCAGCGCCTTGAGCCTAGCCGCGCCTTTGCGGGCGTGGGCCGGATGCGTGCGGTCATCGGCGGTTGAAGCCCATAGGAACGGGGCGGGGTAGTCCACGCCATCAACAATCTTTTGATAGGGCGAATAGCCCTCGATCCAGGCGCGCTGCTCCGGAATGCGCGGATCGCCATATTCACCAATCCACGATGCGCCGCGCCCGATCACGTGATAGCGGAGCATATCGAACAGCGGGATCGCGACGATTGCCGCGCCGAACAGGTCGGGCCGCTGGGTAAAGGCCGTGCCGACCAGCAAGCCGCCCTGCGATCCGCCTTGGATGCCGAGATGTTGAGGCGAGGTGAAGCCGCGCCCAACGAGATCCTCGCCCACTGCGATGAAATCGTCCCAAGTGCGCTGCTTGTTCTCACGGATGGCCGTTTGGTGCCAGCCAGGGCCAAATTCGCCGCCGCCGCGCAAATTGGCGAGCACATAAGCGCCGCCTTTCTCTAGCCACAGCTTGCCTGTGGTGCCCATATATCCGGGCAGGCGAGGGATTTGGAAACCGCCATAGCCGCTCATCAAGATTGGTGTGCTGCCATCCATCGCCATGCCTTTGGGCTTGACGATGAAGTAAGGAATTTTCGTCCCATCGGCGCTGGTTGCCTGATGCTGCTCAACTTCCATACCGGTCTTGTCGAACCGGCTGGGTGAGGTCTTGAGCACTTCAGGAGCGCCGCCTTCGGAGTAATAGAGCGTCGTCGGATTCAGGAAATCTGTAACGGTGAACATGATCTGGTCAGTTTCCGATGACGAGGCCGCAATGCCGAGTGTCGCGTTATCTGGCAGATCGACTTGCTCGCTGAGCCATTCGCCGTCTTTGAAGTTGAACTGCAAAACCTTTCCAACGACATTGTCGAGCATCGTCACGAACAGTGCATTGCCCGTGATGGCTCCGCCGCGCTTGGTCTGACGCTCTGCTGGCGCCCAAACCAAGGTCTTCGCCGCGCCGTTCGGATCGGCTTTCCATTCTTCCAGATCAACCGCGATCAGGCTGTCTGCCGGGAAGGTCTGGCCGTCTACTTCCCAATCAACATCGGTTGAGTAGAGCAAGTGGCCATCGACGATCCCGTAAGGCGATGCCTTTTTCGGAATATCGAGTTTGATCCAGTCATCGTCGATCGAGACGAAATACTCGCTCTCGTGAAAGCTCACACCGCGAAACGCCGTCATGGCGTGGATCGTACCGGAACTGTCGCGCAGCAGGCTGGCACCGGCCCATACATCATCGGCTTGGCCGCGGAACACTTCGGGAGCATCGGCGAGTTCGGTGCCGCGTTTCCAGATGCGGCTAGTGAATGGATACTCGCTTTCCGTCAGCGTCCCTTCGCCAAAGTCGCGGCCCACCAGAAGCGTGTCTTCGTCAATCCAGCTGACGCCGCCCTGACTTTTCTCTTCGATCGCGAAGCCGCCTTCGGCAAAGCTCTTCGTAGAGGTGTCGAATTCCCGCATGATGGTGGCATCTTCGCCGCCGTCTGACAGTGCAATCATACACTTATTGAGGGCAGGGGGCAGACAGGTTGAGCCCTGATAGACCCATTCCTTACCTTCGGCGGCAGCGAGCGCATCTACGTCCAAAATGGTTTCCCATTCCGGCTCATCGCTTTGGTAGCTCTCCAACGTCGTACGGCGCAGCAGACCCTTAGGGTTCTCTTTATCCTGCCAGAAGTTGTAGAGGCCATCCGGGCGGAAGCTCACATAGGGAATGCGGTCCTCGCTGTCATAAATCGCGAGCGCTTCCGCTTTTAGCTGTTCGAACCGAGGATCGGTTTCGAGCGCGGCGAGGGTCAGTTTGTTCTCATTCTCGACCCATTCCAGCGCTTCGTCGCTGCGCGCTTCCTCCAGCCAGATGTAAGGATCTTGTTCTGGGCCGGGCACGCCGTCGGCGGCGGGCTGAGCGTCAGCGGCGTGTCCGTCGGCTGCGGCTGGGCTTGCGGCGGTCATCGCAAGCACTCCGGCAAGCGCGGCTGAAATTGCGTATTTGGAAACAAGTTTCAATTGTCCTCTCCAATGAGAATTCACGTCAGATTGTTGGCGCAGAGAGTGGCGATTTGCTGGCCATATGGAAAGCGAAAAGATCGACCAATTGGCAGCGCCTCAACTCCTGCGACGGGGCAAGAGATTTACATCATTTTACAGACCAGAGTTAATTCGCGTTAACGTTTTTGCCGTCTAACAACACGCAGACGCGAACTTCTAAACACGAAGGACCACATGATGCACACGGCAGACAATCACGAACTCGCAAAGGCGACCAGCCTTTCCCTGATGATCAACGGAAAATCAGAATCCGCTGTGATCGTCTGGCTCACGCAAACCGATGCTGAGATTATCGTTGATGACAACCTGAAGCTGCAAGCGAACCAAAAGATGTATCTGCTGGTCGCTGGCTTCCTCAGCCTGCCGCTGCGCGTGCGCAGCGTTTACGGCAATCATGTCAGCCTGAAGTTTGAGCAGCGCGTTCAGCGTTCGCTGATCGACTTTATCGCGCAGGAAATGCCAGGTGCAGGCATCGATGAGACCCTCGACGAGCTCGAAGAGCGCGCTATGCCAATGCCGCAATGCGTCAGCGGTTTGATGGATGAGGCTGCCTAATCGCAACGAAAAAGGGCGACCCGTTAGAGCCGCCCTTTTCAAAATTCATGTGATGTCAGCTCTCGCTCAAGCCTCGACGTGCTCCGCCAGAACGGTCAAGCCAGCGTCGCCAACTTCAGCAAAACCGCCTTTGACTTCAATGGTTTCTGGCTCCGCGCCTTCGGTCTTGTAGATCTGCACCGCGCCATCGCGAATGGTCGACATGAAAGGCGCGTGGCCTTCTAGGACGCCGAATTCACCTTCGGCACCGGGCACGACGACCATGTGGACGTCTTCGCTGCGGACCTGACGGGCAGGGGTTACGAGTTCAAAGTGGAGAGCCATCAGACTTACCTTTAAGCGCCCTTAGGCGTCCTCAGCCATTTCAGCCGCTTTCTTGACCACGTCTTCGATGCCGCCAACCATGTAGAAGGCTTGCTCTGGGAGGTGATCGTACTCGCCTTCGACAACGGCCTTGAACGAGGCAACAGTGTCTTCGAGCTGCACGAAGCAGCCTGGGATACCGGTGAAGACCTCAGCGACGTGGAACGGCTGCGAGAGGAACTTCTGGATCTTACGCGCACGGGCAACGGTCAGCTTATCTTCTTCAGAAAGCTCGTCCATGCCGAGAATTGCGATGATGTCTTGCAGCGACTTGTACTTCTGCAGGGTCTCTTGAACCTTACGAGCGGTCTCATAGTGCTCTTGGCCAACAACGCGCGGTTCGAGCACGCGGCTGGTGGAATCGAGCGGGTCAACCGCTGGGTAGATGCCCAGCTCAGAGATCGCGCGGTTCAGCGTGGTCGTTGCGTCAAGGTGAGCAAACGAGGTTGCTGGTGCAGGGTCGGTAAGGTCATCGGCAGGCACGTAGATGGCCTGAACCGAAGTAATCGAACCCTTGGTGGTCGAGGTGATGCGCTCTTGCAGGTTACCCATGTCGGTCGACAGGGTTGGCTGATAACCCACAGCCGACGGAATACGGCCAAGCAGAGCGGACACTTCCGAACCCGCCTGGGTGAAGCGGAAGATGTTGTCCACGAAGAACAGCACGTCCTGGCCTTCTTGGTCGCGGAAATATTCCGCCATGGTCAGGCCGGACAGAGCAACACGGGCACGCGCCCCGGGAGGCTCGTTCATCTGACCGAACACGAGGGCCACTTTCGAGCCTTCGCTGATCGCTTCACCAGCTTCGTTCTTGGCGATAACGCCTGCGTCGAGGAATTCGTGGTAGAGATCGTTACCTTCGCGGGTACGCTCACCAACACCGGCGAACACGGACACGCCGCCGTGGCCCTTTGCGATGTTGTTGATCAGCTCTTGAATAAGAACTGTCTTACCAACGCCGGCACCGCCGAACAGGCCGATCTTACCGCCCTTCGCGTAAGGCGCGAGAAGGTCGATAACCTTAATGCCGGTCACGAGGATCGCAGCTTCGGTTGACTGGTCGATGAAGGCAGGTGCCTCAGCGTGGATCGGAGCGGTCATATCCGCGCCGATTGGGCCGCGCTCGTCAATCGCTTCGCCAACCACATTCATGATGCGGCCAAGTGTCTTTGGGCCAACTGGCACAGAGATTTGCTTGCCGGTTGAGATCACTTCGCTGCCGCGGGTGAGACCTTCGGTCGCATCCATTGCGATGGTGCGAACGGTGTTCTCGCCGAGGTGCTGAGCAACTTCCAGAACGAGCGTGTTGTCGCCGTTCTTGGTCTCGAGTGCGGACAAAATCGCTGGCAGTTCACCTTCGAACTGTACGTCAACGACAGCGCCGATGACCTGGGCGATCGTGCCATTGGTGGTCTGGTTGAGGACGGGTGCGGTAGCCATGGTGTTTCCTTAGCCTGTGATTCTTACAGCGCTTCTGCGCCAGCAATAATTTCGATAAGTTCGGTGGTAATCGCCGCCTGACGGCTGCGATTGTATTGAATTGTCAGTGAGTTGATGAGGTCGCCGGCATTGCGGGTCGCATTGTCCATGGCGGTCATCGAGGCGCCTTGTTCGGATGCCTCACGTTCAAGCAGCGCGCCGAAGATTTGCGTCTTCACGTAGCGCGGCAGTAGCTCTTCGAGGATTTCCTCTTCGCCTGGCTCATACTCGACCACAGCGTCGCTGTCCTCAGTGACCTCAGGTGAGGGGACCGGGATAAGCTGAGTGGTGGTTGGGTTTTGAACCAGCGCCGATTGAAAATCCGGGCGGATCAGGTGAGCCACGTCAAATGCGTCGGCATCAAACATCTCGACCAGCTCAGCGGCAATCGCGTCTGCTTCTTCAAAGCCCGGAGTACGGACGTTTGAGGTGTCGAAGTGCTTGGCAATGCCATTAGGATATTCGCGCTTGATCGGCGCGCGACCCTTTTTGCCGACGAGGTAGAACGAGACGTCCTTGCCCTCAGCGATCAGCTTCTTCGCCTGAATCTTAGCCTCTTTGACGAGGTTTGAGTTCAAACCGCCGCACAGGCCTTTATCCGTGTTGACCAGCACCAGCATGTGGCGCTGGTTCTTGCCATTGCCGGCGAGCAGGCGCGGTGCTCCATCGCCGCTCACCTTGCTGGCGAGCGAGGCCATAACGGCGGAAAGCCGCTCTGCATAAGGGCGCGCAGCTTCAGCAGCGGCCTGCGCGCGGCGCAATTTCGCCGCTGCGACCATCTGCTTGGCCTTGGTGATCTTTTGAGTCGATTTAACCGACCCGATCCGATCCTTAAGTTCCTTAAGTGAAGCCATTGGCTATCCCCTGGGCTTATCCCTTACGCGAACTGCTTGGCGAAGGCTTCGAGCGCTGCGACGGTTTTGTCCTTCACATCGCCTTCGAACTTCTTGCTCTCGCGGATTTCGCTGAGGATGTCGGCGTGCTCGCTGCGGATGAAGGCAAGCAATTGCTCTTCGTAATCGTTCACGCGCTCAACCGGCACATCATCAATATAGCCATTGGTGCCAGCGAAGATCGACACGGTCTGCTCTTCAAACGGCATTGGCGAGAACTGAGCTTGCTTGAGCAGCTCGGTCAGGCGCGCACCGCGGTTAAGCAGCTTCTGCGTGGAGGCATCGAGGTCCGAACCGAACTGAGCAAAGGCCGCCATTTCGCGGTATTGCGCCAGGTCCAGCTTCATCGAGCCAGAAACCTTCTTCATCGCCTTGGTCTGAGCGGCGCCGCCAACACGGCTAACCGAGAGACCCACGTTAATCGCAGGACGGATGCCTTGATAGAACAGGTCGGTTTCAAGGAAGATCTGGCCGTCGGTGATCGAAATCACGTTGGTTGGAATGTAGGCCGACACGTCGCCCGCCTGTGTTTCAATGATCGGCAGGGCGGTAAGCGAACCGCCGCCATTGTCGCCGTTCATTTTCGCGGCACGCTCTAGCAAGCGGCTGTGAAGGTAGAAAACGTCACCAGGGTACGCTTCGCGGCCTGGCGGGCGGCGAAGCAGCAGTGACATCTGGCGATAAGCCACAGCTTGCTTTGAAAGGTCATCATACACGATCACGGCGTGCATGCCGTTGTCGCGGAAATACTCGCCCATCGCGCAGCCGGTGTAAGGCGCGAGATATTGCAGTGGAGCAGGTTCAGACGCGGTCGCGGCGACAACAATGGAATATTCCATCGCGCCGTTCTCTTCGAGCTGCTTCACGATTTGAGCAACGGTCGAGCGCTTCTGACCAACGGCAACATAGACGCAGAAGAGCTTCTTCTTGTCGTCGTCGCCTTGGTTGATGTTCTTTTGGTTGATGAAGGTGTCTATTGCGACAGCCGTCTTACCAGTTTGGCGGTCACCAATGATGAGTTCGCGTTGGCCGCGGCCAACAGGCACAAGAGCGTCAATCGCTTTGAGGCCGGATTGTACAGGCTCGCTAACCGATTCGCGCGGGATGATGCCCGGCGCTTTCACTTCGACGCGCTGGCGTGATGCAGCTTCGATTGGGCCCTTGCCATCGATTGGGTTGCCGAGGGCATCGACCACGCGGCCAAGCAGGCCTGGGCCAACCGGAACGTCCACAATGGTGCCGGTCCGCTTAACGCTGTCGCCTTCTTTAATCTCTGCGTCAGAGCCGAAGATCACGACACCGACATTGTCCGCTTCGAGGTTGAGGGCCATGCCCTGAACGCCGTTGGCGAATTCAACCATCTCACCGGCCTGAACCTTGTCGAGGCCGTGGATACGGGCGATCCCGTCACCAACGGAGAGAACGGAGCCGACTTCGCTGACTTCAGCTTCGGTGCCGAAATTGGCGATCTGGTCTTTGATGACCTTGGAGATTTCTGCTGCGCGGATTTCCATGTTCGTAGTCCTTTAGGCCTTCATTGCCTGGGCGAGAGAATTGAGACGAGTACGGATCGAGCCATCAATGCGCTGCGATCCAATAGTGACGACAAGCCCGCCAAGAAGCTCTGGGTCGACGCTGGGGTTCACTTTAACAGTGCGGCCTTCGCGTGCGGTCAGCTTGTCCTTGAGGGCAGAAAGTTGTTCGGCGCTGAGCGGGTGAGCGCTGGCGACATCGGCGGTAACTTCGCCGCGTTGAGCTGCAGCGATCATCTGAAACGCGCGGATCATGTCGGGCAAAGCCGACAGGCGGCGATTGCCGGCGAGCACGCCGAGAAAGCTCTGAGTAAGCTCGCTGAGGCCGAGGTGGCCCGCGACGCCCTTAATCGCTGCGGCCTGCTGGCTTCGCGAAAGCTCTGGGTTGGTTGTGACAGCGCGCAGCTCAGCCGAATCGGTGAGCGCAGCGGCGAGACCTTCAAGGTCTGTCTCGACAGCGGTTACAGTTCCGTTCTCTGCTGCAAGCTCAAAAAGAGCTGAAGCGTAACGTCCTGCAAGGCTAGCCTGAATACCGGCGGAAATATCCACGCGTTTAAAGTCCTCTTGGGTCTATCGAAAAAACGATGCATCGCTTTGTCTGTTCCAGAGCCCAAATTGGTCTTCCGGCAAAGCTGGCGCGCGCCTAGCATCGGGTGTGAAGTGATGCAAGCCGAGTCCGCTCTTATTGGTTGCATCTTGTGCAAACGTGCTTGCGTGCTTTCGCTTTACGACAGCTGGGACTTTGCCTTCCGGCGCCCGACAAACAGGCAGACCATCGCCGCAATTGCAGGCAGGGTTTGGATTATCGCGATGCGTGGGGACACGGTGAATGCGCCGAAGATGCCCGCTATTGCCACGAACGCCAGAAAGCAAAATGCGACGTTCGCTTGCCATTTCGAATCTCTGATCATCAGCGACCAGATCAGCCCTGTCGCCAAGAACCCATTATATAGTCCCTGGTTCGCAGCCATAGAGACTGTCTGCGAGAAGAGTTCTGCTGGAAACGTAGAGAAGACGGCCGGCCCGCGTGTCTCCCACGCGAATATCTCAAACCATGCAATATATATGTGAAGGGCGGCAATCAGACCGATCAGCACCTTGGCGAGCTTAAGCATTGTGTCGTTTTCCAACTTTAGTTCGCGCTCTGTGTACACGGCGTGTGTCTGGCGTGAAGCGCTAGGTGGCTTGGCGGGGCAAACTTGCGCTCAGATCAATTTCTTTTAGAAACGGATCGGAGGAGAGGCAAACATGCACCATACAAAGATGGCGCCCCAATGCGGCGTGGAAGTGTCCGGCGTTTCGCTAGCAGATTGCAGCGATGCTGAACTGCTGGAGATCAAGCAGGCGATTTATGAGCACGGCGTTGCGGTGTTTCGCGACCAGGATTTTTCGCCGGAAGATCACATCAAGTTTGGCCGCCGCTGGGGCGGTATTGATGTGAACAATTATTTCCCGCTGCAGGAAGATTTCAATGAGATCGCGGTGGTGAAGAAAGAGGCCGATCAATCGACCAATATTGGCGGCGCATGGCATACGGACCACTCCTACGACCAAATCCCGGCGATGGGTTCAGTGCTCGTCGCGCGCGAACTTCCTCCGAAAGGTGGAGACACAATGTGGGCACATATGGGGGCCGCCTATGATGCTCTGCCCGATGATCTGAAGGCGGAGATCGAAGGGCTAGAGGCCTATCATACCGCGGACCATGTCTATGAAGAAGGCGGCCTGTATGCTCAGACCGATATGGGGGAACACTTGCGCGGCCAGAACCTAAAGACCGGCGCGGTCCATCCGGTTGTGATCCGGCACCCGCAAACAGGGCGCAAGCTGCTCTATGTAAATGGCGGCTTCACAATCAATTTCGTTGGGCAAACGCGCGAAGAAAGCCTGCCTTTGCTCACCAAGCTGCTTGATGCCGCGCTAACCGATGACAACCAGTGCCGCCTGCAATGGGCACCGGGCACTGTGGCAATCTGGGATAACCGGACGAGCTGGCACAACGCGATCAACGATTACGCCGGCCACCGCCGCGAGATGCACCGCATTACGCTCAGCGGCGAAGCGTTGGCGGCTTAGTTGGGTGAGTAGGAGGCTGCCTTTGCCGAATTTGATCTTTGGCTAGTCCGTCATTGACGGGGCCTAGTTTTCAAATCGCTTAGCCGCAGCCTCCCAGGTTATCAGTCGATCGGGCACCGCCGCGATCATTCGCCAAGCTTCAGTTGCAGCCTCCACTTGGGAGCGATGGGCTCAACTTTAGACCGCACTGCGGTATTGAAGGCTTCGCTCATTCACTGTTTACTCAATTCGCCCCGTTTTGGCTAAACCATCAAACGCTGCAACGCTTGCGGCAAAGTCGGGGATTTCAGAAATTTGCCCATAATGGGACCTCTCAGACATCCCCTCTAATGAGGACACAGCCCTATTAAAGTGTTCACCCTGTGTTCGCAAGGTCTGATCGGGCTTTTTCCACTAATTTCATTCCTCTCCCTCTACCGTATCACCGCCGGTGGTGCCCGCTGAACTGGCGCGGGATTCGCAGGTGTAGACCAGCCGCTCGTTCGGGCGATCCGGGAGCAGCGCCAGCACGGCTGATTGCTGTTCTCCCAATTGGCTTGCCGCATCGGTGACGCCGCAGGATGCAGGCTTATATTTGGAGCGCGCCTCGCGGGCCTCCTGCATTGGTCCTCGGCGGAGCAAATACCGGTCGGTTTGGAATATCCGTGTCTGCGGATCGTAGGAATTTACAGAGACCGCCGCTTCGTCATTGGGAACGAACACGCGCGACCATTCCCCGCCCGCCATGCCATATTGCGTGCGGCCGTTGACGCAGCCGTCCGCAGCCCAATCAAACTCCACATCATCGGTCCGGGCGCCGGTCACGCGGCTGCGCTCTGGAATGAAGGTACACAATAGAGTGCCATCGTCCGCCAGCGAGGAGGGATCATCACTCGCTGGCGCTTCTGCTTCCTCCATTGCGGCGGCGACCCGTTCTTCAATCTCGGAGAACGCAGGGCGCGTTACCCAGACGATCATCGTGCCAATCAGAGCTGCACCGCCAATTCCTGCGGCGATCATGACTTTGTTGCCCTTCGCTCCGTCTCGGCGGGCCTGATAGGCGATATATCCAGAACCAAGCGCGACGACCGCGAGCAGCATGGCCAGCGCCATCGCATTGTCGCGCTCTTCCATAACTTCAAATTGTGCCTGACGCATGGCGGCGGCGCGTTTGTCAGCGAGCTCAGCCTCGCGCGCAGCGACCAATGCGCGGGCCTCTTCGCGTTCTTGCTCAAAGCGATCGCGTTCGGCCGCGTTGAGTTCATCGATCGAGCGGCAGGGCAGGGCATTTGTGCGCGGCTCAATGTCATTCGCGCGTAGGAAGGGGAGCAATTCACGCAAGGACACCGCGAAGTAAAACTCCGCATCCGACCCATCCGAGTCCGCGCCAAAGGAATTGACGCCGAGAACACGGCCGCAGCCATCGAGCAGCGGGCCGCCAGAATTGCCGCGCGCAATTGGGGCGGTGTGCAGGATCGTGTCGAATTGCCGGCTTGGACGCTCGCCGGATAAGAACCCTCGGCTTTTCACCGGCGGTTGCGCCCGGAAGATGTCGCCGAACTCCAGCCCCTGAGCAACATCGACGTTCATCGGATACCCCACGGCTGAAACCTCGCCCATATCGCTGCTGCGCGCGCCGGCGAGCGTTAGCGGCGGCAGGCGCAGCGAACCTTCGGTAATCTCGATCAGCGCCAGATCATTGCGCGGGCTAACCGCAATCGCTCGGCCAAAGCCGCCTTCTTCGCCCTCTGTCGGGACAATGCCGATCCGCAATGTGTCATCCTGCAACGCTTCGCGCACCACATGAGCATTGGTGACGATCTTCGTCGGGCTGACGGCAAAGCCGCTGCCATGGCTGATCGGGAACACCTCTTCGCCATCGCTGCCGATGATGACCACGCGCACAACGCCTCTGGCAGCGGCGTCAACATCGCCGGCATCGGCCTGAGCGCTGATAGGGGTGAGCAGGATAAAGAAGCCCAATAGGGTAAAGAGAACGCGGTCCATCTCTGCGTATTTGCCGGGCATTCACTTTGACCGCAAGCTTCGGGATGTGACTATCTGCGCATTCGGCTAAGACAGATTGCATGAGCGAGAACGAAATCCCCTTTGAACAAGCCTGGGCTGCCGTAACACAGCGCGACCGCAGTTTTGACGGACGGTTTGTGACCGGCGTGCTCACCACGGGCATCTATTGCCGCCCGTCTTGTGCGGCTCGCCATCCGTCACCTGCAAATGTCCGGTTTTTCGCAACCGGGGCAGAGGCGCGCGAAGCTGGGCTGAGGGCGTGCAAGCGCTGCCTGCCCGATGATGTTGGCCGCGACGAGGCCGCGGTCTTGGCTGCAATTGATGAGATCAAGGCCTCCGAAGGCAGGCCGACTTTGGATGATTTGGCTGAGCTTACCGGCTACTCACCGACGCATTTTCAGCGCGTGTTTAAGCGCGCGCTTGGGTTGTCTCCCGCAGCGTATGCTCGCGCGCTCAAGGAGGAACGAGCGAAAGCATCCTTAGCCGAGGGCTCTACGGTAACCGAGGCGGTCTATGAGGCGGGCTATTCGGCGCCTTCGCGGTTTTACGACGGGACGAAAGACAAGATGGGTATGACGCCCAGCGATTGGTCGAACGGCGGCGCAGGCCGCACGGTGCATTGGAGCGTAATTGCAACGAGCCTTGGCGACATGCTCGTCGCGGCGACTGACGTTGGTGTCTGTTGCCTTGCTTTTGGCGAGGGCGAGGCTGAGCTTCGCGGACGTTTTCCTAACGCTGACTTGGTTGAAGCTGGCCAGCCATTCAAAGCCCTGTTCGATCAGGTCGTAAAGGTCGTCGAAGATCCAAGTCTGGAAAATCTGCATATCCCGCTTGATGTGAAAGGCACCGCATTTCAGCAGCGGTGCTGGCAGGCCTTGCGTAAAATCCCCGCTGGCGAAACGCGTAGCTATGGGGAGCAGGCGGCCATGCTTGGCAATCCAAAGGCGAGCCGCGCGGTCGGCAGCGCAAACGGCGCGAACAATATTGCTGTGCTGATCCCGTGCCACCGGGTTGTGCAGGCGGATGGCTCGATTGGCGGCTATGCCTATGGCCCGGAGATTAAGGCGGAGCTGCTCAAGCGCGAAGGCGCGGAAAGTAGCAGCGATCAAGAGGAATTGTTTTAACATGACAAAGTCTGAATTTGCCGCGCTCCATATCGCGGGCGAGCCGCTGATCCTGTTCAACATTTGGGACGCGGCGAGCGCTCAAGCGGTTGCCAAGGCAGGCGCGAAAGCGATTGCAACCGGCAGCGCCGGGCTGGCTGGAGCGCAAGGGTTCGATGATGGCGAAGCGATTCCGTTTGACGCGCTGATCGTGACAGCCAAACAGATTGCTGCGGCGACGTCTGGACTGCCCTTGAGCGTGGATATCGAGAGCGGTTTTGCTGCGACACTGGGCCAGCTCTCCGACAATGCGGCGGCATTGGCGGACACAGGGACAATCGGCTGCAATCTTGAGGACCGCTTGATCGGAGGCGAGGGGCTGCGCGATGTAGCAGAGCAAGCGGAGCGTATTGCCGTAGTCTCGGCCGCGGGCCTGTTTGTGAATGCGCGCACTGACACTTTCCTCGGACCTCTGATGGCAGGCGAGGATCCCAATCAAGACGAGTTAGTGGACGCAGCGATTGTGCGCGCGCAGGCTTATCAAGAGGCCGGGGCAGGGTGCTTCTTTGTGCCCGGTTTAAGCCATCCTGCTCTCATCAAAAGGATGTGTCGGGAAACAAGCATTCCGATCAATGCCATGCGTTTGCCCGGCATGGTGACCAACGCAGAGCTAGCTGCCCTTGGGGTATCGCGGATCAGCTATGGTCCCGGACCGTGGCGCGAGGCGATGGCGACCGTCGAGGCTGCTGCTGCGGAGGCTTTTGCTGGTTAGTCGAGTTTTGGCGGAAAGCCCGGCTCTGCTTTGGCCATAGCCGCCTGATAGGCATCGCGCGCGCCGATGCGCTGCAAATAGGCCTTCAGATTGGGCATGTGGTCGATGCTCATATCGTTGAAAGCGCGCGCCGTTGTGAGCGAGAAGCCCATCATAATGTCGGCCGTCGTTAGCTGCGATCCGCCGAAGTAATCCGCTTCGCCCAGCCGGCTTTCAATCGCTGCCCAGGCATTGGTGATCCGCTTCATCAGAGGCGGCGGCATTTCCGCGCCAACCGCGTTTACAGCGATGCTCATCATGCCATTCGTCATCAGCGTCGCATTGGCGAAGTGGAACCAATAAAGGTGATCAGCAAAATCGGGGCTGTCCGGACCCGGGTCCAGATTAGTGCCGGGCGCATATTTGCCGATGATGTATTCGACGATGGCGCCGCTCTCGCCTAGCAGCGTGCCATTGTCGTCGATCAACGGGGCGATCTCCATCGGATGCAGCGCCTTCAATTCTGCCGGAGCCAGCCGCGTTTCGGGATCGCGATTGTAAAGTTTGAGGTCATACTCAATGCCCAGCTCCTCACACAGCCAAACGATGCGTTCGGATTGCGAAATGCGAAGGTGATGGACAGTCAGCATGAAAATAGCTCCCAAAGTTTGTGCAGCGAGCTTTTGCGCTAGGCGTGAGGATTGTCGAGCCTTTTGTGGCGATGCGCGCGATTGACTTCGGGTCTGCTGGTGCTTCTCAAGCGCCGCAATGCCGGTTAAGTTCGCCCCCATGACTGGACCTGACCTTGCAAAGCAATTGTTCGCCGCATTTGAGAACAACGATCTGGAGCGCGCGCGTGAATGCTGCGCTGAGAACTTTCGCGGATCACAGAACGGCGGACCCGAAATGGACCGTGATAGGCTGTTGAAATTCACCGGGATAGTGAATGCGGTTGTTCCTGATTTTCGCTATGAAGAAGCGGTGCGTTCCGCGACTGAAACGGGCTTTGTTGAAGAACACCGAGTGCGCGGGACTTTGCCCGATGGCAGCCAGCTCGACCTAATTGTGTGCGTTGTTGGCGAGGTGTCCGATGGCAAAATTACGGTGCTGCGCGAATATGTCGATACGGCGGCTGCGGCTGGCCTGATGAAGGCTCTGTCTGCGTGCTAATTCTGTCGCTTAGTCGCGCGCCCAGCCATCGCGAGCGGGCTCCAAAGTCTCAAGGAAGCTCTCTGCGCTGGAGAGATACTCTTGCTTCTTCTCATCACCCATCCGGTCCCACGTCGCATAGATCCTACCGATGCGGTGATTGCTCGACAGCCGGTCGCGGTGACGGTCCATAAAGTGCCAATAAAGCGGGTTGAACGGGCATGCGCCGTCGCCCGTTTTCTTGCTCACGGAATAGCTGCATTCTTTGCAGTAATCGGACATTTTATTGATGTAATTGCCGCTCGCCGCATAGGGCTTGGTCGCCAGCGCGCCGCCATCGGCGTAGAGGATCATGCTGGAGACATTCGGCAGCTCCACCCATTGATAGGCATCGGCGTAAACCGCGAGATACCAATCCTGCACCGCGCGTGGATCGATCCCGGCCAGCAGGCAGAAATTGCCAAGCACCATTAAGCGCTGAATGTGATGCGCATGGGCGTTTTCTTTGGTTGAGCGAATGCAATCCGATAGGCATCGCATATCCGTCTCGCCGGTCCAGAAAAACTCGGGCAGGGCGCGCGTCGCCTCCAAATCATTGGCCTCTTCAAGGCCCGGCATAAAGTGCCAGTAGAACCCGCGAATATACTCGCGCCAACCAATGATCTGGCGGATAAATCCCTCGACCGAATTGAGCGGCGCGCGGCCATCTTCATAGGCCTGCTCAGCGCGCTCACACAGAGCGATCGGATCGAGCAGACCGCAATTGATGCTGGTTGAGAGCATGGAGTGATAGAGGTCGTCTGAGCCGAAGACCATGGCGTCTTGATAGGGGCCGAAGTTTTCGATGCGCTCGGCGAAAAACGCATCGGCCGCCTGCTCCGCCTCGGCGCTAGTTACTGGCCATTCGAAGGGTTCCAGATCGCCGAAATGGTCAGAGAATTTGTCCTCGACCAGCGCCAGTACTTCGCGTGTGATTTCATCGGGCTTAAACTTGGGCCGAGCGGGCGCATCCATATCGCCTTTGGGCGGTTCGCGGTTCTGCTTGTCGAGGTTCCATTCGCCGCCTTTCGGCTTGCCATTGTCCAGCATGAGCAGGCCGGTCTTGCGGCGCATTTCGCGGTAGAAATGCTCCATGGTGAGGTGCTTGCGCCCTTCGGCCCATTCCTCGAATTCGGCGTGCGAGCAGAGGAAGCGGTCGTCTGGCAGAATCTCGACGTCGCAGGCGAACTTGTCGGGCCATTCCCCAATGGCTTGCTGAACGCGCCATTCACTTGCCTCAACCACATGGACTGCGCGCGGATGGTGCCGTTCAATCGCGCGAGCGACTTCTCCGGTAAAGCTGCCAGAATTGTCGCCATCCGTCAGCTTCACATAGTCGACCTGCCAGCCTGCCTCTTCTAGCTCCGCTGCGAAATGGCGCATTGCAGAAAAGATGAGCGCGATCTTTTGCTTGTGATGTTTGACGTATGTCGCCTCGTCCCAAACCTCCATCATCAGGATGACGCTGTCGTCCTTGGTGCGGCCGCGAAGGCTGGCGAGAGTGCGGGTCAGCTGGTCGCCGAGGATTGGGATGAGGATTGGGTTGGATGCCATGAGGCTTCTAATGCTCAGGCCCGCAAAAAGTGCCGAATTGTTTGTTTAAACAAAACTATAAGGATCGATATCGACGCCGACACGCAGGCCCGGCGGGAAGTCATGCGCATCCAGCCAGCCGCGAATGACCTTTTGCAGATTGGCGGAGCGCCGCGCGTTGACGAGGAAGCGATAGCGGTAGCGACCGCGCAGCAGAGCCAGCGGAGCGGGCGCGGGCCCGAGGATGTAGAGGTCATTCTGCTCTGGCCGCGTATCGCCCAGCCGCATTGCCGCAGCGCGCGCTTCCCTCTCATCTTCGCTCGACAAGATGATTGCCGCCCAGCGGCCAAACGGCGGCGCGCCTGCGTCTTTGCGGGCTTCGGTTTCAGCCTCGTAGAACGCATCGCGGTCGCCTGCCTCAAGCGCGGCGATGACCGGGGCATCGGTGTGGCGCGTTTGGATAAGAACCTCGCCGGGTTTTGCCCCGCGCCCCGCGCGCCCAGCGACTTGCGCGACCTGCTGATAAGTCCGCTCAGCCGCGCGCAAATCGCCGCCCTCCAGGCCAAGATCTGCATCGACTACACCGACCAAGGTCAGCTCTGGGAAGTGGAAACCTTTGGTCACCAGCTGTGTGCCAACGATCACGTCAATCGCTCCGCCCTCTGCCTGAGCGATGAACTCAGCGGCGCGTTCGGGCGATCCCAAAGTGTCGGACGTGGCGACGGCTACGCGCGACTCGGGAAACAGCTCTGCGACTTCATCCGCGATGCGCTCGACGCCGGGGCCGCAGGCGACCAGGCAATCCGGCTCCCCGCATTCTGCGCATTTGTCGGGTACGCCTGTTTCGTGCCCGCAATGATGGCAGGCGAGGCGGGCGGACAGGCGATGCTCCACCATCCATGCGCTGCAATTGGGACATTGATAGCGGTGCCCGCAATTGCGGCACAAGGTGAGCGGAGCAAATCCGCGGCGGTTTAGAAACAGGAGCGATTGCTCGCCCTTCGCCAGACGATCTTCCAGCGCAGCGACCAGCGGCGGGGCCAGCCAGCGCCCGCTGCCCGGCTGTTCCTGCGTTAGGTCTACGAGGCGAATTTTTGGCAAAGTCGCGCCGCCAAACCGGCTCGGCAATTCCAGCCGTTCATAAATGCCGGTTGATGCCATATGCAGGCTTTCAAGCGCCGGGGTCGCGCTCGCGAGCACTACAGGAATTTTCTCAAACCGGGCGCGCATTACGGATACATCGCGAGCGTTGTAGCGCACGCCTTCGTCTTGCTTAAAGCTGACCTCATGCGCTTCATCGACTATAATCAGGCCGAGGTTGGCGTAAGGCAGAAACAGCGCCGATCGAGCACCGACAACAACGCCCGCTGTGCCGTTTGCAATGGCTCTCCAAGCGCGCCTGCGCTCTGTGGATTTGAGCGATGAGTGCCACAGCACAGGCGGCGTGCCAAAGCGCTGCTCAAAGCGCACAAGGAAATTCTCAGTGAGCGCAATTTCGGGCAGCAGCACAAGCACTTGTCGCCCCTGCCGGATGGCTTCTGCGACAGGCTCAAAATAGGTCTCGGTCTTGCCCGATCCGGTCACCCCGTCGAGCAGGAACGGCGCGTACTCCGCCGCTGCTACAGCTTTCACCAGTCTATCGGAAACCTCGGCCTGATCAGGGGATAGCTCTGGCACCCAATGCTCCGGATCGGCTGGCGGGAAGGGGCGATCAATCGCGACCGTCACTGGCTCAATCAGCCCCGCGTTCACCATTCCGCGCAGCACGCCTTCCGATACGCTTGCGATCCCGGCCAGCTCGCGGATGGTGCCTTGCTCACCGACCAAAGCCTCGAGCGCCAGCTTGCGCTGAGGCGTCATCCGGCCTGAGCCTTCCGATCCGCTCAAACGGTATTCGGTCATGGTGGCGGGGCCGCCAAGCGCACCGCCGCTAGAGAGGACCATGCGCGCCACACTGGCCAGCGCGGCGCAGTAGTAATCTGCAGTCCACTCGATCAGCCTGCGCAGCGGCTCTGACAGAGGCGGGACCGGCAGTATTTCTCGGATTGCGCGCAATTTGCTGGGGTCAAAATCGCGGCCCGGCAAGCGCCCTTCATCCCAAACAATGCCGGTGACGGTGCGCGGGCCGAGCGGGGCCAGCACCACCGTTCCAGCAGGCGCGCTCACCCCTTCAGGCAGCTTGTAATCAAGCGGGCCAAGCGCGGCATTGAGGACAAGGAGGCGGACGCGGTTCATGATCGGCCCTTAATATGGGCGCGGCTGACGACTATCGGCAAGGTGCGGCTGCGCAATAATCATCATATTGCTGACGTTACCGTGGAGAGCGGGCGTCTGCGTGGCTGGTCAGCGTGTCCGCGCTATGCCAATCAGGTCTGGCGATTCGTGATCTGCCACTAGGAGCCTGAGACGAGATGAAATTCTTTGCCGACACCGCCGAAATTGACGACATCAAAGAACTGGCTGCGACCGGCCTGCTTGATGGGGTCACCACCAATCCATCGCTGATCCACAAGTCGGGCCGCGATTTTATGGAAGTGACGAAGGAAATTTGCGGGATCACCGATGGTCCTGTGTCCGCAGAAGTCGTCGCGCTCGATCACGAAACCATGATGCGCGAGGCAGAGGTGCTGCGCAAAATCGCCGACAATGTCTGTATCAAAGTGCCACTGACGATTGATGGTCTCAAGACCTGCAAAGCGCTGACCGGGGATGGCACTATGGTCAATGTGACTCTATGCTTCTCTGCCAATCAGGCGCTGCTCGCGGCGAAGGCCGGGGCGAGTTTTATCTCGCCATTCGTGGGCCGGCACGATGACAATGGCTTTGACGGGATGGACTTGATCGAAGACATCCGCCTGATCTACGACAATTACATGTTTGAGACCGAAATTCTGGTCGCCAGCGTGCGCCACGTCACCCACGTGCTCGAAAGCGCGAAGATCGGAGCTGACGTCATGACGGCACCGCCGAAAGTGATCAAAGCTCTGTTCAATCACACGCTCACCGACAAGGGTATTGATGCGTTTATGGCGGACTGGGCTAAGACGGGTCAGAAGATCGTCTGAGCCTTTAGATTGTGAAGGATGAAAGTTTGATGATTGCTCTCGTTATTACAATATTCTTGCCATTTCTATATATCGCTTTCGTTAATTGGATTGTTTCATTCTTTTTATTTAAAGAATTGGGGCCGTTTCAGAGGTTTATGAGGACAACAATTCTTTCTACAGCTTTGATCGTGTTGTTTTTCGCGTTTCAAGTTGAATCGTCTCTACCTGAAGGGCTTTCTGGTAGTTTCCTGAGTTCATTCTTTGCTGTAATTTTAAAGCTCACTGTGCCAGCTGGACTTTGTTTTGGTGTATATTATTTTATGCTCAAAAGGCGCTGGACAGACGATCCTGTCGAAGAGGTCTTTGATTAATGTCTCTCTTAAATCCACTGCTAGATTGTGCGATAAAATCGCGGGAAGCCGCGACCGGAAATAAGTGACTGAAGAATCCCCTCTCGACACGTTTAAGCAGGCGCTGACGGGCGCCAGCCGCGCAATTGCGCGCGATGCGGAGGTGGAGGTTGCGTGGAGCGCGGATGTGCCGGGCTCTGCGGGAAATCGTTTTCGCGTACCCTTGCCGGGCCGTGATTTACCCGCTGAGCAAGTCACCGAGGCGCGCGGGTTCGCCGACAGCTTCTCGCTCAAACTGCGCCATCACAACGCTGGATTGCACGCCAGCGGTAGCCCGCCGGAGCCGGTAGCGCGCGCGTGCTATGATGCGATTGAGCAGGTGCGTTATGAAGCTCTCGGTGCAAACGCATTCGGCGGCATTCGCTCTAACCTTGATGCGGCGGTGGAGCAGCGGACCGCGACCGACCCGATTGCCCGCGCCCAACATAACAGCGAAGTTCCGCTCGAAAGCGCATTGTCGCTGATCGTGCGCGAGCAATTGACCGGGCTGGCGGTGCCAGAGCAGGCGCGCGCCGGGGTCGAAATGGTGCGCGAATTCATCGAAGAGCGCATTGGCGATGATCTCAGTAGTCTCGCCGATACTCTGGGCGACCAACAGGCGTTTCAAAAGCTTGCGCTTGATATGCTGCGCGATCTCGATCTCACCCGTCCGCAAGATGCGCCTGATGAGGCGGATAATGACGACGGTGACGAGGAAGAAGGCGCCGACGACGAGCAAGAAGGCGACGAGCAGCAAGAGGGCGACGCCGATCCGCAAGCCACCGATATGGCCGGCGAACAGGCGGAAGGTGATGGCGACGGCGACGCTGATACCGAGCTGTCTGGCGAAGAGGAAATGCAGGATGGCGAGCCGGGCGAAGACGGCGATGCCAGCAATGCGCCCGTCCGTTCAAACCGTCCGCAGGCCGACATTCCTGATGGGCTGGACTACAAACCCTTTACCGAGAAATTCGACGAGGAAGTCGAGGCACCGGAGCTGTGCGATGCGGAAGAGCTCGACCGCTTGCGCGCCTATCTCGACAGCCAGCTGACCGGCTTGCAAGGCGTGGTCACGCGGCTAGCCAATCGGTTGCAGCGCCGCCTGATGGCGCAGCAGAACCGCAGCTGGGACTTTGATCAGGAAGAGGGCATCTTGGACGCCGCACGGCTGGCCCGCGTGGTGATCTCACCGGGCACCGCGCTGTCTTATAAGGTCGAGCGCGATGTTGAGTTTCGCGACACTGTCGTCACGCTGCTGATCGACAATTCCGGCTCTATGCGCGGGCGGCCGATTTCCATCGCCGCAATCAGCGCGGATATTCTGGCGCGCACGCTGGAGCGCTGCGGGGTCAAAACAGAGATCCTGGGCTTCACCACGCGCGCCTGGAAGGGCGGACAGAGCCGCGAGGCTTGGCTCGCCGATGGCAAGCCGCAGGGGCCGGGCAGGCTCAATGATTTGCGTCACATCATTTACAAGCAAGCGGATGAGCCCTGGCGCCGCGCGCGCCGCAATCTGGGCCTGATGATGCGCGAGGGGCTACTCAAAGAGAACATCGATGGCGAGGCGTTGATGTGGGCGCATTCCCGCCTGATCCACCGGCCAGAAGATCGCCGGATCATGATGGTAATTTCTGACGGCGCGCCGGTTGATGACAGCACGCTGAGCGTGAATTCGGCGGGCTATCTGGAGGCGCATTTGCGCGGTGTGATCGAGTGGATAGAGAACGTCTCACCCGTGCAACTCGTCGCGATTGGTATCGGCCACGATGTGACGCGGTATTACAGACGTGCGGTGACGATTATGGATGTCGAGCAGCTCGGCGGCACGATCATGGAGCAGCTCGCGGAACTGTTTGAGGATGAGAAGGGTGTGAAGCGGCGGTGAGCACGGTGTTCCACCTCTGGTTTCAGCGCGAATACGAAGACCGCGAAGACACTGAACTTTCTATTGGTTTCTACGAGTCAGAAGCCGATGCTCTCGCAGCAATCGACAAGCTAAGCTCAAAACCCGGATTCCGAGACTATCCCGAAGGTTTCCAATTTGAGGAATGCAAATTGGGTTTAACTGGCTGGCGGGATGGTTTTGTTAGCGTAACTGGGGATCCACCCAAAGATGCGAAGGGCGAAGTATTCCACTTGCCCGCTGATGCTGAGGAATAAGAGTAGTGAACGTAACCGAAGCCATCACATCCCGCCGCTCTGTGCGTCAATTCACCGACCAGCCGGTCGAGCTAGAGACGATCCGCCGCGTAATGGACACCGCGCGTTGGGCGGCATCGGGATGCAATTACCAGCCGTGGGAAGCGACCGTGGTTACAGGCGAGGCGCTTAAGGAATTGCAAGCCAAAATCACCTCCACCCCACCGCAAAAACTGGAGTATGATTGGGACGCACCCAAGCAAGAAGACGCCTACAAAGACCGCCTCTACAGTCTCGCGGAGGGCATGTTCGATGCGATGGGCGTCGCGCGCGATGATGGGCCTGCGCGCATGGCCGCGATGGGCCGCAACGCCACCAGCTTCGACGCGCCCGCCGTCATGTTCGTCTATTTTCCGCGCCTGATGAAAGAGCCGCAATGGTCCGATACCGGCATGTGGTTGCAGACGGTTGCGCTGCTGCTGCGCGAAGAGGGGCTCGACAGCTGCTTTCAGGAATTCATGGCCTATTACGCCGATGTCATTCGCGAACATCTTGGCCTCGATCACGAACGCTATATGTTCTTTTGCGGGATGGCGATTGGTTACCGCGATCCGGATGCGCCGGTGAATAATTTTGAACGTGAGCGTGTGCCGCTCGGCGATCAGGTGAAGTTTTTGGGGTTTGAGTAGCTTCGTCACTCCAGCGAAAGCTGGAGTCTAAAACTGCAAAGCTGAACATTACCGCCTAAGATCCCAGCTTGCGCTGGGATGACGCAAGAGGCAAAGCGCGATGCGAAATGACTGACCTCAAACTCTTCAATTCGCTCACCCGCGAAATCGAACCCTTCCGCCCTGTCCACGATGGCGAGGCGCGCGTCTACACCTGCGGGCCGACGGTCTATAACTATCCGCATATCGGCAATATGCGGGCCTATGTGTTTGCGGATATTCTGGGGCGGACCCTGTCACACAAGGGCTATGACCTCACGCACATCATCAACATCACAGATGTTGGCCATCTGACCGATGACGCGGATGCGGGCGAGGACAAGATGGAAAAGATGGCGTCTGAAAAGGCGCAAAGCATCTGGGACATCGCGCAGCATTACACAGAGGCCTATTGGGCGGATGTGAAGGCTCTGAATATCCGCCAACCTGCCAAATGGTCGGTCGCGACGGATTACATCGAAGAGATGCTGGAGTTCGCAAAAGGCATCGCGGACAAGCACTGCTATGAGCTAGATAGCGGGCTCTATTTCGATGTCTCAACCATCGAGGATTACGGAAGGTTGGCGCGTGCTGTGACCGAGGACGGCGAAGGCCGGATCGACACAGTCGAAGGCAAGCGCAATGCGGCTGACTTTGCGATTTGGCGCAAGACACCCGCTGGCGAAAAGCGTCAGATGGAATGGGACAGCCCGTGGGGCAAGGGCGCTCCCGGCTGGCACCTTGAATGCTCGGTCATGGGTGAGAAACTGCTTGGTTTTCCGTTCGATATTCACACTGGCGGCATTGATCACCGCGAAATCCATCATCCCAATGAGATTGCGCAGAACCAGGCGTTTTGCGGCTGCGGCGGGCTATCCGATGCGCGCAATTCTGGCGCGAATATCTGGATGCACAACAACTTTCTGGTTGAGCGCTCTGGCAAGATGTCGAAGTCTTCCGGCGAATTCCTGCGCCTGCAATTGCTGCTCGACAAAGGCTATCACCCACTCGCCTATCGGATGATGTGCCTGCAAGCGCACTACCGCAGCGAGCTGGAGTTTTCGTGGGAGGGGCTGACCGCCGCGCTCACCCGGTTAAAGCGGATCGTGATGCTGGTGGAACGTCTCGCCGATGCGCCAAGCGGCGGCGCGACCGATCACCCCAAATTTGCACCTGTGCTGGAGAAGTTTGAGACCGCAATTGCCGATGATCTCAACACGTCGATCGCGCTGACGGCCTTGGAAGATGCGCTCGCAACCAAGAAGGTTGATGCAGGGGTCAAGCGCGCGGTTGTTGAGCGGATCGATAGCGTTCTGGGTCTCGGCCTGTTTGAACTTGCGCGCACGGACCTGCGCAACCGACCGAAAGACGCAGTGATCACCGAAGCAGAAATCGACGCAGCGTTCGAGCGCCGCAAGGCTGCGCGCGCGGAGAAGGACTTTGCGGCTTCCGACGCTATCCGCGATGAGCTTGCGAAGCAGGGCGTCGAAGTGATGGACGGCGACCCGCTGGGCTGGGAGTGGAAACTGTCGTAATTCGTCATTGCGAGCCGCAGGCGAAGCAATCCATGGACTAAGCTTGCGTACCGGTGCGGCGTTGGGCCATGGATTGCCGCGTCGCCCACCGGGCTCCTCGCAATGACGAGAAAAGAGAGAACACATGACAACCCTCGCCATTTCCGGCCTGATCCGGCCATTGCTCGAGCCGCAATTGCCCGGCGATGTCGATGTCCGCTGGTTCATGACGCACGAAGAGGCGTTGGAGGCCGTGCCCGAGGCGGAGATTGGCTGGTTCGACATGTATGATCAGGCGGCGATGGCCGATACCCTGCGCGCGGCGAAGAAGCTGAAATGGCTTAATTCGATCTATGCGGGGCTCGATTTTCTGCCGCTGGATATCCTGATTGAGCGCGGGGTTACGGTCACCAATGGGGCCGGAATCAACGCTATAACCATCGCCGAATATGTCGTGATGGGTATGCTGAATATCGCCAAGGGCTACCGCGATGTTGTCCGCGCGCAGGAACGACGCGAATGGTTGCAAGACAGCCCGGGCAAGCGCGAGCTGCACGGATCAAAGGCTTTGCTGCTCGGCTATGGTGCGATTGGCAAACTGATCAAACCGCGCCTTGAAGCGTTTGATGTCGATGTGACCGTGGTTCGCCGCTCCGGCGGGGAGGGCGTGCTGACCCCGGATGAATGGCGCGCAAAATTGGGTGAGTTTGACTGGATCATTCTGGCGGTCCCGGCCACGTCTGAAACCGACGGAATGATCGGCGCAGATGAGCTTGCGGCGATGAAATCGGACGCCGTCATTGTAAACATTGCGCGCGGCGCGGTGATCGACCAGCCGGCTTTGATTGAGGCGCTACAAGCCAAGACAATCGGCGGGGCGTTCTTGGACGTTACTACGCCTGAACCGCTGCTGGATGATCACGTGCTGTGGACGCTCGACAATGCGCATATCTCCATGCACCTGTCGGGCCGTGCTCAGGACAAAATGTTCATCCGCAGCGCAGCGCGCTTCCTTGATAATCTTGCAAAATATCGCCGCGGAGAACCGGTTGCGCCGATTTTTGATCCGGTGCGCGGGTACTGATTGCAGTCCAGAACAGGCACCGCCAAAAATGGCTGAAACAATAGGCAATCTCAGCCATTGTGTTTTTGAAGCTCCTAGGAGAACGCAGCGATGACCAACACTAAGAAAGCCTCCGACCTTTTTATCGAATGTCTAGAGGCGGAGGGTGTTGAATATATCTTTGGCGTGCCGGGCGAGGAAAATCTCGATTTTCTAGAGAGTTTGTCCAACTCCGATCAGATTAAACTGGTGCTGACCCGGCACGAGCAAGGCGCCGGCTTTATGGCCGCGACTTATGGACGGCACACAGGTAAGACCGGCGTGTTTCTGGCAACACTAGGGCCAGGTGCGACCAATATGGTCACTGCGATCGCCTATTCGCAGCTCGGCGGAATGCCAACGCTGGCGATCACTGGGCAAAAGCCGATCAAGAAATCCAAGCAGGGCCGGTTCCAGATCCTCGACGTGGTCGATATGATGGGGCCGATCACGAAATACGCTTATCAGCTGCACGCAGGCGACAATATTCCCAGCCGCGTGCGCGAGGCGTTTCGTCTGGCTGAAGAGGAAAAGCCCGGCGCGACGCATCTCGAATTGCCTGAGGACATCGCCGAGGAGCCAACCGATTCAGTGCCCATCGCCCGCTCGGTCGCGCGCAGGCCATCGGCCGAGGTCAAAGCCGTGCGCATGGCGGTGGAGGCATTGGAAGCCGCGCAGCGCCCAGTGCTGGTGATCGGTGCCGGTGCCAATCGCAAGATGACCAGCAATATGCTGGGTGAGTTTATCGAGAAGGTGCAGATCCCCTTTGTCACCACGCAAATGGGCAAGGGCGTGATTGATGAGCGGCATCCGCTGTTCCTCGGCTGCGCTGCCTTGTCTGCCGGTGATTTCTGCCACCGCGCGATTGAGGATGCGGATCTCATCATCAATGTCGGCCATGATGTGATCGAGAAACCGCCGTTCTTCATGAACGACAGCAGCGCGACCGTGATCCATGTCTCGACCAAGACCGCAGAGGTCGACCCGGTCTATTTCCCTCAGATCGAGGTGATCGGCGATATTGCCAATGCGATCTGGCAAATCAAAGAGGGCGCGACCAAACGCGATGGTTGTTTGTGCGAACGAATGCTGGAGTATCGCGCGGCAGAGGTCGACCATTCCAAGCCGCTGGAGGCGGACAACCGCTTCCCCATCTTCCCGCCGCATCTGGTGCGCCAAGTGCGCGAGAGCATGCCCAATGATGGCATCATTTGCCTCGATAATGGGGTCTATAAACTGTGGTTTGCACGCAATTATACCGCGTATCTGCCGAACACGGTCCTGCTCGACAATGCGCTGGCGACCATGGGGGCTGGCCTGCCGTCAGCGATGATGAGTGCGATGCTATATCCGGATCGCAAAGTCATGGCGATCTGCGGCGATGGCGGCTTTATGATGAACAGTCAGGAGATGGAAACCGCGGTACGTTTGGGCCTCAATATGACTGTGCTGATCCTGCGCGATGATGCCTACGGCATGATCCGTTGGAAACAGGCGAATATGGGTTTTAAGGATTATGGCCTGACCTATGGCAATCCCGACTTTGTAAAATATGCCGAGAGTTACGGCGCGCATGGTCACCGCGTGACCAGCAGCGAGCATTTGACTGACCTGCTTGCCCACACGCGCGACGCGCCGGGCGTCCATCTGATCGATTGTCCGGTCGACTACAGCGAAAACGATCACATTTTGAACCATGAGATCAAGGAATTGAGCGCGAAGCTCTGAGCCGAAGCCCCCAATCAGGATATCCCCATGCCTCAACTCAAAGACACCTATCCGCTCTATCTCAACAACAAGGCTGCGCAGCCCAATACCGATTTGGCGGTGACCGACAAATACACAGGCGAGGTCGCCTTCCGCACCGCGCTCGCCACGCCTGAGGTGATTGATGAGGCGATTGCGGGCACCGTGCGCGCAGCCGCGCCAATGGCGAAGCTCGCCAGCTATGAGAAGCAGGACGTGCTGATGCACTGCGTTGCGCGGTTCAAAGAGCGGTTCGACGAGCTTGCCTATTCGCTGTGCGTCGAGGCGGGAAAGCCGATCAACGATGCCGAAGGTGAGGTCACCCGCCTGATCGATACCTTTCGCATCGCAGGCGAGGAGGCCGTGCGCAATTACGGCGAGGTTATGCCGCTCGATATTTCGGCGCGAGCCAAAGGCTATCAAGCGATGTGGAAACGCGTTCCTATTGGGCCTTGCAGCTTTATCTCGCCGTTCAACTTTCCGCTCAATCTCGCCGCGCACAAGATTGCGCCCGCCATTGCAATGGGCTGTCCATTTGTGATGAAGCCCGCGAGTAAAACGCCGCTTGGCGCAATCATCATGGGCGAGGTTTTGGCCGAATGCGATGTGCTGCCCGAAGGGGCGTTTTCGATCCTGCCAGCCAGCCGCGATGGCGCGGATCTATTCACCACCGATGAGCGGTTGAAACTCCTCAGCTTTACCGGCTCTCCGGGCGTTGGCTGGGACCTTAAGGCCAAGGCTGGCAAGAAGCCGGTTATCCTGGAGCTCGGCGGGAATGCCGCTGTCATTGTCGATCACGATGCCGATCTGGATGATGCGCTGGAGCGGATTATTTTCGGCGCGTTCTATCAGTCCGGGCAAAGCTGCATTGGCGTGCAGCGGATCATCATCCACGCCGATATCTATGACCGCTTCAAAGACATGCTGGTTGCGAAAACCAAGACGCTGATCGCGGGCGACCCGAAAGACCGTGACACGTTTATCGGCCCCATGATCTCAGAGAGTGAGGCGACGCGCCTTAAGGGCTGGATCGACGATGCGGTCGAGGGCGGGGCGGATTTGCTGACCGGCGGCGGATTGTCGAACGGCAATATGCTGGAGGCGACGCTGCTCGAAAATGTCCATCCCGATGCGGCGGCCATCAATGAAGAGGCTTTCGGCCCGCTTGCGATCCTGCAGAAATTCACCGACTTTGATGCTGCACTGGACGAAGTGAATCGCTCCAAATTTGGCCTGCAAGCGGGCATCTTCACCCGCGACCTGTTCAAAATGTACGACGCCTGGGACGAGCTTGATGTTGGCGGTATCGTCGTCAACGATGTGCCGAGTTACCGCGTTGACAACATGCCCTATGGCGGGGTGAAAGATTCAGGCCTTGGCCGCGAAGGTATCCGGTTCGCCATGGAAGATATGAGCGAAATCCGGAACCTCGTGGTGAGGCGGAATTAGCTCTCCTCGAGCAGCAACAGCACCGCCGTCACCTGCATTTGCGGCTCCGGTGTGTAATTGCTCTCAACGCTCGATATCGTTGCATCGGCGACAAGCTGGCTGGGTATGTGAAATTCGTGCTCGGGCAGGGCGGCGATAAATTCCTCCCCGACCTTGCAGGCAGTGATCCCGTCAAATTCCAGCACCAATTCGTGACGCGACCCGGAAAAGGTGATCGATGCCCAGGGCTTTTCTTCGTGAGTGAGCAGATTGCCGTGCCCACCTGCGAGCTTGAGCAATGCCTCGCGCACCCGGTCGCTGGTCGTGCGCCGGGGGCGATAACGCCGCGCTCGCCGTACGGCCTGCGCACTCTGCGTGGCTGGCGGCGTGTCGATCATGTCTGCTGGAACATCGATCTGGCCGCTGTCGGCGGATTTGGTTTCAATAAGCATGGGCGATATCCTGACCAAGGTTTTGAGCGAGTTTCATGCCGAAGGTTCCGGCGCTATAGCTTGGGGCTTGGCCGTTGCGGGGCCGGAAGCTGCCGGGTGTTGCCTTGAATTCCGCCGGAGCGTTTGCGCACTCGGTGGCTGCGCCGATATAGTCCGACATCCATTGGCGTGTGCGCGCTTCGGTGGCGGCGCGCGGCGTGCGGCCCATCCGCAAATCCAGCACAAAGCGCGGGTCATGCGCAGCCAACCGTCCGAATTTTGTGGCTGGCATATCGTGGTCCCTCAGGAACTTTTCAATCACTCTGATCAGCATGTGATTTCCCCTTCATCTGACACCAAAAGAGCGAATCATCCTGCTTCGAATCGCTCAATGTTCATTAAATGTTCCATTCAATTTCCTACTTGTCTAGGAAAAATCTTGCGTGTAGGAAGGAAAAATGAGGAACTCAGAGAAAAACAATCCATCCGACCCGCGTCAGCGCCTGCAGGACTTGTCAAAGGAGCGGGGCACGAGCCTTGCGAATCTGTCGAAAATGCTGGGGCGCAACGCGAGTTATCTGCAACAATTCATCACGAAAGGCTCTCCTAAGAAGCTTGAAGAAAATGACCGCCGCGTCCTTGCGCAGTTCTTTGGCATTGCTGAGGCGGAACTGGGCGCTCTGCCTGGTGGTTCGAAGGAAAATTCCTACACTTCGTCTGCGGCGGCACAACTGGGCCGGGGCATGAGCGCGAAAGTGTGGGTCGATGTGCCGCGGCTTGATATTGGGGCCTCGGCCGGACCGGGTACTTTGCCCGATTCAGAAGAGCCCTATGATGCGTTCCAATTCTCACGCCGCTGGCTGACCGAGCAAGGGCTTGAGGGGGCCAAGCTATCCGCGATTACGGTGACGGGCGATTCGATGGAGCCGCTGCTGCATGATGGTGACGAAATCCTGGTCGACCGCGCCGAGCGTCCTTTCAGAGACGGTGTGCATGTCGTGCGGCTGGGCGATAATCTGATGGTGAAGCGCGTCGCTAGCGCTGGGCCGGGCCGGCTGGCGTTGATCTCGCAGAATCTCGCCTACCCGCCGATTGATGTGGCGGCGGAGGAATGTGAGATTATCGGCCGCGTGGTTTGGAAAGGCGGACGGATTTGAGGGTCGATCCTTCGGAGCGCTAGCTGTTCATTCATAGCAATCCGACAATTTCGTGATGGCTAGATACAACTAGCGACGCCCCATTCGCGAGCAGTCGATCCCCGAGACCCTGATCTGCGTGGCCACCTCCAACAAAGCCAATGGGCAACATGCCTGCCGCGCGCGCTGCTCGAATGCCGTTGATGCTGTCTTCGATCACAGCGCATCGCGCTGGCGGGACTTCAATCTGCTTAGCGGCATGAAGGAACAGGTCTGGTGCGGGTTTCCCGGCGCTTACGGCATCAACCGAATAGATGTGGGGCGCGAAAAGCTTAGTGAGGTTCGTGATCTCCAGCTTCTTGACTAACTTATCCGTTGGAGCAGAGGATCCGACTGCAACTTTACCTGAGAATGCCTCGATTAGCTGCGGCACGCCGTCAAGCGGCTGAAGCTCAGTCTCAATTCGAGGCTCTGTGCGTTCATGCAACATAATCCGACGCCAACCGCGCGTAGAAATCGGGATAAGACAGCCCGACAAAGCGCGAAAGGTATGCCTCGCGATCGTAAGACAACCCAAGCTCAGTGAGCATTTCTCGCTCGACCTCAATGTGGATGACTTCAGAATTGACGAGCACACCGTCATTGTCGAAAATTATGGCTTTGCAAGTTGATAGGTCCATAGCTCGGCAACATCTCCCACAAGTATTGTAGCAATACACGATTAGGGTTCCCAGATCAGGTCGCAAGCTCATATGTGGCACTAGCTTGCAATCCTTAGCGCACGCCGCCACATCTCGGTCTATGACTGAACAACCCAAAACACCGCCGATGAAAGCCGCGATTATTCCGGTGACGCCGCTGCAGCAGAACTGCTCGCTAATCTGGTGCACGAAGACGATGCGCGCGGCGTTGATTGATCCTGGCGGTGATCTGCACAAGCTGAAAGATGGCGTGGCGAAGGCCGGTGTGACTCTGGAGAAGATCCTGATCACTCACGGCCATCTCGATCATTGCGGTCAGGCTGGCATGCTGGCTGAGGAGCTGGGCCTCCCAATCGAAGGGCCGCATAAGGATGATCTGTTTTGGATCGAGCAGCTCGACAATGACGGCGCGCGCTATGGCATGGAGGCCAAGAGCTTTGAGCCGGATCGCTGGCTGGAGCATGGCGACACCGTCACCGTGGGCGAGTTGACATTGGATGTGATCCATTGCCCCGGCCACACACCTGGCCATGTGGTGTTTTTCCATGAACGAAGCCGGTTTGCAGTGGTCGGAGATGTGCTGTTCCAGGGTTCAATCGGGCGAACTGATTTCCCGCGCGGCAATCATCAGGACCTGATCAATGCGATCACACAGCGCCTTTGGCCATTGGGCGAGGATGTAATGTTCATTCCCGGGCACGGCCCGACCAGCACCTTTGGTCAGGAACGCAAAACGAACCAGTTTGTGAGCGATTACGTTCTGTCTTAATGCAGGCGGGCTCTAAATCACCCGAAGCACAACAAGCGTCGCGGCGACTGCCAACCCGAGCTGTGTAAGCAGCGTGATGATCGTACCGATAAACCGGCCTTTGCTCAGGCTACCACCGTCCATGCCAAACCCGTGCGCCACGCGGCCAAGCATATAGATGCCAGCGACATAGGCGAGCCATGTTCCGCCTCTGCCTGAAAGCTCAATCGCGGCGATCAGGATCAGCACGAAGGCCGTGTTCTCAACAAAGTTCAATTGTGCCCGCATCCGACGCTGGACTTGTTCATTTCCGCCATCGCCGACAAAGACCTGCGTTGCGTTTCGAACTTGCCCAATCCGGATTGATAGCCAAATGTTCAAGATCGCAGCCGCAGCCGCGGCGGCCAAAGTCACCGGAAGCGTAATCATAAATAGTTCCCTCAAAACGTGATATTCGGGTGCTAGGCGGGTCAAGAGCGGCTTGCAACGTGCGATTTTTGCGCTATAGCGCGCGGCTTGCCCGGCGGTATTGGCTTGGATTTTCGTACGAGGGAAAACTTGTGCGGCACGATAGCTTACCCTAAGGGATCATCATATTGATGCGTAACACTGCGCAAAGACACAGTTTATTTGAGAAACAGGTGCCGGAATGGCTGTCCCTAAGAGAAAAGTATCCCCACATCGCCGCGGCAATCGCCGCGCACACAATTCGCTGAAAGTAGAAGCGTTTCACGAATGCAACAATTGTGGCGAGCTGAAACGCCCTCACAATCTGTGCCCGCACTGCGGGTTCTACAACGGGCGTGAGGTTGTCGCAGTCGTTTAGGCGGCAGTGACTTTGACGGAGAACCAGCCATGAGCCTGCCGCGTATCGCTATTGATGCGATGGGCGGTGATGAAGGCGTGCGCGTAATGGTTGAAGGCGCTGCGCTGGCGCGCCGCCGTCATGAAGATTTCCAATTTCTGTTGGTAGGCGATGAGGCGCGGATCGAAGCCGCGCTCGAGGCGCATCCTGCCCTACGCAGTGCTTCTGAGATCCTCCATTGCGATGATGTCATCGGTGGCGATGAATTGCCGAGCCGGGCCATCCGCCGCGCAAAGACCACAAGTATGGGGCTGGTCGTCAACGCTGTAAAAGTGGGCGATGCCGGCGCTGCGGTCAGCGCGGGCAACACCGGCGCATTGATGGCGATGAGCAAGATCGCCCTGCGCACGATGCCGGGCATAGGACGGCCCGCCTTGGCAGCTTTGCTTCCCACACTTGAAGAACACGATGTCGTGATGCTCGACCTTGGCGCAAATACCGAGGCGAATGCTCGCAATCTGGTGCAATATGCGGTGATGGGCGCTGCTTATTCGCGGATCGTCAATGGCTTTGAACGGCCGAAGGTCCGCCTGCTCAATATCGGCACCGAAGAAATTAAAGGCACTGACGCTTTGCGTGACGCGGCCGCTCGTTTGCAAGAAGCGAGCGAAGCCAGTGATGGCGGGCTCGCGCTGCAATTTGATGGTTTTGTCGAATCCGACAAGATCAATCGCGGCGAAACCCACGTCGTTGTGACCGACGGTTTCTCCGGCAATATCGCCTTGAAAGCGATTGAAGGCTCCGCGCGCTTCGTCACCGACCTGCTGCGCAATGCCTTTACCAGTTCACTACGCTCTAAGATCGGCTTTCTGGTCTCACGACCTGCGACCGAGCTGCTGAGGCATCATCTCGACCCGAACAATCATAATGGCGCAGTGTTCCTGGGCCTGAATGGCGTCGTCGTGAAAAGCCACGGCAGTGCGAACGCAGCGGGCGTGGCCAATGCCGTCGCCGTGACCGCCAGCCTGCTGAAAAACAACCTGACACAGCGGATTTCGCAAGGACTGGCTGAACTCGGCGAAGATGCGCTCAAAGAAAATGGCAATGGCGCCGCGAAGATCGAAAAGCCCGATAGCGAGGCACCTGCGTGACGCGTTCCCGCCTGCGCGGCACGGGGTCGGCATTGCCGGCGAACGTGGTCACCAATGCAGAGCTTGCCGAGCGTGTCGACACCAGCGACGAATGGATTGTGGAGCGCACCGGCATCCGTCAGCGCTACATCGCGTCGGACGGCGAGACGACTTCAACTCTAGCAACCGCAGCCGCGCGGGCTGCGCTGGATGACGCCGGCATAGCGGCAAGCGAGATCGATCTGATCGTTCTGGCCACCGCCACACCGGATAACACTTTTCCTGCAACCGCGACTAAGGTTCAGAATGCACTTGGCTGCAATGGCTGCATCGCATTTGATGTCGCGGCGGTTTGCTCCGGCTTTCTCTATGCGCTCGCTACTGCTGATTCGATGCTCCAATCGGGCATGGCAAAGCGCGCTTTGGTGATCGGCGCGGAAACGTTCAGCCGCATTCTTGATTGGGAAGATCGCACCACCTGCGTGCTGTTTGGCGACGGGGCGGGAGCGATCGTGCTTGAGCGCGATGACGCTACCTCCAGCGACAGCGCTGGCGCGGCTGGCATCATCTCCACCCGCCTGCATGCCGACGGCGCGCAGCACGATCTGCTGTATGTCGATGGCGGGCCGTCCACGACACAGACGGTTGGGTATTTGCGCATGAAGGGACGCGAGGTGTTCCGCCACGCTGTTGTCAATCTCGCCAGTGTTCTGCATGAAGTCATTGAAGATGCTGGTATTTCAACCGATGATATCGATTGGGTTGTCCCGCATCAGGCCAACGCTCGTATCCTTGATGCGACCGCGCGCAAGCTTGGATTGCCCGCTGAAAAGATCGTGGTGACGGTTGATCAGCACGCGAATACGTCCGCTGCTTCGGTCCCGCTCGCGCTGGATACGGCGCGCCGCGATGGCCGGATTAAGGATGGCGATCTGGTCATGTTAGAGGCGATGGGCGGCGGCTTTACTTGGGGTGCCAGCCTGATCCGGATTTAGTCTTTTCGCCGTCTGGCGTTCAGACAATGTGCACAATTTTGCAGCAATATTCACCGGCAAGTTGCGAAAATTGCGTGATAACTCTACTACTAGGCTACGCTTTGTGGTCGCACCTACAAGGAGGAATTGCATGATGCGTTCTGTGGGCACTCTTACCCGCGCCGATCTGGCCGAAACGATTAACCGCCGTATGGGCTTTAGCCGCTCTGAATCGCTCGACATGGTTGAGGCAATTCTCGACAAGATGTGCGGCGCACTTGCGGACGGCGAGAATGTGAAGATTTCTGGCTTCGGCAGTTTTGTTCTGCGCGACAAGCGCGAGCGGATTGGCCGCAATCCTAAGACCGGTGTTGAAGTGCCAATTACGCCTCGCCGCGTGATGACCTTCCGCGCCAGCCAATTGCTGAAAGAGCAAATCGCGAAAGGCGCTTAATCAATGACTGACTTTGACGATGGCAAGGACGAAAGTGCGCTTCGGACTATCGGCGAGGTCAGTGATGGATTGGGTATTAAGCCGCACGTGCTGCGCTATTGGGAGCAGCAATTTACGGCTCTAAAGCCACTAAAACGCAGCGGTGGCCGGCGCTATTACCGGCCTGAAGACGTTGAACTGGTTGAGAAAATCAATCAGCTCGTCAATGAAGAAGGCTACACGCTGAAGGGCGCGCAGGCGGCCCTTCGGGCGAGTAACAGCGCTGGCGGAGACCGCCGCGGTCTTGATCGCCGTGTTGGCGATCGCCGCACCGATGGTGATGATGCTAGCGAAGGTGGCGGCAGTGTTGCGGCTGCTCCGGCGAAGCATTTCAGTGAGGCGATTGCGAAGCTCAAGTCGATCCGTTCGCGCTTGGCGACCGCCATCGAAGCTTAGTTCTTGATCGAAGCTTTGCCGCGCTAGTCCGCGCGCGCAAATCTGATCCCGCTACTCTGCGACCATTAGGGCCGCTTCACCCAAGTCGACGCTGACCAGGCGAGAGACCCCTTTTTCCGCCATGGTCACACCGAACAGTCGGTGCATCCGGCTCATCGTAACAGCATTGTGGGTGACAATCAGATAGCGCGTCTGCGTGTTCTGGATCATCGAATCGAGTAGATCGCAGAATCGCTCCACATTGGCATCATCGAGCGGCGCATCGACCTCATCGAGCACGCAAATCGGCGCTGGATTGGTCAGAAATAGCGCGAAGATCAGCGCCGTTGCGGTCAGCGCCTGCTCCCCGCCGGATAGCAGCGACAAGGATTGCAGGCGCTTGCCGGGCGGCTGGGCGTAAATCTCTAGGCCTGCCTCCAGCGGATCGTCGCTATCGATCAGAGCCAAATGCGCTTGGCCGCCTTCGAACAGCCGCGTGAAGAGCTCGCGAAAATGTCCGTCCACCTCCTCAAACGCGGCGCGCAGGCGCTCGCGGCCTTCGCGGTTGAGATTGCCGATCGATCCGCGCAGGCGATTTACGGCCTCGGTCAATTCCGCCTGTTCACTGGCGCTGCTGCCGTGCTCAGATTCGAGTTTTTCCAGTTCTTCTGCGGCCACCAGGTTCACCGGGCCAATGCGCTCGCGGCTGGCGGTGAGGCGCTCCATTTCATTGCCTTCAGCGGTCGCATCGAGCACCGTCTCGGCGTCAAATTCGAAGCGTTCGGCCAGCATTGGCGGCGGGCATTGGAACCGCTCGCCAGAGATCCGCGCCATTTCTCCGCGCCGCGCCTCTTGGCTTTCTGCGCGCGCTGCCAAGGTAGCCCGGCCTTCGCGCGCGACCGTCAATGCCTCGCCTGTTTCGGCCAGCGCGCTATCGCAAGTGGACATCGCCGCCTGACATTCCGCCAGTGCGGCCTCGGCCACGGCCAATTCCTCGCCTAGCCGGGTGCGCAGCGCATCGCCTTGCTCAATCTCTTCGATCAACGACGCGGGCTTGTCTGCGAAGACTTTACGCTCTTGCTCGATCTCTTCCAGCCGCCGTCCGGCCTCGGCCATGCGCCGTGCGGCTTCGCCAGAGCGTGCCTCCCAGTTCGCACGGTCCGCCTGCTGGGCCGCATTGCGTTCGCGCGTCACGGCGAGGCCCTGATCATGCGCGGCAAGCTCAGCCATTGCTGCCTGGACAGCAGAGCGCGCAGCCTCGTGTTTGGCCTGAGCCGCCTCCAGACCCGCGCGGCCAGTGTCGGGCGAGGGCAGGGTGTCGCGCTTTTCCTTGGCGCTCGTCAGGTCATTTTCGGCCGCACTTCTTTGCTCACCAAGCTCCGCGTGTGAGCTCGCCAATTCTTCGAGCCGTGCGGCGATCCGCTCCTTGGCGGCCTCTGCTTGGTCGAGACGCCGCAGAGCATGGCGTTCTTCTTCGATTGCGCCCGCAATCTCGCGTTCCTGAGCGACCAGGCTCGTTTGCAGCGCCGTCAGTTCCTCGCGTGCGCTGCGCTCTTCGCCTTCTGCCTTTTCTGCGGCATCCCGCAATCCGGGCAATATGCCTTCCAGCTCAGCGAGGCGGTTCGCGGCTTCCAGCTTGGCTGCCTCGGCGGCGCCTTCGCCGCGCGCAACAAATCCGTCCCAGCGGCGCAAATGGCCTGCTTTTGTGACGAGCCATTCGCCAGGATTGAGCGTTCGGCCATCGTCTTCGTCCGCCACATGCACCAGAGCGAGGCGCGCGCGCAGCTCTTCCGGGCAATGGGTGAGGTGGTCAATCAGGCTGTCTTTGACTGGCTTTGGAGCGGTGCCGCCCGCCCAGAACCTGCCGTCTTTCCCAGCTTCAGGAGAGCCGAGCGGCGATTTGGAATCGCGGCCCAGCACGGCGGCCATCGCGCGTTCATAGCCGCGCTTAACTGCGACCTTCTCGAGCGCTTGAGGCAGGCCAGCGCTATCCTTCGTGCGTTTGGCTCTTGCATCGCGGTCGCGCGCTAGAGCGGAATATTCGCGTTCGATCCCGGCCAATTCTGCTTTCGTCGCTGCAAACGCTGCTGCCGCATCATCGCGCGCAATCTGTAGATCGGATTTGCGAGCTTGGTCGGCCACTAGCGTCTCACGCAGTTTCGTAAGTGCGGCTTCGGCTGCCGATACATCGGCCTTGGCCGCCTCGACCTCGGCTTCTGGATCATTGCCTGAGGTTAGTTCGGCCTGCTGCCGTTCCAGCCGCTCTTGCTCGCTGCGCAGCCGAGTAAGCCGGGTCTCGGCCTGCTCAATCGCGGCTTCTGCAACGCGCCATTCCGCCTCAACTCCGGCGTGGTCGGCGGTCGCTTTCGCCAGAGCAAGTTCAGCGGTTCGGCTGGCGCGCTCGGTGTCCTCTGATTTTGCGGCCATCGCGGGGCGCAATTCTTCGTCCCGCTTGAGCGCGGCATCGCTCGCCGCCATTTCGCGGGTCAGGCGCTCCAGAGCTTCTGCCGCATCGCTGGTCATGCGGTCGGCATCGCCGCGATCTTCTTCCAGCCGGACACGTTGCCGCTCTAGGTCGGCCAGCCGCTGCTCCGCCGCTTCCAGCTTCTCCGCCAATGCAGCCATGCGGTGACCATGCGCGCTGCTGTCATCGCGGCGATCGGCCAGCTCGTCGCGGGCCTCGGTCAGCTTTGCCGCAGCTTCTGCTTGCGCTTTCTGCGCGATATTCGCCCGTTCTTTGGCCGCTGCGACTTTGTCATCGGCGCCCTGAGCCGCCGCGCGGGCTTCCTTCGCGGCATCGGCGGCATCGCGCCAGCGCGCAAAGAGCAGGCGCGCCTCGGCGATCTGAATCTGATCGGTTAGCTTCTTATAGCGTTCGGCCTGTTTCGATTGGCGGCGAAGCGAAGCCATCTGCGTGTCGAGGCCGGCCATCAAGTCTTCGAGCCGCGCAAGGTTCGCCTCCGTTTGACGCAGCTTGCTCTCGGCATCCTTGCGCCGCACGTGCAGGCCAGCGATCCCGGCTGCCTCTTCGAGCATTTGCCTGCGTTCGGTCGGCTTTGCCGCGATCACTTGCGCGATCTTGCCCTGGCTGACCAAGGCCGGTGAGTGCGCGCCCGTGGCGGCATCGGCGAAGGTCAGCGAGACATCCTTTGCGCGGACATCACGGCCATTAACGCGGTAGGCGCTGCCCGCACCGCGCTCTATCCGGCGGGTTACGATCAGCTCTTCATTGTCATCGTCCGTGGCATGCAGCACGACCTCGGCGAAATCACGCGGCGGGCGCGAGCTGGTGCCCGCGAAGATCACATCTTCCATCCCGCCAGAGCGCATGCTCTTGGGCGAGTTTTCACCCATTACCCAGCGGATTGCCTCCAGCAGGTTGGATTTGCCGCAGCCATTGGGGCCGACAACGCCGGTGAGGCCGGGCTCGACGCGCAATTCAGCAGGCTCAACAAAGCTCTTAAATCCACTGAGCTTTAGCTTGCTGATCTGCATATGCGGCGAGCCCCCCGGCTATCCCGCTCGCTTAACGAGCGCCGGCGCGTTGCAGCGCGGGTTCAAGCTGGTCCCAGCTAAGCGCTTCGACCCGTGCACCGTTCAAGAAGAATGTTGGCGTTGCGTTGACGCCTAGCTCTTCCGCTTGCGCGGCGGATGTGTCGGCGATGCCTTGGATACGGGCGCCATCAGCTAGGCAGGTGCGAGCCTGATCCGCGCTGAGGCCGCGAGCGGAGAAAAAGTCGATCAGGCCAGCGGCCTCTGCGATGCCGATAAAGCGTTGCTCCACCGGCATTTGACCGGCGGCCTGATAGGCTGCGTTGTTGCCCTGAACATTGCCCATAATGGCGGACAGCGAAGCCCATGCCTGGTCGGCCAGCGGCATCATGTTTTCTTTCTGGCCGCAGCGCACCAGAGTGGCGATGGTGAGATCAACCGGGTCGCGCACCAAATTGCGCAGTTCGAAGCTGACCACGCCGCTGGTAACGTATTTTTCCTTGAGCGGAGCGACACCGGTTGCGGCAAAACTCGCGCAGGCACCGCAGGTGTGCGAGGCAAACTCAATGAGCTTCAGCGGCGCATCAGGATTGCCGACTTGATAGCCGCCTTCTTCGGTGACGACGACGGTCTCGGTCCATGATGTGCCCTCTGGCGCTGGGATCGCGG
Organism: Erythrobacter sp. S249; assembly: GCF_057364975.1. Lineage (NCBI taxonomy): Bacteria > Pseudomonadati > Pseudomonadota > Alphaproteobacteria > Sphingomonadales > Erythrobacteraceae > Erythrobacter > Erythrobacter sp. S249. The sequence continues at coordinate 730,595 of NZ_CP200287.1, read as the reverse complement.
CGATTGGTTCGCCGGACAGAACATCGTCGCTGGCTTCTGTGTCATTGCAGGCGGCGAGAGCCAACGCCAAAGGAGCAGCGCAGCCAAGGGCAAGAATGCGGCGGGAAAAGGTCATGTGTTGGTTGTCCTTAAGTCTTGTCGAGAAGCGTATACGAAGGGGAACAGGCGGAAAAGTCCCCTGAGGGCCGCCTGTTCACAAATGTGTGGGTTTGCCTTCAGTGAAGGCATTGTAGAGCCGAGATTGTCCCGAAATCATACAAATTATCAGTCAAAATGGCTTTCGCCGAGCTGAGGCTCTTTGTCAGCGTCTGATTTGGCCTTGATATGCGCGATCAAAACCGGCTCCAGCGCCCGCCATTCGTGCACATTTTCTTGCAATTCGCCGTCGATCGCGAAGCTTGGCGTGCCCGGGACGCCAAATTCGGCGGCATCGTCAGCGGTGTTTTGCATCAGCTTTTGAGCCATCGCATCATCGGCCAGACAAGTATCGACCTCAATCGCGGAATAGCCGCGCTGCTTGATCATTTTGTCGGTCAGGCCAAGCGCGCTTGACATATTGGCGCGCGCAGCGCGGTCTCCGCGGCCCCAGATCGCTTGCTGAGACTGAGGCGCGCCCGCAGCGCGGGGCAGCCAGTGCCCTTGCGAGCGCATAAACATCGTGTGGTTGCCCTTGAATTTCTCAGGAGCCCCGCAGGCGGCCAGCATCGAAATGGTCAGGTCCAGCGCATTGCGGATATAGGGCCGGATCTCGAAGCGCAATTTGCCCGGCGAGATAAAGGCGATGTCGAGCACAGGGTCGCCCTGCTTCGTGAAGGTGGCGCAGTGCCCGCAAGTGTAGCTGACAAATTCGCTAAGCAGCGTTTCGGCTTCTGGATTGCCGATGATGTGCCCGTCTTCGGTCTGCTCAGCGGCGGTGTGCCACGGTCCTGATCGCGTCTGCGTCTCAGAATTCTGGTCCTGGGCTACGGCCGGCGTGCCGGTCGCAAACGCAGCCAATGCAAAGCCTGCGCTAAGGCTGGCGGTCTTAAACAATTTCACGTCTCGTCTTCCCCACTTTTCTCGCCATCACTGAGGGTGCGGGCGAGCGATTCCAATACTGTGCGCAGTTCAGGATCACCAATATCGCGCAGGCTGTCTCCCAATTCCATCGGGATCGGCTTCAGCGACGGCGGCGCTTTTGCAGGTTCTTTGGCATGGGTTGGCTTAACCGCGCCTTGCCGCAGCTTGATGCGAGAGACGGCCTGGTATCCGAAAAATCGGTTCACCCGCTCCATAATTTCCGGGATCACTTGCTGGATCAGTGGGGCATGGGCGGGCACAACCACCAATTGTAAGATGCCGTCGGCTTTCTCGCCCGGCGGGAAGCGCAGGGCCTCTGGACTGCACACTTTCGCATGATGTGGGCCAACAATCTCTGGCCAGCGGGTGACGACGGAGCTTTGGACAAAGCCAAACCGGCGAAAAGCCGTGCGACCGATCTCTGGCATCAGCTCGCCAATCGGCTTTGCGCCCATGCCGCGTTTGCGCGTGTACTTGCGCCCCGCGGTCTTTCGCGGGGTTTTGGCCGGAGATTTCCCCGGCTTTTCACCACCTGATGATGCGTCTTTGCTCAATGCCCATTCCGATCTTGCCCAGCCTTTGCCATAGCCTTGGCGTGACCGCTAGCGACAAGCATCAATCTTTCCCGAATGTGGGCGAAATATCTGGCGATTTGCTGGATTGGTACGACACGCATGCGCGCCAGCTGCCATGGCGCAATCCGCCGGGTGCCTCGCGGCCCGAAGATCCCGCCTGGCCATACCGCGTGTGGTTGTCTGAGGTAATGCTGCAGCAGACGACCGTTGCGGCGGTGAAACCCTATTTTGCCAAGTTTACGGAGACTTGGCCGAATGTTGAGGCGCTTGCGGCGGCCAGCGAAGATGACGTCATGGCGGCATGGGCGGGCCTTGGCTATTATTCGCGTGCTCGCAATCTGGTGAAATGCGCAGCCGAGGTTGCGGCGCGCGGCGGCTTTCCCAGCACCGAGGCGGAACTGCTCAAGCTACCGGGGCTGGGCGCGTACACAGCAGCGGCAATTGCAGCGATCGCTTTTGGCCAGCGGGCGGTTGTGGTGGATGCCAATGTCGAACGCGTGACCGCTCGGTTGTTCAATATCACTGAGCCTCTGCCAACCGCGCGCAAAGCCATTCGTGATTGCGCGGATCAGATTACGCCGCACGCGCGATCAGGCGACTTTGCGCAGGCGATGATGGATTTGGGATCGAGCCTATGCACGACAAAAGCGCCCAAGTGCCTGCTGTGCCCACTCGCCAATAACTGCGCCGCACGACAGGCGGGGGAGCCGGAACGCTTGCCAATAAAGCCAGCGAAGAAAGAAAAGCCAGAGCGCCTCGGCACAGCCTATTGGATCGAGCGGGGCGAGGATGATGCGCGAGAGGTTTGGCTGATCAAACGCGAAGGCACTGGCATGCTAGGCGGAATGCGCGCGCTGCCGGACAATGGCTGGAGCGCAAGCCAAGACGGGAGCGACCCGCGTCCGCTAAGCGGCCAATGGCGCGACCTTGGCGCCGTTCGGCATACATTCACCCATGCCCACTTAATCCTGACGCTGGAGCGTTACGAAGGCGATCAGACACCGATTGGGAAAGGCGAATGGTGGCCGATCGAGTGTCTGGATGAGGCCGGCCTTCCTACCTTGTTTGCCAAGGCGGCGCGGCTGGCGTTAGCGCAGGACTAAGCCACCGAAAGGATTAGATAATACCGCCGCCCAAAGTCAGCCGGACCGCCGCGATCAGCAGCACCACCAGACAGAAATTGCGGCCGCTGTCTTTCGATGAAAGAGCGCCCACAACAATCCCAATCGCAATCAATGGCAAGGCCAGCCAATTGGCCCAACCCAGAAACGGGATTGTGGCGGGAATGACGATGACCAGCGAGAGCAGGCCGATGAGTATAGAAACAAAATTCAGCATGTGTGTTATATGACTATGACACCCTAAAGTTTCAAGGCCCAGATCAAGTCTTAATTGACCACCTACCTTATCTCGCGCAAACAGCGCGCAATCAAAGTTTGGAGAGACCCCCTCATGGCATTTCGCGAATTTCACTCTGGCCCGACCTCGCGCCGGGCTTTGCTGCGCGGCGGCGCATATCTGGCCGCAGGCAGCGCGTTGGCGACTTTGCCGTTTGGCCGGATTGCGCTGGCCCATGACGTGAGCGAGAGCTGGCCGAATGTGTCGGCCATGATCAAAAACTATGTCGATACCCGCAAGGTTGCCAATATGATGGTGACATTCGGCAACGCTCAGGAAGACCACGCGCACACCGTTGGCGGCGGCACATTGTCTCTGCAAAGCGACAAGCAGGTCGATGAAAATTCGCTCTACCGGATCTATTCTATGACCAAGCCGATTACCGGCATGGCGACCATGATGCTGATCGATGAAGGCAAGCTGGGCCTAGACCAGCCGGTTGGTGAGATCCTGCCCGCCTTTGCCAATATGCAAGTGCTGAACGATCCCGAAGCCGCTCTAGATGACACGGTCCCGGCAGAGCGCCCGATCACGATCCGCCATCTGCTGACGCACACCGCTGGCATCGGCTATATGATCACCAGCAAGGGGCCTCTGCTAGAGGCGTTTGCCGAGCAAGGTCTGGTCGGCGGGCGCGTCAGCCGTTTCCCTATTCCGGGCCTTCCCGAGGTGACACCGGCCCCAAGCCTAGAGGTTTGGGCGGACCGTTTGGCAGAGCTGCCGCTGATGGCGCAGCCGGGCACAAAATGGATTTACTCTGCCAGCATTGATCTGCTGGGCCGGGTGATTGAAGTTGCCTCTGGCCAAAGTTTTGAGAGCTTCCTGCAAACGCGCATCTTTGATCCGTGCGGCATGACCAGCACCTATTTCACTCTGCCAAAGAGCGAAACGGGCAGGATGACCGACAATTACGGCATAGCTGGCGGTTTCCCAATCCCGATCGATCCAGCGGCCAATTCGATCTATCTCGATGAGCCTACCGTCCCATCTGGCGGCGGCGGCCTGATCAGTTCGCCTAAGGATTATGACCGGTTCCAGCGTATGCTGCTGGGTATGGGGACACTCGACGGCACCAAAGTGATGAGCGAAGAGTCGGTGCGCATTGGCGCCTCCAACTTGCTTCCAGAGACGGTCGACACTTCGGATTCGTGGATCGCTGGTGAAGGGCACGGGGCGGGCGGCCGCAGCGTCGGCACTCAGTTTGGCTGGGGCGGGGCGGCAGGCACGCTCGCCAGCGTCGATTTTGGCGAGCAAATGCGTGTTGCCTTGTGGACGCAATATATGCCGACCACGGCCTACCCAATCCGCAAGGAATTCTTGGCCGCGCTTGAAGCTGACATGAACGGCGGGGCGGGCGGCTAAACCAGATGCATAAACCCGTTACCGCGCCGAGCGTTTCAGCCACTGGCCCGATTGCTTTTGCAGGTTCGCCGATAGACCGCGCGGATCACATCAGGGTGAATAAGGAGGCGCTGGGCGCGCGGATGGATTGGCGCGCCAAGGTTCTGCTGCTTGATGGTTTGCTGCCGCAAATCGATGAGATGGGCGCCCTGATGTGGGGCACGCTGGCCGATGTGCCGCAAGAGGCGGAATTGGTGTTCCTCGGCCTGATGGATGACAAGGCCTGCTTTGCCGCCGTCCCGGAACAAGGCGCGACCGGTCCGGCCTATGCCATGCCGCGCGCGTGGCAGGCGATCCAACAGCTTTCTCCGCCTGATCTGGCGATTTACGGCGGCGCGCGCAGCCTGGTCGACTGGCATGCACGCCACCGTTTTTGCGCCAATTGCGGACAGCTAACCAGCCCGGCGAAGGGCGGCTGGCAGCGCAATTGTGCGCCGAAAGACGAGGGCGGCTGCGGCGCGCAGCATTTCCCGCGCACCGACCCGGTCACCATCATGCTGGTAGAGAACGAAGGGCGGTTGCTGCTCGGGCGACAGCCGCGTTTCCCGCCGCGCAATTTCTCAGCGCTGGCCGGGTTTGTCGAACCGGGCGAAACCATAGAAGAGGCAGTGGCTCGCGAGGTGCACGAAGAGGCGGGTCTGCGCGTGCGCGATGTCGAATATATCGCGACCCAGCCCTGGCCGTTCCCCAGCCAGTTGATGATCGGATGTTACTCACAAACCGACGAAACCGAGATCACGCTTGATGTCGAAGAGCTGGAGGAAGCGCGCTGGTTTACGCGGGACGAAGTGGCGCATGCTGTGGCCAATATCGGCGGAGAGGATACTGCGTTTTCCGCGCCGCCGCCCGCCGCGATTGCGCATAGTTTGCTCAAATGGTGGCTGGAGAAATCGCAATGAGTGCACCTGATCAACTGACCATCGACATTTATTCTGATGTGATGTGCCCGTGGTGCGCGATTGGCTATGGCCAATTGACTAAGGCCTTGGATGAGCTGGGCGGAGAGATCGAGGCGCAGGTCCGCTGGCGTCCGTTTGAGCTCAACCCTGAGATGCCCGAAACCGGCGAAGAGCAAGAGGCGCATCTCCAGCGTAAATATCGCCGCTCCGCCGAAGAGGGCGCGAAAATCCGCGGGCAGATGAGAGCGATTGCCGAAGGGGCAGGGGTCTCCCTCGCCTATGAGGGCGAGGACGCGGACAATGCGCCGCCGGCCATGATGTGGAACACGCGCGCCTGCCATGTGCTGCTGACCTGGGCGCTGGAGCAGGCCGGGCCTAAGGTGCAAACCGAATTGAAGCTCGCTTTGTTTGCCGCCCACTTCAACCAGCGCCGCAATCTGTCCGACCGCGATGTCCTGCTCGATATCGCCGCCAGCGTCGGCCTGCACCGCGAGGCTGCCAAGGCGGCCCTGAGCGACGAGACGCTGATCGCGGCGGTTGAGGCAGAAGAGCGCCAAGCGTGGGATCTCAACATTTCAGGCGTCCCGGCGATGATCGTGAATGGTAAATTCATGATTCCCGGCGCGCAGGCCCCGGATGTTTATGTCAACGCGCTGCGCCGAGTGGCGATGAAAGAGCGCGAAGCCGCCGTGGAACCGAGTTCGTCCTAAGCCGTTCGGAAACCTTATGAAAAGCATTCTAGTTGTCATCGTCGTCGCGGTCTTCGCATTTGTTTTCGCTGCCTTAGCGGGAACGGGCAGTGTTGAGGCGTTTGGAATTTCCGCCTTTTTCCTATGCGCGGTCCTTGCAATGGTGATGAACTGGCTGGTTTTCATCCCTTCCGCTGCGGCGAAATCCGACAAGTTTTACGATACGACTGGCGCGCTTACCTATCTTTCGGTCACAGCGTTTACCGCTTGGGCTGCGTGGCCACTTGATTGGCGCGGCATTGTTATCGCCGTAATGGTCGCGATCTGGTGCGTCCGGCTGGGCAGTTTCCTCTATATCCGCATTCACGCCATGGGCGGGACTGACAGCCGGTTCGAGAAGATCAAGGTCAATCCTGCGCGCTTCCTCGCTGCATGGACGCTGCAGGGGTTATGGGTGCTGCTGACCGCGTCTGCGGCGCTGGCGGCAATCACCGCAACGGAGCGCGCCCCAATCGGCGTGTTCTTCTGGTTGGGCGCTGCGGTTTGGCTGCTAGGCATAACGTTTGAAACGGTCGCCGATGCGCAGAAAAGTGCGTTTAAGAAAGACCCCGCGAACAAGGGCAAGTTCATCAATGTTGGCCTATGGAAGTGGTCGCGCCATCCCAACTATTTCGGCGAGATCACCCTTTGGACCGGCATTTTGATCATGGCTCTTCCGGTGCTGTCCGGCTGGTCTTGGCTGGTGGTGATTTCACCCATCTTCGTCACGCTGTTGCTGACTAAGGTGAGCGGTATCAACCTGCAGGAAAAGCAGGCCAAAGAGCGCTGGGGCGATGACCCAGCCTATCAGGAATATCGCAAGAACACGCCCGCGCTGATCCCTAGCCCGCCGAAGGGGTGATGCGCCGGGTTCAGACTCGCTAGATCAGGCCCAGCCGCTCCAGCTTGCCGGCGAGTGTACCCGGCAAAACATCGCCCGCATCCTCGCCTTCAGCCAGATCGGCAGGCGCGTTCTCTTCGGTGAGGTAACGCCAGCCTTGATGCGCGCGTTTGCGCTTTTGGCGTACGCGGATCAGCTTGGGCTCGAGCTCGATGTTCCAGCGCCCGTCGTCGGTCTCGGTGAAGCCCAAGATCTTTGAACGTGCGACCAGCGAATGGTTCAAAATCCAGTACAAAGATCCGCCCACCATCTCGGCGTGCCGGGTCGGGCGATTGCGAGTGGTCAGCCGCTTCGGCTCGCTCGCGCCTTCGCGGTACCAGCTGGCAAGGTCGTCATAGCTTTTCGCGCCAAACGCGATCTTGGTCATATTGAGCGGCATAGGAGGTAAGATAGGCCGCTGAGCGAATTGCTCAAGCGGCTGGCACCAATCCGCTCACAACGGCGAGGCCGAGGAACGCCAAAAAGCCCATCGAGTCGGTGATCATTGTTACAAACACACTGCTCGCGACCGCCGGGTCTTGGCGCAGGCGTTCGAAAATCACCGGCACCAGCACACCGGCCAGCCCCGCGACCACGATATTGATGATCATAGCCGCGCCGATCACCGCGCCCATCATCGGGCTGAACAGGAAGGTGGCGGCAATTCCGATAAGCACCGCGATTGTTGCGCCATTGAGGATCGCAACGCGCACTTCGCGCCACACCGTTCGCCACGTGTTTGCTCGGGTCAGCTGATTGGTCGCAATCGCGCGCACGGCCACGGCCATGGTCTGCGTGCCCGCGTTGCCGCCAATGCTCGCAACGATCGGCATGAGGATGGCGAGGGCCACGAGTTTCTCAATCGCGGCTCCAAAGAACGCGATGATCGCGCTCGCGACGACGGCGGTGCCAAGGTTCGCGACCAGCCAGCGCACGCGGCTGGAATAGGCCTCTCTGATCGGCTCGTTGATGTCGCCATCACCCGCGCCAGAGAGCAGCAGAGCGTCCTCGCCCGCTTCCTCGGAGATAATGTGGACGATGTCATCCACCGTCACCTGGCCAACCAAACGCCCGCTTTCATCGACGACAGCGGCAGAAATCAGCGCGTATTTCTGAAACATCAGAGCGACCTCTTCCTGATCCGTTGTCACCGGGATCAGGGTTTGGTCGCGCTTCATCAGATCGGTCAGCTTGATATTGCGCGGGGTGGTGAGGATCCAATTGAGCGCGCAGGTGCCCACGGGATGGTGGCGCTGGTCGACTACGAACACCTCCCAGAAATCATGCTCCAGATCGCCGGTTTCGCGTAGAAAATCGATGAGGTCGCCGACCGTCATATGCTCTGGCACCGCCATGAAATGACGGTTCATCAGGCGCCCGGCGGTTTCCTCAGGATAGGACAGGGCGCTTGTAACCGCGGCTTGTGTCTCCGGCTCCAGTTCCGCGATGATGGCCCGCTGGTCGTCCTCGTCCAGGTCTTCGAGCAGCTGAACCGCATCATCGGTCTCAAGCTGTTCGGCAATGCTCGCAACCGCTTCCGGCTCGAGCGCCTCCATCATGTCTTCCCGAACGTGATCGTTGAGCTCGGCCACCACCTCGCTCGACATCAGATCGCTCATCGCGCCGGCCAGGCCCTGCCGTTCGTCAGAATCGAACAGTTCGAGCAAATCGGCCACGTCAGCCGGGTGCAACGGCTCGACCAGCTCGTGCAGAGCCGTGTTGTCTCCACCTTCAAACGCGCGCCGCACAGAGCGGACAAAACGCGGCTTCAGCCGGTTTTCTTCATCGTGCCGCTCATCATCTATCCGGTCGTCCGGGCGCGCGCCATCCTCACCGCCATCTTGCGGCAGATCGGCGACCAACAGGTCTTCATCAAGGCGTGCATCATCAGACATTTGCGCAAGGTCTAGGCTGCGCTGCTTCAAAAGCAAGCGTGTAAGGGCGGCTGGCCCACCGCTATGCTGGGGGGTGACTCGGTTTCAGATATGCGTATAGCGAGGGCCAAATTCATCAGGAGACACATAACATGGCCGAAACACTCACATTCACCCTCGACTGCGGCGATGGCAAAACCGGCGATGTCGTCATCAAATTGCGCGCGGACCTGGCCCCTGGCCACGTTGAGCGCATTTCTGAGCTGGCCGCTGAAGGCTTTTACGACGGCGTCATTTTCCACCGCGTAATCGATGGCTTTATGGCGCAAGGCGGCGACCCAACCGGCACCGGCATGGGCGGCAGCGACAAGCCTGACCTAAAGGCAGAATTCAATTCAGAGCCGCACGTTCGCGGCACCTGCTCAATGGCGCGCTCGCAAATGCCAGACAGCGCGAACAGCCAGTTCTTCATCTGCTTTGGCGACACCGAATTCCTCGACGGGCAATACACCGTCTGGGGCCAAGTGACTGAAGGCATGGACTTTGTTGACGCTCTGCCAAAGGGCGAGCCACCTGCGAGCCCGGGCAAGATTGTCAAAGCAACGGTCGCTTAAGCTAGCACAAGACAGGAGATCAGGTGACGCTACGCCGCGCAGCATTGGCACTCTTGCTGCTCACTCTGAGCGGCTGCGTCACCTATCCCAACATCAATCAATCGCGCAGTCCGTGCCGGATGGATCTGGGCGGCTGGTGCGGCTTTGTGCGTGAGGCGGCGGAGGTCAGCTATCCTTACGCTCTGGCCGCGACCAATGCCTATGTTGGCGACAGCGATGTCTACGGCGAGCTCGGCAATTCTCTGGTTCGATTGGAGCGTTTGCCGATCGACGAGGACGATGCAGACACCGGATTTGATTATCAGGTTTTTGCGCAGTTCACGCCTCCACCGGGTGAGGCCTCTAGCGATGCGGATAAGCGCACACCCGACGCCTATATCATGGCGTTTCGCGGCACGGACTTCGATGGCCCGGCCGATATCTTCTACGGCACCGTGCGCGATGATCAGCTAGAGCTGGCCCACAAATATTTTGACCTTGAGCGCGCGCGTTTTGACGCAGACGCAAAGTGGATCACGACCGGCCATTCTCTCGGCGGAGCATTGGCGGCGGAAATCTCTATCCGGCACGCGGATGTGAAGGCGTGGATGTTCAACGTCTCGCCGTTCTACCGCGGCAAATCCATGGTCAATGACGGCAACCGCACAGTGATCAACGAGCGCGGCGAGGCGCTGAGAAGCCTGCGTAAGTTCCGCGCGGCCCCCGCATCCGATCTGTTCGTGATCAATTGCACGCCGCAAGCGGGCCGTTTCACCAAGCATAAGATCCGCCCGTTGGCCGACTGCATCACCTGGATCGCCGCTTATGAGAGCAAGGATGCCCTAAGCGTCGTCAAAGCAAACGACGTGCGCAAACCGGCGGTTGAGTGCGGCGATGACGGCAAAAAGCACCCTGGCCCCGGCACCGCGCAGACCGAGCCATGCGTGCATATTGCCCGCCGTGATGAGGATGATGCCGACGAGTGATTGAATGCGGCGCGTATTCCCGCTAGATGCGCGGCCAATCATGACACCTACAAATCCTCCTAAGACCTACCGCGTCAAAAACTTCGGCTGCCAGATGAACGTCTATGATGGCGATCGGATGGGTGAATTGCTGAGCGAGCAAGGCATCACCCCCGCGCCAGAGGGCGAGGATGCTGATCTGGTCGTGCTCAACACCTGCCATATTCGTGAAAAGGCGGCGGAAAAGATCTATTCCGACATTGGCCGCCTGACCAAGGGTAAGACGCAAAAGAAAGCGCCGATGATCGCGGTGGCTGGCTGCGTCGCTCAGGCAGAGGGCGAAGAGATCATGGCGCGCGCGCCTGCGGTCTCCATGGTGGTTGGCCCGCAGGCCTATCACCGCCTGCCAGACATGCTGGACAAAGCGGTTAAGGGCGAGCGTGCGACCGACACTGATATGCCCGCGATTGCGAAATTTGGCGCTTTGCCAAAGCGCCGGCGGACTGCGCCCAATGCGTTCCTGACGGTTCAGGAAGGTTGCGATAAGTTCTGCACCTATTGCGTGGTTCCATACACGCGCGGCGCGGAAATTTCGCGTCCGTTCAATGATCTGACCGAGGAAGCGCGCAAGCTGGTTGATGCCGGAGCGCGCGAGATCACGCTGCTGGGGCAGAATGTGAACGCTTGGAGCGGAGAGGATGATGCGGGCAGGGCGGTTGGTCTGGCCGGGCTGATCCACAATATCGCGCGGATCGATGGGCTTGAGCGCATTCGCTACACCACATCGCACCCCAACGACATGGATGACGCCCTGATCGAGGCGCATGGCGAAGTCGATAAGCTGATGCCGTATCTGCATCTGCCCGTGCAATCGGGCAATGACCGCGTGCTCAAGGCGATGAACCGCTCGCACACCGCCGAGAGCTATCTCAAACTGTTGGAGCGGTTCCGCAAAGTGCGCCCTGACATCGCTCTGTCAGGCGATTTTATCGTTGGTTTTCCCGGCGAAACCGATGCCGAGTTTGAAGACACGCTCAAGCTGGTCGACAAAGTCCGCTACGCTCAGGCCTACAGCTTCAAATACTCGCCGCGCCCCGGAACGCCGGCCGCGACGATGGACAGTCAGATCGCGAAAGAAGTGATGGAAGAGCGGCTCGCCCGCCTCCAAGACGCACTCAGCCGTGATCAAATGGCGTTCAACGCCGCGAGCGCGGGCAAGACCTGCGACGTTCTCGTTGAGCGTAAGGGTAAGTTGCCCGGCCAATGGCTCGGCAAATCGCCGTGGCTTCAAAGCGTTTGGTTCGAAGGCGATGTGCAAATCGGCGACATGGTCCGCACGCATATCGTCGAAGGGCGCCCAAGCTCACTGCGCGGCGAGTTAGTCTCAGACTAGCGCATTGCCGCGCGTACAGAGCGGCAGCCCCGTGTTGCACTTGTGCGACTTTCCCCACTGGTCATAGCGAGTGCGCTTGCCATCGCGCGCATCTGGCTTACCTTCACGACTCAGACAATTGGCACAGACAAAGGATCCTATGGGCCGCAGACCTTCTGATACAATCGATCCGGCTGCATTGCCCGGTTCCATCAATGCTGATGATGCATCGGCACCCGATGCCCAAGGTGTGAAGGCAGAGCTGAGCTTTGAAAACCAGTCGCTGCTTGGGCCTTTGTTTGGACAGTTTGACGCCAATCTGGTGCAGGTCGAAAACCGGCTGAGCGTCATGATCCATGCGCGCGGCGATAAGGTCCTGATCGAAGGGCCCGCGGACAATGTGGCGCGGGCAAGAGAAACGCTGACCACCATGTATGACCGCCTGGCTCAGGGGCAGGAGCTGGATGCGGGCGCGATTGAGTCGTTGATCGCCATGTCGCACGAACCCACGCTGGAGGGGATTATCTCAGGCGAAGAGAAGAACCCGCCGATCATGATCCGCACTCGGCGCAAGACGATTGTGCCGCGCTCCGCCAATCAGATCCCCTATATGAAACAGCTCTCGCGAGATGAGCTGATCTTTGCGCTTGGTCCGGCGGGCACGGGCAAGACCTATCTCGCGGTGGCGCAGGCGGTTAGCCAGCTTATCTCTGGCAGCGTTCAGCGCCTGATCCTGTCACGTCCAGCGGTGGAGGCGGGTGAAAAGCTCGGCTTTCTGCCCGGTGATATGAAGGAAAAGGTCGATCCCTATTTGCGCCCGATTTACGACGCGCTGTATGATTGCATGCCGCCCGAACAGGTGGAGCGACGGATCGCCAGCGGCGAAATTGAGATCGCCCCGATTGCCTTCATGCGCGGGCGGACTTTGGCCGATGCATTTGTGATTTTGGACGAGGCGCAAAACACGACGCGTGAGCAGATGAAAATGTTCCTCACCCGTTTCGGCCAGAACAGCCGGATGGTGATCTGCGGTGATCCGCGCCAGGTCGATATTCCCGGTGGCGACCGTATGAGCGGCCTGGCCGACGCTGTTGACCGGTTGGAGGGCGTGGACGGCATTGCTGTTACCCGCTTCACCGCAGCGGACGTGGTGCGACACCCAATCGTGGGCCGCATTGTTGAGGCCTATGAAGGTCCGGGCGCGTAAGCTCGGCGCGCCATGCAACTCGACATTGACATTGAAGATTGGCCCGCGGGTGAGTGGGAGGCGCTGGCTGAGCGCGTGGCAGAAGCGGTCCAATGCGTGACCGAAGAGCTAGCCAATCCGCGCCTCAGTGCCAGCCTGCTGTTCACCAACGACGCAGAGGTGCACGCGCTGAACCGCGAATGGCGAGACCGGGACAAGCCGACCAATGTGCTGAGCTTTCCTATGCTGGCACGTGATGATCTGCTGGCGCTCTCAGATGAAGGGCCACCAGAAATGCTCGGCGATCTTGCCCTGGCGCATGAGACTTGCGCGCGCGAAGCGGCGGACAAAGGCATCAGCGTCGAGCATCACACCGCGCATCTGATCACCCATGGTCTGCTGCATCTGGCGGGATATGACCACGAAACATCCGACGAAGACGCCGACGCAATGGAGGCTCTGGAAATTGCAATCCTTGCAAAAATGGGTATCGCAGACCCATATGCTACGCCCAGCACTTAAGGAGCATTCCCGCGAAGGGCCCAAAACTGACAATGCCCGATTCTCAATCCCCCGCCGGAGACGCGGACAGTAGCAGCGGCGTCCTCAGCAATCTGGGGGCCGCATTTCGAAAACTCATCGGCGCCGGTGACGGCGATCGGTCTTTACGCGCGCAGCTTGAAGACGCGATCGACGAGCACGAAGACGAGAACCACGATGATGACCGCGAGGAAAGCGGCAATGGCAATGGCGATCTCTCGCCGGTTGAACGCCAGATGCTGCGCAACTTGCTGCATTTCAGCGAGCATGACGCCGATGACGTCGCGGTTCCGCGCGGCGAGATCATAGCGGTTGATGCCTCGATTAGTTGGGAAGAGCTGGTCGCCAGCTTTAGCGAGAACGGGCACTCACGCATGCCGGTCTATCGCGAGACGCTCGATGAAGTGATCGGTATGGTGCACATCAAAGACGTCTTCCCGTACCTTGCCAATGGCAAACCACCGCCAAAGGATTGGACGACCCTGATGCGTCAGCCGATCTATGTGCCGCAGGTGCGCGGCGCGCTCGACGTGCTGGCCGATATGCGTGCGCGTCGCGTGCACCTCGCGATTGTGCTCGATGAATTTTCCGGGACCGACGGCCTCATTACGATTGAGGATTTGGTCGAGGAAATCGTCGGCGATATCGAAGATGAGCACGATGAGACACCTGAGGCGCTGATTGTCGCAATTGGCGAGGGCATGTGGGATTGCGATGCCCGGGCGGAGCTCGACGATGTGGCCGAGCTGGTCGATCCGCAGCTCGCCGAGGTTGAAGAATCGGTCGACACTTTGGGCGGGCTCGCCTTCGTCTTGGCAGAGCAAGTGCCATCCGTGGGTACGCGGTTGGAACATCCCAGTGGCTGGCGGATTGAAGTAACAGCGGCGGATGAAACACACGTCAAACGGCTGCGCTTGCACGCCCCGGTACGTGAGGAAATAACAAGCTAGCTAATAATTATTCGCAGTTAGTTCGATTTTTTGCATCTTTTCTGCTGGTCATGCGTAGCTCCTTATAACAAGGAGTTAGACATGCCATCCCGCCGACTACCCCCACTTCGCGCACTCGAAGCTTTCATGCGGACCGTGCGCCTTGGTTCAGCCCGTGCTGCTGCCGAAGAGATCGGGCTTAGCCCGTCAGCCTTGTCGCGCCGGATCAGCAATTTGGAAGAATTCGTCGGCAAGAAGCTGTTCACGCGCGCGCGCCAATCGATGCAGCTGACCGATGAGGGACAGGCGTTTTACGAGGCTGTGAACCCGCATCTGGAATCGCTCGCCCGCGCGGTTGAAAGCCAGTCGGACAATATCTCGCTGCTGCGCCTGCGGCTCGGCGTGCTGCCGCTGTTCGGCAGCCAGCGCCTGTTCCCAAGGCTCGGCGAATTGCGCAAGCGGCATCCGCTGCTGCATATCGACATTGATACCGGCCCGCATTTGGAAGACAGGGTGGGTGATACTCTGGATGCCGCGATCATCCTTTCGCGCGGACCGGACACCGGCCTGCATGCGGTGCGGCTCGACCACAATTTGGTCCATGCGATTTGTAGTAAAGAACTCGCCGTGGCGATTGGCACGAAGGTCGATCAGGAAGCGCTCGAGAAGCAGACCTTCCTCATCCACAATGAGTTGCCTGCGAGCTTTGAAGCCTGGAAGAAGGCGTTGGGCATGGAGGACATGGATCCATCCGCCATCGACCATTACGATTCGGGCCAGCTGATGCTGGAGGCCGCTGCTCAGGGTCTGGGCGTGGCGATCATGCATGACGATCACTTGCGCCGCGCGGCTGACAGCCGTTTGACTGATCTCTATGGCCTCGAGGTTGAAAGCCCTTACAGCTATTGGTTTGTGTGCAAGCCAACGGCGCTGGAGCTTCGTCCCGTGCGCTTGTTCCACGATTGGTTGGTACGCGCGGGCCTTTAAGCCGGCGCTGTCTTAGGCGGTTCGCCTAAGCTTGGTCGGCCTTCTCAACCGGCTTCTCTCCCTGCGCCTCAGCAATCCGCTGCGCCTCTTCTGGCGCTTCGTAACGGATCGGGTCGACGGTGTGGCGGAAATCGCGCAGCGGCTTGCCGAGCGTCTCTAGCAGAGCTTCCTCGATGCGGCGCCGCGCCTCGGCACCGATCTTCTTGCGCCCACGGTAATCCTCTGGGCTGAACGGCTCTAGGAAGTTCAACCGCAGCTTGAAAGTGCCGCGCCGTGACAGGACGCGCTTGGCGTTGTTGAGGCCGGTTTCATTGCCGATCCAGCCAATTTCCTCGGCCACTTCGCCGTAATCCAGAAAAACAGGCTGGACCATGACGCCGGGCGGCGGCGGCTCCAAAACGCTGAGCATACTCGTCTTAAAAGGGAGCAGGGATTGCCCATCGGTGGTCGTACCTTCGGGAAACACGGTGACCGACCAATTGTCTGACAGCGCTTCTTTCAGAGCATTGATCTGCTCTGCGACACCCATGCGATGCTCGCGTTTTACAAACACCGTACGATTGAGCGATGCGAGCCATCCCACCAGAGGGGCGTCGGCCAATTCTGCCTTGGCGACGAACGCCGTCCCGCAGGCCCCGGCCATCGACAGAATGTCGAGCCAAGACAAGTGGTTCGCGACATAAAACACATCGCGTTTCAAATGCGTGCCAACTACTTCCACCCGCGCGCCTGATGCCCATGCGGCATAGCGAAGAAAAAACATCGGGATTGGCGAGCCGTAGGCGAAGATGCGATAGATATAGTGCAGCGGCACACAGACAATCAGGCCAAGCGCCAATAGGATCGTGCGGTAGGTTAGTCGCAGCCAGCCCATCGCTGAAAGCGGTGTCGTTTCGCCCCGCATTGCGGCCAGACGCCGCTCCCGGTCGAGCGTTTCGTGTCTAGTCGTCACGAGAGAGGCGAACCCCGTAGAGTTCCATTCGGTGGTCAACCAAGCGGTAGCCCAAGCGCTCCGCGATTTGGCGTTGGAGCGATTCCACTTCTGGATCGACGAACTCAACCACTTTACCGGTTTCAACGTCAATCAGATGATCGTGATGCGCCTCTGGCACAGGCTCATAGCGCGAGCGGCCATCGCCGAAATCGTGCCGGTCAAGAATGCCGGCTTCTTCAAACAGCCGCACTGTGCGGTATACGGTGGCAATTGAGATCTTAGGATCAATCGCAGAGGCGCGTTGATGCAGCAGTTCTACGTCAGGGTGATCGTCGCTTTCTGAAAGGACACGCGCGATGACGCGGCGCTGCTCGGTGATGCGCAACCCTTTTTCAGCGCATAGTTGTTCAAGATCGATCTTTTGCTGCACTTGTTACTCCGCCAGCTGTGCCGCCGATATTATTGCTGTGTTAGCCGTTATTTAAGCCGTCTCCTATCGGATAGGCGCGCGGCCAGCCCCGCTTTAAAGGGGGAGGGCGGATTGCTCAAGTCAGGCCGCGATAGGGCGGGCATAACCTTGTGAGCGCCCCAATGGGAAACCAAGCGGACCAAAGCAGGAAAAACCAACTCAGGCCCGCTTTGCTCCATTACTTCTTACGGCGACCGCGGCCTTTTACAGCCTTGCGGCCAAGGCCGATCTTTTTCGCAAGGTCGCGGCGTGTTTCTGAATAGCTAGGCGCAACCATTGGATAGTCCGCTGGGAGGTTCCAGCGCGCCCGATATTCATCAGGTGTCATATTGTACTCTGTCATCAGATGGCGCTTAAGCATCTTAAACTTCTTGCCATCTTCCAAACAGACAATGTGATCTTTCTTGACAGACGCACGGATCGAAACAGCCGGTTCAGGCCGCACCTCTTCTGGTGTTTCTGCTTCGCCCAGGCCTGAAAGAGCGGTAAATACATTGGTGATGAGCGAAGGCACATCGTCAACAGATACGTCATTATTGCTGACATGTGCAGCCACGATATCGCTGGTGAGCGTTATCAGTGTTTCCTTCATCTCAAGTTGCAAGTCTTCCATTTAGAGTTCCTCGTCTCTTTTTTGTTCGGATTTTTCCGATAAATTCGACATGAACCAGCTCCTCTTACAATGCAACCAACCGAACAGATTGTTCGCAATTAAATCAAGATGAGAAACCTCCAAATCAGCTTTAGATCGTGCGCCCGAAAGTAATGGCATCGACCCGCTCTCCGTTTGTCATACGGTAATATTTGGGGCGCTCGCCGATTGGTACAAAACCCAGCTTGCTGTAAAGATGCACTGCCGGGTTGCCACGCCGCATTTCCAGAAAAATCCGCTCAGAGCCGCGGTTTTGCGCCGCTTTGAAGAGCTGCTCGATCAATATTTGACCAAGGCCAGTGCCGCGATTTTTGGGATGCACCGCGATCAATAGCAGCTCTTCTTCGCCGGGAGCCGCCCGGGTCAGGACAAATCCGCAGGCGTCCTGGCCATCGGTTTTGCCGCGTTCGTCCAATATCGTCCCATTCTGGTCCACCAGCAAAGCATGCGTGTTAGACAGGGTTAGCGCGTCGGTGATTTGGCGGCGATTCCATGCTTCGCCGTATGCTGGATCAAACGCCGCCTCCATCACTATCATGATGTGATCGATGAGGCAGGTGGGCGCAGTCATTGCGGGGCCCTTGCTGCTTGCGGCTTGGCATCAGGCGCGCGGCCATAGATCGGCGACAGGTCGGTGGTTAGCTTCGTTTCGTGCAGCAAGTTCACCTTGCTGGCATCAGGCAACAGATTGAGCGCGCGCTTGCCGCTAGAAAACAATGCGGCCAACTCTTCGGCGCGGTTGCCGACAATCGTCTCATGCTCGCAGGCGAGTTTGGCTGCATCTGGGGCTAGGGAGCGAACCTCGTCGCAGCCGCCGCTGTCGGCAAAGTTCTGTACGAACCACTCGCCATGTCCGCCGTTCATGCACACGGTCACGCCGCGCGGGGAGGGCTGCCAGGTGCGCACGGCAACCAGCGCCATGGTAGGATAGCCGAGGACTTCAGCTCCCCAAGCAAAGCCGAGCGCGCGGGCCGCGGCAATGCCAATGCGCACGCCAGTAAAGCTGCCCGGGCCAAGCGAGACGAGAATACGCTCGGCGCGGCCTTTGTCCGGCAGTTCAGCAATCATCGGGATCAGCCGCTCGGCATGCCCGCGCCCCAGCACAGCATGCTCATGCGCGACCAATTTTGTCCCGTCGAACAGGGCAATTGAGCAGGCTTCGCTCGCCGTTTCTATCGCTAAAGTGCGCATGGGATTGCGCGATGCCCTAGAGCTGGGTTGCCTGCAAGTCTTAGAAATTGCGGCTCAAATGAAGGCGTCAGATAATTGTGTTGAACTTGCCAAAGTCGGGGCGCGGTGAGCGATCAAAGATGCTTTCCGGATCGCCATATCCGACCGAGCAAATCCAGTCGGCTTTCACGCGCGGACTATCGGCGAAGAACTCTGACGTCACACCGTCAAGATCGACGCCAGACATCGGCCCGCAATCAAGCCCAATCGCGCGGGCGGCCAGCATTAGATAGGCGCCCTGCAAAGCGGAATTGCGCCGTGCCCCATCGATCCGTCCTGCCTCATCGCCGTCGAACCAGCTCTTCGCATCGGTGTGCGGGAACAGCTCTGGCAGATGCTCGTGAAAGTCGATGTCATAGCCAATGATGACGCAGGCGGGCGCATTTGTGACCTTCGGCTTGTTCGCATCCATCGCATGTTCGGCCAGGCGCGACTTTGCATCATCCGACGTGCACCAAATGAAGCGTGCAGGCTGCATATTGGCGGAGGTCGGTGCCATCTTTAGCAGGTCGTGGATCTGATGGATTTGCGCTTCGCTGACCGGCTTCTTCAGCCAGTCATTATAGCTGCGAGCTTCGTGGAACAACTGGTCGAGTGCGTCGGCAGACAGAGTGTTGCCGTGAAATTGCTTGGTCATTTCAGCTCCAAAGGTCTGTTGAATTATGCTGCGCGTACTTCAACGACCTCAGGGACATAATGTTTCAGCAGGCCTTCAATCCCTTGCTTGAGCGTCGCGGTGCTGGATGGGCAGCCAGCACAGGCACCCTGCAGAGTGAGATAGACGACGCCGTCGCTAAATCCGCGATAGGCGATGTCGCCGCCATCACCTGCCACCGCTGGGCGAACGCGCGTTTCGAGCAGTTCGTTGATTGCGGCGATGATCTCTGCGTCTTCGTCCGATTCTTCGACTACATGCTCGGCGTCCGCAGGAACCGAGATGTCGCCCGCCGTTGCGGCATTGAACAGCGGCGCCTCTGACACGAAGTGATCCAGCAAAATGGCCACCACTTGCGATTTGAGCGATCCCCAATCCGCACCGGGAGCCGCCGTGACAGTCACAAAATCACTACCGAAGAACACGTTGATTGTCTCGCCCGTATCAAAGATCGCCTGGGCAAGGGGGCTGGCCTCTGCCGCCTCTGGGCTGGAAAATTCGCGCGTGCCAGCGGTCATCACTGTCCGGCCGGGCAGGAATTTCAGGCTGGCGGGGTTCGGAGTGGTTTCGGTTTCTATGAACATGATGACGTATTTAGGGTCGCTGCGAAGCCGCCACAAGGCGTGGCCGCGCTCAAAGCCGATAATAAAACCGCGCAAAATGACGCACAATCGCGTCTTATTGAGCAGCATTCACTATCCCTTCACACCATGCTTGCCTATATTCCGCCGATGAACGCGATTTTTCGGGCGCCCAAGGCCCTTCTCCTGCTTGCTGCTTCGGCGGCTTTGACATTCCCAGCGACGGCGCAAAATATAGAGCCCAACAGCTCTGACGAAGCGCCGCCTGAGGCGATCAGCGTGCCGAGCGCTGATCCGATCATCCCTCAGCCGAAAAAGCTGCAAGGGGCGGATGAAGTCCCGTGGCTCTATGAAAACAGCAACATTCCGGTCGACCGTGAGTGGTTGTTCGGGAAGATGGACAATGGCCTGCGCTATGCTGTGCGCAAAAATGGCGTGCCGCCCGGACAGGTCTCGATCCGGGTGCGGATTGATGCAGGCTCCTTGCACGAACGCGATTCTGAACAAGGCTATGCGCACTTGCTGGAACACTTGCTGTTCCGAGAGAGCAAATATCTGGGCCAAGCGAAAGCGATTGAAACGTGGCAGCGGCTTGGCGCGACCTTTGGCAGCGATGCCAATGCGGAAACCAGCCCTACGCACACCGCCTATAAGCTCGATCTGCCGGGCGTAACCCGCGGGAAACTGGCGGAGAGTTTCAAGCTGCTCTCCGGCATGATCAAATCGCCGGTGCTGAGTGATGAGAATGTCGCGGCGGAACTGCCGATTGTGCTCGCTGAAAAACGCGAACGCGGCGGCGCGGCGGAGCGCGTGGGCGAGTTTACCCGCTCCGTGTTGTTCGCAGGTCAGCGTTTGGCCACCCGCGCACCGATTGGCACTGAAGAAACCTTGCGCGGCGCGAATGGCGCCAAGGTGCAGGACTTCTACAACCGTTGGTATCGCCCGGAAAATACCGTGATTGTTGTTGTCGGTGACGCCCCGCCAGAGATTTTGGCGGGCCTGATCGAGCAATGGTTTGCCGATTGGGAAGGGACTGGCGAGGCCGGTGTTGCGCCAGATTTTGGCGATCCCGTGCCTCCGGCAGATGCTGCGAACACGCAAAGCGAAAGCGGACCCATTGGCGAGATCGGCGTGATGGTGGAGCCTGATCTCCCGCGCAGTCTGACTTATGCAGTGATGCGTCCTTGGCGGCAGGTGGAAGACACCATCGTCTATAACGAGGGGCTGATGATTGATGCGGTGGCGCAAGCGATCATCAACCGCCGTTTGGAATCGCGCGCCCGCTCTGGCGGCAGCTATCTTTATGCGCAGGTGCAACAGGACGATGTATCGCGCTCCACCGACGCGACTTTTGTGACCTTCGCACCGCTGTCCGAAGATTGGGATGCTGCGATGACCGACGTGCGCGGCGTGATTGCTGATGCGCTGGAAAGCGGGCCGACACAGGAAGAGATCGACCGTGAAGTTGCGGAATTCGACATTGCTTTCGCCAATCAGGTTGAGCAGCGCACTGTCATCGCCGGATCGAACCTCGCCGATACACTCATCAACGCGGTCGACATTCGCGAGACCACCGCCTCTCCAGAAGTGGTGCTCGATGTGTTTCGCGGCACGAAGCCGCGCTTCACGCCGGACGAAGTGCTCGCCGCGACACGCAAGCTGTTTCAAGGCGATGTGGTGCGCGGCATCTATGTAACGCCGTCGACCGGCGAAGCGGATGAGAGCGCAGTTCGCGTCGCGCTGGAACGCGCCGCGACCAGCGATGGCAGCTCGCGCCTCGCCGCCAGCACGGTGTCGTTTGACGAGCTCCCCGCTGTGGGCGAGCCGGGATCGATTGCCTCGCGCGCTCCGATTGGCCTGCTCGACATTGAACAGGTCGATTTTGACAACGGCGTTCGCGCGCTGCTGTGGTCCAATAATGCGGAGCCGGGACGCGTCGTCGTTAAGGTCCGCTTTGGCGCTGGCTACCGAGCATTTGATGATCAAACCGCGCCCTATGCCGCATTGGGCACGACCGCATTGGTCGGCTCAGGCCTCGGCGAATTGGGCCAGGAAGAGCTCGACCGTCTGGCAACGGGCCGCAAGCTCGGCTTTGAGTTCCAGATCGATGATGCGGTCTTTACCTTCACGGCGCGCACGCGCTCTGCCGATGTGGCTGACCAGCTGTATCTGTTCGCTGCGAAGCTGGGCATGCCGCGTTGGGATAAAGACCCGGTGATCCGCGCCCGCGCTGCGGCTCAGCTGGCGTATAATGCATTTGCCACCAGCCCTAATGGCGTGATCAACCGCGATCTTGAGTACTTGCTGACCAATCGCGATCCGCGCTTTGCCACGCCTGATCCCGATGCTCTGGCTGATTTGACGCCAGAGGGTTTCCGCGAAGTGTGGGAGCCGCTGCTGTCGCAAGGGCCGGTTGAAGTTCTGGTGTTCGGCGAGTTTGACCGCGATGCGACGGTGGAGGCCCTGCGCACCACCTTTGGCGCGCTGGGTGAGCGCGATCCAGTTCCCGCCGATGTTGCTACGCGCGTGCCGGAATTCCCGGCTGGCGCTGGCGAGACGACTGTCCTCAATCACCGCGGTGACAAGAATCAGGCCGCTGCTGTGATCGCGTGGCCGAGTGGTGCTGGCGTTCAAAGACTGCGCGAATCCCGCCAGCTTGAAATCCTGATCCAGGTCTTCAACAACCGCTTGCTGGAGGCGATGCGGGAGCGCGCCGGCGCGAGTTATGCGCCGCAGATCATCTCGAATTGGCCAACCGATTTGGAAAGCGGCGGGACGATTACCGCGCTTGCCCAATTGCAGCCGCAAGACGTGCCCGTGTTCTTCAGCGAGGCGGATAAGATCGCGCGCGATCTCGTCAACACGCCGCCGACCACGGAAGAGCTCGACCGGGTGACCGAACCGCTGCGGCAATTGTTCAGCCGAGCATCCACCGGTAACACCTTCTGGCTGTACCAGCTGGAAGGCGCGACGACGGATCGCCGCCGAATTGCTTTGCTGCCGAGCCTGCTCAACGATTATTCGCAGACCACGCCTCAGGTGATGCAAGTGCTCGCCGGGCGGTATTTCGGGCGTCAGCCTGGATGGCGATTGGCCGTTATTCCTGAGGGCACCGAACTGGCCGAGGCTTTGCCAATGCCAGCGGGTGAGGGCGCTCCGGCAGCGGCCGCCGCGCCTGCGCCGCGCCCAGAGGTGATCGGGCGATAGCGGTAGGCCGGGCGCTTTTCAGGCGGTTTTTGACCGCTTTGAGGTGTCCACCAATCGGTTGAAGCGATCACAGCGACGCGAAATAATGTTGTCGCTGGGGCTATTGCGGCTTTACACATGTAACCTAGGAGCGATAACGGCGCTCCTTACAGGCGAGGGCATTCGGCAGTACCGCCATGCCTCTTGCTACAATTTTGGAAGAAGAATTCGACGTGTCAAACAATTGGTCCCCCGAAAGCTGGAAGTCCCACGAAGCAAAGCATTTGCCGAAATATGAGGACCTGTCCGAACTGGCTGAGGCAGAGGCGACATTGGCGGCCTATCCGCCGCTGGTCTTTGCTGGGGAAGCGCGCGCGCTCAAATCAGACCTGGCGGACGTTGCGAATGGCAAGGCGTTTCTGCTGCAAGGCGGCGATTGCGCCGAGAGCTTTGCCGAGTTCCACCCGAACAACATTCGCGATACTTTCCGCGCGCTGTTGCAAATGGCGGTGGTGCTGACCTTCGCCAGCAAGCACCCGGTGATCAAGGTTGGCCGGATGGCGGGCCAGTTTGCCAAGCCGCGTTCCTCCGACACAGAGACGGTCGGTGATGTGACCCTGCCGAGTTATTTCGGCGACAACATCAACGGGATCGAGTTTGATCCGGTTCAGCGCCGCAATGATCCGGGCCGGATGGTGCGCGCTTATTCTCAAGCTGCGGCGACGCTGAACCTCCTGCGAGCATTTGCAGGCGGCGGCTATGCGAACCTGCGTCAGGTTCACCAATGGACGCTCGACTTTATGGGCCGCACGCCGTGGACGACCAAGTTCGCGCAAATGGCGGACCGCATCGGCGAGTCGCTGGATTTCATGGAGGCCTGCGGCGTTGATCCCGCAACGGTTCCGCAGCTTCAAGGTACCAGCTTTTATACCAGCCATGAAGGCCTGCTGCTGCCATATGAGCAAGCGCTCACGCGGCAGGATTCGCTGACCGGTCAATGGTTTGCGACCAGCGCGCACATGCTGTGGATTGGCGATCGCACCCGCTTCCCGGGTAGCGCGCATATCGAATTTGCACGCGGCATTGGCAATCCGCTGGGCATGAAATGCGGGCCGAGCCTTGAGCCGGATGCTCTGATTGAATTGCTCGATACCCTGAACCCATCGCGCGAAGCGGGCCGGATCACGCTGATCTCTCGCTTTGGCCATGACAAAGTCACCGAAGGCCTGCCCAAGTTGGTCCGCGCGGTTGAACGCGAGGGCCATCCGGTAGTGTGGAGCTGTGATCCGATGCATGGCAATGTCGTGAAGTCTGAGACCGGGTTTAAGACGCGGCCATTCGACCGTATCCTGACCGAGGTGAAGGGCTTCTTCGATGTGCACCGCGCAGAGGGCACGCATCCGGGCGGCATCCATATCGAGATGACCGGCCAGGACGTGACCGAATGCGTCGGCGGCGCAGTGGCGATCACCGATGAGCGCCTGGGCGATCGCTATCACACGCATTGCGACCCGCGCCTCAATGCAGAGCAATCACTCGAGCTGGCGTTTTTGCTGGCTGAGATGCTTAATCAAGAGGTTGTTGGACGCCAAGCCAACGCGGCTTAGTCGCGCGGCATTCTAAGCCGAACTGATTGATTTAACTGCGGTGGCGAGCGTTATGCTTGCTGCGCGGTAAAACGCGCGCCTCCGTGCAATAGGTAAAAACCCGCATGGCGCCCGGGCCAAGCGGTTGACGCTTTCCCTCTAACGCCTGCCAATTATGGATCGAGGGCACATCACGGGGCCGGTATGTTGACCGGGGAAGCAGGGAACAGCGCGCTGTTTGCCGCCTGCATCCTGTTGGGTGTCGTGGCGATGGTGTTTGTGATCGCCACAGTGAATGCCCGCCGCGAAACCGGCTTTGCCGCCCGTATTGCCCGCGAACGCGGCGAGCGCATGAGCGAGCTGTTGCGCACCATGCGCATGGCGGAAAACATCGCCGACCTGGGGATCTGGCAATATGATCCGGCGAGCGGCGCGCAGCAATGGTCCGATGGCATGCGCACGCTGTTTGGCATGGCGAAAGATGAAGAGTTCATCGAGGGTGACGCAGAAACCGTCCTGTTCGCCAATGACATCGACCTTGTTGGCCAAGTCACTGCGCGGGCCAAAGAGGTTGGGCCTTATGAGCTGCACTACGACATTCACGGCTATGACGGCATGCCGCGCTCGATCTCAGTCCAGGCCTGCAATCTTCACAATAGCTCTGGTGAAGTCGCGCGCGTCGTCGCGGTGGTGCGCGATGTGACCGATCAGGTTCAGCGCGAACGCAAGCTGGAGCGTTCGCGCGTCACGGCCCTGCAAGAGGCGAGTGTTGCCCGCAAGCTCGCTGAAACCGATCC
This sequence comes from Erythrobacter sp. S249, assembly GCF_057364975.1. Lineage (NCBI taxonomy): Bacteria > Pseudomonadati > Pseudomonadota > Alphaproteobacteria > Sphingomonadales > Erythrobacteraceae > Erythrobacter > Erythrobacter sp. S249. The sequence continues at coordinate 705,119 of NZ_CP200287.1, read as the reverse complement.
GCTGACCGGGCTGGCCAACCGCCGCCGCGTTATGGCGGTGCTCGATCAACAAGTGGCGCAATCTCAGAAGAGGGGCGAACCGCTCTCTCTGATCCTGTTTGATATTGATCACTTTAAGTCGGTGAACGACACCTACGGCCACCCGCACGGTGACCGCGTGCTGCAAGAAGTGGCCAAAATCGCCATGGAGCAAGCGCGCGAAGGCGATGTTGTTGGCCGGGTAGGGGGCGAGGAATTTGTCTGGATCGTGCCCGGCGCTGACAATTCCTATACCCGGATCATTTCAGAGCGTTTGCGGCTGGCGATTTCCATGGGCACCGCCATCGAGGACAAGCCTCCTGTGACGATCAGCGTTGGCTTCACCAGCCTTGCTGCGGGCGATGCGCCGCTCAAATTGTTTGCCCGCGCGGATACGGCTTTGTATGATGCAAAGGGCGCGGGGCGTAACCGCGTTCGTATGGCGGCTTAAGCAACTCAGCCCGGCAAGTTTGCAACCTATTGTTGCGGGCTGTGCCTTTTAATTTTCACAAGTTTCGGGCATTGCGCCATTGCTGAGCGATTGGAAACGCTCGCAAATTGGGAGGCGCGCGTGCCGCTGACATCGCCGGAACACCCAGTGCACAAGGCGGAGCCTCGCCCCGATCTGGCTGAGCAATATTGCTCTACCCGGGCGCTGATGGAGGCATTGACCGAGCGTTTGTCCGATGCTGATGCGACGATGCAATCCATGGAAGACGCCTCGCCGGCGAAATGGCATTTGGCGCATACCAATTGGTTTTGGGAGACGTTCCTGCTGCGCGATTACGCGCCGGGATACACGCTCTATAACGAAGACTGGCCGTTCCTGTTCAACTCTTACTATGAGGCGGAAGGGGAGCGGATTGCGCGTTTTTCACGCGGGGCTTTGTCGCGCCCGACGCTGGATGAAATTCGCGATTGGCGCAAAGCTGTTGATCGCGCGATGAAGCCGCTCATTGCTGACCCAGAGCGGGCTGATCTGATCGCTTTGGGCATCGCGCATGAGCAGCAGCACATTGAATTGCTGCTAACCGATATCAAGCACGCATTGTTCCAAAATCCGCTCGGCCCCGCGATGTGGGTTGGCGCGCCAGAGGCCGCGATGTCGGCGGGCGGTGCAGGCGGCGTGGCCGATGCGGGTTGGAATGAGCATCCCGGCGGCATTGCTCTGATCGGGCATGACCATAATGACAGCGCCGAATTCGCGTTCGACAATGAGGGGCCGCGCCACCGCGTTCTGCTGGAACCGTTTGCCATGTCGCGCCGGCTGGTGACGAACCGGCAATGGGACGAATTTATCGCCGATGGCGGCTACACCACCGCATCTTTATGGCTGTCAGACGGCTGGGCCTGGGCGCGGGAAAACGGCATCACCGCTCCGCTCTATTGGCGTGAGCGTGACAGCACGGCTGAGCATTTCACCCACCAAGGTTGGCAGCTGCGCGATCCCGATGCGCCGGTCACTCATATCTCTTATTTTGAGGCGGATGCCTTTGCCAGCTGGGCGGGAATGCGTCTGCCAACCGAGTTTGAATGGGAAGCGATTGCGCGCGGTCAGGATGGGGAGGGCAGCGCGCCCGCTCACGACGCCTCGTCCGGAAACCAATTGGACGGCGCCCATGCCCCGGCTCAGCATGGCGGAGAGGCTTTGTTTGGCGATTGCTGGCAGTTCACGCGCTCGGCCTATCTGCCATACCCCCGCTTTGCGCCCGCAGGCGGCGCGGTGGGCGAATACAATGGCAAATTTATGAGCGGTCAGTTCGTTCTGAAAGGCGCCAGCTGCGCCACCGTGCGCGGGCATTCGCGCGCGTCCTATCGCAATTTCTTCTACCCGCATCAGCGCTGGCAATTCACCGGTCTGCGCCTTGCCAAAGACCTTTAAGGCCAAGGATAATTGATGAGTTCTCAAGAAGGCATTGCGCTCGTGAACCGCGATGATGATGGAGTGGATACCGCGTTTCGCAGCGATGTTCTGGCCGGGCTGTCGCAGCCGCAAAAGGCGATTTCTGCGCGGTGGCTGTATGATGATGCCGGATCGCAATTGTTCGAAGACATCACGCAGATCCCGGAATATTACCCGACCCGCGCTGAGACAGAGATTTTGCGAGAGCGCGGCGCAGAATTTGCCGAACTGATCGGGCCGGGCCGTGCGGTGGTGGAATTTGGCTCTGGCAGCTCGGTGAAAACGCCGCTGCTGCTCTCTTCGATTGAGCCGAGCGCCTATGTCCCGCTTGATATCTCGGGCGATTTTTTGCGCGCGGCGGCGGCTGATCTGGCGGCGAAATTTCCCGGTCTGCCGGTCCATCCGGTAGAGGCTGATTTTATGCGGCAAGTTGCGCTGCCCGATGCGGTCGCAGGCCTGCCGAAGCTCGGCTTTTTCCCCGGTTCGACAATTGGCAATATGGTCCCGCGCACGGCGGTCGATTTGCTGCGCAATATGCGTGAGACATTGGGTGAGGGCGCGCGCCTGCTGATCGGCATGGATCTGATCAAGGATCGCGGAGTCTTGGTCGATGCCTATGACGATGCCGCCGGGGTGACGGCGGATTTCAATCTCAATCTGCTGCGCCGGGTTAACCGCGAGCTCGGCAGCGATATTCCGACGCAAGCCTTTGAGCATGTGGCGCGCTGGAACGATGATTTTGCGCGCATTGAAATGCATCTGGTGGCGCAGAGCGATCTCGATTTTTCCGTTTCAGGCACTCATTTTGCGATGACGCGCGGCGAGACGATCCACACCGAGAACAGCCACAAGTTCAATCGCCGCACCGCAAACATGCTGCTGCTCGCGAGTGGATGGGACCCGCAGCAGCGCTGGCTCGATAGTGAAGAGCGTTTCTCGCTGATTTTGGCCGAGGCGAAGCCGCCAAAATCCGCGCCATAAGCGCTTTCTAACAAGCCCCCCAATTTCCTTCGAAACCGAAAGGCGCGCCCGCGCGTTACCCCGCCATGGCACATTCAATCGAAACCGTCGCAATCATCGGCGCTGGCATGGCCGGGCTCAGCTGCGCCGCGCAATTGGCGGCGGCGGGCAAGCAGGTCGTGATCTTTGACAAGGGACGCGGCCCGGGTGGGCGCATGGCGGCCAGACGCGCAGAGATTGCGGACGAGACGGTCAGCTTTGATCACGGGGCGCAATTCTTCACCGCTCGTGATCCCGCTTTCAAAGAGGCTGTGCGCGAATGGCAGGAACTGGGCGTGGTCGCGCCTTGGCCAGCGGCGGGTGACGATGCCTTTGTTGGTACGCCGGGCATGAATGGCCCGATCCGCGCGATGGGCAGCGCGCTTGGTGTCGAGTGGGGCACCCGGATTGAGAGATTGCACCGAGATGGTGACTGCTGGAAGCTGGAAACGGACGATAAGAGCTTTACCGCAGATGCGATTGTGTGCGCGGTTCCGGCGGAGCAAGCGAGCGTTCTGCTGTCTGAAGTCGCGCCAGAGCTGGCCGCTGCCGCATCGCAGGTGCAATCCGCGCCGTGCTGGGCCGTGATGGCGGCGTTTGAGCAAAAGCTTAGCATTGAGGCGGACTGCCTGCGTGATCCCGAAGCGGGGATTTCTTGGGCTGCGCGCAATTCGGCCAAGCCTGAAAGAAACGGCGGCGAATGCTGGGTGCTGCACGCCAGCCCAGAGCGCAGCCGCGAAGTGCTTGACCTGCCTAAGGAGGAAGTGGCCGAGATTTTGCTCGCCGATTTCTTCTCGCAGACCGGGGCAAAGCCTGCGAAACCGATCCATTTGACCGCGCACCGCTGGCTGTATGCGATGGCTGAGCCAGTCGCGGGCGAACCAGCACGCTATGACGCGGACAAACAGATCGGCATTGCTGGGGACTATCTGCACAGCCCGCGCGTTGAAGGTGCGTTTCTATCAGGTCGCGCCTTGGCGGCAAAAATGCTCGGCTAGAATTGCTCACGGCGCGAGCGCGTTCGTTCATGGAAAAGCACGGCAATTGTTCCTATGTTTAGGGGCAATGAACCTCGACAACCTCTTTTCCAACATCGCTGGCGCGTTCACCGCCGTCCCGCGCTCGGAATTGCTGATGCTCGCGGTCGCGGCGGTAATGGCCGGTGTGCTCGGTTCGCTGATGATCCGCCGCGAGGTGGCGTTCGGCAAGTTCGTTCGCGCGGGCAGCACTTTGGTGCTGGTCGGCATTCTTTGCACCGTCATCATTCAGCTCTCCCGCTTTGATCCGCGCATTGAGGTCGCCGTGCCGCAGCTTGGCCTGCCTCAGCAAGTGGTGGAGGGCGGGGAGACCCGTATTCCGATCAGCCAAGATGGGCATTTCTGGCTCCGCGCGGAGCTTAATGGAGTGCCTGCCAATTTTCTGGTCGACACCGGCGCGACGCTGACGGCGATATCGCAAGGTCTGGCGGATCAGGCAGGCATAGAGCCGCGTACGGGCGGGCTGCCAGTTACGATCGGCACAGCGAATGGTCCGGTGGAGGCGTCTCTTGGCACAATTGATGAGCTGCGCTTTGGCAATGTGGCCGCGCGCGGGCTTGATGTCGTGATCGCGCCTAGCCTGGGCAACACCAATGTGATCGGTATGAACCTGCTCTCGCGGCTCGCATCTTACCGCGTCGACAATCAGACCAATGAGATGATCCTGGAGCCGAACAATCCGCAGGAGCCATTGGAGCTGCGCTGAGGCCTGCGCAAAAGGCGTGCGTTATGGGCGCCGGGTTTTAGCGCTCAATTTCAATGATTTGGGTAAGGAAAATGGCTGGGGTGGTAGGGATCGAACCTACGAATGCCGCTACCAAAAAGCGGTGCCTTACCACTTGGCCACACCCCAGCAGAGCGCGCTATATAGCGCCGCCATTTTATATGTGAAGGGGCGCAAGGCACATTTTTGCCTGTGCGCCCCTTTTATCGCTTCAGCCGGTCAGATTGCCTTGCCTTCAAAGTCCGCCGCAGAGTGACGCTCTAGCAGCTGCTCATTTTCTTCGCCCCAGGTCTTGTTGACAATCCGGCCGCGTTTCACCGCCGGACGGGCAGAGATTTCCTCCACCCAGCGGGCGACGTTTTTGTACTCATCAATCGACAGGAAAGTCTTGGCTTCATTGTAGATTTTGCCTTCGACGAAAGGCGCAAGCCAAGGGTAATTGGCGATATCTGCGATGGTGTATTCGTCGCCGCCGAGGAAGCGGTTTTCGGCCAAACGCTGGTCCGCGACGTCGAAAATCCGCTTTGTTTCCATCGCATAGCGATTGATCGGATATTCGTATTTCTCCGGGGCATAGGCGTAGAAATGGCCAAAGCCGCCGCCGATGAACGGCCCGGTGCCAACCTGCCAAAATAGCCAGCTCATCACCTCTGCGCGTGCAGCCGGTTCGGTTGGCAGGAACGCGCCGAATTTCTCCGCAAGGTGCACCAGAATGGCCGCCGATTCGAACACGCGGAACGGTTTGTCGCCGCTCTTGTCGAGCAAGGCAGGGATTTTTGAGTTCGGATTGATTTCTACAAAGCCGCTGGTGAATTGCACGCCTTCACCGATGTTCACGGTATAGGCGTCATATTCTGCGCCTGTGTGGCCTGCCTCCAGCAGCTCCTCCAGCATGATTGTGGCCTTCACCCCATTGGGCGTCGCCAGCGAGTACAGCTGAAACGGATTGTCGCCCTGCGGCAATTCCTTGGTCTCGCGCGCGCCTGCGGTTGGGCGGTTGATACTGGCAAAACGTCCGCCATTCTCGGTGTCATTGGTCCAGACTTCTGGCGGGGTATAAGTGGGATCGGCCATTCTATGTGCTCCTTAGCTGGGAGGGGTGTGTCGTTCTGACCCGTGTTTCATGAGGTGGGGGATGTCTGCGCCGCGTGCAACCTTCGTTGATGCGACGGCGGGTTCATTTTCACTGCTAGTCCGAATAGCGAAACTTTGCGTTCGCTTTTGCAGCATCATCTCTCATGCCTTTGATGCGCGGTGATAAACCGCTAAAGGGTGCGCCAGACACCATTTCGGAGCGTGCCCACGTGACAGCCAGCAGCCATTCTTTTTACGACATGCACAGCCACGGGTTTGTGCGCGTGGCGACAAGCACGCCGTCCTCGCGCCCTGCCGATGTGGCTTACAACACCGCTGGCGTAATCGCCGAGGCGAAGAAGGCGCATGCGCAAAATGTCGATCTGGTGGTCTATCCAGAGCTGACTTTGTCGTCCTATGCGATTGATGATCTGCTGCTTCAGCAGGCTCTGCTGGTCCGGGTGGAAGAGGCGCTGGGCGAGGTGATCGAGGCCTCGCGCGATCTTTCGCCCGTGCTGGTAATTGGCGCGCCGCTGAAACGCGGGGACAAGGTTTACAATTGCGCCGCAGTGATTGCGAATGGCGAATTGCTGGGCGTGATCCCGAAAAGCTATCTGCCCAATTACCGCGAGTTTTATGAGAAACGCTATTTCGCGCATGGGCGTGGCTGCGAAGATTTATGGATCGCAGTGAACGGCGAAGAAGTTCCATTCGGCACAGATGTGGTCTTTGCCGCGAGCAACCTGCCCGGCTTCACCTTCGGCGTGGAGATTTGCGAAGATTTCTGGGCGCCCAATCCTCCGGGCACGATGGCCGCGCTCGCCGGGGCGCAGATCTTGTGCAATCTATCCGCTTCGCCGATCACGATTGGCCGCGCGGATGATCGCCATTTGCACTGCCGATCAAGCTCGGCTCGGTCGATTTGCGCCTATGTCTATTCAGCCAGCGGCCACGGCGAAAGCACCACCGATCTTGCATGGGATGGGCAGGGTGTGATTTACGAGCTGGGCGGATTGATGGCCGAAAGCACGCGCTTTGATCTGGAGCCGGAGCTGTGCGTGGTCGATATCGACACTCAGCGGATTGCTGCCGAGCGGGTGCGGAACCAAACCTTTGCCGACGCGGCAGAGGCGCATGGCCGGCCAGAGGACAGCTATCGCCGGATCGTGTTCGATCATGCTGGCGTTGCCGAGGATGGCGCGCTGGATAAGGGCCTGATCCGTCCGGTTCGCCGCTTCCCATTTGTGCCGAACAACGCAAAGACGCTGGACGAGGATTGCTACGAAGCGTTCAACATTCAGGTCGATGCCCTGATGCGGCGGATCACCGCGACCCACGCCAAGTCTTTGATTATCGGCATTTCTGGCGGACTTGATAGCACCCATGCTTTGATCGTGGCGGCGAAAGCCTGCGACCGGCTCGGCATGCCGCGCACCGCCATCCGCGGCTACACCATGCCCGGCTTTGCCACCTCTGACAGCACCAAGTCGAACGCGTGGAAGCTGATGGAGGCGATGGAAATCACCGCCGAGGAGATCGACATTAAGCCAGCGGCTACGCGGATGCTGGAGGATATGAAGCACCCGTTTGCGGGCGGTGAGCCGGTCTATGATGTGACCTTTGAAAATGTTCAGGCCGGATTGCGTACGGATTATCTGTTCCGCCTGGCCGGGCAGCACTCCGGCTTTGTCGTGGGCACTGGCGATTTGTCAGAGCTGGCGCTGGGTTGGTGCACTTACGGCGTTGGCGACCACATGAGCCATTACGGTGTGAACGCGGGCGTGCCGAAGACGCTGATCCAATATCTGATCCGCTGGACGATCCAGACGGAGCAATTCAGCAATGCGTGCAGCGACGTCTTGGGCGCAGTACTCGACACCGAAATCTCGCCAGAGCTGGTGCCAGCGGGCGAAGATGGCGCGATCCAAAGCACAGAGGAACGGATTGGGCCGTATGAGCTCAACGACTTCTTCCTGCACCACACCATTCGCTATGGTCAGCGCCCATCCAAGGTCGCGTTTCTGGCCTATCACGCGTGGCGCGATGCGCGGGCGGGCAAATGGCCCGATGGTTTTCCGGAAAATCGCAAGAACGAATACGACCTTGCGACGATCGCTGGATGGCTGGAAAGTTTCGTTAAACGCTTCTTCGCCTTCAGCCAGTTTAAGCGCAGCGCCTTGCCCAATGGGCCAAAGGTCAGCTCGCAAGGCGCATTGTCGCCGCGCGGCGATTGGCGCGCGCCATCCGATGCGGTTGCCGATGTGTGGCTGGAGGATCTAAAAACCGGGCTTCCCAGCGGGAAATGATGACTAACTCGCCGTTAACTTGTTCTTAGTTCGTCATAGGTAATAACCCCAGAAATAATAATAATAAAAGCAGTTGGGGTGAAAAATGGCAATCGAGATTTGGCTGGCGCTGGCATGCGTGCTGGTTGCTGGAATGCAGATCGGTTTCCTGTTTTTAGAGGCTGGATTTGTCCGCTCTAAGAACAGCATCAACGTGTCGATGAAGAACCTCGCGGACTTCGTCGTTGCCATTCTCGTGTTCCATATCTTCGGTGCCGCGGTCATGTTTGGCGGCGGCTTTGGCCTCATCGGATTTGATGCTGGCCTGCTCGGCTATTCGGGCGAAGGCTCAGTCACGCTCTTCCTCCTTTTCCAAGCTTTGTTCTGCGGTACGGCGGCTACGATCGTATCTGGCGCGGTGGCAGAGCGTATGCGCTTTTCCGCCTATATTCTCATGACATTGCCGCTCACGGCGCTGATCTATCCGATGATTGGGCACTGGGCCTGGGCGAGCTATCTGCCCGGCGGCAGTGGTGAGGGCTGGCTGCAACAATTGGGCTTTATCGACTTTGCTGGCAGCAGCGTCGTCCACCTTGCAGGCGGCGCCGCGGCGCTGGGTATTTTGCTGGTTGTTGGTGCGCGCGATGGGCGCTTTGATCGCCGCGAAAATGTGGACGGCGAAGGCGATGATGCCTTGCAAGCGATCCACGGCCACAGCCCGATCCTAACCGGTGGCGGCGCGCTGATCCTGCTCGTTGGCTGGCTCGGCTTTAACACCGGCACTCTGGAGCCTGGCAGCGACGATTTCGCGCGGGCCCTATCTAACACTTTGTTTGCAGGCGCGGCGGCGGCATGCGCGGCGACAGTCGCGGCCTATTACCGCGATGGCTATTACCGTGCTGACCGAATGGTCAACGGGCTGCTCGTTGGTTTGGTGTCGATCACTGCCAGCGCGCCTTATACACATTCTTTGGGCGCGATTGGCGCGGCTGCGTTAATCGCCGTGGGCAGTGTGTTCTTTGCCGATTGGCTGGAGCGCACGCACCGTGTCGATGATGCGGTTTACGCGGTCAGCGTGCACGGGTTTGGCGGGTTCTTTGGGACATTGGCGGTGGCATTTATTGTGCCAGCAGACCGCCTGGCTCATGGATTTTTCACGCAGCTCGGGGTTCAATTCCTCGGAGCATTCAGCATTGGCGCATTCGCCTTTATGACGATGGGCGTCATCGCAAACGCCATGCACAGTCGCGGCAAATTGCGCGTGCCGCTGGAAGATGAACGTCGCGGGCTTAACCTTTCGGAGCACCGCGCTTTGCTAGGCAATGCGGAGCTGTCGCGGACTTTGAACAAAATCAACAGCGGCGATGCTGACCTTAGCACGCGCCTTGATGTCGACCCTTTTGAAGAGGGCGGCGATATTGCCGAAGAACTGAACGCCTTTCTTGACCGGGTGCAGGCCACCGAGAGAATCGCTGCGGACAAATTGCGCGCTGAGCAGAGTGAGCTTGCTAGTATGGTCACGCGGGAGCGTGATCGTGCTGACAATACAACCAAGGCTTTGCGCGAATTTCAGACAAACTTCGCCGCACTTGTCCAGCAATTGAATGCTCAGGCAAGCGACCTTGCGACCGGATCTGAGCGCCTTGCCGCTCACTCGCACGAATCCGGTGAACAGGTTGATCACGCCAGCGCCCAGGCTGATGCAACGCTAAGCATGGCGGAGCAGATGGCTAAGGGTGCACAAGTCCTTAGCGAGACCTTGGAGCTGGTTGGCACCCGAGTTGCAGATGCCAATGCAGCCGCGACCCATGCGGATCAAGCGAGTGATCGCGGCGCGCAAATTGCTGGTCAGCTGGAACTGTCGGCAAAGGAAATCGGCAAGCTGGTGGCAATGATCAAATCGATTTCGGACAAGACCGGATTGCTGGCTTTAAACGCTCGGATCGAAGCAGCGCGCGCGGGCGAGGCGGGCAAGGGCTTTTCCGTGGTGTCGAGCGAAGTGGCGCAATTGTCTAAGCAGACGCAAGAAGCCTCGAGCGAAATCTCAACAATCGTGGGCTCGCTGTCTGAGTTGATTGGCGAATCTATTGCGCAGTTTCGCGCGATTGACGCATCGATTGAAACCGTGGGCGAGATGGCCGCAGTGGCCGCAAGCTCGGTCGAAAAACAGCGCACAACCAGCGCAGAACTCTCTGGATTGATCGACGGGGTTCGCCGCAAGGCTTTGGACAGCGGCAGCGCCGTTGCGCAAGTGTCAGAGAACTTTGCGCTCGCCAGCAAGACAATTGACAAGATCGACAACAGTTCTGGCCAATTGGAAACCTTGGCGACCCAGATCGACCGTGAGGTTGAAAGCCTGCGTCAACGCTTCTCAGACGATGGTTTGTCAGCCGAACCAGCTGAGTAATCTGCAAAAGTTTCCAAACGTGAACGCGCCGGACAACACGAAAGTCATCCAGCGCGCGAGCTTTGTGCAAAGACTATTTCCGATCAATCGAAAAGCGTCCTGGTCCGAAGCCGGCGATGGCAAATAGGCCGCCCGCAATCGCGAGGTTTTTAAGGAACACAGTTACCTCAGTCTGCTGGCTGAAATCATTGTGAAAGAAGACAGCGGTAAGGACGGTGAAGACCCCCAAGGCACCAGCGCCATAGCGGGCCTTGAAACCCAGCGCGACCATTAGCCCGCCGACAATCTCAATTGCTACCGTGCCAAAATAGACGAGCTCTGGCAGCGGCATTCCAACCGATGCGATGTAGCCGACGGTTTGCTCCATCGCGCTAAGCTTGTTGATGCCTGCTAGGATGAAAAGAGCGGCGAGCAACAGGCGGGCAGTTAGGGCGAGCGTGTCTTGCGATTTGCTTGATCCGCCCAGTTCAGCGCTTTGTGTTCCGATAGTGGTCATGGCGTTTCTCCGAATTTAGAGGGGGTGTCAGGCGGTGATTGCTTCGATTGCGGCGTGGGCTGCGGCGATTTTCGCTTCGCCATCCCGGCCCCTGATCCCGTCGGCTGCGATAATTTCTACATCGGAAATGCCGATAAAGCTGAGGAAGAATTTGAGCCAAGGGGTCATATGGTCGAAATCGCTGCCCACTGGCGTGCCGCCGGAAGCGACCGCGATGTAGGCCTTTTTGCCTTCGAGCAGTCCGACCGGTCCGTTCTCGGTGTATTTGAACGTGGTTCCGGCACGGGCGACCAAATCTGCCCACGCTTTGACCGATGCGGGTACCCCAAAATTGTAGATCGGGACCGCGAATACGATGGTGTCAGCCGCCTGAAGCTCTTCGATCAGAGTGTCGGCAATGCTCGCAAGCTCTGCCTGCTCCGGCGTGCGGTCAGCCATTGGCGCGAGGTTGGCGGCAAAGCGGTCTGCGTCGATGAAGGGCAGATCATTCCGGCTGAGATCGCGGGCCGTCACGGTGGTGTCTGTGCCTGCGCTCAGGCGCTCGACTAGTTTGTTGCCGAGGCCGCGTGAGACCGAGGTGTCGCCTTGGATGCTGGCGAATACGTAAAGAATATTGGTCATTGAAACTCTCCTGGGAAGTGATGCTGAAAGGAAAAGAAGAGCTGGCCGCTGAGCGGTAATTCGCGGCCAGCTCTCAAGAGGCTAAGCGGCGTCCACGAGGACAATTTCGCTGTCTTTAAGGGCGGTGATCGTCACCTGGCTAAGCTGAGTGATGGCAACGCCGTCACGTGCTTCGGCCTCGACATTCTCGATGCGAACCTTGCCGGTGGCAGGGACCAGATAGAGGTGCCGCGATGGGTCAGCGACATCGTAGGTCACGCTTTCGCCGGCTTTGATCGTTGCGCCCAGCACGCTTGCATTAGTGCGGATCGGAAGCGCGCCGTCATCATTGGCGGCCTCGTTTTCAGTTCCGCTAGCAAGGGTGACGAATTTGCCCGCCCGGTCGTCCTTGGGGAAAGGTGCTGCGCCCCAATTTGGGCTGCCGCCACGCTCGGTTGGGATAATCCAGATTTGGAAGATTTCGGTGTCTTCATCTTCGCGGTTGTATTCTGAATGCTGCACGCCGGTCCCAGCGCTCATCACTTGGACATCGCCGGCCTCTGTACGGCCTTCATTGCCCATGCTGTCGCGGTGAGTGATCGCGCCTTTGCGGACATAGGTGATGATTTCCATGTCCTCGTGCGGGTGGGTGGGAAAGCCGGTGCCGGGAGCGATTGTGTCGTCGTTCCATACCCGAAGGCTGCCCCAATTGACGCGGGCGGGATCGTGATAGCCGCCAAAGGCAAAGTGATGGTGGGCATCCAGCCAGCCGTGATTGGCAGCGCCCAGTGAATTGAAGGGACGACGTTCGATGATTGGTGCGCTCATGGTTTGTCTCCTATGTGTGCTGATCGGTTCGTGTTTGGATCAGCATGTTTGCGTTGAGACAGGAGATAGGTGGTGTTTTGTAATCGCATAAGTGCGATAAAACTTGCTAAAATGTTCAGATTATCCGAACATTAGTGCTGTTATGCGTTTGGGCGATCCCACTCTTGATCAATTACGCATCTTCCTGGCGGTGGCGGAAGAGGGCAGCTTTGGCGGCGCAGCGCGGCGCATGGGCCGGGCGGTCTCCGCGATCAGCTATGGGATTGCTCAGTTGGAGGCGCAGCTGGCGGTTACTCTGTTCGCGCGCGAGGGATCTCGCAAACCTGTGCTGACCGAGGCTGGTACTGGCTTGCTGCCAGAGGCTCGAGCAGTGTCTGACGGCGTCGACGCGCTGCTCTCCAAAACGCAAAGCCTGCACGCTGGGCTGGAGAGCACCGTCTCATTGGTGCTTGATGTGATGGTGCCCGGCGATGTGACCGCGCGGGCCTTGCGCGACTTTCGCGCGATGTTTCCAACCGTTGCTTTGCGCCTGCAGATTGAGGGGTTGGGGGCAGTTGCGGCTTGTCTGATCGAAGAGGAGGTTGATCTTGCGATCGGCGGTCCGACGATTGGTGATCACCCTGATTTGGAGCGCCAAGTTATTGGCGGTGTTGACTTAATTCCTGTGGCGGCGCCGAGCCATCCGCTAACTGAACCAGGCATCGAACCGGGCGAAAGTCGCAAACATCTGCAACTGGTGCTGTCCGATCGTTCCCCCATGACAGACGGGCGCGAGTTTTCAGTGCTCAGCCCAAAGACTTGGCGGCTGGGTGATCTCGGCGCGAAACACGCGTTGCTGAAAGAGGGGCTGGGATGGGGCAATATGCCGCGCCACCAAGTGAAGGGCGATATTGCGAGCGGCACATTGGTAGAGCTCGATCTGCCGGAAAAGCCGGGCGATATCTATCCGCTCAGCGCGCTGTGGCGCCGCGATGCGCGGCCTGGCCCCGCTGCAAGCTGGCTGATTGATGTGCTAAGAGATCAGTTGGCTTAGTGACTGGCTACCAACTGGCCGGATCAGCGGTTAGCGCGGAGCCAAGTCAGCGCTTCGGCTTTGTCATCGAAAAACTCGACATCTAAGCCTTCGCTCAGGCGTTTATATTGCAGCTTGGCCAGCGGAGATGCGCCAAGAATAGCGATACGTTTCAGGCCGAATTTTTCCGACATGACCAGATGATCGCGGATGGCTTCGGCCGTTTCGCGATCTTGTGGCAAAAAGCCTGTGAAATCGACCAGGGAGTAAATTGGTGAGCGTGCTTTCACCAACGGCAAAGCCACCTCGTTCACCTCATCGAAATAGGTTTGGATCGTCTTTACGTCCCAAAACCCGCTAACGACAGAATGGGTTTCACAGTGCTGCTCTAGCAGTGCGGCCGTGTAAACTGGTTTGTTGTCTGTCATGATGTCTCCCTACCACAACTGGGTAGCTTGTCGTCCAAGCTATCGGTCAAATCCGCCAATTGCGATATTGTGAGGGCACTTGCCGATCAACGATCGGCGCGCAGCCACACCAGACCGTCAGCCTTATTATCGAAAAACTCGACTTGCAGACCTTCGCTCAAGCGCCGGTATTGCAGTTTAGCCAGCGGAGATGCGCCAAGAATGGCGATGCGTTTTAGTCCATGCTTTTTCGAGACTAGCAAATGTTCCCGAATTGCATCTCCCGTGCCCCGATCTTGTGGCAAAAAGCCGGTAAAGTCGACAAGCGCGTAGATCGGCTTTCTGGCGACAAGCATCGGCATTGAAGCTTTGTTCAAGTCATCAAAATAGGACTGAATCGTATCAGTGCTCCAGAAACCACTGATAGAAGTATGCAATTCGCAATACTGCTCATGCGTTTCAGCGGAGTGTGATGGTTCGTTGCTTGTCATAAGTTGGAATTACCCTTTTGAGGTAAACGTTGAGTAAAAAACAATTGCACTTTCGCCTAACGCAATAGCCGCCTTTTACGAGCACATAAGTTCTTCATCTGGTCCAAAACGCGTTGGCTTATCGCCTGCTTTCCACGGATCAAATTTGGGCATGATGCTCTTGAAAATGTCTGAGGCCAGATGCCCCTCCAGCCATTTTTGCAAATGCGTGATCGGCTGTGCATCAAACCACTCGCGGTCGGTATTGGCGAATTGCCGAATGAACGGGAACAGCGCCATGTCGGCCAGCGTGCGGGTTTCACCGCACAGAAATGCCTGAGTGGAGAGCCGCGTGTCCAGGTCTTGCAGGATCGCGAAGCCTTCCGCGCGGTGATCGAACTGCCCATGATCGGCCTCATCCTCATAGCGCGATGGGTATTTGTAGCGGTCGAGGTGATGCTTAAACACGCCGTCATTGCGCGCGATCAGCTCCGCATCATCGCCAGCCAGCCAGCCCTCTGGATCATTCTTGCCCAGCGCCCAGCGCATGATCTCAATGCTTTCCTCCAGCACCGGACCATCAACCGAAATCAGCACCGGCACGGTCGCCTTGGGCGAAATTTCAATCAGGGCAGGGGGCTTATCCGACAGCTTCACCTCGCGCAGGATCACGCCGATTTCCGCCACCCACAGAGCCATTCGCGCGCGCATCGCATAGGGGCAGCGGCGGAAGGAATAGAGGATCGGCGGATGCGTCACTTCGGATCGCTCAGCGTGTCTGGCGTCAGGCCGCCGGGGAAGTTTGCCTCCCAGCTTTCGCTCGTGTCAAAACCGTCGTCGCTCTCGTTTCCCGCAGAGGTCTCAATCGGCTTGCCGATATGCGCCTCGCCGCGCTGCTTCGCGAGTTCCTTTTGCCGTTGCCGCTCAACATAGCGGGCGCGCTGCTCATCATTGCGGGCATCGATGCAATGCGGGCAGGTGATCCCCTCGGCATAATCGGGTGAGGCCATTTCCTCCGCGCTCAGCGGATGGCGGCAGGCAAAGCACTGACCATATGATCCGAGCTCCAGCCCGTGTTTCACCGCAACGCGTTGGTCGAACACGAAGCATTCGCCGTGCCACAGGCTTTCGTCCTCCGGCACGTTTTCGAGATATTTGAGAATGCCGCCTTTGAGGTGATAGACCTCGTCCACGCCTTCGCTGCGCAGGAAGCTGGTCGATTTCTCGCACCGAATGCCGCCGGTGCAATACATCGCGACCTTGGGCGTTTTACCTTCGCCAAGCAGCTCTTCGCGGCGATTTCGAAACCAGGCGGGAAAGTCGCGAAAGCTCGGGGTCTTGGGATCAATCGCGCCTTCGAACTGGCCGATCGCGACCTCATAATCATTGCGCGTGTCGATCACGATGGTGTCGGGATCGCTGATCAGTTCGTTCCAATCGTTGGGATCAACATAGCGGCCCACGCTGGCGCGCGGATCAATTCCCGGCTCGCCCATGGTGACGATTTCACGCTTCAGCCGTACCTTCATCCGATGGAACGGCATGCTTTCAGCATGAGAGTATTTGACGTCAAAAGTCTCGCAATCCGGCAGGGTGCGAATGTGCGCGAGCACAGCCTCGATACCCTCTGGCGTGCCCGCAATGGTGCCGTTCACGCCCTCTGGCGCGAGCAGAATGGTGCCGCGCGTTCCCGCCGCATCGCACGCCGCCTGCAGCGGTCCCTGCAAAGCCGCAGGGTCTTCGAAGGGCGCGAAATTATAGAGCGCAGCGACTTGGATTTCGGGACTACTTTGCTTGGCAGGCATATGTCGCAACCAAGGTGACCTGGCGCTTGCCTTCGGGATTTACTCCGATCCTAGCTACCCTCAATTCACCTTCGATCTTTGGTTTTCCAAGGCCCCGCTCGGCACAGAGTTCTTTCGCCATGAAATCGAGTTCTTTCTGACCTCGCTTGAAATCGGGCGTCGTGCCTTTGATTGGCTGCGTGATATTGATGTTGAGACGGTTGCTATCGAGCCAATCGTACTCGTCCGCCGCAATAGCGCAGAGCAAAGCGATGGGTGCCAAAGTCGATAGAAATCCAATCATATTGCTGCTCCTTTAGACTAGCTTTACCCAGCCATGCGTGTCGTCCACGCTGCCGCGCTGGATGCCGACCAATTTCTCGCGGATTTTGCTGGTTACTGCGCCGGGGCCGCCATTGCCGATTACGAATTCGCCATCGGCGCTGTCGACCTTGCCAACCGGAGTGACCACTGCCGCCGTGCCGCAGGCCATCACCTCGACCAGATCGCCGCTGGCCGCATCGCTGCGCCATTGCTGGATCGAATAGGGTTCCTCGCGCACGCTCAGCCCTTCCTCGCCGAGCAGGGTGATCAGGCTGTTGCGGGTGATCCCGGGCAGAATTGTGCCGGTCAGCGGCGGAGTGATCACGCTGCCATCGCGCATAACGAAGAACAGGTTCATGCCGCCCAGTTCCTCGACCCATTTCTTCTCGACCGCATCGAGGAATAGGACCTGATCATGGCCGCGTTTGAACGCCTCGCCGGTGGGCACCAGGCTGGCGGCGTAATTGCCGCCGGTCTTCGCCGCGCCTGTGCCGCCGGGGGCCGCGCGGGTGTATTCCGATTGCCAGATGCTGACAGCGGGTGAGCCAGATTTGAAGTAATTGCCCGCCGCGCTCAGGATGACGATAAACTTATATTGCTTGGCCGGGCGCACGCCCAGAAACGCCTCGCTCGCGAACATGAACGGGCGGATGTAGAGCGAGCCGCCCTCCACGCTGGGGAACCACTTGGCATCCGCGGTGACCGCTTTGTTCACGGCTTCAAGGAACAGCTCCTCAGGCAGTTCAGGCATGGCCATGCGCCGCGCGCTGGCGTTAAACCGGCGGGCGTTTTCCTCTGGGCGGAACAAGGCGAGCTCGCCATCCGCCAGGCGGTAGGCCTTCATCCCTTCGAAAATTTCCTGCGCATAGTGCAGGACGCTGGCCGCGGGATCGAGCGCAATGGGTTCGCGCGGGCCAATGCGCGGGGAGTGCCAGCCGCCGCCGACACTGCCCTCTGCGCCCTCATCATAGTCAATCGTGACCATGTGATCGGTGAAGACCGTGCCAAAACCAGGATCGGCGATGGCGGCTTCGCGCGCATCATCAGCTATTGGCGAGGGGTGGGGGATTGTCTCAAATTGCATGGGAACGCGCGTAATACCGTGAGCGCGCAAGGGCAAGATTTGTGTGAGGTGGGCGTGTTTGTTTGTTTGTTTTTCGCAAGCGCATCCGCGCTCGCGTTTTCCTCGCTCACGCGATCAAAGATCGGGTGGCCTATGGCCGTCTTCGACCCCGCTGCGGGCGGGCGGTCGCCCTTGCGGCGCTGCGCGCCGTGCTCCGCGACCAAGCCGGATGTCTGGCAGTGGATCGAACCCGATAGGGTTCGCAAGGCCGACTGGCCGTCCGCAGCGATGCGACCTTCAGGTCGTAATAGCGAGGATAGCCAAGCGAACGGATGTGAGCGCTGGCGCTTGAAGCCTCTCAAAAAACTGAGAAGGGCAGCCCCGCCTCCGCGGAACTGCCCTTCGCATGGTCAGCGGCCGGAAGTGCCGCTCACAAAGCCTTACTCGGCGTCTTTTTCCGCGAGGGAAATTACCGAATATGCTCCGTAGGGATCTTCACCGACCTCGCTACTGAACCATGAGACATCGGATCACCTCCTTTCGCGCTATTAAGCCAAGACCCAGCCGTATCATCGGGGGGCCGAGTACTGCGTTCGCCGCTGAACTCGAGGATCAATCTAAGTCGTTTTGGGTTTGAACACAAGTCTTGTAAAAAACTTTTCCCACGTCAGAATAGATCGCCTCGCTCAATTACCTGCAATCTTCGATCACTCGGGTCACTTCGGCCCATGCGGGCAGGTAAAGCGTCGGCATCCCGGCGGTCTCAATCGCAAAGCGCCCCTTTGACAACGCCATTGCATCCAGCACCGGATCGTTCGCGTTGATTTCAAAGGCGACCAATGGCTGCCCGCTGTCGCGCGTGGTCGCCATATCCTCTTTCGCCCGAGTTTCGGTGCGAATCCGCATGGCTGCGGCGCTCGCGGCTAGGCCAAACCGGCCGATCCCAACTTGGCGCGTATCCAGATCGCAGCGGATGATTGCCTGCGCGTTCTCAATGCTGCTGCCGAACAAAGCGAAGGTCTCATTGCGCTCCACAATATAGCGCCAATTGCCCTGCGTCTGCGGAGCGTCGAGGAACGATATGCCGCCAGTCAGAGGGGGCAGGGTTGCAGCCGGCTTTGGAGCTGCCGGCAGAGGGCTGGGCGCGGCAGCGGGTGTGCTCGTCGTCGCCGGAGCGGAGGTTGCGACGCTGGGCGGCTCAGAGGATGGCACGCAGGCGGCAATGGTGAAACTGAGAGCGACGGCGCCGATGGCGTTGAGGTAGATTGCTTTCATGCCGCATCAATGCGCGCTAACGAGGCCTTCGTCTATGCCGAAAACACCGAATTCCTCAGCGAAATCCGCTCCAAAAGTAAAAAAGAAGCGCGTTGATCAACTGCTGGCCGAGCAGGGCCTGGCGGAAAGCCGCACGCGCGCTCAAGCTCTGGTGATGGCGGGCGCGGTGTTCGTCGGCGAGCAAAAGGTGACCAAGCCGGGACAGCAAATCGCCGAGGATGCGGCGCTGGAGGTGCGCGGGCGCGATCACCCCTGGGTCAGCCGCGGCGGGATCAAACTTGCCCATGCGATTGAGCATTTTGAGCTCGATCCCACGGGCGTGACGGCGATGGATGTCGGGTCATCGACGGGCGGGTTTACGGATGTGCTGCTGACAAATGGTGCGGCGCATGTCTTTGCGGTGGACAGCGGGACCAATCAGCTCGCGTGGAAGCTGCGCCAAGACGATCGCGTCACGGTCTATGAACAAACCAGCGCGCGGGTGCTGACCCCGGACCATATCACTCAGCCGTTCAGCTGGGTGGTGTGCGATGCTAGCTTTATCAGCCTATCCAAAGTGCTGGAGCGGCCGCTGGAATTGGCGGCGCAGGAGTGTCAGCTGGTGGCGCTGATTAAGCCGCAGTTCGAGGTCGCCCGCGCGGAAGTGGGCAAGGGCGGGGTGGTGCGCGATGCGGCACTGCACGCCCGCGTGTGCGAAGAAGTGCGCGAATGGCTGGAGCAAGCGGGGTGGCGCATTCAGGGTATTGTCGAAAGCCCGATCACCGGCCCGCAAGGCAATGTTGAGTTTCTGGTGAGTGCGAGAAGATCATAGTTCCGCACTCGCATCCGCGAGTGCGATATCCTCGCTCATGCGATCAAAGATCGCGTCGCTGCGGGCGGGCGGTCGCCCTTGCGGCGCTGCGCGCCGTGCTCCGCGACCAAGCCTCTAACCATCCTAATCCAGATCGAGCGCCGAAATCTTCTCATCCAGATCAATAGGGATGGAGCTTAGCACCTCGACCCCGCAATCCTTTTCATAACCCTTTGGGCCATGCTTCGCGACCAGTTCAGCCTGGCGGAGATCGCGCTGGAGCAGCAACTCGGCGATCTCTTCGCGGTATAGCGCGACCATGGCAGTGACCAGACGGTTCACCAGCTCATCTTCCTGTGTCTTATCGACATTGTAGAGCTTCAGATGCTTGATCATCGTCTCTGCGGGATAGAGAAATTCGTTGGTGACGAAGCGATTGGTGGTGAACCACGACATTGGAATGCCGTTCGTATCAACCGACAGCGCGACCAGATGGGTCACATGCGCTTTGGCTTTCTCGCCTTCCGGCGGCATCACGGCAACCTGGCTACCTTTGATCAGCTGATCGCGGTGCAGGAACAGGTGGAAATGGCCATGCTCGTTCTCATCGCGCTGACCCGGCGCATGCACGTGGTAATACCAGCGCGATTTGGTCTTGGCGTCGCGCGCGTCTTTTTCCGGGTAATGCTTCCAGAAATGCACATTTTCAGCTGGTAACACGCGCGCCATCAGCGGGCGCTGCTCGCTGGCCATTTGTGTGATCGTTTCGATAACGGTGAGCGCGGCTTCTTTAGGTGTCATAGGTTGTATCTAAAAAACAAAGAGGCCGGCGACAACCACGTTGTCACCGGCCCGCATTGTTTAACCAAATTTGGGTTTAGCCAAACTTGGGTTTAGCTTTGCTTAGCTGAATTATTCAGCAGCGGCACAGCATGCAGCTGCACAGCAAGCAGCAGCACAGCAGCCTTCAGCCGCACATGCAGATGCTTCACAGCCAGCAGCTGCACAGCAGCCTTCAGCCGCACAGCAACCAGCGGCGGCACAACAGCCAGCAGCTGCACAGCAGCCAGCAGCCGCACAGCAAGCCACTGCAGTGGTGTCTGCGTCGGTGCTTGCTTCTTCAGCAGGTGCTGAACACGCAGCAGTAGCGATTGAAAGGCCGCCAGCGATCGCCATCATCGATGCGAGTTTGGTCTTTTGCATAGAAATTTTACCTCATTGGGTTGAGCGCCCCACTCCAACGTTCCTCACCGTCGTGCGCTCAAGAATCACGGCAGGAATGTGGCAGGCCTAGCAGAAGGTTTGAAAGTGTCCCAATGGTTTTGTTGATAATTTGGCAATAAATTGCGCTGAGCTGCGTTTCTTCCCCGACGATCTACCGTTTCTGCGCCCGGGCGTGATTGGCGCGCGGGGCGGCGATGTGTATCCCGACTGGCTCTGATCGCACCCGCGAATCGCGCCGTATTTTTGGGAATACGGCGGCATCTGCGGCTCACATGAGGATGGATATGACTTTTCTCGCGTCCAAAGCGCAATTGCGGGCAAGTCTGCTGCGCTGGTCCTTGTTTTTCGTTCCTCTAATCGGGTTGCTCGGATTCGTTTCTGGCCAATTGGGCAGCTCTGAAACCTTATGGTTTCAGGGGCTTGAGAAACCTGCTCTTTTCCCGCCATCTGTAGCGTTCGCGATTGTGTGGCCCATTCTCTACGTGATGATTGGTGTCTCCCTCGCTTTGGTGGTCAGCTCTTGGGGTGCATATGGTCGGCCATTGGCGATTGGGCTTTTTGTGATCCACTTCGCGTTGAATTTGGCGTGGCATCCGGTGTTCTTCGCGATGCAAGATATCGTCGGCGGCCTGTGGTTGCTCGGCGGCGTGATCGCCACCATGCTGGCAGTGATCTGGGCCTTTTATCGGGTGCGCAAACTGGCGGGGCTCCTGCTTCTGCCCTATTTGACTTGGGTGCTGTTTGCCACCATGCTCAATTACCAATTTCTTGTACTCAACCCAGATGGCGGTGCGTCTGGTGAAAGCGCGGCAGTGCAGCGGATACAGCTATGAAGCAGTTACGGCTTGGCCGCGGAGCAAGAGCGCACGCTGGCTAGGCCGAGGATTGGCGCGATAACTGAGTTCACGCACAAACACTCTACTCTGGACAAATCCTGCTCGCTTCACCATTTGACTTCCATGCAAAGTGAAAACCCGATCATCGCCGACTTCGTCAAACTCGCAAACAGCGCCGCTGGCACAATGGCCGGCATGACGCGCGAGGCCCGCGAGGGCGCGCGTGAGAAAATGCGCGAAGCCTTGGGCGGGGTCGACTTTGTGAGCCGCGAAGAGTTTGAGACGGTCAAGCTGATGGCGCAAAAGGCGCGCGAGCAGAACGAAGCGCTCGAGGCGCGGATCAAACAGCTTGAAGCCAAACTCTCCAAGAAGTAGTCTGCCCAGAAATACCGGCCACGGCGGGATTGCAAGCTTGCGGCGTTCCTCTAGGTTCGCGGGCAATTGCTCCGCTATGAAAGGCCGTCCATGCTTCGCACATCGCTCCTTGTCGCCACTGGCGTAATTGCCCTCTTGCCTGCGGCCCTCTTGGCGCAAGACACAGAGGAGAGTTTCGGCGGCGCTAAGGGCGCAGACCTCTCTATCGAAGCGATGGAACCTGACGGTAGCGACGTGCCGATTGGCCGCGCGGGTGAGCATCCGGCGGACATTGTGCGCTATCTGCTCGCAAATGGTCCGGGGGCAGCCAACCTTTCGCCCGATGGCGAAACAATCGCCTTCAGCTGGGATGTAACCGGGCAATCGGAATTGTGGGTGATGCCCGCCAGCGGGGGCGTGCCCAAACAAGTGACCTTTAAGACCGGGGTGAGCGCGCCGGTTTGGACGCCCGATGGATCGCGCCTGTTCTATGCTGCCGACCGCGATGGCAATGAGCAGCCGGGCTATTTCACCATCACTCCAGACGGCAAAGACGAGACCGAAGTGCTGCCAGCGGCCCGCGGTGATTTTCGTGTCTTCGGCGATTTTGCGAGCGATGGCAGCTTTGTCTACGCCTCTACCGCGCGCGGGGCGGGCGTGTTCGACATTTATCGCGGCACCATGGCTGGCGAGAGCGAACTGATTGTCGAGAGCGAGTTGGGCCTCATTCCGGAATCGATCTCGCCAGATGGGAAATACGCCATCGTGACCGAAACGGTGGGTGAGGATGCCGACAATCTCTATCTGCTCGATCTTGCGACCAAGGAAATGACTACGATCTCTAAGCCGCCCGTGGATGACCGCGCGAGCCATACGATCGGCGGGTTTGAATGGGGCGAGAATTCAGAATCGGTCTATTTCTCGACCAATCTGGGCCGTGAATATTCCGCTCTGTCGCGCTATGATCTGAGCAATGGCGAGATCAAGACCGCCTTTCTCCCGAAGGCCGACGTCGAGAATGTTGAGCTGTGCGGGCCTGGCGGCAGCGTCATCGCGTACACCGAAAACCACAACGGGTTTGACCGGCTTTTCATACGGAGCAAAGACGAGGGCCTGCAGCTGACCGTACCCAAATTGCCCGATGGCAATTACACGCTTGATTGCGAAGGCGGGGCTGATCCCAAGCTGATGGTGCGCGTCAATGGCTGGCAAACGCCGGGTGAGCTCTGGATGATCGATCCGCTGGAAGGGACGGCGGAAAAGGTCATGGAGGCCAACCTCGCTGGGCTTGATCCGGCTCGACTGATTTGCCCCAGAGTTGTTCGTTATGAGGCCCGCGATGGCCTGGAATTGCAGGGGCTGCTCTATCTGCCAGAGGGCGCGGGCACGGGCGAAAACGCGCCGCCGGTCGTCTTCTCCGTCCACGGCGGACCAACGGCTCAATCTCAGGCAACCTTTGATGCGATTGCGCAATATCACGTCGCGCGCGGCGTCGCCGTGTTTGAGCCCAATGTGCGCGGTTCTACCGGGCTGGGGCGCACATATACGACGCTGGACGACCGCGAAAACCGCTTGGATTCGGTGCGCGATCTGGTTGATTTAAAGAATGCTCTGGCCGCCGATGGCTTGATCGATGGCGGTAGGGCGGCGGTGATGGGCGGCTCTTATGGCGGCTATGCCGTCAATGCGGTGCTGGCGGAATATCCGGGCGAATTTGCCGCCGGGGTCTCATTATTCGGTGTGGCGGATTGGGTCACCGCGCTGGAGATCGCCTCGCCTGCGCTCAAGGCCTCCGACAAAATCGAATATGGCGATATCGAAGACCCGCGCTGGCGCGAATATTACACGGTGAACTCGCCGATCCGCAAAGCTGATCAGATCAATGTGCCGGTGCTCTATTCGCACGGCGTCATGGACCCCCGGATCGACATTATGGAGACCGAAACCATGGTGAAGACGCTGCGCGCAAACGGTGTGCCAGCGCCATTCGTCCGCATTCCTGATGAAGGCCACGGCTGGCGCAAACTCAGCAATCAGCTGTTTTATTTCCGAAAACAGGCCGAGTTTATCGAACAGCATCTGGGGCTGAGCGACGGGCAGTGACGCCCCGCGCGCTGCACCGCAGAATGTCATGAATATCAGAGCGCCAGCCATCCTTGTCGCCTCGCGCGCTCATGGGGAAAGCGCTGCGATTGCGCGCATGCTGACCGAGGAGCACGGGCTCGTCGCAGGCTATGTCGCGGGCGGGCGCGGGCGGCGGCTGCGCCCGGTGATGATCCCGGGTAATTCGATTGAGGCGGAGCTACGCTCTAAATCGGACAGCCAATTGCCGTTTGCGCGGATCGAGCTTTCAGAAAGCCGCGGGCCGTGGATGACAGAGCCACTGCCGGCCGCTGCGATCACATGGGTTTGCGCTCTGACGGCGACCGCTCTGCCAGAACGCAATCCCTATCCCAGCCTCTATCAAGCGCTGAATGCGCTGCTGGGCGCGATATGCCATGCGCCCTCTGCGCGCGGATGGCTGTCTGTGCTGGTCACTTACGAGGCGATGTTGCTGCGCGCGCTCGGATATGGCGGCGGTAAGCCCGATCCAAACAGCGATTTGGCCGCGCAAATGGCGCAATTTAGGGCGCTTCAGGCCCCGCTCGCGCGATACGTACTTGCCGAGCGTGACCGCGATGTTATGGCCGCGCGAGTGCTGCTCACAGAGCGACTGGCCCGGATGATGACGTGAAAGTTTGCCAATGAAGATCGCAGTTTTTCCCGGTGATGGGATTGGCCCAGAGGTGACGAAAGAGGCCTTGCGCGTGCTCGATGCGCTCTCGCTGCCCGGCCTTACCCTGTTTGAAGGTGATATTGGCGCGGTTGCTTATAAGCGCCACGGCCATCCTCTGCCCGCAGAGACGCTGGAGATGGCTCGCGCGGCCGATGCGGTGCTGTTTGGAGCAGTGGGTGATCCCTCGTGCGACACACTGGAGCGGCATTTGCGCCCGGAGCAAGCGATCCTGGGGCTGCGCAAAGAGCTTGATCTGTTTGCCAATCTGCGCCCGGCCAAGGTGTTTGACGGGCTGGAGGAGCTTTCCCCGCTCGCGCCGGAGCAGGCAGCGGGTTTTGACCTGCTGATCGTTCGCGAGCTGACCGGTGATGTCTATTTCGGCGACAAGGGCGAGCGCGTGAATGACGCGGGCGAGCGCGAAGGGTGGGACATGATGTCTTACTCCGTCAGCGAGGTCCGCCGGATCGCGGCCATCGCGTGGAACGCGGCCAAGACACGCGGCGGGCGGGTGACCAGCGTCGACAAGGCTAACGTCCTGGAAACCAGCCGTATTTGGCGCGAAACGGTGCTGGAATATGCGGCGGAGCAAGACAACGACATTGCTCTCGACCATATGTATGTCGACAACGCCGCGATGCAGCTTGTCACCGGGCCATCGCAATTTGACGTGATCGTTACTGGCAATCTGTTCGGCGATATTCTGTCCGATCTCGCCAGCGCGGCGGTCGGCTCAATCGGCCTGTTGCCCAGTGCCTCCATGGGCTCGCGCCAAACGGAACACGGCACTTTCGGCCTGTACGAGCCAATCCACGGCAGCGCGCCCGACATTGCTGGGCAGGGCAAGGCCAATCCGATGGCGACGGTCCTGTCAGCGGCGATGATGCTGCGCCACTCCTTTGGGCTTGAGGCAGAGGCAGCGCGGATCGAGACAGCGGTGGCGAAAGCGCTGGCAGACGGCATTCGCGGCGGCGATTTGGGCGGCTCGCACGGCTGCGAGGCGATTGGCAGCGCGATTATCGAGCGGCTTTGAGCGCTCGGGGCTGCATGCACAATGACGGCCGGGCTTGAACTTGCGATTATCCTGCCGACGCTGAACGAGCGCGGCAATCTGGCGCCCTTGGTGGAGCGGATTGATACCGCGCTGACCCCGATTTTGGGCGCGAACGGCTGGGAAGTGCTGATTATCGACGATAACAGCGCCGATGGCACGGCGGATGAGGCGCGCGCGATTGCGCTGGGGGATGCGCGGGTGCGCGTGATCCAACGGATTGGCCGGCGGGGCCTAGCCAGCGCGGCGATTGAGGGTTTTTGCGCCACCGCTGCGCCTTATGTGGCGGTGATGGATGCTGACCATCAGCACGACCCGGAATTGCTCGGGAGTATGTTGGATGCGGTGCGTAGCGAGGAGGCTGACGTAGCGGTCGCTTCACGGTTTGCTCCGGGTGCTAGCACAAAGGACTGGGCAGCGCCGGAGCGAGAGCGTCTGTCCGGCTTTGCCAATGCGATGGCGCGGCGCCTAACCGGGGCCGATCTGAGCGATCCGATGAGCGGCTATTTCCTGCTGCGCAGTGAGACGGCGCGCGCGCTTGTCCCGCGCCTTTCCGGCATCGGGTTCAAGATACTACTCGACCTGCTGGCGACCTCTGGCAAGACTCTGAGCGTAAAGGAATTTCCGCTCAAATTCGCCAAACGCCGCGAGGGCGAAAGCAAGCTTGATCGCGCGATCCTGTTCGACTTTTTGGCCGGGCTTTACGACAAGACTCTGGGCCGCGTGATCCCGACCCGGTTTGCTCTGTTCGGCACAGTCGGCGCGCTGGGCGTGATCGTGCATATGGCAGTGCTGGCGCTGCTGCTGCTGTGGCTGGAAGAAGCCTTCACCATCGCGCAAGCGGGCGCTGTGTTCGCAGCGATGAGCTTCAATTTCTGGCTCAATAACTGGCTGACCTACCGTGATCAGCGGCTGCGCGGACCGGGCGCGGTGCTGCGCGGATGGCTTGGCTTTTGCGCGACCTGCGCAGTGGGCGCGTTCGCCAATGTCGCGGTGGCGACGCTGCTGGAAAGTCGGGGCATTTATTGGGCACTCGCCGCGCTCGCTGGAATCCTGATCGGATCGGTTTGGAATTACGCCCTATCCAGCCGGTTCGTCTGGGGAAGGTATTGAATTTATTGTCGTTGCGAGCGTAGCGAAGCAATCCATGGACCAGTCCTCAAACTTCCAGCCCGCCGTTTACATAATGGCGAACCACAAGAGCGGCACGATCTACACGGGCGTTACCTCGGATCTGCTAAAGCGGGCGTGGGAACATCGCAGCGGAGCGGTCGAGGGCTTTACCAAACGGTACAATTGCAAGCGGCTCGTGTGGTTTGAACTGCACTCGACTATGGAACATGCGATAATGCGAGAGAAGCAACTTAAAGCTGGGTCGAGGAAGGCGAAGATTTCGCTAATTGAGGCATCGAACCCAGACTGGCGAGACCTGTTCTTTGATATTGCCCGCTAGACCGTGGATTGCTTCGCCTTCGGCTCGCAATGACGAAGGGAGGCTATCTCTTACCTCCACCCTTCAATCCAGGTCCAATGGACGAAGCTCATCGGGCCATCGAGCTCTGCAGCGGTCAAGATCTTGAAAAACAGCGCAAACATCGCCGCGCTACCGAGCAGAACTCCGTAACTGGCCCAGCGAAATTTACTGCGCGATAGATCGCCGAGTGTCAGCGCCAGCGCGCCCAGCAGGAACAGGCTCGGCATGAAATAATGGTAGTAGAACTGGATCGGCTTGTTCGCGATCAGCCACAGCCCGAGGCTGGCGGCATAGCCCGCGACAACGGCAATCTTGGCCCAATTGCGAGTGGTCGCGCCGCTGAGCGCGCACCACACCAGCGCGGGCAGGCCGAGCAGCATCGTAAGCGGATTGCCGATCAGCAGCACGCCGCGCTGAGCGTTGTCCGTAAACTCATACAGATACCAAATGCCGCGCGTATTCAGCGCCCATTGGTCCCACGTGCTTTGATAAGGATGCGGCTGTTTGACGGAGGCCTGCAGCTCGATCATCTCGCGGTGGAGGCCGATTATGCCCTGTTCTGCCAGCGGCGAATTGAGCAGGCCGTAAGCGGGCAGATAGGTCGCGGCATAGGCGGCGAGCGGTACAATGCCGAGCCACAGAAACGCCTCAGCCAGCGATATGCCCGGAACCGGAATACCGCGTGTGCTGGTGAGCAGTCGCTGCCTGCCAGCGGATAGGCGCGCAGCGAAGAAAGCGATGCCCGGTAGCACCGCAATTGGCACTGCGTTCCATTTGGACGCCATCGCCAGGCCCAGAGCCACGCCGCAGGCCGCGAGCCGCAAGCGTCCACGCTCTGCCTCTCTGATCGCACCGGCGAATTGCCACGCTGCGATGCAAAGGAACGCGGCCATAAACACATCCAGCATCGCGATGCGGGCATGGATAAAGAGATGAAATCCGCTGGCGACCAGCACGCCAAAGGCAATGGTCGCAAACCGGTCAAAGCTGGCCTGCCACATGGCGCGCATCGCCGCGAAAAGCGCCGCAGCGCCCGCGATCATCGGCATGATGCGCCAGCCCAGTGCATTGTCTCCAAACAGAGTAATACCCAGTGCAATCAATTGCTTGCCGAGCAGCGGATGCTCACGATTGAGATAAATGCCGTCTTCCAAAATCGCGCGCGCAGCGGGCAGATAGTGGATCTCATCAAACATCGGACTCGAAGGGATCGTCAGCCGCACCCACCCCAAAGCGGCGAACACAGCCGTGATGCCCAGACAGGCCAGCCATGGGTCGCTCGGATGGGGAGGGGCTTCGCTCATTTCGGAGGAGCGATTAGCCGCGCCCCTCCTCAGCGGCAAGTGTTTGGATCAGTGCATATTGTTAATCGGTACCGGTTTCCGCTTGGCTTTCGAGCCAGAACAGGCGCGCCGCCATCGCCAGCAAGGCAATGCTGGCGGTGCCAAGGATAGCGAGCGTCCACAGCGGCACATTCATACCCACGGCGCGGGCGCGTGGCGCGATGAAAAATAGAGCGATTCCAACGGCAAACAGCAGATCCCACCAGACCTGCACGCCCCACATATTGTGCGTATGATTGGTCCAGACCAGCAGCAATCCTTCGCTGTAGATCGTGACCCCGCTATAGGTGAGGAACGCGGCGCATAGCGCGGCGGCGATGGCCGGGCTGCCAATTTTGCGATCCGCCATCACCATATAGGCAGCGACACCGGCGATCGAGATCAAACCAGCGGCGGCCAGAATTTCGAGCGGGGACATTTCAAGCGGATTCATGGGTCGATTCTCCGTGCATATGTAGCAAGTGCTACAGGCGCTTGTAACGCAGTGTAGCGTTCGCTACAAGGGCTTATGTCAAAACTCATATCCAAGCCGCAAATGTCGAAGGAATCGCTGCTGCCACTGCTCGCGCAGCATATTTTGGAGCACGGCCTCGGCGGGGCAAGCCTGCGCCCATTGGCGAAGGCCGCGGGCACCAGCGACCGTATGCTGATCTATCATTTTGGCAACAAAGAACAGCTACTTACCGATGTACTGGAGCATATCGCCGGGATCTATTCCGCCGCGCTGGATGCGGGTGTGGGCGACGAAAGAGCGGTGACGCGGCAGCAATGCGTGGCCCGCATCCTTGCCCAGGGCCGCGAACCGGCGATGCAGCCGTTTATGGCGCTGTGGTGGGAGATTGTGGCGGGTGCGGCGCGCGGCGTTCCCGGCTACCGCGAGGCGGCGGAGAGCATGATGGCGGAGCTGCTCGGCTGGTTGGAGACGCAAATGCCCGCCGATGATCCCGATCCTGCGGGCGGGGCGCGTTACCTGCTGACCCTGATCGAGGGCAGTTTGATGCTGGGCGTGGTCGGACATGCGCGCACGGCGCGTGAAGGACTGCTTGCGAGTGATCTGTCTCCCTCTTAGAAGCGCCCTCATGAAAAAGACCACTGGAATGGACCGCGCGGCGACGCGCAATTGGCGGCCTGCAACGCGCGCGGTGCGCGGGGGAACCTGGCGCAGCGAGCATGGCGAGACGAGTGAGGCGCTGTTTCTCACATCCGGCTACACCTATGACGATGCGCAAACGGTGGCAGACCGGTTCGCGGGCGATGCGCAGGGCATGACCTATTCGCGCCTGCAAAATCCGACCGTGGCGATGCTGGAGGAGCGGATCGCGCTGCTCGAAGGGGCGGAGGCATGCCGCGCGCAAGCTAGCGGAATGGCGGCGATGACGGCGGCTTTGCTGTGCCAAGTGTCCGCTGGCGATCATGTGGTGGCGGCGCGCGCGGCGTTTGGTTCGTGCCGCTGGTTGGTGGATGAGTTGCTGCCGAAATTTGGCGTTGAAACCAGCGTCATCGACAGCGCGGATGATGCCGCGTGGGAGGCCGCGATCCGGCCAAACACCAAAGTGTTCTTCTTTGAGACTCCGGCCAATCCGACGTTGGATGTGGTTGATCTTAAACATGTTTGCGCTCTGGCAAAGGCGCATGGGATCACCAGCGTGGTCGACAACGCCTTTGCCTCGCCAGCGCTGCAGCGGCCGATGGAATTCGGCGCAGACGTTGTCGCTTACAGCGCGACCAAGCTGATGGACGGACAAGGCCGCGTGCTCGCTGGGGCAATTTGCGGCAGTGAAGAGTGGATCAATGAGACGCTGATGCCATTTCAGCGCAACACCGGCCCAACGATCAGCGCGTTTAACGCCTGGGTCGTGCACAAGGGTCTGGAGACGCTGCAGCTGCGCGCGCACAAGCAAAGTGAGCAGGCTGTGGCGCTGGGCAAATTTCTGGAGCCGCGCATATCGAAGGGCGGGGGGCGCGTGCTGCACCCCGGCCTACCAAGCCATCCGCGCCACAATCTCGCGAAGGCTCAGATGGATGCGACCGGGCCGATCTTCGCCTTTGATGTCGGCACGCGCGCGCGCGCTTTCGCTTTGCTAGATGCGCTGGAACTGATTGATATTTCGAACAATATTGGCGACGCGCGCAGCCTAATGTGCCACCCTGCCTCCAGCACGCATGCCGGGATGAGCGAAGAAGGTCGCGCGGAAATGGGCGTGACCGAAGGCTTGCTGCGGATCAATGTTGGCCTGGAAGACCCGGCCGACCTGATGGAGGATTTGGATCAGGCTTTGGCTAGGGCGGGGCTCTAAATCCTGCTCTCCAGTTAGCGAAGCAACTCCCGCCGCAACGCACCCGTGGCCAAAGCGCCTCACGCACCCAAAACCGCCTATGAATACGCATTCGCGCGGTTGTGCGTTGCAGCATAAAAGCCTAGGGGCGCGGCAATTCAATCGGTGAAGGGGGTCTTCGCCGCACTCAAGCTTTGGAATTCTTTATGGCTGCGGATGCCACGTTCATGGGCAATTTCCGGCGCGATTGGCTGGCTCAGCCGCGCGCAGACATCCTTGCCGGCATCGTTGTCGCCCTTGCGCTGATCCCAGAGGCGATTGGTTTCGCCCTGATCGCGGGCGTTGACCCGAGCGTTGGCCTGTATGCCTCGGTTGCGATTGCCATGGTGATTGCGCTCACCGGCGGGCGTCCGGGCATGATCTCGGCAGCGACCGCTGCGGTGGCGGTTGTGGTGATCCCGCTGGTTAAAGATCACGGGGTTGAGTATCTGTTCGCAGCCACCATTCTCATGGGCATTTTCCAGGGGATTGCGGCCGTCCTAAGGCTCGATCTGTTGATGCAATTCGTCAGTCGTTCGGTCATCACCGGCTTTGTGAACGCGCTCGCGATCCTCATTTTTCTTGCGCAAATTCCTCAGCTTACCGGCGTGGGGTGGGAGACCTATGCGATGGTCGCCGCTGGCCTCGCGATCATTTATGGCTTCCCGCGCATCTCCAAGGTCGTGCCCAGTCCGCTGGTCGCAATCGTCCTGCTGACGGCGGTGGCGATCTATTACAATCTGCCAGTCAACAATGTCGCCGGCGAGGGCGAGCTGCCCGATGGCCTGCCGGTGTTTGCCCTGCCTGATGTGCCGCTGACATGGGAAACGCTCAGGATTATCGCGCCCTATTCGGCTACGATGGCGGCGGTTGGCTTGCTGGAAAGCCTGCTGACGGCGCAAATCGTCGATGACATGACGCACACAGACAGCAACAAACAGCGCGAGAGCGGCGGCCAAGGCATCGCCAACATCGTGGCCGCATGTTTCGGCGGGATGGGCGGCTGCGCCATGATCGGCCAGTCGGTGATCAATGTCGCATCCGGCGGCCGCGGTCGTTTGTCGACCTTTACAGCGGGCGCGTTTCTGCTGTTTCTGCTCACCGTGCTGGGAAGCTATGTTGGACAGGTGCCGATGCCCGCGCTGGTCGCGGTGATGATCATGGTGTCAATCGGTACGTTCAGCTGGAACTCGATCCCCAATCTGCGCCGCCATCCGCCGACCAGTTCAGCCGTGATGATCGCGACCGTCGTGGTCGTGGTTTGGACGCATGATCTGGCGCTCGGCGTGCTGGTCGGCGTGCTGCTCTCGGGCATTTTCTTCGCGAACAAGGTCCGCAACCTGTTCTCTGTCGAGCGTGTTCGCCGAGAGCACAGCGCGGTTTACGTCGTAACCGGCGAGATATTCTTCGCCAGCGTCGACAAGTTCCAAAATGCGCTCGGCCCGGAAAGCCAGTATGATGACGCCGCGCATTATGTCGTGATCGATGTGTCGAAAGCGCATTTCTGGGATATTTCGGCCATTGGCGCGCTGGAAAAGGCGGTCGACCGGATGCGCCGCAACGGCCGCCACACGCGGATTGTCGGCTTGAACGCGGCGAGCGCCGACCTGTTCGATAAGTTCGCGCTGGAAGACCGCACTGGTCTGGAAACGGGGCTAGCGCCGCATTGATTTTAGCGAAGGCGCATCCGCGCCTTCGTCCTCGGGGCTATTCCTCCGCTTCGCTACGGGCCCCTGCGGGCGGCCAGTCGGCCTTGCGGTCGCTGACGCGACCGAGCCTAAGCCAGTATTGTGGGACTGGTTCGACGCCGCAGGCGTCGCAAGGGCCTTGCGCCCGCCCGCAGCGATGCGATCTACGATCGCGTGAGCGAGGATATCGCACTCGCGGATGTGCGTGCGCAAAAACAAATACTCTTGCCGCTCACTCTTGCTCTGCCAACGACCGTGTGCAACCCATTCTGCCCAACAAGAACGGGAGAAAATACCACATGGCAAACCGCGTTGAGCTCACTTTCGATTTCGTCAGCCCGAATGCCTATCTGGTGTGGTGGCCGCTGCGCGAGGTGCTGCGCCGGACCGGGGCAGAGATTGATGTGATCCCGGTTTTTCTCGGAGGAATGCATAAGCTTACCGGCAACGCTCCGCCATTTATGCGCGATGCCGATGTGAAGGGTAAGAATGAATATGCGATGCTGGAAATGCAGCGTTTCATCGCCAAGCACGGCCTCAGCCATTACCGTATGCATCCGCAATTTCCGTTTAATTCGATCACATTGCAGCGGATGCTCTATGCCGCCGATCAGGACGGGCGCGGGGTCCAATTTGTCGAGGCCATGCTGAAGGCGATTTGGGAAGAAAACATCGATTTTACCGACCAAGATGCCTTGGGCGCGGCGCTCAGCGCAGCGGGCTTCGACGCGGCGGATCTATTCACGCGCAGCCAAAGCGACGAAGTGAAAGAAGGGCTGGTCCAAAACACATCATCCGTGGTTGAGCGCGGCGCGTTTGGCATTCCGACTATGTTCGTCGGCAAAACAGGCGCCGATCCCTCCACCTATGAAATGTTCTTCGGCAAAGAGCGCCTGGACCAGGTCGAAGAAGAATTGGCAAAGGGATAAATACTTCGTCTATTTGCGCTTGTCTTTTGACTTTCGTTTTATAGACTTGTGCGCACGCAGCGGGGGCTGCGCGCATTAGGGGCGAAACATGATCAGAAGTTTGGGGATACTCGCGGCATTGGGGCTGATGGGTACGCCTGCGCTTGCGCAGGATGAAGCGGCGAACGCGCCGAGCGCAGGGGAAAGCGCCGCTGCACCAGAAGCCAAAACACCCAAGCTTGCTCCGCCAGAGGCGAAAAAGGCATCGGCTGTTCCGCCTGTAATCCCGACTGAAAACTTTGCTGGGCGTTCGCTGTTTTGGAATGCGAAACTGTCGCCTGACGGGTCTAAAATGTCGTTCCTGCGCCGGTCAAAGGAAGGTGAGGTCCAATTCGCAATCTTGCGCATTGATGACAAGCAATTGCACCGTGTTTTCGCGATGCCAAAAGACTATGACATTGAATGGTATCGATGGGTGACAGATGACAAAATGCTCATCTCAATCTCGACCGTCGGAAACTTCTTTGGCGACGAAGTGCGCTACACTCGGCTCATCTATGCGAACCCGAACGAGGGCAATACGGAGCTGTTGTTCAAGAAGTATGAGGCGGTGCGCGGGGACGATGTGATCCACGTTGCAAAAGACGGGTCGCATATTCTCGTCGCGATGCAGCGGTCTATCTATGACTATCCGTCAGTGATGCGTCATGATCTGGATGCAGAAGGCAAAATCCGGGTAGTTCAGAAACCGCGGGACGGCGTCTGGAACTGGGTCGCCGACAATGATGGTACCGTGCGGATGGGGACTGGCTGGCTGCGCAAGCGCCTGCGTGTGTTTTACCGGCCTGATGCGCAATCGAAGCTAAAGGAAATCGCCCGGATCAAGCGCGAAGATGATGAGGATGGCTATTGGGATGCGCTGCAAATCGTCAGCGGGTCTGATCAGGGATATGTGCTTTCTGAAGGCGAGAATGGACGAGTTGGCTTGCGGCTGTTCGATTTTGCAAAGCGCGAAGACGTTGAAACGCTCTATGAGCACCCAAACTGGGATATCGACACCGTCACCCTGCGCGATGGAAAGCCATTCGCCGCCTTCTATACCGCCGACCGTGATGAAGTGCATTGGTTCGATGAAAAGACGGCCAAGCAATATGCTGGTCTGCGAAAAGCGCTCGGTGATTTGGAAATCTGGGTCACATCGCGTTCAAAGGATCATTCGCGCATGTTGGTGTGGGCGGGCAGCGAGTCCGACCCTGGCGTGCTCTATCTTTTTGATCCTGGTGCCAAACGGCTCGACCAGATCGCGGAGTATCGCCCCAATCTCGATTTCCGCCTACTCGCCGCGCCCAAGCCGATTGAATATAAAGCTCGCGATGGGGTGAGCATTAAGGGGTATTTGACCCTGCCAAAGGGGCGCGAGGCGAAGAACCTTCCGCTCATTCTGCTGCCTCACGGCGGGCCATACGGTGTCCGTGATAAGCTTGCCTTCAATGACGAGGTACAATTGCTCGCCAATCGCGGATATGCGGTGCTGCAACCGAACTTTCGCGGCTCGGGCGGATACGGCGATGCGTTCTTTGAGCTGGGCGCGGGCCAGATTGGCCGGGGCATGCAAGATGACCTGGATGATGCGATGGACTGGGCTGTGGAGCAGGGCATTGCCGATCCGGCGCGCGTCTGTGTCGTCGGCGGCTCTTACGGTGGCTATGCCGCGATTTGGGCAGTGCTGCGCAATCCAGAGCGCTATCGCTGCGCGGCGAGTTGGGCCGGGGTCACCGACTGGGACAAGATCATCAAATACGATCGCCAGTTCTTCGGCCGTCAGAGCTTCAAACGCTGGCGTGAGCGGGTGCGCGGGGAAGGGGTGGAAAGCCTCGACAGCGTGTCTCCCTATCGGCTGGCTGAAGGCCTGAAGCGGCCTTTGCTGTTGGCTCATGGTACAGAGGATTCCGTGGTTCCGTTCAGACAATATCGCATGTTTGAAAAAGAGGCGCGCGATGCTGAAATGCCGCCAACAACGCTCGTGATCGAGGATGAAGGGCACGGTTTCTCAAAGCCCGAGAACGAAAAGGCATGGTACGATGCGTTGGAAAATTTCCTCGCGGAGCACAATCCGGCAGACCCGGCGGGTTAGGTTTTTTCGGGGACGGAATTCTCATTACGGCCTTACGCACTGTCCCTAAATTGCGGCAATTCGCGATGAATCTGGGATACAGGGGGGATTAAGCGCGTTGGTGCTCTTGTGAAGGGCCTGAGAATCGTTACCTTGAGAGACCTAT
Organism: Erythrobacter sp. S249; assembly: GCF_057364975.1. NCBI lineage: Bacteria > Pseudomonadati > Pseudomonadota > Alphaproteobacteria > Sphingomonadales > Erythrobacteraceae > Erythrobacter > Erythrobacter sp. S249. The sequence goes on along the minus strand of NZ_CP200287.1, from coordinate 669,378 downwards.
GAAAGAGCTGTTTCAACACGCTGCTGTGACCGACGGGGTAACCGTCCGGGTCGCTGTCAATTTTCTACCCGAGCAATCGCAGCCGGAGGCGGGCAAGTGGTTCTGGGTCTATCATATCCGGATCGAAAACGGCTCTCACGAGCCCCTGCAACTGCGCACCCGTCACTGGCGGATCACCGATGCGCGCGGCATGGTGAACCATGTCGATGGTGAGGGTGTGGTTGGCGAACAGCCCAAGCTCGCACCGGGCGAAAGCCACGATTATGTCTCTGGCTGCCCGCTGACGACGCCGCATGGCTCGATGGAGGGGTTCTACACCTTCCTACGCGGTGATGGATCGCCGATCGAAGTGCGCATTCCGTTCTTCCCGCTGGCTGCGCCTGAAACAGCGGATCGTTCCTAAGCATTAAGTGCGACGCGGCGTAAGCTTGCGCAGCTGCTAGCGGCTGGCTAGATCGGCTGCGTGAAACGGACCCATCTCCCTTTGAATGCGCTGCGCGTTTATGATGCAGCGGCGCGGCATCTCTCCTTTACACGGGCGGCAGACGAACTGGCGGTGACGCCGGCCGCAGTAGGCCAGCAGATCCGCGCGCTGGAGGATCACCTCGGCGTGGTGCTGTTCCGCCGGACCAGCAAGGGTCTGGAGCTGACGCCGGAAGGCGAGGCGGGGCTCGATCCGCTCAGAGAAGGCTTTTTGCAGTTCGAACAAAGCGTTCAGGCGATGCAGGCGGGGCAAGCCTCTGATCGCTATACAATTGCGGTCCCGCGCGAGTTCTATGCGCAGTGGCTCGCCCCGCGCTTGGCGGAATTTCAGGCTGGAACAGACGGGGTGCAATATATCCTCGTTTCCGATGAGAATGCCGATTTTACCGAGGCGAACCTCGATCTGGCGATCCGTCTGGTTGATGGACCCGGCGATCTGGAGGGCGCGCAATTGGCCCCGGCTCAGCGGGTGACGGTGGCCGCGCCCAATTGCCGCGATGCCTGGATCGATTGGCCGGGTGCGTCTCTGCCAGAGGGAACAAAGGCGTGCATTAAGGCGGGCAATCCCGGCCAAGCGCTCAGTTCTGCGCTGGCGGGCATGGGCCGGACAATTTTGCCGCTGCCTCTGGTGGCGGAGGCGCTGGGCGATGGGCGGCTGGAGGCGCTGGAGGAACCGAGCGAAAGCCAGCGCGCTTATTGGCTGCTCGCGCCGCTGCCGCAATGGCGCCAGAAAAAGGTGAAGGCGTTGGTCGCGCATCTTACGACGTGACACTGCCTCGCGGAGAAGAGCTAGTAATCGGGCCGCAGGCCCGCAAGGGCGACCGCCCGCCCGGAGCGCTTTGCGCGGAGGATAGCCAAGTGAGCGGATGCGAACGCCGGCGCTTGAGCCGCAAAAAGTAATGACCGACATTCCAACCCTCACCACAACCCGCTTCACCATGCGGCCGTTGCGCGAGGCGGATTGCGCCGCGCTGTACCCGACCTTCGCGGATGAGCAGCAAAACCTGTATATGTCCCGCGCACACTTCACTTCAGAGGCGGAGCTGTGGGGCTGGCTGGTCGACCCTGACTGGAATGGTCGCACATGGATCGCCGAAGACAGCGAAGGCGCGGTTCTGGGCCGGTTTGTCGCCATGCCCGCGCATGAGGATGGCGTTCAGGAAGTCGGCTATGTCACGGTAATGCACCGCCAGGGCGAGGGCATCGCGCGCGAATGCACGGAAGCGCTTGTGAAGCACTTGCTACATGAGGGCGCGCGCAAGCTGATCGCTGAGGTGGATGTCGATAACGAACCGTCGATCCGGCTGCTCGAGAGCCTTGGTTTCGCCCGCGAGGCGCATCTGCGCGAGCATGAGACGACGCATATCGGCCTGCGTGATGTGTGTCTTTACGGGCTACTTGCGCGGGACCAAATTACCCCACATCAATCCTGAGCTTCAGCACGCCGTCATCGCGGCTGTCGAACAGTTTATAGGCCTCCGCCCCTTCGCTCAGGTTGAATTGGTGGCTGAACAATCCGTCCGCCTTCATCCGCCCGGATTGCACCAGTGGTACGAGATGCGGCCACATATTCTGCACGTCGCAAATTCCGCCGCGTACGGTGATATTCTTGAACATAATCAGCGGCAAAGGCAGCACATCGTCGGGTTCTGGAATGCCAACAAAACTGGCGTTTCCATTGCGCGCGGTCAGCGGCAGCACCGCATTGATCGCTCCCTTCGCGCCGCTTGCCTCGAACACTGACTGAGCGCCGTGGCCGCCGGTGGCCTCCATCACTTGCGCATGCAGATCTGGTCCCGGAGCGAACGCGGTGGCGCCCAATTTTTCCGCCATCGCGCGGCGCGCGGGCACGGGATCAACCGCGATCACTTGGCTCGCGCCAAGCAGAAATGCTAGCTCCACGCCTATCAGGCCAATCGGGCCAAGACCAACCACGGCCACACTGCCGCCGGGCTTCGGATCGGCCCGCATTAGGCCGAAGTAAGCGGTCGCCATGCCATCGGTCAGCAGCAGCGCTTGTTCCGTCGTCAGCCCATCGGTGGAGAACAGGGTTGCATCGGCATTGGGCACATTCACATATTCGGCCTGCCCGCCTTGCAGCTCTGTGCTGAGGCCAAAGGCGGTCGCTTTACGGCAGGATGCGGCATTGCCTGTGCGGCAGGCAGAGCAACTGCCGCAGCCTGTTCCGCCCGCAGCCAGAACCTTGTCACCGACCTTAAAGCCATGAACGTCGTCGCCCGCCTCAACGACCTCGCCGATGAATTCGTGGCCAACACAAAACTTAGGGATATCAGAGCCATATTCGGTGTTTCCGATGTGCGCGCCGTGATACATGTGCAGGTCGCTGCCGCAGATTGAGCAGCTTTCGACTTTTAGAATAACGCTGTTGTCGCTGCGCAATTCCGGGTCGGCATAGCTTTCATAGCGAATGTCTCGCGGTCCGTTGAACACCAGCGCTTGCATTGATTTGTCCCTCCCAGAAACCCGTTGGCTTCACCCATTGCTGGATCACCGGCTGACCGCAAGCGACATTCTCCTGCGCGGACCTAAAGAGCCAGACTGTCCCGCTTTATCCGATTTCGCTTGATATTCTGCGCGACCTTTGGGAATTCACGCGCAACGAACATGCTGTCGCTTCCAACATATCACGCCATGGCTGCCATGGTCCTCACGGTCCTTATGTTCGTCGGCTTTGTCCGCGGGCGCATGTCGATTGAGATCGTATCGCTGCTGACCATCGCGGTGATCGCGGTTGGCCTGTATTTCTTCCCATTGCCCGGCACGCGCGAGATCGATGGCCTGGCCATCGCATTTGGCGGGTTTGGACATTACGCGCTGATCACGATTTGCGCGTTGATGGTGATGGGCAGGGGCCTTGTCGTAACAGGAGCGCTGGAGCCTGCGGCCCGCGTGTTGGAACGGGTGTTCAAGTTCAACCTTCAGCTTGGCCTGCTGGTTTCGCTGCTGATTGTTTTGTTCCTGTCGATGTTCGTCAACAACACTCCGGTGCTGGTGTTGATGATCCCGATTTTCGCTGCGCTCGCTGCGCGCGGGGCTTTGCCCACGTCAAAGACGCTGATGCCGCTCAATTCGGCATCGCTCATCGGCGGGCTGGCGACCACGATTGGCACATCGACCAATATTCTGGTGGTCTCCATCGCGGTTGACTTGGGCATGCGCGAGATGGGCGTGTTTGATTTTACGCCAATTGTGCTCGGTGCGGCGTTGGTTGCGCTGCCTTATATGTGGCTGGTCATGCCGCGCCTGCTGAAAGACAATAAGGTCGCAGCGGATCAAAATGTGCGGCGGTTCCACACGCGCCTTAGGATCGCTGGTGATAGCGATCTGATCGGCCAAGATGTCGCTGATATCCTGCCGAAACTGCCCGATGGTATCGTCTTTCACGGCGAGCAAAAGGGGCCGATACAGCCCCAGCAGCGCATCCATATCTCTGGCACGCATGAGGCGCTGGAGGATGCGGTTCGCGAGCTGAAGGGAGAGCTTGCGCCAAACTGGGTGCTCGACCGGATTAAGCGCAGCTCAGCCGCGCTGGGCAGCGATATTCTTGTCTTTGAAATGACGGTGACGGCGGATTCCCGTCTGATTACGCGAACATTGCCGTCCTCCGGCATTGCCGATCTGTATGGCGTCGCGGTGCTGGGTATTCACCGGCCAGCGCGCGTTTTGGGCGGGCCGGATCAATATTCTGAAGGCGGCGACCTGCGCATTACAGAGGGCGACGTGCTGCTCGTGATGGGCATTCAGGAAGATCTGGAGGCGTTTTCGCGCGCCGACAGCCTGCTGATGCTGGACGGCGCACGCGAAGTGCCGCGTCGCTCCAAGGCGATGCTGGCCGCTGCGATCATGGGCTTTTCGGTGTTCACCGCCGCGATTGGGATTTTCCCGATTGCGATTTCTGCGCTCGCGGGCGCCATTTTGATGTTCGTCACCGGCTGCGTGAAGTTTGACCGGGTGGGCCGGGCGCTGTCTGGTCAAGTGATCGTGCTGGTCGCGGCCAGTATCGCGATAGGCCGAATTATCGATGAAAGCGGGGCAGCGGCGTGGCTGGGCGAGGCTCTGTCATTGGGGCTGGTGCTGTTGCCGCCCGCCTTGGTGTTGGCCGCGATCATGGCGTTCGTCACGGTGTTGACGAACTTTGCCTCCAACGCAACCGCCGCCACGGTGGGCACGCCGATTGCCTTTAGCATTGCGGCCCAGCTTGGCCTGCCGCCAGAGCCGCTGGTGCTGGCCGTGCTGTTCGGGTGCAACCTGTGTTACGCGACCCCGATTGCCTATCAGACCAATATGCTGATCATGGCGGAGGGGAATTACGACTTCGCCGATTATGTCCGCACTGGCGTACCGCTGGTGGTGTTGATGGTGGCGACTTTGTCGGTGCTGCTCGCGATCACCTATGGTCTGTAGGGTCGGCCGATTGGCGATTTCCTACTGCGGTGAAAATATGCGACACCGCTTTGTATGATTTTGATGAGCCACTTTGCCCCGCGATTGATCGCTTTTTTCGATCAAACAGGCATGGTTCAATCGGATGGATTTTTGGCCTTAGACTGTGTTCCAGCTGTTCCAAGCGTGCTTCACACGCGGCGAACGGAGCTGGGCGGTGACACTAGGGCAATCACAATGGGAGTGAGACGATGGTTCGGGTAATTCGGAAAAGCGCAGCGGCCTTGGGGCTGGTGCTGGGCGCGGTGGCGCTGGCTGTACCGGCGCAAGCGGACGAGCTGCGCGATGCGGTGGGCGAGGACATGCCGGGCCTGATGGAGCTCTACAAGGACCTGCACGCCAATCCAGAGCTGTCGTTTCAGGAGTTCGAGACCGCCAAGAAGCTGGCCGCCCGCGCGCGCGACCTCGGCTTTGAGGTGACAGAGGGCGTTGGCCAGACCGGCGTTGTCGCGGTTATGCGCAATGGCGCGGGGCCAACGGTCATGCTGCGCGCGGATATGGACGGCCTGCCGGTGACGGAGCAAACCGGACTGCCCTATGCCTCCAAGGCGAAAGGCGTGCCGGCCTCTGGGATCGAGAGCGGCCTGATGCATGCCTGCGGCCACGACACACACATGGCCGCCTGGATCGGCGCGGCGCAGCTGCTGGCGGAGCGTAAGGACGAATGGCAGGGCACTTTGGTGATGATCCTGCAACCGGCCGAGGAGCTGGGGCTGGGCGCGCTGGCCATGCTGGAAGATGGCCTGTTCACCCGCTTTCCAAAGCCTGACTATGTGCTGGGCTTCCACGATGCCGCAGGCGCGCCAGCCGGGACCATCGGCTATGCGAAGGGCTATGCGTTGGCGAATGTGGACAGCGTCGACATCACGGTGAAGGGTGTGGGCGGGCACGGCGCCTATCCGCACACCACAAAGGACCCGATCGTGGTCGCGAGCAGCATTGTGATGCGTTTGCAGACCCTTGTCAGCCGCGAGAAGAACCCGCTTGATCCCGCCGTTGTGACAGTCGGTAGCTTCCTTGCTGGTGCAAAGCACAACATCATCCCCGATGAGGCGAAGCTGCAATTGACGGTGCGCTCGTACGGCGCGGAATCGCGGGCGGCTCTGCTGGAGGGGATCGAGCGGATCGCTAAGGCCGAGGCAATGGCGGCGGGCATGCCGGAGGACCGGATGCCGGTGGTGAGCGTTCAGGACCCGTATCTGCCCTCGACCTACAACACGCCGGAGTTCACCGAGCAGGTGATGGCGGGCCTGTCAGCGCGCTTTGGCGAGCGTGTGTTCGAGACCCCGCCCGTGATGGGCGGCGAGGATTTCGGCCAGTTCTACCTAGCTGATCCGGAGAACATCGAATCGCTGATCTTCTGGGTTGGCGGCGTGCCGCAGGACCAATGGGCGAAATCAGAAGCAGGCGAGCTAGATCTGCCATCGCTGCATTCGCCGTTCTGGGCCCCTGATGCAGAAGCCGTGATCTCCACCGCGACTGAGGCAATGACAGCGGCAACGCTCGACCTGCTGCCTCGTAAGGGTGGGTGATTGGCGCGCTGGAGAACGCATCGGCCTGCAAGGCCGCAAGTGCGACTACCGGCGCCTGAGCCCAAGCCCACATGTTACGGCCGCCAAAGCATTGCTGCTTTGACGGCCGTATTCTCCTCCCCAGGAGACTGGTAAACTGGGTACGCTAAGCTGCTTTCCTACTCAGGCGCTGGTGCGTAAGTCCCGAGACGGTGGTGCAATGCGTTGATCTTGGCGAGCTCGTCGCGATCTTCGGTGCTGCGAGCATGGCTTTCCAGCGCACGGCGCAGCAGCTTCATGTCGGCAGTTGAGAGCAGCGCGCGGGCGCGGGCTGGTTCTGGGCTGGTAGTATCGGTCATTGTCACTCTCCTAGGCTGATGAGACTAAAGCTCTCTAGGCCTGTGGTTGGTTCCCGGCGGGGCGGACAAATCCGCCCCGCCAGGTGCTCGCCGCTCAATCAGGGTGCGGCGAACGCGTCCCCACAGGCTGCTGCTCAAGCAGCCGCGAACTGGTTCATAGTGTTGTCTTTGCCGCCCGCTTTCAGGGCAGCTTCACCGGCGAAGTATTCCTTGTGATCATCGCCAATGTCAGAGCCGGCCATGTTCTGGTGCTTCACGCAAGCGATGCCTTGACGGATCTCTTCGCGCTGAACGTTCTTGACGTAACCGAGCATGGCTTGCTCACCGAAGTACTCACGAGCGAGGTTGTCAGTCGACAGCGCCGCGGTGTGATAGGTCGGCAAAGTGATGAGGTGGTGGAAGATACCAGCGCGTTTCGCAGCGTCAGACTGGAAGGTGCGGATCTTCTCATCGGCTTCAGCGGCAAGCTCAGTCGCGTCATAGTCAACGCTCATCAGCTTTTCGCGGTCATAGGCAGACACGTCCTTGCCGGCTTCTGACCAGGCATCAAACACTTGCTGGCGGAAGTTCAAAGTCCAGTTGAACGAAGGTGAGTTGTTGTAGACCAGCTTTGCGTTCGGGACGACTTCACGGATCCGGTCAACCATGCCAGCAATTTGCTCAACATGGGGCTTCTCGGTCTCGATCCAGAGCAGATCAGCACCAGCCTGAAGCGAGGTGATCCCGTCGAGAACGCACCGGTCTTCGCCGGTTCCTGCGCGGAACTGGAAGAGGTTCGAAGGCAGGCGCTTTGGACGCAGCAGCTTACCGCCGCGGCTCAAGAAAACGTCGCCATTCTGGATGTTTGCAGGATCAACCTCTTCGCAGTCGAGGAAAGAGTTGTACTGATCTCCGAGGTCGCCCTCTTCCTTGGTGTAGGCGATCTGTTTGGTCAGGCCAGCGCCAAGGCTGTCTGTGCGAGCGACGATGATACCGTCTTCAACGCCCATTTCGAGGAAGGCGTGGCGACAAGCGCGGATCTTCTGAGCGAAGTCCTCGTGCGGAACGGTAACCTTGCCGTCTTGGTGGCCGCACTGCTTTTCGTCAGAGACTTGGTTCTCGATTTGTAGAGCGCAGGCGCCCGCTTCGATCATCTTCTTGGCCAGCAGATAGGTCGCCTCAGCATTGCCAAAGCCCGCATCAATGTCTGCGATGATCGGAACGACATGCGTTTCGTAATTGTCGATTGCATGTTCAAGGCGCTTGGCTTCCACTTCATCGCCAGCCTCGCGTGCTGCATCAAGGGCGCGGAACATGCCGCCCAACTCGCGGGCATCAGCTTGCTTGAGGAAGGTGTAGAGCTCTTCGATCAGCGCCGGAACGCTGGTCTTCTCGTGCATCGATTGGTCGGGAAGGGGGCCAAACTCGCTGCGCAAGGCTGCAACCATCCAACCTGAGAGGTAGAGGTAGCGCTGTTTCGTGCTGCCGAAGTGCTTCTTGATCGAAATCATCTTCTGCTGCGCGATGAACCCGTGCCAGCAACCGAGTGACTGAGTGTACTTCGCAGGATCTGCGTCATAGGCGTCCATATCGGCGCGCATGATCTTCGCGGTGTATTTTGCGATATCAAGTCCGGTGGGGAAGCGGTTTTGGATCGCCATGCGGGCGGTCGCCTCTGCATCAATGGCGTCCCAGCTTGGACCGTTGGCGTTGATGGTTTGCTGCATTTTCGCGGTGGTTGCTTGATAAGTCATGTCTGTTCTTTCGGCTTCGTGATGGGGAGGGTTACGCCATTCTATTTGCCCGACAGTGCCGCGATTCTCCAGTAAACCTTACAGACAATCGTGTCTGTATCGGCTCGAAAGCGGTATTTCTTGTGTGAAGATGTAAAGTAATTTACAAGACTGCTATGGCTGATAACTCCCTGCTCGCCGGTCCTGCCTTGCGCCGTTTGCGCAAGCGCGAAGGCCTCACTCAAGCCGCTATGGCGACCTCGCTCGGTATCTCGCCTAGCTATCTCAACCTTATTGAACGCAACCAGCGCCCGCTGTCTGCGCGTGTGCTGGTGCAGGTGATTGAGCGGTTCGACTTCGATCCGCGCAGCCTGCGGGAGGATGAGGCGATTGGCGGTCTAGATGGCCTCGCGCGTCGACTATCCGATGAGCGTTTCAGCGATCTTGGGATTGACCGGGAGGAGGTGCAGGAATTCCTCGCCGCCGCTCCTCAGGCCGCTGCGGCCTTTGCGCGCCTGTTTGATGCTGGCGGCGTAGTGGCGGCGCGCGGCGATGATCCTCAGCGTCAGGCCCGCGAGGCGGTGGAACGCTGGCAGAACCATTTCTCCGACCTGGATCACGCAGCCGAGGATCTTGCCGATCAGCTCAGGCTGTCGCGCGCCGAAATCAGCGTGGCCTTAAATGAGCGCTTGCGAGAGCGGCATCGTCTGTCGGTGCGCATTCTGCCCGCTGAGGTGATCCCCGGCCAAGTGGCGCGGCTCGATCTGCACGCGCGCCAGCTGCAATTGTCTGAAATGCTGCCCGGCGCGGCGCGGCGGTTTCAAATTGCGCGGCAAGTCGGCGTGCTGGAGCAGCGCGAGGCAATCGATGCAGTGGTCGAAGGGGCAGGGCTGACCAGCCGCGAGGCGCGCGATGCCATGCGCAGCGCGGTCAGTGACTATGTCGCGGGCGCTTTGTTGATGCCTTATGGCCGGTTTCTCAGGGCGTGCGAGCAAACCGGCTATGATCTGACGGTTTTGCAGCGGCGCTTTGCGGTCAATTTTGCGCAAGTTGCCCAGCGGCTAACGACCTTGCAGCGTGTGGGCGAGCGCGGCCTGCCGTTCTTCTCCGCGCGGCTGGATCGTTCCGGCGAGCTTGCCGGGTTTAGCGCTGGGGCGAGCGGGGCGATGTTCCCATTGGACGGCGCGCGCTGGCCCGCCTGGGCGCCGTATTCGGCGTTTGAGCGCCCGGGCACGTTGCTTACCCAACCGGTGCTGTTCAGCGAAGGTGAGGCGGCACCCAAGCACTGGTTCACTATCGCGCGCACTGTCGATGGCGACGGTGTCACTTGCTCCGCGCGCCAAGCGATTGTGTTGGCAATAGAGGCGAGGTTTGCGGGCGAATTGGCTGAGGCACGCGGTGTGTCATTGGCACAGGAGGACGCGGTGCCATTGGGCGTGAATTGCTCACGCTGCGGCAGGCCGGATTGTTTGACACCGCAAACCACGCGTTTGGCGGCTCAGGCACGCGGCTGAACCGCTCACAACTAGGTGCAACTACGTAGTGCGTTTTTCACAAGTCATTAACCGTGTAGATCGGCGCATCACGCGGCTTTGAGGAAGCCCTGTAAAATTTACCGACACTTAAGGTCTCGCGCGTAAAGCCACACTCGCAATTGCAATTACTGCGAGCTTTGAACCTGATGATCCGCTTGTTTAAGCACTATATCCCTCATGCTGTGCTACTGCTCGGCCTGCTGGACTTTGCGCTTTTGGTGCTGGCCAGTGAACTTGCATGGCAGCTGCGCGCTTCGCAGATCGGGATGGATCCGGGCCCCGTCGCGGAGCGTTGGTTGCCACTAACTGGCTCAGCTGCCGTGGTGTGGGTCGCAATGATCTCCGTCGGCGTTTACGGGCCTTATGCGCTGAGAAGCCTGCGGTTTGCAGGCGCAAGGCTACTCGTCGCGATCAGTCTTGGGATCATTGCTCTGGCGGTGATCGACTTTGTACTGGCCGCCGACACGTTCTGGCGCTCTACCCTGTTTTACACCATGTGTTTCGCCATCGGCCTTCTGGTGGTGGACCGGATGTTCCTCAACAGTTTCCTAGGCTCCTCAGCCTTTCGCCGCCGAGTAATGGTGCTTGGCGCAGGGGACAGGGCGCAGCGATTGCGCGAGCTTGGCGACAAGCCGGAAACCGGCTTTGCGATCGTCTCCTACATTGCGATGAACGAGCCAGAGCGCGTCGTCGAAGAGGCGATTGCTCGTGAGGCGATCCATGACCTTGGCCGGTTTGTCGAAAACCTCGGTGTGAGTGAAGTGGTGCTGGCCTTGCAGGAACGGCGCAACGCGCTGCCACTGCCAGACCTCTTGCGGATCAAAACCAAGGGCGTGCACGTCAATGATTTCTCCAGCTTCCTCGAACGTGAGACGGGCCGAGTTGATCTCGATACGGTCAATCCCAGCTGGCTGATCTTCTCTGATGGATTTTCGTCTGGTCGCGTTATTTCTAGCGCATTCAAGCGGATATTTGACATTGTTGCCAGTTTAGTTCTGCTACTGCTGACTTTCCCAATCATTGCAATCTTCGCTCTGCTGGTAAAGCTCGACAGCAAAGGACCAGCCTTCTTTAAGCAGAAGCGTGTGGGCCTTTATGGTGAGCCATTCTACCTCATCAAGCTGCGTTCAATGCGCACAGATGCGGAAAAAGACGGCGCGAAATGGGCAGAAGAAAACGACCCTCGCATCACTCGTCTTGGGCGCTTCATCCGCAAGGTTCGCATTGATGAGCTGCCGCAGACCTGGAGCGTTCTGAAAGGCAATATGAGCTTTGTCGGGCCGCGTCCTGAAGTGCCGAAATTCGTCGACGATCTGCAGGAAGAAATCCCGTTTTACGGCGAGCGGCATATGGTCAAACCTGGCATCACCGGCTGGGCACAAATCAATTACCCTTACGGCGCATCGACCGAAGACAGCCGCAAGAAACTCGAATATGACCTCTATTATGCGAAGAACTACACGCCGTTTCTTGATTTGGTGATCCTGCTGCAAACCGTGCGCGTGGTGCTCTGGCCAGAGGGCGCTCGCTGATGGCTGAGAGCGAGCTTCTCACAATGATCAGCTTCGCTGGCTATATTGCCGGGGCGGTGTGCTGCGCGGTGGCGGCCCTTTGGGCAGCGCGCAATGGAGATCGTTCGCGCTCTGACCGGGCGGCTGCGCTCAGCGCCATCGCATTAACCGGGATCTGGTGTGCGTTGGCTGCTGCGCAGGGGCCAATGGAGCCGCTTGTTCGGCTGGCCGAGACAGCGCGCAATTGCGCGTGGATATTCCTGATCTTCCGTCTGTTTGCCAATGATGGGCGCGACGAGAGCCTTAAGCCCACCCGGCCCGTGATCATTACGTTGGCGTTGGTCCAATTGTTGCAGCCCGTGTTGCTGCTGATTGAGGCACGAGTGGCCTCTGAGCCAGAGCTTCTGAACATGGCGTTCGAAGTCAGCTCTGCGCTCAACATGCTGGTTGCGATCGGCGCTCTGGTGCTGCTGCACAACCTCTATGTGGGCGCATCCATGGCGGCGCGCCGTGTCTTGCGCTGGAGCGGCGTCGCTCTCGCTTGCTTGTGGAGCTATGATCTCAATCTTTACACAATCGCTTATCTCAGCGGCGAAGAGCCTGGCCTGCTGCTTGCTTTGCGCGGGGTACTATCCGGCGCGATGATTGGCGTTCTTGCGCTTGGAGCCAATGCTCGCAGCGCAGACCTAGAATTCCGCCCTTCGCGCGCGGTAACATTCCAGACTTTGTCGCTTTTGGTCATTGGTTCCTATCTCGTCTTGATGATCTTTGTGACCAAGTCGCTCGCTATGCTGGGAGGCGATTTGGGCCGCGCGACGCAAGTGATTTTCCTTGCTCTGGCAGGCATGGCTGCGGTTCTTTGGCTGCCTTCTGAGCGCGCGCGCGCCTGGCTGAGGGTAATGGCAACGAAGCACCTGTTTCAGCATCGCTATGATTACCGTGAGGAATGGCTGCGCTTTACTCAGACAGTTGGCAGTGCCTCTGTAACCCCAGGCGCATCGGGTATGCCGAGCTTCCAAGAGCGGGCGATTAGGGCGATTGCCGATATCACTGACAGTCCCGCTGGCCTGCTGCTGGCGCCCAATGAAGAGGCGCAATTGGAGCTGGTGGAGCGCTCCAACTGGCCGACCATCGCAGTGCCCGCCATCGCGGCAGACTATGAGCTTTCAAGCCTGCTGGAGCAGCACAATCACATCCTTGATCTCGATGATGTGCGCGCTGGCAATGACCATTTTGGCGAAGTTGCTCTTGTGCCCGAATGGCTCACCGATGCCGAAGATGTTTGGGCGCTTGTCCCGCTGGTCCACTTTGACCGGTTGGTTGGCACGATTGTGCTGGCGCGCCCGCGGATCGAGCGGCGTCTCGATTGGGAAGATTACGATCTGCTCAAAGTCGTGGGACAGCAGCTTGCCAGTTATCTGGCTGAGCAGTCGGGCCAACAGGCGCTGATGGAGGCGAGCCGGTTTGACGAGTTCAATCGCCGGATCGCCTTTGTGATGCACGATATCAAAAACCTGGCGAGCCAATTGTCCTTGCTCGCCCGCAATGCAGAAAAGCATGCGGACAACCCAGAGTTTCGGGCTGATATGCTTGTCACTCTGCGCAATTCTTCCGATAAGCTCACCAATCTGCTCGCCCGTCTGGGCCGCTACGGCTCTGGGCAATCTCAGGAGCGCCGGTCAGTCGATCTTGCTGCCATGGCAAAGGGTCTGGCAAAACGCTTTGAGGTGACGCATCCGCTGCAATTGACGCGAGCTGATTCGGCGGTCGTGTTGGCCGATAACGAAGGCCTGGAGCAGGCGATCATGCATCTGATCCAAAACGCGATTGATGCAAGCGATCCCGAAACCCCGATCTATCTCGACGTGTCGAGCGATGGCCTCAATGGTCAGTTCGATATCATCGACACCGGATCTGGCATGTCGCCCGGTTTCATCCGCAATGGTCTGTTCAAACCCTTCGTTTCTTCAAAGGATGGCGGTTTTGGCATTGGCGCATTCGAAGCGCGCGAGATCGTGAAAGCGATGGGCGGACGTGTGAACGTGGAATCGCGCGAAGGGCTGGGCACACGGTTCAGCATCATATTGCCGCTGCGCGAGGCGGCTGAAATTCTTGCGAAAGAAGAACAACCCAAATCAGGCGAGGTCGCATAATGGCCGACAAGAAACCCACCCTATTGATCGTCGAGGATGACGAGGGCCTGCAGGCTCAGCTCAAATGGGCTTACGACGATTTTGAGGTCGTGATTGCTGGCAATCGTGAGGCCGCCATCACGGCGCTGCGCAGCGAAATGCCCGCCGTTGTGACGCTCGACCTCGGCTTGCCGCCTGATCCCGATGGTACGAGCGAAGGATTTGCCGTGCTTGATGCGATTATGGAGCTTAAGCCCGATACCAAAGTGATTGTGGCTAGCGGTCACGGCGCGCGGGAAAGCGCGCTGCAGGCAATCGAACGCGGCGCTTATGACTTTTATCAGAAGCCAGTTGATATCGAAGCGCTCGGCCTGATTGTTCGCCGCGCCTACAATTTGCATTTGATCGAGCAGGAAAACCGCCGACTGGTTGCGAGCGCTGGCGAGGAAAAGACGGTCCTTGGCCGATTGATCACAGGCGCGCCAGAAATGGTGAAAGTGGCGCGCACGATTGAACGGGTGGCGAGCACCAGCGTCTCTGTCATGCTGCTGGGCGCGAGCGGAACCGGCAAGGAACTGCTCGCGCAAGGGCTACATGATGCGAGCGACCGCGCGAACGGTCCGTTTGTGGCCATCAATTGCGCGGCGATCCCAGAGAACCTGCTCGAAAGCGAGCTGTTCGGCCACGAAAAGGGAGCGTTTACGGGCGCGGTCAAAACCACCGAGGGTAAGATCGAAAGCGCGGATGGCGGCACGCTGTTCCTCGACGAGGTTGGCGATATCCCACTGCCCTTGCAGGTCAAATTGCTGCGGTTCTTGCAAGAGCGCACGATTGAGCGGATTGGCGGACGCAAACAGATCGAGGTGAACACTCGGATCGTCTGCGCCACCCACCAAGATCTTGAGAACATGATCGGTGCGGGCACTTTCCGCGAGGATTTGTTCTATCGTCTGGCAGAGATCGTCGTGCGCATCCCGAACCTGGCCGAGCGGCACGGGGACGCGATCTTGCTGGCCAAGGCTTTCCTTAAGCGCTTCTCTACCGAGATGAACCCAGCGGTCACAGGCTTTGGCCCTGATGCGCTGGCATCGATTGATGCGCATGATTGGCCTGGCAATGTCCGCGAGCTGGAAAACCGCGTGAAGCGCGCGGTCATCATGGCCGATGGCAAGCTGGTAAACGCAGAAGACCTCGATTTTGACAGCGGCGAAGAGGAAGATGCCGAAGTGCTGAACCTCAAGGCGGCGCGTGAGCAATCGGACCGCCGGGTTATCCGCCATGCTTTGGCGCGGAGCGAGGGCAATATCTCAAGCACGGCCAAACTGCTGGGGATCAGCCGGCCGACTTTGTACGACCTGCTCAAGCAATATGATCTGCAGGCCTAAATCTGGCCTTAGAAACCTTGCGCTGGGCTGGCTGATGGCCGGGTGCGCACTGGCGCTGGGTGGCTGCTCGCTAACCAGCGAAGAGGCCAGCGCGCCCGCTGAAGCCGCGATTGAAGGCAGCGATGAATTTGTCGCTTTGATCAAAGATGCGCGCGCAGCCATGCGTGACGGTGATCTGTCCCAAGCGGGCGGATTGCTGGATCAGGCGTTCGCAATCGACGCGGAGAATCCTGCTCTATGGGTTGCGATTGCCCGTCTGCGGTTTCGCGGGGGAGAGCATTTGCCCGCGTTAGAGGCTGCAGAGCGAGCATTAGAACTGGGCCCGCAATCGTCCCTGGCGCTGCATTTGCGCGCGCAAATGGTGCGCGATGCCCATGGCCTATCGGACGCATTGCCATGGTTTGAGGCCGCGCATGAGGCGGCTCCTGAAGACGCAGAAATTCTTGCTGATCTGGCTGCGACCTTGGGCGATCTGGGCCGTAATCGCGATATGCTGGCGGCTGTTCGCAAGCTTGCCAAAGTGGATCCCAAGCATCCCAAAGTGCACTATCTTCAGGCCCTGCTGGCGGCGCGCGCTGACAAACCGATCCTCGCGCGCTCCTTGCTTGAACGTAGCGGGATGATGAGCCGCAATGTCCCGGCGGCTCTGCTGCTCGATGGCCTGATTGATCTCAATGAAAATGCTTATGACAGCGCGGCCTTGAAGCTGAGCGCCTTGGCAGAGCGCCAACCGGGCAATGTCCGCCTGTTAGAGCTAACCGCTCTGGCGCTGCTACGCGGTGAGCGTGAGGCTGAATTGGTTGAGCGCTTTGCCCCGCGCACGGCCTCGCTGGATGCATCGCCTTACCTGCTCAGTATCGTTGGACGCGCATATGAGCGACTGGCTGACCGAGAAGCGGCAGCGCCTCTGCTGGAGCGGGCGGCGGAAGGGCGCGTTCGGGGCCTCGTGGTGCTCGGCAGCACGGCCGGTGGCAGAGCGGTCTTGCCCGCGCCGACTCGCCAGCTGCGCGATATGATTGCTCAGAATGACTTGGCGGGGGCCGCACGGCTTGCCAATTCGCTGCGCCGTCAGTTTCCAGGATCAGCTGATGTGCATTCGCTGATTGGCGACGTTGGCCTTGCGGTGAATGATCCAGAGCAAGCGCTGGCGCTCTACCAAGTAGCCGCGCAAATCCGGCGGCCATGGCCGCTGACCCAGCGGATCATTGCAGCTTACCGAATGACCGGTGATGATATTGCTGCTGACACGTTGCTGGTGCGTCATCTTGCTGGCGAGCCAAACAATGCGGAGGCGGTGCTGATGCTGGCAGAGCGCAGCGCAGCGGCAGAGGACTGGCTGAGAGTGGCGGTGCTGCTCGACTATGCGATTGATCTGGGGGCGGGCAATGACCCGCATTTGCTCGTCCTAAGGGCAGCGGCTGCACGTGGGCTGGAGCGTGACAGCGAGAAGCGGGGCTTTGCGAATGCCGCGGAGAGCCTGCGTCCGGGCGCCTTTGCGCCGCCGGCAAAGTAAGAGCGCACTCCTCTCGACAAAGGCCAAAGGGCCGGGCAGAGCGCGCGCGATGAAATCGCGACTATCCCTGTTGGCTGATCCGATGATTGCCGTGCTGATCTTGGCGACGGTTCTCGCCTTGATGCTTCCGGCGGCTGGAGAGCTGCGCGAGACCGCTCAGACGGTGTCGAACGCGGGTATTTTCGTGCTGTTCCTGGTCAATGGCATGCGGATAGCGCGCGGCGAAATCGCGCGGGGACTGGCCAATTGGCGCTTCTTCGGCCCGCTGTTCCTCTGGGTGTTTGGGGCGATGGCGCTTTCGGGCCTTGGCTTTTCACTGCTCGCGCAATTGGCCTTACCGCCACTGGTCGCGCTGGGTTTCCTTTATCTCGGCACTTTGCCATCCACCATCCAATCGGCGACTTCTTATACTAGCCTTGCAGGCGGCAATGTCGCTTTATCGGTGGTCGGCGCGGCGCTGATCAATATTGCCGGCGTCTTCCTCACCGCGCCATTGTTCGCGGCATTGGGAGGCGGCAGCGCAGCGGACATTGGCAGCGAGACGATTGTCCGCATCGGCCTGATCCTGATCCTGCCATTTATGATTGGTCAGGCGCTGCAGGGCTGGACAATCGGCTGGCTAAAAGAGCGCAAGGCCCATGTCGCCTGGCTCGACCGGATGGTGATCGGTGTTGCGGTTTATGTCGCCTTTTCGGGCGCGGTTGAGCAAGGACTGGCGACCATGTTCGGCTTTGCTGAATGGGCCGCATTACTTGGCTTGGTCATCGGGTTCTTGATCGTCGGCATGGGCGGGGCATGGCTCACCGGCGGGTTATTCCGCTACCCGCGGGCAGACCGGATCGCGTTCCTATTTGCCGGAGCGCAAAAGAGCGTCGCCATAGGCGCGCCGCTCGCCGCGATCCTATTCCCGCCCAATGCCGCTGGCTTCGTAATCGCGCCGCTATTGCTCTATCATTTGCTGCAACTGGTGTGGGCGGCACCCTTGGCCAGCATGCTCGCGAGCCGTCAGGAAAGCGCGACCTAGCTCTTCGGCTGGTACGTTTGCTCAGCGGTTGGGAAACTGCGCGCGCGCACTTCCTCGGCATAGGTTGCAACCGTCTTGTCGATCACTTCCGCAATGTTTTCATAACGCTTCACGAAGCGTGGCACGCGTTCAAACATGCCAAGCATGTCCTCGGTGACCAGCACTTGGCCATCGCATTGCGCCGAGGCTCCGATGCCGATCACTGGTATTTCTAGCGACTGGGTGAGCGAAATGGCGATCGGCTCAATCACACCCTCAACCACGATGGAGAAGGCGCCAGCCTCCTCCAGCGCCTTGCCATCAGCGATGATCTTCTCATGCTCGTGCTGACTGCGCCCGCGCGCAGCATATCCGCCCAGCACATTCACGGCCTGCGGGGTCAGGCCGACATGGCCCATCACCGGAATCCCGCGGTTGGAGAGGAAGGCGACCGTCTCCGCCATCGCTTCGCCGCCTTCAAGCTTTACAGCGGCGCATCCTGTTTCGGCCATGATCCGGCTGGCTGTGTCAAAGGCTTGCTCTTTTGATCCCTCGTAAGAGCCAAACGGCATATCGACCACGACAACGCTGTGATAGCTGCCGCGCACGACCGCTGCGCCGTGCGCGATCATCATTTCTGGCGTTACTGGCAGAGTGGAATCGAGCCCGTAGATCACTTGGCCCAGCGAATCTCCGACCAGCAGTAGATCGCAATGCGCATCCAGCAATTGCGCCTGACGAGCGGTGTACGCGGTGAGCATCACCAGCGGTTCTTTGGTTGTGCCGTCCTTCTTGTGGTCGCGAATGCGCGGCACAGTGAGGCGTTTCCTCGGCTTAGGCATGGGAGTGGCGCGGCTCGTGCTCGTATCAAGCTGAAATGTAGTCGACATGGCGCTAGTCTCTAGCCGCGCAATGCAAGCTTGGCAAAGCCCGCCGTGGAGCGTTTGTAAGAGGCGTTTACGCCGCCGCAATTTTCTTGCATGACTTGCGCAAGGCAATTTGCGCCGGATCGGCGCGCAAGAGGGTAATACATAAATGGTTACTTCTTCCGGTTCGAGCGCGCGTGAGGGTTGGTCCTCGCGCACAGCCTTTATTCTGGCCGCAGTGGGGTCGGCTGTTGGCCTCGGAAACATGTGGCGCTTCCCTGCTGAGGCGGGCGAGAATGGCGGCGGGGCCTTTGTTCTGTTCTACATTTTCTGTGTGCTTCTCATCGGTTTACCGGTGCTCCTGTCTGAAGTGCTGGTTGGCCGTCATGGTCAGGCGTCCGCGCCGGAAAGCGTACGCCGTGTTGCGGCGGATTCCGGCGCATCGAAGGGCTGGGGCATTCTTGGCTCGATGGGCGTGTTTGCCGCCTTCCTGATCCTCAGTTTCTACTGCGTCGTTGGCGGATGGGTGCTGTATTATATTGGCGTCTTTGCGAGCGATCTGGTGCAAACCGGCTTAACCGGAGGCGCTTTTGAAGGGCGCGCTGCGAGCGATATCGAAGGGCTGCTGCCCGGATTGTTCGGCAATGGCGGCCTGATGGTTGGGCTCAACCTCGGCTTTCTGGCGCTGACCCTGTTTTTCGTGGCGCGCGGTATTTCCAGCGGGATTGAGTGGGTGGCAGTGTATCTGATGCCGCTGTTTTTTGTACTGTTCCTGGCGATCACGATCTACGGCGCGTTCACCGGTGAGTTTAGCCAAGCGGTGAGCTATCTTTTCACCTTTGATTTCTCCAAATTGACCGGAGAAGTGATGCTAGCGGCGGTTGGCCAAGCGTTCTTCTCATTGTCACTCGGTGTAGCCGGGATGATGACTTACGGCGCCTATGCGAGCCGCGAGACGAACCTTGGCAAGACCTCAGGCATTATCGCCAGCGCGGATACGGCGGTTGCTTTGCTTGCTGGTCTGGCAATCTTTCCAATCGTGTTCGCCGCTGGCCTTTCCGCCAGCGCTGGGCCGGGACTGATGTTTGCATCACTGCCGGTCGCGTTTCAGCAGATGCCATTTGGTTCGCTGATCGGCCTATTGTTCTTCATCATGATCTTCTTTGCGGCGCTCACCAGCTCGGTGTCGCTGCTGGAGGCGCCGACTGCTTACACGCTTGAGAAATTCAAGCTGCCGCGTCCGGTTGCGACCGCCATTGTCGGTGTGGGCGCAGCGGTGCTGGGTATCCTCTCGGCATTGTCGTTCAATGAAATGGCTGATTTCCGGCCGCTGGCGTTCATTCCGATCTTTGCTGAGGCGAATTTCTTTGATGCGCTGGACGGTGTCACTGCGAAATTGTTCATGCCGATTGGCGCAATCCTGACCTGCATCTTTGTTGGCTGGATCGCGGATGCGCGGCTGATCGATGATGAGAACGGGCTGGACGGGCTGCTCCACCAAACCTGGCGCCTTCTCGTGCGCTTCGTGTGCCCGATTGTGCTGACCATCATTTTGGCGTTCGGCCTGTTTGGCTAGATGCTGGTGACTTTGAGGGGGAGGGCGGCCCGATCGGCTGCTCTTCCGCAGGGGCACGGTTATTATTCGTTTACCGTTTTCAGCTACGTCAGCAGCATGAACATGCACAGCATCCCTCGCACGGCCGACAGAAAGCCGCTTAGCCTGATGGTCAAAAGCCGCGTTCGTTCGCGCGTGGTGTTTGTTGATTTGATCGATATCTCCGAAGGTGGCTGCAAGATCAAAGCTAAGTCTGGCTTTGCTAGCATCGGCGACCGAGTGGTGATGAAGGTTGATGGTATCAACGCGCCAATGGGAACGATCGCTTGGGTTGAAGGCGAGTTCGCGGGTGTTGCCTTTGAAGGCCAGATGCATGCAGCGATCATTGATCACCTGTGCAAGCAGAACGGCGTAAGCCTTAGCGATTTCGATCCAAGCAAAAAGTAAGCGCGCGCTTCCAATTTCAGCATCGCTAAACGCAAAAAGGGCCGATGCCGCCAGGCACCGACCCCATTCAGCGTGTCAATCTTGAACGATTAGCTCGGATTGAAAGGCAGTGAGCTGTGGTGAAGAACGATCTTCAGCTCGCCATTCTCGTCTTTTTCATAGGCGAATGAATACTCGACCTTGGTCTCGTTTCCATCGGTGCCGGTGAAGAAGTAATTGCCCATGGCAACCGCCATGTCGCCATCTTCGTCGATCACTGTGCCGTTATTTTCCCAGCGCACTGCGGTGTAAGGAGCGATCGCGAAACCGCCATCTTCAGTGCCTTCGGTGCCTACGAAATAGCTCAGGGCTTCGTCAAAGGTTTCGCGGAACTGATCTTCAGCGGCCAAAGTTGGCTTGAACAGGATCGTTGCGTCATCGGCGTAAGCATAGTGGGTGTTGATGTGCTCTTCAGCGCGTGCGCGGAAATCGCCTTCTTCGGTGAAGGTCGCGCCGATGGCGACGATGCCTTCGCCCCATGCTTGCTGAGCGGCTTCTACTTCTGCTGCAGTGATTGGGTTGCTGTTGGAACCTTCGCCTGAATCAGTCGCAGTTGCCGTTTCACCGCAAGCTGCCAGAGTCAGAGCGCTTGCTCCGAGTACAGAAACACAAACAAACTTCTTCATTTCATACTCCCTTGCGGGGGACCGTGGCGCCCCCGTCATAGATGTGCGGTCGTGGCCGCATGTTACCGTCCGACATCACGAGCACGATTGCTCGCCAGAGGGGCCCGGACTTGTGCAAAATACTCACTGCGGCTGAGGAGGTTCCCGAATCGGAGCGCTTTTGTCTGATTTCTTTGATGTGCGGTGGATATCGAACCTCAGTGACACATCGCTACGTGTTCGAATTGCGGTTGCAAATTCCGCACTGTTACTGAGCTCAATTAGAACATATAAGGAACAAAAGGGATGTTCCGATGGCTCAAAAATCGCTCTTAGAAAAGCTCGAGATTCTCGCTGATGCGGCGAAATATGATGCCTCTTGCGCGTCTTCGGGGACGGCGAAAAAGAACTCGCTGGGCGGCAAAGGGATCGGATCGACCGAGGGAATGGGCATTTGCCACGCTTATGCGCCAGACGGCCGGTGCATTTCCTTGCTCAAAATATTGCTGACCAATCATTGCATTTTCGATTGCCACTACTGCATCAATCGTAAGAGCTCGAATGTGCGGCGTGCGCGCTTCACCCCGCAAGAAGTCGCGGACCTCACGCTCAATTTTTACCGGCGCAATTATATTGAGGGGCTGTTCCTCTCATCGGGCATTATCAAAAGCTCCAATTTCACGATGGAGCAGATGGTTGAGGCCGCCCGCATTCTGCGCGAGGAATATGATTTTCGTGGCTACATCCACTTAAAGACCATTCCAGAGGCGGATCCGGAGCTGGTGCGCCAGGCGGGGCTGTATGCTGACCGGGTCTCCATCAATGTCGAACTGCCAACGACCAGTGGTCTGACCCGCCTCGCGCCCGACAAAGACGAGCGGCAGATCGAAGGGGCGATTGCGAAGACGAAGGACGACATCATCGAGGCAAAGGATGCGCGCAAACGCTTTCGCCACGCACCGCGCTTTGCCCCGGCAGGGCAATCGACCCAGATGATCGTCGGTGCGGACCGGGCGTCTGATGCGGATATCGTTGGCAAAGCGAGCCGGCTTTACGATTCCTTTGGTCTGCGCCGGGTCTATTACAGCGCCTTTTCGCCCATTCCCGATGCGAGCGCGGTTTTGCCGTTGCAACGCCCGCCCTTGCTGCGTGAGCACCGGCTGTATCAATCTGATTGGCTGATGCGGTTTTATGGCTATGCGCCGGGCGAGGTGTGCGAGGCGACGGATGCGGATGGCAATCTGCCGCTCGATATTGATCCTAAGCTTGCCTGGGCGCTCAAATTTCGCGGGATATTCCCGGTGGATGTGAACTGCGCGGGCAAGGAGATGCTGCTGCGCGTGCCAGGGCTGGGGCCGACAGCGGTGCGGCGCATCATTGCTGCGCGGCGGCACCGGACCCTGCGGCTTGATGACGTGGCGCGGCTGACCCAATCGATCGCCAAGGTGCGCCCCTTTATCACCGCGCTTGATTGGCGTCCGACGACGCTGACGGACCGGGCCGATTTGCGCAGCCTTCTCGCGCCTAAGCAGGAACAGCTGGAGCTGTTTGCATCATGAGCAGGCAAGCTCTCTCAACACGGGCGTCTTCCATAGGCGCGCATTATGCTGTGCAATTGCCAGCGCCTGATGATTTTGCGTTTTGGCGGGATCAGGCGCGCGCTCTGGTCCAATGCGAAGTGCCGCCAGACAGAGTGTCTTGGATTGAGCCGGGCGGGACGGGCGATCTGTTTGCGCAAAGCGGCGCGTCCGGTCTGGCGAAACGTTTGCCCGTGCCAGATCGAGATTCCCGGCCTGCGCGGGCGAGCAAGCGGTTCCTCAGCCTGGCGCGCAATGCGGCGCTGCATTCCGATCCAGAACGCTTTGCGCTGCTTTACCGGCTGCTGTGGCGGCTCCAGAGCAATCCGCGCATGATGGAAGACAAGACCGACCTTGATGTGCGCCGGGTGGAGGAGCTCGATAAGTCGGTGCGCCGTGACAGTCATAAAATGCACGCCTTCGTCCGGTTTCGACAGGTTGAGGATGGTTCGGGCGGCGAGCACTATGTGGCCTGGTTTGAGCCTGATCATCATATCGTGCGCGCCAATGCGGGCTTTTTCATGCGGCGCTTTGCCAACATGAACTGGTCGATCCTGACCCCGCGCGGGTGCCTCCACTGGGATGGTGAGACTATGCGGGAAAGCGGCCCCGCGCAGCGCAGCGATGCGCCGGATGGCGATCCGGTGGAGGAGCTGTGGAAGTCGTATTACGCATCGATCTTCAATCCGGCGCGGCTGAAAGTCGGCGCGATGCTGTCCGAAATGCCGAAGAAATACTGGAAGAACATGCCAGAGGCCTCGCTCATTCCCGATCTGATCGCCGGGGCGCAGGCGCGCGAGGCGAGAATGGTGTCAGCCGGAACGCGCGAGGCGCGCGAACGCCCGGATAGCTTGGCTGAGCTGGCTGAAGCGGCCGGCAATTGCCGCGATTGCCCGATCGCCGATTGCGGCACGCACGCGGTTATGGGCGAGGGCGCACAGAGCGCGCCGTTGATGATCGTTGGCGAACAACCGGGTGATCAGGAGGATCTGGCGGGCAGACCGTTTGTGGGGCCAGCGGGCCAATTGCTGGATGCAGCTTTGGCGCAAGCCGGTATTGATCGCAGCGCAGCCTATGTCACCAATGCCGTGAAGCATTTCAAGTTCATCCAGCGGGGTAAGCGGCGCATTCATCAGACCCCGACAGCCAAAGAGATCGACACCTGCCGCTGGTGGTTGGAGAGCGAACGGGCAATCATTAAACCGAGCATCATACTGGCCCTGGGCGCATCGGCGGCGCGCGGATTGCTGGGCAAGACGGTGAGCCTGAAAGCTGCGCGCGGAGCTCCCATCATGCTCGAGGACAAGGCGGAGCTGTGGGTCACCGCGCATCCAGCCTATTTGCTGCGCTTGGATGGCGAAGCGCACGCAGAGCAAGCAGCTTTGTTTGCCGCAGACCTGGCTAAGGTCCAAGCTCGCCTGAATGCGCTTTCTTAGGCCGCTTGGGTAAACTCCAAACGTCACGGGCCATCCGCGTAACCATCGGATATTGCCGAAGTCGCGCGACTTCTACTAAGGCCTTGATATGCCTCATAAGCGCAAACCAACCAAAATCAGTCGCCGGATCGGGCAATTTCGCAAAGAACGGCGTTTCATTCTATTCGCGATCATCGCGACCGTGTTGTTCGCAGGATGGAGCTGGTTGAAGGCGCATCCAGAGCATGATCCCGCCGCACCGCTTGACCTGCGTCATCCGATTGGCTGGGCAACGGCGGGTAAGCTGGCGGCGCTGAAAGACGATGTGCCGCAATGCCGCGCCGTGCTGGAGCGGAGTGCGGTCGCCTTTGATGCGCTGGCGGCGACGGGTGAGGGTGCTTGTGCCCGCCCCGATCGCACACAGCTGAGCGCTTTTCCGCTTGCTCCCGATACGCCGGCAGTCACTTGCCCCGTGGCCACCGGTTTGGAGATGTGGCGCGCGCGCAGTGTAGAGCCCGCTGCGCTCGAGATTTTAGGCAGCGAGATTGCCGCAATCGAGCATTTGGGAGCATTCAATTGCCGGCGGATGCGCGGCGGCAGTTCAAACGCCTGGAGCGAACATGCAACCGCCAATGCGATTGATATTGCGGGATTTACTCTGACGGATGGCCGAACAATCAGCGTCCTTCGCGATTGGCCAGAAGATAGCGATGAAGCGCGTTTTCTGCGCGAGGTCCGCGATGGCGCATGCGGGGTTTTCGCGACCGTTCTATCGCCAGATTACAACGCTGCCCATGCAGACCATTTCCATTTTGACCAAGCCTCGCGCTGGTCGGGCGTGTGCCGCTAAACCGCTTCCATCGCATAGCCGGCGGAGCGGACTGTGCGAATCGGATCTTTCGCGCCCTCGACCTCGATGGCTTTGCGCAATCGGCGAATGTGCACATCGACCGTGCGCAGCTCGATATCTGAGCCCGTACCCCAGACACCGTCGAGCAATTGGCCGCGGCTGAACACGCGGCCTGGACTTTCCATAAAGAACTTTAGCAAGCGGTATTCGGTTGGGCCAAGTTGCAGCGACTTGCCGCCGCGCATCACCTTATGCGCCACCGGATCGAGCAGGATATCGCCGACCTCGACAGTCTCGCCGGCCAAGGCAGGGCGAATGCGGCGCATTACTGCGGCCACCCGGGCGAGCAATTCACGCGGGCTGAACGGCTTGGTCAAATAATCGTCTGCGCCTGTATCGAGGCCGCGAACGCGGTCGTCCTCAGCCTCTCGGGCGGTCAGCATGATGATTGGGACATGCGCGGTCTGCTTGTCGCGGCGCAGCCTGCGGCAAACCTCAATCCCACTGGTGCCCTCAATCATCCAGTCGAGGATCACGAGATCAGGAACATCCTCGCTCGCCAGCATTAATGCTTCGTCGCCATCGCTGGTTGAGCGGACGTCATAGCCTTCGTTCTGAAAACGATACTCGAGCAGCTCCGACAGAGCCGGATCGTCTTCGACCAATAGCAGTTTGGTAGCGGACATGTCTGAGAACCCTCCCGTTCCCAAGGATGCGATAGAGCGTTTTATCTGTCACTTTCACTACAACTTCGCGTCATTTGTGAAAGTAATGTCAGCTTGCGCCTACTGGTCGTCGTCCGGCGGATATTCGCCGGTCGCGGCGTAATGCACCATCTCAGCAACATTGGTCGCGTGATCCCCGATCCTCTCCAGATTGCGGGCCACAAACAGCAGCTGGGCTGCGCTTGAAATGGTCGCAGGGTTCTCCACCATGTGACTCACTAGGTTGCGGAAAATGCTGTTGTAAAAGGCATCGACCTTAGCGTCAGTCGCGATCACTTCGCGGGCCAGATCTGGGTCGCGCGCCGCGTAAGCCGTTAGCACATCGTGTACCATTTCGCTCGCCACTTCGCCCATGGCAGGCAACAGGGTAAGCGGTTCGAACCGGTCTTTGCCGTCAATCTCGCCCACGCGCTTGGCGATGTTTTTCGAATAGTCGCCAATGCGTTCCACCACGCCGGCGATTTTCAGTGCCGCGATCACTTCGCGCAAATCATCCGCCATCGGTGCGCGCAGGGCAATGATCCGCACCGAGAGCTTGTCGACTTCGGCTTCTAGCGCGTCGATCTTCTTGTCGTTCTTGACGACTTTCTTGGCGAGCTCTTGGTTGCCGCGCACCAGAGCATCGAGCGCGCCCTGAATGGCAACTTCCGCAAGACCGCCCATCTCGGCGATCAGACCGCGAAGCCGGGTGATGTCCTCGTCAAAGGCTTTGACTGTATGTTCTGCCATTTAACCGTACCGTCCCGTGATGTAGTCTTGGGTGCGCTTTTCTATTGGGTTGGTGAAAATATCGGAAGTCGGCCCGTATTCGACCATTTTGCCCAGGTGGAAAAAGGCGGTGCGCTGAGAAACGCGCGCGGCCTGCTGCATGGAGTGGGTGACGATCACGATCGCATAGCGACCGGATAGTTCGTCGATCAATTCTTCGATTTTGGCCGTCGCGATCGGGTCGAGCGCAGAGCACGGCTCGTCCATCAGGATGACCTCTGGATCAACCGCAATGGCGCGCGCGATGCACAGGCGCTGCTGCTGACCGCCGGAAAGGGCTGTGCCCGATTCGTCGAGCCGGTCCTTTACCTCGTCCCACAAACCAGCGCGGGTGAGGGACTTTTCGACCACTTCGTCAATGTCTGGTTTCTTTTCCGCCAGCCCGTGAATTTTCGGGCCGTAAGCGATGTTTTCGTAAATCGACTTTGGAAAAGGATTTGGTTTCTGGAATACCATGCCGACGCGCGCGCGCAGCTGAACCACGTCCATCGCATTGCCATGAATGTCTTCGTCTTCCAGCTCAATTGTGCCAGTGACGCGCGCAACCGGAATCGTATCATTCATGCGGTTGAAGCAGCGCAAGAAGGTCGATTTGCCGCAACCAGACGGCCCGATAAAGGCCGTGACATAGTCCGGTGAAATGTCGATCGACACCTCATCAATGGCTTTCTTTTCGCCATAATAGACCGACACATCACGCGCGCGCATCTTTGCGTTCGTGTCTACCAATTTCTCGTGAATGACAGTCACCAGGTCTTCTCGAATTTGTTGCGGAGGTAAATGGCGAGGCCGTTCATCAACAGGAGGAACAGCAGAAGCACGATGATAGCCGCACTTGTCCGTTCGACAAAGCCGCGGTCGATTTCATCGGACCAGAGGAAGATTTGCACCGGCAAGACGGTCGCTGGAGAGGTGAAGCCATCGGGCGGCGTCGCCACAAAGGCGCGCATCCCGATCATCAACAGCGGCGCTGTTTCGCCAAGCGCGCGTGCCATGCCGATGATCGTACCGGTTAGCATGCCCGGTAGGGCCAGAGGCAGCACGTGATGGAACACTACCTGAACAGGCGAGGCACCGACAGCGAGCGCACCGTCACGGATCGACGGCGGCACCGCCTTAATTGCATTGCGGCCCGAAATGACGATTACTGGCATGGTCATCAGCGCCAAGGTCATACCGCCGATCAGCGGCGCAGATCTCAGGTTCGGAAATAAGGTCAGGAACACGGCTAGCCCGAGCAAGCCAAAGATGATCGATGGCACGGCCGCGAGGTTGTTGATCGAAACCTCGATAATGTCGGTCCAACGGTTCTTCGGCGCATATTCCTCTAGGTAGAGGGCAGCGAGCACGCCAATGGGAAACGCCAGCAGCAGCGTGATCGTCATCGTTAGGATTGAGCCCTTTAGCGCGCCCCAAATGCCCACCTGCTGCGGGCTGGTCGCATCGCTGCGGGTCATGAACCCGGCGTCCCAATTCTTCGATAGCTTGCCGTCGCTCACCAGCTGCTGTGCGAGCGCCTGCATTTCGGCAGAGCCTTCACCCGATAAGCCCGATGCTAGGTCGGATGATGCGGGCAGATTGAACGTGTTAGAACCGCGGATCAGTGAAGGGTTGCTGATCAGATCACTGGCGACATCGCGCCAGGCCTCATCGCTAATCTCCGCTGCACCGGCTTCGCCAAGCTCGCGCTCAGCGTAGAATTCAACCACGGCGCGCAGGCCCTGCGTTTCGAGCGACTGGAGCGCTCCAGGTGAGCTGAGCGATTGCGCATCCCCCGTCAGACCTGCCTCGGCAAAGTCAATC
Source organism: Erythrobacter sp. S249 (assembly GCF_057364975.1). Lineage (NCBI taxonomy): Bacteria > Pseudomonadati > Pseudomonadota > Alphaproteobacteria > Sphingomonadales > Erythrobacteraceae > Erythrobacter > Erythrobacter sp. S249. The sequence goes on along the minus strand of NZ_CP200287.1, from coordinate 641,120 downwards.
GGCACGGCCAGCTCTGCACGCTGAAACCCACCAATCCCATTCATCAGCATATTGCCGAGCAGGAAAATCAGCACCGCAACGGAGAATACGATCGCACCCAGCCCAAGCGCGCGAAAACGCCGCTCGGAGCGGTATCGCTGCTCAATCCGCTTGGCGAATTCCGGTGTGCGGGTTGGATGCACTAGTTCTGGATTGGCGGTATCAGTCATAGGCCTCTCGGAAGCGTTTGACGACGCGAAGAGCGATAAAGTTGAGCGCCAGCGTGACCATGAATAGAACAAAGCCTAGCGCGAAGGCGCTGAGCGTGGCCGGGTGATCGAAGCTGCCTTCGCCGGTCAACATCTTGACGATTTGAACGGTAACGGTGGTCATTCGCTCGAGCGGATTGACCGTCAAGTTGGCTGCAGTTGAGGCGGCCATCACCACAATCATTGTCTCACCAATCGCGCGGCTTACGGCTAGCATCACGCCCGCGACAATACCTGGCAGCGCGGCGGGAAACAGAACGCGGCGGATGGTCTCTGATTGGGTTGCTCCCATCGCGAGGCTGCCATCGCGCATGGCGCTGGGCACGGCAGCTATCGAGTCGTCGGCCATGGACGAAACGAACGGGATGATCATCACGCCCATGACGACGCCAGCGGCCAGCGCACTTTCTGTAGAGGCACCGGAAATACCCACTGCGACGGCCATGTCTCGGATAGCCGGGGCGACTGTGAGCGCAGCGAAATAACCATAGACGACCGTCGGGACGCCGGCGAGAATCTCAAGCGCAGGCTTCACCCAGGCGCGCAGTTTGGGGTTGGCATATTGGGTCAGGTAAATCGCGCTCATCAGGCCCAGCGGGATCGCGACAATCATCGCGATGATCGCGCCTATAAAGATCGTGCCCCAGAACAGCGGTATCGCGCCGTAGCGCGTCCCATCAGCCGCCTCAGGGTTGCTCATCGGGTCCGGGCCCCAGAACGAGCCGAACAGGAAGTCGACCGGCGAGACCATGCCAAAGAAACGCACCGTCTCGAACACGAGGCTCGCAAAAATGCCGAATGTCGTCAGGATCGCGACCAGTGAGGCGAGCAGCAGCACGATCATCACCGTGCGCTCTACCCGAGTGCGGGCGCGGAAATCTGGTTTCACCCGCAGGAATGCAAAAGCGCCGCCGGCAAAGGCGATCATCACTGTGACGACCAGCCCGATCAGATTGTAATGCGAGATCGCCTCGCGGAATGGCTCGATCAGAGCCTCCGCATCAGAATTGAACACGCCTTGCGCGCTGCCCGTGGCAACGGCGCGGGCCTCTGACAGGATCGAATCGCGTTGGAAACCGAAGGAAGGTAGGCCTTCCGCACCAGGCGATGCCAGCACGGTCTGCATTACCAGCTGCGGGGCTAGGAACGACCACAGCGCAATGAATGCCAGCACAGGCAGGACAACCCAAACGGCAACATACCAAGCGTGATAGGTTGGGCGCGCCACCAGGCGCACATTGGCGTCAGACTTTTGGAAGCTCCACGCCTTCGCACGGCCTGCTAGCCATCCGGCAAGGCCGAGACCAATAGCAATCAGGATAAGCGTAATCGGCGACATGTGTTAGCCCTGTTTACCCCTGAGAATCGCTACAGGATCAGCATCAATTTGAGTGCCTGCGCCCGCGATGTTGAAGAAATAAGACAAATTCGTGACAACTAATTGGAGGGATCGGACTGGTTTGCTGAGCGCCCCTTGATATCGCTGTCTTTTGTGCCCTGCTGCGGTTGATCATTTTCTTGTGTTTCGAGCGGGATTCGCACGATCACCTGAGTGCCTTGACCCAATTCGCTCTCAATTTCGAGCCTGCCGCGATGACGCTCCACAATATGTTTTACAATCGCGAGGCCCAATCCGGTTCCGCCGGAGGCCCGGCTGCGTCCTGGATCGGTGCGGTAAAAGCGGCGGGTTAGGTGCGGCAAATGTTCGGGCGGAATGCCTTCACCTGTGTTGGTGACAGTCAGCCGGGCCTGCTGCATGTCCTTAGAACGAATAAGGTCGACGGCAACTGGTCCATCCTCTGCGCCATATTTCATCGCATTATCAACGAGGTTGCGAACCAATTGCTCCAATTGCTGCATGTCACCGCGAATATGCACCGTCTCAAATTTGCCGAGTTGTAGCCGTTCGAGACGTTCAGCGCCTGCTGCATCGCGCGCCGCGCGGGCCACGATTGGTGCAAGCTCGAGCAATTCGCTTGGCTTATCGTGCTTTTCGGCCTCGATCCGTGATAGCGACATCAAATCGGATACCAATGCCTGCATGCGATTGGCCTCGCGCTGGATAGTGCCGAGAAACTTTTGTGGGATCGGCGAATCGAGCGTCTCTTTGCCGTCGCTGAGCGTTTCGGCATAGCCAATGATGCCTGCCAGCGGCGTACGCAGTTCGTGACTGGCATTGGCGACAAAGTCGGTGTGCGCCCGGCTAATGTCCGCCTCGGCGGTTTTGTTGATGAGCTCGATCACCGCAAGTTTTTCGTCGATCGCTTGACGGTTGATCTGCCAGATGTCGCGCCGCTGCACGAGTCCGCGCACGACCGCGCGTCCGTTGCGCCCCTTTGACAGCAGCGAGATCGCCTTTGGCTGGCGAAAGGCCATGCGCGCGTCCTGCCCTACAATATGCTGGCCCAGCATTTTGCGCGCGGTGCGATTGGCGATGGCGATTGTGTTGTCTTCTGTAACAAGAAGCGGCGTTGACGAGTTCTCAATCAGATTGCGCATCGCATCCCGCGTAATCGGCGCCTCAGTCTTCGTGTTCGGCGGATCGGGCGCGCTTGAGGTGGCGAGCACCAAAGACCCGAGCCACAAAAGCAAAGCCGCGCAGGCAACGATCAGGTCTACGCCGAGCAGCAGCAATGCGACAAACGTCACCAGCGCCAAAAGCGCGCTAACCGGAGGGATTGAGTGTTGGCTGCCCATCGCAATTTCGCCTGTAACCCCAAGCGACTAGCGTGGGAAGGGCACAGCAGCATTTGCGCCGAAAATCGGCGTTTAAAAACTTTGGTTCTGTAAGGAGGTGGTGACCCCTACGGGAATCGAACCCGTGTTTCAGCCGTGAAAGGGCCGCGTCCTAACCGCTAGACGAAGGGGCCACACTTGTGTGCGAGGCCGCGCATCTAGTGGGGTAGTGGTTGGCGGTCAAGCCTGTAATCGAAGAACTTTGGCGTTTCTTGGCGGTTTCTTGCAATCAATCGGCAAAGGCGGCGTCTTCGAGGTGCAATTCTGCCGCAGGGCGCGGCCCCCAATCGTCGATCTTTGCGCGCCCGGCGAGATGGAAACGGCGCCCCTTGGATCGGTGAATTAGGGTCTGCGCCATTTCGGTTTCCGCCGCGCGAAAGGCGATGGCTTTAAACGACTTACCATCTTCGCCTGCCGCAATCAGGCGCAGGTGATCCTTGCCAACAATATCGGCCTTTATGATGCGCACTGGCCCGACAGCCAAGCGCGGGGCAGGCCAGCCGACCCCATAGGGACCCGCCGCCTCTAGCGTCTCTACCAGCTCTGGCGTCAATCCGCCGGGCGCAACCGACAGGTCAAGCTGCATGCGCTGGCCGAGGCGTGCGCGCTCAATATCCTTGGCGAGGCGAGTGTCGACGAATTCTGCGAATGCGGCGAGTTTGTCATTCTCGATTGTGAGACCCGCCGCCATGGCATGTCCGCCGCCCGCGACCAGCAGGCCTTCCTCTCGTGCGGCAATGATCGCCGCGCCCAGATCAACGCCGCTGATGGAGCGGCCAGAGCCTTTGCCTTGGCCCTCGGTTTCGTCGCGGGCGATGACGATGGCGGGGCGGCCGGTCTTTTCCTTTATGCGCCCAGCAACGATGCCAATCACGCCCGGATGCCAGCCGTCGCCGGAAAGCACGTGGACCGCATGGTTGTGCTGCCCCTCAAGCTGCCGCTCGGCCTCTTCCTGGACTTCGGCCTCAATAGCGCGGCGCTCTTCATTGAGCTGACTTAGCTGTTCCGCGATGGCGCGCGCTTCCTCTGGATCACGCGTCGTCAGCAGCTTCACGCCCAGCGTCGATTCGCCAATCCGCCCGCCCGCATTGATCCGCGGGCCAAGGGCAAAGCCTAGGTCGCTTGCTTGCGGTGCGCGTTTGAGACGGCTCGCGTCCATGAGCGCCGCCATGCCAATCCGCTCGCGGCGCGCGAGAATTTTCAGCCCCTGCGCAACGAAAGCGCGGTTGAGACCGTGCAGCGCGGCGACATCGGCCACAGTGCCTAGCGCGACCAGATCAAGCAGCGCCATGAGGTCAGGTTCTTTGCGGTCTTTGAAATAACCCTCGCTGCGCAGGTTTCTAACCAATGCAATCGCAAGCAGGAAGGCGACCCCGACAGCGGCCAAATGACCATGCGCGGCGGCAAGGTCGTTTTCATCTAGCCTGTTTGGGTTCACCAGAGCGGTGGTGGGCGGCAATTCGGCGCCGCATTTGTGATGATCGACGACGATCACATCCACGCCTTCATCGCGGGCCATGCCCAGCGCTTCGTACGCCATCGCGCCGCAATCGACGGTAACGATCAGGCTTGATCCCGAACGCGCGAGCTTGACTAAGGCTTCACCGCTAGGGCCGTAACCCTCTAGTAAGCGGTCCGGAATGTAATATCCGGCCTCCACATCGAGATCGCGCAGCAGCTGAACCAGCAAGGCAGAACTGGTCGCGCCATCGACGTCATAATCGCCGTAAATTGTGATTTGCTCGCCGCTAAGCACAGCTTTGGCGATCCGCGAGGCTGCGCTCTCCATGTCGTTAAACTCGGATGGATCCGGCAGAAAATCGCGCATGGTGGGTTTTGCGTGGCGAGCCACATCCTCGCGCGCGACGCCCCGGGTCAGCAACAATTGGGTGAGGATATCATTCGTTAGTGTATTGGCCTCAGCGCCCAGCTCCATATTGCCGCCGCGCCATTGCCAGGCACGCTCTGACAGAGAAGACGCGACGCCTAAGACGTGAGAGATTGTGGGAGATGCCATGCTGTGAAGCTTAGCCCATTGTTTCGCCGCGTGACAGCGCCGCTGATTGACAATCGACAGCCCGCTCGCTTGTGATGGTTGAATGGAAAACAACGCTTCGCTTCTCATCGTCTGGCACAGCCGCACGGGGGCCAGCGAAGCCATGGCAAAAGCGGCGGCTGATGGGGCGGGCGAGGGCGGTGTGCTCTTAAGGGCGCAGGATGTAACGAGCGCGGACTTGCTTTCAGCAGGCGGCTACATCTTTGCCTGTCCGGAAAATCTCGCGACGATGAGCGGAGCGATGAAAGAGATGTTTGACGCAAATTACTACGATGTGCTCGGACGTATAGAAGGTAGGCCATATGCCAGCATCATTGCCGCTGGATCGGACGGGGAAGGGGCGCAGAGGCAATTGGACCGGATTGTCACTGGCTGGCGCCTCAAAAGAGTAGCTGATCCGATGATCGTCAACTTCGCTGCGCAGACCCCGCCAGAAATTGCTGCAGTGAAACAAGTGCCAGCGGAAGCGCTGGAGCAATCGCGCGCTTTGGGCCAGGCAATGTCCGAAGGTTTGCGGTTGGGAGTTTTTTGATCGCCTGCATGGGTTTCCCCAAGCAAATCCAAAACGGGACTCGACGATGAACGAGAAACAAGTCACTATCGTATTGCAAACGATCTGAAATTTCGCGGCGGGATGAGGAAGGGGGCCGGGATAATCGATCAAGACCGACAAGCTGGCTCTCCGGGCCTGTACCTGCTGTTTGCGACGGGCAAGCGGCCGGATCGCGCCGCTATGAAGGAATTCTTCGCAGAGCAGAGCACTGTGCTGCTGTCGCATGATCCTTGCGATGCGACACCGCTGCAATTGGTGGATGCTGATCATGTGCAGTCCGATAAGTCAGCCAGCCTTGCCAATCCTGAGGCACAAGAACATGCCTGGATGGAGCTGCTACGCGAGGGACTGACCTTCGATCTGGAAGGTATTGCGCCAGGCCCCGCATCTGAATTTCCTGAAATTGAGCACCGCTTCGATCTGGAGCAAGCGCCGAATGGTTTCCGCTTCGAGGCAATGCGTATCGTGGTGGGACAGCATCTGTCAGGCGGGGAGCGTTCGCTGCCGATCATGCGCGGCATGGTGGGACTTGCCCGTGATCTGACGCACCACTTTGACGATGTAGAGGCCGTTGTCTGGTCTCCATCAAAGAGCGCTATTGGGCGTCAGTATTTCGAATCTGTCTCGACCGCATGGATTGAGGGTGGGTCTTTCCCGGCATTGGGCCTGACGGCCTTTCGCGAGACGATCGACGGGGCGCTGCAAACAGTTGGGCTGGACTATTGGATTGGGCAGGAATTGCGGATCGAACCGCCTTTGGCCGATGGGAAAGTTACCGCTACTAGATTGGGAGTGCGGTTGGTCAATCAATTGATCTTGGTCGGCGGGCTAAGTGAGAGCGAGCGGATTGTTGCGCCAGACGGCAGCCGCTTGATCATGCGCCCATCGAAGAATGGTAAATTTGTGAGGGTTTGGCGCGAATAGGACGCGGTTAGAGGGGGCAACATGCACGGCAATATCGGGCCAGCGCATGCGCCTGCGCTGGGGAAACGACGCGCGGTCATCCCGTTCCGATCGGTCAATCGCCGCAGAGAGCCGGGATATGATGCGGGTCTGCAGCGGCACCATTTGCTACCTCGGCAATTGCTGCGGCGTGACTGTTTTGGCCAACTGTTCGCCGATGTTAGCCGCACGGCGATCGGCTTTGACGATTTCCGCGCGAACGGCCTGCTGCTGCCATCCAATGAAGACGCAACGGTGCGCACGGGCATGCCGCTGCATCGCGGTCCGCATCGCCATTACAACGAGATGGTGATGGAGCGCGTTGGCCGGATTGAGCAAAGCTGGGCCGAGACCCGCATTCACGATCCTGAGGCCGCTTTCATTGAGGCGCTGATGCGCCTGCAATTGCTGCAAAGCGCGCTGCGCACTTACCTGCTCAGTCAGAAGCGCAAGCTGCTGCTCAACCGCAAGGACCCGCTAGGCAGCGGCTATGACTTCACAGAGCTCGATATGATGGCCGAGCAGCTTTGGAAGGCGACCTAGCCAAGTGTCCCGTCAGTCAGCCCAGCGTGTGTAGTCCGACTTGGTCAGCAGCGCTGCTTTCGCCGCGTGGTACTCAGCTTCGAATTTGCTGACCATGTCCTCAACTGTGTCGACCGATTTGATCGCGCCGACCCCTTGTCCAGAGCCCCAGATGTCTTTCCAAGCTTTGGCCTTGGTGTTGCCGCCACTGCCGAAGTTCATCTTGGACGGATCGCTTTCCGGCAGGTTGTCCGGGTCGAGCCCAGCCTTTTCGATCGAGCTGCGCAGGTAGTTGCCGTGTACCCCGGTGAACAGGTTGGAGTAGACGATCCCGTCCGCTGATCCCTCAACAATGCCTTCCTTATAGGCTTGGTCGGCGTTTGCTTCTTTGGTTGCGATGAAGGCGCTGCCAGCATAGCCAAAGTCCGCGCCCATCGCTTGAGCTGACAGGATCGAAGCACCGTTTGCAATCGAGCCCGACAAAGCGACTAGCCCGTCAAACCACTCGCGGATTTCCTGCATCAAGGCGAAGGGCGAGAGCGTGCCAGCATGGCCGCCAGCGCCAGCGGCGACCGGGATCAGGCCATCTGCGCCTTTCTCGATAGCCTTGTTGGCAAAGCGATTGTTGATCACATCATGCATCGTGATCCCGCCCCAATTGCGCACTGCATCGAAGATCTCAGTGCGCGCGCCGAGCGAGGTGATGACCAGCGGCACTTGCCATTTCTCGCAGGTCGCTAAGTCGGCCATGACGCGGTCGTTCGACTTGTGCACGATCTGGTTGACCGCAAACGGCGCAGCTGGCCGGTCCGGGTTCTCGCGGTTGTGCTTGGCCAGCTCTTCGGTGATCTGATGCAGCCATTCATCGAGCAGCGTCTGCGGGCGCGCATTGAGCGCAGGGAAGCTGCCGATGATCCCGGCCTTGCATTGAGCGATCACCAGTTCCGGACCGGAGACGATAAACAGGGGCGAGCCGATCAGGGGCAGGCGCAGGCGATCAAAGGGAGCGGGAAGAGACATCAATTTCTCCGTCAATGCGGTCGTGGTTTCAGGCAGTTAGTCTGCGTTTCTACGCTCAGTCCATAGCGCCGGTTCCCGCCCTGTCGAGCGCCAAGCGCAGTCGGGTCGCGACCAGCCCCCGTTGCCGTAGCGGAATGCGATGCAATCAAGCGGTAAGAACCTCTTCAATGCCATAGAAGCGCGCGGCATTCCCAGCATAGAGCGCGGCTTTCTCATCCGCGCTTGCGCCCGCGGTGATCCGCTTGAACGCGTTCCACAGCACCGGATAGGTCGCGCCCCAGCGGTCAACCGGATAGTTGCTTTCGAACATTGCGCGTTTGGGTTCGAAGGCTTCGATGCAGGTCTCGATATAGGGCCTCCACATGGCGGCGAGCTCTGCCGATCCGACGCCAGCGGCGGGGCCTTCCTCGGGCATCGCGCAATTGTGCATCGCCAATCCGCCCAGCTTCACCATCACATTTGGGCATTTGCCAAGCTCGATGATGTTGCTGCGCCAGATGTCGAAGCGCTCTTCGAGCCTGCCGGTGTAGCTCGCCGAACCAAGCGGCGTGCCGCAATGGTCGAGACAGATTGGTTGGTCGGGGAAGGCGCGCGCGAGGTCGATCACATCGGGCAATTGCGGCTCCAGGATCCAGGCATCGAAGGTGAGCCCCCGTTTCCCAAGCTCAGCAAAGCCCGCGCGGAAGCTGGCATCACGGTACAGCTCTGGCGGCGCGTGAAACGGAGGGCCGAGCACGTCCGGATCCGCATCCCACGCACCCTGATGGCGAATGCCCTTGAACCGGCTGCTTGCCCGCGTACCGCCCGCCTCGATCAGCGCATCGAGCACCGGGCCAGCGCCTTCACCCAGCAGCATGTTGGCATGGCCGATGATCCCAGCGCAGGCGCGAAGCGGACCGTAGAGTCCGCTGGCAGACTGCGCTGCAACACCGTTCACAAACTCAACCTCGCCGACCGGTTTCAGGTCTTCGCCCAGCGCCGGATTGTAGAACGCGCCGCATTCCATGAAGACGGTGGCGATGACGTTGTGGCCCGTTTGCAGGTCTGAATGCAGCTGATCGAAGGTGTAATGGGCTGCGTCCACCAGCGTCTCGATGAAGCGATGCCGTGGCTCTGGGAACATGGGCAGCATCGGCCGCAGGTCCCACAGGTGGTGATGCGGATCGATGATCGGCAGCTCAGGCTCAAGTATCGCTTCACTCATGGCATTGTCTCTCCCTTGGCCCATGGCATAGCCACTCCGTTCGGCGCACGCAAAGCACGTTTGGAACAGGTGGAACACAGTCTTAGGCCGAAAAACCAATCGATCACAGCGCCGCCGTTTGATCGGGTTTTCCGATTATTTAGCTGTGCGCGAAAATAGCTCATCGGTGAGGCATAGCCGCCCACGCAAAGGTAGGAAATGCTGGGCTACGTCATTGCGCGTATAAGCGGCCAAGATCGTCCTTAATCATACCTTGCGAGGGATTGGCTGCAACGCAATCGAGCCAGGACAGCCCAATGTATCATACCCGAATTGCCCCAGTGAACACGCGGTTGGCGCGGCTACAGATCTATGAGATCAACGACCCGAATAAGCCCGTGTACCATCGGCTCAACGAAATTCTGAGTGCGGTCGCATCGCAGACGGCGGAGATCTATGTTGATCAATATGCGAAGATTGTCGGCACCATAATCAAGGGCGATCGGCGTCAGAAGTTTGTCGAAGAGGTTACTAAGAATCTGCTCGCCAAATATCGACCTCCTTTTGATGAGGAGTGGATTGAGCGCTGCGAAGATATTGCTGAGCTGATCTACACCTCTCGTACAGATCCGGCGGCACATTTGGGCGCGATCAGCGTCTCGCAGCAGTTTGAATTGCGAACTGTATTCGAGGCGGCTGAGAGTTTTGATGACGGCATATCATTGGTTACCGAGCTGAGCCGAATGTACACTTTGGATGCCGAAATCATGCTGACAAAGATTCAGCAATGCCGTGAAAACGAACATTCTCAATGGGTCGGTGAGCAGACTGAAATGTTTCGGGCGGCTGTTAGCGATGCGGTTAGGCGTGCTGCCCAGCAAAGCGCACAGAGCAATCGCAAAGCGGACCAAGCCAACAAGTTGATCCGCGATTTGCGTGCTTTGGCCGACGAGGTGACGATCGCCTCAAGCGAGTCGGCCGAGGCGATGGGTGAAGCTGCGAGCACCGCAGGTGGCCTGCGCATGACCTTGGACGATATGACGTACGAGCTAAGCCGCGCATCGCAGTCTTTGGGCGCCGCCACGCAGATTGCGGAGGAATCCCAAGATACAGTTTATGATCTAACCTCGCAAAATGCCTCGATCCAATCGATTGCGCAGATGATCCAATCGATCACATCACAAACCAGCATTTTGGCGCTCAATGCACGGATTGAAGCGGCGAGGGCAGGCGAGGCCGGGCGCGGGTTTGCAGTGGTGGCCAGCGAGATAAAGGGCCTGTCTGAACAAACCGCCAAGGCGACTGATGATATCGTTTCGCGCTTGGGCGGGATTGAAAAGGCCAGCGACCGTGCACTCAATGCCAATCGCACGATGCACGAGACATTTGGCACAGTCCGGGATCTCACTCAGGCTGTATGCGATGAGGTAACTCTGCAAGGGACGACCGTCACAAAGATCGCTGCGAGCGTTGACGAGACTTCGCTCAGCGCAAAGTCATCCAGCGAGGCGGTTCAGCGCATTCGTGAGCTGGTCGATGGAATCGCCAAAGAAATGACTGCGGCAACCAGTCTGACCAGCAATCTCAACGCGCAGATCGCGAACCTACAAACGGGCGCTGACGAATTCCTAAAAAATCTATCGTTCAATTCCGTTCAAGCTGCTCTGCAGGAAAGCCAGCGCTATCCCGAGTCCGCGCGCAGATCAGCGGCCGAGTAAGCTCTTGCCAATTGCGCGGTTTAGGTCGGCTACGATGCCTCCATCGCCATCAGGAGTGAGCATAGCCCTCGCAATACCAGTTGGAATTGCGTTCCCCCTGCGCGCGCCTCTTACCCTATTTGACCGCCGAATTTGCCGCGCTCAGCACAGCGCGCACGCTGGCGGTTGAGACGTCTTCGTCGATGCCAACGCCCCAAATCGTGCGGCCGCCGCTCTCGCATTGGAGATAAGCAGCAGCGCGGGCATCGCGGCCAGAACCCAGCGCGTGTTCGGTGTAGTCGAGCACTTTAAGGTCGAGGCCAAAGTTCTCTTCCAACGTGGTCAGCACGCTGGAGATGAGGCCGTTTCCGCGCCCGCTGACGCTTTGTTCTTGCCCGGCGACCGTGATCGTTCCGGCGAAGACCCGTGTGCCATCGCCGGTGCGGCTTTCCTCATAGCGGACCAGCTGGAAATGCTTATTGGCGGTTTGGACGTGATAGGCGGCCTTGAACGCTTCCCAAATGTCAGCCGCATTGAGCTCTCGGCCCAGATCGTCGGCCATGTCTTGCACGTGACTGCTGAAATCGGCCTGCATTTTCTTGGGCAGTTTGAGGCCTTGGTCTTGCTCCAGAACCCAGGCGAAACCGCCTTTGCCGCTTTGCGAATTGACGCGGATGACGGCCTCGTAATTGCGGCCTAGATCAGCGGGATCAATCGGCAGATAGGGAACGCGCCAGCCTTCATCGTTCTGAGTGCCGCGCGCCTCGAAGCCCTTTTTGATCGCGTCCTGGTGGCTGCCGGAAAAGGCGGTGAAGACCAGCTCCCCGCCATAGGGATGGCGTTCGTGGACGGGCAGATCGTTGCAATATTCCACCGTCTCGATCACGCGGTCGATGTCGGAGAAGTCGAGGCCGGGGTCGATCCCCTGCGTGTACATATTGAGCGCGACGGTGACGAGGCAGCAATTGCCGGTGCGCTCGCCATTGCCGAACAAACAGCCCTCTACCCGGTCGGCGCCCGCCATCAATCCCAGCTCCGCCGCCGCTACGCCAGTGCCGCGGTCATTGTGCGTGTGCAGGCTGATCACTGCGCTTTCACGGTTGGGCAGATTGCGGCAGAAATATTCGATTTGATCGGCGTAGATATTGGGCGTTGCCGCCTCAACCGTGGCGGGCAGATTGAGGATGATCGGCTTGTCCGGTGTTGGCTCCAGCACACTCATCACCGCTTCACACACCTCAATGCTGAAATCCAATTCAGCGGTAGAGAATGTCTCGGGCGAATATTGGAAATGCCAGTCCGTATCGGGCCGCGCGCCTGCTTCGTCGCGCATCACCTTGGCCCCGGCAATGGCGATTTCGCGCACTTCGTCTTTTGACATGCGGAACACGATATCGCGCCATGCGGGTGACACCGCGTTGTAGAGGTGGACGATTGCCGCGCGCGCACCGGCGAGGCTTTCAAACGAGGTGCGGATCAAATCCTCGCGGCTTTGCGTGAGTACCTGGACCAGCACGTCTTCGGGAACGCGGTCTGACTTTACTAGGCCAGAGATAAAGTCGAACTCGGTCGCGCCCGCGCTGGGAAAGCCGACCTCAATTTCTTTCACCCCAACCTCAATCAGCAGATCGAAGAAGCGGTTCTTCTTCACCGCATCCATCGGATCGATGATCGACTGATTGCCATCGCGCAGATCAGTGGAAAGCCAGCGCGGCGGCGAGGTGATCTGCTGCGCAGGCCATTGCCGGTCGGGCAGGTTGATCTGCGGGAAGGGGCGGTATTTTCGCGAAGGCTGGTTGAGCATAGGCATGATGGCGCGGCTTTCGTGTGCTTGTGAGTGCCGTTGGGCAGCTGAATTTTACGACTGTTGGCGGGTTTGCTTGGCTTCCCTTGGGCGCTGCGCATGCCCGGCCGGGAGCATACGTCAGGTCACGCCCAAGGGCGCGTAAGTCGTAGGAGTAGCTGCGTGCGTGTTCGCGTCATGATTAACTGCATCGCGCAGAATGGCGCGCAAGGCAAGTATCTAGGAATTTTCGGTGGAATGTAACCGAAAGTTGCATACGCGCGAACACAAGAGCATCGTGCCATGTAGGCATATAATAGGAGAACCCCCCAATGCGTAAATCACTATTTGCAATCGCCTTAATGGCCACTGTCGCAGCCTGCGGCGCGCCAGCTGAAGAAGCTCAAACCCCTGACGTTGCAGAAGCAACTGAGAGCGCTGGCCTGTTCGCTGATCTTGGCGGCGAAGCATCGAGCCCAGTTCACACTGCGACCAAAGGCGATACCCTGGCTGTCAGCGGCTATGACACCGTCAGCTATTTTGAAGGCGACGGCGTTCCCGTCGAAGGCTCAGAAGAATTTACCGTGCGTTATGAGGGCTTTGACTATCGGTTTGCCAGCGCAGAAAACGCCGAGAAGTTTAAGGCTGAGCCAGCCAAATATGCACCGGCCTATGGCGGATATTGCGCCTGGGCGATTGGCGCGAACGATGCGCTCGCACCGGGTGACCCCAACGTCTACGAAATCGTTGATGGCAAGCTCTACCTGAACTTTAACGAGAGCGTTCAAGAGAATTGGCAGAAAGACATTCCAGGCTTCATCGAAGCAGGCGATGCGAACTATCCAACCCACTCAGCGGACGAGCACTTCACTGACTAAGCGAGATAGTCTCGAACAATTCAAAGCCCCGTCGGAGCAATCCGGCGGGGCTCTTTTGTTGGCCTCAAGCGCCGGCGCTCACATCCGTTCGCTAGGCTTTCCTCGCGGCTTGCGGATAAATCCGCGCCGCTGCGGGCGGGCGGTCGCCCTTTCGGTCGCTGCGCGACCGAAATCTTTTGGATTTCCGCTCGCCGCTATCCGCACCGCGCGTCGCGGATCACCCCGGTGTTGTCGATCATCACATTGAGCCGCGATGAGGTTGGATCGGGATTGATGAAGGTCGAGCCTGGAATCACAAACCGCACTTCGTTTTGAGAGCCAACTGCCGCGACGATTTCAGCCCGCGTTGCTTCGTCAGCATTTCGCCCAAGGAAAGGCGCGACCGCTGGCGCTCCGCAGATGGAGGCGTTCGGATCGTTGGCGGTGCCGGGTACAAATGGCCCGGTCGTTCCGCTGACAGGTTCAGAATAGGTAATGCTTGGCTGGATTGACGCCTTAGCGGGCGCTGCACCATTTTCGCCATCGGCCGCTGCGCTGGCTTCTGGATCACCGGCCGTTTCGTCACTCGCCGGGGCAGGGGCGGATGGTCCCTTAATCCGCGCTGCAAACTCATCGGCTTGGCTCGCGCCTTGGTCTGGCTTAGCCGAACCGCACGCCGCAATCACCAGCGTGGATGCTGTCAGAATTGCAAACCTTAGCTTTGTCATGATCGGCCTTATTGATCTTAAACACTCTCGCCCGCTCTCAGGCGCTTTTGACGTTTCGGTTTCGTGACAGGCTGCAATCCGCCGGTCAATGCGCCGCTATCTCCAGCGCAGGCGATCCTCTGTCAACTGATCCACACTGGTCACACCCATCAAGCGCATGCCGCGCTCAATCTCGTCCTTAAGAATGCCGATCGCGCGCTCGGTCCCGTCTTGCCCAGCTGCCGCCAGCGCATAGAGATACAGCCGCCCGCCGGATGCCGCACTCGCGCCCGCACACACGGCTTTTAACGCGTGGGTTCCGCGCCGCACGCCGCCATCGCAAATGATCTCTATCTCGCCGCCGACCGCATCCACGATCTCGCGCAATTGATCGAAGGGAACGCGGCTGCCGTCCAATTGCCGCCCGCCGTGATTGGAAATCATGATTGCGTCCGCGCCGATATCGACCGCGCGGCGAGCGTCGCCCGCGCTCATCACGCCTTTCAGCACGAATTTTCCGCCCCAATCGCTGCGGATGCTGGCCGCCGTGTCCCAATCCATCGATGTGTCGAGCATGGTGTTGAAATATTCCGCAATGCTCACCGCCTTGCTCGATCCCTCGCTCACATGTGTATCGAGATTGGGCAGCGCAAACTTTTCGCGCAGCAGATAATCCAGCGTCCAGCGCGGTCGCGTTGCATAGCTCCACATGCTGGCCGGGGTGAAGCGGGGCGGGGTGGTGAAGCCGCTGCGCAGGCACCGCTCGCGCTTGCCGGATACGATTGTGTCCACCGTCAGCGCCAACGCATCAAAGCCGGAGGCCTGACAGCGTTGGATCATGCTGGCGTTGAGGCCCTTGTCTTTGTGGACATAGAGCTGGAACAGCTTCGGCCCGCTGGTTAGCGCGGCGATTTCCTCAATGCTGCGTGTTGCAAGGCTGGAGATGCCAAACCACAGGCCGTATTTCTCCGCCGCTTTTGCGACCGCCGTTTCGCCCTGCCAATGAAAGGCCCGCTGCACGGCAGTGGGCGACAGCATCAGCGGCAGCGCCGACTTGCGGCCTAGCAGAGTGCAGCTGGTGTCGATCTCTTCAACCCCGGCGAGCACATCGGGCACCAGATCGCACGTATCGTAAGCGCTGGTGTTGCGCGCCTTGGTCAGTTCATCATCGGCGGCGCCATCAATGTAATCGAACACGGGGAAAGGCAGACGCGCCTTCGCCAGCATGCGAAAATCCTCGATATTGTGGCAATCAGACAGCCGCATCAGCAATCAAAGCTCTCATACGTTTGCCGCCGATTGAGCTCCCACACGGTATAGCGTTCATCCGGTTGGGCCGCGTCACAGCGGACGTAATTTGGATCGGCGGGCAGGCAGCTTGCGCCGCAGATCATTTCGGCGGCTTCTTCCTGCCAGTCAATATGCCAAAACCGGCCGCCCGGAGTCGAAACGTAGCCATCGATGCGGTCGGCAATGTCGCCTTCCAGATCAATGATGGAGGGCACCTCGCTGTCATACTCGTCATTATAGCTGCCATGCGTATGAAACGATGCGACCGCGAATTTCTCTGGATTGGATACCCACTGAAAGCTGCAGGTGGCGGCATCGCCTTCAAAGATGTCGGATACGCTCAGCTGCCCGTCTTCATCCTCCAGCATCAATCCGCACAGCTCTCGCTTTTCTTCAAACGATCGGCGCTGCAGTTTGGCGAGGGTGGATTTGGCCAGCGAGTCCAGTTGTTCCTGCGATGCGGTGGGCTCGCGAACGGCGTATGGCCCCCGGAATGTGTCGGCTGCTGTGCCGAAGACAACGACGACCCAGGCGATGCCGCATGCCGCATAGGCGAGGTGAAGGGGTTTTGGCATGCGCATTGTTAGCCCCTCAGTGAAGGCTCAACTTCTCTTTGTCTAGCAGGGCTTTGCCGCGTGCAGCGCGCAACAATATTCGGTCGCCGCAGGGACGGATTTCGAAAAATTTCAATTTTTTTTGCGGTCAGTGAAACCAAACGTGCAGGCCTTGCGAACTCCATTATGTGCGCGGCCACTGGGCCAAACATCAGACGCCAGAAAACGAACCGGTCCCCCCTACGGTTCAATTTTTGACCCTACCTGTCCCTGGCTCTGAGCTTGATGGCCGCGGCACAAACAGTTTTTGGAGAACCCCGATGAAGTTTAAATATCTAGCCATCGCAGCAGCATTCGCCGCTCCCCTAGCCATCGCTATTCCAGCCCAAGCCGACGGCGGCATTTTTGTTGGTGTCGAAGGTCAAAACGTCGCCGTTAGCGGCTATGACACGGTCAGCTATTTTCAAGGCAATGGCGTTCCAGTGAAAGGCGATGCGCGCTTCATGGTGAAGCATGACGGTGCAGAATGGCACTTTTCCAGCCAAGCCAATGCCGATGCGTTCAAAGAAAACCCTGACGCTTTCGCCCCGCAATATGGCGGCCACTGCGCCTGGGCCATGAGCCGCGGTTCACTCGCACCGGGTGACCCCACGCTCTACAAAATTGAAGGCGGCAAGCTCTACCTCAATTTCAACCGCGATGTTCAGCAAACATGGCTGAGCGACATCACTGGTTTCATTGCCAAGTCCGATCCGGCTTGGGCCAAAATTCCCGAGGGCAAGCGCTTCGGCGATTGATCCGGCCGGGACACGCAATCTCCCACCCGCACTATCACTACTCCCTAAATACCCCACGAAAGGAATATTCTACCATGTCTAATTCTAAGAACCTCGCCCGTATGTTGATGGTTGCAGGCGGCCTCGCCGTTGCATCGACCGGTGCGCCAGCGCTTGCTGATGCTCCATGTGGCCCGCGCGCCAGCAGCTCTTCAAACTTCAGCAATTACAACCCATGCCGCGCCGCGAAGAAGTCTAAGAAGGCTCGCAAGACCAAGGCGTCTACATCATGTGCGGCCAATCCGTGTGCAGCGAACCCATGCGCCGCAAATCCATGCGCGGCCAACCCATGTGCCGCAAATCCATGCGCGGCCAACCCATGTGCCGCCAATCCATGCGCCGCTAATCCTTGTGCAGCAAACCCCTGCGCAGCCAACCCTTGCGCGCCTAAAGCCTAAGGCGTGCATATAGTGTGGCCGGGGACGCAACCTCCTAGCGCACCCGGTCACATTTAGTTTTGAGAGATGCCGCCCCACTGCGGGGGCGGCATCTCACCAATTGGATAACAACCATGACGGACCGTCTTACTCGTGATCAATACGCTGATATGCTGCTTGCCAGCACAGAGGCGATGTTTGCTGGCGGCAAACCGCTCATGAGCCGAATTTTGCCCGAGGATGGCACCGCTGAGCTGTGGGAACATTACCCAGAGGGCGATGTTGTCAATGGCCCGGCTGGCAGCCGTTATTTCTACCATTGCCACCCACCCGGCGAACGCGCCGAAGGTGAGCATGGCCATTTCCATCTGTTTTTTGACCGATCAGCAATGCCCGGCGGCACCGTTCCGCTGATCGCTGCGCCCCTGGCACCGCGCGACCAACCGCGCGCCGATGTGGTGCATATCGCCGCTTTGGCAATTTCTGACCAAGGGCTGCCGATGCAATGGTTTGGCACCAATCGCTGGGTCACTGATGAGTGGCTCTATCCCGCCTATGCGGTGATCGCGATGCTGGATCAGTTTGACCTGCGCGGCCCCAGTGGCGACCCGCTGGTCAATGAATGGCTGACCGCGATGGTCGGCGTGGCCCGCGAACAGATCGCAGAGATATTGCACACCCGCGACGATGTGCTGCGTAAGGCGGATATGCACGGGCAAGTCCACGGCGAAGACCGCGCGGTTGAGATAACCAGCGCGGCCCCGATTTCGCTAGAGCGTTTGCTCGAAACTGCCTGAGGTTGCCTGGGCCGCGCGTTCCCGCGCAGCCCCAAGCTGTGCTTAGTTCTTAGACTTGTCGACCAGCTTGTTCGCGCTGATCCATGGCATCATCGCCCGCAGTTCGGCTCCGGTCTTCTCGATCGGATGCGCTTCTGCTGCCTTGCGGCTGGCCTTCAGCTCTGGCTGACCGGCGCGGTTATCCAGCACGAAGTCTTTCACAAACCGGCCTGACTGAATGTCCGCGAGCACGCGCTTCATTTCAGCTTTGGTCTCATCAGTGATGATGCGCGGACCGGTTTTGATGTCGCCATATTCGGCGGTGTTGCTGATCGAATAGCGCATGTTGGCGATGCCGCCTTCATACAGCAGATCAACGATCAACTTGGTTTCGTGCAGGCACTCAAAATAGGCCATCTCCGGGGCGTATCCGGCCTCGGTCAGGGTTTCAAAGCCGGCCTGGATCAGGTGGGTGATCCCGCCGCATAGAACGGCTTGCTCACCGAACAGATCGGTCTCGCACTCTTCCTTGAAATTGGTTTCGATCACGCCGCTGCGGCCGCCGCCCATCGCGCTGGCATAGGACAGGGCGAGCGATTTCGCATAGCCATTGCCGCCGCTGCTGGTGCCTTCTTGATGTACCGCGATCAGGCAGGGGACGCCGCCGCCGCGCTCATATTCGCTGCGCACGGTGTGGCCGGGGCCCTTTGGCGCGATCATGATCACGTCGATGTCTGCTGGCGGCTCGATCAGGCCAAAGTGAATGTTGAGACCGTGCGCAAAGGCGAGCGCGCTGCCCGGCTTCATATGCCCAGCCATGTCGTCGGCCCAGATCGCGGCCTGATGCTCGTCGGGGGCAAGGACCATCACCAAGTCAGCCCATTCAGCCGCCTCGGTGTTGTTCATCACCTTAAAGCCAGCGGCCTCTGCCTTGGCCCGCGTGGCGGAGCCTTCGCGCAGCGCCACGGCGACTTCTTTCACGCCGCTGTCGCGCAGGTTTTGCGCATGGGCATGGCCTTGGCTGCCATAGCCGAGGATCGCGACTTTCTTGTTCTGAATCAGATCAAGATCAGCGTCGGCGTCGTAATAGACTTTCATGGATTTCCCTTTGTCTTCAATTCTATGTTTAAGAGCCTTCGGCTCCGCGTAGCATTCCCACAATCCCTGAGCGGCCGACCTCTACCAGGCCGAGTTCGCGCATCAGGGCGATGAAACTGTCAATTTTGTCTGGCGCACCGGTAAGCTCGAATACGAAGCTTTCCGTGGTGGTGTCGACCACGCTGGCGCGGAAGATATCGGCCACGCGCAAAGCCTCAACCCGCGCCTCGCCAGTGCCGGTGACCTTGATCAGCGCCAGCTCGCGCTCAACATGCGCCCCGGCGGTGGTGAGGTCGACGACCCCGTGGACCGGCACCAGCCGCTCCAGCTGCGCCTCAATCTGGTCGATCACTTGCGGCGGGCCGCCGGTCACAATCGTGATCCGGCTGATTGCGTGATCGTCCGAAATGTCGGCCACGGTCAGGCTGTCGATGTTATAGCCGCGCGCGGTGAACAGGCCGGTGATTTTGGCCAGAATACCCGGCTCATTATCGACCGTAACAGTGAGGACGTGCCGCTCGGCATTGTCGTGCGCAATTTTCATGTGGCTGTTTCCTTCGCGGCCCGCTTAGACCAGCGCCTTCGCTTCGTCGTCCATGGTGCCCTCGTGCGCATCGCCATACAGCAGCATTTCGGTGTGCGCTGCGCCCGATGGGATCATCGGCAAACAGTTGGCGTCTTTCGCGACCATGCAATCGACAATCACCGGACCATCTGCGGCCAGCATCGCCTCGATGCCTGCGTCCAGTTCGCTTTCCTCGGTGATGCGAATGCCGGTCCAGCCATAGGCCTCGGCCAGCTTCACAAAGTCTGGCAGGCTGTCGGAATAGCTGTTGGAATAACGGCTTTCATAGGTCAGTTCCTGCCACTGGCGGACCATGCCCATATATTCGTTGTTGAGGATGAAAACCTTGACTGGCAGGCGGTATTGGCTCGCCGTCCCAAGCTCTTGAATATTCATCTGAATGCTGGCCTCACCGGCAATGTCGATCACCAGCGCATCGGGGCAGCCAAGCTGCGCGCCAATGGCCGCTGGCATGCCATAGCCCATGGTGCCAAGCCCGCCGCTGGTGAGCCATTTGTTCGGCTGTTCAAATCCGAAATATTGCGCCGCCCACATCTGGTGCTGGCCAACCTCGGTGGTGATGATCGGGTCGCGTTTGTGGGTGAGGGCGTGCAGCCGCTCGACCGCCTTTTGCGGCATGATCGCGCTGGGATCTTTGGCGGATTTTGCCGGATAGGCCAGGCATTCGCGCGCGCGCCATCCGGCAATGCGGGCTTTCCATTCGCCCAGATCCTTCGCCTTTCGTGCGCCCCAGCTTTCAATCATTTGACTCAGGACAGTGGAGCAATCGCCGACAATGCCGAGCTCAACTGGGACAGTTTTATTGATCGAGCTGCGATCAATATCGATGTGTATCTTCTTGGAATCAGGCGAAAATGCATCGAGCCTACCAGTAACGCGGTCGTCAAAGCGCGCGCCGATGCAGACCATAACATCAGCCTTATTCATCGCGAGATTGGCTTCATAGGTGCCGTGCATCCCCAGCATGCCGAGCCAGTCGGGATGCTCAGAAGGAAACGCGCCAAGCCCCATCAGGGTGGAGGTGACCGGCGCGCCGGTGATGTCCTGCAATTGGCGCAGCAGGCGGGTCGCCTCTGGTCCGGAATTGATCACCCCGCCGCCGGTGTAGAAAATCGGGCGCTCAGCTGCCGCAATCATCTCAACCGCCTCGATTACCTGCTCGGCAGGGGCCGCCATTTGCGGCGCGTAGCGATGCGATGCGGTGAGCGTTGCCGCAACCCTGCGCGAAGGTACGGCGATCTGAACGTCCTTGGGGATGTCGACCACAACCGGGCCGGGACGCCCGGTGGTTGCGATGCGAAACGCCTCTTCCAAAACGGACTGAAGTTCCGCCGGGTCTTTGACCAGATAATTGTGCTTTGTGCAGTGACGGGTGATGCCGACGGTATCCGCCTCTTGAAAGGCGTCGGTGCCGATCAAGGCGGTTGGAACCTGACCCGTGATGACGACCATTGGGATCGAATCCATGTAAGCATCGGCAATCCCGGTAACGGCATTGGTCGCGCCGGGGCCAGAGGTGACCAGAACCACGCCCGGCTTGCCCGTGGCGCGGGCAAAGCCCTCTGCCGCGTGTGCAGCCCCGGCCTCGTGCCGGACAAGGATATGGCGCAGCCGCTCATCGCCAAACAGCTCATCATAAATCGGCAGAACAGCGCCGCCGGGATAGCCGAATACGAACTCAACGCCCTGATCGACCAAGCATTGCGTGAGGATCGCAGCGCCTGATTGCTGATCGGTTTTTAGATGGTCGGGGTGGGGATGGTCCGACACGTGTTCTTCCTTCTCGGTCTTGCTTGGCTCAGGCGCGGTTTGCATGCCTGTCCGGCGGCTGATTTCACTCTGCTTGTTTAGGCACGCACTTGTATCAATAAACGAGGCCCGGCGCAGCGATAATGCGTCGGGCCTGATGAGAGCCTGCTATGAGTTATAATCTATCGTGTCAACGATTAAGAACGTAATAATGATGCAAATATATCGCTCACATCAACATTTTTAGATTCGGAACGTGTCCAATCTTGCGGCGATTGGTTGCGGAACCACGTGTATTGCCGCTTTGCGTAATTGCGGGTTGCTTGAGCGCCTGCGGCGATGACGTCTGGGATCATGATGTGGCCATGGAGGTAATCGGAGATCTCTGGCACGCCAATCGCGCGCATCACCGGCAATCCCAGATCGAGCTTACGCTTGAGCAGAGCCTCAACCTCTTCAATTGCGCCGTGTTCTAGCATCAGGCCAAAGCGGCGATCGCAGCGATCATAGAGCCATTCGCGCGGCGGCAGCATCACCAGCGGATGCAGGGTGATATCCTCGGCAATGCCGCCGGTCTTGGCATTGTGCCAATCGCTTAAGGACGTGCCTGTGGATCGCACCACCTCCAGCGCGCGGGCGATCCGCTGGCTGTCGCCCGGGGCCAGCATCAGTGCGCGCTCCGGGTCTTCGATCTTCAATGCGCTGTAGGCGCCTTGGGTGGGCAAGGCGCGCACATGGCGGCGGATTTCCGGGTCGATTTCGGGGATTGGGGCAATGCCATCAAGCAGGATGTTCATATACATGCCGGTGCCGCCGACCAGTATCGGCACCGCGCCCTTCTCATGGCAATCCGCGATTTCTGCCCGCGCCTTGCTGGCCCAATCGGCCGCCGAGCAGGCCTGCGATCCGTCCCATGTTCCGAACAAGCGGTGCTCTATGCCTTCCATTTCTTCTTCGCTCGGGCGCGCGGATAGCACTTGCAGATCGGCATAGACCTGCGCGCTGTCGGCATTGATCACAATCCCGGTCTTGCCCGCCTCGGCCAGCGCCTTTGCAAGTGCAATTGCAACCGCGCTCTTGCCGCTGGCGGTCGGCCCTGCAATGAGCGCGACTGGATTCAAATCAGGAGTATCACTTTTGCTCATCGCTCGGCTGATAGCAGACAACGCGCAGCTTGAAACACGTCTTGTGGAGGGGCCGGAATGGCTCGCCGCAGCGGACGCGGAATTTTCGCTCACTCAGCTGGATGATGACCTGCACGAATTGGAGTGGGGATCAAAGAACGATCCCTCGCTGCTGCCGCGGGTTCTCGACGAAGTGCTAAAGCCTGAGGCTGCGCTGATTAGCGACCAGGGTTTTGACCTGCCGGATGTGTTTGTCTCGGACATGGATTCGACCATGATCGGGCAGGAATGCATTGATGAGCTGGCGGATTACGCCGGGATCAAGCCCCAAATCGCCGCGATTACAGAGCGCGCAATGCAGGGCGAGCTCGATTTTGAAGACGCGCTGAGGGAGCGGGTGAAACTGCTTGCTGGGCTGGACGAAGGCGCAATTGCGCAGTGCCTGGCGGAGCGGATCAGGCCCACACCGGGCGCGGCGACATTGGTCGCGACCCTGCTGGAGCAGGATTGCCGCACCGTGCTGGTCACCGGAGGGTTTCACCATTTCGCCGATGCGGTGGCGGAGCAATTGGGCTTTGAGCGCGTGGTCGGCAATGTGCTGGAGGTGGAGGGCGGCAAGCTCACCGGGCGTCTCGCGGGACCGGTCACCGATGCCGAGACTAAGGCGCGGGTGCTGCGCGAAGAGATCGCCAAGGCGGGGCAGGGCGCGCTCAGCCTAGCCACGGGAGACGGGGCGAATGACATTCCGATGATCCAGGCTGCAACCTACGGTTTTGCTTACAGAGCGAAGCCAAAGGCGCGCGCCGCCGCGAATGGGCGGATTGATGGCGGTGACCTGACTGCGATTTTGACCTTGCTCGGCGTGCCGCAAGAAGAGTGGGTTGAGGGTTGAGAACTGGCTGGTATGGGCGCGATAGGGTGAGGTCAATACGAGGCGAATAGCACCTCTTTGCCAATCTAGGTCTTGTTTTGGGACTTAAACTGGGTTATTTACACTAATGTAAGTAAGCGTCGGTATCACCCGAGTACCGCAACCCAATAAGGCCCGCACTGATGACCACCACCGCTCTTGAATATGCCGCCGACGGCACCGTCCTGCGTCACCCTGACCGTCCGCAGCCGAAATATTCATTGCCCAAGGCCATCGGACATTTCCGTAATCTGATGCGGGACAAGGAAGACACGAGCGAGGTCTTCAAGATCTTTGAGGCGCTTCCGCCGAAAGACTACATTGAGCGCGTCCGCAATTTTGCGCTGAGTGAACGCGGTGAGGAATTGCGTGCGAGCGAGCCTAGCCTGCCAGAAATTCTTGATGATCATGCCGCTATCCGCAAAACGTCCAAGGGCAGCCTGGGGCATGCTTACTGCGACTTTATGGAGCGCGAGGGGCTATCAGCCGCTGGTTTGGTCGCTGAATTCGACAAGATGGGGCGGCCCAAATATGACGACCTCACGCATTGGTATCTGTCGCGTTCGCGCGATACGCATGATCTGTTTCACATCCTGACCGGCTACGGCCGCGATGCCTTGGGCGAGCAATGCGTTTTGCTGTTCACCCACGGACAGAGCCCGAGCCACGGCCATCTGCTGATCGGATATGCCGGGGCAATGAACATCAAAAAGCAGGTGTGGGGCAGCAAGGCGCCGGTCATCGGTGCCGTCAATCAGGCGCGCCGCACCGGCACAGGTGCTCCCAAGCTGATCGAGCAATCGATCCGCGAATTGTTGGCGATGGACCTCAATGAAGTGCGCGCAATGCTCAAAATTCCAGAGCCGAGCGTCTACCGCGAATGCCACCGCATCTGGCGCGAAGAGGGCATCGACCCGTACGACATGCTCGCCAGCGAAAACACGCCGGAAGCCGTCGCGGCTTAAGCGCGCTTTAAAGCCAGCTTGCGATCTGGCTCAGCGGCTTCTTTTTTAGCGCGTGAGCGGGCACGGTTGCATCCGCGCTGGGCCGGCCGACTACCACAATCATCAGCGGCTTTTCCCATTCGGGGCGCTCGCACGCCTCGCGCAGGAAACCCATCGGCGATGGCGTGTGGGTTAGCGTCGAACAGCCGCCCTCGTGCAGCGCCGCGATCAGCATGCCGCAGGCAATCCCGACGCTTTCATTGACGTAGTAATTCTGCGTCTTGCCGTCCTCCTCGATCCCGCCTTTGCGCTGAGCAAAGACGACGATCAGGTACGGAGCGGTCTCCAGGAACGGCTTGTCGGCATCGGTGCCAAGGTCGCTCAGCGCGTCGAGCCATTCGTCGCTCGCTTTGGGCTTATCGCCATCCTCGCCGTAAAAGCGCTTTTCCTCTTCTTCTGCTGCTAGGCGAATTGCGCGCTTCTTCTCTGGCGAGGACACCACCGCGAAATGCCACGGCTGATGATTGGCGCCATTGGGCGCCGTGCCAGCGGCCTCAATCGCGGCCTCGATCACTTCGCGCGGCACCGGATCATCGGAAAAATAGCGACAGGATCGGCGCTCTTTCAATCGGTCGCGAAGGCTCCGTGCGCGGGCAATCGCCTCCTCAGCGGGGAGGGCAGGCAGGTGATAGGGAACGGTATCGTGTTCTTTCATTGTCAAACTATTGCGCGTTGGCGCGGCAAAGGAAAGAGGCGAGTGCGCGCACTACTAACACCAATGTAGGTTGCATTTGATGAACCTATTTGTCATAAGCTGTGTGCGACTCGAAAAAAGCGGAGCAAACACATGAACTGGCTCGACCTTCCACTGCTGCACCCGGACCGTGACATTGCCGGGTTTCGCCCGTTCAAGGCGCTGAGCCATTTTCGCAAGCTGGTCGCGGATAAGGAAGACACGAAGCAGGTTTTCCATATCATCGACGCGCTGAAAGGCCGCAAGGTTCAGGCTCAGGCAGAGGAATTCCTCAAATCGCCCAATGCGCGCAGTTTCATGCAGCGTGAGAGCATTCTGCCGGTCGCCGATATGCTGGATGACCACAGCCGCTGGGACGATTGCGGCCCAAACACGGTCGCGCAGCATTACATCCGCTTTATGAAGCGCGAGGGCCTGACCGCGAATGGTCTGGTCGAGGAAAGCTATGCCTGGCGTCCGCGCGAAGAACGCCCAGAGGATCAGGTTGAATGGTATATCAGCCGCCTGCGCGATACGCATGATCTGTTTCACATCCTCACCAGCTATGGCCGCGATGCCTTGGGCGAGGCGGCGCTGCTCGGCTTCAGCTATGAGCAGAACCACAATCTCGGCGTGAAGTTCATCGCCTATGCCGCCACCCGCCAGATCAAGAAAGTGACGGGCACCAAGGCACCGCTCTATGATGCGATCCGCGAGGGACGCGCACTGGGCAAGGCCGCGGCCACACTGGCGCATATGGATGTTGAGGCGGTGATGCGCGAAGACATTGATGTGGTCCGAAAAATGCTGAGCATTGGAGAGCCGGTGGTCTATCGCCAATGCTTGGCCCAGCTGGATGCGGAGGGTTTCGCGGAAGAGAACCTCGGCCTGTCAGAGGTGCAGGCGGCTTAGGCCGTCATCATAACGCAATCGGCATAGTCAACCGCGAGATGCCACAAGGCGCCAATGCCGAGCGCGCGGATCCACCACGGCGCCTTGGGTAAAGCGATCATTGCGGCGTAAAGCCCCGCGCCGACCCAGCCGTGCAGATAGTGAAATCCAATGCTGCAGCGGTTCGGATCAAAGATCGGATCGGCCAGCAGATGGTCGAGATCGATCAGGTTTGCACTGGCGATCACCAGCCCTGCGCGCAGCCAATTCTCGCGCCAGATAAGCCATCCCATTGCGAACGGGACGAGCCAATGCCCGCCGTAATGGAGTATGGGTTGGAGGAGGTCCAAACCTAAGCCCGTTCGCCCTGAGCTTGTCGAAGGGCTGCACTATTCTTCAGACCAGGTTTGCGAGTGAAGGGCAGGGCTTCGACAAGCTCAGCCCAGACGGATTTGGAGGTTCTCTTGCTATCCACTCCCTCGACGTCACTCCGGGCTTGGTCCGGAGTCCATCCCCATCGCGAAGTTTGCGAACAGTGCGCTGGCGATGGATGCTGAACCAAGTTCAGCATGACGGGGGATTGAGTTCGTTCACCCCTCCATCCAGTCGCGTCATCGTCATCGCGAGGAGGCCAATTGGCCGACGCGGCGATCCAGATTGCGACGGAAGAGAGATGGATTGCCGCGTCTTGCTGGCGCAAGGCTCGCAATGACGAGTGGGGTCATCACCCTTCCATCCAGTCGCGGAAGAAGCTGGCGTGGGCTTCGCGGAGATCGGCGAGGGGGACCCGATATTCTCGATTGTCAGCGTCAGACAGTAGAATGTCAGACCCAGCGACTCGGCCTAGACTTTCTAAATTCAGGCTGCTGTTTTCCAGTTCGGCAATAAGCGCCTTCTGGTCTTTCCCGGTAAGCAAGTAGGTCCCTTGCTGTTCGCCGAAAGGCTCCAAAAATGCATGATCGACTATGTCGACATTGCATCCAATATTTCCAGCGAGTGCCATCTCCGCAATTGCGACCATGGCTCCCCCATCTGAAATGTCGTGGACTGAATTGACGAGGCCTTTGGCGATCAGGATCAAGACTTTCTCGCCCACTTGTCGCTCCAGATCAAGGTCGACAAAAGGTGGTTGGCCTGCCTCTGCCCCCTCAGTTTCTCTCAACCATAATGACTGCCCAAGCATTTGTTTTGGAGGAATGATCTCAGGCCCCCTCAGAATGAACAGGAAGTCTCCCTCTTCCTTAAATCCCATCGTCATCATCTTCGAATAATCGTCGATAATGCCGACCCCGCCGATGGCTGGGGTGGGGAGGATTGCGCTGCCGCCTCCGGTTGCCTTGCTTTCGTTGTAGAGTGAGACGTTCCCCGAAACGATCGGGAAGTCCAATGCGCGGCACGCATCGCCCATGCCCTCCAGCGCGTGAACAAATTGCGCCATAATCTCGGGTCGCTGCGGGTTGGCGAAGTTCAGGCAATTGGTCACGGCGAGTGGCCGCGCGCCGACCGCGCATAGGTTGCGATACGCTTCTGCAATCGCCTGTTTGCCGCCTTCATACGGGTCGGCATAGACATAGCGCGGGGTGCAATCGGTGGTCAGCGCCAGCGCTTTCTTCGTGCCGTGCACGCGCACAACGCCAGCATCGCCGCCCGTTTGCAGCGTGTCGCCCATCACCTGACTGTCATATTGCTCCGAAATCCAGCGGCGACTGGCGAGCGCGGGGCTGGCCATCAGCTTTAGCAGATCCGCGCCGATATCCGTGCTTTCTGGGACATCATCCAGCGGCTTAACCTTGGCCCAGGCCTTGTATTCTTCTTTCGAGAGATAGGGCCGCTCATATTCCGGCGCGTCAGCGGCCAGTGGGCCCAGCGGGATGTCGCAGACAACCTCGCCGCCCCATTCCAGCACCATGTGGCGGGTGTCGGTCACTTCACCGATCACGGCAAAGTCGAGCTCCCACTTCTTGAAGATCTCCGCTGCCATCTCTTCCTTGCCGGGCTTCAGCACCATGAGCATCCGCTCCTGGCTCTCGCTCAGCATCATTTCGTAGGGCGTCATGCCCTCTTCGCGGCACGGGACCATGTCCATGTTGAGGCGGATGCCCGCCTTGCCATTGGTCGCCATTTCCACGCTGGAAGAGGTGAGGCCCGCGGCCCCCATATCCTGGATCGCGACGATGGCGTCGGTAGCCATCAGCTCCAGACACGCCTCGATCAGCAGCTTTTCCGTGAACGGATCGCCAACCTGCACGGTAGGGCGCTTGGCCTCCGCGTCCTCTTCGAAATCCGCGCTGGCCATGGTCGCGCCGTGAATGCCGTCGCGCCCGGTCTTTGACCCGACATAGACAATCGGATTGCCGACGCCGGTTGCCGCGGAGTAGAAGATCTTATCCGTATCCGCGACGCCGACGGTCATCGCATTGACCAGGATATTGCCGTCATAGGCCGGGTGGAAATTGGTCTCGCCGCATACGGTCGGCACGCCAACGCAATTGCCGTATCCGCCGATCCCTGCGACCACGCCCTTTACCAGATGCTGCATCTTGGGATGCTCTGGCCGTCCAAAGCGCAGCGCATTGGCATTTGCCACCGGGCGCGCGCCCATGGTGAAGACATCGCGCAGGATCCCGCCAACGCCGGTCGCCGCGCCTTGGTATGGCTCAATATAAGATGGGTGGTTGTGGCTCTCCATTTTGAAGATCGCCGCCTGGCCATCACCAATATCGATCACGCCCGCATTCTCACCGGGGCCGCAAATCACCCAAGGTGCCTCTGTCGGCAGCTTCTTCAAATGGAAGCGCGATGATTTGTAAGAGCAATGCTCCGACCACATCACGGAGAAGATGCCCAGCTCCACCATATTGGGCACGCGGCCCAGGCTTTTCAGGACCTGCTCGTATTCCTCAGGCGAGAAGCCGTGCTGCTCGACAATTTCGGGT
Organism: Erythrobacter sp. S249; assembly: GCF_057364975.1. NCBI lineage: Bacteria > Pseudomonadati > Pseudomonadota > Alphaproteobacteria > Sphingomonadales > Erythrobacteraceae > Erythrobacter > Erythrobacter sp. S249. Next base: position 612,012 of record NZ_CP200287.1, on the reverse strand, counting down.
GTGATTTCGGGTGCGCTGCTTGGTGATGAATCGCTCATGCAGGGCGCTTTAATTCACTCGCTTGGGGCCGCCAAGCCTCCACGCCGAATGTGCCAGCGGTTATGCCCGACCCACCACGCCAGCACTGTTGTAACGGCAAAGGCGATCAGGGCCTGCGCATAGAGCGCCATATTCGCCTCTGTTGGGGCGGGACCGAACCAATTGACCACCTGCAGCAGCAGGAGCACACCGAGCAAGATCAGCGGCGGGCCGACCGGGCCGCGTGTGCGCTTTATATAGATCATGAACGCACCAATGGTGATCAGCAGCTCCAGCGGCATCGCGATCTGAGGGTAATTCCACAGGCCAAGGCCGTAAGTTTTCGGCCCGCCAGCGATGGTCAAATCCGGCGCATGGGTCAGCCAATCGAGCAGCCAGTGCGACAGGACGACAATGGCGGCGAGCACTCCGCCAAAGAAATTGCGCTGAAAAACCATCACGATAATCGCGAACACGGCCGCCCATATCGCCGTGCCTAATAACGAATGGGTGAAGGGCATATGATAAAGGTCAAACGGCACCATCACGGTCGCATCCGGATCCACCCGCATTTTCTCCACGCCCACCATGGCCAGCGCGAAAAAGCCCCAATCGACCAATTGCGCCGCGACAAACAAAGTGCCCAGCCGCGGTGATCGCGGTGAAATGGCTGCGGCGGCAAACGCCGGCGCGAAGTGACCGATAAACATGGGTGCCCCTTATCCCGATATTACCGCGCGGATTTCTGCGTGAATTTCAACGTGACGAATGCCGCTATAGAGCTCGCCGTGCCGGTTGCAAACGCGCCCCAGATGATATCCAGCACTGTGACATGCGTCGCCCACACCTTGAATACCGCCTGGCTGGTAAGATCAAACGTCGCATAACATAGTGCGCCCAGCAGCGCGCCGTTGAGTGTAGCACTCGCTACTTTGCCGCTGACGAGTGCTGGCTTTACGCCAAACCACACCATGCCGGCGACATACAGGAAGTAGAACGTGGCCGCCGCGCCGACATTGATGCTGTCGGCCATCAGCTCGCCGATGTTGGGTTGATAGAGGTTCGCTCCCGCCCAATTCAGCCACATCGCATCCAGCACGCCAAATGCGAGCGCCGCCGTGATGTAGGCAATGAACCACTTCATTTGAATTCCCCGTTTCATGCGTAGCCTTGACCGGGCGCGCCGCGCGGGTCAATGCTCCGCGCTCCGCGAGCCGGGGTCAAAACCCGCTTTCTAATCAATTTGTGGTCTTACGAGGGACAGATCATCGAAAACGCGCCCGAACTTTCCGAAATGAGCTTTGAACAGGCGCTCAGCGCGCTGGAAACCATCGTCCAGCAATTGGAGCGCGGCGATGTGCCGCTCGACGAATCCATTGCTTTGTATGAGCGCGGCGAGAAGCTGCGCGAGGCGTGCCAAAAGCGGCTCGATACGGCGAGCGCGCGGATCGAGAAGATCGTGACCAACCGCGATGGCGCCGCCGCCGGCACCGAGCCGCTCGACGCGCAGCAATAGGAGCGGTAGCGCGTGGGGGATAATGCAAACTTGCTGGCCGATCAGTTAAAGCGGGTTCAGGGCGAGATCGATTCCGTTTTCGATGCCTTTTTGCCTGTGCCGCAGGATACGCGCGCCCGGCTGGTCGAGGCGATGCGTTACGCCGCGATTGGCGGCGGTAAGCGGGTGCGTCCGCTCTTGCTGGTGAGCACGGCGGAATTGTTCGGCGTCGACCGCACAGCGGCCTTGCGCGCGGGCTGCGCGGTGGAGGCGATCCACGTCTATTCGCTGATCCATGACGATTTGCCCTGCATGGATGATGACGATTTGCGCCATGGCAAGCCGACCGTGCACAAGGTGTTCGACGAGGCGACCGCTGTGCTGGCGGGCGATGCTCTGCATGCGCTGGCGTTTGAAATTTTGGCCGATCAGGGCACCAGCGCCGATCCTTTTACCCGCAGCGAGCTGATGATGACGCTGGGCACGGCCAGCGGCATGAAGGGCATGGCGGGCGGCCAGATGATGGACATGGTAGCGGATGATGAGGGCATCGAATACGATCTACACTCCATCACCCGGCTTCAGCAGCTCAAAACCGGCGCTTTGCTGGCCGCATCGGTGGAGATGGGCGCGATTATGGGCAAAGTCGCCGCAGAAGGCCGCGCGCATTTGCGGGCGTATTCCCGGGATATCGGCCTGGCGTTCCAGATTGCCGACGATCTGCTCGATGTGAGCGGTGATGAGGCAAAAGCGGGCAAAGCGCTGCGCAAGGATGAGAGCCAAGGAAAGCAGACCTTTGTGACCCTGATGGGCGCGGAAAAGGCACGCGAACAGGCCAGCGCGCTGGTCGATCAGGCGATTGGTCACCTCGCAAGTTACGGCGAAGAGGCAGAGACGCTGAGAGCACTCGCGCGCTTTGTGGTTGAGAGGGATCGGTAGACATGAGCGAACGCATCGGAATTTATCCCGGGACCTTTGACCCGATCACTCTGGGCCACGCCGATATCATCCGGCGCGGGGCAAAGCTGGTTGATAAGCTCATTATCGGGGTCACCACCAACCCGTCCAAAAACCCGATGTTCTCGACCGAGGAGCGCTTCGCGATGGTGGAGCGTGAGGTTGCGAATATGGGCGTGAGCAATGTCGAAGTGGTGGGTTTCAACGCTCTGCTCGTCAAATTCGCGCAGCAGCAGGGCGCGCGGGTAATCATCCGCGGACTGCGCGCGGTGGCGGATTTTGAATACGAATATCAGATGGCCGGCATGAACCAGCAGCTTGATGAGAATATCGAGACGGTGTTCCTGATGGCGGACGTATCGCTCCAACCGATCGCATCGAAATTGGTGAAAGAGATCGCGCTATATGGCGGAGATATAACGCCTTTCGTTAGTGGTAAGGTGCGCGAGGAAGTGAACGCACGCGTCAAGGAAATCGGCCTAAAGGGCGATTATTAGGGCAATCACTCTGCCCCGTGTCCGCGCTTAGCTGTCGATGGGCGTTACTCATTCATTGAAGTGTCAGGCGCGCGTGGTTAAACAGCGCGGGCAACACACAATTTACCCGGAAAAACGAACTTCATGATCTTTCGTAAACTACTCTGCGCCTCCGCTTCTCTTGCGCTGCTTGCCGCGCCCCAGGCCGTCTTTGCACAGGACGCCGAGCCAGAGGGTGAAACGCCAGCGGCAGAGGTTGAAGCACCGGCTGCAGAACGCCCGGTCTACACGCCGGTGAATTTCGATTTGAACGAGGATCCCGACAACATCTGGGTGCTTGACCTGTCGAATGGCGAGCGTGTGGCGATCCGCTTAAAGCCGGATTGGGCGCCGAACCATGTCGAGCGGATCAAAACGCTAACCCGCCAAGGGTTTTATGACGGGATCATTTTTCACCGCGTGATTGAGGGCTTCATGGCTCAGGGCGGCGATCCAACCGGTACGGGCCAAGGCGGTTCTGAATTGCCTGACCTTAAGGCGGAATTTAACCCGATGCCGCATGTTCGCGGCAGCTTGGCGATGGCGCGCGCGAGCTCGGAAGACAGCGCGAACAGCCAGTTCTTCATCGTGTTCTACCCGCGTTTCAGCCTGGACAAGCGCTACACCAATCTCGGCCGCGTGATCAGCAATATGGCCGGCGTTGATACGATCAATCGCGGCGAACCGCCAACCGAGCCAACCCGCATCCTCCAGGCTTCGCTGGCCAGCGACAACAAGCCGCAGGTCATGCCGACGGCCCCAGCAGCGGAAGAAGAGATTACTGCGGACGCTCTAAGCGCGCCAATCAGCTAGTTTTTCTTTCCGCATTGCGCGCTCGCGGCTAAGGCCCCGCCGATGCGTGTTGATTTATTCGATTTCGACCTTCCGCAAGATCTGATCGCGCTGCGCCCGGTGCGCCCGCGCGATGCTGCACGAATGCTGGTGGCGCGGGGGGATGAACCCTTTGCCGATAAGGGCGTTCGCGATTTGCCCAGCCTGCTGAAGGCGGGCGATGTGCTGGTGTTTAACGACACCCGCGTGATCCCGGCTCAGCTAGAGGGCAGGCGGGCAGGCGGAGAGGCCAAGATCGGCGCGACCCTGCACAAGCGGATCGATCTGCGCCGGTGGCAGGCCTTCATCCGCAATGCAAAGCGCGTGAAAGAGGGCGATCAGCTGGTGTTTGGCGGCGGAGTGACCGCCATCGCCGAGGCGCGCCATCCCGATGGCAGCCTCACCTTGATGTTCGAAGGCGAAGAGCCGGTCGAGGTGCTGCTGGAGCGGGCAGGGCGCATGCCTTTGCCGCCCTATATCGCGGGCAAGCGCGGGGTCGATGAGGCTGACCTGAAAGATTATCAAACCATGTTCGCCGCCGAAGATGGCGCGGTTGCCGCGCCCACGGCTTCGCTGCATTTTACCCCAGAACTGGTCGAGGCGATTGATGCGGCGGGGATTGGGCGAGAGACGCTGACTCTGCATGTTGGCGCGGGCACATTTCTGCCCGTGAAGGCCGACGACACCGACGATCACCAAATGCACAGCGAATTTGGCCGGATAGAGGCCGATGTTGCCGAGCGCCTTAACGCAGCGCGCGCGGCCGGCGGGCGGGTGATCGCGGTCGGCACCACCTCACTGCGCCTGCTGGAAAGCGCAGCGCGGGCAGATGGCCAGATCGAGGCCTTTGCCGGAGACACTGACATCTTCATTACGCCGGGTTACCAGTTTCGCGCGGTTGACGGGCTGATGACCAATTTTCACTTGCCAAAATCGACCCTGATGATGCTGGTCAGCGCGCTGATGGGGCGGGAGCGGATGATGGCGGTCTATGCCCACGCAATTGAAAGCAAATACCGCTTCTACTCTTATGGTGACTCGTCCCTGCTGCTGCCGTAACCAAGGGCCATGCAAAACCCCATTCTCTCCATCGCAGGCCTGAGCAAGGTGTATTCCGGGGGCGTAAAGGCGCTCAATGATGTTGATCTGGAGATCCGCAAGGGCGAGATTTTCGCACTGCTGGGGCCGAACGGGGCGGGCAAGACGACGCTGATCGGCGCGGTGTGTGGGCTGGTGCGGCCAAGCGGCGGTGTGATCACCGCGTTCGGCCACGATCTGAAGAGTGACTGGCGCAGCGCTCGGGCGCGAATTGGCCTTGTCCCGCAAGAACTTAGCACCGATATGTTCGAAACGGTTGAGCGTGCGGTCAGCTATTCGCGCGGCCTGTTCGGCCATGCTCCTGACAAGGCGCGCATCCACGAAATTCTGCGCTCGCTGAGCCTTTACGAAAAGCGCAGTTCGCAAATCCGCGAGCTATCCGGCGGGATGAAGCGCCGCGTATTGATCGCCAAAGCGCTAGCGCATGAGCCGGAGCTGTTGTTCTTGGACGAGCCCACCGCCGGGGTCGATGTCGAGCTGCGCAAGGATATGTGGGAGCAGATCAGCGCGCTGCGCGAGCGCGGGACGACGATCATCCTTACCACCCATTACATTGAAGAGGCAGAGGAAATGGCCGACCGCGTCGGGATTATTCGCGGCGGTAAGATCCTGATGGTGGATGATAAGGCCGCGATGATGAAGCGGCTTGGGCGGACCGAGGCGGTGCTGCAATTGGCCGAGCCGCTGTCTGAGCTACCGTCTAGCATGGCCGCGCTTCCTCTGGAGCTCAGCGCAGACGGGCGCGAGCTGTGCTTTCGCGGCGGTGATGGGACGGGCAAGGGCCGCCAGCAGGTCGCCGAGCTTACCAAAGCGCTGATCGCGGCGGGAATTGATTTCACTGGTATCGACATTCGTGAAAGTTCGCTGGAGGACATCTTTGTCTCGCTCCTCTCCCAAGAGAAGGAGCCAGCATGATGGGCTTTAACCTTCGCGGCGCATGGTCGATTTACACTCGCGAGCTGATGCGCGCATTCCGCACCGCATTCCAGTCGATCCTCTCGCCTGTCCTTACCACCTCGCTCTACTTCATCGTGTTCGGCACGGTTATTGGCGCGCGGATGGAGCCGGTTGACGGGGTCGCCTACGGGGCCTTCATCATTCCCGGCCTGCTGATGCTCACATTGTTGGGCGAGACCACCAGCAATTCTAGCTTCGGCATCTACATGCCGCGCTTCACTGGCACCATTTACGAGCTGCTCTCCGCGCCTGTTGGCGTGGCTGAAACGCTGATCGGGTTTGTAGGGGCAGCGGCGACTAAGGGCCTGCTGCTGGCTGGGATTATTCTCGTCACGGCGACATTCTTTGTCGATTACGAGATCAAATACCCGCTGTTCGCTGCGTTCTACATCATGCTGGTCGCGGCCAGTTTCTCGCTGTTCGGGTTTATTCTCGGAATTTGGGCGGACAGTTTTGAAAAGCTTGGGATTATTCCGCTCTTGATCCTCACGCCGCTGACATTTCTGGGCGGTACATTTTATTCGATCGATGATTTGCCAGAGCCATGGAATTCGATTGCCTTGGCCAATCCGATCGCCTTTCTGGTCAGCGGGCTACGCTGGACCTTTTATGGCACCTCGGATGTGCCGATTGCCTTGTCGCTTGGCCTAACGCTCGGGTTTTTGGCCGTTTGCACGGCAATTATCGCATTCATCTTCAAGACTGGCTGGCGCTTGCGAGAGTGACGCGCTAGGCGCTGCGCGACTTATGACTGAGCGTTTCAAATTCAGCATCGCCGCCACCGATGGCAAGGCGCGCACCGGCAGCATTGCAATGCAGCGCGGCACCATCGCCACGCCCGCATTCATGCCGGTTGGCACGGCGGCCACCGTGAAGGCGATGAAGCCGGAAAGCGTGCGCGCGCTGGGCGCCGATATTATCCTTGGCAACACCTATCACCTGATGCTGCGCCCCGGTGCGGAGCGGGTCGCGAAATTGGGCGGTCTCCACAAGTTCATGAACTGGGATCGCCCGATCCTGACCGACAGCGGCGGTTACCAAGTGATGAGCCTGTCTGAACTGCGCAAACTGACCGAGGAGGGCGTGGAGTTCCGTAGCCATATTGATGGCTCCAAACACATGCTCACCCCAGAACGCTCGATGGAAATTCAACGCCTGCTGGGCAGCGATATCGTGATGGCCTTCGATGAATGCCCGCGCGCCGACCGTCCGCGCGAGGAAATCGCTGCGAGCATGGAGCTCTCCATGCGCTGGGCCAAGCGCAGCCGCGATGGGTTTGACAGCGGCGGCGAGCACGCGGCGCGCTCAGCCTTGTTCGGCATTCAACAGGGCGCTCTCGATGAAGAACTGCGCCAGATCAGCGCTGAGAAGCTCACTGACATTGGCTTTGATGGCTATGCGGTCGGCGGACTTGCCGTGGGTGAGGGACAAGAGGCGATGTTCGGCGTGCTCGATTATGCACCGGGACAACTGCCTGAGGATAAGCCGCGCTATTTGATGGGCGTTGGCAAGCCCGACGATCTGGTCGGCGCGGTGGAGCGCGGGATCGATATGTTCGACTGCGTGCTGCCCACGCGTTCGGGCCGCAATGGCCAGGCGTTCACCTGGAACGGCGCGATTAACCTGCGCAATGCGCGCTTTGCCGAGGACACCGGCCCGCTTGATGAGCGCTGCGAATGCCCGACCTGCAGCACCTATTCGCTGGCCTATTTGCACCATTTGCAAAAATCAGGAGAGATCCTAGGCGCGATGCTCGTGACAGAGCACAATCTTGCCTTCTACCAAAGCTTGATGAAGGCTATGCGCGGTGCCATTGCGGAGCGGCGATTTGCCGAATTTGCTACCGAATTTAGGCAGAGCTACTCTTCCAAATAGTCTTTGTTTTTGAGGAACTCATTGCTATTATTTGACTATTAACAGGGTTTTTGGGGCTATTGAAATGAGAGTACTGAAAGCAACCTGAGCTGCCGGCGCAATGATGCTCGCGTGCGTTGTCGGTGTCGTTCCGTTCGCGGGGCAGGCTAGTGCAGAGACGCAGAGCGCTGAAGAGGCTGCGAAGCGCTATGGCGCGCGCGCATCAGTGCTTGATATTTCGCTGTCTCCTTCAGGTGACAAGCTGGCATGGATTGGGCCGGGTCCAGATCATTCCGAAGTGATCATGGTTGTCGACCTTAAGAGTAATGCTGGCATCAAAGTCATTGGGAACAATACCGAGAAGAGCGGAGACTTGAGTTGGTGTGAATGGGCGACCGATACGCGGCTTGTTTGTGAAGTTCGGGTCATGGCTGTGGCCAACGGAAGCGACCTGGTCCCTTACACGCGCTTGTTCGCGGTCGATCATGATGGACAGAATTTTGAAAGCCTGACCGAGCGTGCGAGCTCGAGAGCGCTGGGCTTTAGTCAAAATGGTGGCGATATTGTTGCGCTCGATGTTGCGGGCCAAGATGGTCAAATCTTGCTGACCTGTGATTATGTCAAGGAATTTTCCACCGGCACTCGGATGGCAAACTCCAAGGAAGGACTGGGCGTTGATAGGTTTGACGTTGAGAACGGACGGCGCCGGGTTGAGGAACAGCCAGATGAGCAGGCGGTCCGATATATTGCAGACGAAACAGGGCGACTGCGCGTCAAAGTCCGCGCTGTCACGAACAGTCGAGGATTGCTAACTGGCGACTACCTTTTCAATTACAGAGAAGCGGATGGTGGCCGTTGGCAGTCGTTTGGGGATGTGAAGCTCGACGGTGCGGAATTGGGCAATTTCTACCCCATTGCGGTTGATGCCAAGCGCAATGTTGCCTTCGGCTTTGAGCGCCTCAAAGGGTATGAAGCACTGATTGAAGTTGCGCTAGACGGCTCAAAGGATGCGCGCGTGGTGCTGGCACGCGACAATATCGATGTTGACGCATTGATTAGGATTGGTCGTCAACGACGGGTCGTAGGTGTGAGTTACGCGACGGAGAAGCGCAGTGTTCAATACTTCGATCCAGAATTGGCTAAATTAGCTGCCTCTTTGGGTAAGGCCCTTCCGTCCAAGCCTTTGATAAATTTTGCGGGCGCCAGCGCAGATGAGAGCAAGCTGGTTGTCATTGCTTCTTCAGACACTGATCCAGGCACAGCATACATCTATGACAAGGAAAGCCGGAGTCTCGAAGAATTGTTGGCCATGCGTGAGTTCTTGGTCAATCAGCAAATGGGGGAAATGAAACCAGTCACTTACCCTGCGGCGGATGGAGTGCAAATCCCAGGCTATTTGACGCTTCCCCCTGGATCAGATGGCAAAAATTTGTCGGCAATCGTCTTGCCCCACGGCGGGCCGGCAGCGCGGGATTTTTGGGGGTTCGATTGGATCGTCCAGTTTTTTGTCGCGCGCGGTTACGCGGTACTCCAACCGAATTACCGGGGTTCATCTGGCTATGGAGAAGCTTGGTTCGGACGCAACGGCTATCAGGCCTGGGATGTCGCCATCGGTGATGTAAACGATGCCGGGCGGTGGTTGGTTTCCGAAGGGATTGCCGATCCCGATAAACTGGCAATCGTTGGCTGGTCCTACGGCGGCTATGCAGCGTTACAGTCGCAGGTGGTCGATCCAGATCTATACAAGGCGGTTGCTGCGATCGCACCTGTTACGGACTTGGAATATCTACGATCAGATGCGCAGGGATACACTTCTTCTCGTTTGCGCGATCAGCAATTGGGGCAAGGGCCCCACATAGCTGCAGGCAGCCCTCGTCGCCACGCCGAAAAATTCGCGGCACCGGTAGCGCTGTTTCATGGTACGCTCGATATTAATGTTGAGGTGCGCCATTCGCGTGAAATGGCCGAAGAGCTTAGGGAAGCCGATAAACAGGTCACCTACGTCGAGTTTGATGACCTGCAGCACGATCTGGGTGACAGCAAGGCTCGGACAGAGATGTTGGGCAGAATTGATGCGTTTCTGACGCAGGCTCTTGGCAGTTAAGCCCTCGACAAAGCACGTCGATCAGGCCAAGTGCTCGCCCATGACGAAGGCAATTAAGACCCCTGAGGCCAAAGCCCCTGAGGAATGCGCGAGCATGGCCGAAGTGCGCGAAGGCGTGGATGCGACCGACAGGGAGTTGGTGGCGCTGCTGGAGCGACGCTTTGGCTATATGCGGGCGGCGGCCCGGATTAAGCCCAGCCGCGATGCGGTGCGCGATGAAGCGCGCAAGGCAAGCGTGATCGCCGCCGCTGTGGCCGAAGCGGAAGCGCGCGGCCTGCCGGGCAATGTCATCGGCGATATTTGGGAGCGCTTGGTCGAAGGCTCAATCGCTTACGAATTTGAGGAATGGGACCGCACGCGGACCTAGGTGTCGCCTATTGCGTTGGAAGCGTCCGCTATTGGATCAGAGATAAGCCAGCGATTACTTCTGTTTTTGGGGGTGAAAGCGGACTCGTATAATGGCTACCGCTCTTGCGTCTGCTAGTGACGTCACGCCTTTCAAGATGCACTTTGATTACCTCACAAAGGGCTGCACATAAAAAAGAACGGTTTCAACGAATTCTCAAATCTTAAGACATAAACCCTCGGCACATGTGCAGGAGGATACAGATGCTTTTAGTGGATGAGATTGCCGGAAAAGAAGTCCAAGAAATCGGTCCTGCGAAGACCGCGAAGCTGGCCATATCAGTTCGTGAACTACTGCAGATGCGGGTCGAGCTTGAATGGAACGCTCGCCATGAATGTGTGCACGATGTTCCGGAGCAGCCCGAGCACGATCCATCCAAGACGGTTGAAGGGCAGCTGAACACAGCCTCGCTCGCAACTCTTGGAATGTTCGGCGGGCCGCAAAAAGCCGAGACGCGCAAGCTCGATCGGATGTTTCAGGCCGCTGAGATGGCCTTTCTAGAACAGCGGATCTTCGTCTTGCTGGATGACCGGCAGGCGCAGGACCTCGATGCTATGGTGGATGTGAAGCGCACCGGTACTGCGACATTCCTGCTTCTCACCCCGTTACAAGGTGGGTGAACGTGGCTACTCCGCAAATCAATGATCAGCAAGAAACACCGGCAGATCAGGTTCTGGCGACTTACGAGCACAACGCGACCCTTTCTGAGCCGGCGCGATCTCGGCTTGTCGAGGCAATCATGCAGCCAAGCAATCCAGAATTGAGGGCCTTACTCAAGGGATTGGACGAAAGCGGGTACGAATATCTGCACACCGACGAGGCGCGCGAATTGCGCGAGGCCGGGCTCGAACGTGATACCGCGAACTATCTGTCTGAGCTTATTGAAAGAGGTTGCGTGGCCCATTCCTTAGGCGACCGAGCTCGTGGTAGCATTGAACCCGGCAAATACTTTGATATCTGGCACGGCTGCGAACGCCTGCTTGGTATCTACCGGCCTGTCGATGTGACCTTCGACGAAGCTGAGACGCTTCGCCTGGCGCGCGCCTGGACGCTGGGCACTGAATTTCTGGGAGGCTGGAAATTTGCTCAAGCCGCGCAGAAATATCTCGGCCAATCCTTTACAATCCCGCAAAGCCGGGACGGAGCCTCCAACCGAAGTTTGCTCACTTTGATAAAACGCCTTGATGGCGCTGAGCAGCACACAAGAAAGGATTGGCGTAACGGGCATTTTAATTACAGTGATTACGCCCTTATCAAAGCTCTGTACGTCGCCGCAGACGGAGCCAAAAGCTCGGCCTTAAAAAACTGGTCTCACGAGCAATCTGCGCGCGCTGAGCATCGTTCGAAAATGCTGGCTAGTGCCAATGAACACTGGCGTGCAATGCTGAAAGCCCTGCTGGAAGACCCCGAGGCGGCCAGCAGACCGCTCGAGCATCCCGAATACACAACGCTCACGAAACTGCCCCGAGACAAACTTGGGTTCGCTTTTGCAGATGCGTTGAAGTTTAGAACAAGAAATGGCGAGGTTTCGCTAGATGCTGCCAAGCTCAACCCCAGCGGCACTGTAACCAATGGTCACACGCCTCTTGAGGGCGCGCTGGGGCAGATTCTTGAAAATCTTGAAATACGGCGCTTTGAACTGCCCGATGAAGCGACAGCGTTCGTTCTGAAAAACGCACCCAAGAAGAGCACTAGATTGCTGACGTCGGTGGAATGGACCTTGGCCAATCAGGAAGCGCCGCAGACGCACGCCATCCTCGAAGAACTCGGTGTATCCTACACTAACGATTACTTCAGAAAGCAGTGGCCTGCGCGTATTGCTGCCATCCGGGCCAAGCACCCTCTTTCGCCTGAGTTAGCCCAAACTCGGCAAAAGAGCTCGGATCAACACCGCAAGCAGATGCGTCCGGGCGGGCGGGCCGGAACGAGTGGCGGTTCTAGTAACGCGCGCGGAATTTTCGGCTTTTTTGAGGAGGCGCTTGGCGCATTGCTTGGCGAGCCCTCTGCAGAAAGATCCGCGCAGCGCGAGCGCAAAGATTTCAAGCAAGACAGCACTAAAGCGGGCAGCCCTCGTTTTACGAAATTAGCAGGCGCCGACGCGGGGCTAAAATCGGGCGGGCCGTATCGCCCCAGCGGCCAGCGATCCAAGGAGTTCTACGCCATCTTGATGGGCCAGCCGACTGAGCTGGACGCTCTTTGGATTGATCTGCACACTGTATCCTATTCGCTTGATTCCAAAGCGACCCCGCCAAAGAAATGGCTCAATTCCGCACGCGAGATCGTCGCAAGGTATGGCACTGACCAGCACAAGGCGATGCTCTTGCAATTGCTGAGGGAATACGAGCCAACAGGTAATGGACGCTTCCTTGGGCTCAACACGTTGCGAGCTTTGATCTATCTAGCTGCCGACCAGCCTTCGGAAACTGTGGGCATGGCGCTAACCGATTACGCGCTCAAACAATGCTATGTGACCAATCCTGGGATTGGCATTCGCAACGAAAAGCTAGGTAACGCATGCGTGTGGGCGCTTGGCCAAATGCCTGATGGTGCTGGGGTTCCCTATCTTGCGCGCATTCTCGCACGTACGAAATATCCCAAGATCCGCAAGAAGATCGATAAGCAGCTCAACGAAGCAGCGGAGAAAGCTGGCATCGCACGCGCCGACCTCGACGAATCAACAGTGCCTACCCATGATCTTGATCGTACCGGGAAGCGCGTTGTCGATTTTAAAAATGGCAGCGCATTTTTGGTGGCCGATGGTAATCAGGGGCGGCTCGATTGGACAAACGCTAACGGGAAAAAGGTCAAGGCGCCGACCGCAGCGATAAAGCAAGAGAAAGAGCGGTTGAAAGGGGTGAAAGCCGAGCTAAAGGAGCTTCAGGCTGATTTGTCGATCCAGCCACGGCGCTTGCAAAAGCTCTATCTGCAGGATCGCGATTGGCCGTTCGCAGTGTGGCGCGAACGCTATCTCGAACATCCCCTTATGCGCGGCTTTGCTCGCCGATTGATCTGGCTAGTCTTATGCGACGGTGAAAACCCAGTGCCCGCGCTGCCGGATAAGGGCGGAGACACTCTGGTTTCGATCACTGGTGCGCCGATCAACCTCGAAGATGTAAAAGTCCGATTGTGGCATCCGATGGACAGCAGCGTCGAGGCTGTCGAAGGTTGGCGCGACCGGCTCGAAGAGCTCGAAATCACACAGCCCTTCGCCCAAGCTTGGCGTGAAGTCTACGCACTGACTGATGCTGAGCGACATACCCGAACCTATAGCAATCGCTGGGCCGCGCATATTCTGAAGCAACAACAAGCCATGACACTGGCACGGCTCAACGGGTGGACCGTGACCGCTCGTATGTGGGTTGACCAGGCCAATGATGAGCCCTGGCATCTTTATCTGCCCGAACACGATCTGGTGGCCGAGTACTGGGTAGAAGGCGCAGGCGGCGATGATCCTGAGACAAACGATAGCGGCGCATACAATTTCGTGAACACAGACCGAGTGACGTTTTTTCGAGCGCCAGAAGGAGCGGTGGACAGCGCCTATGGACCAAGCACCGGCGATCCGCTTGCATTCGACGAGGTGTCGCCGATCATCTTTTCAGAAGTTATGCGTAGCTGCGACCTGTTCACCGCGGTCGCCTCAATTGCTGCTGACGCGGCTTGGCTGGATCGTGGTGATCAGGCGTCGCATCCGAGCCAGTGGGGCGACCAGGCCAACCAGTATTGGCACCGGGCCAACACCGCTGAGTTGGTTGAGTCAGGCAAACGTCGCCGCGCCATGCTTGAGCGGATCATTCCTCGTTTGGCTATCGCCGATAAGCTAACGCTGAACGACAAGGCACTGGTGGTGACTGGCTCGCTCCATACCTACGAAATTCACTTGGGATCCGGCGCATGCTCACGCAGCGGACGGCACATTTGCATCGTCCCCAAAAACACGACAAAAACTGGCAAGGTATGGTTGCCATTTGAAGGTGACCGCACGCTTTCGATCATCATATCAAAAGCGGTCTTACTTGCCGACGATAGCAAAATCACCGATCCAATTATCTTGCACCAGCTGTGATCGGTTTCACGCTCGACCAATAGGGCTAGGAGTCCGATACTGGGTCGTGAGCTGAAGGTCTGCCTTCGCGATACAGATGGTGATTTACAACAGGGCGCAGTCGCTGCCAGAGACCTAAGCCCTCATCACAAACAAACAGGGCGGCCCGTAAAGGCCGCCCTGTTTCGTATCAGATGCTCGCGGGAATTAGCGCGAGTAGAACTCGACCACGAGGTTTGGTTCCATCGTTACCGGGTAAGGCACTTCGTCGAGCTTCGGCACGCGGGTGAAAGTCACCTTGTCGGTGCCATCAGGTGCCACGTAGTCAGGAATTTCGCGCTCTGGCAGGCTTTGCGCCTCGATAACCAGGGCCATTTCCTTGGCCTTATCGCCCAGGCTGATCACATCGCCAACGTCGCAGCGGCGGCTGGCGATGTTACACTTTACGCCGTTCACGCGGATGTGACCGTGGCTCACGATTTGACGGGCGGCAAAGATCGTTGGGGCGAATTTCGCGCGGTAAACGATCATGTCGAGACGACGCTCAAGCAGGCCGATCAGGTTCTGACCGGTGTCGCCCTTGATCCGGGTCGCATCCTTATAGGTGCTGCGGAACTGCTTCTCAGTGACATCGCCGTAATAGCCTTTGAGCTTCTGCTTAGCGCGTAGCTGAAGGCCGAAATCGCTCATCTTGCTCTTGCGACGCTGACCGTGCTGGCCAGGTCCGTAAGAACGCTTGTTCACTGGAGAGTTTGGACGACCCCAGATGTTTTCGCCCATCCGGCGGTCAAGTTTATGCTTCGAGCTGGTACGCTTCGTCATAGATATATCTTTCAAATTGCATGAGCCGCCCCAGTGGCGACCGTTGAACCCGGCATCGCTCCGTTTGAGATGTCTCAAACGCGGCTACCGCTTCACCGGGGTGCGGAGCCAATTTGCGAAGGCGCGCAAATAGCAGGATTGCGGGGCGCGTCAAGCCTTTGTCGCGGCGTTGGCGCCCTGAATTTGCCGCGCATTTGGCCTAAGGATCGCGCCGCGTCCGCCCGAGCGAGGACAAGACCCCGCGCAAGGTGCGGATTTCCAAGTGGTTCCACCCCGGCTTGGTCAGCACATTGCGCAAGGTTTGCGCTGTGGCCTCGCGCCGTGGCTCGGGCAGGAAATAGCCCTTTGGCTCGAGCAATTTCTCAAAGTGCGCGACCAATCCGTCGAGCTCTTCTTGCGGGGCAGGGGGCAGCAGATCCTCTTGCGGCGGCTGGGTCAGGCCAGTCTCGCTAGGCGCCACTTTTGACCATTCGTAAGCGCACAGGATCACTGCTTGTGCGAGATTGAGCGAGCCAAATTCCGGATTGATCGGAACGGTCAAAATGCTGCGCGCCAGGCCGACGTCCTCGGTCGCCAGTCCAGAAGCTTCGCGCCCGAACAGAATGGCGCTGCGCCCGCTCTGGGCCTTGATCTCGCGTGCGGCCTCATCGGGCGTCACCACCGGCTTTGACACGCCGCGTTTGCGCACGGTCGTCGCATAGATGTTCGCGCAATCGGCCACCGCTTCCTCTGTGGAGGAGAAGACCTTTGCCTGCTCCAGCACGATATCCGCGCCGGCTGCCGTGGGGCCAGCGGCGGGATTGGGCCAGCCATCGCGTGGATCGACCAGCCGCATCTCGGTCAGCCCGAAATTGAGCATGGCGCGCGCGGCGTGCCCAATGTTCTCGCCCATTTGCGGGCGGACAAGGACGATGATGGGCTGGTTGTTGCTGGTCATGCGCGCGGATCAGTCCTGCGCCGCTTCCTGCACGGTGCTGGCAAATTCCTCAAAATCTCTGGCTTCGCTGAAATCGCGATAGACCGAGGCGAAGCGGATATAGGCGACGCTGTCGATCTGCTTCAGCCCGTCCATCACCATTTCACCGATCTTGGCAGAGGGAACCTCGGCATCGCCAGCGGTTTCGACTTGGCGCTGAATGCCGGAGACCAGCCGGTCAATCCGGTCCTGTGTCACGCCGCGTTTGCGGCAGGCGAGCGAGACGGAGCGTTCCAGCTTGTCCCGGTCAAACGGCTCACGGCGTTCTTCCTGACCGTCATCGCCCGCTTTGACGATAACGATTTCGCGCAATTGCACGCGTTCAAAGGTGGTAAAGCGCGCGCCGCAGCTGGAGCATTGGCGCCGGCGCCGGGTCGCAGTTGCGTCCTCGGTCGGGCGGCTGTCCTTAACCTGGCTGTCGTCGTTCGCGCAAAAGGGGCAGCGCATGGTTTGGGGCTACTTCTTGATACGGTTGTAAAAGGCGATGCCAGCGCCCGCGGCAAGGCCGAGCGGTAGGCTGATCACGGGCAGGATTGCACCGGCAACCGCACCAATCGCTGCGCCGGTCAGCACAGGCTTGGTCGAAGGGTGCTTCATCCCTTCTTTGGCCATGCCGGAGAGTTCAGCCTTAGTGTCTTCGACCCAGTCAGGACCGTCATTTTGCGCGTTGCTCACGATCCTGGCCTCACATGCCCGGATAGACAGGGAAGGCAGAGCAAAGCTCGCTGACGCGGGAGCGCACGCTTTCTTCGACCTGCGCGTCGCCCTCTGGGCCGTTCTTGGAGAGGCCATCAACGACCTCCGCGATGAGCTTGCCCACCGTGCGGAATTCAACTGGGCCAAAGCCGCGCGTTGTGCCCGCTGGTGTGCCCAGACGGATGCCGCTGGTCACGAATGGCGAACGTGTGTCGAACGGGATGCCGTTCTTGTTGCAGGTGAGCCAAGCCCGGTCGAGGCCAGCCTCGGCAGCCTTTCCGGTCACGTCTTTCGCCGTCAGATCGACCAGCATGGAGTGATTGTCCGTACCGCCAGAGACGATCCGCAGGCCGTTTTCTTCCAGACTGGCGGCGAGCGCGCGGGCGTTTTCAACGATCCGGTGCGCGTAGGTTTTGAACTCAGGCTGCAGAGCCTCGCGGAAAGCCACCGCTTTACCGGCAACGACATGCATCAGCGGACCGCCTTGCAGGCCGGGGAAAACCGCCATGTTCAGCGGTTTCGTCAGCTTCTCATCGTTCCACAAGATGATGCCAGAACGCGGACCGCGCAGGCTCTTATGCGTGGTTGAGGTGACGATATCGCAATGGGGGAAGGGTGAGGGGTGGGCGCCGCCAGCAACGAGGCCAGAGATATGGCTCATGTCGCACAGCAAATAGGCACCGACTTCATCGGCGATTTCGCGGAAAGCGCCAAAATCCCAAGTGCGCGAATAGGCCGTACCGCCGCAGATGATCAGCTTCGGTTTGTGCTCACGCGCCGTGGCCGCGACCGCGTCCATATCGATCAGCTCGTCGCCCTCGGTCACGCCGTAGCTGACCGGGTTGAACCACTTGCCGCTCATATTGACAGGTGAACCGTGGGTCAGGTGCCCGCCGGAATTCAGATCGAGGCCCATGAAGGTGTCGCCCGGCTCCAGCAGAGCGAGGAACACCGCTTGGTTCATTTGGCTGCCGCTGTTCGGCTGAACATTGGCAAAGTTGCAACCAAACAATTGCTTGGCGCGCTCAATGGCCAATGTTTCGACCTGGTCGGCATAGTCGCAGCCGCCGTAATAGCGTTTGCCCGGATAGCCTTCGGCATATTTGTTGGTGAAGACACTACCGGTGGCTTCCAGCACTGCGCGGCTCGCGATGTTCTCACTCGCGATGAGCTCGATCTTGTCGCGTTGGCGGGCCAGTTCGCTGGTGACAGCGGCCGCGATTTCCGGGTCAGCGGCGGCGAGGTCATCGTTCCAGAAGCCGTCCATCACGGGCAGAACGTCAGAAGGGGCAGTGCTCATTGGTGGGTCTCGATTCGTGTCGTCTGGATGGGCGGGGTGCCGAGTTTGGCAACGCGGCGCTGATGCCGGCCAGCGGGATCATCAGCGTCGGCGAAATCTGTGTCTAGGAAGGTCGCGATGCAGCTCTTGGCCATTTCAATGCCGGTCAGCCGCGCACCCAGTGCGATAGCATTGGCGTTGTTGTGTTCGCGAGCAAGGGCGGCAGACAGCGGCTCTGACACCAGCGCGCAGCGCACGCCGGGATGGCGGTTCACGCTGATCGAAATGCCAATGCCCGATCCGCACAGAGCGATGCCGCGTTCAACGGTTCCCTCCGCGACCACTTCGGCCAATTTATAGCCATAGTCCGGGTAATCGACACTCTCGCCCGCGGCCGGGCCAAGGTCAGCCACCTCATGGCCTTCTTCGATGAGCCATTCGGCGATTTCCGCTTTCATTTCGGTCGCGGCGTGATCTGATGCAATTGCTATACGCATGCGGGCTGATTTAGAGGCTCGCGCGCCCGATGACTAGGCCCACCGCACGGCTTTTCCGGCGGCTTCCCCAAATTTATGCGTTTTGTAGAGCTAATCTACGCGAAACGCAGAGTGCAACGTCCTTAGCAATGCTGGATAGGGCAGATGTAATTTAGGGGAATTGCAATGATCAGCTCGATTGGCGGTGGTCTATCCGTCATAACGCACTTGGTGAATCCGCTTCTACCCGGGGGCGTGGTGCAAATTTCCTCCGATGTCTTGGGACAATTCCAAGACCCGCTGGACGCGGGCCGGTTTGCTTCCGCCACAACGCCGGAATTGATGGTTGCGCGTTCTTACACGGATTTGGACCCCGAAGCAGATTTCCATTCTCCATCGCTGGTCACGTCAAGCCTCCCCAGCGCGAGCCCTGAGCCTGCCCAAGAATGGATTGCAAAGACCACGGGGGAAGGGCGCGCGGAGCTGCAATTGGGGGATGGCTACACCCTCAATTTTGATGAGCGATCCAGTGAGATTGAAGTCTTCAATGCAAATACAAATGAATACACGAGGATCTGGGGCGATCCGCACATTGGCGTTGATGGAATACGGGCATTCGATTTTTGGGGCACGACCACGTTTAAGCTCGAAAACGGTACAAAGATCACCATCAAGACCGAAAAATGGGACGACAATCCCAATGCCTATGTCGCTCGCAAAGTCGTGATCACAAAAGGGAGCAATGCGGTCGTCGTTGACGGGATCAGCCAGAACCAGCTGGGCGACCTGTCGTTGGAGATATCGAAAGCGGGGTATGTCCTCGATATGAGCCACCGCGATGGTTATTTGCTGCACGAGAATGCCAACGGGATCGGCTGGCGTTCAGAGTCCACCGGAGAGATCGCCACTCAAGAAGACTTAGATGCGACTAGCATTGGCGGCAGATTGGGGCCTGGGAGCCGATGGCTTTTCTGGGCGCAAACACTGCCGTTGTTCAGCGAATTTATAATGTACGAGAAGCTGGCCAATTTTTCATCAGAGCTTGGCGATGATGCGGAAGATACGTGGGAGCGCAAACCGCGACTTCATTGCTAGGCCGTTTTCTGCATTGTGAATTCTCAGCCTCCTTTGGAGAACGGGCGCTTTCTTAGCTCGCGCATGATGCGTGCGTGACGCGTCGCTATTGGCTTTTCTCGCAAGATGCTGAACAAGCCAGCGCATCGCTTGGAAAAGGCAGGGGGAATTGAATGCGCTGGCTGAATTTGGCTGTGACTGCTCTGGTTGGCCTAGCGCTGGCGATTTTGGGCACTACGCCGCAATTCCCGGTTAGAATCGACAGCGATGAGGCAGGCTTTTCCGCCGAGCGGGCGATGGAGCATGTGCGCATTATCGCCGCAGAGCCGCATCCGACTGGTTCGGAAGCGAACGCCAAAGTGCGTGAGTATCTGGCCGCTGAGCTAGAAGAATTGGGCGCAGAGGTATCACTGGTCGAAGGGCCGGTGCCCGAGCGCAGTCTGGCCCGATTTGGCCGCTGGAGTGGCGAGACGCCTGATGCGCTGACCCTGACGAATGTGATCGGCGTAATCCCCGGCCAAGACCGTTCAAAGCCTGCCGTCGCTCTGATGGCGCATCACGATACCGTGTGGGGATCGCCCGGAGCCTCTGATGACACCGCGGGCGTTGCCAGCATATTGGAGGCAGTGCGCGCGATCACCAGCCAAGGGCGGTCTGAGCGCGATATCATCGTGCTGCTGACCGATGGCGAGGAGCTGGGCCTGCTCGGCGCGCAGCAATTCATTGATGAGAACCCGCTGGCGGACCGGATTGGTGCAATTATCAATCTGGAGGCGCGCGGTGCGGGCGGGCGCACGACCCTGTTCCAAACCTCCAAAGACAATGGCGCAGCGATTGAGCTCTATGCCGATGCGGTCTCGCGGCCGGGCGGGTCTTCGCTCGCAAGCTTTGTTTATGAGGTGTTGCCCAACAACACCGATCTGACGCCTGCGCTCGAGCGCCCATATGTAGCCTATAACCTGTCGTTTATCGGCAGGCCGGGCCTGTATCATTCGCCCCAAGCGACGCCGCAGAACCTCGACGAAGGTGCGCTGCAGGATATGGGTGATCAGACGTTGGAACTGACACTGGCGCTTGCCAATGCGGATACCCTGCCAGAGGCGGCGGAGGATCGCACATTCTTCGATGTGTTCGGCATCTTCCTGCTGCATTACGGCACGGTCGTGGGCTGGGCGTTGTTCGCGCTGACCGCGCTGCTGCATGTAATCTGCTTGCGGAAGAATGCGCCGGGTGGCTGGTGGAAGAGCTTGGCCGCATCGGCGGTGGTGATCCTGGGCGGCGGGCTGACGCTTTACACGGTCAATGCGATTTCAGGGCAGGGGGCGGGCGAGAATATCTATTACGACCGTTTGGCCGCGATCCCGATGCTGGAGGCGCAGGCGCTGCTGATCTGTATCGCTTCGCTCGTGGTCAGCGCGCCATTGTGGGCGGGGCGGCGCGGCAGCATTGTGGGCGTTCTGATCGCTCTTGCCATGCAGATATTCGTCCCCACTACCGCGTTTCTGGTGGTTTGGCCGCTGCTGCTGGCCGGAATTTTAGGGGTGGCGACGGGCAAACCTGATGGAGCAATCGCGAGGGTCGCCTCGGTGCTTTGCGGCGGCGTGGTACTGGGATTGATGCTGCAGTTTGGGCATCAGGTTATGCAAGGCGTTGGGCCGGATGTGCCGATGGTGACGGCGCTGCTCGCGGCTTTGATGCTGCCGGTGCTTGGCCCAATGATCCCGGCGGTGAATGCAAAACGCTGCTTTATGATCGCAGCGGCGTGCCTAGTCGGCGCACTCGCGATTGCGACCTGGGTGCGGTTTGATCCGGTTGCCGATACGGTGCCGCTTTACGATTCAATGAAAGGGTAAGGGGGCGTCCAGCGTTATTCAGCTTAGTCTGCCCGAGAAGCTCTCAATTCATTGATCAGACCAGGCATTTCGTCCGTTAAAACTTTCATGGTTTCATCCATGTATTTCTGATTTGCGCTTGTAAATGCAGGATGAGACATAAGCTCTTGTGAGCGTTGCATAAATGCCTGGCCGCTTGGGGTCGAGACAAAGGCAAGGATATCTCGCAATTCCGGCTCTGAGTAGGTGTCAGCATAGGCAATGACCCAGCCGTCCATTAGGGCTGGAATATGGCTGCGCAAAATCGCGTCAGTCTTTACGGACAAGCGCTCTTGCCAATCAGCGATAGCGTCCATCGCCTTTTCGTCTGTGATCATGCCGTTCAAAGACTGCATCATCTGGGTTTCCATTTGGTCGGAAAACGCCTGAAACATTTCGACGCGTGTCGCCTCAGGAAAAGACCTGTCAATTATGTCAGCTGCGAGGCTGAGGCGCACGTCGCTAGTTTTAGTGACAATTGAGGCGCCCCCATCGGAGACGTCTTGCGCGGCCAAGGGAACCGCCCACAAAGCCAGTGGGGCAGCGCAGAATGCTAATCTTTTCAAGGGCATCACTGATCCAGGAATGAGCGCATCTTGCGCGACCGGCTTGGATGCTTGAGCTTGCGTAGCGCCTTCGCCTCGATCTGCCGGATACGTTCGCGCGTCACGCTGAACTGCTGACCCACTTCTTCCAAAGTGTGGTCAGTGTTCATGCCGATGCCAAAGCGCATCCGCAGCACGCGCTCTTCACGCGGGGTCAGCGATGCGAGCACGCGGGTGACGGTTTCCTTGAGGTTCGCTTGGATTGCGGCATCCACAGGGATGATCGCGTTCTTATCTTCAATGAAGTCACCCAGGTGCGAATCTTCCTCATCGCCAATTGGCGTTTCGAGGCTGATCGGTTCCTTGGCGATTTTCATCACCTTGCGCACTTTTTCCAGCGGCATGGACAGGCGCGCTGCCATTTCCTCTGGGGTCGGCTCGCGGCCTTCCTCGTGTAGGAATTGACGCGATGTGCGCACCAGCTTGTTGATCGTCTCAATCATGTGGACCGGAATACGGATCGTGCGCGCTTGGTCGGCGATCGAACGGGTGATCGCCTGACGGATCCACCAGGTTGCATAGGTGCTGAATTTGTAGCCGCGGCGATATTCAAATTTATCAACCGCCTTCATCAGGCCAATGTTGCCTTCTTGAATAAGATCAAGGAATTGCAGGCCGCGATTGGTGTATTTCTTGGCGATAGAGATCACCAGTCGAAGGTTGGCTTCCACCATCTCCTTCTTGGCGATACGCGCCTCGCGCTCGCCCTTTTGCACCATGTTCACGATCCGGCGGAATTCCGGCAGAGCCATACCAGTGTTGGCGGCAATATCGGTGATTTCGGTGCGAATACGCTCAACCGCTGCGCCTTCTTTCTCAACGAAAGCGGCCCATTTCTTGTCTTTCTTCGCGTTCGCCTTGATCCAGCTGTCGTCGAGCTCATTGCCGACATAGCTCTTGAGGAAATCGATCCGTTTGATCTTGTGACGCTCGGCAAGACGCAGCATCTGGCCGCCCAGCGCGGTCAGGCGGCGGTTAAAGGCGTAGAGATTGTCGACCAGAAACTCGATCTTGGTCGCGTGGAACTGCATGCTTTCGACTTCCGCCGTCAGCTCTTCGCCCAGCTTCTCGTACTTGTTCTCTTTGGCCTTTGGAAACTCATTGCCAGCCGCCAGAGTGTCGACCCGCTCAGCCTGAAGTTTCTCAAAGGTTTTGAACAGCTTGGTGATACGGGCAAAACGCTCGATTGCGTCCGGCTTAAGCGTGGCTTCCATCTGCGCGAGCGAGAGAGTGTTGTCCTCTTCCTCTTCTTCTTCGCGCTTGGAGCTGCCTTCTTCGCCGTCTTCATCCTCGTCGGATGTTTCGTCGCTGTCGTCGTCATCATCGTCGCGGATGGTAGGGCCAGCGGTCTCTTCAGAGATTTCGCCGTCATCGTCATCCTCGGCGCCCTCTGCCATTTTGTCAGCAGGCGGTTCCTTCGAAAGCATCGCGTCCAGATCGAGGATCTCGCGCAGCTGCATTTCTTCGTTGTTGAGCGCTTCGGACCAATGGATGATTGCGTGGAACGTGATCGGGCTTTCGCACAGGCCGATGATCATCATGTCGCGGCCCGCTTCGATCCGCTTGGCAATCGCGATCTCGCCTTCGCGGCTGAGCAATTCCACCGCGCCCATTTCGCGCAGGTACATGCGGACCGGGTCATCGGTGCGCTCGCCCGTGCCGGTCTTCTTGACCGCTGCGGCAGGTGCTTTTTTGGCGTCTTTCTTCTCGTCGCCGACCTGCATCTCTGCAACTTCGGCTTCTTGTTCCGCTTCGGCCTCAGCCTCTTCGTCGTTCTCGACGATTTGAACGCCCATTTCCGACAAAGCGGTTTGGATGTCCTCGATCTGATCCGGGCTCATTTCACCAGACGGCAAAGCTTCATTGAGCTCATCATAAGTGATGTAGCCCTTTTTCTTCGCCTTGGTCATGAGCTTCTTAACTGACGCCTCGTTGAGGTCGATCAGTGGAGCATCTTCTTTATCTTGCGCTTTAGCTTTTGAAGCCATGGATCCCAATTAGTCCGTTCTAAAGTCGCTCGCCGGATCGTCATCTGGCGTCGAGGTTAAATCTGTTGTCGCCGCTTGTGCGGCCTTGCGGCGCCCGAAGGCCTTCAATCGATCGTTCAATAATGTCTGGCTTTGTCGTAACCGGGCTTGCTCAGCCATCGATCCTTCAGGGTCTTCGTCAAACCTAGCGATGGTTGCCAATAGCGCAGCATCCAGCGCAGGTCTTTCGACCAGTAACGACACAGCTTCAGCCAATTCCTCGCTCGCATCACTCGGTGTGGTGCCTTCTCTGAGGAAAGCATAACGACTATCGTCCGGTGGGGCGGGAAGGCCTTGCGCCTCTGATATGGCGTTTGTGCCACCCGAATCAAGCGTTTCTGCAAGTTCGAACAAGGATTCCACCAGATCATTTGTTTTCGGGTCGAGTTGTGCGAGCCGTGTGAGTGCCTCTGAGTGGCGCGAAATCTCGTTTGGATGACGGACCAGGCCAGCGATTACGGCGCGTGATAGAGCATCGCGCATCCCGCCGGACATGGCGCGTTGCAATTGGCCTCGCGCCTCCGCCGACAGGGTTGGATTGCGCGGTTTGCTAAAGCCTTGGCGGCTGCCGCCACCTCCGCTGCGCCAGTTTGAGTTTGATCCGCTGCGCTGCTCTCTCGGTGGGAACGCAAAGGCGGAGTAACGGTCCAGCAATTCGCGGCGGTAAAGGGCCGCGATGTCGCCGTGTCCGATGGTGTCGACATGATCGAGCAGGCGCTTCTTAAGGCCCGCCTTGGCTTCGGGACTATCGAGAGGCTGCGCATCGCGCTCAAATTGCCACAGAGTTTCTAGCAGGCTGGCGGGTTCGCTCAGCAATTTCTCCATTGCTTGCGGGCCGCTTTTGGCGATCAGATCGTCCGGGTCCATGCCGCTGGGCAGGCGCACAATGTTTAGCGAGCGCCCCGGCGCGAGCATCGGTAAAGCTCGGCCAATTGCGCGCATCGCCGCCTTTTGCCCCGCATTGTCGCCATCAAAGCAAAGGGTCGGAACCTCAACCATGCGCCACAGCATTTCCAGCTGCATCTCGGTTAGCGCCGTGCCGAGCGGGGCGACGGCGTCTTCAAACCCCGCCTGCGCCAGTGCGACGACATCCATATAGCCCTCGACCACGATCACCCGGTCCGTTTGCCGAGAGGCGGGGGAGGCGCGGTGCAGGTTGTAAAGCGTACGGCCTTTATCGAACAGCGGGGTGTCCGGCGAATTGAGGTACTTCGCGATGCCATCACGCTTGCCCAGAATGCGCCCGCCAAAGGCGATCACCCGCCCGCGTGCGTCCTGAATCGGCAGCATGATGCGGCCCCGGAAGCGGTCATATTTGGTGCCATCATCGGTGGCGATCCGCATGCCGGTCTCGACCAGCATCGTCTCGTCAAACTTGGATAGCGCGCCCGCCAGCGCCTGCTTGCTCTCTGGTGCATAGCCGAAACCGAAATCATCCAGCACTTTGCGGGTAAGGCCGCGGCCCTTCAAATATTCCTGAGCCTCGCGCGCCTCTGCGCTCGATCCGCTGCGCAAATTGTCCATGAACCAATGCTGCGCATCACTGGTTACATCGATCAGGCTGGCGCGCTTTTCCGCTTTCTTTGCTGCTACAGGGTCCGGCGCGGGGACTTCCATCCCGGCCTCGGCGGCTAGTTCCTTTACCGCATCCATAAAGCCCATGCCGCGTTGGTCGGTCATCCAGCGGATTACATCGCCATGCGCGCCGCAGCCAAAGCAGTGGTAGAAGCCCTTTTGATCATTGACCGTAAAGCTGGGCGATTTCTCGTCGTGAAACGGGCAGCACGCCTTCCACTCGCGCCCCGCCTTTTGCAGCTTGTCGGTGCGCATGATGACCGTCGACAGCGTCACCCGCGCGCGCAGTTCGTCCAGCCATTGCGGGGAAAGTGCCATAAGAAGAAAATGCGCCTAGTCGCCGCCGCAATCAAGCGCGGCTTGTGGAACAATCTGTGCGTGATCGCGCCTTAAGAAAGCGCTGCCTTCACCAGCCCGCTCGCCATTCCGCCATCGAGCAACGCGCCGTGGCGCTTTTTCAGCTCGCCCATGAGCCGGCCCATATCTTTCATGCTGTCTGCGCCAAGCTCTGCTTTGATCGCGGCGATAGCGGCGGCGGTTTCTTCCTCGCTCATCATCGTCGGCAGGAATTCTTCGATAATGCTCAGCTCCGCCTGTTCCTTCGCGGCCAGTTCCGCGCGTCCGCCGTCCTCATACATGGTGATCGATTCGCGCCGTTGTTTCGCCATTTTCTGCAGGACTGAGGTCACCAGCTCATCATCCGGTGTCTCTTTGCCTGATGTGCGCATTTCAATGTCGCGGTCCTTAATCTTGGCCGAGATCTGGCGCAGGGTCGCTGTGCGTTCCTTTTCGCCCGCTTTCATCGCAGTAATCGTGGCCGCCTTAATTGTGTCGCGCATGGTACCTTCAGGCATCGTCTGGGTCTTCTTTTTGTCTAAGCTGTGGATGATTGAGTGTTTGGCCGCGCTCTAACGTGTTTCGGGCCGCTCGACTAGGTTGACGTGGCGGCCACTGCGCCCTAGCTGCTGGGTCTTAGCGACATTGCTGGAAACCACTGACTCGGAGCGCCCTATGGCCGACACCGCATCTTCTCGCGCGCAACCCACCGGCGCGACGGGAGTCCTTGTTTTGGCCGATGGTTCGGTGATCTGGGGACGCGGCTTTGGCGCCGCCGGTGAAAACGTGGGTGAGGTCTGCTTCAATACGTCGATGACCGGCTATCAAGAGGTGATGACCGATCCCAGCTATGCGGCGCAGATCGTGACGTTCACTTTCCCGCATATCGGCAATGTCGGCACCAATGGCGAAGACATTGAGAGCCAGGTGGAGGGCGCGGTTGGCTGCGTCGTGCGCGAGGATGTGACGGAGCCGTCAAACTTCCGTTCTGCTGAACGCTTTACGGAATGGATGACGGCCAATGGCAAAATCGGGCTGGCCGGGGTTGATACCCGCGCGCTGACCCGCCGCATCCGTCTGTCCGGCGCGCCCAATGCCGTGATCGCGCATTCGCCCAGTGGCACCTTCGATATTCCCGCATTGATCAAGCGCGCGCAGGATTGGGCCGGGCTAGAGGGAATGGACCTCGCCAGCCGGGTCTCTCGCGAGGCGCAAGAAAACTGGGAAGGCGGATATTGGCGCCTGGGCCACGGTTATGGCCGCGCGGCGTTTGACGCGACCCCGCATGTGGTCGCGATTGATTACGGGTCTAAGGACAACATCTTTCGCAATCTGGTGCGGGCTGGCGCGAAAGTGACCGTAGTGCCTGCGCAGACCTCCCTTGAGGATATTTTGGCGCTGTCGCCAGACGGCGTGTTCCTGTCGAACGGGCCGGGCGATCCGGCGGCAACGGGCGAGTTTGCGGTGCCGGTGATCAAGGCTCTGCTGGAGCGTGACATGCCGCTGTTCGGCATTTGCTTAGGCCATCAGTTGCTGGCGCTGGCCGCGGGCGCAAAGACGGTGAAAATGCACCAGGGCCACCGCGGCGCGAACCACCCGGTTCAACGCGTGGGCGAGGGCTGGGGCGAGACGCTCGAGCTGGTCGAGATTACCAGCATGAACCACGGTTTTGCGGTGGATGCCGATAGCCTGCCGGACACGCTTGAGCAGACGCACGTATCGCTGTTCGATGGCTCCAATTGCGGTATCGCGGTAAAGGGCAAGCGCGCATTCGGCGTGCAATACCACCCAGAAGCCTCGCCAGGCCCGCAAGACAGCTTCTACTTGTTCGAGAAATTCGTTGGGGGGCTGGGGTGAGCACGATGCCCAACGTATTTGGATTTCTTAATAGACGCACAAATTTTTTGTCCGTTGGCGTTCGACTGTGTTCGATTATCGCTGGGATTTGCGCGCTGCCTCTTGCCTTCGTGGTTCCTTGGATTGCGGTTTGGTTGCTTATCCTAATGACCATCATTGTTGTTGGGACGTTTGGCATTTGGGCATTTCATGCCATTCGGAATCCCCATCTGCTGGATTCGGAAGAGCACACTGAGCAAATGGGAGCGATTTCGGTTTACGGGACAAACAGAGGGCCGGAAGATTCTATGACCATATCTGTCGATCCCGGCGCACCCCATGAAAACCCTAACTTGGGACGTCAAGATCAACTGGCGGATGCGTCAGGAGATCAAAGTGAATAGTTATATTTACGTCTTATCGTATACGCATTCGGGCATTTCGGATGAAGATAAGCTACGAGTGATGATTGCTCAAAACCGGGATATTGATAGTTGGTATCAGCCCTTTGTAGGCTCTTATCTGGTCAAGTCGCAGATGCCGCTACAGTTGCTAAGCGATCAATTTAGAATGTTTTTTGGAAGCAGCTTTTTCACGTTAACGTATGTTGTTCCCCACCTAATCGGCGGTTCACTTCCAAGTCCGATTTGGGATTGGATCAACAACACACCAAATCCAACTCTGACGCAAAGCTAATGGACCAGATGAAGTCTCTCAGTTGCGTAACGTTTCTCGCCCTCTCGCTCACCGCCTGCGATAACCCATTCGAAAACAAAGACTGGCGTGAGGTTGAAGAGACCGCTGAGGAATGCGCGGCGCGTTTGTCTGGCGATCTTGAAGTGAAGCAATTGCTGGAGGCGGCCGAGGGGCAGGTCGTCCCGACCTATGCTTTTGACATCACCAAGATGGAACTGATGGCGATTAATGAGATGATCGTTCCTGCATCGGGGGATTCGCGCGGTTCGCTGCGGACGTCCGCTTTTGGAGCGACTGCGCCGCCTGTCGCCGCCTTTATGGAACTGAGCGTGACGGAAGACGGCGCGTTTTATTTCGGCGACGATCCCTCGCTTTACCGCGTGCGCGGTGAGGCCATGCCGGGTGATCAGGTGCTGTCCACGGGCTGCGCCATGCAAAAGCCGGGAATGCGCCTGATCAGTTTCAAGCTTCAGAATTCAAGCGGCAGTAGCGCCGATGGCGGAGGCGAAGACCAATGAACCGATATATCAAGCTTCCAGTACTTGCTGTCGCAGCTTTCGCCACGCTGGCCTGCGCCGCGGCGGATGCTCAAGGCCATCCAGAGCACGCCAATTCTGAGAACGTCGTGGTCGACTATGATCATAAAGAGCACGAAGGTGATCGGGCAGTGTCCAGATATCAAATCGAAGTGCACTCGGGCATGGGAATTCCGGGTTCACCCGGTGCGAGCACTTACGTCCGCAACGCTCGATCCGTGATGGAGGGCATTGTGGCCGAATGCGCGCTTGGCAAGACAATTTACGGCCAAGCAACCGACGGCGTATCAATACTATTCTTGGTCAAGCAAAGCCTATCAGAGCAGCAGCTCGCCTGCATCCGCAAGGCGGAGCGCCCCGGATTGCGCCTTAGAGATCGGGGCACCAACGGATGATCCCCGCCGCCACGCCTCTCACCTATCACAACCATCCTTTTAAGGTTCACGCCTAGATGCCCAAACGCAGCGACATATCCTCCATCCTCGTCATTGGTGCCGGGCCGATCATCATCGGTCAGGCGTGCGAGTTCGATTACTCGGGCACTCAGGCGATCAAAGCGCTGAAAGAGGAAGGGTACCGGGTCATTCTGGTCAATTCCAATCCGGCCACGATCATGACCGATCCGGAATTTGCCGACCGCACCTATGTGGAGCCGATTACGCCAGAGATCGTCACCAAGATCATTGAGAAAGAGCGCGCGGCGTATCCTGATGAGAAAATGGCCTTGTTGCCGACGATGGGCGGGCAAACCGCGCTTAACTGTGCGCTTGCGCTGGATGCGGATGGCACGCTGGAGAAATTCGGCGTTGAGATGATCGGCGCGAAAGCAGACGCGATCGATAAGGCGGAGAACCGCCAGCGTTTCCGCGATGCGATGGATGCCATCGGCCTGGAAAGCGCACGCAGCGGCGTCGCCAACACGCTGGAGGAAGCGCGCGAAATTCTGGAGCGCACTGGCCTGCCATCGATCATCCGGCCCAGCTTCACGCTTGGCGGCACGGGCGGCGGCATCGCCTATAACAAGGCGGAGTTTGACAAGATCGTTTCCGAAGGGCTCGACGCATCGCCCACCACCGAGGTTCTGATTGAGGAATTGCTACTCGGCTGGAAAGAATATGAGATGGAGGTCGTGCGCGACCGCAAGGACAATTGCATCATCATCTGCTCGATTGAGAATGTCGATGCGATGGGCGTGCACACCGGCGACAGCATCACGGTCGCCCCGGCGCTGACGCTGACCGACAAAGAATATCAGATCATGCGCACCGCCAGCCTCAATGTGCTGCGCGAGATTGGCGTGGAAACCGGCGGGTCGAACGTGCAATTCGCGGTCAATCCCAAGGATGGCCGCTTGATTGTGATCGAGATGAACCCGCGCGTTTCGCGCTCATCCGCGCTGGCTTCCAAAGCCACCGGCTTCCCGATTGCCCGCGTCGCTGCGAAACTGGCGGTCGGATACACGCTGGACGAGATCACCAATGAGATCACCGGCGCGACCCCGGCCAGCTTTGAACCGACGATTGACTATGTCGTTACCAAGATCCCGCGCTTCGCGTTTGAGAAATTCAAAGGGGCAGAGGCGAAGCTTTCCACCGCGATGAAATCAGTCGGCGAAGTGATGGCGATTGGCCGCAACTTCCAGGAATCCATGCAGAAGGCATTGCGCGGTCTGGAAACCGGGCTCGACGGGTTCAACCGCGTCCGCGAGCTAGAAGGGGTGAGCCGCGATGTCGTCACCGCCGCGCTCAGCCAGCGCACACCGGACCGCCTGCTAAATGTTGCTCAGGCCATGCGCGAGGGGATGACGCCCGCAGATATTCAGCCGATCACCGGTTATGACATGTGGTTCCTGCGCCAGATTGAGGCGATTGTCGCGGCAGAGAATGACATTGCTCAAAATGGCCTGCCACAAGATGCAGACGGGCTGCGCGCTCTGAAGGCGATGGGCTTTTCTGACAAGCGGCTGGCGACTTTGGCGGTGCGTTCTGTCGGGGTTGCGGGCGGCATGGCAGAGACACAGGCGAAGCGCAGCGGGCTGCTGCATGATGCGCTCCACGCGATGGCCGGGGCAACCAGCGAGGACGAAGTGCGCGCGCTGCGCGAACGGCTGGGCGTGCGCCCTGTGTTTAAACGGATCGACAGCTGCGCCGCCGAATTTGAAGCGATCACGCCCTATATGTACTCGACCTATGAGGCGCCGACGTTCGGAGAGCCGGAATGCGAGGCTGACCCGTCGGACCGCAAGAAGATCGTTATTTTGGGCGGTGGCCCAAACCGGATCGGGCAGGGGATCGAGTTCGATTATTGCTGCGTCCACGCGTGCTTCGCGCTCGAAGAGGTCGGGTTTGAGACCATCATGGTCAATTGCAATCCAGAGACCGTCTCGACCGATTACGACACATCGGACCGCCTTTATTTTGAGCCGCTGACCGCGGAAGATGTGCTCGAGATTTTGCGGGTTGAACAATCCACCGGCGAGCTGGTGGGTGTGATCGTGCAATTTGGCGGACAAACGCCGTTGAAACTTGCTCAGGCGCTGGAGGATGCAGGCATCCCGATCCTGGGTACATCGCCTGATGCGATTGATCTGGCCGAAGACCGCGAGCGCTTTGCCAAGCTGGTCAACAAGCTCAACCTAAAGCAGCCAGCCAATGGCATTGCGCGCAGCCGTGATGAAGCGGCCGCTGTTGCTGCGCATATCGGTTATCCGGTGCTGCTGAGGCCATCCTATGTGCTGGGCGGACGGGCGATGGAAATCGTCGATTCTGAGGCGCAGCTTGATGATTACATCAACACCGCCGTCAACGTCTCGGGCGAGAGCCCTGTGCTGATCGACCAATATCTGCGCGATGCGATTGAGTGCGATGTCGATGCTTTGTGCGATGGCGATGAAGTGCGCGTCGCCGCCGTGATGCAGCATATCGAAGAGGCGGGCGTGCATTCCGGCGATAGCGCCTGCACACTGCCGCCATATTCGCTGCCGCCAGAAACCATCGCTGAAATGGAGCGTCAGGCAGAGGCGTTGGCATTTGCGTTGGGCGTGCGCGGCCTGATGAACATTCAATTTGCGGTAAAGGAAGAGGGCGACAAGCAGGTCGTCTATCTGATCGAGGTGAACCCGCGCGCCAGCCGCACGGTGCCGTTCGTTGCCAAAGCCATCGGTCAACCGGTCGCCAAGATCGCTGCTCGGGTGATGGCGGGCGAGAAACTGGCGGACTTCCCTGCCTTCCGCCGCGATCTGCCCTATATGGCGATTAAGGAGGCAGTGTTCCCATTCGCTCGCTTCCCAGGCGCCGATCCGATCCTGACCCCGGAAATGAAATCAACCGGCGAAGTGATGGGCATCGACACCAATTTCGAGGCAGCCTTCCTCAAATCGCAGCTGGGCGCGGGCATGACGCTGCCACGCGAAGGCACTGTGTTTGTCTCGGTTAAGAACAGCGACAAGAGCGTGATCGTGCCCGCCGTGCGCGGTATGATCGACAAAGGCTTCAAAGTGGTCGCGACCGGAGGCACGCAAACCTATCTGGCCGAGCAGGGCCTTGCGGTTGAAAAGGTCAACAAGGTCGCAGAAGGCCAGCCGCATATTGTCGACAAAATCATCGATGGTGAGATCGCGCTCATCTTCAACACCACCGAGGGTTGGCAATCGCTGAGGGACTCCAAATCGATCCGCGCCACCGCTTTGGAAAAGAAGGTTCCGTATTACACAACGGCCACCGCATCGAAGGCGGCGGCGGCGGCAATTGGCGCTGTAAAGCCAAGCCAGCTTGAAGTCCGCGCGTTGCAGGACTATTATGACTAGGTAATACAGCGAAGTTTCCCGACATTTCGATGCAATCTCGCCGCCTCGGCAGAAGCGGTGATGCATGAAATGACCCATAGTTTCGGGCACTTACGTCAATAGAAAGAGACGGAATGGCGACGATGGAAAAAGTTCCAATGCTGGCTGAGGGCTATGAGCGGCTAACCACCGATCTGAAGGCTTTGCGTGATGAACGCCCGAAAATTGTTGATGCGATCGAAGAAGCTCGCGCGCATGGCGATTTGTCGGAGAATGCTGAATATCACGCTGCAAAAGAGCGTCAGGGCCAGGTCGAAGCCATGATCGGCGATATCGAGAGCAAGGTCAGCCGCGCTCAGATTATCGATCCATCGACGCTCACCGGCGACAAAATCGTGTTCGGCGCGACCGTCACTTTGCTCGACGACGATGACAAGCCGATCAAATATCAGATCGTTGGTGAGACCGAGGCTGATGCCGCCGCCGGTCGCATTTCATTCAGCTCGCCATTGGCGCGGGCGATGATCGGCAAACAGGTCGAAGACGAGATCGAGGTGACGGTGCCGTCTGGCGACAAGTTTTACCTCGTCGACAAGATCGAATTCATCTAAATTTGCGGGCGAAGCTGCTCTAGGTGAGCGGCTTTTCCATCGCGAAATTGTGGATCGGCACGCCGTCTAATTCAAAGTCACGGCGATGCTGAACCACGTAACCTGCACGCTCAAACGCGGCGCGGGCGAGTTCGCTCGCCTCGGTAAACAGGCGGGCGGTAGATTGCTCGCGTGCGTGCACTTCCGCTGCTCTTAGAACCCTCTCTGCCAGACCGCGGCGCGTGTGGTCCGGATGGCAATAGAGGTGATCGAGGTGGCCGCCGTCCTCCGCTGAAATCTCCAGCAGCGAATAGGCCTGAGCCACATCATCTTTATCAGCAGCGATGAAGATTGCCGCACCCGCCGCCACGCGTTCGCGAAACCGTTCGCCGCCTGGCACGCGGCCAGCCCACGCGTCAATTTGCTCAGGCGAATAGCCGCGAGGGCCAATCGCGAGGATCGCAGCCTGCATGATATCTCCGAGCCGATCCGCATCGGCGTCGCGGTATGGACGGATGGTGTATTCCACCGCGCTTCGACCTCGCTCTAGCGAGGGCGCTTAGGCGTCGGGCGTGAGCAGGTGGTGGATGTGCACCACCACATATTTCATCTCAGCATCATCGACGGTGCGCTGAGCCTGGGCGCGCCAAGCCTCTTCAGCGGCGTCATAGCTGCTGAACACGCCGACAACGTGGATGCTTTCCGGATCAGCGAACTCGATCCCACGAGGGTCGGTTACGCGGCCACCCATGACGAGGTGGAGCTTCTGGGTTGGAGTGGTTTCTTCCATGTTTGGCGCCTTTCCTTGGGGAGCAAGAATGTCTCCGCGCGCCTTAAAGCAAGCGTGGCTGGGCGCAAGTCCTGCGCATTAACACATGGAGCGACGTGGAGCTTAGCGGGTGACACGGCCCTTGATGTCGCGCACCGCGCGTTCTGCCTTACGTGTCGCTCGGCGAGAAATCGCGCGCGTCGTGTCGCTGGCGCTGCCCACCGCATGGCTCGCATCGCGTTTGAGCTCGCGCGCTTTTGCGGTTCCGGCATCGCTCAGGTCTTCGATCGCATCTTGCCCGCTTTGCGCGGCATCCATCGCGCTATCGATCGCCTTGATCCCATACGCGATCACCGCGTCGCCGATCAGCGATAGCACCTCGTTGCTGCGTTTCTTGGCGCCAGTGAGAGAGGCGGTTTTGACGGTCTCAACGCCTTTCTTTGCGCCGCTCACCGCGCCTTTGGCGGCCTTGCCAGCCGCGCGGCGGCCCGGCTTCGTCATCATGCCAATCGCGAGGCCTGCTGCGACCGCGCCGCCAATCGCCACGGCGGGGTTCTTTTTGATGAACTCGCCTGCCGCGCTCGCCGCCTCTGCCGCATCATCGCCGATGGTCCGCTTTGCATTGCGGCGCTCGCTGGCTTCGATTTTGGCGCGCAGCTCGTCTCGCTTGTCGCCTGTGTCAGTCATTTTCGTCTCCGGGTATTGTCTCGCTGAGCGCATCCTCAGGGGAGGGAACTGCGTCCTCTGCGGCTATCTCAATATTGGCGACTTCCTCGCCATCATCCAACGCGCCATCTTCTGAGGCTTCTGTCTCAAAGTCATCCTCCGTGTCGTCACCGTCTTCGTCGGCTCCGATCAGCTCCAGGCCGAGCCCTTCTAGGATGGGTCCGCGCGCAAACCATAGGGCGATGGCGCCAAATAGCGCTGCGATAATGCCGCGATTGTCGCTTGCAGCTTCGCCAGCATCGCCCAGCGCGTCTTTCGCGCCAGTGCCAATGCGGCGGACGGTCCGCTCTGCCAGACCCTTGCCGGACAGGCCGGTCTTGAGGTGTGTGATGTCGTCCTTGAGCGCGGCGAGGGCCGCGTCGCGCAGAGCGCGGTCTTCAAGGAATTGCTTGTCCAGCTTGCTCATGCCTTGTCATCGCCCTTGAACAACGCGACGAGGCCCAGAGCATTGCTGCGGACCAGCAGCAGCAAGCCGATCACGCCGAGCAGCAGAACGCCGACCACAATACCAATCGCGCCCCAAATCGTGACCAAAGGCTCCAGCGCAATGACCATGCCAACCGCCAAGGCGATGAACATCAAATGCAGCAGGATAAGCGCCAGGATCGCAAAGACGAGCGCGCCGCCGACCTTGCGACCGGCTAGCCCTGCGCGCCGCTTCTGAAACGCAAGCTCTGCCTCGGCATAGGTGCGCCCATCATCGATCAGCGCCGCAATCTCTTCGGTTAGAGATTCGCTGAATTCATCGTCATCTGTGTTGTCGGGCAAGGGGGCGTCAGCGTGATCAGGCACAGCCTTGCCATCCACCGGGCTCAGGCCCGCTGGCGTAGCATCCGGGAGAGGGTTCGCATCCTCTCCCAGACGGTCTGGCTGTTCCTCATCACGCATGCACAGCCCCTTGCAAGCGCAGATTAATCGTTAGAGCCGCGGAACATGCGCGCGATCAGGAAGCCTGCAACGGCGGCCAGACCAACGGCAACGCCGGGGCTTTTGCGGACCATTTCGCGGGCATCTTCGCCCAGCTCATCCACGCTCTTTGCGTCAAGCTTTGCAGAGGCTTCAACTAGGCTGCGCGAGGCCTTGCGGGCGTAATCGCCATATTGCTCGCCGAAACGCTCATCGATTTGAGAAGCGGTATCGCCAACAACGCGGCCAACCGATGCGATTGCGTCGCTGGTTGCTGCTTTGCCTTCGGTTGCCAGTTCGCCGGCCTTGGTTTTGGCTTGCTCACCATAAGCTTTCGCGTCTGCTACCAAATCGTCACTCTTATTCATTGCATTCTCCCGGTAAGATCCAGCGCGCGTCCCAGCCTCAGCGCGCAGTGCGGCTGCGCCTGCTTTGGCCTCTTCTAGCGCTGCGTTAAAGCGGCTTTTCGCTTCAGTACGGTGCTCGCTGCCAGTTTCAACCGGCACGGCAGGCATTTTTTCAGCTGATTTCGCGCTTGCGCCTGTTTTCTTGGGTGCGGCCTTCTTGGCAGTGGATGCCTTCTTCGCCGGAGCCTTCTTAGCCGTGGTCTTGCCGCTCTTCGCAGCGGGTTTGGTCTTCTTTGCGTCAGCCATAGGTCTGTTTTGATCCTCCAGATACGTATTCACGGCGGATGTATAGGGGCACACCCGCTTCAATGGTCCAACGCGCCTTGCGCGGAATTGATCCGAAGCATAGAGCGCATTTGCTCTCATTATATGGGGGTGTCTTAGTAATATACAACACATTCTCTCCGGAGCAAAACATGACTGCGATTATCGATCTGCACGGCCGCGAAATTCTGGACAGCCGGGGCAACCCAACCGTTGAAGTGGATGTGTTGCTGGACGACGGCAGCTTTGGCCGCGCGGCGGTGCCTTCTGGGGCATCGACGGGCGCCTATGAAGCGGTTGAGCTGAGAGATGGCGATGCGGCGCGTTACAAGGGCAAAGGCGTGCTGAAAGCGGTCGATGCGGTGAACGGCGAAATCGCAGAGATGCTGGACGGCCTGCACGCCGAGGATCAGCGCGATATCGACATGGCGATGATCGCTTTGGACGGCACAGAGAACAAGGGCCGCCTCGGCGCGAACGCGATCCTGGGTGTCAGCCTGGCCGTAGCGAAAGCGGCAGCGAATGCGCGCGGTCTGCCGCTGTTCTCATACCTCGGAGGGGTCTCGGCCCACCGTCTGCCCGTGCCGATGATGAACATCATCAATGGCGGCGAGCACGCGGACAATCCGATCGATATCCAGGAATTCATGGTTATGCCGGTTGGCGCGCCAACTTTGGCCGAGGCGGTGCGCTGGGGCTCTGAGATTTTCCACACGCTGAAGAAGGGTCTGTCCGACAAAGGTCTTGCGACATCCGTCGGCGATGAAGGCGGCTTTGCTCCTGATCTTGCGAGCACGCGTGCGGCGCTCGATTTCATCATGGCCTCGGTCGAGCAAGCTGGCTTTACGCCCGGCAAAGACGTGGTCCTCGCGCTCGATTGCGCCGCCACCGAGTTTTACCGCGACGGCAAATACGAAATCTCAGGTGAGGGCGTGTCGCTCGATGGTCCGGGCATGGCTGACTATCTGGCGAAACTGTGCGCAGACTATCCAATCCGATCAATCGAAGACGGTATGGATGAAGATGACTTTGACGGCTGGGCAGCTCTGACGCAGGCGGTTGGCGACACAGTTCAGCTGGTTGGCGATGATCTGTTCGTGACCAATCCTGCGCGTTTGGAAATGGGCATCGCCAAGGGTCTGGCAAATTCGTTGCTCGTGAAGGTCAATCAGATCGGCACGCTTACCGAAACTCTGGCTGCGGTCGATATGGCGCACCGCGCGAGCTACACCTCTGTGATGAGCCACCGTTCGGGTGAGACAGAAGATTCCACCATCGCCGACCTGGCTGTTGCGACCAATTGCGGGCAGATCAAGACCGGCTCGCTTGCCCGCTCTGACCGCCTCGCGAAGTACAACCAGCTGATCCGGATTGAGGAAGAGCTGGGCGCGAGCGCAGCCTATGCTGGGATGGGCTGTTTCGGTTCGCTGAGCGCGTAGACCTCGCAGCAGCGGGTTGGATGCGTTGGCGCGGTAGCTAAGCCGCGCCGCGCTTCACCGCCTCTTCAAAATAGCGGTCCATCGATGCCAGGCCGGTGTCGCTGAGGCGCACCAAAACGCGGCGCTGATCCTCGGGGTCTTGCTCGCGCAGGATAAGGCCCTGTTCCGCTAGCACGCCGAGCCAACGTAGGCCCGTGGTGGGCGGCGCGGCGGAGCCGATGCAGGCGCTGGACACAGAGACAGACTTATCGTCGACATGCGCGACGTAGAGGTCGAGCAGGATGTCCCAAGCCGGCTCGCCAAACAGGTCAGGATCACCGAAGAAGGTGCCGCGCGTACGGCGCACATCATAGGCCTTGCGCGCCATCAGTGCGTAGCTGCGCCGCCGGGCTGACAGGTCTGCTGGTGCGCTCTTTGGCGCGTCTGGGCCTGGGCTAGCGGTACCTCCATCCCACGCGTTCGCGCCAGCTCCCCTCGTGGCGTGGGCAAGCGAGGCGAAAGCCGCTGCCTGATCGCCGGAGCGCAATTGCTCTGCGATGGCGATCAATTGGTCCGCAACGGGCGTAAGGTCGCCATGGGATTGGGGCGCGTTTGGCCTCGGACCGTTCTCGTTTTCGAAGGACGCAGGCTCAACCGTTGCACCATGACCTGTCAGGGCGCTGTTTGTAACACGCTGTTCGGACATGTCGCCGTCCGACGCATTGCGATCTGACAAAGGTGATCTGCGAGCCCTATCCATGGTTAGCTCGGTGCAATCTTAGTAAGAGATGTGAAACTCGGCCGAACCAAGCAATCCTCCTTGCACATATGGGCTTGAAGATTGGTTGAACGGTTTGCCCCCGGTCACCCTGTTTTGCCCTGATGTCCCTCCATAATGGAGTCGAACATCGTTGGCATTACGTGTGATTACGCATGTGGCCGTTTGGGCGGCTTTGGTCCCTCTATTCCTGACATGAAATCCATGCGCAGTTTGGTGATCGCTGCATCCACATGTGCAGCGGCAATAAAGGCGCCGATCCTGTCCAGATGCGATAGCTGGGCCTCTAGGGTCATGATGATCGGCGCAATCTCAGCTTGGATTGCGTTCTCTTGAGCGGTCAAAACAAATCGATCCCAATTCGAAGGTCATTTTCGGCGTCCCGCGCACTGCAACGCGCGCCGAATTGATGGCTGCTAATTCAAACTAATGCCTTCATAAAATCTACAGAGGGAAACTACGTAGTTTTCGCCCGATAATTCAAGATTGGGACAGCTTCCTATAGGTGCGATCAGCGCGGGAACCTCTGCGTCAGCTCCAGCAAGGCCAGCGCCGCTTTCGCCGCTTCGCCGCCTTTATCCTTGGCCGCAGGGTTGGCGCGTTCTAACGCTTGCGCTTCGTTTTCGGTGGTGATGATGCCGTTGCCAATTGGAATGCCATCCATGGTCAGCGCCATAATTGCCCGCGCGCTTTCCCCGGCCACGATCTCAAAGTGATAGGTTTCGCCGCGGATCACCACGCCTATTGCGACAAAGGCGTCATAGCCTCCGCCTTCCACAGCCAGCGCAACCGCGCCCGGGATCTCGAGCGCTCCGGGCACGGTCAGCACTTCTGCCTCATGCCCCGCGGCCTCAATCGCGGCCTTCGCGCCAGCGATCAGCATGTCATTTAGGTGCGCATAGAAACGCGCTTCGACGATCAGAATGCGGGCCATAGTGTTTTACTCCGGAATGGGGTGGTGCCCGACGATGTTCAGGCCGTAGCCTTCGATCGCCACGACATTGGGCTGTGAATTGGATAGCAGGATCATATCATCCACGCCCAGATCGGCGAGGATTTGTGAGCCGATGCCGACATTGCGATTGGCTTCATCGGCGGTGTATTCGCCGCTGGACCCGACCCGACCGGTCAGGATCACGATGATGCCAGATCCGTGCTCACCAATCGCCTGCATTGCGCGCTGCAAAGTGCGCTTGCGCGGGCCGGGCTGGCCCAGCACATCGTCAAACACCGAGATTGGGTGAACGCGGGCGAGGGTGGCCTCACCGGGCTGAATATGGCCCTTTTGCAGAACGTAGGCCTCGTTGTCGGACACCGTGTTGCGATAGGTGATCATCCGCCATTGCCCGCCATAATCGGAATCGAACGCGCGTTCTCCCAGCCGCTCAACCAGATGGTCGTTGCGCATCCGATAAGCGATGAGATCGCGGATTGTCCCGATTTTGAGATCATGCTTGCGGGCGAAGGCGACCAGATCATCGAGCCGCGCCATCGAGCCATCATCGTTCATGATTTCGCAAATCACGCCGCTGGGGTTGAGGCCAGCGAGGCGCGAGATGTCCACCGCCGCCTCGGTATGGCCTGCGCGCACCAGCACGCCGCCATCACGTGCGGTTAGCGGAAAGACGTGACCGGGGGTGACAATATCGTCCGGGCCCTTGGTCGCATCAATCGCAACCGAGACGGTGCGCGCACGGTCCGCCGCAGAGATACCGGTGGT
Organism: Erythrobacter sp. S249; assembly: GCF_057364975.1. Taxonomy (NCBI): domain Bacteria; kingdom Pseudomonadati; phylum Pseudomonadota; class Alphaproteobacteria; order Sphingomonadales; family Erythrobacteraceae; genus Erythrobacter; species Erythrobacter sp. S249. Next base: position 571,565 of record NZ_CP200287.1, on the reverse strand, counting down.
CACGCCTTCTTTCGCCTCAATCGAGATGGTGAAAGCGGTCTGCATGCTTTCCTTATTGTTGCGGCTCATCGGCTCTAAGCCCAGCTGATCGACCCGTGCCTTATCGAGCGACAGGCAGATCAGGCCGCGCCCGTGAGTTGCCATGAAGTTGATCGCGGCCGGCGTTGCCATTTGCGCCGGGATGATCAGATCGCCTTCGTTTTCACGGTCTTCATCATCGACTAGAATGTACATCTTACCATTGCGGGCTTCGTCGATGATCTCTTCGATCCCGACCAGAACGGGGCGCTCGTCATTGGCGTCCAGAAACGCCTCCAACTTGGTCAGCGTCTCTGTCGTGGGGTTCCAGTCCTCATCTGCGCAATCGCGCAGAGTGTTGGCGTGGAGGCCAGCGGCGCGGGCGAGGCCGGCTTTGGTCATCTCGCCGCTTTCGACGAGTGTGCGGACGCGTGTGATTATCGATGTGCTCATATTTGCAAGATATCACATTTCAATGTGATTTCAAGGGGTGGGGGTGCGCTCTGTGGAACACATTTGCAACTCTCGAAACTGTGACTTTTGGGCGAAAGCGCTCTTTTCCAGCCACTTACACCTCAAATGCAACGTGACGTTGTGACTTTTGGGATGTGTGCAATCCTCGCGCACCGCCGCATCAATCCATATCCACAATGAAAAAGAGCCATGGCTGGGCTAGCAAAACTGCACTGAGTAGGAAAAACGTGGCCATCCCGGCTTTGACCTTCGCACAAGTCCGCTTACACGTGATGCAAGGCCCGCCTGCAATCGCGGTGCTTTTCCTCGAAGCAAATAATGGCGCGGTTCTGAACGATTATGGGCAAGCTTTCAGGGATTACAGTCCTCGACCTAACGCAGTTTCTGCCCGGTCCAATGATGACCGTGATGATGGCAGACCAAGGCGCGCGCGTTATCAAGATTGAGCCACAAGCAGGCGATCCCGCTCGCGATATGCAGCCGCGTGCCCGCTATGATGGTGCTGATCATTCGGTGTGGTTTGCGAACCTCAATCGCGGCAAGGAAAGCGTGGTTCTGGACCTCAAGAGCGAGGTTGGCCAAACCACTTTAGCTGAGCTTTGCCGCACTGCTGACGTTTTTGTCGAAGGGTTCCGACCCGGCGTGATGAAACGGTTGGGTTTCGATTTTGACAGCGTGAGAGCGATCAAGCCCGATATCATTTACTGCTCAATCTCGGCCTTCGGCCAAACTGGCGAACTCGCGCATCACCCGGCGCATGATGTGGCGGTGCAGGCGCTCGCTGGGTTTTTATCGGTGAATGATGGGACCGACGGAACGCCCGTGGTCCCCGGCGTGGCCAGCGCGGATTTGGCGGCGGGGCTAACGGCCCTGTCCGCCGTTTTGATGGCGCTCGTTGGTCGTTCTAGCAGCGGCGAGGGCGCCTATATTGACTGCGCCATGTTCGACAGCCTGCTGCCATGGAGTGCGCACACTGCCAGCAGCGCGATAGCGGGCGGGCAAAGCCCGGTTTCATCGCGCCAGCGATCATTGGGCGGAGCAGGCTTCTATCAGATATACCGCACCAAAGACGCGCGGCACGTCGCGCTTGGTGGACGAGAGATCAAGTTTGCAAAAAACCTGCTCGCCGCATTAGGCCGCCAAGACCTGATTGCTCATGCTGAGCGCGAGGCAGGAGAGCAGGGCGAACTGATCCAATTCCTGCGTGACACCTTCAAAACGAAATCGCGCGATCAGTGGGAGGCGTGGTTTGCAGACAAAGATGTTGCATTCGCGCCTGTTCTGAACTTTCGTGAGGCGCTTGACCAGCCGCATATTGCCGAACGCGGACTGTTGATCGAGGCGGACGGCGGTGCCAATCATATTGCGCCCGCGATCCGGTTCTCAGGCGATGATTGGCAAGCTGGTGTGGTGCCGCAACTTGGCTCAGGCCTCAAACAGAATGAAGGTTCCTAATGCCGCTATATGCTTTCTACTGCCGTGATGGAGAGAACGGCCCCGCATTGCGCGAGAGGTTCCGGGCCCAGCACATGGCGCATGTCGAGGCGCATCTTAATGACTACGTGGTTGCTGGTCCGCTGATGCAGGATGGAGAGCCAGCGGGGTCTCTGTTGGTGATCAAAGCCGCCGATGAAAAGGAAGCCCGCGCCAAATTCGAAGCTGACCCCTATTTCAGCGCTGGCGTGTGGCAATCGATCCGCGCATCGGAATTTCGCGCGGTCATTGGTGAATGGGCGGGCTGATTGGCTTGGGGCCAGCAGCTACGACCATGCAGCCGCACCGCGAGAACATTCGCCTAAAGTAAAGGGATGGTGGACGCACTAGGGTTCGAACCTAGGACCCGCTGATTAAGAGTCAGCTGCTCTACCAACTGAGCTATGCGTCCATCTGGCCGCTTCGATCATTATCGATGCTGCCGGCTTGCCGAGGCTCGAAGGCCCCAGTTGGGCCATGCCGATTCGGCGAAGGCGCTGCGTATAGCGCGCTTATCGGCGATTGGAAGGTGTTTTGGGTGCTTCGGTCAATTGCGATAACTTGCGTTTTGCTTTTTCCGTGAGCTCAATTCTCGATTCAAACTCATCGTGCAGCGCCGAGATGATCGTGATCATGCCGTCATCCTGAAGACGCGCGACAAGGTTTAGGGCTGCGCTTTGGGTTAGCCCGGCGACGCGGTGAACCTGACGCAGGCTGGTCGATTGTCCGGCGCATTCACGGCTGTAGACACCTCCCAATAGGGCAACGACAGCAGCAACCTCTAATGCGTTGTGCGCGTCGGCGAGACCAATATTTGATGACGCTTCGCCTGAGCGGCTCCGAAATGGGAGCGCGCGGGCAAAGCGATCGCGCATGCGCACTCGCATAGCGAACTCCTTAAATCAAAAAACCACGATGCCCCATGATTGGCCCGCGCCGCACGCAGGCCAATCAGGAGGGCTTTGGATGCAAACCTATCTGCGTGGGAGGTTCGGCTTGGTTCGACCCGAGGGCCGAAGCGCAGATGCTTACAGTTTTGCTATAGGGTTAATGATCGCAAGGCATAAGTCGCCCGATTGGGGGACATGTGTTACATTGTACCGAGATATGCAGCGATACTTTGCAAAAATTGAGCAATTTGAAGATCTCAGTGAGCTCTTGCATTTCGGTCGGCAAATTCAATCTGATCACGGTGTGATACGGCAGAGTTACCACTTTTCTCCCATTTTCGAAGAACCCAATTCCATTGGCACGATCGTGTATTCGCATGGATTCAGCCGCGAATGGTTAGAGCGTTATGACCAGTCAGAATTCAGATTGTCGGATCCTATTCCGAGCAGAACGCTGGAGCATGGTGCGATGCTGACATGGGCTGAGGCAATGGAGGTCGGTGAGAACACCCCTGCTAATCTGCAATACTTTGAGGAGCTGAAAAAAGAGGGGTTGGTGCATGGCTTTGGCATTCCCTTGTTCGGTCCGAGAGGCCGCAATTCGTATGCTTCCTATGATTTTGGTCGCCCGGTCTCCGAAGTGGATGATGCAGTCTTGGGCGCAGTTCGTAGCGTTGCCCAAGCCGCGCACCAGAGGGTGTGCGTGCTGATCGACAACACTCAAGCCGCACCAGAGCTGTCTGATCGTGAAAAAGAGGTGCTGGGATGGATCGCGCACGGGAAGTCTATTGGCGTGATTGCGACTATACTCGATCTGTCGCCAGAAACGGTGAAGACCTATTCAAAGCGGACATATGAGAAATTGGGCGTGTCTGACCGGGTGGGGGCGACCGTGAAGGCGTTGAAACTCGGCCTGATCAAGATCTAGCTTAGGCTCAGTTCTCTAGGCCGCCGCGCGGGGCGTTTCTGTTCCAGCGGTTGACCATCATCAGTGCACCGATACAGATCATGTTCGTCATCATGGACGATCCGCCATGGCTCATGAAGGGTAGGGGGATGCCCACCACCGGCGCCATGCCCATCACCATCATCAGATTGACGGCGATGTAGAAGAAGATGGTCGCAACCATTCCAGCGGCCACCAAGCTAGAGAACCGGTCCCGCGAAGTCAGCGCAACGCGCGTGCCCCAACGCAGGATGATCGCGAAGATCCCGATCACGAAGATGCCGCCGATGAGGCCCCATTCCTCCGCCATTGTCGCAAAGACAAAGTCGGTGTGCGGCTCTGGCAGGTATTGCAGATGGCTTTGCGAGCCATTGTTGAAGCCTTTGCCAACAATGCCCCCCGAACCAATTGCGATCTTGGATTGAGCAATGTGATAGCCTGCGCCCAGCGGATCGCTTTCCGGATCGAATAGGGTCATGACCCGGCGCTGTTGATAGTCTTGCAAGCCAAAGAAGAATGCGAGCGGGGCTGCAATTGCGGCCAGGATGCCGCCGCCAATGAACCACCGTAAGGGGAGGCCGGCGAGCAACATGACTACCGCGCCGCCAAAGGCGATGGCCAGCGAAGTGCCCAGGTCTGGTTGGAGCAGCACGAAAGCCATCGGCACAGCGATCAAAGCGCCGGGGATCAGGATCGCTCTCCAATCCGTAATCAGGCCCACAGGCAGAGAGGCATAGAAGCGAGCGAGCACCAGTACGATAACAGGCTTCATCAGCTCGGATGGTTGAAGCACCATAAAGCCGAAGTCGATCCAGCGCTGGCTGCCGCCGCCGACTTGGCCAATCACCTCAACTGCGATCAGCAGCAGCAAGACGCCGATATAGGCGGGATAGGTCATGAACTTCACAAACTCGCGCGGCAAAGAGGCGATGATCGACGCCATCACGAGGAAGACCGAAAAGCGAATTAGGTGCGAGCTTGCGAATGGCTGCATAGAGCCGCCGGCGGCAGAATAGAGCACGGCTGCGCCAAACAAGACAAGCAGCAACAATGGTATCAGCATGGCCCATGGCTGGCGCGCGATGGGCTCTGGAACGATGCTACCGGCGCGGCTCATGGTGTGCCTGCCGGCGTTGAGGGCGGGGCATTGGGAGCCGTTGGACTGAGGGTCTGGTTCGCAGTAGGCGTCGGCGCGCCGCGCGGAGTGGCTTCCTCACGCGGGGCGACAAAGTCTTCCGCGATCTCTTCGGATTGCTGCGCAGCGACGCGGGCCTCGGCCTCTACCTGATCAAAGATGTCTTCATCGCGGCGCGGGGCCGCCACGACGGCCTCACCGCGCTCTGCGGCATAGCGGGCGTATTTGTTATCAAGCCGCTGCTGCGCGGTGCCGCCCCATTGCTTCTCCAGGGCGTTGAGCTTTTCCAAGCCCTTAGCCGGGTCGAACATGAAGGTCATAACGTCGCGCGCAATTGGGTAGGCTGCGCCCGAGCCGCCGCCATGCTCGATCACTACCGCACCGGCATAGCGCGGATTGTCGAACGGCGCGAAGAAGGTGAACAGGCCGTGGTCGCGGTACTTCCATGGGCCGGACCGGCCATCAGATACGCTAAGCGAGACCACCTGCGCGGTCCCGGTTTTGCCCGCCATTTTGATGTCTTGAAACGGCAAACGCCCGCGACCCGCTGTGCCAGGGCCGTTCACAACATCACTCATCGCCTGACGCACATAGCGGACATGCTCATCGGGAAAGTCGACTTGGTCAAAGCCTTTGGGCGCCGCATCCATCGTGAGGCGCGGCATAACATGCCGACCGGTTGCGAGCCGGGCAGAACTAACCGCGAGTTGCAGCGGGCTGGCGAGATAATAGCCCTGACCAATGGAGGCGTTGACCGTGTCGAACGGCTCCCAAGCGCGATCAAACTTGTTCCGCTTCCACTCCGCATTGGGAACAGTGCCGTAAAACTGGCTGGTGACGGGGAGGGGGAACTCTTCACCCATGCCGGTGAGCTTGGCCATTTCGGCCACTTTATCGAAGCCGATCAGCTGCGCGAAATGATAGAAATAACTGTCGCAGCTTTGATAGATCGCCTTGGCCATATCGACCCGGCCATGATTGCTCCAGCAATTGAAGAAGCGATTGCCGATCCGCCGCCCGCCAGCGCAAGTGATCGCTTCATCAGGGCTGATGCCTGCCTTCAGGAAAGCCATGCAGTGCATTGGCTTTACCGTCGAGCCAGGTGGGTAGAGCCCCTTTAGAACCTTATTGCGCAGAGGGATGCGCGCATCCTCGCGCAGCATCGCATATTCGACGCTGCCAATGCCGTCGGAAAAGCTGTTCGGGTCAAAGCTGGGCATGCTGGCCATGCAGAGCAGATCACCCGTCGCGCAATCCATCACCACGACGGAGCCAGACTCGAGACCAATCCGGCGTGCGGCATAATCTTGCAGCGGGCCATCAATGGTCAGGCGGACAGGATCGCCTTGAATGTCCTCGCGAGTGTCGAGGTCGCGGATAATCCGACCTGATGCGGTCACTTCGACCCGGCGAGCGCCCGGTTCTCCGCGCAATTCCTGCTCGAACTGTTTTTCTAGCCCGTCTTTGCCGATTTTATAGCCCGGCGTGATCAGCAGCGGATTGCGCTCTTCCTCGTCATATTCTTCGGCATTGGCAGGGCCAACGTAGCCGATCAAATGCCCGACGCTTGGCCCGGTCGGGTAGAACCGAGAGAAACCGCGCTGGGGCACCACGCCCTGCATATCTGGCAGGCGGACGCTGAGAGCGGCGAATTGTTCGTAGTCGAGACCGCTGGCGACCTCGACCGGTTGAAACCCGCTGACCGCTGCGACTTTCTGTTTAACGTCGGCAATGCGCGCCGGGGATAGTGAGAGCAGGGCGCCAATTTCATCAATTGTCGCATCGGCATCGACCAGCCTGTCTGGAATCAAATCGACCCGAAAGTCTGCTCTGTTAGAAGCAAGAGGCGCGCCATTCCGGTCCAGGATCCAACCGCGGCGCGGCGGGATCAGGGTGAGATTGACGCGGTTGCTTTCTGACTCAAGCCGGTACTTTTCGTTCTCGGCAATCGCGAGATAGCCCATGCGCGCCGCCAGCAGAACGCCGATCCCGCCCTGGATCGAGCCCACCACCATACTGCGCCGGTCGAACGTGTTCTTAAGGGTTGAGGCGCTGACAATCGGTTGGTTGCGTCGACGCTTCGCCATCAGCCAATCCTCCGCGAACGCGAGAGCCGGTATCTATCGAGCCAAGCAACCATGCGGGATATTATCGGATAGAGCAGGACAGACAGCAAGACTTGCGGCACCGCAGCAATAAGTTGGTGGATCGTAGGGGCAGCGCCGGACACTGCCGTTGCGGCAAAGATATACAGAATGATGGCTAAACCGGCGCTGAACCAGTCCTGCCAAAACCCGCGCCATGGGAAACGGGTTTCGATCATTTCGAGCGCAATCATGGCGAGCGACCATAGCAACACGGCGCTGCCAAACGGCTGTCCGCTGAACAGATCATCGAATGCGCCCAGCGGCACGCCGACCCAGAGCGGCAGAAGTCCGGGACGCATGATCCGCCAAGCAATCAGCACGATGAAGCCGATTGGCGGGGCAAGCGGCATCACATCGGCCAGCAGGACAAATGGCACCAGCGAGCCGATCAAGATGGAGGCATAGGGTACAATGCTGGCGCGCAGCGGCGACTGCGTGCGGTTGATCCGGCTACCATATCTGTCTGATCTCGCCGCCGGGCTGTAGCGTTCCATTACTCCGCTAGCTCCAGCTCTATCGGAGTGTCCGCGCCTTCCACCGCTTCGGGCTGCCACAGCGGCTCGACCGATACGAAGTCAGTTGCCGATGGGTCCGCGATCAGGCGGGCAATGCCGCCGTCATTGGTTTTCTCGCTAAGGATCGCGACGGCAACGCCGGGGCGGTAATATCCCCCTGCGCCGCTGGTCAGGAAGATATCGCCAACCTCCAATGGATTGACGCCCAGATTGATCAGGCGGATCCGCAGCAATCCGTCTCCGCGCCCTTCCGCAAAAGCAACCGTTTCATCGGTGGCGCGCCGCACTGGCAAAACACTCTCGCTGTCGGTCAGCAGCAATATGCGAGAGCTGCTGCGCGAGACTTCCAGCACGCGCCCGACGACGCCTCTGGCGCTGCGCACGGACATGCCAATCTCGACGCCATCATTGCGGCCCGCACCAAGATAAGCGAAGCGGCGACTGCTGGTAGAGCTTGATCCGACAAGCCGCGCAACCGCGACGGGTTCGGTTTCCGTCACTGACAGGCCGAGCAATCCCTTGAGGCGGATGTTCTCTTGCTCGACGGCTTTGGCCTCCGCCAGGCGGATGCGCGCGATCTCAACTTCTTCGCGTAGGGCCGCGTTTTGTTGACCCGCCTGATAATATGCGGTGACCCTGTCCCAGAAACTGTCGCTGCCGCTGCGTACCACCGCGGCGCCTTCGCCGGCCGGGGCCGCAACGTCGGTCGCCGCACCGCGCAGGTCAGAAAATGCGCTGGGTTGCCAATAGGAGATGACGAGCAGGCCCGCGCCAATCAGCGCGCCAATCCCCGCGAGGAGATAGCCGGTAAAGACCGAATATTGTGCCCTGCGCGAATGGCCCGAGCGCCGGGATGAATTCGGCGCCATGCCTGTTTCTCCCCTTCTGCCTGATTAGGCGGTCATCAGCACGCCGCGATAGATCGGATCTTCCATCGCCCGGCCTGTGCCAACGGCGACGCAAGTTAGCGGATCTTCTGCGATAGAGACAGGCAGACCCGTTTCTTCACGAAGATGCTCGTCCAAGCGGCGGATAAGCGCACCGCCGCCGGTGAGCACGATGCCTTGGTCGACAATGTCTGCAGCGAGTTCTGGCGCTGTGTTTTCCAGCGCAATCCGCACACCTTCGACAATCGCGCCGATCGGCTCAGACAATGCTTCTGCTACATGCGCTTGGTTGATGGTGATTTCTTTTGGCACGCCATTCACGAGGTCGCGGCCTTTGATGACGATGCTCTCGCCAACACCGTCTTCCGGGGTGACTGCGATTCCATAATCCTTCTTGATCCGCTCTGCTGTCGCATCACCGATCAGCAGGTTGTGGTGCCGGCGAACGTAAGAGACGATGGCTTCGTCCATCTTATCGCCGCCGGTGCGAACCGAGGTGGTGTAGGCCAGGCCGCGCAGGGACAGCACGGCAACCTCTGTGGTGCCGCCGCCAATATCGACCACCATGCTGCCAACTGGTTCGGTCACTGGCATGTCTGCGCCGATTGCCGCTGCCATTGGCTCCAGGATCAGGTGCACTTCGGATGCGCCAGCGTTGGAGGCCGCATCGCGTATCGCGCGGCGTTCCACCGAGGTCGAGCCTGATGGCACACAAATCACAATCTCGGGATAGCGGAACAGATTGCGCTTCCCATGCACTTTGCGAATGAAGTGCTTGATCATTTCCTCGGCGATTTCGATGTCGGCGATCACGCCGTCGCGCAGAGGGCGGATCGCCTCAATGCTGTCAGGCGTCTTGCCCATCATCATCTTCGCATCATCGCCCACGGCCTTGACGCGCTTGATCCCGTTGATCGTCTCAATGGCAACCACTGACGGTTCGTTGAGGACGATGCCCTGGTCCTGAACATAGACCAGGGTGTTCGCGGTGCCCAAGTCAATCGCCATGTTTTGGGAGCCGAATTTGAACAGGTTGGAAAGAAAGCTCATTTTTATCGTTTTTCCGTGGATTTGGAGGCAAATCCCGCAGACCCCCTGCGACCATTTGCACCCAATAATGACAACACCTCATCCGCCTAGCGAATCCCTCGCAAAAACGCCAAAATATTTGTCGACAGCGGGGCACATTTTCCCCGGAGCTCTCGAAATTGCGGCGTGTGGCGGCTAAGATGCGACAAATGCCCCAAAATAAGCCCCGTATCCGTCGCCTTCCCAGCGATCTCGTTAACCGCATCGCTGCTGGTGAAGTGGTGGAACGGCCTGCGGCGGCGTTAAAAGAGCTGGTTGAGAACGCAATTGATGCCGGTTCGTCGCGAATCGCTATCAAGTTAACGGATGGCGGACTGATCCGGTTTGAGGTCACCGATGATGGTTGCGGCATGGATCCAGAGGGCATGGAATTGGCGCTCGAACGCCACGCGACCTCTAAACTGCCGGATGACGCGATTGAACAGGTCGCAACGCTGGGCTTTCGCGGGGAGGCGCTGCCCTCGATTGCCAGTGTTGCAAAGCTGACCTTGGAAAGCCGCCCGCAGGATACGGATAGCGGCTGGCGGCGCGTGGTCGATCATGGTGAGCTGATCGAAGATGCGCCCGCCGCTTTGCCGCCGGGTACGCGGGTTCGCGTGGAGCAGCTGTTTGCCAAGGTTCCGGCGCGGCGCAAGTTCCTGCGCACCGCGCGCAGTGAGTATATCGCCTGCCTTGATGTGGTGCGGCGGCTCGCCATGGCGCGGCCTGACATCGCCTTTACCCTGGAGCAAAGCGCCAATGGCAAGGACCGCCGCGTGCTGGCGACCCAGACGGATGAGCCGCTGGCTGACCGCGTCGCGCAGATTGTCGCGCGCGAGCTTAAGGACAATGCGGTTGCGATTGATCTCACGCGCGAGACGCCGGGCGGCACGATGCGCCTGACCGGGCTTGCGGGATTGCCGACTTACAATCGCGGCGTCGCCGATCACCAATATCTGTTTGTGAACGGCCGCCCGGTGAAGGACCGTTTGCTGGTCGGTGCAGTGCGCGGTGCCTATTCCGACATGCTCGCGCGTGATCGTCACGCTGTGCTGGCGCTGTTTCTGGATTTGCAGCCAGAGGAGGTGGATGTGAACGTCCACCCGGCGAAGACAGAGGTTCGGTTCCGCGATGCAGCGGCGGTGCGCGGCTTTATCGTCTCCGGCTTGCGTCAAGCCTTGGCAACGGGCGACCGGCGCAGCGCGCAAGGGCCAGACCGCGCGGCAATGGAGCGCTGGCAGGCGGAACCGATTGCGCCAGAGCCGAAACCGGCCCTTCGTTCGATTTTCGAAGGCCGCGATTGGACGCCCTCCAGCTCCGGGTCGCAGCACCGAGTATCAGAGCCGCGGCTGCCCGATTGGCAGGCGCAGGTTCGTGAGGGTGGTGCAGAGGCTCTACCGACTGGCCGCGCGCATGAGGCCGCGCCCATCGAGGAGGAAGAGCGCGAATATCCGCTCGGCATCGCGCGCGGACAAGTCGCCAACACGTACATCGTGGCTGAGAGCAAAGATGGGCTGGTGCTGGTCGATCAACACGCCGCGCATGAGCGGCTGGTTCTGGAGCGCCTGAGGGCCGCCGGGGCAGGGGAGGCGACCGCCCGCGCGCAGGCTTTGCTGGTGCCCGATGTGGTCGAGCTCGACGAGGTGGACTGCGACCGGCTGGAAGCCGCGGCGGAAGGCTTCGCGCGCTTCGGCCTAGCGATTGAGCGCTTTGGCCCGTCGGCCATGCTGGTCCGCTCAATCCCGCATGCGCTGGGCGGCGCGAACTCAGACAAGCTGCTGCGCGATCTGGCCGATGACATTGCGAAACACGGGGTTGATAAGGACGCAGGCGCGCTGCTGCTGTCCGAACGGCTCGAATATGTGCTGGCGACCATGGCGTGTCACGGATCAGTGCGGGCAGGGCGGGTGCTATCCGTGCCAGAGATGAATGCCCTGCTGCGCGAGATGGAAGCAACCCCGCGCTCAGGCCAATGCAACCACGGCCGCCCGACTTGGATAAAGCTCGATATGGAAGACGTCGAGAAGCTGTTTGGACGGCATTGAGGTAAATATGAGAACTGCAAAATTGGCCTGTCTTGTGGTCTTTCTGGCAATTGCTCAAACTGGTTGCACGACGGTCGATTATGTCCCTGACGAGGGCTGGAGTAATGATCCCGAAGAAGAAGCAGAGGCGCGTGACGACTATGAACGCTGGTTCGGAGACCAATTGGCTGCAGCAAATGAAAAGCCTTTAGCTCAAGCCAAAGATCTGGAGGGGTTCAACTATCGCTTTCGCCTTCTTGTGCTTCCCACCTTCGATCCGGCCTTCATCTACCGATTTGATAAGAGCTCAGACAAGCCAGTTGCTTTGACGTTCACTCGTTTGAACGGAGCCGGGGGCTATGACCCTGGTTCAGTTGCGACTGTTGCGAAGCGAGACCTTTCTCGAGAAGAAACAACGGCACTCGAATCTCGGATTGATGCGGCAGAAGTCTATAAAGCGACAATGAACCATCAACTGGTCTCGGATCAGGACGGGCTTTTCATTATTTGCGCCGATGGCACCCGATACGTATTCGAATACTTATCAGAAAAAGGACGCGCTTTTGTCACGCGACATGACTGCGATCTCGACGCATATCCAGAACTGCAAGCGTTGGCTGACCACGTCTCTGCGATATCGCCAGATTAGGCCTACGCAGGCCAAACGGGAATAGCCCGTTAAACGTTAAACTTAAACAGCATGATGTCGCCATCCTGCACGTCGTAATCCTTGCCTTCTTGACGCATTTTGCCCGCTTCTTTCGCGCCTGCTTCGCCGTTTAGGGCGATGTAGTCGTCGTAAGCGATGGTTTCCGCGCGGATGAAGCCCTTCTCAAAGTCCGTGTGGATCTCGCCGGCGGCCTGCGGGGCTTTTGCGCCTGATGGGAAGGTCCATGCGCGCGATTCTTTTGGCCCCGCGGTGAAGAAGGTTTGCAAGCCCAGCAGCGTGTAGCCAGCGCGGATGACGCGGGCGAGCCCGCTTTCTTCCAGGCCCAGCTCGGTTAGGTATTCGCTGCGGTCTTCCATTGGCATGGCGACGAGTTCCGCCTCGATTGCGGCGGACACGACGACGGCTTGTGCGCCCTCAGTCTCGGCCTTGGCGAAAACAGCAGCGGACAGGTCATTGCCGCTGGCCGCCTCGTCTTCGGCGACATTACAAACATACAACACGGGCTTTGCAGTGAGCAATTGTGCTTGCTCAAACAACGCGGCTTCCTCGTCATCCTTCGGCTCGGTCAGGCGCGCTGGTTTGCCATCTTTTAGCAGATCGAGCGCTTGGCCCAGGACGCTGGCGAGCGCCTTTGCATCCTTGTCTCCGCTGGTTGCGCGGCGTTTCGCGTTCTCAACCCGCTTTTCCAGGCTCTCAAGATCGGCCAGCATCAGCTCGGTCTCGACCACTTCGGCGTCCGCAATTGGATCAACCTTGTTGGCGACGTGCTGAATATCGTCGTCCTCAAAACAGCGCAGCACATGCACAATCGCATCAACTTCGCGAATATTGCCGAGGAATTGGTTGCCCAATCCTTCGCCTTGGCTCGCGCCTTTAACCAGGCCCGCAATGTCGACAAAGGCGAGCTGGGTTGGGATGACCTTGGCGCTCTTCGCGATTGCCGCGATCTTGTCCAAGCGGTCGTCCGGCACAGCGACCTGGCCGACATTGGGCTCAATCGTGCAGAACGGATAATTCGCCGCCTGCGCAGCCTGCGTCTCAGTAAGAGCGTTGAAGAGGGTCGACTTGCCGACATTCGGCAGGCCCACGATCCCACATTGGAAACCCATTGTAATTCTCGCTTAGGTCAAGGAATTTGCGCTCCCTTAGCGGGCAGGCGCGCCTATTGCCAGCCCAGCGAGCATGGCGGTCAAACGTTGTGAACCGCCTTGATCCATGGGCCAAAGGGTGATTCGCCAAGCCAGCCGACCTGAACCTCTGCCGCGACATTGTTGATCGCGATTTGCGGCTTAGAACCGGGATGCACTTCTTTACGCAAGGGGCGCGTGCCAGCAGGCATAGCGATGATCTCTGCAATCGCGTTTGGTACGTCCATGGGATCGGCGCTCCGCCGTGAACCGTCCTCTTCGCCCATGCGTCCGACCAATTGCGGATATGCTGCGCGTTGATCGTCGGTGAGGCGGTCCTTCAATTCAGCGGCGAGTTGATTGCGGTTTACCCAGACCTTCGTTGGATAGCCGCCTGGCTCAATCACACAGACTTCAACGCCGTGGGGAACCAGTTCGTAAGCCATGGCCTCACTCATCGCCTCAAGCGCAAACTTGGTGGGGGAGTAATGACCCGCTGATGGCACGATAACGCGTCCCAGTTGCGAGGAAATGTTGAACACCAATCCGCTCTTCGCCTTGCGCATTGCGGGCAGGGCCGCACGGGCGAGGCGGTGCGGGCCGTAAACATTGGTGTCAAAGATCAGCTTTGTGGCCTGCATGTCTTGCAGTTCGATCGGGCCAGCGTATCCAATTCCAGCGTTGTTGACGAGAATGTCGAGCGCGCCGCCAGCAATCCGCTCTGCTTCGGCAACACCAGCTACGACTTGAGCATCGTCTGTCACATCAATTTCGATCACATGCAGATCGAGTTCTTCGTCTTTGGCCAATTGACGCAGCTCGTCCGCTTCGGTGCGAGGGAGGTTGCGCATGGTTGCAAAGATTTTCGCACCTTGACGCGCGAAATCCTCTGCCATCAACCGACCAAAACCACTTGAGCAGCCGGTGATTAGGATGCTCTTGCCGGACATATCGGGCTTGGTCGTCAGCATATCGTCTTGAGCGAGTGTGGCCGTGGCAGTGAGTGCGGTGGTCGCAGCGGCGCCTGCGAGCAATGATCGGCGAGTAACGTGGGTCATTATGTGGTCTCCAATTCATCTAACCAACGCGCCAGCGCGGCAGGGTTCCTGAATGAATTCGTTTTGTGCATTATTTGTGCGGTTCGAACCCTAATCAGCCGCGCGCTCCTAGTCGGCCAATTCTGTGTCTTCTGGTTTCTCAAACAGGTTCAATCGGTGCATTTCTTTTTGCAGGAACCAGATAGCGTAGACGTCATAAAGGGCGTGGCCGATCATCACGGCTAGCAGGCTGCCGCTCCAGATGTAAAAGACTCCGAACAGTGCCCCAATTGCAAAAATGATGACCGCGATCAGCGGCTTTGCAAAGTGGATGAGTGCGAAGATCAAACTGGAGAATATGACTGCGAGGGGCAGGGCGACATAGTCGCCCATCAGGGTTTGCAAACCGCCGCGAAACAGCGCCTCCTCACCCACGCCCGCGCAGATCGAGAAGAAGATGATTACCGGCATCGAAAGCCGTTTTTCGAGGAACGCGAAGTTCTTTGCCTGAAGCCGAGTGAGCTTCTCGGCAAGCTGCGGCAAGCCTTGGAAGATGGCCACGGCCACGGCGATCATTGCCAAGCCTAAGCCAATTCCCAACGCGATTTGCCGAAAATCGACCGTCACAAAATCGGTAAGCGGGCGGTCAGATATCGACCACAGCAGCAAACCGATGCCGACAAAAAACACGGCCTGAGCGCCGACGGATTTGCAAATGTCCGCAACAGACATCTTGCGCATCTCTTCGTAAGGGTTGCTCATTGCTGGCGCATCGCAATCTCGCTCATGAAACGCGGTTCATCACCATTGGCGAGCCATTCCGCCTCGCCTCCAACAGCGCCTAGCATCGTGACGAGGTCGTCTTGTTCAGCCTTGGCGTAGTTCCCGAGCACATAGCCGGAGACGCGGTCTTTGTGGCCGGGATGACCAATGCCCAAGCGCACGCGGCGGAAATCTGCGCCAAGATGCTTGTCGATAGAGCGCAAGCCATTGTGCCCAGCCGTGCCGCCGCCTTGCTTCACCTTCACCTTAAAGGGCGCAAGGTCTAGCTCGTCATGAAAGACAGTGAGGGCGTTGAGATCCAGCTTGTAGAACCGCATGGCCTCGCCAACGCTTCGGCCGCTCTCATTCATAAAGGTGGCAGGCTTCAGCAGCAGAACGCGCTGCGACCCGATCCGACCTTCTTGAACCCAACCCTGAAACTTCTTTTGGACCGGGCCAAAACTGTGCATTTCAGCCAGCACATCGCACGCCATGAAGCCGACATTGTGCCGGTGCATGGTGTATTTCGGTCCAGGATTTCCAAGGCCAACCCAAAGCTGCATCGTGCTTCTCTAGACAAGCAAATCTATCTGGCAAGGATTGATCGGTCGCGATCGCGACCGCAAGGGCGCACGCCCGCCCGCAGCGGCGCGACCTTCAGGTCGCACGAGCGAGGAAATCGCACATCGGATGATGTGCGAAACACAATAACGCAAAACGGCGGACTGGTTTCCCAGCCCGCCGCCTTGGTGATTGCGTCTGTAAAGGACTGGCGCGATTTACTCGCCGCTGTCCTCGCCACCTTCAGCTGCTTCTTCGCCGCCTTCGGTTGCTTCAGTCTCTTCGCCCTCATCTTCTTCGCCTTCAGCGCTTTCTGATTTCTTGAGAGCGGACGGAGCGACGAGCGTTGCGATGGTGTAGTCACGATCGGTGATCGCGCTCTCGCTACCAGCTGGCAGCTTCACTTCGCTGATGTGGATCGAATCGCCGACTTCCTTGCCGGTCACATCGATTTCAATCTCGCTTGGGATCTTGTCAAATTCGCAAACCAGATCGAGCTCGTGACGGACCACGTTGAGAACGCCGCCCTTCTTGAGGCCAGGTGATTCTTCTTCATTGGTAAAGATAACCGGAATGGCGACTTCGATTTTCGCATCCTTGGAAAGGCGTAGGAAGTCGACATGCGTCGGACGGTCAGTGACCGGATGTAGGGCAACGTCCTTCGGCAGGGTGCGGACACTCTTACCATCAACATCGATGTTCACGATCGAGTTCATGAATTGGCCGGTCATCAGCTGACGGACCAGTTCTTTCTCTTCGATGTGGATCGTGGTTGGTTCTTCTTTGCCGCCGTAAATAACGGCGGGGATGCGACCTTCGCGGCGTAGTGCACGGGAGGCTCCCTTGCCTGCCCGTTCGCGTGCCTCGGCCGGCAGTGTCAGAGCGTCGCTCATAATCGTCTACCTTTCAAATGCGGAATAAAGTTTCAAAATCTTCGCGCGCCACGCCTCCAGGGATGACCATGACGGGTGAAGAGGGCGCGCCTTAGGGCGTGCGTGCGGGCTTGGCAAGCGTTTTGGCCGGGTGCGTGGTGCCTCTGGCCAAGGCAGCGAGTGCTAGTGCAGCGGCGTTACTGTGTAGCCGCTGGCCGATAGCATGGCTGGCAAGCCGTCTGGGCCGACCAGATGAGCGGCGCCAACGGCGACGAGCGGACGTTCATCACCTGCCAGCATTATTTCAAGCTGTTTCGCCCAATCCCGGTTGCGCCCTACGAGCAACGCCTCGCGCAGTTCCGGGTCCGCCATGATGCCCGTTTCGGTCGCGTTGATCAGAGTGGCTGTGTCACCAGTTAGCCAGGCATTGCGCAGCCGCGCGGGATCGGCCTGAAGCTGTTTTGCCTCGGTAATAATGCCGGAGAGAAGATCGCGCTGATCCTGTTCGGGCAGGCTGTCAAAGATACGCAGCTGCGCGATTGCGCCCTCGAACTCTCGCACGGGTCGCCCCTTGAATTCGCGCACCACCGCGCGGTCAACGCCGTTTGCCGGATCACCTTGTGCGCCAACTTGCGCCAGTTGCAGCGCGACGGCCCATGTTTCGGTTGATCCGAACTGCGCCGCGGAAAAGTTTGATTTGGAGATTAGGTCAAATAGGGCAGGGCGCTTATCCTCGCTGACCCGCATGGCGAGGTCCGGCAGGTCCGGCGTGTAGGCAAGCTGAGCAAAGACCGCGGCGATTGTTCCGTTGTCTTCAAGGTTGGCGACCTCGACAACCACCAAGTCGGCGGTATCAATAGCCGCCTTTATCTCAGGCGTGCGCCAGTTCGTGCCATCGGGAAGGGCGTGGATCGTGCCGAGCATCCACCCCTCAGTTTCGCCGTCCGCATTGGTGATCTCGAACAAAGGCGGAGAGGCTTCATCAGCAACGGGGGTGACTGGGTCAGAGCCGCAGCCGGCGAGCGCCAGCAAAGCTGCTAGTGGGGCAGCAATGCGGGCGCTCGCCAAACGGTGCATTATTGGATGCGAGCGGAGACGATGCCGCGCTCTTCGAGATAGTCCTGAACGCTTTTCTCACCAACGAGATGACCCGCGCCCACTGCCATAAAGATCGTCCCCGGCTCAGCCAAACGGGCTTCGATCCACTCGGCCCAATTGCTGTTGCGCTTGTAAAGCAGTGCTTCGACCAGCGCCGGGTCCTCTTCCAGGGCTTCATTCAAGAGGTTGGCGACCTTTTCAACATCTCCGACAGCCCAGCCATCAATGATTTTCTGCAATTCGGGTGCAAGGTTGTCGATTTCCTCAGCAGTTTCGATCAAATATTTGATCTGAGCGTCTTGTGGGAGGCTATCGAAAATGCCGAGCTGGAATTCGACCGTTTCGAGCGCTTCGCGTTCCTTGCTGTCGCCAACGATGCTTTCAAGAACGGTTTCAGTTCCATTTTCGCCAGTAATCCCAGCCTTTTGGAAAGCGATTTGCGACATCGCGATCGCGGCCATCCAGGGCTCCAGCGGGTCTAGCGCAGCGGCTGGGGCACCGAGCGATGCCAACGCCGCTTCGTAAGTTGCGGTCTGCTCTTCGGTGAAAAGACTACGCAGCGTAGTTCCTGGTGGCAGGATAGCCATTTGACCGACCAATTGCTGCATTTGAGCGGTGGTCTCTTCAGTCATATTGACTTCGGTCAAAAGAACCGAGCTTTCATCGAGAGCGGTTTTGATCTCCCCTTTGTACCAGTCAACATTGTCGGGCAGCGCGTGGACCGTGCCGAACATGTAGATGGTGGTGTCTTCGTCAGCCACCTTCCACAAAGCAGGGCCGTTAGAAGCGGTTTGCTCGGCAGTCATTTCGACTGTTTCGGCAGGTGCTTTGGTGGTCTCAATCGGCTTTGGCAGCGTCTGCGTTTGCGCGCAGGCTGCGGTGCTGGTGAGCAAGGCAATGCCGGTAAAGGCGGCGGTAAAAGGTTTGGTCAGTTTCATCGGTTTGGTCTCCTAAGGGTGTTACATTACAAGGTGTTGAACGAAAACTCGAAAATGGGATTGGGTTAGAAATATTTGCGGTAGAGCCAGCCGAGGCACCAGATGACTGCGACGCCGATCCAGATGATCATCGGATCTTGCTCTGGCAGCCAACCTGCGCGGGTGGCCATCCACCAGCTCGGAACAAGAAAGACATAGATGTGAAAGGCGATGTTTCCGCCGTCGAGATAAGCCGCGACGTCGTGTTCATCGGTTGTGCGTAGCCACCACAGTGTGCCGATAGGGGCGATGATGGCCCAGACGAGTATCGCTCCTATGGCCGCCGTCGATGAGATCGGACCATTCGAGAACACCGCATCGCTTTGCGTTCCGCCAGTCACGACCATGAAGATGCCAAGCACCACTCCCAAGATCATCGACGCATAGAAGATATTGCGGGATTTGCGCTCGCTGGCAGGAACGGGTTCATCATTGCTATTGGGCCAATAGCGCCACACGAAATAAGCGATTGCAGCCATCGTCGCAGCGATGCACGCTGTGATCAGGGTATCACTCCCAGTCATGCCACCACGTTCGAGCGCACCGGATACGAATCCGGTCAGTACGCCTAGCAAAAAGACGAATGCAGTGCCTCCGGCGCCGACAGTGATCGCGCGTTTGACGGACGGGCTCAGTCGTTGATCTGTATCAGAATTCGTCATCGAAAATCTCTTCAATTGGCATGTCAAACAGGCGTGCGATCTTGAACGCTAGTGGGAGGGAAGGGTCGTGCTTTCCGGTCTCGATCGCGTTCACGGCTTGGCGCGATACATCGAGGTGAACGCCCAGGTCGGCTTGGCTCCAGTCGCGCTCGGCGCGCAGGACTTTGAGGCGGTTTTTCATGACAGCTGAGCCCCTGTAAACCGCTTCCAAAACAGGCCGATGTAAAAAGCGACAATCGCGCAGCCGATAATGCCCGCGAAGGAAGGCTCTGCATCGTCTATACCGCGTAATCCAGCGATCAGGCCTTCGAGAAACGGCCAGACAATCATCATCAGGAGCAGCGACGTGAATGCTAGACTCGCCGCAGAGGTCCACAGCGCCTGCGTGAATTCATCGGCATTGCGGGTCGACAGCAGCACCCAGCAGCACAGGAAGGCAATAACCCCTCCGATCGTGCCAATTTCTTCGGCGATCGGGAGTATCGCACCGACAAGCGCGACGCCAGTTGTCGTTAGGCCTATCCATCCGGCCCATTCAAATGTGGTTGCTTTGGTCATGCCGGTCTTATCCTGCACAGATGAGTACGATAAGCAGTGCGATGAACACTGTGGCGTAATCATCATCGAACGTCGGTTTGATTGAGTAAGGCATTGTCACGATCCCTGCCGGTAATGATTGAACAGGAATGCGGCGAAGTATGTCCAGGACACAACAATCGCGAGAATCAGACCATCAAACCAATAGGCGGCCCAGCCGGAGAATATGCGATCGGGGCGGCTTGTGCCTTGTTCGAAGGTTACGGTGTAGACCGGATCGATAACCGGCATGATGCCTGTGATAATGAGGTAGAATGCGAGTAGGCCGAGAGCGGCATTGGTAGCCTTACCGTGGATTGCGCGGATGTAATCATCCCGAGAGGTGAAAGGCATCACCGCAAGCAGAAACGCGCCGATCAAGGCAAAGGCTGGAAATTTCAGAACTGAGCCCGCGGCAGCGATGTATAGCGCGAGCGCAAGTGTGCTTAGGGCAAGGCCGATCCAGATCCGCGAGAATGATTGATCGACCATCCCTTGGTCCAGTTGGATATTGGGTTTGTCAGACATGGCTGATTTGCTCCCGTTTAGAATTGATTGTGCTAGCTGTTAGTTGCTCAAAACACGATTACGCCGAACGCGAAGAAGAGAATGGCGGCCCACATCAATTCGCGGTCAGCTTTCGTTTCGGGCTGAAAAATGCGCTTGATGAGTTGTTCGAAGTCGATCTCTTTGTCTGTCATGTCATCATTCCTATATGTCAGGTATGCATGACTATATGTCGTGATTCGCTGACTATGTCAAGACTACCTGACTTAAAGTCACACATAGCTGACCATGACCGCGCTTCATCTGCGCCATTCTGTGCCAATGCTGCGCCGCGGCATTGACGCTGGTTAGGGCATCCGCCAAAGCCTGCCGCCATGACTACCCAGCTTCCTCAGCGCGACCCCAAGCGTTCATTTCAGGACATGATTCTGACGCTGCATGATTTCTGGAGCGCCAATGACTGCGTTATCCTGCAGCCGTACGATATGCGGATGGGCGCGGGCACGTTTCACACCGCGACAACTTTGCGCGCGCTTGGCCCAGAGCCGTGGAATGCGGCGTTTGTTCAGCCCTGCCGCCGTCCGACCGATGGCCGCTATGGCGAGAATCCCAATCGCCTTCAGCATTATTATCAGTATCAAGTGATCCTGAAGCCGAGTCCGAGCGACATTCAAGAGCTCTATCTGGAGAGCCTGCGCCAGATTGGAATTGATCCGCTTAAGCACGATATCCGCTTTGTCGAGGATGACTGGGAATTGCCGACGCTCGGCGCATGGGGCCTCGGTTGGGAGGTCTGGTGCGATGGGATGGAAGTCACCCAGTTTACCTATTTTCAGCAGATGGGCGGATTTGACTGCAAACCCGTCGCTGGAGAGCTGACTTACGGCCTCGAACGCCTCGCCATGTATATCCAAGGCGTCGACAGCGTTTACGATCTGGCGTTCAACCAGAATGGCGTAAGCTACGGCGACGTGTTTCTCGAGAATGAGAAGCAGATGTCGAAATGGAATTTTGAGGTCGCTGATACGGACGCGTTGTTTGATCTGTTCAACAAGGCTGAGGCGGAATGCCAAAATGCTCTGGCGGCCCAAGTGCCGATCGCTGCCTATGAGCAGGCGGTTGAGGCAAGCCATATCTTCAATCTGCTCCAAGCACGCGGCGTGATCAGCGTGCAGGAACGCGCAAGCTATATGGCCCGCGTCCGCGACCTCGCACGCGGATCATGCGAGGCGCATATGGAGAAGGAAGCCGCCGGCTGGGCTGAGAAATATCCGGAGTGGTCGAAATGAACGATTTCCTCCTAGAACTGCGCAGCGAAGAGATCCCGGCGCGGATGCAAAAGGGCGCGCGCGCCGAACTGGAAAAGCTGTTCCGCCGCGAGATGGAGGCCGCTGGCGTTTCCGTTGGTGAACTCACCATCTGGTCGACCCCGCGCAGGCTGGCGTTGATCGCGCACGGGCTGCCAACAGCGACCGAGGCGGTGCGCGAAGAGGCCAAAGGGCCGCCCGAAGGCGCGCCGGATCAGGCGGTCGATGGGTTCTGCCGCAAGAACGGCGTGACGCGCGACGAATTGGAAGTGCGCGAAGTAAAGGGGCGGGGCACCTATTTTGCCGTGATCGAAAAGCCGGGACAGGCGGTCGCTGATCTGCTGTCCGCGGCGATCCCCGCGATCATTCGCGATTTCTCCTGGCCCAAATCTCAGCGTTGGGGCGCGGCGTCGATCTCAACCGAGAGCCTCAAATGGGTGCGGCCCTTGTCGGGCATTATCGCGCTGCTCGATGGCGAAGTGGTGCCGTGCGAAGTGGACGGGATTGTCAGTGGCCGCGAGACCAAGGGGCACCGGTTCCATTCCAACGGCAATATCGAGATTGCGAACGCAGACCACTATGCTGGCGATCTTCGTGAGGCGAGCGTGGTTGTCGATCATGTTGAGCGTGAAGCGATCGTGCGCGAGGGCGCGAAGGCGGCGGCTGAGGCGGCTGGTCTAAAACTCGTTGAAGACGAAGGGCTGGTCGTTGAAAACGCGGGTCTCACCGAATGGCCAGTGCCGCTGCTCGGGCGGTTTGAGGACGATTTCCTCGACGTGCCGCCAGAAACGATCCAGCTGACCGCGCGGGTGAACCAGAAATATTTCGTGTGTGAGGATGCAGACGGCAAACTCGCCAACGCCTTCATCTGCACGGCCAATATAGAGGCGGAAGATCCCGCCGTCGTGGTCGATGGCAATCGCAAGGTTCTCGCCGCGCGGCTGGCCGATGCGCGCTTCTTCTGGGAATTGGATCAGAAGAAAACGCTGGCCGAGCATGCCAAGGGGCTGGAGCGGATTACGTTCCATGAGAAGCTGGGGACGGTCGCTGATAAGGTGGACCGGGTGGCGAAGCTGGCGCGCTGGCTGTGCGAAGAGGGGATTGTCAATCCATCCGCGAGTCCCCGCGAAGGCGGGGACCTCCCGCAACAAAGCGCCAATGGGAATGAGGTCCCCGCCTTCGCGGGGACTCGCGAGGAACTAGCCGACCTCGCCGAGCAAGCCGCAAAGCTGTGCAAAGCTGATCTGGTCACCGAGATGGTCGGAGAGTTTCCCGAATTGCAGGGCCTGATGGGCGGTTATTACGCCGCGAAAGAAGGCCTGCCAGTTGAAGTGTCAGACGCGATCCGCGATCACTATAAGCCGGTGGGGCAGGGCGATGAGGTGCCGACTGCACCGGTGACGGTAGCGGTGAGTTTGGCGGACAAGCTGGATACTCTTCTTACAATTTTCTCAGTCGTTGGCCCACCAACCGGTTCAAAAGATCCTTTCGGGCTCAGACGAGCTGCGATTGCGGTAAATTCAATTGGCCAGACGCAAGACGTTAGGCTCAATGTTCTGCCTTTCGAGGAATGGTTCGTAAACTTGGCGATTGATACCCAGTTACAAAAGGCAGCTGAAGCAGAGGAAATTCACAATACATCTGTTGAGGGGAAAAATTTCTCAGATTTTTATGAGGCTCGCGTAACTGAAGGTCTCACGCCTCTTCAAATTCTCGTTGATTTTGTTGCTCCTGAAGGTGGGCTTGATCCTTCTTACGAGCGTTTACTCGCCAGGTTGCAAATGTCTTCAGAGGGTAGGCGTCGCATTTCCCTCGCTCTGCAAATTGGAACCAACGGAAATAAAGGTACCGAGATACTGAGCTTCCTCGCAGACCGCCTCAAAGTCCAACAGCGCGAAGCAGGCGTCCGGCACGACCTGATCGACGCAGTGTTTGCGCTTGGCGGCGAAGACGATCTCGTCCGCCTGCTCGCTCGCGTCAAAGCCCTCCAAGCCTTCGTCGAGAAAGAAGACGGCACCAACCTGCTCGCTGGCTACAAACGCGCGGCCAATATCCTGAAGAAAGAGAAGTGGGACAGCGGAGCCTCCAACCCGTCGCCCGAACCCGCCGAAAAAGCTCTGATCGACGCACTCGACCTCGCCGCGCCCAAAGCGGCCAGCGCCATCGAAAGCGAAGACTTTGCAGCGGCCATGTCCGCTCTCGCCACTTTGCGTTCGCCAATCGACCAATTTTTCGAAGACGTGATCGTCAATGCTCAAGATGCGGATATTCGCAGCGCTCGGCTCGATTTGCTCGCTCGGTTCCGCGATGCGGTGCACAAGGTCGCCGATTTCAGCCGGGTCGAAGGATAATGTCTCTCCCCAGGACGAACCCGCAAGTGTCCAATTTCGCTACCAAAAAGGTACAAGTAACGTGAACACGGTTTATCCATTTGGCGGAAACGCCGCTCACGATGATGCCCGCCAAAAAGACAAGACCGTCACCGGCGGCAAGGGCGCAAACCTGGCGGAGATGGCGGCGATTGGCCTGCCGGTTCCTCCCGGGTTCACCATCACGACCGAGGAATGCGTTCGCTATTTGCAGGAAGGCGCGGATTTCTCCGATGATCTGCGCGCGAATGTAGCAAACGCGCTGGCGCATATTGAAAGCGCGGTGGGCAAGAGCTTTGGCGATGCAAGCGATCCCTTGCTCGTATCGGTGCGATCCGGCGCGCGGGTGAGCATGCCGGGCATGATGGACACGGTGCTCAATCTTGGCCTCAATGACGAAACGGTTGAGGGGTTGGCGAAGACGTCTGGCGATGAGCGGTTTGCCTGGGACAGCTATCGCCGCTTTGTGCAAATGTATTCCGACGTGGTGCTGGGCGTGGATCACGGCCTGTTCGAAGAAGCGCTGGAAATCTGCAAAGAAGACAATGGCTTCTACGCCGACACTGAACTGAGCGCGGATGATTGGCGCGCTTTGGTGAGCGAATATAAGGGCATCGTTGAAAGCGAGCACGGCAAGCCATTTCCGCAAGATGTCGCAGAGCAATTGTGGGGCGCAATCGCCGCTGTTTTCGATAGCTGGGATGCTGACCGGGCGAAGGTATACCGCCGTCTCAATGACATCCCCAGCGATTGGGGCACCGCCGTCAATGTGCAGGCGATGGTGTTCGGCAATATGGGCGAAACCAGCGCGACCGGTGTGGCGTTCACGCGCGACCCGGCAACAGGCGAGCGGGCGTATTACGGCGAATATCTGATCAATGCTCAGGGTGAGGACGTGGTCGCGGGCATTCGCACGCCGCAATACCTGACCAAGGCAGCCCGCGATGCCGCGGGGGCAAAGCCGCTGTCGATGGAAGAGGCCATGCCGGACGCCTATGGCGAGCTGGCGCGCGTGTTTGACCTACTCGAAGGCCATTACCGCGACATGCAGGACATCGAGTTTACCGTGGAGCGCGGCAAGCTATGGATGCTGCAGACGCGCAGCGGCAAGCGGACCGCCAAGGCGGCGCTCAAAATGGCAGTTGAGATGGTGGGTGAGGGCCTGATTGATCAGAAGACCGCGATCCTGCGGGTTGACCCGATGGCGCTTGACCAGCTGCTGCACCCGACGCTGGATCCCGATGCGCCGCGCAATGTGATGACCACTGGTTTGCCAGCCTCCCCCGGCGCGGCGGCGGGCAAGATTGTGCTCGATGCCGACACGGCAGAACAATGGTCTGGCCGGGGCGATAAAGTCATTCTGGTGCGGGTCGAAACCAGCCCAGAGGACATTCACGGCATGCACGCGGCGCAGGGCATTCTGACCGCTCGCGGCGGGATGACGAGCCACGCGGCGGTGGTGGCGCGCGGCATGGGGCGACCGTGCGTATCGGGCGCAAACGGCGTTTCGATTGACCTTGCCTCGCGCAGTTTGCGGATCGGCAATCAGGAGCTGAAAGAGGGCGATGAGATCACTCTCGACGGCGCCAATGGTCAGGTGATGCTGGGCATTGTGCCGACGATTGAGCCAGAGCTGGTCGGTGATTTTGGCACTCTGATGGAATGGGCGGACAGCCACCGCCGGATGCGCGTGCGCACGAATGCGGAAACGCCGACGGACTGCAAAATGGCACGGCAATTTGGCGCAGAGGGGATTGGCCTGTGCCGCACGGAGCATATGTTCTTCGACGCGGGCCGCATCAGCGCGGTTCGCCAGATGATCCTGGCCGAGGATGAGGCTGGACGGCGCGGGGCGCTGGAGAAGCTGCTGCCAGAGCAGCGCGCAGACTTTACCGCGATTTTCGAGGTGATGACGGGGCTGCCATGCACGATCCGTCTGCTTGATCCGCCGCTGCACGAATTCCTGCCGCATGGCGATGCGGAGTTTGCCGATCTGGCGGATGCGACGGGATTGGGCGTCGATCACCTCAAACGCCGGGCGGGCGAACTGCACGAGTTCAACCCGATGCTCGGCCACCGTGGTTGCCGCCTAGGGATTACCTATCCTGAGATCTATGAGATGCAGGCGCGCGCGATCTTCGAGGCGGTTTGCGACGTTCAGGCCTCCAGCGGCGAAGCGCCGCTGCCCGAAATCATGGTGCCATTGGTGGCGACCCGCAAGGAGCTGGCGATTTTGCGCGAGCTGATTGATCGGACCGCCGAGGAAGTCTTCGCCGAAAAGGGCGCGCGCGTTGAGTATCTGGTCGGCACGATGATCGAGTTACCGCGTGCTGCTTTGATGGCGGGTGAAATCGCGCATGAGGGCGCATTCTTCAGCTTCGGCACGAACGATCTGACCCAAACAACCTTGGGCGTATCGCGTGACGATTCGGCGCGTTTCT
This sequence comes from Erythrobacter sp. S249, assembly GCF_057364975.1. Taxonomy (NCBI): domain Bacteria; kingdom Pseudomonadati; phylum Pseudomonadota; class Alphaproteobacteria; order Sphingomonadales; family Erythrobacteraceae; genus Erythrobacter; species Erythrobacter sp. S249. The sequence goes on along the minus strand of NZ_CP200287.1, from coordinate 545,022 downwards.
TGGCGCCTTATGTCGATAAAGGCATCTTTGCTCGCGACCCCTTCGTCAGCCTCGATGTGGACGGCGTTGGCCAGCTGGTTGAACTAGCCGCAGATCGGGGCAGGGCAACACGCGCCGACATCAAGCTCGGGATTTGCGGCGAACATGGCGGCGATCCCGCCAGTATCGCGTTCTGCGAAGAGGTCGGGCTCGATTACGTTTCCGCATCGCCATACCGTGTGCCAATCGCGCGGTTGGCGGCGGCGCAATCGGCGCTGCGGGACTAAAGCCAGCCGGTAAGGGTTAGCAGTTCGAAGGTCTCGGTGACGCGGCCTTCGCTGTCTTTCATCGCTTCGAATGCGTCATGCGCGCGGGCGAGCGCGCTGCGCGTCAATGGCGGCGGTGCATCGGCTAGCACATTGGTGAGGGCCTGTTCGCGCAGGTCAGCGATCAAGCGCTCCAGACTGCGATAGCTGACCTCTACCGTATGGCTATCGACCACCTGACGCTTGAAACCCGCACGTTCGAGCAAGCCGGTCGCCGCGCGGCTGTCAATCTGGGGGTGAATGCGTGCAGCCGGACGGTCTGCGTCTGCGGTCATCATAATCTGGCGCAGCGCGGGAAGGCTGCCTGCACCGATCATCTGCGCAAACAAGATGCCGCCCTCGGCTAAGGCATTGCGATAATGCAGCAGCGCGCCGGGCAGATCATTGACCGTGTCGAGCCGGTTTAGACTGATGATCAGATCAAGCTCTGATAGGCCGCTTGGTTGCTCCTCATCATGTCCGGGCAGGGCAGTGAGATCAGCACCCAAGCGGCGCAAATCGGCGGTAAGCGCGCCCGTGAACTCGCCGATAACCAACGCGCGCGATGGCTCAAGCCGCATAAAACCAATGCGCTCGATGCAATCCTGCTCCAGCTCCTCCGCCAGCCAGCGGGCCACCCCATCGGCCTGCGCCAATCGGGAAGCGCGCGCAGCTCTCGCCTCGCGCCGTGCTTTGGAAAAGATCGTTGGAACTTGGCGTGTCTGCATAATCGGCGCTGCCCTGCCGTGCTTGCCACCGCAGTGCAAGCCATGCGAGGGTTTGTAGATGGGTTTGGGTGCGCATATCGCCGAAGGGCTGAAGCCTGTGGTGGACTTGGTCTATCCGCCGCGCTGCCCGCTATGCGGAGATGCGACTGCCGATCAGGGCGGCGTATGCAGCGCATGCTGGGGCGATCTGGTCATTCCGGGGGAGCCATCGTGCAAAACCTGCGGCAGGCCATTTGGCTCCGATCAGATGGAAGAAGAGGCGCTTTGCGCGCCGTGCATGGCTGACCCGCCCAAGCATTCCGGCATTGTGGCGGCCACGGTCTATAACGATGCCTCGCGTAAGTTGATCCTGACCTTCAAGCATGGCGGCAAGATCTCGCTCGCGGGTTTGCTCGGCCGATTGCTGGCCGCGCGGCTTCCCGATCCGGGGGAGGGCGATGCGCCGCCACTGCTGATCCCCGTTCCATTGCATCGCTGGCGGCTGTGGCAGCGCGGCTTTAATCAATCCGGCTTGCTGGCTACCGAACTTGCGAAGCGGGGTAAGGGCGAAGTGCTGGTCGATGGCTTGGTTCGGCGAAAACGCACGCCAAGCTTAGGCGGGCTCGGCGCGAAGGAGCGGCGCAAGACCTTGTCTGGCGCGATTGCGATTCGAGAATCGCGCAAGGCGGCGATTAAGGGCCGCGATGTGATTCTTGTCGATGATGTTCTCACCAGCGGAGCGACCAGCGATGCCTGCGTCAGCGTACTGCTGAGAGCGGGCGCTCGCTCCGTCACGATCGCATGCTTCGCGCGCGTCGTAGACAGCGAGTTTGACGCATCGCTCCACCGCCTGAGTGCGGCTGAAGCTTAAGAAAAAGAAGCCCGAAAACACAACGCCCGAGGCCATTACGACCCCGGGCGCCACGTGACGAAAAAATGCGGACCCGCTCTTAAAGAGCTCAGGCAGCCACCCCCTAACTTGGCTACCAGGATCCAATCCCTCATCGTTCGAACTGTCTCTTGCCAACACCCCGCGGCCGGCGAAGAAACAGCCACCCCCTGAACCTGGCATTCTTAAGACGCCGGTATCCGGTGGACAGACCCGCTAAGGCCTGCTGAGACGCTTTGTCTCATTGGAGTCTTAATTCGCAAAGGTCGAAACCGATGGCTGGTGGATTTTGCGTAGGCTCTGTGGTTATCGTGCAACAAGCCATCGCATTAGCAGCCCCATTCACCGAAGGATTCACAATTGAGCAACGATTTGGGCGGCGGTGACGCTGCGGAAAAGCGGAACCGAGAGCAAGGTGGCGAGCTGCTGCCTAAGTTTGATGATCGCGGTTTATTGAGCGCAGTGGTTACCGATTCGGGGACTGGTGAAGTCCTGATGGTCGCATTCATGAACGCTGAGGCTTTGCAAAAGACTATCGAAACGAGGCGCGCGCATTTTTGGTCGCGCTCGCGTCAGAGTCTTTGGATGAAGGGCGAGACTTCGGGTAATGTTCTCGAGGTTCAAGAGATGTTGGTGGACTGTGATCAAGATGCGATTGTGCTGAAGGTTCAACCATCTGGGCCGACGTGCCACACTGGCGCGCGCAGCTGTTTCTATCGCCGGATAGAAGGTGGCCAATTGGTCGAGGCCTCTCGTTAAGGTCAATACTTGACGCTCACGTAAAGGTAAGGTAGATGATTGTGCATGGCTACAGCACACGCACAATCATCTTCTCGCAAAGCCGACGTTTCCGGTGAAACAGGCCGGCGCCGCAATGGCGCGCATCTTGATCGCCCGGATAAGCACGAGCGTGAACAGTTTTCCATCTCTGACCTGACCAGCGAATTTGAGTGCACCGCACGCGCGCTGCGCTTTTATGAGGACGAGGGGCTTATCTCTCCGGCTCGCGTCGGGCTGACCCGGGTCTATTCAAAGCGTGACCGTGCGAGGCTCGCCTGGATTATGCGGGCAAAGAACGTCGGCTTTAGTCTGACCGAGATCCGCGAGATGATCGACCTCTACGATCTCGACGATGGCCGCGTGGAACAACGCCGTGTCACGATCGAGAAGTGCCGCACGCACATCGCCAAGCTGAAAAGCCAGAGGGCCGATATCAACTCCTCGATCAAGGAACTTACCGATTTTGTGGCCGAGATCGAAAAGCTCGATCTTTGACCGCCTAACCCCCCTGAACACTCAACACTCCACTAAGGGATCTAGTGATGCCAACATACACCGCTCCAACCCGCGAAACCCGTTTCATCATCAGCGAAATGCTCGATCTGGCGAGCTACGGCAATCTGCCGGGCTTTGAGAATGCGACGCCTGACATGATCGATACGGTTGTGAATGAAGCCGGCAAGTTTTGCTCAGAAGTTCTCGCCCCGCTCAACCAGATTGGCGACGAGCAAGGCTGCACCCGTCATGAAGATGGTTCTGTGACCACGCCGGATGGCTTCAAAGAAGCCTATGAGGCATTGGTCGAGAGCGGTTGGACGACGCTGACCGGGCCAGAGGAATTTGGCGGTCAGGATCTGCCGCATGTTCTTGGCTTTGCGTTTGAAGAATATATCGGCACCGCGAACCAGGCGTTTGCGATGTATCCCGGCCTGACTGGCGGCGCGACAGCGGCCTTGCTGGCTGCGGGCACGCAAGAGCAAAAGGAAATGTACGCGCCTAAGATGATCTCTGGCGAATGGTCGGGCACCATGAACCTGACAGAGCCGCATTGCGGCACTGATCTTGGCATGATCCGCACCAAGGCTGAACCGAAGGGCGATGGTTCCTACGCGATCACTGGCACCAAGATTTTCATCTCCGCTGGCGAGCACGACCTCACCAGCAACATCATTCACTTGGTTCTGGCGAAGACACCGGGCGCCCCGGATAGCTCCAAGGGAATTTCGCTGTTTGTGGTTCCGAAATTCATTGTTGATGAGAACGGCGAACCGGGTGAGCGCAATGGCGTATCGTGTGGCTCCATCGAAAAGAAGATGGGCATTCACGGCAACGCGACCTGCGTTCTCAACTATGACGGCGCCACCGGTTGGATGCTGGGCGAAGAAAACCGAGGTCTCGCCGCAATGTTCGTGATGATGAACGCAGCGCGCCTCGGCGTTGGTATGCAAGGCCTCGCGCAAGCAGAAGTCGCCTACCAAAACGCTGTCACCTATGCGCTTGATCGCCGTCAGGGCCGCGCTCTGACCGGTCCAGCAGACACCGAAGCTCAGGCTGATCCGATCTTTGTCCACCCGGACGTTCGCCGGATGTTGATGGACGCGAAAGTGTTCAACGAGAGCATGCGTGCACTGTGCCTTTGGGGCGCATTGCAGGTGGACCTCACGCACAAAGCGCAAACCGAAGAAGAGCGCCAGCTCGCGGATGATCTGATCGGTCTGATGACCCCGGTCATCAAAGGCTACGGCACTGACAAGGGCTATGACATCGCCAACAACATGCAGCAGGTTTACGGCGGCCACGGTTATGTGACTGAGTGGGGCATGGAGCAATTTGTCCGCGATAGCCGGATCGCGATGATCTACGAAGGCACCAACGGCGTGCAAGCGATGGATCTTTGTGGCCGTAAGCTCGCATCAAAGGGTGGCCGCGCGGTTCAGGCCTTCTTCGCGATGATCGACGAAGAGATTGCCTCTGCGAAGGACTCGCCCGAACTGGCTGACGTTGCGACCAAGCTTGAAAAGGCGCTGGGTGAGCAGAAAGCCGCGACCATGTGGTTTATGCAAAACGCGATGGCGAACCCGAACCACCTCGGTGCTGGCGCGCACCACTATATGCACATCATGGGCATCGTGTCGCTCGGCTTTATGTGGCTGAAAATGGGTAAGACCGCGCTTCAGCAGCTGGCAACGGACACAGAAGACCGCGCGTTCTACGAAGCTAAGCTGACCTCAGCGGCGTATTACGCCGAACGCTTCCTGCCGGATGCGGGCGCTCTGCGCCGCAAGCTGGAGGCTGGCTCTGAAAATATGATGAAACTGTCGGCAGACGCGTTTGCCACAGCGGCGTAACGCCAAATATCATCGTCACGTGAAAAGGCCCGAGAGCGCAAACTCTCGGGCCTTTTTCGTGCCTTAGGCGGAACTTGCTCCGGCCATAATTTTCTCGGCCACTTCCTCAATCGAACCGGTGACGAGCAGCGGGCTGCCCCCGACCATTCCGACATTGGTTTGGCCATTTTCGCCGGTGCGGAGCCAGGCGATGTTGTCTGCCACCACCATGTAATTTCCGCCGCGCGATTCAAGTAGGATGAATTTCATATCAGTATCTCCAGACCTCGCCTTTGATGAAGCGATAAGGTCAAGATCAGATTAAACTCACGGCTTGGATCGGGTGTTATTCCACCGGCAGGAAGTCGGGCACGGAAAGATAGCGCTCGCCGGTATCATAGTTAAAGCCGAGCACGCGTGTGCCCGCATCCAGATCTGGCAGTTTCTTTGCAATCGCAGCCAGTGTTGCGCCGCTGGAGATACCGATCAGCATCCCTTCCTCAGCGGCTGCGCGTCGTGCCATTTCGCGGGCATCCTCTGCGTCTACCTGGATCGCGCCATCGATCGCGTCCGTGTGAAGGTTGCCCGGGATAAAGCCTGCGCCAATACCCTGGATTGGGTGAGGGCCGGGCTGGCCGCCATTGATGACGGGTGACAGCTCTGGCTCCACGCCATACGCCTTGAACCCACTCCAGCTCTTTTTGATTTCCTCTGCGCATCCGGTGAGATGGCCGCCCGTTCCGACGCCGGTGATCATTACGTCAATCGGTGTGTCGGCGAAATCGGCGAGGATTTCCTTCGCAGTTGTGCGGGCGTGAACCGCGACATTGGCTGGGTTCTCAAACTGCGATGGCATCCAAGCGCCTTCGGTGCTCTCGACAATTTCGGTTGCGCGCTCAATCGCGCCCTTCATACCTTTTTCTTTCGGGGTAAGGTCAAAGCTTGCACCATAGGCCAGCATCAGGCGGCGGCGCTCAATGGACATGCTTTCGGGCATAACAAGCACCAACTTATAGCCCTTAACCGCCGCGACCATGGCGAGACCAATACCGGTGTTCCCGCTGGTCGGCTCAACGATTGTGCCGCCAGGTGCGAGCTTGCCCGATTGCTCAGCGTCTTCGACCATAGCGAGGGCGATGCGATCCTTGATCGAGCCGCCAGGATTGCTGCGCTCTGATTTCAGCCACACTTCATGATTGGGGAACAGTCGTGACAGGCGAATGTGCGGGGTGTTGCCAATCGTCTCGAGAATGTTTGCAGCTTTCATCTCAGGCCTCCTGATGTTTTTCCTTGGGGGATATTGTTTCTGATGGTGTGTTTAGCATGTCTTCCGGCGGATCGAAGCTCTTAGTCATCCGCAACACAGGGAATATTCGGCTCCACAGCCCAACGGTTACAATCGCGCCAATTCCGCCGGCCACAACGGCGGCAACCGGGCCAACGGCGCTGGCGAGAAAACCGGAGAACGCATCCCCACCTTCATTGGAGGCGCTGATCGTAAGTAGCGACGCGGAGGACACCCGGCCTCGTTTATCATCGGGCGTGTGCAGCTGGATCAAGGATTGCCGGATATAGACGCTAAACATGTCCGCTGCGCCGACAATTACCAGCATCGCGAGGCTCAGCGGCATCGACGTGGATAGCCCGAAGACAATCGTCGCGAGGCCGAACACTGCGACGGCCCACAGCATTTTGGGGCCTACATTGGTCTTGAGCGGCCGAAATGAGAACCACAGGGCAGTAACCGCCGCGCCGACCGCAGGTGCCGCGGCGAGGAAGCCTAGTCCAACTTCTCCCGCGTTCAGGATATCGCGTGCGTAGACCGGGAAGAGCGCTGTCGCTCCCGCAAGAAACACCGCAAACAGATCAAGCGTGATCGCGCCAAGGACCATCTTGTTGCGGACAACGTAAGACACACCATCGATGATCGCGCCGATTGGGCGCTGGTCCTTGCGGGTCGCCGGTTGAGGCACTTTCCCAATGATGGACAGTGCGATCAGCGAGACTGCGAACAAGGCGCAGGCCGCGAAGTAGGGAAGGGCAGGCCCCGCTCGGTACAGCACCCCACCAATCGCTGGGCCGAGGATCATGCCGACCTGCCAAGCGATGGATGACAAAGCGATTGCCATGGGCAGCAGCGCCTTTGGAACAAGATTGGGAGCCAGCGCTGATAGAGCTGGTCCTGCGAACCCCCGCGCAATGCCCAGCAGGACGGCTATCGAGAACAGAACCGGGAGTGTGATCGCGCCGCTCCACGTGAACCAGGCGAGGGCGGCGGCGCAGGTAAATTGCAAAAATACGGTCAATTGCGCGAGGCGCCGCCTGTCAAATCGGTCCGCTGCGAGACCCGTAAACGGTGTCAGCACGAACAAGGGCAGGAACTGAAAAAGGCCGATAAGCGCAAGCTGGCCGGAAGCCTCGGCAATGCTCATCCCGGCATCGCGCGCGATATTATAAGTCTGCCAGCCAATGATCAGCAGCATGGCGTATTGCGCCAGCGTCATCGCAAAGCGGCTGACCCAATAGGCGCGGAAATTGGGAACCCGGAACGGGTGGCTTGGAATTTGATCAGTGTCGCTCACGCATGGGCAATGGCAGGCGCAACATGGCCTGCCAAGGTGCGAGAACTATTTGTTGTATCGCTGCCCGGTCAAACGGACTGGCGACAAGGGTCTAGCGCTTGCGGCGCAGGCGCGGATTGGGCTGAAGCGCGTCAATTATTTCGATAAAGTCGTCAATCCGAATGATCCGCTCAAACTGAAAGCCTGCCCGTTCTTCGTGGATCCAGATCAAATAGGCTTCGATCCGGCCAACAATCGGCAAGCGGATGATCACGCGATCACCGCGATTGAGATTGCCGCTCGCATCGTCGACCATAAAGCCGTGCGCGGACAAGTTTGATACATGTAATTCGAGGTCGCCGTGCGCAAAGTGCTCCACAATCACCGGGAAATCGACCGGGTGACGTGCAGCTCGACGCATATCAGTGACGCTCAGATTCGCTCCGGCTGACACAGTTCTCGACCCTCCATTATTGTCCGAGTGACAACTCTAATGGATCGAAAAGGCTGACAATTGGTAAAGCTGGCGAAATAGAGCGCGGTTTAGAACTGTCACAAAGGCGGAATTTAGCGGGTAATCAGCCCATGCTTCTTCTTGCCCAGGCTCAGTTTCAGGGTCTCGCCATCCGCCGGTGCCACGAGAAAACCGGGCTCTGTGATGGCCGTGTCATCGATCTTTACCGCGCCCTCGGCGATCTTGCGTTTCGCCTCGCCATTGGAGGCTGTGAAGCCGATTTTGGTTAGCACCGCGCCGATCCGCATGCCATCTGCGCCCACCGCCAATGATGGCAGATCTTCGCCCGCACCGCCGCCAGCAAAGGTTTCCTTCGCAGTTGCTTCGGCGGCTTTGGCAGCCTCATCGCCGCGCACCAGCTTGGTCACTTCGTTTGCGAGCACGACCTTGGCATCGTTGATCTCTGCGCCCTCAAGCGCCTCAAGCTTGGCGATCTCCTCCAGCGGCAGGTCTGTGAACAATTTCAGGAAGCGGCCCACGTCGCGGTCATCGCAATTGCGCCAATATTGCCAGAAGTCATAGGCGGGCAATTGATCATCGTTGAGCCAAACGGCGCCCGATGCGGTCTTGCCCATCTTCGCGCCATCCGCCGTGGTCAGCAGCGGCGTTGTCAGGCCATAGAGCTCGCGGCTCTCCATCCGGCGCGACAATTCCATGCCGTTGACGATATTGCCCCATTGATCGCTACCGCCCATTTGCAAGCGGCACTCATATCGGCGCGCGAGCTCTAGGAAGTCATAGGCCTGAAGGATCATGTAATTGAATTCGAGGAAGGTAAGCGGCTGTTCCCGGTCGAGGCGCAAGCGGACCGAATCGAAGGTCAGCATCCGGTTGACCGTGAAGTGCGGCCCGACATCGCGCAGCAATTCGACATAACCGAGCTTTGACAGCCACTCGTCATTGTCGACCATCACCGCATCGCTTGGTCCGTCGCCGAATGTCAGCAAACGCTCAAACACCGTGCGGATCGAGGCGATATTGCCCTGAATAGCATCCCCGGTCAGCAGTTTGCGGCTTTCATCCTTGCCGGAAGGGTCGCCGACCTTTGTCGTGCCGCCGCCCATCACAACAATCGGCTTGTGGCCGGTCTGTTGCAGACGGCGCAGCATCATGATCTGGACCAGGCTGCCCACGTGTAGGCTGGGCGCGGTCGCATCAAAGCCGATATATCCCGGCACAACCTGCTTAGCCGCGAGCTGATCGAGCGCGCCGCTGTCAGTGACTTGGTGGATGTAGCCGCGTTCATCGAGCAGCTGGAGCAGATCAGATTCGTAAGCTTTCATGATGGCGAGCGCTTAACAGTGTGCGAAGCGGCGGGAAAGTCATGAATGGCCATTGTCTGGCGCGCGCTGCTCGGCGATAGGGTCTCCCATGCAACCACTTATGCTTCATCGGACATGCGATCTCGGGCCCATCAACGCGGTTACGGCGCAGATTACGCCCACGGCGGTTGGCTGTGATGCGGAATTTCGCTTCGACGGGGCGATTGGCGGGATCAAAGTGCCTCAGCACGCCGGGCCAGAGCGCAAAGACTTCCTGTGGAAGACGACCTGCTTTGAGATTTTTTGGCAGCCGATTGGCGGCACATACTACCGCGAGTTCAATCTCTCGCCCTCTTCGCGCTGGGCGGCCTATGATTTTGACGACTTTCGCGAGGGCGCTCGCGATGCCCCGGTCGATGCGATTGCCGTATCATGCTCATATAGTGACAATGAGCTGGTGCTAAAGGCGAGCATTGCCGCCGACTTGCCTGGTCCTGCGCAAGTCGCGCTCAACGCCATCGTTGAGCATGGTGACGGAGCAATCCAATATTGGGCGCTGGCATTCCCGCCGGGCAAGCCGGAGTTTCACAGCGAAGCCTGCCGGCAATTGGTGGTCGAGCGCTAGGTGTCCTGCGCGGCGCCGCTGCCGAAGGGGCGGTTGAGCTGCACGATCTTCCAATTGAGGAATGCCGCGAAAGTCACCCACGCAAGATATGGCGCATTCAGCCAGCCTGCGAGCGTGGAGTAATTCGGCAAGACCAGCACGAGCGAAAGCACCGAAAGCCACAGAAAGACGTTTTCAAACAGCGCCCAATCTGGCCGTTTCGCTTTGAAAAACAGCGGCGACCAAGCAAGGTGCAGCGCGAAGTTCATGCCGAACAGTCCGGCGATTATCCGCTGATCAGCGGGCGAGGGCGCGTTTGTCCATGCGAGATACAGGCTCCAGGCCGACAGGCCGAGGATGATCGTCCATGCTGGACCGAACAACCAATCCGGCGGCTGCCAGCTTGGCTTGTTCAGATCGCGATACCACTCGCCAATTTCGGTCAGAAGGCCGCCTGCTCCGCCGAGAATGATCGCCCAAAGGGCCGCGATAATAGCGAGGGTCCAGTCCATAAGACGCTGCTATAACCACAATTGATCAAAGCGCACAAAATTTATGTGCAAAAGCGAGTTGCCTTTGCCGCGCGCCTGCCGCAAATCCATGCCATGAAGTTTGGAATTGATCGCCTGTTGGCAGACAAGCCATTGCTCAGCGCTCTGGAGGGCAAACGCGTCGCATTGGTCGCGCACCCGGCCAGTGTCACCGCTGACCTCACCCATTCGCTCGATGCGCTGATCGCTGCTGGGGTGAATGTCACCAGCGCATTCGGCCCGCAGCATGGGCTGAAAGGCGATAAGCAGGACAATATGGTGGAAACGGCGGACGAGACCGATCCGCAATACGGCATTCCGGTGTTTTCGCTCTATGGCGAAGTGCGCCGTCCGACGCCTGATATGATGGCGAGCGCCGATATCTTTTTGTTTGATCTTCAAGATCTTGGATGCCGCATCTACACCTTTGTGACTACGCTGCTCTACCTACTGGAAGAAGCGGGTAAGGGCGGCAAAGAGGTTTGGGTGCTGGATCGCCCCAATCCCGCTGGTCGGCCAGTCGAGGGCACCTTGCTTGTGCCGGGCCACGAGAGCTTCGTGGGAGCCGCGCCCATGCCCATGCGGCACGGCCTGACGCTCGGCGAGATGGGCCATTGGTTCATTGCGCACTTTGGCCTCGATGTGGATTATCGCGTGGTTGCGATGGAGGGCTGGGAACCGAGCGGTGAGGGCCATGGCTGGCCCACGTCGCGGATCTGGATCAACCCTTCACCCAATGCCGCCAATGTGAACATGGCCCGCGCCTATGCGGGTACGGTGATGATCGAAGGTGCCACTGTGTCAGAGGGCCGCGGGACCACGCGGCCACTGGAAGTCTTGTTCGGCGCGCCAGACATTGATGCAAAGGCAGTGCTGGCAGAGATGCACGGCCTCCAGCCTGATTGGCTTCAGGGCTGCGCTTTGAGGGATTGTTGGTTCGAGCCGACCTTCCACAAGCATACAGGAAAGCTGTGTAACGCCTTGATGATCCATGCAGAGGGGCCGCATTACGATCATGATTTGTTTAAGCCGTGGCGTCTTCAGGCGCTCGCTTTCAAGGCGATCCGCAGCCTTTATTCTGACTATGAACTGTGGCGCGGGACGGACTTCAAATACGAATACACCAATGACGTGCTGGCCATCGATGTGATCAATGGCGGGCCATCTTTGCGGGAATGGGTCGACGATGCAGCAGCGCGGCCAAGCGATCTCGACGCGCTGGCGTCAAACGATGAAGCCGCGTGGGTGCAGACCGTTAGGGAGCATTTGCTGTACTAAGGAGGAGCGTCCGTCTTTTTGGGGTGGTAGCAACCTTATTGAGTCTCCAAGACCAGCAGCCAGCGTCAAATCATGAGTCTTCCGAATAGAAAGCTAGCAATGGGCCTAACAGTTGAAGCAATGCAAAGCTGATTGGAGAGTTTCCGCGCGGTTCGGCTAGTTCTCCTCCTTACCCATTGCGGCATTCTCGCGGGCCATGAATTCAGTGAGTAGCTCAATCCCAGTTTCGACAAACACTCGTCCACCGCTACCTGCCAACATGACGATGCCAATGTCCTGCTCTGGAGCAAACGCATAGAGCGACGCAAATCCATCTGCATCGCCGTCGTGCAGATAGATTGTTCCTTCTTCCTCACGAATCTCGATAATTCCAGTTCCAAAGCGAACGTCTTCATTCCGACCCGCTTCAGTCTCTTGGGAGAGGATCAGCTCAGACACTGTCCCATCGGCGATATAGTCGCGATATGCACTCAGTTGGGCAACCTGCAGTCGCGCCAAGTCTTGGGTCGAGGAATAAACGGCGCTTCCTGGAGTTCCCATGCCCATATTCGAAGCTGCGGTTGGGGTCTGCCTGTTATCCTTCCGATACGGCGTCGCTAGTCGGTTTTGCTGTTCTGCGCTTAGCGTGACCACCGTATCTGTCATGCCGTATTTTAAGGCGACGCGGTCGTTCAAAAGCGCAGCGAATTGCTCATCGGCAATCACTTCGTTGATGAGGCCGACGATGGCATAGCCGCAACTCGTGTAACCGAAGCCGGCAGGTTCTGCAGGTAGCGATAGTTCGCGCAAATCGGCGATCAACTCAGCACGTGAATATCCATCGAGCCATGGTTCACCGTCTTGGCGCTTCGCATAAAGTGAACAGTTCTCATCTTTGATGCCAGTTCGGTGATGGAGCAACTGCCTGGTGGTGATGTTGGCAAGGGTCGCATTAGTTTGAGCTCCCAGAAGGGGAGCAAGATATCTCGTGATAGGCGCTTCGGGGTCCAACCTATCTGATCTAATCAGACTGTTCGTAACAATTCCGGTGAGCGTTTTTGACAAAGAGGCGATCTGGAAAATCGTGTCCTCCGAGACCGGCGTATTTTGTCCGCGTTGCAGCGTCCCAAATGAGAGATATTCGATTGTTCCGTCAGAGCGGACGATTGCGGTAGAGAGCGATGGAAGGTCTTCTTGCTTCACCACAGACTGAAGCCGCGTCCTAGCAGTATCGACCATCAAGCGGTCGTCTGCACCCGATTGCCCATCAACCGCAGGAGGGGCAGATGTTTCAACCCGATCCACACACGCCGTGAGCGTAACGAATGAAGCAAGCACGGCGAGCACGCGGACTGAGATCATGTATGAAGACCTTTTTTTACCGAATAGCGGGTGATCGAGGATGTCGTTGATTTTGGTAGAAACAATAACACTATGCAAGCGTCCGCCTTTCGGTCGATAGTTGACATCAGGACTAATGCCCCACCTTGCGGCTCAGCTCCCGCGTTGCATCGTCCAGACCGTCCAAGGTCAGCGGGTACATCCGGTCATTCACCAGCTGCTTGAGCATCTTGGTCGATTGCGAATAGCTCCACTGCTTTTCAGGCACAGGGTTCAGCCAAACGGTCGCCGGATAGGTGTTGGTCACCCGGTTCATCCAGATCGCGCCAGCTTCCTCATTCATATGCTCAACGCTGCCGCCGGCATGGGTGATTTCATAGGGGCTCATCGCCGCATCGCCGACAAAGATCACTTTGTAATCATGCCCGAATTTGTGGAGCACATCCCACGTCTTCGTGCGTTCCTGCCAGCGGCGCGAATTGTCTTTCCACACGCCTTCGTAAAGGCAGTTGTGAAAGTAGAAGAATTCGAGGTTTTTGAATTCTGAGGAGGCTGCGCTGAACAGCTCCTCGCACAGCTTGATGAAGGGGTCCATCGATCCGCCAACATCAAGGAACAGCAGCAATTTCACCGCATTGTGCCGCTCGGGGCGCATATGAATGTCGAGCCAGCCCTGCTTTGCGGTGCCATCAATGGTCGCATCCAGATCGAGCTCATCGGCCACACCTTCGCGGGCGAAGCGGCGCAGGCGGCGCAGCGCCATTTTGATGTTGCGCGTACCCAGCTCTTTGGTGTTGTCGAGGTTTTGAAACTCGCGCTTTTCCCAAACCTTGATCGCGCGCTTATGCTTGCTCTCGCCGCCGATCCGCACACCTTCCGGGTTATAGCCGCCATGCCCAAATGGAGACGTTCCGCCGGTTCCGATCCACTTATTGCCGCCTTCGTGGCGCTTTTCCTGTTCCTCAAGGCGCTTTTTCAGCGTGTCCATGATCTCGTCCCAATCGCCCAGGGATTTGATCTTTTCCATCTCCTCTTCGCTGAGGAATTTCTCGGCGACGGCCTTTAGCCAGTCCTCTGGAATATCGACTGGGTTTTGGCCGTAATCGGACAGAATGCCTTTGAAAACCTTGTTGAAGACCTGATCAAAGCGGTCGATCAGCCCCTCGTCTTTTACGAAGGTCGCACGGCTGAGGTAGTAGAAGGCCTCAGGCGTTTGCTCGATCACATCTTTGTCGAGCGCCTCCAGCAAGGTGAGGTGCTCTTTGAAACTGGCCGAAATCCCGGCTTCACGAAGTTCGTCGACGAAATTGAAAAACATGGGCGAAGCTCTAACTGCAGCGGTGCCTCGGCGCTAGTCCTGAATGTGTGAATACGAGTGCCGTGGGCGGCCAAATTTTGCCGTTTTCTCGGTCTCTTTAAGCCTTCGCTAACCATCACTGGTTACCAGAGGCCCCACACAGATTTTAGGAACAGGTACTGATGAAAGCATTTGAGATCGATCGTGAGGGTGCCAGCGCCCTCAAGGCAATTCCAGAGAGTTGCAGCTCGGTCACTTTGGGCTGTACCGATGTTGCCGGTATTGTCGCCGGAGTTATTAAATCCTCTCAGGCCCTGCGCGAAGAGCACAAAGCGCTGCGTGATACCGTTTCAGAACTGGAAGCGGATCAGACAAAGGTCTCTGAAGCGAGCGATGAAGCACGGCTTCTGTCAGAGCGCGCAATTGAGCGGTTGGGCGAGGGCACCTCGCTTATCCAATCATCATTGGAACAGATCAATGCCGTCCTCAACTTGGTCGATACCCTCGGCCAACATGTGACAGGCTTTTCCGCTGCAATGGAACAAGTGAAGCGCAGTGCTCATGACATTGATCAAATTGCAGAAACGACCAATATCCTAGCGCTGAACGCGACTATTGAAGCGATGAGGGCTGGGGAAGCTGGCCGGACCTTTGCGGTGGTGGCTGGAGAGGTCAAAAGTCTGGCCAATGACACGCGCAAAGCGACAGAGGAAATTGCTCTAACTATCGACCGCCTGGGTGAGGAAGCCAGCAGTGTGATCGGTCAGATCGAGCAAGGATCGATTGCGAGTGACGATGCGAAGGCTTCCGTTGCGCGGATTGAAACGACGATCAGCAGCGTTGGCGAACTGGTGGAAGAGGTCGACAAACAAAACGATGTGATTGCCCGGTCCACCGGAACGATCAGCGGCCATGTTGGATCGGTCCAAGAAGTTATTGCGCGCTATGATATTTCCGCTCGTGAGAACGAGGAAGATCTGCAAAATGCGCACCTGCGCATGATGGAGCTAGAGCTTACTGCTAGCGAGATGTTTGATAAAATTGTCCAAGCTGGTCTGTGCCCAGAAGATGAGGCAATGGTCTCGCGGGCACAGGAATTTATGCAAGAGCTGGTGGTCCATACAGAGGCTGCGCTCGAAAATGGTGAGATCACCGAAGCGGAACTGTTTGACCATAATTATCAGCGGATTGCTGGCAGCAATCCAGAGCGTTTCCGCAACAAACTGACCGATTGGGCCCATCAAAACTGGCGGCCGTTTTTGGACAGAGCGAAGGATCTCGATTCAGCGATCGTTGCTGCTGCCTGCACTGACGTAAATGGCTTTCTGCCGACGCACCTTAGTGAGCGGTCCAAGGAGCCGACTGGCGATGTCGTTCATGACACGACGTATTGTCGCCACGGCCGCATAATCCTCGACCCAATCGACAAGAAAGCAAAATCTAGCAACGCACCGTATATGATGGCCGTCTATCGTCAAGAGGGTAACGGCGAGCAGTACATCGTCGTTCGCAACGTCTACATGCCGCTGTTCTTTAAAGGCCGCCGTTGGGGCGATCTGGAGCTTGCTTACTCGTTTGACTAAGTCGGATTGCGCCGCGCCATAAAGGCCAGCCGTTCAAACATCATCACGTCCTGCTCATTCTTGAGCAGTGCGCCGTGAAGCGGTGGAATGGCGCTGTTCGGATTGGCGTCCTGCAGCGTTTCCAGCGGCATATCTTCGTTCATCAGTAGCTTTAGCCAGTCGAGCAGCTCGCTGGTTGATGGCTTTTTCTTTAGGCCAGGCACTTCGCGCAGCTCATAGAAGATATCCATCGCCTTTTTGACCAGCGTCTTTTGGATGCCAGGATAATGCACGTCGATGATCGACTGCATCGTGTCGCGGTCTGGAAACTTGATGTAGTGGAAGAAACAGCGGCGCAGGAATGCGTCTGGCAATTCCTTCTCATTGTTCGAGGTGATGACCACGATAGGGCGCTCTTTCGCCGCCACGCGCTCTTGCGTTTCGTAGACGTCAAAGCTCATCCGATCGAGCTCTTGCAAGAGATCGTTGGGAAATTCGATATCGGCCTTATCAATCTCGTCGATCAGCAGCACGGGCAGCTGCTCAGAGGTGAAGGCTTCCCACAGCTTGCCCTTCTTGATGTAATTGCGGATGTCGTGGACGCGTTCCTCGCCCAGCTGACCATCGCGCAGGCGCGCAACCGCATCATATTCATAAAGGCCTTGCTGCGCCTTTGTGGTCGATTTCACGTTCCACTCGATTAGCGGCGCGCCGATGGCTTTTGCAATTTCGTGCGCCAGCACTGTTTTGCCGGTGCCAGGTTCACCCTTGACCAACAGCGGGCGGCGCAGCGTCACCGCAGCATCCACTGCGACTTTCAGATCATCGGTGGCGATGTAATCATTGGTGCCTTCAAAGCGCTGCTGCGTCGTGTCGGTCATGGGTTTTCCTGTAAATCTCAATTGGCAACTGGACTTGACGCGAGGGTTAAGGTCGATCCGTTCAGGTGGCAAGGGTGACGCTACGTAAGCTCGCGCTCAAACCGGAGGGCTGTTCTCGGAGACCGCTTTAGCGGGGCAGGGCAAGGATGCGCTGCGCGATCAGCTCCAGCGCAGTGTTTTCCAGCGCAGCATCGGGATTGTTCCAGCTGAGCACAAGGACGTGGTTGTTGCCAGACTCGTCGGCGAGAAGCCATGTGAGGTTAAGGACGCCGGGCTCTGATCCGCCCTTATAGCCCACATATCGCCATTGATTGCGCAGATTGTCTGGCATGCTGGGATTGATCGCCATGATCGACAATGCGCCATCGTGGGATTCTGTATAAATACGCTGAAGCAATTTTCGCAGATCATTGGCGCTCGCGAACCACTCAACATCCAGCGCGACCGGACCGGTTGCAAAGGCTAAATTGATCTCTTCAGCGGTGATGGAGGCTGCTTCAAGCTGCTCAAGCATTTCGAGCCGGCGATCGCGATTGCTCTCCGCCTGAAAGGCTTCGAGTGCTTGCTTGGAGCCGCCTTTTAGCGCGAACATTTCTCTGGTTGTGAGAAAGGGATCATTCTTCGATGGATCGCTATGCCCGCTCTCGATCAGCGCGCGCAAAACTCGATCTCTTCCCAGCTCTTTGATCAACTGATCGGTCGCTGTGTTGTCACTGATCGAGATCATCAGGCTAGCCAGCGTGTGCAGCGTGACTGGCGCGGAATTCCGCCAGTCTTGCATCATGCCACTGGGAAAGCTCTTTTCAGTCAGGGTTACGACCTCGTCCCAGCTCCGCTCGCCGGCCCGGACATCTTCTGCGAGAGCTGCGAGCACATAAAGCTTGAACGCTGAGCCAATGGCGAATTGCTCATCAGGATTGACGGAGAGGACGGGGGCATCGCCGCTGATGGGGCCATAATACGCGCCAACTTCGCCTGGTAACGCAGCGAGATCTGCTTCGATCTTGGCAAGACTGTCATCGATCGCATCAAATTGGCGCAGCAGCAGGCCTTCGATTTTGTGCGGCTCAGTTGAACTCAGCGCCAGCGTGCCTTGTCCAATCGCCTTTTCAAATCGAATAGCGATGTTCGCGGTGAATTCTCCGGTTGGCTCAACGCTCTCCACTCCGATTGCGGCGCCAAATTGCGAGGTCAGCTGCTGCGTGACGATGTTGAATTGTGCTGGTGGCACTGACGCGAGAAATTGCGGCCCGAACACATCTTCTGGCGCTTTTTCTCCATTCATCAGAGCGACCACATCCTGCGCGCGTGCGTTCAGCGGCTCGGAAGTCACCGTCTCGCTAGTGGGCGAGTCTTGGGCCAATACGGAACTAGGGACGAGTAGAAGCGAGAGAGCGAGTGCAAGGTTTCTGAGCATAGCACGCACAGTGCATCGCGCGGTGGTGTTCCGCAAGGCGTAACCAAATGGCTTGAGCGCGCTAATAGCCCTACAAGCATCACCCATTGGAGGGCCCGCAATGCCGACAGAGACTTTTTCGATCACGACAACCGCCGGGCACAGCCTGGACGGGGCGCTTGAAATGCCCACGGGGCTGGTCAGAGGCGCTGCGGTTTTTGCGCATTGCTTCACTTGCACCAAGCAAAGCCGCGCCGCGATCAGCGTCGCTCGGGCACTGGCTGCTCAGGGCATTGCGACACTCAGGTTCGACTTCACCGGGCTTGGCGGAAGCGAAGGTGAGTTTGGCCGCGCTGGCTTTGCCACGGACATTGCCGATCTGGTCGCGGTCGCTGGCGCTTTGCGGTCGCGTTTCGACGCGCCTTTACTAATGGTTGGACACAGTCTTGGCGGAGCAGCGGTGCTGGCCGCGGCGCATGAGCTGGGCGCGGAGAATGTTGCGGCTGTCGCGACCATTGGCGCACCTTCGGACGTTCCGCATGTGCTGCACATCATCAAAGGCGATCACGAGGCAATCCGAGCCGACGGCGAGGGACCTGTGACAATTGGAGGGCAAAGGTTCTCGGTCAGCCGGGAATTTCTTGAGCGAACGGAGTCGGTCAAATTGCTCGATCTCGTTAAAGAGCTCCGGCTACCATACCTCGCGCTGCACTCGCCTACCGATACAATCGTCGGCGTAGAGCATGCGGCGACTTTGTTTCAGGCCGCTTTTCATCCGAAAAGTTTCATCAGTCTAGACGATGCCGATCACCTTTTGACCAAGGCAGAGGATGCCGAATATGCCGCTGTAGCGATCGCTTCATGGGCGAAAAGATACCTCAAGAGTTGCGGTGAGACCGAAGTGCCGGAAGCGGGCGTTTTAGTGAAATCTGGTCACGGCAAGTTCGGAACTGAGGTGTTCACTACCAGCCACCGGTTCGTCGCTGATGAACCGCGCAGCTATGGCGGTGATGACAGCGGCCCGACCCCTTATGATCTGCTCAACGCCGCGCTGGGCACTTGCACTGTCATGACCATGAAGATGTATGCAGACCGCAAGGGCTGGCCGGTCGACGGCTATCAGGTGCATGTGACTCATGAGCGGGATCATGCGAGCGATTGCGATCATTGCGAGGAGGAGGGCGAAGGCGCGCAAATTCAGGCGCTCAACCGCTCAATCACGGTTCTGGGCGACGACCTGACAGCTGACCAGCGCGCCCGGATAATTGCGATTGCGGACAAATGCCCGGTGCACCGCACGTTAGAAGGGCATCTGCATATTCACACTGAAACGGCGGGTTAGAGGCGGGCAGATGCCGTCAGCGCGACCAGCGCAAACTGCACAGCAAGAAGCACGATGGTAGCGACTTTCCACCCGGTTGCGGCGTCTTTCATCCCCCTGTCCCAGGTCCATGCGCCAATTGCTCCGGTGGCGATGGCCGCGCCAGCAATGGTGAAATATCCGCTCTTGCTGATCAGCAGCATGAAGATTGCGAACATAACGATCGATTGCAGCAAAAACGCGGCTGCAAACCAGGCAATGGGGATGGGGCGGTAGGCCGCATCGGGAATATGCCAATCAGGCAGTGCGCTGTCTGGGCGCGAAATCCGACGGTCTCCCGCCATGATGTCTTCCTCGCGCGGGTTGGGGTATTTTCTTGGCGCGTCGTCAGGCTGGTCCTGATCGTCAGGCATCAATCAAAACCCAGAAAACTTCCGTTTCGCCTTTGTGTTGAGCAATATTTAGAGTGAGCGGGCGATCTTCACCACAATGCTCGCACCAGAATTTGATCGAAATCCCGTCACGTCGTGCACTTGGATTACCAGACGAATTTGAGTCGAGCATTCTCACCGTAGTCGTGCCAGCATCCACCTCTGAAACGGTCGTTGCCTCCGCGTCTTCTGATCTGTCGAAGACTAATACTTCGTTGTGGTGTAGGTAGCTTCCATCGCACCTAGGACAGAGTAAATCGGCGGTACCGCTTCCAGATCCGGTGCGTGTTTTGATTTGATCCGAAGTCTGCATTTTTGATCTCTCCTCAGGCATCAATCGCCTCGCGGTCGACCTCTCCAGCGCGGTTTTGGATGAAGTTGAAGCGGTGCTCTGGATTGCGGCCCATGAGCTGATCGACGACTTCCTTCACCGCCGCGCGGTCTTCAAACTCTTGGGGCAGGGTGATGCGGATCAGGCTGCGGGTGTCTGGATCCATAGTGGTTTCGCGAAGCTGCTGCGGGTTCATTTCGCCAAGGCCTTTAAACCGGCCAACTTCGACCTTTTTGCCTTTGAAAACCGTCTCTTCCAGCTGCGCGCGGTGCGCATCATCATTGGCGTAGCGGCTCTCTTTGCCAGCGGTCAGCTTATAAAGCGGCGGCTTGGCCAGGAACAGATGGCCCTTTTTCACGATGTCCGACATCTCTTGGAAGAAGAACGTCATCAGCAGGGTTGCAATGTGTGCACCATCGACGTCCGCATCGGTCATGATAATCACGCGGTCATAGCGCAGATTTTCAGCGTCGCAGTCTTTGCGGGTGCCGCATCCCAGCGCGAGTGAAAGGTCGGCGATTTCCTGATTGGCGCGGATTTTGTCGGCAGTTGCCGAGGCCACATTCAGGATCTTGCCGCGGATCGGCAGGATCGCCTGCGTCTTGCGGTTGCGCGCTTGCTTCGCGCTGCCACCAGCCGAATCGCCCTCAACGATAAACAGCTCGGTTTCTTTGTCCCCTTCGCCGGAACAATCGGTGAGTTTACCTGGCAGGCGCAGCTTCTTGGCATTGGTCGCGGTCTTGCGCTTGATCTCGCGCTCTTGCTTGCGGCGCAGGCGCTCATCCATGCGCTCCATAACCTCGCCGAGCAGGGCCTTGCCCCGGTCCATATTGTCAGTGAGGAAATGGTCGAAGTGATCGCGCACCGCGTTCTCAACAAAGCGGGCCGCCTCCGGCGAGGTGAGGCGGTCCTTCGTTTGCGACTGAAACGACGGGTCGCGGATAAAGACGCTGAGCATCACCTCGCCGCCGGTCATCACGTCATCGGCGCTGATGTCTTTGGCCTTCTTCGTACCGGTCAGCTCGCCAAAGGCGCGCAGGCCCTTGGTCAGAGCAGCTCTTAGACCTTGCTCATGCGTTCCGCCATCGGGGGTTGGGACCGTGTTACAATACCAGCTGGTCGATCCGTCGGAATAGAGCGGCCATGCGATGGCCCATTCGACCCGCCCTTGCGAGGTGCCGCTGTCGTCCTCGGGAAAGTCCTGGTTTCCGGTGAAGGCCTGTGCGGTAACGCATTCGCGTGCGCCGACTTGCTCCGCCAAGTGATCAGCGAGACCGCCAGGAAATTTGAACGTGGCCTCTTCGGGCACGTCCTCGGACGCGAGGCTAGGCGCGCATTTCCAGCGGATTTCAACGCCAGCAAACAGATAGGCTTTGGAACGGGCGAGCTTGAATAGCCGGTGCGGCTTAAATTTGCGGTCGCCAAATATCTCTTCATCGGGCGTGAAGCTGACCTGCGTGCCGCGCCGATTGGGCGTTGCGCCAAGGTTTTCGATCTTCCCGAGCGTTTGCCCTTTGGAGAATTCTTGCGCGAACAATTGCTTGTCGCGCGCAACCTCAACCCGGGTGTGTGACGACAGAGCGTTGACGACGCTCACGCCAACCCCGTGCAGACCGCCGCTGGTGGCATAGGCCTTGCCAGAGAACTTGCCGCCCGAGTGAAGCGTGGACAGGATCACCTCAAGCGTGGATTTGCCCGGAAACTTCGGATGCTCATCAACCGGAATGCCGCGGCCATTGTCGCCGATGGTCAGGCGATTGCCTTCCTCCAGGCGCACTTCGATCCGGTTGGCATGGCCCGCAACGGCCTCGTCCATCGAGTTGTCGAGAACTTCGGCGGCAAGGTGATGCAGCGCGCGGTCATCCGTGCCGCCAATGTACATCCCAGGCCGGCGCCGCACTGGCTCCAGCCCTTCGAGCACCTCAATCGATGAGGAATCGTAATCACCGCTCGATGACGGAGTACCTTCAAACAGATCATCAGACATGCGTAAGGCTATAGGCCCGGCAGAGAGCCGCTAACAAGCAGGTAACTCTACGTTTTGCTCAGTCCTCGAAGCGCTGAGGCGCCTGGTCGACGATTACGACGCTGTTGCCGCGCACCTCACGCACTTCCATTGCGCGCTCCACAACACCGTTGCGTTGGAAGCGGAATGGACCGTCCAGTCCAAGGAAGCCGCCGCGATCACGCAGCTGCCGTTCTGGGAACTGGCTGCCAACACGCCAATCGCGCGCGACCCTGAGAGTGAGCAGGACAGCGTCATAGCCCAAGGTTGAAATCCGATAGGGCTTGGAGCCGAAGCGGGTCTCATAGCTGTCCGTAAAGCGCTTATAGCGTCCATCAGACACCGCAGAGAACAATGCGCCGCGCATTGCGCTGGAACGGGTGAGGGCGGTTTCGCCGCTCCACAGCTCCGTGCCGAGGATCCGGGAGTTTACGCCGTTTTCTTTCTTAAGCTCACCTGCAGCCTGAACCGATAGCCGCGCGCCTTCGCCAAGCAACACCGTGTCATAACCGCCAGCATCGCGCAGACGCTGGGCTGCACTGACGATAGAGGTGTTGCTGCGCGAGTAGCGCTGAGTTGTGGTCAGCGATCCGCCAAAATCACGCAGAGCATTGCTAAGCGCGCCCATTGATCGCTCGCCATAGTCGCCATTGGGAAGCAGAGCGGCAAAGCGCGTTGCGCCTTGGTTGCGTGCATAGCGGACGCTGCGGCGGATCGATTGCTCTGGAATGTGCCCCATCACGAACACATCCGGGCTCGCAACGCTGGTGTCGTTCGAGAATGAGATTGTCGTCACGCCTGCTGGACGGGCCTGTGCCTGAACCGCCGACACATTTTCGGACAGCAATGGGCCGAGGATCAGGCGGTTGCCATCGGCGATGGCTCTGCGAGCCGCCGCGCCCGCGCCCTGAGAGGTGTCATAGGTCGTAATGCGCAAATTGTTCGCATTGGTATCGAGCAAAGCCATGGTTGTGGCATTTGCCAGCGATTGGCCAACGGCGCCTGTGCTGCCCGACATCGGGACCAGCAGAGCTATCCGGTGACGGGTGGCGTCGGTGGGCAGAGCAGTCGCGCTAGGTTCCGTAGAGGGGCCCGGGTCCGTGGTGGTGGTTGGACCCGTTTTGGGGATCACCTGACACCCGCCGAGCACAGCGGCAGCGCCCGCAATCACCAGAGTGCGCCGATTAAACCAATTACGCTTCATACTTGCCGACCCCTGTTGGCTGTTCCAAAGAGCTGGGGTGACTGACCCGCACTCTTCATCGCCTGTATCCAAATCACTTGAGCAGGGCCTCTACATTGTAGCAACTCCGATTGGCAATCTCGGCGATATAACGCTCCGTGCTGTCGACATTTTGCAACGCTGTGATGTGATTGCTTGCGAGGATACTAGGGTCACGGGCAAGCTGTTGTCGCATCTAGGCATTTCGAAACGGATGCGGCGCTATGATGATCACAGCGAGGAGGGGGCGAGGCGAGAGCTTATTGATACGGCGCGAGCTGGCTCCGTGGCGCTGGTGAGCGATGCGGGCACGCCGCTGATTTCTGACCCCGGTTTTCGGCTGGTGCGCGATGCGAGGGAGGCTGGCGTAGCGGTCACTACGCTGCCCGGTGCGTGCGCAGCCATTGCGGGCCTTACACTCGCGGGCTTACCCAATGATCGCTTCTTGTTCGCAGGCTTCCTACCCGTGAAGCAAAAGGCGCGCGGAGAAGTGCTGCAAGAGCTCGGTACCGTTAACACAACGCTGATTTTCTATGAAACTGGGCCTCGGCTGGTCAAAAGCCTTGGTGCTATCGCCGCGGATATGCCGGACCGGCAGGTCGCTGTCGCCCGGGAGCTGACCAAGCTGCATGAGGAATGCAGGGTGGGAACGGCAAGCGAGCTGGCGGTTTATTACACCGACCATCCGCCGAAGGGTGAGATTGTACTCCTCATCGGCCCGCCGTCGGGTGATGCGCCGGTGGGTGATCCTGATGAACTGCTGAGAGAGGCGCTAGAAACCATGAGCCCCAGCAAGGCGGCGGGACAAGTGGCCAAGGCGAGCGGATTGGACCGCAAGACGCTCTATGCCCGCGCAGTAGAGCTCAAAGCGCTATGAAGCGGCAGATCGCGGAAAAGAGTGGCCGCGATGGCGAATTACGGGCGGCCATGTGGCTGCGCCTGAAGGGGTGGCAGGTCCTTGCCCAAAGGGTGAAGACGCCGCGCGGAGAGATCGACCTCATCGCTCGCAAGGGTGCGCTTGTCGCCTTCACAGAGGTGAAATGGCGCAAGAAGAAGGCTGACCTCGACTACGCGATCGATGAAAGACGCCTAACCCGCGTTGCCGCCGCGGCCGAATGCGTTGCCCACGAATATTTGCGCGAGGGCGATGATATGCGAATTGACGTTATCCTCCTTGCACCGGGCAGCATGCCTCGCCACATCACCAACGCTTGGATGCCTTAGACTGGCACCAGCCTTGAAAGGATTATTGATGAGTCTTCGCATCGCGGTTCAAATGGACCCTATTGAAAGCGTCAACATTAAGGGCGATTCCAGCTTTGCGCTGATGCTGGGCGCGCAAGAGCGCGGGCATTCCATCTATGAGTATCATGTTGAAAGCCTGACGCTGGATGCGGACGACCGTCTGTTTGCCGAATGTGCGCCGGTCACGGTGCAACGGGTTGAGGGCGATCACTTTACCAAAGGCGCAGCTGAGCGGCTGGATCTGGGCAAGGACATCGACGTGATCCTTATGCGGCAGGACCCGCCGTTTCACATGGGCTATATCACCGCAACCCACCTGCTGGAGCGGATTGGCAAAGAAACGCTGGTGGTCAATGATCCGGCCAATGTCCGCAATTCACCTGAAAAGGTGATGGTGCTTGACTACCGGCAGTTTATGCCGCCGACCCTCATCACGCGCTCCCCAGACGAGGTGAAGCGCTTTATGGCCGAACATGGCGCTGTGGTGGTGAAGCCAATCCACGGCAATGGCGGCAAAGCGATCTTCCGCGTGCCAGCCGATGGCGACAATCTCACCGCTCTGTTTGAGGTGTTCAACCAGACCTGGCCAGAGCCGCATATGGTCCAGCCGTTCCTTCCTGAAGTGGCGGAGGGCGATAAGCGTATCGTGCTGGTCGATGGCGAAGTTGCGGGTGCAATCAACCGGATACCGGGCGAGGGCGAGTTTCGATCTAACCTCGCCATGGGCGGCAGTGCGGAAAAAACCGGCCTCACAGACCGTGAGCAAGAGATATGCGATGCGATGGGGCCAGAGCTTAAACGACTGGGCCTGACATTTGTCGGTATCGACGTGATCGGCGGCAAATGGCTGACCGAGATAAACGTCACATCACCGACGGGGATCGTCGCGATTGATGCATTCAACGGAACCGACACGGCTGGCATGATCTGGGACGCGATTGAGGGGCGGGTGGCATGAGGCAAGCCAACCGAAAAGGAGCTCGCCATCTAATTCTGTCAAACTGCTAATTGAGCCTTAGCTTTTTCGACCAAGCTCTTAAACTCCGAAATTTTATTCAAGCTGTTAAAGTGGACATTTTGACCTTGGCATTGACAGGCCCACATCACCTCATTGCGATCATTGTTAAATACAACAATCCTCAGTTCGTCGGACTCAATTTGGATTTCGGTGAACTGATATCGATCTTTGTCTATTGTCGTTTGCTGCAGTTTCTCCAGATGAGAGATAAACGTGTCGACATGCTTCGCGTTAATAGACGCGATCGTTGTCTGCGCGTATTCATCACCTGAGTTCACTTCAAACCTAATGTGTTGGTTCACTGAGTTCGCCGCCGCTATTACGGTTTCCCGGGCATGAACTTCAATTGTGCCGTAACCACCTTGGATTGTGCCTACTGGAGTGTATCCAATGACTATAAATTTATCAAAATCATCTGTTCCAGTGTTGGTCTCAGATTGGCCGCTATGTGTTCTAGCAAGATTCACGAATCAACTCCATTTTTTTCTAGAAAGACAATAATTGTCGAAGCCTTACAAGAAAAATTTCGCATTTTAATATAACGAAAGTAACGTCGCAATTCTTGAACTCATATGACTCATTTCTTCGCACTGAAATGCGCTAAGCGATAATTTTCCAGCATCGCGGCAGGATCAACCTTAGCCTCAATCTACATTGAGCCCAATGACGCGTGGCCAAGCAACTCTTGCAAGCTCCTCAAATCCGTCCCGCGCCCAGAAAACCACCTGTTCTGGGACGCGATTGAGGGGCGGATGAGCTAGAACATATTGCATTGAGCCATGATGGCTTTGCCGCTGGTCTCAATTTTGACATTTGCACTCACTTCGCCAAGTGCGCTGTCGTTATAGGTCACATTTGAACCTTCAACCTTCGCGCCTGCCTTGCCCATGAATGCGAGGGTCAGGCGGTCTTCAAGAGACTTGTATGCGGCGGCTTGCTGCGACGGCGTTAGCTTTTGAAGTTTGTCGTCAAAACACTCGCATTGATTGGATGAGGCGCTGAAACTCAGATAGGGCGCGCTTTGCAAATAATCAGTGTCGCACTTTGCGTAATATTTGCCGCGTTCATAACCTTCGCTTGTGTGAGAGCCGCCAAACGCCCCGCTGTAATACGCGAATGCCACTCCGCCCGAAACAACCACGAATATGGCTACCAGGTCCAATCTCATGATCTCTCCCTCCTATATCGTTTATCTCTTTTTCCCGGCGCGCGGATGCGCAGCACGGTAATTTTCTAGCATTCGCGCCGCATCTACTTGGGTGTAAATCTGGGTTGAGCCGAGTGATGTATGCCCCAATAACTCTTGCAAAGACCTTAAATCGGCTCCCGCACCCAACAAATGCGTTGCAAAACTGTGGCGCAGCGCATGCGGGGTTGCTGTGTCGGGTAGGCCCAAAGCGCGGCGAGCATTGGCCATCGCCCTTTGCACCATGCCGGGGGACAGCGGGCCGCCCTTTGCCCCGCGGAACAGAACTTCGCTTGATTCAGCTTTCCACGGGCAAAGTTCCGCATAGCGCGCCACCGCGTCCCGCGTGACGGGCAAGATCGGTACAATCCGCTGTTTTCCGCCCTTGCCGGTGACCTGAAGTGTCTCGCCCAGCTCTGCATCGGACCACTTGAGCGACAAGGCCTCTGCGATGCGCAAGCCCGATCCATACATCAGCAGTAGAACCGCACGGTCGCGCGCGCCAATCCAACCCTCATCCGGCATGCCTGCGACGAGGTCGGCGATATTGACCGCTTCATCGGGGGTGACAGGGCGGGGCAGGCCCTTTTTGGTGCGCGGTCCGCGCAGGCGCGGTGCGGATGGATCGGGATCGCCGGTCTGTGCCCGGGCAAAGGTGATGAACGCCTTGAGCGCGGATAGCTCGCGCGCAGTGCTGGCGTTGGAGAGGCCATCATTGCGGCGTGCGGCGAGATGCGCGCGCAGGTCATGCGCCTCCAATCCGGCAACGCCGTTCCAATCCGTCAGATTGCGGGCCTTGAGCAGCCGCTCCGCCGCTGAGCAATAGGCGCGTACGGTGTGCGGGCTCCGCCGCCGTCCTTCGGCCAGATGATCGCGCCACTCGGACAGAAGATCGTGCAGGCTCACGCGTCCACCAGGCTGTCGGCCACCACTTCGCCCAGCAGCGCGTCGAGCAATGGCAGGCCGGCCGGCGTCACCCCGATTGCGTCATCGCGCCGCCACATAAGGCCAAGATCGCAATTGCGCCTCAATCCGCGCGGATCGATCAATTGCGCCTCGTCCAATTCGAAGCGCGCCGACATTGCGCCAAGGTCGATCCCCTCGATCAATCGCAGACCCATCAGCAGCGCTTCTGCGGCTTGATCTCTCGGGCGAAGCGCCTGTTTGTCGGCAATACCGTGCCCTTGCTCACTGACCGCGCGAAGGAAGTTTTCCGGCTTCTTGTGCCGTGTTGTGGCCATTCCGCCGCGCCGGCCATGCGCGCCGGGGCCGATCCCGCAATAGTCTTGGTAGCGCCAATAGGTGAGATTGTGGCGGCTTTCCTCGCCGCACCGCGCGTGATTGCTGATTTCATAGGCAGGCAGGCCAGCTTTGCCGGTCAGTTCTTGCGTGATCGTGAAGAGCTCTGCCGCTGCGTCGTCGTCCAGCGGCGTAAAAATGCCGCGCCGCACATCGCTGGCAAAACGTGTGCCGGGCTCAATTGTGAGCTGATAAAGCGACAGATGCGCCGTGCCGAGTGATAGCGCCCGAGCCAGCTGCGCCTCCCACAATTTGGGGGTGTGATTAGGCATGGCGTAGATCAGATCGAAACTGACCCGCTCAAAGTGTTGCTGCGCAGTGGTTAGCGCGCCGAGGGCTTCATCCGCCCCATGCAAACGCCCGAGCCATTGCAAGCTATCGTCTTCAAGCGATTGAACACCCAGCGAAACACGGTTGATCCCGGCATTGGCTAGGGCCGCAAAATTGCTGGCTTCAACAGAGGAAGGATTGGCCTCTAAAGTGATTTCGATATTTGGGGCCAATCTCCACAATTGTTCTGCTTCTGCGAGCAGCGCTGCGACCAGTTCGGGCGGCATGAGCGAAGGTGTTCCTCCACCGAAAAAGATCGATGTCAGCGGCTCTCCGCCCGCCAGTTTCGCCTCAAACCGCATATCGGCGAGCAACGCAGTTTGCCACAGCTGAACGTCCACACTGGCGCGGACATGCGAGTTGAAATCGCAATAGGGGCATTTCTTCGCGCAGAAGGGCCAGTGGATGTAAAGAGCACGCGCCATCGCTTCTTTCAGCCTTTGTTAAAGGCTCTAAGTCAAGGTGCAGCCATGCGAATCCGTGCGAAAATTTTCGGGTGTCTGGCCCTTCTCGCGAGCGTGAGCGCGCCCAGCGCTATTGCTCAAGAACGCCAAAATTCCGCCTCGCAGGCAGACCGCTTCGCCAGTGAATTGCTGCACGCGCACAACGTAGAACGCACCGAATTCGGTGTTCAGGCCCTTTCTTGGTCGCCGCAGCTCGCCAATGAGGCTCAGGATTGGGCCAATCAGCTCGCGCGCAGGGGCGTAATGCAGCACGCCTCGCTGGATCAGCGCCGAGGGCGCGGTGAAAACCTCTGGATGGGGACTGCGGGCTATTTCAGCCTTAGCGCGATGATCAACTTCTTTGCCGAGGAAAAGCGGCACTTTAGGCCCGGCACTTTCCCGCATGTCTCACGCACTGGGAATTGGGCGGACGTCGGTCATTACACCCAAATGGTCTGGGCCGAGACACGCGAAGTCGGCTGCGCAATTGCTCAAGGCAGAGGCAATGAATTCCTGGTGTGCCGATATTGGCCCGCCGGAAACACATATGGCCGCAAGGTGGGTTGAGCGCCGCGAGCGCTTTGGGGGAGGTCAATTGATGTCAAAAATTTCGAAAAAATGCAGCAAAATGGTCGCGCCAGTCGCGATCATCCTCGTCGCGTCTGGTTGCGGAGGCGGCGAAAGCGGCTCTTCATCGAGCACCAGCACGGCCGCGACCGGAGGAACGTCCTCGTCCCCGCCACCCGCTTCTCCACCGCCTCCACCACCGCCGCCACCGGCAACGAGTACAACAACCTCGACCGGTCAGGACGATATGCTCCGGGTGATGCTGGAAGAGCACAATGACGCGCGTCAGGAAGTTGGCGTTGCGCCGATGACCCTAGATGATGATTTGAGCCGCCAAGCACTCGCTTACGCTCAAGAACTCGCCAGCACGGGCCGGTTTGAGCACAGCACTAGCGCCTCACGTCCCAACCAAGGTGAAAACCTTTGGGCAGGCACCGAAGGAGCATTCACGTACGAGGTGATGGCGAACGGTTGGATCAGCGAAAAGCAATACTACATCCACGACCGTTTTCCTTACGTGAGCAATACCGGCGATTGGACCGATGTCGGCCACTACACCCAGATCATTTGGGCAAACTCGACGGAACTTGGGTGCGGGATAGCGACGGGGTCAGGCCGTGATTATCTCGTCTGTCGGTACTCGCCACCGGGCAACGTCTCGGGGCAATTCGCCTACTGAACCATCTGATCAGCCGCCGAATTGATCCGCGACCAGCTTGGCAAAGGCATCGGCGCGGTGGCTGATGCTGTGCTTTTCCGCTGGAGCAATCTCGGCAAAGGTCTGATCTCGGCCATTCGGCACAAACACAGGGTCATAGCCAAAACCCATCTCGCCGCATGGGGGCCAGGTTAAGCTGCCCGGGCATTTGCCCTCATAGACGACATGTTGGCCATCCGGCCACGCAATGGCGAGCACGCAGTGAAATGCCGCGCTTCGGTCGACATCGGCGCCGTGCTGGGCGAGCAGTCCCTCGACTTTGCCCATCGCCATGTACCAATCGCGGCCTGGATCACCCTCGAACCACTGTCTTTCCGCCCAATCGGCGGTGTAGACGCCGGGCCGCCCATCCAGCGCATCCACGGACAGGCCGCTATCATCGGCGAGGGCCGCGATCCCTGAGGCTTCAGCCGCGGCGCGTGCCTTTATCAGAGAATTGTCAGCAAAGGTTTTGCCGGTCTCTGGCGGCTCTGGCAGACCGAGTGATCCAGCGGAGATGCACTTCATCCCGTAAGGATCAAGCAGGGCCGAAATCTCTTTCAGCTTACCTGCATTATGCGTCGCAATCACGAGCGATCCAGAGCCAAGTTTGCTCATTTCCGGCGCTTTCCTTTTGTCACGAGGCCAGCCGCGACCAATCGCTCGCGTGCGAAGTCGATGATCGCCTTATCCACCTGATCTTTAGGTAGAATATAAGCGAGCTGGCTGTTCAAATACATCGCGAACAGCTCTTCACTCTCGTCCCAGGAGACCATTTGCGGCCACTTGCAGTTCACATGCGCGGACGGTTGGACGAGCGAAAAGCCTTCGTCATCCAACGTCAGATCAAAATGCTCTTTGATGAGCGCATAGTCCGCCCAAGCTTTCTTCGCCTGCCGTGGTAGCAAGACAAAGCGCGAAATCGCGATAACCAGCGTCGCACCTATCACACCGCCGATAGTAACGCTGAGTGCTGCGATCACGCCATCGAAGAGGAAAGCGATTAATCCCAAGATCGCTACCAGCCCGGTGAGAATTGCAAGCCCGCGAAACAGCCTGCTGGCAAATTGCAGCTTCCAGAATGCGAGATGCGATTCTTCCGAGATTGAATAACGAACCGGACCCATTGGCTTAAGCGCCGGTTGCCTTCAGCTGCTCTGCAAAAATGCCATCACAGCCGATGTTAGCGAGCCGGAGCAGGCGTAGCAGGCCTTCCTCGTCATAGGTTGCGCCTTCTGCGGTCGCCTGAACTTCTGCGATTTGGCCGCCGGAGATCAGCACGAAGTTCGCATCTGCATCCGCGTCGCTGTCCTCAGGGTAATCGAGGTCGAGCACGGGTGTACCTTTGTAGATACCGCAGGAAATTGCCGCGACTTGCGCGGTGATTGGGTCTTCCTTGATATCGCCCGAAGCGATCAAGCCATTAACCGCGAGGCGCAGGGCAACCCATGCGCCCGAGATTGAGGCCGTGCGCGTGCCGCCATCGGCCTGAATCACGTCGCAGTCCAAGGTGATTTGCCGCTCACCCAGCTTCTTCAGGTCGACCACAGCGCGCAAAGAACGTCCGATAAGACGCTGAATTTCTTGGGTGCGTCCCGATTGTTTACCGCGAGCCGCTTCGCGAGAGCCGCGAGTGTGCGTTGCGCGGGGTAGCATCGAATACTCACCGGTGATCCAGCCTTCGCCTTTGCCGCGCAGCCATGGCGGGATGCGTTCTTCGACGCTGGCCGTGCACAGCACGCGGGTGTCACCAAAGCTTATCAGGCAAGAGCCCTCTGCGTGTTTGGTGAAGCCGGTTTCGATAGTGATTGCGCGCATTTCGTCAGGCGCGCGGCCAGATGGTCGCATGATGTTTTCCTATGTTCGATTCGCTTGGCGCACGGTTTGGCGGGACAAAAGAGTGGCGGCAAGGGCACGGGCGGGCTTGGCTCGGGATAGTTTCGCGCTAAATAGCACGCATGGCCTCACCACCAATTTCAGAAATGACGGACCGGGCGCGCGAGATTTTCCGCCGCGTGGTGGAAGGCTACATGGATAATGGCCAGCCCGTTGGCTCGAAAACGCTGTCGGGCGATAGCGGCCTGAACCTCTCGCCAGCCTCCATTCGCTCTGTGCTGGCGGATCTGGAGGGCCTGGGCCTGCTCGCCGCGCCGCACACCAGCGCAGGGCGTTTGCCGACGGAAATAGGCCTCAGACTGTTTGTCGATGGTATGATGCAGGTCGCTGAACCTACACCGGAAGAGCGCGCGCAGATTGAGCAGCGGCTCGGAGAGCCTGGGCCCGTGGAACAAGCGCTGGAGCAAGCAAGCTCTGTGCTTTCCGATCTCTCCGGTGCTGCTGGTATGGTCATGGTGCCCACACGCGAGCAGCAATTGGCGCAGTTCAATCTCCTAGATCTGGGCCAGGGCAGGGCGCTTGCCGTTCTGGTTGGCGAGGATGGCGGAGTCGAAAACCGTGTGCTTGAGCTTGGAGGCGCGGTTTCTCCGAGTGCGCTGGAGGCGGCGACCAATTACATCACTGCGCGGCTTTCCGGCAGGACGCTAAGCGATGCGGCCGCGGCGATGCGGCAAGAGATCAAAACCGGTCAGTCTCAACTTGATGATGCGAGCAAAGATCTGGTTGAGCGCGGGCTGGCTGTGTGGAGCGAGGACACAGAGGAACGCCCTGTGCTGATCGTTCGCGGAGCATCCAATCTGCTGGACGAGACAGCGATGGAGGATATCGACCGGGTTCGCTCGCTGCTCGATGATCTAGAGAATAAACAATCGGTCGCCGCTTTGCTCGACAATGCGCGTGAGGCCGAGGCAACGCGCATTTTCATCGGCAGCGAAAACCGATTGTTCGGACTTTCCGGCTCTTCCGTTATCGCCTCGCCCTATCGCGACCGAGAGGGAAGGGTGGTAGGAGTTCTGGGTGTGATCGGGCCGACGCGGTTGAATTACGCGCGCGTGGTCCCCATGGTGGATTTAACGGCCCGTTCTTTGGGCAAACTCATTGCATAATTGGACATAAGACGACGATGATCGACAACGATAAGCCGCACGACGAAGCGGCAGAAGCAGAACTGAAGGGCGTGCCGGAGGAATTTCTGGAAGACGCTGATGCGCCGGACGGTGAAGACGGCGAAGAGGATGATCTGAGCGAGGCGCTGGAATCGCTGCGCCGCGACCTGGAAGAATCCAAACAAGAAACACTATATGCTAAGGCGGAGACGCAGAATGTGCGCCGCCGGATGGAAAAAGACGTCGCCGATGCTCGAGCCTATGCCGCGACCGGATTTGCGCGAGACGTGCTGAGCGTTGCGGACAATCTTTCCCGCGCGATCGAGGCGATCCCAGAGAGCCTGCGCGAAGACGAGAAGATGAAGGGCCTAGTGACCGGTATTGAGGCGACCCAGCGCGAACTGGAAAAGGTCTTTAAGGGCCACGGCATTGAGCGCGTGGCCGCCGTTGGCTTGCCACTCGATCCGAACCAGCACCAGGCAATGATAGAAATTCCAAGTGATGAGCATGAGCCCGGTACGATTGTGCAGGAAATGCAGTCTGGTTGGATGATCAAAGATCGCCTGCTGCGCCCGGCAATGGTTGGTGTAGCGAAGAAGCCGGATTGAACCGTAGTCGGTGACGCATCCTGAGGCAGCCATTGCAGGGGCAGTGTTGGCTGTTCTTGTCTTGTTATGGCTCATCGGCAAACGAAGCTCAAACAAGACTTCTCCGGTCGCGGAGGATCGCCCAGACCTTCCATATTCTGTTTTCACAACTGAATTCGACTTAGTCTGTCCAGCGGATGACGTGGATTCGATTCTCGCAGTCAAGGCGCTGGATAGGCGGCGTTCCAGTCACTTAGATCTAGGGTCCGAGGCATCGCGTTTGGAACAGGCGTTGCGCCACAAAAAGGATGCGCAAGAAACCCTTGGTAAGACGGCAGCCTTTCCAGAATGCTCGGTCATCGTTTTGCTTGACCAATCTGGATCAATGGCAATGCGAATACCCAAAGTCGCGGGGGAGCTCGCCGCCGCGCTTGAATACCTGGAACGGTGCGGCGCAGAGACTATGCTGGCTGGTTTCACAACTTTGGGATGGCGAGGTGGGCGGTCGCGTCAGGAATGGATTGGGCAAGGACGGCCGCCTTATCCGGGTCGTCTATGCGACCTTCTCACAGTTATCCATTCAGAATTTGATGTCGAAGCGAGTGCGATAGATTTGCGCCCACTTGTTCAGCCAGATGTCCTGTTTGAGAACGTTGATGGGGAAGCATTGTTGTGGGCGCGCGAGCAATTGTCACACGCAAAGCACTCGCGACGCTGCCTCATCATGGTGAGTGATGGCGCGCCAGTTGATGATTCCACCATTGTGGAAAATGGTAGCGGCTTTCTCTGGAGGCACATCAATGAAGTTATCGCTCAACTTGAAGCTGACCCGACAATCGCATTGGGCGCTATCGGAATAGAGTATCGCGTGGACGAACTCTATTCTAATTCAATATCAATCGGTGAAGACGAAGATCTGGCTGGAGCCTTGGTGAAGATAGTCAGGAACGTCTGAATTCATGACGCTCACAAAGCTGCGCCCGGAAATCTTACCAAGCCATCATAGGCTGATTTGTCGGCCACTCCGGTAACGCGCACGCCCTGCCGCATCCAGAACGCGTGCTTTACGATCTCGGCCTGTTGCTCAATGCCATAGGCAGCGAAGGGCTGCCCCGGTTTGAGCGTATAGTCATAGCGGCAGAAGGGATGGCGGTGCAGCAGCAAGTACCAATCGCCACGCGTTTGGGTTTGCCAGACATGGGTAAGCTCGTGGATCAGCAGACCTTGGCGGATCAGCCCTTCACCCGAAAAGTCATCGCAATAGGCCGCGCCATCAGGGTGGAAATGCACGTGCCCGCGCGGGGCCATGGTGACTTTGCGCGGCTGAAACGGAAACCACTTGCGGCGCCGGATACGCACCGCCTCGTAATTAATCGCGGTGCCGAAGACTGTCTTCGCAATCCCAATTTCACCGGGCGTCAAAGTGCGCTCGCCGCCGACCGGGCAGGCCGGGACGAGCGCATGACTTTGAGCCGTAGGTGAGGGCGTGTCGCTCAGCGCTCTTCGCCCGCTGCGCGCACTTCGGCTTCGAACTTATGCCGCTTACCGCCTGAAATCTTGAGCGTTACTTCGGCGGTGCTGCCGGCCTGAACACTGTCGTCGAGTTCGAATGCCATGACGTGCTTTGCACCCGGTTCAAACGCAACCTCGGTGCCATTGGTGAGCGGAACGGGTCCAGCCTCTGCCATGGTCATCTTGAAATCATATTCCATCATGTCGTGAACGGTTGCGTTTTTTGCGCCCGCTACCTCAGCGCCGCTGACCGCAATGCCGCGATCGCCATCATAGCTGAGGTTGAAATAGACCGCTGCGGGGTTGCCCGACACCGGGGGAAGCACAAGGCGTGCATCTGTAATCGTGATCCCTTCAATCGTATCGACCGGCTCCGGGGCAGGGGCCTCTTCCCCGCAGGCCGCCACGCTAAGGCAGGCTGCCAAAGCGACGGTGCGCAGAAAGCCAGACGATGTTTGTGTCATTTTCACGTTGTAGTCCCCTTGTTGGATGGTGCGAAAAGTAGGCGCGTCCATCCCTTGTGCCAAGCAAAACCGCACCTATATCCCGCCTACAAACGAGTTGCCAAACGGTTCCGCCAATTCTGGGGAGCACCACAGGCAGCGTCCAACAACCTGTAATGGATGGGGAAATAATGGGTAAAGTAATCGGCATCGACCTCGGCACCACCAACTCGTGTGTGGCTGTAATGGACGGGGGCAAGCCTAAAGTTATTGAAAATTCTGAAGGCGCGCGCACCACGCCTTCTATCGTTGCCTTTACCAAGGACAGCGAGCGTCTGATCGGCCAACCGGCTAAGCGTCAGGCGGTTACCAATCCAGACAACACTCTGTTCGCGATTAAGCGCCTGATTGGCCGCCGCTTCGACGATCCGCTGACGAAGAAAGATATGGGCCTCGTCCCGTATGACATCGTCAAAGGCAAGAATGGCGACGCATGGGTGAAGGCCGGCGGCGAAGATTATTCGCCGAGCCAGATTTCAGCTTTCATTTTGCAGAAGATGAAAGAAACCGCTGAGAGCTATCTCGGTGAGACCGTCGACCAAGCCGTGATCACGGTTCCTGCGTACTTTAACGATGCTCAGCGTCAGGCGACGAAAGATGCAGGGCAAATCGCGGGCCTTGAAGTGCTGCGGATTATCAACGAGCCGACCGCTGCGGCGCTCGCTTACGGCATGGACAAGAACGACGGTAAGACGATCGCTGTTTATGACCTTGGCGGCGGTACGTTTGACGTTTCCGTGCTCGAAATTGGCGACGGCGTGTTCGAAGTGAAGTCCACCAATGGCGATACGTTTCTTGGCGGTGAAGACTTCGACAGCGCGATTGTCGAATGGCTTGCGGCTGAGTTCGAAAAGAAAGAGAACATGGACCTGCGCAAGGACAAGCTTGCGCTCCAGCGTCTCAAGGAAGCGGCAGAAAAGGCCAAGATCGAGCTTTCAAGCTCGGCCACGACCGAAATCAACCTGCCGTTTATCACAGCGCGCATGGATGGCGGATCAAGCACGCCGCTGCACTTGGTTGAAACGCTCAGCCGGTCCGACCTAGAAAAGCTGGTCGGCGATCTGATCAAGCGCACGCTTGATCCATGTAAGAAGGCTCTCGCTGATGCGGGCGTGTCGAAGGACGACATCGACGAAGTGATCCTGGTTGGCGGTATGACCCGCATGCCGAAGGTTCGCGAAGTCGTTGAAGGTTTCTTCGAAGCAAAACCGCACACTGGCGTGAATCCTGACGAAGTGGTTGCCATGGGCGCGGCCATCCAGGCTGGCGTTCTGCAGGGGGACGTCAAAGACGTTCTGCTGCTCGACGTGACGCCATTGTCACTCGGCATTGAGACCCTGGGCGGTGTCTTCACCCGGATGATCGATCGCAACACGACGATCCCGACCAAGAAGACGCAGACCTACTCAACCGCTGAAGACAATCAGAATGCGGTGACCATTCGAGTGTTCCAAGGTGAGCGCGAAATGGCGGCGGATAACAAGATGCTGGGTCAGTTCGATCTGGTCGGCATTCCGCCTGCACCGCGCGGCGTTCCTCAGGTTGAGGTGACCTTTGACATCGACGCGAACGGCATCGTGAACGTGTCTGCTAAGGATAAGGGAACCGGCAAAGAACAGACGATCAAGATCCAGGCATCGGGCGGACTGTCCGACAATGACATCGATCAAATGGTTCAAGACGCTGAGAAATTCGCTGAAGAAGACAAGAAGCGCCGGGCCTCTGCGGAAGCTCGCAACCAAGCCGACAGTCTTGTTCACGCGACCGAGAAGCAGCTCGAAGAGCACGGCGATAAGGTTGATGCCGATACCAAGTCTGCGGTGGAAACCGCCCTTGGCGAAGCGAAAACCGCACTGGAAGGCGATGATGTTGATGAGATCAACGCCAAGTCTCAGGCTCTGACCGAAGCGGCCATGAAAATGGGTCAGCAAATCTACGAGAAAGAGCAGGCTGAAGGCGCTGCTGCTGGTGACGGCGGCGACGGCGATGCCTCTTCGGATGCGTCAGACGACGAAGATGTTGTCGATGCTGAATTCTCCGAAGTGGACGAAGACAACAAGGACTGATGTCCTCATGAAAAACTATCCTGCCGTCAGCGTGGTCCGCCAAAGGTCTGCGCTGACGGCAGCTAGGTTTTAGGGACCAAGGTCACCATGGCTGCTACCCAATTAGATTATTACCAATTGCTCGAGGTGGGCCGCGACGCTGATGCGGCCGCCCTTAAGAGCGCCTATCGCAAGCTGGCGATGAAGTTTCACCCCGATCGCAATCCGGGCGATGCGGAAGCTGAAGCGAAATTCAAAGCCTGTAACGAGGCCTATGAAGTCCTCAAAGACCCGCAAAAGCGCGCGGCCTATGATCGCTATGGTCACGAGGCATTCCAGCAGGGAATGAACGGTGGCGGTGGAGGCGGCTTTGGCGGCGGACGCGGCCAGGCGGACTTCGGCGATATTGGCGATATTTTTGAAACGATCTTTGGCAGCGCCTTTGGCGGGGCCGCAGGTGGCCGTCAGCAGACCCGGCGCGGTGCCGATCTGCGCTATGACATGCAGGTTACCCTCGAAGAGGCGTTCCATGGCAAGTCTACCGAGATCGAAATTGAAGTCTCGCAAGCCTGCGATACCTGCGATGGCTCCGGCGCAGCGCCTGGCACCAGCGAACGGCAATGCAATTTGTGCCACGGGCACGGCTCTGTGCGGGCAAAGCAAGGGCTGTTCGTGGTTGAACGGCCTTGCCCAACCTGCAGCGGGCGGGGCGCCGTTTTGGAGGAGCCATGCGGTTCATGCCGCGGGGAAGGCCGCGTTGACCGCGCTCAGGCCCTATCAGTGGACATCCCGCCCGGCGTTGATACCGGCACGCGCATCAGGCTGACCGGCAAAGGTGAGGCGGGCGCTCGCGGTGCCCCTCCCGGGGATCTCTATATATTCGTGCACGTAACCCCGCACGAGCTATTCCAGCGCGAAGGCACCACTCTGGCCACGCGCGTTCCTGTCAGCTTCACGACGGCGGCCCTGGGCGGCAGCGTCGATATCCCGGATCTTGATGGCTCGACCAATTCCGTCGACATCCCAACCGGCATCCAATCGGGCAAACAATTGCGCGTGCGCGGAGCCGGTATGCCAGTGCTGCAAGGGCGCGGACGCGGTGATCTGGTGGTCGAAATTGCGGTCGAAACACCGACAAAGCTCAGCCGCAAGCAAAAGGAAATTCTCGAGGAGTTTCGCGAGACCGAAACCGGAGACGAATGCCCCGAAAGCCGCAGCTTTTTCTCTAAGTTGAAAGACGCCTTTGGCGGCTGATGAGTTGTCTGGCACTGTCACCTGACAAAGAGGCCAGCGATTTCGGTTATCCAGCCGGTGAGCAACTTACCGTCGCATTTGATGCCTCTTGAGCCGCCCTTAGCCAACTCGACAACCACACGGCTTATGGTTACTTCCCAGGCGACTGGAGAAGAATTATGAACCGTTTTGCCGTTTTCGCCCTCGCTGCTGCAACCCCATTTCTGGCTGTTCCGAGCTATGCTCAGCGCAACTTCGATGATGTGGAAATCACAGTCGAAGAGATCGCACCTGGCGTAGCGGTTCTGTTCGGCGCTGGCGGCAATATTGGTGTCAGCTACGGTGATGATGCGACGGTCATGATTGATGACCAGTTCGCGCCGCTGTCAGAAAAGATCGAAGCCGCTGTGGCAGGCCTCGGCGCAACTCCTGTGAAATATGTCGTCAACACGCACTGGCATGGTGATCATACGGGCGGGAACGAGAATTTCGGTAAGACCGGCGCGACAATCTTTGCACATGACAATGTCCGGGTGCGCATGGCCGATCCGTCGCTATCTGGCCGCGATGGAGATCCAGCGCCAGATGTTGCTCTGCCAGTTGTGACCTATGGCCAGGGCCTTCGCTTCCATCTCAATGACGACACCATCAACCTAGCCTTTTTGGGTGGCGGCCACACCGATGGCGACAGCGTGGTGATGTGGGACAAGGCCAATGTCGTTCACATGGGCGACCTCTATTTCAACATCCCGGGTTATCCCTTTGTCGACACCCGCTCTGGCGGCAGTGTCTACAACCTGATGTCCACGCTCGATCTCGTGATTACGATGATCAATGACGAGACAAAGGTTATTCCGGGCCATGGCGGTATGTCGAACAAGGCCGAAATGGTGGCCTATCGCGCGATGATCGGCGAGGCAGTGTCCCGCGTGGAAGCGCTCAATGAAGCTGGCAAGACGCTGGAAGAGGCAGTTGCAGCCAAACCGCTCGCTGACTTTGATCGCGGCGAAGGCTTTATCAGCGATGACGCATTCGTGACCGCAATCTGGACCAGCATCGAAGGTTAAGTGAGAGCTTGGTCTTACGCAAAACGCGCGAGGATCTCGTCTCTTAGCCCGCGCAGCAATTGCTCGCGGCACCGGCCAACCTCCAATTCCTCGTCAATGATGGCGAGGAATGCGGAGCGTTTGGCCGAGCGAATGGCTTCGGGTTTCATGCCGGCATCGACCGTCGATGCAATCAGATCGATCATCCGCTCCGCCCCGTGCAGGCGGCCCCAGACATAGTCGTTTTCGCGGTAAGATCGGCTGAAGAACGCCCCGAAATTGTAGAACTCGATGCCGCGTAATGTCGCGCGCGTGCCGCCTTCGCGGATGGAGCGCGCATCATCGGGAGAGATGCGGTCGACCTTGACCGGATTGTACTCGGTCAGTCCTTCGTTTTGCAGCAGGGGTAGGGTGGCCACATCGTAGAATGGGAAGCCAAGATAAGTCAGCAGCATTCGCCGTTTGAGGTTCTTCGGCATTTGTGCCAGCGCCTCTGCGAATATCCGTTCCGCTTCAAGATCGGTTTCCGGCAGCAGCCGTTGCTCGGCGAGATAATCCAGCAAGGCGCCCGGATCCTTCAGCGCATTCCGCGCATGGCCCGCGAATTCCTCGCTCAGCCCAGAGATATCATCAGCTGAGAAATAGAGCGCGAGAATATCGTAAATTTTCTCCCTCGCGATATCGAGCGCATCGTCTGGTATCTCCGGATCGGTTTCCCAATCTCGCGCCAGCCTGCGCGCGAGCAGGCGCAAGCGCCTTATGCGAAAGCCGATGTCGTGAGCCCTGAAGAATTGGATCGCTCCTTCGCTCGCGCCGCCGCTTCCGTCGGATAAATCGCTTAGGCCCCGGCGCTCCAATTCGCGGCGCATCGCGGCGGCAATCGGCATGCTGTCTGCTAGCGACAGCTCCGGCGCTGCTTCCAGAGCAAGCTCTGCGAGGCGGTCGATGATTCCGCTGAACTTGGTCTGCGCATAGGCTTGAAAGGCATAGCCCGCTCTCTCGGCCGCCGCCTGCTGCGCCTTGGCCCGCCAATTGTGCAAACGCTTTGGGCTGGGACTATCGAGGAAGAACGTCATGCCGAACAGTTTCTCAACTGCGCGGTCGATCTCTGGCCTCAGGCCTAGGACGATCCGGCTCAGCCGCTCGGCATCGCGGGATTGCTGTTCGATCCGTTCCAGATTGTCTCTAATCGGTTGTTCACGCGGGATGGTCGACAAAGAACCGAAGATTGCACCGAAGAAACCGATTGGCGAATCGTGATTTTCATTCACTGAGCCCGCGCGGTCGGGGCGCGGATCAATGTAGACAAACCGGCGGTCAACCTCCCGCTGAGCGGGGCGGCCATGCAGCGCCTTAATCGCCCCGCCAAATGGCGCATTGACCAAAACAGACCCGTCAATCAGCGATACGCCATCCTGCGTTCCATCGCGCATATGGACGGGCATGATCCGGTTGAGAAAACTCGCGCGCGATGTCCAATCCACTCCTTTGCGCTCCGCCAAGCGATCGATTTCCGCCAGTTGCAACGGTGGGAAGGCTCCTGGAAAACTGGCCGTTGCCCGCGCCGCGAGCACCAGCTCCAGCGGATTGGTCAGACCTTCGCTGCTTTGCGCCGGAGTGCTGGCGCGCAAGCTGATCGGGGTGCGATGCTCGGTTTCTTCAACAATCGGCGGACTGTTTAGGCGCAGCATTTCCACATGGCCGCGAAAGTCAGTGGTGGTGACAAACAGATCAATAGGATGACCTGGCGGCAGCAAAGGATCGCCGCGCTCGCCTGCGCGCATCCCTTCTAGTGCTTCAAACAGCAGGCTGGAGAACTTATCGCCAGAAAACGGCGGGCTGAACCAGCGGCCACGCACGAGGCGGGAGACCTTTTGCCGCACCTCGGACCGTGTCTCTGGCGAGACACTCTCGCTAACCGCATTGCCCGGACGGTTGAGCACCCATTCAGCAATTGGCTGAGCCCAGATCTTGGCATAGCGCCACATTGGCTGCGCCTTAGGATCGGTCAGCTCTTCGACATCGGCGGTTTCGAGCCATAGGTCGGTCAGCGGCTCGAGCGAGTGCCCTGAATGGATGGCTTGGGCGAGGAACACCGCGTTGATGCCGCCAGCGCTCGCCCCGGTGAGAATGTCCGGCATAACGCGCAGGCGAAGCGAGTAATCGCGCTCAATTTCGTTCAGCAGCTCGCAATAGACTTTTGCCACCCCGCTGCATGGCGCCTCGCGATTGGCATGAAACGCCCGGCTCGCGCGGGCCAGGTGCCAAATTTCTTTGGTGACCCCGTGCATATACACCGCAAGGCTGACACCGCCGTAGCAGACCAGAGCGAGACGAAGTTCTTTTTGCCGCATGAGAATCGTGATGACGTGGAAAGTAGGGAATGGCAATTGCGTTCCGCAAATGTTCCGTCTACGAAATTGGAATGGCAAAGACCAAACGGCGATATGTATGCGGTTCATGCGGCTCTGTTTCGCACCGCTGGCAGGGGCAATGTCCTGACTGTTCTGAATGGAACACGATGACAGAGGATGCACCGGCGACGGTGTTCTCTCAGAAGCATGATCTGTCGCGCGGAGGGCGGGCGCTGGAGTTCGTGCCGCTGGATGGCCCCGCGCAATTGCCTCAGCGGCGGCCGACTGGTCTTGCAGAGTTTGATCGTGCGCTGGGCGGCGGCCTGGTGCCGGGATCAGCTGTGTTGATGAGCGGTGATCCGGGGATCGGCAAATCGACTTTGCTGATCCAAACGGCGGCGACAATCGCGCGCTCAAATGGTGATGTGGTGTATGTCAGCGGAGAGGAAGCCGCCGGGCAAGTGCGCCTTCGCGCTGCGCGTTTGGGGATTGCTGATGCGCCGATCCGGCTCGCATCAGAAACCTCGGTACGCGATATTCTGACCACTCTGGGCGCTGGTGATCCGCCCGCTCTGCTGGTGATCGATTCCATTCAAACGATGCATTCCGACACGATCGAAGGTGCTCCCGGAACAGTTAGCCAGGTGCGCGGCTGCGCGCTCGAACTGATCCGCTATGCAAAGGAAAATGGGACCGCGCTCGTTCTGGTCGGGCACGTCACCAAAGACGGCAATATCGCTGGCCCGCGCGTGCTTGAACACATGGTCGACGTGGTGATGAGCTTTGAGGGCGAGCGCAGCCACCAGTACCGGATCCTGCGCGCGCTAAAAAACCGGTTCGGCGCGGTCGATGAGATTGGTGTGTTCGCAATGGCGAATGAAGGGCTGGAAGAGGTGACTAACCCTTCCATGCTATTCCTGTCCGGGCGGGACCAGCCGCTCGCAGGCAGCGCGGTCTTTCCCGCTCTCGAAGGCACGAGGCCTGTCTTGGTCGAGATACAGGCGTTGATCGTCAGGTTGCAATCGGGCGCCACACCGCGCCGAGCAGTGGTTGGCTGGGACAGCGGCAGGCTGGCGATGCTTCTAGCCGTGCTCGAATCGCGCTGCGGCCTCAATTTCTCCTCAGCAG
Organism: Erythrobacter sp. S249; assembly: GCF_057364975.1. Lineage (NCBI taxonomy): Bacteria > Pseudomonadati > Pseudomonadota > Alphaproteobacteria > Sphingomonadales > Erythrobacteraceae > Erythrobacter > Erythrobacter sp. S249. The sequence goes on along the minus strand of NZ_CP200287.1, from coordinate 501,325 downwards.
AGGTCTATCTGAATATCGCAGGCGGATACCGATTGGCTGATCCCGCGGCTGATCTGGCAGTCGCGGCGGCTTTGATGTCTGCGCTCGCCGACAAGCCGCTGCCAGATAAAGCTGTGTGGTTTGGCGAGGTGTCGCTTGCTGGGGAAATTCGCCCGGTTTCTCATGGGGATCTGCGTCTTCGAGAGGCGGTGAAGCTGGGGTTTGCGAGGGGCTATGGCCCATCCGATAAAAAGCTCGGCTCATCCAAGCTCAATTATCACGGTTTGGGACAACTTTCGAACCTCGTTGACCAAGTGGTTGCGACGGAATAATTCACCATACCGATGACTATGTTTGATATAATCGTGCTGATAATCGTGGGAGTGGCCGCGATTGGTGGTTTCATGCGGGGCCTTGTGCAAGAGGTCCTCTCGCTCGCGGCGTGGATGCTGTCGGCTTTTGCGATCTATTATTTGCATTCGCCCCTGACCGATGGGCTTCGCGATTTTATTGATGCCGATCCGGCGACGCCGATCCTAGCCTTCGCGCTCTTGCTGCTTATCCCATATGCCGCGATGAAAGTGATTGCGAGCAATGTGGGGGAAGCCTCGCGCAACTCCATTCTTGGCCCGATTGACCGTGTGCTTGGATTTGGCTTTGGCGCGGTCAAGGGCGCACTCATCGTGGTGTTTGCGTTCTCCGTCCTGGCGCTCGGCTTTGATACAGTCTGGGGCTTCAGAGGTCGCCCGACATGGATCACGACCGCGCGCACTTATCCGGCGGCTGATGCGTTTTCCCGCCAATTGGTGTCCGCCATTGCGGAACGGCGCGCGAAACTATCTAACGAAGCAGATGCCGCTGAAGAAGCCAGCCTGATCGAATGACGGACCGATTGTGGCAGGCGTAAAGGCGACGAAGCTTTACTCGCCGCAATTGCTTGGTCTCGCCGCAGGGCTAGCCAATTATCCACTAAGCAATGCGTCCCAGTTCACTGGCGGAGCACGCTCTCGCACATGCGGCAGTTCAATTGAGCTTGCGGTCGATTGCCGCGAAGATGGATCGGTTGTGCGGATTGGCATGCAAGTAACCGCCTGCGCGATCGGACAGGCCTCTGCTGCGATCATGGCCGCTGATGTCCAAGGGCGTAGCGCAGCGGATATTATCGCTAAGACGGGCGAGATTGAGCAATGGTTGAGCGGCGAGGGCGGCCTGCCGGATTGGCCTGGCTTTGATGCTTTGGCGCCAGCTTTGGAGCATCCCGCGCGCCACGGCGCATTAATGCTCGTGTGGACGGCTGCGAGTAACGCGCTTTCCTCGCAGTAGACGAGCAGCTAGTGCTACTGGAATAAGGCCGAGGAAAACTGGCTAGTCAGAAGAGGATCACGGGGCTTATGGTGGATGCAGAAGCGCTAAAGCAGCGCGAGCCTAGCGAGAAAGAAATCAAGCTGGTGATCGGTGCGAGCAGCGCCGGGACCATCTTTGAATGGTACGATTTCTTTATCTACGGCACGCTTGCTTACATCCTCAAAGACGCATTTTATGACGTGAATGACCCGACGCTGGCATTGTTGCTGGTGTGGTCCACCTTCGCGCTCGGCTTTGCCTTCCGTCCGATTGGCGCAATTCTGTTCGGTTTTCTCGGTGATAGGCTGGGGCGCAAATACACCTTCCTTGTGACCGTCACCCTGATGGGCATTGCAACCGCGGGCGTCGGGCTGATTCCCACGGTCGACACGCTCAAAGAGAACTATGGTGAGGGGTATGTGATCATTGCCCCCATTATCGTCATATTCCTGCGAGTGCTTCAGGGCCTCGCCTTAGGCGGCGAATATGGCGGCGCGGCGATTTATGTCGCCGAACATGCCCCGCCTGAAAAACGCGGGTTTTACACCAGTTTTATCCAGGCCAGCGTGGCGGGCGGCTTTGTGCTTTCTATCATCGTGGTCCTGCTGTGCCGTTGGATCATCCCCGAGGAAGCCTTCGCCGATTGGGGCTGGCGCTTGCCATTCTTGCTGTCGATTATCCTGCTAGGTATATCGCTTTGGATGCGCCTCAAACTGTCTGAGAGCCCAGTCTTCCAGGCGATGAAGGAATTGGGCGAAACCTCGGGCAATCCGTTCATTGAGAGCTTCACCTATCCAGGGAATAAGAAGCGGATCTTTGTCGCTCTGTTCGGTGTCAGCGGCATTCTGACGACCATTTGGTACACAGCATTCTTCTCAAGCCTATCGTTCCTCAAGGGCAATATGCGGCTTGATGAGGGGACAGTTGAAGTCATCCTGCTAATCGCTGGGCTGCTCTCGCTCGGTCTTTATCTCATCGTTGGCAAATGGTCGGATACGGTCGGGCGTAAGAAGCCGATCATCATTGGCGCTCTGGCAACGCTGGCGACGCTGTTCCCGATCTTTTGGTTCATGGGCAGCTTAGCCAATCCGGGTCTTGCAGAGGCAGCAGAGCGGACGCCGGTTGTTGTCAGCGGCGATCAATGCGTGACTGATCCATTCGCCGAATTGTTTGACCGGGAACAGACGCCTTGCGGCAAAATCTTGAGCAGCCTGACTGGCAGCGGCGTGTCCTACACGCTTCAACCGGGCGGCGATCTGGGCGTTACTGTTGGCGGCGAGCCAGTCGCCATTGCGCCCGAATGGCTCGAGGAAACCGAAGAAGGTGCAGCTTCGCGGACCGCTGGTTTGCAAGAGGCTCTGGCCAAATCAGGGTTTGATTTCTCACGTCAGGTTCCGCCACTGATCAACATCGTGGGCATCATTGCTGCGCTGCTCGCGCTTGGCGTCCTGTCTGCGCTCACCTACGGCTCGGTTGCGGCGCTGCTGTCAGAGATGTTCCCGCCGCGTATCCGCTACAGCTCGATGTCGATCCCCTATCACATTGGGGCCGGCTATCTTGGCGGATTCCTGCCGCTGATCGCTGGGGTGATCGTCGCGAGCACGGGCAACATCTACTCAGGGCTTTGGTACACCTGGATCGTTGTCGCCTTCGGGCTCGTCGTAGCCTGGTGGGGCCTGCCGTCCGGGCCGCCGCGTGACTTCTCCGACGATGTCACTTGATCTCGCGCCACCAAGTCTTCGTCTGAGTATTGATCACGCGGCGCTAGCCAGCAATTGGCGCGCGCTTGACGGTATGTCAGGCGATGCCTCTGCTGGCGCTGCGATCAAAGCCAATTGCTATGGCTTAGGCGTGGAGCGCTGTCTGCCGACGCTCCGCGATGCCGGGGCGGAGGAGTTCTTCGTGGCGCATTGGAGCGAGGTCGAAGCGGCTGCGCACCATGTTCACGCGAGCGATATTGCGGTGCTGCATGGTCCGATGACGCCGCAAGATGCCGCTTTTGCCAAGGCCAGCGGAGCCGTGCCTGTCATCAACTCGCTGGAGCAGGCTCGCCGCTGGAATGAGGCAGGAGGCGGTCGCTGTCACTTGATGGTCGACACCGGGATCAACCGGCTTGGCATCGCGCCTTCTGAGGTTGGTGACGAGGCCATCAAACAGCTCGACGTTGATGTGCTGATGTCGCACCTCGCATGCGCCGATGAAGACAGCGAAATGAATGCGCGGCAATTGACGAGCTTTCGTGAGGTTCAGGCGCATGTCGATTGGAATTCCCTAAGTCTGGCGAACAGCGCCGGGATCGCCTTGGGCAGCGACTATGCCTTTGACCTTACGCGGCCTGGCCTCTCTCTATACGGCGGCATCGCGCGGCAGGAACTTGCGGGCGTCATCAAACAAGTCGCCTTTCCAGAGGCCGCAATCATCCAGACGCGCGCGCTGAACGCTGGCGATGCGGTTGGCTATAACGGCGAATTCACCGCGCCCTGTGATATACGGGTTGGCACTGTTTCGCTGGGCTACGCCGATGGCTTCCTGCGCAGTTGGGGCAATGTGGACGGACGCAGCGGCGCGCATTTGCTGCACGCTGAAACCCCTCTGCCGCTGCTTGGCAAAGTGTCCATGGATATGGTGGTGGTTGACCTAAGCGCGTCGCCGAGCCTTCGCGAAGGCGACTGGCTATCTGTGCCTTATGAATTGCAAAATGCTGCGCAGCAAAGCGGCCTGTCGCAGTATGAATTGCTGACCATTTTGGGACAGCGTTTCGGATCCTAGAAAACGTTCATGTTGCGCTGCACATTGTGCAGATGCTAAGCGCGCTGCAACGCAAAAATTCATGGGATCCAAATAATGGCAGGCAAGTCCAAAGCCGCAAAGTCAGGCTCGCGCAAAACTGGCGAGGCAGGCGATGCGATCATCATCAAGAAATACGCCAACCGGCGGCTCTACAACACCAGCTCGTCGAGCTACATCACGCTCGATGACCTCGCTGAGATGGTGCGTGAGAATGTTGAATTTCAGGTGCTTGATGCGAAGTCCGGCGATGACATCACGCATTCGATCCTGACCCAGATCATCATGGATGAAGAGGCCAATGGCGAGCAAATGCTGCCCGTGGGTTTCCTGCGCCAATTGATCGGCATGTACGGCAATTCCATGCAAGCGATGGTGCCGTCTTACCTTGAGGCGAGCATGGCCAATTTTCGCGACAATCAAACGAAGATTCGCGAAGCCTTTGAAAAAGGCATGTCGAACAATCCTATCTCGGCGATCCACGAAACCAATATGGCGATGATGCGCGCTGCGGCCGATGTCCTCATTCCGGGCGTCGCGAACAAGCGCAAATCTGCTGCGCCGAAAGCCGCCGCTGGTGCGAGCTCCAATGGCGAGATCGATGCGCTGCGCGAGCAAATGGCCGAGATGCAAAAGAAGCTTGATGAGCTGAGCAAATAGCCCCGCCACCATTTGCGAATTGCGAGCGGCAGGCCTAGCGCTACCGCTCGATCAACCCAATACCCGCTCTAAGATTTTGAGAGAGACCCGCTGTGTCTAACATCCGCCACGCTCTGAATGTGAAGCGCGAAGACGACTTCGCCAAATGGTATCAAACCGTGATTGCTGAGGCTGATCTGGCCGAGGAATCCGGCGTGCGTGGGTGCATGGTGATCAAGCCATGGGGTTACGGCATTTGGGAGCGTATTCAGCGACTGCTCGATGACCGGATCAAAGCCGCTGGCGTGCAAAATTGCTATTTCCCGCTTTTCATCCCGCTCAAGAATTTTGAGCGTGAGGCGGAGCATGTTGATGGCTTTGCCAAGGAAATGGCGGTCGTCACTCACCACCGCTTGATCGCCGATGGCGAAGGCGGATTGGTGCCTGATCCTGAGGCGAAATTGGAAGAGCCTCTGGTGGTTCGGCCAACCTCAGAAACGATCTTTGGCGATGCGATGGCGCGCTGGATCCAGAGCTGGCGCAACCTGCCGCTGTTGACCAACCAATGGGCCAATGTTGTGCGCTGGGAAATGCGCACGCGGATGTTCCTGCGCACCAGCGAGTTCCTCTGGCAGGAGGGGCACACGGCGCACGAAAACCAAGAGCAAGCCCAAGAAGAGACGCACCGTGCGCTCGAAATGTACCGCGCCTGCGCCGAAGAAGATTTGGCCATGCCTGTGATCGCTGGCGAGAAGCCGGAGAATGAGCGTTTCCCCGGCGCGGTCGAGACGTGGTCGATTGAGGCGATGATGCAGGACGGTAAAGCTCTGCAAGCGGGCACGTCGCATTATCTCGGCACCAATTTTGCCGAGGCGGCGAACATCCAGTTTCAAGATCGCGAGGGCGCTCAGCAATATTGCCACACCACAAGTTGGGGCGTTTCCACCCGCATGGTCGGCGGCGTTATCATGACGCACGGCGATGACGATGGCCTGCGTGTGCCGCCCGCGATCGCGCCGCACCAAGTGATTATCCTCCCCATGCTGCGCGACAAGCCAGAGGACGAGGCGCTGCTCGAATATTGCCGCGAGCTTTACGGCCAGCTGACCGCGCAAACTGCGCTGGGCGAGAAGACCCGCATCTGGCTCGACACCGCGCCTGGCAAAGCAACCGCCAAGCGTTGGGATTGGGTGCGCAAGGGCGCGCCGGTCATCATCGAAGTCGGCGGACGTGATATGGAGGCTGGCGTGGTCAGCCTGCTGCGCCGCGACAAAATGTGGAACCCAGAGAATGGCAAAGTCTCCTTTGCTGCGCCAAAACGCGACGATGTCGCGGGCGAAATTGGGGCGATGCTGGAAGACATCCAGGCGAACCTCTTTAACGAGGCGCGCGAGCGGCGTGATGCGAACATCACCCACGGGATCAGCGATTGGGCTGACGTGGCCAGCCATTTTGCCAATGGCGGCAAGTATCCGGGCTGGGTCGAGGTTCAGTGGTCAAAGCCAAGCGGAGACGCATTGGAAAAGGTGGTTGAGCGCTTGAAAGAGCACAAGCTCACGTTTCGCAATGTCCCGCGCGGCAGCGATGCGGCAGACGGCGCGTGCATCTTCACAGGTGAACCTGCCGTAGAGCGAATTCTGGTGGCGCGCGCTTACTAGAGCTTGCACGCATTCGCATGTCGCGGCAAACATTGCGGCATGATTAAAAAACTCGCTATTCTCGCCTCGCTAATTGCCACGCCACTGGCCGCTGATGACCATGTTCCGGCCGCGACTGACGACAGTCTTGCGGCTCAGGTTTCCGAAGAGCGCCTGCGCGCGGATATGGACAAAATCGTCTCGTTCGGGACGCGGCACACCTTGTCGTCACAGACCGATCCGAAGCGCGGAATTGGCGCAGCGGTCAATTGGGCGCTGGATGAGTTTCGCCGGATCGGGACGGGCTGCGATGACTGCCTAGAGGTTCAATCGGTCGAGCGCGTGGTCGAGCCCGATGGGCGGCGCATTCCTCAGCCAACCTTGGTGCGCAATGCGGTTGCCATCCAGCGCGGGACCGAACGTCCCAATGAAGTGATCATCGTGCAAGGCCACTATGACAGCCGGGTCACCGACCCGCTCAATGGCACCGACGATGCGCCGGGCGCGAACGATGATGGCTCGGGCAGCGTGATGATCCTAGAGGCGTCCCGTATCCTATCGAAACAACAATATCCCTCGACCATCATTTACGCGCTGCTGACCGGTGAGGAGCAGGGCCTTTATGGCGCGCGCATCCTCGCCGATTGGGTGGAGGAGCAGGGCATGACCGTGAAGGCCGTGCTCAACAACGATATGATTGGCAATTCCTGCGGGTCAGACGGTGTGTGCGACGCGAAACATGTGCGCGTTTTCTCCGAAGGGCCACGCGCCGATTCCACCGAGCAGCTGCGCGCAAGACAGCGCCGCTTTGGTGGTGAGAACGATATGCCAGGGCGCAATCTCGCGCGCTGGCTTGGGGATCTGGCTCAGGCCAATCCTGACGGCATGCAAGTGCGGCAAATCTGGCGGACGGACCGCATGGGGCGGGGCGGGGATCAAATCCCTTTCCTAGACAAGGGCTATCCGGCCATCCGCATCGCGGTCTCTGTCGAAGATTATGAGCATCAGCACCAGGATCTGCGCACAGAGAACGGCATCAAATATGGCGATACAGTGGACGAGATCGACTTTGATTATCTGACCCGCTCCTCGCAATTTAACGTCCGCGCGCTGCACCGTCTGGCCAAGGCACCGATGCCGCCAGCGGTCACCGCCGATGCGGCAGTGCGCGTGGACACGGCGCTGGAATGGGACGCGGTTCCCGGGGCGGATCGTTATGTAATCAAGGCCCGCCGCACAGACGAATCCTATTGGCGCGGCGTTTTGCCAAATGGCACCAAGGGCGAAGATATCCAAAGCGCTATCCCCGCAACCGATGCTCCCAAAATTGAGCTAGCCGTTCCTCTGCGCGGTGATGACTGGCTGCTGGGTGTGGCCGCCTGCACGGGCAGCTATTGCTCGCCCGTTTCCAGCGCAGTCCCCGGCGGAGCATTCGTGCCGGTAGCGAAAGCTGCCGATAACGATTAGAGACCGCTCGTCCTGAGCTTGTCGAAGGGCGAGCCCAGTCAAGTGTTTGTACGTCGACAGGCTCAGCGCGAACGGAATTCTCATGGCCAAAAGACAAATGAACCGCCCCGCAGGCTTGCCGAGCGCGAAGCAAGTGCTGGAGTTCATTCAGACTGCGCACGGCCCCACGGGCAAGCGTGAGATCGCGAAAGCGTTTGGCCTGAAAGGTCAGGAGAAGATCGCGCTCAAGCGGTTGCTCAAGGATATGGCCGAAGAAGGCCTGATCGATGGCAAGAAGACCGCCTATCACCGGATGGGCGGCGTGCCGAAAGTCACCGTGCTGAAGGTCGTCGATATCGAAGATGGCGAAGCAATTGCGGTCCCAGAGAATTGGGATGCCGACGCGCCGGATAAGCCGCCGCGTTTGACCGTCAAAGAGAAGAAAGGTGGGCGCGGCGCGAGAGGCATGCCGGCGCTCAAGCGCGGCGACCGGGTGCTGTCCCGCACCGAAGAAACCGAGGCGGGGTGGATCGCCCATCCGATGAAGAAATTGCCTGCGCGCAGCGAAGGCTTGCTTGGCGTGGTTGAGCTCGATGGACGCGGCAAGGCATGGCTGGCGCCGGTCGACAAACGCATCCGCAATTCCTCTCCCATCGCCGATGTGGGCGAAGCGGAAGAGGGGCAGCTGGTCCTGTGCGAACGGGTGGGCCGCTCTGAACGCGCCGGTGTCAAAGTTGTCGAGGTGATCGGCGATCCGCTGGCTCCCAAGAGTTTCAGCCTGATTGCGATTGCCAAGCATGGCATCCCGCAGACCTTCCCCGAAGAGACTTTGGCTGAGGCTCAGGCTGCGACCGAGCTGACCTTGTCCGAGGAAAAGCGCGAGGACCTGCGTGATCTGCCTATCGTCGCAATCGATCCGGCTGATGCGCGCGATCATGATGATGCGATCTGGGCGGAGCCAGATGGCGATGGCGGGTTCAAAGCGCTCGTCGCGATTGCTGACGTATCCTATTATGTCCGCCCCGGCGGCGCGCTCGACAAGGAAGCGCGAAAACGCGGCAATTCGGTCTACTTCCCTGACCGCGTCGTGCCGATGCTGCCAGAGATATTGAGCGCCGACGTGTGCTCTTTGCGCGAAGGCGAAGATCGCGCGGCGATGGCATGTCACTTGCGGATCAATTCCAAGGGCAAGATCACCAGCCACCGCTTCACCCGGGCGATTGTGCGCATTCATCACAATATCGCTTACGAAGATGCGCAGGCGGCGGTGGACGGCGACGACACGCCGGAATTCCTCGGCAATTTGTGGGCTGCATGGAAAGTACTCGCGGCTGCCCGCACCGCGCGTGATCCGCTCGATCTGGACCTGCCGGAGCGGCGGGTTGTACTGAATGAGCAAGGCCAGATCGCAGAGATCGCCGTGCGCGAACGGCTTGATGCTCACCGCGTCGTCGAAGACTTCATGATCGCGGCCAATGTCGCGGCGGCTCAGGCGCTGGAGGCGAAGAACTCTCCAGTGGTCTACCGCGTACATGAGACGCCAAGCCGAGAGAAGCTGATCGCGCTGCGCGATTATCTGGAGACGTTTGGGCAAAAGCTCGCGCTGGGGCAGGTGATCACGCCGAGCCTGTTCAACCGCATGCTGAAAGATGTCAGCGATGAGGATGAAAAGGCGCAGGTTATGGAAGCCGTCCTGCGCACTCAGATGCAGGCCTATTACGGCCCGGCCAATTCGGGGCACTTTGGCCTGGCGCTCGGTGCGTATGCGCATTTCACATCGCCAATTCGCCGCTATGCCGATCTCCTCGTGCACCGCGCATTGGTGGATGCGTACAAGCTGGAGCAGCCGAAGACTAAGGTGTCTTTGCCAGAGAAAAGCGGGCTGTCAGAGCGTGACCGCGACAATCTGCAACAGATCACTGACGCGATCAGCCAGACCGAGCGCCGGGCGATGGAGGCGGAACGCGATACGATCGATCGCTACGTCGCCGCATGGCTATCTGGCAGAGTTGGCGAGAATTTTGAAACGCGCATTACGGGCGTTCAGGGCTTTGGGTTCTTCGCCACTATCGTAGGCCTTGGCGGTGATGGCCTCGTGCCGGTTTCGACCTTGGGCGCAGAGCATTTCCGCTATGAAGAAGCGGCGCAATCCTTGGTGGGCGAAGACAGCGGCACCAGCTATTCACCTGGCGACAAACTCACGCTGCAGCTGGCGGAGGCGAATGCGCTAACCGGTGCGCTGAAATTTGTGCCAGTGGACGCCGATGGACAGGCGATTGAGCCGCGCGGAAATCGCCCGCCGCCGCGCCGGGGCAAGCCGAGTTACAAAAAGGGTCCGCCGAAAAAGGGGAAATACGCCGCCGGCAAACGCGGCCGTCCCGGCAATATCCGCCATCAAGGACGCCGCAAATAGGCCCGGTAAGCTTGCGTTAAACCGCAATCATACTCCGTGATCGCTGCTGGTTTCGTCGTAATCGTTCGGGATGACATAGAGCGGGCAGGGCAGCTCCCCCGCGTGCGTTGAGAAGTGCGTGACCAGCGGTCCGGGATTGCCGCTCGCCGCGCCCAGCACCAATGCGGCAACTTCCTTGTGGTTCTTCAAAAAGTCGCTGACGATTGATTGGTTGTTGCCGACCTTCACCGAAATTGTTGGCATGATCCCGCTCTCTGCAAGCAGATTTCCGCCGATCCCATTGGCTAGCATTTCTGCGCGGTCATGCGCCTCTTGCTCGATGGTGTCTTGCACTGCGCCAAACGCGCTAACGTTTTGCTGAGCGACGAGCGCAAGGATGTGCACCGCGCCTTTTACCGCGACGGCGCGGCGTGCGGCATAGCGTAATGCGGCCCGTGCTTCTTCGCTTTCGTCCATCACAACCAGGAATGTACGCATATTCTTCGCTCCCCTTACGGTAGCTATCCTTTCAAATGGTTTCGTATGCAAGGCCTTGCCCGAAGCGGCTGAATTCGTCACACGGGCAAAACAACACCAGCGACGAGGATTTGACCGCTCCATGGCCGTAGAAATCAAGATGCCCGCTCTCTCTCCAACAATGGAGGAGGGGACGCTCGCCAAATGGTTGGTGAAGGTTGGCGACACTGTGAACTCTGGCGAGATCATGGCGGAAATTGAAACCGACAAAGCGACGATGGAATTTGAAGCCGTTGATGAAGGCACCATCGCGGCAATCTTGGTCGAAGAAGGCAGCGAGAACGTTGCGGTCGGCACGGTTATCGCGATGCTGGCGGAAGAAGGCGAGGACATTGGCGATGTGAGCGCGCCGAGCGCCGCGCCTGCGCCAAGCGCCCCGGCAGAGCCAGAGCCGGCGGCTGAAGCGCCTGCTGCACCAGCGGCCGCTCCTGCCCCAGCAGCTGCGCCCGCAGCAAAACCCGCGGCCGCAGCTTCGGACGGGCGGATTGTCGCCTCTCCTTTGGCGAAGCGTATTGCTGAGCAAAAGGGTGTCGATCTCTCGCAAGTCACCGGCTCTGGTCCGAATGGCCGGATTGTGAAAGCAGATGTCGAGGGCTCGAGCGCCACGGCAGCGCCCGCTGCAAGCGCGGCTGCACCTGCGGCCCAAACAGCGGCAGCGCCCACGCCGTCGATGTCACCTGATGATGGCGGCGCGCCTTACAGCGAGGCGAAGCTCAACAATGTTCGTAAGGTCATTGCTCGCCGCCTGACCGAAGCGAAGCAGCAAATTCCGCACATCTATCTGACGGTCGATGTTCAGCTCGATGCGCTGCTGAAACTGCGCAAGGAACTCAACGCGTCGCTCGAGGCGGATGGCGTGAAACTCTCCGTCAATGATCTGATTATCAAGGCCTTGGCACGCTCGCTGCAACGCGAGCCGCAATGCAATGTCAGCTTCCAAGGCGATGTCATGCATGAATACAGCCGTCAGGACATCTCTGTTGCGGTGGCTGCGCCTTCCGGCCTGATCACGCCAGTGATCCGCGATGCCGGGCGCAAGGGGCTCGCTGAAATCTCAACCGAGATGAAGGAACTGGCTGGCAAGGCGCGCGATGGCAAGCTGATGCCGCATGAATATCAAGGCGGCACGGCCTCGCTCTCCAACCTCGGTATGTTCGGCACGAAGCACTTCGATGCCGTAATCAACCCGCCGCAGGGCATGATCCTGGCCGTCGGCGCGGGCGAACAGCGGCCCGCAGTTGTTGACGGCGCGCTGGGCATTGCGACCGTGATGACTGTAACGGGCAGCTTCGATCACCGCGCAATTGACGGTGTAGACGGGGCGAAATTGCTCGCTCAGTTCCAGAGCCTGATTGAAAATCCAATGGGGCTGGTGGTGTGACAATTGCCGTTTTGGGCAAGGCGATCATAATTGCGTTTATAGCCGCTCTTACCGCGTGGCTGTTTCCGGTCGCATATCTGGTTTCCACCGGAGATAGCCTTGATCTCAATCCTGCGTCGCCGGTGCGTCAGGGAAGTACTATTGCCTTGCTCGGCAGCTATGGTGTTGGCCTGCCGGTGTCGCTCCTCACCTACTTCCTTGCGCGGCGACATCTCATGCAATCGCCGTTGACTTTGTTCACAATCGCGGCGCTCGCCGGGGTGATGATGATCCTCGTTTGCCTCGTGCTTGGTGATGGGTTCTTGGCCTTGATGTTTGGCGTCCCATCTCTGATCGCAGCGCTGGTTTTTGCCACTCTTGGTTGGTTCTGGATTCTCAGGCCGGAACAGGAGGCTGCGAATGTCTGATGGCTTGATGATAGGGTTTTTCTTGGCTTTGGTGAGCTCACCTGCCTTCGCTAATGAGGCCAATACGGTCGGCGTTGTGCAGCCCGGAGAACGATTGATTATTATCGAATCCACTGCCGATCTTGATCCTTGCAGTTATGGCAGAGCGCGCAATCTTCATTCTAATACCGATGCGAAGGTGAGCGTGCACTTCGCTCCAGAAGTTGGATCACGGACAAAAGACACTATTGCTGATCGGACGAATCTTTGGATTTGTGATGGGTACGGCGATTGGATCGGGGTTGTGTATCGATCCCCAGCTGATGGCAAAGTTGACTGTCAGGTTGGATCGGCTGCGAATTTCATAGCGGCATATCGTGGGCCATGCCGTTTCGGTTGGATCCATGCTAAATATGTCGAGGGCCTAGCGGGTTAAGCCTAATGACTGATCGCACCCCTCTTATCCGCGTCACGGCCATGCCTGCTGACACCAACCCCTATGGCGGCGTGTTTGGCGGATGGCTGATGAGCCAAATGGCGCTTGGCGCGGGCTCTTTGGCGAGCCGCGAGGGACAAGGCAAAGCGGTGGTCGTGGCCGCGACGGATTTTGCCTTTCCGGGCGCGATGGAGGTCGGCGATGAACTGTCGATCTATTGCGAGATTAGCGCGCGCGGCAACACATCGCTGACTATTCAAGCGGAAGGCATCGCCCGAACACGGAATGGCGAAGCGACGACCAAAGTTTCTCAAGGCACTTTTAAATTTGTAGTTCTGGATGCCAATGATCGGCCGCGCGCGCTCGCTGCGCCGCCTCAGATCGTTTAGGCGCGTTTCTCCCCAAGGAAGGATATTCTCGATGGCCAATTCTTATGATGTGGTTGTTCTTGGCTCTGGCCCCGGCGGCTATGTTGCGGCGATCCGCTGCGCGCAGCTGGGCCTTAAAACGGCGATTGTTGAGCGTGAGAACCTCGGCGGCATCTGCCTCAATTGGGGCTGTATCCCGACTAAGGCGCTGCTGCGCTCGGCGGAGATATTCCACTATATGCAGAATGCGGGCGATTACGGCCTGAAGGCGCAAGGGATTGAGGCCGATTTGGAAGCCGTGGTGAAGCGCAGCCGCGGCGTCGCAAAGCAGCTTAATCAGGGCATTGGCCACCTGATGAAAAAGAACAAGATCACCGTCCACATGGGCGAGGGCAAGCTGACCGGGCCGACCAGTCTCACTGTGAAAGGCGATAAGGGCGAGGAGAAACTCTCTGCAAAGCATGTGATCGTCGCCACCGGCGCGCGCGCTCGCGACCTGCCGTTTGCGCCCGCTGATGGTAAGCGCGTGTGGACCTATCGCCACGCAATGACCCCGCCGGAAATGCCGAGCAAACTGCTGGTGATCGGTTCGGGCGCGATCGGTATCGAATTTGCGAGCTTCTACAACGATATGGGCGCAGATGTGACGGTGGTCGAAATGCTCGACCGGATCGTGCCGGTTGAGGATGCTGACGTTTCTACTTTCCTCGAAAAATCGCTCACCAAGCAAGGCATCAAAGTGATGACTGGCGCCGGAGTTGATGAACTGAAAGTCGGTGCAAAAGGCGTCACCGCGACGATCAAGGACAAGGCTGGCAAAGCCTCGACCACAGAATTCAGCCACGTGATCACCGCCATCGGGATCCAGCCCAATACTGAGAATATCGGGCTGGAGAAGCTGGCCGAAATGGACCGTGGCTTTATTCAGATTGATCCGTTTGGTCGCACCAAGACCAAAGGCCTCTGGGCGATTGGCGATTGCACCCCTGGCCCATGGCTGGCGCATAAGGCGAGCCACGAGGGCGTGAGCTGCGCCGAGGCGATCGCTCAGGAGCTGGGCAATAAGGATGTTCACCCGCACCCGCTTGATCGAAACAACATCCCAGGTTGCACCTATTGCCACCCGCAAATCGCCAGCGTCGGCATGACCGAAGTGGCGGCAAAGGACGCAGGGCACAAGGTTCGTGTCGGCAACTTCCCTTTCATCGGCAACGGCAAAGCCATCGCGCTGGGCGAAGCGGAAGGCTTCATCAAAACTGTGTTCGATGCCGGCACCGGCGAGCTGCTAGGCGCGCATATGATCGGCGCGGAAGTCACCGAGCTGATCCAAGGCTACACCGTGGGCAAGACATTGGAGACGACCGAGCAAGAGCTGATGCAGACCGTCTTCCCGCACCCGACACTCTCAGAAATGATGCATGAGAGCGTGCTCGACGCCTATGGCCGCGCGCTGCATTTTTAGAGCCAGCCTCTAAACGCAAAAAGGCCCCACAAATGTGGAGCCTTTTAGTGGCGGACAGTCAGGGATTCGAACCCTGGAAGGGCTTGCACCCTTGCCGGTTTTCAAGACCGGTGCATTCGACCACTCTGCCAACTGTCCGCGCTGGGGACGCTCGCTAGCGACTGAATTCGCTGTTGTCACCCATAAAGGTCAGCCTAAAACGCAAATATGGCAAAAGGCACTCATGATTACGCGGCTGACCCGCGCAATGACACCATTCTGATCAACGTCAACGGGGCGCTTGTGCCGCGAGCAGAGGCCAGCGTTTCCGTGTTCGACAGCGGATTTATGCTCGGCGACGGCGTGTGGGAGGGGCTGCGCGTTCACAAGGGCAAGGTCGCGTTTCTTAAGGCGCATCTTGACCGTCTGTTTGAGGGCGCAAAGGCGATTGCGATGGACATCGGCCTGTCGCGAGAGGAACTGACAGAGCGGCTGTATGCCACCATTACAGGCAATGCGATGGAGAGAGAAGAGGGCGTGCACATTCGCCTGATGGTGACGCGCGGCATTCGCTCAACGCCCTATCAAGACCCGCGCGTGGTCATTTCGCCAGCCACTATCGTGATTATCCCGGAATATAAGACGGCGCTGCCCAGCACGATTGAGGACGGCATTCGCCTGTTTACCGTGCATGTGCGGCGCGGCGACCCGGCGGTTCAGGATCAGAAACTGAATTCGCATTCAAAGCTCAATTGCATCACCGCTTGTATCCAAGCGACGCAGGCGGGCGCGGATGAGGCGCTGATGCTCGATCCGCATGGCTTTGTCGCGACTTGCAATTCGACGCATTTCTTCATTGTTCGTGGCGGTGAGGTTTGGACCTCCAGCGGGGATTATTGCCTTGGCGGGATCACTCGGTCCAACGTCATCCGGATATGCCGGGAGCAGGGCATCCCGGTGTTTGAAAAGAACTTCTCGCTCACCGATGTCTACGGCGCGGATGAGGCGTTCGTCACCGGCACCTTTGCAGGCGTTGTTCCCGCGACGGAGGTCGATGGCCGGGTGCTTACACAGGGGAGGGGGCCGATGGTCGAACGACTGCAAGACCATTACCGCGAACGGATCGACCGGGATGTTGCGCAATGACAGCGCCGATCCGCATCGCGATGTGGAGCGGGCCTCGCAATATCTCCACCGCCATGATGCGCAGTTTTGGCGCACGCGGTGACTGCGCGGTTAGCGATGAGCCCTTTTACGGCGCGTTCTTGAAGCATAGCGGCGAACCTCACCCGATGGCGGCGGAGACGATCGCTGATATGGATTGCGACTGGCGCAGCGTGCTGGCCACGCAATCTGGCCCAGTACTGGGCGGCGCGCCTGTTTGGTATCAAAAGCATATGCCGCATCACATGATTGGTGGCGTAGATATTCGCGATATGCCAGATCATACGCATGCATTTCTAATCCGCGCACCAGAGCGCGTGGTGGCGAGTTACCGTGCAAAGAATGAGCTGCGACGCCCGGAAATGCTCGGGTTTGCGCAGCTGCGCGAATATTTCGATATAGAGGCAGATCGCAGCGGGACAGCGCCAGTGGTGGTTGATTCCGATGCGATTTTGCGTGACCCGCCAAAGGTGCTTGAGGGCCTATGCGCCGCCTTGGGGATCGCTTGGGATCCGGCCATGCTCGCATGGCAAAAGGGGCCGCTGCGCGAAGACGGCGTGTGGGGCGCGCATTGGTATGACAAGGTCAACGCCTCGACCGGCTTTGGCCCTGCGCCTGGCCCATTGCCAGAGCTGGAGGGGCAATATCGCAAAGTCGCCGATGCCTGCCGTGAAGACTACGAATATCTCGCGAGCCGTGCATTTCATTCCGACTGACACATTTTTTCGTGAAGTCTGTCGATTAGATTGCATTCGATAATTGGCAATTCATGTTGGCTGTGAGAATAACCCGCTCATGGCTTTGAACAAACTCGCAATCACCGCCGCCGCTCTCATGGCGGCCCTGGGCACCTCTTCGGCGTCTACCCCAGCAATCGCTCAGCAGAGCAGCTCTGCGACCCAGTCCTTCGGGGCCTATATGGAGACGCTGAAAGCGCGCGCCCGGGCCGAAGGTGTAAGCGAGGCGACAATTCGGCGCATGACGACCGATTTGACTCCGAATGACCGCGTGATCCGGCTTGATCGCGGACAACCGGGCAGCCCGACACGGCGCGGCTATCCCGCGCTTGCGCCTTACATTTCGAAGCATGTGAACCCGACCCGCATTGCCGGTGGACGCCGAGTATTCGGCGAAAACCGCACAACGCTGCGCCGGATCGAGGCGGAATACGGCGTGCCAGCGCAAATCATGGTTGCGATTTTTGGGCATGAAACCAGCTATGGCCGGATTCGCGGCAATTTTGACCTCTCACGCAGCCTCGCAACACTTGCATGGGAAGGGCGCCGCCGCGAACTCTTCTCTGGCGAATGGGTCGCGCTGATGAAGGTCGCAGACAAAGGCTATTCACGCCAGCAATTGGTTGGCAGCTATGCGGGTGCCTTTGGCAATCCGCAGTTCTTACCCTCGGTCTATCTGCGTCTGGCGGAAGATGGGGACGGCGATGGCCGGGCGAACATCTTCTCCAACCGCGCGGATACATTTGCCTCGATTGCGAACTATTTCAAAGACGCGGGATGGCGCACGGGTCAGCCATGGGGCGTGCGTGCGCGCGTGCCGACTGGTTTCAACGTCGATGCCTATAAGACGAAACTGCGTGCGCCGGTGTGCCCGCGTGTCCACGAACGCCACAGCCAGTGGAAGACAGTGCGCGAATGGCGCGAGCTTGGGGTTCAGCCACAGCGACCGCTGGCGGATGATACGCTCGCCTCGCTGTTCCAGCCCGATGGCCCAGGACGGCCCGCATGGCTGCTCACCAGCAATTACCGCGTGATCCTGGAGTACAATTGCTCCAATTATTACGCGATGAGCGTTGGACTGCTGGCTGACGAGATCGTGAACTAAACCGCGTGGCGTCTCGCCAAGGCGAAAGGCTGTGGTTATAGCTGCGCTGGTGAGTGTCAGCGTCTCAAATTTGCAAGCTAAAGCCCGGATCGCGGCGGCTTTTGTGGCCATGCTTTGCGCCCCGAGCGCTGCGTCTGGGCAAAGCGGGCTATTGCCTGCGGCTCCGACCGACAGCGAAGCGCCAATTGCGCTGCTGGTGGATGTCACCAGCGGGCAAGTTCTCCATGCGCGCGAGGAAAACCGCCGCTTTGTTCCCGCCTCCATGACGAAGGCGATGACGACCTTTCTCGCTTTTGAGCTGATGGAAGAAGGCGTGCTCCAGCCCGCCGAGGTTTTTACCATTCGCCCAGAGACTTGGCGCGAGTGGAACGGCAAGGGTTCGACCATGTGGCTCCCCGCTGATGCGCGCATTCGGGTAGATGAATTGTTGACCGGGATCACAACTGTCTCGGCCAATGACGGCTCCATCGTTTTGGCCGAGGGGCATGCGGGATCGGTTGCCGCGTGGACCGCGCTGATGAATGAAAAGGCGCTGTCGATTGGAATGACGAACAGCCGCTTTGGTACGCCCAATGGCTGGCCCGATGAGGGCAAGACCTTCACGACAGCGCGCGATCTGGTGATACTGGGCACGGCGCTAACATCGAAGCATCCGCAGAAATACGCGCGTTTCATCGGGCGCGGTCAGTTCACTTACAATGGTATTACGCAAAGCAATCGCGATCCTTTGGTCGGATCGTTTGAGGGCGGGGACGGGATCAAAACCGGCTACACCAACGAATCCGGCTTCGGCTTTCTGGGCACGGCGAAACGCGATGGCCAGCGGCTTGTGATGGTGATTGGCGGGGTTGGCAGTCAAAGCGCGCGGGCGCGGCTAGCCAAAAGCTATCTTGAATGGGGTTTTTCCGCCTTTGACAGCCGCCGCGTTGTTGGCGGCGATAAGCAGGTTGGATTTGCACGGGTGCAAAATGGCACAAGCCGCAGGCTCGCTCTGATCACGGACGGTCCGGTGTTTGTGAATGTGCCGAAGGGGCAATCGCCTGAGGTTTCTGTGGCGATCACCTATGACGGCCCACTGCGCGCGCCCATTGCCGCGGGTGAACAGGTCGCCAGCCTGCAGATCTCGGTCGAGGGCATGGAGCCTGCCAATGTCCCATTGCTGGCAAAAGAGGACGTAGGCGAGGCTGGCGTGTTTGACCGGCTGATCAATGGCCTGACCGGGTGGCTGCCATGAGCGGGGGCGTTCGAAATGGCCGTTTCATCGCCTTTGAAGGCGGTGAGGGGGCGGGCAAGTCAACTCAGGCCCGAATGCTGGCTGAAGCACTGGAGGCGCGCGGGATTGAGGCGGTCCTAACCCGTGAACCGGGCGGTACGTCTGGGGCAGAGGCGATCCGCAATCTGCTGCTCCATCCTCCCGGCGAAGGCTGGGGCGCGGAGGCAGAGGCACTCTTGTTCGCGGCAGCCCGCGCAGATCATGTCGCCCGCGTCATCCGTCCAGGGGTAGAGCGCGGCGCATGGGTGATCTGCGATCGCTTTGTCGATTCAAGCCGCGCCTATCAGGGCGGGGCAGGGCATGTCGGCGATGAGGCGGTGCAAGCGCTCCACCGAATCGGCAGCGGCGGCCTGCGCCCAGACCTCACCATTCTCGTGGAAATTGACGAGGCGCGCATGTTGGAACGCTTGGCCGAGCGGGACGGCGATGCCAGCGACGCGATTGGCGGGCGCAGCCGTGACTATCACCGTGCTGTGGCAGACGCGTTTCGCGCTCTCGCAGCGAGCGAGCCAAGCGGCTTTGCAGTGATCGACGGCGGCGGCTCACCTGAGGAAGTTCAAAATCGTGTCCTCGCGGCTCTTGAGCCTCTAATGGGTGCTTCTGCATGAATTGGCCCAATCACGATGGCCCGTGGCAGCAGTGGCGCGATGCCTTGACCAGCGAGCGGATGCACCATGGTTGGCTGCTCGCGGGCAAGAGCGGGCTTGGCAAACACGACTTTGCCTTGTCCGCCGCGCGCGAGCTTGTGGATGAGCCGGGCGTGCCGCAACCTGCGGGCGAGCATCCCGATATTATCACGCTCACGCATTTGCCCAAGGACGATAAGGAAGAGAAGAAGCGCGAGGAGGGCAAGCCCTACCAGACCAAGCGCAATATTTCCGTCGCGCAGATCCGCGCGATGCAAAAACGGCTGAACACGCGACCAACACTGGGTTCGCGGCGTGCGATCATTGTCGATCCGGCCGATGATATGGAGACCTCCGCCTCCAACGCTTTGCTCAAAAGCCTGGAGGAACCGCCGCAGGGCACGTTTTTCCTGCTCGTCACACACCGTCCATCGCGGCTTTTGCCGACCATCCGCTCGCGCTGCCGCATCATGCGCTTTCCTGTGCTGAACGCTCGCCAGCTGGAGGGCATGCTCAGCGAGCAATCGGGCGAGACCAATCCGGCGGCACTGGAGGCAGCGCGGCTTGCGAGTGGCGGGTCTTACGGCGCGGCTTTGCGCTTTATGGACCAAGACCTTGCCCCAATCGCGGCCAGCATTGGCGGCTTGCTGCGCGAAGGCGACCCGCAGTTTACCGGGCGAGGCGAGTTGGCCCGCCTAATCGGTGGCCGCCCAGACCGCGAACGATTGCAAGCGGTGCTCGAACTGGCGCAGGCCATTACCGCGCAGGCCGCACGCACCGCCGATCCCGCTCAGCGCATGGCTCTGATCGATGCGCATGGAGAGCTCGTTGCGCTTGCGGGACAGGCGCCGACCTTCAACTATGACGCTGGCTTGCTGGCGATGGAGATCGGAACCTTGCTTGTCTCCGCCTCTGGCGCTAGCGCACGGGCCAATGTCTGAACCTCAAAACACCGATCCGTTCTACGTCACCACCGCGATCAGCTATCCCAATGGGCGGCCGCATATCGGCCACGCCTATGAGGCGATTGCTGCCGATGTGATCGCCCGGTTCCAGCGCCTGCAGGGGCGCGATGTGCGGTTCCAAACTGGCACTGATGAGCATGGCCTCAAAATGGCTCGCAAGGCCGAAGAACAAGGCCGCACTGCGCGCGAGCTGGCGGATGAAATGTCCGGCTATTTTCAGGACATGTGCGACGCGCTGAATGTGAAATATGACCGCTTTATCCGCACCGTGGAAGACGATCATCATCGCGCGAGCCAAGCCATTTGGCAGGCGATGGAGGCGAAGGGCGACCTTTACCTTGATCGCTACGAAGGTTGGTATTCGGTCCGCGATGAGGCCTATTACGATGAGAGCGAGCTGAAAGAAGGCGAGGGGGGCGACAAGCTCTCTCCCCAAGGCACACCAGTTGAATGGACGGTTGAGGAAAGCTGGTTTTTCCGCCTTTCGAAATATCAGGACCAATTGCTTGATCTGCTGCGCACGCCGGGCTTTCTGGAGCCTGCAAGCCGCCGCAATGAAATGATCGCCTTTGTCGAAGGCGGTCTGCGCGACCTCTCGGTCAGTCGCACCAGCTTTGATTGGGGCGTGAAAGTGCCCGGTTCAGACAATCACGTGATGTATGTCTGGGTTGATGCGCTCACCAATTATCTCACCGGGCTCGGATACCCCGACAAGACCGGCGATTATGCGAAATACTGGCCCGCCGATCTGCACCTGATCGGCAAGGATATCGTGCGCTTCCACACGATCTATTGGCCAGCGTTCCTGATGAGCGCCGACCTGCCGGCGCCTAAGCGGGTGTTTGGGCATGGGTTTTTGCTGGCTCGCGGCGGCGAGAAGATGAGCAAGAGTGCCGGAAATGTCGTCGATCCGATTGAATTGGCAGAGACTTTTGGCGTGGAGCCACTTCGCTATTTCCTGCTACGCGAGGTCGCCTTTGGCCAGGATGGCAGCTATTCCCCAGAGGCAATTGTAAACCGTGCCAATGCGGAACTCGCCAATTCCTTCGGCAATCTGGCGCAGCGCACCTTGTCGATGATCGCCAAGAATATGGATGGGGTGCTGGAGAATGTCGCGCTTACCGAGGTCGATGAAGTGCTGCTGTCGCAGGTGAGGGCAGCGGCCACGGACGGCCTGCCAAATGCGTTTCACGATCTGGCGTTTTCAGTCGGCATGGAGGAATGGATCAAGGCCGTTTATGCGTGCAATCAATATGTTGATGAGCAGGCACCCTGGGCTTTGCGCAAGACCGATCCAGAGCGGATGAAGGTCATTCTGCTCACTTTGTTCATGGCGCTGCGCGATCTCGGCATAGCGATCCAGCCTGTCGTCCCCGAAAAAGCCGCTGCGCTGCTCGAGCAGCTGGGCATTCCAGCGGATGAGCGCGCCTACGCAAACCTCAGCGATACCCAGTGGTATGCGCGCCTTGTCGAAAGCGGCTTTACCGTCGGCAAGCCTACCCCGATCTTCCCGCGGCTCGAACTGCCAGAAGGCGAGGGGGCCGAATAATGCTCGTCGATAGCCATTGCCACCTTGAATATAAGGGCGTGATTGAGGACCAGCAGGGCGTGCTGGAGCGTGCGCGCGGCGCCGGGATTGGCGCATTTCTCAACATTTCGACCAAGAAAAGCGAATGGGTTCAGGTGGTTGGTACTGCTGATCGCGAGGCGGACGTGTTCGCGAGCGTCGGTATCCACCCGCATGAGGCGGACAAGCATAGCGATCTGACCCGCGCCGAATTGCTCGCCGCGACTGACAACCCCAATGTCATCGGGATTGGTGAAACGGGCCTCGATTATTTTTACGAGCATTCCGACAGAGAGACGCAAAAGCGCTTGTTCCGCATGCATATCGATGTCGCGCGCGAAATTCAGTTGCCGGTGATTATTCATACGCGCGATGCCGAAGAGGACACGCTGGAAATCCTCGCAGACGAGATGGAGAAGGGCGCGTTTCCGGCGTTGATCCATTGCTTCACGGCCTCGGCTGAGTTTGGGCAAAAGGTGCTTGATCTGGGCCTGTCGATCTCGATCTCCGGCATCGTAACGTTCAAGAACGCCAAAGACTTACAGGCCGTGGTTAAGGATGTGCCGTCGGACCGCTTGTTGGTTGAAACGGACAGTCCTTTCCTTGCTCCAGTGCCGCATCGCGGGCGTCCATGCGAGCCAGCCTTTGTTGCTGATACCGCGCGGTTTGTGGCCGAGCTGAGAGGTCAAGAACTCTCAGAATTGGCGGAGCAAACCACCGCGAATTTCAAACAATTGTTCAGCAAGGCAGCGCTGTGAAGGTCATCATGCTCGGATCGGGCACCTCGACAGGGGTCCCGCGAATTGGCGATGATTGGGGCGATTGCGACCCGAATGAGCCGAAAAACCGCCGCACCCGCGTCTCGATTGTTGTTGAGAGCAATGATGGATCGCGCGTGCTGGTCGACACGTCGACCGATTTGCGCGCGCAATTGCTGGCGAACAAGATTGGCAAGGTCGATGCGGTGTTCTGGACCCATGATCACGCCGATCACTGCCACGGGATCGATGACCTGCGCGTGATGCGCTATGGCCGGGCTGCGCCGATACCGGGCTTTGCTGGTGAGGACACCGCGCGGCGTTTGCGACAACGCTTTGGCTATGTGTTCGCCGGCCAAGAAGGCTATCCGACCATCGCGAAGCTGGAAACTCTCGATAACATCCGGATGGCGGCGGGTTTCGGCGTGGAATGGTGCCAAATGGAACACGGTCCTGGCGAAACAACCGGTTATCGGTTCGAAGCGGACGGCAAATCAATCGCTTACGCAACGGACTTTAGCGCGATTTCGGAAGAGATGGTCGAGCTATATGAGGACGTCGATATCCTGGTGAGCGATTGTTTGCGGCGTGATCCGCATCCAACGCACGCCAATCTGGCGATGGCTTTGGAGCTGGCCGAACGCTGCGGCGCGAAGAAATTGGTGCTGAGCCATCTGGATAAGAGCATGGATTACCAGACGCTGGTTGATGAGACGCCGGATCACGTGTTGGTCGGCTATGACGGCTTGGAGCTTGTCGCATGACAGAAATGGCGGTTTTGCAGATTGTCCTGGCGATTGGTTGGCTGGTTTTGGTTGGCAGCGCCTATGCGTCTTACCAAAAAGACTGGGGCAAGACGGCGCAGCAGGCGCTAACTTGGGTTGCGATCTTTGGCGGAGCATTTCTGTTGGTGAGCCTGATCCGAGGCTGAGGGGCATCATAGGACACTGGCACAGTGTTAATAATTTAACATAATATATATTATCAATCTTACATTACGGAACTGCGGGTCCCATGAGCGATACTTCCCCATCCAGCCAAATTGATCGATTGCTCGGCATTATGGCGCGGTTGCGCGATCCAGAGACTGGATGCGAATGGGATGTCGCGCAGGACTTCAAGACAATCGCCCCGTACACGATTGAAGAAGCCTACGAAGTTGCCGATGCGATTGAGCGCGCGGATATGGATGAACTGCGCGGCGAACTTGGCGATCTGCTGCTGCAGGTCGTGTTTCATGCGCGCATGGCCGAGGAAGAAGGCGAATTCGCCTTTGTGGACGTCGCCCGGTCGATCTCAGACAAGATGGAAGCCCGCCATCCGCATATCTTTGGCGATGAAGACGGAACCATGGGTGAAACCCGCTGGGAGAACCTAAAAGAAGCCGAGCGCAGCGAAAAAGGCGAAACGAGCGCCATGGACGGCGTTGCCTTGGCGTTGCCAGCGTTGATGCGGGCGCAAAAACTGCAAAAGCGCGCCGCGCGAACTGGATTTGACTGGCCGGATACTGCTGGACCTGCCGCTAAGATAAATGAAGAAATGCAAGAGCTTGAGGTGGCATCCTCCGATATTCACAAGGCCGAGGAAGCGGGCGATCTGCTGTTTGCGGCGGTGAATTACGTCCGCGCGCATGGGATCAGCGCTGAGGATGCCTTGCGAGCGGCCAATGCCAAGTTTGAGCGGCGGTTTCGCGGTATGGAGGCGCTAAGCCAAGGCGCATTTGCCGATCTATCGCTCGATGAGCAAGAGCAGCTGTGGCAGCAGGTAAAGCGGAACGAAAAGCCCGAGTAATTCGCTCTAAAGCGTCTCGTATTGCCCCAATTCCTTTGGGTTGAGCCGCACGGTGAGCGCTCTTAGAGGGCCTGTGTCCCCTTCCCCAGCGTCGCTTTCATCCACCACATCGCCGTGCGCGTGCAGCCATGCGATCCGCCGGCCGTCGCTGGCGGGCAGCGTCACGGTGATCACTCGCGCCTTCGATGTCAGCAAATCAGCAACCACGGTGAGAAGTTCGTCGATCCCTTCGCCGCTAGTCGCTGAAATGACGGCGCAATCATCATGCGCCTCGGCGGCCGTGCGCAGCTCGTCGGCGCGCTCAGGCTCTGCCAGATCAATCTTGTTCCAAACCTCAAGGATCGGAATATCGCTCTCGCCCGTGGTCGGCTCAACCACGCCAAGCTCACCGAGCACGTCCATAACCTGCTTCTTTTGGGCCTGGTGGGCCGGATTGGCCATGTCGCGCACATGCAGGATGATGTCCGCGCCGGTGACTTCTTCCAAGGTCGCGCGGAATGCCGCAACCAATTGCGTCGGCAGGTCAGAGATGAAACCAACAGTGTCTGACAGGATCGCCTTTTCAACACCCGGCATGCTGATCGCGCGCATCGTCGGGTCGAGCGTGGCGAACAGAAGGTCTTCCGCCATTACCTCTGCGCCGGTCAAGCGGTTGAAAAGCGTGGATTTCCCAGCGTTCGTATAGCCGACCAGCGCGATGATGGGCCACGGTGCCCTTCCCCGCCGGTCGCGGTGCAATTGCCGGGTTTTACGCACTTGCTCCAGCTCGCGGCGCAAACGGCCCATGCGCTGGCGGATCATCCGCCTGTCGGCCTCAATCTGGGTCTCACCCGGGCCGCCGAGGAAGCCGAAGCCGCCGCGTTGCCGCTCCAAGTGGGTCCAGCTGCGCACAAGGCGGCTCTGCTGATAGTCCAAATGGGCAAGCTCAACCTGCAGTCGGCCTTCCGCCGTCGCCGCGCGCTCACCGAAGATTTCCAGGATTAGGCCGGTGCGGTCGATCACCTTGCGCTTGAGCCGATCCTCGAGATTGCGTTGCTGGATCGGCGTCAGCGCGCCATCTACCACCACCAATTCCGCCTCGTGCAGTTCGCACCAAGCGGCGATATTCTCCACCTGGCCAGAGCCAAACAATGTGTTCGGCTGCATCTGGCGAATGGGCAGGATTTCGGAATGTGCGATAACCACGCCAATCGCGAGCGCGAGGCCCTGCGCCTCTTCGAGCCGTTCAGGCGCGTCGAGATCGTATTTGAGCGTGCGGATATCTGGGCACAGCACTAGGGCCCGCGCCCCGCGAGTTACCTCATCCTGCAGATCGTCATCGAAACTCAGCTGCCGAACTCTTCGCCATCGTCGCTGAGGTCAACCGGCCCGGCGGGCTGAATGGTCGAAACAGCGTGTTTATACGCCAATTGCACGGCGCCATCGCGCTCCAACAACATGCAGAACAGGTCGTAGGACGCGATGCGGCCTTGCAGCATCACGCCGTTGACGAGGAACATGGTGACCTGCACCTCGGCCTCGCTCACGCGGCTGAGGAAGATATCCTGCAACAATCGCTGACGTTTATTGCCGGCGCGGATCTGAAACTGATCGGCGTCCATATCCTGGCCCGGCATGATCGTAGAGATCGCATGCTTATAGACCAATTGCGATTGCCCATCGCGGCGCAGCAGGATCGAGAAATTGTCAAACCACGTGACGATTCCCTGCAGTTTGACGCCTTTGACGAGAAACATTGTCACAGGAATCTTGTTCTTGCGCAGCATGTTAAGGAACACATCTTGCAAATTGGCTTGCTTGCCATCGCTTGCCGCTGCTTTGCCTGCTGGCTCAGCCGGTTCGCTGCGGGGGCGCGGGGAGAGAGTTCGCCCGTCGGACATTTTTATGCTCCTATTGTTTTTGGCGGCCGGTTTGTGCGGTCCGCAATCTGGCCGAGGGATAGCCCACCCATCCCTCATGCCGTTTCGCCAGTAACATGGCGATTGCTTTGCCTTGGGGCAATGGCTGAGTTTTATGCAAGCTTCGTGTTAATCGGCGCAAATGGCCAGTTGGACGAAAACTTGGGGTCTGCGCTATTCTTTGCGCGCGGTTTCCCGCCGTTCGGCCATGCCAAGCAGCTTAAGCTTGCGGTGCAAGGCGGAGCGTTCCATCCCGATAAATGTCGCAGTTTTTGAGATATTTCCGGAAAAGCGGCGGATCTGAATGGTCAGGTACTCGCGCTCAAAGCTTTCGCGAGCCTCGCGCAGTGGCACACCCATCATGGCGGAGAAACCCTGACCGGAGGCGGAGAGCTTTCCGCCCGTGATTTCTGATGGGAGCATCTCAGTTTCGACCACGGTCAGCTTCTCACGCGGGGTCATGATGATGGTGCGCTCCACAACATTGCGCAATTGGCGAACATTGCCCGGCCAATCATAGGCCTGGAGCGCGCCCATTGCCTCTTCCGAGATTTGCGGCGGCGCGATCCCCTGATCGGTCGAATAGCGCGTGAAGAAATGCTCCGCGAGCGCGGGTATGTCGTCGCGCCGCTCGGCCAATGAGGGAATGGTGATGGGAACCACATTGAGGCGGTAAAACAGGTCTTCGCGGAAGCGCTTTTCTTCCATTTCGAGCGCGAGATCGCGCGAACTGGCGGACACCACGCGGACATCGACGCCGATCTGGCGTGTGCCCCCTACCCTCACGAAGCTTTGTTCGGTGAGGACGCGCAAAATGCGGGCCTGGGTCGACATCGGCATGTCGGCGATCTCATCGAGGAACAATGTCCCACCATCGGCCAATTCGAGCAGGCCGGGTTGAACCAGCTTGCCGTTTGATTCCTCGCCAAACAGCTCGCGTTCAAAGCGTTCTGAAGTGATGCGGGCCGAGTTGACCGTAACAAAGGCGCTTTCCGCGCGTGGACTCCAGGAATGAAGTAGGCGCGCAGCGACCTCCTTACCCGCCCCCGCCGGGCCAGAAATCAGGACCCTGCTGCCAGTGTTTGCAACCCGTTTGAGGGTCGCGCGAACGGTGTTGATGGCGGAGGAATTCCCGGTAAATTCAGCGCCTTCCACTGTGCCCTCGCGCAGCCGCGAGTTTTCACGGCGCAGACGCTCTGTTTCGGTTGCGCGTTCGACGAGCAGCAGCAAGCGTTCGGCTTCGAATGGCTTCTCAATAAAGTCCATCGCCCCGCGGCTGACCGCCGATACAGCCGTGTCGATATTGCCGTGGCCTGAGAAGATGATGACTGGCATATCCGGCTCGCGCAGTTTGATCGCGTCGAGCAATTCCAGCCCATCCATCTCGCTGCCGTGCAGCCAGACGTCGAGCAAGATCAGGCTCGGGCGGCGTTCATCAATCGCGGCGAGCGCGCCGGTGCTATCGGCGGCGGTTCGGCATTCATAGCCTTCATCGCCGAGCACTCCGGCGACCAGTTCGCGGATATCACGTTCATCATCGACAACCAGGATTTCAATAGCCATTTTTGGCTTCTCCCTGAGGCATTTTTGGGGGCATTGGGGGGAATAGAGTTTGGGCGAATTTTAGAGGCATTATGCAGGCTCGCTTTCGGTCACTTGCGGATCGCGAGCAAAGCGCAATTGTACGCGAGTGCCGCCGCTTGGCGCGGATGCAAAGCTCATATCGCCGCCGTGCTCGTCGACGATTTTATTGACGATGGCGAGGCCGAGGCCGGTGCCTTTCTCGCGGGTCGTCATATAGGGTTCCGTGATCCGCTCACGTTCTTGCGGCAGGCCAATCCCATTGTCCTCGACCGAGATCGTAAACGTTGTTTCATCGCTGGCCATTTCGACTGTGACCTGACCTTGGAAATCAGGCCCCGCATCGGCTCTGCGGGTTTCCACCGCTTCCACCGCATTCTTGAGGATATTGGTCATGGCCTGGCCAACCTGATGCCGGTCACAGCTCAGCGTCTTGTGCAAGATATCCTCGCTCATCAGCTGATCATAGTTGAGCTGGAAGTTAACCCATGGGTGGGCGACATCCTGCAAAAACAGCGATTGGCGTACGAGATCGAGCGCATCTTCATTGCGGAACACCGGCTTTGGCAGGCGCGCAAACGATGAAAACTCATCGACCATTTTGCGCAGGTCACCGACCTGGCGCACGATTGTGCTGGTCAGCTCGTCAAACAGCTCGCCATCGGTCTCAATCTGTTTGCGATACCGCCGTTTGAGCCGCTCAGTTGCGAGCTGGATCGGCGTGAGCGGGTTCTTAATCTCGTGCGCAATGCGGCGCGCGACGTCTGAC
Source organism: Erythrobacter sp. S249 (assembly GCF_057364975.1). Taxonomy (NCBI): domain Bacteria; kingdom Pseudomonadati; phylum Pseudomonadota; class Alphaproteobacteria; order Sphingomonadales; family Erythrobacteraceae; genus Erythrobacter; species Erythrobacter sp. S249. The sequence goes on along the minus strand of NZ_CP200287.1, from coordinate 472,318 downwards.
CAGGCCGCCTGACGCTGGTCGAGCAGTTGGCGCGTGATGTCCTCAAAGGTGATCACATGGCCGCGCATCCCCGGCGCAATCTTGACCGCCAGTGTCAGCAGCTCTGATCCCTTGGCATGGGTCACAAGGCCGCGTTCTTTGCCCTCGCGCAGGATCGCGCAAATCTCTGGCGACAAATCCGACATGGAGCTGCCGGTCAGATCTGTGTCGGTATCATCGGCGAGCAGCGCTTGCGCGGAATTGTTCATCAGCATCACGCGGCTCTCGTCGTCCACTGAAATGACGCCTGCGCTGACCGACTCGAGCACCGCCTCGGTGAACATCCGCCGATCATCGATCTGGCGGTTGGCGTTCATCAGATCATCGGTCTGCTTTTCGAGCTGCGATGTCATGCGGTTGAACGCGCGGTTGAGCAGGCCGATCTCATCCGCTCCGGTGCGTCCTTCCACCCGCAGCGCGAAGTTGCCCTGCCCCACTTTGCGTGCGGCCCCGACCAGATCGGTCAGCGGCTCAACCTGACGGTCGGCAAAACGCAGAGCGAACCATATGGCAAGGCCCACGAGCAGGAGGCTAACCACCACCAGCGCGAGGTTAAACCGTAATTGCAGGGTGCGCGCATCGGCGGTCAGCGCATTATAGCTGGCAGCAACAGATTGTGCCTTTTCCCAATAAACAAAGGAATCTTCTTCGGGTGTCCTTGCATTGTAGAGATAGATACCGCTCTCACGATCGATTGGCGCAATTGCTACAATTCGTTCAGGACTGCCTTGGACAACTACGAATTCACCCGCATCTAGCCTAGGCAGCGCGCCCTGACTGAAAGCGAGCGGGCTGTTGTCCTCCATCAGGTTCATGATGGCCGCAGTTCTCAGCGTGTTGTCATCGAGCCGCTGGATCACCGCGCTCTCAGAAATTTCGCGGGCCTGAGCTTGATAGGCGTATCGATCTGCGAAGATATCATCGGCGATAGAAATGCGTTCCAAGATGAAGCGCATATCGCTCGCCATAGCGATGGTTTCTTCTTCCACATCGCGCTGGTTTTGATCGTAATAATTCTGCGCCAGCTCATTGGCATTGCGCATCAACCCTCTGGAGTCGTCGCTCACCCAGAAATCGACGCCCGATTGGAACAGGAAGGCGGCAAAGCCCGAGACGAGCAGCGTCGGGATCGCGGCGATGATTGAGAAGAAAAACACCAGGCGCACGTGCAGGCGAGCGGTGCTGCCCGCGGCGCGCCTCAGCGCGAGACGCCGCCCGATAAGGACGAGCAACGCCATCGCCGGCACCAATGTTGCCATCAGCAGCAGCGAAACCTGCAGGCTGGGCAGCAATTCGTCTTCTTGCGGAGCGGAGGAATAGGCGAACCACGTGGCCCACAAAGCAACGATCAGGGTAATTGCCGACAGCGCTTCGAGCCAGGCGAACACGTTGGCGCGCCGCGAACGAACGATAAGCCGCCGCCACCAGCGCGGGGAGCGCTGAGTTGATGTTGCTATCGCCGTATCCATCGTTGCGAGTTTACAACGCCAGTGTTGCTCAATTGCAAGGCTAAACTGTGGCGATTGCGTTAAAGCGGTCTTGTGAAGCGGTCAGGCTCTATCTCAAGATCGCCGATCCGCTTGCGCAAAGTGTTGCGATTGATCCCCAGCAACTTCGACGCCCGCAATTGATTGCCGCCTGTTTCGGCCAGTGCATGTTCGATCAAGGGTTTTTCAAAAGCGGCCAAAGCGCTGTGATAAAGCGCGCCATTTTGCGGGTTGTTCTCAGCCAGCCATTGGTCCAGCGCGCCAGCAAATCCGCTTGGTGCGCCGTCGCCGCCCGGCTGTGTCTCTACACCGATAATGTCGGAGAGGCTCGCGCTGTCGATCAAATCATCGCGCGCCATCAGCGCCAGACGGTAGACAACATTGCGCAGTTCGCGGACATTGCCGCGCCAGTTGCGCTCTTCCAGCATTTCAACCGCCTCTGGTGCTAATTGCCGGCGCGGCAGCCCGTCTTCCGCTGCCTGAGCAAGGAAGTGCTGCGACAGCACCTCAATGTCCTCACGCCGCTCACGCAAGGGCGGCAGCTCAATCGGAACCACGTTGAGGCGGTAGAACAGATCTTCGCGGAAGTTCCCCGCGGCGATCATCGGTGCAAGGTCGCGGTTCGTGGCGGCGATAATGCGCACATCGATAGCGATTTCCTGCCGACCGCCAACGCGGCGGATCTGGCCCGACTGGAGCGCGCGCAGCAGGCGGGTTTGCGCCTCTGCGGGCATGTCGCCAATCTCGTCGAGGAACAGTGTGCCGCCATTGGCCTGCTCAAACTTACCAATGGCCTGAGCGATCGCGCCGGTAAATGCGCCCTTTTCGTGCCCGAACAGTTCGCTTTCGATGAGGTCGGCGGGAATCGCGCCAGCATTCACCGCAACAAAAGGCCCCGTGCGGCGCGAGCCAAGCTCGTGGATCGCCTCGGCGACCAATTCCTTGCCCGTCCCGCTTTCGCCAGTGACCAGCACGGTGAGATCATTGCGCAGAACGCGCGTGATCATCCGGTAGACACCCTGCATGGCCTGGCTGCGCCCGACCAGAGGCATGCCATCGCCTTCCATCTCTGGAGCGGCGGCGGTCTTGCTGCGTTGGCCAGCGGCCTGGTGCACAGCCTGGACGAGCTCATCAAGGTCAAATGGCTTGGGGAAATACTCAAACGCCTCGCTGTCGCTGGCGCGCACGGCGGTATCGAGGGTGTTTTGCGCTGAAAGGACGATCACCGGCATATCCGGCGCGCGCGATTTCACCTCGTTCATGGAGGCAAGCCCATCGCCATCTTCCAGCATCACGTCGGTGCACATCACGAGGTATTCGCTTGCATCCAGAAGCCGGTTTCGGTCCGTGATGGTGCTGCACCGGTCGATCTGAAAGCCTTCGTCTTCGAGCGCCGCGATAATGACGGTGGCAATCGCGCCATCATCTTCGACAAGTAAGATTTTGCCGCTCATGCCGCCGCTCCTTGCAAGCCAGGCTTGGCTTGGCGCAGGTGTATGCGGAAACGGGTCAGACCCGCGCGGGCGTCTCGCTCGTGGCCGATCCGGCCCTGCATGTCACGCACCAGCTTCCGTACGAGAGCAAGGCCCAGCCCCTGACCGGATTTCTTGGAGGACACGAACGGCTCAAACACATGATCGCGCAGGGCCTCGTCAATGCCCGGCCCGCTGTCGCTAACTGTAATCTCAATCGGCAGGCGGACCGCGCGGCCCATGCGAATTGCGTTGAAGGCAAGCCCGCTCACAAACCGTGTCTGAACGATTATGCGAGGGTTTTCATGATCCTGCGCGGCATCGCGGGCATTGGATATCAGATTGATAAGCACCTGCTCCAGCGCATCCTGATTGGCCAGAACTGGCGGCAAGGAGGGGTCAAATTCCTCGATGATCTCCACCCCATTGCTGCCCGCGGCGCGCACGGTGGCAATGGCGGATCGGATCGCTTCATGTGGATTGCAGGGAGCGACCGGGTCCGATTGCTTGCTGCCCAATTGCTGCATCCGGTCGATCAAGCGCGCAATGCGGTCCACCTCGTCAGTGATCATCCGCGCGAGCGATTTGTCGGCATGCGGCAATTTACGCGCGGCAAGCTGCCCTGCCCCGCGAATGGCGGCGAGCGGGTTTTTGATCTCATGCGCCAGAATGGCTGGTCCGCCGAGCGTCGCTTCGCTCTGTTCGTCCCGGCCGGTGTCGTCGCGCGCGCTTTCCGACAGAGTGATGACCCGCCATCCGGGATGCTGCGTCAGCGGCGAAATCGTCAGGTTTACCCGCTTTTCCTCGCGGTTAATGCGCAAGGTTACGTCGCGGGCAACGACTGCATCCTGCGAAGTGCGAATGTGGTTGCGCACGCGCGCATCAAGCATTTCGGCGACTTCGCGCACAGATCTTCCGACCAGACGCTTTGCGCTTTGCCCCAGCAGGTTTTCCGCCGCGTGATTGGCCTCCGCGATGCGCGTATCAGGATCGACCAGCACCACGGCAAAGATCAACCCGCCGATTTGCGAGGCGGCATCGGGTTTGTTGGCGTGATCGGTGACGGGGTCTTTGGAAGGCCGTGTTTCGGCCATGGTCATGCTGCTCTGCGCCGAAGGAATGGCTCGTAAAAGCGCTCAATCTCGCCCAGCACTTGCTTGGGATCCTCGATGAAATTGGCCTTGTTGCGGAACTCCGCTGAGCCGTGCATTCCCTTGGTGTACCAACCAATATGCTTGCGCGCGACCTTGCAGCCGACCTCGCTGCCATAATGGTCGAGCATGCGTTCATAATGCTCAGCAAGTGTCTCATATTGCTCGTCAAAGCTGGGGCTTTCGAGCGCTTCACCGGTTTTCCACCAATGCATGACTTGGCCCAGCAGCCACGGTTTTCCGTATGCTCCGCGGCCAATCATCAGTCCGTCAGCGCCTGATTGCTCAAGCGCGGTCGAAGCATCATTGATGGTGCAAATGTCGCCGTTGACGATGACCGGAATTGAGACCGCGTCTTTTACCTTGCGGATGAAGGACCAGTCAGCGCTGCCCTTGTACATCTGATTGCGAGTGCGGCCGTGGACGGTGATCATCTTCACTCCGAGGTCCTCGGCAATCCGCGCCATTTCCGGGGCGTTGAGGCTGTCGTGGTCCCAGCCCATCCGCATCTTCACGGTCACCGGCACGTCGACGGCCTTGACGGTCGCTTCCATCAGTTTGGTCGCCAGCGGCACTTCCCGCATCAACGCGCTGCCCGCCATGCCATTGGTGACTTTGCGCACCGGGCAGCCGAAATTGATGTCGATGATCGCGGCGCCATTGTCTTCCTGCAACTTGGCCGCTTCGCCCATGCTAACGGGATCGCATCCAACCAGTTGCATCGACACGGGCTCCTCAATCGGGTCCCATTCGGCCTTTTGCACAGATTGCCGAGTTTCGCGGATGGCCGCTTGGCTCGCGATCATCTCGGTCACATTGAGGCCAGAGCCATAACGGCGCACCAGAGTGCGGAACGGCATATCGGTCACGCCCGTCATCGGGGCGAGAACCACAGGGACGTCGATCTGGACGGGGCCGATCTGAATGGGCTTAAGGGCCGGAGGAGGTGGAAGCGCGGTCATATTCGTAATTGTGCCTAAAATTTGGGCAGCGCATAGTGGATTGCGCAAATTCCGTCCAGACCTTAAGCGCGCTGGACCATATGAGTGATGAACCCGCCCTCCCCCAATTCGCTGCGATTGTTGTTGCCGCTGGCAAGGGTCTGCGCGCGGGCGGCGAACTGCCGAAACAGTTTCGCAAGTTTCGCGGAAAGCCGTTGATCCGACATTCGGTGGAGGTTTTGGCCGCTGCGGGGGCAGCTCCCATTGCGGTGGTCTTGGCCGAGGGTACCCGCGAACTGGCCGAGGAAGCACTCGCCGGGATTGGCGGGATCGAATTGGCTGGCGGCGGCGCAACGCGGCAAGAATTGGTCGCCAATGGGCTGGAGGCGCTGGTCCCTCACTCTCCGAAAACCGTGCTGATCCATGATGCGGCCCGCCCTGACCTGCCGAATGAAGTGATCCGCCGCTTGCTACAAGCGCTGACAGACCATCCGGGAGCCATTCCGGCGCTTCCCGTGGTCGACAGCCTCGCGGTGGCTGGCGATGACGATGTGATGGCGGGCAAAGCGGATCGTGAGGCTTTGCGCCGGGTGCAAACTCCTCAGGCGTTCCGCTACGCTGACATTCTCGCCGCTCACCGCGCATGGGATGGCGCAAAAACCGCTGGCGACGATGCGCAGGTGCTGACCGAGAACGGCGGCAGCATCGTCCTTGTCCAAGGCGACGAACGCCTCAAAAAGATAACATTCGCAGAGGATTTCATGACCGCACATTCAGCGCCATTCAGGGTAGGTCAGGGTTTTGACGTCCATCGTCTCGTCGAAGGCGAGGAGTTATGGCTGTGCGGCGTGCAAATACCCCATGACAAAGGTCTATCCGGCCACAGCGACGCCGATGTTGCTCTGCATGCGATCACCGATGCGGTGCTCGGCGCGATTGGCGATGGGGATATCGGCACGCATTTCCCGCCCAACGACCCGCAATGGGCCGGAGCGCGCTCTGCGCAGTTTCTGGAGCATGCTGTTAAATTGGCAGGCGAAGCGGGCTTTGCGCTCGGCAATATCGACCTCACCCTCATTTGCGAGGCGCCCAAGATCGGCCCGCACCGCGCCGCCATGCGAACGGCGGTGGGCGTGATGACGGGTCTGGCAGCAAACGCCATTAGTATCAAAGCAACCACGACCGAGAGGCTGGGCTTTACCGGTCGCGGCGAAGGTATCGCGGCGCAGGCTATCATCAGCCTGTATGCCAGCGCTTAGAAGGACAGATATATGAAACGCACATTCACCAAAGTGGCCGCATTTGCGCTGGCCAGCGGGGCATTGATGCAGGCCCAAGTCGCGCAGGCTCAGGCTGCCTGCGTCGATCAAGCGGACCTCAGCGACGCTGCAATTTATGCCATGCCGCTGGTTAGTCAGGCGCTCGACCGGACCTGCGCGAGCGAACTGTCGCCCGATGGCTTTTGGGCCACCGAAGGCGCGGCATTCACCGCGAAATTCGCGCGCCTGCAAGAGCGCAGTTGGCCGGGCATGTCGCGCATGTTCGGTGTGTTCATGGACAAGACGATGGCGAGCGAAGGCGGCGAAGCGAATCCATTGGCCGGGTTGCTCAATTCTAGCGATCCCGAGAGTATGAGCGCTTTTCGGCCTCTGATTGATGCAGTCTTGGTTGAGCAGATCGCTAGATCAATCAAACCGGCGGACTGCACAAAGGTGGAGCGCGGCATGTCCTTGGTTGCGCCATTACCGCCAGAGAACATTGGCAGTTTGGTGAGCTTCATTGCCGATATGGCTGACCTTAAAGACCCCGAAGTCTGCCCATATACGGGTGACGAATGACTGGTAGCCTGCTGCCTGATGATATCATCGCGCTGGCTCAGCGTGTTGTTGATGAGAACAAGGCCGCTGGCCGTGTGCTGTCGCTGGCCGAAAGTTGCACCGGCGGGCTGGTTGCGGCGGCGCTGACCGAGATCCCGGGCTCTTCTGCAGTGCTCGATCGCGGGTTTGTGACCTATTCGAACGAAGCCAAGATGGAATCTCTTGATGTGGCGCAGGACATTATCGAAACCTTTGGTGCGGTTTCCATCGCCTGCGTTTGGGCGATGGCTCAGGGCGCGCTCAAGAATTCCAACGCAGACTGCGCAGTCGCGATCAGCGGCGTTGCCGGCCCCGGCGGTGGCACTCAGCTAAAGCCAGTTGGTACGGTCGTGTTCGCGCGGGCAATCCGCAATTCGGATGGCGAGCCAGAGGGCGAGCTAAAGCACTTTGATGTGAAAGATCGCGCCGCGATCCGTCATCAAGCGGCGCTGGTGGCGCTCGAACTGCTGCTACCGTAGAGCGCGGCTGCGCGCTGCTCAAAAGCCTCAACCATGCGTCGGAACGCGCGATCAAAATACTGTCCAGCTATCGCCTCAAACATACGGTTTTTAAACGTGAAATCGACCGAAAAATCGATCTCGCAGCCGCCACCATCCAGCGCGCGAAAAGTCCAGGTGTTGTCGAGGTCTTTGAGCGGGCCATCCATGTAATGCACATCGATCAGTTTTGCGCGCTCCTTGTGAACGCGTGAGGTGAAGCTTTCCCGCAGGCTCTTAAAGCCCACCACCATATCGGCGACCATTTCGGTCTCGCTGTCAGAGCGGACGCGGGTCGCGATAACCCAGGGCAGAAATTCGCGATATCGGCCCACATCCGCGACCAGATCGAACATCTGCTCCGCGCTGTATGGCAATCTGCGAGTTTCGCGAATTCCCGGCATCAGATTTTGAGCGTATCCGCTTGGCGCTTGGCTTGCTTTGCGAACTTTGCTGCCCGCGCCGCTTTCATCTCGGCGAAATCCTCGCCAGCGTGATAGCTGGAGCGGGTCAGAGGGGTCGAGGCGACCTGCAAGAAGCCCTTTGCCCGGGCGATTGAGCCATAAGCGCCAAACGCCTTGGGCGTGACGAACTCCTCAACCGCGGCATGTTTCGGCGTGGGTTGCAGATATTGACCCATGGTCATGAAATCCACATCCGCACTGCGCATGTCGTCCATCACCTGGTGCACCTCGAGGCGTTGCTCGCCCAGCCCCAGCATGATGCCAGACTTGGTGAAGATCATCGGATCGTGAGATTTGACCTCTTCGAGCAGACGCAGCGAAGCGTAATAGCGCGCGCCGGGTCGAATGGTCGGATACAGGCGCGGTACAGTCTCTAGGTTGTGGTTGTAAACATCTGGTCCAGCAGCACAAATTGCCTCCACCGCCGGGCGCATCTTGCCGCGAAAATCCGGGGTAAGGATCTCAATTGTGGTGTCCGGCGTGGTTCGGCGCAGGGCCTCAATCACTTTCACAAATTGTGATGCACCGCCATCGGGCAGATCGTCGCGGTCGACGCTGGTGATGACAATGTGCTCCAGCCCCATTTTGGCCGCAGCAATCGCGGTATGCTCAGGCTCCATCGGGTCAACCGCGCGCGGCATCCCGGTTTTGACGTTGCAGAACGCGCAGGCGCGGGTGCACACATCGCCCAAAATCATCACCGTTGCGTGCTTCTTGCTCCAGCATTCGCCGATGTTTGGGCACGCTGCCTCTTCACACACGGTGTTGAGGTTGAGCTCGCGCATCATGCGGCGCGTTTCCTGATAACCCTCGCTCACAGGCGCGCGAACGCGGATCCAATCCGGTTTGCGCTGGCGCGGCGGGCGTTCTGGGGTCTTGCCAGGGGTGTTCGCTAGGTCGTTCATACGTGCCCACTTAGGCAATGCGCTGCGCCTTCGCAATGGCCCGAAATGCCTGTGTATGGCCAATGCAACGTGGCTTGTGAGAATTGCACGTCGCCTCTAGGCCGTAGCGTCATGGATGCAGCCACTCTTCAGACGTTTACCTCGCCCGTGGTGCTGTTCTTTGTACTCGGGCTGCTGGCGGCCTTTGCGCGCTCTGACCTCGCCATTCCAGAGGCGATTGCGAAGGGCATGTCGCTCTATTTGATGGCGGCGATTGGCCTGAAGGGCGGCGTTGCCGTTTCCAAATCGGGGATTGATTCGACCGTCTTGATCGCCTTGGCCCTGGGGATAGCGGCCAGTTTCCTGATGCCGTTCATCGCCAATATCGCGCTCAAAGGCTTTGCAAAGCTGGACCGGATCAATGCTGGCGCGGTCGCGGCGCATTATGGCTCGGTTAGCGTGGTCACCTTTGTGACGGCGGTTGAGATATTGGAGGCGCAGGGCAAGCCACCGGGCGGTTATATGGTGGCGGTGATGGCCGCGATGGAAACGCCAGCGATCCTTACCGGCTTGCTATTGGCGCGCGGCATGGGCTCGAAAGACGGGCAGAAAACGGGTGATTTGCTGCACGAGGTGTTTTTCAACGCGTCGGTCGTCTTGCTGCTTGGTGCCTTCGCTATTGGCATGATTTCCGGCGCAAAGGGGTTTGGTGAGGTTGCGCCGTTCTTTGAGGCTGGGTTTAAAGGCGTACTGTGCCTGTTCCTGCTCGATATGGGCCTGATCGCGGCGCGGCGGATGATGGATGCTCGCGCGATCACGTGGAGGCTGGTGGTGATCGCGATTGGCCTGCCGCTGCTCAACGGCTCGATTGGTACCGCAGCGGCCGCCGCCTGCGGGCTTGATGTCGGTTCTGCCGCGGCGCTCGGCGTGCTGTGTGCCAGCGCCAGCTATATTGCGGTGCCAGCCGCGATGCGGCTTGCTTTGCCAGAGGCGGATCCGGGGATATACCTCACCATGTCACTGTCGATCACCTTCCCGTTCAACATCCTGATCAATATCGGCTTGATTAGCATTCTGGCGAGCGCTCTAACTGGTGATCCGGGCAGCGCAGGAGCAATTCCATGATTGAAACCGTCATTCGTAAACGGATTGAGATCCTCACCGATACCGCCCTTCTCAAGCGGGTTACCGACGAGATTGATCGGATGGAAATCACCGGTTGGACAGTGGTTCCAGTGAGCTCCGGCAAAGGACGCGAGGGGCGCTGGCGCGAAGAGCGGGTGATGGGCACAGACAAGGTTTTCGTGCTTACTATTGCCGCCGAAGACAAAGCGCAGGCTTTAGCAGAGGCGCTGGCACCAGAACTGACTAAATATGGTTTTATCCTATCGATGTGGGATGTGGAGGTTATTCGTGGGGAGCGCTTTTAATGCCTGAATTTGCAGAACTTTTAAAAGGCTATGAGCGTTTTCGCAAAGACATCTATCCCCGCCAGCAGGCTCGCTTTGACCAAACCGTCGCTGAGGGTCAGCACCCAAAGCTGATGATCATTGGTTGCAGCGACAGTCGCGTAGACCCCGCTCAGATTTTTGACGTCGATCCCGGCGACATCTTCGTCTTGCGCAATGTCGCCGCGCTTGTGCCCCCGTTTGAAAAGGCCGCTGACCAACCCGAAGCGCCCGCTGCGATCGAGTTCGCTGTGAGAATGCTTGAGGTGAAGCAGGTGGTTGTGATGGGCCACGGCAGATGCGGCGGTTGCAAGGCCGCGCTTGCGCACTCTTTCGACAATACGGAGCCCGGCAGCGGCGGATTGCTCTCCGGTTGGCTTGAGCACCTTAGTGAGCCGGCAGAGGCGATTGGCCGGGCATTGGGGCGCGAAGGGAAAGATGCGGAGCGTGCGATGGAACTGGCGGCTGTTCGGCAAAGCCTTGCCAACCTGCGTTCTTATCCTTTCGTCAAAGAAGCAGAAGATGCCGGCCATTTGAAATTGCGCGGCGCTCACTTCGCTATTCCTGATGGCGTGTTGTACTCGCTGGACGAGGAAACAGGCGATTTCGAAGCACTCGCGTGAACAGTTGCGCCGATTAAGCGCTTGTACCCCCTGCCCTGCGCGCCCATTTAGCGTTGCATGTCTAATACAGAATTGAAAAACATCGCTCTGCTGATTGATGCAGACAACACCACCCCGCAAGGCATCGACCCTGTGCTGACCGTTATGGCCGAGCTGGGTCAGGTCAACATTCGCCGCGCTTACGGCAACTTTGCCAAGGATAACCTCGCGCGCTGGGACAAAATTACCAACAAATTCGGCATCCGCCCTCAACAGCAATTCGATGTGTCTAAAGGCAAAAACGCCACTGATATGGCGATGACGATCGATGCGATTGATCTGCTCAATCAGGGTAAGGTTGATGGCTTTGGCATTATGACCTCAGACAGCGATTTTACGCCGCTGGTTACGCGCCTGCGCCAGGATGGGATACTCGTCTATGGCTTTGGCGAGGCGAAAACTCCCGAAGCGTTCAAATCGGTGTGCACCCGCTTCATCGATATCAAGCAGCTGATTGACACCTATGCGGCCGACAAGTCGGGCGACAGAAGATCAACCGATACACAGAAGAGTGAGCCGCTGGACCAAGACCTGCTTGAACTGATCACCGCTGCCTATTCCGAGGCGAAACGCGATGAGGAAGGATTCGCGCGTCTCCAACAGGTTGGCCAGATCGCGGGCAACCGTTCCAGCTTCGACGTGCGCAATTACGGTTTCAAGAGCCTTAGTGACCTGTTCGCCTCGCTGGATACCTTCAAGGTGAAGCGCCAAGATAAGCAAGTCTATGTGAAGCGCCTGCGCTAGCAGCGCGTCTCCCCTAAATCAGTAGCCCAATCAAAAGGGGCGCCAGGATTTCTCCCGGCGCCCCATTTTTTGCGTTTTTTAGCTGCAGCGGGATTAGCCGCCTGTTGCAGGCACTTCCAGCGTGTCCGCTGGTACAGCCGTCGCTGTCGCAGGAGCCGCAGGCGAGGATTTCTGACCCGCATAAGCGGCCCACAATTGCGCGATCGGCTTACGAGGGCCTTCGACCTTGGCGAAGCTCTCTTTCGCGGCGTCATATTGGCCCATGCCAGCCTGCGCGATGCCGAGGCGGGTCAAAGTTTCCGCCGTATCAACACCGGGCATGCTCAGCGTCTTTTGGAAGAACTCAGCGGCCTTGGCATGTTCGCCGTAGCTCAGGAAGGTATCACCGGCGGCCTTGATTGTGCGTAGACCAGCGCCGGCTGCGCGGGCATCACGCTCCAGCGCGGGCAGGTCAGACCGGTCCGATGCGACCCGGCCCTTTGCCACTTTAAGCGAATCAGCGACATAAATGTCGTCCCGGCTCACCACGCCGCTGGCATAACCTTCTTCAATAAGGTCAGACACTTCCTTTGGAAGCAGGCGGGCATCCGCCGCTTCGATATATTCGATGTAATCCTGCTTGTTCTGAAGCGATTTCACCTTGTGGCCCAGCCGCATAAGGTCGAGCATCTCACCACCTTGATAATCGCTCAGATTGCGGGTCAGGTTGATTGCATCACGCCAGCTGGTCTCTGACGGATAATCGGCAATCCAAGCGGTTGCGATGTCATAGACTTCTGGAACGATTTCATTGTTGTAGGCGACGGTCAGACCGCGGCGATACCATTGCTCATTCACCGTACCGCCAGCCGATTTGGTATTGGCGATTGCGTTGTTGAGATAGGACAGGCCTTCGCGGTAGCGTTCTTCGGAGAAGAAGCTTTCTGCCATAGCGATCTGAAGATCAGCCAAGGTTACCGTGTCCGTGGTGAAATTGTTATCGATTGCGGCCTGCAGATACGGACGCGCTTCGGCAAACTGGCTTTCGGCATTTCTCAGCTGATAGGCGATAAAGTTGAAACGCCCGAGATTGGCAGCTTCAACCTTGCCGCTTTGCAGCATCAATTCCATGCCTTGGATCTGCAGCGAACGATCGCTCGTCTTCGCACCAGCGTTGTAGATCAAACCGCCCGCAGCGATTTTCTCGTCCGGTGAGACAGACAAAGAACCCAAAGAAACGAGCTGCGACTTGAGCGATGCGACGTCCGCACCTTCCTCGTTCACCGAGGTGTTAAGCGGTGTGTAGGCCGCGATAAACTCTTCAGAATACTGCGCCTTCTCTTCTTTCTTTTTCTTCTTCTTTTTGTCCTGCGCATGCGCGGTGTCGGCGAACGCGGTCGAGCCGATTACGGCCGTTCCGGTTGCCAGTGCAATCGCAAGCGCGAAGTGTGAGCCGGTCTTTTTACGAGCGCTGCTCATGTTAAAAATCCGCATGTGGTCTCTCCTGAAACAATTTAGGGTGTGGCGCGTGTTATCGCGCTGGTGATTCATCTCTGTCTAACGCCATTAACGCAGGCGGGCAGATTTGCAATTATGGCTTAGCGTATGGCGCCTGAATGGCCTTTGAATGGTTCTTTACTTGCGCCGAAATGAGACGGGCCTGCCTCCGCTCGCCCCTCACCCGTGTCAGGTGTGGAAAACCGGGCGTTTGGGCCTGCTTCCTGGCTTTCCAAGGTGGCGGAACGCGGTGCTGAGGCGTAAGCTACGAGGCTTATTAATACCTGATACGGCAACCACAGAAATGGCCCTACATTGAGCGACGATAGCGAAACCCTAACGCCCCCGACCCCAATGGAAGAATTTGAGCGCATCGACATCGTCGATGAGATGAAGACGAGCTACCTCGATTACGCGATGAGCGTGATCGTCAGCCGCGCTTTGCCTGACGTGCGCGACGGGCTAAAGCCGGTGCACCGGCGGATTCTCTACGCCAGTCAAGAAGGCGGCTTTGTCGCTGGTAAGCCCTATCGTAAGAGCGCCAAGATCGTCGGCGACGTGATGGGCAATTATCACCCACACGGTGACAGCGCGATTTATGATGCGCTGGCGCGTATGACCCAGGATTGGTCGATGCGAGTGCCGCTGGTCGATGGCCAGGGTAACTTCGGCTCGATGGATCCCGATCCGCCTGCGAGTATGCGGTACACCGAGGCGCGCCTTGCCCGTGTCGCGAACAGCCTGCTCGACGATCTCGACAAGGATACGGTCGACTTTCAGCCCAACTATGATGGGCAATTGACCGAACCGCAGGTTCTGCCAGCGCGTTTTCCCAATCTGCTGGTCAATGGTGCCGGCGGTATTGCGGTTGGCATGGCGACGAACATCCCGCCGCATAACCTTGGCGAGGTGATCGACGCCTGTTTTGCCTTCATGGACAATCCGGCAATCACGACCGAGGAATTGATCGAATATGTCCCCGGCCCTGACTTTCCCACCGCCCCGCTGATCCTCGGCACAAGCGGAGCGAAATCCGCCTATACGACGGGCCGCGGATCGATCCTGATGCGTTGCCGCCATGAGATTGAGACGAAGCGCGGCGACCGCGAGAGCATCGTGCTCACTTCGATTCCCTATCAGGTCGGCAAATCCGGCCTGGTCGAGAAAATCGCCGAGGCCGCTAAGGACAAGCGGATTGAAGGTGTTTCGGACATTCGCGATGAAAGCTCACGCGAGGGCATGCGTGTCGTCGTTGATCTGAAACGCGATGCGAGCGCCGAGGTCGTGCTCAACCAAATCTGGCGCTACACACCGGCGCAATCAGGCTTCCCGGCCAATATGCTCGCGATCAGAGGCGGACGTCCAGAGACGTTGATGCTGCGCGATATCATTCAGGCGTTCATCAGCTTCCGCGAGGAAGTGATCACGCGCCGCACCAAGTTTGAATTGAACAAGGCGCGTGAACGCGCGCACCTCTTGCTCGGCTTGGTGGTTGCGGTGTCCAATCTGGACGAGGTCGTTGCGATGATCCGCGGGGCGCCCAATCCGGCGGCTGCACGGGCGACCTTGTTGGCTAAGGAATGGCCGATTGGCGACATTGCGCAGTATATCAGTCTGATCGAAGCAATCGAGCCGACCGCTGATCAGGAGGGCGGCACATACACCCTCTCAGAGAAACAGGTTCGCGCGATTCTCGAACTGCGCCTGCACCGCCTCACGGCGATGGGCCGCGATGAGATCGGCGGCGAACTGCAAGAGCTGGCCGATAAGATCGAAGGCTACCTCGCGATCCTCGCTGACCGGGTGAAACTCTATGCGGTGATGCGCGAGGAGCTCGAAGAAGTGCGCGCGACCTATGCGACTCCGCGCGTTTCCGAAATTGCGCCTGCTTGGGACGGTCTCGACGATGAAGACCTGATTGAGCGCGATGAGATGGTCGTCACCGTTACGCACGATGGCTATATCAAACGCACCCCGCTCTCCACCTTCCGCGCGCAAAACCGCGGCGGCAAAGGCCGTGCGGGCATGTCGACCAAGGATGCGGACGCAATCTCGGAAATGTTCGTCACCTCGACGCACAATCCGGTGCTGTTCTTCTCCACCTCGGGCAAGGTTTACCGCTTGAAAGTCTGGAAGCTGCCCGAAGGCGGTCCGGCGACGCGCGGGCGGCCGATCGTCAATCTGCTGCCATCGCTGGATGACGGAGAGACGATCCGCACGGTTCTGCCGCTGCCAGAAGATGAGGACAGCTGGGAGGCGCTCTCGGTTGTGTTCGCCACGGCTAAGGGCCGCGTGCGCCGCAACTCGATGGGATCATTCACCAATATCCCTTCGAATGGTAAGTTCGCGATGAAGTTTGATGCCGATAGCGATGATAAGCTGATCGGTGTCGCCCTGCTCGATGCGACTGACGATGTTCTGCTCGCCTCGCGCCAAGGTAAGGCAATCCGCTTTGCCGGCATGGATGTGCGCGAGTTCACCTCTCGCACCTCGACCGGTGTGCGCGGCATGAACCTGAAACCTGATGATGAGGTTGTATCGCTCTCGGTTCTGGGTGCGACAGGGACCACACCTGAAGAACGCGAGCAATATCTCAAGTTCGCGCCATGGAAGGCTGACAAAGAAGGCTCGCCAGAGCTGACCGAGGAACGCTTTGCCGAGCTTGAAGAGAAGCAGCAGTTCATCCTGACTGTTTGCGCCAATGGCTATGGCAAGATCTCAAGCGCCTATGAATACCGCCGGATTGGACGCGGCGGCATGGGTATCACCAATATCGATAACATTGCCCGCAATGGACAAGTTGTGGCGAGCTTCCCTGTGTCCTCGGGCGAGCAATTGATGTTGGTCACGGATCAGGCGAAGCTTATCCGCATCGGCCTTGATACATTGCGCGTTCTTGGCCGCAACACCGCCGGTGTGCGCCTGTTCGATGTTGGCAAGGGCGAGACGATCGTCAGCGCGGTGAAGATCGACGAGACGGAGGAGCCGGAGGATGCTGCGGAAGAAGCAGTGACTGAGGAAATGGCTGATCGCCGTGGCGGGGATGATGAGACCACTCCGCACACCCCGCCGCAGAGCGATGATGACATCGGCGAAGACCCGCCGGAATAATAGCGATTTGACGAGCACTCAGGGCCAGGTGAGCGAAAGCTTGCTTGGCCCTTTCTCTTTGGCGTGCTCGCAATAATACGGCGCCCGCCCGAGCTGTGTCCTAGCCCAGCTTAGTTGGATTTGGGCAGATCCCCGCGCAGGGTCTGAACCACGCCAGTCGCGATCAGGAATTGGCCCAGGTAATAGAGTGGCCAGATCGCCACATCGGGTATCGAACCCAAATCGATGCTGCCCATACGGCTGAAGATCAGCATATCGGATAGGACAAACAGCACGGCACCGATCCCCACCCGGTAGCGGGAGAAGCGGCTGATCCAAGCGGAACCTGCCATTGCGCCAAGCCCCAGACCATAGAGGCCGACAAGCGGGTCTCTCGCGATCAGGTAAGAGATGATGGGTACGCCGACAAGCAAAGCGGCCGCGCACAGCTTTTGACTGAGTACCGTTTTCTCCCGCCGGTTGCGCAGGAACAGAGCAATCGCGGCTAGATGCGCGGCAAAGAACACCGCCCCGCCCACGTTAAAGCTCAGCTCAATCGCCATATCCGCGCCCCCGCATAGAGCCAGGAACATAGCGATCAGAGCGGCATCCACGCTTTGCCCTACCTCGCGGGTGCGGCGCATGGCGTAGAGCGCCAGAAAACCAACCCCTGCCCCCTTCAGCGCAATCAGCCAGACGCCACCGATGGGATTGTTCCATAGGAAGTAATAGGCAATCGCCGCCGCCAGGCTGACCAGCAGCCATGGACGATGCGCGGCAAGTGCGTGATGGGAAGAGTTTGCTGCGTCTTTTGCCATTGTGAACCCCTATTTGCGCTTCTTGGACTTGAAGTGTGGGGCGTGCAAGCACTAGGTCCGTGGGTATGAAATCACACGATGTTCACATAATCGGCGGCGGTCTCGCGGGCAGCGAGGCGGCCTGGCAATTGGCTCAGCGCGGGGTGCGCGTGCGCCTGTCCGAAATGCGCGGCGCGCCGGAGGACAAAGGCGGCGAAATGACGCCTGCGCACCAGACGGACGGGTTGGCAGAGCTGGTGTGCTCCAATTCCTTCCGCTCTGACGATGATACTAAGAATGCGGTTGGCCTGTTGCACCATGAGATGCGTGCAATGGACAGCATTGTGATGCGCGCCGGAGAGATCGCCCGCGTGCCGGCTGGCAGCGCGATGGCAGTGGACCGCGATGTCTTTTCCGCCGAGGTGCAAAAAGCGCTAAGCGAGCATCCCAATATCGAAATCGTGCGGGAACGGGTCGATGCCCTGCCCGACAGCGGCATGACAATCGTTGCCACTGGACCGCTCACCGCGCAGTCACTTGCCCAGAGCATTGTGAAGGCAACGGGCGAAGAGCGGCTAGCATTTTTCGACGCGATTGCGCCGATTGTTCACCGTGACAGCATCGATATGGACATCTGCTGGATCCAATCGCGCTGGAACAAGACGACCGCTGCCTCCAACGAGGGCGGCGATTACATCAATTGCCCTATGACGAAAGAGCAATATCTCGCGTTTCATCAAGGGCTTATCGACGGCGATAAAACCGAATTCCAGGAATGGGAGAAGGACACGCCCTATTTCGATGGCTGCATGCCGATCGAGGTGATGGCCGCGCGCGGGGTCGATACCTTGCGCTTTGGCCCGATGAAGCCGGTGGGGCTTGATAA
Organism: Erythrobacter sp. S249; assembly: GCF_057364975.1. Lineage (NCBI taxonomy): Bacteria > Pseudomonadati > Pseudomonadota > Alphaproteobacteria > Sphingomonadales > Erythrobacteraceae > Erythrobacter > Erythrobacter sp. S249. Next base: position 454,424 of record NZ_CP200287.1, on the reverse strand, counting down.
TCCGCGCGATGTGACCGAGGAATTTCCGCAAGGCCGCTGGCCCTATGCCGTGGTTCAGCTGAGGCAGGACAACAAGCTGGGCACGCTTTGGAACATGGTGGGCTTTCAGACGAAGCTGAAATACGGCGCTCAGGTCGAGCTGTTCCGCACCATTCCTGGCCTGGAGAATGCCGAATTTGCGCGCCTAGGCGGCTTACATCGCAACACTTTCCTCAATTCGCCAATGGTGCTGGACCGTCAGCTGCGCCTCAAAGCCGCGCCGCATATCCGCTTTGCCGGTCAGGTGACGGGGTGTGAGGGCTATGTCGAAAGCTCTGCGGTTGGCCTGATCGCGGGGATGATGGCGGCGGAAGAGCTGGCCGGGCGCGATTGGTCCCCTCCGCCGGCGGCGTCTGCAATCGGCGCTCTGCTCAGCCATATTACCGGCGATGCAGAGGCGGATACATTCCAGCCGATGAATGTGAATTTCGGCCTGTTCCCGCCGCTCCATGAGGTTGGCAAGAAGCAGCGCAAGGAAGCCTACACCAACCGGGCCAAGACGGAACTGGCTGAATGGCTAAAAGCAGGAGAGCCGGTTCCGGCCTAAGCTAGTTAGCAGCGGCAGGTTGGCCGACGGGTCGAGCGTTTCGGAGCGGTGCTGGCGAATTCGGCTGTGGTCAACTGCCCGTTGCCATCTGCATCCGCGCCCTCGAAACGTTTTGAAGTTGTCACCGCCCATTCCTCAAAAGTCAGCAGATTATTGCCATCTTTGTCGAGTTTGCGAAACGCATCCGAGCGGGTCGAGAGCATCTCATTGCGGGTGATGATCCGGTCGCGATTGCGGTCGTAACGAAAGAATCGCCGTTCTTCCTTGGTCAGCTCGCTGGCCTCTGGCGGTGCCGGGCCGGTGAGATCGCCCGGATCGGCCTTAGGCAAGACATCGGGTGCAGGCGCGGTTTCTTCCGGCTCAGGCGGCGGCGGCGCATTGTCCTCCACCTGAGCGCGGCCTTGCCACCAAAACGTGCCAACACCGGCCATAATCAAGCCAAGAAACGCCCCGAGAACTACTTGCCGCATGGGCCCCTCCCCATGAATTGTACCGAAACAAGGATACTAGCGTGTTTTACTTACCAAGCAAAGCCGCACGAAAAGCGGTGAAACCGGCGCCGCGGCCTTCCATTAGCGGGCGCCCACCATTTGCGATGGCCCGCCGTCCCAAAGCAGAAAGCACTGCGAGGCCTTTAAAACCGCTTAGTTTTTCTGGTTTTTGAGCGCACACTCGCCGCCCCATATCGAGCAGCAGATTGCGCTCCGTGTCGGAGTGCACCTTGGCCGCGAGGTCCGCAATCGCCCAGGTTTGGGCCGCAAGGTTAACGCATTCGTATGCCTTTTCTCCCGGCGAAACCCTAGCAAAGCCGCAAATCGCTGCTGCCCGCGCCTCGACAAATTGCTGAGCTTCGGCTTCGGGCAACGGCGGATCGGCCAGCAAATGCTCCCAACCGTTAACAAGATCGCGCAAAGCGGCCTCTTCCCCGGCCCAGTTATCGCCGATTGCATCGAGCACCGCGTCACCCTGGGGGCGCTGTGCGGGTTTCTGCTCCAACATTTCTCGCCACCACGACAGGCGCATCTGCGCAAGCATAGGCTCGGTTGCTTTGCCGATAATCCGTGCAAGCCTTTGATCCAGAGCAAATAAAGCGCGTAGCCGCGGGCGTATGTCGGCACGCGTATGTGCCAGCGCTAGCTCAAACTCGCTTGTCAGAATGTCGGTTTCAATCGTGTCCACGGACCCTGCGCTAGCCGCAAAGCGGCGGCTTTTACACCCCTTTTAAGACCTGACTTTATGCAACAAAATCATGGTTAAACACAATCTGCGTATTCACTCAAAATTTACCATGCACGTTGAGATTGCGATTACCTAGTGCCGCTATGTCAGCCTTACACAAGTGTTTTCTCGCAAGGATATCGAAAGTCATGGGCAACCCATCATTTTTCAGGGCGCTAGCAAAAGACCCGACAGCGAATACCATCGTCATCGCAGCAGCTACTATGGTGCCACTCGTGGCAATGGTGGGCAGTGCGGTTGATGCCAGCCGGTACTACATGGCCTCCACCCGTTTGCAGGCAGCCTGCGATGCTGGCGCTCTCGCTGCTCGCCGAGCAATGGGCGACTCGCCCACATTCGATCCAGGCACCCATGGGGGTATTGGGACAGACTTTTTCGAAGAAAACTATGAGGATGGTCTCTTCGGCCTCGAGAGCATGACTCATTCGTTCACAGCGCCGGATGACGACCGCGTTGAGGGCACTGCGAGTGGTCGGTTGCCGACAACTCTAATGCATATCTTTGGTTTCGAAGGCTTTGACCTTACCGTTGGATGTTCGGCCGAGGTGAACATCGCCAACACCGATGTCATGTTCGTATTGGACGTCACCGGTTCGATGGGCGGTGCCTCCGGCTCCCCTGGTCAAACGCGTATTCAAGCGCTTCGCGCGGCTGTTCTAGACTTTTATGATGCAGTCGAGGGATCGAGTGCGCGCAGCGCTCAGATCCGTTACGGTTTCGTTCCATTTTCGATGAATGTGAACGTTGGTGACTCTATCCCTGTTGAGTACATGGCATCGAATCATACTTACCCCACACGCTATGCTAATTTCGAGATCGACTGGGAACGGGTTAGCCTCGAGTTGAATGATATCACTGACCCCGGTACTGAGACACTCGACAGCTTTTTGACGACGGCGGCAGGCTATGTGAGCGAAAGCCGCTGTGAAGAAGCGGTGCCTGAGTTTACCAACGGGCCTAGTGAGACGGTCGATGAGGGTTCTCTGGACATTTCGTCCGGCAACGTAACGAGCCAAAATGTCTCAGGAAATTTCCGCACCACCACTGGTAGCAATGCCACTGTCGAGATTGAGCGCCGCGATCCAAACTACCGCTATGGTAACGATGGATATTGCCGGGTCGGATATGATATTTTTAAATCAACCGCGCAGGTGGACTACACTCTGATTGAGGAGCAGGTTCGGACCTTCGAAAACTACACCTATCTCAATCTGGACACTGCCAACGTACCAGCAGAAGCAACAGATTGGCAGGCGGTCGATTTCTCAAGCATTTACACGAACAATCAGATCAGCCTTCCAGTAGGTAATCAAGGTGCGTTCGTTAATGTGCCTTGGGGCGGTTGTATCGAGGAAGCTAATACAGAAAGCCTCGATAATTTTGATACAATCACCGACGCTACCCCTGATCTCGATATTAACCTCATCCCTTCGAATGATGATGAGGCATGGAAACCGCACATTCCAGGCGCGGTGTTCTATCGTTACGAAGATGGTGAGAGCGAAGTAAGTCGTAATGACCGAATTCGAGGTGAACATACGACCACTGCGAACAAGAACCAACCTGGAAATGGCTGTCCTGCTCCTGCACGACGCCTTGAAGAAATTGGTCCAGATAGCCCATCTGGGTTCACCAGAGGCAACCTGGTCACGTATTTGGACAGCTTGAACCCAGGTGGGAACACCTATCATGACATCGGAATGATTTGGGGTGGTCGGTTCATTTCACCGAACGGTATTTTTGCTGCTGATAACGCCTCAGCTCCAAATGGGGACGCGATTGCACGCCATATCGTTTACATGACCGATGGTATCCTTCAGCCAATCGATCGACTGTACACCACTTATGGACTGGAATGGTGGCAGCCGCGCGTCACGGATGATGGCTTTACTGATCTGACCGCTCGCCATGCGGCCCGTTTCCAGGCGGTTTGTCGGGCAGCGCGTCAAGAGAACATCACAGTTTGGACCATCGGCTTTGGTGACAATATCGATCCAACGGACCCTAACGATGAAACTGTCCAAGACCTTACCACCTGTGCGAGCCCGAACAGAGCCTACTTCCCACAGAACGGTGAGAGCCTGTCGGATACTTTCCGCGAAATCGCACAAGAAATTGCTGCACTGAGGCTGACATCATGATTGGACATATGTTTGAAAACTGCCGCTTGCGTATGCGCACGTTAGCTAAGGATGAGAGCGGGGCGACCTTGGTCGAATTCGGCTTTGTCGCCCCCATCCTTGTCGTGCTGGTTATGGGTGTGTTTGACCTTGCTCATACGCAATACACCAGTGCCTTGCTCAATGGTGCGATGCAGAAAGCTGGACGGGACCTGACACTTGAAAGTGCGGGTAGTCAGCAAAGCGCCATTGACGGGCAAGTGATCAATATCGTCTCAGAGGTGCTGCCCAACACTGCTGAAGTGGATCTAGAGAAGCTGTCACACTTTGACTTCTCGGACATTGGCCAGCCTGAGTTCTTCACCGACGATAATGGTGATGGAATTTGCAACAACAATGAGTTGTTCGAAGATATGAACGACAATGGCCAATGGGACCCCGATCGCGGTCAGGCCGGCATTGGTAGTGCGCGAGACGCGGTTCTCTACACTGCAACCGTCACCTACCCACGGGTATTCCCGATGGCTGGGCTGATTGGGCTAGACGAGAACGTAACACTAGCGGCCTCAACGGTACTCCGAAACCAACCGTTTGATGAACAGGATCGCTCACTCGAAACAGGGAATTGCGCATGATCGCCGGTTCGAAAAAAGTACTCAAGGCACTCAAGAACGGGGCAGCGCGACTGCCTTTGTTGCGCGATGATACCTCGGGTCTAGCGCTGACAGAATTCGCGTTCGCCATGCCAATTGTCCTTTCATTGGGCATGTTTGGCACCGAAGTTGCCAACTACACTGTTACTCACATGCGCATTAGTCAGGTCGCTGTGCAGCTGGCCGATAACGCGTCGCGAGTGGGCTCTGAAGAAGTGCTGCAAGCGCGCCGGGTAACCGAGGCTGACATCACAGAAGTGTTTATCGGTGCATGGAAATTGGGCGGCGGTTTGGACATCCTCGACAATGGTCGTGTGGTTCTATCTAGCCTTCAGGAATATGATCCAACACCCAGCGATGGCGTCGACGATTCTCAGCAATTCATCGCTTGGCAGCGTTGTATGGGCAAAAAGAATGTTGCCTCCAGTTATGGTGTCGAGGGCGACGGTCAGGATGGGGAGAGCTTCGAAGGTATGGGCGATCCGGGCAGTGAGATTACCGCATCGCCTGGTACGGCCGTGATGTTCGTGGAAGTCTTTTACGACTATCCCGGGTTGACGCCCTTCGATGAGATCATTTCGACCAAACAAATTCGCTATACTGCAGCGTTCAACGTACGGGACGTACGCGACTTGGCCCAGCTTTATGAATCAGATGGTGTCACACCTGCCACATGTGACCGTTTCGAATCGTTCTAAACGTCGTATGGCAAGAGATAAAAAAGGGGGCTGAGCCGCGTTTTTGCAGTTCGGCCCCCTTTTCCGTGTTTGGGTGGTATCCGCCGTTAGTCGGCGTAGCAGACCTTCTTAGCCGTTTCGACGATCGAGCTGGCATTGATCAGCGCCAATTCCTCTAGGTTCGCGGCATATGGCAGCGGGACGTCCTCGTTGCATACGCGCAGGACGGGGGCGTCGAGATCGTCGAAGCCTTCCTCCATGCAGATCGCCTAAATCTCAGATGCGATGGAGCATGTCGGCCAGCCCTCTTCCGCCACGATCAGACGGTTGGTCTTGGCAAGGCTGGTGAGAACCGCTTGCTTGTCCAGCGGACGCAAGGTGCGCAGATCGATGACTTCAGCGTCGATGCCCTCGCCTGCCAGTTCTTCAGCCGCCTCAAGCGCGAGGCCAACGCCGATGGAATAGCTGACGATGGTCACGTCAGAGCCCTCGCGCATGATCCGTGCCTTGCCGATGGGCAGGACATGGTCATCGAGGTCTGGGACATCGAAGCTGCGCCCGTAGACCAGCTCGTTCTCCAAGAAGACGACCGGATCTTCGCTGCGGATGGCGGCCTTCATCAGGCCCTTCGCATCGGCGCTGTCATAGGGCGCGATCACGATCAGGCCGGGGACGCTTGCGTACCATGGGCCGTAGTTCTGGCTGTGCTGCGCGCCAACGCGGCTCGCCGCGCCATTGGGGCCTCGGAAGACGATTGGACAGCGCATCTGGCCGCCAGACATATAATTGGTCTTGGCGGCGGAATTGATGATGTGGTCAATCGCTTGCATCGCAAAGTTGAACGTCATGAATTCGACGATGGGGCGCAGACCGCCCATCGCTGCGCCGGTACCGATGCCGGCAAAGCCATATTCGGTGATCGGAGTGTCGATCACACGCTTTGGACCGAATTCGTCGAGTAGGCCCTGCGTGACCTTATAGGCGCCCTGGTATTCGGCGACTTCCTCGCCCATCACGAACACGCGTTCGTCGCGGCGCATTTCTTCCGCCATGCCATCGCGCAAGGCTTCACGCACAGCAGTGCTAGTGAAGCTGGTGCCTTCGGGAATTTCCGGATCGTGTGCAGGCGCCGCTGGTGCTGGCTTTTCCGCCGCAGGCTTTGGCGCTGGCTCTGGCGCAGCTGCCGGTTCAACAGCGGCGGCAGGGGCTGGTTCAGGCGCGCTGGCGTCGCCCGCGTCCTCGCCCTCGCCCGTCATCATCGCGATGACGGTGCCAACGGCGACGTCTTCGGTGCCTTCAGCGATCATGATCTTGGACAATACGCCCTCATCAATCGCTTCAAATTCCATCGTCGCCTTGTCGGTTTCGATCTCAGCAATGATATCGCCCGGCTCAATCGTGTCGCCTTCGGCCTTCAGCCACTTGGCGAGCGTTCCCTGCTCCATTGTCGGCGAGAGGGCTGGCATTTTGAGTTCAATACCCATGGCTCAATACTCCTCCACCAGAACATCGGTGTAGAGCTCGCTTGCCTCCGGCTCGGGCGAAGTCTCTGCAAAATCAGCGGCTTCGGCAACGACCTTGCGAATGCCTTTATCGACGGTCTTGAGGTCGTCTTCTGATTTACCGCCTTCGATCAAGGTTTTCTTGAGGCGTTCAATCGGGTCGTGCGTGTCGCGCTGTTCCTGCACTTCCTCGCGGGTCCGGTATTTGGCCGGATCAGACATGGAGTGCCCGCGGTAACGATAGGTGTTGAGTTCCATCAGAACAGGGCCCTTGCCATCGCGCACATGCTTGAAGGCAACCTCGGCTGCGGCGCGCACTTCGAGAACGTCCATGCCGTTCACTTCCATGCCGGGAATGCGGAAGGATGTTCCGCGCCGGTAAAAGCGTGTTTCAGCTGACGAACGCGCGGTTGACGTGCCCATCGCATATTGATTGTCCTCAACCACGAAGACGATTGGCAGGTTCCATAGGGACGCCATGTTGAAGGTCTCATAGACCTGGCCCTGGTTCGCCGCGCCATCGCCAAAGTATGCGAGGCAAAGTCCGCCGTCTTCATTATACTTGTGCGCCAGCGCGAGCCCGCCGCCCAGCGCAACCTGTGCGCCAACGATGCCGTGACCGCCGTAGAATTTGTGCTCGGTGCTGAACATGTGCATCGAGCCGCCCTTCCCTTTAGAAATGCCCGCTTCGCGGCCGGTCAGCTCAGCCATGATGACCTTGGGATCAATACCGTAAGCCAGCATGTGCCCGTGATCGCGGTAACCTGTGATCACGCTGTCCCGATCGTTATCGAGTGCGCTTTGCAGTCCAATCGCAACCGCTTCCTGGCCGATATACAGGTGACAGAAACCACCGATCAGGCCGAGGCCGTAAAGCTGGCCCGCCTTCTCTTCAAAGCGGCGGATCAACAACATTTGCTCATAGAATTTGAGCATTTGCTCTGGTGTTGCATTGAAGCGCTTCTGCTCTTCGAATTCCGCCTGCAGCGAATTCAGCATGAAATCGGGATCATCCGATGGCGCAGCAACGGCGCTTGTGTCGGCGGCCTTCGCTTTGGTCTTACTCTGTTTTGCAGAAGCAGTGGTTCTTGAGGGCTGTTTAGCCAATGCGTTTTTCCTTTGATTGGCCGCGCGCGCAGCGCCGCCATTGGGGAGAAGATTGCTAGCGCGCTATAATCGTGTTTTCGGGCAAGACGCAACGTAAAGCAGACCATTTCTTGGCCAAATTTGTCTCAGCATACGTATGTGAAAGGGCGCGCGCAGGCTAACCAGATTGGCGTGCTGCATTGTGAGAAAGGTGCAAATGTGTGCGATCAGCCCGTCACTGGTCTTCGACGGTGATCACAACCTCATCAGGGTGCACAACATTCATATTACGGCGCAGCAATTCGCCGACCAGATCAGGATCGGCCGCGCCGGGATCGAGCAGGCTCACACGATTGCGCAGCTCATCCCGCTCTGCCGATAGCATTGCGATTTGCGCCTGACGCTTGTCCAAAAGGTTTGCGTTTTCATTCCATGCAAGCAGGCCGGTTGGACCCGCAATAGCAAGCGCGGTCAGCACAAGCAGCACGAGCAGAGCCAGGCCTTGCTTGGCCTGATCTGCTGGCAATTGCTGAAGTTTTCCCCGACGTCCCATAAGTCTCACAGAATCATAGTTAAGTGCGCGGTTCAAGCACAAAACGACAGACACAGTCATAAATGTGACTTTAATTTACAATGCGGGCTAAATTGCCGCTTTTGCGGGTCCAAACAAGCGGTGTTTGATCGGAAATGGAGCGCCGGGTCTGTCCCAGTCCCGATGGCGAGGTTATCGTCGGCGGCCATAGCAGGGCGCACCATTTCGGAACATCGGCCTGTTTGCCTCGTTAATGGCCAAAATAGAGGGAAATCAATCCACTTATGCTTACAACACTCACCAATCAGATCGAAAGCATGGCGCAAAGTTTTGTCGCGGCCCTGCCGGCGATGGCCATTGCGCTGATCATCGTCATTATCACGTCGATAGTCGCGAAGTTCGCGGTTAGAATTACAGACAAAATTATCGGTACAACCGATCTGCGCCCTAGCCTGCGCAACCTAATCGAGACGCTGGTGAAGCTGGGCGTGTGGATCGTCGGCTTGATGATTGCGGCGATTGTGATGATGCCCGGCCTGACGCCGGCCAGCCTGATCGCAGGCCTTGGTATCGGTGCGGTGGCGATTGGTTTCGCATTTCAGGATATCTTTGAAAACTTCCTCGCAGGCGTATTGATCATGGTGCGCGAGAAAATGCGCATTGGCGACATCATCAAATGCGAGGGGATTTACGGCAAGGTGGAGCATATCACCTTGCGTGAGACCCATATCCGGCAGATGTCTGGCGAGCTCACGGTTCTGCCCAACTCGATCCTGTTCAAGAACCCGGTTGAGATCCTTACCGATGCGGAACTGCGCCGTCACAGCGTTGTGATCGGGGTTTCCTATGACACCGACCTGGATCAGGCCTCAGGCGTCATTGCTAAAGCCGTGGAGGCGATTGAAGATGTCAATTCTGAAAAAGGCGTCGATGTGTTCGCGCAGGAGTTCAATTCCAGTAGCGTCGATTTCCTCGTGCGCTGGTGGTCTGGCTCAAAACCGCGCGATGGACGCGAGAGCAAGGATCTGGTCGTGCGCGCTATCAAGCGCGGGTTGGATGAAGCCGGTATCGAGATCCCATTCCCATACATCACGCACACCTTCAAAGAACGCGTGCCGATGGGCAAGGATGTCGGCGAAGAGGCTTGATAAGCAGCACGCTCGGTTGAGCGGGACCGGGCGTCGCGCAATAGCTGAAATTGTGGCTGTTGATCGCGGCGCTCTATGATACCCAGCGGGTATAGAGGAGACCCGCTGATGCAAGTTCTGTCCTACGATCCCGCCCGCTTTGCCGACCTGCCCGATTATCCGTTTGCGGAGAATTGGTGCGACATTGATCTGGGCGATGGGCATTCCGGACGGATGCATTACCTCGACGAAGGGGCAAAGGATGCCCCGCCCGTCTTGCTGTTTCATGGCGAGCCGAGCTGGAGCTATCTCTACCGCAAGATGATCCCGGTTCTGGTGGATGCAGGGTTTCGCTGCCTCGCGCCGGATCTGATCGGGTTCGGTAAAAGCGATAAGCCGGATGACATCGGCTTCTACACCTATCAGCGGCACATGGATTGGCTTGGCCAATGGCGTGCCGCAGTCGTGCCTCAAACCGCCGCTCTGTTTTGCCAGGATTGGGGCGGTTTGCTGGGCCTGCGCATGGTTGGCGAGGCGCCGGACAGTTTCGCCTGCGTCGTGGCCAGCAACACCTTCCTCCCCACCGGCGGCACTCCCTCGCCCGCGTTTTTAGCGTGGCGCGAATTTGCCAAGGCCTCACCCGATTTCCAGATCGGCGATCTGCTCCAGCGCGCAACAGCGACGGAGCGGACCGCAGCAGAAGTCGCAGCCTATGATGCGCCCTTCCCCGATGAACCAAGCAAGGCGGGCGCGCGGGCTTTCCCTCAGCTGGTCCCGGTCGAAGATGGCATGGCTGGCATCGCGGAGAACACCGCCGCCTGGGATGGCCTCAGCGCTTTTGACAAGCCGTTCCTCACCCTGTTTGGCGAGGATGATCCGGTAACCGGCGGGCTTGGCGAGGCGCTGAGCGCGCGGATCGCAGGAGCCAAGGGGCAGCCGCATGCGATGCTCTCCACCTGCGGGCATTTCTGTCAGGAGGATCGCCCGGTTGAGCTGGCGCAAGGCGTGATCGACACCGCGAAAAAGGCCGGTTTTCTGATCTAAAGGTGGTGGTGACCCCGGCGTGATTCGAACACGCGGCCCCCAGATTAGGAATCTGGTGCTCTATCCGGCTGAGCTACGGGGCCCCGCGAAGCCCAATAACAGGGTTTACTATTCGCGCAATATCGGCGCGCAGCGCCGCAAGGCCCTTGTGGCCGCCCGCAGCGGATTCGGAGACGGTCATAGGCCACCCGATCTTTGATCGCATGAGCGAGGAAATCGCTCGCCCGGATGGGCGGGCGCAAACAAAACCGATCAATTCAGCTTTTCTGGCGGTGCAACCGGGAATGGCAGCGGCGCAATCGGCACGCCTTCTTCGGCCAGAGCCTTGGCTTCATCAAGGCTCGCCTGCCCGTGGATCGGGGCTTCATCACGCTCGCCGTAATGCATCTCGCGGCTTTGCTCGGCGAACTTATTGCCAACCCAGGTGCTGTCCTTGAGCGCCTTTTCCTGCGCCTTCGCGAGTTTCGCGATGGCCGATTTCATTTCTGCGGTCATCGGTGTGTTGGATAGCTGCCCAGCCCTCGGGGGAACCGCCGGAGTGGCGGGCGTCTTGATCAGGTCGGATGACAATTTGGCCGTATCGCCCGCGCCAGAAGCGTCTGATTTCTTGGCCTCTGCAGCCTGCGATGCGGCCTCAACAGCTTCCTTCACCGCTTCGGCCTTTTTCGCATCGCTGCGCGCGCTGTTGCCCTTTACCGGAACAGCCGGCGCCATGGGCGCTTTGGCGACATGAGTGGTTCCGCATTCTGGGCAAGCGACATAGCCCGCCTCGCTCTGGTCGAGAAAGTCGCTGGACGAACGGAACCAGCCTTCAAAACGGTGGCCGCTTTCACAGTGGAGGTCAAAGACGATCATGGTGCGCCCTATTTGGGGATTTCCCGCTTATTAGCAAGGCTGGGCAGCTGGCCGCGCACCTCTTTGATCCGCTCCAGGTCGATGTCGCAAAAGCCGAGGTCCGGCCCCTCACCGCCCATATCGAGCAAAACTTCGCCCCAGGGGTCGATCACCAGGCTGTGCCCATAGGTCTCACGGCCGTCCTCGTGCTTGCCGACCTGCGCAGCGGCGATGACAAAGGCCTGCGCCTCAATCGCGCGGGCGCGCAGCAGCACATGCCAATGCGCTTTGCCGGTGGGCACGGTGAAGGCGGCAGGAACAGCGATGGCGTCGCATTGACGCTGACCGAGAGCCTCGAACAGGGCGGGAAAGCGCATATCATAACAGATGGTGAGGCCGAGCGTGCCCAGCGGGGTGCCTGGAACAGTGACGACATCTTTGCCCGGCTCATAGGCTGAGCTTTCGCGCCAAGTCTCACCATTTGCGAGTTCGACGTCGAACATATGGATCTTGTCGTAAGTTACGCTAGGCGCGCCGCTGGCGGGGACGTAAAACGCGCGATTGGCGAATTTGCTGCCCTCGCCCGCCACAGGGATCGATCCGATAGCGAGGTCAATTTGTAGGAGCTGCGCAAGCGTACTGAGCCGTTCCGCCATCGCCCCTGGACCGGACCCGGTGATCCATGGGGTGGCGCGAGCCCGGTTGCGATCAAGCAGACCTGCCATTTCGGGCGCGAATAGCATGACAGCGCCCTCAGCGACCGCATCATGTGCCGCTTTTTCAATGGTCGAGAAATTCGCCTCCGGGTCGATGCCCGAGGTCATTTGCAAGACAGCAATCTTGGGCACGTTAGAAGCCCTATCCCGCGAGCAGGGCGTCAAGCTGCCCCGAACTTTCCAGCGCTGCCAAATCGTCAGAGCCGCCCACGTGCAGATCACCGATGAAGATTTGCGGCACGGTGCGTGCATTCGGCGCGCGTTCCAGCATCTCTGCCTTTTTTGGGCCGCCCATGGTGATATCAAACTCGTTGAATTCTGCGCCCTTGCTCTTCAGCAAATTCTTGGCGCGAACGCAGAATGGGCAGGTGAATTTGGAGTAGATATCGATATTAGGCTGGGTCATTAAAAACTCTTCTTTTCTTATTTAAGCGGCTGAAAGTGAGCGTTTTTTATCCGGCGTGCTGCCTCTTGAAAGGCACTGTATGGCACCCTAGATATGCTGTGTCAGCACGATCCGCCAGTCTTGGGGATTAATGCTGGCGCAATTGGGTGCTGCATTCGGCAGGCCCGCTTTGAAAATACAGATTGCTCAAACACGAGGATTTGAAATTATGTCACGTCTAGATTTTACACCGTATCGCCGGACCACCGTTGGTTTTGACCACTTGTTCGACCTGCTCGAAAGCCAGGCTCGCAGCAATTCCAGCGATAATTACCCCCCGTTTAACATCGCCCGCAGCAGCGAAGACAATTACCGCATCACGCTTGCGATTGCAGGCTTCCGCCCGGAAGACATCGAGATCACGGCTCAGCAAAACCTGCTGACTGTGCAAGGCAAGAAGCGCGAGGAAACCCAGGAAGCGGCAGAGATGCTGCATGTGGGCATCGCCAATCGCGGGTTTGAACGCCGCTTTGAGCTCGCCGATCATGTCCGCGTAGAGCGCGCTGACTTGGCCGATGGTCTGCTGGTGATTGATCTGGTGCGCGAAGTGCCAGAGGCGATGAAGCCGAAGAAGATTGCAGTGAACGGGGCGGCCACTTTGACCGCGGTTCCTGACACGCCAGAGGATGACGTGAACGCGGCCTAAGCCGCCCGTTTCACCAACGTACAAACTCTCTGAAAAAATGTGGGGGCAGACCGTTACAGTCCGCCCCCGCGACATTTGCCGCCTCTAGCAAGGCTTACCGTCTGGGTCGCAGAAGACGGTGAGACTCGCGTCGAGCAGTGCACGGTCCGCCAATGCGGACCCGCTATTTGCATAAGGCGAGTTGCCCCCAACCACCTGTTGAAGCCGCTAGGCTCCTTACCGCGTCGGTAAGGGTAAACTTGCAATCGGTGCAAGGTCATTTTTGTAGGGCTTTAAGAACGCTGCAAAAATAGGTTGCAGATCGCGAACTGATGGCTCGTTTTGGTAGCGACAGGCCGCAATTCGCGGCGCAAATGTGTGGCTTCAAAGCGCGCTTAGACGAGGCGCGATTGCTCCAGCGCGGCTGAGATGAAGCCCGCAAACAAGGGGTGCGGATCAAACGGACGCGACTTCAGCTCTGGGTGGAATTGCACGCCGACGAACCAGGGGTGATCAGGCCGCTCCACGATTTCGGGCAGCAAGCCGTCGGGTGACATGCCGGAGAAGACTAGCCCCCCCTGCTCCAGCGGTTTGATATAGGCGCCATTGACCTCGTAACGGTGACGATGACGCTCAGATATTTCATCTGCGCCGCCATAAATGCGCGAGACGTGGCTGTTCGCGCCGAGCTTCGCATCATAAGCGCCAAGCCGCATGGTGCCGCCCAGATCGCCGCCATCTTCGCGGGTTTGCAGGCCCTCTTCGGTCATCCATTCGGTGATAATGCCGACCACAGGCTCGCTGGTTTCGCCAAATTCGGTGGAGGATGCCGCATCAATGCCGGCATCGCGCGCGCCTTCGACACAGGCCATTTGCATGCCGAGGCAGATGCCAAAGAAGGGAACATTGCGCTCGCGGGCAAAGCGGACGCTCGCAATCTTGCCTTCGCTGCCGCGTTCGCCAAATCCGCCGGGCACCAGAATGCCGTGTAGCGGCTCTAGCTTGGCGATGATTTCTTCCTCATCGCCCTCAAAGATTTCCGCATCGATCCACTTGATATTGACCTTGACCCGGTTGGCCATGCCGCCGTGGACCAGCGCCTCGTTGAGGCTCTTATAGGCGTCTTGCAAGCCGACATATTTGCCGATTACGCCGATTGTCACTTCGCCTTCTGGGTTGAAGTAGCGGTCGGTGACATCGTGCCATTGGGATAGATCAGGCGGCGGCGCGTCAGTGATACCAAAGCCGCGCAGAACCTCGGCATCCAAGCCTTGCTCGTGATATTGCAGCGGAACGGAATAGATCGAGGGCGCATCAAGCGCCGGGATCACCGATTCCATCCGCACATTGCAGAAATTGGCGATCTTGCGCCGCTCGCTATCCGGAATGGGATGCTCTGCCCGGCACAGCAGCACGTCAGGCTTGATCCCGAGGCTGGCGAGTTCGCGCACAGAGTGCTGCGTCGGTTTGGTCTTCAACTCACCGGCGGCCGCGATGTAAGGCACCAGCGTCACGTGCACGCTCAGCGTTTGCAGCGGTTCCAGATCATTTCGGAGCTGCCGGATCGCCTCCATAAACGGCAGCGATTCGATATCGCCCACCGTCCCGCCAATCTCGCACAGGATGAAATCGAGATCGTCCTGATCATCGAGCGCGAACTGTTTGATCGCGTCGGTCACATGAGGGATCACCTGCACGGTCGCGCCCAGGTAATCGCCCCGGCGTTCTTTCGTGATGATATCGCGGTAGACCCGGCCAGAGGTGATGTTGTCGCTTTGCCGCGCAGAAACGCCGGTAAAACGTTCATAGTGGCCAAGATCGAGGTCGGTTTCGGCCCCGTCATCGGTCACATAGACTTCGCCATGCTGATACGGGCTCATCGTGCCGGGATCGACATTGAGATACGGATCGAACTTGCGAATGCGGACCTTATACCCGCGTGCCTGTAGGAGGGCAGCAAGACTTGCTGCCATGAGACCTTTGCCGAGCGAGGAGACCACGCCGCCGGTTATGAAAATGTACCGCGCCATGGGAGTTGGGGATTAAGCCTCGAAGTGGATTCGTGGCAAGCGAATTGCGCACTGAAAAGTGCGCCCATCCACAGCCATCACAAAGTGTTACGAAATTGTCGCGCTTATTCAGCGGCGAGCGGGTCTTCTTCGCCGGTCGGCTCTACGGGAGCAGGTGCTGCGCCAGCTGCGCCGCCGGTGCTGAGCGGATCAGCCGCAGGCACATCGCGGTCGATCGTCGTGCTGATGTCTGTGCCGCCCGTCGCATCCACAGCCACGGCTGCGAGTGCGATCGACAGAGCAACAAATGTCACCGCCAGCCATTTGGTCGCGCGGGTCAGAAAATCTGCCGCCCCGCGTGCACCCAATGCGCCGCCGGGGTTGCCGCCGCCGCCAATGCCCAGGCCGCCGCCCTCTGAACGCTGCATGAGGACCACGCCAACCAGCGCAGCGGCGACAATCGCCTGAACAACAGTGAGAAACAGAAAAATCGACGACATGAGCTAAACAAAACCTATCTGAATGAAACCGCCATTTAGGTGCGCAGCGGCGCGTGCACAAGCCTGATTACCAGTTGAGGGGTGTTGGGCCCTACCCCTCGACCGTATCTCCGGCGGCCAGAGCGATGTTCATAAACGTTTCCGCCGTCAGGCTGGCCCCGCCAACCAGCGCACCGCCAACCTCTGGCGTGCCGAGGATTTCCCCAGCGTTTTCAGGATTTACTGAGCCGCCGTATAACACGCGGACCTCGGCGCCCTGCTCTTCGCCATAGGTTTCGATCAGTAGTGCCCGGATCATTGCATGCATCGCGGCAATATCATCCACGGTTGCGGTTTTGCCGGTGCCAATCGCCCAGATCGGTTCGTAAGCGACGGTGACTTTTTCCCCAGCATCCTCTAATTTCGGCAATGACGCCTTCAATTGAGTGGCGACAAAAGCCTCTGCCTTGCCCGCCTCGCGGGTTTCCAGCGTCTCGCCGCAGCAGATGATCACGCGCAATCCGCTTTCAAGCGCAGCGTCCGCTTTTGCGCGCACGAGCTTGTTTGTCTCGCCATAACCTTGGCGGCGTTCGCTGTGGCCCAGAATTACAAACTTCGCGCCCGCATCCGCGATCATGGGCACTGAGATGTCGCCCGTGTGCGCGCCATCGGGGTTGGGTGAACAATCCTGCGCACCGACCCAAATCTGCTCCACCTCGCGGTGAACCGCATGAATCAGTGTGTATGGCGGGGCCAATGCGACCTCCACCTTCATATGCCGCTGAGCGGCCCGGTCCACTGCGCGCGCTTCAGAGAGCATGGCGCGAGTGCCGTTCATTTTCCAATTTCCGACGATGTAAGGCCGCTGGGCCATATTAATATCCTGCGCCAATATTATGCTTTATTCGAATCTCACCCCTTACTTAGGAGCAGGGGGCCGCGTCCGCTAGCTGAGGAAAGTGATCCAGTCAAAACGCATAGTGGACTGTTGCCGCGAGGTCGCAGGGCGGATAAAGCCGAACCAGTTTTCCGCTAACCGCGGTGTTAGTCCCCTAATGGCTTGGGAATTAAAGACCAGATGATTTCGTTCTTTCGCAGATTCTTTCAATCGAAAATTGGCCTTGGCCTGACCTTGGCCTTCCTGGTGCTGATCGCATTCGCATTTGCGAGCGGCGATGTGGCCAACAACAACACGTTTGGCGGGGTTGCTGGCAATGACCGGATCGCCGTGGTTGGCGACGACCGGATCGACAGTTCGGAACTCAACCAATTGGCCAATTCGGCGCTGCGCCAAGTGCGCGAGCAAAGCCCGACTACGACGATGCCGATGTTTATCGAGCAAGGCGGCCTTGAAGAGGTGCTGGAGCAGCTGATCGATCGCTATGCAATTGCGGGATATGCCGAGAAATACGGTCTGCGCGCGGGCACCAATCTGGTGAACAGTGAAATTCTGCAAATCCCGGCGTTTCGCGGGGCAACCGGTGAATTTGACGAGGCGGTCTATCAAAATGCGCTGCGTTCGCAGAACCTGACCGACGCAGTGCTGCGCCGCGATTTGGCCGACGGCCTGCTGGCCCAGCAAATGCTGGTGCCATCGCTCGGCGCGCCGCAAGTGCCCAGCAGCATTGCACGCCGCTACACTGCTCTGCTGCGGGAGCGCCGCAAAGGCACGATCGCGCTTATTCCCAGCACGTCTTTTGCGCCAGAAGGCGACCCAACAGACGCGCAAATCAACGCATTCTTCGAAGAGAACCGCACGCGCTATGTTCAGCCAGAGCGCAGGACCATTCGCTATGCGACCTTTAGCGAGGCGGATATCAACACCCGTGTTGAGCCGACCGCTGCAGAGATTGCGGCCCGCTATGAACGCGATGCCGATCAATATGCCGCGGTTGAAACGCGCAATATCAGCTCTTTCTTCGTGCCCACCCAAGATGCCGCCAATGCGATTCGCGATGCGGTCCGCTCTGGAACCTCGCTAGAGGCCGCTGCGCAAAATGCCGGTTTCTCAGTCTCTTCCAGCGAAGGGCAGACCGAAGACTCACTAGCCTCTGTCACCAGCAGCGCGGTTGCCACGGCAGTGTTTGCCGCGCCTCGCGGTCAATTGGCTGAGCCTGCGCGCAGCTCGCTGGGGTGGTATATTGCCCGCGTTGATGACGTGATCAGCACGCCAGCCCGTAGCCTGGCCGATGCAACACCAGAGATCACAGAGCGCCTGACGGTGGAAAAACGCGCCGCCGCTTTGTCCGATTTCAGCGCTCGGATCGAAGAGCAGGTGGATGAAGGCATCTCGCTGTCCAATGTGGCTGATGAGTTCGGCCTGACCTTGCAAACAACCCCTGCCCTCACCGCCGATGGCCGCGTGTTCGAGAGCGCGGAAGGCGCAACCGCTCCGCCAGAGCTTCAGGCTGCGCTCGGTGCCGCTTTCGAAATGGAAGAAGGCGAACCGCAATTGGCCGAGGTTGTTCGCGGCCAGGTGTTCATCGTGTTTGAAGTGCCGGAAGTCACCGAAAGCTCGGTCGCGGCGCTCGCTGACATTCGCCAGCGCGTTGAGTTCGATTGGCGTTTGTTCGAAGGGCACAGTGCGGCGCAAGCGGCGGCTGACCGCATTCTTGAGCGGATGCGAGGCGAAGGCACCTTGGTCCAAGCTGTGAACGCGGAAGAGACCAGCCTGCCTCCGATCCAAACGATTGATTTGGGACGCACCGAATTGCTGCAACAGCAGCAGCGCCCCGCCCCGCCGCTCGCCTTGCTGTTCAGCATGGCGGAAGGCACGACGAAGCGGCTTGAAGGCGCGAATCGCCTGGGCTGGTTCGTGGTCGATCTGGCCGAGATCAGCACTGACGAAGTCGCGGATGACGATCCTTTGCTGCAAGCGACGCTTACTCAGCTGGGTCCGGCAATCTCGAACGAATATGCCGAGCAATTGACCGCAGCGATGCGTGAAGAGCTGGGCGTGGACCGCAATGAAGACGCGATCGAGGCGGTGCGTAAGCAGCTCGCCGGCGAAACCTAAGCGCGCCGCCATTGCTGTGAGTGGTGCCCCTGAAAATGCGAGGCCCGCGGCCGAACTGCTGCGGGCGGGAAAGCCTGCTTTGGTGTGGCGCCGGATTATCGCGGATAGCGATACGCCGGTGGGCGCGGCCCAGCGCCTGATTGAGCCGGGGCGCGGCGACTTTCTGCTCGAATCGGTGGAAGGCGGCGAGATTCGTGGGCGCTACAGCCTGCTCGGTCTCGATCCTGACCTCGTGTTTCGCGGCGAAGGCAAGACGGCCGCGATCAATCGCACGTGGCGTAGTGACAGTGAGGCGTTTGAGCCGTGCAGCGGCGATGCGATGACGGAGCTGCGCGCGCTTGCGCAGGCCTGCCGCATTGATGTGCCAGAGGAATTGCCGCCTGCGCTTGCCTGTCTGGTCGGTTACTTCGGTTATGAGACGATTGGTCTGGTCGAAACCTTACCGCGCGCGCCGGACAGCGCGCTTGAACTGCCGGACATGCTGTTTGTGCGTCCGACCATCATTCTGGTGTTCGACGGGCTGACTGATGAACTTTTCTGCATCGCGCCAATTTGGCAGGCGGGAGAGGTTGATAGCGCCATTACCCGTGCTGGGGAGCGGATTGATGAGACGCTGAGCAAGCTCTCGCAGCGCCGCCCTGCGCCTGTTCGCATGGACGAACCCGCCGAGCCTGAGCTGTCGCCAGTGATGGACGAGGCGGATTACAAGGCGATGGTCGCCCGTGCGAAGGACTACATCACCGCAGGCGATATTTTCCAAGTGGTGCTGGCTCAGCGTTTCACCTGCCCGTTCGAGCTGCCCCCGCTAGAGCTGTACCGCGCGCTGCGCCGGGTGAACCCCTCGCCGTTCCTCTATTTCCTCGACTTGCCGGGCTTTGCGATTGTTGGCTCCAGCCCAGAAATCCTCGTGCGGGTGCGCGATGATGCGAGCGGCAAGAAAGAGGTCACCATTCGCCCCATCGCTGGCACCAGGCCGCGCGGCAAAGATGCGGCGCAGGACAAGGCCAATGAGGCCAGCCTGCTGGTTGATCCGAAAGAACTGGCAGAGCATCTCATGCTGCTTGACCTGGGGCGCAATGATGTGGGCCGAGTGGCCGCGCGCGGCAGCGTGGAAGTGACAGACAGCTTCACGATCGAGCGCTACAGCCATGTCATGCACATTGTCAGCAATGTGATTGGCGAGCTGGCGGAAGATAAAGACGCGCTCGATGCGCTGTTCGCGGGCTTTCCAGCGGGTACGGTGTCTGGCGCTCCCAAGATCCGGGCGTGCGAAATCATCGCTGAGTTGGAGCCGGAAACGCGCGGCGCCTATGCCGGGGCGGTGGGCTATTTCGCGCCCGATGGATCGGTCAATTCGTGCATTGTCTTGCGCACGGCCGTGGTGAAGGATGGAATGATGCATGTGCAGGCTGGCGCCGGGATCGTCGCCGATAGCGATCCGGATTATGAGCTCGCGGAATGCGGCGCGAAGGCGGGCGCATTGATCGCCGCCGCGCGCGAAGCCGTGCGGGTCGCGGGCGAGCCGGGGTTTGGCCAATGAAGCGCTTGCCCCTCGCCCTCGCCGCGATGTTTGCGCTCGCCGCTTGTCAGGAGCAGCCCGCGGGCGAACCTGTCACCAGAGCCGCGATAGGCGATCATTCCGATATGCCCGCACCAGAAGTCGTGGAAGCGGCCGAAGAAAATGTGCCTGAGGCGGAAGAAACCCCAGCCCTCGCCTCTGTCTGCAAATCTGCGACCTTTGAGGGCGTGCGCCTAACCCACTGCGTCGCCGACCCGGCCAAGCACCGCATTCGCACCGCGCTCGGCCCCAGCGGCGGGGCGGCTTACGGCTCGCTCAGCGCCTTTGCCCGCAGCATTGATCACAGCACCGTCGCCTTTGCGGTGAACGGCGGGATGTACGGCGATAACGGTCAGCCCATCGGTTATTACGTCCAAGGCGGCGACCGGATCAAAGAGCTCAACCGCTCTGATGGCTCTGGCAATTTTCACCTGAAGCCCAATGGCGTGTTCTATGGCACCGGCGGCTCATGGCGCATCCGCACCTCTGACAGCTTCTTTTCCAACGTCCGCGACCGCCCGCAATTCGGAACCCAATCCGGCCCGATGTTGGTGATCGGCGGAAAACTGCACCCGGAAATTGCGGAAAACGGTCCAAGCCGGGCAATCCGCAACGGGGTTGGCATTGATAAGTCTGGCAAGGCGCATTTCGTTCGCTCCGAGGCCCCGCTCAGCTTCGGTCAGCTCGCCCGGTTTTACCGTGATGAGCTGAACGTGCCCGATGCGCTTTACCTCGATGGTCAGGTTTCATCGCTGTGGGACCCGGCGAGCGAGCGGCTCGATAGCCGCACCGGGCTTGGCCCGATCATCGCTGTTACCAATCGCTGATCCGGGGGCACGCATGATACTCGTCATCGACAATTACGACAGCTTCACCTTCAACCTGGTCCATTATCTGATGGAGCTGGGCGCGGATGTCCGGGTGGAGCGCAATGACGCGATGAGTGCGCGTGAAGCGATCGCTACAAATGCCAGCGGCTTTCTAATCTCGCCCGGCCCGCGCACCCCGGATGAGGCGGGGATCAGCCTTGATCTGGTCGCAGCCTGCGCGGATGCGGAGAGGCCCTTGCTCGGCGTGTGCCTTGGCCACCAAAGCATTGGCCAGCATTTCGGCGGCAAAGTGGTGCGTGGCGGCTTGATGCACGGCAAAACCTCGCCCGTCACCCACGACGGCACCGGCGTGTTTGCTGGTCTGCCCTCGCCGTTTAACGCCACGCGCTATCACAGCCTGGTCGTCGAGCAAGAACCCACTGGCCTCATCGCCAACGCCCACAGCGAGACCCCCGGCCTCGACGGCGCGGCTGTGATGGGTTTCCGCCATGAAAGCCTGCCGATCCACGGCGTTCAATTTCACCCAGAAAGCATTGCGACCGAGCATGGCCATGATCTGCTCGCCAATTTCATGACGCTTTGCGGATTGCCAACGAAGGAGCTCGCATGAAAACTCTACCGCTAGCCGTCCCGCATATGAGCGAAGCCGAGGCTGAAGAGGTGTTTGGCTGGATCCTCGACGGCGAAGCAAGCGACGAAGAAATTGCGCGTTTTCTGCTCGCGATGACCGAGCGCAGCGAGACAGCGGAAGAAATCGCTGGAGCCGCTCGGGCATTGAGGGCGCGCCTCGTTCCGGTCGCGGGGCCGGACAATGCCATCGACGTCTGCGGCACAGGCGGTGATGGGCATCACACGCTCAACGTCTCCACCGCGGTGGGCCTGGTTGTCGCCTCTTGCGGCATGCCCGTGGCGCGACACGGAAACCGCGCGATCTCGTCCAAAGCGGGCGTGGCCGATACGTTGGAAGTGCTCGGTCTCGACATGAAGGTCGCGGGTGAAACGGCTGAAAAAACGCTAGGTGAAATCGGTATCTGCTTTCTGTTCGCGCCCAATCATCACCCGGCGATGGGGCGCATCCAACCGATCCGCAAGAAACTGGGTCGCAGAACAATCTTCAACCTCATGGGGCCGCTATCGAATCCCGTCGGCGTCAAACGCCAGTTGATCGGCATTGCTCGTCCCGGCTACGTCCCGATCTATGGCGATGCGACCGCGCGGCTCGGCACAGAGCGCACCTTGATCGTGTCCGGCGATGAAGGACTAGATGAATTGAGCCTCGCCGGCGGCAATGAAGTCGCTGACGTGACGGGGGGCGATTTTAGCATGAGGCGCGTCGATGCCAGCGCAGCGGGGCTAGACCACGCGCCACTGGAAGCGATCCGTGGCGGCGACCCGCAGCACAATGCGAAGGCGCTTGCCGCTCTGCTCGACGGAGAGAAAAGTGCCTATCGCGATACGGTGATGTTCAATACGGCGGCGGCTCTGATCGTCGCGGGCAAGACCGACGATTGGGGCATTGGTGCTGAAATGGCGGCGGAAGCGCTGGACAGCGGCAAGGCGAAACAATTGCTTGCCCGCTGGATCGAATTGGCGAAATAGGCCAGCATCATGAACAAGCTTGAAGAAATCTGCGCCACCAAGCGCCGCGAGGTTGATGCACGCAAGGCCTCTATCTCATTCGCTGATCTGGAGAGCCGGGCCAGCGAACAAAGCCCGGTGCGCGGGTTTAAATCGGCATTGCGTCAGGCGAGCCAAAACGGTTTTGGCCTGATCGCCGAGGTTAAAAAGGCCTCGCCCTCCAAGGGGATTATCCGAGAGGATTTCCGCCCGGCGGACCATGCGCGCGATTATGAGGCTGGCGGGGCGACTTGCCTGTCTGTGCTCACGGATATGCCCTATTTTCAAGGGCATGAAGATTTTCTGGTTGAGGCGCGCGCTGCCTGCAACCTGCCGGTTCTGCGCAAGGATTTCATGGTCGATCCTTGGCAATGCGCCGAGGCTCGTTCGATTGGCGCCGATGCGATCCTGATCATTGTTGCTGCGCTTGAAGATGTGCAGATGCAGGAAATCGAGGCGGCCGCGCGCGAGCATGACATGGATGTGCTGGTCGAAGTGCACGATGAGGCAGAGATGGAGCGCGCGCATTTGCTGAAGTCGCTGTTGGTCGGGGTGAATAATCGTGACCTCAAAACCTTCACCACTGATCTTGCTTCGACCGAGCGGCTCGCTCCACTCGCTACTGCAGGCGCGTTGATCGTCGGCGAAAGCGGTATCAACAGCCATGATGATTGCACCCGGCTTGCGCGGGCAGGCGTGCGTACTTTCCTGGTCGGGGAAAGCCTGATGCGCGCGGATGATGTGGCGGCGGCGACGCGGACATTGCTGAACGGCTAGGCGGCCATTTGTGCAGGGTCTGTCCTACATTTCGCAAAGCTGGCAGAAGACGGATATGAGTTTACCAGCACCCCCTCCCTCACCATCGATAAATCCGATCAATAGCCGCGCCTGTGATCGATTGGTTTTAAGCCCCTGTACTGTGTTCCAGGTGTTCCAAGCGTGCTCTACGCACGATGAAGCGAAGGGAGCGAAGCGATGAGCAAACTTACCCATCTCGGCGAAGACGGCGCGGCCCGCATGGTCGACATCGGCGGCAAGGCCGCGAGCGAACGCGTCGCCATCGCCTCTGGCCGGATTGCGATGACCGCAGAGACGCTGGCGGCCGTGCGCGATGGCAATGCGCCCAAGGGTGATGTGCTGGGCACCGCGCGGATTGCCGGGATCATGGCGGCCAAGCGCACAGGCGAGCTGATCCCGCTGTGCCATCCGCTCGCGCTGGACGCGGTGGAGATCGACTTCACCTTCGAAGAGGACGCGATCCGGGCAACCGCCCGCGCTTCGCTGACCGGCAAGACTGGTGTTGAGATGGAGGCGATGGTCGCTGTCTCGACCGCGCTGCTGACGATCTACGACATGGCCAAAGCGGTCGATAAGGGCATGGT
Source organism: Erythrobacter sp. S249 (assembly GCF_057364975.1). NCBI lineage: Bacteria > Pseudomonadati > Pseudomonadota > Alphaproteobacteria > Sphingomonadales > Erythrobacteraceae > Erythrobacter > Erythrobacter sp. S249. The sequence continues at coordinate 430,347 of NZ_CP200287.1, read as the reverse complement.
GATCGGCGAGGTGCGCCTGATCGAGAAGCGCGGGGGCAAGAGCGGGCATTGGAAGGCCGACCTTTGAGCGCGCTGCTGACCTTGGAAGACGCGCAGGCGCGGCTGCTGGAGCTCGCGCCGGAGATGGCGACGTGTGAGCTGCCTGCTGAGGACGCGCTGGGGCGCTACCTAGCGCAGGACCTCACCGCACGGCGCACGCAGCCACCTGCGGATCTGTCGGCGATGGATGGCTATGCGATTGCTGGTAATGGCCCATGGGAGCGGGTCGGAGAAAGCCGCGCAGGCACGCCGTTTGCAGGTGCTTTGTCGGATGGCGAATGCGTGCGGATATCGACCGGAGCGCATATGCCAGAGGGCGCGGACCGCGTGCTGATCCAGGAGAACGCCCATGTGGACGGCGCTCTGGTGACCGCCAGCGATACGCCGCCGGCGGGAAAGCACGTGCGGATGCGCGGCTTCGACTTCGCACAAGGCGACACAGTCCTCAACGCTGGCACCCGCATCGGGCCAGGGCAACTCGCGCTCGCGCTATCGGCGGGCCACGGTCGGCTCAGCGTGCGTGCGGCTCCGCGCGTGGCGGTGCTCGATAGCGGGGACGAACTGGCCGCCGACCCAGAGCAATGCGGCGCTGACCAGATCCCGGCAAGCAATGGCGCGATGATCGCCAGCATGCTGCGCCCGCTGGGGTGCGATGTCGCGCGCATCGGCCCTGTACCAGACGATCACAGCGCTTTGGCGAGCGCGCTGGCGAAGGCTGAGGATGCCGACATTCTCATCACATCCGGCGGCGCATCGGTGGGCGACCATGACCTGATCCAGCCCGCACTGGAGGCATGGGGCGTGAAAATCGCGTTCTGGAAAGTCGCGATCAAACCCGGCAAGCCGCTGATGGTGGCGACGCGGGAGCGCGCGGGTGGCACGCGGCAGGTGATCCTAGGCTTGCCGGGCAATCCAGTGTCCAGCTTCGTGACATGCTTCCTGTTTGCACTGCCGCTGGTGCGCGCGATCATCGGCGCGGGCTCTCCCCTACCCTCCGCATTGACCCTACCTCTGGCGGAGGACCTGCCAGCGATTGGCAAGCGGCGCGAGTTCCTGCGCGCTGTTCATGACGGCCGCACGGTGCGCCGCGTTGGCTCTCAGGACTCAAGCGCGCTCGCGGCGTTGGCGGGTGCGAACTGTCTGATCCTTCGGCGCGAAGGCGCGGATGCGGCGAACGCGGGAGAGCTCGTAACGGCATTAACCCTCGAAAATGGCGGTATTGCGTGAGTTGCCGACTTGACTCGGTGAATGAAGTTTCCTAATTGTTCCGTATTCGTTCACGTTATTGGTGCGCGAAATGGTCCCTCGCCACCCTAACCGGCGCTGGGGCGATCGACCTGTTTTAGGGAGACTATCGTAATGCTGACGGCAAAGCAGCACGAATTGATCCGCTTTATCCAAGAGCGGCTTGAAGAGACGGGGATTTCACCCTCTTTTGAAGAAATGAAGGAAGCGCTCGATCTTAAGAGCAAGTCGGGTGTGCACCGACTGATTTCGGCTTTGGAGGAACGCGGCTTCATCCGGCGCCTGCCCAATCGGGCCCGCGCGCTGGAGGTGATCAAGCAGCCCGAGGATGCAACGCCTGCTCCGCGCGCTGCGGCGGCAGTGGCGAACGATGTGGTCTCTCGGGCGACGTCAATGCCCAGCGCGAATGACACCAGCCCAGAGCCCGCAAATGACGTGATCGAGGTGCCATTGCATGGCCGGATCGCAGCGGGTGCTCCGATTGAGGCGTTGGAGGGGCAAAGCAGCCTTCCCGTGCCAGCGGCATTGCTGGGACCGGGCGAGCATTATGCGCTTGAGGTGTCTGGCGATTCGATGATTGAGGCTGGCATCTTCGACGGTGACTTTGCGCTGGTTAAGCGCACGGATGCCGCGCGAGATGGCGAAATCGTTGTGGCCTTGGTGCGCGGCGAGGAAGCGACGCTCAAATACCTCCATCGCGACCGCGGAACTGTGCGGCTTGATCCGGCCAATGCGTCCTATGATGCGCAGGTCTATCACCCGGGCGAAGTACAAGTTCAGGGCAAGCTCGCAGGCCTTCTGCGGCGCTACCACTGATTGTGATGTGAATAGGTCGCGCGGGGTGGCTGGCTTAATCGTCGGCTTTCCCGCGCCACCATCCATGCTGGCCCTGAGTGCTGGCAACACTGGTGATCCGCTCCGATGACAGATCAAGCGCCAGCCCGCCATGCTCTTGCAGGAACCCGCGATCAGCTTTGAGCCATTTGGGTTTGCAAGACCACGGCAGATAACGGTCGGCCACGACGATATCGGCTCTCGCGCAAGCGGCGGCGAGCGCGCGCTCCTCGATCAGCTCTCGGTTTCGCGCCATCAGTATGGTCCAGTCGCGGCCTCCGCGCTCAATCTGGAGCAGGCAGAACTCGGTAGAACACCGCGCTCCGGGCCATTCCGCCATCGGAATGGGATCAGCAGAAACGCTCGCGAGTTCGAGCAGATTGTCACGCGCATAGGAAGAACGCGAATTGCGCAGCGACAACAGCGTGCCCTCCATTGTCACGCCAACATGACGGCCATCGCGCCCGATCAGTACATCAGGAATGGGTGTCACCATGAGCATGATCGAAGCCGCTGCAACAGGCACAAACCCCAGCAATCGCGTGCGGCCGTTCCAAAGCGCAAGCCACAGCGCGCCAATAACGAACAGCGCGATGGTGAGCCTGCCCATCTGCGGCATCAGCTTGACCGAACCGGGCTGGCTCGATGTCCAATGTGCAATCGCAAGCAATAGCTCAAGCGAGCGTTCCACTAGCCACCAGGCAGGCGCACCAAGGCCGATCAGATCGAGGAAAAGCGCAAAGGCGATGAGCGGCATTGAGATGAATGTGACGAGCGGGATGGCGATGACATTGGCGAATGCACCGTAGACCCCTGCCCTGTGGAAATGGAACAGGACAATGGGCATCAGCGCGATCTCGATCACCAGACTGGTGATGAACAGCATAATCACTCGCCTGCCGACATGCCGCAGCCATGTCTCCTCCCGCGCGGCGAGGAACGCGCGTACCGGCCCAGAGCTCGACAGCGCCACAATCGCAATCACGGCAGAAAAGCTCATCTGAAAGCTCGGCCCAACCACCGATTCCGGCCACAGCAACATCACGAATATCGCCGCCATTGCCACCATTCTGAGCGACAATGCATCGCGCCCCATTGCGAGCGCAATCAGGACCAGCATCGCCGCGACACAGCTGCGCACGGTGGGAACCTCCGCCCCCGTCAGTAGCGTGTAGCCAACGCCGGCCAGCGCCCCTGCCCCTGCGGCCAATATCGGCAAACGCACACGCAAGGCGACAGCGGGAAAGAGCGCCAGCAACTTCAAGGTCACCAGATACGCCGCGGCGATCACTGCGCTCACATGAAGCCCGCTGATAGAGAGCAAGTGGGTTAGGCCCGCATCGCGCATCGCGACTTCGTCCGCCTCTGCAATCCCGCCACGGTCTCCGCTTGCAAATGCCGCCGCAATCGTTCCTGCTGAGCCATCAACTCGCTGGCGCACATGGGCTGAGAGCACCCGTTGAACCTTCGGGATGGCCCCCGCATCTCCCCCGCCCTCCATAACTTCGATCTCGCCAACCAGGCTTCCAGAGGCGGCTAAGCCCTGAAACCACGCCGCGCGGGCGAAATCGTACGAGCCCGGCAACATCGGCGAGGCCGGCGGCATCAGGCGCGCGCGCAGGCGCACCACCGATCCCTCGCTCAAACCGTCCACGACCTTATCCTGCGGCACATTCACACGGATCTTGCGGCTTTCACCATTCTCCGCGTCCCGCATGGCCAGAACCAATCGGATCCGCTCGCGTGAGGGTTGGTCTTCGCGTTCGAGAACAAAGCCTTGCACACGCTCAACAATCGGGCGCTCAATGGGCTCTGCGCCGACCAGTTCTGAGCGCATCCAGATGGTGGCAATCCCGGCGGCAAACACCAGCCCGACGGTGATCATTGTCTGTCTCAACAATACGCGGTCCTCGACCCCGCGCCAAATTGCCGCGCCCGTGATGGCTAGCAGTAATCCTACCCCAATCCCCGCCGCCCATTGCAGCGGGGAGCTAAGCGCGAACCATGATAAAATGCCGCCCGCAAACAGCACAGCGATCCACGGCGCGCGGTCGAAACCGGACTGAGCCAAAAATCCTTCAATTTTGGAGGCTAGGCTCGGGCCAATACTGGACAAAGCCGGGGCCTTGCGCCAATGGCGCTGCACTGCAACATCACTGGCATTGGGGCTTTCACCAGCCCCGCCGCCAATCGGCACATTTGGCGCCCCCTCTTGGCCCATGTCCAACTTGAAAAGGAATTCACAGGCTATGGCAAGCGAAAGCGCAAAAGCGATTGTCACCCGCTTTGCCCCCTCGCCCACAGGCTTTTTGCATATTGGCGGCGCGCGCACAGCCTTGTTTAACTGGCTTTATGCCCGTCATCACGGCGGCAAGGCTCTGCTGCGCATTGAGGATACCGACCGTAAGCGCTCCACTCAGGAGGCGATTGATGCGATCATCGACGGGCTTGATTGGCTCGGGCTCGATTATGACGAGGCGCCGGTATTCCAATCTAAGCGAGCGGATCGCCATGCAGAGGTGGCGCATAAGCTGCTGGATGCGGGGCACGCCTATAAGTGTTTTGCCACGCCGGAAGAGCTTGAGGCCATGCGCGCGGAGCAACGCGAGAAAAAGCTGCCCATGCGCTATGACGGGCGCTGGCGCGACCGCGATCCATCCGAAGCGCCAGAGGGCGCGCCTTATGTCGTTCGGCTCAAAACCCCGCAATCGGGCGAGGCGACCATCGCCGACGAAGTGCAAGGCTGTGTATCGGTCAAGAACGAAGAGCTCGATGATTACATCATTCTGCGCGCTGATGGCACGCCGACCTATATGCTCGCCGTTGTCGTGGACGATCACGACATGGGCGTGACCCATGTGATCCGCGGTGATGACCACCTCAACAACGCCTTTCGCCAGCTGCCGATCTATCATGCGATGGACAAAGTCGAAGGCGATTGGCCAGAGCCGACATATGCCCACATTCCCCTGATCCATGGGGCGGACGGGGCGAAGCTGTCCAAACGCCATGGGGCGCTTGGCGTAGAGGCCTACCGCGATGAGATGGGCATATTGTCCGACGCCTTGTTCAATTATCTGCTCCGGCTTGGCTGGGCGCATGGTGACCGTGAAGAGATTACCCGGGCAGAAGCGATTGAGCTGTTTGACCTAAACGGTGTCGGCAAAGGCCCGTCCCGTTTTGATCTGAAGAAGCTGGAAAGCCTCAACGGACACTACATCCGCGAGGCCGATGACGCGATGCTGGCAAAATTGGCGATGGGCCGGATCGAAAGCGGCGCGAATCTAGAGCTTTTGACCAAAGCCATGCCAGTGCTGAAAGTGCGCGCGAAAAACATTGAGGAACTGGCTGAAGGAGCTGACTTTTTGTTTGCGCAGCGCCCGCTGGAAATGACGGAAAAGGCGGCAAAATCGCTCGACGAGGATGGCCGATCGCGGCTTTCGCTCGTTGTGCAAGCATTATCGCAGGAAAATCACTGGACAAGTGAGGCCCTCGAAGCCACTACGAAGGCACTCGCTGAAGCCCACGAGCTGGGCTTTGGCAAGCTCGCGCAGCCTATGCGTGCAGCTCTCACCGGAACGATGAATTCGCCCGGTATTTTCGATGTTCTGGTCCTATTGGGACGGGAAGAAGCTTTGGCGCGCTTGGACGCGCAAGCCGGCTGAGGCTGGGCGCGAGTGAGATCGCGCTTAGAGGCGGTAGGTTGAATTTGAGGAGACAGGTTTTGGCAGACAAACAGGCAAAGCTCGAGCTGGGGGGTGAAACCTACGATTTCCCCGTGCTCGAAGGCAGCACCGGACCCGATGTTATCGACATCCGCAAGCTGTATGGCCAAACGGGCGCGTTCACGTTTGATCCTGGCTATAAGTCTACGGCGAGCTGTGAAAGTGCGCTGACTTATATCGACGGGAACGAAGGCGTGCTGCTGCACCGCGGCTATCCCATTGGCCAGCTGGCAGAGCATTCCAGCTTTATGGAAGTCTCCTATCTCTTGCTCAACGGCGAGCTGCCCAATGCCGCCGAAATGGAAGACTTCAATTACACGATCACGCGGCACACGATGCTGCACGATCAGCTGCGCCAGTTTATCCAGGGTTTCCGCCGCGATGCGCACCCTATGGCGATCATGTGCGGCGTGGTTGGCGCTCTGTCTGCGTTCTATCACGACAGCACGGACATCTCTGATCCAGAGCACCGCAAGATCAGCTCACACCGCTTGATCGCGAAAATGCCGACGATTGCAGCGATGGCTTATAAATATGCTGTCGGTCAGCCTTTCATGCAGCCGAAGAATGACCTCAGTTACACGGGCAACTTCCTGCGTATGACCTTCGGCGTTCCGGCCGAGGAATACGAAGTGCACCCAGCCATCGAAAAAGCGATGGACCGCATCTTCATCCTTCACGCCGATCACGAGCAAAACGCCTCGACTTCAACCGTGCGTTTGGCCGGTTCTTCGGGCGCAAACCCATTCGCTTGTATCGCAGCGGGCATTGCCTGCCTGTGGGGCCCGGCACATGGCGGCGCTAACGAAGCAGCGCTCAACATGCTGCAGGAGATCGGCACACCTGATCGTATCCCGCACTATATCGAGCGCGCGAAGGACAAGAACGATCCGTTCCGCCTGATGGGCTTTGGCCACCGGGTTTACAAAAACTACGATCCGCGCGCGACCGTGATGCAGCAAACTTTGCGTGAAGTGTTCGAAGCATTGAACGTCACAGACCCCGTGTTTGAGACCGCTCTGCAGCTTGAAGAACTCGCGCTAAACGACGATTATTTCAAGGAAAAGAAGCTGTTCCCGAACGTGGATTTCTATTCCGGGATCATCCTGTCGTCGATCGGTTTCCCTACCACCATGTTCACTGCTCTGTTCGCGCTTGCACGCACCGTAGGCTGGGTTGCTCAGTGGAACGAAATGATCTCCGATCCGGGCCAGGTTATCGGCCGTCCGCGTCAGCTTTACACTGGCCCGACGACCCGCGACTACGTACCACTGGACAAGCGCTAAGCGAGACAAAGGAGCGCGGCATCAATGGGACGCACTATCGCAAGACTGGTGCTCCAAGTGTTTGGTGCCGCGCTCGTTTTCTCAGGCGGAATGTGGGCTTTGCAGGGCGCAGGCGTGCTCAATTGGCCCGAGAACAGCTTCATGCTCGCAAAGCGCGAATGGGCACTTTACGGTCTCATCACATTGCTGATTGGTGCGCTGCTGCTGTGGGCGGCAGAGCGTATTCGCAGGTAACGGCACCGCCGTGACCCAAGCGGTCGCTGCCTACTTCTTTTTGGGTAGGCTCAACGTGAAGCGTGCGCCCTCACCCGCTTCGCTCTCCAGCGTCAAATCGCCGTCCATCGCCAGCGCCAAGCGCCGCGAGATGTAGAGGCCAAGCCCTGAGCCACCATCGTTTTCCCGGCCAAGCCGCTCAAACTTATCGAAAATCCGAGCGGTTTGCGCAGAAGCCACGCCGGGGCCTTGGTCAGCCACGGTGACACTGGCGTGCTCCGCCTCACCTTCGTGATCATCGACGCTGACGGTGATTGTGCTGCTGTCGGGTGAGTAGATGATCGCATTGCCGATCAGATTGATCAGCACCTGAAGTACGCGGCGAAACTCGCCAATCGCGATCACTTTGGAGCCTTCGTCCGGCAAATCGAGCGTGATGTTGCGCGCCTGCGCCCGCACACCCAGTATGCCCCCAGCGCGCCGCGCCGCATCGACCAGATCGACCTTCTCACGCGCAGTTTTAAACCCATCGCTTTCAACCACTTGCAGGTCGACGAGATCCTCCAGCATCGCGTTGAGATGCTTGCCCGCGGAGGCAACATTCCCGGCGTATTCGGCATATTCGTCGCGCAGTGGACCGGCGAGTTTGGACCTGATGGTCTCCGCATTGGCGATGACGCGCGCAATCGGCTGACGCAAAGCGGGAGTCAGCGCGCTACCGATCAGTTCCATATGCGCGTCTTCGCGCGTTTTCCCGCCGCCAGCGCCGACAACTTCTGTGACGAGTGGCTCGTCAGAAGTCAGCAGCAGCTCAAACCCGCGCGGCGCCTCCGCTGCTGGGCCAAGCGGGATCAACCGCGCGCGCCAATGGCGCTGAGACCCGGGAATCGTGCAGGCTGCGCCGTCCAGCAGTCGCCAGTGCAGCGGTTGGTGATGGGCGACGCCTTCCAGCGCGATGTAGTCCGTCCAGTTCTTGCCGGGATCGCGGCTAACCGCGTCCTCCAGCTCGCCGGCATCACTTGCCCCGGCACTCAGCAATTGCACATTCTGCTTACGATCAAGCCGCGCGGTGATCTCTGCAGTGGCGCGGTCGATGGCATCAAGCCGTTTAGCGAGCTTTGCCTCGCTGTCGGGCCGGGCCTCGCGCCGGTGCCAGTTTTCGATCAGGATCTCGCATCCACCGCCAGCATCCCCGGCGAGCGGGTGAATGCGGACAAAACCTGAAACCATGTCTTCGCCGTCAAAGGCGGCAAATTCGCGGGCGAGGCGCAAGCCGAATGTCCGCCCCTGCCGCACCAACTCCAGCAGCTCTGGAACGGCCAAAACGCCCGGCAAAGCGCCGCCACAGCGGGCGTGCAGGTCCGCTAGCGGCTCATCAGCCGACAGCAACCGATCTTGATCATCGGTCAGGCCCCGCGCGGCCAGCAAGGTATCACTGCTGCTCATCGTCTGTTTAAGTCGTTCCGCTCATTACCGCGCTCTTATCGACACGCATTGCCCCGTTCCCTAGCAGGCTTTGCGCACGATCGGGGAGCAATTCGTCAAATCCGCCGGGCAATTGTTGGTCAGGGTGCAACAGAGCAAATTGGCGCTCAATCTCGCGCTCAATCATTCCCGCCGCGCGCAGACCCAATGCCAGCCGGGCGGATTGGCGTTCATGACAGGATAGCACTGCCAGTTCGCGGGCCTGCCGGGTAAGCGTGCCCAAGGCGGTGGCAAACAGGGCAAATCCCGCATGTTCGAGCTCAAGTGATGCCCTCGCCCCGCCCCGCATGGCCGAAACGAGGCGTGAAAGCAGACCGACACGCGTCGCGCCCTCGTCATAGGACGCCTTCAATTGATCCGTCCCAGCACGCGTTGCGGCGATTTCGGCCTCGCTTGCGGTGTTCTCAGGAGCCTGCGCCCAATTGTGGAGCAGGCTCTGAAACAGCTCTGCGGGCAGCTCTGTAAGAGGCAAATGCATTCGCTTTTGATATTGCACAAAGCGCGATTGCGCAGCCATTGCCGCCATCGCCAGCTCGGCAACATCGCTGCTTTCCGATGCGATCAGTTCTTGCATCAAGGGTGTAAGAACCTGATCGAGAGCGGTTTTACGCTCCAACCGTTCAGCCAAATGGCCTTCCATCGCGGCGGCATAGCAATGGCTCAAAATCGCGCTGTCACTGGCGAGTGCTGCGGAAAGGCGGTCGGCCTCGTCAGCGCCAAAATCGGGTGTTTTGGAGCTGAGCAATTGGCTAGCCATATGGCTCAGCATACCGCGCAATTTCGCGACAATCGCTTCGCTTACCAATGAGCCGCCAGAACCGGAAAGCATGTGCGCAAGAACGGGCGCGACCCCGCTCAATGCGGTGTCACCACGCGCCAATTCATCCCTCAGGATGGTTTCGATCGCGGTGTGCGCAGATCTTTCCATCGTGGCTTTGCCCCCGTTGCACGCCTCTCAGCACGCATGTTACTCGCGCGTCGTTTCAGCTTTCTGAAGACGCAGCAAAGCATGCGCTAAAGCGCCTAGCGCAAGAACGGCAATCCCCGCTGTCAGCTGTCCGAAAATGGCACATGTCCCGAGGGCCATTAGCTGCAGTGTACGCTCGCCCCAGAAAGCGCGCCAGCGGGCGTTTTCAGCGGCGGATGCGAGGTGCAGAAGGCCGACCATGAGCAGCGGCAAAACGAGCGTCGGATTGGCGCTTTCCATCCCGTGATACATGCCAATGGTCAGCGCAAACGCGATAAGAATATCGCGCAAGCCATTCGTAAATCGAGATTGTTTGGCGTCCTCTACATATCCATAGAGCGCAGATTTGAGCCGGGTGGCTGCATCAGAGAAGGCCAGCGCCAAGGCTCCAAACGCCCCGGCGAACAACCCTCCTGCGGCATGGTCTAGCCATGATGTTCCAACCATGGTGACCATGCTGGCGAGCCCGATAGTGGCGGAAATTGCCGGGCCGCGCTCCAATCCTGCCGGTGCAGTTTTGGCAGCGAGCAAAGCCGCCGCCGCCTGCGATGGCCCTGTCCAAGGCGTGCTTTGGGCGCTGCGTTCAATGAGAGCGATCTGACGTTTCTCCAGCGCACCGGCGTCAGTCGTCAGCAGCAATCCGCCACCACTCAGGCTTTCCGCATCGACGGAAACGCTTTTCTCACCCGCTTGCAGTGCCAAGCGCAGCAGCAGCGACATTGTGTCGCCATCGCCGGGTAGATCAGCGAGCTTTTCCGCCAATCGCCCACGCAAAATGGCGAGCCCAGCCCAGGCGCGCTCTGCGTCAATGCGCTCAAAGTCAGCGGAATGCTCTTGGGCTAAGCCGCTACTGGCGAGAATGGTCGCAACAAAGCGTCCCTGCTGGTTGAGCGATGCGGCAAGCTCCGGCTCCATCACCAGGCCGTCTAGCATCATCACCAGGTCCTGATCGGCCGTGATAAGCCCAACGAGCTGCAAGGGGCCCTTTATCGCGTGGAATTGCACCCCAGCGGTCTCCGCCTCGTGCTGGATGTCTAGGATTTCAGGCCCGGCCGCTTCGCAGAGGCAGATCACTCGCTCGCATCCGAGCGCGCGGGCGAGGTCGAACTGCCATGCCAGCACGCTGCGTCCGGCAAGCGGCAGGAACGCGCGAATTTCGCCCGTCTTTGTGCGTTTCAGCGCGGCTAATAAGGCGGTGCGCACGGCCAATTCCCTCCGAATACATCGGGGGTAAGGCCAATAGACGCGCTATGCCAAGCGGCGGCGCGGCGCTTTTACCGATATTCTTTTAGCGCTTGGGTCCGGCAACCTGCGCCAACACGTCCTCAATCGCGCGGATTGCGGCGGGTTCGCCGGGCGCGCTGGCCAGTGCATCTTCGGCTGCGTTCAGCAGGTCTTCTGCGTGAAAGCTGGCGGCGAGACCTTTTAGACGCATGGCCGCAACGTGCCAATTGCCATCGCAGCGCGAGCGTTTGAGCAGGTCCAGCTGCTTATGGGCGCTTTCGATCAGAGCTGCGCGCAGCTCTTGCCGCAAAGCCGGATCATCTCCGGCTGCGGCCGCTAGTGTTGCATCAAGAGCACCATTTTCATACGCCATATGCCTCGCTTTATCGTGTGAGAGTTAATGCGGGGTTTATCCTTTGTGGTTGTGTGGTATTTAACCATACATGTCTGGCGAACCACATATCCGGGCCGTAGGGTCCGAAGCCGCGCAGGATGCGCCCAACCAACCCATCGAAGACGAGGAGCTGGAGACGAGCCTTGAGGCTGAGGATGAGGCTGAGCTATCCGAGGACTACAGTGATGAATATCTGCTGGAGGAAGAGGATTACGCCCCGCCCCGCCCGCGCTTTGGCTGGGTTGTGCCGACCCTTGCGATTGCGGCAATTGCGACATGGAGCGGATTTTATATCTGGGCCTTGCGCGGCGAACTTCTCAATGTTTCGAGCACTCCGCAGCAATGGACCAAATGGATCATCGATTGGTCTGTACCGGTTCTGCTGATCGGGATTGCGTGGCTGGTCGCCATGCGCAATTCGAGCCGCGAGGCGCGCCGGTTTGCCGACACGGCGGCGATGCTTTCGGCGGAATCTGCTGAGCTTGAGACTCGCCTTGGCGTGGTCAATCGCGAGCTGAGTCTTGCGCGTGAATTTTTGGGCAGCCAGTCGCGCGAGCTGGATTCGCTGGGCCGAATTGCCAGCGAACGTATTTCTACGCATGCCGATGAGCTGCAAACGCTGATCAAGAAGAACGGCAAGCAAGTCGATCGGATTGGCGAGGCAAGCGACACCGCGCTCGCGAATATGAGCCGTCTGCGCGATGATTTGCCGGTTATCGCGACCTCAGCGCGCGATGTTTCTAACCAAGTTGGGAATGCCGGACGCACAGCGAGCGATCAGCTGGAGAAGCTGATCGCTGGGTTTGAGCGTCTTAACGACTTTGGCAAGGCCAGCGAGCAGCAGGTCAAAGCCCTCAGCGGCAAGGTTGATGAGACTTTGGCTGGGTTCGAGGCGCAAATGGCGCAAATCGAAGAGCAGACCGCCGCGCGCTTTGCGGCCCTCAACGAAAAGACGGACGCCTATCGCACGGAGCTCGACAATCGTGAGGTTGGCGCGCTTGCAGCGATGCGTCAGCGCGCGGATCACCTGCGCGAGGGTCTGTCTGAGCTCGACGGCGATTTTGCGGAGCAGGAGGAGAAGTCTCTGACGACGCTAAAGGCGCGCATTGCGCTGCTGCGCGGTGAAGGCGAGGCTCTGGCCGCCAGCCTGCGTGAAGCCGAGGCGGAATCGCTGGATGCTCTGCGCAAATCGAAAGATCAGCTGCGCGATGAAATCACCGAGGTTGTCGAGAACCTAGAAGAATTGGATGCTAAGGCCGCGCGCGGCGCGAGTGAACGGATCGCTGGGCTGAATGCCGAGGCAAGCCGGTTTGAGCAAACCCTGGCCGAGCGCGACCTGTCCTTCGCCGAAAACATGGCGAAGCGTCAGGACGATTTCGATACACGCGAAGCCCAAGCAACCGAGGTGCTGGCGCAGCGTTTGGCCGAGCTGGACGAGACTCTATCAGAGCGGCGCGAGGCGCAGATTGCCGAGACCGAGAAGTTGGTGAGCCATGGTCAGGATATGGCCGAGAAGCTCGATCAGCTCAGCAGCCTGTTCGCCAACATTACCGAACAAGGCGACAACGCACGGGCTAGTGTCGATGCAGGGCTTGCCACTTTGGGTGAGCAATTGGCGGGCAACCGCACGGAACTGGCTGAGACCGAACAACAGATCGCTTCGCTGACCGAAGGCGGAGTGCGCTTGCTTGAGATCATTCAATCGGGCGCAAAACAGGCGCGCGAAGACTTTGCGCAAGCCGTTGATGCCACATCCGAGCAACTGTCTGATGTTGAAAAGCGCACCTTCATGCTGAGCAAGAGCATGGGCGAGACGACCCAGCACGGCGATGCCCTCGCCTGTCATCTGGAGACGGCACAGGCGCATATTAGCGAAACCGACAGCTCTATCGAGGCGCTCCACATCAAGCTGGGCGAGCAAACCGAGGAGACAATCGCGAAACTCCAAGGGCTTCGCGGCGGATTGGCCAAACTCTCGGATGAGACCCATACGCTGTCCAGCGAGACGCAGGAGCAGCTGCGTGAAGCGATTATCTCACTCGAAGTGGCGACGCATTCTGCCTTTGCCACCATTGAAGACGGTGCGCGCGATCGGATCGGCGCAATGGCCGAGAATATGGGCGCCGAAGCGGTGACGACACTGGAGAATGCGCTTCGCAGCGAGAGCATGGAGGCGATTGCCCGCTTGGAAGAAACCGCGTCACAGGCCTCTGGCGCTGGCCGCGAGGCTGCTATGCAATTGCGCGATCAGCTGTCCAAGGTGAACGAGCTGACCGGCAATCTTGAGCAGCGCGTGACGCGCGCTCGTGAGTTGGCCGAGGAGCAGGCGAACAATGACTTCTCACGCCGTATGGCTCTCATTACGGACAGCCTCAATTCCAATGCGATCGACATCACAACGGCGCTATCAACCGATGTGACTGACACCGCTTGGGAGGCTTACCTTAAAGGTGACCGCGGGATATTCACCCGCCGCGCCGTGCGGATCATCGACAATGGCGAAGCGCGCGAGATCGCAGAACTGTATCAGTCAGACGATGTGTTCCGGGGCAATGTGAGCCGCTATATTCATGACTTTGAGGCGATGCTGCGTTCGCTGCTATCCACCCGCGATGGCAACGCGCTGGGCGTGACCGTGCTGGGCTCTGATATGGGCAAGCTCTATGTCTTGCTGGCACAAGCGATTGAGCGGCTTCGCAACTGATCCATAGGGGATCGGTCTGCGGCCTATCGCTGAGTTTGCTCAGGTGGCTCTGGGAAGATGTTCATATCGTCCGGGCCGATCCAGCCATATTCGTAATTGAGCACAAATAGCACGGTCATAACGGTCGAGATGATGGTCGCCCGGAGCAGCAGTTTGCCCGGCCGGAAATTCGCAGGTGCGCTTTCCGCCTGGCCGGGGACACGCGCCTCACCCACCTCATCATGCGTTCGGATCCCGAGCGGAAGCATCATGAAAGCGGTCATTACCCAAAACAGCAGGTAAATCGCGGCAATAGAGGTCCACTGCATCAGCGCGCGCCTTTGCCGTCCAATCCGGGCAGGATCACGCGCACTTGGGGACGCTTGCCAGACCAGCGCTGCGCTGCGCGGCGCGTGGCGAGCCGGGCGGCTTCGGAAATCTCGGCGACATCGCGGCCTTTCAGCTTGCGCACCGCCTTCAGCACGTCAGCTTTCGCCTCGGCGATAAAGTCCGGCATATCCTCATCGAGCGGCAGACCGAGCGCTTCGATTTCAGATTCGCCATTGGGGGCGAGCACAACAAAGACCACGCCCTCACGCGCGAGCCGGCGGCGCATGACAATCGCATCGCCATCAGCGGGCGCGATGATATCCCCGTCGAGCACGAGGCGGCCATTGCGAACTTCGGCGAGCTTGCCGGGTTCGCCCGGGGCCAAGCGGACGATGTCGCCATTGGCCTGGACGATATTGTGCGGAATTCCATTGTCTTTGCCGACCCGCGCCTGCTCCATCATGTGCCGCATTTCGCCGTGGACGGGCACCAGCACTTCTGGGCGGATCCAGCTGTAGAGTGCTTCGAGTTCGGGCCTGCCAGGGTGGCCAGAGACGTGGATCTCGCTCTGACGGTCGGTCACCATGGTGATACCGCGCCGCGCCAGCTGGTTTTGCACCTTGCCAATCGCGATCTCATTGCCCGGTATTTGGCGGCTCGAAAACAGCACAACATCGCCGCTGGTGAGCGAGATCGGGTGATTATCATCGGCCACGCGTGACAGAGCGGCGCGAGGCTCCCCCTGCCCGCCTGTTGCGAGGATTAGGACTTCGCCGCGAGGCAGGCCCATGGCGGTGTTCCAATCGACCGTTTCAGGGAAATCCTGAAGATAGCCATTGTCCTGCGACACTTCGATAATGCGGTCGAGCGAGCGCCCCGCGACGCACAATTGCCGCCCGGTTTCTCGCGCAACATCGCCCAGTGTCTGAAGCCGCGCCACGTTGGAGGCGAAGGTTGTCACCATCACTCGCTTGCCGGTGTGTTTTGCTACCTCTTCCATCAGGCCGCGATACACGCCGCCTTCTGAGCCGCTCGGGTTGGGATTGAAGACATTGGTCGAATCGCAGACCAGAGCGAGCACGCCCTCGTCGCCCATTGCCCTTAGTTCTTCCTCGGTGGTTGGCTCACCAATGATCGGCTCTTCGTCGAGTTTCCAATCGCCGGTGTGAAAAATCCGCCCATGCGGAGTGTCGATCAGCAGGGCGTTGCCCTCTGCAATCGAGTGCGCCAGCGGGACATAGGTGATGTCAAAAGGGCCGAGCGAGATTTGTCCGTGATCTTCCTCAATGATGTTGAGTTCAACCTGACCGGTCAGCCCAGCCTCCTCCAGCTTGCGCGCTACCAAATCGGCGGTGAACGGCGTTGCGTAAAGCGGCACGCCCAGCTCGCCCGCGAAATAGGGGACTGCGCCAATGTGGTCCTCATGCGCATGGGTCAGCACGATGCCGAGCAAGTCTTTGGTGCGCTCCTCGATAAACTCAAGATCGGCAAAAACTAGGTCGAGTCCGGGGTATTCATTCCCGGAAAAGGTCATGCCCAGATCAACCATCAGCCACTTGCCTTTGCAGCCATAGAGGTTGACGTTCATGCCGATTTCGCCGGATCCGCCCAGGGCCAGAAACAGCAGTTCGTCTTCAGGAGTGAAGTTCTTTTTCACGTAAGGTTTATTAGCTCTCAGCTTGCTCGGCGAGGATCGCCAAGCCTTGAATTGTTAGGTCTGCATCGACGTGGTCGAAGATGTCAGTCGCATCGTCAAACAGGATCGCAAGGCCGCCGGTTGCGACCACTTTTGCAGGGCGGCCGATCTCTGCGCGCATACGCTCAACAATGCCCTCCATCATCGCGATATAGCCCCAGAACACACCGATCAGCATCTGGTCTTCTGTGTTGCGGCCAATGACGCTGCGGCTGTCGGGCGCGCGGATCGCAATGCGGGGGAGCTTCGCCGTTTTGCCAACCAATGCATCAAGCGACAGATTGATCCCCGGTGCGATGGAGCCGCCCTTGTAAGCGCCATTGAAATCAATCGCTTCAAACTTGGTCGCAGTGCCAAAGTCGATGACGATTAGATCACCGCCATATTTCGCATGCGCGGCAACGATGTTGAGCGCGCGGTCTGCGCCAAGCGAGCTGGGCTGATCGACATCAATCTCAAAGCGCCAAGCGGCCTTATCCTTGCCCGCGAACAGCGGATTAATCTTGAAGTACTTCTGCGCCAGAACCGTTAGGTTATGGTCGGCGCGCGGGACGACGCTGGCAAAGATGATCTGAGTGATCTCTTCGCGCGCAACGCCTTCAATCTCCAGCAATTGGAGAAGCCACACGGCATATTCATCACCCGTGCGGCGCGGATCGGTAGCGATACGCCAGCGCGCGCGCACTTCCTGCCCGTCGAACAGAGCAAAGACGACATTGGTGTTTCCGACATCGGCGGCGAGCAACATGGGCGGTTATCCTTGAGCAATCATGGAGACGTCGCCTGCGTGAATAGTGCGCATCGCCCCATTCTCCAAGCGTAGCAGCAAAGCGCCTTCATTATCGAGGCCAGCAAACTCGCCGGTGACCTGGCTTTCATCGCCGGGTTTGAGTGACAGCCGTGAACCGATTGGATGCGCGCGCTCCGTCCAATCATCTAGCGTTGCCGAAAGCCCAGCGCTGCGCCAGCGCGCCAATCGCGCAGCAAAGCTCTCTGCGAGAATGGAAAGCACAAGGTCGGCGCTGCCGCCGTGCTTGCCATTTTCAGAGGCGATGGAGGTGGTCTTGCGATCCGGCATTTCTGGCGCGTGGCAGACATTGATGCCGATGCCCACGACGATCGTATCGCCGCTGCGTTCGAGCAAAACGCCGGAGATCTTTGCGCCATCCACCAGCACATCATTGGGCCATTTGAGGACGATGGGCGTTTTGGCAAGCAGGCTGTGCTTGAGCGTATCGAACACGGCCAAAGCGGTAACAAAGCTGAGCGTGTGCGGCGCGGGATCAGCGGCGCCGATGCTCACCACAGTGCTGCAGAACAGATTGCCGCTGGGGCTTTCCCATTTGCGGCCCAACCGCCCTCGCCCGCCGGTTTGACGCTCCGCTCTTAGCCAGTGGCCCTCAGGCAATGCCTCGTCGCGCTGAATACGAGCGAGCAGATCGGCATTGGTCGATCCAGTCTCCGCAATGGTTTCAATATTGGTCAAGGCGTGGCTGCTGAGCTTCCTTGGCCGCGCTATCCGACCAGAAACAGAGCTTCAGCAGCCTTGTTTGCCAGATCGGTGATCGACGGGGTCAGCAGATAGCCAAGCGGCGAGATGATCAGCGTCGTGATGATCAGGAGCACCCAATGCGACATTTCGCTCTTGCCCTTAACTAGCCCGACTTCATCGTCGAAGAACATGACCTTCACGAACTTGATGTAGTAGAACGCGCCGATCACGCTGGCGGCAATCGCGATTGCGCCAAAGGCGACAAGGCCCGCCTCAACCGTGGCCTGGAAGATCACGAACTTGCCATAGAAACCGAGCAGCGGCGGAATGCCAGCCAGACTGAACATCAGGGCCGCGAGGCACCATGCGATGACAGGCTGAGTGGTGGCGAGGCCTTTGATGTCGTCGAAGGTTTCAAACAAAGTGCCGTCTTCACCGCGCAGCATGAGTAGCGCGACAAAGCTGCCCAGCGACATGGCGACATAGATGAACAGATAGACCATCATCGCGCTGGCCCCGGCGGTGTTCGCCACCGCAAGGCCCAGCAGGATAAAGCCGACATTGTTGATCGAGGAATAGGCCAGCAGACGCTTTAGATTGTTCTGACCAATTGCGCCGAGTGCCCCGATGATGATTGACGCCAAAGCGACAAACATGACGATCTGACGCCACGCATCGGACTGCTCGCCAAACACTTCCAAAGTGACGCGCGCGGTGAGAGCAACAGCGGCAACCTTTGGCGCGGTGGCGAAGAATGCAGTGACGGGTGTAGGTGCGCCCTCGTACACGTCCGGGGTCCACATGTGGAACGGGACAGCGGCGATCTTAAACGCGAGGCCTGCAAGCACGAACACGAGGCCGAACAGCGCGCCGGTGGCGAGTTCTCCAGACAGGCCAGCGCGCACTGCGCCAAACTCTGTGCTGCCAGAAAAGCCGTAGAGCAGGCTCATGCCGTACAGCAGGATGCCCGATGCCAAAGCGCCGAGTACGAAGTACTTCAGGCCCGCCTCAGACGAGCGGCCATCATTGCGCAGCACCGATGCGAGCACGTAAGCAGCCAGACTGTTCAGCTCCAGACCGAGGTACAGGGTCATGAAATCGCTGGCCGAGACCATGATGCTCATGCCGAGCACGGCGAACAGCACAAGGATCGGATACTCCGCGCGCATTCCGCTTTCATTGCCATTGCTGGCGGTTGCGAAATAAGCTGGTGCAATCATCAGACAGCCGATGGCCGCGAGATAGATCATCGCCTTGGCGAACAGGGCAAAGGCATCGGCCCGCATCAAAGTGCCAAAGGCGTAGGTGTCTAGGCCCATAACCCCGCTATGGAGGCCAGGCACCAGCATGAAGCCAGCGCCAAACAGGGTCGCGGCCGCAAGTATTGCGATTGGCCGCGCCATCTTGTCACCGCGAAAGGCCGCAACCAAGAGCAGGGTCAGGCCAGAGGCCGTGAGCAGCAATTCAGGCGCAATCAGCGCGAAGGAAGTTGCGTAGTCCATCAGTGGGCGCCCTCACCCTCTCCATGTTCTGGTTTTGGCACCGCATTGGCGGCGGCCTCGCGCGGCGGACCGGCTTGAAGCTGGCTGTCACCCTCTGGTGCAGCTGAGGCGAGCCGTGCGTCCAAGGTCGCGATATCTGCGCGCATGGGCGCAAGGAAGCTCTCTGGATACACACCCATCCACAGCACGGCGGCGGCGATTGGTGCCAGCATGGCCCATTCGCGCTTGTCGAGATCGAGCATGGCTGCAGCGTCCGCGTTCTTCTGATCGCCAAAGGCGACGCGGCGGTAGAGATACAGCATGTAGCCCGCGCCCAGGATGATGCCCGTGGTGCAGATCAGCGCGACCCAGGTCGACATTTGATAAATGCCTGCAAGCGAGAGGAATTCACCCACAAAGCCGCTGGTTCCTGGCAGGCCAATGCTGGCCATGGTGAACAGCAGGAAGAACAGCGCGTAATACGGCATGTTGATCGAGAGCCCGCCGTAACGGTCAATCTCACGCGTGTGCAGCCGGTCATAGATCACACCAACGCACAGGAACAACGCGCCAGAGACCAGCCCGTGGCTGAGCATCACGATCATCGCGCCTTCGAGGCCCTGAATGTTGAAGGCGAACAGACCCACAGTCACAATCGCCATGTGCGCCACCGATGAGTAGGCGATCAGCTTCTTCATATCGTGCTGCACCAGCGCCACGAGCGAGGTGTAAACCACCGCGACCATTGAGAGTGCGAACACGAGCCATGCAAGCTGAGCGCTGGCATCGGGGAACATCGGCAGGCTGAAGCGGATGAAGCCGTAGCCGCCAAGTTTCAGCAAGACGCCAGCAAGGATCACAGAACCCGCCGTCGGAGCCTGAACGTGTGCATCGGGCAGCCAGGTGTGCACCGGCCACATCGGCATCTTCACCGCAAAGCTGGCGAAGAAAGCGAGCCACAGCCACGTCTGCGCACCAACCGGGAAGTCGTATTGCATGAGCGTCGGGATGTCTGACGTGCCAGCCTCTGCGACCATCCAGAACATCGCAATCAGCATCAGAACCGAGCCGAGTAGCGTGTAGAGGAAGAATTTATAGCTGGCATAGATGCGGTTATCGCCGCCCCACACGCCGATGATAAGATACATCGGGATCAGGCCGGCTTCGAAGAAGATGTAGAACAGGAATAGATCCTGCGCTGCAAACACGCCGATCATCAGCACTTCCATAAACAGGAAGGCAGCCATGTATTCGCCAACGCGTTTCTGGATCGCGGTCCAGCTGGCCATGATGCAGATCGGCATCAGGAACACGCTGAGCATGATCAGCATCAAGGCGATGCCATCGATCCCAAGCGCATATTTGAAGCCAGCAAACAGCTCAGCGCTTTCAGTGAATTGCCATTGCGGGCCGCCGATTTCATAATTGGCCCACAGCAGCACGCCGAGCACAAAGGTGATCAAAGTGCCGATCAGAGCGAGCCAGCGCGCAGCATTTGCGCCGACGAAGAAGCAGCCGATGCCTGCGGCCAATGGCACAAGCATCATGAGCGAGAGAATTGGGAAGCCGTCCATTATTCCATGCCCCCCTTAGAACAAGACCCATGTCACAGCGGCCACCAGCCCCAACAACATGATCAATGCGTAAGTGTAGAGATAGCCCGACTGGACCTTCTTCGCCGCGACAGAGCTTTGCTCCACCACCCAGGCAACCCCGTTTGGACCAAACCGGTCGATCGTGCCGATATCGCCCAGTTTCCAGAACTGACGGCCAAACCAGAACGCTGGCTTGACGAAGATCGCGTCATAGAGCTCGTCGAAATACCACTTGTTGTACACGAAACGGTGCAGCCAAGGGAACATCGCAACGAACTTCGCCGGAATGTCTGGCTTCGCGATGTAGGCGACATAGGCCCCGGCAAAGCCGATGATCATTACGACCAAAGCTGAGTACTTCACCCAATATGGAACGGCGTGCATCGCGCTCATCAGGTTTTCGTTGTAGAAGATCGAACCAGCCCAGAACGCTGCATCATCTAGGAAGCTTGGCGCAAACGCCTGACCAGCGGCCACCGCGCCAATGGTCAACAGACCAAGCGGGATCAGCATGGTGATCGGGCTTTCATGCGGGTGATATCCGCCGGTTGTGTCTTCGCCAGCCTCAGCAGGCGTCTTGTGGACGCTGTGTTGAATGTGCTCGCTTTCGATCCAGCGCGGCTTGCCCCAGAAGGTGAGGAACATCAGACGCCAGCTGTAAAAGCTGGTGAGCAAAGCCGCGATCACGCCAAGCCAGAAGGCAGTGACCGAAATCTCTGTGCCGCGCGCAAAGGCGACCTCCAGCACGGCGTCTTTCGACCAGAATCCAGCAAAGCCGACGCCAAGGTGATAAACGCCAAGGCCAGTGATCGCGAGCGTACCCGCCATCATCGCCCAGAAGGTGATCGGAATGTGTTTCCGCAGCCCGCCATAATAGCGCATGTCCTGCTCATGATGCATAGCGTGGATCACACTGCCCGCGCCCAGGAACAACAGCGCCTTAAAGAACGCATGCGTGAACAGGTGGAACATGGCGACATTGTAAGCGCCAACGCCAGCGGCGAAGAACATATAGCCGAGCTGAGAGCAGGTCGAATAAGCGATCACGCGCTTAATGTCCCACTGCGTCGTGCCGATGGTCGCCGCGAAGAAACAGGTCGCGGCGCCCACCACGGTCACGATCATCAGCGCTGTTGGAGCGGTCTCGAACAATGGCGAGAGGCGGCACAGCATGAACACGCCAGCGGTCACCATGGTTGCGGCGTGGATCAGCGCGGAAACGGGCGTTGGGCCCTCCATCGCATCCGGCAGCCATGTGTGCAGCAGCAGCTGCGCTGACTTACCCATCGCGCCGACAAACAGCAGGATCGCGATGATATCCATCGTGTAGAGCCGCATGCCGAGGAAGCCGATGCTCGATCCGCTCATCGCGGGCGCGGCGGCCAAAATCTCTGGGATCGATGTGGTTTGGAACACCAGATAGATGCCGAAGATACCCAGCATGAAGCCAAGGTCGCCAACGCGGTTCACCACGAAGGCCTTGATCGCGGCGGCACCAGCGGTCGGTTTCTTAAACCAGAAACCGATCAGCAGGTAACTCGCCAGGCCCACCCCTTCCCAGCCAAAGAACATTTGGACCAGGTTGTTGGCGGTAACCAGCATCAACATCGCGAAGGTGAACAGCGAGAGATAAGCGAAGAAACGCGGCTGATCCGGGTCTTCCTCCATATAGCCCCAGCTGTAGAGGTGCACGAGCGCAGACACGCTGTTGATGACGACCAGCATTACTGCGGTCAGCGCATCGACACGCAGCGCCCAATCGAACGTCATATCGCCCGAGCGCACCCAATCGAGCACGTGGACAACCTCAGCCTCAGCTGAGCCGCTCAGGAAGCTTAGGAAGATCGGCCAGCTAAGCGCGGCTGAAATGAACAGCGCGCCAGTGGTGATCGACTTTGCGATCGTATTGCCGAGCATACGGTTGCCCAGCCCGGCGATGATAGCTGCCAGCAGCGGCAGGAATACGATGATCAGTATCGAATGCATGGACCGATTATCCCTTCATCCGATTGACATCATCAACCGCGATGGTCCCGCGATTGCGGAAGTAAATCACTAGGATCGCAAGGCCAATCGCGGCCTCTGCAGCGGCCACAGTCAGCACCAACATGGCAAAGACCTGGCCGGTGAGATCGTTCATAAACGCGCTGAACGCGACCAGATTGATGTTCACCGCGAGCAGGATCAGCTCGACCGACATCAGGATCACGATCACATTCTTGCGATTAAGGAATATCCCCAGCACGCCGAGCACGAATAGGATCGCGCCAACGACAAGGAAATGCTCAATGCCAATTCCGCCTAAGTCGCTCATAGCTCGACCCCCTCGCCCGTGTTCGGGTTCTTCATAACTGTCGCCTCTTCTGGGCGGCGGCTGATTTGTTTGCCGATATCTTGGCGTCCACGCGCGCCAGGCTTCGCCTCGCGGTGGGTCAGCACAATCGCGCCGATCATGGCGACCAGCAGGATGATGCCCGCGATCTCAAACAGGACGATGTATTTGCCATAGAGCAGCGCACCGATGGCCTCGATATTGCTCGCGCCCATCGCCGCCTGGCCGGTGCCATCTGGTGTGCCGAGCGTCAGGCCGCCTGCTTGATAGGCGCCAATTCCCAGGAACAGCTCCGCCAGCAGGATCGCGGCGATTGCCAGACCAAATGGGAAATTGCGGATAAAGCCCGCGCGCATCGCGGCCATATCGATGTCCAGCATCATGACCACGAACAGGAACAGCACGGCGACCGCGCCGACATAGACGATCACCAGCAGCGCAGCGATAAACTCCGCGCCGACCAGCACCATCAGGCCAGCAGCATTGAAGAATGCCAGGATGAGCCACAGCACAGAATGCACCGGGTTGCGCGCCATGATGACCATGACGGCGCTCGCCACGACTAGGCTGGCGAAGAGATAAAAGGCGAGAGTTTGAATCATGATCCCCGGTGTCCGTCCCGCGCGCCCCTAGCGATAGGGCGCATCGGCTTCAAGGTTTGCAGCGATGGCTCGCTCCCACTTGTCCCCGTTGGCCAGCAATTTGTCTTTGTCATAGAGCAATTCTTCGCGCGTTTCGGTCGCATATTCGAAGTTTGGCCCCTCGACGACGGCATCCACTGGGCAGGCTTCTTGGCAGAAGCCGCAATAGATGCATTTGGTCATGTCGATGTCATAGCGCGTGGTGCGGCGGCTGCCGTCGTCACGCGGTTCGCTCTCAATCGTGATCGCCTGCGCCGGGCACACGGCCTCGCACAGCTTGCACGCGATGCAGCGCTCTTCGCCATTGGGATAGCGGCGCAAGGCATGCTCCCCGCGAAAACGCGGGCTCAGCGGGTTCTTTTCGAACGGATAATTGATCGTCACCTTGGGCTTGAAGAAATACTTCAAGGTCAGCGCATGCGCTTTCAGGAATTCCCACAGGGTGAAGGATTTTATGAGTTGTTTGGCGGTGGTCATTTGCTTACGCGCTCCTGACATTTCATAACCCAAGGCGTTCTTGGAGTCGCATCTGGCCTTCTGAAAAGCTGAAAGATATCTAACTCTATCCGCCATGGCGTGGAGACGACATCTTGGTCTCCGATGAAAATTTTGTACTGCTGCTCTTCTCCTTCTAACTGAAAGATCGGCGGGTAATAGTACTTCCGCTCGCTTTCCCATTGCTCCAAAAGTTCAGGCGTCAGTGGCAGAACCTTCTCAAAAGGTTGTAGTCGAGATGCTGTTCCATCAGCCCATATAAAGGTCGAATATCCCAGAATTATCTCGCCCGAACGGAAGATTTGTAATGGTTTAGGAATATGCAAAACCGCGTCCTCCGAGACTACTTCGTCGTCCAACGTGTATGTCGTGGCACAATCAAGTACATAAACTCTGCTATCATCAGCGGACGCCGTCGTTGTCCCCAACGAGGCGATAATTGCAAAACCAAAGTTAAGCGAAACCCGGAAGAAAAATGTTCTCATCCGAAATGCCCCGTCGCCATCAGGTATCCGCTGATCAGCGCTACAAACAGCAGGCTCATCGGCAGGAAGACTTTCCAGCCTAGACGCATCAGCTGGTCATAGCGGTAACGCGGTACGGTCGCCCAGATCCAGCTGAACATGAAGAAGAACATGAAGGTCTTCAGCAGGAACCACACGATCCCCGGCACATAATACAGCGGCGCCCACTCAATTGGCGGCAACCAACCGCCCATGAACAGCAGCGTGCACAGCGAACACATCAGCAGGATGTTGGCATATTCGCCGAGCCAGAACAGCGCGAAGCTCATCGAGCTGTATTCGGTCTGATAACCAGCAACGAGCTCCGATTCCGCCTCGGTCAGGTCGAACGGCGCGCGCGCGGTCTCAGCCAAGGCTGAGATGAAGAACACCACAAACATTGGGAACAGCAGCGGATTGATAAAGAACCCGTTGACTATGCCCAGTCCGTGTCCACGCTGAGCCTCGACAATGCCGGTCATGTTGAACGTGCCCGCATAGAGCACGACACATACCAGCACAAAGCCGATGGAAACCTCGTAAGAGATCATCTGCGCGGCGGCGCGCATGGCGGAGAAGAACGGATATTTGGAGTTACTCGCCCACCCGCTCATCACGACGCCGTAAACGCCCAGCGAACTGATCGCGAGCACGTACAGCAGGCCGACATTGATATCGGCCAGCACCACGCCCGCGTCGAACGGGATCACCGCCCATGCGGCGAGCGCCACGGTGAAGGTGATGATCGGCGCAAGCAGGAAGATACCCTTGTTCGCCGCCGTTGGGATGATCGTCTCTTGTAGGAAAACCTTCAGGCCATCCGCGAAACTTTGCAGCAAGCCAAATGGGCCGACCACATTGGGCCCGCGCCGCAGCATGATCGCGCCCAATACCTTGCGGTCGACATAGATAACCATCGCCACGGAAAACATGACGATCAGAGAGATCGCAAGAATGCCGACGATGGTAGCTGTGAACCACGCAAAATCGTAGTTCATGCCGAGAGATTGGAAGAATTCGGTCACTGCGCCGATCCTTTCATCTTATCATAGATAGCGATGAGAACATGCAGGAACGTGCCATTTGCAAGCATATAAACGCTATCAGTAAAGGCCGAATAGAGCGCAAGCGACTTTTGGTACGCCTCAACTCCCTGCATCGTAGGATCAGCAAACCCCATCATAGTGGTGATGTTCATCCACTGATTCCCGAGGTTCCAGACAAACAAGATGGCTGCGATTCCATAAAATATGAAAGGCATACGGCGGAGGATTTGAGGAAGTTCGGTCATCAGTCTCCGCCCCCATCGCCGCCGCCGGAATCGCCGCCGAAGCCATATTCGTTGCCATACCCGTAGCCATCAGGATTGCCGTATCCACTATCCTTCAATGCTTCTGGATCAGACTCGACTTTCTTTTCCGTCATCCAGAGAGATAACCGGACAAGGCCAAAGACCAATCCGCCCGCAGTGGCTACAGCCGCAAGCACTGTCAGAACGACCATCATTCCGCTGCCTCCCGAACATCTTCATCATGGAGCAGTTCCGCTGAGCATTGCTGCATCACGTCGCTGGCCCGCGCGATTGGGTTGGTGAGGTAGAAATCGGCAATCGGATAGCTCTCGATCGTGCCGTCTGCCTTCGCTTTGCTGTCCGCTTTCGGAAGAGCGCCGTAATCGGCAAGGCCTTCCTCGCCTAGCGCCGGCACTTCCGCAATCATCTTGGCTTGCAGCTCCGCAAAGCTGTCAAACCCGACATTCACCTTAAGAGCGTCAGCCAAAGCGCGCAGGATCGTCCAATCCTCGCGCGCGTCACCCGGCGCAAACACAGCCTTTTCGGCGAATTGCACGCGGCCCTCTGTGTTAACATAGGTTCCGGCCTTTTCCGCATAGCTTGCAGCAGGCAGAATGATGTCCGCCATATGCGCGCCTTTGTCGCCGTGATGGCCGATATAGACCTTGAGGCTGTCCGCAAACGGCTCGTGGTTCATCTCATCCGCGCCGAGTGACAGCACCACTTTGGGCGTCGCCTTCGCGATGTCCGCCATGCCGCCCGGCACAGTGAAATCGAGCATCAAAGAACCCATGCGCGCGGCCGACATGTGCAGCACGTTGAAGCCGTTCCAATCGTCCGTGACGAGCTTGAACTTATCGACCAGTTTCAGCGCTGGGCCCAAGGCCCCCTTCGCCAAGGCTGCTCCGCCCAGAATCACCGCTGGGCGCTCCGCCGCCTTCATCGCATCGCCCAAAGCTTTAGGGATGCGGTTCAGCACAGACAGATCGCTACCCAGGAAGGTCGCTGGATAGGTCGTTTCCCATTCCGGGCCGATCACATAGACCTTCGCCCCGCCCTTCACCGCCTTGCGCAGGCGAGCATTGAGCAAAGCCGCTTCCCAGCGGACATGGCTGCCCACAATCAGGATGCAATCTGCGGTCTCGATCCCGGCCAGGGTCGAGTTGAAATTGACCGCAGCGATGTTTGACACATCGTAAGTCATGCCGGTCTGCCGCGCTTCGGTAAGGTCCGATCCGCTAGCCTTCAGCAGAGCCTTAGCCGCGAACATGGTTTCGCAATCGACCATATCGCCCGCGACGGCGGCGATGCTGCTTGGTGCACCTTTGAGCTGCTTTGCGATGGCCTTAAACGCCTCGTCCCAGCTTGCCTCGGCCAGCTTGCCGCGTTTACGCATAAACACCTTGTCGAGGCGGCGCTTAATCAGGCCATCAACCTGATAGCGGCCCTTGTCCGACAGCCATTCTTCGTTGACGTCATCATTGACGCGCGGCAGCGCACGCATGACTTCGCGGCCCTTCGAATGCAGCGAGATATTGGCGCCAATCGCGTCCGATACGTCAATGCTTAGCGTGCGTTTCAATTCCCACGGACGGGCCTCGAAAGCATAGGGACGCGACGTCAGAGCGCCGACCGGACACAGGTCGATCACATTCGCGCTCAGCTCGTGGCTGGCGGCCTGCTCCAAATAGGTCGTGATCTGCATGTCTTCGCCGCGGTAGAGCGCGCCGATTTCATCCACGCCTGCGATCTCTTCAGAGAAACGCACGCAGCGGGTGCAGTGAATGCAGCGGGTCATGATCGTCTTGATCAGCGGGCCCATATATTTCTCGGTCACGGCGCGCTTGTTCTCACGCTCGTAACGCGAGCCGCCGCGTCCGTATGCAACCGCTTGGTCTTGCAAATCGCACTCGCCGCCTTGGTCGCAAATTGGGCAATCGAGCGGGTGGTTGATGAGCAGAAACTCCATCACCCCTTCGCGCGCCTTTTTGACCATTGGCGTGTCGGTGCGGATTTCCTGACCTTCGCTGGTTGGGAGCGCGCACGATGCCTGAGGCTTCGGCGGCCCGGGCTTCACTTCGACCAGACACATGCGGCAATTGCCTGCAATGCTCAGGCGCTCATGATAGCAGAAACGCGGAATTTCCTTACCGGCAAGCTCCGCCGCCTGAAGGACAGTCGCGCCTTCAGGGACTTCGATCTCTTCGCCGTCTACTGTTACCTTAGGCATTTAACTTCCTACCGCACATCGGACGGCGCTCATGCGCTTGGCGTCCATTACTTGTTCCCAACCAAACGCTCGATCTGTCGCGCCATTCTGTTGATAATCCTGAAGGCGGTCCCACGCTTCCTCTAGGGTCGGCTCATGCCCCTCAGGCACATGCCAGAAGACAAGGTGAGCTTCGGAAGCATTCTCGAACCACTTCTCTTTACCGCGATAAAATTTCTCATGCAGAGTGTTAAAGACGAACTTTTCTAGCGATTCTGCGTTTTCCCAAACGGATAAATTGACCGCCATATCATCGCCCACACGGAAATCGGTTGCGTTGTTGCTCTCGTCCTTGAGACGCCAGACAAAACCAGGGCTGCGCTCTGCGATACCGTTTACAAGATCCAGATTATCCATAAATCCGGCCATTCTCGGGTCATCGGTCGGGTATTTAAACCTTCCAATATTCAGTTCGGCAATGTGCATCACTCCGCCGCCTCCGCGAATTGTGCGTTATGCTCGTGGATGCGTTTTTCCAGCTCTGGGCGGAAGTGACGGATCAGGCCTTGGATCGGCCAGGCCGCCGCATCGCCCAGCGCGCAGATCGTGTGGCCTTCCACCTGCTTGGTAACCTCTTGCAGCATATCGATTTCTTCGATTGCAGCATCACCTGTGCGCAGCCGCTCCATCATGCGCCACATCCAGCCTGTGCCTTCGCGGCACGGCGTACATTGGCCGCAGCTCTCGTGCTTGTAGAAATAGCTGAGACGCGAGATTGCTCGGACGATATCGGTGGATTTGTCCATCACGATAACCGCCGCTGTACCCAGGCCCGAGCCTAGCTCTTTCAGCCCGTCAAAATCCATCGGCGCGCTGCGGATTTGCTCCGCTGGCACTAAAGGAACTGACGAACCACCCGGGATCACCGCGAGCAGATTGTTCCAACCGCCGGTGATGCCGCCGCAATGCTTCTCGATCAGCTCCTCAAACGGGATGCTCATTTCTTCTTCGACGACGCATGGGCGCTCTACATGCCCGCTGATCTGGAACAGCTTGGTGCCGTGGTTATTCTCACGCCCAAAGCTGTTGAACCATGATGCCCCGCGCCGCAGGATAGTCGGCACAACCGCGATACTCTCAACATTGTTGACTGTGGTCGGGCAGCCATAGAGGCCCGCGCCTGCCGGGAAAGGAGGCTTCAGCCGGGGCTGACCTTTCTTACCCTCGAGGCTTTCGATCATCGCGGTTTCTTCGCCGCAGATATATGCGCCCGCGCCGCGGTGCATGAACACGTCAAAGTCATAGCCGGAACCGCTGGCGTTCTTGCCGATCAGCCCAGCGTCATAAGCCTCGTCGATCGCCTTTTGCAGTGTCTCAGCCTCGCGGATGTACTCCCCGCGAATGTAAATATAGGCCGCGCGGGCCCGCATCGCGAAACCTGCGACCAATGCGCCTTCGATTAACTTGTGCGGATCGTGGCGGATAATCTCGCGGTCTTTGCAGCTGCCCGGCTCAGATTCGTCGGCATTGATGACGAGGAAGCTTGGACGACCGTCTTTGCTTTCCTTCGGCATGAACGACCATTTGAGGCCGGTGGGGAAGCCCGCCCCGCCCCGTCCGCGCAGGCCCGATTCCTTCATCTCGTCGATGATTGCATCATTACCGCGCTGGATCAGCGCCTTGGTGTTGTCCCAATCGCCGCGCGCCTGCGCCGCCTTCAGGCCCCAATCCTGGAAGCCATAGACATTGGTAAAGATGCGGTCCTTATCAGCCAGCATCGGTCAAATCCTTCTTTTTCGCCATCTTTAGCTGCCGCAAAGCCAGCATTTGAAACGCAAGGCCAGCGGCCATCAAAATGATACCAATCGTCCGCTCGCCGGTCGCCGACAGATACGCGCCCGCGGCAAAACCGCCGAGGCCGGCAATTGTGTATGCGAGTGTCGCGCCGTTCACTGTTTGGGTTCCCCAGTCCGTCCGTGCTGAGCTTGTCGAAGCACTGCCTTTTCTTCGAGCAAAGAACCACACATGAAGGACAACCCTTCGACAGGCTCAGGGTAAACGGAAATTGCGCAATGCATCACCAGTCACCCCGGTAATCGTGGTTCGCATCGACCATATCAGTGAGGTTGCTCAGCGCATTTGCCGGCTCAGACGTGTGCCTGCCCGGCTCTTGCGTGCCCGTCTTGGGCTGCTCACCCTTGGCCAGCGCGTCCAGCACGGTATCGAGGCGTTCTGGCGTCAGATCCTCGTAATTGTCATCATTGATCTGAACCATCGGCGCGGTCGCGCAATTGCCCATGCATTCGACCTCGGTCAGGGTCCAGAGACCATCCTCGGAGACCTTGCCAAACTCCATGCCTCGGCTTTTGCAGGCGGAGATAATGTCGTCGGAACCGCGCAGCATGCACGGCGTCGTGCCGCATACCTGCACGTGATATTTTCCGACCGGCTTCATGTTGTACATGAAATAGAACGTCGCGACCTCGAGCACGCGGATCACCGGTACGTCGATATATTTCGCGACGTATTCTATGACCGGCAGCGGCAGCCATCCCTGCGTCTCGGTCTCTTCGCCAACCTGACGTTGCGCAAGGTCGAGCAGCGGCATCACCGCCGATTTTTGCCGCCCATCAGGGTATTTGGCGATATGGTAGTCCGCCTTTTTGCGGTTCTCTTTCGTCCATTCGAACGAGCCCCAGCGTGCGCGGAGTTCCGGCGTATCGGGTGCGGGTGTACGGTCAGCCATCGCTATTATCCTGGCATCGGAACTTGAGGAAGCGCACATTCAGGCGTGTCAAAACGCTTGTAATTAAGTTGCGCGAAAACATGAGGTGTGGTGGCGCGATCAAGCGAGACGACCAGTACGTCGCTATCGCATTCGCCTTTTTTATCCAGTCTTTCGGGGCACTTGTAGTGCAGTGCGTACCGACGGCCCGGTTCAGAGAGCTTCAACTGCTCCAACAAATCACACCGCGATAGCTCTGCGATCAGTTGGTCCGCTGAAATGGGGTGTTTGCTCAGATCAGAGACGTTGAATTTCATGCGTTCAAGCGCCGCCGCATCATCTTCGACAATGGCATCAACCGCCGCTTTCACAATGTCTTGCGGCTCTGCGGCGATCGCGGGCGTGCTTATGGAAGCAGCAAATGCCGCGGCAAGCAAAGCCCAGCGAGCGCGGAGTTCCGGCGTATCGGGTGCGGATGTACGGTCAGCCATTGTTCGTTAGCTCTCCGCGCTCAGCCTTTGCTCTCAGCAAGCCGAGATAGCCGACGATAGGCAGGATAAGACCCCACACCAAATAATCATTAGAAACCCAGCCGCCGCCTAGAAAATCGACCAAGGAGTCGGGTGACGAGACGCCCCACAGCCCGATGACTATGTAGGCCGCACCGATAGCAATCGCGATGCCACTCAAGAACGAAACGAACATGTTAAGAAATTTCAACGGTCACACTCCCCAAAATATGACGTCGACCGCGACGAGCAGTGCTCCGCTCGCGCATCCGAAAGAGCCCAGCGAGCGCGGAGTTCCGGCGTATCAGGTGCGGGGGTACGATCAGCCACGATGGAACTCCCGTTCATCACTAATGAAGCGGAAAGCGCAAACCGCAAGAAACGTAAAAATGGCGAAGACACCAAAGAGTGGCGGCACAAATTCAAAATAGGCGGCAAGGCCTATGATCCAGGCGGGGATACCGACAGCCAGCTCCAGTTTACGCGCTAAAGTCACCGGTCACACTCCCCAAACACCACATCGATTGCGCCCAGAATAGCGGTTGCGTCGGGCAGCATGTGGCCTTTGCTCATCATATCCATCGCTTGCAGGTGGCTAAACGCGGTTGGGCGGATCTTGCAGCGGTATGGCTTGTTGCTGCCATCACTGACGAGATAGACGCCGAACTCACCCTTCGGGCTTTCGGTCGCGACGTAGACCTCGCCCTCCGGCACGTGAAAGCCCTCTGTGTAGAGCTTAAAGTGATGGATCAGGCTTTCCATCGACTGTTTCATCTCGCCGCGCTTTGGCGGTGAAACCTTGCCGTCCTGGCTCGCAATGGGCCCTTCTGGAATTTCCGCGAGGCATTGCTTGATGATCTTGGCGCTTTCGTAAACTTCCTTCACGCGCACCATGAACCGGTCATAGCAATCGGAATTGGTGCCGACGGGAATGTCGAACTCCATCCGGTCATAGACATCGTAAGGCTGCGATTTGCGCAGGTCCCACGGGATGCCAGCGGCGCGGATCATCGGGCCGGAAAAGCCCCACGCAATCGCGTCATCGCGGCTGACCACGGCGATATCGACGTTACGCTGTTTAAAGATGCGGTTGTCGAGCACCAGGCTCATCGCGTCGCCGAACAATTCCGGCAGGCGGTTGTCGATCCAATTGCCCATATCGACGAGCAATTTCTCAGGCACGTCCTGATGCACGCCGCCGGGGCGGAACCAGGCGGAGTGCATGCGCGCGCCCGATGCGCGTTCGAAGAAGTTGAGGCAATCCTCGCGCAGCTCAAACACCCACAGGTTCGGCGTCATCGCGCCGACATCCATAACGTGCGCGCCAATATTGAGCATGTGGTTGCAGATGCGTGTGAGCTCCGCAAACATCACCCGCAGATATTGCGCGCGCTCTGGCACTTCGATGTTGAGCAGCTTCTCAATCGCCAGCACGTAAGAGTGCTCTTGGCAAAGCGGAGAGCAATAATCCAAGCGGTCGAAATACGGTAGCGCTTGCAGATACGTCTTATGCTCGATCAGCTTTTCTGTGCCGCGGTGGAGCAGGCCCACATGCGGGTCGACCCGCTCAATTACCTCGCCATCCAGCTCCATAATCATGCGCAGCACGCCGTGCGCCGCAGGGTGCTGAGGCCCGAAATTGATCGTGTAATTGGTGATGACATCGCCGTCAGTGGTCGGCGATTCTTCGATTTGTATGCCGTGGCTCATGATTTCTTCTCCGCGGCCTCTTCACCTTCCGCCTTCTCATCACCGGGCAGCACATATTCCGCGCCTTCCCATGGTGAGAGGAAGTCGAATGTCCGCATGTCTTGCGCCAGCTTTACCGGTTCATAGACAACGCGCTTTTCGTCCTCGGAATAACGCAGCTCGGTATAGCCGGTCATCGGGAAGTCCTTGCGGAACGGATGCCCTTCAAAGCCATAATCGGTAAGGATACGGCGCAGGTCTGGATTGCCGGCGAACTTCACGCCGTACATGTCGAACACTTCGCGCTCCAACCAGCCAGCGTTCGGCCACAGGTCGGTGATCGATGGGACAGCGGTCGCTTCGTCCGTCGACAGCTTGACCATGATGCGGTGGTTCTTGGTCAGCGAGAGCAGCATGTAGACGACTTCAAACCGTTCTGTGCGGTCAGGATAGTCGACCCCGGCGATTTCCATCATCTGCTGATAGGCATGGTCATCGCGTAAGGCGCGCAGCACATCGACAATGCTGTCACGCGCGACGGTGAGGATGATCTCTCCATGCTTTTCTTCGCTAGAGATGACGGGCTTGCCCAGTGCCTTGGTTAGCGCATCCAGCACGCCTTCGTTCGAAGCGATTTTCGGGGCGGAATGGAGGACTGTCATCGCACAATCGTCCCGGTGCGGCGGATTTTACGCTGCAATTGCATCACGCCGTAGAGGAGCGCCTCTGCCGTCGGAGGACAACCAGGCACATAGATATCAACCGGAACAATCCGGTCGCATCCGCGCACGACGCTGTATGAATAGTGGTAATAGCCGCCCCCATTGGCGCAGCTGCCCATCGAAATCACATATTTCGGGTCGGACATCTGGTCATAGACCTTGCGCAGAGCCGGAGCCATCTTGTTGCACAGGGTGCCAGCGACGATCATCACGTCCGATTGGCGCGGTGAGGCGCGCGGGGCGATCCCGAAGCGCTCCATATCATAGCGCGGCATGTTCACGTGGATCATCTCAACCGCGCAGCATGCGAGGCCGAACGTCATCCACCACAGCGAGCCGGTGCGCGCCCATTGGAACAGGTCTTCGGTCGAGGTGACCAGAAAGCCCTTGTCGTTCACCTCTGTCTGGAGCGCGTTGAAGTAATCCGCATCAGGCTGGCGCACTTCGCCGCCTTGCGCGGTGGGCAGGCCACTCATCGGCTTGCCAGCGGCGTCCAGGATCGGGCTACCCGGGGTGATGTTTGCTGAAGTGCTCATTCCCAATCCAGAGCCCCCTTCTTCCATTCATACGTGAGGCCAATCGCCAGAATGCCGAGGAACGTCATCATGCCGATCCATCCGACCCAGCCCGTCTCGCCCAGGCTAACCGCCCATGGGAACAGGAATGCGGCCTCAAGATCGAAAATGATGAAGCTGATCGCGACGAGGTAAAAGCGCACGTCAAACTGGCTGCGCGCGTCCTCAAATGCGGGAAAGCCGCACTCATATTCAGACAGCTTTTCAGCGTCTGGATTGTGCGCCCCGGTAAGGCGCGAGACGCCCATTGGAAGAAATACGAAAAGGCACGACAAGCCAAAGGCTATGGCGATGAAAATCAGTATCGGCAGATACTGGCTAAGGTCGACCACGATAAAGTCCAGACAGTGATTAATATCCCAGGGGGTCGCTTAGGCCTCTCGTGCACGCCGCGCAAGCCCGCGAATCAGGCATTTCCTGCATCATTTGATGTGACTAGGTAAACCGCCCGATCCGGCGGCTTTGCGTGGATTGGAGCGTGCAATGCTCCAGCGCCGCAAAAACGTAGCATTCAGCAGCGCGTGGTTTTCCCCATCACTTCATCCCCATCACTTCATCATTGTTGCGGCGGCTTTCTGGCTGGCTTTGCCATAAGGCGGCTTAAATCCGCCCAGTTTGGCAATGTCGATTTTGGGCTGGTGATAGACCGCGCGGGCGTGGCTGAATTCCTTGAAGCCTTCGATCGCGTGATAGCTGCCCATGCCCGATGGTCCGACCCCGCCAAACGGCAGGTCTTCCATTGAAACGTGGAAGATCACGTCATTGGTGGTGACCCCGCCAGAGATTGTGCGGGTCAGCACGCGCTCTTGCTCTTCGGTGTCTTGGCCGAAGTAGTAGAGACCCAGCGGACGGTCGTTTTCATTCACATAATCAACGGCATCGTCGACGGTCTTATAAGTCTTTACTGGCAGGACAGGTCCGAAGATCTCTTCCTGCATCGCCTCCATTTCGTCGGTTACGTTCTTCAGGATGGTGAGCGGCATCTTGCGCTGGTTTGCAGAGCTGAAATCTTCGTTTCCGGGATTGACCTCGATCACCTCTGCGCCCTTGTCGCGGGCATCGGCGACCATGCTTTGGAGTCTCTCAAAATGGCGGTCGCTGACGATGGAGGCGTAATCATCATTTTCGAGCAGCGTCGGATACATATTGGCGACCCCGTCGGAGACGCCTTGGATTGCTTCATCCTGCTTGTCCTGAGGGACATACATATAGTCCGGTGCGAGGCAGATCTGGCCTGCGTTCATCATTTTGCCCAGCGCGATGCGCTCACCCGCTTTGGCAAAGTCGGCGCTCTTACCCATGATAACAGGCGATTTTCCGCCCAGCTCCAGCGTCACTGGCACCAGATTCTTGGATGCAGCCTCCATCACGCGGCGGCCGGTTGGGGTGGAGCCGGTGAAGACCAAGTGATCAAATGGCAGTTCGGAAAACGCAGCGGCCACTTCTGGTCCGCCGGTAATCACTGCAACTTCGTCTGGTGTGAAATATTCATCAACCAATTCGGCCATCAACGAGGATGTGCGCTCAGTAAACTCGCTCGGCTTGATCATCGCGCGATTGCCCGCTGCCAGAACCTGCATCAGCGGCGAGAATGCGAGGTTCACCGGGAAGTTCCACGGGCTCAAAATGCCGATCACGCCTTTGGGTTCATAGCGAATTTCGGCCTTTGCACCCAGCAGCCCCAAGGGAAATTGTACGGGGCGCTTTTCAGGCTTGGACCATTTGTCCATGTTTTTCAGCGCATGTTTGCCCGCACCAACCGTGCCCGCAATATCGGTGATCATGGATTGATCGACGGAGCGATTGCCAAAATCTGCGCTCATCGCCTTGCACAGATTCTCGCTGTGATCTTTCAGCAGCGCCATGGCCCGCTTTACCCGGTCTTTGCGCATGTTCATGCTTTCGGGACGGGACGCGGTAAAGGCCTCACGCTGGCGTCGCAAAATGGCGTCCAAGTCTGCTTTGCGATCATCGGCCATAGGGTTCTCTCCAGATAATACGTTTCGATTTGCCATGCTTGTCGCCAAAAAACACGGATGTGACAAGCACAATGCGAGCGCCCGTCGCACCTTGAAACTGCACATTGCCAATGCCGCAGCGCAGCATTACATCGGCCAAGACATCTTCCATTGAAACAAAACACCAATTCTATCCAAGGAACCCCAAATGGCTCAATTCTCCGCCAATGATCCGATCGTCATTCTCTCTTATGCGCGCACGCCAATGGGCGGAATGCAGGGCGCGCTAGCCGATGTTTCAGCGACGGATCTTGGTGCGACTGCGGTTAAAGCTGCGGTGGAGCGTTCGGGCGTGAACGGCGAAGATTTTGACCGTGCTTATATGGGCTGCGTCTTGCCCGCCGGTTTGGGGCAGGCCCCTGCCCGCCAAGCCGCGATCAAGGCTGGCCTGCCGAAAACTGTGCAGGCAACCACGGTCAACAAGGTCTGCGGCTCTGGCATGCAGACAGTGATCATGGGCAGCGAGGCCCTGGCATCGGGCGCGATCGATATGGTGGTCGCCGGCGGAATGGAGAGCATGACCAATGCGCCCTACCTGCTGAAGAAGCATCGCTCTGGCGCCCGTTTGGGCCATGATACGACCTATGACCACATGTTCCTCGACGGGCTGGAAGATGCCTATGAGGAAGGCCGCGCGATGGGCACTTTCGCTCAGGACACGGCGAACGATTATCAAATGACCCGCGAGGAGATGGACGAATTTTCCATCGAGAGCCTGCGCCGCGCCAATGCCGCGATTGAAAACGGCGCGTTTGGCGATGAAGTTGTGCCGGTAACGTTCAAGACCCGCAAAGGCGATGTCACCGTCGACACCGACGAGGCCCCCGGCAAGGGCCGCCCGGACAAGATCCCGCAATTGCGCGCAGCCTTTGCCAAAGACGGCACGATCACGGCGGCAACCTCCAGCTCCATCTCTGACGGCGCGGCAGCGGTTGTTCTGACCCGCGAAAGCGTGGCGGCGGAGAAAGGCGCGACACCGGTCGCAAAGATTGTCGCCATGGCCGCCCATGCGCGCGAGCCGAAGGATTTCACCATCGCGCCGATTGGAGCAATCGAAAAAGTGCTCAGCAATGCGGGTTGGTCGGTTGACGATGTTGAACTGTGGGAAGTGAACGAGGCGTTTGCCTGCGTGGCCATGTTCGCGATGCGCGACCTTGGCATTGATCACGCGAACATCAACGTGAACGGTGGCGGCACGGCCCTGGGTCACCCCATCGGCGCCAGCGGCACCCGGATCATTGTTACGCTGCTCAATGCGCTCAAAAAGCAAGGCAAGACAAAGGGTGTTGCCAGCCTGTGCATCGGCGGCGGTGAAGCAACCGCCGTTGCGGTTGAGATCGTTTGATGCAGTTTCGCAAAGTCGCCGCTTGTGTCGCTCTGCCAGCGCTGATCACGCTTAGCGCTTGCGGCGAGACGGCGAGCGGCGGCGCGGACGATACGGAGGTCAGCGGTGAAGCAGCCGAGGCCCCTGCCCGCGCTGAAACCGCCGATGCTCCCGGCTTTGTGATGGTCCCTGGCCTCTATGCCATTGGTAGCAATGGCACGATCTACGCCAAGACGAAGCTGGACGCGGACGGAACCTATGTAGACTACAATCCGCAGAATGTCCGGGTTGGTAGCGGGACTTGGGATGTCGATGGCGCGTCATTCTGCTTCAACCCGCGCGGGGAAGACGGCGAGGTTCGAGAGAAGCGTTGCTGGGATAATGATGCGGCCAATGCTGATGGCAGCTTCACCACAACGCTATCAGACGGCAGCGAAAGCTATGAGATCACGCCGCTGGAATAGCGCGGGCCGGTCAGGGCGCGCCGGTACCCCATAGGCGGTCTTCCGGTGCCCAACCCTTGCGCCCGGCAATATCGAGCTCACACCAACCGGCTTCGCATTCTCCCAGCCTGCCGACATTGCCCGGCATGGCCCGCCATCTGAGCGCAGATGTGGCGCTGGCGGAGGCACGCAGGTCAATCGCCCCCTCGCCGATAATCATGGCCGTGCGCGCGGCGCTCAGCAGGCTACGCGTGACCCAGCCTTGCTGGCCATCAGGGTCTTCAATCAAGCGCCAGCCTTCGCGTAGGCGGATGACTTTGATCGGCAGGCCTTTGCGTTTGTAGACCCATTCAATCGGGTAATCGACGCTCGGCCCGACCCGCATATTGACCCGCTCAGAATCAATCGAAGCCCAATAGGGCGTCTCGCGGTCCTGCGCATTCAGCGGGGCGCCAAGGGGCACCAGAGCGAGCAGGCCCAGCGCGGCAAAGACAGAGACAACAAATCGTTTCATAACAGCTCCATCCATAGCTTCATTGGGCACGCGGCTTCAAGCGCGCTTGACCTGTGCGCCCACAAGCCATTAGCCCTAACCCATGCCAAATGAACCTGCGCAGACCCAGCGCCGCAATGCGCGCGAAATGAAAGTGGTGGTGACCCGCCAGCTGATGCCTTCTGTGGAGGCGCGGATGAGCGAGCTGTTCGATTGCCAGCTCAACACCACTGACGAGCCAATGAGCCGCGAGGCTTTGATCGAGGTGATGAAGGCCTGCGATGTGCTGGTGCCAACGGTGACCGACCGGATTGATGCAGATATGATCGCGGAGGCTGGCGGGCAGCTGGGCCTGATCGCTAGTTTCGGTGCGGGGATTGAGCATATTGATCTGGCGGCTGCGGCGGCGCGCAAGATTTTCGTCACCAACACGCCGGGTGTCTTCACCGATGACACCGCCGATATTGCGATGGCAGGGATTATCGGTGTGCCGCGGCGCATTCGTGAAGGCACGGCTTTGGTCCGGCGCGGCGAATGGACTGGATGGGCGCCATCCGGGCTGCTGGGGCGCAAGCTCGGCGGAAAGACGCTTGGAAT
Organism: Erythrobacter sp. S249; assembly: GCF_057364975.1. Lineage (NCBI taxonomy): Bacteria > Pseudomonadati > Pseudomonadota > Alphaproteobacteria > Sphingomonadales > Erythrobacteraceae > Erythrobacter > Erythrobacter sp. S249. The sequence goes on along the minus strand of NZ_CP200287.1, from coordinate 391,092 downwards.
TGTCGGCATGGGCCGGATTGGCCAGGCGGTCGCACACCGCGCGCGCGCTTTCGGGCTGGAGATCGCCTATAACAATCGCAAGCGTTTGCCAGAGGCGATTGAGAAGATGTTTGGAGCGCGCTTCGTCGAACAGCTCGACGATTTGCTGACTCAGGCCGATATCGTGACCCTCCACAGCCCGCTGACCGATGAGACGCGCAATATGCTTGATGCCCGGCGCTTTGCTTTGATGAAGCCGGGTGCAAGTGTGATCAACACGGCTCGCGGGGAATTGATTGATCAAGAAGCGTTGATCGAGGCGCTTTACAGCGGCCATCTCGCCGGTGCGGGCCTGGACGTTTATCCCGATGAGCCGAACGTGGACAAACGCCTGCTCCAGCACCCGAATGTTATGACCCTGCCCCATATTGGCAGCGCGACGGCGGAAGGGCGCGAGGCCTCTGGCGAGAAGGTAATCGCCAATATCCGCTTCTGGGCCGATGGGCACCGCCCGCCTGATCAAGTGCTGGAGGCACTGATCGCCCAATAATTGCGCAATGATCGCCCAATGATCGCTGGGTAACTGCAATTAATGCCATTGATATTGTGCGCGGATTGAAACAAAGCGCGTGCAAAGGGATCAAATTGAGCAATGACCGTAACAAAATGCGGCATTGGGGGGACATTAGGATGCTGCGCAAGGCGCTTTCACTCATCGTTGCGGCGGGTCTGGCCGCGCCGCTTTCGGCCCAAGAGGCTGTGCAAGCCGCGGCGCCAGCTGCTGTGGTGCCGGACACGGGCGACACCGCATGGATTTTGGCCTCTTCCGCCTTGGTGCTGCTGATGACCCTGCCGGGTCTGGCCCTGTTTTACGGCGGCCTGGTGCGCTCTAAAAACCTGCTCTCGGTCGTCCTGCAATGCGGCGCGATTGCCGCGCTTGCTTCCGTTTTATGGGTGATCGCTGGATATACTGTCGCCTTTGGTCAGGTGACGACTGGCTGGATGGGTGCTGGCAACGCCTTGATGTTCGACAATTTGGGCACGGTGCGCGATGGCACTTTCGTGCCGGAAAGCACATTTGCGCTGTTCCAGATGACTTTCGCGGTGATCACCCCCGCGCTGATGGTAGGCGCATGGGTTGAACGCGCGCGCTTTGCATGGGTGCTGGCATTTTGCGGGCTTTGGGGCCTCGTCGTCTACGCGCCGGTTGCGCACTGGCTGTGGGGCGGCGGTTGGCTCGCAAGCCAGTTTGGCACGCTCGACTTTGCGGGCGGCCTTGTGGTGCACACCACCGCGGGTGTCTCGGCTCTGCTGGTCGCGATGCTGCTGGGCAAGCGAGACGGCTTTCCAAAGAAGCTGATTATGCCGCACGCTCCGGCGCTGACCATGGTGGGCGCGGCTCTGCTTTGGGTGGGCTGGTTCGGGTTTAACGGCGGCTCTGCCCTGGGCGCGAATGACAACGCTTCCTCAGCCATCATCAACACGCATATTGCCGCCAGTGCAGCCGCGCTAACCTGGTTGCTGGTTGAACGGCTCGCGCTCGGTAAGCCGACCACGATTGGCTGGGCGACGGGCGCGATCGCGGGCCTTGCCACGATCACTCCAGCGGCAGTGTTTGTCTCACCGGGGGCAGCGATCCTGTTCGGTGTGGCGGGCTCTCTGGTTTGTTACGGCGCGATCCAGCTGATTAAGCTGAAATGGCACATTGACGATTCGCTCGATGTGTTCGCGGTTCACGGCGTGGGCGGATTGCTGGGCACTATGCTGCTCGCGGTGTTCCTCGCCCCAGAGCTTGGCGGAACAGGCTACTTCCCCGGCATGGACATGGGCAGCCAGCTGCTCGCACAATTCGTCGGTGTTGGCGCGGTTGCCTTGTGGAGCGCGATTGGCACGGCGATCCTTGCGCTGATGGTTTCCGCATTCTTCCCAATGCGCGTCAAACAGGATGAAGAGATCGAAGGCCTGGATGTGACCAGCCACGGAGAGCGCGCCTGGGACATCGACTAGCGGGCTTGGTGAAGGGTTAGAGCGCGTCCAAAGCGCGGCTGATCTTCACCCATTCCGATTTGATATGATCGTGCATGATGACGCGCGGCCGCGCCTGCGTCTCGGGTGTTTTGCGGCTTGCGAGTACGCGTTCGAGCACGAATTCCTCAGGCCACCCAGCCCATTCGCCCGCGACATCAAGTAAATTGAATGAGAACGCTGGCTCCACCTCGCAGCGGTAGATCGTCTCCAACTCCTCCTTGGAATAGCCGGCGCCCGCAATCATCTCCGCGATGCGAAAATAGTGATGCTCGTCGAGTTCGGTATCTAGGAACGTGTCCGACAGCACCGTCCAAACGGGCAGCCTGCGGGCGATCTCTTCGTCCGTCAAAACAGGCAGCTGGGCCAAGGCGAGTGCCGAGGGCGCGCCGTCACGCATTTCCTCGCGCAGGATACCCACCAGCTCGCGGATCGCGCGGCGCGATGAGGCGAGCTCGAGATGCTTGTAAGGCAGCTCAATCCGCAGGTCCGATTGCTCTGGCGTTCCGGCGGTGCATTCAGGATGGATCACCCCATCCCTGCTCGACCAAATTGCCAGAGTGCGGACCGGCGGCTTGACCGACAAATCTTCGTCAAACGGCGGGTTATCGACGCTGTGATCGTTCATTGCCTCATACAGACGCCAGGCATTGTTTGCCCGGCTGTCGCCTGAGAACGGCGATCCCAATGTCACGGCCAGATCAATGTGATGCGGCAAGCGATGCGCCAGCAAACGCGCGTAAAGCCCGCCAAGGCTCCAGCCAATCACGACGATCTTTTGCGCGGCCTGATCTGACAGTCTTGCAACGTGATCTTCCACGGCGGTGATGCGCGCTGGCGTCACCTTGGTGTTGAGACCATTTTCCCAGCCATGCGCGTCAAACCCGGCCTGCCGCAAGTTTGCGATCAGCAGCGCGGTCGCGGCATTGTTCGATAGCATTCCGGGAATGACCAGAGCGGTTTTGCCGTTCGCAAATGGCTCCATCGGATCGGGTGAACGCAGCGGAGCGACAAAGACCTTAGGCAAAGCCAAGAGCTCGCTGGCGAGGCTCAGAAAGCCGGGGCGTGGAGGTTTGGCTTCCGTCACTGAGTGTCCTCACTCAGCGCTCAAAGACAGGGCGTAGAATTTGTTGAAGGCCGTTAGAGTGTAGCCAGCAAAGGTCTCGCATGGGACAAATCCGAAGCTTTTGTACAGCCCGACCGCTGCTTCAAAAACCTCACCATCGCCCGTTTCGAGTTTGATCTGCGAGAAGCCTAATTCCCGGGCGCGGCTGATCAAATGCTCCAGCATCGCCTTGCCTGCGCCCGTCCCCCGCGCTTTGGGATGAGCGCGCATGGATTTGATCTCTCCATAGCCATCATGCTGCTTCAAGGCTCCGATGGATAGCAACGCCTTGCCTTCCCAAGCGGAGAAAACCTCAATCCCCGGGGCTTTTAAGCCGGATAGGTCGAGAACATGGCAGGTGCCCGGCGGAGAGAATTCTTGCATCTCGCCATGATGCAGCTCGAGCAGCGCGATCACATCTGGTTCGCTCAGGTCTGTAGAACGAATGATCATCAATCGCCGATCACAAATTGTCGAGTTGAGGCATGCCCAGAACGTGGAAGCCGCCATCGACGTGGATGATCTCGCCCGTCGTGAACGCGCCAGCATCGCTGCACAAATAGACCGCCGTGCCGCCCACCGCCTCAAGCGTCGCATTGCTGCGCATCGGGGCATTGGTGTCTGTGTGACGATAGGTTCTGCGCGCGCCGCCAATCGCCGACATGGCCAGCGTCTTCATTGGGCCAGGGCTGATCGTGTTAACGCGAATGCCCTCTGGGCCGAGGTCGTCGGCCAGATAGCGAACCGCCGATTCTAGTGCCGCTTTTGCCACGCCCATCACGTTGTAATTGGGTGTAACGCGGGTTGAACCCATATAGCTGAGCGTCAGGATCGTCCCGCCATTTTCCACCATCATCGGATGCGCGCGGCGCGTCACCTCGATCAGGCTGTAGGCGGAAATATCCATGCAGTTTTTGAAGTTATCGCGCGAGGTATCGAGGAACCGCCCGGTCAGCTCCGACTTGTCGGAAAAGGCGATCGCGTGGACCACGAAATCGAGCGTGTCCCAGCGTTCTTGCAAAGCGGCAAAGGCCGCATCCAATGAAGTGTCATCAGTCACATCGACATCAAGCATGACGTCCGAGCCGACGCTCTGCGCAAGCGGCTCCAACCTTTTGCCAAACCCCTCACCTTGATAGGTGAAGGCCAGTTCAGCACCCGCGTCGGCGCAGGCCTTGGCAATGCCCCAGGCGATTGAGCGATCATTCGCGACGCCCATCACAAGTCCGCGTTTTCCCGTAAGGACGCCCATGCCTATCTTACCTCACCTATTGGCAGACTATCCTGCGCTAAATTCTCACCCGTGAAATTTCGACATCAACATCGAACCATTGGTGCCGCCAAATCCGAAGCTATTGGTCATAACCGTATCAAGCCCGGCGTTTTCGACCAATTGTGTCGCGATCTCTGCCGGTTTCAATGCCGGATCGAGCGTTTCCACGTTGATCGACGGAATGATGAAATCATGCTCCAACGCGAGCAGACAATAGATTGCCTCTTGCGCGCCGGTGGCCCCTTGGCTGTGGCCTGTCATCGATTTGGTTGAGCTAACCGGCGGAGTGGTGCCTTCGCCAAACACGCGGCGGACCGCTTCGATTTCGCCAACATCGCCGACCGGTGTGGACGTGCCGTGGGCATTGATATAGCTGACTTTGCGGTCTTCGCCGAGGGTCTTGATGGCGCCGCGCATCGCTCGCTCGCCGCCCTCACCCGATGGCGCAACCATGTCCGCACCATCCGAAGTGGCGCAGAAGCCGGTGACTTCGGCATAAATCTTAGCGCCGCGTGCCTGCGCATGTTCAAGGCTTTCGAGCACGACCATCGCGCCGCCGCCGCCAATCACAAATCCATCGCGGTCTGCGTCAAAGGCCCGGGAGGCTCGCTCCGGCGTGTCGTTATACTTGCTCGACATCGCGCCCATGGCGTCAAACAGGCAGGACAATGTCCAATCCAGCTCTTCGCCGCCGCCGCCAAACATGACGTCTTGCTGGCCCAATGCGATCTGTTGAGCCGCCATGCCGATGCAGTGTAGCGAGGTGGAACAAGCCGAGGTGATCGAGAAGTTCATGCCCTTGATCTGATAGGCCGTCGCGAGGTTCGCACTGACCGTAGAGGACATGGTCTTGGGCACAGCAAACGGCCCAATCCGCTTTGTTGAACCGTTTTTGAGCACCGTCTGATGCGCCGTTAGCATGGCAGAGGTCGACGGCCCGCCCGATCCAGCAATCACGCCGGTCATCGGGTTGATAACGTCTTTCTCTTCCAGGCCTGCATCGGCAATCGCCTGTCCCATGGCGATATGCGCATAGGCGGCGCCCGGCCCCATAAAGCGCAAGGTGCGCTTGTCGACGTGCTCTTTCACATCGAGGTCCACCGAACCTGCGACTTGAGAGCGAAAGCCGTGTTCGGCCATGTCTTCGTTGAAGCTGATGCCAGATTTGCTCGCCTTCAGCGAGGCCAGCACTTCTGCTTGATTGGTGCCAATCGAGGAAACGATCCCCAGTCCAGTAATGACGACGCGACGCATGATTTTCCCCTATCGTCTCCGGGCCTTAGGCCTCTGAGAGCGCAACTTTCATATCTTTAACTTGATAGATGACCTCACCATCAGCCTCTACCCGGCCATCGGCTACACCCATCGTCAAACGCCGCGATTGCATCGCCTTTGTGAAATCCACGAAATAGGTGAGCTTCTTACGATCAGGCCGCACCATTCCGGTGAGCTTCACTTCGCCCACGCCCAGCGCATAGCCGCGCCCTTGCCAGCCGCGCCAACCAAGATTGAAGCCGGTGAGCTGCCACAGGCCATCGAGACCAAGACAGCCGGGCATGATCGGATTGCCTGGAAAATGGCAGTCGAAGAACCACAGGTCTGGTTTGATATCAAATTCGGCCACCACATGACCCTTGCCATGCTCCCCGCCGTCGCCGGAGATATCGGTGATCCGGTCCATCATCAGCATTGGAGGTTCTGGCAATTGCGCATTACCTGGGCCGAACAATTCGCCCCGCGCGCATTTGAGCAGATCTTCACGGTCAAAGCTGGTTGGAAAATCTGTCATCCCGGGCGGTACTCCTAACCTTTTGGCATTGTGATCGCGGCAGCGCGTAGCACCCCGCATGGTTGAATTAAAGAGCGCAAGGCCGCCCGGTTAACGCCTACATGAAGTTCGCGGGATCGATCTTCGCCGCTCGCGCGGCGGATGGCCCAAGTCCCCTAAACAATGAAAGCTCCCCAGCGAGGTTCCCCACGCGCTTTTCACTGCCGAGTGTACGGTCGCGCGCGGTGCAACACAATGTCACATTTTGCCTGCTACCGCCGACTATCCCCGGAAGTCCGCACGGTTTAAGCGCTTCGGCGCCTATTTCTTGTTCAGGCTACAGGCCTCTATCTCGCTAGGCTCTGGCCTTGTGTCTGCCCGCTCAAAGCGCGCGAAATATCCTTTGATATCCGGCTTCTCGAGGAATTCCATTAGGCGGTATCCCGCCGCGTCAAATTCGCAGAACAGCAATTTGGGCGGCATGCCGTGGCGATCTGTGGGTCGGTCGGTATCCACGACGATCACTTGCCCGCCCTCTGCCACTGCAGGCCACAGCCGCCAGAGGAAGGCATAAGGCTCGCTGACCTCGTGATACATGTGGACCAGAAAGATGCGGTCAAAGCTGCTGTTGGGCAATTGTGGATCATCGACCTCGCCCAGCTTGATCGAGATGTTTTCCAGCCGTTCTTTCTCGACCCGCCGACCCAGCCGTTCCAAAGCATCGCGGTCAATATCTTGAGCCAGCACGCGGCCAGCCTCTCCCACGCGTTCGGCCAGGCGGACGGTGTAATACCCTTCGCCCGCGCCGATATCGGCGACCGTCATGCCCTCGCCAATATTGGCAAGGTCCATGACCTTTTGCGCCTCGCCGCGATCATCGCGCGCGTCCTCGTTAGAGAACTGGTTTGAGGTGATCGTTGAAACGGGCCTATCGGGCAGCGGAAACTCAAGTGCGCTTTCCGGCCTGTCGCTTTGCTCTGCTTGCGGTGTGCACGCAGCCAAGCCCAAGACAAGAGCCAGAGAGCCCAAGATTTGTGTTATACGGCTGTTCATCGTTCCGCGCGCTTACATATCCTGATGCAGAATGGCAAAAGCTGTGTCGCCGTGATCGGTGCTTTGGGCAAGTCTTGATAGGGGTTTTGATGTTTCAGCGGATAATTGTGTCTTTTGCGATGGTGCTCGGACTTTCCGGTTGTTGGCTGTCGCAAGAGCCTCTTTTCACCCCAGCTGACTACGCTGAGGTCGATCTCAACGGGCGTGTTTACAACACAAAGGATCATGACCGGCCATTGGGAGTGGGCCAAGAGGTCGTCAGCGTCGACCCTGATCGGCGGGTCAAACTGGTGCGAACAGCAGGCGAAAAATTCAACGAGAATGGCGAGGAGATTCGCGTCCGAGAAGAGACGCAGCATGTCGCATTCATTGAGATACCGAACACGCCGGATGGTTGGCATCTGCTACTGAATTTCGAGAAAGATGGGACGCTGGAGCGCCCCTATCTAATTGCGAATATTGAAGAAAATAGCTCGGTGAAAGTCTATTCCCCGCAATGTGCAGGGACGAAACCGAATGAGAACGTCGAACGGATCATGGACCGCCGGATAGAGATATGTGACTTCAAAACGCGTGACGCGCTGATGAGTGCGGCTCAGGATGTCGTTACTTTTCTAACGACGCCTCAACCGGTCCAGATCATTCCTGTCGCAGATTACCGCTTTTTGCCCGATTACTGATCTGGGCAGTGGTGCCCGACCTTACTCGACGTCTTCCACTTCGACCGTCTCACCCGTCACGCGCTGAGCGAGAGCGGCTGAGATGTAGGGATCAAGCGCGCCATCCAGCACATCGTCGGGCGAGCTTGAGGTAACGCCAGTGCGCAGGTCTTTGACCATCTGATAGGGTTGCAGCACGTAAGAGCGGATTTGGTGGCCCCAGCCGATGTCGCTTTTTTCTTGGTATTCGCCAGAAGCGACCGCTTCACGTTCGGCCATTTCGCGCTCAAATAGGCGCGCTTTCAGCATGTTCATCGCGGTTGCGCGGTTCTTATGCTGGCTGCGGTCGTTTTGGCTGGCGACGACAATGCCGGTTGGTTGGTGGGTGATCCGCACCGCGCTGTCGGTGGTGTTGACGTGCTGTCCGCCCGCACCTGATGCGCGGTAGGTGTCGATCTTGAGGTCGCCTTCGTTGATCTCAACCTCGAAATCATCATCGATCACCGGATAGACCCAGACCGAGCTGAAGGAGGTGTGGCGGCGCGCGTTGCTGTCATAAGGGCTGATCCGCACGAGGCGGTGAACGCCGCTTTCAGTCTTGGCATAGCCATAGGCGTTCTCGCCTTTGACCAGCAGGGTGGCCGATTTGATACCAGCGGCGTCGCCTGCCTGATATTCGACCGTCTCGATCTTATAGCCGCGCCGTTCGGCCCAGCGGCCGTACATGCGAAACAGCATTTCGGCCCAATCCTGGCTCTCCGTTCCGCCAGCTCCTGCGTGGATTTCGATATAGGTATCGTTGGCGTCCGCCTCGCCTGACAACAGCGCCTGCACCTTGTCAGCGTCCGCGCGGTCGGCGAGCTTCTCCAGGCTCTTTAGGCCATCATTGATGATATCCTCTTCGCCCTCGGCCTCGCCCATCTCGATGAACTCAATCGCATCGGCCATTTCAGAGGAAATATCGCGCACCGTCGCTACGGCGTTTTCCAGCGTCTTTTGCTCACGGCTGACCGCTTGCGCGTCCTTGGGATTGTCCCACAGGCTCGGGTCTTGGACCCGCGCGTTTAGCTCGTCCAGACGCCGCAAAGCGCGCTCCCAATCGAGCGACAGACGCACCAGATCAAGCGCAGCTTCGATCCGGTCGATATTGGCTTGCGCCTCTGCGCGCATGGCAAATCCTTTGCGGTGGTTGACGCGGCCCCGATTAACGGGCGGGCCGTGATTGTAAAGTTTGAGCGGGAATGGCGGCGGCGGAAAAAGCGGACGCGCCGCTAATACAGGCCGCCTTGTTCCTCGACGAAGTCCTCGACCTCGCCATCGCTGGATTCGGCCGCCTGAGCCGCGCTGCCCCGAGCGGATTTGATCAGCTCCAGGATTTCGTCACGCTTGGCCGCGACTTCGTCGGCACGGGTTGAACGCTCTGGCTCAGTGTCCGGCTTAAACGCCTCCCAGATAATGGCAGAGCGCTTGTCATTGGTTGGCCAGCCATCAAGCACACGCTTGCCCGAACGACGGTCCACCCGGACCATGCGCACGCCCGCTGGCGCGATTGCCGGAAGGTCAGACCATTTGTCGCGCGATTCGCGGATCAGGGTCTTGATAATCGGAGCCGCGATGGTGCCGCCCTGAGCGTAGCCGCCCATATTGCGCGGCGTATCGAAGCCCACGTAGGCACCCGCGATCAGCTCCTGCGTACCGCCGATAAACCAAACATCCTTTGGCCCGGTGGTCGTGCCGGTCTTACCAAACAATGGCAGGCCCAGATCGTTGAGAACGGTGGCGGTGCCGCGGTCAACAACGCCCTTAAGCATGTGCATGGTTTGAAACGCGGTGCGCGCGTCCATTGCTTGCTCACCCTTCAAGCCAAAGCGCGGCATCGGCTTGCCATCCCATTTCGGCATGTTGCAGCCATCGCATTTCCGATTGTCCGCGCGGTAAATCACCTTGCCATCGCGGTCCTGTACATAGTCGATCACGGTCGGATCATTCAGGCGCCCGTGATTGGCGAGCGCGGCATAGGCTGCGGTCATCTTCACCACGGTGGATTCGCCCGCGCCCAAAGCAAAGGCGGGATAGGGATCATAGCTGCCAATGCCCAGATCCTCGATCTGCTGAACGACATTGTCCATGCCGGCAGTCATGCCGATCTGAACGGTCATAATGTTCTGCGATTGCTCAAGGCCATAGCGCAGCGGAAACTCGCCCGCGCGCCCGCCGCGAATGCACTTCTCACCCAGACGGCGCCCCTGATAATAGCAATAGCGCGAGTTATCGATTTCCGTCGATGGAGTCATGCCGTGGTCCAGCCCGGTGGCATAGACGAACGGCTTGATCGTGGAACCCGGCTGACGTTCTGCTTGGGTGGCGCGATTAAAGTCAGACAGGCGATAATCGAACCCGCCTTGCATCGCGAGCACGCGGCCATATTGAGCGTTTTGAACCACGAGCCCGCCTTGAGCGTGGGGAATAGCCTGCACACGGTAACCATTGCCGCTCGGCACCACGGCGATCACGTCGCCTGCCTTCAAAGCGTTTGGCAAACCGCTCAGCGGTTTCTCTTCGCCATCGGAAAAGCCGATTGTCGCGCTGGAGCCGCTGCGATTGGTAACGACACCGACGCGCCAGTTTTCGTAATTGACGCTGATGTTAGAACTCGCGAGCTGCCTGTCCCACGGCCCGTCATCGAAATTGATGGTGGCAATCGGTCCGCTCCAACCCCGGCTACCATGATAGCGTACGAGGCCTTGGCGCAGAGCTTTGCGCGCGGCGTCCTGCATCTCTGGATCGAGCGAGGTGCGCACCCAAAGGCCGCCAGCATAGACGCTGTTCTCACCGTCTTCGGCGCTCTCGCCAAAGTCAGCGATCAACTTGCGGCGGACTTCTTCTAGGAAATAGCCTGCATCGACCGAACGCTGGCTGCGCTGGCGCACAAGGCCGAGCGGCTTGGCTTTGGCAGCGGCTTCTTCCTCAGCGGTGATAAAGCCGTTTTCTTCCATTTGGGAGAGGACGAAATCGCGTCGCTCCATTGCGCGATCTTCGTTGGCCGCGCGGCCATAGCGTTCCGGTGCCTTTGGCAGGATCGCGAGGAAGGCCATCTGATGCAATTCCAGATCGACTACATCGCGGTCAAAATAGGCGCGACTTGCCGCTTGCACTCCGAAGCTCCGGCGACCCAGAGGAATTTCGTTGAGGTACAGCTCAAGAATTTCCTGTTTGGTCATCACCCCTTCAATGCGGCTCGCAAGGATCATTTCTTTCAGCTTACGCGTGACAGAATACTCATCGCCCAGCAGCAGGTTTTTCGCCACTTGCTGAGTGATGGTGGAGCCGCCCACCGCGCGGTCGCCCGAGCCAAGCTTGCTGATGTAGTCGAATACAGCATTGGCCGTGCCGGTTACATCGACGCCGCCATGCGAGAAGAAGGTTTTGTCTTCGGCCGACAGATAGGCCTCAACCAGCTTTTCTGGGAAGTCTGGATATTGCAGCTGGACCCGGCGTTCGCGGGCGTAGGAATGCACAATCTCGCCATCGATCCCGCGCACCACGGTGGGCAGCGGGGTCTCATAGTCGAGCAGACCCTCGGCATCGGGCAGATCGCGCGCCAGGAACACCCAGCCAGCTACCCATGCAAGCAGCAGCATGATCAGGCCAAACGCGCCGAGCTTAAACAGCAGGCTCGATTTCCATTTCGCTTTGAACCAACCGCCCGCTGCGCTCAGGTCTCTGCCGAGGCGATAGCGGAAATATTCAAGCGATGTCTGTTGGGTGGACTCAGTCATAGTTGATCGCGTCTTAGCATGAGTGATTTTGCAGGCGCTAGCGTCTTGTGTCTGATTATCCGATGAACCTACGGCTTGTCGTCAGATTGCATCAGTTGGCGTCTTGGTCGGAGCGGCTATCTCTGCGCTCTGCGCGCGAAGTAAATGCGGATCGCGCGCGCCAAAACACGGGCGTAGGTCGCTCGGCCTTCTTCGGTGGTGAGGCGCGCACGGTCAGCCTGATTGGTGACAAAACCGCTTTCAAATAGAACCGAGGGCACGTCGGGAGCCCTAAGGACGGCCAGAGCAGCGGAGCGCTGAGGCGTGCTGACAAAGGCGAGTTCTCCCTCGCCTTCACGAACAATCAGTGAGGCGAGATCGGACGAGCTGTCCTGCGTCTGCTGCTGCGACAATTCGACCAGGATCGCGCTGACCTCTTCGCTCTGCCCTTCGATGGCTAGGCCGTTCACGCGGTCAGCATCGTTTTCACGCGCGGCGAACCGGGCAGCGGCTTCGCTCGAGGCTTCGGATGATAAAGTGTAAATGCTCGCGCCAGAGACATCGGTTGTGCCGCCAGCGGAATCGGCGTGGATCGAGACGAACAAGTCGGCGTTCAATTGCCGAGCGATCTCTGGCCGGTCGCCCAGCGGGACAATGCTGTCATCGCTGCGGGTCATGGCCACGCGGATACCGCCATCGGCCAGCAATTGATCGCGCAGCTCCAATGCTATTGCGAGCGTTACGTCCTTTTCGCGAACGACTTGGCCGTCGGGTGTCTCGCCAACCGCGCCGGGATCGCGCCCGCCATGCCCGGCATCGATGACGATCAACGGACGGGTCATATCATCGGGGCCGGTGATGTCGGGCAGAGCCAGCGGTCCGCCCTCCCCGCCCAGGCTAATGCGCTGAACATAGTCGCGGCCCAATTGAGGAACCGGTATTGTCACGCCCGCCGCGATCGCCCCGCCCACCAGCAAGGCCGGCAGCAGGATAACCATCAGGATCAGCGTACGCAGTGACATATCCATAATGGCGTAGTGTGTTGTGATAGGAGAACGCAATATGGTTGCGGCATCTAACCCACGATGCTAACAGGATTTCATCGAAAAATTGGCCGGCGCGGTGGGATAGCCCGGTGCGACTCGCCAATTTGTTCTCGACGCCTGGGCAGAACCCTTTTGCCAAGGCCACTTAACAGGTTGATGCAGTGACGAGACGCTTCTCCTCGCAATTCCAGTCGCAGCGCCCGGCGCTGGCGACGGTTTGTGCGAGCCGAAACGGGGGCCATGAATTTGGTCAATCCCGCACTCTTGCCGCAGCAGACACATTCATCAAACCCCGCGCAATTGGTGCTCGGGGATCCGATAAATCGACCGGCTCTAGCGATGTCTTCCAAGACATTTGGCGAGCCGTTTCATCATACAAATTGCGTTTTATGAGCGGCCACCGAGCCGCCATAGGCGCGTGGAGACAACATAATGGCAACGCGCATGCTAATCGATGCGCGCCACTCGGAAGAGACCCGGGTGGCGGTACTAAAAGGCAACCGGATTGAGGAGTTCGACTTTGAATCTGCCGAACACAAGCAGATCAAAGGCAATATCTATCTAGCGAAGGTTACGAGGGTTGAACCCTCATTGCAGGCGGCATTCGTCGACTTCGGCGGGAATCGTCATGGCTTCCTCGCTTTTAGCGAAATTCACCCGGACTATTATCAGATCCCTCAGGATGATCGGGAGCGTTTGCTCGCTGAAGAAGCGGAGGCCGCCGAAGAAGAAGCGCGCCTGCGCGCTGAGGAAGAGGATGAAGGTAACGTCCCCGGCGAGGAATATGACGCCGAGGACGAATCCGCTGAAGCTCTGGCAGAAGATCTCGCCGAAGACGGCATGGAAGAGATCGACACCTCTGAAAAAGACAAAGTCGCCACCATCGAAGAAGGCACCGTCGATGGCGATGACGACGATGATCACGACGACAGCTCAGACGATGACGCCGAGGATGGCGAGACATCTGACGAAGAAAACTCCGACGAAGACGACAAGCCGCGGCGCGGCCGCCGTGGACGCGGACGTGGTCGCCGCCGTCAGGGCGGAAAAGGCGACAACAAGAAAAGCCGCAGTCGCGCGAAAGAAGTCGATGAAGTGCGTGCCAAGCGTATGGCGCTGCGCCGCCGCTACAAGATCCAAGACGTTATCCAGCGCCGCCAGGTAATCCTGGTCCAGGTCGTGAAGGAAGAGCGCGGGAACAAGGGCGCTGCCCTCACCTCCTATCTCAGCCTTGCTGGCCGTTACACCGTGCTGATGCCGAACAGCTCGCACGGTGGCGGGATCAGCCGGAAGATCAATTCTTCGTCTGACCGTAAGCGTCTAAAGCAGGTCGTATCCGACCTCTCACTACCTAAGACAATGGGCCTGATCGTTCGGACCGCCGGCATCAGCCGCACCAAGACCGAGATCAAGCGTGACTTTGATTACCTTGCGCGTTTGTGGGACGAGATCCGTCAAAAGACGCTCTCCTCGACCGCGCCGTCGCTGGTCCATTCGGACAGCGACCTGATCAAGCGGGCGATCCGCGACATCTACAATCGCGAGATTGAAGAAGTGATCGTTGAGGGCGAGGAAGGCTATAAGTCGGCCAAGAGCTTCATGAAGATGCTCATGCCCAGCCACGCGCGCCGGGTGAAAGCCTATTCTGATCCGGTCCCTCTGTTCCAGCGTTACGGCGCAGAGGATCAGCTGCGGGCGATGTACGATCCGGTCGTTCAGCTCAAATCGGGCGGCTATCTGGTGATCAACCCGACCGAGGCTTTGGTCTCGATCGACATCAACTCCGGGCGCTCCACCAAAGAGCACGGCATTGAGCAGACCGCGGTTGCCACCAACCTAGAGGCGGCGCGCGAGATCGCCCGTCAATTGCGCCTGCGCGATATGGCTGGTTTGGTCGTGATCGACTTCATCGACATGGAATACAATTCCAATGTCCGCAAAGTCGAAAAGCAGATGAAGGAAGCTCTGAAGAGCGACCGCGCCCGTATCCAAGTGGGCCGTATCTCTGGCTTTGGTCTGATGGAAATGAGCCGCCAGCGTCTGCGCACCGGCGTGCTTGAAGCGACCACCCGCGAATGCCCGCACTGCGATGGCACGGGCCTGGTTCGCACCGCATCCTCCGCTGGCCTGTCGGCGCTTCGCATTATCGAAGACGAAGCAGCGAAGGGCAAAGGCACCATCATTCGCCTGTCTGCCAGCACGGAAGCGGCGGTTTACCTGCTTAACGCGAAACGCAGCGATCTCGCCGAGATTGAAGACCGTTACCGCGTGAATGTCGAAGTCGTCCCAGAAGGCGAAGACGAAGGCGCGAAGATGAGCGTGGCCAGTGCTGGCCCTCGACCAACGCACGCACCGAAATTTGAGCCCATCGTCGATGAAGATGAAGATGATGATCTGCCGGAAGAAAGCTTCGACGAAGGCGAAGATGATGACGACGCGCCAAAGAAGAAGCGCCGTCGCCGTCGCCGTGGTGGCCGGGGCCGCAACAAGAACCGTGACGAAAATCGCGGTGATGATGCAGCCAATGACGACAGCGAAGATGGCGAAGACAGCGATGGCGGGCGTGAAGCCTCCAATGACGATGATGGCGAAGACAAGCCAAAGCGTCGCCGCCGCCGCGGTGGCCGTGGTCGCCGCCGGAAAGAAGGCGACAACGCAGCCGAGGAGACTGCTGAGGGCGTAGAGGCAAGCTCAGACGAAGCGGAAGCGGCACCTGCTGACGATGCAGCGGCTGAAGAAGCGCCTGCGGAAGAGAAGCCAAAGCGCAAGCGCGCTTCGCGGGCGAAGAAGAAGGTTGAACCGGAAGCAGAGGTCGAAGCGGCACCAGCTGAAGAAGCTCCTGCAGATGAAACGCCTGCGGAAGAGAAGCCGAAGCGCAAGCGCGCATCACGGGCGAAGAAGAAGCCTGAGGAAACTGCAGCAGTGGCGGATGCTCCTGAGGCGGAAGCTGAAAAAGCACCTGCCAAGAAAAGGGCTCCTGCTAAGAAGAAGGCCCCGGCCAAACCGCGCGCCAAGAAAAAGCCTGCGGCCAAGGCTGATACTGAGGCTGCGGCAAGCGAAAGCGCGCCTGCTGAACCGAAAGCAGAGGTTGCTGAAGAAGCACCAGCTGCTGGCGGCAAGGCAAAGCGTGGCTGGTGGCAGCGGACATTTGGCGAGTAAATTCGCGCTCTAACTGAGTAAAATCAGTAAGATGACAGCAGTTGTAGGCCGGGGGTGATAACTACATCCCCGGCTTGCGCGCCACTCCCCACTCGTTCCACATCGCAAACTTGGGAGCCTTTGGCAGATAGCCCTGCCCATGCGGCTCCACGTCAAAACCCGCCCCGCGCAAGGCCGAACCGATAGGCCGTGTCAGGTGGCACCCGCCGGCAAGCCTTTTCCAGACAGGTTCAATTCGGTCCTGCCATTTGGCGACATCCGGGTCTGGCGCGCGTCCATGCTCCAAAAACAACACTTGCCCACCGGGTCTCAGGATGCGGCGCATTTCGGACATCACCTGAGCTGGGTCTTCGACCGTGCATAGGGTGAATGTGCAAACCACATTGTCGAACGAGCGGTCGGCAAAGGGGATTGCCTCGCCCACCCCTTCACGAATGTCAGCTGGCCAGCCTTTGGCCTCGGCAGCGGCTTTTGCTTGGTCTAGCAGCGCCCCATGCGGATCAATCCCGGCAAAGCTGGTGACGGCACCGCGATCATAAAACTGGTGGTTTAACCCGCCGCCGCAGCCCAGTTCAAACACATCACCGCGAGCGAGCGGCACGACCTTTGAGCGGCGTTTCATCACCTGGCCCTGCGCGCAGGCATAGCCGACCAAGCGCGGCATTATATGCGCATCATACCATTCTTGAACGGCCATCGGCACCCTCCCAAGACCAATAGGAGATCAGTGTACCGCAGTTTTATCAAAAGCCAATCATGCACTTGTGATCAGGCGAAGGTGAGCGTCTTTTCCCGCAATTTGTCTGCGACCAGCCCCAGATCATGCGCCAGTTGACGCTCAATTTCAGCCGGGCTCATATCAGCCCATGCGCTCATGATCGGCATGGACAGGCCAACGCGCAGAGTGCCGCCCCACCCGCCGTCCTTCCGTACGCATTTCACCGGTTGGCCAAGGCGCATGCCATCATGGGCCAGCTCTTTGTGAAGCGCCTGCGCATCATCAAAGGTACGCAGACCCGGCAGCATGCTGACATCAAGCGTCACCAAGGTGCGCATTTCAATAGGTAAATCGAGCTTAGCACCCTCGGCGGAGGTGAAGTTGGGCAGCACGCGCTTTACGCCCAGCGGCTCGATAAGTTGTGCTTCAAGCGCCGCCTCAAACGCCGCAATCATCGTCTCAACCCGCTCCGACGCGATCCGCTGAAACCGCTCGAGCTCGAACACAGCGGCTTCAAGACGAAGGGCCAGCGAGCGGTTCTTCCCCTCGCCTAATACTTCGGTGCCAGGCCAGCTGTCGGGGAATTCTGCCCGGTTGAAGATTTGTGCAAATCCTTGCGGCAGCGGTGCCGCTCTCGCGGCTACTGCGGAAGGCACAACGGCAAAGCCATTGAACGGCGGCGCGCCCATAAACTTCGATCCGGTCAGCAGAACGATGCAGCCGCGCTCAACATAGGCGGCAATCGCAGGGCTGGTGATGCGGGCTTGGCAGGCATCGACGACGAATGTCGCATGCTCTCCAAAACGCGCCTGTAGATCATCGAGATCGGTGAGGTCGGGCAGGACCAGCCCAGTCTTGGACCCATGGACGATGTGCACCAGAGCATGGCGATCTGAGGCTTTGGCAAGCTCAATTTCACTCGCGAGGCTCTGGGCGATCTCTGCGCTGGAGCAAGCAACACCTTGAGTGCAGCGGACCGGCACATCGACCAGGCTAATCGGGCAGCAACCCGCAACATCCTCTCGCGGGGTTGATGGAACGCCCAGCGCCGTCGCCTCAGCAAAATAGCGGCCATGGGCGGAGTGGATGCAGCCGCTGCCGATTTCATCGGCCCCCAGCAGGATATTGTGGATACCGCCGCGCGCCCGGCCATGTACGCTCGCAAGCGCAATATATTCCAGATCAGTCCCAGAGGCCGCGAATACAATCTCGCTAGTCTCAGACAAAGAATAGGCGGCTTTGATCCGGCGTCTCAGGCTATCGAGTTGGTCCGAATAGGTTGGGCAATCCTCTGCCGCTTCCAGCGCCAGGAGATGCGCAAAAGCAGGACCGGAAATATCGCTGACCGTCGAGGAGGAATAGGCCACCACATCGCGCGGATAGGGCGCAGAATGGTATTTGTTCAGGCCGGTCTCTGCCCGCAAGGTGATCCGCTCGTCCCCTCCAGAGGACAGCGCACTGACCAATGCGTCACATGCTGCGGTGCGATTGAGCCCATTATCGGGTCTGTTGTATTTTATCTTTGTAATGAGTGACCATTCCCGCAGTTTATTTAATGCAACCCAGCGTTGCTATATTCACGGTCATAAGCGATGGGAAGTGTATGGGCGCTGGACCGGTTGATACCTCGGGTAAGTTTTCCGCTGGCGCCGCCCGTCTCTCCACCGTAAATGCGCGGCTCCAAACCGCTTGCTAGGCATGAAAACATGACAGACACGCTCACCCCTTTGCGCATTCCCGATGAGGTCAAAAAGCGCGCGCATATCCTGTTCCTTGCGAAAAACGCGCTGTGGGAGGGTGAGATCCATCCTGAGGATGGCAATCATGCGATGTATCACCGCGAAATGCGCGAGGTGCTTGAGGGGCTTGGGCTGAAACTGACCATTACCCAGACGTTTGATATCCTGTTTGATCCGCCGAAAGATGTGGATTTCGTCTTTCCGTTGCTCAACCGCGCGGGTTTTTTCAATTCAGAAATGTTGGTGCCGCTGCTGTGTGAGCGCGCGGGCATTCCCTATCTCGGCGCCAGCCCGATCCTGCGCGGCCTATCGGATGACAAACATCTGGCGAAGCGCGCTGCCGTGGATGCCGGTGTCCCTACCGCGCCGTGGGCGATTTATCGCAAAGGCGCTCCGATTGAGCAGGCAAAATGCCCCAAGGCGGATCGCTATGTGATCAAACCCAATGCCTCTTCGGCCAGTTGGGGCGTGGGCGATGCGCGCGATTGGGCTGGCGTAAAGGCCGCCGTGGAGCGCATCCACAATGACGAAAGCAATGGCGGGCAAGATGCGATTGTTGAGCCGTTTCTTGATGGCAGCGACGTCGAAGTTCCGGTCGTCACCATCAATGGTGAGCCGCAAATCCTGCCTATGATGATCTTCCGCCAGGCGGACCCGTCGCATCTGCGCACCTATCAAGAGAAGCGCGATCTGGTTGACCGCAGCCAGAAGTATGCGCTGGAACATTTTGAGCACCTAGAACTGACTGCGAAGATCGCTGAACTGACCAAGCGCAGCTGGGAGGAATACCGCCCGTTCGACTATGGCCGGTTCGAATTCCGTGTGAACGAGGACACGGGCGAAATCACCTTCCTGGAGCTCAACCTCAATTGCAATCTGTGGTCGCAAAAGGTCTTTGGACGCGCGGCAGAGCTTGCCGGGTGGAGCCAGGAAGACCTTATCGAAACACTGATCGCTGAGGGCCTGAGGCGGAACGGAATTGTCTGAGCGGGATTATTCCGAAATAGCCGCTTCGGCCCTAAGGATAAAACCTCGCGCCATGCTCATGCCCTCGCCCCTGTTTTGGCCATCCTCCAATGACTAAGCCACACCTCCCCGTGATCGGTTGGCGCGAGCTGGTCGATCTGCCGCAGCTTGGCCTGTCAGGCATTCCCGCCAAGATCGACAGCGGCGCACGCACGTCGTCTTTGCATGGCCGCGTCATTGAAGAGATCGACCGCGAGAGCCAGCAATTCGTCCGCTTCGCCGTGGACTGGGACGGCACCGAGCACCTTTGCGAGGCGATCCACGTAGACATCCGGGGCATCACCAGCTCAAACGGTAAAACACAGCAGCGCTATGTCATCAAAACGCCGATCAAAATCGGCGACATAGAATTCCGCGCTGAAATCAGCCTGACTGATAGATCAGACATGAAGTTCCCCATGCTTATCGGCCGATCATCGCTGCGGCGGCGGTTTCTGGTCGATAGCGGCCATTCCTGGCTGCAAACCAAGGGCATGGATACAGAAAAGGGAAACAAGCGATGAGCACGAGCAGCAAGCCTCTCAAAATTGCCATGTTGGCCCGCAATCCGAACCTTTATTCGCACAAGAGGCTGGTGCAGGCAGCCGAGGAACGCGGGCACACGCTCGATATTCTCAACACCACGCGCTGCACGATGAATATCGCCAGCCACCGCCCCACGATCTCTTACGAGGGTAAGACCCTGAGCGGTTATGACGTGGTGATCCCGCGCATCGGCGCCTCGATCACGCAATATGGCCTATCGGTGCTGCGCCAGTTTGAGATGCAGGGCGTGTGGCCTCTGAATGAAAGCGTCGCAATCGGGCGCAGCCGGGACAAGCTGCGCTCCATGCAAATCCTCGCCAAGCACGGGCTCGGCCTGCCCCTCACCGCCTATGCCAATGATCCCAAGCAGGCGGAGGAAATCATCAAGGCCGTGAATGGCCCGCCCGTTGTCATCAAGCTGCTCGAAGGCACGCAAGGCATCGGCGTTGTTCTGGCTGAAACCATGTCGAGCGCCAAGTCGGTGATCGAGGCGTTTCGCGGGGCCAATGTGAACATTCTGGTGCAGGAATTTATCGCCGAGGCCGGCGGTACGGATATTCGCGCGCTGGTGGTCGGGGGCAAGGTTGTCGCCGCGATGAAGCGCACCGGGGCAGCGGATGATTTCCGCTCCAACCTGCACCGCGGCGGCAGCGCTCAGGTGATCAAAATCACGCCTGAAGAGCGCTCAACAGCCTTGCGGGCGGCCAAGCATATGGGCCTCAACGTATGCGGCGTCGATATGCTGCGCAGCAATCATGGTCCGGTGATTATGGAGGTGAACTCCTCCCCCGGCCTGGAGGGCATCGAAACGGCAACCGGCAAAGATGTGGCCGGGCAAATCATCGACTTCATCGCCGCCAAAGCAAAGGCCGGCGCGACCAAGACCAAGGGTAAGGGCTAGGTCTAGCCAAACACCATATTGCTCAGCAACCGGCCCGGAAGGAGCGTGAAGCTGCCTGCGATTACCAGACCCGCATACAGCCCCGTCATGACTCCCCGATGCGCGGAAACCCTTCCCCTACAGGCAAACCAAACCCCCAATGGAGCCATCACCAAGGTCCAGATGGTGAAAATGTGGATGAAGCTGAAACCGGAACCCATTATTCCCTGACCGGGTGAGCGAATAAAGGCGGAGGCCACCGCCGTTATCAGCATCAAGGTGACCCACACCCGGCCAAGCCAGCGATGCGGCTGATCGCCTTTGCGACGGATCAAGATCACTGGTCCCAGCAATAAAGCTGGCAGTGCAGTCGCTAAGTGGATTGTAACTGGCGCGCTGAAACTCTGCTGGGTTTGCACTGAATTCTGAGTGGCGAAACCGCCCGTGAACATCGACAGTACCGTCATCAATACCGTGATCGCTATCGTTATGGCGATCGTCGTGCGCATCGAAAAATTGCGTGAATTGGTTGGCTCCTTCGTGGGCGAAACCTTCGTTTGATTTCCTTCTGACATCCTTGCTTTCCCCTGATCCCTTGAGGTAATTCGATTGCATGTCAGGTGTTGATTGTCGCCAGTCTCAGGCCAAGCCGATCTTCGCAGTTCGTCTTCCCAATACGCGAATGGTCCGCCGTCCTTCGCAGATGGTCATTTGCATTCGTGCGGTGACATCACGGGGCAGTGTTTCGCGATGACTTTGAGCCCGACAGAGAAACTGTTGGCAGAGGCTGGAATCGTCGCCTTGTTCGGCTGTATCATCGCTATCTTAGACTTGTTACCTCTACCCAGCTCCACTCTGGGGCTGCGGATGGCATTTTCGATAGGCAGCCTATTGATGGGATGGATAGTGATCCGCCTGCTCGCGATCATCGGTGCCTCGATGGCGAGACTCCTATCGATATCGCCGTTGTGGGGTTACGCGTTCGCAATTCCGATTGGCACTGCTTTAATCATGTGGGGCATCCTTGGCATGGCTGGCGGAGTTGATGCCGCATTTGGAAACGCCTTCACGCGGGCGTGGCCTGGTGCGATGGCAATCGGCCTGCTGTTTTTTGCGCTATTTTATGCGATCTATTGGCGAGCGGAGCAGCAATCGGCGGCCCAGAACGGTGGGCCTGATAATGTATCCATTGGCGACCATGACCCTGCATCTCGTTTGGACGCCACAGAGCTTCACGGGCATTTACCGCTGGGTTTCCCCGCTATTATCGCCTTATCCGTTGAAGATCACTACGTCCGGGTGATCGCTGAAGAGCGCAGCGAGATGGTGCTGATGTCACTTTCCGATGCGCTCAAACTGGTGCCTGATGGGGCGGGGTTCCATGTCCACAGAAGCTGGTGGGTCGCAAAACATGCTGTTTGCGGGCAGGAACGCACCGGCCGGGATTTACGACTGGTGATCCGTAACGGGCTAAAAGTTCCCGTCAGCCGCTCGAAGGTGCCGGCATTGAGGGCTGAGGGCGTGCTTTAGGCCATCTCGAATGCATTAGCCCTCCCTTTTGCTTCATGGCTATGCTGGCGCGATCAAGACCAATTTTGGACTGATTTGCTTGGGTTTAATCTAAGACCGGTTGATGCAAGAAGCAGGTGTCTCGTCGCGATGAAACCAAGTCTGTTGTGAAGTTTTGAGGCTGAATTTCTTCAATATTTAACTTTTCGCACTATCTTTGCAGAATGTGGATCGTTGTTACCGTCCTTGGTTTGGCCGTACTCATGCTTTTTGCGGAGCTCTTGGCCAAAGGCAGGAGTTGGCCTCGTGTATCTGGCTGGTGGGGCCGTGCCATTGTTTTGAACGCCGTACAGGTTGCGATGGTCTTTGTGGCTGGCCTGACGTGGGACAAATGGCTCGCAGATTGGTCGATCTGGAATGCTGAAGCCGCTTTCGGTGAGACTGGCGGCGCGATTTTCGGCTATCTTGCCATAACCTTCATTTACTATTGGTGGCACAGAGCGCGGCATCAGGTGCCGTTTCTTTGGCGTACCTTTCACCAGGTGCATCACAGCCCGCAACGCCTCGAGATCATAACCAGCTTCTATAAGCACCCGCTTGAGATCTTCGTGAACGCTGGGTTGTCCAGCTTCATATTGTACGTCCTATGCGGCCTTGGGCCGCAAGCCGCAGTCTATGCCATCCTTCTGACCGGGATTGCGGAATTGTTCTATCATTGGAACGTAAAGACGCCTTATTGGATTGGCTTTATCTTTCAGCGACCTGAGAGCCACTGCGTCCATCACAAGCAGGGGTGGCACCGCCAAAACTTCTCCGATCTGCCCCTTTGGGACATGATTTTTGGAACATTTCACAATCCGAAAAAATTTGATGACGCCTGCGGATTTTCAGAAGACCGCGAGCTGCTGCTTGGGCCAATGTTGATTGGTGTGGATGTTCATAAAGCGAGCAAGGGCGATGCAAAGTGAGCGTTCTTAAAACAGCCTTCCCGCCCATTTTCCTGATCTCTGTTGGCTGCGTCCAAATGGTCGGCGATGCTTTTGAATTGCAGGCGGTAAAGGCTGTGGGGGCAGCGTCGGTGGCATCGCCAGCGCCCAAGGTTTTCACTGCGCACGAAGGGTTCGAAACCTATTCGTCAAAGTTCATTCTATCGTGGAAAAATCGTCAGGGTGCGGCGCAAGAATTGGTTCTGACACCTCAGAATTATGCCGGCGTACGCGGTCCATATAATCGCCGAAATGCCTATGGTGCGGCACTGTCATATGCACCGGTGCTCAATTCGAACGAGCTCAGCCGGCCGATGCTCAATGCCGCGATAAACCACACATTTTGCGGCAATTCCTCAGCTCTGGAGGAGCTGGGGATTGATCGGACCGATGTGACCGGACCATTCACATTCCGCCTCGTCCCGCGTCAGAAATTGCCGCCCGACCATCCATGGAAACTCGAATACAGCGTGGATTGCGATGTCGAATAGTTGGACGGGCGGACAGTACAGTGTTTTCCGGGCTCTGCTCGGGCTCTATCTGTTTGTCCATTTTGCTTATCTGGCATTCTGGGCCCCGGATATATTCTCATCCGCCGGAATGCTGCCCGATGCGGATCTAAGCCCGCTTATTATCGCGTTTCCTAACATATTGCGGTTTGTCGATAGCCCCCTGTTTGTTACCGCTTTGTGCGTGGCGGCGGCGCTTGCTTCGGTTTTCTTCGCGGTGGGTAAGTGGGATAAGTTTGCGGCCATTTTGATGTGGGTGGTTTTGGCCAGTTTCCTTGGGCGCAATCCGCTCATTACAAACCCTGCCATGCCGTATGTTGGCTGGATGCTTTTGGCCCATTTGTTTTTAATGGCCGCGCCGTACCTATCGTGGCCAGCGCGTGGCCGCCCTGATCCGGGCGGTGGATGGGCGTTGCACCGCGGTGTGTTTTTGGCCGGATGGGTCGTGCTGGCCCTCACGTACAGCTACAGCGGCTACACCAAATTGCTCAGCCCTAGCTGGGTGTCTGGCGAGAATGTCCAATATGTGCTCGACAACCCGCTCGCCCGTGATTGGATTCTGCGGGACATATTGCTCGCGGTGCCAGCGATTGTTCTCAAGCTTCTGACTTGGTTTATTCTCGTCATTGAGCTGCTGTTTGCGCCTTTGGCATTGATCAAGAAGTTGCGTCCCTGGATTTGGAGCGGAATGCTGTTTGTCCAATTCGGTTTTGCATTTTTGCTCAATTTTCCAGATCTGACGATTGCAATGCTGCTGTTCCATATGTTCACATTCAACCCGGCATGGCTGGCACCCAAACCGCTGAACGGGGCAGTTCTGCATTTTGATGGCTCCTGCGCTCTTTGCCATGGAACGGTCCGCTTTCTGCTGGCCGAGGAAACCCAATCCCAGCTGAAATTTGCTGCTTTGCAAAGTGGATTGCTGGAGTCAGAGATTGGGGCAGATGCGGTGAGCGCTTTGGGTGATACGGTTGTTTTGCGCACGCAAGATGGCCAGAGCCTGAGCAAGGCGAGCGCTATAATCTATCTGCTGAAACACCTTGGCGGGCTGTGGCGTTTGATTGGCTGGATGTTCGGACTGCTGCCCAAATGGCTGGCCGATTCAGCGTACGAATTTGTTGGAAAACGCCGTTATCGTTTGTTCGGAACCAAGGATGACTTTTGCCCGCTCGTCTCAAGCGAGATCCAAGCAAGGTTTCTTTGATGCGGGCACGAGACGAGGCTGAGCGCCCGAACTAAGCCCTTTCCTTTTAGGGGTCGGGAGCGACCTAAGCCGCTCCCGACTGCTAAAGGCAATCCAATCAAAACTCGCCAGAGAACGCGACACTAGCGCCGGTGTTGTTGCCGCCTGCATGGCTGACGCTGGCGGAGATCGCGAAAGGTTGATCGCTGTTCAGCCGGTGGGTGAGGCCCAGACTAAAGCCGAACTCCCCGCGGAACGTCGCACCCTTGCCGACATAACTGGTCTTGCCCGGCTGCGAGGGCATCGGCGCATCAGTCAGAGCCATCGCCGCCGCGACACCGCTGCGAACATCATCGTCGAGTTGGTCGAGTTGGAAATCAATGGCCTGCACCCGCCCGCTGAGCGCATCAAACTGCGCGGTCGAGACCTGCGCTACAGCATTGAGAGCCACCCGCACATTGTCGACCGAGGCGGCTGTCGCCACGCTTTGACGGCCCAGTGTGCCGTTGGCGTCCACTGTCACGACATCTACTGGCCCCTGCTGAGCCGCCGTGCTCGCATCGATATCGCCGATCCGCACGGATGATCCGTCTCCTCCGAGCGCCACTTGGTTGGCTGCCGTGGAGGCTGCCTGAAAACCAACCGCAGTCGAGTTCACATGCGTAACGCTCGCCTCACGGCCCACAGCTGTACCAAACTGCGCGGTGACCTCGCTTGAGCTGCCCACCGCTGTGCCAGCGCTGCCGCTGACGTTTGCTTGAAAGCCCACCGCAGCCGCTGAGTTGGCTGTGTCAGTAATATTGACGCCTGCACCGATGCCGGTTGAGAAAGCGCCTTCAACCCGCGCTGAGTTGCCAATTGCGGTCGCATTGAGCGCGCGGGCTTGAGACCCCGTACCAAAGGCCGATGTCCCGTTTGAGGTCGCCACAGAGCGTGCGCCAACAGCCGTTGCCAACGCGCCATTGGTCCGCGCCCGCGCCCCAAACACTGACGCCTCCTGACCAATCGCAATCGTCCGCTCACCCAAAGCCGTCGCGCTCGCACTGCTCGCCACCGCATCCGCACCAAGGGCGATGGCCTGAGCACCGGTCGCACTCGCTCCAGCATTATCGTTGTTCGCATCACCGCCAATGGCGATAGCTCCGATTCCGCTGGCGAGCGATGTTCTGCCTGCGGCTATAGCGCCTGCCGCATTCGCTACCGCATCCGCGCCCAGCGCAACCGCGCCGGCAGCCGTCGCCTGCGCTCTGGCGGCACCGGCAAAGGTACCTACACCAGTCGCATCCGCATCCACTCCTAGCGCGGTAGCGCCCTCAAGCTGTGCGCGGGATCGCCTGCCCACGGCCACTGCATCCAAGCCATTACTAGCGGCTCCCGCACCAAAGGCGATTCCACCGTCCCTTGTTGTGTCGGAACTCGCCCCAAGCGCAATCGCGTCAGTCCCGCTTGCATTAGCACCTCCGCCTTCGCCGGATTCCGGCGACCGGCCGCCAATCGCGATTGAAGCAGCCCCTCGCGCTGCAGAGCTTTCGCCGCCGGCAAAGCTGCTCGCACCGGCAGCATTCGCAAATTGGCCAATTGCGGTCGCCCCTTCGTCCCTCGCAATGGTACGGAAACCAATCGCAACAGCTGCATCGCCACCAAAAGCGAAAGCAGAGGTTCCAATCGCAATGGCATTCGCTTCCAACGCGTTTGCAGCGCCGTCACCACCATCATCCGTTCCAATCGCGATTGCACCGGTGGCACTGGCAATGGCGCCCGTGCCCAAAGCAGTGGCGCGCTCGGCTGTGGCCTGGGCTGTCGCACCAATTGCCGTTGCGCCTTGAGCCGTTGCCTGTGCACCAGGGTCTCCTTCTGAACCCAAGTTGCCGCCAATGGCGGTGGCGCCGGTTGCGCTGGCGGCTGAACTGAAGCCAACTGCCACAGAGGTTCCGCCGGTCGCATCGGCTCCCGCGCCAAAGGCAGATGCTCCGTCCCCGATCGCGCTGCTGATCAAACCGACACTTGTCGCAAATGTCCCGGAAGCAGATGAGCGCTCGCCGAGCGCTACAGCCGCGGAGCCTTCTGCGGCTGCATCCAGCCCAATAGCAATCGCTCCACTTGCGGTTGTGCTGGCAGTGCGACCGATTGCAATCGAATCGTTTGACAGGGCGTCAGCACTCGCGCCCAAAGCAACAGCGCCTTCGCCGGTTGCCTGCGCGCCTGAGCCGTTTTCGCCGTTCTCTTCGCCGCCGATAGCAATGGCTCCTGTCCCGCTGGCCTCAGAATTGTTACCAAGCGCTACTGCGGAGGCTGCGGTCGCAGCAGCCTCGCTGCCAATTGCGGTGCTTAAAAAAGAATCTGCGGAGGCCTCCTCGCCAATTGCGATAGAGTTGGATCCACCCGCTTCGGATGCTGAGCCAAGAGCAACCGATTGATTTCCGGTCGCAAGGGCGTTTTCACCAAAAGCGCTTGCAGCATCACCGCTGGCCGTCGCGCTCGAGCCGACTGCGGTCGAAATATCGCCGCTGGCGATCGCTTGGCTTCCGACCGCCGTGGTGCCGAAATCGCTCGCCACGGCATCTGAACCAATGGCTGTTGCATTAATATCAGTCGCTTGCGCGCCCAGAATGTCTGCATCGCCTCCGTCTCCGCCGATGGCGGTTGCGCCAGTTTGCGTAGCACTCGTAGCCACGCCAATTGCTGTAGACCCAGACCCAGAGGCGAGGCTGTTAACGCCGAATGCACTCGAATTGTCGCCGCTCGCATTTGCCGAAACGCCTACTGCAGTGGTTTGTACACTTGTAGCTCGGCTGATAGTGCCAATTGCCGTTGAATTTCCCCCAGTGGAAACCGAGTCTGCGCCAATCGCTGTTCCCCTGAGTGACGATGCGTCGGCGCCCACTCCGCAAGCGAGCGTGTCATCATCACCATTGTCGTCTGTGGCACCGCCAGTGGTATCGACATTGGTATCGGCATCGCCATCTCCATTGGTGTCGAGCAGGCAGGTTTCCGCCTGCGCGGGTGCGGGTTGGAAGCTTAGCGCAGCCAAAGTTGCTGTGGCAGCGGTCGAAAGCAGAGGTGTCTTTTTCATAGGTAATGTCCCTGTCTTGATCGTGGTTTTCACATTCAAGAAGAGGCACTTCGCTGCCCTCAAACAGCGGCCCAATGAGGCGTGACCAATTGGCGGGATCGTACGTTCACCAATCAGCCACGCCTCACCGGCAGGGCGCCTCGTCTTCACGACAGGTGATGACAGGCGACCGTTGTAATGAGCGTTGTAAAAGCGTTGTAAAAAGCGTTGTAATTTGCGTTTTCGGCCACTTTTTTTGCGAAAAATGGGCTTTTTTTGGTTTTGTGGCGATTTTGGCCGAATTTTCTCTGGCCACAGCGAATCACTACAACGCCGCGCGAATCACCTTGATTCGGCGAATGGGGGGCGCGGTAGTGGGCCTAAGCTGGAATTTCCTCGCCCTTCCAATCGAACACTCGGCCACTGTGGGCCGCATCCAGGCCGCTCAGCACATCGAGCAGATGCGCGGCGGATTTTGCAGGCGTGAACAATTGGCCCTCGGGCAGGCCCTTTTGGAACGGCTGCGACAGAGCGCTGTCGACGGTGCCGGGGTGCAGGCCAACGACGATGCTGTCCTTATGCGTGCGGGCCATTTCCAACGCGAAGTTCTTCAGCAGCATATTCAGCGCGGCTTTTGAGGCGCGGTAGCTGTGCCATCCGCCCAGCCCGTTGTCCGAGGTTGAGCCGACGCGGGCCGATAAAGCCGCGAACACACCTCGACCCTCACGCGGGAGCAGCGGCAACATGTGCTTGGCGATCATCGCCGGGCCGATGGTGTTGAGCGCCAGCACCTCCGCCATCGTGGCGGGGTTGAGGCGTTTGTAGGTCCGCTCTGGCCCGCGCCCATCGGGCAAGGTCAGCACGCCGGTGGCGATGATGATCATTTGCGGCGGCGCGCCCTGCATCATGCTGGCGGCGTGGGCGATGCTGGCCTCGTCCTGAAGGTCAAAGGCAAAGGGGATGATGCCCTCGCCCGATGGCTCATCTCCGCTGCGCGATCCGGCGTAGATTCGCTGTGTGCCGCCTTGCGCCAGCGCTTCGCACAGGGCGCGGCCAATCCCTCCGCTGGTGCCAAAGACGGCGGCGGTGGCTGGCCAGGGGGTGGAGCCATCTGAATTGCTGTGTCCTACATCGCTCATGCGAGGTAAAAGGCGGCAATGGCCTGTAAGTTCCTCATATGCCGCAATTGGCTGATCGCTTTTCTCGATCAATCGGGCGGTTTTGATCGATTGGTTTTCGCCGTCAGGACTGTGTTCCAGGCGTTCCAAGCGTGGCTCACGCGCGATGAAGCGTTGAGGGCGCGAGCGGTGGCCGGGCGCCGTGAACGTTACTCAACAATTGTGGCCATACTCGCAACACTCCGCGCCTTGCCCTCGCGCGCCAAGGCGCTAGATAGGTGTCACAAGGCAATGGGATCAGATTTGTAATGGCGACTTTCACGCTTCCTAAGAACTCAAAGATCAGTAAGCAGGGCAAAGTGCACAAGGCCCCAGAGGACGCCAACGCGGGGCGCGCGAAGTCGTTCAAGATCTATCGCTATGATCCTGATAGCGGCGACAACCCGCGCTATGACAAGTTTGAGATCGATCTGGACAATTGCGGTCCGATGGTGCTCGACGCGCTGTTCAAGATCAAGAACGAGGTTGATCCCACCCTCACCTTCCGCCGCTCTTGTCGCGAGGGGATCTGCGGATCCTGCGCGATGAACATGAATGGCAAGAATGGCTTGGCGTGCACGACGGCAATTGAAGACCTGAAGGGTGAGGTTCGCATCACCCCTCTGCCGCATATGGATGTGATCAAGGACCTGGTGCCGGACTTCACGCACTTCTATGCGCAATATGCGTCCATTCGCCCATGGCTTCAGACGGTTACGCCGACGCCTTCGGGTAAAGAGCGGCTGCAAACGCCGGAGCAGCGCGAGCAATTGGACGGGCTATATGAGTGCATTCTATGCGCTTGCTGTTCGACCAGCTGCCCGAGCTATTGGTGGAATTCGGACAAGTTCCTGGGCCCTGCGATCCTATTACAGGCGTATCGCTGGCTCGCGGATAGCCGCGATGAGATGACCGGTGAGCGGCTTGATCAGTTGGAGGATCCTTTCCGCCTGTACCGCTGTCACACGATCATGAACTGCGCCAATGTCTGCCCGAAAGGCCTCTCGCCAGCAAAGGCGATCGCAGAGACCAAGAAGATGATGGCAGAGCGCGAAATCTGATCCGGTGACGTTAGACGACGAGGTATTCGAGCATACCCCCGATCCTGACAATCCGGGTTGGCACCACTGGAACCTGAAAGACCAGACGCTGTTCAATGGCGCGGTGATGGGTAAGCTCATCACGCGGCCAGAGGGCGACAAATGTCGGCTGCGCATGTTCCCGGAGCGGCGGCATGAGAACCTGCAAGGCATCATCCACGGAGCAGTGACGCTCAGCCTGATTGACATCTCCATGTTCACCACCATGCATGTGGTGGGCAGCGGGAATGCCGGACCCTCGGTGACGCTGGAGCTTTCGACGCAGTTCGTAGGCGGCGGCGACCCCAAGCGGCCGCTCGATGCCGTGACAGAGATTGTGCGCGAGACGGGTCGCATGCTGTTCCTGCGCGGGCAGGTGGTGCAGGATGACGATGTGGTCGCGAGCTATTCCGGCATTGTGCGCAAGATGAAGCCGCGCGCATGAGCAGCGCCGAGTAAAGCCGATGCTGGCGCGTTACGAACGTCTGATTGCCAATGGTGAGCTTAGGCCCGACCCGGACCAGAGGCGCGCTGCAGAGCGGCTTGATCGGCTGCAGAAGGACCTGGAGGCGGAGACCTCTGGCGGGCTACTGGCGCAGCTGTTCGGCGCGAAGAAGGTCCGCCCGCAAGGCGTCTACATGTTCGGCGGGGTTGGCCGGGGCAAGTCGATGCTTATGGATCTGTTCCATGAACGCCTATCGATCAAAGAGAAGCGGCGCGTTCACTTTCATGCCTTCATGCAAGAGGTTCACACAGAACTGAGAGAAGCGCGCAAGACCGAGAGCGGTGATCCCATTCCGGTTGCGGCACAGCGGCTTGCAGGGCATTTGCGCTGCCTCGCCTTTGACGAAATGGTGGTGAACAACTCGGCCGATGCGATGATCATGAGCCGCCTGTTCGCGCGGATTATCAACACGCACAGTGTTGCGATTGTAACGACCTCAAACCGCCCTCCCCAAGACCTCTACAAGGATGGCCTCAACCGGGAGCACTTCCTTCCGTTCATCGACCTGATCGAGGCGGAACTCGACGTGGTCAGCCTCAACGGCCCGACCGACTACCGGCTCGACCGGATTGGCGATCTCAAGACCTGGCACGCGCCAGTTGGCGATGCAGCGACCGATGCGGTGCGAGAGGTGTTCTTCCGCATGACGGACTTTGCACCAGAGGACGCTGAGCACGTGCCCTCGCAAGAACTGGAGGTGGGCGGCAAGCGCACCATCCACGTGCCCAAGTCTTTGAAAGGCGTTGGCGTATTCAGTTTCAAACGGCTGTGTGCGGAGGCGCGCGGTGCGCCAGATTACCTCGCTATTGCGCGCAATTTCCATACCGTCATTATCGTCGGTATCCCGCAAATGAGCCCGGAAATGCGCAATGAAGCGGCTCGGTTTGTGACGCTGATCGATGCTCTTTACGAGCATAAGGTGAAGCTGTTCGCTACCGCCGCGAGCGCGCCAGACGAACTCTATCAGTCCGGCGATGGCAGCTTTGAGTTTGAACGCACAGCAAGCCGCCTGCAAGAAATGCAGAGCGATGAGTATCTAGCACTAGGACATGGGTCAGAGACCTAACGACAGGCCTATGCGGCGGCGATGCGCTCTGCCAGGCGCTCTTGCGCCGTGGTCAGCCGGTTCATCACTTTCAGGTCCTGCTCGCGCAGCTCAAGCGCGGTGTCAGCCCACAGTTCCGTGATCCGGTTGAGCTCCGAAAGCTGGAGGTTCCAAACCTCCTTGGTCGCCCGGCGAGAACCCACCAGTCCAGCATGGCGTCGCTCAGACTTCTTGATGAAATCACGCGTCGCGCTCACGCCGTCGCCCGGTTCCGCCAGTTGATGGACAATCCCCATCTCGTACATTTGCTCAGCTGTATAGGTCTCGTTCGACATGATAAGCCGCTCCGCCATTGCGCTGCCGATTTTGCGGGACAGCAAGGCGTGTGCTCCCATGCCCGGGAATAGGCCAAACATGACCTCTGGCAGGCCAAATGTCGCGGTTCTTTCCGCGATGATGTAATCAAACGATAGCAGTGCTTCGAACCCGCCACCGAGCGCAGCGCCCTGCACCATGCCGATGGTCAACATCGGAATATCGAGCGCTTCTATATTGCGATGAAGGATCGCGCAGCAGCGGTGGCCATAGTTAACCAAGCCATCGCGATCACGCTCTCGGATCAGTCTTTGGAAAAGCGCAAGATCTCCGCCGAAGCAGAAGACATCAGGCGCACGGCTCCCCAACACGAGGTACCGCAAGGGCACTTTGTCAGGGCCGAAGCCCCGCGCAATTTGACGCTGCCATTCTTCAAAATTGTCCAGCATCTCCCGCGTAAAGCTAGGCCGATCTGCCGGGTTCATATAACTCCACAGCGTGCTCGACGTATCGTCGTACATCACGTCTATTTGACTGAGTTTAAATAACTCTTCCGGAATTGATGCATGCAATGCGCTTTCCGCGAACAACTCTTCGTCGTCCGTGAAAGGGATTGCTTTGCTTGCCCCGCTATCCATGCTCGAAATGCTCCAAATACCACCATGGCGAAGCTTCGATCTTGTATTCGCCCCGTTGAGCTGGATCGTCGATTTACTTCGATATGAAGTGATCTAGGCACGCTCACTCTTTAAGTGCAAATACTAATTCATGATCGCAACAAGTGTTTACGTCTCAGTTTGGGGCACCGCATGGTTAACAGGACCCTTTTGTTAGTCGCCGTTATGCACTGACACCTAGCCGGATGACCGACTTTTCGAGCATCAGCAATTGCCACAAAACCCTCGAGTTATCTGAGCGTCCTGCGATGTGCGCCTCAGCCAATTCAGCCACGTGCTTGCGATCAAACCATCCCGATTGAGATAGCTGCGAGCTCGATGCAATTGCACGCGCTGATCCAGCTAATGGCCCGCGCAGCCACGCCGCAATTGGCGTTACGAAGCCTTGCTTTTGTCTATAAAGAATGTCGCTCGGTAAATAACGTTCCATGCATTTCTTGAGCAAGTATTTACCGGTCGATCCGCGCACCCGCATTTTCTCTGGCAGACGCGCCGCAAACTCGATCAGCCGGTAGTCCAGTAAGGGCTCCCGCGCCTCCAGACTAACGGCCATGCTGGTGCGGTCGATTTTCGTCAAAATATCCCCAGAAAGCCAAAATTTGAGGTCCGCATATTGCGCCCGGTCGAGCCCGCTGCGCGCCGGAGCGCTTTTCATAAGGTCTATCAGACCATCTTCGCCGCGATAGCCTTGAAGGTCGCTGGCGAAGGCTGGATCAAAGAGCGCGCTGCGCTGTTCAGGGGTGTTGACGGATAGCCCGCGCGCATAACCCGCCTCACCTCCTTCAGCGAGCGCGAGCAAAGTGGATTTGGCTCGGAACGGCCTCGGTGCCCAATCCGCCTTGGGCCACAGCCGCCCAAGTGCCCCAAACACGGGTTCCCGCAGACCAGCGGGCAAAACTGATCGCACGCGCTCTTCATGATGGTGGAAGACTTGCCTGCGGTATCCCGCGAAGGCTTCGTCTGCTCCGTCTCCGGACAGAGCCACGGTCACCTTCTCACGCGCCAGCTCGCAAACTCGCCATGTCGGCAGCGCGGAGGCATCGGCAAAGGGTTCGTCGAACATGCCGACCAGCGCATCGACAGCGCCAAAGTCATCTTGCCCAACCGTTCGCGCTTCATGGTCGGTGCCGAATTTCTCTGCAACAGTTTGCGCGTAGCTTGTCTCGTCCAGCGCTGCGACATCAAACCCGATTGAGCAGGTTCGCACAGGCTCTGCGCTGACCTCGCTCATCAAGGCGACGACGCTGGAGGAATCGACACCGCCGGATAAGAACGCGCCCAGCGGCACGTCTGCGACCATGCGCGATTGCACCGCCTCACGCATCAAATGGACCAATTGCGCAGACAGGTCTGCTTCGGAGCCGCGTTCGCGTTCTTCGAAACTGATATCCCACCAGCGTTTTGGCGCGCTAATCGGTTGACCATGTTCGAGCAGCATGAAATGCCCCGCGGCCAGTTTCTCTACCCCTGCCAGGATCGAGCGGGTGTCTGGAACATAGCCCCATGTGAGGTAATCATCGAGCGCATGCGGGTTCAGCCTGCGTCGCAGCAACGGATGGGCGAGCAGGCCCTTGAGTTCAGAGGCAAAGGCAAGGCTGCCGTCGCTTAGTCGCGCGAGGAACAGCGGTTTCACGCCGAGCCGGTCGCGGGCCAAGAACAGGCTGCGTTTGTCCAAATCGTAGATCGCAAAGGCGAACATGCCATTGAGGCGCGAAAGGCAATCCGGGCCCCAGCGCTGCCACGCGGCAAGAATGACTTCGGTGTCGCCTGAGGTTTTAAACCGGGCGCCAGATTGCTCCAGCTCGCGGCGCAATTCGCGGTAATTGTAGATCTCGCCATTGAAGCTGATAACGGCGCGGCCGTCGACGCTGGCCATTGGCTGCGGAGAGCCTTCAAGGTCAATGATTGAGAGGCGGCGGTGACCGAGCCCTACGCCCGGAGCAGTCCAAACGCCTGCGCCATCCGGGCCTCGGTGGACCAGCGCATCACACATCCGTTCCACCCTTACAGGATCGACGGGCTTAGGCGTTTCCGCATGAAAAATTCCGGCAATCCCGCACATAGGCTAAGCCGCCTAGCCGATTGGCGCGGTAATGGCGACAGCCGGTGTCAGAGCGACCGTCATTCCCGCGAGGACCGCCAAAATGGTGATGCCGATTAGGATGGCTACATGGCTGGTGTTGAAGCGCTCTATACGGGCAATCCAAGGCATTTCCCTCAGCTGTTCAGATGTGAAACCGGCGTCCTCTGGATCACGCTCAAAAAAGCGCCATGCCCCCGCGAGCATGATCGTCAGAACGATGGCGAAGAATATCCAGCCATAGAAGATATGATCGAACCCTTCAGCGAATTCGACGCCTTGTCTCTGGGCAATATAGATCGTGCCCCAGGCGCGGATGCCATTGGCCAGGATTGGAACCACGATCGCCGCCAGCATGAAGGCCGCGCGGCGGGTCCAGCTATTGAACTGTTTAAAGCAGACAAGTACCGCCAGAGTGACCATGGCCACGAGGAATTTCACCCCAGAGCAAGCCTCGGCGACAATAAACAGACCGACAGGCGTGTTGATGTAAATCCCGTCGATTTCTGCGGGGACGCCGCTGGCAAGGGTCAGCCAGATTGCAATCTCGGCGGTGATCATTTGCAGCGGCGGGATAATCTCATCACCAAAGGGCACCAGAAACGCAGCCATTGCCAGTGGCAGAGCCAGCAGCATGGATATGCGCGGACCGATGATGGCAACTGCTGCGGCCATGACCGCGCCAACCGCTCCAGCATGGGCGAAGAGGTTGATCCCCGTGATGCGACCTAGCGTCCATAGTCCAAGTGCTGCAGCAACGAGACCGAGACCGGGTAACCAGCCTTTCGGTATAGCGACCGCAAGCTCATCGCGTTTCAACCACACCAGCCATCCGACAATGACCGGGACCAACAGGATGTGATTGTAGGTGTCGATGTTCCACCATTGGTGCAGCATCTCGCCCCATTCGCGCGCCGCCAAAACAACAAGTGCGGTGACTGCCAACGTAAGCATCACAAGCGGCTGCTTCCAGGCGCTTGGCACGTGGTCAACGATGCTGTGCTGACGCCAATCCTGCGTGAGTTTATCAGGCTGCATCGCGAGCCTCGCCTGCTCGCCTAACCAAGTGTCCAAGCGGTTCCAACATGGCATCCCACGCATGGTGATCGAGCACGAATTGCCGCGCCGAGGCTCCGAGACCGAACAATGCGTCAGGATCGGCTAAAGCCGCGTCAATCCGCGCAGCCATCTTCTCTGGGTCTGCAGGTGCGACTAGCCAATCCTCGCCGTCGACAGCCGCAATGCCAGTCGCGGCTTCTTGGGTGAGAACCACAGGCTTGGCCATCGCCATCGCTTCGAGCACTTTGTTTTGAACGCCGCGCGCGATCAGCAGCGGTGCGAGCACAAAGCTCGCCGCAACGATAAATGGTTTTACGTCCGGCACCTCGCCCCAAATGGTGAGTCCCGGTGTCTCAGAGCGGGCGAGCAGACGCGCGGTTGGGTTGCGGCCCACAATATGAAACTTAGCCTCAGGATGTTTGGCTCGAATGACGGGCAGCAATTGCTCAATCACCCACTCAGCCGCTTGCTCATTGGGGCGGTAATCCATCTGTCCGGTGAAGACGAAATGCGGACCTTTACGGTCGCGCAGTGCGGCATGCGGCTCGACCGCGCTGGGGTCAAAAACGGAGGCATCAATACCATTGCCGATCACTTGGACGTTCACCCGCGATGGATCGGTCAGCCTGCTCCGGTACAGTTCAGCTTCGTTCTCGCTGATCAGAATGGTGGCGTCCGCCCGTGCGCCAAAACGCTGTTCTTCCGCCGCCAGCAAGCGCCCTTCTCGGGCGTTCAGCCAGACCCGCTCGCCCGCCTCGGCATAGCCTTCGAACTTGGCGCTATCGACGTCGCACAGGTCAATCACCACCCTGCCCCCGAAGCTTTCGGGTACATATTGCCCCATTTGCCCAGAAAAGATCACGATTGTGTCGATTGGATGCTTGGCGAGCGTCTGCTGAACCCAGCTTTCCAATCGCGCGCTGTGAAAGGCGGTGATGCTGACGGGTTTGCCGGTCAGCACGGCTTCGACCCCGGCAAGCGTCAGAGGTTTGCGCCGGTCCACCACGCATTGTGATGTGGCTATCGCGTCGACCTCAGCCACAGCTGCACGGTCCTCAGCGTTCTCTGCGAAGCACCCGACGTGCACTGGGGCAAGCTGCGCCAGCTTCTTCAGCAAGTGATGCGTGCGAATTTTGTCCCCGCGGTTGGGCGGAAACGGAACGCGGTGCGCCAGAAATAGGATCTCGCCCATCAGTCCGCCCGATCCCTAGGCCAGCCCGCGCGCGATCCACGGACCAATCGCATTGGCAATCGGCAGTGGCAGCTTCTTCCAGAGCTCAACCTTGCGCGAATAGGCCTCGCTGGTCGGGTCGACATCGCGCGGCTCGCTGCCCGGTGCATGCCAGTGGGCATAAGTCAGCGGCTGCGGATCAAAGCCCCAGTTCTTCTTGAA
This sequence comes from Erythrobacter sp. S249, assembly GCF_057364975.1. Lineage (NCBI taxonomy): Bacteria > Pseudomonadati > Pseudomonadota > Alphaproteobacteria > Sphingomonadales > Erythrobacteraceae > Erythrobacter > Erythrobacter sp. S249. The sequence goes on along the minus strand of NZ_CP200287.1, from coordinate 353,830 downwards.
GTTGTAGGGGCCGCTGCCAGTCTTGGAGCGGCCAAAATCAAAGTGCGACATGCCAAGCGAACGCGCGTGGCACATCAGTTTGTAATACATCAGCTCATTGGCGCGCAGGGAGCGTGCAGCAAATGTGCCGCCGCCCCAAAATGGCATGACCGCGCCCTCGTGATAGAAGGACAGAACGCTGGAGACAGGCTCCTCACCCGAATAGACTGTCAGAATATCGGCACTGTCAGGAAACGCCTCAATCATCGCCTTGAACAGTGCCTTGGGAAACACCGGCGTGCCGAGATTGCGGACGCTCTCGCTGTACACCCCGTAATGCGCCGCCAAATCGTCGTCTGAGCGGCCAATGCGCACGCCCAAGTCGCCTTTCAGACCCTTGCGCACCTCTGCCCTCGCCTTGCGCGGAATGGCGAGCAATTGCGCCTCATCGTCCTCTGACAACTCGGCAATGAAACCGGCATGCTTGTCGCTCGCGGCTTTCCAGCCATTGGGCACCGTGCCCCCGCGCAGCTCCACGCTGGGGACCGAGTTTCTAACCGCGTGATCTTGCGCTGCGCCAGCAAGCGCCTGAGTCGCTTCCTGTGTCTCAGCTAGGATACCGCCGCCCACGCCAAATCCGCTGGAGACCAAAGCCCGCCCAAACAGAGGCGAATGCGCATCGGTCAGCGGCAGCCATCCGGTGATGACGCCCATTTGCTGAGTGATGAAACCGCATGCCTTCTGACCTGTACCCGCCTCTACCGCTTTCAGCCACGCCGGGCGGTGAAACAGACTTGCCTTATGCTCGCGCACAAACCCCTCAACCCGCTCCAGCATTTGGGCGTCGGAGAAGTCCACTTGCGAGACGGTGATTGGCAGTTTCACTGGCGCGTTCATGGGGTCAGGTCGACGGCCCGTGATGCTTCGCGCAGGGCGATCATATCCATCCGCGCCCAGCGGAACTCATGCACCAGCTCGCCCAGCTTGCCCGCCATCTTATCCAGATTGGTGTAGTGGCGCAGCTTTGACCGCATCGGCGCATTGCCAACGCGCGGCTGATTGGGGTCGATTTCCCAAGGATGGAAATAGAACACCGCCGGGCGTTCCTCGCGGCGGTTCACTTGCCGGATGGCCCAGCGTGAAAAGGCATAAGGCAATACGCGGAAGAACCCGCCGCCTCCCGCAGCGACACGGCGACCGCCAAGGATGGCGGTGGTGACCGGTATCTCGATCATGTCGGACCAAGGGATCGGCTTAAAGGCAAATCGCGGCGCCTCTGGCCAGCCATAATGATCGTGTGCAATCGGCGCGACGCTTGAGGAATAGGTATAACCCTGCTCTGCCAGTTCCATGAACGCCCATGGCGTGCGCTGGTCGATGGAGAAGCTTGGCGCGCGGTAGCCGGTAACCTCGGTGCCAGAGCAGTCCTGCAGGATATCGCGCGACAGTTTGAGGTCTTCGGCGAACTGCTCGCGTGTAAAGGTGAAGACGCGCGCGTGGTCATAGCCATGGCTGGCGATCTCATGGCCCGCATCTGCAATCCGCTGGATCATTTGCGGGTGACGTTTTGCCACCCAGCCAAGGGTGAAAAACGTTCCGTGCACGTCGGCCTCGGCAAACAGGTCGAGAATGCGGTAGATATTGTCTTCGACACGGGTTTTGATCCCGTCCCACTCGCCGCGCTCGATCACATCCTCAAACGCGCCGACTTGGAACCAGTCTTCGACATCAACGGACAGGCCATTCACGACCTGAGCCTTCACATCTTTGGAAAAATTCGGCGCGACGTTCATTTACGCGGCCTCGCGCGATGCATCTTCCTCAAGCCATTCGATCAGCATGCCAACGACATGGCGGAAAGATTGCTCTTGTTCTTCAAGTCGGCTTTCAATGCGGTTGATCGCTTCGCTTACCTCTGGGTCCATTTCCATCGGCTGCGCGTGGGAACCTGCCTCTTGCAACTCGCCAATTGCGGCCTCCAGCTTGGACGTGCGCTGATCGCGCTCTGCCAGCAAGGCGGCGACTTCTGGCGCAGGCACCGCGTCAATTGCAACATCAGCAACCGCTGCAGAGGCCGTCACTTGCGCCGGAATATCGCGCGCACCTTTTGAGGTGTCGGCGAGCATTTCCTCGCAGACAGCGTCAACCATCGCGGTGGTCAGCTCGCTTTGCTCTTCGATCGCGCTGAGCAGCAGCATGCGGTTCATGATCTGGTTCACGCGGCGCGGAATGCCTTCCGTTGCCTCGTAAATGGCGCCCAGCACCTCGGCGGTGATCGCCGGATTACCCTGCCACCCAACATGCTGAAGCCGGTGGGTGATATAGGCCTCGACCTCTTCCTCATCGAGCGCTTCCAAATGGTGCGAGGCGATGACGCGTTGGCGCAGTTGATCGAGGTCAGGATGGCTTGCGACGGTCGTGCGAAACTCTGGCTGACCCAGCAGCAGGCTTTGCAGCAGCGGGTGCGAACCGAGCTGAAAGTTGGACAGCATGCGCAGCTCTTCCAAAGCGCCGACGGGCAGGTTCTGGCATTCGTCGACGATGAGCAGGCAACGCCGACCGGCGCGCGCTTCGTCTTGGAGGAAGCTCTCAATCGCGCCCAAAGCGCCTGCTTTGTCGCGGCCTGTGACTTCGATGCCAAAGCTTTGCGCAACCACATGGATCAGCTCCTCGCCGTCGAGTGCGCTGGTGACCACTTGGCCAACCGTTAGCGCCTCTGGGTCGATCCGCTGCATCAAATGCGCAACCAAGGTCGACTTACCTGCGCCCACCTCGCCCGTGATGACGATAAAGCCCTCGCCCTGGTTCAAGCCATAGCCGAGATAGGACAAAGCCTTCCTGTGGCTCGCGCTCTCGAAATAGAACTCGGGATCAGGGGTCAGCTGAAATGGGCGAGAATTGAAGCCGTAAAATTGTTCGTACATCGTCAGAGTGTCCAGATCAGAAGTCGTAACGCAGACCGAGAAGCGCCGTTGCAAAGGCGAAGTCATCAGCCGACAAATCGGAGTCGAGGTAATCCACGGCGACCGCCGCGCGGGCCGACAGCTTGCCGGTGAGTGAGCGGCTGTAAGCGGCCGATGTGCCATAGCCGGTGACATTGCCATTGATGCCATCACCGCGGCCAAACCAATTGACGTAACCATTGACCGCGAGGTTCGCATTGTTGCCGATTGGGCGGTTCAGCGAGCTGCGCACGTAATAGCTTTCGTCGGTCACACCATCAGCGGCGGCCAGAATGGTCCCTGGCGCGGCGATGAAGCGGCGATTGTCATACCCAGCAGCGATTGCTGCATTGAGGCGGCCAACCTGGCGTTGGTAAGCGATTTGAGCGCCACGGCTGCGGAACGCGGCTGAACGGACTGAGCCGAACAGGCCAGCACAGCCTGCGCCGCTTTCCCCGCCGACACATCCACCGAAATCACCGGTCAGTGAGTTGCGAATGGCCGAGAATTCGGTTGGCAATGCTGCCAAGGAATTGGTGAGCGATCCGCCAAAGCCGCTGACCGCGTCATAGACGGAGATGCTCAGCTGGCTGCGGCTATCAGGCACAAATGTGAAGTTGCCATAATACGTGGTTGAATTGTAACGGCGACCAACGGTTGCCGCGAGCGACGTACGGCTGCTTGGACGCCAGAGCACGCCAACGTCCCAGATGAAACCATCAATATCAAAGGCGAGCTGACGCGGCGCGCTGGTGTCTGTGACCAAGCGGCCATCTGTGCCAATGACGGGATCGCCGTTAACATCGCGCAGCGCATCGCGGCTTGAAACCTCAACATCTTCGTAGCCGACGCCGCCAACAACCGAGAGATTGCTGGTGACGGGCACGGTCACATCGGCGCGAACATAGGTGTCGCGGACCCGTTGATCGAGGTTGGAAATGTCTTCCTGAAAATATCCGCCACCAACGCCAATACCGACCGGCAGAGGCTCGCCTGGGCGGGTGGCGGCGCGCAATTGTGCGTTGTAGGTGACACTGTCGTCGAACACATCGGCGACGGCTCCGGAGGGAGTGACAATCGCGTCATTCGCCTCAAGACGGGTGTAGCCCACTCGAGCAGAGCCGGTCACATCGACCGCACCAACGCGGGTCGCAAGAGTTGGCCCGACATAGCCGCTATAGATTTGGCTCTCGGCATCGTCTTGCACCAACGGATTGGCGGTGACCCCGCCGGATCCATCAATGCGCGTCCGGCTTGCCAAAGCACCTGCGTCCAGCGTCAAAGAACGCGGGATGATCGAGAGATAACCGCGTGCAACGCCGCTGAACGTATCGGAATCGATGCCGTCGGACGCGCCGTAGCCAATGTTCCGCTCATAGCGCAGCGACAGCGAACCACCGCTGTTGCGGCCCGTCGCGGACACATCCACCCCGGCTGCCACTTGAGTGTAGGTCAGCACGTCATCGCCCGGTGTCAGCTCAGCCGAAAGGATCTGAGACACCTCAATGTAAGGCTGCACAGCAACACGCGGGCCGTCTGAGGTGCCTGAATTGCCGCCATCATCCTGGGCTTGCGCCTGAGCAGGCGCAGCGACGACAATGGCCGCCAGCCCCACCAGCAGAGCTGCTCTGAGAACTTTAATCACGATCTTTCCCCTTGCGCGCCATAACTGCCAAACTGGCGTCCTGACGGGCTGAATTGTGCTGCATTGAGCAACAGCTTGATGTCGACACAGGCCGACAGCAGCTGCTGCGCATCTTCAAGCGCGGCACGGCTTGTTTCATCTGCGCGGGCGACCAGCAGAACCTGGCCAACATGCGCGGCGAGCTCGGCTGCTGCGGAGGCAGCAAGCGCGGGCGGTGTATCAAAAATGACAATCCGGTTCGGCGCGCCCTGGGTCAGACGTGCAAGCACATCGCCGGTCCGTGCGCTCGCCAAATATTCGGCGGCATTGGAATTGCGGCCGCCCGCAGGCAGCACGAAAAGATTGTCGATGTCTGTTGTGACCGCGAGCGTTTCTGGCTGAAGGCTCGGGTCAGCCAGTGCGTCCATCAGGCCTTTACCCGGTTCGAAACCAAGGCGGGCCGGAACGCTGGGCTTGATCACATCAGCATCGACCAACAATACTTCGAGATCCCGCTCAGCCGCCAGAGCAATAGCTAGGTTGACCGCGCAATAGGTCTTGCCCTCGCCGGGATGCGGCGAAGAAACGAGAATTTGCTGCGCTTTCGATGAGCCGCCAGCGCGGGCATCGGCGAGAAGCTCGCGTTTGACGATACGAAACTCTTCGAGCAATTCACTCACGCCGTCTTCTGGTACGATCAGGCCTGCATCGCGAAGATGATCGCGCGAGATGGGTTGGAGCGTATTGCTAAGGGCCACAGCGTGCGGAGCCGCTTTGACGGGCTCTGCCATTGGAACTGCTGGCGCAGGTGCTTGAACCGCCGCCGCTGCAGGAGCCGCTGCGGGCGCAGTAGTGCTTGGAATACCAGGCTGCTGCGCAACCGGACGCCGGACGCGCTTTTCGCCCTCTGGCAGGCGCACAGGCGGCTTGGCCGGTGCCAAGGCATCCAGGCCAAAGGTGTCGTTCGCACGCTCAAACAGAGACTGTTTGCCGTTCACTTTGGTCGCCCCTTCGCGTGAAATTTTGCTGTGTTCTGTCATCTCAGCCCTCTCATGCGACCGCGCCGACTGAGACGAACTCAATGCCCAGCAGAATTATGAACACACCGAACAACCCAGCGGTTGCCCCGGCAAATTGCTTCAAACGCTTCGCGCGCAGCTCCCTCGCGGCATCGGATACCGTCATCGAGATTGAGCCAATCACGGGCAGATCGAGCGCGCGCTCCAGCTTCTTTGGCGTTGCGAAGGTCGAGCGCAGCTGGCTGAGCGCGTAAGCGGCCCCTGCCCCAGCGGCGAGACCGACAAACAGCACGCCAAGCAGCAGCAGCGGACGATTGGGCGCAGCGGGGCCTTGCGGCACCACAGGCGGATCGGTCAGCTGGAATTTAAACTGGCTGGTGTTGTCTTCCACTTCGCCGCGCGTGCGCAGTTCTTCGCGGTCTTGCAGCAGCTTTTCGTAATTCTGCTGCAGCACCTCATAGTCGCGGCTGATCCGGTTCGCTTCCGCGGCGACCTCTGGCTCAGCGGCCTGGCTGCCCATGAGCGCGGCAATGTCCGATTGAATGGCAGCACGGCGGGATTGCAGCGATTCGACGCTGGCTTGCCTGTCTGCGCGGATCGAGATCAGCGAGGTGTAGGCTGGGTTTGGCGCGCCGCCACCCGCGTTCGGCCCTTCTGCCGCAACTTGGCGGGTCAGGATTTGAACTTGGCGTGTGGTTGCAACCACATCGGGGTGCTCATCGGTTAGCCCGCGCGAACGCAGTTCTGCCAATTGCGCTTGGGCACCAGATAGAGCGGCCCGAGGGCCGCCAGTGCCCGGCGTGTCGATGGTGCGCGGCGTACCCGCTAATTGACCGTTGATCGCGGCCAACGCACTTTCAGCAGCAGCGAGGTCAGCTTCGATCCCGCGCGCCTCTGTCCGCGCCTGTTGAAGACGAGTGACAAGCGTACCTGAACCCCCGATCAAGTCAGGATATTGCGCTTCAAAGGCTAGACGGCGCTGTTCTGCCGCTTCAAGCTCGCGCTTGCGCTCTTCAAGCTGTTCATCGATCTGAGTGACGGCGCCGGAAACCTGGGCCCGGCTACCCGCGACGTGTTCATCGCGCAGGATATCGATCAGTTTTTGCACCACATCACGCGCCAGAACGGCGTTTTCAGCGTCGGACAGATCACCTTTGCCGACCGTCGCCGTGATTTCGAACAGATTGTCCTGTTCGCTGGTAACCGTCACCTTCTCGTCAAGGTTCTTGATTTCCGTTTCAAGCGCAGCGCGTTCTGTGATGTTCTCACCCAAACGCGTTGATTTAATGACTTTTTCAAGGTTCACCGCGCTGGCAAGTGTTTGCCGAACGCGGCGAATTTCCTCACGGCCATCACCTGCAATGCCCAATTGCTCTGACAGAACATCGTCGACATCGACATAGATGCGCGCCTTTGCCTCATAAGAATTGGGGATCATCGCAACCACCAGCCACCCGAGCAGGCACACGCCCCAGGCAACGGCTAGCGCCAGCCACCGGCGGTGCCAGACCGAGTAAAGCGCTGTGCGCAGTTCTTCAAAAATCTCGCTCATGCGCGGCGCAGGTCCTTAAAAGGTGCTCTCAGGAATGATGATCACATCGCCCGGGCTAAGGGTTACGTTCGCGGCGCTGTCGCCTTTTTTAAGCAAATCCTTGAGGCGAAGGCGGTATTCAACCTGTTCCCCGCTCTCGCGGTCCAGACGGATCAGCTTTGCTCGGTTGCCAGCGGCAAATTCGCTGAGGCCGCCCACAGCGATCATCGCGTCGAGAACAGTCATATTAGCCCGGTAAGGCAGAGATGCTGGCTGCTCAGTTGAGCCAACAATGCGGATTTGCTGGTTGAACGTGCCGGAGAACTCATTCACGATCACCGAGACGATTGGCTGCTCAATGTATTGAGCGAGTTGATCTCGGATATCATTCTGCAATTCGGTGGCGGTTTTGCCCACGGCAGGAAGGTCGCGCACCAGAGGAATGGTGATCCGGCCATCAGGGCGAACCTGAATTTCCTCTGCGCTCAACTCTGGATTGCGCCAAACGTGGATGGTGATTTGGTCAAGCGGGCCAATCACATATTCTTCGCTTGGTCCCTCTTCCGTGGTTGCAAAGCTAGCCGGAGGCAGTTCTTGCCCCGCACCGCCGCAACCGGCGAGCAGCGAAATTGCAACAGCAGATCCCAGTATCCGGGAAAGCGAAAAAGAGGTCTTCATTGATACGTATCCTTGCCTAGGTCGGCGGGGTCAGCATCAGCTACAGGAGCGACCTGCAGCACTGGGCCCGCGAATGACCCGAACTCTCTCGCTCATATTGGTGAACATTGTGTTAGTAATAACGCCTGTTTTGGCCCCCTATCCCGTTTCGGGACAGCGGCTTGGCAAACTCTAAACGCGCGCAATTGCGGGGGTTTGAGCGTTTAAACGAGCATTTCCGCCGCAGGGCCATGGCCGAGGAACGCGCTTGGGCTAGCGCTCGCTCCATATGCCCCGGCACAAAAGACCGCAACCAGATCGCCAACATCGGCGCGTGGCAGGCCCGCTTTGTCGGCCAACCGGTCTAGCGGAGTGCATAGGCAGCCAACCACATTGACCACGTCGTCCACTGGCGCATCATAGCGATTGGCGATGGCGACGGGGTAATTGCGGCGCACAACCGTGCCGAAATTACCGGACGCGGCGAGTTGGTGGTGCAATCCGCCATCCGTAACCAGATAGGTCGTGCCGTGGCTGATCTTTCGGTCGATCACCCGCGTTAAGTAAACACCTGCTTCGCCAACGAGATAGCGGCCAAGTTCAAGACACAGTTCTGTGTTCTCAAGCGGCGCTGGAAGGTTTGCCACATGCTCATGCAATGCAGCACCAACCGCCGGTAAGTCCAAGGCCGCGTCATTGGGGAAATAAGGAATCCCAAATCCGCCGCCCATATTGAGTTTTGGCAGCAGCTCGCCGATCTCATCAGACAATTTTGCCGCTAAATTCAGCACATTGCTCTGCGCTTCTATGATTGCCTCAGCGCTCAAAGCCTGGCTGCCTGTGAAGATATGCAGGCCGCGCCATTCAGCGCCCGCGGCGATCACTTCGCGCGCCAGAATGGGCACCTTGTCCGCGTCCACGCCAAACTGCTTCGCGCCCCCGCCCATCTTCATCCCGGAGCCTTTAAGCTCGAAATCTGGGTTCACGCGCAGAGCCATGCGCGGGGCTTTGCCCAGTTTTTCTCCGATTGCGAGGGAGCGGCGTGCCTCGCCTTCGGATTCGCAATTGAGCGTTACGCCCGCAGAAATAGCCGCTTCCAGCTCATCGTCTCGCTTGCCGGGCCCTGCAAAACTGACGCGCGCCGGATCAATTCCGGCGACATTGGTCATGGTCAGCTCGCCGGAGGAGGCGATGTCGAACCCATCAACCAAAGCCTCCATATGAGCAATCACCGGGGCATAAGGATTGGCTTTGACCGCATAATTGATCCCGATGCGCGGCGGCAGCGCAGTGCGCAGCTCTGCGACACGAGTATCAAGGCGATCCTTCGAATAGACAAACAGCGGGGTCCTGCCCGCTTGCTCCGCCCATTCGCTGGCCCGCTTACCGCCGATGGCGAGTTCGCCGTCAAGCGCCTTAAACCCAGCAGGGATCGGTCCCAGCGCTTTGGCCTTATCCAGCGATGTCATTGACTTAGCTCCCTAAGCAGTGCCGTGCGATCAATCTTCCCATTGGGATTGAGCGGCATCGCATCGCGCCAATGGATCGCTTGAGGTTGCATAAAATTAGGAAGCTCCCGCTTGAGCGTTTTGACCAAATCCTTGTGCGACGCCTCGCTTTCAGCGCCGCGCACCACGAGATGCACAGCATGGCCAAGGCGCTCGTCTGGCATGCCGAGGGCCACCGCCTCTTGCACCTCATCACAAGCAATCGCCGCTTCTTCGATCTCTGCCGGGCTAATCCGATTGCCAGCGCTCTTGATCATCGCATCACGGCGGCCAACGAAATAGAGCAGACCATCTTCTCCCCGGCGCACCCGGTCGCCAGAGAAAACCGCCGTACCGCCATAGCGCGACTGGCGCGGTGCAGGCTTGAACCGCCGCGCGGTGCGCTCCGGGTCTTGCCAATAGCCTTTGGCGACGAGCGGACCGCAGTGAACAAGCTCACCTTCCTCACCGGGTTCTGTCACTTCGCCCTCATCATTGATGACAAGAATTTCCGCGAAAGGAATCGCCTTACCCATTGAAGTTGGGTGCGAATCGACAAGTGAGGGATCAAGGTAAGTTGAACGGAATGCCTCGGTCAGGCCGTACATTGGGTAGAGATCAGCATCGGGGAATATCCGCCGAAGATCAGTGACCAGCTCCGTGGTGAGCGCGCCGCCGCTATTGGTCATACGCCGCATGAAAGCAGTCGCTTCTGGTGTCCATTCCAGCTCGGTCAGCTGGACCCACAGCGGAGGCACAGCGGCCAAGGTCGTGATCTGATGCTTGGCGCAGGCCTTCATCACATCACGCGGAAACAGGAAGTCGAGTGGAACGATGCAGCCACCTGCGTACCACGTCGAAAGCAGTTGGTTTTGACCATAATCAAAGCTGAGCGGCAGGACTGACAGTGTTACATCATCGTCTGCCATCTTGAGGTAATCCGCAACACTGACCGCGCCCAGCCAAAGATTCGCATGGCTCAGCACCACGCCCTTGGGCCGCCCGGTTGAGCCACTAGTGTAAAGGATGGCTGCCAGCTCCTCGGGGTCCGCGTTGGAAGGACCAAGCGGCAAGTCATGCGTGGTCGCAGCCGATAAAGCTTCATCTTGTTCCATCGCGCTGCAGGAAACCCGCAAATCACCGTCTTCCAGTGATTTTAGCCGCGCAGCATTCGCGATCAGCAGGCTTGCCCCGCTGTCAGCCAAGATATGCGCTGCCTGCGCGCGTTTCAGCAGCGGGTTGATCGGCACGTGTACCAGGCCCGCCCTCGCCGCTGCCAATGGCAGCAGGCAAGTCAGCTCACCCTTCGCCGCCCAACTTGCGACCCGCGCGCCTTTCTCTGGCACAACGCTCTTAAGCCAGCCTGCGAGAACAGCGACACGCTGTCTTAACTCGTCATGGTTAAACATCCGGTCACGAAGCACCAAAGCTGGCGCATCCGCGCGGCCACATTCCACGCCGCGTTCGGCGATGTGGTCGAGCGGTTTGGCTGTCTCATTTAGGGTGCTTGGCATGACTAATCCGAAGAGGCACGATCGAGTGATTACCGTGAGTTACCATGACACCGTTAACGTCTTGCATGACCTATGTCATCAAGCGGATGATGGCGTGGTTAGCTCTCCCTTTGAGTGTGCGGAATGGTTTGATCTGTTGGTTGAAACCGGCCTTAAACCACTGATTGTGGTTGCCAAAGAAGGCGATCGCAGCGCGGCCTTGGTGTTGAAGGCAGGCGCAGATCACCTCACCCCAATGCGCAATTGGTACAATTTTACCTGGCGCGAATTGGCCCCTCTGGGCGATCTTGGAGATCGCCTGCTGCTTGAGATAGCCCGCAGCTTAAAGATGCACGGCCACCGCGTAACGCTAGAGCCTGTGCCCGACGAAAATGGCTCGGCAACGCGGCTTGCAAAGGCATTCAAGGCGGCGGATTGGATGGTCGCCGGTGAGCCATGCGACCTCAACCACATCCTAAACGTTCGCGGGCGCAGCTTTGAGGAATACTGGGCTGAGCGGCCGGGCAAGATGCGCACGACGCTGAAGCGCAAGGCCAAGAAGGTCCGCGTCGAGATACTCGAGACGTTCGATGAAGCGGCTTGGACCAATTACGAGGCGATCTATGCCGCCAGTTGGAAACCTGACGAGGACGAACCAAGAATGCTGCGCGAATTCGCACGAGCGGAAGGGGCTGCGGGGCGCCTACGACTGGGCCTCGCCTACGAAGGCGCAACGCCGGTCGCCGCGCAGTGCTGGACGGTCGAGAATGGCCGCGCTTACATTCACAAGCTCGCTCACTTGGAAAGCCACAAACAGCTCTCAGCCGGCACGACCCTAACGGCTGCTTTGTTTGAGCGTGTCATCGATCAAGACCAAGTCGAACTGATCGACTTTGGCACGGGTGATCAACCCTATAAGGCCGATTGGATGGACGAGACGCGCCAACGGTACCGGATTGATTGCCTTGACGCGCGCCAGCCCAAAGCTTGGCCCGCGCTGGCCAAGCGGCTCATTCGGCAAACCACCGCGCGACTTGCGAAGCGTGAGGCGCAGAGCTAAGGCGAGCGCCCGTATCAGTAGAAACCCGCGAAATTCCGGGAAACGAGGGGTGCATGAGCAGCAATCCGGTCACCGACAATTCGGCAACCGCATCAGAGCAGACGGATATGTCCGGCATCGGCAAAAGCCGGGCGGCAATTGACCGTGATCTCAAGGCGATTATCGCCGATGTTCTGGGGTTAGACGCTGACGACGTGAACGAATTCACGCCAGAAACCGGCCTGTTCGGCGACCTACCAGAGCTTGATTCGATGGCAGTCGCTGGGTTGCTGACGGAGATGGAAGACCGGCTCGACATCGTGATCGAAGACGATGACGTTGATGGCGAAATGCTCGAAACCTATGGCGGGCTGCTCGCCTTTGCCGAGGCCAAGATCATCGAAGGCTGATCGGGCGCGTGCTCACCCACTGGCCCTGCCCGCAGCCCAGCGGCAAAATCTCAGAAGAAATGTTGGCGAAGTTTGATCATCCGGGGCGCCCATGTGTTCTGGTGATCCCGCCGCTGTTTGATGAGCACAACAAATTCCGTAGACAAATCATTGAAATCATGCGTTTGCTTGATGGCCTTGGAATAGGTTCAGCGATGCCAGACCTGCCTGGTTGGAACGAGAGTACCGCCCCATTGGCGCAGCAAAGTGTGGGCGCGTGGCAGTCAGCGATGGGTGCAGCTGCGAGCCATTGCAGGGCGACGCATGTTCTGACCTTTCGGGCTGGTGTGCTGTTTGCGCCGCCGGACCTGCCAGGTTGGGCATATGTTCCACAGACCGGAGCAAAACAGCTGCGCAGCATGATCCGCGCGCAAGTGATTGCCGCTCGCGAAACCGGAGCTGATGAGAGTTCAGACACTTTGATGCAGCGCGCGCGCGAAAGCGGAATGGCCTTAGCAGGCTGGGATTTGGGCGCGCAATTGGTGCGCGAATTGGAGCAAGCGGACGAAGTTTTCCTCGGCAGCCTCACAGAGATCACGCAAAGCGAGCTTGGCGGACGCGGGCTTTGGCTACGCGCAGAGCCGGATGAAGACCCGGAGCAGGCGACCGCCCTCGCCATTCTGGTTGCCGAAGAGCTGGTCGCACCATGAGCCGGCTGCACATGGATTATGGCTGCGGAACGCTCAAATGCGCGGGCACATTGGACACAGCGCCTGGCACAACGGGCCTGCTGATCGTCAGCGGCGGCAATGAAATCCGCGCAGGGGCCTTTTCCGGGCAAGCGAGGCTAGCAGCAGAGATCGCCAAGGCTGGCTTCCCAGTGTTCCGCTTCGACCGGCGCGGTGTTGGCGACAGCGAGGGCGAGAATCGCGGGTTCCGTAAGTCAGAAAAGGACATTCGCACCGCAATTGAGGCCTTTCGCGCCATTGCTCCCCAGGTGGAGCGGATTATCGCCTTTGGGAATTGCGACGCGGCCTCGGCCCTGATGCTGGCGAGTGGCGCGGGCTGTGATGGATTGATCCTGTCGAACCCGTGGACGATCGAAGGGGATGAGCCAGGTGATTTGCCTCCGCCCGATGCCATCCGCGCGCGCTATGCTGAGAAACTCAAGAACCCCAGCGAAGTCATGCGCTTGCTGCGCGGCGGGGTTGATCTCAAAAAACTGGTGCGCGGACTGACCGGGTCGCTGCGTTCTGCGCCAGAGGCCACGAGCCTGGCGGCTGAAATGCAGGCGGGCCTAGCTGGCTTTTCGGGCCAAGTGCGCATCCTGCTCGCCAGCAGTGACCGCACTGCCCAGGCCTTTGCCGCCAGTTGGGTGGCGGATGATCCGCGGATTGCGACCTGTGAGGGGGCCGGACACGCCTATGTCGAGCCACATGCCGCCGACTGGCTCCGTGCCCAAATCCTTGCCGGGCTGCGTGCCTGATCTACCCTCGAGTAAACAGGCTGACCAACTCAACATGCGTTGACCAGCGAAACTGTCCAATGGGTCGCAATTTTTCCAGTGTGAAACCAGCCTCGACCAAGCGCGCAGCATCGCGTGCCCAGCTTGATGGATTGCAGCTGACATAGACGACCCGCTCAATCGTGCTTTGCGCGATTTGACCGATCTGCTCACGCGCTCCCGCCCTCGGCGGATCAAGTAGAACGGCTGCGAACTTACTGATTTCCTTAGCATCCAATGGATTGCGGAACAGATCACGGTGCATCGCATGAACCTCCCGCTGCCCCCGCGCCGCAGCAGATTTGCACGCAAGATGCGCCGCCTGATCCGCCTCTACGGCCAAAACCTTGCGACCCTGCGCCAAGCCGAAAGCAAAGGTGCCAAGACCGGAGAAAAGGTCAGCAACCACACCCGAACCCTCCAGCCATTCCGAAGCGTCTCCAAGCATGCGCGCCTCCGCATCGCGTGTCGCTTGGAGAAAAGCGCCTGCGGGCACGGGCACAGGTAGGCCTGAAAGAGTGACGCTGATCGGCTCAGGTTCCCACACCGTCTCCGCGCCGTATCCTTGATCTATTGAAAGCCGCGCCAGCCCTTGATCCCGAGCGAAATCGAGTGCCGCCTCTGTCGCCTCCAACCCTTCGAGAGTGATATTGGTGAGGCTGCAATCGACACCCTGATCTGTCCAGGCGAGCGCGATATCGACCGGAGCCTTGCTGCCATGCTCCGCAATAAAGGCACGCAAAGGCACGATCATTGACGCTAGCTCAGGCACGAGAACCGGGCATTCTTTCAGGTCGACGATCTTATGCGATCCGGCCTCCCGAAAGCCAAGCAACGCGCGGCGATGCTTGCGCAAAGCATGAAGAGTTGCCCGGCGGCGACTTTGCGGCGGTGAGAGATGCACTGGCAACATTTCGCGCGGCTCCAGCCCCTGCCCCTCAGCCGCATTGGCGACGCGCGAGCGCACGAATTCGGATAATATCTCTTCGTCCGCATGCTGCAATTGGCACCCGCCACAGCGCTCAAAGTGCTGGCAAGGCGGATTAACGTGATGGGGACCGCGCGTGAGCGTACCATCGGGAGCGATGACGTCTCCTGGTAAAGCGCCAGATGCATGGCGGCCGTCAGCGCTCGCTCCGTCGCCCTTGGCCGCTAGCCTGACGATTTCCATTGTATCAGGATCATTCACTCTGACACGCTGACCAGCATTTCCGCTGGGATCAAATAGCGGTCTTCGCCGATTGCGAATTCGCGGATGACTGCGGGATCAAGGCTACGATCCTGAAGCGCGTCTGCTCCGTCCATCGCAGACAGATCACCGGCGGCCGCGTCATAAATGATCCGGCGAAAGCCGCCATCTGGGTGGTGGATCAGGAAGAACGCGCCGCTTTCATCCGCCGCCTGCTCCAAAGTGCAGACGGTCGAATATTCAGCTCCCGCTCCAATTGCACAGTCGATATCGCTGCCTTGCGACGTTCCGACAGGCTCTGCACCGCAACCAGCGAGCGCGCTGCCCGCGAGCATCGCGGTCAGGCCAGTCCTAAATATCCGCAAAAACATGAGTTTCCTTCGCAGCGCCGGGATGAGTGAGCGCGCCTTTGCTCGCGGGGCCGACGTTCTGAGCATAGCGCCACAATGCGCCAGCCTGATAATTATTGGTGCGCGGCTGCCAGCCTTTGCGCCGTTCGGCCAGCACATCTTCGCTGACGTTGAGATCAATCGTGCCTGCCTCGGCATCAATGGCAATCTCGTCGCCATCTTCGACCAAAGCGATGGGCCCGCAATCCGCCGCCTCTGGCCCGACGTGACCGATGCAGAAGCCCCGCGTTGCGCCCGAGAACCGTCCATCGGTGATCAGCGCTACTTTCTCGCCCATGCCTTGCCCGTAAAGCGCGGCAGTGGTGGAGAGCATTTCGCGCATTCCCGGGCCGCCCTTTGGCCCTTCGTAGCGAATGATGATTACACTGCCCTCGGCAATATCGCGTGCTTCCACGGCGGCAAAAGCGTCTTCCTCGCAATCGAACACGCGGGCAGAGCCGGTGAATTGCAACCGCTCCATGCCTGCGACCTTTACAATAGCGCCATCGGGAGCGAGTGAGCCTTTCAGGCCAACTACGCCGCCCGTGGGCGTGATGGGCTTGGCAACCTCATAAAACACCTTCTGATCCGGGTTCCAGGTCACTTCCTCGATGTTTTCGCCAAGGGTCTTACCCGTCACGGTCATCGGATTGGGGTCAAGGAAACCGCCGTCGAGCAGGGTTTTCATGCCCATATAGACCCCGCCAGCCTCGTGCATGTCCTTGGCCACGTATTTCCCGCCGGGCTTTAGATCGGCAATATACGGCGTGGATTTGAATATCTCCGCGACATCGAACAGGTCGAACTCGATGCCTGCCTCACTGGCCATCGCCGGAAGGTGCAATGCCGCATTGGTTGAGCCACCGGTCGCAGCAACAACCCGAGCCGCATTCTCGAACGCTTCACGCGTGCAGATGTCGCGGGGCCGCAAATTGAGCTCGAGCAGGTTCATTACTTGCATGCCGGCAGCCCGCGCAATCTCTTCTCGTGATTTATACGGAGCTGGCGTCATATTACTGTTCGGCAGGGACAATCCGATCGCCTCGCCGACGCAGGCCATAGTGTTTGCCGTGAATTGACCGCCACATGCGCCGTGGCCCGGACAGGCCACCTTTTCGAGCGCGATCAGCTCTTGCAAAGGGCAATTGCCCGCCGCGTGCTGACCAACGGCCTCAAACACGTCAACCACAGTCACGTCTTTATCATTGAAAGTGCCGGGCAAGATTGAGCCGCCATAGACAAAGATGCTCGGCACATTCAGGCGCAGCATCGACATCATCATGCCGGGCAAGCTTTTGTCACAGCCAGCGAAGCCGACCAGCGCGTCGTAGCAATGCCCGCGCACAGACACCTCAACCGAATCTGCAATGATTTCGCGGCTGATCAGCGAGCTTTTCATGCCCTGATGGCCCATCGCAATGCCATCGGTAACGGTGATCGTGTTGAAGCGGCGCGGCGTTCCGCCATTTTCAATCACGCCCTCGCGGCAGATATTCGCTTGCGGATCGAGCGTGGTGTTACACGGCGCGCTGTCATTGCCGGCGCTCGCAATCGCTACAAACGGGCGCGCAATCTCTTCCTCGCTCATCCCCATTGCATAATAATAGGAACGGTGCGGGGCACGCTCTGGCCCGACCGAGACATGACGACTGGGAAGTTTCGTTTTATCGAAGCGCGAAGACATAATATTTCTCAAATTGAAGCTCTAATGAAGCCCCACTGCCGTTAGTCGAGCGCGAGTGCAACCCTTCCGCATACATCTGCGATCATTGCTGCCCAGCGTGATTGCTCAACGCGGGTCGCGATCAAGTCTTGACGGACCTCGATTGCGCAATAATAGCGGCCATGCGCCTCGGCGTGGCGGTTCATCGTCGCGTTGAGCTCGCGCCCGGAATAGGGTTCGTTGTCGCCGACGTTCAACCCCTGCTCTCCGAACAGATTGATCGCATGACGGGCCGCGCGGTCATCTTGATTGTAGAGTAGCGCGATCTCCCAAGGGCGGTCTTCGCTGCGCGATTCCAACCGAGGCGTGAAACTGTGCAGCGAAATGATCAGCTTGGGTGCGGCCTCGTCGAGCCAGGCGCCGAGTGCGGCGTGATAGGGCCTGTGAAACCGGTTAAGCCGCCCCTCCACATCCGCGCCGATATTGCCGGGGATCAGGTGACCGTCGCTTTCCGTCGGCACGACGCCGGGATGGTCTTCTTCTCGGTGAAGATCAGTTACAAGGCGGCTGACGGTGGCGAGGTGCGCGGCGATGCCGTACTCACGTGCCATGCGAACGGCCACGCCGTGCACGCCTATATCGATGGCAATGTGCTTTTCCAGCAGCGCGTCTGGAATGCCGAGCGGCACGTCCTCTGGCACAAAATTGGAGGCATGATCGGCAACGCAAACGATCCCGCCGCGCGTCGGCTCGCCCATTTGCTGGAAAGGATGCTCGTCAATCATGGGAGAGATCATCGCAGCCTGCCCGCCAATTGCCACCAATCCGGGTGGCTTTGTGTGATGGTCGCCTGCGCCGCATCGCGCGCGGCCTCGCTATCGTAGAGCGCAAAACACGTCGCACCAGAGCCAGACATGCGGGTAAGCCAAGCGTCTGTGGCCTCCAGCGCGTGCAAAACTGCGCCGATTGCGGGGCAGATGCTGATCGCTGGCTGGGTCAGGTCATTGCGGCCAGCCAGAGCGATTTCGCGAGCTGTTCCTGCGGGCAAAGCGCCGCGATCGGCCCCGTCCCACGCTTGGAACGCAGGGCCGGTTGAGAGCGGCACCCGTGGATTGACGAGCAAGACGGGCGTTCTGGTTAGATCGCTCTCGATTGGTTCGAGCTGTGTACCAGTGCCCCGGCCAACCACTGTTTCGCTGCGCACGCAGCAGGGCACATCTGCGCCAAGCTTTGCGGCGCGCTCTATCCAATCATCCGGCAGGCCATGGGTTTGTTCAACAATCCGGAACAGCGCACCCGCATCGGCCGAACCTCCACCAAGGCCAGCAGCGACGGGTAGGTTCTTCTCCAGCGTGATTGCGAGGCCCTCTGCGCGGGGCAACAGGCCCAGAGCCTTCGCCACGAGATTATCCATCGGATTGTCGATCCCGCCCGCAAATTCGCCGAGGGTTTGGACCGAGTCCTGCTCGGCAGCGCGCGCCGTTAGCGCGTCACCCGCATCAACGAACGCAAACAGCGTCTCAAGCTCGTGATAGCCATCGTCTCTGCGCTTGCGGACATGCAGCGCGAGATTGATCTTGGCGTAGGCGGTTTCGGTGAGGGTCATTCGGCCTTTACAGTTCACAAGGGGATTGAATGCAATGACTAGCGATTATCGACAACGGTAATGTTCTTAGCTGCCTTTATGGACCCCATCCGCATCCACCCCGCCCTTTCTGGTTCGACTGGACAAAACAGAAATTCACCCCAGAAATCCTTGCCAAATTGAGGATCAAGTTCACGCAAAGACAGCGGCAAACGCCCCGAATCGTTGATCAATCCTGACTTTGAAACAACACCCAAAAGCCTTTTGGAATTGCGTGGCCAAATGCGAAATGTTGGATTCCCGTTATATGCCCTCAAACGCCCATCTATCCATACGCAAGCGTAGGTGTCTTCATCGCCTGCGTGGGCATTGCTGCCAGAAATTGCCAACAAGCTCCCGATAACGAGCCCCGCAATCAAACACTTAATGCCCATAACGCGCATCACATGCTTGGACAATTCGGAGCGCGCGGACATGCAGCGCGAGATTGATCTTGGCGTAGGCGGTTTGTTTCACATCAATCGCCGCTATTCATTAACCGACCAGCCCAGAACTCACGCTGCGCAAGCCAATGAACAATTGCGGCAATCCCAATGATATAGCCAACTAAGAGGACAACACGATCAAGGTCAGTCAACACAGCTTTGACAAGTTCATTGGCGTATCCCACAAATGCCATCCCTACCAAAAATAGTGCTAAGCAAGTGAACGTCCGAAGTGCCGGTAGAAACTGCATAAGCGTGAAACTATCACATATTCGGATAGTTCGGACCGCCGCCACCTTCTGGTGTGACCCAGTTGATGTTCTGGTTTGGGTCTTTGATATCGCAGGTCTTGCAGTGGACGCAGTTTTGCGAGTTGATCTGGAATTTGGGCTCCTTGCCCTCCTCCTCAATCCACTCATAGACGCCTGCTGGGCAGTACCGGTTCGAAGGACCGCCGAAGACGTCAAATTCGCTCGCCTTTTGCAGGTCCGCATCACCCAATTGCAGGTGAACCGGTTGGTCCTCTGCGTGATTGGTAAAGCTGAAGGCGACATTGGTCAGGCGGTCAAAGCTGATCACGCCGTCGGGCTTCGGATAATCGATCTTTGGATACAGATCCGCCCGCCCGGTCATGGTGTAATCTGCATGGTGCTTCATGCTGATCGGCAGGCCAATCTTGAGCGTGCGCATCCACATATCAATCCCGCCCAGGATCGTGCCAATATCATCGCCATATTTGGCAACAGCTGGCTCTGCATTCTGAACCTTCTTCAGCTCATCCGCGATCCAGCTAGAACGGACGGCGGGCTCATAACCCTGAAGCTCAGGCTGCGTTTCGTGGCCAGCGATCTCAGCCGCGATGGCCTCGGCGCACAGCATCCCGCTCTTCATGGCGGTGTGGCTGCCCTTGATCCGGGGCACGTTTACAAAACCGGCTGCACAGCCGATCAGCGCGCCGCCGGGGAAGGCGAGCTTTGGCACAGACTGCCAACCGCCTTCGTTGATCACGCGCGCGCCGTAAGCGACGCGGCTGCCGCCTTCGAGGATCGCTTTGATCTCTGGGTGCGTCTTCCAACGCTGGAATTCTTGATAGGGCGAAACCCAAGGGTTCTTGTAATCAAGCGCGGTGACAAAGCCGATAGCGACCTGATTGTTCGCCTGATGGTAGAAGAAACCGCCACCCCAAGTGCCGCTTTCATTGAGCGGCCAGCCTTGCGTGTGAATGACGCGGCCCGGCACATGTTTGCCCGGTTCAATGTCCCACAATTCCTTGATGCCAAGGCCGTAAACCTGCGGCTCGCAATTGGCCTCAAGGTCGTATTTCGCCTTCATCTGTTTGGTCAGTGATCCGCGAGCGCCCTCCGCAAACAGCGTGTACTTGGCCTCAATCTCCATGCCCGGTTGATAGTCGGGCTTCTGTGACCCATCCTCGGCGATGCCCATGTCCTGCGTGATGACACCGCGCACCGCGCCCTTGTCATCAAACATCACTTCATTAGCGGGGAAGCCGGGGAAGACCATCACACCGAGCGCTTCGGCCTGCTCACCCAGCCAGCGGGTCATATTGCCGAGCGAGCCAGTGTAACAGCCGTGATTGCTCATCAAAGGTGGCATCATCAGATGCGGGATCGATGTCTTGCCGTTCTTCGACAGGACCCAGTGCCAGTTATCGGTCACCGGAGTTTGCGCCATAGGGCAATCCATATCGCGCCATTCAGGGAAGAGCTCCGTCAGAGCCTTGGGATCAACCACCGCTCCAGACAGAATATGCGCGCCGATTTCGGAGCCCTTTTCAAGGACAACAACCTCGAGCTCTTCATTGATCTGTTTCAGCCGGATTGCCGCAGAAAGGCCCGCTGGCCCGCCGCCGACAATAACGACATCGCATGGCATTGATTCCCGTTCGCTCATGAGCCTATTTGATCCCCGAATAATCCTAGAGTTTGCGTGCCTACCCACTTGCTAACTGGCACGGCTAAGGTCAAGACCTGCGATTAACAGTATGACCGCCCCCACCCTGCCTTTGTCCCGAGAATTTGTCGCTACCCTTGATTGGTGGCGCGCGGCGGGCGTGGATATCGACTTTGCCGATGACGTTACGGATTGGCTCGCCAAACCAGAGGTCGAAGAGGCGCCAGAAAGCGGTGCTGAGGCCGGGATAACGAAGCAATCCAGCGCGAGTTCACCAAAATCCGACGCGGACGATCTGCAAAAAACTCTGGGGCCAAAGGGTGATTTGCTGGGCGAAGACGCGCCAAACGACCTCGCAGCGTTTCAAGAATGGTGGCTGAATGCGCCGGGTCTTGATCCAATCGGGCCGCGCGGCCGCGTGCCACCCCGCGGGAAAATGGGCGCGAAGCTGATGGTGCTGGTGCTCGCGCCAGAGGACGGCGACAAAGAACAATTACTGTCTGGGCCGCAGGGGCACTTGCTTGCTAATATGCTGACCGCGATGGGCTTCTCGCCAGATGAGGTCTATTTCGGCTCCGCCCTCACCCGTCCCACGCCCATGGCGGACACGGCCGCAATGGCACATGCGGGAATGGCAGAGGTCTTGGCCCTGCACATCAAACTGGCCGCGCCGGAAAAGGTTTTGGCGCTCGGCTCTAACATCCCACCGCTTTTGGGCCACGCAGCGGCGCAAGACGCAATCAATTCACAAAAAAGTAACCACACATCTGAACCAGAAAACAACCCTAGTGAGCCATTAACCAAGCTTCTTGTTAGCGAAAGCTTGGAAAGCCTGATGGCAAGCCCCAGGCTGAAAGCGCGTTTTTGGCGGAGATGGATTGAATGGTCGGCAAATCGGTGATGGCGAAAAGCCTTAGGCCTGCAATATTGGCCGCTTCAATCGCCGCCGCACTTGCCACGCCAAGCGCTGCTATGGCGCAAGCGGGGAGCATGGTTGCGCATTACGATGCGAGCTCAAACGGGCGCAGTGCATCTGTGCCCAATGTGCTTTCGAGCAACGAGCACGCGTTTTACTCAGATCTATTCCGCGCCATTGATGCGCAGCAATGGGACCGCGTAGAAGGCATGCTGGCCCAGCGTCAGGGCGGATTGCTGCATCAGATTGCTCGCGCAGAGTATTACACCCACGCAAAGAGTCCCAAAATTGAGGCTGAGCGCATTGCGCGCTGGTTCGACGATGGTGTTCACCTGCCACAAGCCGCACAGCTCAGCCGCATGGGCGCAAAGCGCGGTGTCGAAAACCTGCCTTATTTACCTCAGGCTCAGCGGTTTAGCCGCCAACCTTACGCGTCAAAGCGGATCCGTCCCCGTTCGGTGAATGATGGAACAATGCCGTCCAGCACCAGGTCGGCGATCCTCGACCGTATCAAGAACGATGATCCAGCAGGCGCGCACAGCCTGCTGATCGAGATCGACCAGCAGCTCAGCTCGGCTGCTCGGGCGGAATGGCGTCAGAAAGTCGCCTGGAGCTATTACATCGAGAATGATGATGCCTCGGCTCAGGCCTTGGCAGAGACCGTCTCTGAAGGCTCCGGCGCTTGGGTCGCTGAGGGTGAATGGGTCGCAGGACTTGCCGCATGGCGTCAGGGGTATTGCGCGCTTGCGGGCGAAAGCTTTGCCCGAGCAGCAGACCGTTCATCCAATGTTGAGCTGACCGCTGCGGCGCATTACTGGGCACATCGCTCACTGGTGCGTTGCCGGGAGCCCGGACAGGCTCAGCGTCACCTTAGCGCCGCTGCGCGCTATGATGAGACGCTCTATGGCCTACTGGCGGGCGAGCAATTGGGCGTGACAGTGCCCGAAAGCGCCAAGCCTGCGCCTTTCACCAAGGATGATTGGAGCGTTCTGGAACGCAGTGCCAATGCACGCATCGCGGCGGCTCTCAACGAGATCGGCCGTCCGGTTCTGGCCGATGAAGTGCTGCGCCATCAGGCGCGGATCGGCAATCCTAGCGAATTTACTCTGCTTGCGCGCTTTGCCCGCGAGCTTGGCATGCCATCAACACAATTGTTCATGGCGCACAACGCGCCGCGCGGGACGCGGTCTCATCCGTCGCTGCGCTATCCAGTGGCGCGTTGGCAGCCGGCAACAGGTTGGACCGTCGATCCAGCCCTCGCCTTTGCGCACGCTTTGCAGGAATCAAACTTCCGCGCTGGCGCGGTTAGCCCGGCCAATGCGCGCGGTCTGATGCAGATCATGCCGGGCACAGCCCGCGATCACAATCGCCGCCTGAACCTTGGCGCGAGCTATGCCGACCTCAACAATCCAGAGGTCAACCTGGCCTATGGTCAGCGCCATCTGGAAATGCTGCGCGACAGCTATGCGACCGAGGGCAAGCTGCCCAAGATCATGGCGGCTTACAACGCGGGGCTTACCCCGATCAGCCGTTGGAACAGCGAAGTGCGCGATTACGATGATCCGCTGCTCTATATGGAATCGATCCCCTATTGGGAAACACGCGGCTATGTCGCAATCGTTATGCGCAATTACTGGATGTATGAGCGCGCCGCGGGCGTTTCTTCGCCGAGCCGCCGGGCTCTTGCCGAAGGGCGCTGGCCAGAGTTTCCGCAAATGTCTATGGGGCGCTCTGCACGTTTGGAAAGGTAGAATGCGATGGCCATTGATGAGGCGAAACCCTTCACCCCGATCAATATTGCCGTCCTGACCGTTTCCGACACTCGGACCTCTGAAACCGACACCTCCGGCGACATTCTCGCCGCGCGGATCACTGCCAAAGGCCACTCTCTGGCAGCGCGCACAATTGTGAAAGACAATGCTGGCACGCTGCTTGATCAATTCAATGCTTGGATTGATGACCCAACTATCGATGCGGTTGTTAGCACCGGCGGTACTGGCCTGACAGGACGCGATGTCACGCCAGAGGCGTTGTCCCGGATCAAGGGTGCACGGGATATTCCCGGATTTGGCGAATTGTTTCGGTGGCTCAGCTTCAAGACCATAGGCACCAGCACAGTCCAATCGCGAGCCTGCGCAGTCGTGGCGCGCGGGACCTATGTCTTTGCTCTGCCCGGTTCAAACGGCGCTGTAAAAGATGGCTGGGACGGGATCCTTCACGAGCAATTGGACAACCGCAATCGCCCCTGTAATTTCGTGGAACTGATGCCTCGACTAACCGAGGAATAGCGTTTCCGCTCAACTCATTCGCTTGGATTAAGCGTGTGGGCGGTTCCCTCGAAATCTTTGAGGTCAGGCTTCTTCGGCTTGTCGCCATAGCCCTTCACGACAGCAGCGAGAACCGGCTGTTTTGTCCCCGGCGTTCCCTTGGCTTTGCGCTCCATTCCGAGCACTTTCTCACCAATGTATTGGAATACTTGCGCAGCGACGCCTGGCTCTTCGGCCTTCTTAATGCGGACCTGCGCCTTGGGAGAGACGATGTAGAACTCGTCCCCGCGAACCAAGACCGCACGGCCGCCTTCGCTGGTGCGCACAACATCACCGATTTCCAGTCGCGTACCCTTGGCCGCGTATAAGGCCTTGGTATCGCGAGTGATGGAAACCTGCCCGTCTGTCTCCGAGATCATCCAGCCAGAATCACTCGCAAACGCCGCACTGCTCGATAAGAGCGCTGCGCACACGCACAGATGTTTTGACAGTTTGATCATGGCCTTACCTCGGAGTCCATAAATTAGACTAGGCATGCACGTTAGGCCGGGGGCTTTCCCATCCGATTAAACCGATTGGCTAAAAAAGCCTTGGCGCGTTGGGTTAATTTTGCCTTTTCTGATCCGGTTTCGAGGCATCCCATAAGCGGTCTCTACCTCGGGGCGATCAACCAAAGGCGTCCCCACCCTCACCCGGCTTGAAGCGCATCAAGCGGCTATCGATCAGGGCAGCGCTGCGGTTCACAACTGCCAGTTGATAGTCAGGGTCTTTGATCATCTCGAAAAACGCCCCGCTGTTCGGGTATTGCGCGACAAAGCTGTCATGCCAAACCTTGTCATCCGGCTCCGGCCCCGTAACCATGGTCTGAAATTCCCCGCGCCAGACAATCGACCCGCCAACCCGGCGAAAAATTGGGCCACTGGTCGCGCCATATTCTTCATAAGCGCGCCGGCCGCTCCAACCATTGCCGCGATGTTTATGGTCCTCGGGGTATTCGGCCAAGTCGCGGTAGCGCAGCAGGTTGAGCATATGGATCGGTTCATTACGCGGGAGGTCCTTAAAGGCCTGAAAGTTGCTCGGGCTAGGATCGATATAGCGTGTCATCAACTTGGTTCCTCAAACTGTAACTTCGCGCCACTCACCGGGCGCAAGGCTGTCCACCGACCATTCGCCAACACTCCAGCGCACGAGGCGCAAGGTTGGCAGGCCCACGGCGGCGGTCATGCGCCGGACTTGGCGGTTCTTGCCCTCTGAGATGCTAAGGGAAATCCAGCTGTCGGGCACATTCTTGCGAAAGCGGATAGGCGGATCACGCTCCCATAGATCAGGTGGATCAATCCGCTCGGCTTTGGCGGGCTTTGTCATACCATCTTTGAGCTTCACACCGCGCCTTAGCGCATCCAGTGCCAGCATGTCCGGCTCGCCTTCGACCTGGGCAAGATAGGTCTTTTCTGTCTTGTAACGCGGCTCCGCGATGCGCGATTGCAACCGCCCATCATCGGTAAGCAGCAACAGCCCTTCGCTATCCTTGTCCAAGCGCCCAGCAGGATAGACCGCTGGCACATCGACCAGATGCGCCAGCGTGTCTTGAACACCCTCCTTGCCGCCGCTGAATTGCGACAGCACACCAAAGGGCTTGTTCAGCAGGATCAGCCGCGCGATGGCCTCGGTCCCCTAGGCGCCTTCGAGCTTATAATCGCTGAAGCGGTCGCGCAGGTCCTTCTTGGAAATCTTGCCGGTTGCGGTGTGCGGAATGTCGTCCACAAATTCGACAGCATCGGGCATCCACCACTTCGCAATCAGCGGCTTGAGGTGCTCCAGCACATCGTCGCTCGACAGGTCCGCCCCCTCGTTCTTGACCACGAACAGCACTGGCCGCTCATCCCATTTTGGATGGTACATGCCAATGCAGGCGGCCTCGGCAACGCCGGGATGGCCAACAGCTGCGTTCTCCAGCTCAACCGAGCTAATCCATTCCCCGCCGGATTTGATCACATCCTTGGTCCGGTCGGTCAGCTGCAATGTACCGTCGGGATGGATGATCCCAACGTCGCCCGTATCGAACCAGCCATCTTCATTGACGGCGTCGGTCTCTGCCTTGAGATAGCGTTTGATAATCCAGGGCCCGCGAATTTGCAGCGCTCCCGAGGCAACGCCGTCTCGCGGCAGCTCCGTGGTATTGTCATCGAGATCAACAATGCGCAGCTCAACGCCAAAAATCGGACGGCCTTGCATCGCTGTCTTATCGACCTTTTGTTCAAAGGTTAGCTCGTCCCAATCATGGGTCGGCCCACCAACCGTTCCGATCGGAGAAGTTTCGGTCATGCCCCAAGCGTGCTGAACGCGTGTGCCGTTTTTCATCAGGCGCTCGATCATGAAGCGCGGACAGGCCGAGCCACCAATCGTTGCAGCCTTCAACGGAGGCAGGTCGAGGCCTTCCTTGTCGCAATATTGGAAATGGGCGAGCCAAACGGTCGGTACACCGGCGCTGTCTGTTACCTTTTCGCGGATCATTAGCTCATGCAGAACCGCCGGATCATTGACGGCGGAGAAGACAAATTTGATCCCCGCCATTGCGCCCGCATAGGGGAGGCCCCAGCTGGCCGCGTGGAACATCGGCACCACGGGTAGCATCACAGAGGCGCTGCTGAAATTGAATGTCGACGGCTGCAATCCAGCAACGGCGTGGAGCACAGTCGAGCGATGCTCGTACTGCACGCCCTTTGGATTGCCAGTCGTACCCGACGTATAGCATATCATGCAGGGGTCGGTTTCTTCACCCGTTTCCCACTTATAATTGCCATCCTGCGCACCAATCCAGTCTTCAAACGCTGGGCTGTGCTCGCCAGAATCGTAGCAAATATAATGCTCAACGCTCGTCCATTTGTCCCTCATCTTATCGACGATGGGTTGAAAGGCCGCGTCGTAACACAGCACCTTATCCTCGGCGTGATTGACGATATATTCGAGTTGATCGTCGAACAGGCGCGGGTTCACCGTGTGTAGAACGCCGCCCATTCCGGCGACCCCGTACCAGCTAACCAGGTGCCGCGAATGGTTCATCGCAAGGCTGGCAACCTTATCACCTTTTTGCAGGCCAAGCGCTTTCAATGCCTGCGCCATCTTCAAGGCATCGCGGCGGATGCCGGCCCAATCGGTGCGTGTCTCGCTGCCATCGGCCCAGCGCGTTACAATCTCGCGCCCACCGTTTTCGCGGGCCGCGTGATCGATCACATGCGTGATCCGCATCGTCCAGTCTTGCATCGCTCCGAGCATTGAATTCATTCTCCCAAATTCGTTGTTTGCCGTTCATGGCTTTGCTCATAGAGACTAGCGATCAGTCCGGGGCGCGCAAGTGATAGAGACGTTCACACAGTTAAAATTATGGCTCGTTGAAAACACCAGCCTCGCGAAAGATGCGCTGCATATCTACGTGGCCATTGGGGTTTATCTTGGCTCTTGCCTGCTGCTGAGATGGAAAGCGTCGAGCTGGAAGCCTTGGGTACTGGTGTTGGTGATCACTTTGCTGGGTGAACTGTGGGATGCACGGAACGCCCAAGGACTTGGGTGGGAGACTATTCCAGAGTCGCATTGGAAGGACATCTGGAACACTATGTTGTTTCCAACGATCCTGCTAATTTTTGCACGTTTTACGTCTGTGTTTGAACGGCCTTCGAAGACGGATACGCGAGAAGATGATACCTTAAGCGACCAGCTTTAGGTTCGCGCGTCCCCGCAGCGGCTGCAGCTCAACGTTCTCTATTCCTTCGATGTCGGCGACACGCTCGGCCAAATCGCCGTCGAGAATGAAGCTGCGTCCAAGCCGCATATGCGTCTCTTTGCCATCAGCCAGCATAAACCGCACGAGCACCTCGCCCGGCGCTTCTTCGCCAGTGGTAAGCAACAGTTTCAGCTCGCTCAGTGCCTCGGGCCGGGTCACATCGGCGCGCATCATCATTGGAGTGCGCCCACTTACGCTGGCCAGAGGTTTTGCGCCGCGCACCGTCAATCGTGGCGGCTCACCCGGATTGGGCGAATCGAGCTCAACGGAGAGCAAGAGGCACGCCCCTTCTGCGGCCCATTTCTCAAATTCGGGCACCAGTGCCTCTTCGAAACAGGCAGCTGAGAATTGCCCGCTGGAGTCTGAGAAGTCTGCGCGCACAAATTCACCGCCGCGTTTGGTCCGCGCCTTGTTCATGCCCTCCATCATTGCAGCGATTACGGCGGTTCCGCGCCCTCCGGAAGGAGCGCCTGCTTCCATTAAACTCTGATAGGTTCGCGCGCCATTGGCCGAGGCCACTTCGCGGTATTGCTGAACCGGATGAGCCGCAAAGTAGAAGCCGAAATTCTCACGCTCTTTCGCCATTTGCTCCGTGCGTGACCATTCGTCGGGCACCTTAAGGCGCAGTTCCTCTTGCGGGGCATTCTCTCCGCCAAATAGGGCCGCTTGCCCGCTGGACCGCTCCCGTTCTGCCGCATCGGCTATCGCCAACAGCATGTCGGCATTGGCAAAGATCGCCGCGCGATTAGGCTCAAGACTATCGAGCGCGCCTGCGCCAACCAGACCTTCCAACTGACGCCGGTTCATACTGCCCTGTGGCAGACGGTCGAACAGGTCTTGCAGACTTTCAAACGGGCCGCTCGCCTGACGTTCCGCGACGATGGCGTCCATTGCCTTCTCGCCGACATTGCGGATCCCCGCCAGTGCATAGCGCACGCCGTAACCATTATCGGTCTGTTCAACCGTAAACCGCGCCTCGGAGTGGTTGATGTCCGGCGGCAGAACCGCGATCCCGCCCTCATCGCAAGTGGGATAACGGCGCGCATCATCGACGAAAATCGACAGCTTCTCCGACTGATGCAGGTCGAAACACATCGAAGCGGCGTAGAATTCCTCTGGGTAGTGCGCTTTTAGCCATGCAGTTTGATACGCGAGCAGCGCATAGGCCGCTGCGTGCGATTTGTTGAAACCGTAGCCCGCGAACTTGTCGATCAAATCGAACAATTCATTGGCTTGTTTCGCTTCAATGCCGCTTTCGGTTTTACAGCCTTCGACAAAGCGGCCGCGCTGGACATCCATCTCAGCCTGGACCTTCTTACCCATCGCCCGGCGCAGCAAATCCGCATCGCCAAGGGAATATCCGGCCAAGATCTGTGCGGCCTGCATCACCTGCTCTTGATAAACGAAAATGCCGTAAGTTTCTGAAAGAATACCTTCCAGCTTCTCATGCGGATACTCAATCGCAACCTCGCCAGCCTTGCGTTGGCCAAAGAGCGGGATGTTGTCCATCGGGCCGGGACGATAGAGCGACACCAGCGCAATAATATCGCCAAAATTGCTTGGCTTCACCGCTTTCAGAGTGCGCCGCATGCCTTCAGATTCCAGCTGGAACACGCCAACCGTGTTACCATCCTGCATAAGATCATAAACCGCCGAGTCATCAAGCGGCAGCTCGCCGAGATCAATTGTGATCCCGCGCAGCTCAAGGAGATCGACAGCCTTGCGCAGCACCGACAAAGTCTTGAGCCCAAGGAAGTCGAATTTGACGAGACCGGAGCTTTCAACATGCTTCATGTCAAACTGCGTCACCGGCATGTCAGAGCGCGGATCGCGGTAAAGTGGCACCAGCTGCGCGAGCGGCCGATCGCCAATCACAACGCCCGCGGCGTGGGTGGAGGAATTGCGCGGTAGCCCCTCCAGCTGCATCGCCAAATCAACGAGGCGCTTCACTTCGTTGTCATTGGTGTATTCCGCCTTGAAATCCGCTGCTCCATTGAGCGCGCGTGGCAATGTCCACGGGTCGGTCGGATGGTTCGGCACCATCTTGCACAGCCGGTCCACCTGACCATAGCTCATCTGCAAAATACGTCCGCAATCGCGCAGTACGGCGCGAGCCTTCAGTTTACCAAAGGTGATGATCTGAGCAACATGATCATTGCCATATTTCTGCTGAACATAACGGATCACTTCGCCGCGGCGGGTTTCGCAGAAATCGATATCAAAGTCCGGCATGGATACGCGTTCTGGGTTGAGGAAGCGCTCAAACAGCAGGCCTAGCTGGATCGGATCAAGATCGGTGATGGTCAGCGCCCAGGCGACAATTGACCCCGCGCCCGAACCCCGCCCTGGCCCCACCGGGATGCCATTGTCTTTGGCCCATTTTATGAAGTCGGCAACGATCAGGAAATAACCGGGAAAACCCATTTTGACGATGATGTCGATCTCGTAGTCGAGGCGCTCTTTGTACTCGAGCACATGCTCCCAAATTCCGTTCGTCCTGAGATTGTCGAAGGACTGCCCTTCTTCTCTGAGCAGTTTTGCCGAAGAATAATGCAATGCTTCGACAAGCTCAGCATGGACGGCTTCGGGGTAGTAAGGCTTCAGACGCTCCACCAATCCTGAACGCAATTCTTCAGCCAGCATTCTCGCCTCGCCCTCCAGATCGCCGGCGAGGCTGGGCAGAATCGGGTCGCGATACGGCGGCGCAAAAGCGCAGCGCTGAGCCACCACCAGCGTGTTCGCCATCGCTTCTGGAATATCAGCGAACAGCTCGTCCATCATCGGCGCCGACTTTACGAAGGCCTGCGCATTGGAGGTCGGGCGATCCTCGTTTTCAATATAGGTCGAATTGGCAATGCACAGCATCGCATCATGCGCTTTGTGCATGTGCGGATCGGCAAAGTTGGACGGGTTCGTCGCGACCAGCGGCAGATCGCGGGCATAGGCGAGCTCAATAAGAGCCTCCTCAGCCTTCGCCGCCGCATCATCACCATTGCGCGCGAGCTCCACATAAAGCCGCTGCGGGAAAAGGCGTTGCAAATTATTACATAACGAATACGCCGCCTCGGTCTGCTCTTCTGCCAAAAGCCGCGTGAGTGCGCCCTCGCCTGCTCCCGTGAGCGCGATCAAGCCATCGGTGCGGCCTTCCAACTCTGCCATATCGACATGCGGGTCCAGCTCCAACGGGCGATCAAGGTGCGCCTTTGAGACGAGGTGGCACAGATTGTCATACCCCGCCTCGTCCTGAGCAAACAGCGGCAGGTAATCGACGATTGTACGCTCGCGCTCATCATTGCTCGGCCGTGCAACACCCAGCAATGTCCCGATGATCGGTTGCACACCCTCGGCCTTGCAGGCGGAGGCGAACATCACTGCGCCATAGAGGCCGTTGCGGTCGCAAATGGCGATGGCGGGAAAGCCGCGCTCCTTGGCCAGTTTCGCAATCCCCTTTGGATCAATCGCCCCCTCCAGCATGGAATAGGACGAGAGAACGCGAAGCGGGATGAACGGAGCGAATGCCATGCTCGCTACGCTACGATGCTGCGCGGCGCATTCAAGTAACAAAGACCGCCCGCTTGGGGAAAAGCTGGGGGCAAGCTAATATCGGACGCAGGAGGTGAAAATGAGCGACAAGATCGAGATTGAAAACGTCAACATTCCGGGACGCACATCGCGCGTCAATGCCGCGAAATACGACGACATGCGCGAGGCCTTCGAGCAGGCCCTGCCGCGATCATCTCCGGGCCTGACGCAGGACGAAACTCGAGAGGCCGTCAAACCGCATTTGAGCGACGCACTCTTCCCTCAAGGCAAAACCTGCGGTTGGTGGGCCAAGACCGTGCAGCTTGATCTGGAGGCCAAGGGTCTGCTGGTGCGCCAGCCTACAAAACCGCTTCGCTGGCACTGGAAATAGGCCGCTTTACAGCAGCTTTTCGATGTCTTTCGCGATGGACTCTGGCTTGTCCGAGGAGCCATAGCGCTTAACGACATTGCCCTCCCGGTCGATCAGGAATTTCGTGAAATTCCACTTGATCGCGGTCGTGCCCATCACTCCGCGCGCTTCCTTCTTCATCCAGTCGAATAGCGGCGACGCGTCAGAGCCATTGACATCGACCTTCTCCATCAGCGGGAAGGTCACGCCAAAGTTGAGTTTGCAAAACTCTTGGATTTCCTCGGCATTGCCGGGTTCCTGAGCGCCGAACTGATTGCAGGGAAAGCCAAGCACTTCAAAGCCTTGGTCTTTGTATTTCTGAAAGACCGCCTCCAGGCCATCATATTGCGGGGTAAAGCCGC
The DNA here is from genome assembly GCF_057364975.1 of Erythrobacter sp. S249. Classification (NCBI taxonomy): domain Bacteria; kingdom Pseudomonadati; phylum Pseudomonadota; class Alphaproteobacteria; order Sphingomonadales; family Erythrobacteraceae; genus Erythrobacter; species Erythrobacter sp. S249. The sequence continues at coordinate 321,687 of NZ_CP200287.1, read as the reverse complement.
ATTTGCTGGCGGTGTTGACGACGAGCAAGACCTGCCCCTTCTTATCGGCAAGGTCCAATTCCTCGCCGCGATTGGTGGTCACTTTGAAATCAGCGATAGTGGTCATTCGAGAACTCCATCATGCAACCTCACCACACGGTCCATCCGGGCAGCCAAACGTTCATTGTGTGTCGCAACCAGAGCCGCACTGCCTTCGCCGCGCACCAGCTCTAGGAATTGACCCAATACGCGGTCAGAAGTGGTTTCGTCCAAGTTTCCGGTGGGTTCATCCGCCAACACCAAGGTCGGTTGGTTCGCTAGCGCCCGCGCAACGGCAACGCGTTGCTGCTCACCGCCAGAAAGTTGGCTGGGCCGGTGGGTAAGACGGTGCTCAAGGCCGAGTGAGCTTAGCAGGCTATCGGCGCGCGCCTCAGCTGCGCCGCGTTCCTGACCAGAGATCATCTGCGGCATCACCACATTCTCGCGCGCGTCAAAATCGGGCAGCAAATGGTGGAATTGATATACAAACCCGAGGTGATCACGCCGCAAAGCGGTGCGCTGGTCCGCTGGCAATTTGCTCGCCTCGGTCCCGGCAATCGCGATTGAGCCCTCAAATCCGCCTTCAAGCAGCCCAACCGCTTGCAACATGGTCGATTTGCCAGAGCCGGATGGGCCTAGGAGTGCGACGATCTCGCCCGGCATAATGTCGAGATCAACGCCGCGCAGAACCTCAATGGTTTGCTCGCCCTGGGTGAAGCTGCGCTTCAGTCCCTTAAGCGAGGCAATTGGTGTAACGCTGGAATTACTCATAGCGCAGTACCTGAACCGGATCTGTGCTGGAGGCTTTTAGCGCGGGATACAGCGTCGCGAGGAAGCTTAGGATCAGCGCCAAGGCGACAATGCCCGCCACTTCCCATGGGTCCGTGCGCGATGGCAGGGTCGAAAGGAAGCGAACCTCTGGGTCCCAAATCTGCTGCCCGGTGGACCAAGCAATGAATGTCACAATCGGCCCGCGGAAATAGAGGATAATGAAGCCCAGCACCAATCCAGCGGCGGTCCCTATCACTCCCACCGTAGAGCCGGTGGTCACAAATATCTTCAGCAAGCTGCGCCGGGTCGCTCCCATCGTGCGCATAATTGCAATGTCGCGCGTTTTCGCGCGGACCAGCATCACCAGACTCGAAAGAATGTTAAAAGCGGCCACCAGCACCATGAAGCTAAGCGCAAAGAACATCGCAACGCGTTCGACCTGCAAAGCCTCAAACAGGGCCGAATTGATCGTCTGCCAATCCGATACGACCGCACGTCCGGCCAGCTTTTCCTGCACCGGAGCTAAGATGGAGCCGACTTTGTCCGGGTCCTCTACCGTCACCTCGATCATCCCGATCTTATCGCCCATCAGCAGCAATTGCTGAGCATTGGCGATTGGCATGATCACAAAGGTCTCATCATAGTCGTAAATGCCAGCCTCGAAGATCGTGACGACCTCGTAATCCACTTGCCGGATTGAAGTACCGAACGGCGTCGTGCGCCCTTGCGGATTGATTATCGTCAGGCTGTCGCCAACCCGCGCGCCAATGTTCTGCGCCAAACGGGAGCCGATGGCGATGCGGCGCTCACCAGGGATTAAGTCTCTGATATCGCCCTGAACTACCGTTCCCGCCAGTCCCTCGATATCTTCAGCTGTGTTGCCGCGCACGAAGATCAGGTTCACCCGGCCATTCAAGGAGGCCATCAGCGGTTTTTCAATCAGCGGAGAGGCATCAACCACGCCAGGTGTCGCGCGCACATCCTCCAGTACGCTTTGCCAATCGCCCAGATCATCATTGTAAGCCTGCACAATCGCGTGGCCATTCAGTCCCGTGATCTTGTCGAGCAATTCTGCGCGGAACCCGTTCATCACGCTCATCACGACGACCAGCATGGCGACGCTCAGCATCACCACGCCCACCGATATCCCGGCGACGAGCGCAATGAAAGCCTCCCCCTTGCCCGGCAAGAGGTAGCGTTTGGCGATCATCCATTCAAAAGGCGTTAGAAACAAAGTGATTAAAGCTCTGATCAATTGAGGCTTAACCAAGCCTGTAAGCGTGCTGCGGCGGCGGCGCAATGTATGGCGGGCACGCGCTTGTGTGAAAAAGGCCGGTGAAGGTGCCGCCTTATCGCTTGTAATTGAGCTGTAACATCGTCATTGAGGCCCCCATCCAGCAGCGGCGCTTTAGGCAGGATCAGCGATGAATTTCACGCACCCCTTTCACGATGAAGACGGTGACACCCTGCGCGAGGAGTGTGGCATCTTCGGAGCGATCAATGCCTCCGACGCTGCGGCCGCCACGGCTCTGGGTCTTCATGCACTGCAACACCGCGGGCAAGAGGCCGTTGGCATCACCAGCTTCGATGGCGAAACCTTTTTCTCGCGGCGTGGCCAAGGCCAAGTGGCGGAGAATTTCTCTACGCAAGAAGCAATTGACGAACTTCCCGGCGGAATGGCGGCGGGGCACGTGCGCTATTCGACCACTGGTGGCTCCGGCCTGCGCAATGTTCAGCCGCTCTATGCGGAGCTGGCAAGCGGCGGCTTCGCCGTGGCGCATAACGGCAATATTTCTAACGCTCAGGCGCTACGTAAGGACCTCGTTGGACGCGGTTCGATCTTCCAATCCACCTCGGACACCGAGGTGATCATCCACTTGGTTGCGACCTCGCGCTATCCCACGGTGGCGGACCGGTTGATCGATGCACTGCGACTGGTCGAGGGCGCTTACGCTCTGATAGTAATGACTCCAGAGGGCATGATTGCTTGCCGCGATCCGCTAGGCATTCGCCCGTTGGTGATGGGCAAAATGGGCGACGCCGTCGTCTTTGCCAGCGAAAGCGTGGCGTTTGATGTCGTCGGCGCAGAATTGATCCGAGAGGTTGAGCCAGGCGAGATGATCCAGGTTGATTTTTCTGGAGAAATTAAACCGATCCGCCCATTTGGCGATCACAAACCGCGCCCGTGCATCTTTGAACATGTCTATTTCAGCCGCCCAGACAGCATTTTCGCCGGGCACAGCGTCTATGAGGCGCGCAAGGCCATCGGCGCTGAATTGGCCAAAGAATCGTCCTGCGATGTCGATCTCGTGATCCCCGTACCAGACAGCGGCGTGCCAGCGGCAATCGGCTATGCGCAGGCCTCAGGCCTACCTTTTGAGCTCGGTATCATTCGCTCCCACTACGTAGGGCGCACCTTCATTCAGCCATCCGATACGGCGCGTCATGCAAGCGTGAAGCGCAAGCACAACGCCAATCGCGGTTTGGTTGAAGGCAAAAAGATCGTGCTGATCGACGATTCGATTGTGCGCGGCACCACTAGTCTGCGCATAGTCGAGATGATGCGCGAAGCCGGTGCAAGCGAAGTGCATTTCCGCGTCGCCAGCCCGCCCACGGCACACAGCTGTTTCTACGGGGTCGACACTCCGGAGCGCTCCAAACTGCTCGCAGCCCGCATGGAGCTGGAGGCGATGCGCGATTTCATTAAGGCCGATAGCCTCGCCTTTATCTCGATTGACGGTCTGTACCGCGCGGTGGGGGCCAAGGGACGCGACAAAGCCTGTCCGCAATTCTGCGACGCATGCTTCACCGGTGACTACCCAACGACGCTCACCGACCTTGATATGGGCGAGCATGAGCCAGCCCAACTGCCATTCACCGACCACAAAGCGGCGTAGAACCACATGACACAGGACAAGCCGCTGAGCGGTAAAACCGCGCTTATCACGGGCGCTAGCAGGGGTATTGGCGCGGCAACAGCGCAGGCTCTGGCCGCGGCGGGTGCGCATGTAATTTTGGTCGCGCGCAAGGTGAAGGCGCTCGAAGCGATAGAGGATGCAATCCACGACGCCGGCGGCACATCGACGATTGCCCCGGTGGATTTGACCGAGGCAGACGCTGTCACGCGCCTCGCTGGCGCCATTGGCGGCCGCTGGGATGCTCTAGATTATCTCATTATTTCAGCTGCCTACCTCCCAGAGCTGTCACCAGTCACTCAGATTGATCCGAAGCTCTATAACAAGGCGCTGGTGACCAATGTCGTCGCGACGCAGGCCCTGCTCGCCTCGTTTGACCACTTGCTGAAGAAATCCGAAGCAGGCCGCATTATCGGCCTCACCAGCAGCGTTGGCGCGGGCCCTCGCCCATTCTGGGGCGCGTACGGCTCGACCAAGGCGGCGTTTGACAATCTGCTGCTCAGCTACGGAGCGGAAGTCGAGAAACTCGGCAACACCCGCGTGGCTATCCTGGATCCCGGTGCGACTCGGACAGAAATGCGCGCACGGGCCTATCCCGGTGAGAATCCGGAAACCGTGAAAGAACCCGAAGTGGTCGCTGATCGGATTTTAGCGTTACTGACCAAGGACTTTGAGACAGGTCACCGCGAACGCGTAGACTAAGGCGGCAACGCCCTCAAACATCTCAAATCATTTGATAAGCATGCTTTTGCGTGCGGACTTCCGCTTGCCCGCATCATCTGCATCGCGCCTCTGGTAAATATCTGGTAACCATGTTCGGCAACGCGCCCTTAACGTTAGGCGGTGAATTTGCCAATCAAGACCGACCGGCAAGAGACCACAAGCTGATTGGATATGAGGGTACGCATCCCATGCAGACCGAACACGACCGTTACACATTGGCAGCGCAAGAAGACCGCTGCTCACCGCGCACAAAGCTCACGATCCCGGCAACTTTGCGGGCGTCGGGTGGCCGCGCGTTTCAATCTGTCGTCCACGATCTGTCGATCTCTGGCTTCTCTGCCGCATCGATCAATCGCATGCACGAAGGCCAAATGTGCTGGCTAACCCTACCCGGGCTTGAATCGCTGCAATGCGAAGTTGTGTGGTGGGACAATTGCGTCGTCGGCTGCGCTTTTAACGAGTTGCTCAGTCCGATCGTGCATGACAACATCCTGCAACGCTATAGCGAGACTGGCGTCTACCGCCGGTAATCGCGGCGCCTAGCGCTCAATCGATTGCTGCAATCTTGGCTGCGATACCGCCCCATTTGGTGCGGTATTCGCCGCTGGTTGCTGTTGGCCAGTTGCTGACGACTGCCAGCACCAGCTGTTCAGATGGAACAAGGGTGATGGACTGTCCAAAGATGCCTTGGGCTCCGTAATTGCCACCGGGATAAGTCCACCATTGGTAGCCATATCCAAAGCCGCCGTTTCCAAAATCGACTTGCGGCGCGCCTGCATCGGCAAACCAGCCTTCCGGCACCACATCCTCGCCGCCATCAAGCACGAACTGACCCATCCGCGCATAGTCGCGCAGGCGTAGCGAGAGACAGCACCCACCAATGTTGCCGCCGCGCGGATCCGTCATCCAGAACAATCCGCCTTCAAAGCCAGCGGGCTCGACGATCTTGGTTTGCGCATATTCGGCAAGTGGCAGTCCGATAGCATTCTCGACCACCATGCCGATCAAGTTCGTCTCGCCCGTGCTGTAATTCCATTTCGTGCCCGGCTCTGCCGCGCGGCCCAATTCCTTCATCTGGGCAACGATCGCGTCTGCGCCATATTCAAGCACGAAACGGTTCATCTGCGCCACGTCGCTGCTTGGATCGGTGTAGCTTTCATTCCAGTCGACACCGCTGGTCATGGTGGCGAGCTGCTTTACGGTCACGCCGTCATACGATGACCCTGCCAGCCCTGGCACATATTGCGTGATGGGATCATCCAAACTGCCAATAAAGCCATCGGCAATGGCTGCAGCTAGCAAGGTCGAGGTGAAACTCTTGGCGACGGAGAAACTGGTCCAGCGGTCTTCTGCACCCAAGTCGAGGCCATAGCCCTCAAAGCGTGTTGTCCCATTCTTGATGACCATCACACCAGAAGCACCCGACTGCGTCATCAATTCGCGAATTTCAGCTTGGAGTTCGGTCGGTAGAGGCGCTCCCTCGGGAAGCTCGCTGGGATTGGCAGAGGCAGGCACTTCATGGCCCGCAAACCAGCTTTCCATTTCCCGGAAGCGCGCAGATCGGGTCTCATTGTCCCAAAACAGCACTTGCAGCTCAGACGGATCACGCACTGGCGGAGTGACTAACTGCACTGGTTCGAGAGCCGCGGCGGTGGTCTCCACCGGGCCGCTATAGCTCGCCGAGCATCCGGCAATCGCAAGCGCAGCAATCCCACTGAGTAGTGTCTTTGTAATCGTCATTTGTGCCCTGCCTTCAAACTGGTTTCGAACCGCAACCTTAGTAGGATGACCCGGCTAAGGACAAGGGTGCGAATGGCACAAAGCGTTTCTCTATTCGCCCTTCATCGCCTTATACGCCGACAGCGCCCGCTCGCGCGCTTCCTTGTGACCAATGATTTTTGCAGGATAAGCTTTGGGCAAACAGCCATGCTCCTCAGGATCGTGAATGTACGGCTCGCTCAGATCGGCCAGCTCCGGCACATATTCGCGAATATAGGCCGCGCTGTCGAACTTCTCGGACTGGCTGAGCGGCGCCATGATCCGCACGAACATGTTGGAATCGACGCCCGTCCCTGCGGTCCATTGCCAATTGGTCGCGTTAGAGGCGTAATCGGCATCGACCAGTGTATCCCAGAACCACTTCTCGCCCTCGCGCCAATCGATCAGTAAGTGCTTGATTAGGAAGCTGGCGGTGATCATCCGCACGCGGTTGTGCATCCATCCGGTCTGATACAATTGCCGCATCCCGGCATCGACAATTGGGTAGCCGGTCTTGCCCTGCTGCCAGGCTTTGAGATCGCGCGCGGCGGCCTTGTCAGAATGCGGATCGCGCCATTTCAGCTTGTCATAATCCTCGCGGTAATTCGTGCTGGCATAGGCGGGAAATTGCGCAATCGCGTTTTGCGCGTAATCGCGCCAGATCAACTCTTTCTCATAGGTCCGCCACCCGTCGGAACGCTTATGCTTCAGTGCATGCCAGATCTGCACTGGAGAAATCTCGCCAAAGTGCAAATGCGGGGACAGCTGCGATGTCTTCTCTACCGAGGGGAGATTGCGAGCCTCATCGTAATCCTCGACGTGGTTCTCCCACCATGCGAGCCGCTCATGCGCAGCCGCCTCGCCAACGCCCCAAAACGCCCGCATCCCGCCAGCCCAATCAGGCTTGGTCGGCAGTAGGTGCCAATCTTTGAGCCTATCGCTGGCGGGCCATTCATCTGGCGAAGACAAGGTCTCTGGCTCTGGCAAAGCGTCGCGCGGCGGGAATTGCGCCAAGCTCGCTTTGGAAAACGGTGTGTAGATCTTGTACTGCGTGCCAGAGCCGGTCGTGATCGATCCCGGCGGCATTAGATAATTGCCATCATACAGCTGGAGGTCGAGCTTTTCGCTCAGCGCGCCCTGCGACTTGCGCCACCAAGGCTCGTAATGGCGATTGGCATGGACAGTCTCAGCGCCGATTTCCTCGGCTAGCTTGGCCAGCTCCTCCACCGCATCGCCGCGCCGCAGGATCAGCCGCGCATTGCGCGACCCAAGCGATTTCGACAGGCTCTCCAGCGAGTGATGCAGCCACCAACGCGATGCCCCGCCATAGGCATGGCCCTTCGCGCAATCATCATCGAGCACATAGACGGCGATGACGGGGCCTTGCTGCGCCGCTGCATACAGAGCGGGATTGTCGGCCATACGCAGATCGCGCCTAAGCCAGACGATTTGTGGGGAACTCACCAACTACCTCCGTTCGCCCTGAGCTTGTCGAAGGGCTGCGTTTCTTCACGTCCGTTTTTCTTACAAGAAGGACAGGGCTTCGACGGGCTCAGCCTGTACGGGTGTGAACTACCAACGTCGTCATGCTGAACTTGTTTCAGCATCCATCGCAAAGTCCGGATTTTTTACGTGGGTCTGACTGTTATCCTGAAACAAGTTCAGGATGAATATCTACTCAGGGCCGCTTCCTTTCGAAAGCTTCAAATCGCAGGCGACGTCATTAAGTTCGACAGTGAAACGATCCCGAGAGAGCGGGTCATAGAATCGTGCATCTCGCAAGACTATACTGCCATCCTCCATGCGTTCGGCAAAGGGAGTGCGCGACCAAAACATGAATGCGCGTGCTTCGCTATCAATGGGTTCTTGTATAAAATCGTAGCAGGTGACCCAAACATTCTCATCGCCGACCCCGAGACCATCGATCCAGTATTGACCAGTAATGTTGCTCTTCAAACGCGATCGCAAATCATAGGGAGTCCCAACGATCTCCTCCCGCTCCCAAAATGTAAGAGGGATTGGACTAGCTATCGCGCTTCGATGGGTCTTCGCCAATCGAGACTCAACGGTGGAAGTTATCGCCCCATTCAGCCCAATATACGCGAGCGCCACCGCTATCGCTACGCGTGCTGGCTTGATCCAATCCCCGCCCTTCTTCTCGCGCCGCAATGAAAACCAAGTGGCAAAGCCCATCAGCGCCCACAGCCACGCATCGATGATGAATAAGGTATCGCCATAGAACCATTGTGAGGAGAACGGCTCAAGCAAGCGGATGCCATAGACATTGAGCCAATCTAGCGCTGGGTGCGTCAGGCAGCCGATAAAACTCAGCAGGAAAAGCCATTTGAAGCTGACCGGGCGGCGACCCTCTGGCCGTTTGCCGCGTTTTTCCTGCCATCGGTCAAATCCCCATAGCAGCCCCGCCAGTATCAGCGGCAGCAGCACCAATGCGGGCGGGCCGTGCGTAATGCCGCGGCGAAATCCGAGGTGCTCCTGCCCGTCAAGCCAGAAAAAGCACGCCGCATCCACGTCGGGCAAGTTCGCCCCGATGATGAGCGCGGGCATTGCGAGCCCAGTTTTCTTCTTAAGCCCCGCCTGGCCCAGCAATGCGCCGACTAGAGAGTGTGTAAGATTATCCAATTATGCGCCTTTTCTGCCGAAACCTTGGCCCCGTGGCGCGGAAGATCCCGGCGCCTCACTTTTCGCCCCGCTCGCTGATACCGGGGCATTCAGCAATTTGTTCAAATTTCGCGCTTGCAGTTCCAGTTCCATGACACTGCCAACCATCAAGGCGCCATTTTTTGGCCCGCCCTCGCCTTCCATGTAGAGAACGGTGCTGCCTGTTTCGTGCAGTTCGGCGCTGCCTTCCGATCCGGCATAGAACCGTTTGATGTCCTTAAACGGCACCGTATGGCGAAGCTTGGCATTCCCATCAGGAGTGATCTTACTCACCCGCAGCTCACGCGCGTTTGCATCCAAATCAACTTCTTCAATCGATTTTCGGGGGGATAGAGATCCTTTCGCCAAGATGACGGCTATACCGGCCAATCCGGCGCACAGAATAATCCTGAGCCATGGGGTAAATTCATCGGCATTGTTCACCTCCATCGACCAAAACAGGACGGCAACTGACAAGAACGCAACGCCGCCAAGCCCGCCAAAAACCCTCGCCATTAAGCTGATTTCAGGGTTTTCTCGCAGGAGCAGCCGGTTTTCCTCGGTCGCGTATTGGACTGTTCCGCCTTCTATATATCTTATCACTGACCCCATCCCCTCTTTATGTTCTGACTTTACCGATAGAACATCTTGTTTGCGAGTGGAAAAGCCGCGCAGAGCAGACTAACGCAAGACCTGACAAAGTTTGGGACGAGACATCACTATGAGTGCAACCGCACCGTTTATCCGTGCCGATATGAAGGCATTCCTGGACGCATTGGCAGCCGCAAACGGCCCGGCCATTGCCGACATGACACTTGAGGAAGCGCGCGCTGGCTATGGCGCGCTGCATGCTATGGCAGATAGACCCGCGCGTGACCTGGCGGTGATCCGCGATCTCACCTGCACCGGTCCGGCGGGCGATATCGACCTGCGGTTGTATGATGCGCGAGCGACCCGCGAGGCTGGCCCAGTGATTATGTTCTATCACGGCGGCGGCTATGTGATTGGCGATCTCGACACCCACCACAATCTCTGCACGGAAATCGCGCATCTGATGGATTTGCCCGTCATGGCCGTGGATTATCGCCGCGCGCCAGAGGCCCCTTTCCCCGCAGCGATTGAGGATTGCGAGGCGGCAACGCGTTGGGTTGCGGCGGCTCCGTCAGAACTTGGACTCACACCGACAGGCCTGATCACGATTGGCGATAGCGCTGGAGGCAACGCCGCAATCGTTATGGGCCAGCAATTGGCCGCAAACCCCGCCGATGTTCCGGTGGTCCTGCAAGTGCCGATCTTCCCGCTGGCGAGCGACGCAATAGGATCGGCCAGCATTGAGGAATTTGCGATCGGTTATGTACTTACCAAGGCCGCCGTCGAGTTCTTCGACGCGCAATACCAGCCAAACCGCAATGACCCGCGCGCCTTCCCCATTCTCGGTGATCACAGCGCCGCCCCGCCAACGGTTTTGGTCACTGCCAGCCTCGATCCGATCCGCGATTCCGGTCGGGAGTACAGCGCTGCCCTGTCACAGGCAGGCGCAGATCATATGCTGATCGAGGTCAAAGGCGTCACGCATTCCTTCACCAATCTACGCGGTGCCGTGCCCAGCGCTCAAGCCGATCTGGAGCGGATCATCGCCGCCATGAAATATATGCTTGCAGGAGCCTCCACATGAGCAATCTACCCTATCGTCCCTGTGCTGGCTTTATGTTGGTAAACTCCGATGGCCATGTCTTTGTGGGTCAGCGGATTGATGCCAACCGCGATCCCAAGACCCTTGGCGCATGGCAAATGCCGCAGGGCGGGATTGATAAAGGCGAGGACGAGCAGCAGGCCGCTCTGCGTGAGCTGGAGGAGGAAACGGGCATTGACGCGGCACTGGTCGAGGTGATCGCACGCTCAGCGACCACGCACCGCTATGATCTGCCACCTGAATTGCTCGGCAAGGTGTGGAAGGGCAAATATCGCGGACAGGAACAGCATTGGTTCCTTGGCCGGTTTTTGGGCAGCGAGGCTGATATCAACCTAAACGCGCACGAACCGGCGGAATTTGAATGCTTTAAATGGATCGACCCTGCGCAATTGCCGGAACTGATCGTATCCTTCAAACGCGATGTATACGCAGCCTTGGTGGAAGAGTTTACGCCGCTAATTTAGCGCCGTGACGCTCAATTTTGCGCGACGCCGTCTCCAACAACGGCCGTTTCCGCCGCGAGCCGCGCCTGAGTGCCGGTTGCGATGCTGGTCTGCAGCGCCAGCGTTTCTGGGCAATTCGCGCCGCATAAGCTGCGCAGCTGCGCCAAGTTGAGCTTCGCTTTCTCCAGCGCCCCCTTCTCTACCAGTGCCTCGCCCTCGCCCGACATAGCCGCAAAGTTGCCAGGATCGCGCACCAATGCCTCGCGGTAATAACGGATTGCTTTGCCTTGCAGCCCTTCAAAGCGGGCCACATTTGCCAGCTCGATAAATACCCCGACATAGCCCGGATCAACCGCCAATGCGGCCTCATAGGCATCAATCGCGGCTTGCGGATCGTTAGCCTTCAGCGCGGCTTGTCCTTGCGCCACAAGAGCGGCTGCACGTGCATCAGGCTCGTAATCCTGCGCGCTAATGACGCTCGCAGAAACAGTAAAAACGAGCGAAAGTGCAGCGGCAGCGGGCGCAAAGCGCATGAGCGTCTCCTTAAAGGAAGCTAAGCGGGAAGTTTGGGGCTCAGCCATATGGCAATCGCTAACACGCATATTCCAGATTTGCGACAAAAAATCCGTCCGTGCCGTGTTGGAACGGGTCGAGCCGCAAGCCGTCACCGCGCGGTGTGCCCAGCGCCAATTCGGGTGTCTTTGCCGTCCACCCCTCGTGCCGTTCGAGAAACGCTTTGATCCGGTGCGGCCCTTCCGCATCGAGCAGAGAGCAGGTTACAAACACCATGGAACCGCCCGGGCGAACCAGTTGCGCACCAATATCGAGCACATGATCCTGTAACTCGTTCAGACGAGAAAGCTCAGCCTCGTCCAAACGCCAACGACTTTCCGGATTGCGCCGCCAGGTTCCGCTGCCAGAGCACGGCGCATCGACCAGCACATGGTCGGCCTTCGCGGTCCACTGCGCCAAGGCTTCCATTTCCTTGCCAGGATCGAGCAAGACAATGTGATCGACCTCCGCGCCCGTGCGGGCCGCTCGCGGAGCCAGATTGCCGAGCCTACGTTTGTCGGTGTCAGACGCAACAAGTGAGGCTGCATTGCCGAGCTTTGCTGCAAGAGCGAGCGTCTTTCCGCCTGCACCCGCGCACAGATCAATGACCGTATCGCCGGGTTTTGCCGCTAGGGCTTCGCAGACCAGCTGGCTACCGTGATCTTGCACCTCGATCTGGCCCTCGCGGTAGGCCTGCCATTGCTCCACCTGAGTGCCGAAAGGAAAACGCAGGCCTTGTTCTGAAGCCAGTTTCTCGCTGGGTTCAGGCAGTTCAATCGTCTCACGATCGGCTTTCAACGAGTTCACACGAATGTCGAGCGGCGCGCGCCCGAGCAGCGCTTCGGCGGCCTCGCCGGTAATCCCGCTTTGTGAGAGCAATTCGATCAGCCATCCCGGAGCGACACCGGCCTTGGCGAATTTCTCGCCGTCTCGGATCTTTGCCGGTCCATGATCGGAGCTATCAAACAATTCGAGGATCGCGGGGTCTTCTTGCCCCAATGCAAGCATCGCTGTTCGCCCATTCTTGGGAACTGGCCCGCACAGGCGGATCGCGCGGTAGACCAGCTCGCGAATGGCGCGCCGATCTTTTGACCCGGCATAGCGCCGCGCCTTGAAATATTCCGAGATTAGACGGTCTGCCGGGGCGGCCTTACGCCGGGCGCAGTCGATGATCGCATCAAGCAGTTCAATGGCTGCCTGAACACGTGCTGCGGGCCTCATTTTAGGTTCCTATCGCGTTGGATAATTGGGGGCTTCGCGGGTGATCGCCACATCGTGAACATGGCTTTCAGAAAGGCCGGCATTGGTAATACGGACGAATTTGCCGCGCTCACGCAGGTCGGGAATGGTGGCAGAGCCAGTGTAGCCCATCGCCGCCTTAATACCGCCGACCAATTGGTGAACGACATCCGCCGCAGGGCCCTTGAACGGCACTTGGCCTTCGATCCCCTCTGGCACCAGCTTCATGGCAGAGACGTCTTGCTGGAAATATCGATCTGCACTACCGCGCGCCATCGCGCCGACAGAGCCCATGCCGCGGTATGATTTGTAGCTGCGTCCTTGATAAAGGAACACCTCGCCCGGGCTTTCCGCTGTGCCCGCCAGCATAGAGCCGACCATGACAGTGGACGCGCCCGCTGCGAGCGCTTTGGCCGCATCGCCGCTGGTCCGCAGGCCGCCATCGGCGATCACTGGTACGCCGGATTTGGCAGCTTCCGCCGCGCTGTCCATAATGGCGGAAAGCTGAGGAACGCCAACGCCGGCGACAACGCGCGTGGTGCAGATCGATCCCGGTCCAATGCCGACCTTCACAGCATCCGCGCCCGCATCGATCAACGCGCGGGTCGCTTCCGCCGTGGCGACATTGCCAGCGACAACTTGAACCGTGCTGGACAGCGCCTTGGCGCGCTCAACTGCGCGGGCCACGTCTTTGTTGTGCCCATGAGCCGTGTCGATGATCACCACGTCGACTTCTGCGTCGATCAGAGCCTCTGTGCGCTCAAAGCCCTTGTCGCCCACCGTGGTGGCGGCGGCCACACGTAAGCGCCCGGATTTATCCTTCGTCGCATCTGGGTAGTTCACTGCCTTTTCGATGTCTTTAACCGTGATCAGGCCAATACAGCGGTAATCATCATCCACCACCAGCAGCTTTTCGATCCGGCGAGCGTGGAGCAGACGGCGGGCATCTTCTTGGCCGGTGCCAAGCGGGACAACTGCTAGATTCTCCGTCGTCATCAGCTCGCGCACAGGCTGAGCGGGATTTTCCGCAAAGCGCACATCGCGGTTAGTCACGATGCCAACGAGCTTGCCCGAAGCATCCGTCACCGGAATGCCGCTGATCTTGTGCAGGTCCATCAAGGCCTGCGCATCGCCGAGAGTTGCGTCCGGACCAATGGTGATCGGATTGACGACCATCCCGCTTTCATAGCGTTTCACCGCGCGCACGGCGGCGCATTGATCAGGGAGCTCCAGATTGCGGTGCAGCACACCGATTCCGCCCATTTGCGCCATGGCAATCGCCATATCCGCCTCGGTCACGGTATCCATCGCAGCAGATAAAATAGGAATGTTGAGCGCAATGCCGCGCGTCAGTTGAGTTTGCGTGTTCGCCATCGAGGGCAGCACATCGCTTTCGGCCGGACGCAGCAATACGTCGTCGAATGTAAGGCCAAGTGGGATGTCCATAAGTGCCACTTTCTAAGTCATAGCATGATTGATGTGGCGGCCCATGTAACCGCACTTCACCCGATCCGCTAGGGTGTGCAGGTGCGAAAAGCGCTCTTAATCCTCAGCTTGTTGCTTAAGGCGTGGGATAAACCTCGGTATCGGCGAGTCTTTTGACCAGTTCTTCGTGCAGCAGCAGGTCATCGATCGCCCCGCCGAGCTCTATTTTGTCAATGTCGTCTGAGACGCGGTGGTAATCGCCCTCAAGATATGGGCCGAGCGTAATTTCCGAACCAAATGTCGTCGACAGGACAAGTGCGGGGACGTTCTCTTGCAACAGCACCCAAGCGTCTTGGCGCTGAATGAAGCTCTCGGCGGTTTCCCGGCTGCCAAGCTTGCGGCGCGCATCATTGAGCACGTCCATAACCACCTCATCGAGCACGGTGCGCCCTTCCCCAATGAAGCCAACCGGGCTGCCTTGCGGGGCGAGCGCTACACTGTCGAAATTGAAGGCGGCGACAATGCTATCAAGCGGAATGGAGGGCTTCTCTGTGAAAGAGCGGATACCCAGGAGGCCTGCCTCCTCAGCCGTCGTGGCCATCACATAGATATCGCGGTCGTGCGGCCCAGCTTCTTTGAGACGACGAGCAAGCTCAATGATCAGAGCAATACCGCTAGCGTTATCAATCGCGCCGTTACAAATTTTGTCTTGATCAATCTCCGTGCCGCAAGTGCCCAGATGGTCCCAATGCGCCAGCAGCAGCACGGCACCCTCTGCGGTTTGCGTACCTGGCAAACGGCCAATGACGTTGAACGAATTAAACTCACGCCGCTTTGACTTAGCTTCGATTGTGGCCGCCATGGTAAGATCAATCGCTACAAAATCATCTTCGCCTGAAGCCTGGAGCAGCTCGTCCCAGCGATCCTCGCCCAGCATACCAAGCATCACAGAATTTGTGATGAAAGCGCGCAGCTCCTGCCCCTCACGGCTCGCAAGAATGAAGCGTTCCCGCTCACGCACAAAACGCTGGTCTGCTATCGATTTGGTATCCTGCATCACGGTGATGATTGCGACGGGGCCTTTGGCGAACAGGATCTCGCGGCGAGCATCGCTGACGCCGTCCTCGTCCAGCATCAAGACGACTTTGCCTGCCACGCGCTCTTCAGGGACGCGTGTTGCCTCGCGTCCAACAAAAACCACATCCGCACCCTCAACCAGGGCTAATTGCCGGGTGGTGTAGGCAGCAGCGACTTCCGCCGGCAATTCAACGTCCCGCGCTCCAAAACTCAGCGTAACGGAACTTTCGCTCGGCTGCGTGCTGATCAAGCGAACCGGAGCGCGCCACGGATTGCCGGGATCGTTCGTGCCCGATTCCAGTCCCACGGATTGAAACCGATCTATGATGTAATTGACTGTCAGGACCTCGCCATCGGTTCCAGGCTTGCGCCCGCCATAGGTGTCGCTGGCGAGGACATTGATATCGCGCGTCATGCTGGCGGCGATTTGCGCCCGCTCCGCCTTGGAAACGCTGGCCACGGGCGAGCCGACACAGGCGCTGATCGCCAGCCCAAGGGCGGCCACCACGCATACTCTTGCAAGGCCTGCCAGCCTCGCCCCTGTTTGCGCCCCTGCTTTGCTCACTCGGCGGTCCAGCCTCCGTCTATGCTCCAATTGGCTCCGGTCACATTGCCCGCTTCTTCGCGGCAAAGGAAGACCGCAAGCGCGCCAACTTCTTCTGGTTGTACGAATTTCTTTGTGGGTTGCTTTGCGAGGAGGACATCATTGATCACCTCATCCCTGGTCAGCCCGCGCGCTTTCATCGTGTCGGGGATCTGCCCCTCGATCAGCGGCGTCCAGACATAGCCGGGGCTAATGCAATTCGCAGTCACTCCGGTCTGCGCTAATTCCAACGCGATGGTCTTAGTAAAGCCCGCAATGCCATGTTTGCTGGCGTTATACGCGCTCTTGAACGGAGAGGCGGTCAGCGAATGCGCGCTCGCGGTGTTGATAATCCGGCCCCACCCGCGTGCCTTCATGCCCGACACGGCAAGCCGTGTGGTGTGAAAGGGCGCGGTTAGGTTGAGGCCAATCACCTGATCCCATTTCTCTGGCGGGAATTCATCAACGGGGGCGACGTGCTGCATCCCAGCATTGTTGACCAGAATATCTACCGTGCCCGCCTTGGCCATCATGGCCTCGATCGCATCGGCATCGAGCAGGTTTGCGCCGCTGTAATCTGCGCCCAATTCCTCGCGCAGCGCGGCAATCTCTGCCTCGTCGCCAAAGCCATTGAGGATTACCTCTGCACCCTCTGCGTGAAGCGCGCGGGCGACGGCCAAGCCAATCCCGGAGGTTGATCCCGTGATCAGCGCGCGTTTGCCCTTAAGGAACATCGGTAACTCCTGCAGTTTGTGTCGACCCAAGCTTTTGCCATTGCAGGCGGCCCTGTCCAGCATTTATGCAGACCGCAGCGCAGCAATGTGCGAAATGGAGTCTAGGCGCAGCGGGATCGCGCGAACTGGACCAGGGAGGAAAAACACAATGCGGCTCAATCCGTTCGACACATCCAAGATCAAAGTCCGCTCCAGCAATGGCGGCGGGCGCAGAATGCCGGGCGGACGGGCCGGCGGCATGGGCTGCGGCACGATTGTGATCGTGGCGATTGGTGCGATAGTCTTTGGCGTTGATCCGGGACAAATGCTGGGCGTGGTCGAAGGCGTACAGCAGCAAAGCCCGCAATCGCAAACGCAGACGGACCAGCGCAGCGAGCAGGAAATCTGCTCCAGCAGCCAATATGCGACCGAGGCCTGCTCAGCGCTCACATCCTTGAATGAGACATGGGAGCCGGAATTTGCCCGCGCTGGTATACCCTTTGAACAGCCCTTCCTTGATCTGTTCCAGACAGGCCGCGTGGACACGAGCGGTTGCGGCAGCGCCAGTTCCGCGTCTGGCCCGTTTTACTGCCCTGCCGATATGGGTATCTATATCGACACCAGTTTCTATGATCAGCTCGCTCGCATGTCCGGCACGGGCGGCGACTTTGCGCGCCTCTATGTGATCGCGCATGAATATGGGCACCACATCCAGAACCTCACCGGCCTTGCCACACAGGTTCGCAGCGCCCAGCAGCAGAATCCGGGAAATCGCAACCAATTGCAGGTGCGCATGGAATTACAGGCCGATTGCTATGCCGGTGTCTGGGCGGGCAAGAACCGCCAATTGATCGAGCGCGGTGATCTGGAAGAAGGCATGCGCGCAGCCGCCTCAATTGGCGACGACACTTTGCAGCGCAATGCTGGGCAACGGATCAATCCCGAAGGCTTCACCCACGGCACCAGCCAGCAACGCATGGAGGCCCTGCGCCGGGGTCTCGACAGCGCAGATAGCGATGTCTGCAATGTCTATTTCGACTTTGGCTAATCCAAGCTTTTCATAGCCCCCAATACCAATCGGGGCCGGAGCGGTTTACCCGTTCCGGCCCCGAAATGTTTGCCGGTTAAGGCGCGTGCGACTTAGCTCGCAGCGGCCTCGGCCGGGACGGCAGGTGCCGGATCGTCAGACTTGACCGCGGAGGACCAATCGATCTGACGGGTCGCGTACATCATGCCGGCCAGTGCAACGAACAGCAGCACGGAGCCGATCACCAGTGACCATTCTTCGAGGTTCAGCAGGACATAGAGACCCGCATAGAGCGCAACCAGCAGAGCCGCGATAACCCTCGCCCGTTTCCAACTGCCGAGGATTGCCGCGCTGTAAGCCGACAGCAGACCGATAGTTGCAGCACTTGCGATCAGATACGCGATCATGAAGCCGAGCATCTCGGAAAAGGCCAGCAACATAACGAAAAACAGGACAAGCCCTGCCCCGCTCAGCAGATATTCCGCCGCCGCCACACGCGCACCGCCCACGATATCAAACATCAGGAAAGCGAGGAACGTGAAGCCGATGAACAGGAAGCCGTATTTCACCGAACGATTGACGCGGCTGTAAAGATCAACCGGTTCAACCAAGCGGATCGTTGCGATGCTCACGTCGCTGCCATCATTTGAATATGCGGAGAAACGGTCACGCGGATTGAGCTCTGGCAACTGCGCCTCGGTGTTGCGCACCAAGGTCTGCCCCAGCGCTAGGTTCGAGATTGACCAGCTGGCCTTAAAGCCAGCATCGCTGATCTCGACCGTTTCATCACCCGGCAGGAAGCTGCCAGTGAAACTTGGGTGCGGCCATTCCGATTCAACCGACCAATTGGTTTCCTTGCCCTGCGGCACCATGCTGATCGCACTGCTGCCCCGCAGCTTGTAATTGAACTCCACGGCCAAAGGCTCGCTGCCGGTCCAATCAAGGAATGCATGCATACCGCTGCCATTGCTGCCCGTGCCAAGGCCTGGGCGCAGGGCAATGGCCTCGCCCCCGATGGCCAACTCTGCGTCGGTTTGAATGCCACGCGGGTCAGAGATCGGGAAACGAATTTCCGCTTCGTCCAGCAGCAATTGCTCAGGCTCAACGCCGAACCGATCCAGATCGCTTGGCAAGGCGAAAGCTGCCGTGCCCGACAGTGCAACATCATAAATCACCGACTTGTGGATCGATCCGCGAGCTTTAATCTCTGGGTTGATCACGGTGGCGATGTCTTGCTTCTCCGGAGAGATATACAGCAACTCGCGAGCGATAATGGTGCGCGAAACAGTGCGGTCGTTCACAACCTCGCTGGTGACCCGTTCCTCATTATAAGGCACGACCAGCACCGGCCCGGCGAGCACCTGTGCCCCTGCCCAGCCCTCTGTGATGGATCGCTGCGCAATGTCCGCTTGATTTTCCCGGTCATAGACCAGTGCATAAACAGCCAATAATGGTATGGTCAGCGCCATACCGATAATGGCCGCGAAGAGTAATTTCAGTCCTGGGGATCGTTCTTTCGCCATATCTCGCCCTCCTATCACGCGATGAAACGTGCAATGGGAGCGGTGAACTGAATTCCATATGAACCGACTGAAAGGAAACGGCGAACGCTCAAAATAAGCGCCCGCCGTTCTCTTGAATCAGACTTCGTCCGGGGGATTAACCCCGCATTCAACTGATTGGATCAACTCTGGTTGGTGCGTTCCCAACTCCGGATCTGCTCATCCAAAGTCTCGAGCAGCTGGCTGCGCAGATTGCCTTGAATCTCGGCATTATCTGCCAGCGCCTCGCGCGCCTCACGCAGGCCTTCGAGCGCCTTTGCCATCACTTTGGCTTGGCATAGGTAAACGGTGGATCGACCATTGCCGTGCTCAACGACCTCAGCAGGCTCATCCTGGCCTGAGCGGCACTTCGCCTTTACCTTGGTCGTCGCGTCGTCGATGTCGATATGCGCTAGCTTGATCTCCCGATGCGCGTCGGCAATCGCAGCGTCGGCCTCTGCAAGGCCGAGGCGGACATCAACCATGATCTCCTCAACCTCTTTGTCGCTGAGGGGGCTGTTCGACTTCACACTGCGGCGAATTTGGATGCTGCGCGTTTGACGGCGCTCTGCGCGTTCCCGGCCGCGTTCGGCACGTTCGCGGCTACGTTCAGCACGTTCCTCGGCCCGCTCTCTGGCTCTTTCGCTACGCTCTTCCACCCGTTCAGCCAATTCCTCAGCGCGTTCGATTTCCGCCGCAATCCGCTCTTCTTCCCGCTCGATCTCTTCTTCGATGGCATCAAGCCGTTCCTGGCTTGCGCCTGGATCAATCGCCTCGATAGCGGCAGCTTGCAGCACAGCGGGTGGGACTGGCGGTGCAGGAGGCGCAGGCGGCAATGGGGCACCCAGCGCGAGCGGAGCCGGCGGCGCGGCGGGCACGGTGCCTTCCGCATAGGATATCGATGCGGTTAGCGGCAGCGCGAGGACAGCGGCCCCCACCATTACGCGGCCAGCGATCCGGCGGCGTGAGGACATATTGGACATTTTCAGGCTCCTTAGACGGTGGATAATCGACTTCTCACCCAGCACTGGACACGCCATAGGCGCGGCCAATGCAAACTTGGGCCCTGCTGCGAAAGTGGTAATGAGGTTGGCATAGACTGCGCGCTCTTCGGGAGCTTTTTCAGCCATAACCCGGGCGTCGCACGCTGCCTCTTGATCGCGCCGCATAGCCAGCCAGCCATAACGGCCAAGCGGGTTAAACCAGTGCAGAGCGAACAAGGGTTGAACAATCATATTGGCGAGTAAATCGCGCGCGGAATGGTGCGAGAGCTCATGCGCCAGCGCCAGATTGCGCGCGGTGATATCGGCCTGCGCCATAAAGCCATGCGGCAGCGCCACGACCGGATCGACCACGCCAAAGGCAAGCGGCGTGCTGGTGCCGGAGGTTTCAAGCAAGCGCACCCGGCCATAGCGGCCCACTTCGCGCGCATCCTCCAGCAGCTCGCGCCGCAAGCGGAAGTAGGCGGCGAAACGCAGCCAAAGGAAAAGGGCGGCGCCGACCAGCCATACCGAAATGCCAATCTCAAGGATCGGCATCGGGGTTGTCGGCATTAGCAGGCCGGGCGCCGCGTCCAACCGCCCCAGAGTCGCAGCAGGAGCTTGGGGTTGGACAATCGTAAATAGGAAATCACCGGAAGCTGCCTCGGACGCGCTGCTATCCGCAAGGTTCTCAGCAGGTGCAGCGTCACGTGGCTCAGGGTTCAGCCATGCGGGTAGCTCCACCGGCGGCAGGAGCAAGCGCAAAGCCGGGATCGCCCACAGGGCATAAGCGATCTGCGGCCCAAACCAACGGGCAACCGGGCGGCGAATAAGCAGGACCAGCGCGATCAATCCGGCGGTCCACAGCAGGGTATCAAGTAGCCAGTCCATCATGGTTTCAACTCCTTGAGCAGAGCTTCAATGTCGGCGAGGTCTTCCTCGCTCAGCGCTTCTTGTTCCGCCAGATGCGCAAACAAAGAGGACGCGCTGCCACCAAAAAGGCGGTCGACCAGGCGGCGGGATTCGCCACCGACATAGTCGGACCGCGCGATCAGCGGGCTGTAGAGAAAGCGGCGGCCGTCTGGCTGCGCCGCGATGGCATTCTTGCCAACCAAGCGAGAGAGCAGAGTTTTGACTGTGGCAAGGCTCCATCCGCGTGGCTCACAAACGGCATCGCAGACATCGGCGGCGCTTAAGGTGCCGCCTTCCCACAAGGCCTCCATCACAGCATGCTCAGCATCGCTGATCCGCTCAGGCTTAGAACTGCCAGTTGGTTTTGCATTTTCGGACTGTGTCACGTGAGCCTCCCGCTCTCGATTACGTCTGTAGTCTTAGCGATTACGTTTGTAAACATGAAGGCTGGATGAACACCGCGTTCTGCCCCTTGCCCTTCGATCAGACTGCGATATCCTCCGACGAATGACATGGATGAAATCACTATTCGCCACCGCTACAATGCTCATCACGGTGGGCACTCAAGTTCAGGAAGTGGAAGACGCGCTGAACGCGCCAGAGCCAGAGCGGCAGTTCGAGACGGTTAACGTGGTGCTTGAGACCCAGATGGGCGACATCACCATTGCGCTGGAAACAGAGCGCGCGCCGATCACAGCCGCAAACTTCCTGCGCTATGTTGATGAGGACCGCTTTGATGGCACCGTCTTCTACCGCGCCATGCCGCTCGATTGGGGCAAGCAGCCCAATGGCCTGATCCAGGGCGGCACCCAATGGGATCCCAAGCGCGTGCTGGAAGGCATCGAACACGAACCGACCACAGTCACGGGGCTGAGCCACACGCGCGGCGCTTTGTCGATGGCGATGGGTGAACCTGGCACGGCCAATGGCGATTTCTCTATCATGCTCGGCGATCAGACCGGGCTGGACGCAAACCCAAGCTCAGATGATCCGGTCTGGCGCAATGGCTACGCGGTGTTTGGCTATGTCACCGATGGGATGGACGTGGTGGAGGCGATCCATGCTGCCCCAATCGATCCGGCGAAAGGCGAAGGCTGGATGAAGGGCCAAATGCTGGCAGAACCTGTCACTATCGTTGAAGCGCGGCGCGCGCCTAGCGAGGGCGACGAGCCGGCTGCCTAAATTCGTCCGGACCCAACGTACTTATCGCCGGACGACCAACCGGAGTGCCCGCAGTTTGAGGCATGCGCGCTCGCAGTTCTGGCATCCATTCGCCTACGCTCTTACCAATCTGCGTCTGCGGCAAAGAAGCAAGCACACGCGCCTTCGCCTCCCAGCCCGCGATTGAGCGGTTCGCCTCTTTTGACGCATCAGCCAAGGATTGCGGCTTGCGCAGTGCATTGTTGATCAGCGCATCGCCAAAGAACGTCCAATCATTGTCCGCGCGGCAACCAAACGATGTGCGATTATCCGCCGCCGCTGTTAGGATCGCGGTGTTATCGCTCGCAAGCTTGGGCACGAAAACCCCCGCATAACACGCGCTGATAATCAGGATGCGCCGCTCAATCTCGAGCTCTTCCAACGCCGCCTTAAAATGATCGGGCGACAACACACCATATCCGGTGTCGCCGTAGTGATAGGCCAAGCCGTGCTGCAAACCATGGCTGGTCGTATAGAGCACCAGCACATCTTCGCTGGTGTCCATAACTTCAGCAATTTGGGCGAGGGTTGAGAGAAACGCGCTGATCGAGCCTTTGGGCAGCTCATTGCTTGTCCCATCGGGCCCGGCCAGCGTGATCGTACGCCCCGCCGCGCCATATCGCCGCGAAAGGACTTTGGCAGCCTCGCGCGCCTCACGGGCAAACACAGGATCGCTATCCAGCGCTACGGTCAGCACATAGGCATCGATCGTTCCGGGGCGGTTGGGCTGAAGCGCGTTGAAAGCCGCATCTAACTTACGCCGCTCGCGCAGCAATACCGCGGGCGAGCTCTCGCGCTCAAACTCTGGCGATTTCACCAAGCTGTTCTTGATCGCGGCGGGATTGGTGCCAGTCGCAAAATTGGGCCACGGCTTGGTGTGCGGCGGCGGCTGATTGGGATTGCTGGAGTTGACCGAATTGCTCTGAGTATAGGCTGGCCCAGCGACCACCAAAGCCATCGCCGCGACTGCGATTCGGAAAGATGTGCCCCGTTTCATAAGTGGCTCAAGCTGCGGCTTTCGAGCTTTGGCGTCAAGCACTCCGGCGCAACTGCTAGACGCCATTCATCCATTGGTAGGTTCAGGACGACGGGTTTCTTGGTTAGAGGTCTCAAAAACCAATCAATACACTCGCGCCTTCGGCTCAATGTAGGTCGCATCGTCGGTAAGCGTGTATTCGTGAACGGGGCGATAGTCGATCTTCATTTCGCCTTTGCCGCTGCCTTTGGCGCCGCCGCCCCAGCCATCAAACCAGGTGATGGTGTGCTTCATCCACTCTTTGTCGTTGCGATCCGGGAAGTCCTCGTGGCTGTGCGCGCCGCGGCTTTCCTTGCGGTTCGCTGCGCTCGCCATCGTCACATTTGCCTGTGACATTAGATTGTCGAGCTCCAGCGTCTCGATCAGGTCGCTATTCCAGACGAGCGATTGGTCGGAAACGTGAATGTCTTCCATCCGCTTGTTCTGCTCGGCGAGGATTTTGACGCCCTCTTCGAGCAGTGCGGTGTCGCGGAACACGGCGGCGTGTTTCTGCATGCCCTTTTGCATTTCGCTGCGGATTTGCGCGGTTGGTGAGCCGCCCTGCGCATAACGGAAATGGTCAAGCCGGCTGAGCGCCAACTCGGCGCTATCCGCAGGCAGTTCTGGCTGGCTCGCACCTGCCTTTGTAATGTCACGCAGGCGGTGGCCGGTCGCGCGGCCAAACACCACGAGATCGATCAGCGAGTTGGAACCCAAGCGGTTTGCACCGTGGACAGACACACAGGCCGCCTCACCTACAGCGAACAGGCCGGGAACCACGTGATCCGGATTGCCATCCGGGCCGATGGTCACAACTTCGCCGTGATAATTGCAGGGAATACCGCCCATATTATAGTGCACGGTCGGGGTCACCGGCAGAGCCTGCTTGGTCAGGTCCACGCCAGCGAAGATCTTGCCGCTCTCGGTGATGCCAGGCAGGCGTTCAGCCAAGACCTTCGGATCAATGTGATCAAGGTGCAGGTGAATGTGATCACCATCTGCGCCGTGGCCGCGCCCTTCGCGCATTTCCAGCGCCATAGAGCGGCTGACAACGTCGCGTGATGCGAGGTCTTTGGCCGATGGAGCGTAGCGCTCCATGAAGCGTTCGCCTTCGCTATTGGTGAGGTATCCGCCCTCGCCCCGCGCACCTTCTGTGATGAGCACGCCCGCGCCGTAAATGCCGGTCGGGTGGAATTGAACGAATTCCATGTCCTGCAGTGGCAGGCCAGCGCGCAAGACCATGCCGCCGCCATCGCCGGTGCAAGTGTGCGCAGAGGTTGCCGTGTAATAGCAGCGGCCATAACCGCCTGTTGCCAGCACAACATTTTGCGCACGGAACCGGTGGATGGTGCCATCATCAAGACACTGAGCGATCACGCCGACGCATTTACGATCGCCGCCATCACCCGTCATGATCAGGTCGAGCGCGAAATATTCAATGAAAAAGTCCGCGTCATATTTCAGGCTCTGCTGATAGAGCGCGTGCAACATAGCGTGACCGGTACGGTCGGCCGCGGCGCAGGTCCGCTGGACCGGCGGGCCATCGCCCATGTTTTGCATGTGACCGCCAAACGGGCGCTGATAAATCGTGCCGTCTTCGTTGCGAGAGAACGGAACGCCAGCATGTTCTAGCTCATAGACAGCGGCGGGCGCTTCACGCGCGAGATATTCAATCGCGTCTTGATCGCCCAGCCAATCGGCACCCTTCACCGTGTCATACATATGCCATGACCAGTGATCAGGCGTGTTGTTGCCCAGCGATGCCGCGATCCCGCCCTGCGCCGCGACAGTGTGCGAACGGGTTGGGAAAACCTTTGAGATATTGGCCGTGCGCAGGCCAGCTTCCGCCGCGCCCATCGTTGCGCGCAGACCAGAGCCACCAGCGCCAACAACAACGACGTCGTATGTGTGATCGATAATCTTGTAAGAATTCAGGTCAGCCATCAGGCGACTCCTCCGAGGGCGAGCCGGGCGACGCTAAAGATAGCGAAGGCACCGCCGCCAATGACAGCAAGGTTGAGTGCAGCGATCAGACCAAATTTGGTGCCGCTGTTTTGAACATAATCTTCGATCAGGACCTGAAGACCCAAGCGCGCGTGCCAGAATGTGCAGATCACCAGCAGGATCATCGCCGTGGCGGGCACAGGCTGAGCGATCCAGCTGCTGACCGTGGCATAGCCAAGGTCCGGCAGCAGCATGATGCTGGCCACCAGCCAGATTGTGAGGACGACATTGCCGACCGCTGTGAAGCGTTGCAGCAGCCAATGATGCGCGCCGGCGTGCGAAGAGCCGAGACCGCGTACTTTTCCGAGTGAAGTTCCGTTACCCATGTCTGCGCCCCTATTTCGTCAGCATGTAGGCCCAGAAGGCCGCAGTGAGGAGGATCGCAAGAATAGGCGATGCAATGGACCAAATCTTATTGGCATTAAGCTCATAGCCAGCACCAATATCGAGCACAAAGTGCCGCAGGCCGCTCATCATATGAGTGAAGAACGCCCAGGTCAGGCCGACCAGCACAACATAGCCAAACGGTGAGGTCGCCACGGTCTGGAACGCATTATATGCCTCTGGGCCGCTGGCCAGCGCGCCAAGCCACCAAACCAGCACAGCCAAGCCAACAACTGCCAAGCCATCGCCGGATGCCCGGTGCAGAATTGAAACCAGCATGTGCGGCCCCCAGCGCCATATCTGCAGGTGGGGGGAAAGCGGTCTATTCGCCATTATTTTTTTGATCCCATACAATTCGTTCCCCCCACTTAACGCGACAATCGCGTGTGACAAGCGGTGAGCGCTCGACTCCCGGTGCAAAGTTTTGGATAGAGTGTTGCATGAAGTACATTCTCCTTACCGGTTCGAGCCGCGGGATCGGCGCGGCGGCCCGCAATGAACTAACAGCGCGCGGGGCCAAAGTGACCGGCCACGCGACACGCAGCGGCGATGATAAGACGATTGCGGCAGACTTCACCGACCCCGGCGCAGCGCAGGCTCTTTGGGACGCGATGCTGGAGAAAACCGGCGGCAAAGTGGATGTACTCATCAACAATGCGGGACTGTTTGACGCCAATCCGTTGGATGGCTCCGACATTGCCTGGCTCGACGGGTGGGAAGACACCTTGCGCATAAACCTGACCGCAGCGGCTCAGCTTTCCCGTTTTGCGGTGCGCCATTGGCAAAACACGGGTACCACAGGACGCATAGTGCATGTCGCTAGCCGAGCCGGGCACCGCGGCGATTCTCCCGCGCATTGGCATTATGCAGCGGCAAAGGGCGGTATGCTGGCCATGCACAAGACCATCGCCCGCGCCTATGCAAGCGAAGGCATATTCAGCTACGCGATAGCTCCGGGCTTTACAGATACGGCCATGGCTGGAGACTATCTGGAGTCGCGCGGCGGCGATGGACTGCTCAAAGACATTCCTTTGGGCAAGGTCGCTCAGCCAGAAGAGATTGCGCGTATCATCACCTTTTGCGCGCTTGATGCACCGCCCAGCATGACTGGCGCGGTGATCGACGCCAATGGAGCAAGCTATGTTCGGTAGATTAAGCGTGATCGCGGGCCCGTTGTTGCTTGCGGCGTGTTCGGCTTCGCTCGCGAATGAAGAAGAGCCTTCTCGGCTCCCCGCCGACCAACAGGCATTTCTCGACGCTTGCGAGCCGTGGGATGACTGGGACAAGCCTGCCCCACCGTTCAAGATTCACGGCAACAGCTACTACGTCGGCACATGCGGTATCTCTGCGATCCTAGTTACCGATGACGGCGGCCACATCCTGCTCGATAGCGGGACCAAGGCAGGTGCCCGCGTTGTAGAGAGCAACATCAAGAGCTTGGGCTTCAACCCGAACGACATACTCCTGCTCGGCTACAGCCACGAACATTTCGACCATATTGGCGGCATGGCCTATTTGCAGGAGCTAACCGGGGCAACGCTGGTATCGCTAGAGGCGGGCGCCGAGGTTATGCGCACAGGCCGCGATCAACCGGGCGATCCGCAAAGCGGAATGCATGAGCCATTTGCCCCTGCTCGTGTCGACATCATCCATCAGGACGGTGATGCAATGAGCGCGGGACAAACCTCTGTCCGCTCTATCGCAACCCCGGGTCACACGCCGGGCGCGACAAGCTGGGAATGGGAAAGCTGCGAAAACCAAGTTTGCAAAACCATCGTCTACGCTGACAGCCTCTCCCCTGTTAGCGCAGATGGATATCGTTTCTCCGATCACCCCGATTACGTCGCAAAGTACCGTGCGGGCCTCGATCGTTTGGCCGCGATAGATTGCGACATCTTGATCGCCGCGCACCCTTCGCATGGGCGATTGTTTGACTGGTTTGAAAAGGGCGGTCTGGAGGCTATGGAAGCGCCCTGCGCCCAATATGCCGCCAAAAAACACAGCGATCTTGATGCCCGCCTCGCCAAAGAGGCCGCTGAATGAGTACCAGTTGGAAACTCTCGGCCTTCGCGCCGAAGAAGGTCGTGCAAGCCGCTCTGCTGACGCATGACGAGCTCGATGATTGGGATTTTGATCTCGTCATCTCTGGCCGCGAAATTGCCGAGGATCGCCCGCAGGAATGGGTGCTGGAGGGATGGTATCCGAGCAAGCCCGGCGCAGCCCAGAAAAGCGCCCTCGCCGATCTGTTCACTGGCAAAGCGCCCAAGATCACGGTTGAGAAACTGCCCGATGAAGATTGGCTCACACTGAGCCAGCAAGGCGTCGAGCCGATCCGCGCCGGGCCATTTCACATTCACACACCCGACTTTTCGCCGGACCCATCCGCGATCAACTTCGCCATTCCGGCTGCACAAGCCTTCGGCACTGGTCAGCATGAGACCACCGCTGGCTGCTTAGAAATGCTCGCCGCCATGAAGGGCACCGGCATGAGCGCGCGCAATATCGCCGACATCGGGACGGGCACCGGGCTGCTAGGTTTTGCAGCGCTGAAGCTTTGGTCTGCCGCGCGCGCAACCGCATCTGATATCGACCCCGTCTGCGTTCAGGTGGTCGAGGACAATGCCGCGCTCAACAAAATGCGGCTTGGCCCGCGCCCCGGCGAAATGGCGATGGTGATCGCTGATGGCATGGATAACCCACTGCTCCGCGCCCGCGCGCCCTATGATCTCTTGATCGCCAACATTCTGGCCGGACCGCTGACCGAGCTCGCACCTGCCTTCGCAGCATCAGTCCCGCCGGGCGGCAGCGTTTTGCTCGCTGGCCTGCTCACCACTCAAGAGCCGGGTATTCGCCGAGCCTATCGCCGCGCCGGATTTCGCCTAACCGCGCGGCTTGTTCGCGGCGATTGGTCGATCCTGTGGCTGAGGCGGCGCAACGCTTAATGACGACTAAAGTGCTCCCCCGCATTGGCCGAGCGCTAAAATATGCGCTCATCGCTGTGGCCGCCGCACTCGCATTGTTCCTGCTTACCGCATGGTTTGGCTCCATGATCCCGCGCGGCGCGTTTGCCGAAGAACCCATAGCCGACCCGGTCACCATCATGGTCGAGACCAATGGCGTGCACACCCAATTCGTGCTGCCGATTGCCAATGCGCATAAGGATTGGCGCGAAACCTTTCCGAGCGCGAATGAATGGCTGGGCACGGGCGAGCCGACCCATGTCGCGATTGGATTTGGCGACAGGCAAGCGATGATGGAGATTCCACAAATCTCTGACCTGTCGGTTTCCAGTGCGCTCAGGATTGCAACGATTGGCGGGCCCGGCGTGATACGCGTCAGCCGCTATATCAATCCGCCGCTCGATAAAGAACGCCGCGCGATGCGCGTGTCGGGCGAACAATATAAAGCCTTGGTGGAAGCAATCGAAGCGGACCTGCCGCCGTTGGGTGCCGATCCCTTTCGCGAGTACGAGCGCGATAGTTTCAGCCAGGATGCCTATTACACCGCGATCCCAAGCTACAATCTAACCCAGACCTGCAATCAATGGACTAGCAACCGGCTCGCGATGGCGGGCATTCGCACAGGGCTTTGGACGCCAATGTCTGGCGGGGTGATGAAATGGCTACCCGTGCACCGCACGGAATTGGGTGAGCGCTAAACTCTAGCCGAGCGTCGACAATCGCTGCTCCAAATATCGCCGTTCCGCGCTGGGTGGGTCGAGCTGCAAGGCTTCGCTCAAAGACGCCCTCGCCTCTTCGTCGCGTCCCAATCGGATCATCATATCCGCCCGCGCCGCATGATAGGGCCTCAATGATTGGAGCTTATCTCTCGGAAGTCCCTCTAGCGCGGCAAGACCTGCGGCTGCGCCTTCCACCTGAGACAACGCAACCGCTCGGTTGAGCGAAACAACGGCGCCCGGTCGCATCATCATCAGAGCATCATACAGTTTCACAATCGCCGCCCAATCAGTCTTTCCATCCACGCCGCGCCGCGCATGGCACAACTGAATGGCGGCCATCACTTGGTAGGGCCCGGTCCGCGCAAACTCAGCCGCTTGATCGAGCAAGGCCCACGCCTGTTCGATCAGCGCTGCGTCCCACAGGCTGCAATCCTGCTGAGACAAAGGGATCATCGCCCCGGCCGCATCCACCCTCGCCGCTTCTCGCGATCGTGCCAGCGCAACCAGCGCCGCTAACCCTAAGGCCTCCGGATCCTGCTGGAGCAATTCAGCTACCATATTGGCGAGCCGCGAAACCTCGCCCGCCAGCTCTCCATCCCGCTCCGCTGCGGCATCCTGATATGCAACTGTATAGGCGAGTTCCAAGGTCAGCAGCACAGCATCAAGCCGCTCTGCCCAAGTCTTTCGCGGCGGCAATTCAAACGCAATACCCGCTTTGCGAATCTTCGCTTTTGCACGCGTGATGCGTTGAAACATGGCCGGTTCACTGCTGACAAAAACGCGCGCAATTTCGGGCACGGGTAATCCGCAAATGACCTTCATCGCCAGCGCCGTGCGAGCCTCCAATGCAATCGCCGGGTGACAACAAATAAAGATCAACCTCAGCCGCTCGTCCGGTATCGCCTCGGGCAGTTGGATCACATTGCTCATCTCGCTCACCATTGCACCGCTGTCTGCGGCGTGCTTTGCCTGCGCCGTCCGCTTGCGCACCGCGTCCAGCGCCTTGCGCTTTGCCGCAATGAACAGCCAAGCTGGGACATTGTCCGCCGACACTCCTTTTTCCAGAAATGTCGCCGCAGCCTCGGCAAAGGCATCTTCTGCCAAATCGATATCGCGAAGCTGCGCCACCAAGGCGGCAATCACCCGTGGCCGCGCGCCTGCTATCTCGGCGCCGATACTGCTGCGCGTATCCGGCAAGTCAGTCCGGCCAAATAGGGCGAACTTCGACCGCGCCATTGCCAGGCACCGGTATCTTGCGCGCCCATTCAATCGCACGGTCCAGATCGGCTGCCTCGATGATGTAATAGCCGCCCAGCTCTTCGTGCGTTTCGGCGAACGGGCCATCATGCAATACGCCCTCGCCCGATGTGTATTTGATCGTCGTCGCGGTGTCTGCGTCCTGCAAGCGGTGACCGCCAACATAAGCGCCCGCCTTTTCCATTTCCTCGATCAGGGCCATGTGCTTGCCGATGGTTTCTTCCATCCGCTTTTCGGCGTCATCACCTTGATAGAAGCTCTCATCCTCGGCGATCATCAGCATATATTGCATGGGTTCTTCTCCTTTGCGGCCCGCACCACTGCGGCGAGGCTCTGATGAGAAGACGAAACTGGCAAGTCAAATTCGACAGCTGCGCGAAAAAAATTTTAGCCCGCGAGCGTTTGTTCCAACAGGTCGAGCGCATTCCGGGTGAAGGCCTGCATGTTTTCAATCCGGTTTTCGCTGCCAGTTTCCAGCACCAGAGTGTGCTCGCTATCCGGCCCAACCACCGCTGCGCAGCTGCGGCCGGATGGTGCGCCGCTGGGGTGCTTGCTACCACCCACGGAACCGCTTTCCGCGATCCCCCAATCAGCGCCCAGATTGTCTCGGATGGCGCGCGCCTGAAGCAAAGCATATTCCTCGCTCGCCCCGCGCATGCCTTTGTATGCGTCGCGCGGCAGATCAAACAGAACATCGCGAGCGCGGAAGGAATAGATAACCCCGCCGCCAACAAAGAAATCAAGCGCGCCGGGCACGCTAAGCATGCTCGCCGCCATCAGCCCGCCAGTCGCACCATCCGCAACGGCGATACGCTCATCGCGAGTTCGAAGGTGCTCGGCGATGCGTAGGGCTTGTGGGTGCGCGTGGGTGAGGAAGTCTGTCATTTCGCTGCCGCCACAATATCGGCCCAACCCGCCTCGTCCATCACTTCGATGCCAAGCTCTTGCGCCTTCTTCAGCTTCGATCCCGCGCCTGGTCCCGCGACCAGAATATCGGTCTTTGCGCTCACCGAACCGCTGGCCTTGGCGCCAAGCCGTTCGGCCTGCGCTTTGGCTTCATCGCGGCTCATTGTTTCTAGCTTGCCTGTGAAGACCACTGTCTTCCCCGCTACTGGGCTGTCGAGGGTTTCGACAACATACGGGGGCGGTGAAACCTCGCTCAGCATATCCTCCCACACAGCCACATTATGCGGCTCGTGAAAGAAGTCTGCGAGCGAATGCGCGACCGTCGCGCCAAACCCATCGCTGACGCCGAAAATGTCTTTCGCTGCGTTATCCATTCGGGCCTTGAAGGGGGACGGTTTCTCGTCCTCTCCCAGCGGATTTTCGCTGCGATATGTTGCAAATTGCTGCGCAGCATTTTGTAGCATATTGATGTCACCCAAGGCCTTCATTAGGTCGCGTGCGGTCACCTCTCCGACGTGTCTAATGCCCAGACCAAACAGCAGTTTTGCTGCATCGGGTTCGCGCTTTTCCTCAATGGATGCAATAAGATTATCGACCGACTTTTCCTGCCAGCCTTCCAGCGCCAGAATGTCCTCGCGGCGGTCCCTCAAGCGGAAGATATCAGCCGGGCTTTCGAGCCATCCCAGCTCAAAAAACTGAGCAATCGTCTTCTCGCCAAGGCCGTCAATATCCATGGCTTTGCGGCTGACGAAATGTTCGAGCCGCTGTGTACGCTGTGCGGGGCAGATGAGGCCGCCGGTGCAGCGCATATCAACCTCGCCCTCTTCACGCGCGGCCTCGCTGCCGCACTCTGGGCAAGCCTCAGGGAAATCGAACGGAGCACGCTCCGCATCGCGGGTCAGATTATCGACCACTTGCGGGATCACGTCGCCAGCGCGCTGGACCACAATTCGGTCGCCCGGCCGCACGCCAAGGCGCGCAATTTCATCGCGGTTGTGCAGCGTCACATTGGTGACCGTCACCCCGCCGACCAGAACCGGAGCCAGCCTCCCAACAGGGGTCAGCTTGCCAGTGCGCCCGACCTGAATGTCGATCGCCTCCAAAGTGGTCTGCGCTTGCTCAGCCGGGAATTTATGCGCGAGAGCCCAGCGCGGGGCCTTCGCAACAAAGCCAAGCCGGCCCTGCCAATCGAGTCGGTCGACCTTGTAGACGACGCCATCAATCTCATAATCGAGGTCCGGACGCGCCGCGCCAATCTTCTCGTAATGCGCGATCAAGGCATCCGTGCTTTCAACCCGCGTGAACAGCGGCGAAATCGGAAAACCCCAGCGACGCAAGGTTTCCACCACCTCGCTTTGCGTTGCGCCCGGAACTGCCGACGCCGCGCCCCAGCCATGCGCCCAGAACCGCAAAACGCGCTTCGCGGTGACGCTCGCGTCCTTCTGACGCAGCGAACCAGCAGCGGCGTTGCGCGGGTTCGCAAATAGCTTACCACCTGCCTCTTGCTGCGCAGCATTAAGCGCAGCAAAGGCTTGTTTTTCCATGTAGACTTCGCCGCGCACTTCGAACACGTCTGGCAAATCATCGCCGCTCAGTTCCTGCGGAATATCGGCGATATGCTGCACATTGGCGGTCACATCTTCGCCGACCTGCCCGTCGCCGCGAGTTGCCGCGCGCACCAATTTTCCGCCCTCATAGCGCAGGCTGCATGACAGACCGTCAATCTTATCCTCGGCGGTAAAACCCATCACCTGCGCGTCATCGAGCGACAGGAAACGCCGCACCCGCGCAGTCCATTCTTCAATCTCTTCGCGCGAAAAGCCATTGTCGAGGCTCATCATGCGAACCTCATGCGTCACTTTGCTCAGCGGTGATGCAGCAATTTGATGGCCAACATTTTTAGATGGGCTATCGTCGCGGACCAGATGCGGAAACGCCGCTTCCAATTCGGCATTGCGCCGGACCAGCGCGTCATATTCCTGATCGGTGATCTCGGGATTGTCCTGCGCATGATAGAGCTTGTCATGCTTTGCGATCAGCCGCGCCAAGCGCATCAGCTCATTGGCTGCATCGGCTTCTGAGAGGTTGGCCAATTCAGGCTCCCATGACAGGCTTTGTCTCTACCCGCGTTCCGAAACCAGCAATGTGCGGACGCGCCTTGCCGATTGCGGCCTGGACTGAAGGCAGCTGGAGGCTGTTCGCATGATCTGTCTTTGTCTGCCAAACTTCAGTGATCCAAATTGAGTTGGGATCTTCGAGGTCTTCGGCGATCATGTAGGCGATGTTTCCTGGCATACCGCGTGTCCCTTCGAGTAGGGCCGCAATGACTTCTTCACGCCTACCGTCGGCGGTTTTCATCTGGGCAATCAAGCCATACATTTCTTCCAAGTGTTGAGCTCCTAAAAGTTTGGTTGAGCACCCGCCCAACAAGGACAATGCAGCAAGGCCTGCAAATTCACGCCGCTGCATCACGCAACTCCATCGTGTTGGAAAATGCCGGGATTCGCCGCAAGACTCAATCAACCAGAACAAACATCGACAATATCAAGAGCCCCGCACCAAAGCAGCCTGCGATAGCCAAGCCTTTAGCCGACGCATATCCGCGAGCGAGCCGCAGCATCAGCCATCCCACAACACCGGAAATGCCGAGCCACATCGCGGTCGTTATCACATAAGTCGGCCAAGTATTCGCATCGATGGGATTGTAGTGCGAGTTGACCATGGTCACCACGAGCCAAGACACTGTCGCACCCAAGATCGCTACAACACCCGCGACCAATGCCACGATTTGAAGACCGCTCATTTTAGGTTTCACGTCTTCCATCATGCATTCTCCAACAAACGGTCCGCTTGCGCGCGGGCCTCTGGGGTCACTTCTGCGCCTGACAGCATCCTTGCGATCTCTTCCTTTCGTTCCTCCGAACTCAGTTTCGAGACCGACGTCTTCGTGACAGTGCCATTTGAAGCTTTCGCAATCATATAATGCTGTCCGCCGCGCGCTGCGACCTGCGGCGAGTGCGTCACGGCCAGCAATTGCCCCTCATCATCAGCCAGCCTTGCAAGCCGCTCTCCAATCGCGCTCGCAACCGCGCCGCCAACGCCGCGATCAATCTCGTCAAAGATCACGGTTGCGGCCCCGCCCTGCTCGGCCAAGGCCACTTTCAAGGCGAGGATAAAGCGCGACAATTCGCCGCCCGATGCGATCTTGTTGAGCGGGGCAAAATCGGCGCCCGGATTGGTTGCGATCAGGAATTCGGCGCTGTCCATTCCGGCCGCGCCCCATTTTTCCTCGGGCAATTTGCCGACCGCCGTCAGGAAACGCGCCGCATCCAGTTTTAGCGGGGCCAGCTCTGCTGCCACCGCCTTGTCCAATTTCTTCGCCGCTTTGAGCCGCGCAGCATGCGCCTTTTCCGCTTTGCTTAGATAAGCCTTACGCGCCTCACGTGCGGCCGTTTCCAGCGCGTCCAATTGCGCCTCGCCGCCTTCGATCGCATCGAGCTGTGCCCGCATATCGCGCATCAGGTCTGGCAGGTCGTCAACATCACAGCGATGCTTACGCGCAATCGCTCTGAGCTCGAACAGACGCGTCTCTGCGTCGTCCAGAGCTTGCGGATCATGGACCAGAGCATTGCCCGCCTCCATCATCCGGTCTTCCGCTTCACCGGCTTCGATCACTGCGCGGTCGAGCGCCGCCAAAGCCTCGGCCAGCAAGGGGTGCTCGCCAGCGATCCGGTCCAGCTTGCGCGCGGCCACCCGCAAAGATGCGAGCGGCGAATCTGAGCCCTCCCAGATATGGCGCAATTCTTCCAATTCACCGGACAGTTTTTCGCCCTTTTGCATGGCGGCGCGGGTCTCTGCGAGGCGGACCTCCTCGCCTGCCTGCGGCTCAATCTCGGTCAGTTCAGCCAAATGCGCGAGCAGCAATTCTTGATCAGCAGCGGCCTGTTCCACCGAACCGCGCGCCTCAGCCAATTGCGCCTCTGCCTTGGCCCATGCCTGCCATGCGCGCTCCAGCCCCGTGAGATCCGTTCCGGCATAGCGATCTAGCAGTGCGCGGTGCCCGCGCGGGTTCACCAGACCGCGATCATCATGCTGGCCGTGTAATTCCACCAGAGATGCAGAAAGTTCGCGTAGCAAAGCAACGCCAGCGGGCTGATCATTGATGAAGGCTTTGGATCCGCCATCAGCCTTAACCTGACGGCGAATGATCAGCGGCTCGCCTGGCTCCAGATCAATATCGGCATCATCCAAAATGGCGGCGATGGCGGCGGGAAACACACCAAATTCAAAGCTGGCGGTAACGCTCGCCTTGACCTCGCCCGCGCGCACTAATGAGGTTTCTGCCCTGTCGCCCAGCACGAGGCCGAGGGCATCGAGCAGGATCGACTTACCCGCGCCCGTCTCGCCCGTGAGCACGCCTAGTCCGCGCGTGAACTCTAGGTCAAGCGCCTCGATAAGCACGATATTGCGGATGGACAGGCGGGTCAGCATTTCAGCGGGTTTTCTAACCGCTCAAATGCCGCGCGTCACCTGCTGAGCTGAGACAACGAACAGCTTGTTTTGCGCTGAGTGCGTTGGCCGAGGTTTTTGGTTGAGGGTTACTCGCCCGCAGACGGGCTAGCGGGGACACTTTCAGCTCGGGAAATATTAGGCTGATAATGCGTCCATCGCCAGGCCTGCGCTGGATCATTCTGGCTGTCTTCGTCAGGCCATTCGATCAGTTCGAAATCATCAAGCTCAATGGTCTTGTCGCCAGTTGCTCGCCGATCCTTGAAACGGATTTTCAGGATCACGCGGAATGCGCGCGCCGTGCTGTTCGCCTCTTCTGGGCGGTTAAAATCGAACTGCAGATTGCGCCAATCGCCGCCGCTTACTTCCAGCATACCAAGCGACACACCACGAATAGAAGATGTTGGCGTAGCCCCTTCTTGCGGGCGTTCTTTTACGATCAATTCCACCTCAGCATCGCGCGGCAATTTGATCTTGCTCTGCAAGGTAAAGCGGGTCGCATAGACATCGCGAATGTAAGAGCGTGAATAGAGGTAAGGCAGCTTCGGCCCGCCATCAGGTAGCAGTGCCATATAGCCCTCGCCATTGGGACGGGTGCGGAAATCGATCGCGGCATTGCGCGACATCCAGAACCGGTCACCGGCCAGCTCAAACTGGGTGTTTTCAAAGTCTCCGCGCGGGATCATGTTGCGGCCATAGCTGCCCCGGTCGCTGATACAGGCGGGCGCAAAATGCGCCAGATTGAACTCTTTGGGAAAACGGCATTGCGGGCGCTCAATGCCCTTACGTTCGGCCCAAACGGCGGAATGACCACCGGTTTGCGCTAGCACCGTGCCCATCTCCTCTGATAGCCAATGCAGCCGGGTCAGCACCGCCTGCCGCATGCCGCCGGTTGCCGGAACGGGCCGGTAATCGAGCATGTTGAGCGGGATTGCCTCTGCGCGCAGGAACTCACCCTTCTCCAGCCAGACCTTCAGCGCATAGGTGACTTGTGTGTGCGGATGCTCCTGATCAAACAGGAAATTGCCGAGCGAATGCGCGATTAGACCCCCGCGATAAATCTCCAATCCGTGGGTCACGTGCGGGTGATGGCCGATGACCAGCGGAGAGCCCTTTTCAATCGCGGCGCGAAAACGTGGAAGTGATAATTCTGACGGTCGGTCGGCATATTCCAGATTGCCGTGGAAATGCATGATCGGGACATAGCCAGCGCGGCGCTCACGCTTGGTCACGCGCTCAACATCGCTGCGCTTACCCCAGGCCGCGCCGCCTTTGGTTTCGGTGGCGATCTGGTTTGGCGTCCAGGTGCCGCGCCATCCGACAAAGCCATAAATGCCCAGTTTATGTTCAGCGAGCTCGAAGCGAGAAGCGCGCTCTGCCTCGATCACGTCCATGCCAGCACCAGACCATGCGACACCGGCGGCGTCCAAGGCGTCAATCGTCGTCTTCAGCCCAGCATCGCGATAGTCGGCGGTGTGATTGTTACCGAGCGATACGTGATCGATCCCGGCGCGCGCCAGAGCATGCGTCAGTTCCGGAGGGGAGAAGAACAGATATTGCTTCGGCGCTGGCGGACCAGGTTGCTCCGCAGCGACCACGGACTCCAGATTGATTGAGGCGAGATCGCTGGTTTCGAGATAGGGCGTGATGGCGGTGAACAGCTGATCAAGATCGCTGTCGAGCGTGACTTTATCGAGCACAGCCTTCTCACCGCGCGGGGCGGTGAAATAGCGCCTTCCCGCCATGCTATCGCCGCCAAAGAACAACTCAATGCGTCCCTTTTTACGCGCGACCAGCTCAATCGGCGGGATCGACAGGCAATCGCAGCGCGCATCGCGCAGCTCTGCATTGCCAAAGGTTTGCACCATGGTGAAAACGCGCTCGCCCTTGATATCGACCCGGTAATAGGGCGCGATCGGCACAGCGGCGGTGAAATGTCCGTCATCAGCCAGTTCCGTGGGTGCGCCATTGATCGTCACCGCAATGCCGTCAAACTTCACTCCGTCGCGGCGGCCATCTAGCATTCCTCCGATGAGGATTTCGCCCGGCCCAACCTCAGCCCCGCCGACCAATCCGTGATCAGGGTGCGCCGCGGCAGGCGCAGCGAAGCCGGCAGTCGCCAGACAGGCAAACAGCGGCGCGAATAGGTTCAAGCAAAACGAACGTCTCATGCCCGCGCGCACTATCGCACAGCGAATGACATTTGGTTAATGCTAAGCTAGCAGCGGCCTAAGGGATTGCCCCTAGCCCGCACCCGCCGACCGATCAGCTTGGCGAAACGCCCGCCGCGTGGTCCTGAACCAGCTCATAGGCCTTCTCATACCACTCATCACCGGGATAGTTCGCGCCCAGCACAGCGGCGTATTTCACCGCTTCATTCGGCACGCCCAGCGCCAGGCTGCTTTCCGTCAGGCGGTACAAAGCCTCCGGCGCGTGGCTGGTCGTATCGAAGTTCTCCAGGACATTGCGGAACCGAAGATTCGCCGCCAGCCACCGGCCAGAGCGCGAGTAGTACCGCCCAATTTCCATCTCTTTGCCGGCCAGGTGATCATCCACCAGGTCCAGCTTCAACCGCGCATCGGCCGCATACTCACTCTGCGGAAAGCGCCGGTTGACCTCACGCAGGGCCGTCTTCGCCTGCTCAGTGATCTTCTGATCGCGGTTCACATCGCTGATCTGCTCGTAATAGGACAGCGCAATCAGGTAATACGCATAGGGCGCATCCTTGTTGCCCGGGTGGATCGACAGGAACCGCTGCGAGCTCTGGATTGCCTTGTTGT
Organism: Erythrobacter sp. S249; assembly: GCF_057364975.1. NCBI lineage: Bacteria > Pseudomonadati > Pseudomonadota > Alphaproteobacteria > Sphingomonadales > Erythrobacteraceae > Erythrobacter > Erythrobacter sp. S249. The sequence goes on along the minus strand of NZ_CP200287.1, from coordinate 282,925 downwards.
AATCGCGCGCCACGTAGTAGCTGAACGCGCTCATCAATTGCGCCCGCCGCGCCCATGGCGAATAGGGGTGCTGTCGCTCGACCTCGTCAAACAGCGCCGCGGCGAGCAGCGTATTGCCGCTATCCATCCGCCGCTTCGCCTCGCCATAAAGCGATTCCACATCCCGCGCGACATAGGCCACGTCTTCATTGGCAGAGCCGCCGCCACAGGCCGTGGTAAACAGGGTGGCACCGGCAAGGCCCGCCAACATGGCAGACTTGCGGAGGATACGGGCGAAAGAGCGAGCGCTATCAGGGGCGTTAGTCATACCCCACCCTATAACCGCGCCTTACGTGAACGCCAAGTGAAGTTGACGCCGCAGACCACACTTCATGCACATCTCTCGCATATCCGCGCGAGCCTCGGCTCATCGCACGTGAGCCACGCTTGGAACGGCTGGAACACAGTCTTAGGCCAAAATTCCAATCGATCAGAACGCGGCTGACTAATCGCTTTTTCCGATCAAGGTTGAGATGCGAGCGCATACCCGCGCCATAGCGCCCTGCGTGGGAGTAGGAAAATGAGCAGACGGGTCAGCGATCCGGGAAATCCCCGCTTGGCAAGCTCCTGTCTTTAGACGAAAAGGCGACCGCTAAGGGGACGTCAATTTGGATATCGCAGCCTACCTCGATCAAATCCGCGCCGTTTATTCGACCGGTGTCGCCAGCGAACACAGTTACCGTCCTGCGCTCGAAACCCTGTTTAAGAGTATCGATTCCGCCCTGGACGTGATCAACGAACCGCGCCGGGTCGATGTCGGCGCACCTGATTTCGTGTTCCAGCGTGACGGCGTTGCGCGCGGCTGGTGCGAGCATAAGGATATCGACAAGGATGTGGTGAAGCCGAAAGGCTATTCGAAGGAACAGAAGGAACGCTACACCCAAGGCCTGCCCAACCTGCTCTATACCAACGGTCTAGATTTCGAATTCATCCGCGATGGTCAGCAGACCGCCTTTATCACCATCGCCGATTACGCGCATGGCTTGCCCGGCAATCCTGACCAGTTTGAAAAGCTCGAAACGTACCTGACAGAATTTGCCGCCGCGCGCCCGCTGTCCCTCCGTTCAGCGAAGCGTTTGGCCGAGCTGATGGCGGGTAAGGCAAAGCTGATCAAAGAGGCTTTGGGCGGGGTGTTAAAAGCCGACCCAGAATTGCAGAGCGAGCTAGCGAATCAGTTTAAGAGCTTCAAAGCAAATCTGCTGCCCAATCTGACGCCGGGCGAATTCGCCGATATATACGCCGAAACGATTACCTATGGCATGTTTGCGGCGCGCTTCCACGATCAGACGCCGGATGATTTCAGCAGGCAGGAAGCGCTGGATCTGCTGCCCAAATCCAACCCGTTTCTGCGGTCCATGTTTCAATTTGTGGCCGGGTATGATCTGGATGACCGGATCGCGTGGATCGTCGATGATCTCGCCGCGCTTTTGCGGGCTTGCAATGTGCACGACCTGTTCAAGGATTACGGCAAGTGGGACGCGCGCAACGACCCCTTTATCCATTTTTACGAAGACTTCCTCGGCGCGTATAATCCCAAAAAACGCAAATCACGCGGGGTTTGGTACACGCCAGAGCCGGTGGTCGATTTCATCGTCCGCGCGGTCGATGATGTGCTGAAGGAGGAGTTCGGCCTCCCGCAAGGCCTTGCGGACACCAGCAAGGTTACGGTCGATTGGGATACGGGCGAGACCGACAAGAAAGGCAAACCAGTCACGATCAAGAAAGACGTGCACCGCGTTCAAATCCTCGATCCGGCGACGGGCACGGGCACGTTTCTGGCCAAGGCAACCCAGCTGATCAGCGACCGGGTAAAGAGCGTCGCGCCGGGCGCTTGGTCAAACTATGTCGAAAAAGAGCTGTTGCCGCGTCTGCACGGCTTCGAGCTGCTGATGGCGAGTTACGCCATGTGCCATATGAAGCTGGATATGCAGCTCACCGAAAGCGGCTATACGCCCAGCGCCAAGCCGCCGCGCGTGTCCGTGTGGCTGACCAACGCGCTGGAACCGGCCGAGCGGGTAAAGTCAGACTTGTTCTGGACCCCGCTGGTGAAAGAGGCTGAGGGAGCGGCGGATGTAAAGCGGCAGACACCGATTATGTGCGTGATTGGGAACCCGCCGTACTCGGGCATTTCCCAGAATAATGGCGAGTGGATCACAAACCTTATCGAGGACTACAAATACGTTGACGGTGAGCACTTCGGCGAGCGAAAGCACTGGTTGCACGATGACTATGTGAAATTCATCCGCATGTCAGAAGAGATGATCGCCAAAAACCCGTCAGGCGGCGTGCTCGGCTTCATCACAAATCACGGCTATCTCGACAACCCGACCTTTCGCGGGATGCGCTGGCACTTGCTAAAGACGTTCGACAAGATCTGGGTGTTGGATTTGCATGGTAACACAAAGAAGAAGGAACTCAGTCCGGATGGTTCTGCCGACAAGAATGTTTTCGATATTCAGCAAGGGGTGTCCCTGATTATCGCGGTGCGGAAGGGTGCTGTTAGTAATGAGCTGGCCGAAGTCTGGCACGGCGATCTTTGGGGAAGCCGAAAATTGAAGAGTGAAATACTAGGTGTTGAACATCTAGGTGGTGAGAAATTTAGTTCTGTTCAGCCAGCGAAACCCTTCTTGGTCTTGAATCGAAATAGCGGATTGCATCTCGAACAATACTACGCTGGTTTGAATTTACCCGATCTGTTTGTAATAGGCACAATGGGTGTTCAGACCAGCAGAGACAATTTGGCAGTGGGCTTCTCACGGAAGGAGCAAGTCAGGAAAATAGCTCAGTTTCTCGACCCTACAAAGTCTGATGAACAGATACGCAGCCTGTTTTTTGATCATAAAAAACCGGGTAAGTATCTTCCGGGTGACAGCAGGGGCTGGGACTTGGGCAAGGCACGAGAAAAGATGAGGTTATTGGGTCCCGAGCAATCACTTGCGGAAATGCTCTACAGGCCATTCGACGTGCGATGGACAAATTACACTCAGGACCTTCTCGACTGGCCCCGCGAGGCGATCATGTCCAATTTTTTGCGTGGGCCGAACCTATCTTTTCTGTTCCCCCGCCAATTAGCAGCTGACAAATTTTATCACTCATTTGTGACCGACAAGATCGTTGAAATGTGTGGAATTTCCAGCAAAACTAAGGAACAAAATACTGTCCATCCCCTCTACCTCTACCCTGATGAGGACGCCGCACAGAAAGATGCGCTCGCTTCCACCGAACGGACAGTCAATTTCGACCCCAAGCTCTACGCCAAAATCTGCGAGGCCGCTAGCATAGACCCCAAAGATCAGGCCGGACCGGACGACGATTTCCGCGCCGCAACCGGCGATGCGCGCCCGTCCGAGGTCAAAGTCTTCGACTACATTTACGGCGTGCTCCACTCGCCCGATTACCGCGAAACTTTCGCCGAATTCCTCAAGATCGATTTTCCACGCATCCCCTTTCCCGCTTCGCCCGAAGTCTTTGCTCATATCAGTGAAAAGGGCGAAGCGCTGCGGCGGCTGCATCTGATGGAACCCGCTGCCATCGGCGACACCGCTTTTCCCTTTAAGGGCGAGGTCGAGGACGACGAGGACCGCGACGTCGTCGCCTCCGGCTATCCGAAGCGCGAGGACGGGCATGTCTGGATTAACAAGCACCAGTATTTCCAAAACGTGCCGGAAACCGCGTGGAACTTCTACATCGGCGGATACCAACCCGCGCAGAAATGGCTCAAGGATCGCAAGGGTCGCAGGCTCGAATACACCGATTTCCAGCATTATCAGAGCATCGTCAAAATCCTGCTCGAAACGGACCGGATCATGGGCGAAATCAAGCTACCGCTTGATCTGGGTGAGTAACTTCCCCGCCACACGCCGTTCCGCGGACCGGAAAAACAGCCCAATCAAAAATAAACGTCATCCTGAACTCGTTTCAGGATAACATTGGGTGGCGCCTTGCTAAGAAGGTTATCCCGAAACAAGTTCGGGATGACGAATGGCGCGGGGCTTCACTCTTCCCCCATCCGCAGCGCAGCGATAAACGCCTCCTGTGGAATGCTCACATTCCCGTATTCGCGCATCTTGGCTTTGCCTTTTTTCTGCTTTTCCAGCAGCTTCTTCTTGCGGGAGATATCGCCGCCATAGCATTTCGCGGTCACGTCTTTGCGCATCGCCGAAATCGTCTCGCGGGCGATGATTTTGCCGCCGATCGCGGCTTGCACGGGGATCTTGAACAGGTGACGCGGGATCAGGTCTTTCAGGCGCTCACACATCCCGCGGCCGCGCTCTTCCGCGACGCCTGCGTGGACGATCAGAGACAGGGCATCAACCGGCTCATTATTGACCAGAATGTTCATCTTCACGAGGTCGCCTTCGCGCAGGCCAATCTGCTCGTAATCAAAGCTCGCATAGCCGCGCGAGATGGATTTGAGACGGTCGTAGAAATCAAACACCACTTCATTCAGCGGCAACTCATAGGTCACCTGCGCGCGCCCACCGACATAGGTCAGATCGGTCTGAACCCCGCGCCGGTCCTGGCACAGTTTCAGGATCGCCCCGAGGTAATCATCCGGGGTGTAAATCACCGCCTTGATCCACGGCTCTTCGATCATTTCAATGCGGTTCACATCCGGCCAATCGGCGGGATTGTGCAGCATGATTTCCTTCGCGTCCTCGTTCTTCGTCTTGCCCAATTGCAGGCGGTAAACGACCGATGGCGCGGTGGTGATCAGATCAAGGTCATACTCGCGGCTGAGGCGTTCTTGAATGATCTCCAGGTGCAGCAGGCCAAGGAAGCCCGCGCGAAAGCCGAAGCCCAATGCAGCCGAGCTTTCCATCTCGAAACTGAAGCTGGCGTCATTGAGGCGCAGCTTGCCGATGCTCTCGCGCAGCTTCTCAAAATCCGCCGCGTCAACCGGGAACAGGCCGCAGAACACCACCGGCTGCACTTCTTTATAGCCGGGCAGCGCCTCGCTCGCCCCGCCCTTCACCGTGGTGATCGTGTCACCCACGCGGGCCTGCTCCACCTCTTTGATTTGCGCGGTGATGAAACCGATCTCGCCCGGGCCCAGATCGTCCAGATCTTCGCGCTTAGGCGTGAAGCAGCCGACGCGGTCGACAAGGTGCTGCGTGCCGCCTTGCATAAAGGTGATGTTCTGGCCCTTTTTGAGGAAGCCCTCGATCACGCGAACCAGAATGACCACGCCGAGGTAGGGGTCGTACCAGCTGTCGACGAGGCTCGCCTTCAGCGGCTTGTCACGCTCTCCAGTGGGCGGCGGGATTTTGGCGACGACGGCCTCGAGCACGTCTTCGATGCCGATGCCGGTCTTCGCGCTGGACATGACCGCTTCGGACGCGTCGAGACCGATGACTTCCTCGATTTCCTCGCGCACGCGCTCAGGCTCTGCGGCGGGCAGGTCGACCTTGTTGATGACGGGCACAATCTCGTGGTCATGCTCGATCGATTGGTAAACATTGGCGAGGGTTTGCGCCTCCACCCCCTGCGCAGCGTCAACGACCAGCAAGGCGCCTTCGCATGCAGCCAGGCTGCGGCTGACTTCATAGGCAAAATCGACATGGCCCGGCGTATCCATCAGGTTGAGCTGATAGGTCTCGCCATCCTTCGCCTTGTAGTTAAGACGCACGGTCTGGGCCTTAATGGTGATCCCGCGCTCCTTCTCGATGTCCATGTTATCAAGGACCTGCTCGGACATCTCGCGCGCGGTCAGCCCGCCCGTAAACTGGATCAGGCGGTCGGCCAGAGTCGACTTCCCGTGATCGATATGAGCGATAATTGAGAAATTGCGGATTTTTGAAAGGTCAGTCATTGGCTGTGCCAATTAGCGCCCTCTACGCCTCGTGTCAGCCTATATATCGCGCAAGTCCTGTGTTGGAAAACGCAAACGACCGTTTAGGCCACTTCTGGCCTCGGTGTGTTGGCATAGCCGAACTGCGGCACACTTGCGCCGCCCTGGCCAAGCATCCCACCTTCCATGCCTTTATAGCTCCCTTGCGAGAGCGCAGCCAAGGGCGCACCCGCAGAAGCCAAAGCATAGGGAGAGACCCGGTTGCGCGTGCACAGCCCGCCCGAACCATCGTCGATCAGTGGTTGTTCGAATTCTAGGCCTTGGGAGTCAGCATTTGAACGGATAACGGTCGCCACGGCCAATTGCCCTCCGCCTAGATCGACGACGAATTGCGTGCCTTTGGGAACCTCTGCCAGCCCCTGAATCAAAGCGCCTGTCTTAGACAGGTTGCGCAAGGTGACTTCATAGGAGTGATCATCGTGGATGACTTGGATCTTGCGGAAGACCGTGCGGCGGCGCGCGCGCTTGGTCCGGTCGCTGTCAGGTTCGATATTCCACGATTCATCGGTCAACGCTTCGAACACAGCATCGATCGCGATTGGATCGGAGTAAATCGGCCCCTGCAGATAGGAAACGCCGCATTCACCCAGCACCCGGTGCAGCTCCATGGACTCAATGCCGTTGGCGACAGTGTTCATGTCCAGCGCACCAGCCAGCGCGACAATCGCCTTCACTAGGCCCAGCTCTCGGCCATCTTTATCCGAGGCTTCTGCGATCAAGCGTTCGTCGATCTTGATCGTATCGAAAGGCGCGCGGCGCAGGTATGCCAGTGAGGAATAGCCGCTGCCGAATTCATCAAGTGTCAGCTGAACGCCCAGTTTAAACAAAGCGGCCAAGGTCCGGTCGACACCATCCGTGTCACCGAAGAAAACCGCCTCTGGTATTTCCAGCTCAAGCCGAGCGGCTGCAATGTCCGCCCCTTTGAGAGCATCGGCGACGCCATCGACAAAGCCCTCTGAATTGAACAATTGCACCGGTACATTGACCGAAACACGCACAGTTTCGGGCCAGTTTGCTGCATCGCGAGCAGCCTGTTCAATCGCCCAGCGGCCCACTTCTACATTCTGACTGGAGCCCTCAAGAATCCCGGCAAACTCTTCTTGGTCGATCTCGCCGCGCTGCGCATGGTTCCAGCAGATATGCGCCTCTAGCGACTCCACGTTCATCCCTTGGGCTGCAACGATCGGTTCGTACTTGAGGAACAATTGTTCTTCGCGCACTGCCTCTCCAAGGCCCTCTTCAAGACGGCGGCGGAAGATGGCTTCGTTTTCAAGTTCACCTGAGAAGAATCGGTACTGTCCGCGCCCACCATTCTTGGCTGCATAGAGGGCAAGATCGGCTGCACGCACCACCTCTTCGCGGGTGACGCCGTCATGCGGCGCGATGGCGATGCCCACCGACGCCCCGATAACGCAGCGCCCTTCTTCGAGAGAATAGGGCTGTTTGAGCATCGCAATGATCTTCATCGCGACCTCGCCCAGGATGCCGCGGTCATCCATATCAGGCAGCATGACTTGGAATTCGTCCCCGCCCAAGCGGCCAATCTCGCACTCGTGATTGATCGAGCGTTGAAGCCGCGCGGAAACCTGCCTCAGCAATTCATCACCCGCCGCATGGCCGAGCGTGTCGTTGACGTGCTTAAAGCGATCAAGATCGAGCATCAGTATCGCGCAATTACGCTTAGCCGCTTGAAACGCCGTCAGCGTGGAATCGATGATCTGCGCCATCCGGTGGCGGTTCGCGAGGCCAGTTAGGGAGTCGAATTTGGCGAGCCGTGAGGTCTCTTCCTCGCGGTGAAATTCTTGCGTGATATCCGCGCCGGTTCCGCGAAAGCCGGTAAACCGCCCCCGATCATCTTCGACGGGCCTGCCAGCCAAACGCAGCACGGCGTTGGTCTTTCCGCTGGCCGCTTCGACGACAAAACCAGAAAACGATTTGCGCGCGCCAAGCACAAGGGGAAGCGATTTTGTCCGCCCATCCCCGTCGCGCGGATTGAAGACGCTCGCCAGCGGCTGACCAATGAGTTCTTCTAACGGAACATCAATACACTCGGCCAAAGCGCCGCTGAGATAGGTCAGGTTGCCGTCCGCATCGCTAGCCCAGAACCACCCCAATCCGGAATGTTCCAAGTCCTCTAGCATCGCCAATTTTTCATCATCGGAAAGCGCAGAAACCGCACGGCCGCGCTTGCTGCGTGCTGAGCCAGTTCCACCCATCGATGACAAGAAACCCTTCAGGGCCACTTTTGTATTCCTCTTCAATTTGCTCGAACGGCAAACACTATCTGCTAACTAAGGTGTAAACCGTGATGGTTACTATAGCCCTAACAGGCAGGCGCATGTTCCCCAGTGCATTTGCTATTCAATCAACCCTCGCGCAGCACATCAAAACTGCCATCCAACGCGCGCTGTAATTGTGACGCGAATTCTACGCCGATCTTGCTTTCCCTGGACCAGCGCACCTGCGCTTTAACTGAACGGTCCTTGGAAAAGTCGATCTTGATCAAGGTGCCCTCTGGCACGTTCCAGACCCCATCGATCATCGCCCCGCCCTCAGAAATTGAACGCAGTGTCGCCGGAATACGGTTCCCATCATAGCTGACCAGAATCCGGCGGAGCAAAACCTTGCGAGGGGCACGGGCAGCGCGCGGTCCCTCCGCCTTGATTGCAAGATCGCCAGCGACCAGCTCCCCCGCGTCATTGGCGTTCAGAGCCTTGTGATAGATGTTGCCTTGCACATGGCTGCAACCAAGCTGTCTTACGAGTTCAAGCTCGTCCAATGTCTCGACGCCCTCTGCCGTTGTGTCCATCCGCAGGGCTTCGGCCAGGCTGGTGATAGAGGTAATAATTGCGCCGTTGCGGCTGCCCTTTTCGGTAGCGCCGCGAACGAAGCTCTGGTCGATCTTGATCTTATCGAACGGAGCTTTTTTCAGGTAGCCGAGCGACGAATAGCCTGTGCCAAAATCATCCAGCGCCAGTCGCACGCCGACCCGTTTAAGGCTGGCGAACATTGCTTCTGTGCCCGCGCTGTCATTCAGGAAGACGCTTTCGGTAATCTCCAGCTCAAGCCGTGATGGCTCGATCCCGCTATGCGCCAGCGCATTGGCAACAATCGTCGGCAATTCAGGGTTTGAGAATTGCAGCGGAGAGACATTAACGGCGCAGCGAATGCTATCCGGCCAACGCGCTAGGTCAGCGCAGGCTGTGCGCAGCGCCCACGCACCGATCTGATCGATCAGGCCTGCGTCCTCTGCGATTGGAATGAACTTTGCGGGAGACTGCCAGCCTTTGGTTGGATGATGCCAGCGCAGCAGGGCCTCAAAGCCGGTGATCTTCTCATTCCCGGCAAACACAACCGGTTGATAGAACAATTGCAATTGCCCCTGCGCAATCGCTTCGCGCAGGTCTTTCTCCAATTGCGCACGCGCTTCGGCGGCGGAATGCAAGTCTGCCGCGTAGAAGCGGAACGTGCCCCTCCCTGCGTCTTTCGCCGCATAAAGCGCCAAGTCGACATTGCGGATCAGCTCTTCGTTAGAGAACCCGTGCTCGGGCGAAATCGCGATACCGACCGAGGCTCCGATCACAACGCTCTGGCCGTCGATTGTATATGGCTGAGAAAGCGCTGCGATGATCTCTGTGGCGAGGTCGCCCAGCATTTCGCGCGAATTGTAGCCGGGAATGATGACTTGAAATTCGTCGCCGCCCAATCGGCCGCACCGCCCTTTGTTGCCAACCGCGCGCTCTAGGCGCTGGGCCACCTGTTTCAGCAAGGCGTCGCCCGCGGGATGACCCAAGGTATCATTGACTTGCTTGAAGCGATCGAGATCGAGCATCAGAAGCGCACACGCCCGGTCACGCTCCCTTGGTGAACCCAAGATCCGCTCCAGCGTCTGGGACATTTGCATCCGATTGGCGAGGCCCGTGAGGCTGTCATAATGTGCCAAGCGCGAGACTTGTTGCTCGCTGCGGCGCTGCTCGGTTAGGTCGGAGCCGTGGCCGCGAAAACCGCAGAAATTCTTAAAGCTATCGTAGACTGGCCGACCGGTTAACGCCCACCAGCGTTCCGGCGTTGTCCCTGCTGCGCGCAGTTCCACCTCGTTAAACGGGGAACGCGCAGACAGGTGGAAAGACAGGGTCCGCTCTGCTCGTGTCGGTCCCGAAGTCATATCGACAATCGCGCTCAGCGGACGGCCCAGAATGTCTTCTACTGGCTTTTCAATCACATCTGCAGCGGATGGTGAGATGTAGCTGATCAGGCCGCGCCTGTCGGTTTCCCAAAACCACCCTTGGCCGGTTTCTTCAAAACTGCGCAGGATGTCCTCAGCCCGCGAGGCGAGGCGTTCCCGCGCTTCTCTTGCAACCTGCCGGCGATGCGCGCTGAGCCACTCAAACCGAGCCACCAACATCAGAACGATGGCCGCGCCAGCCAATGCCGAGAATGTCAGCGGGCTTGGATCGACCAGTGCGAAACCAGCCCAAACGCCGAACTTCGCGGTAAACAGTGAGACGATCCGCATCCCGAATAAAGCGGCGCAGGCCGCATGGATGCAGACAATCGTTCCAACCGCCCATTGCCACGCAAGCCCTTCTAACACCCACAGGCCTAGCACCATTCCAGCGCTCAGCATTGGAATGGCGACTCCCATCAGCAAGACTGCGAGCCGCATGGAATAAGGCGTTTCCTCGCGCCGTTCGAATGCGGAAAGAGTGCCTCCGACGGCGAAGCAACCAATCGATACAATCGCGCCAACAATCGCCCAAGGTCCAAGCGGAACCGCGCCTGCGATGGCCGCTGCAATGATGTACGCAATCAGTAGGAAGCAGGCCATCGCACGCGGCCGTGGCGGCAAGTAATAGCTGTGTTCAGTGTTGGCGGCCGCCTCTTCACGCACTGTCGCTGGCGCAATCGATGTGCGCACGCGCTCTAGCCCACGCCGGTCATCGCTGGTGCGATTGGGTTGCTCGGCACGCACGGAATGCGGACGTTCAGCGCCCTGCTTCTCAGACTCCAAATACAGTGGTTTCACCGGCGCATTCATAGGCCGGGATTGGGGCGCAGGCGTTTAGGAAACAGTTAACTCGCACAGCAATTTTCGGGCCCAGTTTAACCCACTTTAACCAAGGCTTCGCGTTTGTGAGAAATTGGCTACGGGGAGATGCCCTGTTTCATGGTTAATTTCTGTAAGCCATGATTAGGAAGCTCTAGCTACAATCCAGCGTTTTCAATAGGCTGTTAGGCCGCGACGCCTGAGGTCCCGCTAATATCGACCTCGATGAAGGCTTTGCTCGATCCTTTCACATTGCCAGCCAAGGCAGCATAAGCATCTTTGGCTAACGAAGTGAGTGGCCGCCCTACCGCCTCGATTTGATACGGTGAAACGCGGTGGCGTGTGCACAGGCCATCCGCGCCATCATTGATCAGCGGAGTCTCGAACTCCACACCCTGGCTAAAGCCCTCAGAACGGCGAACAGTAGCCACCGCCAATTGCCCACCGCCAAAGTCGAGCACGACCTGCGTGTCGAGCGGTACGTCCAGCAATCCTTCAATCTTCGCACCGGTTTTCGATAGATTCCGCAGCATCACTTTGTAACGGTGATCATCGTGGATCAGACCAATTCGGCGGAATTCTGTGCGGCGATCCGGTCGGTACTTTTCTGGCCCCTGGGGCTCATATTCAAATTCACCTCGCTCAAACCGGTTCAAAACACTTTGTGCTGGCACAGCGCGGGAAAACAAGATCCCCTGTAGGTGACTGACACCGCGTTTTTGCACCATCGCGAGCTCGTCTTTATTCTCAACGCCTTCCGCGACCGTCTCCATATCGAGCGCTTCTGCGAGGCTCACAATGGCCGCAATAATCGCAGCATTGTTGTTATCATCGGCTGAGCAACCCCGAACAAAGCTCTGATCTATCTTAATTTTGTCAAACGGTGCATCGCGCAAATAGCTAAGCGAGGAATACCCCGTTCCAAAATCATCGAGCGCCAATTTCACGCCGAGCTCTTTCAGCTCGCGAAACAGGCGGAAAGTCCGCTCCAGATCACCCACAAAGACGCTTTCGGTGATTTCCAGCTCAATCTGTTCCGGGTTTACGCCCGATGTTTGGAGCGCCTTACGGACAATCTTGACGAAATCATCGGAAGCAAATTGAACCGCCGAAACATTCACAGCGGCCCGCACTGAGTGAGGCCAGGATTTGACCTGATTGCAAACCTCATTCAACGCCCATTCGCCCAGCTCGCGAATGATCCCGACATCCTCAGCAACGGGAATGAACTCACCGGGAGAGATCATCCCACGTTCGCTATGTTCCCAGCGCATCAGCGCTTCCATGCACTCGACCCGGTGCTTTTCGGCGGTGACTATCGGTTGATAGTGCATTTGGAGTTCGTTTTTGGCGATTGCGTCGCGCAGATCCTCTTCGATCCGGTGGCGGTGCTTCACGCCTTCTTTCAGATCGCTGGAGTAAAACCGGTACTGCCCGCGCCCTTCCCCTTTTGCTGAGTAGAGCGCGAGATCAGCCGCCTTCACCAGTTCGTCTGCATCAATGCCATCATAAGGCGCGATTGCGATGCCCATTGAAGAACCAATAACTGCGCGCATGCCGTTGATTGAGTAAGGCTGCGACAGCATCTGGATCACACGCTGTCCTAGGTCGCCTAGGACGCCGCGATCATCAATATCGGGCAGGATAACCTGAAATTCGTCCCCGCCCAAACGGCCTATTTCACCGCGATCACCAATCAAGCGCTTAAGCCGCGCAGCCACCTGTTTCAGAAGCTCATCGCCAGCGGGATGGCCCATCGTGTCATTGACCTGTTTGAACCTATCGAGGTCCAGCATCATGAGCGCTACACTGCGTTTCGCAGAACGGAACGCGGTGAGTGTCGAAGTCAGCTGCTTCGTCATCCGGTAACGGTTCGCCAAGCCTGTCAGCGAGTCAAATTTTGAGAGCTTTTCTGCGTCACGCCGGTTTTGGTGCGTCGCACTGATATCTTTGGCGCTGCCGCGATAGCCGGTGAAATGATCATTTTCATTGAACTGCGGCTTGGCCGCAATTTCCCACCAAACCTCGCCCTGTGTTCCTGCAAGCCGGACGGTCATCGGGCTGATTGAGTTTTTCGCGGCGAGCACAAATTTGAGCGGGCGCTCAGAGCTTTCAGCTGCTTGATCGTTATCAGGCAAAAACAGTTCTGCCAGCGGCATGCCGATGGCGCTCTGCCCTTCTTCCAGGCCAAGCTGCTGCGTCGCTGCGTCGGAGAGGTAGATTAGCCGCCCCTTGGAATCGCTTGCCCAAAACCACCCGAGACCAGCGCTTTCCAAGCTATCGAGCAGTTCGACACGGCGTTCCAAATCACTCGCGCTGATCGGCCGCAAAGGTGCCGGTTCTGGCACCTCTTGCTCTGACACTTCTGCCGATTTCGTAAGCTTGGAAAACAATCCGGCCACTGGAGTGACTGCCCCTTTTGAACATGCACGCAGTTTGCGTAAATTCGCTTAGGGAACGGGAGCTAACCCAGAATGGTTGAAATTCTTCTAAGCCGCTCTGCATTCACGCTAATGGGAGTTACCGACGCGCGCTCTTGCCCACGCTAACCATTGGGTTAGAGTGCGGGTAAATGTAGTGATAAGACGATACTAAAGGCTCTATAGAAGCCAATTGAGGGGATGAGATGCCAGACAGCACGGTAAAGCTTGAAAACGAAGCGGCGCAATCAACCAGTGCCTTGGGCCCATTGATCGGCGTTGCGCGCGAAGATTTTGTTGGCGCGGTCGCTCTGCTGCTGCGCGAGACCGCATCTGATCCGAAACGTCTGATGAAGCACGCTCAAAGCATGAGCGAAGACATGGTCAAGATCATGACCGGCAAGAGCGAGCTGGCGCCAGATCCCAAAGACAAACGTTTCATGGACCCCGCCTGGCAGTTCAATCCGTTTTTTAAGGCGGGCGCGCAATATTATCTGGCGGTTCAAAAGGGGATGCGCAGCTGGCTTGAAGAATTGGAGCTTGACGAGCTAGAGCGCAACCGAGCCAATTTCATCTCTAACATCATCCTAGACGGACTTGCGCCGACCAATTCGCTGATCGGAAATCCGATCGCGCAAAAGCAGTTGATCAACTCAGGCGGGCTGTCGCTGATCAAGGGCTTGCAGAACGCTTACAATGACCTGGTCAACAACAAGGGCATGGTCAGTCAGGTTGATAAGCGCCCCTTTAAACTTGGCGAGAACATTGCGACTTCAAAGGGTTCTGTCGTGCTCCGAACAGAAATGATGGAGCTGGTGCATTATGCCCCGACCACCGATGAAGTGCATGAAATTCCGCAGCTGACCATCCCGCCGCAGATCAACAAAATGTACATCAACGATCTGTCGCCGGACAAATCCGTGGTGAAATTTCAGCTCGACAACGGCATCCAAACCTTCGTTATCTCTTGGCGCAACCCGACCAAGGAACAGGGCGTATGGGGCATGGCGGATTACATCCGGTCTTGCGAAGAGGCGATGGAGGCGGTTGCTCAGATCACCGGCTCTAAAAAGGTCAATGTTTCGGCGGGCTGTTCGGGCGGGCAAACCGCATCCGTGCTGGCATCAAAACTGGCCGCGCAAAAGAGCGATCTGCTCGGCACGCTGACGCTGATGGTGTGCGTACTCCATCCTAAGCCAACGGACGTAGAGGCCGCATCGCTCGTGTCCGAAAACGGAATGGCGATCGCCCGTAAACGCGCGGAAAAGGCCGGCATTATAAAGGCAGATGATCTGGCACGCGGCTTTGCCTGGCTGCGCCCAAATGACCTTATCTGGAATTATGTGATCAACAACTACCTGCTCGGCATGGATCCTCCGGCATTCGACGTGTTGTTCTGGAATGCAGATGCGACCAATCTCTCCGGCAGTCTGATGGCCGATTTCCTCACTTTGTTTGAAACGCTCGCCTTCACCAAACATGGCGAAGTGGAGATGGCCGATCACAATATTGACCTGTCAAAGGTGAAATCCGACCTATTCGTGCTTGGCGGGGTAACCGACCATATTACCCCGTGGAAAGCGACATATCGCTCCACTGGCCTGTTTGGATCAAAGGATGCGACCTATGTTCTTAGTCAATCCGGTCATATGCAGGCGATCCTGAACCCTCCGGGTAATCCAAAGGCTAAGTACTTCATTCAAAAGAAGAAGGGCAAGCTGCCGCCGACCGCTGACGAATGGCTGCAAGGGACCGAAGAGGTCAAAGGCAGCTGGTGGCCATATTGGATGGAGTGGGTTCAGAAACGCTCTGGTAAGACCAAGGCTGCGCCGCAAAAGCTGGGGAGCACGAAGTACAAGCCGCTGGACGAGGCCCCCGGTCTATACGTAGTGGAAGAGGTGTAACACCTCTTAGTGTGCCTGCCGCGAGGCCTAGGCGCAGCGACAAATAGAAATTGGGGCGGTGTTCATGAGGGATCGATGAATACCGCCTCAGCCACATTGAAGGGAAGTGAATTTGGACGGGGCCGCAAAAGACGACGCAATGAAGGACGCCGTGATCGGCCTGCAGGATGTGGGCGGGCGCTCTCTGCGCGTTGCGACATGGCGGCTGGACAAGGCTTCGGAACATCCACCGGTGCTGTTCTTCAACGGGATCGGCGCGAATATCGAAGCGGTAGCCCCGCTGGCTGCTGCTCTGCCAGAGCGCGCCTTTATCATGTTCGACATGCCGGGAATTGGCGGATCGCCTGACCCGCTTGTCCCTTACACGCCGTGGACGATGTCTTGGACCGCTTCCAAACTGCTCGATCAACTGGGTGTCGATCTGGTCGATGTGATGGGCATCAGCTGGGGCGGCGGCATAGCTCAGCACTTTGCGATTCAGCATCCTGGCCGCACACGGCGGCTCGTCCTGATCGCGACCAGCGCGGGCATGTTGATGATGCCCGGCAGTCCAAAAGCGCTGTCGAAAATGGCCAATCCGCGCCGCTATATCGACCCTGCCTTCATGCAGAAGAACTTTGAAACGCTGTACGGCGAAGGCCTGGGCGCGGGTCCGGGAAAATCCGGCCATATGTCGCGCCTCACCCCGCCCTCCCCGCGCGGTTACATGTATCAGCTGCTGTGTATGCTCGGCTGGACGAGTGCGCCTGCCCTGCCCTTTATGAAGAAGGATACGCTGATCTTGATGGGCGACGATGATGCCATCGTCCCGCTCACCAATGGCAAATTCCTCGCCAGCCTGATCCCCAATTCAAAGCTGGTCGTGATGGAAGGCGGCGGGCATTTGTTCCTGCTGAGCCACAAGGAAGAGAGCGTGGCCGCAATCCGCGAATTCCTCGATCCGCCCGCAACCGTTGGCGAGCTTCGCACGGCGGCATAGGCTTTACGGCGCGGATCGCTAGACAGCGCGGTCTCAATACGACATTCTCTCGCCTCACAGTGGAGAGAGATTATGGCGCAGTTTGACCTCATCATTCGGGGCGGCACGATTGTCGATGGCACCGGGGCGGAGAGCTTTGCAGGTGATGTCGCTGTAAAAGACGGCATCATCGTCCAAGTTGGCGAAGTGCACGGTGATGCAGCGGAAGAGATCGACGCCAGCGGGCAAGTGGTCACACCCGGCTTCGTCGACATCCACACGCATTATGACGGCCAGGCCACCTGGGATCAGGAAATGGCGCCGTCCAGCTGGCACGGCGTCACCACGGTCGTGATGGGCAATTGCGGGGTCGGCTTTGCGCCCGCCAAGCCAGACCGCCACGATTGGCTGATCAGCCTGATGGAAGGCGTCGAGGACATTCCCGGCACCGCTCTGGACGAGGGGATCACTTGGGATTGGGAGACCTTCCCAGAATATCTCGATGCGCTCGAAAAACTGCCCCGAACGATGGATATCGGCACCCATGTCCCGCACGGCGCTGTGCGCGCCTATGTCTTGGGTGACCGCGAGCAACCCGGTGCGGTTCCCACCGAAGATGATATCGAGGCGATGGGCAAGATCGTTGAGGAAGGCGTTCGCGCAGGCGCGCTCGGCTTCTCCACCTCACGCACAGTCCTGCACAAATCCGTCGATGGAGAGCTGGTGCCTGGCACCACCGCTACCGCTGATGAGCTTGTTGCCATTGGCCGCGCTATGGGCCGCGCGCAGGCGGCGGGCGGTCATGCGGTGTTCGAAATGGCGAGCGACTTGCAGCGGGATTGGAACGAATTTGAGTGGATGGGCCAGCTGAGCCGCGAGGCCGGCATCCCGGTCACCTTTGCCGCGCTGCAATCCATCGCGAAAGAACTGCCGCTGGAGGAGCAAATCTCCGAAATGCGGGCGCAAAATGACAATGGTGCCAACATCGTTGCTCAGATCGCATTGCGCGGAAACGGCATCATCATGGCGTGGCAGGGAACGGTAAACCCCTTCGCCTTCCGCCCCAGTTGGCAAGCAATCAAGGACCTCGATTGGCCGACACAAAAGGCAAAACTGCTCGACCCTGCCTTCAAGGCTCAGCTTCTGTCAGAGGCCAATGATTATTCCGAAGCGCCGACCGACATCATCCAGGTCGTGATGGTGATCACCCAAGGCTGGGCGTTGCAATATGAAATGGACCCGGATTTCGACTATGAACCCGATGCCAGCGCAAGCGTAAATGCGCGAGCAGTCGCCGCGGGCGTCGACCCTCAGGAATACGCATACGACATGCTGTGCCGAGACGATGCGACCGGCTTCATCTACCTACCAATCCTCAACTACGCTGAGGGCAATCTCGACTTCTTGCTGCCGCTGCAACAGGCGGAGGACACGGTGAATTCCCTGTCCGACGGCGGCGCGCATTGCGGCACCATCTGCGATGCCGCCTCGCCCACCTTCATGCTGCAGCATTGGGTGCGCGACCGGAAGCGGGACGGGAAAATCAGCCTGGAGCACGCGATCAAACGGCAATGCCGCGACACCGCCGTGCTTTATGGCCTGGAAGATCGCGGCGTAATCGCGCCAGGCTATCTCGCGGACCTCAATGTCATCGACATGCAGCGCCTGAAGCTCGGCCGCCCATGGCTCGCCTTTGACCTACCTGCTGGGGGCAAACGCCTGCTGCAAAAGGCCGATGGCTATGCCTGCACAATCAAGAACGGCGTGGTAACCTTCCGCGAAGGCCAATGGACCGGCGAAGCGCCGGGCGGCCTGATCCGCGGCCCGCAAAGAGTCGAACTGCCGGAGGCGGCGGAATAAGGGCGGACGAGGTCGGCTAATTGAGCGCTGTTTATAGGAGCAGACTTTCAGCTTACGGCCCATTTGCGGACTTTGCAGAAGGTTTTTTCAATAACAGCCGACATAGGTGCTTGTTAACTTAAGCAGGCTATCACTTCTCGGTCGATTAGGAGTTACACAGCAAATCCTCAAGGTTTGGCAAAAGTGCAATGAAGCGAGAGATCAAAAAATCCCAACTCCTTATCTTAACTCTAGGCATTGCATTGGGGCTTCTAGCGCAGGCTGCGCCATTGGAGTACGGGACAACTTACAAATTTGCCGTGCTAATAGATGCCCTGAATTGGCTATCTGAGTTCTTCGGGAAGGCCGAAACAGGCATTGCAATTGTGGTGCTGACTGCATTGCTGGCTTTTGATTATGGAAAGAACTCAGTTGGTGCGCGCGAGCGAAGCCGGATTGATGTATAAGCTGGCCTTCTAAGTATGGATTTGCAGTTTTCTGGTAAGCCCGAACAATGAGCTTTCACAAGTCAAATTACTTCCGAAGCTCGGACTTCACCGCTGCAGTGTGGTTCAAGCCTTCACATCTTGGCGGCCTCGAAAAACAAACAAATTCTCGTTGGATCGCTGCCAACGTCTCCGTGCGAATTGGTGGCAAAATATACAGTAAGGCTAATTGTAGCCCGATAGATGAATGGATAAGACCCGGAGAGGGAGGCAACTGCGCGATCTCCAACAATGATTGGAAGGATGACTTTCGTTCTTCCGTCAAAGTGGGAACATGGGTCGAGCTCCTCCTTTGTCTGGAGGAAAAGATACAAGGCCCACCATGTTGCATTGGGTTGGGTCGGATAGCTGCAAAACATGATCCTCATGGCCGACACTTCAAAGCTGACGCGGAGGTCGAAAGTGCATTGATAGATGCAGTTCAGAAAGCTGACTTATCGGGCAAGCTCGTACACGTGGTATTTGATGATCCTCACCGCGTCTGGATCGCTCATTTTGATCCCATTCGGGCTCATCTGTGCGCTGATACGGCTAACTTCGGGGAAGAGCTTTTTCTCCTCAGCTTGAATCATCAAATCGAGGGAGCATATCACGACGAGAGAAAACACGATTGTGGCAAGCAATTCAGAATTTTAGACCAAGACGAACAAGTCGGCTCCGGGGTAATTAGGAAGGTCCAAAGAGAATGGGGATGGGAGCGATCCATCTCATATCCAAAGGGATGGAGCGACCATGGTGGCTTGAATGCACACAGTTGGTCAAAATGCTGAACGTCCGCTTTGATCCCTACTTCAAACGAACAGAACCAATCTAACGTCACCCTAAAGCAGGTGCGCCCCCACCCCTAAGGCTCAATCACAATCCCCTTCGCTGGATCGACATGTCCGCAGACCATTTCGAGATAGGTCGTGCGCGCTGCCTCCAAGCCGGAATGCTTCTCGATCTTCACCGAGCCATCCACCGCGCCAAGGAAGCCGTGCCAGGTCTTGGCAATCATCGCCCCGCCATCGGCAGGACCATGCTCTTTAAAGAACGACACGAAGTGATCAGGGGCAAAGAACAAGGTCGGCTTTGGCCCGGGCAGCCCGCGGTCCGCGCGCATTCCGCCCTCGCCGCGTTCCTCAATATGGGTCGCGCCGACCAGGCATGAGTATTTGAGCGCGTCGGAAAAGTGCTCGTGGATCTTGGCGAGCAGTCCCGCGTTGCCGGCAAAGTCCACCACCACCGCTGGCAGCAGGCTGAGCATGGCAACCTCGTCATAGGAGCAGACCTTGTCATAAAGCCCTGTGCTCTCGACAAATTCGACATTGCCCGGCGAGGTCAGACCGACGCGCTTCACATGAGGAGAATTCTGCTGCGCGACGCTGGCGAGGCCCATGGCGGTCTTTGACGATGCGCTCGTCAGGATGACCTGCTCGGCCCCGAACCATTCATTGTTGCGCATGAAATAGTCGATGATGAAGCCCGTTTTGAACAGCGGGCCATAGATCATCCGCTCGGCCTCTTTGCTGGCGTCATGCTCCGGATCGGCGGCTAGGCGTGAATATTGGTTGTAGACCGGGCTCATCGGCTGGCGATAATCGGTCGTGTCGATGAAGCTGCCGGGCGAGACATTGCCGGGGATCACGTCGAGATGCGATGCCATGGGCAGGTATCCATAAACCCGCTCGCCGACGGCGAATTCGTCAGAATTGCTCTCCACGACCTTTGCGTGCCCCCACATTGGGACAATGCCGCTGCCCTCGGGCGCGGGGAAAAAATTCCAATAGCCAAAGCCGTCGCCCACCACTGCATAGGTGATGTTGTTAGCCGTGACGGAGAAGCTCTCAATTTCGAGCCGCACTGCGCCGCTGGCAAGCTCCCCATTGTCGACCTCGACAAGATCGGCTTTGGTGAGTTCGTCTTTGCGAACATGGACTTGTTGGACTGTCATCTTGGATCTCCTCTTTGCGCGGGGATGCTAGACGATCACGGCTCGCTTTCCCACCGCGTTGAAGCGATTGAGGGTCGTTTTTCGCAAGCGCGCATCCACTGCTGCAAGCCATCGCACTGAGCAATGCCGACTGCGCCCTGCGGGGTCATCTCCAACCCGCGCAGCACAGGGTACAGAAACACGTCCGCCAGATCGAATGGGCCGCTGGTCCACGCTCCATCCTTGTCGATCTCCGCCTCCAGGAAACCAAGCGCACGGCTGATCTGAGGGAGCGCGCGCTCAATCTTTGCCTGATCCAACGGATGCCCCGCGTAGCGATGCATAATCCAAGGCATCACCAGGCCATTTTCAAACAGTGGAAACAGGTAGTTGTTGGCAATAGCGATCCATTTATCCATCACCGCGCGTGCCGCCGGATCGGCAGGCTGAAGAGCGCCGCCATTATGCGCATTGTCGAGATATTGCGCGATCGCGACGCTCTCGATCAGCTCCAGCCCATCAACCTCGACGACCGGGATCTTGCCGAAAGGATGGCGGTTTTGCGGGCTTTGTGCAGGCGTCGGGGTGACTTCATGCGACAGTCCAACCTCCTCACACGTGATCTCTACGATCCGCGTGTAGGTCGAAATAACCGTGCCGAATATGCGGACCTGCGCCGTCATCTGGCGCAGCCTGGCGGGACTAAACCCGCATCGGCATCAGGACATAGAGCGCTGGCGACTTATCATCCTTACGGATTAGCGTTGGCGCTCCCGCATCAGCCAAATGCAACTCAACTGTGTCACTGTCAATTTGGCTAAGAATGTCTTTCAAGTAATTGGCGTTAAAGCCAATTTCAAAACCTTCAGACTTGTACTCACCAGCCAGTTCTTCTGCCGCTGTACCATTGTCAGGTGATGTCACCGACAAGGTCACCCGGTCCGTATCAAGGCCCATTTTGACAGCGCGCGTTTTCTCGGTCGCGATGGTCGCAACACGGTCCACGCCGTCAAAGAAGCTCTTCGGATCAAGCTTAAGCAGCTTATCATTTCCGGTTGGGATGACCCGGCTGTAATCTGGGAAGGTGCCGTCGATCAGCTTAGAGGTCAGGACAACGCCGCCCTCCCCGCCAAGTGTGAAGCGAACCTTGCTGGCCGACAGATCAATCTGAACATTGCCGTCCATCGCCTCTTCGAGGAGCTTGCGCAGTTCCGCGACCGCTTTGCGCGGGACGATAACGTCCGGCATGCCTTCTGCGCCCTCTGGACGAGCGAGCGTGAACCGCGCGAGGCGGTGCCCATCGGTCGCAGCAGCTTTCAGCACAGGCTCATCATCATCGGTCACGTGCAGGAAGATACCGTTGAGGTAGTAACGGGTTTCCTCGGTTGAGATGGCAAACCGAGTGCGGTCAATCATCTCAGCCAATGTGCGCGCTGGCAGCTCAAAACTGGTCGGCAGATCGCCTTCGACAATCACAGGGAAGTCATCGCGCGGCAGGGTTGGCAGTTTAAAGCGGCTGCGGCCTGCCTTCACTTCCATCCGGTTTTCGGCCGTTTCCAGGCTGACCTGGCTGCCCTCTGGCAGCTTACGCGCGATATCGAACAGCAAGTGCGCAGAAACGGTGATCGCCCCTGCCCCTTCGACCGAAGCGGCCGCCATGGTCTCAACAACCTGCAAATCGAGGTCGGTCGCCATCACCTTCACACTGCCGCCATCGCTGGCGTCGATCAGGACGTTGGACAGGATCGGAATGGTGTTGCGGCGTTCAACAACCGACTGAACATGGGAGAGACAACGCAGGAGCGTCGCGCGTTCGATCGTAGCCTTCATTGCTTAGCCTATTACCCTTACTTTGCATGACGCGCTCTAAGGGCAGGAATTGCCCATCCGCGCCGGAATTCCTGAAAAGACCTTAGCGGGGCTGTACCCACGGGCAAGCTTGGGGTGTTTCCTGCGGCGATTCCTTGGGGATAACGGCCCGTTTACCAGACAATGGCCGCGAACGAGCGCAGCAAGAGCGGGCGGATTAGCCGAGCATCGCCATGCCGCCATTCACATGTAGCGTTTGACCCGTGACATAGCCCGCCTCTCGGCTGCTAAGGTAAGCGACGGCTGCGCCGATATCATCGCCCTCGCCCATCTTTCCTGCTGGGATCTTCGCGTTGATGGTCTCTTGCTGTTTTTCGTCGAGGGCGGCGGTCATAGCGGTGCGGATAAAGCCCGGCGCGACGCAATTGGCGGTAATCCCGCGCGAGGCCACTTCTTGCGCGAAACTCTTGGTCAGGCCGGTCAGGCCCGCTTTGGCCGCGGCATAGTTCATTTGCCCGGGATTGCCGGTGCTGCCGACCACGCTGGTGATGTTGATGATCCGGCCAAATCGAGCCTTCATCATCGGTCGGGCGCTGGCCCGCATCAGGCGCATGGCCGCCTCGAGATTGACAGAGATCACTTGATCCCATTCCTCGTCCTTCATCCGCATGGCGAGGTTATCGCGGGTGATCCCTGCGTTGTTCACCAGAATGTCGATCCCGCCAAGCGTATCGAGCGTCGCTGGGATCAATTCCTCCACCTGAGTGCTGTCCGACAGGTTGCAGGTGATCTCGACGTGATCGCCGCCGATTTCATTGATCATCTGCTCTCTGAATGCGCGCAATTTGTCACCGTTGGAGCCCGACAATGCGACGCGCGCGCCCTGGCTGGCGAGCGCCATCGCGATCGATGAGCCAATGCCGCCGCTTGCGCCAGTGACCAGAGCGTTCATTCCGCTGAGTGAAAACATTATGTGTGCTCCTTCGCAAAGCCTTCGAGGTCTTCCATGGTGACTAGGCTGGCGGTTTCCGCCTCGCCAGCGATCTTTCGGATCATTGGGGCCAGCACTTTGCCGCCCAGTTCAACAAATTCATTCACGCCGTCGCTGTGCATTTGCGCCACGCTTTCGCGCCAGCGTACGCGCCCGGTGACTTGCTCAACCAGCAGCTTTTGCTCTTCGGCGGGATCGGTCACTTTCGATGCAGTAACATTGGCATAAAGCGGCAGAGCCAGTGCGCCCGGCGGCGTCGCGGCCAAGGCCTCTGCCATTCGGTCAGCGGCAGGTTGCATCATGGAGCAATGGAACGGCGCGGATACGGGCAGCAAAACGCCGCGCTTGATCCCGTGATCTTTCACCAGTCCGGCAGCACGCTCGACAGCGCCCTTTTGGCCAGAGATGACCACTTGGCCGGGGTCGTTGTCGTTGGCGATCTCGCAGACTTCACCTTCCGCCGCAGCGGCCGCCAATGCGCTGGCTTTCTCGATATCTGCACCAAGCAGAGCCGCCATCGCGCCTTCGCCCACGGGAACGGCCTCTTGCATCGCGCTGCCGCGAAGTTTCAATAGCCGCGCCGTATCCGCCAGCGAGAACGCGCCTACCGCGCACAAAGCCGTGTATTCCCCGAGCGAATGGCCTGCGACGCAATCACCCGCTTCGGTCAGCGAGACGCCAAACTCATTCTCCAGCACGCGTAGGGTCGCAATGGCGTTTGCCATAATCGCGGGCTGCGCATTTTCGGTAAGCGTCAGGTCGTCTGCTGGCCCTTCGGCCATGATCGCGGACAGCTTCAGCGACAAAGCCTCATCAACCTCTTCAAACACGGCCCGCGCCGCAGCGCTCGCCGCCGCAAGCTCTGTGCCCATGCCGACCTTTTGGCTGCCCTGTCCCGGAAAAACGAATGCTCGCATTATGAAACTCCTGTTGGGTCCGCGCGCCTACAAACCGCCTGATGGGCTGGCAAGACCGAACGGCACAACCCTGTTGGCAGAGGTGTGGCCGATCTCCGCGCGGCCCAGATAGGGTATGCCTGCGCGCGCGCACCAAAATTTGGCGATCTCTTCTGGGCTTTGAGTGAATTCGCGGTAGTTTTCCGGCACGTTAGTAACCGAGCCGAGCCGCAATCCCGCAACCCGTGGCAGTGACCCCGCCAGATTGAAGAACAATCGGTCGATTGAATAAAGGTGCTCGCTCACCTCCTCGACCATCACGACATGACCCGACAGATCCGGCATCATCGGCGTGCCCGCAATCATCGACAATGTGATGAGGTTGAAAGCGACCACCGGGGTCTTGCCATCAACACTTGGCTCTAGCCCGCTGTTATCGCCCGCAAACCAGCGCAGCACGCGGCGCACCGCCTCGCGCCCGCCTTCGCTACGCGCGCTGACCGGCATCGAGCCGTGGACGCTCTGTCCGATCCCGTGGCGATAGAGCGCGGCGAGCAAGTAGCCCGCATCTGAGAAGCCGACATAGGTCTTCGCCCGCGCAGCCGTGTTCATTTGCGCCACCGCCGCCTCAGCAATCCGGTTGGAGCCATAGCCCCCCTTCGCAAACCACACCGCATCATAGGCGGGATCGTTCGCGCATTCGAGCAGCGCCTCTAGCCGCCTCAGGTCAGGGCCAGCAAAATGACCATCCAATTCAAAGCACTGATCATGGAACGTGACGTTGTGCATCGGGAATTCAGCCGCCACTAGCTCATTCAAGGCATCCGCTTGCTCCCTAGTGATCGGCGTCGCTGGCGCACAAATCGCAATATTTGTCATAGTCTTGTTCTAATTCACTTGTTTTGACCGGCACATCTTAATAGCGGTGGTTCGCATGGGCAAAGGGATCGATCAAGCGGCGCTGACACAGCGGCCATTCTTTTTTTGCGGTATCGGCGGATCTGGCATGCTTCCGCTGGCGCAAATCCTGCGCGGCATGGGCTGCGAAGTGGCTGGATCAGACCGATCTTACGATCAGGGCCGCACGCCGGAGAAATTCGCCTGGCTCAAGGGCAATGGTTTCACCCTGCATCCTCAGGATGGCAGCGGCCTAACCTCCAGCAATCAGGTTTTGGTGGCCTCCGCCGCGGTTGAAGACACGGTGCCCGATGCGGCGCGGGCGAAAGAACTCGGCTGTGAACGCCTAACCCGAGCAGAAGTGCTCGCGATGCTGTTCAACCAGGCTGGGTATTCGGTCGCGATTGGCGGCACCTCCGGCAAATCCACTGTCACCGGTATGATCGGCACCATTTTGGCCGCCCAGGATTATGATCCCACGATCATGAACGGCGCGGTGATGAAAAACTTTGTCGCAGCGGACAACCAGTTCGCGAGCGCCCGCGTTGGCCGGCCAGAAATCTTCGTCAGCGAAGTCGACGAAAGCGACGGCTCCATCGCGCTCTACCGCCCCACCATCGGCGTGCTTCTCAACGTCAGCCTCGATCACAAGAGCCTGGAGGAATTGCGCGATCTGTTTGGCAATTATCTCGCATCATCAGGCTGCGGCGTCGTCAATTTCGACAATGACGAGGCGCGGATGCTCGGCCAAGCCAGCGTTGCCGATGGCAAGGGGCAGATGATCTCCTTCGGGGTGGAACATCCCCATGTTGATATCACCGTGGAGGCAGGCTCAATCGTCGAAGGGCCCTTCACGCTTCAGGCCAAGGTGATCGACAACCGCGCTAATGAAACCGCCGCACTAACCCTGCCAATGCCAGGGTTGCACAACCTTTCCAATGCTTTGGCGGCGATTGCTGCGGCGAATGCAGCCGGGATTGCGGTGGCAGATGCTGTGGCCGCACTCAATCAGTTTCAGGGCCTGGCGCGCCGCTTTGATGTGATCGGCACCAGCCCCGGCGGCATCACTGTGATCGATGACTTCGGCCACAACCCAGAGAAATGCGCGGCGACTTTGCGCACTTTGAAGGGGACGCCGGGCCGCGTGATCGCCTTTTTCCAGCCCCACGGATACGGCCCGCTTCGCCAGATGGGCGATGAACTGGCAGAGACCTTCGCGCGCGAACTTGATGCGGACGACATCACCGTGATGTGTGACCCGGTCTACTACGGCGGAACAGTCGACCGCAGCGAGGGCACGGAGCGGATCATCAAGCTGATCGAAGATGCTGGCGGTTCTGCCCGGCACATTGCCGCGCGCGAGGATTGCGGCGCGCATATTGCCGAGATCGCTCAGCCGGGTGACAGAATTGTGATCATGGGCGCCCGCGACGACACGCTCACAGTCTTTGCCAAGACCCTGCTTGAAGGGCTTAAATGACGGTCTACTCGCTCGCGGTGCGCCATGCCCGATTGATGGGCGCGGCCATGCTGGCAGCTTTCCTGTTCGTGATCACTATCGACCGAATGATCGGCCATACCAGCTGGGCCTTTGCCGCGGCGATCATCATGTTGGTGCTGGTCAATGCGCGCATGCGCCTGTTCAATTGCCCGAATTGCGGCAAGAACCTGTTCTTTCGCGGAATCTTCGCAGTGCCCTGGCCGAACCGCACCTGCACGAAATGTGGGCTGGAACTTGACAAGAAAGACGCAGGGTAAATCGCTGATCTAAGTGCTTTTTAGAGCTTTTCGCCCCTCTTCCTCTCGCTCAACCGCACGCCTGTAAGCAGGGCGAGCGACTAGGCGGTCTCGATAAGCCTTCAAGCTGTCAGGGACGCCGTCATCGAGCCCAACTTTCTCGGCCAAAATCAACGCATATCCCACGCATATATCCGCCACGGTAAAGCGGTCTGCACACAGGAACTCCCGATCTTGAAGCCGCTGCTCAACCTTCACCAACCGCTTGTGGAACCACTTGGCATAGGCCTCCCCCGCCTCGGACAGACCCTTCTCCTTTTCGAAGATGGCAAAGCGCATGTAGACTGTTTGGGGAAAGGTGATCGTCGCATCGGCGTGATAGGTGAAATCGCAATATTCCGCATAGTCCGGCTCACCCGGACCGATCGCCAGCTTTGTCATGCCGTTGCGGGTCGCAAGAAAATGCGCAATCGCGCAGCTTTCCGTCATCCGCACTCCGCCATCCACCAGCATGGGAACTGTGCCTAGCGGATTGATCTCCAGATATTCGGGCGCGAGATAGCGCGGCGGGAACGGCAGTATGCGCAGGTCAATGTCAGCGCCCGCCTCCTCCGCCGCCCAAGTCGCGCGTAACCCGCGCGAGCCAGCACAAGTGTAGAGGAGCGGAGGAGCGCTAGGTCGGGTCAATGCGCGCCTTCATAGCCGATCACTTTGTGCAGTACGAAGGCAATTACCGCGCCCAGCGCGAGGCCCAGCACCGCCGAAATACCCGCATAGGTGAACCAGCCCAGGATGCCGCCCATCGCGCCTGATCCGCCGCTCACGGCTGCCTCTGCTCCATGCGCGATGTCATAAAACAGGTGGAAGCCGACCTCGTGCGTTCCGTGGATGATAATTCCGCCGCCGACCCACAGCATCGCAACCGTGCCGATAAATGACAGCGCGATCAGCAGCTTGGGCACCGAATTGACCAGCAAGTGGCCAAATTTCTGAGCAATCGTGCTGTCCTTCCTCGTCAGGTGCAGCCCAACATCATCCATCTTCACAATCAGCGCGACGGCCCCGTAAACTGCAACTGTCACCGCTATCGCGACGATGCCTAGCGCGATTGCTCGCTCCCACCACACATCAAGATCAAGCTCGTTGAGGGTGATCGCCATAATCTCCGCCGACAGGATCAGGTCGGTGCGAATTGCGCCCGCCACACGCTGATTTTCAAAGGCGACGGGATCGGTTATCTCATCATCGACGGTCTTGCCGTGCTTCGCCCCGCCGAGCTTTTCCAGAACCTTCTCAGCGCCTTCGTAGCAAAGGAACGCCCCGCCAAGCATCAATATCCAGATGATCAGCGAGGGCAGGAATTCCGACAGCAATATCGCCCCGGGCAGCAATATGATCAGCTTGTTGAACAGGCTGCCCTTGGTGATTTTCCAAATAATCGGCAGCTCGCGCGCCGGCGAGAGCCCGGTGACGTAGCTGGGCGTAACCGCAGCATCGTCTATAACCACGCCAGCGGTCTTCGTCCCCGCACGCCCGGCCGCCGCCGCGATATCGTCAATCGAAGCCGCCGCAGTGCGCGCTATGATCGACACGTCATCCAAAAGTGCAACCAATCCTGATGGCATGTCGTTGTCCTACCCTGTTCTATTGTTGTACGTTTCTAATGACGCCGCTGCCGGATCCCCCGGCATTGGCGCGCTTCAATTATTCGTTGATCGGGCCAAAGGTCTTCACTGGATTGGCCGCCATCGGGTCATCAACGACCATGTAGACATGCGTTGCGCCGCCCTGGTCAACCTCGGCATAGGTTGCGCTCAATTGCATATTCCCATCAAATTCACACAGCAGTCCGATATCGTCGAAGATGCGAACGCTCTGCCCTTCCATAATGGCCGCCCGACTTGGCGGACCATCGCAGGCGCGCTCGCTCGGCGCATCAGCAGCGATGTAGTAGGTACTTTCGGTGGTGGCCAAGGCCCCGCAGGCGCTGAGCGTCAGCAAAGCGGCAAGCGCAGTGAACTTCTTCATTGATTGACCCTCCCACGATAAAAATCATGTACACCCATCAATTATAGCCCCCACACATCAGGTCAACCGCGCTGCCACGCTCTGCAAACAGTCGCATTCGCGCTTGCTTTTGGCGGCAAAGGCGGTATGTGCGCCCATCGCCTGAATTAGGGCGTATGAAGAAAGCCGGAGGGGCACTCGCGGATCCGCTGCGAAATGGCCAACGATCGGTAGCAATATGAAAGGATGCGAGATGGCTCATTACGAGCATATCTTTCTCGCGCGTCAAGACCTGAGCCAGGCTCAGGTAGACACGCTGGCGGCAACCGCCACAGAAATCGTAGAAGCGAACAACGGCAAGGTTACCAAGACTGAAACTTGGGGCCTCAAATCGCTCGCCTACAAAATTGACCGCAACCGCAAGGCACACTTTGTGCTGCTCAACATCGATGCCCCTGGCACCGTGGTCGAAGAGCTGGAGCGTCAGACCCGTATCAACGAAGACATCATTCGCTACATGACTATCCGTGTCGAAGAGCACGAAGAAGGTCCAAGCGTAATGATGCGTAAGAACGAGCGTGACCGTAAGCGCCGCTCTGACAGAGAGGATCGCGACTAATGGCACGTCCTTTTTTCCGCCGCCGCAAATCTTGCCCGTTCTCGGGTAACGACGCGCCCAAGATCGACTACAAAGACGTTCGCCTGCTGCAAGGCTTCATGTCTGAGCGTGGTAAGATCGTTCCATCGCGCATCACCGCCGTTTCTGCTAAGAAACAGCGTGAACTCGCCAAAGCCATTAAGCGCGCACGCCACATCGGCCTGCTGCCTTACATCGTAAAGTAAGAGGAGAGACGACATGGATATCATTCTCCTCGAACGGATCGAGAAACTCGGCACCATTGGTGACGTCGTTACTGTGAAAGACGGCTATGCCCGCAACTTCCTGCTTCCGCAGAAGAAGGCCCTGCGTGCAAACGATGCCAATAAGAAGGTGTTTGAAGCCAACCGCGAGCGTCTCGAAAAAGAGAACGCAGAACGTCGCGGTGAAGCTGAGAAGGTCGGCAGCAAGGTCGACGGTGCAGAAGTTGTGCTTATCCGCGCAGCCTCCAACACCGGCCAGCTGTACGGTTCTGTCAACGTCCGCGACATGGTCGCTGGCCTGACTGAACAAGGCCACGATGTGAACAAGAAGCAGGTTATCATGGGCAGCCCGATCAAAACGATCGGCATGCACGATGTGACTGTCGCTCTGCACCCAGAGGTGCACATCATCGTCAAAGCAAACGTTGCACGCAGCGACGACGAAGCCGAGCTGCAAAGCCAAGGCGTCGACGTTCTGGCTCAGCTATTTGAAGACGAGCAGAAGGAAATCGAGGAAGCGGCCGACGCAAATCGAATCGACCCTACCCTTGAGCCAGGCGAAATTCCCGCCGAACTGCTCGAAGACGGTGCTGCTCCTGCAGAAGACACGGCTGAAGAAGCCGCTGCTGAAGAGGAAGCTGCAAGCGAGTAAGCGTGGCACTTTTTTTACGCCAATCAATGAAGGGCGCGAGGTCAGACCGGCTTCGCGCCCTTTTTGTAAAAGCCAGAGTTTGGAGCGAAATGCCCCCTATATCTGAGCTGTCTTTGAATTTTCCTATTTTGGACACTAACACCAGCACATGAAATCAATCGAAAACACCATCGCGCAGCTTAACAGCATTTACAACGAAGCGGTCTCAACCCTTCGTGAGGATGTTATGGCTTATGGGACCAAGGGCACGATCCCGCCCGCTAGCCGCCGTGAAGATGGAAGTTATGCCTATCCAGAGCTCACCGTGCATTACTCCGGCATTGGCGAGCCTCTCGACCGCAGCCGCGCCTTTGGCCGGCTGGAGCAATCCGGCACCTATCAGACGACCATCACCCGGCCCGATCTGTTCGCCAGCTATCTTGCTGAACAGCTCAGCCTGATCGCGGGCGAGTATGAGATTGAGGTCGAGGTCGGCCGCTCTCGGCAGGAAATCCCCTTCCCTTATGTTCTGGATGGTGACGCGGGTGCGGCCATGGTTGGCATCGCCCCTCAAGACATTGCAAAGCACTTCCCCTCGACCGACCTTGCTCTGATCGGTGACGAGCTGGCCGATGGGATCGAGTTTGACGAAGCAGAATCCATGCCGCTGTCGCTTTTCGATGGGCTACGCACCGATTATTCGCTGGCGCGCTTGGCTCACTACACCGGGACAAAGGTTGAGGACTTTCAGGACTTTATCCTGTTCACCAACTATCATCGTTATGTAGATGAGTTTGTAAACTGGGGCGCTCAACAGATCTGTGAGGGTGGATACACCGGCCTCACCGGCGCTGGCGGCCTCAACATTCACGAATGCACCGACAACGCGCAGGAACAGCTCAACGATACCGCATGGCGCCGGCACCAAATGCCCGCTTACCACCTGATCCGTGAGGACGGACGCGGGATTACATTGGTGAACATCGGCGTTGGACCGTCCAATGCGAAGACCATTTGCGATCACCTTGCCGTCCTGCGCCCGCACGCATGGATGATGATAGGTCACTGCGGCGGCGTGCGCTCCAGTCAGAAAATCGGCGATTTTGTGCTCGCGCACGCCTATTTGCGCGATGACCATGTGCTCGACGGTGTTCTACCACCAGAGATTCCAATTCCCCCGATTGCAGAGGTTCAGCAGGCCCTTGCAGGCGCGACTGAAGAAGTGGCCGGCGCGCAGGGCGCAAACCTAAAACAGCGCATGCGGACGGGCACGGTTGTGACCACGGATGACCGCAATTGGGAACTGCTCTACTCAACCTCAGCCAAACGCTTCTCACAAAGCCGCGCCATTGCGGTCGAAATGGAAAGCGCGACGATCGCCGCGCAGGGTTATCGCTTCCGCGTCCCCTATGGCACTTTGCTGTGTGTGTCGGACAAACCGCTACACGGTGAGATCAAACTGCCCGGGCAAGCGAACCAGTTCTACGAGGAGGCAATCGCCGCTCACCTTCAGATCGGACTGGAGGCGTGCAAGCGCCTGCGCGATGAAGGCGACCGCCTGCACAGCCGCAAGCTGCGCGCGTTTAACGAGCCGCCATTTAGATAATAGCTAGAAGCTCGCACTTCCGCGCGCTGCCAGCACAAATTTAGGCCGACAGTAAACCGGGCCTTAACCATTACTCTTCAATGACGGCACCATGTCGGTCGCCCGAGAAAAACAGATTAGCAAAAGCTCAGAGCAACGCATGCCGCTTGCTCTCCTGCAACTCGCGATTGTCGGGTTTGTTGTCGGTGGTCTGTTTCTGGCACCGCGTTCTGGTGAACAAGTCACGCTTTACCCCCTTGGCGAGAGCGCGGCGCAGACCATGCCCCAAATTCTTTCACAGCCCGGACTTCAAATTGTCGGCCGCGGCACCGTTCCGGGTTCGTACGTAGTTACCGGGCACCGCCCCGGTTTCTCGGACCTGTTATTCGACCATAATATTCTTGTCTTAGCAGCCTCTCGCGCGGGCTGCATCAGTGAGCCTGTCTAATGCTAAACGAGATTGATACCCTTCGCCGTACCGGCGTTAAATTGCTGACCATCGCTGGATGGTGCATCACGGCTGCTATCGCCCTCGCCAGCCTCGAGTTTGGCGAAAACGCCAGCGTGGCCGCTCTCGTCAGCGCAGCTCTCAACATCTTGCCGACGCTTTGCATGCGCGCTCAACGTAGTGACGCTCAAGCACGCCTTGTCGTCGCTCTCATGGTTTCGATGCAGCCAGCTTTGATGCTTTACGCAGTGCAAGGCTGGGTCTGGCAAGTCGACATGCACATGTACTTCTTCGTTGCACTCGCCACGCTCACTATCTTGTGCGACGTGCGCGCCATTATTTTCGCAAGCGCGCTGGTGGCGGTGCATCACCTGACCCTGGCATTTGCGGCGCCTGCATGGGTTTTCTCCGGCGGCGGCGGTATCGGGCGCGTGATGATCCACGCGGTCGCTGTTGCCTTGCAGGCTAGTATCATGTGCTACATTTGTAGCCAGCTTACCAAAATGATTGCATCCTTGGGCCGCGCACGAGATGAAAGCGCCAACCTGGCCGAGGCCAGCAGCCGCCTTGCCAAAGAAGCTCAAGATGCCCTTCACGTCGCCGAACGCGAGCGCGAAGAACGCCTCAAATCAGAATCTGATCAGGCTGAGCGACGCAAAGCAGACTTTGAGCGAATTTCGGTTGAGTTTGAACGTTCGGTCCGAGGCGTTACAGCTGCCGTTGCTGAGACCGCATCACTGCTCGAAAAATCGACAAAAATCATCGACGATGTGGCGCACGAAACGGGCGACCAAGCCAGCGATGTAGCGGATTCTGCTGTGCAGGCTTCCGAGGCGGCTAAGGCTGTCGCCAGCGGCGTCGCCCAATTGTCCCAATCCATCGCCAGTATCGCGGTCAACGTGAGCCAGCAGAACGAGCTGACCACCCATGCCACCACGCGCAGCTCCACCGGCAGCAACGTGATGGGCAGCCTAACTGAGCGTTCCGACAACATCGGTGAAGCGACCCGCGCAATTGTGCGGATTGCAGACCGCACCACCCTCCTCTCGCTCAACGCATCGATCGAGGCAGCAACCGCTGGCGCAGCGGGACGCGGGTTCACAATTGTCGCCAATGAGGTGAAGGAACTTGCCCAACAAGCGACCGAAGCCGCTGGCCAAATCAACTCTCTCCTCAACGGTGTCCGTGACGGAACGTTGGAAGCAGAACAAAACTTTAGCGAGATCGACCACGCGATTGGTGAGCTAAGCCTAGCCGCTACGGCAATCCGCAGTGATGTTGAGACTCAGCGTCAATCGGCAGGCGCGATCGAAGACCACGCACAGCGCGCCGCAAGCAAGGTCGACGATATGGCCAAGCGCAGCAAGTCACTCGCTGAGAAGGCCGAGAACACCAAGCATTTGGCAGGCGAACTGGACGACGCGGCAGCGATGCTGATCGAGAATGTTCGAACTCTCGAAAAATCCACCGATCAATTCATGAACAACCTGCGCGCCGCGTAGGCGCGCGTGAGCGTTACCAGCCCGCCCTCACCGCGATTGCGCTGAGAACTCGGTCAAGCTCGCTCGCATCTTCTGGATTTCTTGGCCAAAAAGCAGCAATTGCGCCTGCGCATTGGCGTAGCTGATACCGTAGGAAGAATTGACATAGCCCTGCAGGACAATCGCCTGATCTCCGGCGCGCACGGCTTTACTGCTCGGGCTGAGGTTGTTGTACTCATTGATGAAATCATCAATTTCAGCGCGCGGGCGAGCGTCTTCTCGCACAAATGTCGCCAGCATCATCAGTCCAACGCACCCCTGCTGCGGCGTGCACGCCCGTGGGGTAAGCGCAAAGCTGATACCGCTGCCGGCCTGCGCGCGGTAAACCGTTCCGCCATTCGCATCGGTTTCGACCTGCCAAGTGGTTTGCACATCGAGCAGCAAGCGCGAGATCGTCGCCGCATCAAACTGCGTCACGACCTGCGGGTTTTGCGGCGCGGCTTGCGCTGGCGGTTGTCCCTGAGCCTGAACGGTGGCTGGCTGCATGGCCAAGGACGCACCAAGAGCCGCTACAACAGATAAAAAACGCACAATCATTACCCCCAAAACTCAGCCGTTCACGGCGAGAAAAATTCCGTCGATCCTAGGATTGCCATGCCATCACCGCCATTTCCAGTCGGTAAACGCCGCAGCACCTTGCCGCTTCCATAGTCAACTTCTGCAACAGTGTCGCTAGCCGTTTCGGCAACATAGACCCGCTCGCCATCATCAGACCACAAGATCGTGACCTGAAAGCGTTCCTCGGCCTGTTCTGGCCCGGACACGGTAATGGTACGGATCACTTTAGCGGTCTCTAGGTCGATCACGCTCAGACTGCCATCCCGCAGATCAGAGGTGACCGCCACGTCACCTTGCGGACGGATCGAAAGCCGCAAAGGAAAGCGCCCAGTTTCAAGTGAGTTTCTCACTTCCATCGTCACCGGATCAAGCTCGAACGCCTGATTGGAACCGCGTGCGGATACCCACAGAGATTTGCCATCAGGTGCCAGCGAAATGCCCTCCGGTTCCTCACCCACCGTGACGGACAAAGGCGGCGCGTCGCCAATTAGGTCAATGCGAGTGACCGTCTTTGAGCCAAGATCGGTTGTCCAAGCTGCGCTTTCATCCGGCGCAACGACGAGCATATGGCTGCCCTGCTTGCCGGTGGGATATTCCGTGAGCGCGGGATTGCCCGTCCCATCATCGGTAATGCGAAAGATCGACTGGCGCCCTTCTGCGGTTGCATAGATCACTCCGCTATCCATCCACATGATCCCATGCGGACGGGCATTTTCGCCCAAGTCCACACTGGTTACCCGGCTCAAATCCTCGATATCAAAGACATCCACTGTGGTGCCGCCATAGCAAGCGAGCGCGACCAAATTGCCATTAGGCGACATCGCCAACTCGTGAGGATTGGTGCAGCTATCCTTGCGCAGCACCTCTTTCCCAGTCGCCAGATCGATCTTGGACAGCGTGTTGCCCCGCTTGTTGGCCACGAACAGCAGCTCTCCGGTCGCGCCAGAGTTAGCCTGGCTCAGCGGTACGTAAACGGTCCATCCAGACTGCTCGGCGTCGCTTTCGACTGGTGCGCAGGCGGATATCGCCAGCGCAGCCGCACCGATCAGTCCTGCTCGAAAGCCTATCACCAGCCCGCTTCCTGTCCTTCATTTTGCTCATTCAGCCATTCCAGCAGCGGCGCGAAGTATTCCACCATGGCCGTGCCGCTCATCTGACGCTCGCCAGTGAAGGCCTCGAGTGCGTCTGGCCAAGGCTTCGACGCGCCCATTTCGAGCATCGCATTGAGGTTTTCGCCAACCTCTTCATTGCCATAGAACGAACAGCGGTGCAGCGGCCCTTCCCATCCGGCGGTGTCACAGGCGGCCTTGTAGAATTGGAATTGCAGGATGCGTGCGAGGAAATAGCGCGTGTAGGGCACATTGCCGGGGATGTGATATTTTGCGCCCGCATCGAAGTTCTCCTCGCTGCGCTCTACCGGCGGAACAATGCCCTGATATTCGGTGCGCAAACCCGTCCAAGACGCATTCGCATCCTCCATACTGGTGGAGCCGTCAAACAGACCCCAGCGATAGCGATCAACCAGCAGGCCGAAGGGCAAGAAGGCAACTTTGTCCATCGCCTGGCGCAGCAGCAGACCGATATCCTTGTCCGCGCTTGGTACTTCCTCTGGCGTAAGCATATCAATTTGAACGAGATATTCCGGCGTAATCGATAGCGCGATCATATCACCAATCGCCTCGTGAAAGCCATCATTCGCGCCGTTGAGATAGAGGAAATCCTGCTCGTTATAGGCCCGCTGGTAGTAATTATGGCCGAGCTCGTGATGGATCACGACAAAGTCATCGGCATTGCGCTTGATGCACATTTTGATCCGTAGATCATCGATATTGTCGATGTTCCACGCGCTGGCATGGCACACCACTTCGCGGTCGGCCGGCTTTGTGAATTGGCTGCGCTCCCAGAAGGTTTCCGGCAGAGCGTCAAACCCGAGTGAGGAGAAAAACTGCTCGCCCACGCGAACCATTTCTTTCTCGTCATATCCCTTCTCGGCGATCAGATCGGTGAGGTCATATCCGATATCACCAGCGCCCTCTGGCGCGACCAGCGGATAGATATTGCCCCATTCCTGCGCCCACATATTGCCAAGCAAATCCGCGCGGATCGGCCCGGTTGCTGGTTGCACAGCATCGCCATGCTTTTCATTGAGCTTGCGGCGAACGTAGGTGTGCAGCGCAATGTACAGCGGCTTCACCTCTTGCCACATCCGCTCCGTTTCGGCGGCGAACTGGTCTGGGTCCATATCGTAGTTTGAGCGCCACATTGCGCCCAGATCAGCAAATCCCAGCTCCTTCGCGCCGTCATTGGCGATGCCGATCATTTTCGCGTAATCCTCACGCATCGGCGCGCCGACATTGTCGTGCCAGCTGACCCACATTTCGGACAGTTCAGCAGGCGTGCGGTCTTGGTTGCCCATTTCCGCTTCGATGTCAGAGCCGCTGATCTCTTCGCCGTTGAGCGTACCGCGTCCCTTGCCGTAAGCCGAGCCGAGCTGCGTTGCGATCTCGCTCAGCTCAGCCGCCGCGCCTTCACGGCTTGGCGCAGGCATCACAATGCCATTGCGCAAAATATCGAGCTTGCGCGCGGTGTCGGGGTTTAGGCCCGGAACACGCGCATATTTTGCCGCTTCATTGGCAAAGGCGACCGATTTTAACGTGGATTCCGCGCCGTATTGCGAAGCCAGCGTATCACTGTCGTGCCCGATGTTCGTCTGGTTCAGCCACAGCACATGGCCATAGGTCTTGGAGAAAGTATTGAGCTCCGCCTCAACGCTGGCGACCCATGCATCTGCGCCCTCAGGCGTTTCAGGAAACTCTGTGCCCGCCGCTGGCGCGGCCTCATCTGCCGCGTGCCCGTCGGCCAGAGCTGGAGACGAGGCTAGCGAGATTGCGATGGCCGATGCCATCATGAATTTAGGAGCGATAGATGGGAGCTTCATGAGCCTGGTAACCTCTCAAAGGGAATTGGTTTCTTATGAAATAAGTTTGAACTGCGACGCGCTTGGAATCAAGCGTCAGTCGTTGAAAAGCGTTGGACCACCAGTGCCGTCAGGACCGCCAGAAAACCGCTGATCCATGTCGCAATTTTGAACGGCCTCAGCGTCGATGCAAGCGAGGCGAGCTGATCATCGCCAGCGAAATTGCGCAGCTGGATGAATTGCGAAATGGTCTCACCGTAATCGGTCGCCAAAAAGATGACCCCTGAAGCAAGTGCGACCAAGCCCAGGCCGGACAGTATCGGCGACGAACAGCGGCGATAGTATAGCCCCGCGAGAACGCAGCCGATCCCGAAAATGCCGATGAAGATCAGGTCGCTGATCATTGCGATTGCGGCGGTGTTCATTAGCCCGTCCCGCGCCCAAGCCCCCTGAATCGCGTCCACTGTCGCTGCATCTGGCGCGCTTTGGTGGTCCAAAATACCGCCCGGCACGCTGTCGGTGATCAACGGCGCATGCAGCGTTAGTGTAATCGCAAAGGCGACTAGGCCGCCGACCCACCACACCAATGCAGTCCGTTTTGAGACCGTCATGGCACGCTCAAAAACTGCGTAATCGCCTCGCCCAGTTCCGGCTTGGTCGCGCTGTCGAGATGCGCGCCGGGCACTTCGTGATAGGTTGCGTTGGGCAGCAATTCGGCAAGCTCAGTCGCAGAACCATTGTCCTGATCATCGACGCCGCAGGCGACTAGCGTGGGCATGGTCACATTGGAGAGCTTAGCAAGGTCGAGATCGCCCATCGCATCAAGAAGCAAGCGCGCCGCGACCCGGTCCACACCTTGCGACTTCAGGAATTGGCGCGAGAAATAGGCAGGGTCGCCGCGCTCGATAGTGTCGAACTCATCAATGACGCGCTTAAAGAACGCCGCGCGCTTCTGCCATTCGCTGAGGCCGGAAACGCCCATCCCGCATACCACCAATTTGCGCGGGGCAAGCACCTGCGTCGCCGTGGCATGCAAGGCCGTGCGCGAACCCAGCGAAAAGCCGACGAGGTCATAAGCGCCATCTTCCAGCTCAAGATGCTCGACCAACGCCGCCGCATCGCGGACCAAAACGCCGCTCGGATAATTGGCCGGATCGGTCGGAGCCTCGCTCTCCCCATGAACGCGAAAATCGAGCATGATCGCTTCACAGCCGGCCTCGGCAAGGCGGGCGGCGTGACCCCATTTAATCCAGTTCATATCCGCGCTGGAAAACAGACCATGAAGCAGGATCACCGGAGCGCCCTCACCCATACGGTGCACGGCCAGGCTCGTGCCGTCGAAACTCGCGAAATGCTCGGTAACAAAGTCGCTCAATTTTGCATCCTCTCGCGCAGTTCCAGCAAATTGTCTGGTTGCGTCTCGTAATTCAACGTCTCTGGATCAAGCGAAATTCCTGCTTGCTTCTTCGAGGTCCAGAGATGGAACTGAGGGGCAAGGTCTTTGCCGTTATCCAGCGTTCCAACTTTCAACGTCGCGCTATCAGGTGACGCGCTAGATCGGTGCCACATACGCGTCCCGCATTTGCCGCAAAAATAGCAATGCTTCATCGCCCCGCTAAATGCGGTGACCTCAAACATCTTCGGAGAACCCTCAATGCTGAGACGCCCGAACGAAATCGGAATGGAGATGGAAAATGCGCTGGCGGATTGCTTTTTGCACTCCCCGCAATGGCACGCATAGGCCGACGGCAGGTCACCGCTGATTGTGTAGCGCACTGCGCCGCATTGGCAGCCACCTGAATGCTCGGCTGCATTGGTTGCGCCTGCGCTCACCGCTTCGCCAGCCCCTTTTGCTCCATCCGCCATTTCGCCATTTCGATCCGGTCCTGGCCAAAGAAGGGCTCGCCCTCAAACACCAAAGTGGGCACGCCCCAATGACCCGCCGCCTCCAGCGCGCTCTGATTGTCAGCGATTTCGGCGTCCAGCGCCGCTGCGTCGCTCAGCACTTCGGCATCAAGTTCGGCGAGGTCCAATTCTGCACGCGACGCTGCACCCGCAAGGTGGCCGCCTTCGTCCCAGCCATCGACTTCGCCGGAGAAGATAATGCGGGACACTTCGTCTGCGAATGCCAGCCCTTTTCCCCGGCGCGATGCGGCCTGGCCCAATCGGCAAATGCGGCGGATAAGCGGTTGCTCCTCAGCAATCTCGCGCGTCATCAGGTTTTGGTTCACAGGATCAGGACGCGGCCAGCGATAAGGGATGCCCAAATGCTGCGCGACCCGCATCGAATCCATCAGGATATAGCGCGGTGCCGCAGGGTTTCCGGTGAACAACAATTCCGGCGCACGGATCGCGATCGGCCACACTGTGCGCAGCTCAATCTCGAGATCAAATTCCTCCGCCAGCGCGCGGTAGCGGCCAATGGCGAGATAGGAATATGGGGAACGGAAGCTGAAATAGAGATCTGCTTTTAAGGTCATTGGCGCAGACTAGCGCGTGGCCTCACAAAAATCTCCACCCAAAATGCGTCACCTAAAGAAACACTGCTTCCCGGCATAAAGCATGGAGACCTTGTCTTCCTCTATGAAGCCGCCGATCTTGTCGCCAAGCGCGAATTCCTCGCCCAAGGTGCTTCCCTCAAGCGGTTGGAAACCAGGGGTCGCGGCCACCTCTTCCCGAGGAGTGCCCAGCTGCACATCCCCAGCAGCCGTGATCTTTTCCGCCTCTGGATCTTCACTTTGGCCAAGGTTCCAACCGACCAACATGCCTTGTTGGAAATTGACAGTCAGTCCGCCAAGAAAGGTGGCTGTCTCAATCGGCCCAGCTCCGCATTCCATGTTCGTCACAATGCCAGCATCGGGGCCAAGAACATCGCCAAGAGCGTAACGCACTTCAACCATGCCCGAGGAGAAAAAGAACGCCTCCGATCCAGCGGCAAGCCCCTCCGCGCGCAGTTCAACCGCATTGTCGGCGATCACCGGCGCTGCGGGGTCACCGCGTTCATTCAAGCGCTCGCTTGGGCTTGGGACCGTTCCGCTGTCGCAGGCGGCGAGCGCGAATGCCGACAATATGATCACCAAACCACGCATACTTTATCCCTTTTTCAGATGCCTCCGCCCGAGCAATTCGGCGATCTGCACCGCGTTCAATGCCGCGCCTTTGCGCAAGTTATCTGATACACACCACAAGGTGATGCCGTTTTCAACGGTCGGGTCTTCGCGAACGCGGCTGATGTAGGTTGCGCCATCGCCAGCGCTTTCCGTTGGCGTGACATAGCCGCCATCTTCGCGCTTATCGATCAGCATGATGCCCGGTGCCTCGCGCAGGATTTCCTGCGCTTGCTCGGCCGACAGCTCATTTTCAAACTCAATATTGATCGCCTCGGAATGGCCGACAAACACCGGCACCCTAACACACGTCGCGTTGAGCTTGATCTTCGGGTCGAGGATCTTCTTCGTCTCGACCATCATCTTCCACTCTTCCTTGGTCGATCCATCGTCCAGGAAGACATCAATATGCGGGATCACGTTAAACGCGATCTGCTTGGTAAAGGTCGCAGGCTCCACTGGATCACCAACAAAGATCGCGCGACTTTGGTTGAACAGCTCGTCCATGCCTGATTTGCCCGCGCCCGACACCGATTGATAGGTCGATACGACAACGCGCTTAATCTTGGCCGCATCATGCAGGGGCTTGAGAGCGACAACCAGCTGAGCCGTCGAGCAGTTCGGGTTCGCGATGATATTGCGCTTCGTATAGTCATCAATCGCATCCGGATTGACCTCTGGCACGATCAGCGGAACGTCCGGCTCCATACGGTAGAGCGAGGAGTTGTCGATCACGATACAGCCCGCTGCCGCGGCCTTTGGCGCATATTCCTTTGCCGGGCCGGACCCGGCGGAAAACAGCGCAATATCCCAGCCATTCCAATCGAAGTGTTCGATATTCTTGCATTTGAGCATCTTGCCCGTGTCGCCGAATTCCACTTCGCTGCCTTGCGAACGCGAGCTGGCCACAGCGGCTATTTCCTCAATCGGAAACTCGCGCTCTGCCAACACTTGCATCATCTCGCGTCCGACATTGCCAGTCGCACCGACCACTGCCACCCGGTAACCCAAATCACATACTCCAATGGAAATTCAACTTCACGTTGTGCGCTGCCGTGCCTAACATGCCTTGGCAAGAGTTTCTTGGGCACATCAGGAGGGGAAACGTATGCAGAGCGGTATCGCGCATTGGCGCGAGAAAGCGAGCTATTTCGGCTTTCAAGGGCACCAGATTGCCTATTGGACCGGCGGCAATAGTGATGCGAGGCCGCTTTTGCTGGTGCACGGCTATCCCACATGCTCGTCTGATTGGGCTCGCACGTGGGACAAACTGGGCGAAAAATACCATTTGATTGCCTGTGACATGCTGGGCTTTGGACTGTCAGACAAACCGCGCGGCGGCTTTGGCGGCAATGGTTACACAATCCATGCTCAGGTCGATGTACAAGAGGCTCTGCTCGCGCATCTCGGCATTGGAGAGTTTGACGCTCTCGTGCACGATTACGGTGTGTCCGTTGGGCAAGAACTGCTCGCCCGCCAGCAAGACGGCACTGCAGCGCAGCGGCTCTGTATGATGGTGTTCCTCAATGGTGGGATATTCCCCGACCAGCACCGTGCCAGACCAATCCAAAAACTCGGCGTTTCACCAGTCGGATTTCTGGTCGGCCTGTTGATGAACCGCAAACGCTTTGGCCAGAGCTTCTCCGAAGTGTTTGGGCCAGACACTCAGCCGAGCGAGGCGGAGCTGAACGAGTTTTGGGAGTTCATCGCGCACGAGGGCGGCAACCGGCTGACGCACAAGCTGCTGCATTACATCGCGGACCGACACACGCATAAGGAGCGCTGGGAGGCCGCGCTGGTCGAGGCGCAGGATAAGATCGGCCTGATCAACGGCGCGCTCGATCCTGTCTCTGGCAAGCACGCCTATGACAAATGGCGCGAAATTGTGCCCCGTGCGCGC
Organism: Erythrobacter sp. S249; assembly: GCF_057364975.1. Classification (NCBI taxonomy): domain Bacteria; kingdom Pseudomonadati; phylum Pseudomonadota; class Alphaproteobacteria; order Sphingomonadales; family Erythrobacteraceae; genus Erythrobacter; species Erythrobacter sp. S249. Next base: position 240,564 of record NZ_CP200287.1, on the reverse strand, counting down.
GCGCATCTGATCCCTAACGTGGGGCACTACCCCCAATTCGAAGCGCCCGGCGAAGTCGCCGCGACAGCGCTCGAATGGCTAGCCCAATCGCGCGTGCCTATTCCGGTGGGGTCACGCCGTTCCGTTCGAGGAAAGTGAAGATCGTGTTCCACAGATGCGGCGAGATGTTCTCGCCAGCAACCCGGTGCGTGTAGCCCGGATAGAGCATCATTTCGAACGGCACGTTGTTCTCTTGCAGAACGCTGATCAGCTCTGATGAGTTCTCAAACACCACATTGTCATCCGCCATGCCGTGGATCAGCAGCAAGGGATCGCTGATCTTGGTCGCATCGGGAATGGCGCTGGCCGTTTCATAGGCCTCTGGCACTTCGCGCGGATCCCCCATGAATTGCTCTGTATAGTGGGTATCATAAAGCTCCCACTTGGTGACCGGAGCGCCACTGATACCAGCGGCATAAAGCCCCGGATCGGCCTGCATCTGCTTCAGCGTCATATAGCCGCCATAGGACCAGCCATAGAGTGCGATCTTGTCCCCATCGACGAAGTCGAGGGTCTTGAGGAACTCCGCGCCCTCGCGCTGGTCGTCTACCTCAACACCGCCCATCGCGTGATAAAGCGGCTGTTCAAATGCGACCCCGCGATTGGCGCTGCCGCGATTGTCTAGCTCAAACCAGATATAGCCTGCATCAACGACGGCTTGCTGCAATGCGCCGTCCCAACCACTCGTTACCACCTGAGGCCCTGGTCCGCTGTAGTGATAATAGAAGACCGGGTATTTTTTGCCCGGCTCCATCTCTGGCGTGACCATCTTGTAATGCAGATCTGTCGTGCCATCGGCGGCCTTGATTGTGCCAAAATTCGCCGGGCGATGGCTGGCGAGATATGGGGTATAGGGGTGGCCGGCATCCAATGCGTTTTCTTCAACCCATGCAATTCTATCGCCATTTTGCTGAGCGAGGTAACTCTGTGTCGGTTGATCGTGACGCGAACGGCTGATCAACAGAGATTTGCCAGCCTGATCCATCGCTGCACTATGTTGATAGCCACCAATGGTCAGCGCTGTTGGAAAGCCGGAAAGCTCGCGGTAGCTCGTCGAATAGACGCTCTGGTCGCGCAGGTTAACTTTGTTGGCGGTGAAGAAAACAGTCTCACTATCTTGGTCAACACCGACCAGATTGCTGACAACATAATTACCTTGCGTGATTTGATGGGTCTGCACACCATCTTCGTCAAAATCCAAGCGATAGAGGTGGCCGAAACCATCGCGTTCAGACCACCAGATCATCGATCCATTTTTGAGAAACCTGTAATTGTCCTCGATATTGATCCAGTAATCCTCGGTCGCGGCCTTTTCAGTGAACAAGACCTCGCTTGCCCCCGTCGATGGGTCGACCTTGAGCATATCAAGAACGGTTTGCTGGCGATTTTGGCGCTGAACATACAGACCACCGTCTGGCGACCAATTCACCCGTACGAGATAGAAGTCAGTTGGATCCTTGATGTTGTAATGTTCAGGACTCTGGTTGCTGGTCAGATCGACCTTCACACGGTTGCCACCATCAGGGTCCATCACGAACAGCTCGACAATCGCATTGTCACTTCCCGCAGCGGGATAGCGCTGATCAAACACTCTCGTGCCTGCCGCACCGATCGCTGCGCGCGTAACGATCCCTACCCGCTCCTCGTCCGTGCGCTGCACGACCAGGCGGCGGTCGTCTGGCGCCCACCAATAGCCGTCCATCCGGCTCATTTCTTCCTGAGCCACAAACTCCGCCTCGCCCCAGCGGATCGTGTCGCCTTCTTTCGGCGTAATCGGAGCAGCATCCTCGCCTACCTTGCCAACCCACAGCTGGCGTTCGCGCACGAAAGATACAGAGCCGCCCGTGGGGCTCAGCTTGGGGTTAAGCTCGCTCTCTTCAGTGTCCGTGAGGCGCGTCACCTCACCGCCAAGCTTCGCGAGGTACAGATCACCATCCAGCGGCACGAGCACGCCCGAACCATCGCTGACCCATTGATAGCTGATAATGCCTTTAAGGTTGCCGACGCGGGCCCGCTCGCGCTGCATCTTTTCATCTTCGCTGAGCTCGCGGCCAGACCCCAGCGCTTCGCTGTCGACCAGCATAGTCCACTCGCTGGTTTCGCGGTCATAGCCCCATAGGTCATAGCGCTCGCGCTCATCATCGCGGTTGCGCAGCACAGTGAGATAGCGGCCATCGGGCGACAGTTTCGCTTGGCGCGGGGCCGGCCCATTCAGCGATGGCGAGGCGAAGACGCGCTCAAACGTCAGCTCTGGCGCGCTTGTCACTGTGTGATCATCCGCGACGGCTGGGGCTGAGAGCATTGCAGCAGCGGCAAGAAAAGAAAGACGCATTCCAAAAGACACCTCGTCATTGCGAGCAGCCACCGGCTGCGCGGCAATCCAGGGGCAGACGCTGGATTGCTTCGTTACCAATGGTCCTCGCAATGACGGGGCAGAAAATCAATGTCTTCAACGAAAAAGGGCGCCCTGGTCTCCCAGAACGCCCTTTCAAATCTCTCGGTCTGAGACTTACGCCTTTGGCGCATTCTCGCGGCGCTCAGCAATACGAGCCCGCTTACCGGTGCGGCCGCGCAGATAGTAGAGCTTCGCACGGCGCACAACGCCGCGGCGAACCACGGTGATGCTGTCGACGATTGGCGCGTAGAGTGGGAACACACGTTCCACACCTTCGCCAAAGCTCATTTTGCGCACGGTGAAGTTGCTGTTGATGCTGCGGTTCGACCGCGCGATGACAACGCCTTCAAAGTTCTGGATACGCTCGCGGCTACCCTCGGTGACTTTCACGCCGACACGCACGGTGTCTCCGGCCTGAAACTCAGGAATCTCTTTGGTCACTTTGCCGATTTCTTCGGCTTCGATTTGTTGGATCAGGTTCACTGGTCCGTGTCCTTTTCTTTTCGCCGCGCGCCAGAGGCAGACTGGACCCGAGCATCCTCATGACGCTCCCATAGATCCGGCCTGCGTAACCGAGTGTGATCTTCCGACATTTGCTTTCGCCATGCCGCGATCTTCGCATGATCCCCCGATCGCAGCACTTCAGGGATCGTGCGCCCTTCCCATTCTTGAGGTCGGGTGTAGTGCGGATACTCAAGGAGGCCTTCTTCAAAGCTCTCCTCAGCACCGCTTGAAGGCGCGCCCATTACGCCGGGAAGCAGCCGAATGCAAGCATCAAGTATGGTGAGCGCGGCCATTTCTCCGCCCGACAACACGATATCAGCCAGGCTGACCTGCTCAATCTGGGGCCGCGCTTCAAAAATGCGCTCGTCAAAGCCTTCAAACCGCCCGCACAGCAGAGTGACGCCGGGTCCAGCTGCGATCTCGCGAATGCGCGCCTGCGTGATGGGCTTGCCGCGCGGCGTCATGGCTAGGATTGGAGCACCCGGCTGCTGCTGGATCGCATGATCCACCGCCCCGCCCAGCACATCGCATTTCAGCACCATACCCGCGCCGCCGCCCGCCGGCGGACTGTCGACATTCTTGTGCTTATCAAGCGCGAAATCGCGGATTTGGACGGTGTCACACGACCACTTGCCCTCAGCCATGGCCTTTCCCGCCAGACTAGCGCCAAGGGGGCCGGGAAACATTTCTGGATATAGCGTTAGGATGGTGGCGGCGAAGGTCATTTAGATGCCCAACGCATCGGATACTCGGTGAATGACGACCGCGCATTTTTTTAGAAAATCGCTGTCAGCTTGAACCAACGTATCGATTTCTGAGACGTCTCCCTCGTCAAAAAAGTCTTCGCGTTTGCTCTTGATCCTGAACGGCAGTCGATCTTCCATATCCAAGAGCCGTTCGTAACTTCGCCCTTTGCCATGTTTAAGAACATTCACAGCAAAGGCGAATTGCTCAAATTGAGTGAGCAGATCGGTTTTGCCCTGTGCTGTCAGCGTTTTACGAACCGCAGCGAAACCATCGTCAACCCCAAACTCGCGTTGTACTTCGGCGTCAAAAATCGAGAACATACCGACTGCGGTGATTGTGTACTGCATCCTAACTGACTGCAGGTTTTTCACGAGTACGGACGACGCGCTCTCATTGAGCCGAGCTTCAATTTCCGCAATCGTGTCATCCAATCGCGATGTAGTAAATCCAACACAACCTTCGACCAGCACCGAAAACCTATGCACCCCAATTCACCCCATCCTTCGCCTTGGTATCCACGCTCAGTTCAAACACATCCGGGCGGGAATAATGGCCATCGGTATCGAGGCTCGTCAAATTCGCGCCGATCTCTGATAGGTCAAGCTCGGCGTGGAGAGTTTCCTCACCCTCACCTGCCTGCGCCAGCACGCGCGCATCCGGGGCGGCGATAAAGCTGCCGCCGCGGTTTAGCGCGTCGCTCTCAATCGCTTCGATCAGCTCGCGGGCTGCGCCCACATCTGCACTACCGGTTTCCGCCAGCTCCAGGCCTTCAAACAGGTCCGTCTTGTGCTGAACCAGCCCTGCGGCGAGCACAAAGCAGCGGCCTTCAAAGGCATAGTGCCGCGAATTGAGCGCATATTCCTCGCGCACGGTCGGCCATGCGGCAACATGCACCGCTTCGCCGAGATTGTGCATCGCTGCGCGGGCCAGCGGCATCCAATGCTCCCAGCAGATCAGATTGCCGACCTTGCCCCATTCGGCCTGATGCACGCCCAGGGTTGAGCCATCGCCGCGCATCCAGATCAGGCGTTCGCCATGCGTGGGCACCAGCTTGCGGTGGTCCAGCGGAGCCTCACCCGGGCGCAGCATCAGTTGATTGTTATACAGGCTGGAGCGCACCCGCTCATGCGCGCCGATAGAGATGCAAGCGTCATGCGCATCGCAAAGCTCCTGCAGCGGCAGCAGCCGCTCATCATTCGCGACAATCGCATTTTCGAGCATCATCGCGTGGCATGCGCGCGTGCCCGGATGGTCCCACAATGCCGCGCCGGGGGATTCGTCCAGCCACAGCGGATAACCCCCTAGAAACGTCTCACCAAAGGCAACCAGCTTTGCGCCATCTTTGATCGCCTTTTCAGCGAGTTCGGCGGCCTTTGTGACGCCCTGTCCAATCGCGAAAGGGACCGGGGCAGCTTGGCAAATTGCGACGGGGAGTTTGGTCATTCAAAGGTTTCCCATTTCTCGGAGCGCTGACGATCTAATGCCCGAGTTAAGAAGTGCGCCACAGGCCAGCCAAGAACGCAGAACAATATTGAGACGACAGTGCCCATCAGCAAGTCATCGCTCACTAGGTCGCCATCAATAATGGAGAATAACAAAATTGGCCCAACGATTAAAATTGGCACGCTAATTGTAGCGACAAAAACTCGTAAGGAGCGCCGCCAAGACGGGAACCAAACTGAGATCAATGCGGTGGCCCCAGATACGCCTAAAACGGCCCCGAGCAAGACGATCATCAGCCCGCCAAGGAGCTCCACGTCAACTAATGCCATTCCCTGCCTCCTGCTAGCGCGTTCTTAGCCTTCAGCGAAATCAGCGGCGATCACAAGCCTGCTTGTGTCCCATTCGATCACGGCCGCATCGATCAGCGGCACCATAAAGGTCTTGGTGCCTTTCTCGGGCGGCGGCTCGCGCACGATCTCGATCACGTCGGTCGCGCCAAAATTCTCGACCGCCACGACGGTGCCCACGCGGTCTCCCGCATCGGTGAAGGCCTCCAGGCCAAGAAGGTCAGCGTGGTAAAACTCGCCCTCAGCAAGGTCTGGCAGGGCCTCTCGCGGCACCATCAGCACGGTTCCGCGCAGCTTCTCTGCCTCATTGCGCCCGGCCACTTCGGCAAAGCGGGCGACCGCCCCGCCCTTATTGTCGGAGCGGATTTTCTTGAGCGTCAGGACACGCCCGTCTTTGCCGGCCGTGAAACTCTTATGCTGCGAGAGCGCTTCCACGCCCTCGCCAAACAGTTTCAGCCGGACTTCGCCCGCCACGCCATGCGCGCCAGTGATGGCGGCCAGTTCGATGGGCTTATCGCTCAACACCCCAGCCCCGCTCGTGCCGAGCTTGTCGAAGCACTGCACTTGTTTCTGGAACGGTATTCCCGAAAGAAGAACAACCCTTCGACAGGCTCAGGGTGAGCGGGGTAAGGCATTGAGACTTAGCCTTCAGACTTTTCTTCGCCAGCGTCTTCCGCTGGAGCTTCTTCAGCAGCGGCTTCTTCAGCTGGCGCTTCTTCAGCCGGAGCTTCTGGAGCAGCTTCCTCAGCAGGCGCTTCTTCCGCAGCAGGCTCCTCTGCTGGTGCTTCTGCAGCAGCCTTTGCTTCTTCTGCAGCGGCGTTCTTCGCTTCTTCTTCCGCTTCCTTAGCGGCAGCAGCCTTTTCAGCCTTCTCTTCAGCGCGCTCGGTCGCTTTCTCGCCCGGCTTCGCTTTGTTCGGGTTGTTGCGAGCTTCACGCTCACGGATGCCGGCAGCATCGAGGAAACGCGCAACGCGGTCGGATGGCTGTGCGCCAACGCCGAGCCAATATTTCGCGCGGTCTTCGTTGAGCTTTACGCGGCCTTCGTCATCCTTGGCGAGCAGCGGGTTGTAAACGCCGATTTGCTCCAGATACTTACCATCGCGTGGTGCGCGGCTGTCTGCCGCTACGATCCGGTAATAAGGACGCTTCTTTGCGCCACCGCGCGAGAGCCTCAGTGCAATTGCCATTATAGATACCTTTCCAGTCTCAAATTCTTGAAATCGTTTAAAATTACTTCTTATTCAACATATCACGTAATTCAGGGGGCAGCGTGTTCGGATCCACTCCGGGAGCGCCAGAACCGCCGCCCGGACCGCCCAGCCCCGGCAAACCGCCAGGCCCGCCAGCGCCGCCGCCCATGCCAGGTAGGCCGCTCATTCCACCGCCGCCTCCACCAAACATGGAAGCGAGGCCTTTCAGACCGCCCATCTTCTTAATCTGTTTCATCGCGCGGCCCATTTCCTGGTGCATCTTCAGCACCTTGTTGACCTGCGGAACTTCGGTGCCGCTGCCCGCAGCAACGCGCCGCTTACGCTTGGCATTCATCAGCGCGGGATTGGCGCGTTCCTTGGCCGTCATAGAGCCGATGATTGCGTCCATATGGAGCAGCACTTTGTCGTCCATATCGGCGGCGGCCATTGCGGCCTTCGCCTTTTTCATGCCGGGCATCATACCCGCCAGCATGCCGAGGCCGCCCATGTTCTGCATTTGCTGCAATTGCATACGCAGATCATTGAGGTCGAATTGCCCCTGCGACATGCGCTTGGCGAGCAGCTCTGCGTCTTCTTCCTTGATCGTCGCTGCGGCTTTTTCGACCAGGCTAACGACATCGCCCATGCCCAGAATGCGGTCAGCCACGCTGCCTGCGCGGAAGGCCTCAATTGCATCGAGCTTCTCGCCCGTGCCCGCAAATTTAATCGGCTTGCCGGTTACAGCGCGCATAGAAAGCGCCGCGCCGCCGCGTGCATCGCCGTCCATCCGGGTGAGGACCACACCGGTCAGCGGCACTTCGCCGCTAAAGCTTTGCGCAACGTTTACAGCATCTTGACCGGTCAAACTGTCAACCACCAGCAGCACTTCGGTCGGCTCAGAAACGCTGGAGACGGCCTTCATTTCGGCCATCAGCGCTTCGTCGACATGCAGACGGCCTGCGGTGTCGAGCAGCAGCACGTCAAAGTTCTGAAGGCGCGCGGCCTCCATTGCGCGGCGTGCGATGTCCACTGGCTGCTGGCCAGCGACGATCGGCAAGGTCGCGGTTTCCACCTGCTCGCCCAGCACCGCCAGCTGCTCCTGAGCAGCCGGGCGATTGACGTCGAGCGAGGCCATCATGGCCTTCTTGCCGTGCTTTTCCTTGATGAGCTTTGCGAGTTTCGCGGTGGTCGTCGTCTTACCAGAACCCTGCAGACCGACCATCATGATCACAACCGGCGGCTTCGCCTCCAGGATCAGGCCTTCGGTCTCTGGCCCGCCAAGCATGTCGACCAGCTCGTCATGGACGATTTTGACGACTTGTTGGCCCGGTGTGACCGATTTCAGAACGTCCTGGCCAACGGCCTTTTCCGTCACTGCATCGATGAAGCGCCGCGCCACGGGCAGAGCCACGTCGGCCTCGAGCAAAGCCACGCGGACCTCGCGCATTGCATCGCGCACGTCTTGTTCTTTCAGCGCGCCGCGACCTTTAAGACGATCGAAGACCCCGCCAAGGCGGTCGGACAAATTGTCAAACATCGTCTTCAACTCCTCACTTGCCGCGCACGGCGAGAACTAAACGCAAAAAACGCCGGCGAACGAAACCTCGTTGGCCAGCGTGCGGGTTTCCAAAAGGAAAACCGACTTGAATATGGTTCGATGGTGGAGCCTAGCGGGATCGAACCGCTGACCTCAACACTGCCAGTGTTGCGCTCTCCCAGCTGAGCTAAGGCCCCTATCATCGATGTGTCCGGCTTACTCACGTAAGACCAGCGCCCCGCTTTCGCAAGGAGGCAGCCCATTATGGGCTACCCCCTCGAAAGGCAAGCCTTAATTAATTCTCGTGATCTTCGTCGTCGCCTTTGCCCTTGGACACGCCAAGGTCATCGTCGCCGCCCAGATCAACATCATTGTCCGGTGAATCTTCGCCGTCATCGATATTCTCGATGTCTTTCAGCTCATCATCATCGTCGCCGCCCAGATCGGTATCAGCTTCGCCGTCCTTCTTCTTGTCGTCGGCTTCAAATGGAATTGGTTGCTTGGTCTTGAGCACAGGCTCAGGAGACCAAGTCTCGCCGCATTCGATGCAGGTGACCGGCTCATCATTGCCGAGATCGTAAAAGCGCTCTCCGCATTTGGGACAAGAACGCTTGGTGCCCCATTCTGGCTTCGCCATCAATTAATCCTCGAGTTAACGCCGCGGGCCGCGATTGGCGCGGGCAAAAATATGGTGTGGTTTGTGGGGCCGATTGAGGTGTAGTTCAAGAGCCCCGCTCCAAAGTCGGCGCGCCTTGCCAGATGCGTGGGTGACTGTCAAAGACGCCGCGCTTATTTCATCGCTTAATATTTTCAGAAAGCTGCATCTTGCCTGCTCACACCTTTGCCCCCCTTGGCCCTTTGCGCGGAAATCTGCGCGTGCCAGGCGACAAGTCGATCAGCCACCGCGCTTTGATGTTTTCCGCGCTTGCTGTGGGGACAAGCACCGCAACCGGCCTGCTAGAGGGCGAAGATGTGATGGCCACCGCCGCCGCGATGCGGGCGATGGGCGCGCAGATTAAGCGTGACGACGATGGTACTTGGCACATTAGCGGCGTCGGCGTTGGCGGATTGCTGGAGCCGGGTGAAGCGCTCGACATGGGCAATTCAGGCACTTCGACCCGCCTGCTGATGGGAATCATCGCGAGCCACGGGATCAAAGCTACGTTTACTGGCGATGCCAGCCTGTCGGGCCGGCCAATGGGCCGCGTGATCGATCCGCTGAGCCTTATGGGCGCGAGTTTCGAAAGCTCCGCAGGCGGCACTCTGCCGCTGATGATGCGGGGCGCCCTGCCCGCTGTGCCGATTGAATACACTCTGCCGGTGGCCAGCGCTCAGGTAAAAAGCGCCGTTCTGCTCGCAGGGCTCAACACGCCCGGCATAACGACAGTGATTGAACCTGTGCCCACACGCGACCACACTGAGCGCATGTTGAAGGGCTTCGGCGCGAAGCTGGAGGTCGAAGAGCAAGACGATGGCACTCGCGTCATCCGCATTCACGGCGAAGCTGACCTAAAGCCGCAGCACGTGACCGTTCCGGGAGACCCTTCTTCCGCTGCGTTCTTCATGGTCGCAGCCCTGATCGTTCCGGGCAGCGATTTGCTGATCGAGAATGTCGGGCTCAATCCGACCCGCGCAGGCCTCGTCCAAGTGCTGCGCGAAATGGGCGGCTCCATCGACGAAGTAAACCTGCGCGAAGTGGGCGGCGAGCCGGTGGCTGATCTGCGCGTGCGCCATTCTGATCTCACCGGCATTGATGTCGATCCGGCCATCGCGCCCAGCATGATTGACGAGTTTCCTGTCCTGTTTGTCGCCGCATCGCTGGCCAAGGGCACGACGCGCACCAGCGGCCTTGAAGAACTGCGCGTGAAAGAAAGCGACCGCCTCTCAGCGATGGCCGCCGCGCTCACATTGGCCGGAGCAAACATCGAGGAAAATGAAGATGGCCTAGTGGTCCATGGCACCGGCGGCGAGCCTCTGGCCGGCACGCCTGAGGGCCAAACGGTCACCACGCATCTCGATCACCGTATCGCGATGAGCATGGCGGTCGCGGGCCTCGCCAGCGCGGGCGGTGTGACCGTGGACGACACTTCGCCCATCGGCACCAGCTTTCCGAGCTTTATGGACTTGCTTGAGGCGGCATCAAATTGAGGACTTATCTCGCCCGTCATGCTGAACTTATTTCAGCATCCATCGCCAGAGCGATCTTCGAAGGGCCGCGCCGGGGATGGACGCTGAAACGAGCTCAGAGTGACGAAGACGCAGAATTGCGAGAAAAGCGATGAACACCCCGCTCGACATCTATTCGATCATCGGCTTCGTCGGCACAGCCTGCATAATCGCCGCCTACGCCTATCTTACGGTAAAGGATAAGCCGAACCCGTTTATCTTGCACGGCACGAACCTGACCGGGGCTGCGCTGCTCACGATCAGCCTGCTGGTGCACACCAACTGGCCAAGCCTGGTGCTAGAGGGCTTCTGGGCCGCGATTGCAGTGTTCGGGTTGGTGAAGGCGCTAAGGATGAGGAGCAAGGCCGCATCATGATCATCGCCGTTGATGGCCCCACCGCCTCTGGCAAAGGCACGATCGCCATTGCGCTGGCGGCGCATTTTGACCTGCCGCATCTCGATACGGGTCTGCTCTACCGCGCGGTTGGCCGGCAAGTCGCAATCAATCAGGGCAATCCCGATGATCCAGCAGACGCTCTGGCCGCTTGCGAATTTCCCGATGCTTTGCTCGCCGATGAGCAATTGCGCAGTGAGGAAAGCGGCGGGCTTGCGAGCCGGGTCTCAATCCACCCGCAGGTCCGCGAGGCGCTGTTCGCTCGCCAACGCGCCTTCGCGACGCAGGAGGGCGGCGCGGTGCTGGACGGGCGCGACATTGGCACCGTCATTGCGCCGGACGCCCCGATTAAGCTCTACATCACCGCCAGCGCGACCGAGCGCGCACGCCGCCGCTGGCTTGAGATGACAGGGCGTGAAATCGACATTCCACTCGCCGAGATTGAGCAGGACATCATTGCCCGCGACAACCGCGATATTGGCCGCAAGGATGCCCCGCTAAAGGCCGCGCCCGATGCAATGGTGATCGACACGACGATGCTGGGCAAAGAGGAAGCCATCGCTGCGGTAATACAGGCCGTCGAAGAAGCGCTCAGCTAAACCGCAAAATCCTTGCATTTGCGCCGCCCTTGGCCTAAGCGCGCCCCCGTTCACCCAATCATACCCGATTGTTTCGAACCCGCATGAACGCATTCGGCCTCATGCGGATTACGGCCCTCTTGCCCCGTTAGGCTGAGCAATGGTGCTCAGAGACGGTTTAAGACCCCGGAAAAACCGGTGGCCGGTAGCAAATGTAAACAGGATTTCCTGACCTATGGCGACTTCGCCCAACCCTTCGCGCGACGATTTTGAAGCGCTTCTTAACGAACAACTTGGCGGTGCAGACGACGGTGGCTTTGAAGGCCGCGTTGTAAAAGGCACCGTAACAGCCATCGAAAACGGTATGGCTATCATCGATGTGGGCCTCAAATCAGAAGGCCGCGTCGGACTTAAAGAATTCTCCCGCGGTGATGACGACCACGGCCTCAGCGTTGGTTCTGAGGTTGAAGTGTATGTCGACCGCGTTGAAAACGCCGATGGCGAAGCCATGCTCAGCCGCGACCGCGCCCGCCGCGAAGCTGCTTGGGACAAGCTCGAAAACGAATTTGGCGAAGGCAAGCGCGTCGAAGGCCGCATCTTTGGCCGCGTCAAAGGCGGCTTCACAGTCGATCTCGACGGCGCTGTTGCGTTCCTTCCCGGCAGCCAGGTCGACATCCGCCCAGTGCGCGATGTTACCCCGCTGATGGAAGTGCCTCAGCCGTTCCAACTGCTTAAGATGGATCGTCGCCGCGGCAACATCGTGGTATCACGCCGCGCTGTCCTCGAAGAAACCCGCGCGGAACAGCGCAGCGAGCTGATCGACAAGCTGGCCGAAGGTCAGGTTATCGATGGCGTCGTCAAGAACATCACCGATTACGGCGCATTCGTCGATCTCGGCGGTATCGACGGCCTGCTGCACGTAACCGACATGAGCTACAAGCGCGTCAATCACCCAAGCGAAGTCATCAATATCGGTGACACCGTGAAGGTTCAGATCGTTCGCATCAACTCAGAAACCCAGCGCATCAGCCTCGGCATGAAGCAGCTGGAAAGCGATCCATGGGACGGCGTTGCAGCCAAGTACCCAATGGGCGCGAAGCTTTCTGGTACCGTCACCAACATCACCGAATATGGTGCATTTGTTGAACTGGAGCCAGGCATTGAAGGTCTGGTCCACGTCTCTGAAATGAGCTGGACGAAGAAGAACGTTCACCCAGGCAAAATCGTCAGCACTTCGCAAGAAGTCGACGTTCTGGTCCTCGAAGTGGACAGCGAAAAGCGCCGCATCTCGCTCGGCCTCAAGCAAGCTCAAGGCAACCCTTGGGATGAGTTTGCAGAGAAGCACCCAGTTGGCACAATCGTCGAAGGCGAAGTCAAGAACGCAACCGAATTCGGTCTGTTCGTTGGCCTCGACGGCGATGTCGACGGCATGGTCCACATGTCCGACATTGCATGGGGCATCTCGGGCGAAGACGCATTGGCGCTCCACCGCAAGGGTGAAGAAGTCAAAGCCATCGTTCTTGACGTTGACGTTGAGAAAGAGCGCATCAGCCTCGGCATGAAGCAGCTCGAAAAGGGTGCGCCAACCGCAGACGGCGCCGCTGGTGCAGATTCGCTGCGCAAGGGCCAAACCGTCACTGTCACTGTTCTAGAAGTTCGCGATGGCGGGCTCGAAGTGCAGGTTGGCGACGACGGCGCGACCGGCTTCATCAAGCGTTCGGATCTCGGCCGCGACCGCGACGAGCAACGTCCTGATCGCTTCCAGACCGGCAGCAAGGTTGACGCAATGGTCACCGGATTTGACCGTTCGAAGAAGCCGAACTTCTCGATCAAAGCGCGTCAGATCGCTGAAGAGAAGGAAGCAGTGCAGCAGTTCGGTTCATCCGACAGCGGCGCTTCGCTCGGCGACATTCTTGGCGAAGCTCTGAAGAAGAGCGACGACTAAGTAGCGATATGGTGAGCTCCCGCGCAGGCGGGAGCCTCCAACGGCATAGTGCCTAGATTAACGAGATCCCCGCCTTCGCGGGGACTCCTAAAAAGAAACGGCCCGCTTGCTCAATTGAGTAGGCGGGCCTTTTCATTGGTGCTTCCATCGTGCGCTTGAGAGGCGTATCGTCGCGCTTCATCTTCCGCTGAAAGACCCGACATGACGATCCAAATCCACCAGTTCCCTTGCCTGTCCGACAATTACGGCTTCCTCGTGCACAATTCCGTGACCGGCGAGACCGCCGCGATCGACACGCCGGATGCGAAGGAATATCTGCGCCAGGCAGATAGCAAGGGGTGGAAAATCACCCACATCTGGAACACACACTGGCATCCAGATCACGCTGGCGGGAACAAAGAAATCGTCGAGGCGACGGGCGCGCGCGTGCTTGCGCCCAAAGAAGTTAAGAAGCTCTCCCCGATCGACCGCGTTATTGCGCATGGCGACAGCGTCAATCTCGGTGAGCATCGCGCCGAGATCATCGACGTTTCCGGCCACACCAATGGCCACATCGCGTACCACATCGTCGAGGAAGGCGTGGCGTTCGTAGGCGACGCCGTGTTTGCGCTGGGTTGCGGGCGGATGTTCGAAGGCGAGCCAAAGCAATTCTGGACCAGCCTCGACCGAATTCGCCGCATGTCGACCGAGACGACGCTCTATTGCGCGCATGAATACACCGAGGCGAACGCGAAGTTTGCGCTGCACGCAGACCCGGACAATGCGGCGCTGCAAGACTATGTCGCTGAGATCAAAGACAAGCGCTCTCGCGGCGAGCCGACCGTGCCGACCGTCCTGAAACGCGAGCTTGAGACGAACCCATTCCTGCGCGCGGATGATCCCGCAATGATGGCGAAATGGGGCGGCAACGAGCCCCATGAGACCTTTGCCGCGCTGCGCAGCGCCAAGGATAACTTCTGATCGCTACTGTTCGTCATTGCGAGCGAAGCGACGCAATCCATGGACCAATGCATGGAATGCGGACCGAACAGCAATGGATTGCCACGGTGCCTTCGGCTCCTCGCAATGACGAGAGATGCTTATGAAAGCGCTTAGAGTCGAGGAACTGTCGGACGACTTATCTGGCGTTCAATTCGAAGACGTCCCGTCTCCTGTGCGGGGTGCAGGCGAGGTTCTCGTGAGAGTCCACGCCGCATCGCTCAATTTTCCCGACCTGCTGATGACGCGCGGCGATTATCAGTTCAAACCAGAGCCGCCCTTTGTCAGCGGGTTGGAACTGGCTGGCGAAGTTATTGAGGCGGACCCGGACAGCGCCTTTGCCCCCGGCGACCGGGTCATGGGCGGCAATAAGACCGGTGCCTTTGCCGAACTCGCAAGCATCCCTGCGCGCGGCCTTTCCCCCCTTCCCGCCAATGTAAGCTTCGCCGAGGGCGCAGCCATGGGCGCGGCTTATGCAACCACCTACACTGGCCTTGTCGAGCTGTGCGGGCTGTTAGACGGCGCTAGCGGCGAGAAATGGGTGTTGGTGCACGGTGCGAGCGGCGGTGTTGGCTTAGCGGCGGTGGATCTCGCCAAGGCGTTCGGCGCGAAAGTGATCGCGACAACTGGCGTGGATTCGAAGCGGGAGCGGATCACTGCGCTCTATAGGCCCGACGCCGTGATCACCGCCGAGGGGCGCTTTCGCGAACAGGTATCCGAGATTACCGGCGGAAAGCTCTGCGATATCGTATTCGATCCCGTCGGCGGCGATGTGTTTGACGAGAGCACACGCTGCGTCAGCTTTGCCGGAAAGCTGGTCGTGGTGGGGTTCACCAGCGGACGGATCGCAGAGGTCGCAACCAATATTCCGTTGATCAAGGGCTTCTCCATTGTCGGCCTGCGCGCGGGTGAATATGCGCGCCGCTTTCCTGAGCGAGGCCGCGCCATCAACGCCGCCATCACGGAGCTGGCGTCTGCGGGCCGGATAACCCCTGCAATCGACCGCACTCTGCCCTTGTCCCGCTGGCGCGAAGGGTTTGAAGCGATGGCGAACCGCGAACTGGTTGGCAAAGTGGTGTTTGAGCCGGGCAGCTAGGTTCCCGCGCATGAAAAAGGCGGCCCAATTGAGCCGCCTCTTCATAATCCACGATAGGCTAGCGCTTAGATCGCTGAGATTACCTCGTCGGCCAGTGCTCGGTCAGCGTCGGCGTCATGCTTGTCAGCTATGATCTTGCGCGACGCCGCAGCGGCCGCATCCACCGCACTGCTGCGAACTTCCTCCACCGCATCGCGTTCAGCCGCTGCAATCTTGTCTTCAGCCATACGCTGACGGCGAGCAACCATAGCTGCGCCATCTTCTTTGGCTTTGGCCAGTATAGCGTCCGCCTCGCGGGTGGCACCTTCCATCATCGCTTCGGCGTCTTTCTCAGCGCCAGCGATCTTAGCGGCATATTCGTCGCGCAGAGCCTCTGCTTCGGCGCGCAGGCTCTTGGCTTCGTCAAGCTGCTGCTTGATTTCAGCGATCTTCTTATCGAGCCCGCCGGTGATCAGGCTTGGAACTTTCTTCCAAACGAAGATCAGGATCAGCACCAGCATCGCCAGTGAAACCCACTGGTAATCCTGAAGGAACAGCGCTGATGGCTCATCTTTGAGATAGATGGCGCCATCTTCATCTCGCGCCAGCATACTTTCAGCAGCATTCCCCGAAGCGATCAGGATTGACATGAGATCAGCCATTGGCGAGCGCTTTCTTCACCGCAGAACGCGCGGTGCGTTTGTCGACTTTCGCTCCGGCAAGGCGGGAGACAATGTCTTGCGTTGCTTCAGCAGCGACGGTTTCAACCTCAGCCATAGCGCTGGTGCGGGCCTCAGAAATCGCTGCTTCGGCTGCTTCCAGCTTTGCATCGATCTTGGTCTGCGCCTTTGCCAGCGTCGCTTCGGTTTTGGCCGCAGCCTTGGTTTTGGCCTCAGCAATGGTTGCCTGGGCAGCGGCGCGATTTTCATTCTCGCGCTTGCGCCATGCTTCCTCCTGCTCGTCTGCCGCGTCACGAGCGGCCTGCGCCGCAGCCAGATCGTCAGCGATCTGATTGTCACGCAGTTCGACCGTTCCCATCACTTTGGGCACCATTCCGCGTCCGATGACGAAGAATGTCAGGCCGAAAAACACCAGCGACCAGAAAATCTGGCTGGAGTAGAACTCGGCTAATTGGGCTATCTGAGGCATGAGAGCGGTCCGAAACCTGTGAAGTGGATCTTAAACGTCGTCGATAGAAATTTGGGCGGCCCGGCCCGCTGGTTCAGCAGGCCGGGATACCGAAATTGCTATTAGGCAACGAAGATCAGGATCATCGCGACAACAAATGCCAGCAGGCCGAGAAGCTCAGCCGCGGCGAAGCCAATGAACAGGCGGCCTTGTTGGCCGTCTGCTGCGCCTGGGTTGCGAAGTGCGGATTCGAGGAACGAACCGAACACGTTACCAACGCCAATTGCGGCCATGCCGGCACCGATTGCTGCAAGGCCTGCGCCTACGAGCTTAGCTGCTTCTGCTTCCATGTGAAAAACTCCTTGGGATCAAATATATAAATTAGAGAGATAAACTCAGTGAAGGTGTTCTGCGTCGTTAATATAAAGCGACGTCAGAAGAGCGAACACGTAGGCCTGAATTCCGGCTACGAGAATTTCTAGAGCACTGATTGCGACCATCAGAGCAAAGCTTGGCAGGCTGACCATCAGGCCGATACCAACGCCAGCGTTCACGCCGTCAATCACAAAGCTGGAGAGCACTTTCAACAGAACGTGCCCGGCCATCATCGCCACGAACAGCCGCAATGCGAGGCTGAAGGGGCGGATGAGGAATGAGAAGAATTCAATCAGCGCAATCGGCAGGATCATCGGTGCTGGCGTCCCGTGGGGCACGAACAGCGTGAAGAACTTGATGCCGTGCTTCCAAAAACCAACGACCAGAACGATCGAAAAGCTGATGATGGCAAGCACACCGGTGACGGTGAAGTGGCTGGTGAAGGTGAACGGGTGCAGACCCAACAAACCAATAGGCAGTAGGCCGAGCAAGTTGGCAAACAGGATGAACATAAACAGGCTGAAGACGTAAGGCACGTATTTGCGCCCTGCCTTGCCGATGTTCGCCTCCAGCATGTCGTCGATAAAGCCCGTAAAGCTCTCAACCGCCATCTGCCAGCGCCCCGGCACCAGCTGACGCTTCATGCCGCCAAATACAAATACCCAGATCAGGACCGTTGTAATGGCCATCCAGAATGCGGAATTGGTGAATGCGATGTTGACCCCGGCAATCTCCCAGCCCGACGAACCAAACATTGGCTCGAGCTGGAATTGCTTCATCGGATCGACTTTGCCTGCCTCGGCTGCCACGATCTCTTAGTCCTTAAACCTTGTAAGAAACGCGCCCCAACTGATGATCTCAAATCGGAGCATCTTAGCCCTCATCGATATCATCGGGACGAGTGTTCGCCGCTCGAATAATGTTCCTGAAGGCAACGATGATCCCGAAGGCCATCATTATCAACAGACCCGCGGGCGAAGTGTCGGCGAAATAATCAATCGTCCAGCCAATCACTGCGCCGCCAAGAATCCCACCAAGGAGGTCTGCGAGTACCCGGTTACCGCTGCGATAATTCGCATCAGTGCCTGATACCCGAGGCCGGTTGCGTTCCTCTTCGCGCTCGTTGGCAGCTTTCAGCCGCTCCTCGAGTGCATCGATACGCGCATCCTCGGCGATGGGTTCCTGTGCGGACTTCTTATCGCTCATGTCAGCTTCCTAAAGGTTGGACGCCAAAACACGCGCCACAAGGTGTCCGCCAAGGGCGCGCACCCCTTAGAAGGGGGGCATATCCAAGTCAACCGCCAGTCACAATCAAACGGCCTGTTAGGGAGGCAAATATAGCGATAGCCATTGCGCAAAGCGCAAGCCGCCTTGGGAGGATGACAGCTCGCGCTTTGGCTATTGGCAGATTTTAGCCCGAATTATGGGCAGCGCGGATCGCGCATTGGCGCCGCATTGGTGCGGGTTTGCCACGTACCATCGGGTGCCTGATACTTCTCACCCGGGCTTGTGCGCAGGATCGCCTGACAACCGGCGGTAAAGGCATATTCATCCAGCGTCGCATTGGCCGCCTGTGCGCGCTGGGCGTAAACAGCGCGGCGTTTGATGTTGATATCGTTGACCAATCGGCGAAGCTCAGCGGTCTCAGCCCCAGCCACGCCAAGATAGCCATCGCGCTTCTCACCAATGCTGCCATTGGCGCGCGCGGCGGCATAGTCCGGATCACGCTGAGCCTGGGCGGCGCCGTGAAAGCCAGTGATGGCCACAGTCGCAGCAGCGGCGGCGAGCAAAGTTTTGCGCATATTTGTCATTCTCTTATTCCTCCTGCTTTGCGGCAAATACGAAGATCAAAAGATATCCGCATTTTCCTCAAGCGTGTTGGCCGCATCTTCGGCCAAAGCAAAAACCACTTCCTGCCGGATATTGATGTTGAGCTCGATCACAATTGGCTTGTCAGGTGCAGCAACATTGATGCACCCTGCCAATGGACCACAAAGCGCAATTGCGCCCGCTCCCATCAATCCGGCCCGACCCGCGCATCGCCATGAATATAGTCTATCCATCATGGATAGGCCTGTGGCAGCACCGCATAGATCGGTCAATTTCCACATGATCATGGCGTATTCTCGCTTTCTTCAGGCTGAATGGACAGTTCACTTAACGGAATGTCTTCCGGATTGACGTCGGGCGTGTTTTGACACGCGACTTTGAAAAACCGGCTCGCGCGCCATTTTGGATCGGATGTCAGACATGGATCACGCAGATAGTTGGAATCGTAAGTGGAGCGCAGCAGCCGGCTGAGCTCCCAGAATTGTGAGCGCACGTTGATATTGAACCGGATTGGCAGGCGCGCGATCTGCTTTGTGATGAAATTGCGCGAAGTGCCCTCGCCCTGACTGATCCCGTCGAAACGCACGCTGGTGATGATCTCACCGGTCAGGCTGCCGTCCATGGTAATCGCCATTTGGTTGTAATTGAGGCTGCGCAAGGCATCGAAGGCGTAATTGGAAATTGTGCCCAGATCTTCATAGGCAAGCTCTCCGACATAAGAGAGATTGCCGCCCGGCGGCCGGGAGATGAGCAGGCCGCTTTCGATCCGGCCATTGCCCTCTGCATCGAAAATGATCGGGATCGTGCCGTCGAATGTCCCCTGAGCCGACAGATTGCCAAACTCCATCTCTGATATGAATGTGCCCGCATCCAGCCCGATGATCTCAAAGATATAGCGCCGCTCCTCAGGCACCGCGAAATTGAGATTAACCCCGCGCATCACCAGCTCTCCGCCCATAAACGGCCAGCGCGCGTCCTTAAGCTTGACCAACTGGCCCTCCTCAAGGGCAAAGGTGATCTTGCCATCTAGCACCTCGATACCGGTGTTGATCGAGCCTAGCTCGACCGTTTGATCCGGCGCGGTGGTGAGCGCCAGAAGGTCGGTGAATTCTATGGTCGCTCGGGCATTCTTTACTGGGCCAAAGGCGGCAGCGAAATCGAATTGCTCTGTGGTAAAAACCCCGCCGCTGGTAATTTCATCGGCGGTCCAATTGATCTGACCCTGCCCGCTTACATTGCCCTTTGCCAAGGCGACAACACCGTCGGTGTAGATCGTCAAATCGCTGGGTTGCAGGGTGTCATCGAAGACAAGCCGTTCGACATCCAATCGCGCATTGCCAGTGGATGTGCTGAGATTGTGCGTGACCTCAACCGCGACGACCTGGCGATCTGTTCCCGGATGGCGCAGCAATGCCTCCGCGCGAATATCGGTGCCGTTTAGGACCATTACGGCATCACGCGCGATCAGCGGTTCAAACCGGTCGGTCGCCTCGCGATCGGTGACGCGAAACTGCGCCTCATCAATGCTGAGAATGCCATTGTCATAGAGCCAATTACCGCTGACCTCGTCCAGATCGAGCGGGACCAGGCCAATCTTCGCCTCGCCTTCGCTGAATGCGCCTCCGATTGTGTCGGCAAAGCTCGCCTCAAGATTGCCAAGCGACACGCTTAGCCCCTCCTCGCGCGTTCCAATCACGGCTTCCACATTGGCCGCATTGGCCAAGCCGGGGTAGCCGAACTGGACGGCTCCGGTGTCGAGCAGCAGCGGGCTGCCCGCGATCTGCCCGCGCAGCGCGAGGCTAGGCAATTGCGCTGAGATCTGCAGCGTCTCGCCATAACGCACCATCGCACCGCCGGCGCCAGGACAAAGCCGGAGGCTTTGGCGATCCAGCGCAAGCTCATAAAGCGCGAGCCTATCAAACCGCACATTGGCGCAGCTTTGGCCTGCTATCAGCCCCGCGCCCGGCGACCATGTGCCTTCCAGTGGCACGCTGAGTCCTTGAACACTGCCACCGGGCAGTGCGCCCGATGCTCGCACATCGCCCGCAAACCTCAGAGCGCCGCTGGGCGCCTGTGTTACGAGCAGCTCTGGCACCGCGAGCTTGCTGTCCCCTGCTGCGTATTCTTCCATTCTCAGGCGCAGCGCGAGATTGCCGCCGCCGACCTGCTCCATCCGCCCGGAAATGCGCGGGATCCCTTCGCCGCTGGTCGCAATGTTTCCGCTAAGCCGTCCAAGACCATCCACCGGGCTCGTCCATGCAAGCCGCGACACCCCAAGCAGAGTTTCGCCCGATGCGCTTTTAAGGCGTGCCTCTGGCACAATCAGGCTCGTAACCTCTGGCGACACGCGCAATGTCGCATCGGCGATCACTTTACCATCGCGCGTGGCATTGCCGAAACCTCGCTGGAATCGGGCCAACAAAGGCTCAAGCAATGTGCCCTCGGCCGCGCTGCGGGAGGCCTGCAATTGCTCAGTCAGCGCGCCGCCAATGCTTGCGCCCTCGCCCTCCAATCGCCCTGCCCATTCCAGCGCATCAAACCCGTCCTGCGCCCTCAGCGTGCCATCCAGCGACAGCCCTGCGACTGCGCCATAGGGCGTCACCGCATTGTCCGCGCGCAAATCATGACGCACATTGAGCTGCGCATCTTTCCAGCTCAGCTGCACATCACCGCCCAGGGTTGAAGCCTCTGCGCCAGCGACAGCCAATTGCTCAGCCGTGAGGTCCAATTCACCGTCCGCACTGGCGAAGTCCGATGCGAGGATGAAGCGCGTGGCCACATCGGCACTCGCGAGCTGAGGGCCGCCATTTGCGCAATCGAGCGCGCGCAAACGCAGTGGCCCGTCAAATGCCAGCTCCCCGTCTGACGTCGTGACGTCACCATAAAGCGTTGCTGCCTCCAGCGAACACTCTGCAACCGCAAAACCCGGCGCGGTCGCTGCTAACACGCCTTCAAATCCGTCGCTCAGCAGCCCCTGCCCCGAGGCTTTAAGCCCGATTCTGCCGTAATCACTCTCTATCAACCCGCGCGCATCGACCAGTTTCACGTTGATTTCCGGCAGCCCAGGCTCAGCATCACTTTCACCAAAAATCGCCGGATCCAGCGCGCCAAAGCTCAGCTGACCATCGCGGTAAGAGCCGAACAATCGCGCACCGATCACCTCGACCGTGCCGATCGACGGCGCACCAAAGCTGTATTCAAGATCAACCACGACCTGCTCAATGGTGAGATCAGGCCGCTCTGGATCGCCGATCACCAGATCACGCAAAACCTGACGCTGCGGACCAATCGAGACGATCTCATAGTCTGCAGGCAGCTCCAGCTTCGCCAGCTCCCCATCGATGAAATTGCCCGCATATTGCTCGCGCGCCATCCACACCCAAACGCCCGCAATGCCGAGCAGCGACAGCACCAATATAAGCGCGCGCCAACGCCTGCGGCGCGGCCACAGGCTCCACTTGGGCGTCTCTTCAAGATGTTCCGTTTGGGCTGACGCCATGATGAGCTCACACTTGCGCGTATCGAGCGTTAAAGGCAATGCAAGCAATACACTAGCGCGCATATTCGTTTTATAAGGGGGCAGCTTGCCGCAAGCTGAAGACATGTTTGGCGAAGAGCCCGGCGCCGGGAATGGCAGCGATGCCGGTAAGCACGCGGGCGCTGGGCACAGAGCGCGGCTGCGCGAGCGGCTGCTAAAAGGCGGCGCAGAGGCGCTGGCCGATTACGAAGTGCTCGAATTCCTACTGTTCGCCGGAATGCGGCAGGGCGACACAAAGCCCGTCGCCAAGGCGCTGCTCAAACGATTCGGCTCGCTGTCGGCCGTTTTGAATGCGGACCCGGCGGCGCTTAAACAGATCAAAGGGATCGGCGACAGCAGCGCAGCGGCGCTTAAAAGCGTCGCGATTGCCGCGCGACGCATGGCGCGCAGCGAAGTCGCGGACAAACCAGTGCTCAGCTCTTGGCAAAACCTGATCGACTACCTCGCGATTGATATGGCGCATCTCACGGTGGAGCGCGTCCGGGTGCTGTATCTCGACGCAAAGAACCGCCTGATCGATGATCACCATGTCGGTGATGGCTCGATCGACGAAGCCTCAATCCATCCGCGCGAAGTTATTCGCAAGGCGATGGATGTCGGGGCGAGCGCGCTGATCCTCGTCCACAATCACCCCAGCGGCAATCCAGAGCCGAGCCGCGCCGATATTCAAGTGACACAGCAAATCGCCGAAGCGGGCCGCTTGCTCGGCGTGACCGTGCACGATCATGTGATTGTCGGCCGCGAGGGACATGTGAGCCTACGTGCAAAAGGCTTGATCTAGGCCTAGACCACCAAGCGAGACGTCAGGATTTCGTAATCAAGCGCACACCGGCGTGATTGGCAAAGAAGCTCCATCCCCAATTGAGGATCACCGTTGCCCGGTTCCGCGCGCCTGTGAGGAACCCGACATGCACCACGCCCCACAGCCACCATGCAAGCGCACCTGACAGCTTGAAAGCGCCAAAGTCCGCCACCGCCGACTTACGCCCAATTGTCGCTAGGCTGCCTTGATGCTTATACTCAAACGGCCCGGGGCTTTGCTTGCCCAGCAGCTCCGCCTCGACCAGCCTGCCTACATAGGCGCCCGCCTGTTTCGCCGCTGGAGCGAGGCCGGGAACGGGATCGCCATTCCACGCGCTGCTGCCCGCAGTGTCTCCGATTGCGAACACATCCGCTTGGCCTTTCACGCGAAGCCACTCATCGACCAACACTCGGCCAGAGCGGTCGCATTCTGCCTCCAGCCATTTGCCCGCCGGTGACGCGGTAACGCCCGCCGCCCACAGGACGGTCTCGGTCTCAATCTTGGTATCCTCGCCAATCATCACATGGCGCGCGGCGATCTCTGTCACGCGCCCGCCGGTACGGATTTCCACGCCCAGCTTTTCCAATGACGCCGCTGCTTTCTCGGCCAATTCTTCAGGAAAGGCCGGAAGCACACGCGGCCCCGATTGCACCAGTATCACCCGCGCGCTGCTGGGGTCGATGGTGCGAAATTCGCGCTCGACATTGATCTTGGCAAGCTCTGCAATCGCTCCGGCCAACTCGACCCCGGTTGGACCAGCCCCGACCACAACGAAGGTCAGCAGGCGTTTCACGCGCTGTGGATCATTGCTCGCCTCAGCCTGTTCAAACGCCTCTAGGATTGATCCGCGAACCGCGACGCCGTCTTCGACAGTCTTTAGGCCAGGTGCAAATGCGCCCCATTCATCCTTGCCGAAATAGCTGTGCGATGCCCCGGTCGCGAGCACCAACTTGTCATAGACGAGCTGCTGATTGCCCAGCTCTCCGCCGCCATAGGTCAGCATCTTGGCTTTCGCATCGATCGCCGAAACCTCGCCCTTCACCACCCGGACATTGCCATCAGGTTTGAATAGGCTGCGGATCGGCGTCGCAATATCCGCTGGGTTCAATGTCGCCGTAGCGATCTGATAGAGCAGCGGCTGAAACAGGTGGTAATTGCGCTTATCAATCAGGGTGATGCGCACCGGCAGGCGCTTTAAACGCGCAACCGCTGCCAGTCCGCCAAAGCCTGCGCCTACCACCACAATATGCGGCCAATGGTCCGGGATATCGGCATAATCCCGGTCGAACAAAATGTTCTTCTCCATCCATGCGTAAATCAGATTGTCGAGCGACAGACTGCCCGCCCCGCGCAATTCGTAAATCGCCAGGAATAGGATCGGGTAGAAAGTGATGTTCGGATGCACCCCGACGATCATGAACAAGCCGATCAGTATGACGAGCACATAAGACACCACGCTCGCAGCAAAGCCTGTGGCGAGAAGCACCGCAAAGGCAATCGCTAGCCAGTCTGGAAAGCCGGTGAAGATCGTAATCGGCAGCCATGTTGCGAGCGCCACGGAGGGCTCAAACACACCGGCGAACGCCAGCAGAGTGAGCGCCAGCCACAGGCGGATCACCATCATAGCCACAGGTGCCCCGCGCTCTCTCATGAATTCGCCGAAGCGAACCACCGGACGCGCCAGTGGCAATGCGCTGTCCTTAAGGCCGGATGACAACGGCCGGTCGAGTGAGAAGGCCGCAGGGCCGTGGAATACATACCACAGCAGCATTGCCGAAATCAGCAGATTGCTGGTGGTGGGAACGTAAACGGCTTGCGAAATGATCGTCAGCGCCGCCATCGCGAGCGCCGCTGGTCTGGTGAAAAAGCCGAGCAACAGCAAGACCGGACCGATCAGCTCAATCGACAGGCCAACCGCTGCGGCAGTGTCTGGCGCCATCCAACCAACCGGATATTCATTCGCTGCCAGAAAGACCGCTTTGTCCCAGTCCGCCGCCTTAACGAGGCCAGATCGAAAGAAAGCCTGCGCAAGGAAAAACCGCACGATCAGATCGGTAAACGGCCAGAAAACCTCCGCCCCGCCCGAATACAGTTTTGCCCAGCTGCGCAAGGTCACCCGCACAAACGGCGACAGGCGCTCCTCCTGCAAGGTCATCTCTGCCGCGCCTGCCATATGACCAGCCCTCCTTGCATCTAAGTTCGTAGATCCACGACCCTAGTTACAAGTGTTCAGACATGCAAAGCCATGCAGATTAAGTGGTGGATCAGCGCCGCTGAGCGCTTCTAAAGGTCAAACCCCCAGCGCCGATATGCCGTTGCCAAATATGGCTCCCGCGCGAGTGCGTCGTCCACGTCGGCTTGGCCGCCCTTGTCGCCCTGCTCTAGCCGGATCAGGCCGCGCAGCAGAACCGAGGCCGTTTGATCGGGCTCCAAATCGAGCGCTGCATCAATGTCCGCCATGGCTTTATCGAACATGCCATTGCGCAGATAGATCATGGCGCGGCTGTCGAGAATATTGGCTGATTCGCCGCTGTTCTCGACCGCTTTGGTGCACACGGAGACTCCATCGGAAACCGCGACGTTCCATGTTCCGCTGAACCAGCAAACCTCATTGAGCAGGCCGGAATCGTTGGGATCATCGGCCAGCATTTCATTGATCGTTGCCAGCCCTTCGCTGGCGCGGCCTTCTAGTGCGTCGAGTTCTGCCAGAGCGACCGTCAGACTTTGGCGAACTTCTTCGTCGCCGTCCTCATATTCGATGATCTCGCGCGCGCCGGAATAGTCCCCCATATCCGCCATTGCATTGGCAAGATCTATCGCCCGCCACGGAGTGGGATCGAGCGCATAGGCCTCTTCCAAATCCGCTTTGTTGGCCTCCAGATCGAGCAATTGCGAATGAACTGAGCTGCGCTGGCCGTAATATTCAGCCGTCGCCTCAAGCTCGATCACTTTGTTCATGTCCTCCAGCGAACCAGCCCAATCATAGGTCGTATATCGGAAGCCAGCGCGGCGCAGATATGGGTCTTTTTCATCGGGATCTTTGTCGATCAATTCCGCATAGGCAGCCTCTAGCGGTTGCAGAACGCTGCGATCCGCCCCTCTTGCAAAACGCCAGCGGCGCGGCACATCGTCAGAGGTGGTCAGCTTCGTCTCTTGACGCGCGAGACTGGCGGCCTTCCGGCGTTCCTCGCGGAACGCCTCGGGCAGAATTTCGCCGCCCTTGGTGGTCACAATTTCGGAAACCTGGAACACCCGGTCATCGAGGCTTGTTTGGCGCGTATAGCGCCGTCCAGCGACCTCAACGTCAATCGGATCGCTGCCCACCAGTTCGTAACCGTCGAAATCGTCAGGCAGCGTCATTGTCATGCTGTACGCTGCGCTGCTGCTTGCACCAACGGAGACCGGCAAATCACGCCATTCCTTGCGTGAACGATTGGGAGCGAATGTGATCTGCTTGGCGGCAATTGGCGCGTCGATTTCCCCTTTTGCACCGTTGAAATCAAACAGATTTTCGGAGATCCCAGTCATTACCAGCGTCGCTTCACTGTCATCATCGCCTGAAATGATATCCACGTCCAGCAACGCCATTTCGCCGCCAAATCTGCTGCCCATTTGTTTACGGCGTTCGTCGTCGAGCTTTTCAGCCTCGGCATTCATTTGCGCAGCGGCAGCGCCCCAAAACTTCATCTCGAATGTGACGAGCGAGGGCAAATCCAGACCGGCCGAGGTGTCGACGGCGATGTCCATTCGCAGTTCCGGCACTCGCGGCAGAACCTGCTCAATCGGTTCAATCTGTGCGCCAGCGCTGCGAATGGGCAGGCTGTATTCGAACGGCGGGACATTGCCGACCGTGTGCATATTCGCGCCCAGCGACGTGCCATCAAGGTAATACAGATTGCCGCCAATCTCTGCGCGCACCAGAACATGGTCAAACGCGCCCGGGATTGGCAAGGAAATCGGCACGGTGTTGCCCGCGCGGCTCGATACGAGCACTGGCTCCGCCTCAATTCCCAGATGATCCAGGATCGCCAGCAAGATCACAGTCTTCGCTTTGCAATCGCCGTATTTGTTTTCCCAAGTCGTCGCGACGTCCTGAGGCAGGTAATTTCCGCCATCCAGCCCGTTCAGCAGATAGCGGATGTCCTCTTGCACCAATTCCAAGGCAGCGACGGCTTGCTCTAAATCGCCGGTATGCTCGGCGCGAATGGCCTCCACCTTGGCGAGCAAATCATCGAGGCCCTCCATCGCGCCATCGGTATCATAATAAGGCGCCATGGTGCTCGAAACCTCGGCCCAATCGGCAAAGGTGCCCAGTTGCAGAATCGTGCCCCGGCGATAGCGCAGCGGCGCATCATTCGGAAACTCATCGGCTTCCTCCAGAGGCAGCGTCACCTCCAGCCAATTGTGACCGTCTGATTGTTCAACCTGCGGCAGATCGAAGTTCGGGCCAGCTTTGTAACGCACGTCCAGATCATCGGGCCATGACGCGCGGATGCGCGCAAAATCGGCGACCGTATTGGGTTCGCGCCACAAGAACCGCTGGGTCTGGACCTCTTCGCCCAATGCCTGATCGGAATTGGTCACGGAATAACGCATGCGCAGCTCGTCACCGACTTCGAGTCCGGGAACTGACAATGTCGCGGTTAGAGAGCCGTCCAAGATGCGCCGCTCCAGCATACGCTCGCGGCGCAGCACCTCCATCACCTCGCCTTGCTCGACCAGGTCGATCACATCGTCCCCGCGCACAATCGAGATTTCGTGGACGATCAAATCGCCTTTGTCCGGCAGCCACTGCGCCGTCAGAGTACCGACATTGGACAGGTCAGATAGGCTGGCGACGCGGTAAACCACATCGGTGTATTCCCAGTTCAGCCCATTCTCGATGCGAATCTGAGTGTCGTTGACGATCTGCCGATTGGTGGGATCTCGCTCAACCTCGGCCAAGACGACCGGTTCAATCCATGCGGGCGCAGGCTCATAAAGCGGCTCTTCCCCCGCGATAACCGCCGACGAACAGCACAATGCGATCAGCGAAACTGCCGTTCGCGAAACTTGGAATGTCATTAAGTAGCCCCGTTTTCCCTGTATTCCCGCCAAAGTATAACGCGAAATACTGCTGTCAAATGAGAAAACAGCAATTCGATTGATAAACAATTTAGAGCCGCACTCGCGCATACTAATTCATGCAGAATCTGGGGCAATGCACTCCCCTCGCCCTTGCCATCTGCGCCGATGCGGCATAGCCGCGCAGCCACATCTTTACCCACGCAATTTCTCACTGGAGTTCCCAAGCCATGGTCCCTCGTTATGCCCGCCCGGAAATGAGCGCATTGTGGGAGCCTGAGGCGAAATTCCGCATCTGGTTCGAGATTGAAGCCCATGCGACCGAGAAATTGGGCGAGCTGGGCGTAGTCCCGGAAAGCGCGGCAAAGGCGCTGTGGGATTGGTGGGCGACGAACCCAAAGATCGACGTTGAGGCAATCGACGCGATTGAAGCCGTGACCAAGCACGATGTGATTGCCTTCCTTACTTGGGTCGCAGAGCAAGTGGGCGACGAGGCGCGTTTTATGCATCAGGGCATGACCAGCTCTGACGTGCTCGACACGACTTTGGCAGTCCAATTGGCGCGCGCATCAGACATTCTGCTCGCCGATCTGGACGCGCTGCTCGCCGCGATCAAACGCCGCGCGGAAGAGCACAAATACACCGCCACCATCGGCCGCAGCCACGGTATCCATGCAGAGCCCGTCACCTTTGGCCTCAAAATGGCTCAGGCCTATGCTGAGTTTGACCGTTGCCGCACCCGGCTGATTGCTGCGCGCGAGGAAATCGCGACCTGCGCGGTTTCCGGCGCGGTGGGCACCTTCGCCAACATCGACCCAGCGGTTGAAGAACACGTCGCGGAAAAGCTTGGCCTGAAACCAGAGCCGGTCAGCACACAAGTGATCCCGCGCGATCGCCACGCGATGTATTTCGCTACTCTCGCCGTCATCGCTGGCTCGATTGAACGGCTCGCAGTAGAAGTACGCCACCTGCAACGCACCGAAGTGCTGGAGGCTGAAGAATACTTCTCACCGGGGCAAAAGGGTTCCTCGGCCATGCCGCATAAGCGCAACCCGATCCTCACCGAAAACCTCACCGGCCAAGCCCGCATGATCCGCAGCTATGCCATGCCCGCGCTCGAAAACGTGGCGCTGTGGCATGAGCGCGATATCTCGCACTCCTCGGTCGAGCGTTACATCGGACCCGATGCGACCATCGCGCTCGATTTCTCGCTCGCGCGCCTCACCGGCGTAATCGACAAGCTGCTGGTCTATCCAGAACGGATGCAGGCCAATATGGACCGGATGGGCGGCCTTGTGCATTCTCAGCGCGTGCTGCTCGCCTTGACCCAGGCCGGTGTCAGCCGCGAGGACGCCTACCGCCTGGTACAGCGCAATGCGATGAAGGTGTGGGAATCGGATGGACAGCTGCAATTGCTCGACCTGCTGAAGGGCGATGAGGAAGTCACTGCTGCGCTCACGACCGAGCAACTCGAAGACAAATTCGACCTCGGATATCACTTCAAACACGTCGACACGGTGTTTGCCCGCGTCTTTGGCTGATGCGCGGCTCAGCAGCTGGCGCTAGACTTAAGGCTGAAAAGGCTTAGGTTCTGCGCTGCTCAAACACCGCCAGTGGCATAGCCGTTTAGGAAACTCTGCATGCAAATTTTGCGCACGATCATTTGGATTGCGATTCTGATTGCAATCATCGCCTTCACCTTTGGCAATTTCGACCGCGCGACCGAGGTGCAAATCTGGCCCGGCCTGGTGTGGGACACTCGGGTTCCGGCGATCGTGATCGTATCATTCCTGCTCGGTATTGTGCCCATGTGGCTTTATCACCGAGGCAGCAAATGGTCCCTCAATCGCCGCATCCGCAGCCTAGAGAATGCGGTGAAATCAAACGCTTTGTCTCAACGTCATGCACCGGCAGCGACCTCAACCGCTGCTGCGCCGGACGCGGCTCCAGAGCCGGTTGAAACGCCACAGACAGGCGCCCTCGCCCCTGACGCCGCAGTGAAACCAGAAAGCAGCACCTGATATGAGCAACCCGATCTATCTCGCGCTCGACATGCCGCAAATTGAGCCTGCCAAGGCTCTGCTTGAAAAGGTAAAAGCGCATATCGGCGGCGTGAAGCTGGGTCTGGAATTTTTCTGCGCGCATGGCAGCCACGGCGTGCACGAAATCGCGCATATTGGCCTGCCGATTTTTCTCGACCTCAAATTTCACGACATCCCCAACACTGTCGCAGGGGCAATGCAGGCGGTGCATTTGTGCGAGCCTGCGATCCTCACAGTGCACGCCAGCGGTGGACGCGCGATGATGGAAGATGCCAAGGCCGCAGCCGCCGAGGGATGCAAGGTGGTAGCCATCACTACGCTGACCAGCCTTGATGCAAACGACCTCACCCGCACCGGCGTGTATGGCAGCCCGGAAACGCATGTGATGCGGCTTGCCGAATTGGCGCATGAAGCGGGCCTCGACGGCGTTGTCTGCTCCGGCCAAGAGGTTGGCCAGGTCCGCAAGCAGTGGAAAGACGGCTTCTTCGTTGTACCCGGTCTGCGTCCAGCGGGATCAGGCACAGGCGATCAAAAACGCGTCGTCACCCCACGCTCTGCGCGCGACAATGGAGCGAGCGTTCTGGTGATCGGACGCCCAATCAGCCGCGCGGAAGACCCGGTCGCCGCTGCAAGGGCTATCGAAGCCACGCTTTGATATGAGCGATGCGGGCGTGCTGCTCCTGTCGGGCATTTTGCTTATCGCGTTACCAATCGGTGCAGCTGTATCCATTTACATGCGTACGAAGGCCAGATGGGTGGTATTGCTTGCGTCAGCCGCGATGCCAATCGCTGTGTATTTTCTGTGGGGAATGACGGAGGGATGCGTTCTTTCGCCACACGCCAATCCGCAGCAATGTTTCGGCTGGGGTTTCGGCCTTATCATCTTTGCGGGCTTCGCAATGCCAGCTTGGCTGATTGGTCTGCTTATTGGCTATTTCAATCCTTGGTCGCGGAAGTGTAGAGCCTCCACATGACCTCTACTCAAATCAAAATTTGCGGGCTCAAAAGGCCTGGGACCATTGAAGCCGGCGTCGCTCCGAAGGCCTTCTAAACGAAAAGAGCTTCGCGCCTACTCCGCTGTCTCCGGCGCGGCTTCGTAGATCAGTCCATCGCCTTCCAGTTTTGAAAAGTCATAGTCGTCGATCAGCGGTGATTGCACCACATAATTGATGAGCATCCAGCGTTCGCCCTGCTCGCGGTATCCAAACGTTTCCAGCGCTTCGCCATTTGCGAATTGGCTGCGCATAACGATCTCAACACTGGTCGTGCCATTCGCGGAATTCACGTTGATACTCTCGCGATTGGTGCTTTCCAGCTCACCCAGAATCTCGCGAAAGTCGCTGAGCATCACCGACAATTGTTCTCTCTTTACCAGCTTGCGAAATTCCGGATGTGTCGTGCGCCAAATCGCGTCCAGATCCCCGCTTTGAAAGCGCTCCTGAAACTGAGCGATCTCAGCCTCTGCGCCTTCCGTTGCCGCAACCGGATTGCAAGCCGCCAGAAATAGCGCCGCGAACGCCGTCACAAACCCAGGTAAACGCATTAGATATTCCCCAATTGAAGCGCACATCCGTCAGCAAAACCTGTGCAGCAGCAATCAATTCTAGCTATGCGCTGCGGATTGCAAGCTCTAAAGCACGCCTATGACAAGCACATCGCCACTAATCAAAATCTGCGGGCTCAAAACGCCTGAGACCATAGAAGCCGCCGTCGCTGCTGGGGCAACACATATCGGCCTGGTGCACTTTGAGAAAAGCCCGCGCCACGTCACATTGGCGGAGGCCGCGCGGCTGCGCGCGCTTATCCCGGCCTCGGTCAAAGCCGTGGTGCTGACCGTGAATGCCGATGTCACCACCATGGGCAAAGTCATCGCCGACGTGAAGCCCGACATCGTCCAGTTCCACGGCGGCGAAACGCCGGAATGGACCGGATTGGTGCGCGAGAAAACCAACGTCGAGGTGTGGAAGGCCGTGGGCCTCAGAGACGAAGGCACACTAGAACGCGCCAGCAAGTTTATCGGCAAGATCGACCGTTTCCTGTTCGATGCCCCGGCCAAGGAACTGCCCGGCGGCAATGGTGAAACCTTCCGCTGGGAATTGCTGCATGGCCACGATCACAAGGTGCCATGGGGCCTCGCCGGCGGCCTTAATGCAGATAACGTGGCCGAGGCCATTCGCGCCACCGGGGCGGAGCTGGTCGACACCTCATCCGGGGTGGAAACTGCGCCCGGTGTGAAGGACGTGGACAAGATCGCGGCCTTCTGCGAAGCGGCGAAGAACGCTTAACTGCACCGCCGTTCGCCTCGAGCGTAGTCGAGAGGCGTGGGGCTGCGAATGTGTCTCGACTTCGCTCGACACGAACGGCAATGATGAGATTATGAACAACACCACCCCCAATTCCTTCAAGAACCAGCCAGATGATCGCGGGCATTTTGGCGAGTTTGGCGGACGTTATGTCGCCGAGACATTGATGCCGCTGATCCTCGATCTGGAGCGGGAATATCGCGCCGCTCAGCAAGACCCGGCCTTTGCGGCTGAGTTTGATGACCTGATGAAGCATTATGTCGGGCGCCCTTCCCCGCTCTATCATGCCGAACGTCTGACCGAGGCTCTTGGCGGAGCGCAGGTCTGGTTCAAGCGCGACGAGCTCAATCACACCGGCGCGCATAAGATCAACAATTGCATCGGGCAGATCCTGCTGGCAATCCGCATGGGCAAGACCCGCATCATCGCAGAAACCGGCGCGGGCCAGCACGGCGTCGCCACCGCGACCGTGTGCGCGCGCTTTGGCCTGCCTTGCGTGATCTATATGGGTGCAGAGGATGTAAAACGGCAATCGCCAAACGTTTTCCGCATGAAATTGCTCGGCGCAGAAGTGGTGCCTGTCACCAGCGGCGGCGCGACCCTGAAAGATGCCATGAACGAGGGGCTGCGCGACTGGGTCGCGAATGTCCACGACACGTTCTACATTATCGGCACGGCCGCCGGTCCGCATCCCTATCCAGAGATGGTGCGCAATTTCCAAAGCGTGATCGGCACAGAGGCGCGCGCGCAAATGCTTGATCGCGTGGGCCGTCTGCCCGATCTGTTGGTCGCGTGCATTGGCGGCGGCTCCAATGCGCTTGGCCTGTTCCACCCGTTCCTCGACGATGCTGACGTAAAAATGCTCGGAGTTGAGGCCGCGGGTCATGGGCTCGACGGGGATGAACACGCCGCCAGCCTGCTCGGCGGATCTCCCGGCGTTCTGCACGGCAATAAGACATACCTGCTGCAAGATGAAGACGGCCAGATCACTGAAGGCCACTCGATCAGCGCCGGGCTCGACTACCCCGGCATTGGGCCAGAACACGCGTGGCTGAAAGAGAGCGGCCGGGTCGAATACACTGCTGTCACGGACAAAGAGGCGCTCGACGGCTTCCAACTGCTGTGCCGCACCGAAGGCATCATCCCCGCGCTGGAACCAAGCCACGCCATCGCCGCCGTCGCCGACCGCGCGAAGCAAATGGCCGAGGATGAGATCATCCTGATGAACCTATGCGGCCGCGGCGATAAAGACATCTTCACTGTGGCGGAGAAGCTTGGGGTTGAGATGTGAGGCGTGACAGACTTCCACTCTTCGCAGCGGCAACTGCGCTGACATCTTGGAGTTTGATTTTAGCCATAGCCCTCAGGAGGCCGCATTATCAGCAATACGCTGATGACCAAGTTCGGCAGTTCGAGCTTTGCCAGAAAACGGCGCATAATTGCTCGCCAATGGTCACTGGTCCTACCGAGCCATGGATACTGCTCGGCATTTCATTGGTTTTCTTACTCATTACCTTGAGTATCCTCATTTGGATATGGTGGAAGCCATGAATATGCCCCACCTCCAAAGCCCCACTCCCTCAAACGTCATTCCGGACTTGATCCGGAATCCAAAGCGGCGATACCCGCAGGCGTCGACCCTAAATTCACGCCTCCGCGGGAATGACGGAAGTGGGAGAAGGCTTGGAGCAGTGATGTGAAGCGTGATTGGCGTGCGCTTCTTGCTTTTTGCACACTGTTATTGAGCCAGTTTTTGCTTGTTGATGCCCTTCGTCTCGAGAATGAACACAGGCAAGATACGTATAGTTTTTCGGCACACGAGAGATACGGCTATCAAACCGACAATATATGTCATGAAGCCCCTTTTGACGGTTACGTCGACGGTCCACCCTGCGATCACAATCACTCTCAAACCGTCTTTTTCAGCGGCCTAAGCCTCCTTCTAATAACTCTAGTCACTATGCTTTTCATTTGGTTTAGGCCCCTCAAGAAATGACCTGCCCGACTGACACCTCCCCCAAGCCCCCAAAGCCCTCTCACCTTCAGGGGAGAGGGTTGGGAGAGGGGTAGTGCGCAGCGCCGCTCTCACGCAGCGCGCCAAGGAAATGCGCAAGGCCATGCCAGAGCCCGAAAAGCGGCTGTGGATGGAGCTGCGCGCAGGCCGATTTCAAGGGATAAAATTCCGCAGGCAGAAGGTAATTGGTTCCCACATTGCAGACTTTGCCGCTAACGAGCCGAAAGTGGTCATTGAGGTCGATGGCGATACGCATTCCGGACGTGAAGCCTATGATGCGGCGCGAACCAAGTCCCTTGAGGATCATGGGTATCATGTGATCAGATTTTCGAATTTTGATGTAGTGGGAAATATGGACGGAGTTTTGGTGCAATTGTCTGATTTTGTTGCTGACTTGCGGGCAAATGCCCCTCCCCCAACCCCCTCCCCAAAAGGTGAGGGGGCCGAGCAATGACACGTCCCCCTTCCCCACTCACTGCTGCCTTTCACAAGGGTCATCCTGCGCTGGTCGCCTTCATCACCGCTGGCGATGGCGACACCGCGGCCAATCTTAATGCGCTGGTAACGGGCGGCGCGGATGTGATTGAGCTGGGCATGCCGTTCACCGATCCGATGGCCGATGGCCCCGCGATTCAAAGCGCCAACCTGCGCAGCCTTGGCGCGGGTACTACCACCGCAGATGTGTTTCGGATCGCCGCCGATTTTGGCAAGCGGCATCCCGATGTTCCGCTGGTGCTGATGGGCTATGCCAATCCAATGGTCCGGCGCGGGGAGAATTGGTTCTCCGTCAACTGCTACAAAGCGGGCGTCAGGGGCGTCATCTGCGTCGATTTGCCGCCGGAAGAAAACGAAGAGCTCAAATGGGACCTCGATGCCCATCTTGTCGATTGGATCCCGCTGGCCACGCCTACCACCGATGCGAAGCGCCTGCCCGCCGTGCTGGAGGGCGCCAATGGCTTCCTCTATTACGTCTCAGTCGCTGGGATCACCGGCAAACAGCAGGCCGCCCAGGACAGCATCGAAGCGGCGGTTGCGCGGTTTAAAGCCGCCACTGACCTGCCGGTCGCGGTCGGGTTTGGCGTGCGCACGCCAGAGCAAGCCGCCGATATCGCCAAAGTCGCCGACGGGGTCGTCGTCGGCTCCGCACTTGTGGAAATCATCGGCGAATATGGCGCAGAGGCTCCCGCCAAGCTACAAGAGCTGACATCAGCATTGGCGCACGCAGTCCACACGGCTAGAGCCTAGATCGCCCAAGCAAACAGGATTTTGAAATGAACTGGTTCACCCGCGTCCGCAATTCCCTGGGCTTTAGCGACAAGCGCAGCTCTGAGAAGGATTTGTGGATCAAATGCAAATCCTGCCAGGAAATGCTGTTTGTTCAAGAATATGAGGACAATCTCTCGGTCTGCCCGCGCTGTGAGCATCACGGCCGGATCAGCGCCGATGCGCGGCTGAACCTGCTGCTGGACGAAGGGTTTGACCTGCTGCCTCAACCGCAGGTCACTGAAGACCCGCTGAAGTTTAAGGACAGCAAGAAATACACCGACCGGCTGAAAATCGCGCGGGCCAATAACCCGCATCACGATGCCTTTGTCGTCGGATCGGGTACAATCGACAGCCACCCTGCGGTCGTCGGGGTGCAGGATTTCGGCTTTATGGGCGGATCGATGGGCATGGCCGTAGGCATGGCGTTTTGCGCCGGGGCCGAGCGCGCGCTGAGGCGCAAATGTCCCTATATCGTCGTGACCGCCGCTGGCGGAGCGCGCATGCAGGAAGGCATTCTCAGCCTGATGCAAATGCCGCGCGCCACCGTGATGACGCGCCGCCTGAAAGAGGCGGGATTGCCCTACATCGTCGTGCTGACTGATCCGACCACGGGCGGCGTCACCGCCAGCTATGCGATGCTGGGCGATATCCACATTGCAGAGCCCGGCGCGCTGATCGGATTTGCTGGACAGCGGGTGATCCAGGACACCATTCGTGAGCAATTGCCCGAAGGCTTCCAACGCGCGGAGTACCTCCACAAGCACGGCATGGTCGACATAGTGGTGAAACGCCACGATCTGAAAGCCACTTTGGCCAATGTGATCGACTATCTGCAGCCGCCCGTCGCGGCGTAGTCACGCGTCCGGTCGCCAGCAAAGCGATGGATTTCGGAAAGTCCGACGACCCGCGCGTTCAAGCTCAGCTCGATCGTCTAAGCCAGCTGAGCGTGCCGGAGGGCCGCATCGGGCTGGACACGATCACCGCGATGATGGAGCGGCTCGGCAATCCGCATCGCCATTTGCCGCCGGTTTTCCATGTCGCGGGCACCAATGGCAAAGGCTCAACTTGCGCGTTTCTGCGCGCGATGTTGGAGGCGGAGGGTTACCGCGTTCATATGACCACCAGCCCGCATCTGGTGCGCTATAACGAGCGGATTAGGCTGGCTGGAGAGCTGATTTCCGATACGGATTTGGCAGCGTTGCTGGCGGAGGTGCTGGACGCATGCGAGGATCTGGGCCCGAGCTTTTTCGAGGTCACCATCGCCGCCGCTTTCCTAGCGTTCAGTCGCGTGCCCGCCCATGCCTGCGTGGTCGAGGTCGGACTTGGCGGGCGCTTAGACGCAACCAATGTGCTGGAGCCCGACGCGCTCGCGGCCTGCGGGATTGCGGCATTGGGAATCGATCACGAGAGGTTCCTGCTCGCGCCGGAGGATGGCGTGCCGAAAGAGCCGATGGCCCGGATTGCGTTTGAGAAGGCTGGGATTGCGAAAAAGGGCGTGCCGCTCGTGACAATGTCATCTGACTACTCAGACGAGGTCCGCCGAACGATCCGGAAATGCGCTCATGCAGTATCAGCCCCACTGAAAGAATTGCAGCCAGGTGATGAGTATAAACTTGGCCGCCATCCCCTCGGGCTTTCTGGCGAACACCAAACGCGAAACGCAGTTCTGGCGGTGGCCATGCTTCGGCATCAGGAAAAGCTCAAAATATCCGCCACCGCGATCAGAGAAGGTCTAAAAGCGGCCACTTGGCCTGCTCGCATGCAGCGGCTTTCGCAAGGTTCATTGGCTGCCGGACGTGAAGTGTGGCTCGACGGCGGCCATAATTGTAGCGCGGGTGACGCTATCGCTGCGGAGTTTGAGGGCACATCACTGCACCTCATCCTGGGCATGCTCGCCAACAAAGATCCGCGCGCGTTGCTCGATCCGCTAGCCGATGCAGTGCGCAGCCTCACCATTGTTCCGGTGCCTGGCCAAGACTGCCACCCGTCCGCAGCATTCGGACCCGATGCGCGCGCCGCGTCGGGCATTGAAGACGCGCTGCTGCATATTCCCGATGACGGTTACCCTGTGCTGATCGCGGGATCGCTCTATCTGGCGGGCGAAGTCCTACGCCTAAATGACGAGATCCCGGACTAAAAAGCACCCGCTTGTCCTGAGCTTGTCGAAGGACTGAACTTCCTTTTGTCGGTCAAAGAAAAAGGGCAGCCCTTCGACAGGCTCAGGGCAGACGGTATCTCACGCATTCACTCGGCGGCTTGCTCCTGCTCCCTCCCCGCCGTGCCCATGGAATCGTCGACCAATCCGGTGCGCATCATCCACCAGAACAGCACGATCCCCGGTATCGCCAATACGGTGGTAAGAAGGTAGAAATTCACATAACCCGTCGCCTCAATCAGGCCGCCCGCCGTGGTCCCGGTGATCAACCTGCCGACGATGCTCGCCGCCGCGCTGATCATCGCATAATGCGCGGCCGTAAAACGCAGATCGCACAGCGCCGAGAAATAGGCGACCACCACAACGCCGCCATATCCGCTCGCGAAATTCTCAAACCCGATGGCCGAGGCGAGCCCCAGGTTAGAATGCCCCGCCGCCGCCAAGGCTGCGAAGCTGACATTGGAAACAGCCATCAGAATGAGCGCGATCAGCACCGAGCGTTTGAGGCCCAGTCGCGCATAGATAATCCCGCCCACAAATATCCCGATCAGATAGGCCCAGAAGCCCACGCCGACGTCGTAAATTGCGATCTCATCATTGCTAAACCCCAGATCATCAAACAGCAGCCGGAAAGTGAGGTTCGCGAGCGTATCGCCGATTTTGTGGACGAGGATAAAGGCGAGGACGAGCCACGCGCCGTGCCGCTGAAAGAACTCTTTGAAAGGGCCCGCGATCGACTGCCACACGTCAGAAACGCCCTTGCGCGCGATCGTGACTTGCCGCCGCGCGGGCTCGCCCATGATCAGCGCGGTGAGCATCGCGGGCAGCGCCAGCAAAGCGCAGGAGAGATAGGCGGCCTCCCACCCATATCGCACCGCGACCACCAGCGCGATGGCCCCTGCCCCAGCGGAGCCGACGCGCCAGCCATATTGGTTCATGCCCGAGCCTGTGCCGAGCTGATACGGCTTCAGCGTCTCAATCCGGTAGGCGTCGATCACAATGTCGAATGTCGCCCCGGCAATGCCAACCAGCACGGCGGCGATGATTGTCGCTGGCAGATTGTCCGATGGGTCGACCAGAGCGAGATTGACCACCGCCGCGATCACCATCACGCCGGATAGCAACATCCACGAGACCCGCTGCCCCAAACGGCCGAGCAGCGGAATGCGCACGCCATCGACGACCCACGCCCAAAACACTTTGAAATTGTAGACGAGGAAGGCGAGCGTGAATGCTGTCACAGTCGCCTTGTCGATCCCATCCTGCGCGAGCCGCGTCGTCAGCGTCGCGCCGATCATCGCATAAGGAAAGCCAGAGGACACGCCGACAAAGAAAGCGGCGAGCGATTCTTTTTCAAAATAGGGTCTCGCCGCGCTCCACCAATCGCGCTTCGCGCTAAGCTGAGGTTC
Source organism: Erythrobacter sp. S249 (assembly GCF_057364975.1). Classification (NCBI taxonomy): domain Bacteria; kingdom Pseudomonadati; phylum Pseudomonadota; class Alphaproteobacteria; order Sphingomonadales; family Erythrobacteraceae; genus Erythrobacter; species Erythrobacter sp. S249. The sequence continues at coordinate 201,300 of NZ_CP200287.1, read as the reverse complement.
AGCCAAAAGCGCCTACTCCGCTGGCTGCGCCTCTGGCGTGACAACGCCTGATCCGGTCGGCCCGCTGCGCGATTGGCGGAACCATTCAGCCAGGCACAGGGCGACCGCGATAAAGCCGATCAGCGTCGTCAGGATGAATACATCATAATAGCCCTGATCCTCGATCATCTCGCCCAAGGCTCCGCGACCCAAGGTGCCAACCAGCAATGTGAGCGAGGACAGCAGGGCATATTGCACCGCGCTGAAATTCTTGTTCACGATGGAGGATAGCCACGCGATATAGGCCGCGCCTGCGATGCCGATGGCAAGGTTTTCAAAGAAGATTGTGAAGGTCAGCTTGGCGAGCGACGGGCTGCCGATGACGGGCACTTGGCTGATCGCCCAGGAGAACCCAACCGCATCGCTGACCGCCTGCATATTCGCCCCGCCCAGCGCCAGATCCGCATAGAGCAGGTTGGTGAGCGCGGCGAGCAAAGCGCCAATCGTCAGCGTCAGCATCCGGCCCATCATGGTTAGCATAAAACCGCCCAGAGCGAGGCCCAGAATGATCGCGCCGACGCCGAAGAACTTAGAGGCGAAGGCTACCTCGTCTTTGGTGTATTCGAGTTCGCCGAGGTAGAATGGATAGGCAAAGCTGCCCCAGATCGCGTCGCAAATCCGGTAAGTCAGAACGAGCGATAGGATCAGCACCAGCGACCAGCCGATGCGTCCGACAAATTCAACCAATGGCAAAACGAGCGCGCGGTAAAGGTGATCCATCACAAACCCGCTGCCCTGCGGCGCGGGCGCATCTTCGGTGAGCAGATAGTTACCCTGCTTCTTTTGGCTCGCCAGCCAGCCTGCGATCAGCGCCGGCACAATGATGGTCGCGACAATGATCCATGGGCCATAATTGACGGTGAACTCGGTCGGGTTTGGACGGTCCTCCGGCGCGTATGCCAAGGACATATACATGAAGGTCACCACCACGCCGATGGCACCTGCCCATAGGCCGCCAACCACCAACAGCGCCTTGGCGCGAATGCCGGGTTCCAGCTCGCCTTGCTTGCGTAAGCCGACGAACAGCTCATCGACGACCGCGGGCCGACCCTCGGCCAGTTTCTTGCTGTCGCTATCAGGCGCAAACAGGCCGATAAAGCCAATCCCGAGCAGGATCGCGCCCATCAGCAAATAGGTCTGAGGCCAGCCGATCCGCGCGGCGATAATCAGGCCCAATGCCCCGCCGACCAGCGCGGCCAGCCGGTATCCCATTTGATAGACGGTGGAGAGAATATCGAGCGTCGCTTTCTCATCAGCGACGTCAATGCGCCAGGCGTTGATAGCGATGTCCTGCGTCGCGCTGGCCAAGGCGCCAATCCCTGCGAGCAGGCTGAACCAGCCGATGCTCTCATTGGTAGGATTGCTGAGCGCGAGCGAGACAAGGATTACGCCCAGCAGCAATTGCGAGGGAACGATCCACTGCTTGCGTTTACCCAAGCGGCGCATGCCCGGAATGTTGACCTTGTCGATCAGCGGCGACCACAGGAATTGGAACGCATAGGCCAATCCGATCAGCGAGAAGACGCCCATTGTTTCCAGATCAACCTCAGCATCGCTGAGCCATGCGAACAAAGTGCCCAGGAACAAAGCAAAGGGCAGGCCGCTGGCAAAGCCGAACAGCGCCATATAGCCGGTCTTTTTCTGCCCCATCGAGCGAAAGACCTCTGCCCAGCCCGGTTTACTCGCCTTGGCCGCTGCCTCTGACATATTCGAACGTCCTTTCGATCCCAGCCTTCCGATACCGGCCGATTTCTGCAACACTACTCGCGGATGAGAGGAATAGGAACGCTTCGATGAACGCGCCAACAACGCCATCAACACCTTTGGTGGATGATCCGGCCCAAATCCTGCGCCCGACGGCGGGACAATTGGCCCTGGCCGAGCAAATCAAGGCGGGCGGCATGCGGCCAAAAGACGGGATCAAGACACTTCCTGCGAGCCTCTACACCGATCCAGCACATTTCGCGGCGGAGAAAGCCGCGCTGTTTGACCGGCTTCCGCAAGTGCTCGCGCCTTCCGCTTTGTTGCCGGAGCCGGGCATGTCGGTGCCGCATGATGGCACGGGCCGCCCTTTGCTGATCACCCGCGATGCGAGCGGCACAGTGCATGTGTTCCTCAACGTATGCCGTCACCGGGGCACGCGCCTGGTCGAAGGCGATGAAGTGCAATGCGCCAGCCGTCTGGTGTGCCCCTATCACGCATGGACATACAGACTGGATGGGGAGCTGCTTGCCCTACCCCGCGCAGAGACATTTCCCGGTCTTGATAAGAGCGCGCATGGGCTGGCAGAGCTTCCCTCGCTTGAGGCAGGCGGGCTGATCTGGTTTGCGCCTCAGCAGGGCGCTGACTTCAGCCATGCGAAGATATTGGGCGAAGACTTTGCCGCCTTTGGCATGGATCAGGCCCATCTGTTCCGCCGCAAGACCCATTCGGTCGCGGGCAATTGGAAGCTCATCATGGATGCCTTCCTCGAGAGCTATCATGTCACCCGGCTGCATGCGAACACGATTGGCCCGTTCTTTAAGGATGGCGTAACCAGCGGCGATAATATCGGCCCGCATCAACGCTCCGCCGTGGGGCGGCTGGAGGAGATGGAGGGGCTAAGCTTTGAGGATATGGCGCAGCTGCGTCAGGTCGTCACCTTCGCCTATCAGCTGCTGCCCGCGACGATCATCGTGCCCAGCCCTGACTATGTGAACATCATGGTGCTGATGCCGAGCGCCCACAATCACACTCTGGTTGAGGACTTCATGCTGATCCCGGAGGAACCGCAGACCGACAAAGCGCGCAGCCATTGGGAGCGCAGCTGGGATCTGCTGGATAGCGGCGTGTTCGCCAGCGAAGATTTCCGCGCGGCAGAGCTGGGCCAACAGGGTCTGGAAAGCGGCGCGATCGACCACCTCACGCTTGGCACGCTGGAAGGCGGCATTGCGCGCTTTGACGAATCCATCGCAGCGGCCATGGCGAAGAGCGCGTAAAGCTCTTTAGAGCAGCATCCCCATCGCGAGGTTGTTGCGCGACGCCGTCGGAGAGCCTAGGCGCGGGCCAGTTATGACAAACTCTCCCAAAACGCCCCCCAATACGTCGAGGTCCGCAGACCGCCCAGAGGGCGACCGCATCGCCAAGCTGCTGGCGCGCGCTGGCATTGCCAGCCGCCGTGAGATTGAACGGATGATCGATGATCGCCGCATCACGCTGAATGGAAAGCCGGTGGAAACACCCGCGACCTTCCTCACCAACCTGCGCGGTGTCGCCGTCGATGGCAAAGCCGTCGGCCCAATTGAACCCTCGCAGCTCTATGCCTTTCACAAGCCGACCGGGCTGCTGACGGCGGAACGTGATTTCACTGGCCGCGCGACGATCTATGACGCGCTGGTCAACGCCCTGCCCAAGGGTACGCCGCGATTGATGCCAATTGGCAGACTCGATCTGAACACCGAAGGTTTGCTGCTGCTCACCAATGATGGCGGGCTGAAGCGGCAAATGGAGCTGCCCGCCAGTGGCATTCCCCGAACTTACCGAGCCCGCGCCTTCGGCGATGTCTCGCAGGAACAGCTCGAAGCCTTGGCCGAGGGTATTGAGATCGACGGCGTGCGATACGGCTCCATCAATGCAAACAAGGAACACGGCGGCAAAGGCGGCGGCCGCAATCAGTGGATCGAAATGACCATCACTGAGGGCAAGAACCGCGAAGTTCGCCGGGTGCTGGAATATCTCGGTCTAGAGGTCAGCCGTCTGATCCGCACCGCTTATGGCCCGTTTGAGCTGGCGGATCTGGGACGCGGCCAAGCCGTGCGCATTCGCAAGGGCGATCTTGACCGTTTTGTGAGCACGCTGAAACAGGCCCGCAAGCAAAATAAGCAGGACAATCAAGGCCAATGAGGATCATTGCAGGCGAATGGCGCGGACGCAAAGTTGCCGCCCCAAAAGGCGATGCGACCCGGCCAACGGCGGATCGGACGCGTGAGACACTGTTCAGCATGCTGCACAGCCGCCTGGGCAGCTTTGACGACCTCCGCGTCGCAGACCTGTTCGCAGGGTCCGGCGCATTGGGCCTAGAGGCGCTCTCTCGCGGGGCGGCGCATTGCCTTTTCGTGGAGCAAGATCGCGCGGCGCTCGACACGCTTCGCGCCAATATAGCAGCGCTCAGCGCCAGAGACCGCGCCGATGTGCAAGGCGGCTCAGTCATGAGCCTGGGCCCGGCGCGTGCGCCCTACGATCTGATACTAATGGACCCGCCCTATTTTACCGGAGCAGGAATGGTCGCGCTTGACCGGTTTCAGCGCCTCAATTGGATTGGCCCAGCCACATGGATCGCATTGGAAGTGGCGGCCAAAGAGGACGTCTCGATCAAAGGTTCGCTCAAGGGTTTGGAAATCGAAGCGGAACGGCGGGTCGGCAAAGGCAAACTTGTGCTGTTTCGCGCAAGTTCAGCCCAGGCAGAGGACACTGCACCTCCCGCCGCTCGCTTCGATTGATATGATCGGCCGTATTTAGCCGATCACACCTTACTCACCGCCTTCTGGTGGCGGCATGTCTGCCGGTTCACCTTCAGGGGCTGGTGCAGGCTCCGCTGCACCGGCTGCGCGAGCCTCAATCACCTGCCATGTCGATTCGCGGTCCGGTCCGCTCATGGAGGTGATCAGCACACGATCCTCGTCGGTCAGGCGCCAGAACAGTTCCTGACGATCAGGCGAGAGAGTCCAGTAATATCCGCGTGTTTCCATCGGCCATGTGTCATAGGCGGCCTGCTGATCAGGCGGCCAGCTGTCATAAGCGGCCGTTTGATCGGGTGTCATATCGGTGGATGTAGCAGGCGCTGCTTCGTCCTGAGCCAGCGCGGTTGAACCAATTGGAATTGCTAGTGCCATAAGGCCGGCACTGGCTAGAAAAGTAAAAGACTTACGCATGGGGTTCTCCATAAAGATTGATCCCAAGCGTTACGAACGCGACCCGCTTGCCCGTATGAGTTCCCCTCTTGAGCAAGCCCCATCCTTATGACGACGCTTTGGCCCCTTGCGAAGGCTTTGGCGAAGCACGCGGCGCATCCCGCGCACGGCTAAGCGTCATGCGTGGCGAAAGCGCGGTGGGTTGACAATGGCTCGCAAACACTGCGGCGGACTTACGCATTTTCCCAAAGCAGAGACGTGCATGAACGAATATGCGTGCTTGCGGGGGACGATCACGTTCTCTACTTGTTCACAGCAATATTATGACAGACCCCCACGCCATACCCGCCAATGCTCCCCCGCCCGGTAGCGCGCCGATCCCAGCCTATGCTGCGCAATTGAACGCGCCGCAGCGTGAAGCTGTGCTGACGACAGAAGGCCCGGTGCTGATGCTGGCCGGGGCTGGCACGGGCAAAACGGCGGCGCTGACCGCGCGGCTGGCGCATTTGGTGGCGACTCGGCGCGCCTACCCCAGCCAAATCCTATGCGTGACCTTCACTAACAAAGCCGCGCGCGAGATGCGCGAACGGGTTGCGCGCCATCTGGGCGAAAGCGTTGAGGGCATGCCGTGGCTCGGCACGTTCCACTCAATTTGCGCCAAGATGCTGCGCCGCCATGCGGAGCTGGTTGGCCTGCAGAGCAATTACACCATCATCGATACCGATGATCAGCTGCGCTTGCTGAAACAGCTGATCCGGGATGAGGATATTGACGAGAAGCGCTGGCCCGCGCGCCAGCTCGCGGGACTAATCGACCGCTGGAAGAACCGCGGGCTGAACCCCGGCGATCTCGATGCCGGGGATAGCGAGGCCTTTGCCAATGGCCGCGGACAAGCGATGTACCGCGCCTATCAGGACCGGCTGATCGCGCTCAATGCCTGCGATTTCGGCGATCTGCTGCTGCATATCCTCAATATCTTCCGCAAACACCACGATGTACTGGCCGATTATCAGCGCCGCTGGAAGTACATCCTGGTCGACGAATATCAGGATACCAACGCCGTCCAATACCTCTGGCTGCGTCTGCTGGCTCAGGAGCATAAGAATATCTGCGTCGTCGGCGATGATGACCAGTCGATCTATTCCTGGCGCGGGGCAGAGGTCGCCAACATCCTGCGCTTTGAGAAGGATTTTCCCGGCGCGCATGTCGTGCGGCTGGAGCAAAACTATCGCTCCACCCCGCATATTCTAGGCGCTGCCTCTGGCCTGATCCGCGCCAATAGTGAGCGGCACGAAAAGACCCTTTGGACCGAGGTGAACGCGGGCGACAAAGTGAAAGTCGTTGGCGTTTGGGACGCGCCCGAAGAAGCCCGCCGGGTCGGCGAAGAGATCGAACGTCTGGAGGGCGAAGGCGCACCGCTTGACCGGGTCGCCATTCTGGTGCGCGCGCAATATCAGACCCGCGAGTTTGAAGACCGCTTCATCCAGATCGGCATCAACTACCGCATTATCGGCGGCTTCCGCTTCTATGAGCGCGCCGAAATTCGCGACGCCCTCGCCTATCTGCGGGTCATTGCTCAGCCTCAAGATGACCTTGCCTTTGAGCGGATCTATAACCAGCCCAAGCGCGGGCTTGGCGCAAAGACGCTGGAGAAAATGCACAGCCATGCGCGCCGCACGGGCATGCCGCTGGCCGCCGCTTCGCTTGACCTAGCTGACAGTGACGAGCTGCCCGCACGCGCGGCAAACACCATTGGCGCGCTCATGCGGCAATTCCTCAGCTGGCGTGAAAGCGTCGACGAGCTGACCCCCGCCGATCTGTTGCGGCTGGTGCTGGATGAAACCGGCTATAACGACATGCTGCAAAACGAGCGCAGTCCAGAGGCCGCTGGCAGGCTGGAGAACCTCTCCGAACTCGCTCGCGCGATGGAGGAATACGAGACGCTCGGCGATTTCCTGGAACATGTCAGCCTGGTGATGGACAACGATCGCAGCGACGATGAAGACACGATCACGATCATGACAATCCACGGGGCCAAGGGTCTGGAATTCGACAATGTGTTCTGCGTCGGGTGGGAAGAAGGCGTGTTCCCATCACAGCGCTCACTCGATGAAGGCGGCCTCGCCAGCCTGGAGGAAGAGCGCCGGCTCGCTTACGTCGCGATCACCCGCGCCCGGCGCAAATGCCACATTTTCCACGCCGCCAACCGCCGGATTTACGGCCAATGGACCAGCTCCATCCCCTCGCGCTTTATCGAGGAATTGCCGGACGAACACATCGATCAGGAAACCACCATGACCGGCGGCGCGTCATTGTGGCAGGCCAATTGGAGCGAGCAGGACGACCCCTTCGCCCATGTCGCGCAAACACAGCCCGGCAAGGCGGAAAACCGCGGCCCCGGATGGCAGCGCGCGCTCTCCACCGGCTATGACACCAAGCCCAAGCGTATGCGCGAAAACACCCGCTCCGCCGCCAGCTTTGCCGCAAAACCCCGCAGCGACATCACCATCGGCGCGATGGTGCACCACGAGAAGTTCGGGACTGGCTGCGTGACCGATCAAGAAGGAAATAAGCTGGAGATCGAGTTCGAAGAATATGGCACAAAACGCGTGCTAGACAGCTTTGTGAAATTGGCTGGGTGATCCGGTCCATCTTCGGACGTTGTGGAATGGGGGTTAATCAAAAACGATGAGAATTGTATTTTGGCTCCTCGCCCTCTTTGGGCTCAGCGCAATTGCCTTTGTTCAACTCGGCCCAAATCTAATGAAACGCGTGGAGCCAAGGCATTCGACGCTAGCCACCGGAATGCCGCCGCAAATTGCGCTCATTAAGAGCATAGCCTCAAAGAATGGGTGGGAAATTTCCTGCACCGGAAGTACGGGGGAAATGACGGTTGTAAGGCTACTCCCAAGCTTTTCGTTGCCTTTGCCGGTATCTTCCGAAGAACTCTGGGACGAACTAACACCTGTGGCAACTTCATTGAAACACGATGCTAACGGCAACTCGGAAGAGACTTCATGCGATCTCCCAGCAAACCATTTCGAACTTTCAGTCGATCCGGGAGATGAGCCAGTGGTAATGGGTGTAGGTCCGCGAGACTATCTTGAACCATTTCTGGAAATAGCAGAGCAGTGCGATGTCCGCGGAGCGAAAATTGCTCCAATAGAGGCTGAGGAAAAGCGCATCACTGAAGGCGAATTGCCTGCCGGCTCGTTGGGCTTGATTGTCGATCCCGCGCAGGAAGCAAGAACAGGCCCGATCATGTGCTTAGGCCTTCTTTCTCACCACCTTGAGCAAATTTCCGATACGGATCAGTAAACGCGGAAACGCCGCGTCCTGCTCATAGCAACACTTGATGCGCACAATCGCATTGGCACTGGTTCGCCAGTGGATTATTGAGCAGACGAACAGCGCAAGGAGCAGACCATGCAAGCATTGCCTCGGCCAATAGCGAACGGCCTTCTGCTGCTGCTCCCCTTGGCCGCCATCGCATTGGCCAGGTTTCTCACCTTTACACCTTGGGCACAGGCCAATTCTGGCTGGGCCGCTATTCTGTTCGCATGGGTCGTCGCGGATGCCCTGCTGCTCGCATTGATGGCGAAGGCAGAGGATCACAAGCCTGCGTTCTTTCAGGTGATCGGCGTGATCGCGGTCGCCAGCATTGTGATCCTTGTCGGGGCGTCCGCGCCCGTTCGAGCAGAGTATTTCGCCCTGCCGCAAATGCTGATCGCCGCTGGCGCGACCCTCGCGCTCTATCTGACTATGTGCGCAGTCCGGATCATTACGACCTACCGCGAAACCGGATCGATCATTGCCGGATTTGAGCGCGTTTTGCCAAAGCCGCTCGTCAGACAGGTGGTGACCGAGTGCAAAGTGCTGAGCCTTGGCCTGCTGCGCTGGGGCGCGCCTGTCGATGTGCCTGCCGGAGCGCGCGCCTTTGCCTATCACACCTATCTCACGCCAATGGTTGCGACCTTTCTGGTGCTGCAACTGATCGAGCTCAGCGTGGTTCACTTCCTGCTGATGCTGTGGAATCCAACGGTCGCTTGGGTCCTGCTGGCGCTGAGCGTTTGGGGCGTGATCTGGACGATGGCGCTGCTCAAAAGCTTTCGCATCAATCCCGTATTGCTGACGGAGAACACCGTGCGCGTGCGCAGCGGGATGCTCTATGATTTTGAGGTGCCGCGCGGCTCCATCGCCTCCACCCATGCTGCTTTCACTAGCGCAGAATTAGAAGGCAAGGAGGTGCTGAACCTCGCGATACTGTCCTCGCCCAATTGCAGCCTGCGCTTCAAACAGCCGATCAAGATTCCGACCTTTTTCGGAGGCACCAAGGCTATATCCGGCGTGGCCTTGAGATTGGATGAAAGCGCGGCATTCCTCGCGGAACTCGCGGCAGACGCAGCCTCCGATAACGCCTAGGTCCGGCGTCCGAACAACGGTCTGTTGCTCACAGGCGCGGTATCATACAGAACTGGCTGGCTCTCAATCACCGTCGCCGGGCATCCCGGAGACCACGGATATTTCCCGTTTTCCGCGCTGGGCCAGACAATTTGCAGAACCGGCGGCTTGTCCCCCCTGCCCTTGTGCATGGAATAGCCCTTCGCATCGAACACATACTTGCTCCATGTTTCTGGCTTAGTTGCGGATCGAAGGGTGCATTCAAATCCTTTAAGCTCCGGGTCACGGGGCCGAAAGACAAACCCGTCTTCGAGCTTCCGGCCAGCTTTCGCCCTCTCGAAGAGTTCCCAGAAGACAAAATTGACCAGCATGGGATCAAGCGAGAACACAATCAGTTCCGGCGCCCGGAAATCGGAAAAAGCGATCGTATAGGCGAAGTCGATGTGATCTTCCTCGCCCTCACCATAAACGTAGTTCGCGGTCCAACTGTGCTTTCGTATTTTTCTTTCAGTACCAGCGCGATGCTTCTGCACTTGATACATTTGGTACCACTCAGAAATCCTTGAAAGCACGTTATATCTCCCGCATCGCGCCGCTCGATGGCCGTGGAAGCACCAAGCATTCCAACGCGAGGGCTCGATGGTAAATCTAAAGGATCAAAGAAGGCTTACGCCCTTTTCTCCCTACCAAAACACTGTCCTGACTACCCACTACCCACTACCCCCTGCTTCCTCTCGGCTGAAGAATATGCAAGACTTTGCGCCATTGCTTTTGGGATGCGGGAAAAGATGATGACATTGCGATCTGCACCAAGATCCGTATTGCGAGCCGCAGCGATTTTCAGTGCCTTCCTGGCCGCGCCGTTGGCCTCTGCTCAGGAGCAAGCCAATCCCGGCGGCGTTGTACTTGGCAATGGTGAGGCCAATTGGATCATCGTTGACGATGTCAAACTGGCCGAGGATCAGCGCCCTTATACCGAACAGCGTATCACCAATCAGAACAGCGCCGTGCGGCGCGGCGATGGGACCACGCTGACCTTTTCAGAGGTTCATATTGACGGCGATGGCTGGCTCGTCATGCACCCGTTTATCGATGGTAAGCCCAATGGCGATTATGTCGCGGGCTACACCCACATCAAAAGCGGCACCAACAAGGACGTGGCGATCACGCTCAACCCCACGCCGGAAAGCGGCGCTATGTACATCGTGATGCTGCACAACGATAGCGACGCCGACGGCGTGTTCGATTTCGTCTTTGTCGACGACATCAATGTGGAAGACCGCGCCGTGTTTGAAGGCAATCGCATGATTGCCCACGCCATCGCGGTGCCCTAAGCCGAAAAGACCTTAGTCCTTAAAGCCCATGTCGAGAAAACCGGGCTTTGGACCGTTCCACTCGCCTGCTGGTACTGGCTCATCGTCCTCGTCGCGGCGGCGGCGTCCACCTCGGCTGCGTTTCTCGGGCTTTTCAGCGCGCTCGGGGCGTTCTTTACGCTCTGGTCGTGCAGGGCGCTCTTCCCGTTCCGAGCGTTCTTCACGCTCTGAGCGATCTTCGCGGGCGCGGCGCGGTTTGCGCTCCTTCTTTGCTTCGCGCGGAGCGTCCTGCGTATCGCCATCTTCATCGCGCTTCTTTGAGCGAGAGCGGCGCGCGGGCTTTTCCGATTTCTCTGGCCTTTCGCCATCACCATCGGAGGATTTCGATGCCTTTGGATCGGCGATCTCAACGCGCACGTCGTCTTTACCGAACACCGCAATCTTGTTCTTGGTCAGCTTCTCGACATTGTCGATCGCCTCGGCATCGGATTTGGTCACAAAGGTGAACGCGCGGCCCTTTGCCCCGGCGCGGCCCGTGCGGCCGATCCGGTGGACATAATCATCCGGGTGCCACGGCGTGTCGTAGTTGAAGACGTGGCTGACACCTTTGATATCGAGCCCGCGTGCGGCCACATCTGAGGCGACCAAAATATTGATATCGCCTGATTTAAACCGCTCCAGCTCTTTCTGGCGCGTGTTCTGATCGATGTCGCCGTGGATCTCTCCGCTGCGGAAACCATCGTTCTGCAATTTCTTATTGAGCTCGCGAACGGTCATCTTCTTGTTCGAGAACACGATTGCGGTTTCAACCAGGTCGTTGCGCAGCAGCCATTGCAGCGTCGACAGCTTGGCGCGCTGTTCAACATGCACCTTAAAGGCGGTGATATCTTTGTTGGTGGTCGCCGCGCGCGCCGTCTCGATCCGCTTGGGATTGGACAGGAACGTCTTCGCCAGCTTGGCAATGGGCGGCGGCATGGTTGCTGAAAACAGCATGGTTTGCCGCGTTTCAGGCAGTTTGGAACAGATGAACTCGATGTCCGGGATAAAGCCCATGTCGAGCATGCGGTCCGCTTCATCAATGACCAGCAATTCGCAGCCATTGAGCAGGATTTTGCCGCGCTCAAACAGGTCCATCAGGCGGCCCGGGGTCGCGATCAGAACGTCGACGCCTTCGTTCAGCGCCTTCAGCTGATCGCCCATTTGGACGCCGCCAATGAGCAGCGCCATTTTAAGGTCGTGGTTCTTGCCGTATTTCTCGAAGTTTTCTGCAACTTGCGCGGCAAGTTCGCGTGTAGGCTCAAGAATAAGCGAGCGCGGCATCAGCGCGCGGCGGCGGCCACTGGCCATGATATCGATCATGGGCAGCACGAAACTGGCGGTCTTACCCGTGCCGGTTTGTGCGATGCCAATGATGTCCTTCATCATCAGCACGGGCGGTATCGCCTCTGCTTGGATTGCGGTGGGCTCAGTGTAGCCAGCGTCTTCGACGGCTTTGAGCAATTCAGGTGAGAGGCCGAGATCGGCGAAAGTCATTATAAGCGTGTTTTCCGGATATAGCGGGCAGCGTGCTCGCTGCCGGTCAAAATCTCACATGAACCCTTCATGCAAGAATTGCTGCGCCAATCGCCGAAACTGGCCGTAAAGTCAAGGAAATGGGCGCTTGGATGCAAGGCGCTGGATACGGGGCGCGGCTGCGCTCGGCACCCGCGCGGGCTGCTAGTCTTTGACGGCCACCAATTGCCGCATGCGTTCAACTTCGCATTTTGAGCCAGCGCGCGATTGCAGCTTGTCACGCGAAACGCACAGCTTTCCGTCCTCGTTCTTCTCGACGTAGAAGCCAGAATAGAACTCGCGGGCGAGGCAGGCTTTTTCCAGGTTGAGCGAGATGATCCGGCGGTCGCGCAGGAACAGCAGCAGGCGGTTGCCCCGCCCGGTTTGCACGCCTGCGATCTGTTCGACCGCGAGGCATTTGTCCATCTTGCGCTCTTCATAGCGGGTGTTGAGCCCCTGGCGCGGGAGGTCAGCGAGCAATTGATTGCCCCGGGTCGGGCGTTGAGGCGAAATTCGGATAATCACCCGCTGCTCAATGCGCACTTGGTGCACGGTGTTCGTCTGCTGCCATGCGTTCAGCGGATTGGCGGACACGGGAATGTCAGACTGGCTGCGCGCCTTCGCCTGTGATTTCGCAAGCGGCGGCTTCTGCTCATCGCTCAGCCCATTGGACGGAGCGACATCAGGCGATTGCGTTTCAACCGGAACCGGAGAAAACGGCGCAGGGGCCGCGTTGGCCACCCCAGTGCTTTGCGAGGCGAGCGCGGTGAACAACGCAATGGGGGCCGCAAATGCGAGCATGCCTTGCATGGTCTGGGCCTCCTAAAAAGTGTCGCTCACCCCCCTACGGGCTTGCTCGATGAGACGCGTGTAGCAGCTAGAATTGAATGGCGGCTTAATTGATTGCCAGTTTGATTACAAAACTCTGGAGCATTCGCGGCGGTTTGTGCCATAGCGCATCGAATGACGGACCACCAAGAATTCCTCTCTGCAGCGGCGCAATTGCTTGGGGCAAAAGGCTTCACGCAAGACCATGATGCGCTGGAGCCGTGGCTAACCGATTGGCGCGGTCGCTACACCGGGCGCGCGCTTGCCCTCGCCTCGCCTGCCTCAACCCAGGAAGTGGCTGAGCTGGTCAAACTGTGCGCGCAGCATTCCATTCCCATCGTTCCGCAAGGCGGGAACAGCGGCATGTGCGGCGGAGCAACCCCGGATGAAAGCGGCGCGGCCATTCTGCTGTCGCTGCGCCGGATGAACGCCATCCGCAGCATGGACGCCGACGCCGGTCAGACCGTGTGCGAAGCGGGCGTCATCCTGCAAACCCTGCATGAGGCGGCTGAGGCCAAGCAGATGCGCTTTCCCCTGACGCTGGGCGGCAAAGGTTCTGCGACCGTCGGCGGGCTCGTCTCCACCAATGCTGGCGGTACACAAGTACTCAGGCACGGAACGATGCGCGCTCAGGTGCTGGGACTGGAGGCGGTGCTGCCCAATGGCGAGATTTTCGACGGGCTGACCGCGCTAAAGAAAGACAATCGCGGGTTTGATCTCAAACAATTGCTGATCGGATCAGAGGGTACGCTGGGTATTGTCACCGCCGCCAATCTGCGCCTGCTGCCGGAGCATCGCGGCCGGATCGCGGTTTGGGCGGGCCTGCCCAGCATCACGGCGGCTCGCACGCTGCTGCGCCATGTCGACCGCGCGATGGGCGATACGCTGGAGGGGTTTGAAGTCGTCCCCGACCACTGCCTGATCAATGTGCTCGATCATCTGCCGGATGCGCGCTCTCCGCTCACCGAGAGCCATGCGTGGTATGCGCTGATCGAGTTCGTCTCGACCGCCGATGATGCCGATGCCCTGCGCGAGCAGGTAGAGGCGATCATGGCCGATGCCTTTGAGAAAGACCTGCTCGAAGATGCCGCCATCGCCGCAAATGAAACGCAGGCGGAGCAATTCTGGCTCTTGCGCGATTCGATTTCCGCCGCAGAGCGCGCCATTGGCCCCGCGATGCAGCACGATATCTCTGTGCCGGTGGAGAAAATGCCCGAGTTTATCCTGAAAGCGATTCCCGCCGTGGAAAGCGCCTTTGCCGGTACAACAGCGGCGGCCTTTGGCCATTTGGGCGATGGCAATGTCCATTTTCATGTCCTCGCCCCCAGCGGCGCAACGCCGGGCACATGGGAGGAGACCGAGGGCAAGAAAATCTCCAGCCTCGTCTATGAAATGGTGTGCGAATGGGGCGGCTCAATCAGCGCCGAACACGGCATCGGGCAGCTCAAAGTGCACGAATTGGAACGGCTCAGCGATCCCGCCGCGCTCTCAATTATGCGCAGCGTAAAGCAGGCGCTCGACCCCAAATCACTGTTCAACCCGGGAAAGCTGCTCATCAATCATTGAACCGTGCTTGCGCGCGGGCGCATGAACGCCTACAGCGCGGCCCGTTCGGCTTATAGCTTGCTATCCAGTCGCCCAAATTTTTCAGCACCGTAATTTTCGGAGAAACCTCATGGCCAGCGCGCCTCAGCCGCAGCTTCCACTGTTTTACAAAGACCTGCTCCCGCTTAACAGCAAGGAGCACAAGGATTGGAAGGTAAAGCCTTTCGACGATGCGTCTTTCCTCGCCGAGTCTCACGCAATCCCGCTGACCGTTGACGAATTCGTCGATGCACAGCGTTCATACCCGATTGTGTTTACCGCTGGCGAAAACCCACTGCCGATTGCGCTGATGGGTCTTAACGAAGGCGTGAACACTTTCATCGGTGAAGACGGCAAGATGATGGCTGACAATTACGTGCCAGCTTACGTGCGCCGCTATCCCTTCATGCTCGCCAAATTGCAGGAAGGTTCAGACGAACTTTCGCTCTGCTTCGACCCAAGTTCTGGCGTCGTTGGCAACAACAAAGAAGGCAATGAGCTGTTCGACGACAAGGGTGAATCCACCGAATACACCAAGAGCGTGCTCGATTTCTGCAGCAAGTTCGAAGAGTCCGGCCAGCGCACCCGCGCTTTCCTGGAAGAGTTGAAAAAGCTCGACATTTTGATGGACGGCGAAATTGCGATCACCCGCAACGACATGCCTGACAATCCATTTGTCTACCGCGGTTTCCGCATGGTCGACGAGAAGAAGCTACGCGAATTGCCAGCGGACACTCTCGAGGCGCTGAACAAGAACGGCATGATCCTGCTGATCCACGCTCACCTGTTCTCGCTGAACCTGATGCGCACTCTGTTTGAGCGTCAAACCGCGCAAGGCAAAATGCCAGAACCAACACCTGCGCCAGCTGCGGTTAACTGATCCGCACGACGCAGCTTCCTTAACGAAGCACTCAGGGCTTGGCCGGGGCTTGAACGAGCCTTTGCCAAGCCCTATTTATTTGGTGTCAGCAAGGTTGCCCTCATGACCGAGCTGACAGACCGCGCCGTATGGCGCGATCCTCCCTGAACCTTGGCCACCTCGTGCAGTTTTGCACGGGGTGGTTTTTTATGTGGGATCAATTGCTTGGCGGCGAAAGTTCAACAGGCAGAGCCTGCGCTTACTCGGCAGCTTGCGCAAACCGTCCATCATCGCCCAAACGCGCCGTTTCCGCGCCCAGTTCTCGCACCAATCCGGCCAGCATTTTCGCCATCGGGCCTAGCCCAGTGCTGGGTTCCGCCATCCGGTCATCAAGATAGGTAGACCGGCACACTTCAACCTGCACCGCATGGATACCGCGCGATGGCGAGGATTGCCGGTCGAGCACAAAGCCGCCCGCATACGGCCGATTGTGCGCCACGGAATAGCCCTGACCCTCAAGAAAACGGAACGCGCGGTCGATCAGGCCGCCATTGCACGATGCGCCGAATCTGTCGCCCAGCACCACTTTGGGCGCGCGGGTTTGCGAATCCGGACGGCGCAGGGGCGGCATGGAATGCAAATCGACCAGCAGAGCCGCGCCCCAGCGATCGCGTATCCGCTCCAGCTCTTGAGTCAAAAACGCATGGTAAGGCCGGTGAATATTGTCGATCCGCTGTTGAAGCTCGCGGTGCGGCAAAGCGCTGCGCCAAATCTCGCCAAACCCCGGCAAGCGGCGCGGGACGAGGCCCAGCCCGCTGCGCGCGCGGCGATTAACCTGAGAATTGCGCACCATAGGCTTATCCTCGCCGATGATCATACCCCAATCGACATCCTCGCGGCTGCGATTAAGGTCCAGCATCGCACGCGGCGCGTGCGCCATCATCAATCCGGTGCCAGTTTGCTTTGCAATACGGCTCGCCAGCAGATCGACATAGCGATCCTCCAACCGCAGGGCCGAAAGCTCTGGATCGCGCATTTCCGCCAGCACTTTGGATGGATACACCCGCCCGCCGTGCGGCGCGGCGACGATAACCGGCAATGGCATGGAACTGGGCGCGGCAAAAGTGAACGCGGGGCCATGGGCATCGCCCGCAACCCTGCCGCCGCTTTCGCGGCGCGAATCGTCCTGATTATGTTTGCTGAAAACCATAGCCGTGAGTTTGCTGCCTGCTTTCGCGGGCCAAGTCAAAAACATCGCAAATACAGTAAATGCGACGAGCCATGTCTCAAAGCAGGGCAACCGCATCTTCCGCTAGGATTTCTTAAGCTGGCGGTGCTATTGGATTCGCATGACGACAAACCCCTCCCCAAAGATCCTCCTCGCCGAGGATGAAGAAGCCATGCGCACCTACCTAAAGCGGGCATTGACCAATGCCGGATATGAGGTGTCGACGGTGGATCGGGGAACCGAAGCGGTCCCATTGCTCGAAAAAGAGCATTTTGACCTGCTTTTGTCAGACATTGTCATGCCAGAAATGGACGGGATTGAGCTAGCTCAGCGCTGCGCAGAGATCAGCCCGCGCACCAAGGTAATGTTTATTACGGGTTTTGCCGCCGTTACCCTGCGTGCAAGCCGCGAACAGCCCCACGCCAAGGTGCTTTCCAAACCATTCCACCTGCGCGATCTCGTGCTTGAGGTGGAGCGCGTGTTTGAAGAGCAGCGCGAGGCAAGCCTTTAGAATTTGGGCGTGCGCGCAAGCTAATGGCTTGCGCGATTGAAAGAGCCGCGTTAATGCGCCGCTCCGCTATGAGCAATCATGGCAATCCTGATGGTGCGGGCGTATAGCTCAGGGGTAGAGCACTGTATTGACATTGCAGGGGTCCCAAGTTCAAATCTTGGTACGCCCACCATCACGAAACCCACGAAGACCCGCCCTACCCGGCGGGTTTTTTGTTTGCGCGTTTGAGATTGGGTTTGCGTGGGTTTGCGGGCGACTTGCATCGTTGCGGAATCGGGCCTTAGTGCGGGCAGCAAACGCTTTCCTACTCCTCTCAGTGCGCGATATAGCAACGTCCATGCCGTGCCCTTGCCACTTATCGATAAATCCGATCAAACAGGTTCTGTGTGATCGATTGGATTTTGGCACTAAGACAGTGTTCCATCCGTTCCAAGCGTGCCTCAGTCGCGATGAACCGATGGTAACCGTGAATGGCACAAAAACCCGCAAAACAATGGCATTTAGGGGAATGCTGACGCTTGAGGGATGGGCAAAAGCTGCTAAGGCCTGCGGTCAGGGATTATCTAACACAATCCGAACACACGAAATCCAATGAAGGACGGGACACTTCCCATGCAAAAAATCCAGGTCAAGAACCCGGTCGTTGAACTCGACGGCGATGAAATGACAAAGATCATATGGCAATGGATCCGTGAACGGCTGATCCTGCCGTATCTCGACGTTGACCTGAAGTATTACGATCTCTCGATTGAGAAGCGCGACGAAACCGACGACCAAATCACGGTCGATGCGGCGAACGCGATCAAAGAACACGGCGTTGGCGTGAAATGCGCGACCATCACTCCTGATGAGGCCCGCGTTGAAGAGTTCAGCCTTAAGCAGATGTGGCGCTCGCCAAACGGCACGATTCGCAACATTCTGGGCGGTGTTGTCTTCCGTGAGCCTATCGTGATCGATAACGTCCCGCGTCTAGTCCCAGGCTGGACCGACCCAATCGTGGTTGGTCGTCACGCCTTTGGCGATCAATACCGCGCAACCGACACGCTGATCCCTGGCCCGGGTAAGCTGCGCCTCGTCTTTGAAGGCGAAGATGGCCAGAACATCGATCTTGATGTCTATGAGTTCCAGTCATCCGGCGTCGCCATGGCGATGTACAACCTGGACGACAGCATCCGCGACTTCGCGCGCGCCTGCATGAACTATGGCCTCGATCGCAAATGGCCGGTCTACCTCTCGACCAAAAACACCATCATGAAGAAGTATGATGGCCGTTTCAAAGACCTCTTCGAAGAAGTCTATGACAATGAGTTCGCTGCCAAATTCAGCGAAGCCGGCATCACCTACGAACACCGTCTGATCGACGACATGGTCGCTTCTGCTCTCAAGTGGAGCGGCAAGTTCGTTTGGGCTTGTAAGAACTATGACGGCGACGTTCAGTCCGACACCGTGGCTCAAGGCTTCGGCTCGCTGGGTCTGATGACCTCCGTTCTGATGACCCCTGATGGTAAGACCGTGGAAGCGGAGGCCGCACACGGTACTGTTACCCGTCACTTCCGTCAGCATGAGCAAGGCAAAGCGACCTCGACCAACCCGATCGCGTCGATCTTCGCGTGGACACGCGGCCTGATGTATCGCGGCAAATTCGACGACACACCAGAAGTCGTGAAGTTCGCTGAAACGCTTGAGCGGGTCTGCATCGAAACCGTCGAAAACGGCGCGATGACTAAGGATCTCGCACTCCTCATCGGCCCAAGCCAGAGCTGGCTGACAACCGAACAGTTCTTCGAGGCAATCGTCACGAACCTAGAGAAGGAAATGGCGAACTGGTCGTAATTTCGATCTTGCTTGATATAGGAGCGGCGCAGATGGCTGGTGATGCCATAGCGCCGCTTCTGGCCTGCTGACATGGCGGGCGAACTCTCCCTATCACCTATGATGAAGGATGCTTTGGTCATCCTGGGCGCCGCCGGAATCGTCATTCCGGTCTTCGCCAGGTTCCGCATCACGCCGATCATTGGCTTCATCTTGATCGGAGTCTTGGTTGGCCCATACGGCCTCGGCACGCTGGTCGAAGCCGTCCCCAGCCTCAGACACGTCACAATCTCAGACCCTGAGCGATTAACGCCCTTTGCCGACTTCGGCATCATTCTGCTGCTGTTCGCAATCGGGTTAGAACTCTCGTTTAACCGCCTGTGGCAATTGCGAAAACTGGTCTTCGGCCTCGGCTCGCTAGAGCTGCTGATCATCGGTTCTGCGTCCGCTGCATTCTTCGGCTATGTCAGCGGGATGGACTGGACCGGGGCGCTTGCGCTTGGCTTCGCCCTCGCCTTCTCCTCCACCGCAATCGTGCTGCCGATATCTGGCACAAAGTCGCCCGTCGGCCGCGCGGCGTTATCCATGCTGCTGTTCGAAGACATCATGATCGTGCCGATCGTCTTCATCCTCGGCGCCCTTGCTCCGCATGCTCAGGCCGAAGGTTGGAGCGGCCTTACCGACACTCTGTGGCAAGGTGGTCTTCTGATCCTAGCGCTGCTCGTGATTGGCCGCTTCGCATTGCCCCGACTCTTCTCGCAGGCCGCGCGCACCAAGAGCCCGGAGCTGTTCCTCGCCGCCTCGCTGCTGGTCGTCATCGGCGCCAGCCTCGCGACCTCAGCGGTCGGTCTCTCGCCTATCGTTGGCGCGCTGATCGCGGGCCTGCTGATCGCGGAAACCGAATATCACGGCGAAGTTGAGAGCATTATGGAGCCCTTCAAAGGCCTCGCTCTCGGCGTGTTCCTGATCACCATCGGGATGAGCATCAACCTCGCAACCATTTGGCAGAACCTCGCAGAGATCATGGCGGCAGTGGTCGGCGTGCTGGTATTCAAAGCCATCGTGACGGGCGTCTTGCTGCGCCTGATGGGCGCGCGCAAGAGCACTGCGGCAGAGACCGGAGTGTTGATGGCCAGCCCCAGCGAGACCACGCTGATCGTCTTGGCTGCTGCGACTACCGCTCTCGTGGTCGACACGGAAACCGCGCAATTCTGGCAGATCGTCACCGCAATCGGCCTCACCATAACGCCACTGCTCGCCCGCCTTGGTCGGGTCATCGCGCGGCGGGTCGAGCCTGTCCCGGAGCTCCCGGATGACGACGAGGACGAGGCCCGCACCATCATCATCGGCGCAGGCCGCGTCGGCCGCCTGATCGCGGACATGCTGGTGATGCATAATCAGCCATATGTGACGCTCGATTCGGATCCGGACCTGATCGAGCGCGCCGCGCGAGATGGCTATCGCTCCGCCTTTGGCGATGCGGCGCGCGGGGATGCACTTTCCCGGCTCGGGATTGAGAAGGCACCGGCGATCGTACTGACAATGGACGAGCCCGTGTTGGCACAGCGCTTGGTCACAAAACTGCGTAAGAGTTACCCTGACCTGCTGATAGTCGCCCGCGCGCGCGACACCGATCACGCGGCGGCGCTTTACCGCGCCGGGGCCAGCCATGCAGTACCAGAGAATCTGGAAAGCTCACTGCAGCTTTCTGAAGCAGTGCTCGTCGATATCGGCATCCCCATGGGCCCGGTCATCGCTTCTATCCACGAGAAACGCGACGAGTTCCGCGAACGGTTAGAACGCGACGGCAAGCTATCCAGCAAGCCGCAATTGCGCACCTCAACCAGCGCGCCTTAACCTGAGTTTACCCGGCGATAGCAGCTTTGACTGCCGCCAGTGCATCACTCGCTTTGCTCCCATCCGGACCGCCGCCCTGAGCCATGTCAGGACGCCCACCGCCGCCCTTACCACCCAGCGCTTCTACGCCCACGCGCACAAGAGCCGTCGCGTCAAAACGCTCGGTCAGATCGTCAGTCACTGCGACTGCAATCGCAGCCCGGCCATCGTTGACAGCAATCGCCGCTGCGATCCCCGAGCCAAGTCGGCCCTTCGCTTCATCGAGCAGCGGGCGCAGTTCCTTCGGGCTCAGGCCATCCAGCACCTGACCATTGAAGGTCACACCGCCAACGTCCTCATCTGAGGTCGCCGGGCCGCCACTACCCGAACCGCCTCCGCCAAGTGCCAGCGCCTTCTTCGCCTCGGCGAGTTCCTTCTCAAGCCGCTTGCGCTCATCGAGCAGCGCCGCGACCCGCGCAGGTACTTCCTCAGGCGCCGCGCGAATTGCACTCGCCGCTGCCTTCAATGCTTCCTCACGCTCGACCAACCAATTGCGCGCAGCCTCTCCAGTCAACGCTTCGATGCGCCGAACACCGGAGGAGACGGCACTCTCCGAGATGATCCGGAACACGCCAATATCACCGGTGGCGGAAACATGCGTTCCGCCGCACAGTTCAACAGAGAAAGAACGTCCTTCTGAGCCCGCGCGTCCCATCGACAGCACGCGCACTTCATCACCATACTTCTCGCCAAACAGCGCCAAAGCGCCTGCTTCAACCGCGTCGTCCGGGCTCATCAACCGCGTGCCGACCGGCTCATTGGCTCTGATCTCAGCGTTCACTTCAGCCTCGATCACAGCAATATCTTCAGCCTCCAAGGGCTTTGGATGCGAGAAATCGAAGCGTAGCCGGTCCTCCGCGACCAGCGAGCCTTTCTGCGTCACATGGCCGCCAAGCCGATTGCGGAGCGCCGCGTGGACTAGGTGAGTGGCGGAGTGATTTGAACGCACCTGCGCGCGCCGCACATCGTCCACTTCGAGATGAACATTGTCGCCGACGGAAACTTCGCCGCCGATTACTTCGATCTGGTGAGCGTGAAGGCGTCCCAGCGGTTTCGCCGTGTCCAAGACCTTAGCCGCAAATCCGCTCGGCGTGCTGATGCTGCCAGTGTCGCCAGTTTGCCCGCCGCTTTCGCCGTAGAACGGAGTCTGATTGGTCAGCAAGATGGCGCTTTCGCCGGATTTCGCAGATTGAACCTCTGCGCCGTCTTTTACAATCGCGACCACTGTTCCTTCGCCCGAGGTCGAATTGTAACCGGTGAATTCTGTCGCGCCTTCGCGCTCAGCGATGTCGAACCAGACCTCGCCCGAGGCCGCGTCGCCAGAGCCTTTCCAAGCCGCGCGAGCCGCTGCTTTTTGGCGCTCCATGGCCGCTTCAAAACCTGCGCTATCAACGCCGATCCCGCGTGCGCGCAAGGCATCTTCGGTGAGGTCATAAGGAAAGCCGTAAGTGTCATAGAGTTTGAACGCAGTTTCACCGTCGAGTTCGCCGCCCTCGTTCATGGTGCCTGTCGCTTCATCGAGCAGCTTTAGGCCTTTGTCCAAGGTCTTGCGGAACTGCGTTTCCTCACGTTCGAGCACTTCCTGGATCAAGGCCTGACCGCGCGTGAGTTCTGGATATGCTTGCCCCATCTCTGTCACGAGCGCCGGGACAAGCCGGTGCATCAGAGGCTCGCTCGCTCCGAGCAAATGCGCATGCCGCATCGCGCGGCGCATGATCCGGCGAAGGACATACCCGCGCCCTTCGTTCGACGGCAACACGCCATCCGCCATCAGGAAGCTGACCGAACGCAAATGGTCCGCGATCACGCGATGGCTCGCAACAGCATCGCCTTCGCTGCCTACGCCGGTAAGTTGCTGCGAGGCCGCGATCAGCGCTTTGAACGTGTCGGTGTCGTAATTGTTGTGCACGCCCTGCATAACGGCAGCGATGCGTTCCAGTCCCATGCCGGTATCAATCGATGGGCTCGGCAGGTCAGTGCGTTCGCCGCTCGCCTTTTGATCGAACTGCATGAAGACGAGATTCCAAATCTCGACAAAGCGGTCGCCGTCTTCGTCCGGGCTACCCGGAGGCCCGCCAGCGATATGATCGCCGTGATCGTAGAAGATTTCCGAACACGGACCGCATGGCCCGGTGTCGCCCATTGACCAAAAGTTGTCGTTCGTCGGGATACGAATGATCCGTTCTTCTGGCAGGCCGGAGATCTTACGCCACAGATCAAACGCTTCGTCATCGGTGTGATAGACTGTCGCGGTCAGTTTCTCTGCGGCAAGGCCCCATTCTTTCGTCAAGAGCGTCCAGGCATTCAGGATGGCCTGCTCTTTGAAATAGTCGCCAAATGAGAAATTGCCGAGCATCTCAAAGAAGGTGTGATGCCGCGCAGTGTAGCCGACATTATCGAGGTCATTGTGCTTGCCCCCGGCCCGCACGCACTTTTGCGATGACGCGGCACGCGGTGCCGGCGGCGTCTCAAGACCGGTAAATGCGTTTTTGAACGGCACCATGCCCGCATTCACAAACATCAATGTCGGATCATTATAAGGGACCAGCGGTGCACTGGGCACTTCAGCGTGGTCAGCATTCCCGAAAAAGTCGAGAAAAGAGCGGCGAATATCGTTGGTCGAAGTCATTGCGAGAATGCAGTTAGGCAATCACGCGGTCAGCGACAAGCCACCGCGTGATCAATGCACACTGAGTTCGCAATTCTTCATAAGTGTGGTGCTGCTTCAGACGGGCCCGCATCCACCGGTTTCGCAAAGACAAAACGGGGACCAGACGCAGAAAAGCCGGCATCGCCAAGGGGGATGGCGCATGCCGGCTTTCCGATTTTCCGAATGCGATTACCGCACTCGCTTGAGGATCAGTCGTCAGAGTCCGCGTCCGGCCCTGTCATCATCTCCTCGGCAACCTCGTCGGTGCGGCCGCGAATGGCGGCTTCCAACTGATTGCGCATCTCTGTATTCTCTTTGAGGAAGGTCTTGGCGTTTTCACGTCCCTGACCAATCCGCACGCTGTCGTAGGAGAACCAGCTGCCTGATTTTTCTACGAGGCCTGCCTTCACGCCGAGATCAAGGATCTCACCGATCTTGGAAATGCCTTCACCGTACATGATGTCGAATTCAACCTGCTTGAACGGCGGCGCGACCTTGTTCTTCACGACTTTGACGCGGGTTGAGTTGCCAACCACTTCGTCGCGGTCCTTAATCTGACCCGTGCGGCGGATATCCAAGCGAACCGATGCGTAGAACTTAAGCGCGTTGCCGCCAGTCGTCGTCTCTGGGTTGCCGTACATAACGCCAATCTTCATCCGCAATTGGTTGATGAAGATGACCATACATTTCGAACGGTTGATCGACCCGGTCAGCTTGCGCAGCGATTGGGACATAAGCCGCGCCTGAAGGCCAACGTGGGAATCGCCCATCTCGCCTTCAATTTCTGCGCGGGGGACGAGCGCCGCGACCGAGTCAACCACCAGCACGTCAATCGCATTGGAGCGAACCAACGTGTCAGTAATCTCAAGTGCCTGCTCACCTGTATCAGGCTGAGAGACGATCAATTCATCAATGTCGACACCCAGCTTGTTGGCATAGACCGGATCAAGAGCGTGTTCCGCATCGACAAAAGCCGCTGTACCGCCAGCCTTCTGAGCCTCTGCAATGACATGCAGTGCCAAGGTCGTCTTGCCCGAGCTTTCCGGCCCGTACACTTCAATAACGCGGCCCTTTGGAAGGCCGCCAATACCAAGTGCGATATCGAGTCCTAACGAACCAGTTGGAATGGATTCAACATTCATTGCTTCGCGAGAGCCCAGCTTCATTGCTGAGCCTTTACCGAAAGCGCGATCTATTTGCGCAAGTGCAGCGTCGAGCGCTTTTTGACGGTCCACGGTCTTTCCTTTTTCTACCAATTTCAGACTTGCAGACATCGCATGGCCTCCTTGACTTGCCTAGGGCCGACAAATTGTTATCGACCACCCCTTGTGGAGACAGCTTGTACCTACTTTGTTCCATGAGAACAAGTGGGGAACATAGAAATTCCTACTTGGCGATCGAGGTGAAGCCGGTAAACATCTGAAATTACCTTAGAAACCCCTCGGAAAAAATTTATGCGGGGTCGCGAATTGACCACCGGAACGTGCGTTCTGAATTCGCTGGAACATCCACTTCCGCGATGATGCGGCCATCTTTGATGCGAGTCTTGGCACCCTTTAGGCGGACCTCCCAAATGGCCGAGTCGCCGATGTCGAGCCGTACCGTGATGGGGTGCGAATTGGCGTTTGTGATCTCCGTACCATTTCCAAACCAGCTGTTCATATTGCCGTTTGTCACCGGGCCAGGGGCAGGCAGACATTTCGCAAAGACTTGGTTGCTAGCCCCCATTTCCAGCTCGACGTCCTGATCCTCGGCATAGTCGCGCATATCAACGTCTGCGACCAATTGTGGACCGAAGCTGCTTGGCTCAAACACCGTCAGTCCGCCCTGAGGCAGGGCTACGCCTAGTCCTCGTTCAGTCTCGTTCTTGGTCACCAGCAACATGCCTGCACGTTCAAAGCCGGGATTGGGCTGCCCTTCAAGCGTGACGGAGAACCCGCAACTGACCGTGTAGAGATAACGCGCATCAACCTCTTGCCGATTGAGAAAGGCAATCTGTTTTAGCCCCTTGGCCGAGACATTCACTCGCTCCGGCACGCGGTAAAGCTTAAGATCGCCAAGCTGCTCTTCCACGGCCTGCATCACCTCCGCTTTGCTATACCCCACTGCCGCGTCCGCTGCCTCCATGACAGGCGCAGATGCAGAAAGCATCACCCGCGACTTATTGCGGCGCCCAGTCACGACGATCGACTGAGGCGATTGGACTGGAGAGCCAGCGGCCGTGCTGCCAATCGGATAGCATGTTAGACGCAGCGGAGCAGCCCGAGGTGGGGTCGCAAGACTGCGAAAATCACTGACCACGCTGAGCGAACCCGCGATCACTAACAATTCTGCATCGTCAAAGCTTTGGCCATTGTCATTGAGGATCGTGAGCCAGCTCATCAGGCCAAGTTTGAAATTGCCGTTCTCCCCTCGCTTCGATGAACCTGTGGCTGAGCCGTCTTCAGGGTCGGGCAAGGTCGCAACATAATTGGCCTGCCAATCGAAGCCCCATGCAAGATAAGTCAGGACAACTTCATACGTCCCCCCGCTCGCATCTTGGGTATCGATGGTGAAGATGGGTTTAGCCGATAGGCCTTTTGGCACTCGGTCAAAGGTCAATCGCTCGGGCAAGCCAGCGCAGCGCACGGCTTCATACCCCTGGTCGGTTTGCAGCACCAGGCCGCCATCGGCGCGCGTGCGCACGACCGCGGTTTGAGCCTCTTCTGCTCCGGTCGCGGGGTTGGTTCGCGTCAAAGTCACTCGGTTCCCAAGCGCTCCGTTCACAAGCGCTGCGGGTGAGAGCAGATCCGCATTGCGGTTCTTCTCTATCGTACCACCCGGCAGGCCAGAGACGATTGCACTGACGCCGACCATACCCTCGGCCACCCCTTCAAAGCGGATGGTCGATTGGCCTGGCGGCAATGTGACCGTGCGAGTCTCGCTGATCATGGCGAAACCTTGCGGCCAGCGACGGTTCATCTCTTGGCCAAGCTGCCTGCGCGGATCGCGATAGACGGTGACCGAAAGCGATTGCGGCGCAGAGGCATCGACGGCCTGCCGCGCTGGCGGTGCTTGGACCTGTGGCGCTGCTTGCGCTTTGGGCGAGCTAACCGCCAGGCCGTCCTGAGCCATAGCAGGCAAGCCGACAGCTGCGCTGGCCAATAGGCCAAGCGCCGGTCCAATGAATGCGGGGCTCCGCATGGTCGCCCGCCCCCTTAGTAACGGGTTTCGTATGTGACGCGCACCACGCGCTTGCCATTGGCGGGCACAGGCACGATCCATTTGCGCCGATCAAAATTGATCTGTTCGCCCTGAATATCCTCGCTAACCACGCGGTAATCGTTCGACCAATATCCGCGATAAAGCCCACTTTGGGTCAGATCGACATCGATCGAGCTGCTTTTCGCATTGGTAAGCGTGTAGCGCATAGTTGTGCGGTAATATTTCTTGGGGCGTTCAACCTCGACCTGGCGGGTCGTCTCGCCATCCTCAATCACGCGATAACGCGCAGTACGCTCCCATTCAGAACTCGTGATCTCTTCGCGCTTTTCCACTTCGGATTGCACAAAAATATCAAATGCATCGCCCGTTCTCAGCGATAGCTCGCTGCCCATCGGCGTGTGGCCAATGTTGTTCTCGCCGATAAATTGCGGCGTACCTTGGTTGTCGCGCTGATAAAACCGCACCGTGCCCGATGGCAAAGCGTCACCTAGTCCTTGATCACGCGAAGTGGAAAAAGAAATCGCGCTCGAGACGTTCACCGGCCTGCTGTCGTTCGAGAGCCAACCAATTGTTCGCTCATAAATCTTGCGCGCAGGGACCGATTGCACATCAAGGAAGCTCACTTGCTTCGTTTGCGCATTCGCAATCGTTGTGCGCCCGCTGATCGGGTAGAGATAGAAATCTCCCAACTGCTCTCGTTCAGCGGTTTCTGTTCCCGGTCGAATCAAGTTCTGATTGCCTCCGCCTCGGCCTCGGTTCCCGCGATTATTCGGATTGCCGGCCACCAACAGGGTCTTAGCCTGGTTGAACGTGGTGCCAGTGTTGTTCGTGAGCGTGACCCAACCCTGCATGTCGATCGAACCGGTTTGCTCATTATAGAGCGCGACATAGTCTGCGTTCCACCCAAGCCCGCCGGTCAAATAGCGGATCGAAACCGGGCGGGTTCCGCTGCGCGTGCTGTTGAGGTTGACTGACAATGTCGGGCGAGCGCGCAAGTTGGGCGGCACTCGGTCAAAGATTACGCGAACCGGAAGGCCGTCGTCACGCAAGACTTCGATCCGGTCACCTATCTGGACCACAACGCCGCCTGCTGTAGAGAGCACCTTTGCCCGCTCTCGGGTTTCTCGACCGGTCGCGGGGTTGGTGCGCAGCAAAGTGACCGTTTGGCCAATCGCCTTCTCCATCATCTTCGCTGGCGTCAGCAGGTCGAAGTCAAAATTCTGTTCGATAATTGAGGTGTTAGGCGCAAAGAAGCTAAGCGTTTGCGGCTGAATAGTCGCCGATACATCGGGAAATTCAACCCGGCTGCGGCCGCGTTCAATGTTGATTTGGCGCACGTCCTGCACCAGCGCGAGATTGTTGTTGTATATGGTAACCGCGACATCGCCCTGCGCCGTTTCATCCGGATCTGGCAGCGATTGTGAGGTGGCCGTTGTTGCTCCAAGAGCGCTCATCCCAAGTGCCAAACCTGACACCAATCCCAGCTTAATCGCGTTCATCACCCAGCCTCCTATTGAACCCGTCAATAAGCATGACGGGCCGTACTGTATGCGCGATGAATGGACCCTTGGCTAGTGCAAGTGTGGTGGTTGTGAACCATTCAAACAACCGCTTTTTATAGCAATTTCAGAGTGCTAGCGGAGACGTCTCTGAGAGCCTTAGCTCCGTCTAACCCGCTGCATCACATTGCCCACCTTGTCGCCGATCGCCTGAACGCTGAACGGTTTGGGGATGAAATGCATGTCGGGAATATCGATGTCTTTGCGCAGCTGCTCCTCAGCATAGCCGGACATGAACAGCACCGGCATATGCGGCAGCTTTTGACGAATCGCGCGTACCATGGCTGGCCCGTCCATGCCGGGCATCACGACATCGCTGACGATTAGGTCGAACTCGCCGCCGTCAGTAATTGCGGCCAGCCCCTCTTCCCCGCCGGGACAGGCAGTGACTTCATAACCTGCGCGGGCAAGCGCGCGCTCCGCAACTGCCCGCACCATATCTTCATCTTCGACGAGCAGAATCCGGCCGCCCTCAGCCCAATCGGACGATGGCTCTGGCGGAGCCTCGGCGATCTTCTTGGGTGCTTCGCCCGCGTAAACAGGGAAATAGATCGTGAAGCGCGCCCCCTTCGGACGGTCGTTTTGATCCATGACATTGTCGACGAAAATAAATCCGCCGGACTGCTTCACGATGCCGTAAGCGGTCGAAAGGCCGAGACCCGTGCCTTTGCCTTGTTCCTTGGTAGTGAAGAATGGCTCAAACAATTTGGGCAAGACATGCGCGGGAATACCGCCGCCGGTGTCCTGTACGATCAGCACAGTGTAATCCGCCGCGGGCAAGATTTCCGACCCGAGCTTGATCACTTCCTTGGCTTGCAGGCTGCGCGTCAGCAGAGAGATTTGCCCGCTCCCCTTGCCGTTTGACTGGATCGCATCGCGGGCGTTCACCGCGAGGTTCATGATCACCTGCTCAAGCTGCTGAGGGTCAGCGCGTACCGGCCCTAAGTCACGGTCATGCTGGACGTAATATTGGATTTTCTCGCCCAGCAGCCGTTTGATCAGCGGCCCAACTTCACTCACCACGTCAGGCAATTGCAGGATTTCAGGGCGAAGCGTCTGCTGCCGGGAGAATGCGAGCAATTGGCGCGTCAACGAAGCCGCGCGGTTAGAGTTGGCGCGGATCTGCTGAATATCGTCATAGTCGCTATCGCCCGGCGTATGGCGCAGCAACATGAGGTCGCAGGTGCCGATTATCGCGGTCAGCACATTGTTAAAGTCATGCGCGACGCCGCCCGCCAGTTGTCCAACCGCCTGCATCTTTGTGGCTTGCGCGACTTGGCGTTTGAGCTGATTTTCCTCGCTCGAATCGGCCAGGCTGAGCAGTACCGCCGCCTCGCCCAATCCGCGCACTCCGGCCAGACCAATCGAAACAGGTTCCTCTGGCTGGATCGATAGGCGCACCGCCATATCACCACTGGTTGCTGGGCCGCGGCCATGGCGCCGCACCGCGTCGGACATGGCGCCCTTGTCTTCGCGCACCACCAGATCAGTAGGGAACGCGGGCAAACCCCGCCCTTCCCGGTCTACCGAACGCAAAAAGGCGTCGTTACAAAACAGGAAACGCCCGTCCCGGTCGGTCATCGCCAGACCAAGAGGCAGTTGCGCGAGCAAAGCGTCGAGTTGCGCCACGCCCGCCTGCGAGGAGCCATCCCATCCGCTGCCGATCCCAACTCCGCTGTCGACGAGCAACATTAGGGACGGCCCTTCATCCGGGCCGGATTGGACCTGACCGGTTGGATCGTCGAGCGGGACGTGGATCAAGGTCTGCGGCGTACCCCCGCGCCCTTCGCGCGCAAAAAATATCCTGTCGCGGTCATCGGAGCGGAGATAAGTCACAAAATCCTGACCCGCCATTGTTGCTGTGGGATCACCAACTGCCCGCTCAGCAAAGCCTGCGCTCACTGTTTTGATGACGCCGTCTGGGCCAGTTACCGCACTCTCGATGCCTGCGCGGCTCAGCATCAAACCGAACGGCCCAGCCAGATTGAGGTCGGCCAAAGCGTCGCTACTCGGCATGACATGGCGCCGGAAACGCCAGATCAGGTGATCTTCGCCGCGCCCTGCCCGTTCAACCGTGACCTTCCACGGGGTTTCGCCAGCCTTGCCCGCCAACTCTTTCAATGCGCCAGATCCATCGCGCCAAGCTTCGCGGGCGAGACGGGTCATTGCCTCAAGCCCTTCGCGCTCCAAAGGCAAAGAAGGCGGCGCCGCTCCGATTCCGAAGCCGTCGATAAATGCAGAATTCGCGCACACCAGGCGGTTTGCCCGGTCTGTAATCGCAACAGCCTCGCCCGCCTCTTCAATGGCAGCGATTGTGACTGTCCAGTCTGGCGCGCTTTCAATCTGCGCCGCTGGCTCTGCCCGCATCCGATCGAAGGTGAACACGCCGACCAGCAAGACACCTAGCCCCAAGGCATAGGACAGCACCAATGCAGGCTCACGTGTTGCCAACCATAGGACCCCAGCGCTGACGCATAAGGCGGCCGCCAGCCCAGCGATCATCAATCGGTTTTGATCATTGGCCTGCAAGACGGCTTTCATAGCGCTCTTTTCTCTCGCACTTTACATTTTGGTTCGGCGGCATGGATGCAACACCATACAGGCGCTGCGCAATAGGGATCGTTCGCGGTCCTAATCAAACCAGCCGCTTTAGTGCCTAATTGGCATTGAGCCTCTGGTCGAGCCGCGCTTCCATCCGCGCCAAGCGTTTTGCACGGCGGCGTGCAACCATCACGCGCCACACTGCACCGGAAATGAGATAACCTAGGGCCGCGCTGACCAACGCCAAGACAACAAAGCCGAACACTGTTTCAAGCACGGTAACGCCCACATCTTCGAAAAGTTCGAAGAACCAGGCCCAGCGACCACTCTCCATCTCAGTCTCAGCAGCCTCTCCGGTCCCAGCAAGATCAAGCCGCAACAGGAGGTCACCGAGCCGGTTAGCTAGCACCGCCCAGAACGGAAAGGTGAAGGGATTGGTTACGAAGGTGACCACCGTAGCGAGAGGCACATTTGCGCGCGCCGGCAAAGCGAGGAAGGCGGCAAGGAATATCTGAAAAACGGGAATGATAAATCCGCAAAACAGCCCAAGCGCGACACCGCGCGGGACAGAACGGCGGGTAAAGCGCCAAAGCTCAGGCGAGAGAAAGCGGTGCGCAAACGGCTTTAGATATTTGTTCTCGGCCATCTGTTCGCGCGTCGGCATATATTTGCGCAGCATATCCATTGCCCAGGTTTTGCTGCGCTTTTGGCTCATGATTCGAGCCCTTCTCCGCCGTTTGCACAAGGCACTTGGCTCTCCACAGCGAAAGGCTGTGAAGCTACAAGACTGTGCAAGGGATAGGACATGCGCTTCATATGGGTAGGATTTGGCCGCTGAACAGTGGGTCGCTGGTGATCTTACAAAACTTTGCGACTATTAAATGAATAGAGCGTTTGCCCACGCTTTGGACTTAACCCTTTTCGCGCATCAGGCGGGCTTTATCCCGCTTCCAGTCGCGATCTTTGACGCTCGCACGTTTATCATGCGCCTGCTTACCCTTCGCGAGACCCAGCTCGACTTTAGCGCGGCCTTGCTTGTTGAAATAGATCGACAGCGGAACCAACGTCATGCCCTTGCGCTCAACAGCGCCGAACATCTTACCAATCTCACGCGCATTGAGCAGCAGCTTGCGCCGACGCTTCGGTTCGTGATTCAGGCGATTACCGTGGCTGTATTCCGGGATGTTCGAATTGATCAGCCAAACCTCGCCATCGCGCACTTCGGCATAGCTTTCCGCAATGGTCGCCTGACCAGAGCGCAGCGCCTTTACCTCAGTGCCCTGCAGCGCAAGACCCGCCTCGTATTTGTCCTCAATATGATAATCGAAGCGCGCGCGGCGGTTTTCCGCCACGGTCTTGTGCTTATCAAAGGTCTCGGGTTTCGGTCTCGCCATAATGCGCGTGATGTAGTGCCTTATGCGAGATTCGCAATCGGGCTTGCATCCGCAGCGCTCAAGTTAACCCTGCATGCTCCAACGCCGCATCCACCGCTTTGCGCGCCGCGTCGCTCGCCTCGCACAGCGGCAATCGAACCTCTGGCGTTGCCCAATCCTGCACCCGGCTCAGCGCATATTTGACCGGACCCGGGCTCGAATCGGAGAACATGGCGTAGTGCAGCGGGTAAAGCTGATCATTCAAAGCCCGCGCCCGGACCAGATCATTGTCAGCGCAGGCCTGCTGAAATTCTGCGCATAGCGCCGGGGCGACATTGGCGGTGACAGAAATGCACCCCTTCCCGCCCGCAGCGTTGAACGGCAGGGCCAATTCGTCATTGCCAGACAGCTGACAGAATGTGCGGCCAATGCCCATGCGGTGATCAGCCACGCGAGAAAGATCTTCGCTCGCATCTTTAATGGCGATGATTTTCTCTGGAAATTTGTTGGCGAGCTCAATCGTGGTTTCTGGCGCAATATCGGTCACCGTGCGGCCCGGTACATTATAGAGCACAATCGGCAGGTCACAGTTCTCGGCCAGAAAGCTGAAATGCGCGATCAGCCCGGCTTGGCTTGGACGGTTATAGTAAGGAGCGACGCACAGCCCCGCAGCGGCTCCGGCCTTTTTGGCAAAGCTCATATGAAGCGCCGCGTTCTTCGTATCGTTGGAACCACA
Organism: Erythrobacter sp. S249; assembly: GCF_057364975.1. Classification (NCBI taxonomy): domain Bacteria; kingdom Pseudomonadati; phylum Pseudomonadota; class Alphaproteobacteria; order Sphingomonadales; family Erythrobacteraceae; genus Erythrobacter; species Erythrobacter sp. S249. Next base: position 168,326 of record NZ_CP200287.1, on the reverse strand, counting down.
TCCCGCAATAATCGGGACCCGGCCAGCGGCTTGCTCAATGCAAACCTCAACAACGCGGTGATGCTCTGCATTGGACAAAGTCGAGGCTTCACCCGTCGTCCCGCATGGAACCAGAGCCGCGCTGCCCTGCTCAATTTGCCAATCGACCAATTTGCGAAATGCAGCCTCGTCAAACGCTCCATCGCGAAAAGGAGTCACCAGAGCGGGGATTGAACCGCTAAACATTGTTGTATTCCTCTATCTAGGCACTTAGCGATTATTTGAAGCAATTCTCCAAAAGCTAAGGCACTTGTTCAGCGCCTGATAAGGAGCCGATCGGCATTATGTCCAGCATGCGTAAAAGTTCTTTTGGCAATCCCCTTGCCGTCGCCGCCATTCTTTTCACCAGCACAGCCGCTATGACGGGTCCGTGCTTTGCCCAAAATGCAAGCTCGCCAGGGAGCAGCACAATGCTGGCTCAGCAGCCGCGCGCCATTGGTCAAGCGATCTCGCGCTGGGAGGTTTTGCAGAAATCTCGCCTGTCGAGTTTTTCAGACTACGCTGGCTTTGCCCTCGCCTATCCTGACTTCCCGCGCATGGCCACTTTGCGAGTGCGCGCAGAAAATGCGCTCGAGAACGAAGCGCCTTCGTCAGCAGATTTGATCCGTTTCTTTGATGCCCATCCGCCTCTGACCAATCCTGGCCGCGCACGCTATGCACTGGCTCTGGCTGGCGCGCAGCGCGCGGAAGCATTTGACGTGGCGCGCGAAGCATGGCGCGGCGGCGAGATGAGCGGCCCGGCAGAAGCTTATATCATGGGCCTGTTTGGCTCACGCCTTACCGCCAAAGATCACAGCGCACGGATGGATGCACTCCTTTGGCAAAGCGAAAGCGAAGCGGCCGTGCGACATATGGTCAATGTTGCGCCAAGCGAGCGCGAGATGGCGATGGCCCGGCTGGCCGTGATTCGCGGGGACACCGGCAATGTGCCCTCTGGCGCGCTCAGCGATCCGGGCTTCGTCTATAATTACGTGAAGCAATTGCGCTCCAAACGGCAGGTCGCTCAGGCCGCGAATGTTCTGACGACGCGTCCGAACTTCACCCGCACCTCGCACAAGCCAGAGGATATGGTCGCGCAAATGCTGGGCGTCGCCAAAGGTTCTGGCGCGCGTCAAGCGGTCGCGATTGCTGCCTCTGCCGATGATTTGTTCACACCGGGCACCGATGTGTCGAAGGGCTCTTTCGCCCTTCGCGATCGTTACACCGATTTGATGTGGCTGGGCGGAACAAAGGCGCTCTGGAGCCTTGGCAATGGAGCCGCGGCTGCACCTCTGTTTTATCGCTACGGAGCCGGTGCAGGTACGCCTCTGATCCGTGCCAAAGGCTTTTACTGGGCTGGCCGCTCCGCGCGCCAAGCTGGTCAAACCGCTGAGGCGACACGCTATTTTGAAATGGCGGCTGAGTTCCCTGAGTATTACTATGGTCAGCTCGCGCATGAGGCATTGGGCCGCCCACTGCCGCAATTCGCGCCGCTTGCGCCAATCGAAGTCAGCCAGGCTCAGCGCACAGCCTTCAACAGCCGCCCGGTTGTAAAAGCCATCCGCTCTATCGCGGCGAACCGCATGGCCTGGCAAACAGAGCGCCGCTTCTTCGAAGCTGTGGCTGACATTGCCGACACGCCCGAAGAAATGAGCATGGTCGCTGACCTCGCCGCTGAAACAGGCCTTGATGAAATGGCCGTTGTTGCTGGCATGACCGCGGGCGAGCATGGGCTCAAAGGTTTTGAACGCCTTGGCTTTCCAACTGTCACACCGCCTCCGGGTGCAAACTGGACGATGGTCCACGCGATCTCTCGTCAGGAAAGCGAATTTGACCGCTTCCGGGTCAGCCACGCTGGTGCGCGCGGCGTGATGCAATTGATGCCGGGAACAGCGCGCGAGCAAGCGGGCAAGCTCGGGATGCAATATCTCTCGGCCAATCTGATTGGCTCGCCCAGCTACAATATGCGTCTGGGCGATGCCTATTTCGCACGGATGATGGACTATTATGGCGGTGCCTATCCGCTGGCCATCGGCGCCTATAACGCTGGGCCTGGCAGGGTGAACCAATGGCTCCGCCTGAATGGCGATCCACGGCGGGGCGACATCGACTGGGTCACCTGGATTGAGCGCATTCCGGCCAATTTCGAAACCCGCTATTACATCATGCGAGTGCTCGGAAACGCTGTGTCCTATAGCCATATGTATCCGCAAGAAGCCGGACGAGCGCAGCCGGTCAGCTACTACTTGCGATAGCTTGGCGCTAAGGGGGCGGTTCGACATGGCGAGCAAAGGTAAGAGATTTGTCTCGCGTCCCCTATTGCTCGGCGCGCTAGTGCTGGGGACAGCATTGGCTAGTACTCTGGCGGCGAAAGACAGCCTTGGCGTCTATTCCAGCTGGGCCGCTTTCCGCGATCCCGGCACACCGCGTTGCTATGCCATCGCCAAACCGTCCAGCGCGACGACGCGGCGCGATTATTCGCCCTTTGCCAGTATTGCGACATGGCCAAAAAGTTCTGTCCGCAATCAAGTTCACCTGCGGCTATCTCGCGAAATTGCGGATAGCGCGACCATCCGTCTGACCATTGGTGACAAACGTTTCGACCTCACGGGCGGAGGCGGCGATGCCTGGGCGAAGGATGCCCGCATGGACGCCGCAATCGTTGCCGCAATGCGCTCCGCCACCCGGATGAGTGTGCGCACCCGCGACAAGGGCGGCCGCGCTTTCACCGACAGATACCAGCTCGCTGGCGCCGCCACCGCAATCGATGCCGCGCTGCTCGGCTGCGCCAAGCTTAGATAGACCGAGCTAGCAAAGGCGCTTTTGCGCGCCTATATGCGGCGGACTTATGGCCGATACCAACCTAATGCCCATCGCCGGACAAATCGATCCGGTTCCCACCACGCGCGACATTACCCCGCGCGAGGACGGCCGTGTTGACCTGATCGGCCTGCCACCAGCGCGGATTCGCGAGCTGTTTGAAGAGGCGGGTCTGGACACAAAACAGGCCAAGCTGCGCTCCAAGCAGGTTTATCACTGGCTGTATCATCGCGGCGTGTCCGAATTTGAGGACATGACCGACATTTCCAAGACCATGCGTCCGTGGCTGACCGAGCATTTTGTAATTGGCCGCCCACATGTGGTTGAGGCTCAGCACAGCACCGATGGCACGCGCAAATGGCTGCTGCAGACCGATGATGGCCATGATTACGAGATGGTCTTCATTCCCGATGCTGATCGCGGGACCCTGTGCGTCTCCAGCCAAGTGGGCTGCACACTCAATTGCACCTTCTGCCATACCGGCACCATGCGTCTGGTGCGCAATCTGACGCCGGGTGAGATCGTTGGCCAAGTGATGCTCGCGCGGGACGCTCTGGGTGAGTGGCCCAAGGGCAAGATGGATTTTGCCGAGGATGAGGACGAGGCAGAATACCGCGCGGATGGCCGCTTGCTCACCAATATCGTGATGATGGGCATGGGCGAGCCGCTGTATAATTTCGACAACGTCCGCGACGCACTGCTGCTCGTAATGGACAGCGCGGGCCTTGCCCTATCAAAACGCCGGATCACCCTGTCGACCAGCGGTGTCATCCCGATGATGGAGCGCTGCGGGGCAGAGATTGGCGTCAACCTCGCGGTGTCATTGCACGCAGTGAACAAAGACGTGCGCGACGAGATCGTGCCCCTCAATCGAAAATATGGCCTGGAAGAATTGCTGCAGGCCTGTGCCGATTATCCCGGCGCAACCAATGCGCGACGCATCACCTTTGAATACGTCATGCTGAAGGACAAGAACGACAGCGACGAGGACGCGCATGAGCTTGTGCGTCTGCTCAAGCAATTCAACCTGCCAGCCAAGGTCAATCTGATCCCCTTCAATCCATGGCCCGGTGCGAATTACGAATGCTCTGATCCAGACCGGATCCGCAGTTTTTCAAACATCGTTTTTGAAGGCGGCATCAGCGCGCCAGTGCGCACCCCGCGCGGACGCGACATTGATGCAGCCTGCGGCCAGCTGAAAACTGTAGCGGAGAAAAAGAGCCGTGCAGAGCGGGATCGAGAAGCGGCGGCTGAGGCGGAATCCTCCGAAGCATGAATTTTGAAGTCAGCGCAATCTGTGCCGGTAAAGCGGCAAGCTTCCGCGGCGAAGAAACAAGCGCCATCGCCAAACAGCCCGTTACGGGCCCGGTGCAGATTGGCATCGAAGGCCTAGACGTTGACGAGCAAGCCGACCGCAGCGTGCACGGCGGCCCGGAAATGGCGGTGCATCTTTATCCTGCTGATCATCACGCATTTTGGCGAGACCGGATCGGCGAACACACTCTACTCTCACAGCCCGGCGCATTCGGATCAAACCTAGCGGTTAGCGGCCTGACCGAGGGGCAGGTCCACATCGGCGATCAATTCCGTTTGGGCAGCGCACTGCTGGAGATCAGCCAACCACGGCAGCCATGCTGGAAGATTGAACATCGGTTCAGCGTCAAAAAAATGGTCGCCCACATTATCAACTCTGGTCGATGCGGATGGTATTTCCGGGTGCTCGAAGACGGCACCGCGCAGGCGGGCGATACGCTGGAGCGCCTGTCTCTCGGCGCAACCGAATGGAGCGTCGAGCGAGTGTTCGCAGCGATAATCGCTGGCAAAGGAACGCAGGAAGAGCTGCGCGAACTCAGCCAGCTTGAGTCGCTTTCTCCTAAGGTTCGGGCCAAAGCAGCAGCAAAATTGCGCTGATCACTCAATTCATCGCTTAATAAAAGCGGCTCGTCGCCTGAACAGAATTTCCAACAAACCGTTCATCTTGTGTTGTCCTTTTCTGAACGAATGTCCTCTCACCCCACCGGGTAACTCGAACAGAAAGAGGGACACGCTATGAAAAATCTCGCCGCATTCGCCGCCGCTGGTACACTCGCAATCGCCGCCGCTCCTGCACAAGCGGTAGAGATTGACCCCAAAATCTCTTCCAACTCGGTCGCATCCAATGTGATGGTGATCCCGATGGATAGCCTCATCCAGACCTCCGCCCATCAATATGGTGATGATCGGGACTACTACGATGATCGCCGTTATCGGAAGAACAGCCGGCAAAATCGTTATGACCGCAATGGTCGCTATCGCGAGCCGCGTCACATCAGTCGCCGTGACAGCGTATGGCGGGGACGGGATGGTCGCTACTATTGCAAGCGCGACAATGGCACCACCGGTCTAGTCATCGGAGCAGGCGTTGGCGCACTGATCGGCAACGAGGTTGCTGGGCGCGGTGACAAGCTTCTCGGCACATTGCTCGGCGGTGTCGCAGGCGGCCTTTTGGGACGCGAAATCGACAAGGGGGATCTTAAGTGCCGCTAAGTCATTGTTGAAATAAGGTGGCCCCACTCCACCTTTGACGCCGCCAACCTTCACCGGTTGGCGGCGTCTTTGCATGGGCGCTCAACCGCCAGAAATTGGCAATTCAATCGCTCCGTCCTTGCTTATCATTCGGCAAGTACCGCCAATCCAAATGGCGCCTGACGCATCCTGCTCGCACGCGACCAAACCATCTGCTCCAACAACTTGACCTTGCCCGGCTACATAAGAACCATCGACCAAGCCCTCACCAAACAAGTGCATAGCCACACCAGCGTTGAAGCTACCGGTTACAGGATCTTCGACAAAACGTTCATGAGTGTCCGCGAAAAATGCCCGCAGTTCCCAATCGCGGCGAGCATCGCTTGAATGTGGTCCAGCAAGACCGATGTCAGTACCAAGCGGCGCTGAACCAGCGGGTTTCGCCGCCAAAACATCAGCAGCCGACCGCAGTCTGAGCAACTGCCATCGCGGGCCATTTACTATGTGCACTGCCTCGACCAATGCATCTTTATCAATCCCGGAAAGTTGGACCGCAGCTGCGCGTTCTGTCTCTGTCAGTGGCTCGTGCTTAAGGAGCGCAGGGGCTTTGAATGCCAATTGATCTTCATCGAACCGTACATCGACCAACCCGATGCCGCATTCCTGCACGGCCACTCCCTTCGCTTTCGGCTTGCCGCCCATCGCCAACCAAGCAAAGCATGTGCCCAACGTGGGATGGCCGGCAAACGGCAGTTCGCCTCCAGGGTAGAATATCCGCACGCGGTAATCCGCATCAGGATCAGTTGGCGGGAGAAGGAAAGTCGTTTCAGAAAACCCAAGCCACTGCGTTAATGCGAGCATCTGATCCGCTGACATGGCCTCCGCACCATGTACTACTGCAAGTGGGTTTCCACTAAACAGCCCATCACAGAACACATCTATCAAATCACAGGTTGCAGACACTTGGCATACTCCAGTTCGAATCCATCGGTGAGAGATACGCACGCTAGGCAAGAACGCGAAAGTCTGCTCAATAGAAATGATGAACCAACCAACAGTTTTGGTCACTGGCGGCGCAGCACGCATTGGCGCGCAGATTGTGCGCCGATTCGCTGCGGAGGGCTGGCATGTCATCATCCATTACCGCTCCTCTTCGAACGAAGCAGACGCTCTCGCGGCCGCTCTGCCATCTGCCAGCACGGTCCAATGTGATCTGAATGATGGCGATGCCGCTGTCGCCATGATTGAGGCACTGGCAACAAAGCATTCTGACTGGCGCGCGCTGGTCAATTCAGCGGCGGTTTTTGATCCCGATGATGTAACCGCGCTCGACCCGGCGACGAACCGGGAGGCAATGCAAGTCAACGCGGTTACGCCCACACGCATGGCCCAGGCCTTCTTAGCCGCCGCACAATCCAGCAGGGGACGCTGCGTGATCAATATCACCGATATGAAGCTGGAAAATCCCAATCCCGATTTCTTCAGCTACACCATGGCAAAGCACGCTTTGAATGCGACTATCCCGATGCTGACGATGGGCGCAGCGGGCGATGAAGACCGGGTCTATGGCATTGCGCCGGGCGCCATTCTGGCCAGCCATGATCAGACGCAGGATGAGACGGAAACCTCACACCGGCTGAATTTGCTGGGCCGCAAAACCGGCGCGGATGAAATTGCCGATGCGGCGCTTTTCCTTGCCCAAGGGCACTTGCGCAGCGGATCGACGCTGTTCATCGACAGCGGTCAGCACATGCTATCACAAGACCGCGACGTCATTTATCTCGCGCGAGAGGGCGCCTGATCAATGGCTAAACGCGTCAAGAAACGCCACGCGCTATCGACTCGGATTTGGCATTGGATCAATGCCATATCGCTGGTCATTCTCTTCATGTCCGGCCTGACGATATCGAACGCGCACCGCTACCTGTACTGGGGCGATTACGGCTTTGATCCAGCGGACGCTTGGCTCGCTGTCATGCGCTTTCCGAGCTGGGCTACGATCCCAAGTCGTTACAATCTGGCAGAGGCACGAGACTGGCACATTCTGATGGCGTGGCCATTCGCACTTGGACTGTTGTTTATCTGGATCGCGATGCTTGCGAACAGGCATTTTGTGCGGGACCTGCTGACCCGGCGTAAAGAGTGGAAAGCCTCTGCGATTGCAAAGGATGTGCGAGAGCACCTGAAGCTCAACTTTGATCACGGAAGCGAGGAAGGCAGCGGCAAGTACAACTTCCTTCAAAAGCTGGCCTATGGCGTGGTTTACGGCATCTTCCTGCCCATGCTCGTTTTCACTGGCCTGGCGATCAGTCCCGGTTTTGAGCCCACCGCGCCTTGGCTGATTGATATTCTTGGTGGGCGGCAAAGCGCCCGCAGCCTGCACTTCATCTTTGCCTTCGCGACCTTCGGCTTTGTCGCGCTGCACATTGTGCTGGTGTTTTTGTCTGGTCCGATCAAGCAAACCTGGGCGATGATTGCCGGTGGCCGAATGGGGAACAGCGATGAAGCGTAGAACACTGCTCGCAGGCGCAGCCGCTCTCGGCACGGGCGCATGCTCGAAAATCGCCGGCACAGATACGGCCAACTCGCTGTTTGAGGCTGCGGAAGACTGGCACCGGGCGGCGCATCGCACCCTCGCCAATCGGCAGGCTTTGGCCCCAGAATATGCGCCAGAGGATCGCTCGCCGACCTTTCGCAGTAACGGCTCAAAGACGGTAGACACGCCGGAGTACCGCGCCGAGCTGGCGAATGGATTTGCAAATTGGCGCCTGCAAGTGCGTGGTCTCGTTGAAGAGCCATTATCGCTGAGCATGGATGATATCCGCGCCCTGCCCCAGCGCACTCAGATCACGCGGCATGATTGCGTCGAAGGCTGGAGCGCGATTGGCGAATGGACCGGGCCGCAGCTCTCAGGCGTGCTGGATACTGCCAAGGTCAAGCCGGAGGCGAACTTTATTGTCTTCTACTGCGCAGACACTCTGTACGGCGAGGATTATTATGAGAGCGTAGATATGGTCGATGCCTATCACCCGCAAACGATCATTGCGCACCAGCTGAACGGTGAGGCTTTGCCAGAGGGAAATGGCGCGCCGCTCAGAATGCGGATCGAGCGTCAGCTTGGCTATAAGCATCCCAAATATCTAACCGCGATCGAGGCCGTTTCCAGCTTTGAGAATATCGGCAAAGGCATGGGCGGATTTTGGGAAGATCACCCGGCGGGCTATCAATGGTACGCCGGGATCTGACCCCGCTTAACCCGGATATTTGCGGTTCATCGCGTCCCAGCAAACCCCGATGATCTCCTCCAACACGCTGAGGTCAATGTCGGCAAGCTTGTTCACATAGACGCAACTCGCGCCGGTTTTGTGCTTGCCCATTTTCGCCAGCAATCCGTCGACTTTTTTGCCCGTGGCTTCATCGCAATAGCGGCCCATCAAATAGAGCGAGTGCCTTGCTTTGCGCGGTGAGAAGCCAGAGCGCAGGGAGTCACCTTCGCGCCCGCTGTCATATTTGTAGTGATAGCTACCATAGCCGATGATCGTTGGACCCCACATGCGCGGGCAATCTTCGGTCACTTTGCGAAACAGCGCATCGAGGACTTTGGCGTCTTCGCGTTTGCTGGCGGGTTCTACCGCGGCGATGAAATCATCAACCGAAACGGCGGTCGGTGTCGTTTTTGCGTCGCTCATAGCTGAGAGGATAACCCAACATTGACACCACGAACAAGGCTGGCATTCGTAACCAAATGGTGGATAGCTGCGAAAAAGGCACTGTATGAGCAAAACACTTTTCGATCGGTTTCTGACTAAAGGCGTAAAACGAGGACGTTTAGGCGTCGTTTTCGCTGATGGATCGGACAAGACGTATGGCGAGCCGGAAGAAGGCTTTCCCGAGATTGTCCTGCGTCTGACTGACGGGAAAGTGCCGCGCGACATCATCATGGACCCGCGACTTGGCGCGGCAGAAGCCTTTATGGATGGCCGCCTGATCATCGAAGAAGGCGACATCATGGGGCTCGTTACCCTGCTGCGCAAAAACAATGCCTGGGACAAAGGCGGCGATATTGGCCCGCCTAAATTGCTGCGCCGGGTGCTGAACAAAGCAAGCTTTGCCGCTGAGAAGGTCAACAACCGGATCAGCTCCAAAAACAACGTCGCGCATCACTATGACATCGGCAATGATTTCTATCGCCTGATGCTGGACGAGGAACACTGGCAATACAGCTGTGGCTATTGGCCCTCAGACGACATCACATTAGGCGAGGCTCAGACCGCCAAGCTCGCGCATATCGCGGCGAAGCTGAACATCAAGCCTGGCCAAAAAGTACTCGATATCGGCTGTGGCTGGGGCGGCATGGCCATCTTCCTGGCACGCAATTACGATGTCGAAGTCGTCGGAATTACCCTGTCTGAAGAGCAGATCGCGCTTGCAAAGGAACGTGTGAAAGACGCAGGTGTCGCAGATCGCGTGAGCATTGAGCTCGTCGACTACCGGGATTTTGCCGCCGCCGGACGCAAATTCGACCGGATCGTCTCGGTCGGCATGTTTGAGCACGTTGGACAGCCGCAGTTTGAGACCTTCTTTGAGGCCTGCGCCAATATACTCACCGATGATGGCACCATGCTGCTCCACACGATTGGGCGCATGGGCGGCCCCGGCTCCACCGATGCGTTCACGCGCAAATACATCTTTCCAGGCGGCTACATCCCGGCCCTCTCAGAGACTGTCGAGGCCAGCGAGAAATTCCGCCTGATTGCGACCGATGTAGAGACCTTGCGCGTCCACTACGCCAAGACTTTGCGTCAATGGTACGCCAATTGCATCGCCAATCGCGAGAAAATGATCGCGATGTATGACGAACGCTTTTTCCGGATGTGGACTTTCTATCTATCGGGTGCAGCAACCGTGTTTGAGAGCGGCAGCATGTGCAACTATCAGATCCAATATGCGCGCAATCGCTATGCCCTGCCGCTGACCCGGGATTACATCGCTGCTGAGGAAGCGCGCCTGATGGAAGCGCCCGCGCAAAAGAGCCGCTAGTCCGCCTCGCAAAGCTTGGTCACGCCCCGCGCGGCCAAGCTATCGTAGCGCTCGATATCCGCAGGTGACATCGTCGTTCGGTGGATATCCTGACATGCCGCTGGCTGTATAGGCTCACGCGCAGAAGGCGGAGTTTCCTCAACCGCAATCACTCTGGGCTGCTCAGGCTCGGGTTCAGGGCTGGGGTTGACCTGCAACAATGTGGGCTTCGGCTGTTTAGCGGTAGGATGAATTTGACGCTGCTTCACCCTAACGCCCGCCTCGTATTGATCACAGTTTTCAATGACAATCACGGGCTTTGAGATGTCGCTGGCCCATTCGAGCATATCGAACGGCACGGTGCGTGCGCCCTCGCCACGCAATTGCTCATTGATCGGGACCAGAAAGTCGCGATCAATCACACTCTTTTTCTCATTGAAGCCGCGCCGATACGTTTGCTCAGGATAGCCGAGTGTTGAGAATATCCCGAGCCGCCGCGTCATGATCGGGCTTTTCAATTCCCCGACGCGCCCGGGTTGGAACCCGCGCCAGCCGCTCTTGGCCCATTGCCCTGGGCTTTCTTCATAGAAATATGCGATCTCAATATACTTGCGGCATCCGTTCTTCACGTAGACGCGGTAGCGCGTGTCGGGCTGCGCCGGTGGAGAGGCAGGACGGGTCTCCGGCGCAGGCTGCGGCTCAGGAACATTAGCGCTATCATCGCGAGAGTTCTGTCGATCTCGCAAAGCTGCGCCCATATCCCGCACACATTGGCTAAATTGTTGCTCACACTGCCGGTAGGTCGGGCAAATCTGCGGCTCTACCTGGCACCGGGTCGACGCGTAATTCGCAAGGTGTTTGCACTCTTCTTTAGGTGTTAAAATCCGTCCGTGAGGCAGTCGACCAGCCGCACGGCCATCGCGTCTGGCAAGGCATTCTTCATATCTCTCTTTATGTGGAACAAGGCATTGTGTGCGCCAATTTTGCCGTTCGCGCTCATTACTATCGCAGCGCGAAACGTCCGCTCGGCAGAATGTCCGGTTGTTGTCGCACTGCACATCCAGACCGCCGCCTTGCAGCATTGCGGTTAGCTGAGCCGCGCCGCCCGTTCGGGCCTGTGTTTTCTGAGAGGGTGCTGGGGTAATCGCCAGCATTAGGGCAGCGATACCTGCGATCACTGTCGCCAAACCATAAAGCCAAAGTCGCATAGCACGTCCCCCAAGCCAGCGCCTGCGCGGGAATTACACCCTAAGCAGCGCTACGCTCCAATAGCAGCTGTCGGCCTATGTTGGCCAATTCACTGCGTGTCCGTGCGACCTAATGCGCCGTGTCTGCTCCCCATGCGTTGAACGGGAAGTGAACCCAAAAGATGGTCCAGCTAAGCCGTATCGCGCGATCGCGGACGATACGCCGGGCCAAAGCCTAGCAATGCTGCGCCGACAAATGGCAGCGCCACAACCCATATCCGCACGCCTGTGATCCCTTCTGGGCTGGCAATGCTGATCCCAGCGGTCGCGCCCAGCCCTACGCAAATCAAAACGACGCCTGCCACAACCCGCGCGCGCGGCACCGTGCGGCCGCCTCTGATCGGGCCAAAGCTGCGCTCATGCTTTGCGAACACCGCGATGAAGGGCAACAGCGCAACGATATAGATGCCAAGCCACAACGGCCGCGTTGCCCACCATTCGCCTGTACCCGGAACGCTATCCAGCCCAATCCCGCCAAGCGCGATCCACGTGAAAGTCATCACCAGCACAAAGGCGGTGAGGTGCCACAGAAAAACGGTCATAATCATGCCATTCATCAGCACCGTCGCCGTCCAGATCCCGATCTTGTCCAGCATCCGGCGCCCCAGTGGCTCCAATGCAAGGACAAGCCCGACCTGCACGACTCCCAACGCCAGTAGCGCAAAGGTTGGCGGCAATGAGTTTGAAAAACCATCAGGAGCAGAGACCATCGACACCGGGTAAAACCCATAAACGGTGACCGAAATCAGTACGGCCAGCCCGGCGGCAAACCAGCCAAAGGCGAAAAGGAGATTGTCAAACTTGGCATCGCGCCACGCTAAGCCCAACTGGTGAATGGCAAGGAACACCCAGAGGAAATTGGTGAAGCTGATGTAAGGTACACCGTGCTCAAACCGCAGCCAATCCACCAGTGCGGTAATGGGAATGTATATCGCAAAGCTGGCCCACCCCCAGCGCTTCCACGCTTTCACAGCCAGCGGCGTGCAGGCCGTCACCAGCAGATAGACCGCCAAGAACCATACGGGGATCAGAGCCGCTTCGGTCGCCATGCGGATTTGCGCCCGGTCAAAACCGATCTGAGTCAATGCCAGCGCGATTACTGCCCAAACAAGCAGGACTGGGAACGTCGGCGCAGTCAAGCGCTGAACACGGCTCGCCAGCCAATCGCGGTATACGCCCTTTTGCCCGGGGCTCGCTTTGCGCAAAGTCCCCTCCCAGCTCACCGAATTGGAATATCCACCCACCAGGAAGAACACCGGCATCACTTGGAACGCCCAAGTTAGCCAATGCGTCCACGGCGAGGTTTCAATCAAATCGCCGCGCTGCAGCGCGCCGGCCTCATCAACATACAGCCCGGCCATCAACCAATGGCCAAAAACAACGGCAAGAATTGAGATCGCTCGCAGGAAATCGACCCATCGATTGCGTTCTGGCGGGGCCATTTGCGCCAATTCGCGCGCTTGCCCCCAAAGGCCTTTCTTCGCCTTTTGCGCGGTTTCGCCGTCCATAATCGTGATCCCTCCGACCCTGCTGAAGCACAGATATTGTGATCAATCAGCGCTTTCACAAGCTTTGACCTATCCACGCAGCCTGCATCACCGCTGACAAGCATTGCCCCGCACCCCCTCCCCTGTTAGCGGCCACTGCACAAAATGACGAAGGCGCGCTGCGCCGAGACGAAGGTGTGACAATGTCCGATATCAAACGTGTGGTTCTCGCCTATTCAGGCGGTCTTGATACTTCTGTGATTGCCAAATGGCTGGAGGTTGAGCGCGGGCTGGAGGTGGTCACTTTCACCGCCGATCTCGGCCAAGGCGAAGAGATTGAACCGGCCCGTACAAAGGCGCGGGCGATGGGCATTCCGGACAAGCACATTTTCATCGAAGATCTGCGTGAGGAATTCGTGCGCGATTTCATCTTCCCGATGATGCGCGCCAATGCCCGCTATGAAGGGGACTATCTGCTTGGCACTTCGATTGCCCGCCCGCTTATCTCTAAGCGTCTGGTTGAGATCGCTTCGGAAACCGGCGCGGATGCCATCGCCCACGGCGCGACCGGCAAAGGCAACGATCAGGTGCGTTTTGAGCTTTCCGCCTACGCACTGAACCCCGACATTCAGGTCATCGCCCCGTGGCGCGAATGGGATCTCACTAGCCGCACGGCGCTGATCGCTTGGGCTGAGGCGCATCAGATTGACGTACCAAAGGATAAGCGCGGCGAGAGCCCCTTCTCTACCGATGCGAACCTGCTGCACACATCTTCTGAGGGCAAAGTGCTCGAAGATCCGTGGGAAGAGACGCCGGACTACGTCTATTCCCGCACGGTCAATCCAGAGGACGCGCCGGACGAGCCGGAATATATCACAATCGCGTTTGAGGCGGGAGACGGCGTTGCTCTCAATGGTGAGGCGATGAGCCCGGCCACGCTGCTAACCGCTCTCAACAATCTCGGCCGCAAGCATGGCATTGGCCGGCTTGATTTGGTTGAGAACCGCTTTGTCGGCATGAAATCGCGCGGCATGTACGAAACACCGGGCGGCGAGATCTACGCCCGGGCGCACCGCGGCATAGAGCAATTGACGCTGGACCGCGGCGCTGCCCACCTCAAAGACGAGCTAATGCCGCGCTATGCAGAGCTGATCTACAACGGCTTCTGGTTCGCACCAGAACGCGAGATGCTGCAGGCGGCAATCGATCACAGCCAGATCGGCGTGACCGGCGACGTCCGCCTGAAGCTCTATAAAGGCAATGCGCAGGTCGTGGGCCGCCGCGCCGATGTCGACTACAACCTCTACAGCGAAGACGTCGTCACATTTGAGGATGATGCGGGCGCCTATGACCAGCAAGACGCGGAAGGCTTCATCAAGCTGAACGCGCTACGTCTCAAACTGCTCGCTCAAAGAGGCCGGAAACGCGGCCGCTGATCGCTAAAAGAGGCGCATTTTTGAGCGCTCATTTAACGTTTGCGATGAGCCGCTGACTTATCCACCCTCGTCCACAAGTGATCTGGGCAAAAGTGGATAAGTCGGGGTTGCGCGACTTGCGCGACTCGGTTTTTGGGCGCAGCTTCTAAATATCGAAAGGGCAGAAAAGAGATTGAAAAGAGAGCCGCAAGGCGCTGTTTTTAGGAATTTTTTGTAACGATCGACGCGGTGGTGATTGTCCACGCGAACTTTGAGAAACAAGATGGGAATGGCTTCGGCTGAAACCAGACTGGATCGTTTGAGGAGATCGCGAAGCAGACCCATCGGATGGCCAGCAATTTGGTCGGCGATTGAGGGCGAAAAGGGTAGGACCCGGATCGACTGTTTGAGATCGAAGGCAATACAGATTGATGGTCTCAGCTCCACCCGAGGAGCAGAGGATGCAAACACGAACTTCGGTTCAGGGATGCAGAGACTGCTTGCAAGTGAAGCTGGATGCCGGTGCGAGCACTGGTGAAAAGCCCGCCGTACATCGTACGGAGGCAAGAAACCGGATGCCAAGTGCATCTTGCGAGGTTCGCCAAGCAAGTTGACCACGCGGCGGTAAGAGTGGGGTCGGCAGCAATGCCGGCCCCATTTGCTTTGCGCGCTTAGTTTTCGCCCACTCCCCAAACCCCAACCACGCCAGAACGGGCATCAAACCGGGCAATCAGAGCTACGCCCAATTGTGCAGCCCCATAGTTTTCGCCTAAACCCTCAACACTATGAGAGGGGTATCAAAGCGAGTTTGCGCAAGCGGCGTTGGCGTAGCCACGGTCCTGCTCCTGTTCGCATCCGTCCCTTCCAGCACCCTCGCTCAGCAAGACGGTGCGCTCCTGCAAACCCCGCAAACGCAGCAGCAGCCCCAAGCAGCGCCCCTATCCGCCGCCTCCTTCGAAGCGCAGTTCGCCCCCTACAACACCGCGCCCAGCCCCATCACTGTTGCCCCCGGCGCGGTTGACCTCAACAGCTTTGAGCCGCCCGCTGAGCCCAAGCCGCCAGAGCCGCGCAGCATCCGCAACCTCGGCAGCGGCATCGCATCCTACTACGGGCGACGCTTCAACGGCCGCCTCACCGCCAATGGCGAGCGCTTCAACATGCGCGCCATGACCGCCGCCCATAAGACCCTGCCCTTTGGCAGCCTCGTGCGCGTCACCAACCCGCGCAATGGCCGCGCCGTCACCGTGCGCATCAACGACCGCGGACCGTTCGTGAAAGGCCGCGTCATCGACCTCTCGCGCGCAGCGGCTGAGAGGATCGGCATGATCAGCCGAGGCCATGCCCGCGTGAAGCTGGAACTGGTCGCCCGCTAATGGAGAGCATCCTGCTGTTCGCCGCTGGCGCAGTCACCGGCTTCATCCTGGCCGTCGTCATGCTGAGGCGCACAGGCGGCGACATGATCGAGCAGCAACGCCGCAATGCCTCCACCTTCGGCCACCAAACCCCCACGCCGCCGCGCGCGCCAGAGCCGCTCTCGCCCCCGCGCATCAGCCCGGCGGGCGGCACCCTCGACCTCAGCGATGATCCAGAGATCCGCGCCGCCTTCATGCAAGGGCATAAGATCCAAGCGATCAAGCTTGTGCGAGAGCGCACCGGCCTGGGCCTCAAGGAAGCCAAGGACCTCGTCGAAAGCCAGTGGCCGCACTAGCGCGCCCTGTGCCCGCGCTCCCGATCACCACGCCTCCACTCATCGCGCGCGCGCCTCGCTTGGAACACATGGAACACTGTCCAGGGGCCAAAATCATGGGCCTCACTCAACCCCCGATGGATCGGCGTCCTCGGCCATAGCCTCCTCCGCGATATGCGCGGGCAAGTCCTGCGTGCGCGCCACGGCCCACCATTTCTCCAGCCCCGCCTCAAAGGCGCACAATTGCGCCGCCTCCGCCTCGCCCGGATCGTCGAATTGATGCACGGCGCGCGCAGTGATGGGCCGCTCCGCCTCCATCGCCATCAGGCGCTGTTCGAGTTCGGGGATCGGGGGATTGGAGGGGGAATGGGTGTTTTGAGGTTTTTGTTTGTTTGCGCCCTCAAGCGCCGGGCGCGGGCCATCCGGCCCGCTTGGCTTTCCTCGCATAAGCTCGGGCGGCCGGTCGGCCTTGCACTCGCCTTCGGCTCGCGTTTGGTGCCTGTCGGACTCGTATGCAGCTCGCGATGGGTACCGGTCCCCCCTCGCCTCGCTTTGCGCTCTTATGCGCGCCTCCTCGGCTTCTTTCTGCTCAATGCGCTCTGCCAATCGGTCGAGCCGCGCGAGGTGCGCCAGCAGCAGGCGGCTGTCATAGCGGGTGCGGGTCGCCACCTCCTCGCCGTGATAAAACACCTTTTCGGTCACCCCGCTGATCGCGCGGTCGGCCAGGATCGATTCGACATGGGTGCGAGCGATCACCAGAGCGGCGTCCCACTCCTCCAAAAAGCGCGGCTCCGCCTGACGCGCCCGGTAAGCGGTCTGCGGGCTGAGCGAAGCCGCCCGGCACGCAAGCCGCACATTGCCGTAGAGGCGCAGGTTTTCGAGAAAGGCGGCACGCCGCGCAGGTGTGAGCGCTGGCGGGACGGTTGGAAGGGGAAGAAGCTGGGTCATGGTGTGTGATTCCTTTTTTTAGCGCCCTCAAGCGCCGGGCGCGGGCCATCCGGCCCGCTTGGCTTTCCTCGCATTAGCTCGGGCGGGCGGGCGCCCTTGCACTCGCCTTCGGCTCGCGAACCATTCCAAGCAAACCGCATGGGACCAAGATTCCTGGCGCGAGGTAATTTGGGTAGTTCCACGGGTCTTGGTGCGAGACCGCTGGGTAGCGCCAAGAACCTTGGCGCGAGGTAGTTAGGTAGAGCCAAGAACCTTGGCTCCCTGTCTCTGGCTTGGTCGCGGAGCACGGCGCGAAGCGCCGCAAGGGCGACCGCCCGCCCGCAGCGATGCGCCTGAAAGGCGCGTGAGCGAGGAAAGCCAAGCAGCGCGGATGCGCTGCGCCCGGCGCTTGAGGGCGTAAACAAAAAATCCGCCGCGCCCGCAGGGTCTAAACAAAAAACTCCCCACCTCTTGGTGCAAACCAACCGCATGGCACCAAGAAACTACCTAACCCCGCCCCCTATGCGCCCAGCCTCAACATGCGCGAGCCAGCTGCGCGCGTGCTCAGCTGGTCCGGGGTCTCCGGGGCGCGTGGGATAGGGGCTTTGGGGGAGTTTGCGGCGCGCATCATAGGGACCGCGCGAGGGGAATGTTGGGCTTTGGGCCATGGTCGTTCGCCTTTGATTTCAGTTCAAGGGAACAGGACCAGTTATAGGAACTTTGGCATGTAGGACAGATGCAAACTCAAAGCGTCAATCGCGCACATTGGGTACCTACCAACAGCCGCAAATCAAGAAATGCGAGCTGCGTAATTCCTAGAAATCGTATGAACGTAAATTCACAGGTGGGTTATGTCTCGAGGGTTGAAGCCGAGTATCTAGACCGAGCGCGATCATCATGATCAGAGTCGAGCGCCTCTTTAAATCTAAGTCGTTCTCCGACCTCATCCCGCTTCTCATCAAGGGCCTCTTGATATTGAATGAAAATCTCAACAAGCCAACTGCACCTGTGATTATCATCCATACCGTCTCTCCATGTGACTCGCTTAATCCACACTAGCTAGGTTGACATGTATATCAATCTCAGATTCTTCTGATATTCACTGATCAATCTAGAAAGTGGAAATCAATGCCGAACGATAGTAGAGAGACCTTTTTCAGCCTTATCGCTCCGATCGGTATCGATATTGACGAAGTAATTGAGGTCGTTTCTGAACAAGCGAAGCAAGTTAGTTATCAACCGAATATCGTAAAACTTACCGATTCTCTGAAAGAGATGAACTTAGTTAAAGAAACTTATGATAACGCTGTCGAACGATATAGAGATTACATCACTGCCGGCGATCAACTTTGCGAAGATGCTGGACGGGGTGATATATTGGTCCTGTTGGGGATTGCACGATTACTAGGAATCGGAAAAGAAAAACGGCACGATGCCGCGCATACCAGACGAATAAATATATTCCGTCAAATCAAACGATATGATGAATACAGCACTTTAGAACGTGTATATGGAAGAAATATCCTTTTTTTGGGCTGCTTCGCGCCGAAGGATATTCGCGTCAACTACCTAGTAAAAAAACTTCGTGAAAGTGACAGGATTTCTAACGATGCTAAATTGGAATCACAAGCTCTAGAAATAATAGCTACCGATGAAGACGAAGTTGAACATGATTTTGGTCAACAAATTATAGAAGTTTACCCAAAATCAGATTTCATTTTAGATTGCACAAATAGGAAAACCTTGGAAGATTCGTGCAAGCGTCTGTTTCGGATTTACTTTGGTCATCCATTCATATCACCGAATCGCGATGAATACTCATCATACATCGCGAATGCCGCCGCCTACCGCTCACTAGATTTATCTAGACAGGTCGGTGCCGCGATTATTGGCGACGACGGGAATGTTGTCTCCATGGGCTGTAACGAAGTCCCTGCGGCTGGTGGTGGCACGTACTGGTGCGATGAGCACTCTGACAACCGTGACTACGTTTTAGGGTACGATTCAAACCAAAAAGTTCGAGAAGACCTCACACGTGATGGAATTGCAAAATTGAAGCAGGCAGGTTGGCTGTCAGATCAAAAAAGCAAAGAAAGTATCAATTCATTAGTCGACCAACTTTTTGCCAAAAAAGAAAGAGGCGAGGAGGCTCCTGAGGGACCTTGGCGAGACTTAATGATCGCAAACATCATTGAATACGGTAGAATGGTGCATGCAGAAATGAATGCACTTACTGATGCAGCACGGTTTCGACGTTCGACCGTTGGCGCTACTCTCTACTGCACCACAATGCCTTGCCACATGTGCACAAAACTAATCATCGCCTCAGGCATCAAACGTGTAGTTTACGTACAGCCATACGTCAAAAGCTTGGCAGGCGAGTTGTTCAAAGACTCCATTGTTTTTGAAGGGCAAGATCACGACCACAGGGTGAATTTTCAATCGCTTAAAGGCGTAACGCCCGCCGGATTCAAAAGAGCCTTCGCGAGAGGTGCCAAACGCAAAAACCCGAAAGGCCTAGCTCTCAGATGGGATAAAATTACAGCATTACCAACATTCACCACCACAATTCCTTATTACCTTGAGTTGGAAATCGAGACACTCAGGGAACTAAAGGATGGGCCAATGCAAATATTTCAACAAGGACTAGACGCGAGCCGAAAAAAATAGACTCTCTGTTATACCCCCAACAACAAAACAAAAAACGCGCCCTCCCCGTAGGAAGAGCGCGTCTCTCAAAATCCTAAACCTTTAAGCGCAGCCCCAGACGGAGCATTGCGCGTGCGGGCTTACTCCGCAGCGGGGGCGTCTGCGCCCGTACCCGTTTCAGCCAGAACCTCGTTCATGCATTCCTCGCCCAGCGCGGTCATCTTTTCCTCATCGACCAGATCGGTCAGGCCGAAATCCTGCTCTTTCATCTTACCAACAGAGCAATCGCAAAATGGCTTTGCCAATTCCACTGGCCCGCCGACTTCAGCGGTGAAGGAGGCTTCGCATTCTGATCCAAATTCGTCGAACATCGCGTCTTTATCGACCAAGTCGCCGCAGGCAGACAGCAGCAGGCCGCCCGTCATCAATGCGGGTAGCGCGAATGCTTTGGTAGTGAATGACATGAAAGACCCCTCAATTGTCTGGTATGATACGCCGAGTGCCGGCCCCGCGCACCCTACACGCCGCGCGGGGCTTGGCAATCGTGCATGCGGGCGGGCGCGACGGGGCGGCGCGGATTGGCCCGCGCGGCGGCGCTTACGATGCGGCTTTCGCCTTTTTTGTCGGCGTCTTGGCGGGCTTTGACGCGGGTTTTCCTTTGGCTTTCGCCGCCGGTTTCGCGCTCTGCTTCGCCGGCCCCTTGCTCAGCATGTTCTTGAGGTATCCGCCGGTAAAACTGCGCGGTTCCTTCGCGACAGTCTCCGGCGTGCCCGCTGCGACCACTTCACCACCGCGCACCCCGCCCTCTGGACCCAGGTCGACGATCCAGTCGGCGGTCTTGATCACGTCAAGATTGTGCTCGATCACCACCACGGAATTGCCCTGCTCCACGAGGCGGTGCAGCACCTCCAGCAGCTTGCGCACATCCTCAAAGTGCAGGCCCGTGGTCGGCTCATCGAGGATATAGAGCGTCTGCCCGGTGCTGCGCTTGGACAGCTCCTTCGCCAGCTTCACCCGCTGCGCCTCGCCGCCCGACAATGTCGTCGCCTGCTGACCGACCTTCACATAGCCAAGGCCAACCTCATTCAGCATCCGCATCTTGTCACGGATCGGCGGCACGGCCTTGAAGAAGCCCTCCGCATCCTCAACCGTCATATCCAGCACATCGGCGATGGAGAGGCCCTTGAACTTCACCTCCAGCGTCTCGCGGTTGTAGCGTTTGCCACCGCATTCCTCGCAGGTGACATAGACGTCGGGCAGGAAGTGCATTTCGATCTTGATCAGGCCGTCCCCGGTGCATTGCTCGCAGCGACCGCCTTTCACGTTAAAGCTAAAGCGGCCCGGCTTGTACCCACGCGCCTTCGCCTCTGGCAGGCCAGCGAACCAGTCGCGGATATTGGTGAACGCGCCGGTGTAGGTCGCAGGGTTGCTGCGCGGGGTGCGGCCAATCGGCGACTGATCGATCTCGATCACCTTGTCGCAATATTCGAGGCCCTCGATTTTGTCGTGCTTGCCCGCAATCACGCGCGCGCCGTTGAGCACGCGGGCGGCAGAGGCATAGAGCGTGTCGATGGTGAAGGTCGATTTGCCCGAGCCGGAGACCCCGGTGATGCAAGTGAATGTGCCCAAGGGGATCGACGCTGTGACGTCTTTCAAATTGTTTGCCTGAGCGCCGCGCACCGTAATGTTGTGCCCATTGCCCGGCCGCCGCTCTGCCGGGACAGCAATCTCGCGCCGCCCGGTGAGATAGTCCGCGGTGAGCGACTTCTTCGACTTCATGATCTGTTTGAGCGTGCCCTGCGCCACCACTTCGCCGCCGCGCACGCCCGCGCCCGGACCCAGGTCAACGACATGGTCCGCCTGGCGGATCGCGTCTTCATCATGCTCCACCACGATCACCGTATTGCCGAGATCGCGCAGGCGCTTCAGCGTTTCCAGCAGCCGATCATTGTCGCGCTGGTGCAGGCCAATGCTCGGCTCGTCCAGCACGTAGAGAACACCGGACAGGCCGCTGCCGATCTGGCTCGCCAGCCGGATGCGCTGGCTTTCGCCGCCCGACAACGTGCCGCTGGTCCGGTCGAGGTTCAGGTAATCCAGGCCGACATTGTCGAGGAAACCGAGCCGCTCGTTGATCTCTTTGAGGATAGCCTTGGCGATCTGCGATTGCTGATCGGTCAGCTTCTCGTCGAGCGCCAGGAACCAGTCCTTCGCATCCGACACGCTCATCTTCACCGGGTCGGCGATGTCCGTGCCCGCGACCTTCACCGCAAGCGCTTTTTCATTGAGGCGCTTGCCGCCGCAGCTCTCGCACGGCTGCGCGGTTTGGAACTTGGACAGCTCCTCGCGCATCCACGCGCTGTCGGTTTGCAGCAAGCGGCGGTTGAGATTGCCGATCACACCCTCAAACGGTTTGCGCACAGTGTATTCCTTGCGCCCGTCCTTAAAGGTCAGCTCAACTGGCATTCCGCCCGTGCCCTGCAGAATGATCAGCTGCTGATCAGGCTCCAGATCGCGCCACGGCGTCGTCAGATTGAAATCATAAGCCTTGGCCAGGCTCGCCAGCACTTGCAGATAATAGGGCGAAGGCGGATTGCTCTTCGCCCACGGCGCAACCGCGCCCTGTTTCAGCGTCAGCCCCTCGTTTGGCACCACCAATTGCGGGTCGAACAATTGCTTCTCGCCCAGACCGTCGCAGGTTGCGCACGCACCCTGAGGCGCGTTGAACGAAAACAGGCGCGGCTCAATCTCTTCAATGGTGAAGCCGCTGACTGGGCAGGCGAACTTCTCTGAAAAGACGATGCGATTGGCGGGAATGCCCGCGCCTTTCATGGCACCGCCGCCTTGCTCCTCGTCCTCGCGCCCCGGCACAACGCCATCCGCCAGATCGATATAGGCCAGCCCTTCGGCCAGTTTCAGCGCGGTTTCAAAACTATCGGCCAACCGCGTTTCCATGCCCGGTTTCACCGCGATCCGGTCAACCACGACTTCAATGTCATGCTTGAATTTCTTATCGATCGCTGGCGCTTCCTCGATTGGGTACAGCTCTCCATCGATCCGCACGCGAGTAAAGCCCGCCTTTTGCCATTCGGCCAGTTCCTTGCGGTATTCGCCCTTGCGCCCGCGCACCACCGGCGCGAGCAGATAAGCGCGCGTGCCCTCTGGCAATTCCATCACCCGGTCGACCATCTGGCTGACGGTTTGCGCACTGATTGGTTTGCCAGTGGCTGGTGAATACGGCAAGCCCACCCTCGCCCACAGCAGCCGCATATAGTCATAGATCTCGGTAACAGTCGCGACGGTTGAGCGCGGATTGCGGCTGGTCGTCTTCTGCTCGATGCTGATTGCTGGCGACAGCCCGTCGATGTGTTCAACATCGGGTTTCTGCATCATCTCAAGGAATTGCCGCGCATAGGCCGAAAGGCTCTCAACATAGCGCCGCTGACCCTCAGCATAGATCGTATCGAACGCAAGCGAGCTCTTACCCGAGCCAGACAGGCCAGTGACCACGATCAGCGCATCACGCGGCAGATCAATATCAACGCCTTTGAGGTTGTGCTCTCTGGCACCGCGAACTGAAATCTTTGTGAGGGACATGCCACACCAATTGGGGCCTCAATCCCTCTGAGTCCAGAGGCACCGAAACAAAGCCGCTTCTCCGCGTTATGTTCTTCACATGTTCCGTTGACGCTGGCCCGAAACCCGCCTCACTATTGTTTCAGCTTTATTTACTATCTTTAGGTAGGAGGCCGTAAGGGAGCGATTGATCATTATGGACCACGCAAAATTTGATTTCGCGAATTCGTACGAAATTAGATCAGAATTGTTTGAACAACGCGCGAAGGCATTGTTCGGTGATGGTGCGTTGCGTGCCGAGATTGCTCAGTTCTGGGCGCGCTATTCGCAAGACATAGAAGCGTTCTCGCAGACCTATTGGGACGGGCAGATCGACGGTAGCAATATCGAGACGATGAGCGCGCTTTACGGCCGTCAATTGTCGCATGAAGAAGTGGTGCAGACATCGGTTGAACGCTCGATTGGTATTTTCACCGCCACAGATGAACTCGAATGGATGGAGAGGCTTGCTTGGCTTGGCCTTGCCGGCTGGTTGATCGACCGCCAGGATATGATGATCCAGAAACGCTCTAAATATTATAATGGAGTGATTGAGGTTATCGCACAGCGCGCAAATTCTGTTGCTGATGCACTGCCCGACATTTCCTTCTTCAATCGGCTTGCCTTTATCCAACTCGAAATCATTTCAAGTTTCCGGGCTCAACTGGATGCACGCTATCGCGCAGATAAGATCAACCGGATGGGCAGTGAATTCGTTGCATCTCTGTCAAACAAGATCGAGAGCACGCTGTCTGTATCGGAAAATTTGCGTGACGAGGCCCAAGGTGCCGGTTCTAAGATTTCAGAGCTCCAACATGCCACAATCGAAGCGGCGGCGATTTCAAAGCAGTCCGCGCAATCGATGCAAGATGCAGCCAATGCTGCTGGCGTCCTTGAGCAGGCGCTCAACAGTGTGAAATCTGGTCTAGATGAAAACCGCAGTGTGTTGATCAAAGCGGTTGATCAAGCGGGCCTTACCGCGAATGACAATGCAAAAGCCGTCGAGGAAGTTGTCGCTATTGAAAAGATCGTCCAATCCATCTCGGACGTAGCCGATCAAACCAACATTCTTGCGCTCAATGCCAGCATCGAGGCGGCGCGTGCAGGCGATGCAGGCGCAGGATTTGCCGTTGTCGCACAAGAAGTAAAGAGCTTAGCCGGGCAAACCGCATCTGCGACGGATATGGTTCAAAAGCAGATCGACGCCATCCGTTCTTCAACACAAAAAAGCCAGCAATCGAGCAATTTGATGTGTGAGCTTGCAGAGCGATTGGGCGAAGAGAACCAATTACTGCTCGAAGCGCTGCAAAGTCAGCTTGCGAAATTCTCCAGCATTACCGACGCAGTCGATGAAACCGCTGAAGGCGCAGCCAGCATGGGCGAATTGGTTGCCAATGTTAATCGCGACACCAACAGCGTTGTTGCCCTGATACAGCGCCTAGCAAATGCATCTCAGGACAGCGCACAGCAACTTTCGGGAATTGTCGATGAAACCGGCAAGTTTGTACAAACCATTGGCGATGAAAAGCGTAACATCGGCTAGTTCGCGGCGGCCTGTTTGCAGGCGAGCGAGCTGACATACAACAGAGCGTGTCCATTGGACCCACCGGCTGGTTCCATTAATTTGCAGGCTATACGAGTCTCACGCGCTTTTCGCATTTGCAACAATATTTCATCTCACAGCCCTTGTTTTCATTAGGAAAATCTGTCTGCCCTACAGGAAAACTTAAGTTCCGCTGCCCCTGAATATGCTTAGTGTGAGTGGCCTCTTTGCTAGTCTTCCCACAAGCCCTTCGGGTCGCACCTAAGGCGAGTTTGCCGGAACATGAGTTTAGAGAAGAGGCCGCTGCGTGGAAACGTGGCGGCCTTGTTCTTTTGGCGCGCGGCACCGAACCCAAGGGCTCACCCGCGCGCAGGCAGGTGGGCCCTTTTGCTTGCCCAAAGCACAATTTACCCTCAATACACGGCCACACAAATTCGTAATTTACCGGAGCTCTTATGAAGGCCCAACTCAAGGCCCAAACCGCCGCAATTGCCCTCGCCGCCACGCTGACCGCTGGCTGCGCGACCACCAACGGAGAGACTGGGGTGAACCAAACCAACCCGATAGCAGAAGCTCAGGCCGAGGCTGAATATAGCCCCGAGATCCCGACCGGGACTGGCTATTTCGCTTCTGACAGCACGCTGCCCTTCCTGACCCCTGATTTCAGCAAGATCAGCGAAGACGACTACATCCCTGCTTTTGAGCAAGGCATGGCGATCCAGCAAGCCGAAGTTCAGGCGATCATCAACAACCCGGCGACTCCATCGTTCAGCAACACGATTGTTGAACTGGAAAAGTCGGGCCGGATGCTGGGCCGCGTGGCGCGCGTATTCTTTGCGCTGACTGGCCAGAACACTACCGACCGGCTTGACGCAATCAATCAGGAAATCAGCCCGAAACTGACCGCGCACGGAGATGCGATCACCCTCAACCCAGAGCTGTTTGCCCGGGTGAAGGCGGTTTATGACAATCGCGCCGCGATGGCGATGACGGTTGAAGACGCAAAGCTGCTGGAAGAGACCTATTCCGGCATGGTCCAGGCTGGCGCGCTTCTGACCGAGCAAGAGCGCGAACGTGTCAAAACGATCAACTCTGAGCTCTCCACGCTCACCACCGATTTCAGCCAGAAGGTCCGCGATGCGACCAATGATGGCGCGGTGATCGTCGACACCCGCGCAGAGCTGGCTGGCCTGTCCGATGCCGAGATCGAGGGCGCAGCAGCGCTCGCGAAGGAAAAGGGCATGGACGGCAAGTTCGCCATCGCCTTGCAGAACACCACGCAGCAGCCATTGTTGCCCGCGCTTGAAAACCGCGAAGTGCGCGAGCGTCTGTTCAAAGCCAGCGCGTACCGTTCCGACCAAGGCGGTAAGAATGACACGCGTCTGATCCTCGCAAAGATCGCCGAATTGCGCGCGCAAAAGGCGGCTCTGTTCGGCCAGCCCGATTGGGCCAGCTACACCATGTACGATCGCATGGCGAAGCAGCCGAAGACCGCGCTCGATTTCATGGAGCAAATGGTCCCCGCCCTCGCCGCAACGCAGCGCCGCGAGGCCGCCGTCCTCAACGAGCGGATCGCCGCAGATGGCCTCAATTTCGAGGTTGAACCATGGGATTGGTACCGCTTCGCCAACAAAGTGAAGGCGGAGCAATACGCGTTTGATGAAGACGCGGTGAAACCTTACTTCCAGCTCGACAAGGTGCTGGAAGATGGCGTGTTCTACATGTCTAAGAAGCTCTATGGCCTGACCTTTGAGCGCCGCACCGACCTGCCCGTCTATCACCCGGATGTGTGGGTCTACACCGTGTTCGATGCCGATGGCAGCGAGCTTGGCCTGTTCTACTTCGACCCGTTCCAACGCCCATCAAAGCGTGGCGGCGCTTGGATGAGCAATTTCGTCGACCAGAGCGATCTGTGGGGCACCAAGCCAGTGATCTATAACGTGCTGAACATTCCAAAGGCGGCCGATGGCGAGGTCCAACTGGTCAGCTTTGACTGGGTTGAGACGACCTTCCACGAATTCGGCCACGCGCTGCACGGCTTCTTCGCGGATCAGCGTTATGAGAGCCTGTCCGGCACGGCGACCGCGCGCGATTTCGTGGAATACCCCAGCCAGGTTCACGAGATGTGGGCGACCTACCCAGAGGTCCTGCAAAACTACGCCAAGCACTATGAGACTGGCGAGACCATCCCGATGGAGCTGGTGGAGAAGATCCAAGCCGCCTCGAAGTTCAACCAGGGCTATGACTTTGGCGAAGTGGTGGCCGCCGCGCTGCTCGATATGAAGTGGCACGCGCTCTCACCAGCAGAAGCTGCCGCAATCGACACGCCAGAGAAAGTCGATGCGTTTGAGCGTCAGTCGCTGGGCGAGCTGGGCCTAGAGATTGACCTGGTCCCGCCGCGCTATCGGTCAAACTATTTCAACCACATCTTCAGCTCACCCGCGGGCTATTCTGCGGGCTATTACAGCTATTTGTGGACCGAAATGCTCGACAAAGATTCGCGCCAATGGTTCATCGACAATGGCGGCCTGACCCGTGAAAACGGCGATCACTACCGCAAAACCGTGCTGAGCCGCGGCGGCACGATGGACTATTTTGAGATGTATCGCACATTCGCCGGACGCGAACCGGATGTAAAATATATGATCGAAAGCCGCGGGCTGGCCGGCGGCGAATAAGCCACCAAGCTAGATCCCAGAAACACGAAACCCCCGGTAGGCCAAACGCCCGCCGGGGGTTTTGTTTTGCGTCAGGTAAGAGCGCCTACCCTCAGGCAGATTGCGGCTCAGCCACAACCGCGCAAGGCCCACCTTCCTCACCGCAAGTCAGCAGCTCAACGAATTTCTCAGCATTGATCGCCACGTCGTCTGGGCCGATTTGGTCAAACGGGTCTTCCAAATGGCTTTGGATGTTGTCCAGCCCCGTCAGGATCACAGCGAACAGCACGGGCATCACATAGGTCAGCATGGGCGCCTCATATTCGATCGCCTGATGCGCGAAATAAGGGCCATAAATGATCGGCAGAATGATGATGAAGAAATCACTGAATGCGCTGAGCGTGCGCGGCGTGCGATATTGATAGATGTGCTTCACGCTTTCAAACGCGACGATCATCTTGGAAAGATATTGATTGCAGCGGCTACACTCGCCCGAGGCCAGCCCCTCTGCGCGCATCCGCTTCACAAATTGCGACAGTTCCGAAAACGCGGCGTAGATCGCTTGTTCGCGCGCCGGCATTTCTGAACGCTCGCCTTTAAACATATCGCGGCATCCGGTCAGCAAACGCGCCAGCGCACCCTCGAGTTGCTTGATCCGCTCCTCATTTTCCTCTGGCAGCCAGTCGCGCGCGGCAAAATAGATCGCGCGCCCATGGGCCTTGATCGTGCCATAGTCATCCAGCGCCGCCTCGCGCCGTTTGTATGCATGGCCGATGGAGAACACGATTGGGAAGATTACCGCGGTCGAGATGATCGTCAGCGGGTAATCAGCGACCAGGTTCAACTTCAGCGAAAACCAAGTGGCAAACACCGCAAGGATCGCGACGCCCAAGGTCTTCCAATTAACAATCAAACCAATTCTTGAAATGCGCTCAAACAGCACGAGCAGCCCCTTATTGTCCGTTTGTCGTGGACTTTAGGGGGAAGAGCTTGAAACAGGGTTAAGCGCAGGTTGAGGCGTGCCTATAGGCGGCGTGCTGCTGATTCCAGCCAACTTGATTCCAGCGTCCAACCGCGACTGACTGGCCGTCTTTCCTGCCTGAACGATTTTTTGCCTCCCGTTCCCGCAAGCCGACGTCCGGCTTGCGACCCAGATACGGTCATTTCGTCCCGGCTCAAACTGGGTCGTAAGCTGAGTGTCTAGCCTTGACTAAGGATCGACTGCGAAGCGGACATTCATCTTCCAGAACCACAGCTGGAATATAGAATGGAAGCGCAATCGCGTTATCTGCTTCAACCGTAGGGTCGCGCCAGCCATAGCTCTTTGTCGTCGGCCAAAGTTTCTCGCTCCTTCAAGCTCTGACCGGCCTGTTGCATATCACTGCACCCAAAAGTCGCTGATACAAAGAGACGCACGAGCGCCCCCAAATGCATTGATCGGGCTACGAGAAATCATGCAAGTTGCAGATTGCGCTCCATCAATGTCCGAAAAATTGAACGGGCAAGTACGGGATCAATCTTGGGATATTGCTGACGCATCCGCGTTGAGGAAACCCGGCCGCGAATGGTTCTGATTTTCTCCTCAACGCGGTCTGCCTCGTGCGTCCTTCCGGCCATATGCAGCGCGCTGAGAGCAAGCACACTGGCTTGTAGGTTCTCGTGTCCATACGTTCAATCCGGATCGCCTCATCGCCAGCCTGGTCAAGTTCGCCCAGGCGCATATGGGCCGCCGAGCGGCTGGAATGGTTGACATAAGCGATCAGCACTTACTAACGCCTGCTGCGGATCACCCGAGTGGGCTTCAATAGCACCTTGTGCGATATAGGCCCGTGCCATGTTGGGTGAACGTTCAAGCGCCCGTTCCAAATAGCTCGAACCTCGTTCTGGCTGAGAGTTGACAGCATGCACAAATCCGGCCGTTGCAAGGCACCCCGGGTCGTAGGGATCCAGCGATTGCGCCCTCTCGATGGCTTCAACCATAAGACTGGCATTGCGCTCGGGATCAACCTGATTGAGCGCTTGCCACAAATACGCAATCGACTTGTTCTGCCACGGCAGGCCAAAATCAGGCGCGAGTTCTATCGAACGGTCGAAAAAGGCATGGATACGCGAAAAGGCCTGCTCTGTGCGGCCAAATAAAAGCGACATTCCGGCGTGGAATGATTGCCATGCGGTCAGGCTCTCTGGCATTGAAAGGCAGAGCCCCGGGCGATCACAAAGAGCCAAGGGAGGTTGGCGATTGCATGCGTCACATCGGCGGGCAACGCTTCGGCTAATGTCGAATATTGTCCGGCATCACCGATAATGCGCAGCGGTGCAACCGCGATCTTGGGACGCTGATCAATCCAGTCATTCAAAGGTAGAGCCGCTTCAAGCTCTGCGCCGGATTCCCCAGTGGTGGTCGGCACACTGATTGCCGGTACAGCTTCTTGGTCTACCTCGATTGCAGAGGTGACAAACCGGAAGCCGCGGCCATAGATCGTGCGGATCAGACGTTGTTCCGTACCGTTGTCGCCAATTGCTTTTCTGACCAATTCCAGCCGCTTGGCAACCGCCGCATCGCTTACAATACGGCCTTCCCAGATGTTTTCGATCAAATCCTGCTTGCTGACCACGTGATGACGATTGGCCAGCATGAATGAGAGCGTTTCGAGCACTTGCGGCTGCGCCGCAATACGCTTGCCATCGCGGGTCAACTCCATCCGCGCCGCATCGAGCATATAATTCTCAAACCGGAATATCATTCGTAACCTCGCTGCGATTTCTATCGCCGAGGTCATGCGAAAAAGTCCAGCCGTGATCATATTTCTTCAGACTCTGATAAAGACCGCTATCCAACGCCTTAAGTATTTCCCCGCAGATCGGAGCTCGTCCGGATCGCAACCATCAGGCAGGAAATGCGGCGGAACACCAAACCGGCGGCTTGGCGAAGAGCGGCTGCTTTTTGCCAAGCCGCCGGCATTTCTGCCGCTATCTGGTGAGCCCTGACAGGACGGATTTCTATCAGGGGACCAGAACCATGAAACTCAAATCACTATTTTTCACCGCGGCCATAACGAAGATGGCTATATCGATGTTGGCTGCACCACAAAAAGCGCAGGCCGATGATTGCTTGCTGGATCGCAACAATGATGGTGTCGTTGATTTAAGTGACAACGATGGCGGCGCAAACTCGAATGACGATGATGCGTCGCTGGCCTGCGGTGTCGGGGCGAGCGCAACGAGCACCGACACGACGGCAGTTGGGGCGGTCGCCAGGGCGATTGCGAACGGGGCGACAGCACTTGGCAATGACGCGGTGGCCGTGGGACAAGAGTCTATTGCGCTCGGTCATTCATCAGAGGCAAGCGGGCTAAGGGCTTCAGCTTTGGGTGCGCTCGCGATCGCTAGCAACCCTGATACTGTTGCTTTCGGCCATGATGCGAGCGCTAGCGGGACCAACGCGGTTGCAGTTGGGGTAAGTTCGCGGGGCAATGGGACTGACGCGACAGCCGTCGGTACTGCGGCACAAGCGAGTGACTTTGCAACGGCAATTAGCCGCTTGGCGATCGCAAGTGCCAGTGAAGCTGTGGCCGTCGGTCAGAGCGCCGATGCAACCAGGCAGGCCGCGATTGCCGTTGGCACCGATGCGCAGGCTACTGGCATTGGAGACATCTCAATCGGGAGGCAGGCAAACGCCTCGGTTCTCAATTCCATCGCGATCGGCAGAGCTGCAGCAACAACGGGAAACAACTCAATTGCGATCGGCTTGACTGCATCCTCGGCGCATTCAGGGGCAGTCGCGATTGGCTCGGAATCAGCCACGGACGCCGACTTTACCGTCTCTGTCGGTAATAGCAGCACCGGACAGACCCGGCGGATCACAAACGTTGCAAACGGCATCAACGCGACCGATGTCGCGACTATTGGTCAGCTCACCGCTGTCGACGATCAGGTTGGTCTTTACGTCACAAACATCGCTGCGAATAGCGCAGAGCTCGCCAATGTCGCATTCGGGGCGACCACTTTTGGCCCTGCAACGACATCCGGCGGGGACAGCGTCGCCATCGGTGCCGAAGCCCAAGCGCTCGGCTTGCGTTCAGTCTCTATCGGAAACACCTCAATCGCTTCTGGCGCAGAAGCAACCGCGATCGGCGACAATTCCCAAGCAGTCCAGAACGGGACCGCAATCTGGTATAGCGCCCGATCCACCGGATTCGTCGGATCCACAGCAATCGGACGGCTTGCACAAGCGACGGGAACTATCTCAACCGCAGTAGGACATTTGTCTGAGGCCAGCGGCGCTCTTAGTACAGCAGTCGGGAGCAATTCCGAGGCGAACAGCACCAATAGTGTCGCTTATGGCGCCGACGCCGATGCGACACAGGAAGATACCACAGCGCTCGGCACCGGAAGCGTTGCGAATGCTGTTGGTGCGACCGCCATCGGCAAGGCCGCGGCAGCGGGCCATTTCGATTCTGTCGCACTGGGCCGCGGATCGACCACGAGCGCTGACAATACCGTCTCGGTTGGCAGCTCCACTCTTCAGCGCCGGATCACCAATGTTGCTGACGGAACTGATGACAGCGATGCGGCAACCGTGGGTCAGTTGAATTCAGTCGCGGCCTCAGCAGCTGCCAACACCTCGCAGCTGAACAATGTTGCATTCGGTCCGACCGTTTTTCTAGGAGCCACTGCAACGGGTGATGAATTGTCGGCGGTCGGTTCCGGCGCGAACGCTGCAGGCAACTTTACAACGGCCTTAGGCAACAATTCCGGCGCGACTGCAGATGAAGCGGTGGCGCTTGGTTATGAGGCCGCAGCAGGGGCGGTGCAGGGAACGGCCCTTGGGTCACGCGCAGTCGCCGGGTTCCACGGCACTGCTGTTGGTCGCGGTGCCAATGCTAACGGATTTCTTAACGTCGCAATCGGCCACTCTTCTGTCTCGGCCGGAGGCAGCAGCGTTGCCGTGGGTAACGGTTCGAGCGCGGTAGGAAGCCGGGCGGTCGCTTTGGGCGGATCAGCGAGCGCTGCGGGCATTTCCTCGATTGCGATTGGCAGTGACGACGATGATGGCGATGCGCTGGGCGCGCAGGCGACCGGCGTCCAATCTGTGGGCCTTGGCGTGGATGCGAATGCGAACAGTCAGGATGCGAGTGCTGTTGGGGCAGCTACGATTGCGATTGGTCAGGAGGCTTCGGTGTTTGGCGCGCGAGCGCGGACCAATGGAGGCCTGGCTACGGCTGTGGGTGCACGCTCTGTCGCGACCTCAAACGGGACATCTGCGTTTGGTACAGGTTCGTGCGCACAGGCCTTGAATGCGACCGCTATTGGCAACTCTGCCCGGGTTGAAGGCGCTTTCTCGACCGGGATCGGTACCAGTGTGAACATCGCTGCGACCGCCAACTCAGCGGCTGCGATTGGCTTTCAAGCGAGTGTCAGCGGCAGCGCTGGAAGGCACGACCCGAGTGGTGACGGTCGATGACAATGGCACGCTGGGCCGAGGGGCTGTCGCTACTGTGAACTCGGTCAACAATGTCCGGGTGGAGTTCAACGCCGTGGCCCAGGTCTCCACCGCTCAGTTTGATGCGCTGTCTGGGCGGGTCAACACTCTGTTCGATCTCACCAACACGATCGACCGTGATGCGCAGCGGGGCATTGCCTCCATCGCAGCGCAGGCTAGCCCGCATTTCCCAAGCGCAGTGGGCAAGACCAGCTACGCCAGTAACGTCGCGACCTACCGCGGCGAGATCGGCTTCTCCGCTGGCCTGATGCACCGGTTCGAAGGTGACTTCGCCATCACCGCTGGCGTCACCTACGCAGGCGGCAACTCGACCAGCGTACGCGCAGGCGTCGCGGGCGAGTTCTGAGACAGACATGACAATGGAGGTGGGCATACAAGTATGTCCGCTTCCACCTCCAGAAGCATCTAAACTGAAGTGCGTTGCAACTCACCAGCAGCAGACTGTCAGCTAGATGGACGTGCCCACGAAGAGCGGACCGCCTGGTAACGACCCAGTTCAAGCCTTTGCTAAATTAATGGAAATCCCGTGATTTAGGTAGGATGCGGACATCGCGCGGATGCCGGTGGCTCGGTGTGGGGTGGCGATCGGCGACTTTGTCGCCAAAGGAAGTGTCTAGCTTCGCGTTATGTGTCTCTGACATATGATTGAGATCATTCGTGCGATCGATCACATTGCTGACCATAAGATGCACGACGCCTTCCTTGCTGCGCTGCACCTCCCCTTCCAACAGCATCAGGCGAGAGCCCATTACAGGACGGCGCAATCGTTCCATATGCCTCGCCCAAAGCAGTGCGTTGATAATTCCCGTTTCATCCTCGATGGTGATGAAAATGGCATTGCCTTTACCCGGTCGTTGACGGGTTAGGACAACGCCTGCCGTGCGCACTTTCGCACCATTTTTCGCTGCATCGGTTTCTGCGCAGCTCAGCACGCCTTCGGATCGGAAACGCTCACGCAGGAAGCCCATCGGATGCCCCTTCAGGGACAGCCGCGTGGTTTGATAATCCGCAACAACATGG
Organism: Erythrobacter sp. S249; assembly: GCF_057364975.1. NCBI lineage: Bacteria > Pseudomonadati > Pseudomonadota > Alphaproteobacteria > Sphingomonadales > Erythrobacteraceae > Erythrobacter > Erythrobacter sp. S249. The sequence continues at coordinate 134,217 of NZ_CP200287.1, read as the reverse complement.
TCGGACAGCGGCATTGAAGGGAGCGGCGCATCCTCTTCTTCACGCAATTCACGCGCCTTTGCCGCAGCGAACAAGGGCAGCTCTCCCTTGGGCATGCGCCGAACATTCCAGAGCGCTTGGCGCCGATCTTCACCAATGGAACGGAAAGCGTCTGCATCTGCTAGCAATCTTAAAGCGCGCCGAGGCAAATCGGCGCGGCGAGCCAAGTCTTCAATGCCTGTGAATGCGGCTTCGCTGCGAGCTGCCACCAGCTGCTCCGACCATTCTTTGCGAAAGCCATCCATCTGGCGAAACCCGAGCCGCAATGCGAGCTGACCACTTTCACACGGTTCGAGAATGTTATCCCATTCGCTGTAATTGATGTCGGCTGCGCGCACCTCTCCGCCATGTTCGCGCAGATCGCGCACCAGTTGCGCAGGCGCGTAAAAACCCATTGGTTGTGAGTTCAGCAATGCACAGGCGAACACCGCCGGATGATGGCATTTAATCCAGCTTGAAACATAGACCAACCGTGCAAAGGACAATGCATGGCTTTCAGGAAAGCCATAGCTGCCAAAGCCCTGAATTTGTTTATAGCAGCGCTCAGCAAAGGACCGTTCGTATCCCCGCGCTACCATGCCATCGACCATCTTCTTTTCGAACTGGTTGATCGTGCCGACATTGCGGAATGTGGCCATTGCCCGGCGCAGACGATTTGCATCTTCGGGAGAGAAGTCCGCTGCCACAATGGCAAGCTTCATCGCTTGTTCTTGAAACAGCGGGACGCCTTTGGTGCGCCCCAATACGCTTCTCAATTCGTCGGGATCGTGCGGTGGTCTGGGCGAAGGATAGTTCACTGCCTCCACGCCAGAGCGGCGGCGCAGATAGGGATGAACCATATCCCCTTCAATTGGGCCAGGACGGACAATCGCGACCTGAATCACGAGGTCATAGAATTCTCGTGGTTTCATACGTGGTAGCATATTGATCTGCGCACGGCTTTCGACCTGAAACACACCGATACTGTCGCCCGCGCACAGCATGTCATAAACCTCGCTGTCTTCATGCTGGATTGTGTCCAGCTCAAAATCGCCGAGGCCATGTTGACGCATCAAATCAAAGCTCTTCTGAATACAGGTGAGCATGCCCAGCGCCAGCACATCAACTTTCATCAGGCCCAGCGCGTCAATGTCGTCCTTATCCCATTCTATAAATGTGCGATCCTCCATCGCCGCATTATGGATCGGCACTATTTCATCGAGCCGCCCCTGCGTCAGCACATAGCCGCCAACATGCTGAGACAGATGGCGCGGAAATTTGAGGATCTGATCGACTAGTAGCTTAAGGCGCGCGATCTGAGGGTTGCTGAGATCGAACCCATTTTCGGCGATCCGATTGTCTTCCATCCCGGTTGCGTGACTGCCCCAAACGGTGCTGACCATACGGTTGGTCATATCTTCCGACAGGCCAAGCACCTTGCCGACTTCGCGTACAGCGCTGCGCGGGCGGTAATGGATCACAGTGGCGCAAATCCCCGCGCGTTCGCGGCCATACCGACGATACACATATTGCATCACTTCTTCGCGCCGCTCATGTTCGAAATCGACATCAATGTCTGGCGGTTCTTTGCGCTCTTCGGACATGAAGCGAGAGAACAGCAAATTGTGCTCAACCGGATCGACCGACGTCACCTTGAGCAGATAGCAGACTATGGAATTCGCCGCCGAGCCGCGCCCTTGGCATAGGATTGGCGGTGTCTGGCTGCGTGCAAATCTAACCAGATCGTGGACTGTCAGGAAGTAATAGGCATAGTTTGCCTTACGGATGAGGGCGAACTCCTCTTCCATCATCGCTTTGGCTTTAGGCGGGATGCCTTCGGGCCAGCGTTCGTGCGCGGCTTTCGAAACGAGATGCTCCAGCCAATCCTGCGGCTCCCAACTTTCGGGCACTGGCTCATGCGGATATTCATACCGTAAATCATCAAGCGTGAACGTGATACGCGACAAAATATCTTGGCTGGCAGCAATGGCCTGTGGAGCAGATTTGAACAGCCGGCCCATTTCCAAGGGGCCTTTCAAATGCCGCTCGGCATTGGGGGCAAGCCGCTTGCCTGCTTCAGAAATCGTTGTGCCCTCGTCGATGCAAGTCAGCACGTCGTGCAATTGCCGGTCTTCTGGCTCTGCGTAGAGCGCATCATTGGTCGCTAGCAGTGGAATGGCCAGATCGCTGGATAGAGCGATCAATTGAGCAAGCCGGCGCTCGTCTTTGCCGGATCGAGCCATGGTGGCTCCAAGCCACAACCTGTTTGGTGCAGCATTTTGCAAGGCAGCGAGCGCAGCCCTGTGCTTGGCATCACGAGGCTCTGCCATCGCAATCAGAACCATGTCTTCGCAATGGGCGAGCAGATCAGACAATTGCAGCAGGCAATCGCCTTTTGCTGCCCGCAAATTACCAGTGGTAAGCAGGCGTGTCAGCCGTCCCCAGCCATAACGTGTTGTCGGATAAACGATGATGTCTGGAGTGTCGTCCACAAAGCAAAGCCGTGACCCCACCACCAAACGAAAGCCGAATGCAGATCGCTGAGCCTCAGGCAATTTCTCCAGTGCATCGCGCAGGGCAACATGCGCCCGCACCACACCGGCAACGCTGTTGCGATCAGCAATGCCAATGCCGCTCATCCCAAGGTTGAGTGCCTGAGCCACCATATCGCAAGGGTGCGATGCCCCGCGCAGGAATGAATAATTGGTCGCAGCGGCAAGCTCTGCAAAAGCCACAGGTGTTTCTTTTGGCATCAGGCAAACAGCCCGTGCAAATACCAGTTTGGATCATCGGCTTCGCGGCCATAAAGGCCATGACGAAACACCCAATATCGCCGCCCCTCTGTGTCCTCGATACGATAATAATCGCGCGTCAATTGCGTACGCCCGAGCGGGTCTTCGCTCGCTTTCCACCATTCCGATGCAATCCGCTCTGGCCCTTCATGACGTGCGGCATCGCGCACTTTGTTGCGCCAGCGAAACCGCTTTGGCGGCCCGTCGGGAATTTCCGCGATGACCACAATGCGCTGCGGCGGATCGAACAATTGCAGCGGGCGTGAAGGAGGCTCACCCGGCTCTGCTGACCGCCAGGCAAAGGAATGATCTGCATCTACAGCAGGCAAGGCAATTTGGGTGTTTTCGGGAATATGTGTGTCGTTCGGGCAAAAACGCAGCACCCGATTACGCCCCAGTCGGACGCGCAAAATATCAAGAGTTTCGGCCAGTGTGTTGTCGCGCTTTACCTCTTTTTCGATATCTTCTTGCTGCGATTTCAAAAGCTCGGTCTGAACGATAGCAAGCTCGACGCTGTCAAAGCCGAAACCGGGATCGAGCGGGTCGGCCAAACCATCCAATCGTTCATCGAAGAGTCTGGCAATTGCGGCGCTGTCGCGGGTTGATCGGCCGGTTTCGACATGCAGGTTTTGGACTGCACCATCGACCCTGTTGAAGCGCGCTTCAAAGGCGCGGCCGCCAAGGTCCTCTCTGGCGAGTTCTGCGTTGGCTTCATCAAGCAATTCGCGCAGAACCCTGATGGAATAGGTTTTGCTTGTGATGGGCTCTGCAAAGCGGCGGCGAAAGGTGAAAGAACGCTGAGGTTCGCGCGTATCCAGCGGCTTGGCGCTTTTCCCAATTAAACGTTCCAGTCGATAAACGCTTGCTGCTCCGAAACGCGCGGCGATGACTTTGCGCGGGCGATCCATCACATCGCCGATCGTTTTTAGCCCTGCACGGCGCAAGCCCAAATCGGCTTCGGGATCAAGCTGCAGCGCAGCCACAGGCAAAGAACGAATTGCCTGCATCTCATCCGCTACCTCGCCGCGATGGAAACGAGCCAAAGCGCTCGCCGCTTCAGCGGAAGACGCACATGCTAGGCGTGTTGCAATCTGCTGACTGGCAAACCAGCTTCGCACATCCTGCTGAAGCGGCATCTCTCCTCCTGAAAGATGCACGCTGCCTGTGATATCGAGCGTGAGGCCATCTGGTGGCTTCACCGCAACCATCGGCGTATAGCGCATGCATTCATCAGCAATCTGATCGAGCAGCTCGGCATCAGCCTGAGCATTGTGATCATACACCATCAACCCTGGCTCAACCGCCTGCGCATCAGCCAGGCTTGATCCCGGTGCAAGCCCGCATTCCAGTGCAGCTCGGTTAAGCGCAACAAGACGCATCGCCCCTTTTTGCTTTTCAACAAACGCAAGAGGCTGTTCAGGCGATAAGCTTGCTCCTCTCTCGCGCTGCAGCCTGTCCGACGCCAAAAACGGAAACCATAGCGCCAGAAAGCGTCTTTGATGGTTGCATGAGTTTGGGTTTGTGAGGTTTCTGGAAGCGCTTGTTGTCACGGCTCCACTCCAGGCGCCAGCTTTTGCCTGAAAGCCCCGAGCGTCTGCGTAACAAGGTCAAATCCAAGGTTGGATGACCCGGAGCATTGGCTTCGAGAGGGCTTGAAGGCGCTGATCGCACCGCCCACCGTGTGCTCGCTGTACTGGGCTGTTCGCGCGCGCCAAGACGCAGCATCAACGGCGTCACACCGCTGCGATCTGCGGTGAGCGTCAGTCGGCGACTGGCAGTTAGATCGAGAATGGCAGGCGAGCCCCAGCATTCGATTACCACCGCCCCAAAGCTGTCACAGCGTAGTGCATCGACAGCCGATCTGAGAAGCGTCGCTTCATCAGGCGCAACCAGCATGAACAAAGCCGATGGGTCTCCGCCCAATTCCACGAAACCAGCCGGACTAAAACGCCCGCCCTTGCGGGGCGCCGCCAGAGTGCGCAGCCACAAAATGGTTTTGCCTGGCTGCATTGCGCGCAATGCAAGCATTGCAGCAAAGCCAGCTGCGCTACCATTATCCTCAGCAGAAGCGGCAAAGATTTCATGCAACTGGCCACGCAAAAAACCTCCAGCAAGATAGGCATCGAGAGACGCGTGACCTGAGGCAAATCGCTCTTGGCAAGAGGCTTCATTTACATACGCAAAGTCAGCTAGCCGCCCACGTAAGCTAGACATGGATCGCTCCGAATCACACATATGTTCTTATTTTGTTCCATTCACATTGAATGTCAACTTATAGACTGCGTTTCAGTCTGCCTTGAGGGATCTCTCGCACTGCTGAGATTAGGAGCATCTGACAGTTACAGGCTCAGAGTGCTTCCCGCCAAACTCCATCAATGAAGCATGAACGAAATGCCCAACTTGCACTTTCTGACCGTACAGACGGACTGTCCGCTCCCACCCCCAAAGACGGTCATTTCGCAGCTGCGATGAGTTACCCGAAACCAGGCACGCAAGCCAAGTTGGCTGTAATCAGCAGCGTGCTTAGGAGGGTGGCGGGAACTGATATCCCTTGCGCACGGTGCCGCTAAGGCCTGTGCTAAGGATCGGGATGTGCAGTTTTTTGCCATCGCGGTCGGTCTTTTGCAGGATACCGAGGACGTAGCCCTCTGCGCCGTCTTCGATATTGACCGAATGGCACGAGGTGACGTGGGCCGGGATTGCGAGCTTTTGCCCCTTCATTTTTCCTTCTGTCACTTCCACGACGTAGAAATTGGGCCATAACCGATCTTGCCGCCCCGTGCGCTCACCGGAATAGCGGATTTTGAAGGCATCGCCCTTGGCCCCGTCGTTTTTATCCGGCTTCTCCGCCATTACTGGATAGACAACCGATTCAAATTGCGGCCCTTGGCACGCATAGGCAGGAGTGGCTGCAGCGGCCAAAACCGCCGCGACGCAACATGCAATTGGAAAACTCTTCATAACCACTCCCCAGCATAATGCTCTGATGATCGGTTTGCTAAAGACCCTTTGCTGACAGGGGCTTGAACCGGTTTGCAGATGAGGTTCAGACCGTGATGAGCGCCCTCGCCCCGGGCTCGCCGATCCACTTGGTTTCAACGCCCCAGCTTTTGGCGATGGCTTCACTGGTCAGCGCATCTTCCGGCGCGCCATCGGCGACGAGCCGCCCCTGATCGAGCACCAGCACGCGGCCCGCATGGTTCATCGCAAGGGCCAGATCATGCACGACCAGCACCACGCCTTTGCCCGCCGCCGCGGCGCTCCTGAAATGATGGATAAGCGCGGTTTGATGCGCCAGATCGAGCGCCGCCAAGGGCTCATCTGCCAGGATCCATTGCGGCTCTCCAGCAAGCACTCTGGCGAGCAAGACACGCGCCTGTTCACCGCCAGACAATTTGCTGGCCGGGCGGCGGCGCAGACCGCTTAGCGCGAGCGCTTCGATAGCTCGCTCGATGGCGTCCTCTCCGCGCTGGCAGCCCACGTCACCGCGCGGCATACGGCCTAGTGCAACGATGTTCTCCACCGCAACATCCCAAGCGATTTCAGCGGATTGCGGGAGATAGCCGATAGCTTTTGCGCGGTCTTTCGGATGCAGCGCGGCTATATCGTGTTTGTCGAGCGAGACCCCGCCAGCCACCGCAGGCAGCAATCCGGCGAGCGTCAGTATCAGGCTCGACTTGCCCGCCCCATTCGGCCCGCAAATCGCGGTAATCTGGCCCGGCAGCAAGGTCGCGGCGATATCGTCGAGCACAAGCGCGCCCGCACGGGTGACGGAGAGATCATGCGCCTGCAAAATCATAGCATCCCCCGGCGCATTTTCAGCAGCAACCACAGGAAGAACGGCGCGCCGATCAGCGAAAGCGCGATGCCCAGGCGCAGCTCGGTGATCAGCGGTAGGACGCGCACTGCGCTATCCGCGACCAGCACCAACAGCGCTCCGGCGAGTGCACTCGGCAAAATCACGCTGGAGGGCATGCGGTCTGTCATTGGCCGCACCAGATGCGGCACGATCAGCCCGACAAATCCAATTATCCCGGCGACGGCGACTCCTGCCCCGACGGTGAGCGCCACGCCGACGACAAGCAGGCGCAATAGCATTCGCGGGTCGACACCCATGCTCCACGCGGCATCCTCACCCAAAGTCAGCGCATCGAGCGAGCGCGCGGCGGCGGACAGCACGATCAGGCCGACCGCAATCAGCGGGGCCGCGATCATCACCTCACGCCACGACCGGTCGGTGAGCGCTCCGTTAAGCCACAGCACAATCTCTGACAGGGCAAAGGGATTGGGCGCAAGCGTGATAGCGAGCGCCGTCACAGCGCCAGCAAGGCTTGCGATCATTAGGCCTGCGAGCGTGAACAGCGCTAGCCCCCCGCCTCGCCCCGATGGCGTCCTGCCGGCGATTAGCGCAAGCAAAGCCATGCCCGCGCCCGCTCCGATCAGCGCAAAGACGGGAAGTGTCCATGACGCCAATGCGCCGGGCAGCACCGCCCCAAACCAAAAGCTCGCAACCGCACCAAGCGCGGCCATCGGCGCAATGCCAAACAGGCCGGGATCGGCGAGGGGATTGCGCAAATAGCCCTGCATCGCCGCGCCCGCAGCGCCCAAACCCGCACCAATCGCAATCGCCAGCAGCCCGCGCGGCAGGCGCAGCTCCATCAGGATCAGCGCGGCGTTGCTGCCCGTCTCTGTGACTGCGAACGGATCAATCCACACCCGCCCGGCCAGCAGCGATAGCGGCAAGGCCAGCACCAACAACCCGCCAAAGATCAAGGATGCCCGGTGCGCCGCGATGTTCACTGATAGGCCTTGCTGGGTAGGTTTTCGCGGATTTCACTAAGGCGCTCAGCGGCACGGATGATCGTCGGTCCGGCGCAATAAAGCAGCTTTGGATCAAAGGCTTCTACCTGAGTGCTGGCAAGCTCTTTCAGCAAGGGATGTGTCTGCCCAGCGCTGTTGCCTGAGACCAAAACCAGCTCCGGCGGATCGGACAGCAGGCCTTCCAATGAGACATAATCGGCTTGGCCAAAACCCTGCGCGGCACTGTGATTGGAAAAGCCAGTTTCGCGCATCAGATGGCTGACCAAAGTGGCCTCACCGGGCACGATTTGGCCCGGCTGCCACAGAACCGCAGAGGCTGTTTGAAAACCGGTCGGCGGCGCAGCGTCAGCCAGCGCACGCTTGATTTTTGCGATCAGCTCTTCCCCGCGCTGGGGATGCCCGGCGAGTTCAGCGAGCCGCGTGATCTGCGCAAAGCTCTGCTTCGGGTCTGAGGCGATGCCAAACGCCTCTATCGGAAACCCAAGATCCGTGAGGGCATTACGGCTCGGCGGCGCAATAAACTCACTCGCCAGCACCATATCGGGATTAAGCGCAGCGACTTCCTCCACCGTCCCGCCGGTTACCGCAAACTCGCTCGCGCGGGCCGGATCGATGGAGCTGGAGTTTGGATCGCGGCTGTAATGCGACAGCGCCAGAATTTGCTCCGGGTCAGCAACCTCGATCAGGATCGCATCGACACATGGGTTTAGGCTTACAAAAGAAGGGTTTGCGCTCGCCAGTTCGGGCATATTCGGCGGGCCGCTTGAGCCATTATCCGAGGGGGTCTCAGGCGCGCTGCAGGCGGCAGCAAGGGCGAGCAATGCCGCTGCTGACCAAGCCTTTCCAGCGGTCACAAAGACCTGCGCATTCCCACCCAAAATTCTGATCCCTATCCCTCTTTTGCAATGGGATAGGCGGCTCTACGCATGGCTGCAAGATGCGCGGGAAACTCCATCCCAAACCGGGGGTTAATCCGGGTTAACAATGTGTTCGGTTTCGGGACGGTGGATTTCCTCATATCGCTAATTCGCGGCGCGCACCCTAAATCCGGCGGTGCGCATCATGTGGACCTTTTCCAAAACTTCTGAGCGGCAAAAGCCGATTTGCCTGCCGGACCGTTCCGGCGGTGAGCCGCCCTTGCCGGCGCCCAAATTGCCGATGAAACGCCGCCTGATGGTGCTGATCGCCGCGATTGCTGTGCCGGCCATGGCGGCCCCCGGCGATTTCGGTGCGATTGCGGGCGACGCACCAAGCGACGGCAGCAACGCGCCCTACATCGCCTATGAAAATGTGCCGGTGATGCCGTTCGAAACGCCCGGCGGCAGCTTCCCCGGTTCTGCGTTCTATTATCTCGCCGATCCGCCCAGTGAGGCATTGGTCGCCCTGCCCAGCACCGATCCGCTCGACACAAGCGCGGATGGCCGTGAACTCGGCGAGCTGATCAATGTCGGCCCCGCCGCCAGCCCATTTGCGAGCTTCGCGGGCGGCGCCAGCCAATCGCGGGCTCAAACCTGCCTTGCACAAGCCATCTATTACGAGGCAGCCAGCGAGAGCGAAGCCGGCCAACGCGCGGTCGCGCAGGTGGTTCTAAACCGCGTGGCCCACACCAGCTGGCCCGCCAGCGTCTGCGGCGTCGTGTTCGAAGGTTCCCAGCGTTCGACCGGCTGCCAATTCTCGTTCACCTGCGATGGCAGCATGCGCCGCACGCCGAGCGCCAACGGCATGGCCCGCGCCCGCCGGATCGCATCAGAGGCGCTTTCTGGCAGCGTCTATGCCCCGATTGGCCACGCAACCCATTATCACACACTTTGGGTCAATCCGTATTGGGCCAGCTCGCTCGATCACATTGGAACAATCGGCGCGCACCGCTTCTACAAAAACCGCGGAAGTGCAGGAAAGAAAAGCGCTTTCACCCAAAGCTACGCTGGCTATGAGCCGGGCGTGAGCGCCTCCGGAGCAGCTGCTAGCGCGCCAACCGCCGCCCCGCGCATTGAGCCAGCGGCCGTGAGCGCCGTGCCCGCATCACGCGGAGAAACACGCGCGACCTTCACGCCGGGCCGTGCGGCTAACGCTGCTGCGAACCGCAAGCCATCCACGCCAGACGCGGATTTGGCGGATCAGAACCTGCGCGGCGCAGGCCAGGTGAAAGCGCCCTATTCAAACGCTGGCAAATGGAAAGACAGCGCGGGCGCTGCGCTGGCCGCGCAAGAGGCGGATCGGTTGGCCGCAGAGCGTATGGGTATTTCGCCAGACGCCATTGAAGCCGCGCCGAAAACCCCGGGTAAGTAACGGCCCCCGCGCTGGAAAATGTGCGCTGCTAAGCTGCGCAATTTCATTTCACCTATGCGCAAGTTAACACGCCGGAAACCTTACCTTCACACGCAGATTTAGCGCCTTCGCTTCTAGAGCAGTCCTCGTGATCAAGCTTGAAGCGCGCCGGGATAGACAGCGCGCCCACAAGTGCCAAACAGGACGGAAATTGCCCGAATGACCATTCATTTCGCCGCAGCACGCACCCCCAATTGTTCGCCCGTTGCCCGCGCTTTGGCGCGCAGCGAGCGCACAGCTGCGCCAGCCAATGACAACGGAAATCAAGCTCCGGGTGAAGAGGTTTTCAAGGCCTCGCTGCGACATTTTGCCGAGCACGGTCTGGGCGCTGCGCGCGCTGCACGGGCCCAAGCGCAACAGGCATTCTTCGCTGGTGATCGCCAGGCCTACGACTGGTGGCTCAGCATTACCCGCACACTGGATCGCCGCCTCGCGGCGGAGCTCGACCAGCAAGATAGCGAGACACAGGGCGCTTCAGAGCTCAATCCCGTCGCTTAAAGTGCTGATTTTTAATGAGCATTTTTGGTAAGTAGAGTGTTAACCTTGCCTTGACCAATTGGGGTTATCCCATACACATGTCAGGCAAAGCCAGCCCTCTTTCCAAAATCCGTGCAGCCATGCGCGTGCAGGAAAGCTCGGACACTCTGTCTGAGCGCGTTCGGCGAACGCTGGTCAAGACGCTCTACACTCAGCCTGGCAGCCTCGCGATCGGTGCCATTAATGGCATTGGCTGTACCGCCGTGGCAGCATGGGTGGCCGATCTCAAAATCCTCTACGTCGGTTGCGTCATCCTGAGCGTCATCGCGATTGCCCGGGTTGTAGCGGCGCTTGGTCTATCCGCTGACCAGGAGAACACCAGCACGAGCAGCCTCGAGCTGATCTACGAGATTGGTGCCTTCAGCTACGCGTTCACTATTGGCTTGATCGCAGCCCTAACGATCTGGTTTCAAGCCAGCGCTGAGGTCCAAGTTCTGATGGTGGCCAATGCCTTGTGTTACGGGGTGGGCATTTGCGCCCGAAACGCGGGCAGACCGACCATCGCCCTGGGCCAATTAACGCTGGTGTGCGCGCCGATAATGGCCGTGTCGCTATATGCGAGCACCCTCGCCTTCATCGCCCTGTTCATCAACATCTGCTTGCTGATCCCGGCGATGATGTCGATCACGTTCAACGTCTTTAAGGTCTTGCGGGATTCCATCGCTTCGGCTGAGACCAGCGCCAAGCTCGCTAAAAAGATGCAAATTCTCGCCCGCACTGACGTGGTAACAGGTCTCGCCAACCGCGCAGGTCTCAACCACTCGATGGTCGAAACCATGATGACGGTGAATGAGGACACCCGGCTTGCCCTGTTCTGGATTGACCTCGATCGCTTTAAAGAAGTGAACGACCTGCTTGGCCACCCTATCGGTGACCGGGTTTTGACCGAAGTTGCCAGCCGCTTGCGTGAAGTGTCGCCTGATCTGGCCACAGTATCGCGCTTTGGCGGGGACGAATTCATTGTTTTCTGCCCGGTTGAAAACCGATTGGATTCTGAGCGGCTTGCCAGCGAAATCCACGCAGAAATCATGCGCCCTGTGCGCATAGATGGCGACCGCCTCGAAGTGCGCGCCTCGGTTGGTGTCGCTCTGCTGCCAGACGATGGAGCAGATGCTGACAGCCTCATGCAATGCGCTGACTTGGCGCTGTACCATGCGAAAGTTGGCGGCCGCTCTCAGACAAAATTCTTTGACCAATCCATGACCCGCGACCTTGTTCGCCGGCGCGAGATTGAAGACGAGCTTCGCACCGCGCTGCAACGCGACGAACTGTCGATTTTCTACCAGCCGATCATTGATCTGGAGACGGGCAAGATACGCGCATTTGAGGCGCTGATCCGGTGGTTCCACCCGGAAAAGGGCGAGCTTCGCCCCGACGAGTTCATCCCAGTGGCCGAAGAAACCGGGGTTATTGTCACCCTGGGCAATTGGATCACCGCGCAGGCCGCGCGCACCGCCGCGCAGTGGCCAGAAGACATCTCTCTCGCGGTCAACCTGTCGCCCCTACAGATCCGCGCGCCCGGCGCCGCCCTCGCCATCCGTAATGCTCTGCGCGAAGCAGGCCTTGATCCTTCACGCCTAGAACTGGAAGTGACCGAGAGCCTGTTTATCGAAGACAACCACGCAACCGGCAATTTCATTCAGGAATTGTCTGCGCTTGGTGTGCGCTTTGCTCTGGATGATTTCGGCACGGGCTATTCCTCGCTCGGCTATATCAACACCTTCCCGTTCAAGAAGATTAAGGTTGATCGCAGCTTCGTCTCTGGCCCCAATGTGGGCCGCCGCAGTGATGCGATTATCCGGGCAGTGGCGGAAATGGGTTCAACCCTGGGAATGGACATTGTGGCGGAGGGCCTCGAGACCATTGAACAGGTCCAGGCAGTGCGCGCTGCCGGATGTAATCTGGGCCAAGGCTTCTATTTCAGCCGCGCCGTGCCCGACTATCTTGCCGCAATGTTGCTGGAGCAAGAGCGCGAAGGCGAAACGCCATTCCCGGGCAAGAGCATCACCGGCTAGCCCGCCGTGCGAACGCTGCGCAGAATTGGGGTTGTTCGCCAAGCCCCTACCCTGAGAGACAGCTGATCGGCCAGCGACTGGCGCTGTGATTTCAATGCCAACGCTCTTCGAACTAACAGTGCATCACGCAATGGCCGATAGAAGAGCTTCAAACGACTTGAAATCGGTGCGCTATTGCAACTGCGAACTATTTGCGAAAATAGTTGCGACATCAAGGCCTTTGTCGGTTGCAATCCCCTACCCGCAGGCTTAATCCGTTTCGCGAAACGCAGATGTATCAGCTGCTCGGGACGGTCGCTGCGCATCACACATGCAACACCTTAGCTTTCGTCCCGCCGGTATCTAAAGAAGGGTTTTTGCAAAAACATGGCACGCAACAAGATCGCACTCGTCGGCGCTGGAATGATTGGCGGCACTCTCGCCCACCTCGCAGCGATGAAAGAAATGGGCGACGTCGTCCTGTTCGACATTGCTGAGGGCATGCCCGCGGGTAAGGCGCTCGACCTGTCGCAATCCGGCCCGGTTGAGGGTTTTGATGCGAACCTCAAAGGCACCACTGATTACGCCGATATCGCGGGCAGCGATGTTGTGATCGTGACCGCTGGCGTCCCGCGCAAGCCTGGGATGAGCCGCGATGATCTGCTCGGCATCAACCTCAAGGTGATGAAAGCCGTTGGCGAAGGCATCAAGGCCAATTGCCCGAACGCATTCGTGATTTGCATCACCAACCCGCTTGATGCGATGGTTTGGGCGCTGCGTGAATTTTCTGGCCTGCCGCACAACAAGGTCGTCGGCATGGCAGGCGTACTCGACAGCGCGCGCTTCCGTCACTTCCTCGCCGACGAATTTGATGTGTCGATGGAAGATGTAACCGCATTCGTGCTGGGCGGCCACGGCGACACCATGGTTCCGATCCTCGAATATTCGACCGTTGCAGGCATTCCTGTGCCAGACCTCATCAAAATGGGCTGGTCCACGCAAGAGAAGATGGACGCCATCGTCGATCGCACCCGCAAGGGCGGCGGTGAAATCGTTGGCTTGCTCGGCAATGGCTCAGCCTATTACGCCCCGGCGACCAGCGCGATCCAAATGGCGGAAGCCTACCTCAAGGATAAGAAGCGCGTCCTGCCATGCGCCGCCTATCTCGAAGGGCAATACGGTGTGGACGGCCTGTATGTCGGCGTTCCGATTGTTATCGGCGCTAACGGCGTTGAGAAGATCGTTGAGATCGAACTCGACGAAACCGCGAAAGCTGGCTTCCAAGTGAGCGTAGATGCAGTCGAAGAACTGCTTGATGCGTGTAAGGGCCTGGACAGCTCGCTGAGCTAATGAAGTCCGCGCGCCACAACCTAAAGAAAGGCTTGTTCTTTATAGGGTTTTGGAACCTATTGCCGTTTGGCTTCAATTTTTACGCGGGATCTTCAGGAAACGGTTTCTTATATTTCTTCGCGTGCCTTTGGGTAATAGCAACCGTCTTTCTGGGTTACATGGTAATCGGCATGGGGCTTGCGTCTGGAGCACAAGGACAGTCACGTATCATTTGCTTGTATATGGGGGCATCACCATTGATAGCCGCTCTCCTCGGTTTCAGCTTTGGACTTGTGCACCACTAGGTCATTGACCACACTCTGTTTCTCTTGAGGATCGACACGCATGAACATCAACAAAAACAAAGACATCAAGGTGGCCTGATTCACCCATGCACCAAGATCTCTTCTCGATGATTGCTCCATTGGCGACCGCTGCGGCGGTGTGTGGCGCCGCGCGCGTGGCATTGGGCGTAAATAAAGGAGAGCAGGCGTGATGGACTTCGACGACTTGGGGATCACCTTGTTCATGCTCGGCTTTGCCGCTGCGCCGATCGTGCTCGGGCTGGTCATTCTGCGTTCTATGAATGCGAAGTCGGCCTTGATTGCGATCGCTGCGGTGCTCGTTCTCTCGATGGCCGGTCTGGCCGTCGTTGGTTTGGGCCCGCACGCGTTCATCCTCATTCCGCTCGTCCCAATGTGGGCTGGGTGCATTGTCAGCATGATCATCTCCGCCATCGTGCTCATTCGCGCGCGGATGAAGGCCAATTCCGCAGAGGCGAGCGAAACCCCATGAAGCTCGCCCTTCTCCCCTTGATAGCTCTCGCAGCGGCCGCACCAGCGGTTGCGCATCTCGGCCATGTGGACACCGCGCCGACCGACGATGCCTATCCAATCGTGGCGGTTGTATCCGGCGTTCAATCGGCTTGCGGCAATCTGGTGTCCTGGCAACAAACGACCGAGGCTCTTTCCGGCGCTGGGTTTACCCCGGTTGAGCTGTCGCAAGACGCACTGTTGGCGCAGGTTGTAGACCGCAATGACGGCTTCGACGTGCCGCTTGAGAACCGCAAGACCGCCTATTTCAAGGGCGAGCTTGGCGGCGAGTCAGTGCGGATCGAAGCAGTTGAAGGCACACATTTGTCAGGCAAACGCTATGCCTATTGCCGCTTGCACGACATTGGCGAAACACGCGAGTTTTCGACAAGCGCGCTGAGTGCGTTCAAAGGACGCCCGGCCGACAATGTGGGCGCGCCCAAAAGCAGCGCCTCAGCTTGGAGAGACAAAAGCGGCGGGATCAGCACCGGTCTCGCGGCACGGCTGTTCCCTGCCGTAACAGAAGGCGCTCAGCAATCGCCATCCGTGCTTCGAGTAGATATCACAAGGTTTGCCGCAGTCGAGGTTGCTGCCACTGACACCTCATACCCGGCGCTCGAAGTGCTCAATGCCTTTCGCGAGGGATGCGGTTCGGTTGAAAACCAAGCAGCAACCGCTGCCTCGCTAACCGCAGCGGATTGGCAAGAAGGCTCTGCATTTGCACCCACGCAGCTTGTTATGTTTCTCGTCTTCGCTCAGGAAACTGGCGGGGCGGCAGTCACCGAAGCTGGCGGCACAATGAGCGACATGCAGGTCTTTAAAAAGACTGTCGCTGGCGAAGAGCTTTACGTAGTCCTCTCCGAAGTTAGGATCGACGGCACACGCGTTAGCGCCTGCCGCCTGTTCGATCTTGGCGAAACTCGCGCGATCCCGCCGGAGGCAGTAGCGGAATGGCTGGACCGCGAGCCTATCAAAGCGATTGATCAAGACGGCGTTCAAATCACCGATTGGGAGCCGGGCACGCAAGCTGCCCATGACAGCTTCCAAGTGTTCTTCATTCCGCCAGGCAGCCAATTGGCGGACATTTTCAAATTCGATGGCGTAGCCCTCAAATCAGATACCGTAGGAGCGGTGGAATGATGCGGTTCGCCCCCCTCGTCTTGCTCGCCGCAATTGCTGCACCTGCTGCGGCGCATGACACGACGCTCGCTTTTGTCGATGCGATGGAGACTCACCTGCTTGACTGCCCCAGCGTCAATGGCTTTAGGCCAGATGGCGATTTGCTCAGCACAGGGTGGGCGGTGCGTGATGGAGATGATGATGTTCTCACCCGGCGCGCGGCTGAATTCACATCCAAAGACCGAGTGATCGACAGCAATGTCAGCGTCTTTACAAAGACGGTGGAAGAGCTGGAGCTTATCCAGTTCATGGCTGTGCGAAATATCGAGGCGGAAGAAGGCGAGCCTGCCCGTTACGTCGAGGGCGAAGGCAATATCGCCGCGACAGAATTTCTCTGTGTTACGATGGTGCCTGATCTTCCCTTTATGCCATCTGGCAAATTGCTGGGCGCGGTGTTCGGCAAAGAGGTTGATTCAGGCATCGGCAACTCACCAGGTGACCATCGCGATGGCACGTGGGTTTGGGACGACATTTCGCCCACGCATGTGCGCACAATAGCACGCTACACCAATTCCTTTTCAGCCGCATCGGACCTTCCTGACGATGTATTTTATCCCGGCTTTTACATGTTGAGCTACCGCAGGTTTACTCCGGAAACCTCCCCAAAAATTCCAAACCAAGAGAGCGAGCAAGAATGAGCATTCTCGTAAACAAAGACACCAAGGTCATCACTCAAGGCATGACCGGGGACACCGGCACGTTCCACACCCAGCAGGCGCTGGATTACGGCACGCAAATGGTTGCGGGCGTCACGCCCGGCAAAGGCGGCACGACGCATATCGGCCTGCCCAATTTCAACACCGTGCGCGAGGCGAAGGCTGAAACCGGCGCAACCGCATCGTGCATCTATGTGCCGCCGCCCTTCGCTGGTGACGCCATTTGTGAGGCGATTGACGCCGAGGTTGAGCTGATCATTGCCATCACTGAAGGCATTCCTGTGCTCGACATGGTACGGGTGAAGGCTGCGCTCGAAGGCTCCAAATCGCGCCTGATCGGCCCGAACTGCCCCGGCGTTCTGACCCCGGGTGAATGCAAGATCGGCATTATGCCGGGCAGCATCTTCCAAAAGGGCAGCGTTGGCGTGGTCTCACGCTCTGGCACGCTCACTTACGAAGCCGTGCACCAGACCACGATGGTTGGCCTGGGCCAGACCACGGCGGTCGGCATTGGCGGCGACCCGGTCAATGGCACCAACTTTATCGACGTACTCGACCTGTTCTTGGACGATGAAGAAACCAAGTCGATCATCATGATCGGCGAGATCGGCGGCAGCGCGGAAGAAGAAGCGGCCGAATTCCTCAAGGCAGAAGCCGCCAAGGGCCGCAGCAAGCCTACCGTTGGCTTTATCGCTGGCCGCACGGCGCCTCCGGGACGCCGCATGGGCCACGCCGGCGCGATTGTGTCTGGCGGCAAAGGCGGCGCGGACGACAAGATCGCCGCGATGGAAGCCGCAGGCATCCGTGTATCGCCTTCCCCATCTGAGCTGGGCACCACTTTGGATGCAATGCTCAAGGAAATGGCCTGAGCTTTACGTGAGCCCCCGCCTCGGCGGGGGCCTCCATCTCCTCCCCACGGGATAGTCCGATGAATAAAGAGACCCCAAATTTCGTCCCCGAGATGATCGATCAGGAAGGCCCGCAGCCCGGCCCTTCCTGGGGCAATGCGCGTTGGCCGCTGAGCGGCGGCGAGGATGCTGATGATCTGACGCAGGCGCTTGACCCGACGGTCATGAAGCTGGCGGTTGAAAAGGCGGCAAAGAAGGCTGGCAAGGCGCTGGATCCAGCGGCGATTGAGGAGGCGGCGAGCCTTTCGATTGCAGCCATGACTTTAGTGCGGCTTTACCGGGTGCGCGGCCATATGGCAGCGGATCTTGATCCGCTGGGCCTCTCACACCGCGATGTGCCAGCTGACCTTACGCTCGAATTCCACGGCCTTGCGGGCAAGGAAGACGCTCAGGTCTATGTCGGCGGCGTGCTCGGTCTGGAATGGACCAGCGTGCGCGATCTCTACAACACGTTGCGCGCGACCTATTGCGGCAAGGTGGGCCTGGAATACATGCACATCGCCGACACGGAAGAGCGGCGGTTCCTGCAGGACAAATTTGAAAGCCCCGGCGAGACGATCCAGTTCACGCCGGAGGGCAAGCGCGCCATCCTAGCCGCGGTGGTTCGCGGCGAGCAATATGAAGCGTTTCTCGGCAAGAAATACGTCGGCACCAAACGCTTTGGCCTAGACGGCGGCGAGAGCATGATCCCGGCCCTAGAGGCGGTGATCAAGCATGGCGGCAGTTCCGGTGTGCGCGAGATCATTTACGGGATGGCGCACCGCGGGCGCCTCAACGTGCTCGCGAACGTTATGGCTAAGCCATACAAGGTCATCTTTCACGAATTCTCCGGCGGCTCTGCCAATCCAGAAGATGTTGGCGGCTCTGGCGATGTGAAATATCACCTCGGCACCAGCACTGACCGCAGCTTTGATGGGATCGACGTGCACATGTCGCTCGTCCCCAACCCATCGCACCTCGAAACGGTCAATCCAGTTGTGCTGGGCAAGGTCCGCGCGCAGCAGGCGATCCGCGATGATCTGGACAAGAAGGATCAGGTTCTGCCCGTCCTCATCCACGGTGACGCCGCGTTCGCTGGGCAAGGCGTGGTTTGGGAAAGCCTCAGCCTGTCAGGCGTAAACGGCTATGACACGGGCGGCTGCCTACACTTTATCATCAACAACCAGATCGGCTTTACAACCTCGCCGCGCTTTGCGCGCAGCTCGCCCTATCCATCGGATGTGGCGAAGGGCGTGATGGCGCCGATCCTGCACGTAAACGGCGACGATCCAGAGGCCGTGACCTTCGCGTGTAAGCTGGCGGTGGAATATCGCCAGACCTTCAAGCGCGACGTTGTGATCGACATGTGGTGCTATCGCCGGTTCGGCCACAATGAAGGCGATGAGCCGAAGTTCACACAGCCGCTAATGTATGATGCGATCCGCACTCACCCGAAAGTCAGCGCGATTTATGCTGAGCGGTTGAGCGAGCAAGGCGTGATCGAGGCGGATACCTTAAAGCAGTTGCAGGACGAATTTGTCGCCGAGCTCGACGAGGAATTTGAAGCGTCCAAAAGCTATAAGCCGAATGAGGCGGATTGGTTCGCGGGCCGCTGGGCTGGTCTTAACAAGCCGGTTGATCCAGAATCCGCACGGCGCAACGTTGAAACCGCAATTGAGCCGAAGCAGTTCGACAGCCTTGGCCGCATCCTGACAGAAGTGCCGGACGATCTGGACATTCACAAGACCTTGGGCCGCGTGCTCAAGGCCAAAGGCGAAATGTTCAGCACCGGCGAAGGCTTTGATTGGGCCACCGCAGAGGCGCTCGCTTTTGGCAGCTTAGTAATGGGCGGATACGGTGTGCGCCTATCCGGTCAGGATTCCGGGCGCGGCACCTTTAGCCAGCGTCACGCGGTGTGGGTCGATCAAAAGACTGAGCGCAAATACATCCCGCTCACCACTCTGCCGCATGGCAAGTTCGAGGTGTATGACAGCACCTTATCCGAATATGGCGTGCTCGGGTTTGAATATGGTTTTGCCATGGCTGACCCAAAATCACTGGTCCTGTGGGAGGCGCAATTTGGCGATTTTGCCAATGGCGCGCAGATCATGATCGACCAGTATATCGTCAGCGGCGAGGCCAAGTGGCTGCGCGCTAACGGTCTCGTCATGCTGTTGCCGCATGGATATGAGGGCCAGGGTCCAGAGCACAGCTCCGCCCGGCTTGAACGCTTCCTGCAGCTCTGCGCGAACGACAATATCCAGGTCTGCAACATCACCACGCCGGCGAACTATTTCCACGTTCTGCGCCGCCAAATGCTGCGCCCATTCCGCAAGCCGATGGTGATTGTGACGCCGAAGAGCCTGCTAAGGCATCCGATGGCAAAGAGCCCGCGCGAGGAATTCCTGGGCGATCACCACTTCATGCGGATCAAGTCGGATACGACCAAGATTGACGACAAGAAGGTCAAGCGTCTGGTCCTGTGTTCCGGCAAGGTCGCCTACGACCTGATCGAAGCCCGCGACAAGGCGAAGATCAAAGATGTGTCGATCGTCCGCATTGAGCAGCTCTACCCTTTCCCTGGCGATCCACTGGCCGCGCGGCTTAAGCGGATGACAAACCTCGAAGAGGTCGTCTGGTGCCAGGAAGAGCCGAAGAACAATGGCGCCTGGCTATTCGTCGATAATCAGATCGAGGGATCGCTGAGCGCGGCCGGCCATGATGGCATGCGGCCAATCTATGCCGGGCGTGATGCATCCGCATCGCCTGCCACCGGCCTTGCCAAACGGCACGCCGAGCAGCAAGAAGCGTTGATCGCAGATGCGCTCGGCCTTTCGAATTCATCCAGTAAATCCAGCAAGAAAAAGGCCTAAGGAACCCATTATGGCCCAAGATATTACAGTCCCAGCGCTCGGCGAATCCGTCACCGAAGGCACTATTGGCGAATGGCTCAAGCAGCCCGGCGACGCGGTTGCCGCTGACGAGCCGATTGTCAGCCTAGAGACAGATAAGGTCGCCGTTGATGTGCCCTCGCCCATCGCAGGCGTCCTGACCGAGCATAAAGCCGCCGTCGGCGACACAGTCGAAGTCGGCGCGGTTCTCGCGGTGATTGATGCTGATGCTTCTGCCAGCGCCCCTGCACCCGCAGCCAAGGCAGACGCCCCGGCACCAGCAGCCAAAGCGGAAGGCTCCGACGATCTGCAGGCCGCCGCGCAAACGCTCTCACCGGCGGTGCGCCGCGCGGTGCTGGAGCACGGTGTTGATCCCTCAACCATCAAAGGCACCGGCAAAGACGGCCGCCTGACCAAGGAAGACGTGCTGGCCGCCGCGAAGGCAAAGGGCGATCCTGCACCAGCAGCCTCCCCTGCCCCGGCAGCTGCAACGTCCGCTGGCACAGCCGCGCCAAGCGCTGGCCGAAATGACGAACGCGTGAAGATGACGCGGATGCGCCAGACCATCGCGAAGCGTTTGAAAGGTGCGCAGGACACCGCTGCCTTGCTCACCACCTTCAACGATTGCGATATGAGCGCGGTCATCGAAGCGCGCAGCAAATACAAAGACCTGTTCGCCAAGAAGCACGATATCCGCCTCGGCTTCATGGGCTTCTTCGCCAAGGCCGCCTGCCTCGCACTGAAGGATGTGCCATCGGTCAATGCGTACATCGAGGGCGATGAAATCGTTTATCACGATTATGTCGACATCTCTGTCGCCGTATCCGCGCCCAATGGCCTTGTCGTTCCGGTCGTTCGCGACTGCGACAAAAAGGGCTTTGCCGGGATCGAGAAAGACATCGCCGATTTCGGCAAGCGCGCCAAGGAAGGCACGCTGACCATGGCCGATATGACCGGCGGCACCTTCACGATTTCGAATGGCGGTGTGTTTGGATCGCTGATGTCGACGCCAATCATCAACGCTCCGCAAAGCGCCGTGCTCGGCCTGCACCGGATCGAGGACCGCCCGGTCGCGATCAACGGAGAGGTTGTGATCCGCCCAATGATGTATCTCGCGCTCAGCTATGATCACCGTCTGATCGATGGCCGCGAAGCTGTGACTGCGCTGAAAATCATCAAGGAAGCGATTGAAGACCCAACCCGGATGCTGATCGACCTCTAAGTCACTCTCCATCACACGATTGGAAAAGCACATGAAGAAATTCACCACCACACTCATCTTCGGCGCATGTGCGACCGCCCTGACCGCTTGTGGCGGCGATCCAGAGCTTGAGGCGAAGATCGAAGAGCATTTCAGAACCGGTATGTATGGCTCTTGCTCGATGAATTACGTCGGCGGCAGCGTTTCTGCTGAGCAGAAAGAAGCCGTCTGCAATTGCGTTGCGGATGGCATGGTTGAGGTAACGGATCTGCCATCGGATGGCTTCGGCGAACGCGCAGAGATCGACCAAGACGAATACAAATCCATCACCAACGAATGCGAAGCCAAGGCCGGCATCTAGATCGAACGCCCTCACTGAACAAGGTTCTAGGAAGGACTAACTATGCGCATCAAGTTTGCAATCATCGCCGCCTCAGCTGTCAATCTGGCCGCTTGCGGTGGATCGCAGGAAGACAAGGAAGCGGAATTCCGCACCAACTTCGTTGAATCCTGCGTGAAGTCCGCCGTTGCGACCGGCGCGGATGAAGACACCGCCAAGACCGTGTGCGATTGCGGCGCTGGCAAAGTCATCGAAGAGGTGGGCATGGAACTCGCCCCTCTCCCTGCTAAATCACAAGAGATTATGGACGCGTGCATCGCCGAAACGGGCGTGGCCGCAGATGGCTAAGGCCAAGGAAGAAGATCATCAAGGAAGCGATCAACGATCCAATCCGGATATTGATCGATTTGTACGCAACACAAACTAATCCGTTCGGGCTGAGCCTGTCGAAGCCCTGCTCTTCACTTTTGAGCAACGGACACCAAGTGAAGGAAAATCCTTCGACAAGCTCAGGATGAGCGGAGTTATTGATGGCTGAGAATTACGACTACGATTGCCTTGTCATTGGCGCGGGACCGGGCGGCTATGTCGCCGCAATTCGCGCGGCGCAGCTGGGCCTGAAAACGGCCTGCGTTGAAAGCCGCGAGACGCTGGGCGGCACATGCCTCAACGTCGGGTGCATCCCGTCAAAAGCGCTGCTTCACGGTTCTGAGCTGTTTGAAGAGGCCGATGGTGGCCACTTCGCCAAATGGGGCATCACCGCCAAGCCAAAGCTCGATCTGGGCGTTATGATGGCGGAGAAGGACAAGGCCGTGGGCGAGCTCACCGGCGGGATCGAATTTCTGTTCAAGAAGAACAAGGTCACTTGGATCAAGGGTCACGCCGCGTTTGAAGATGCGCATTCGGTGAAAGTCGGCGACGAAACGGTCACCGCGAAAGACATCATTATCGCCACCGGCTCCTCCGTCACGCCCCTGCCCGGCGTTGAGGTCGATAATGCCGCAAAACGCATCGTCGACAGCACCGGCGCGCTCGAACTTGAAGAAGTGCCAGAGCACCTCGTCGTGATCGGCGGCGGCGTTATCGGGCTGGAGCTTGGGTCTGTCTGGCGACGCCTCGGTGCGAAGGTCACTGTGATCGAATTCCTCGACCAGCTGCTGCCCGGAATGGACGCAGATGTTCGCAAGGAAGCCGGCAAGATCTTCAAAAAGCAAGGCATGGAGCTGATGCTCAGCCACAAGGTCACCGGCGCCAAAGCAACCGCTAAGGACGTGACCCTGAGCGTAGAGAAATCCGCAGGCGGCGACGAACAAACGATCAAGGCCAGCCACGTGCTTGTCTCAATCGGACGCCGGCCCAACACCGATGGCCTGGCACTCGACAAGATCGGGATTGAAACCAACAAGCGCGGCCAGATCGAGGTCGGCCACGACTTCCGCACCGAGGTGGATGGCGTTTGGGCCATCGGCGACTGTGTCCCCGGCCCGATGCTCGCCCACAAGGCCGAGGATGAAGGCATTGCCTGCGCAGAAAACGTCGCTGGCGAGACCGGCATCATCAATCACGACGTGATCCCGGGCGTGGTCTACACCATGCCAGAATTCGCCGATGTCGGCATGACTGAGGCAGCTGCGAAAGAAGCAGGCCACACGGTCAAAGTCGGCAAGTTCCCGATGATGGCGAACAGCCGCGCAAAGGCGAACCGCGACACCGATGGCTTTGTGAAAGTTATCGCCGATGCCGAAACGGACCGCGTGCTGGGCGTGCATATCGTTGCCAGCCTAGCCGGTACGATGATCGCAGAAGTCGCGGTCGCGATGGAGTTCGGCGCAACGTCAGAAGACATCGCCTACACCTGCCACGCGCACCCGACCCACGCAGAGGCCGTCAAAGAGGCGGCAATGGCTGTGACGGGCAAGCCCATCCATATGTGAATTGTCCCGCGCAATTTGGCAGCTCAGGCCGTTTGAGCGCGCCCACACAAACACGGCAATTGATCCTGTCCCCTCTCGCCCCTAGAACTGGGCGTGAGGGGATGATCATTTGGCCTATCCAACACTGACCGACAAACCCGGCGCGCTTGAAACGGCTGCGGCCATCCGTGCTGGAGAAATGAGCCCGGCGGAGGCGGTGGATGCCGCGATCATCCGAATTGAGCACTTTGATGGCCATGTAAATGCGCTGGCCGTGCCAGATTTTGAGCGCGCTAGTGAAGCTGCCCGCGCGCTCGACGGGGTCACGCCGCGCGATGATCAGCCGCTGTTTGGCGTGCCGATGACGATCAAGGAAAGCTTCGACATTGAGGGGCTGCCGACCTCTTGGGGTCACACACAGTTTGCGGGCAATATTGCGACACGCGATGCAAAGCTTGTCGCAAAGCTCAAGGCCGCTGGCGTCATCTTCATCGGCAAAAGCAACGTTCCGCCCGATCTCACCGATTGGCAATCGAACAACCCAGTCTATGGCCGTACCAACAATCCGCACGATCATGACCGCTCACCCGGTGGATCATCCGGCGGGTCAGCCGCCGCCGTCGCTAGCGGAATGGTGCCTTGCGAATTTGGCACGGACATTGGCGGCTCTGTACGCGTGCCGGCGCATTTCTGCGGGGTCTGGGGGCATAAAAGCAGTTGGGGTCTGGTCTCCAAACACGGCCATGATCACCCAGCGATGAAGGGCAAAGATGGGCACGATGGCGCGCTGTCGATTGCCGGGCCATTGGCGCGCAATGCCGATGATCTTGCCGCCCTGATGCGGATCGGTGCCTCCATGCCGCTGCGCGAGGGCGGCAAGCCACTGAAGCAATGCCGCCTGCTAGCGGTGCTCGATTTCCCGGACAGTCCGATTGACGAAAGCGTACGCGCTCCAACTGAGGCCGCGCTGGCTGCTCTGGAGGCCGCTGGTGTGAGCATCGACCGGAGCAGCGACCTGCTGCCCGATCTCGCTCAGCAACAGGCGGATTACCTGAGGATGATGAACACCGCGATGGCGCGCGGCGCGCCTGCGCCCAATGGCAAACGCGCAACCGCCACTGATTGGTTTGACCTGCTGGATGCGCAAATCCGCTACGAGATCGCATGGGAGCGCGTGTTTGAGACCTACGACTTTGTCCTAGCCCCGCCCGCGCCGGTGCTGGCCGTGCCGCATAGAGATGGGTCGATCTTCGATGCCACCTTGCACGTCAACGGCGCGGAGATGCCTGCGGGCGCCGGCCTGACATGGGCGGGGCTTGCGACCTTCCCCAACCTGCCCGCAACCTGCCTACCTATCGGGTCCGGCACCAATCGCGGCGCGACCCTGCCCTGCGGAATGCAGGTAATGGGTCCGCGCTGGTCCGATCTCGATTGCATCCACGCAGCCAAAGCCATAGGCGAAATCCTGCACGGTTAGAATCGCCCGCAAAGGACTTGGCATGACCAGCCGCAGCGCGCACGCGGAGATCCAGTCATGAACGAGGAAATTCTTACCCCGGTTCTCGATATTCTCGATGTCGTTGGCATCGCGATCTTCGCTCTGTCTGGCGCGGTCATCGCCGCCAAGGAACGCCAGACCTTTGTCACCATGGCGTTCTTCGCGCTCGTCACGGGCGTGGGCGGAGGCACGGTGCGCGATCTGCTGATCGATGCGCCAGTGTTTTGGATCACGGACCCGTGGGTGGCGGCCATCTGCCTATCCACCGCATTGTTCGCTTGGTTTACCCCGACCCGTTTCTGGGAGGGCAAATTGTTCGATATCGCTGATGGCGCTGGTCTCGCGGCCTATGCCGTCCTGGGCGCGGCAAAGGCGACTGCCTACGGCATTCCTCCAGTACCCGCCGCGCTGATGGGGATCATCACCGGCTGTGTCGGCGGGATCATCCGCGATGTCGTGGCCGGCCGCCCGTCGGTGATCATGCGGCCAGAGCTATACGTCACAGCAGCGGCGCTGAGCGCCTCTCTGACCGTAGCAGGAATGCTGGCAGCACCGCATCTCGGCCTGCCCGATATGGCCGTTTGGGCCATCGCCTTTGCGGCGGGTTATGCGCTGCGCGTGGCGGCGGTCGTGTGGCAGATATCGCTGCCGTCTTACCGCGAAAGCCCCACGAAAAAAGGGGCGGAATAGCCCGCCCCTTCCCTCAAATTTCAGATCTTAGCCGTCTGGCCCAGGCTTAACCGCCGATGTCGCCATCCACACGGTCGTCAAAGCTCTCGCCCGGTAATGGTCCGCCCGGATAGGCTGGTTGCGCCGAGTTCTCAGGCGCCGGCCGCACCGCTGCCGCTTGATAGCGGCGGTCAGGCTCAGACATGCCGCGCGCACGGCGTGCCTCGGTGTAGCGATCATCGCTCAGCTGGCGGTCGTCCACATCGTCAGCAGACGCGCCGGAGAAACCGCCGCCAAAGTCAACATTGCTGACCCGGCCATCATTGCCGATCTGACAGGTGAAGCGATCACCATTGTAGATTGAACCGGTCACGCGCCAGCCCTCGCCTGTGCGGTCAACGCTGTCCACGCCTTCCACCCGCACGTCACGCTCAATCTGGTTCACACAGCGTGAGACGGCATTGTCGATGCCTGAGCCGCTGTCAGAGCGGCTGTCGCCCCGGCGGCGATCGCGGTTGTCATAGTCCCGGTCGCGCCGGTCATAGTCGCGGTCCCGGTCGCGGTCGCGCTTGTTGTTGGACGCCGCGCTAGCAATTGCGGCAATCCCGCCAAGGATCAGGACACCTGCAACGACGTCACCAGCGTCGACCCGGCGGTGACGCCGATAGCCGCGATACCGGCGATAGCCAAAATAGTCAGCCGCCTCCGCCTCTGGCGCGAACAAGTCAAATGCTGGTGCGCTGGAAAACGTCCCCTCAGCCAGACTTGTTGGTGCTGCGCTATTTGACAGTTCAGCGGCGCTTGCTGGCGCAGCGGACAAAGCGCTTGCCGCTGCAATGCCGGTCAATACGCCAAAA
This sequence comes from Erythrobacter sp. S249, assembly GCF_057364975.1. Taxonomy (NCBI): domain Bacteria; kingdom Pseudomonadati; phylum Pseudomonadota; class Alphaproteobacteria; order Sphingomonadales; family Erythrobacteraceae; genus Erythrobacter; species Erythrobacter sp. S249. The sequence continues at coordinate 107,495 of NZ_CP200287.1, read as the reverse complement.
TACTTCATATGGGCCATTGGGGTCCCTCCTGTTGCGGATGAGCGTGCCACCAATCGCTCTCTTGTGCCTATGCGCATAGGCGGCCCAGGCTTACACTTGCCTGAACCGCCCACGCTGGTGGTCATAGAGGTCTGTTGGACCGGATATTACCGAAGCCCGCGAACGCCGTTAAAATCGACCTGGGCGCCGCGCTGTCTACCGACATAGCAGGTGAAACTGCCGCGGTCAGAACGGTTGCGGTTGTATCCGCGCGATCCGTCAACAATGATCCGGCCTTTAACGCGGTAACCATTGCGGGTGCGATCAACATCGCGGATCTGCGTCACATCGGCGAAACGATATCCGCCAAACCTGCGTGCTTGGTTTTCAGCTGCTCGGACACACCGATCCACTGCACCGCGCGGATTGCTACGCGTGTTGTAGTTTACACGGGTGTTATAATTACGGTTGTCGTAATTCCGATTGCGATCTCGATAATTGCGGTCGCGGTCATTATCAAAGGCGCCGGCCAAAGCGGCAATTCCGCCGATAATCACAGCGCCAGCGATCACATCGCCTGCGTCAATGCCGCGATCACGATGGCGTTCTTGCGCCATGGCTGGAGTTGCAGATGCCAGGGCCATCGCGCCTGCCGCGACAGTCCCGAGCGTGCCCTTGGCCAACATATTGGTCAATTTCGTCATAGGGTTTCATCCTCGGGTTACGCCGAAACGGGGGTGTCCCGGCTACAAAACCCTTATGGACGATTCGCTATTGTCTAAGCCTGACTGACCTTTGCAGCGATTGTTCAGGTTTATGGCGACTTATCTGAATATCGCGATCTCCACCCTCGGTGGATCAATCGAGCGTAGCCAGCACATCACGGGTAAATGCGGCAATATCAAAGCGCGTGCCGACCATGTCCTCGCCCCGGCGCACGATCACAACATTGCGGGAAGGCACGACGACGACATATTGTCCGCGATTGCCGCGCGCGGCGAAGGCGTCGTCAGGAATGCCCTCAAATGCATTGCCCTCCGGCCGCTTGAAGGTCCACCAACCCGCACCATAGCCCCAGTCAGTGCCCTCCGGCTGAGGACCTGATGGGGTGGAGACGTATTCGACCCAGTTTTCAGGGAAACGCTGATACCGGGACCACTGCTTGCCCTTGTCGAGATACAACTGCCCCAGAGCCATCAAATCCTCACCCGAAGCCCAGACCTGACTGGATAGGACGTAGTTCCCTTGCCAGTCTCGCTCTATCGACGCGTCGAACATGCCGAGCAGATCAGCGAGCTTTTCTGGCTCTTTTTCGTCAATCCACTGTTGGATCGGCTCAATGGCCATCAGTGTATCGTTGTTAGCATAGCGGTAAACCGTACCGGGTTTGTGAACGAGTGGCCAGTTGCGGGCTCGCTCGTCAACGGTGGTCCCGCCCCAATACAGAGGGTCTGTGCGATTGCCTGCTGTGTCTGAATATCGACCTGTCGCCATGCGAAGCGCGTGGTCAATAGTGATAACGGACCGAGGATCGCCCTCGCCCAGCCCCGCACTTTGAGACACATCCACTGCGCCGTCCATCACCGCCATGCCGACAAACGTCGCAGCGATGCTTTTTGCCACAGACCAGGTACGTTGGGGCGTGTGACGAGCGTAGCCATCTGCGAAACCATCAAACAGCATCCGGTCATTCTGGCTAATCAAGACAGCTGTAGTGCGAGCCCCTTCACCGTAGTCACCACCGAATGCCGATTGGCCGACTGTCTGTAGCGCCGCGTTGTCGCGATCAACAAATACAGGCATGTTTGGTGCCTGCATGCGCATGCTGGCAGTTTCGTCCGTGAGTTCGGACGGATCCGTCCCAATTGGCAAAACGGCACATCCGGCGCGCCCGCGATACTCGGCAATCCTAGGCGGCATATCTTCGGCCCAAGTCACCTCGACATGGCGCACGAAACCAGCCTTTGGACTTTGAAACTCAATCGGTTCGCCTCGCACAATCTTATAAGGTAGATCGCGGATAACATCATCAAGCGGCGCCTGAATTCCCGTCAATTCCCACTCATGGATTTGCTCCGGCGTACGGTCCGAGCCGACGCGTTCAGAGTTCGCAATCCCGCTGCACAACATCAACGCCTTGTACCCCGCCGCAAGCGCGCGGTCATAGCGCGCATCCAGGCGTTCCTGCGCCGATTGGGCAGCTGCCGGAGCGGCAGAGAGGGATGTGAGAGCGAGAGCCGCGCCTGCGGCAGCAATGAGTGTGGTCTTCATGGGCATGACACTAGCCGCAGTGTCTCAAAAGAAAAACCGTGCAGTCGCCGCCGCATAACAAAAAGGGCCAGCGGATCGCTCCGCCAGCCCTTTGCTGTCTCACAAGAGAAGCTCAGCTTACGCCGCGACTTCTTCTTCGTCATATTCGTCAGACATAACCGGACCGCTGTCTTGGCCCTTGGCTTCTGGATCGCGCTCAACCAATTCGATGATGGCGAGCTGCGCGCTGTCGCTGGCGCGGTAGCCAGCCTTGATCACGCGGGTATAGCCACCGTCACGGTCGCTGTAGCGCTCGGCCAGAACGTCAAACAGCTTCTTCAGCTGTGTCTCGTCCAGAAGACGCGACTGAGCCAAACGGCGGTTTGACAGGCCGCCACGCTTTGCCAGCGTGATCAGCTTCTCAACGTATGGACGAAGTTCTTTCGCCTTTGGCAGAGTGGTTTGGATCTGCTCGTGCTTGATCAGAGCCGCTGCCATGTTGCGGAACAGAGCCTTACGGTGGCCCGACTTACGGCTCAGCTTACGCTGTGAAATTCCGTGACGCATAATTCATATCCTTCGTTTGTAAGGGGCCCGTATTAGGTAGCCCGGTACTGGCGGCGCTTAAGGTGCGCCGCCGGAACCTGATTAACCCAGCAGCTCTTGCTCGAGCTTCTTGGCCATTTCTTCGATGTTCTCCGGTGGCCAACCTGGAATATCCATGCCGAGGCGCAGACCCATGCTGGAGAGAACTTCCTTGATCTCATTAAGCGACTTGCGGCCAAAGTTTGGCGTGCGCAGCATCTCGGCTTCGGTCTTTTGAACCAGATCGCCGATGTAGATGATGTTGTCGTTCTTGAGGCAGTTCGCAGAACGGACCGACAGTTCCAGCTCGTCGACCTTCTTGAGAAGGTAACGGTTGAGCTGGTTCGCATCGTCTTCTTGCGGCTGAGCGGCTTGGCCGATCATTGCACTTTGCGGCTGCGGAATGCCATCTTCGAAGTGGACGAACAGGGTCAGCTGATCCTGAAGAATGCGAGCGGCATAGGCCACGGCATCTTCTGGGGTCACAGTGCCATCGGTTTCAACCGTGAGGCTGAGCTTGTCATAGTCAAGCTCTTGACCAACACGGGCGTTTTCAACCTTGTAGCTGACCTGACGGACTGGCGAATACAGCGAGTCAATCGGGATCAGGCCAATCGGCGCATCAACCGGACGGTTCTGAACAGCAGGCGTGTAGCCTTTGCCCACGTCAGCGGTCAGCTCCATGTTGAGCGTCGCGCCTTCGTCCAAGTGACACAGGACCAGGTCCTTGTTCATCACTTCGATATCGCCAGACACAGCGATGTCACCGGCGGTGACTTCAGCTGGACCAGTCGCGGAAAGCTGCAGACGCTTCGCGCCTTCGCCTTCCATCTTCAAAGAGATTTGCTTTGCATTCAGCACGATGTCGGTCACGTCTTCACGCACACCGGCGAGCGACGAGAATTCGTGCAGTACGTTTTCAATCTTGATCGAGGTGATCGCTGCGCCCTGCAATGAGGACAACAGTACCCGGCGCAACGCATTACCGAGTGTCAGACCAAAGCCGCGCTCAAGCGGCTCAGCAACGAATGTCGTCTTGCGAGACTTATCGCCGCCTTCCTTGATTTCGAGAGCGTTGGGTTTCTTAAGTTCCTGCCAGTTCTTCGTATTGACGGACATGGATTTCCCCTAATTCGCTATGCAGCGGTTCAAATTATCGGCGGGCCTTGGCGCTTTCGCGAACTGCGCTTTGGCCGCCGGATTGTTGCGATGGCCACCAGGGCCACCGAACTGGGACGGTTTAGACGCGGCGCCGCTTAGACGGACGAACGCCGTTGTGCGGGATTGGCGTCACATCGCGGATAGATGTGATATTGAAGCCGACAGCTGCAAGACCGCGTAGTGCGCTCTCACGGCCAGAGCCTGGGCCCTTCACTTCGACTTCCAAAGTGCGAACACCATGCTCAGCGGCTTTCTTGCCCGCATCATCGGCGGCAACCTGGGCTGCATAAGGCGTCGATTTACGGCTGCCTTTGAAGCCCATCATGCCGGCACTGGACCAGCTGATCGCATTGCCTTGTGCATCGGTGATGGTGATCATCGTGTTGTTGAAGCTGGCGTTGATGTGAGCAACGCCGCTGCTGATATTCTTTTTGTCGCGTTTTTTAACCCGACCTGGTTCGCGTGCCATTTGGCTAAATCCTTTAACTCGTCAGAAGGTAAAAGCTCGCTTGGGAAGACCCAAGCAAGGCTTACTTCTTCTTGCCGGCGATCGGCTTGGCCTTACCCTTGCGGGTGCGGGCGTTGGTGTGAGTGCGCTGACCGCGCACAGGCAATCCATTACGATGACGCAGGCCGCGATAAGACCGAAGGTCCATCAGGCGCTTAATGTTCATCGCGGTGTTGCGACGCAGGTCGCCTTCGACGGTGTGATCAGCGTCAATCGTCTCACGGATACGCAGAACTTCTTCATCAGAAAGATCTTGCACACGTGCAGAGTGATCAATGCCAAGCTTGTCAGCGATTTTCACAGCGGTCGTGCGACCAATGCCGTGAATATAGGTAAGCGCGATAATAACACGCTTATTTGTAGGGATGTTCACCCCAGCAATACGAGCCACTTAATTCTCCATGCTCCACAGGGACATGAGCGCGACATGCAACCCACCCCTATCTCAACGCTTCACTAAAGATTTCCGCCGCCGTTCAGCCGATCTGACAAATGCCAAAACCGCTTAAACGGCAAAAAGCCCGGTTGGCATCCAATCAATAAGGCTACCTGCCGGACTCGGTTCGAAAATCTCGAATGAAGGGCGCGCTTAAGACGATTCGCGCAGCGCGTCAACCGCTAGCAAATCATAGCGCGACAATCGGACGAATTAGTTCGTCCGGTGGAACAGTTTAGCGGCAAAATTGCGCGAGGCATGCCCGCTTTGCTCACTTGTGATGTTTCGCAATTTAGCGCGCCGCGGGCGCAAGGTCAAAACTGGGCCTGTGAACCTGCGGAAAACTAGCCTTCGCGCCTGTACTAGTTGGCGCTTTCGACACCCTCAAGAAAGTCATCGCCGATCGCGCTGGCGCCCTCACCTGCTTCATCTGCTGGGGCTTCTGAACGTTCTTCAGCGCTTTCGTCCGCGCTCGCTTCCTCGGTCGCGCCTTCAGCATCCTCGCTGGCGGTGGCCGGACCGGAGACGGTGCCAAGACTTTGCGCGAGGCCGGACAATTGCTGGGTCATCACCCCGTCAACCGCTGCGGAAATCTCTCCAATCTTATAGCGCATGGAGCCGCCGACATTGTATTCCCAGACGATCTTGGTGCCCTCCTCGACCTCGCTGATTGCAACGGTCAGAATGCCAGTCACCGGCTCACTTTGTAGCGGGCCGAGTGCGCCCTGCATCCGCAAAGCGCGTTCGGGATAGGCTTGAATCACACGCATGTGCTCAACGCTGCCCTCCAGCGTGATCTTCTCTGGGTCAGGATCTTCAGGAATGCGCTCGCAAAAGCATCCGCCTGCCTGCGGGGTAATAGTGAGGTTCGCAGAATTGCCAGACCATGTGTGCGAGGAATTCCACCAGCGAGCGGGCGAAATCAGCGCCAGCCAAACCGCTTTGGGGTTGGCCTCAACCACCGCCTCATCGCGGGTCACAAAGCTATTCTCGCTGGTCGCAACCACCTCGGCAGCAACCGGCTGAGCCGCCAACAATACCGCCAAACCAGCCAAAACTACACGCATCACAATCATCCTCTTCGCATCTCTATGCGAAGCGGTTTAGGCGATGCCGATAATGTGTGAAAGAGCAGAGTTAGCCCCCTGCCCCGCCAATTGCCCGCTTAAGCGAGCACCGCGTCAATCGCATTGGCGACATCGGTGATGCCCGCCATGCCATCCACCCGCGTCACAATGCCGCGCGCTTCATAGCCCGGCAGGATCGGCGCGGTTTCGCCGCGATAGACCGCCATCCGAGTGCGGACGGTTTCCTCATTGTCGTCAGGACGGCGTTTGAATTCTGTGTGCCCACAGCTGTCGCACACACCTTCAGACACTGGTGGGTTCGCCGTATCGTGATAGAGAGCTCCGCAATTCGCGCAGCTAAACCGGCCCGTGATCCGTTCAACCAGAGCATCAATATCGACGCCCAGCTCAATCACATGATCAAGAGTGCGGCCATGTTTGCTGAGAATTCCGTCCAGCGTTTCCGCCTGAGAAGCGGTGCGCGGATAGCCATCGAAGATCGCGCCCGTGCCAGCGTCCATTGCCGCGAGTTCAGCATCGATCAGATCAGCAACGATCTCGTCAGAAACGAGCTCGCCCGCATCCATCACGGCCTTGGCCTTTAGACCAACAGGCGTTTGAGCCTTCACCGCAGCGCGCAGCATGTCGCCGGTGGAAAGCTGCACCATCGCGTGCCGCTCTACTAGTCCGGCACTTTGCGTGCCCTTACCGGCACCCGGAGGGCCAAGAAGAATGATGTTCATCGCAAAATCCCCCAGATGCTCGCGCGCCGATTAGCGCTTACGGCCCTTAAGTTTCGCCTTTTTGATCAGGTCACCATATTGGTGCGCCAACAAATGCGACTGCACTTGGCTGATCGTATCAACTGTGACGTTCACCACAATCAGCAGGCTGGTACCGCCAAGGAACAGCGGCAGACCGGTCTGGCGAATGACATATTCCGGCAGCACACAGACAATCGCAAGATAGAGCGCGCCGACCACGGTGATGCGGGTGAGGACGTATTCGAGATAGTCTGCCGTCCGCTTACCCGGACGAATGCCGGGAATAAAGCCACCGTTCTTCTTCAGATTGTCCGCGGTCTCTTCCGGGTTGAACACAACCGCGGTGTAGAAGAAGCAGAAGAATATGATGCCCAGCGCATAAAGTGTGAGGTAAATCCACTCGCCTGGCTGGAGGTAGAACAACAGGCTTTGCGCAAATCCGCCTGCTCCTTCTTCACCCGTTGGGGCGCCAGCGAACTGAGTGATTGTCAGCGGCAGCAGCAACAGCGAGCTTGCGAAGATTGGCGGGATAACACCGGCGGTGTTGAGTTTAAGTGGCAAGTGCGAACGATCTGCCTGCATCACGCCATTTTGCGTGGCGCGCTTAGGATATTGGATCAGCAAGCGCCGCTGGGCCCGCTCCACGAAGGAGATCACCAGGATCAGCACCACAACCATGATGGCGAAGCCAACGATCAGACCAAGCGAAATAGACCCCGTACGGCCGCCCTCAAACATGTTGGACACGAACGTTGGGAATTGTGCGACGATGCCCGCCATAATGATCAGCGAGACACCATTACCGATCCCGCGCGAGGTGATTTGCTCACCCAGCCACAGCAAGAACATAGTGCCGCCGACAAGGCTGATGACGGCGCCGACGCGGAACATATAGCCCGGATTGACGACGGCTTGCAGCCCGCTTTGCGCGCCGAAGCTTTCAAGGCCTGCGGCCAGGAACCAGCCCTGAATGATGCACAAGAACACCGTGCCATAGCGGGTGTATTGGTTGAGTTTCTGACGCCCGGTTGCGCCCTCTTTCTTCAGCGCAGCGAGCGTTGGGTGCAGGGCCGAGGCCATCTGCACCACGATCGAGGCGGTGATATACGGCATAACGCCGAGCGCGATGAGGCTCATCCGCTCCAGGCTGCCGCCGGAAAATGTGTTGAACAGGTCAAGAATGCCGCCGCGTGTTTGGTCATACAGCGTTTCCAGGATCAACGGATTGACCCCGGGCAGCGGAACAAAGCTCAAAAAGCGAAAGACAATAAGCGCACCGATGGTGAACCAGATACGCTGGCGCAACTCCGTGGCTTTGGAGAAATTGGCGAGGCTCATATTGCTCGCGATTGAATCGGCGCGTGATGCCATGTTTAAATATCGATCCTAGCGTCTGGCTAATAGCCTGTCCTTGGGTGTCCTTGCCGTCCAGCAAGCCCGAAAAACAGACCAACCGGCCCTCACCGGTCTATGCACGAAGGATTAGATAGGGAGCGAGGAGCCGAATGTCGAACCCCTCGCTCACCAATACCCGCATTATTTGCTTTTTGCCGCCGCTTTCTCAGGGTTCGGCTTGCCCGAAGGCTTCTTCACGACAACGACTTCGACGCTGCCGCCGGCCTTTTCAACCGCTTCGATGGCGCCTTTAGACGCACCAGCAACGACGAATTTGACCTTGGCTTTCAATTCGCCCTTGCCGAGCAAACGAACGCCGTCTTTGCCGCCGCGAACCAGACCTGCGTCACGCAGAGCCGCTTCGTCGATGATTTTCTTGCCGTCGAGCTTCTTCGCGTCGATGAACTTTTGGACCATGCCAATGTTGATCTCTGCAAAATCTTTGCCGAACGGGTTGTTGAAGCCGCGCTTTGGCAGGCGCATGTGAAGCGGCATTTGGCCGCCTTCAAAGCCCTTGATCGCTACGCCGGAACGGCTCTTTTGGCCCTTCTGACCGCGCGCAGCGGTTTTGCCTTTGCCAGAACCGATACCACGGCCCTTGCGCATGCGTCCTTTACGGGCGCCTTCATTGTCACGGATGTCATTGAGTTTCATGTGTGCACTCGCTTTCGCTTTTGTTCGCGCTGAAAGAGTGAGGCCCCGCACCGAGCGAGGCCTCAATTATTTTAGTCAACCACTTCAACCAGATGCGGGATCTTTGCGACCGCGCCGCGAACTTCAGGGGTGTCCTGACGCTCGACAACTTTGTGCATCTTGTTGAGGCCCAGGCCGATCAGGATCTTACGCTGACTTTCTGGGCGACGGATCGGCGAACCGATCTGTTTGATCTTGATAGTTTTCTTAGCAGCCATTGGTCTTACTCCACAATCGCCGCGGCTTCAGCTTCTGCTTCCACCTCGCTTGAACCACCACGGCCCAGAAGGTCTGCGACCTTCTTGCCCCGGCGCTGAGCGACAGACTTCGGCGAAGTCTGGTTGGTCAGCGCGTCGAAGGTAGCGCGGATCATGTTATAGGGGTTGGACGAACCGACCGATTTGGTCACAACGTCTGCAACGCCCAGGCTTTCAAAGACGGCACGCATCGGACCACCAGCAATGATGCCGGTACCCGGAGGCGCTGTACGCACGGTCACCTTACCAGCGCCGAAACGGCCCTTGGCGTCATGGTGCAAAGTGCGGCCTTCTTTAAGCGGAACGCGAACCATCTTCTTACGAGCGGCTGCGGTTGCTTTGGTGATCGCCTCTGGAACTTCGCGAGCCTTACCGTGGCCAAAGCCAACGCGGCCCGCGCCGTCACCAACAACGACGAGTGCAGCAAAGCCAAAACGCTTACCACCCTTCACCGTTTTAGAGACGCGGTTGATGTGCACCAACTTCTCGATGATGCCATCATCTTCCTCTTCACGCTTACCGCGACGATTGTCACGGCCACCGCGACCACGGCCACCGCCGCGACTGTCGCCGCCACGGCCACGACCGCGGCCTTCACGTTGTTGAGGAGCATCGGTTTTTGCCGGTGCTTCTGCAGTCTTTGCTGGTTCACCAGTATCAGCCGACTGAGTATCAGCCGCCTCTGATGGTGTTTCAGCAACAGCCGGAGTTTCCGTCTCTACTGCAGATGCTGCAGTTTCTTCGGTCTTGGCCTCTTCAGCAGGCGCTTCGGTTTTCTTGTCGTCAGCCATCATCAGAACTCCAGCCCGCCTTCGCGAGCGGCATCGGCCAGCGCTTTCACGCGGCCATGAAACAGGAACCCGCCGCGATCAAACACGACAGTGGTCACGCCAGCCTTCTTGGCGGCAGCGGCGATATCCTTGCCCACTTGAGCAGCGGCATCGACATTTGCGCCAGACTTCTTGCCGCCCAGAGTAGATGCAGCAGCCACAGTGCGGCCATCAGCATCATTGATGATCTGAGCATAGATGTGACGACCAGTGCGGTGCACCGACAAGCGAGGACGATCGCCAGCACGCGTCCGCAGTGCGGTACGCACCCGGCGGCGGCGGCGTTCAAACAGGGAAAGCTTAGCCATCTTACTTCTTCTTCCCTTCCTTGCGGAAGACATACTCGCCGCGATACTTGATACCCTTGCCCTTATAAGGCTCAGGCTTACGCCAGCGGCGAATTTCAGCAGCAAGCTGGCCAACAGCCTGCTTGTCCATACCCGAAATCTCAACCGTGGTCTGATCAGGCGTTTTCACTTCGAGACCTTCAGGCACATCGATGTTCACATCGTGGCTGAAACCGAGTTCCAGCTTCAGAGACTTGCCCTGAGCCTTCGCACGATAACCAACACCTGAAATTTCAAGCGTCTTGGTGAAGCCTTCGGTGACGCCCTCAACCAGGTTAGACACCAATGTACGGTGCATACCCCAGAACGAGCGAGCCAATTTGGTGTCGTTCGCAGGCTTAACCTGGATCTCGTCACCTTCAACCGTGTAGCTGATGTGCTCAGACAGGCCCATCGTGAGAGTGCCCTTTGGGCCCTTCACGCTCAGCGTGCCATTCTCAATGCTGGCGGACACCCCACTGGGGATGGCGACAGCTTTTTTGCCAATACGGCTCATCAGAACACCTCCGCCAGCACTTCGCCGCCGACGTTGCTATCGCGTGCTTCGTTATCCGAAAGCACACCGCGCGGTGTCGAGACGATGGTGATGCCAAGGCCGTTGCGAACAGTCGGAAGTTCTTTCGAACCCGAATAGACGCGGCGGCCAGGCTTAGAGACGCGGCTTACGTGCTTGATAGCAGGCTCGCCTTCGAAATATTTCAGCTCAATCCGCAGCGCCGGGTGCTTGCCCGAACTGTCTTCGCTGTAGCCACGGATGTAGCCTTCGCGCTGAAGCACTTCGAGAACGTTTGCACGCAGCTTAGACGCTGGCGAAAGGACGGAATCCTTCTTCGCCTGCTGTCCGTTGCGGATGCGGGTGAGCATATCACCCAATGGATCGGTCATAGCCATCTATCAGCTCCTCACCAGCTCGACTTGGTAAGGCCAGGGATCAGACCCTTGTTACCAAGATTCCGCAATTCAATGCGGTTGATGCCGAACTTGCGGTAGTAGCCGCGTGGGCGGCCGGTGGTCGCGCAGCGATTGCGAACCCGCGTTGGGTTCCCGTTGCGCGGGAGTTCCGCCATCTTCAGGCGCGCTACCAGACGTTCACTCTCGTCGAGTGAAGTGTCCTTCGAAATCGCCTTCAGCTTAGCGTACTTGTCTGCGTACTTCTTAACGAGCTTCTTACGACGCTCATTCTTATTGATCGAACTCAGTTTCGCCATTGGACTTAAGCTCTCTTCTCTAGTCGTTGCGACACGCAGCTCACGCTGCGGCCTTTTCTTCAGACGGATTGGCTTCACCTTGGAAAGGGAAGCCGAGCAGGCGCAGCAATTCGCGTGCCTCCTCGTCAGTCTTTGCGGTGGTGGTGACAATGATATCCATGCCGCGCACCGTATCGATCTTGTCGTAGCTGATCTCAGGGAACACGATTTGCTCCTTGAGGCCCATTGCGTAATTGCCGCGGCCGTCGAACGACTTGGCGTTCAGCCCGCGAAAGTCGCGGATGCGTGGCATTGCAACAGTGACCAGACGGTCGAGGAATTCATACATGCGGTCACGGCGCAGGGTTACCTTGCAACCAATGGGCATGCCTTCGCGCAGCTTAAACTGAGCGATTGATTTCTTCGCCTTAGTGATCACTGGCTTTTGGCCGGCAATCAGGGTCATTTCTTCAGCTGCGATTTGAACTTTCTTTTTGTCCTGGCTCGCCTCGCCCACACCCATATTGAGTGTGATCTTCGCGATCTTAGGAACTTCAAGACGGTTCTTATAACCGAACTTCTCGGTCATCGCCTTGACGATCTGCTCGTCATACTTCGCCTTCAGGCGCGGAGTGTATGCATCAGCCATCGATGGTCTCTCCACTCTTCACAGCAACGCGAACCTTCTTGCCGTCCTTTTCTTCGAAACGGACTCGGGTTGGCTTGCCATCCTTAGGATCAGCCAAAGCAACCTTCGAGATGTTCATCGGCGCTTCAAAGCGATCGATGCCACCCTGCGGGTTTTGCTGGCTTGGTTTGCGGTGGCGGGCAGCCACGTTGATGCCTTCGACAACGACCTTGCCATCTTTTGGCATGACCTTTTGGACAGTGCCGGTGCGGCCCTTATCCTTGCCCGAAAGCACGACGACGCTGTCGCCCTTCTTGATCTTAGCAGCGGCCATTAGAGCACCTCCGGCGCAAGGCTGATGATCTTCATGAAGCCGCGGCCGCGAAGTTCGCGGACCACTGGGCCAAAGATACGAGTGCCGATTGGCTCTTCGCTCTTGTTGACCAGTACAGCGGCGTTGCTGTCGAAGCGGATCACGCTGCCGTCTGGGCGGCGAACGTCCTTCTTCGTGCGCACGATGACAGCGCGATGAACATCGCCCTTCTTCACCTTAGCGCGTGGCTGAGCTTCCTTCACGGAAACCACGATCACGTCGCCCACGGAGGCAAACCGGCGCTTAGACCCGCCCAGCACTTTAATGCACTGGACGCGCTTTGCGCCGCTGTTGTCCGCGACGTCGAGATTGGATTGCATCTGGATCATTGATCCGTTTCCTTCTCATTGGCTTGCCGAAACCAGTCCGGCAGTTCCTACGCGTGTCCTCGCCAAGGCGAGGATCAATTCAATCAGTTACCGGCTGCCTCGACATCGAGATCAGCTTCGACCGCTTGGGTTCCGCCTGCGGTAACCCGGTCTTTTACGATCCAGGTCTTGGTCTTGGAGATCGGTTTCGTCTCCTCGATCCGCACAACATCACCAACGGCAAATTCGTTTTTTTCGTCGTGAGCGTGATACTTCTTCGAACGACGGATGATCTTCCCGTAGAGCGGGTGCTTCACCTTACGTTCGACTTTCACGGTCACGGTCTTGTCGGTCTTGTCGGAGGTGACAGAGCCGATCAGAATACGTTTTGGCATTGTCTACTCCTTAAGCCTTCGCAGCGGCTGCTGCGCGCTCGTTCTGCAGCGTCTTGATCTGAGCAATCGTGCGGCGCACTTGCTTGATCCGAGCTGGAGCTTCGAGCTGGTTGGTCGCAGCCTGGAACCGCAGATTGTACTGCTCACGCTTCAGCTCGGTGAGCTCAGCGGAGAGTTGATCGTCGGTCTTGGTGCGAAGATCTTCGACAGCGATACTACCTTTAGCCATCATTTGCCTCCCAGGTGAGAGGTGTCGCCCAGACGAGCAACGACCTTGGTCTTGATTGGCAGCTTCATGGCCGCACGCTCAAACGCTTCAGCAGCGATCTTGCCTGGGACACCGTCGAGTTCGAACAGGATGCGGCCCGGCTTTACGCGAGCAGCCCAGAATTCAACGGAGCCCTTGCCCTTACCCTGACGAACTTCGGCAGGCTTCTTGGACACTGGCACATCAGGGAACACGCGGATCCAGAGGCGACCTTGACGGCGCATGTGACGCGTGATCGCACGGCGAGCCGCTTCGATCTGACGCGCGGTGATCCGCTCAGGCTCGAGAGCCTTCAGACCATAGGAGCCAAAGTTCAAAGTCGTGCCGCCCTTGGCGTCGCCTTTGATCTTGCCCTTAAAGGCCTTGCGATACTTGGTTTTCTTCGGTTGCAGCATTGTCTCTACCTACCTCAGCGAGCCGGCCGGACGCCGGAAGTCTGAGCTTCCATCATCAGGCGATCCTGCGCGGTTGGATCATGAGCGAGGATCTCGCCTTTGAAGATCCAGCACTTGATGCCGATGATACCGTAAGCGGTCAGCGCTTCGGTTTCGGCATAATCGATGTTGGCGCGCAGTGTGTGCAGCGGCACACGTCCTTCACGGTACCATTCAACGCGCGCAATCTCTGCACCGCCCAAACGGCCACCACATGTGATCTTGATGCCTTCTGCGCCGAGACGCAGAGCGGACTGAACGGCGCGCTTCATCGCACGGCGGAAAGCCACACGGCGAATGAGCTGATCAGCAACGCCTTGAGCAACGAGCTTCGCGTCGATTTCCGGCTTGCGGATTTCAACGATGTTCAGCTTCACTTCGCTCGAAGTCATCGTCGCCAGTTTGGCGCGCAGCTTCTCGATGTCCGCACCCTTCTTACCGATGATAACACCGGGACGGGCAGCATAGATCGAAATGCGGCAAAGCTTGGCTGGACGCTCGATCACCACCTTGGAAATCGCAGCTTGTGGCAGCGACTTGATGATGAACTTGCGGATCTCAATGTCTTCCTTGAGCAGGCTCGCGTAGTCACGCCCTTCGGCGTACCAACGGCTGTCCCAAGTACGGTTGATCTGCAGGCGCAGACCGATCGGATTACTCTTCTGACCCATCTTACGACTCTTCCTCTTCGCGAACTACGATGCGCAGCTTGCTGAACGGCTTCAGGATGCGGGTCGATTTACCACGGCCACGTGTGTGGAACCGCTTCATGGTAATCGCTTTACCGACCGAAGCCTCAGCAACGACGAGCGCGTCGACGTCGAGATTGTGGTTGTTTTCCGCGTTAGCGATCGCCGATGCGAGAACTTTCGTCGCATCCTTGGCCATGGCTTTCTTCGAGAAGGTGAGGATGTTGAGAGCCTCTTCGACCTTCTTGCCGCGAATTTGCTGCGCCACGAGGTTCAGCTTTTGCGCGGAACCACGAATGGAGGTGCCGACGGCCAAAGCCTCGTTATCAGCAACACGGCGAGGTGATTTTGCCTTGCCCATTAGCGCTTACCCTTCTTGTCGGCAGCGTGGCCAGGGAATGTCCGCGTAGGCGAAAACTCACCAAGCTTGTGCCCGACCATTTCCTCCGAAACCGAGACCGGGATGAACTTGTGGCCATTGTAGACGTTGAACGTCAGACCGACGAATTGCGGCAAAATCGTAGAGCGACGCGACCAGGTTTTGATCGGCTTGCTGTTGTTTGCCTCTTGTGCGTCCTCCGCCTTCTTCAGAAGGCTGAGCTCGACGAAAGGACCTTTCCAGACGGAACGTGCCATCGTGTCTTACCTCTTCTTCTTGGCGTGGCGCGAACGGATAATCATCTTATCCGTCTGCTTGTTTTTGCGAGTGCGAGCACCCTTGGTCGGCTTGCCCCATGGGGTAACCGGGTGACGACCGCCCGAAGTCCGGCCTTCACCACCACCGTGGGGGTGATCGACAGGGTTCTTAGCGACACCACGCGTCAGCGGCTTAATGCCCATCCAACGCCGGCGACCGGCCTTGCCCAGGTTTTGGTTTTGGTTGTCAGGGTTCGAGACCGCACCAACCGTACCCATGCAGTCAGCCCGCAGGTAACGCTGCTCACCAGAGTTGAGGCGCGCGATGACCATGCCGCGGTCACGACCGACCAGCTGGACATAAGCACCAGCAGAGCGAGCGATTTGACCGCCCTTGCCCGGTTTCATCTCAACATTGTGACAGATCGTACCAACCGGCATCTGACCCAGAAGCATCGCGTTCCCAGGCTTCGTATCGGTCTTCTCACCAGCCACAACCGTTGCACCAACGTCGAGACGCTGAGGGCACAGGATGTAAGCTTGCTCGCCATCTTCATACTTTAGAAGCGCGATGAAAGCCGTACGGTTCGGGTCATATTCGATCCGCTCGACGGTCGCAGGAACATCCCACTTCCGACGCTTGAAATCGATGAAGCGGTACTTTTGCTTGTGACCGCCACCAATGCCACGCGAGGTGACATGACCTTTGTTGTTCCGGCCACCGGACTTACGCTTGCCTTCCGTGAGCGACTTGACCGGCTTGCCCTTCCAGAGGCTGGTCTTGTCGACAAGGATAAGGCCGCGACGTGCGGGGCTTGTCGGTTTGTAATTCTTGAGTGCCATGATCCGCCTCAGATACCGCTAGTGATATCGATCATTTCACCCTCAACGAGGGTAACGATCGCTTTTTTCACGTCGATGCGCTTGTAAGGTTTACCCTTCCAGCGCTTGGTCTTGCCCTTGGTCACGATGGTGTTAACCGAAGTGACCTTCTTGTCGTAGATCGCTTCAACCGCTTCCTTGATCTGCGGCTTGGTCGCATCAAGTGCCACCTTGAAAACCACCGCATTGTTCTCCGAAAGAAGTGTAGACTTCTCGGTGATGTGCGGGGCCAAGATCACGTCATAGTGACGGGCATCAACTTCTTGCTTTTTAGCCATTGAAGCGCGCCTCCAACTTTTCGACAGCATCCTTGGTAAGGACCAGCGTGTCGTGGTTCAAAATGTCATAAACATTCGCGCCAGCTGCCGGCATCACATTGATACCTGGCAGGTTGCCAGCGGCCTTCTTGAAGCCGTCGTCAATGCTGTCACCGTCGATGACCAGCACTTTACCAGCCCAACCAGCCTTTTCGAGATGCCCTTTGAGCACCTTCGTCTTGGCTTCTTTCATAGCCAGGCTGTCAAGAACGACGAGGCCGTCCTTCGCCTTGCTGGAAAGAGCCATCTTAAGGCCGAGTGCGCGAATTTTCTTGTTCAGCGACTGGTTGAAGTCACGCTTGCGTGCACCATGCGCTTTACCACCACCGATGAAGATCGGAGCAGAACGAGCACCGTGACGAGCGCCGCCCGAACCCTTTTGCGGGCCGTGCTTCTTACCGGTACGAGCCACATCCGAACGCTCACGCGTTGGACGAGCAGTCCCGCGGCGATTTTCCAGCTGCCAGGTCACAACCCGGTGCAGAATGTCGGCTCGCGGAGTTACGCCGAACACATCATCATTAAGAGTGATGTCGCCCGAAGCCTTCCCATCGATTTTCTGGACTTTGACTTTCATGGTCTCAGCCCTCCTTGTTTTCGTCAGCTGCAGGCGCTTCAGCCTCAACAGCAGGGGTGTCAGCAGCAGCTTCAACCGGCGCAGCTACTTCAGCAGCTGGTGCAGCGGTTTCGATAACAGCGCCTGGGAACGGAAGATCGTCAGGCATTGCGAGCTTCACAGCGTCGCGAACCAGCAGCCAGCCATTCTTCGAACCAGGGACCGAACCCTTGATAAAGAGCAAACCACGCTCAGCGTCCGTGCGGACAACTTCGAGGTTTTGCTGGGTACGCTGACGGTCACCCATGTGACCAGCCATCTTCTTACCCTTAAACACGCGGCCCGGATCCTGACGGTTACCCGTCGAACCGTGCGAACGGTGAGAGATCGAAACACCGTGGGTGGCGCGCAAACCGCCGAAGCCCCAACGCTTCATGGCGCCGGCAAAGCCTTTACCCTGAGTGTGACCAGTGATGTCGACCTTTTGGCCAGCCAGGAAGTGATCAGCGCTGATAGTAGCGCCAACAGGGACAAGGCCCTCTTCGCTTTCGACCCGGAATTCAGCAACCTGCTTCTTCAGCGCGACTTCCGCTTTCGCGAAATGCTCACGCTGTGGCTTGGCTACATTCTTTTGTTTCGCAGTACCTGCGCCGAGCTGGACAGCAAAATAGCCATCACGCTCTGCGGTGCGGTGCGAGACAACCTGACAATCTTCCAGTGCAAGAACGGTCACGGGAACGTGACGTCCATCGTCCTGGAACAGGCGGGTCATCCCGACTTTCTTTGCGATCACGCCAGTGCGCATCGTCAAAACTCCTAAACAGAGGCACTCAGGGCCCATCCCAAAGTGCTTGCGAACCCGCCCAAAACAGACAGATCCATTCAACCCAGATTTTATGCATCGCCCCGTCCGGGCTGAATGCTCGCGCAGCCACATGGCCGGTTGAGCGAGACGGGGGACGCAGACCCGGCGTAGTCCGAAGACAATACCGGCGGTATCCCTATGTCTTGCTGGCATTTTCCACTTCGGGAGAATGCTAGCGGGGCCATAAGTGCCCCGAAATTCTCGGTCAGTTTATGATGGTCCGTACCGAAGACCTCGCCCCACTAACGCAGGGCAGTAGATTAAGCGAGCTTAATCTCAACATTTACGCCGGCAGCCAGATCAAGCTTCATCAAAGCATCGACTGTCTGAGCGTTAGGCTGCACGATATCGAGCAACCGCTTGAAGGTGCGCACCTCGAACTGCTCGCGCGACTTTTTGTCGATGTGCGGGCCGCGGTTCACGGTGAACTTCTCAATGCGCGTTGGCATGGGAATGGGGCCACGAATAAGAGCACCCGTACGACGTGCTGTTTCTGCAATCTCACCAGTTGCCTGGTCGAGAACGCGGTGGTCGAACGCCTTAAGGCGAATACGGATATTCTGAGCTTCCATTACCTGTACCAATGCGAAAGAGCCAAAGAGGTTTTTACGCCTCTCAAAAAAGAAAAAGGCCCGCCCCGCTGATTTCCGGATTTCCCGGAACGGGCGGCCTTATAAAATTGCGTTGCCGTGAACGAATCCTCGGCCTGTGGAGGCGCGTATACGGAGAGACCCGCCCTGTGGCAACCCCTGAATTACGGTCACAAAAAACCGGGCCTCAAAAGCATGCATTTGGACGCGCCAGACGCGCAACTCACCTCACATAAAAAGGGCCCGGCTCTCACATTGAGAACCGGGCCACTCTTTATCGCTGCACCTCGTGAGAGGCGCGAAACGCTTACTTGGTGATCTTAGCAACCACGCCCGAACCAACGGTACGGCCGCCTTCGCGGATCGCGAAGCGAAGACCTTGGTCCATAGCGATTGGAGCGATCAGCTTGACGTTGATCGTCACGTCATCGCCCGGCATTACCATCTCGGTGCCCTCTGGGAGGATCACTTCGCCGGTCACGTCGGTGGTGCGGAAGTAGAACTGTGGACGGTAGTTCGCGAAGAATGGCGTGTGACGGCCACCCTCGTCCTTCGAAAGAACGTAAACGTTTGCTTCGAATTCGGTGTGCGGGCTAACCGAACCAGGCTTACAAAGAACCTGACCACGCTCAACTTCTTCACGGCCAACGCCGCGGATCAGTGCGCCGATGTTGTCGCCAGCTTCGCCCGAGTCGAGCAGCTTACGGAACATTTCAACGCCGGTGACGGTTGTCTTGGCGGTGTCTTTGATGCCGACGATTTCAACTTCGTCACCAACATTGACCTTACCGGTTTCAACACGGCCGGTCACAACAGTACCGCGACCAGAGATCGAGAACACGTCCTCGATTGGCATCAGGAAGTCCTGATCCACCGGACGGTCTGGCTGTGGGATGTGCTCGTCAACAGACGCCATCAGAGCCTTGATCGACTCAGCGCCGATTGCTTCGTCGCGGCCTTCCAGAGCAGCAAGAGCTGAGCCCTTGGTGATGGCGATGTTGTCGCCGTCAAAGCCATACTCGCTGAGCAGTTCACGAACTTCCATTTCAACGAGCTCGAGGATTTCCTCGTCGTCGACCTGGTCAACCTTGTTCATGTAAACAACCAGAGCAGGAACACCAACCTGACGCGCAAGCAGGATGTGCTCGCGAGTTTGTGGCATTGGGCCGTCAGCTGCGTTCACAACCAGGATCGCGCCGTCCATTTGCGCCGCACCAGTGATCATGTTCTTAACATAGTCAGCGTGGCCTGGGCAGTCGACGTGTGCGTAGTGACGTGCTTCGGTTTCGTATTCAACGTGAGCGGTCGAGATCGTGATCCCGCGCTCGCGCTCTTCCGGAGCCTTATCGATGTTTGCAAAGTCAACGGCTTCGCCGCCTGATTGCTCAGCCATCACCTTGGTGATCGCTGCAGTCAGAGTGGTTTTACCATGGTCAACGTGACCAATGGTGCCGATGTTGCAGTGCGGCTTGTTCCGCTCGAATTTTTCCTTCGCCATGTCTCGTATAAACCTTCTATCTAAATTGAATTCCTACGGGGAAAAGGCGCGCCCGCTGAATCAGGCGCAGCCCCTAGCCCCTGCGATCAGCTTAAGCAAGCTTCTCTTTGACTTCCTGTGCAACACTCGCCGGCACTTCGTCGTAATGACTGAACTGCATGGAGTATTGCGCACGGCCCTGACTGAATGAGCGAAGCTCGTTCACGTAACCGAACATGTTTGCGAGCGGAACCATTGCTTCAACAGCTTGGGCATTGCCCCGGCTATCTGTGCCTTGGATCTGACCCCGGCGGCTATTGAGATCGCCGATGACGTCGCCGAGATACTCTTCCGGAGTAACAACCTCAACCTTCATCACTGGCTCAAGCAGTTTGATACCGCCACGCTCTGCTGCTTCGCGCATTGCGCCCTTACCGCAGATTTCGAACGCCACGGTGGACGAGTCGACATCGTGGAACGCACCATCTGTGAGGTGGATCGTGAAGTCGATGATTGGGAAGCCAATGAGATAGCCACTGTCGGCTTGCTCACGGATGCCCTTCTCAAGCGATGGGATGTATTCCTTAGGAATATTACCGCCCTTAATGCTGTCCTCGAACACGATGCCCTGACCGCGCTCACCCGGAGTGAAGGTCGCTTTGGCACGAGCAAACTGCCCGGTACCACCCGATTGCTTCTTGTGGGTGTAATCGACGTTGATTTCACGGCCCAGCGATTCACGGTAAGCCACCTGCGGCGCACCAACATTCGCTTCGACCTTGAACTCACGCTTCATACGATCAACGAGAATGTCGAGGTGAAGCTCGCCCATACCCTTGATGATCGTCTGACCGCTTTCGTGGTCGGTCGTAACGCGGAAGCTTGGATCTTCAGCAGCCAAGCGATTGAGCGCAACGCCCATCTTCTCTTGGTCAGCCTTGGTCTTCGGCTCCACAGACAGTTCGATAACCGGATCCGGGAATTCCATCCGCTCAAGAATGATCGGGTGGGCTGGATCGCAAAGCGTATCACCAGTGGTGGTCGCCTTCATGCCGGCCAATGCAACGATATCGCCCGCGAATGCTTCTTCAATGTCCTTACGGTCATTGGAGTGCATTTCGAGGATACGGCCGATCTTTTCCTTCTTGCCCTTCACAGAGTTCAAGACGGTGCCCTTTGTTAGTTCACCGGAATAGATACGGGTAAAGGTCAGCGAGCCAACGAATGGATCGTTCATAACCTTAAACGCAAGCGCCGCGAACGGCACGGCATCGTCGGATGCGCGCGAATCTTCTTCTTCAGAATCAGGCTTAACACCCTTAATCGCTTCCACGTCGAGCGGGCTCGGCATGTAATCGACAACAGCGTCGAGCAAAGGCTGAACACCCTTGTTCTTAAACGCGCTGCCGCAAAGCACAGGAACGAAGCTTTGGTTGAGCGTCCCCTTACGGATCAGCTTCTTCAGCGTCACCGCATCAGGCTCGTTGCCTTCCAGATACGCTTCCATCACGTCGTCGTCTTGCTCAACAGCAAGCTCGATCAGCTTTTCGCGGTATTCAGCCGCTTCATCAGCCATGTCCGCTGGAATCTCGCCATATACGTATTCCGCGCCCAGATCTTCGTTCTTCCAAGTGATCGAACGCTGGTTCACCAAGTCAACTAGACCCGTCAGATCAGCTTCGATGCCGATTGGCAGATACAGCACAGCCGGTGTCGCACCGAGACGCTCGATGATCGAGTTCACGCAGTACTTAAAGTCGGCGCCGGTGCGGTCCAATTTGTTGATAAAGCACATTCTTGGAACTTTATACTTGTCGGCCTGGCGCCACACGGTTTCAGACTGAGGCTCCACCCCAGCCACGCCGTCGAAGCAGGCAACCGCGCCATCGAGCACGCGCAGCGAACGTTCAACTTCAATCGTGAAGTCAACGTGGCCCGGCGTATCAATGATGTTGATCCGGTGCTCAGGTGTCTTACGCAGCTCTTTCGGGTCGCTCATAGGATCCATCGTCGGATCTTCTGGGTTCCAGAAACAGGTCGTCGCAGCGGACGTAATCGTGATGCCGCGCTCTTGTTCTTGCTCCATCCAGTCCATGGTCGCAGCGCCATCATGCACTTCGCCAATTTTGTAGGACTTTCCGGTGTAATACAGGATGCGTTCGGTCGTAGTCGTCTTACCAGCATCGATGTGAGCCATGATGCCGATATTGCGATAGCGCTCCAGCGGATACTCGCGGGCCATATCAAATTCCTCGGATAGGTTTGTGGGGGTAAACCAATGTCACCCCCATATAGTGACGTTTATGACAGCGGTAAGTCCTACCGCCACCCATATTACCAGCGGTAGTGCGAGAACGCGCGGTTGGCATCAGCCATCCGGTGCGTATCTTCACGCTTCTTCACCGCATTGCCGCGGTTGTTGGCCGCATCCATCAGCTCGCCAGAAAGGCGCGCGCTCATGGTGGTTTCCGGACGACCGCGAGCAGCCGAGATCATCCAACGCAGCGCCAATGCCTGAGCGCGCTCTGGACGCACTTCGACAGGAACCTGGTACGTCGCACCACCAACACGGCGGCTGCGCACTTCGACCTGCGGCTTGATGTTGTTGATCGCATCATGGAAAACCTGAAGCGGATCAGTCTTGGCCTTCGCCTCAACCGTATCAAGCGCTGAATAAACAATACCTTCTGCGGTGGACTTCTTACCGTCCAGCATCAGGTTGTTCATGAACTTCGACAGAACCTGATCACCAAACTTGGGATCCGGCAAGATAACCCGCTTTTCGGGCCTACGACGACGTGACATTGCACTTCTTCCTTATCTCGAAGCCCCCTTCCCCAATCCGTCATCCTGAACTCGTTTCAGGATAACCCTTCAGGTCATACGAGGGCTTACATTCCTTTAGGCTTTGCGCTGGCGGAGCCGGTTATCCCGAAACAAGTTCGGGATGACGGCACATGCCAACATCGCCGTGATTACTTCGGACGCTTCGCGCCGTACTTCGAACGGCTTTGCTTGCGGTCCTTGACCCCTTGTGTGTCGAGCACGCCGCGCAGGACGTGGTAACGCACACCGGGAAGATCGCGCACACGGCCGCCACGGATCAGCACAACGCTGTGCTCCTGGAGGTTGTGGCCTTCGCCCGGAATGTAGGAGATGACTTCGCGCTGGTTCGTCAGGCGCACCTTGGCAACCTTACGCAGAGCGGAGTTCGGCTTCTTTGGCGTCGTTGTATAAACGCGTGTGCAAACGCCGCGCTTTTGCGGGTTTGCTTCCATCGCAGGGACCTTGGACTTGGCCTTCTGCGGAACGCGGCCCTTGCGGACCAGCTGGTTAATCGTAGGCATTGAATACCTTCACCTAAAATTGGTGCGATGTTCAGCGGATGGAGTGAGTGCTTGCGCCGCCGTCATCCCGGACTTGATCCGGGATCCAGCGAGATAAACACCGCCGAAAGGCGGCGCTCCCTTGCGCAAACTGAAACACTCCACCCGGTAACAAAGCACCGGGTTACTTTGACGGCCGCCCCAACCCTTCCGCAAAACTGTCATCCTGAACTCGTTTCAGGATAACAAACGTCAGAAGAGCAAATAGAAAAGGCCTAGCTCAAGCGAGCGAGGCCTCCGGGACTTAACCGGCAATGTTCAGCTCTATTTGGCCGGGGTGTGCACGCAGCACGCCTCGGATGAGCGCGCCTTTAGCGGGGGGCGGCGCGGGGGTCAAGGGTTGTGGACCAATCACAATAGCCGCATTGACTAAAGCCCTGGCCAGGCAGAAGGTGTTGTATAGAATAAGTACAGATTGGATTCCCTCTTGGCAGATGACCAAATATTCAAAGACATTACGGCTTCTATTGCTGAATTAGCGAAGCGAGGTCACATCACGAAAGAGCAAGCTTTTGCCGCATGGTATGCAATGAACTTTCATTCTCTCGATGAAGATGAAGCACTAGAAGCAGCATCAGTTGATGGCGGAAATGATCAGGGCATAGACATTGTTTTCAGCGATGATTCTTCAGAAACAATACACATTGTTCAAGCACATTATCCAACTTCAGCGAACATAAAACCAACGCCGAAGTCTAAATGGGACGCTGTCACTAGCAGCATTGGGTTTGTGACCGATACCACTCTTTTAGAGCAAGCCGGACGCCCGGATTTAGCGGAGCAACTCAATGAGCAATTTGAACTTAATCCAAATTACTCACTGAGCTTTGGTTTAATTTCATTGGGCCTGATATCGAACGAAATTGAGACCGCCGTCAAAGCCCAAAAAGGCGCATCTCCTGAGAACGGTTTCTTCTACTCAGCTCGTGAAACTATCGTATCTGGTTACAAATCCATTGTCGATTCAGAGGCGGGAATTTCAGAAGATACACTGTCATTCGTTGGTGACTTCATTTCGGATGAGGGAGAGTACGGAAGAGCGTGGATCGGTTCAATTAGCGCCACTGAACTTCGTCGTTTACACGACAATTACAGTCAAGAACTCTTCGCAGGAAATGTCAGACTTTTTTTGGGTTCGCGAAAAGGAGGGATCAACGAGCAGATCATAAAGACTGCAACTGAAGAACCGGGAATTTTTTGGGCGCTCAACAATGGGATCACAATCGTGGCCGATACAGCAGAGCCCATTGACCAAGACGATGAGCCAAACAAAACACTTAGGATAAAGCGCTTTAGCATTGTGAACGGTTGTCAAACCACATCCAGCCTTGTCCAAGCTGAAGCGTCCGACGATGCCAAGGTCTTAGCAAGGGTCATAGCGGCTAAACAAAACATCCGGACGGACATTGTTCGCTATAACAATTCTCAGAACGCAGTGCGAATCTGGAGTGTCCGCTCAGCCGACAACATCCAAAAGGGCCTCAGAAAAGCTTTCGAAGATATCAATGTCAATTACGCTCCAAAGCTCGAAGGCGCGCGCAGAAAAAAGGACCTCGATATAGTCGAGTTAGACAAGGTTGCGCAGTTTATCGCCGCGGGACAGAATGAGTTTTTGATTCAAGCAATCGCAAATAAGGGCGCGCTCTTCGATCAACCGTATCAAAAGCTATTCCCCAAGGGGGTAAAACCTCAAGAAGTCTATTTGGCATGGCTTATCGGTAATATAGCTGATGAGAAACGCGCTGAACTTTTCGATAGCCTAATAGACGACGAGAATGTGCAACTATTAGGTGTAACGAGTACCTACTGGATCAGTTACGTAACCAAGAAGATTATTGAGAAAAGAAAGGCGTTTAACGCTGAAAAAATATCACTCCAATGCATGTCTGCTATTGAATTTAGAAACGCTTTGGCGAAACATGTTCAACTCGCAGCCGAGATGTTCTTTGATGCCGCTGTAGATTCATACGACCGCGATGACTACGGCTCGTTCAAAGCAACCCTCCGGTCGTCTAAATTTCTCTCCAAGATCGACAGCAAAATTGGACTCAGAATTGCGAAAGTTGCAAAAGGACAGGTTCCTGATCTAAAAGCAGTATGTAAAACCCTAAAAATTTGAGGTTTCAACTCCGGCTTACGAGGGCACCTTCAAATCAAGAGGTCTAATACAAGTGCATCTCTCAAAAAGAGGAGAAGTCACTTCCGAATAAACGCGTACGAACCTATGCGTCAAGCCAGAAGTGTCCAACCCAAAGAAACCGGCCAGTATTGATTGCAATGCGATTAAGTATTTCATTTTTCTTCGAGCGTTAGGTACAATGTATCCAGTTTGTCTGTTTTAGATTGGCGCTACTCGTTATATCCGTCTTCTGCTCCGACTCCCTCGCATAAGCTCGGGCGGCCGGTCGGCGTTGACCTCGCTTCGCTCGTTCAGCTTCGCTTCGCGGTCCGCTGGTCGCGGACCGGATCATTCTCGGCCAGCGGCCTGGCGCTTTGTCGCTTGGTGCTTTGTCGGCGGCTTAGTCGCGGAGCACGGCGCGCAGCGCCGCAAGGCCCTTGTGGCCGCCCGCAGCGATGCGATCTTTGATCGCGTGAGCGAGGATATCGCAGCACGGATGTGCTGCGGAACACAAAAACTCCGTCCCTCTTGGCTCACCCCATCGAGATTGCGCCCAGCCTCTTGGTGCAACCCACCAATCTCGCGCCCCGACGCCTGAGTTATTTGTTTACGCCCTCAAGCGCCGGGCGGCGGACATCCGTCCGCCTTGGCTTTCCTCGCATTAGCTCGGGCGGGCGTGCGCCCTTGCGGTCCGCTGGTCGCGGACCGAGACATTCCAAGCCAACGATCTAGCGCTCTTATGCTTGGTGCTTTGTCACTGGCTTGGTCGCGGAGCACGGCGCGCAGCGCCGCAAGGCCCTTGTGGCCGCCCGCAGCGGAGTCGAAGACGGCCAAAGGCCACCCGACCTTCAGGCCGTGTGAGCGAGGATATCGCGAGCACGGATGTGCTGCGGAACACAAAAATTCCATTTTCCTACTCGTCATTGCGAGCTTAGCGAAGCAATCCATACCCGAAGCTATCTGGATTGCCGCGTCACCTGCGGCTCCTCGCAATGACGAAAAAAGCAGAACTCACCAACAAACGCGCCATCCCCCGCCAGGGCACCTCTGCCGTAGCCTTCGAAGCCGCTCCGCCTGCGCCGGACGACCCTCTGCTTGGCTTCACGCCGGTCCCGCACAAGCAGCTGCGCCGCAATTCCATCACCCCTGATCTCCAGCGCGAATTCATCGCTCATCTTGCGGCGACCGGCATCGTGTCCTCCGCTGCGCGGCACATCGGCAAATCACTTGAAGCGATCTACAAATTGCGCGCGCGGCCCGGCGCAGAGAGCTTCCGCGCGGCGTGGGATGCGGCGATTGACCGCGGGGTCTCCCGGTTGGAGGCGACCGCCCTCACCCGCGCTATCACCGGCGAGGAGCGCATGGTCGTCTCCTCCGGCAGGGTGCTGGGCACCGAGACACGCCATAACGAGGCGCTGGTGATGTTCTTCCTGCCGGGCCGCTTACCGCAACGCTATGGATCGGGCGGACTGCGCCCCGGCCATCCAGCTTACGAGGCGCTCAAGGCCGAACTGCGCGCCGAATGGGAGCAGGAGCAATACGAAGAGCGCCACAGCGAGGAAAACCGCGCGGCAAACCTGCAATTCTTCACCGACCTTCGCGAGCGGTGGAAGAAAGAATGGGAATTGGAGCGAGAGAAGGAGATTGAAAGGTAACTGGCTTAGAATGTTTGTTTACGCCCTCAAGCGCCGGGCGGCGGACATCCGTCCGCCTTGGCTTTCCTCGGCCCTAACGGGCCTGCGGGCGGCCGGTCGGCCTTGCGGTCGCTAGCGCGACCGTGCTCCGCGACCAAGCCAATGGCTTGGAATGGTTCGACGCCGCAGGCGTCGCAAGCGCGACTGCGCGCCCTCAGCGACGCGACCTTCAGGTCGCATGAGCGAGGATATCGCGCTGGCGGATGCCAGTGCGCAAAACCAAAAAACCAAATTTCCTACAAAAATTTGGTGCCCCTGGCCCGACTCGAACGGGCACTCCGTTAGGAACTCGATTTTGAGTCGAGCGCGTCTACCAATTCCACCACAGGGGCACACCATGCGTGAAGCGCGCCTGTTAGCCGCGCCCCGCGCTCACATCAAGAGCCTTACTTCAGGGAATTCGCCAGCAGCTTATGCAGCTTGGAATGCAGGCCATTGTTCGCGGCCAGCACTTGCTGGGAATGGATCGGACTGGAGCGGCCGCGAAAATCGCTGACGAAGCCGCCCGCCTCGCGGATCAGCAAGCATCCTGCCGCCGTGTCCCAATCATTCAGCCCGCTTTCCCAGAAGCCATCAAAGCGCCCCTGCGCCACATAGGCCAAGTCGAGCGACGCGGCGCCAAAGCGGCGGATCCCTGCCACCTCTGGGCCGATGGCGCCGAAAATGCGGCTCCATTCGGCAAAATCGCCGTGGCCCGCAAACGGGATGCCCGTCGCGATCAAGGCATCGCTCATCTGCGAACGACCCGAGACGCGCAGGCGCGCATCCTGCAGCCACGCCCCGCGGGTTTTCTCGGCCCAATAGGTGTGATCTTCAATCGGATGATAAATCACTGCCGCCGTCACATCGCCCCAGGCATTGCCCTTCGCATCCGGGCCGCCCAGGCGCGGTTCCTGCACCGCAATCGAAATTGCAAAATGCGGAATGCCATGGAGGAAATTGCTGGTCCCATCCAAGGGATCAATAATCCAGCGCGGCATATCGGGATCGCCCTCGATAATGCCCGCCTCTTCCAGCACAAAGCCCCAACCGGGCCGCGCCTTCAGCAGCTCGTCATACAGCGTCCGCTCAGCGCGCATATCGGCCTTGCTGACAAAGTCCGCCGGACCCTTACGGCTCACCTGAAGGTGCTCCACCTCGCCAAAATCACGGCGCAATCGCCCGCCGGCTTTACGCGCGGCGCGCTCCATCACGCGGATTAGACCTGAAAACATCGACATGAGAAGTTAGCCCGCTTTCCCGACATAGGTCTGTTCGTAGACATCCACGATGATCCGAGTGCCAGCGCCAATATGCGGCGGCACCATGATGCGCACGCCATTGTCGAGCACGGCAGGCTTATAGCTGGACGAGGCGGTCTGCCCCTTCACCACGGCATCGGCCTCAACAATCTCGGCCTCAATCTGGTTTGGCAGCTGAACCGAAATCGGCTTTTCTTCCCACAGTTCCAGCTGAACCTCCATCCCGTCTTGCAGGAATGGACGCGCATCGCCCAGCAGATCGGACGGCAGCATGATCTGCTCGTAATTCTTCTGGTCCATAAAGACGAGCATATCGCCGTCTTCATAGAGGAATTGATAGTCCGAGGTATCCAGGCGAACCTTCTCAACCGTGTCAGCGCTGCGGAAACGGACGTTGGTTTTGCGCCCGTCCTGCAGGTTCTTCATCTCCACCTGCATATAGGCCCCGCCCTTGCCAGGCTGGGTGTGCTGGATCTTGGCAACTTTCCAGATGCCTTTTTCATACTCGATGATATTGCCGGGACGGATATCGACGCCGCTGATCTTCATGGGGCTTGTGGCCTTCTTGTCGGAAATAATGGGTACGCGCCCGATGATCGGGCAACCTTGCGGCTGCGCGCATAGCCGAGGCTTCAGGCGAGGTAAAGCTGGGCATGATTATGGCAAACACATGGTAAACGCGGTGGTGCGCCCATTTGCCGCATGATAACGGGGCCAAATGAAAATGCGCTATGTCATAGGATTAACGGCTTTTGCAGCGGCAATCGCAGCCATGGCCCCCCATGCGCGCAGTCAAAATCCCGGCGCGGCCGTAGGCCAGGCCAGCGGCGATGGCAGTATGCTGTCGACCATGCCGCAGGGCAATTACCAATGCGCCCTGCCCGGCGATGCCACTGGTGCGGCCTATGATGTGATCAAGGATGCCGGCTTTCGCCTCGGCGCGGCCTCTAGCTACAGCAGCGAGCAAGGCGGCGGCGTATACCTGCTAAAGGGCCGCGTGCTGACCTTTACCCGAGGCGCCAAAAAGGGCGAACGCTATCGCCGCATCGGCACGAACCAACTTCAAAAACTGGACGCAAATGGCCGCTTAACAAAGGTTCTTTGCACGCGTACAGGCGCACAGCGTTTCAGCCGGGATTAGCTAGGTGTCTTATAGGTTGCCAACAATGGCACCCAACGCCTCTGGCCGCTCACGTAGGTGGATTGATGCCGATCCGCCTGCTGAGATTTGGGCAGCATAGCTACGAACACCGAACGACCTTACGCTTCTTCGAGTAGTGTTTGAGTGATCTTTTTGGTCGCGCCTTCATTCCACACCACACGGCGGATCGCAGTCATGATTTCGCTCTCATTGCTTCTAGCGAAATCACGATCCTCAAGCGCGCGCTTCAATAGATCCGTTAGCGTTTCTATCGAGCCGACGGGATCGTCGACCATTGATTTCTTGGAAATTCGCAATGCAGCTTCGCGGTCGTCAACCGATAGTGATGCGAGCATCAGATAGAGATGCAGAAGTGGGTCAGGATCGCGGTTAAAGTCTGCCATCGCACGAATGCGAGCGGCCTTCGCTACGTCTTCCTCGGGCGAAGTTGCGCACGTGGTGGCGCTGGCCTCGGCCGCGGCCACTAAAGCTGGATAGGAATTACCTCGCTCGCGCACGCGCTCCACATAAGCCTTTGCGGCTTGGCAGCGACCGTATGCCACCTCCACTTTTGCTGCGATGAAATTCGCCATGGGGTTATAGCGGTCCGCCTCCATTGCTGAACGTAGGTTTTCCCACCCTTGCCCCGACTTTTTAATCGAACGGCCAGCTTCGGCTTCTTCCCGGTACTCAATAAACGCAAGACGGGAATACCAGAACGGAACATATTCACTTTCGGGATAGCGATCGAGGCACTGTTCGACTTGATCGATCGTCGCCTCGCCAACAGAGCGCCGGTTCTCAATTGTTAGAAAGCAGGCGTAGTCCGATGCGGTTGCGTTTCTTCGCTTGGGAAGCTCTGCTTGAGCGATTGCCCCAGTTGGCGACACCATATAGACAATTGATGCTTCTAATTCGTTCCGAAAGCTCTCTGGTTTGTCGAGATCAACAAAGATTTCGTTAGAATAAAGAACATCACCATCGTTATTTGACAGCGCTAGGAAAAGCGAGGCTTTCTCATCTTGGCCAGGCCCAAAGTTCAGGTTGAGCGCGTACTCGGCGTCGCTAACCTCTTCACCAGCCACCAGCGGTTTTGAAACGAATGATCGTTTCATTTGAACCTCCGATATGTGTCTGGCTGCGGCCACAAACTCGCTCGAAGCAGGTTCGCCAGCAGTATTCTGGGTCCCTTTTATGATCAATGCGGTCGATGGCTTACTAAGGCTTGGCTTGCTGCCTGCAGTGGGACTGGGAACGGCAAGCCCCATGATCATAAGCGGGGCGGTAAACAGTCCAAGTATTCCCAGAGCAGCTGCGCCCATTAATTTAGGGGATCTCTTCTCTTTCGTAAGCGTGGTTGGGCTGCTTTTTGACGAGGTCTCCTCGCCTGACGATTGTCGTTCGTGTTGTTCGGCGGTTTCCAAAGTCAACCGATATGAACCAGCCTCTAGCTTAAGGCGAAGCCCGTCTTGTGGTTGGTTGCGCGCATAGTAGTTTTCAATTCGCCGCCGCAACCGAGAAATCTGGACTTTGGGGTAACTATCACTTTCGAGGTCATAATCCTCATCTTTGCCGAGGCCATAGACAGCAATTTCATATTGAGTGGGTGGCGCCGGACTGGTCAGCGTTTTCTCAACCAGGAATTTGAGCAAACGCGTTTGGATCGGTGCGCGCTGGAAGACGACATCTTCCATCACCCGATCAGCTTCCAGCCTCAGCTGATGCTCAAATTTGAACTTTGGACCTTCGCGCCGCACCACACCGAAATCCTTAAAACATGATTCACGAATTCAAGTTTCGAATAAAGTATTTTTATTCAAGTAAGATAAAATTTCTATTAAAAATCTAAAAAATACCGCAGAATCCCTCGACTGTTACAGCGTTACACTCTCAAATATAACTACAGGTTTTCTGTAGGTGTAACGCTAAACACCGTAACAGTCACCGTAGAACACTGACGAGAAATTACACTTGCACCTATCCTCATTGCACATCGAACGAGATGTATGTGCGACCAGTGAGGGTACCGAAAATGTCTATTTCAGCCAAAGTTCTTGCCAAGTTTGATGAGACCAAAAATGCAATAACAGTTGATCGTCGTAAGGACGTTCGCCACAAAGCAACGTACCGTCCATGCTGCGTTATCGCTGCTGGTAAAGTTACCATGGGACTTATCCGGAACTTTTCGGTCGGCGGTGCTCGTATTGAAGTCGATGCCGACCTTAAGGTTGGCGACAGCATCCGTTACTTTTGGGAAGCAAACGCCTGTATCACGGCGAAAGTTATGTGGACCGACGGCAAGACATTTGGTGTCGAACATGCCGACGATATTCGTAAACCCAAAGAGAGCTTTCCAGCGCGGTCTGTACGCGTGCCATGCCAAGCTGATGCCACGTGTTGGATCAACGGCGAAGTTCAAACCGCTTTGGTAGAGAACATTTCGCTCGGTGGGATGCGTGTTCGCGGATTACCTTACCTAGAAGCCGGCACTCTTCTTTCTATTGTGTTTTGCGGCATTGAATTGAACTCTGCGTCCGTCCGCTGGTCGAAAGATGGCCAGACGGGCCTCCATTTCAAAGAACGTCTGACCCGAGAAATGCTCGCGCAGCTCCTGCTCAATGAAGAGTTCGGGCTGAAGACGATCGAATTCGCAAATGCGTAATGCTTCAGAAATCTGAGCACACTGTTTTAAGGTTAGGACGAGAATACTATGAATTACGAAGGCACAATTTCACCGGCTGACATCAAGGCCACCCCTCCAGGAACGCTTCATGGCATGCTGCAGTTTTGTGACAGAAAGCTACGCTTGTTTTCGAAACGAGAACGGGGTGTAGATCGTGAAGTCAAAGAAATGCAGAACCTGGCTTCGCTTATCAGAAATGAGCTTGGGATCTTCGATAGTGCCGCACAATACGCCTAGAATGGATATCAAATCCGGCGGCAATACCGCCCAACAACAGCCAACGCGAAACCCTAATCCCGTAAGACCTTCGCAAAGGCCTCAATCGCGGCCACTTCATCGCCATTCCAAACACCGCCCGAGACGGCGAGAAAGTCTGCGCCCGCCTCTACCAATGGCGTGCAATTGTCTGGCATGATGCCGCCGATGGCGACGCAGGGGATCTCAAACAGCCCAGCCCAAAATTCAATCAGCTCTGGCTCGGGGCGCTCGGCATCGCCCTTGTCTTTAGTGGTTGAGGGGAAGAACGCACCGAAGGCGACGTAATCTGCACCCGCCTCACCCGCTTCCATCGCAAGGTGGCGTGAGGCATGGCAGGTGACGCCGATCTGCGCCTCGCGCCCCAGCTCTTCGCGCGCTTCCTTGGGGTCGCCGTCGCCTTGACCCAAATGCACGCCGTCCGCCTTCAGGCGCTTTGCCAGTGACACGCTGTCATTGACGATAAACGCCACGTCATGCGCAGCGCAGATCGCCTGCAACGGCTCTGCGAGCGTCGCTGCCTCGTGGCTTTCCAGCCCTTTCACACGGAACTGAAAGGCAGTGACCAGGCCTTTGCCCGCCTCCAGAGCGCGCTCGAGCCGCGCAGGAAAATCGCCTCCCACTTCGAGAGGCGAAATCAAATAGAGCTGAGTATCAGGAGTTTTAGATGACATGAGCCGCGCTGTAGTCACCTACAAGCCGCACGCCAATAGTCTTGCGCAGATCAGCCCGCGACGCTGGCAGTGCAGATCTTGTCGATGGCTTTGCCGAGCGTGTCGTCGAACTCCGCATCGCTTTGCGCCGCACGCAAATCTTGCAGCAAGCCGCGGCTAAAGCTCGCGATCATCCCGGGGTTGTGCGCGAGCTTCTCGCACGCTTCGTCGGTGGAGAAGCCACCCGACAGTGCAACCACGCGCAGCACATTGGGATGCGCGATGGCTGGGGCATAGAGGCCGCCCTCAACCGGGATGGACAGCTTCAACATTACCTTGTGGCCTGTAGGCAGGCTATCCAGCCCCTTCATAATTTCAGCCAGCAGAATTCGCTCGCCTTCCGCACGGTCTGCGGCGGTAATGTCAAATTCCGGCTCCAGCATAGGCACAAGACCTGCGTCAGCGATCTGGTTGCCGAGCGCGAATTGCTGCTCCACCACTTTGGCAATGCCGGCGGCGTTCGCAGACTTAATGACAGAGCGCATCTTTGTGCCGAACATGCCGTGGCCAACAGATTTTTCGAGCAGCGCAGGGAGCTTATCGAGCGGCTTCATCATTTGCACGCCGTCCGCTTCGTCGGCGAGACCTTGGTCGACCTTGATAAACGGCACAATACCGCGCTCTTTCAAGGCATCAGCGGTCGAGGCACCCTCAACCTCGCTATCCATCGTGCGCTCAAACAAAATGGCGCCGATGATCTTGCCATTGGCGAAACTGGGCGAGGTAATGACCCGGCTGCGCATGTCATGGATGCGGGCGAACATCTCGTCATCGCCGGACCATGCTTCATCAGAAATTCCGTAGCCGCGCAGAGCCTTTGGCGTGGAGCCGCCTGACTGATCCAACGCCGCGATAAAGCCCTGGCCGCCAGCGATCTTGGCTGTCATTTCATCGAAATTCATCGGAAGTCCTCATTCACCTTGGATGCTCTAAGGTGTGCTGATGCATACCTATGCGAGAGCGCGTTTGAGCGCGCTTTAGCTAGCCCTAAAACTTGCTGCAACCGCGAAACCATTTTGTCGGGTAACTAATCGGGCATTTGTGCGTTGAGTGCATATAAAAATAAGGAATGACAATGCTCAACGCTAAGCAAAATACCCTGTGCGATGAAAATCAGACCGACTTTACCGACTTAAAAGCGCTCTTCATCAATTGCACGCTCAAGTACCCTGGCGAACCATCGCATACCGATGCATTGATCGATATGTCTGCAGAGATCATGCGCAAGAACGGTGTGAGCGTTGAGAGACTGCGCGCGACCGAGCACGATATCGCTTGGGGCGTCTATCCTGACATGACAGAGCATGGTGCCAAGAAGGACGATTGGCCCTCGGTCTGGCCGCGCGTTCAAGCGGCAGACATTGTCGTACTCGGAACACCCATTTGGCTGGGTGAGAAAAGCTCAGTCTGCCAGCAAATGATCGAAAAGTTCTATGCGCATTCGGGAGACCAGAACGATAAGGGGCAATACATTTTCTACGGCAAGGTCGGCGGGTGCCTGGTCACGGGCAATGAAGACGGAATCAAACATGTCGGCATGGGCGTGCTCTATTCGATGCAGCACGTCGGCTTTACCATCCCTCCGCAAGCTGATGCTGGCTGGATTGGAGAGGCTGGCCCTGGCCCATCCTATGGCGATGAAGATGATGACGGCAATAGGATTGGGTTCGACAATGACTTCACCAGACGAAACACCACCTTCATGACATGGAACCTTATGCATTTCGCACGCATGTTGAAGGATGCTGGAGGTATTCCGGCTTATGGCAATTCACGTGAATTGTGGAATGAGGGACACCGTTTCGACGTGCCCAATCCCGAATACAGATAATCAGGAACCAAAAATTGACAAACACGTCTTCTAAGCGCCTGCCATTCATCGCAATTCTGCTGATCGCCGGCGTCACAGCTGAGATAGCATTCGAATCGTTTGGTCTGTTGTTGGCTCCGGTTTTGTTTGGGTTTCCCATGGAGCCCGCCAATCTGGTCATCGGATTGATCAAGACCTTCACTGGAATGGAAGCGAGCTATGCCCTCGCCTACTCACTGCATTTGGGCGTGGGTGCGATCGTATTTCCGCTTGGCTATGTGCTGCTGCGCAAAACTGTTTTGGCACGGGGCTCATGGATACTGGCAGGACTAATTTGGGGCTTAATCCTGTGGTTCACAGCGCAGGGCGTTCTGGCGCCACTAATGGGCCGAGCTTTCATGATGGATTGGGTGCCATACACCTGGGCATCGCTGATTGCGCACCCGATGATGACGTTGGTGATAGCGTTCATCTGGAACCGTTTGGCCGAGCAAAAACCAACTTAGTTAGGCTTCTTGCCCAGGCGCCGGATAATCCCGGTAAAGCTGAGCGCAGGATTGCCATCAGCGGTTACCATGCCGCGCACGAAGATTGTTTTGCCCCCGCCGCGTGTCACCTCGCCGCGCGCCTCGACCAGCGAGCCATTGGGCACTGCACCAAGGAAATCGCCTGCGAGATTGAGCGTCACCGCGTTCCCGCCGTTCAGCTCATCCGTGGCGATCCCGAA
The DNA here is from genome assembly GCF_057364975.1 of Erythrobacter sp. S249. Lineage (NCBI taxonomy): Bacteria > Pseudomonadati > Pseudomonadota > Alphaproteobacteria > Sphingomonadales > Erythrobacteraceae > Erythrobacter > Erythrobacter sp. S249. The sequence goes on along the minus strand of NZ_CP200287.1, from coordinate 71,849 downwards.
CAGCGCGAAATCGGCAAAGGTCAGCAAGCAGCCGCCGTGCATAAAGCCCGCGCCATTCATATGCCGATCCTGCGCGCGGAAGGCGCTTACGTAGCTGCCATCATCCTGACGCAGCATGTAAAACGGGCCGGACTGCGTCTCAAAGGCGTCGTGGTTCCAATGGTACCAGCCTTCAAACTCGCCCTGTTCACATCGGACCGCGCCGCCGTATCCATATTCAGTCTCGCTCATGCGCGCATCAATTCCACAGCTGGAGGTTCTGGATCGCGGCAGGCAGCGATTCTTCGGGGTCCGTGCGGGAAAGGCTGCGCTCGGCGAGTTTCCAATTGTTGCCAACCGTCCCCTTGCGCCACAGGTCCGTCAGCCAGAATTGGCCGGACCAATCGCGTGCGCCGATCCGCATTTCCAGATCAACACCGGCGGCAAACCAGGCGCATTTGCCATGCTTGTTGATGATAACCTCGCGGAACCGATAGGCGGAGCAGCCAAAGCGGCCTTCGGCAGCCTCCAAAAAGCTGGGCCGGTCAAGCAATTGTGAGCGGTCTGCGCCGACGATCATCATAAAATCGCGCCGCACAAGTTTGCGCAGATCGCGGTTGTCGCGCCGCATCCAGGCCCGCATAAAGCGGTGCTCCAACGTCTCAATCGTGGCGGCAAAATCGGCCATAGTCTAAGCGCTCAGTGCCGCGACGCCGGGCAGGACTTTGCCCTCCATCCATTCGAGGAAGGCCCCGCCAGCGGTGGAGATATAGGTCACCTGGCCCGTCACGCCCGCTTGCGCCAAGGCAGCGACGGTGTCGCCTCCGCCCGCGACAGAGATCAGCGAGCCTTCCTGCGTCAGAGCAGCGGCATGGCGAGCCAGCGCCATGGTCGCGGTGTCGAACGGTTCGGTCTCAAACGCGCCGAGCGGGCCGTTCCACACCAGAGTGCGGCAGGTCTTGAGCACATCAGCCAAGGCCTCGGTCGCGAGCGGGCCGATATCGAGGATCATTTCATCGCCTGCGACCTCGTGGACATTGCAGGTTCGAAGGCTCGCCGGATTGGCGGCAAACTCTTTGGCCACCACGACGTCATAAGGCAGGTGCACCGTGCAGCCGGAATGGTCCGCCTCGTCCAAGATTTTCGAGGCTGTCTCGATAAGATCATGTTCAGCCAGACTTTTCCCGACATCCACTCCGCGCGCGGCGAGGAAGGTGTTGGCCATACCGCCGCCGATGATGAGATGCTGAACCTTGCCCACGAGGTTTTGCAGAACGTCGAGCTTGGTGGAGACTTTCGCCCCGCCCACCACGGCCGCAACCGGGGTTTCCGGATTGCCAAGCGCGCTGTCGAGCGCAGTCAGTTCGCGCTCCATCGCGCGGCCTGCATAGGCGGGCAGATGCGCCGCCAACCCTTCGGTTGTCGCATGGGCGCGGTGCGCGGCGCTAAACGCGTCATTGACGTAGAAATCGCCGTGGGCCGCGATGCTTTGCGCGAAATTCGGATCGTTGGCCTCTTCACCGGGCCAAAAGCGAACATTGTCGAGGAGGCCAATATCGCCCGGCCGCAGGATACCAATCGATTGTTCGACCACCGGGCCAGCGACCTCTGGGATGAACATCAGTTCCTTGCCCAGCACGCCTTCAACATCGCCCACGACCATGCTGGTCGACAGCGCCGAATGGCGCGCGCCGCCCGGACGTCCGAAATGCGCCAGCATCAGGACTTTCGCGCCCTTCTCACTCAGCTCCAGAACGGTTGGCTTGATCGCCTCAACCCGGGTCAAATCGCTGGCCGATCCGCCCTGCATCGGCAGGTTGAGGTCAACGCGGACGAGCGCAACCTTGCCAGTCAGGTCTGCGGGCAAATCATCGAGGGTTTTGAAGTTGGGCATTTGGAACTCCGCTAGTGCTGAGCCTGTCGAAGTACGATTGGCGGGCGCTCACCCTTCGACAAGCTCAGGATGAGCGCAAGAGGATTACAGGAATTTCGCCATTACGCCGGCGGTGTCGATCATCCGGTTGGAGAAGCCCCACTCGTTGTCATACCATGATACGACGCGAGCGAGCTTGCCCTCCATCACGCTGGTTTCCAGGCTGTCGACGGTCGAGCTGGCTGGGTGATGGTTGAAATCGCTGCTGACGAGCGGCTGATCGGTGTAATCGAGCACGCCTTTCATTGGACCATCGGCGGCCGCTTTCAGCGCAGCGTTCAGTTCCTCTACGCTGGTGTCGCGGCCCGGTGTGAACACCAGATCGACCAATGAGACGTTCGGCGTCGGCACGCGAACGGACGACCCGTCGAGCTTACCCGCCAGCTCTGGCAGCACCAGACCCACCGCGCGCGCCGCGCCAGTGGTGGTCGGGATCATGTTCTGCGCGCCGCCGCGAGCCCGGCGCATATCGCCGTGCATCTGGTCCAGCATGCGCTGATCATTGGTGTAGGAATGGATCGTGGTCATGAAACCGCGCTCAATCCCGACCAGATCGTTCAGCACCTTCGCCACTGGCGAGAGGCAATTGGTGGTGCAGCTGGCGTTGGAGACGATCACATCATCCGCGGTCAGCACATCGTGGTTTACCCCGTAAACGACGGTGGCGGAGACGTTTTTAGCTGGGGCAGAGATCAACACGCGCTTTGCGCCTGCCGTCAGGTGCGGCTCGGCGGCCTCGTGGCTTTGGAAGAAGCCGGTGCACTCCAGCACAATGTCCACGCCTTGGGCGGCGTGCGGCAGATTGCCGGGATCGCGCTCGCTGGTCACGGCAATGCTCTTGCCATTTACGATGATTGCGCCCTCGCCAACCTCTACCGTGCCGGGGAAGCGGCCATGCGTGCTATCATATTGGAACAGCAGAGCGTTGGATTTCGTGTCCGCCAGATCGTTGATCGAGACGAGATCCAGATCGTGACCGCTGCGCTCCAGAATGGCGCGCGCCACAAGCCGCCCGATGCGACCAAAACCGTTGATTGCAACCTTCGTCGCCATAGTGAGAACTCCTACTTAACCGTTTAATTTGTTGTGGATTTTCGGAAGGATGGCTTCGGCGGTCAGGCCGAAATGCGCAAACAGATCCTTCGCCGGGGCAGAGCCCCCGAATGTGTCGATACCGATGTTGAGCGCGTCTGCGCCAATGCCAGTGTATTTCTGCCAGCCAAAGGTTGTGCCCGCCTCGATTGAAACGCGCAGTACGTCTTCGCCCGTCGCCAGAATGTCGGCGCGGTAGGCCTCGTCCTGCTCGTCGAACAGTTCGGTGCAGACCATGGAGACAACGTCCGTGCCAATGCCCTGAGCTTCCAGCTCGGCGGCGCATTCAGCGGCCAGGCTGACTTCAGAGCCAGTCGCGTAAATCACAACCTTGCGGTCTGCGCCCGCAGCCTTGGTCCGGTATCCGCCGCGCGCCGACAGGTTCTCACCGGCATCTGTCAGGCGCTGCTGAGGCAGGCCTTGGCGGGTGAGCGCCAGAATGGTCGGGCGATCCGACTGCTCCAGCGCGGTTTTCCAACATTCTGCCGTTTCCACCGCATCGCATGGGCGCATCACCAGCACATTGGGCATCGCGCGCAGCGAGGCAACATGCTCAATCGGTTGGTGCGTCGGTCCATCTTCACCCAGCCCGATGCTGTCGTGCGTCATCACATAAATCGCGCGGGCCTGCTGCAGAGCAGACAGGCGGATCGCGCCTCGGGCATAGTCGGTGAACACCAGGAATGTGCCGCCGTATGGGATGACCCCGCCATGCAGCGCCATGCCATTCATCGCGGCGGCCATGCCGAACTCGCGAATGCCGTAATAGACATAGCGGCCAGAATAATCGTCGGCCGAAAACGCTTCGATCCCGCCGGCCTTGGTGTTGTTTGACCCAGTTAGATCGGCGCTGCCGCCGATGGTGTCGGGCAGAACCGGATTGATCTCAGCCAGCGCCATTTCGCTCGCCTTGCGGGTCGCGACGCTGACGGGCTCTTTAATCAAGCCTTGGATATAGTCATCGAGACCGAAAGTATCCGGCAGATCGCCTGCCATACGGCGCTCAAACTCTTCCTTTTGCTCAGAAGCGTTGAGGCGCGTTTGCCAGGCGCCATGCGCCTCGCGGCCCATATCGGCGGTGGCGCGCCAGTCCTCTAGGATCTCAGCAGGCACGGTGAATGGCTCATGCGGCCAACCCAACGCTTCGCGCGCACCGGCAATCTCGTCTGGACCCAGCGGCGCACCGTGCGTGGCTGAGGTGCCCTGCTTGGTCGGGGCACCCTTACCGATCACTGTCTTACAAGCGACCAGCGATGGGCGGCCATCGGCCTCCGCCTCTGAAATAGCGCGCTCAATATCGGCAAAGTCGTGGCCATCACAGCTGACAACGTGCCAGCCTGTCGCTTCGTAGCGGGCCTTGATATCTTCGCTGGTCGACAGATCCGCTGATCCATCAATGGTGATGTTGTTATCGTCCCACAGCACGATCAAGCGGCCAAGGTGAAGGTGCCCGGCAAGGCCAATCGCCTCGTGGTTGATCCCTTCCATCAGGCAGCCGTCGCCTGCGATCACCCAGGTGCGGTGATCGACTAGGTCATCGCCAAAGGTCGCGTTCAAATGCCGCTCTGCCATCGCCATACCGACGGCCATCGCCAGGCCCTGGCCCAATGGCCCGGTGGTGCACTCCACACCTTCGAGCAGGAAATTTTCCGGGTGGCCCGCGCATGGGCTGCCCAGCTGGCGGAAATTGCGGATGTCATCCATCGTCGGCGCGGCATATCCGGTGAGATGCAGCAGCGAGTAGATCATCATCGAGCCGTGGCCCGCACTCAATACGAACCGGTCACGGTCGGACCAATCGGGGCGCGCAGGGTCGAATTTGACGTGTCCCGAATAAAGGACGCTGGCGACGTCCGCCATGCCCATTGGCATTCCCGGGTGGCCTGAATTGGCGGCCTGAACCGCATCCATCGAAAGGGCGCGAATGGCGTTCGCCATCTGCTGCAAGCGGGCGGGTTCAGTCGTCATGCTCGGGTGGGCTCCTGGTGCCAGCTGAATATGCATCCGAAGCGGCGCGATTGTGCAGCGATTCGGTGTTGGAGAAGCCTTTGCCGAGGCGCATAGTGAGGTCAAGCGCAGGCCCCATGCTAACCCCGTACAATCCGCCCAGCCCGGTTTCTGCACGCTCCGCTACCAACACTTATCAACAGCAATCACCAAGGCTTTGCAGCGCCTAATCTTTCTTGGTAAACGCTCAGCCCATGAGTGAAGCACGAATTGATGAGGCGATTGGACGGATTGAAAATGCGCTTCGCCGTATGGATGCGGCGCGCGCGGCCAATCCACCAGCCCCCACCCCCGACGATAAGCCTAGCGAGGAAGAGGCCGCGAACTCTGCCCGCGTGATGGCGCTGGTCAACAGCCACGAGAAACTGCGTGAAGAAGTGGCCGATACCCTGCGCGAACTGGACGGCGTGATTGCGGAGCTGGAAGAATGAGTACCGTTACATTGCAAATCGGTGGCCGCTCCTATCAGGTCGCCTGCGCCGATGGCGAAGAAGCCCACATCGAAATGCTGGGCGGCATGATTGATGCCAAATTCAACGCTATGGGCGGCGCCCGGACCCCGCAGGATGCACAGAACTTTCTGTTCGCATCGCTAATGCTGGCGGATGAGGTGCACGAGGCCAGCGGAAAAAGCGGCGCGCCGGCTGCGGCTGCGGCAGCACCAAGCGTTGATGATACCGCAAACGCTGAAAACGCAGCGGAACTGGAAGAACTGCGCTCGGCACAATCGAGCCTCAACGACGAGCTGGAAAGCCTGAGCAAAGAGCTTCAATCCGCCCGCGAGGAAGCAAAATCGCTTTCCGAACAGCTGAAAGAGGCGAAAGAAGCCGCCGATCAGCGCGATATGTTTGGCGAAGATGTGATCGCTGGACGGCTGGAAGAACTGGCGGCCAAGGCAGAGAGCTTTGCCGAGGCGCTGGAAGGCTCCGCAGCTTAAGCGCTGGGCGAACGAGGCACCTTACAGACATTTCGCTTGAGGATGGCCCCTGCGCACCCTAATTAGAGGTCGGCGGGGCTGCCCGGCGCGAGCCGACTGAATATCCCTGAGGCTATAAGCAATCCATCGGGAGCTGTCCCTGCCTGAGTCCACCGGTTCGGCCGTGGGATTTGGGCATACGGCGCCCACCTGACGTTTTCGCGTCAGAGGATTTCTCCTGGTCCGGCCCATGGTGGTCCCGCTACTTGTTTTTCGCAGCGCATCCGCGCCGCGACTTCCTCGCTCATCGCGATCGATGATCGCATCGCTGCGGGCGCCCAGTCGGGCTTGCGGCCCTGCGGGCCGATTGGACAGATTGAGGTAGTGTGACTTTGCTGAGCAAAACCGAACTGCGCAAAGCGCTCCGCAAGGCGCGCCGCGAGCATGTGCTCGCCCAGCCAGAGGCGATCAAAGCGCTCTTATTCAGCCGTCCGCCGGGCGCGCTGCTCTCGAGGATCAGCGAGACCGCCAGCATTGGCCTTTACGCCGCCAGCGCAGATGAGGCCCCGGCGGCGGGCTATGCCAAGTTCTTTCACGAGCAGGGCCGCTCCATCGCCCTGCCCCGGTTTGACGCGCGGGACAGCGAGATGACCTTCGCGACGTATGCAGATCCTTACATTGATGACCTGCTCGAGGACGGTCCGTTCGGCGTGGCCCAACCGCGCGCGGATGCAGCGCCCATCATTCCCGACGTCGTGTTCGTCCCGCTAATCGGCTTTACCGAAAACGGCGAGCGTCTGGGCCAAGGCGGCGGGCATTATGATCGCTGGCTATCGGAACATCCGGGCCGCTTGGCCATTGGGCTGGCATGGGATGTCCAGCTGTGCGAGGCCCTGCCGGTCGAGCCGCATGACATGGCCCTCGATGCGATCATCACCCCCACTCGAGCCTACGGATTGTAAGACGATGCGCGAAGAACCAACCTGGCGAATTCCAGCAGGCATTATCGGCCTGTTTATCGCGCTGATCGCCTACGGCTTCGTGATCGCCCATTTCGCGCCGACCACGATCAGCACTTGGCCCGGATGGGTCCAGACAATCGTCTACATTTTTCTCGGTGTCGTCTGGTTGCTGCCGCTCAAACGCTTCCTGATCTGGATGGAAACCGGCAGCTGGAGCCCGCCGGCCCCGCCTCAAGACTAGTATTGCTGGAATAGCTCCAGCGCCGCGCCTTGCCGCGCGGGGATGCGCTGATACAGTGGGCGCATGAAATGGATTATCACGCCCCTCGTTCTTGTGCTCGCTGCCTGCGCACCCTCCGCCGCTCAGACTGATGAGGTCGCTGCGCCCTATGACAGTGCTCCTCCCGAAATCACCGAACATATGCCGCAGCCTGCCGTGCTGGTGTTTTCCAAGACGCGCGGCTGGCGGCACAATGAAGGGATCGCGGGCGCAGACCGGTTCTTTGCCGAAACGGCCGGCTACACCGGGATGGGTCTGTTCACGACCGAAAACGCCACGGTCTTTAACCCCGAGCAATTGGCGCGGTTTGAAGTCGTCGTGTTCAACAATATGACCGGTGACGCGCTTTCGCCCGAGCAAGAGCAGGCTTTCCGCAATTGGCTGGAAGCAGGGGGTGCGCTGATCGCACTGCACGGCTCTGGCGACAACTCACATGGCGATTGGAGCTGGTACGACGATCAGGTGATCGGGCCGGAGTTCATCGGTCACCCGGCTGGCCCACAATTTCAGGAGGCGCGCGTCGTGAATCTCGCGGTCGACCATCCCGTTATGGACGGCATTCCTGCGGAATGGATGCACAATGACGAATGGTACAGCTTTGACAGCGCTGAGCTAGGCGATGCGGTCCCGTTGTTGGGTCTCGACGAAGACAGCTACAGCCCGGAAAACTACCAGTACGGCCCAGTACAAGACTTGCGCATGGGCGGCGGGCCAGAAGGCCACCCGATCGCCTGGACCAGCTGCCTAGGAGAGGGCCGCGCGTTCTATTCCGCCATCGGCCACAATCACACCAGCTATGACGATCCGATCTATCGGCAGATGCTCAGCAACGCTTTGGCGTGGGTAAGAGCGCGGGATGCGACGAAGCGAGGCTGTACCCGTGCCAAGTGATCCGCGCTGAGCACAGCGAGGCTTGATAGAACAGCGCGGCCCAGTCATTCTTTCCCAAACATTTGGAAGGAAACGATAATGCGGCGTGCGACCACTTGGGCTTTTCTTGGTGCAATCTCTTTGGGGCTTGCCGCGCCGGCCGCCGCGCAAACCGGCTGGACCCGCGAAGCAACGGATTACGGCGCATTCTATTCCAGCGAGCGCAGCGACAGCAAAGTGCTGGTCCTGCTGCTGTGGGAGATCGACCAGAAGAATGGCTCCAACCTAGCCGGCATGCCCGACAGCGCATCAGAGGTGGTGATAGAGCAAGCGCTGGCTGCCATGCCCTTTGCGGTTGAGGAGATCGTCTCTGAGGATGTCTCCAATCAGCGTATGCCGAAGATCACAGGTTATGCGAGTACGCCGCAGGGTAGGAAGGCATTTGCCGCGACCTTATCCAACCGGGGTGTATCGCGCCGTCTCGTCGTGCTGCTGGATGACCCGGCGAATATCGACAAGCTGCTGCGCCGCGTGGGCAGTGTCTCAAACTTCCGTTCCTCCATCGCCGCCGCTGATCGGCCTGGCTGGGTTCCAGGGCAGCAAACCGCGCGGCCACGAAGCTCGGCGCGAACAGCATCAAACAGCAGGCCGACGCGCACCGCCGCCGCGCAGCCAAGCGCTAAACGGGTCGCCCGGCCACGCGGGAATTATGCCCTGCCGACCGACCAAAGTGAGATGCTCAAATGGCCTTTTACCAAGCCCATCACTTATTCGCCCAATATCAGCGACCCACTTGCTCCGCGTGGATATTATGGGGTGACCGCTCCCCAATCTAATATCACGACCTTCCAAGGAGCCTTTCAGGATATGGTCGGTGCGACAGATATCAAGATGACTGGCAAACCAGTGTTTCGCAGCCTGCGCGCGTGGACAGAATATGATGGCCGACAATCGCGCCTGGCAATGGTGCCGACCGTTCGAAACGGGCAAAAAAGCGTCCTGATGGTATACTTGGTCTCTCGACGAGGAAATCCGCAATTCACGGCTCTTGGCTACGAAGTCCCGGAGCAAGCTTTCCTCGAGGGCGGGGGTATTGTGCGTATGATGATGATCCGTGGCATCATTCCATCAGCTGATGTCTTTCCCGTCAGGGAACGCCGCCGGATCGCACGCTCACCGTTCAAACAACAGATGGATTTGTACGATGCAGCGCTAACCAAGCTTTATCAGCGCAGAAAACGCGCCTTTATCGCTTCGCAAAGCGCCGTGACTATGCGGATGATGGAGCTCAATTACGATCTATTGCTTGGCGGCGATATCAGCTCACCCTTCATCGCTGACTAGACCGCGCCGGGTAGCCCGACGGATCCTCACTAATCAGCTTTTCGAAAGAGGTCCCAAGTGGCGCGAGTGACGAGACTTGAACTCGCGACCTCCGGCGTGACAGGCCGGCGCTCTAACCAACTGAGCTACACCCGCATAATGTGGGTTTGCACCGCTTGGGAGCAGGGCCATTAGGCCCCACTGATCTGACTGTCAACGGCTCTGACGGTCATTTTTTGCCATTTTGAAAACTTTATTCCGTCAGCAGCAAAACTGGCGTCTCAACCAGCTTTTTCACGTCCTGAATAAAGCTCGCTGCATCATAGCCATCAACCACCCTGTGATCGCAGGAAATCGAGATATTCATCAGCTTGCGCTTCTCGATTCGCTCCGTGCCATCCGGGCCGGTGACATACATTGGCCGCTCGATAATGCGGTTAGGGCCAATGATCGCAACCTCTGGCCGATTGATGACCGGCGTGGTCGCCACCCCGCCCAACGGGCCGAGCGATGTGACCGTCAGGGTCGAGCCTGACAGCTCCGCCGAAGTGGCCGAGCCGTCGCGCGCAGCCTCCGCCAAGCGGCCGATTTCACGGGCAAGCTGCCAGATATTTTTCGACTGTGCATCTTTGATCACCGGCACCATCAGGCCGCTGTCGGTTTGCGCGGCCATGCCGAGGTGGATCGCGCCATGACGGGTGACGACATTCGCCTCGTCATCATAGCGCGCATTGATCATCGGATAATCCGGGATCAGCTTGCAGAATGCACTGATCAGCAGCGGCAGCATCGTCAGCTTTGGCTTATTACCGCGATTGGCGTTCAGATCCGCGCGCATCCGCTCCAGCTCCGTCACATCGACTTCTTCGACGTATGAGAAGTGCGGGATGTGGCGCTTGGACGCGGCCATATTTTGCGCGATCCGCTTACGCAGGCCGATGACCTTGATCGGCTCGTCACTGCGCGGGGTGCCTGCCGGGGCAAAGCCGCCGCCTGCATTGTACGACAGAAAGGCGTCGAGATCGGCGTGGCGAATGCGGCCATCGGCGGCAGGCTTCACCTCGCCCAGATCAATGCCGAGATCGCGCGCGCGCTTGCGCACCGCTGGAGTCGCGAGGACTTTAGCGTCCGCTTGCCCTGAGCTGGTGGCGCTAGGCGCCGTCTTCGACTCCGAAGGGCTGTCCTTCTTTTGCTTGGGTTCGGTTGAAGAGGAAGACAGTGCTTCGACAGGCTCAGCACGAGCGGCAGGAGGAGGAGAAGGCTCTTCTTCCGCGACTTCAGGCTCGGGAACGGCTTGTGAAGTCTCTTGCTGTGGCTCTTCCTCCACTTCGCCCTCAACCTCAACAACCAGCAACATCGCGCCAACCGCGACGATATCGCCAGCCTCGCCTGCGACTTCGGTCACGGTGCCGGTCACCGGGCTTTCAATGTCGATCGTGGCCTTGTCGGTCATCACATCGACGATGTGCTGATCTTCTTCGATACGATCACCGACCTTGACCTGCCATTCGACGATCTCGGCCTCGGCCACGCCTTCACCCACGTCGGGCATGTTGAATGTGAACTTTGCCATCTGAGGTCAGTCCTTCAAAATCTTGTCGATCGCTTCGCCAATGCGAACCGGGCCAGGGAAATAAGCCCATTCGAGGCTGTGCGGATAGGGTGTGTCAAATCCAGTGACGCGCTCAACCGGCGCCTCCAGATGATAGAAGCAGCGCTCGGTCACCAGCGCAGAGAGCTCCGCGCCAAAGCCGCTAGTACGGGTCGCCTCGTGCACGATCAGGCAGCGCCCGGTGCGTTTCACGGAAGCCTCTATGGCTTCAATGTCGAGCGGCATCAGCGTGCGCAGGTCTAGGATATCGGCCTCCACGCCTTTGTCGGCGCAAACCGCCTCGGCCACATGCACCATCGTGCCGTAAGCCAGCACGGTTAGCTGTTCGCCCTCGGTTACCTGGCGCGCTTTGCCGAGCGGGATCTTGTAGTACCCTTCTGGCACTACGCTATCCTTGTGGCGCTTCCACGGCTCAACCGGCTTGTCGTAAAAGCCAGTGAACGGGCCGTTGTAAATCCGCTTCGGCTCAAAGAAGATCACCGGGTCATTGTCTTCGATGGAAGCGATCAGCAGACCCTTGGCATCATATGGCGTCGCCGGGATTACCGTTTTGAGGCCCGCCACATGGGTGAACAAAGCCTCTGGCGATTGGCTGTGTGTCTGCCCGCCGAAAATCCCGCCGCCGAACGGAGAGCGGACCGTCATCGGCGCGATGTAATCGGTGGCCGAGCGATAGCGCAGCCGCGCCGCCTCAGAGATCAGCTGATCAAGGCCGGGATAGATATAGTCCGCAAACTGGATTTCCGGGATCGGGCGCAAACCGTAAGCGCCCATACCCACCGCGACACCAATGATGCCGCATTCAGAGATTGGCGTGTCGAACACGCGGGTCTTGCCGTGCTTTTCCTGCAAGCCAGCCGTCGCGCGGAACACGCCGCCGAAATAACCGACGTCCTCGCCCATCACGATGGTGTCCGGATCACGTTCCAGCATGATGTCGAGCGCTTCGTTGATCGCCTCGATCATATTGATCCGGCGTTCGTCCTGGCCCTGCCCCTGCTCGGTAGCGGCGGCGTTTTTCACGTCATGCGCGCTCATTTGCCGGCTCCATCTTTGGGATGCTGATCGGGCCATTTGATCTCACGCTCACGGGTCGCCTGAGCAGCCTGTTCTTTAAGGTGCCATGGCAGCTCTTCAAACACGTCTTCGAACATCGTCTTGAATGGGTGGTGGAGGCCGTGGCCCAGAATGCCATTCTTTTCCGCTTCCTTGGTCGCGGCCTTCACTTCCTCGGCGCATTTGAGATCCATCGCCTCTTGGCGCTCCTCATCCCACTCGCCAATTGCGATCATGTGGTTTTTCAGGCGCATGACGGGATCACCCAGCGGCCATTCCTCGCGTTCCTGAGCGCTGCGATAGCCCGATGGGTCATCCGAGGTGGAATGCCCCTCCGCGCGGTAGGTGAAGTACTCAATCAAGGTCGGGCCTTGGTTCGCCCGGGCGCGGTTCGCGGCCCATTGCTGCGCGGCGAAACATGCCAGTGCATCGTTGCCATCTACGCGCAGCCCAGCGAGGCCATATCCGAGAGCGCGCGCTGCAAATGTCGTCCGCTCAGACCCGGCGAAACCGGAGAAGCTGCTGATCGCCCACTGGTTGTTGATAACATTGAGGATAACCGGTGCATTATAAACGGTCGCAAAGGTGCAGGCGCTGTGGAAATCCCCCTCTGCGGTAGAGCCCTCACCCACCCATGTCGCGGCGATCCGGCTGTCGCCCTTAATCGCACTCGCCATGGCCCAGCCAACGGCCTGAGGCGTCTGGGTCGCGAGGTTGCCGGAGATGCTGAAAAAACTGTGCTCGCGGCTGGAATACATGATCGGCAGCTGGCGGCCCTTCAGCTTGTCACCCTTGTTCGAGTAGATCTGATTGATCATCTCGATCAGGGGATAGCCGCGCGCGATCAGAATGCCTTGCTGGCGATAGCTTGGGAACACCATGTCATCGCTGGCAAGCGCCATGCCAGCAGAGACGCTGGTCGCCTCCTCGCCGGTGCACTTCATATAAAACGAGGTTTTACCCTGACGCTGCCCTCGGAACATCCGCTCATCAAAGGCGCGGACCATTGCCATGTGGCCCAGCATGGTGCGCAATGTGTCTGGCGAGAGCTTGGGATCCCACGGCCCGTGAGCCTTGTTGTCATCACCCAGCACGCGGACCAGACCATAGGCCAAATCCTTCATATCGCCGGGCGCGCACCCTTCATCCGGGCGCGGCATATCGCCGGGTGCGCCTACATCTACATCTGCGAAATTGACCGGATCGCCGGGGCGCGATCGTGGTTCGGGCACGTGCAGTGCCAAGGCCGGACGATTGTCGCCGGTCTGCGGGCTATCGCCGCTCTTGCCTGAGGCCTTTTCGGCCATATCAGCGCTCTCCCAATTGGATCACCCACTCGGACGATGGGCTTGCAATAATTGCTTTCGCGCGAATTTTTATTTCAAGGCGCCAGAGCGGTCAAGCGAATGCCGTTACACCGCAACAGGTGCCTTGATCGGAGGCAATGGCGCGTAATCATCGACCCGGAAATCCTCGATTTTGTAATCGAAAATTGTTTCAGGCTTGCGCGTGATCGTGAAGCTTGGCCGGGGTTGCGGCTCGCGACTCAGTTGCTCGGTGATCAATTCCTCGTGATTGAGATAGAGGTGTACGTCCCCGCCCATCCACACGAGCTCACCCGGCTGCATATCAACTTGCTGCGCGATCATCCGCTGCAGCAGCGCCGCTGACCACAAATTAAACGGCAGGCCCAGCGCGACATCACAGCTGCGTTGGTACAGCACGCAATTGAGCCTCGCCTCCGGCCCGCTGCCATCGACGTGGAACTGATAGGTCTTATGACACGGGGGCAGCGCCATCTGATCAAGCTCAGCCACGTTCCAGCCCTCGATAATGTGACGGCGGCTGCCGGGCGATGTGCGCAGGCCTTCGATCAATTGCGCGACTTGATTGATGCCCTCGCCTTTCTCATAGAGCCCATCCTTGCGATAACGATAGGTCGGCCAATCGACCCATTGCTTCCCGTAAACAGGCCCAAGATCGCCCCAACGCTTCGCAAACTCTTCATCATCAGCAATCCGCGCGACGAAATCATCAAGTGCAATGTCCTCGCCCGTCGCCTTGACGTAGTGGGCGTGCGGCCATTCGTTCCAGATCTTCACCCCTTGCAGCACCAGCGGGCGAATATTGGTCTCGCCGGTCAGGAACCACAGCATCTCGCGCGTCGCGGTCTTCCAATAGACCCTTTTGGTTGTCAGCAACGGCATGGCGCCATCCGCAAGATCAAACCGCAATTGCGCGCCCATTATAGAGCGTGTGCCAATCCCCGTGCGATCAGTGCGCTCGCTGCCAGTCTCCCAAATGCGCCGCATCAGGTCGAGATATTGCCATTCCGGGTGCGCGCCCGGCGCCCCTGGGCCTAGCAGTTCAGACGGATGTGTTTCAGCGTTTTCAAGCATTGCCATGAGGGCGATCTTAGCGCGCCACCGCTCCATTTGTCACCCGCTGCCCCGGCTTCTCTTCCACCGCTTTTTACTGCCGGTGCGGAACCCGCTTGCCATAGCGATAAACCACTCCTAATAGGCGCGCCTCACATCGCCTTGTGCGCGCTCTTTTGATGGAGCCTAAGCCGCGAGGGATGATGACCGGTCGGGGAGTGGCGCAGCCAGGTAGCGCACCTGTTTTGGGTACAGGGGGTCGGAGGTTCGAATCCTCTCTCCCCGACCATTTTCATATCACTGATGAAATACCAGTCTTCTATGCAGGTGGCTGTTTGAACGCGAATGGGCTGCACTTCATCAGCCTGCGAACCTGCGGCAAATACCCAAGTAGTGATCGCGCTTGACGACTGAATCGGGCGAGGCCCCGTTAACCAAAAGCGCAAAACGTCGGCAGGAGCAAAAATGACGGTAAGACGCATGTGTTGCGTTGTTTCGAATTGACACAGAACGCAGTTAACCCCGTCACGTTACATGAATTTATCCTTTAAAATCAGATATCCTTGTTTAGAAGCTGGGATGAGTCGTTGCATATCAGCGATTACGCGTTAATACCTTCTTTACCAAGTTCGCACTCGATTCGCGTCGAGTATAAGATAATCAGGGCGTTGATGACTTGGGATCTTAGTTACTTTCTAGAGGGGAAGATAAATGAAGAAACTACTTATGGCTGGCGCACTCGGCGCTGCTTTTGCCGCATCACCTGCCGCCGCTCAATCAGCGACCGCTTCTGATGATTTTGGCATCCTTGCATTCGTACAAGCTGAGTGCAGCGTTGACGATCCTGACACCGTATTTTTCGGTTTCCTCGACATTGAGGAAGATTCAGGCTCTGACGCACTTACACTGACAAACAACCGTTACGTTGAGCGTCAGCGCATTTGGGCAAGCTGCAACTACCCAGCTTCGATCACCCTCGAAGGTGACGCGATGCAGAACTTCGTGCAAACCAACGACGGTCCAGACGCCGACGACTTCACTGATGAACTTCAGTATCGTCTTCGTCTGCGCGCAGATGACAACACCGACTTCGCAACTGTTGATCACCGCACTGTAGACGGTTCATCAACCACCGTTGCTCAAGTGGGTGCATTTCACAACCGCGCAGTTCTGCGCACAGTGATCAACGTGAACGATCAAGAATCGCCACGTCCACTGGCAGGCATCTACGCTGCTGTTGCGACCGTTACACTCGGCGCAATCTAAGCGACACTTCGCTTATAAATGAGATTGGGGGAGAGGAATTCGTTCCTTTCCCCCGTTTCAACTCCGGGTGAGAAACCACAACGGTTCAACCCAAAAGACACAGCCCCGGCAGGCCGCTCTTGATTAAGAGTTAATTCACTTGCGCGAGGCGATAGTTGGACTCTATTTGAGGTCCAATAACAAAAATAAGGGTCGGTTTCGAGGATACCAAGACACTGTGCATGGGCGCACTGCTGACTTGTAGGGGGATTTTTCCATGTTTCGGCCGATTTGGGCAGCCTTCAGCGCGCTCGCTCTATTACTAACGCCTAGCGCCGCAATGGCCGCTCGCGTTTCACCGATGATCGCAGACCTCGAGCCTGATGGCCGCGGCGCAGTCACGCGCATCGAAATGGTGAGCGATTCCAACAATGACATCGCTTACGAAGTTTTGATGATGCGCGGTGACATCTCAACCGAGGGTGAGCTTAGCCTGACCCCGGCTGAAGAAGATTTTCTGGTGTTCCCCACCCAAGTGTTGCTGAAGAGCAAGTCGCGTCAGGTTTTCCGCGTTCAATATGTCGGCGATCCCGATATTGCTACGTCAGAGATCTACTACATGTCGATCCGGCAGTTGCCGGTTGAGATTGATGCGGAGGCCCAGTCGCAAGTCCAGGTCGTCATCAATTACAATGTTTTGATGAACGTGTTCCCTGAGGGCGCACGCTCTGAGCCCGTTATCCGCGAAGTTAGCTCGGTCACCCGTGAAGTCCCGCTGCTGCAGAGCGAGATCAACGAGCTGGAAGCGCAGCAAGCCGCAGAAGCGCAAGCCGCTTTGGAAGCTGAGCAAGACGCTCGCGATGCGGCCCTGACCGCTGCTGAGAATAATGGCACGACTCCGGCCACACCTCCAGCAACAATTACAGTTCCCACCACCGAAGCCACTGAGACTGAGGACGACCCTGACGCTCCCCCGCCGACACGCGCGGAAAAGGGGCTGCAGGTTCTCGTTGGCAATGATGGCAACCGCTACTTCCTAGCAGGTCTTTCCACATGGCGAATGACCGGCACACGCACCGATGGCGAGCCCTTCGAAGCGACATTCACCCCCGAACAAATCGCAAGATTTATCGGCGCAGGTGTGGTCGCCCCGGGCAAAGATCGCTTGTTCTTCGTCCCGATGGACGCCGAACTCGATCCCGCCTCGGTTACGATCGAGATCGACACACCAGTAGAGCAGTGAGGCCATGATGCGCCCCACAAAGATAGCCCTGCAATCGCCGGCTTTGAGCCTGGTTGCGCTCGCCTGGTGTTTGCAAGCTCCGCTCGCAACCGCTGCCTATGCGCAGGACAATGCGCCAGCGGATCCCGCTGATGATGAAGCTGGCCAAAATGCTCCATCTCTGCCGGCCGCTGCTGCGAATGATGAACCCGCCGTTCAAACACGGTCGGGCATCACATTCGTCAACCGCAAGCCTGAAGTGGAAACGGTTGAAGAGCGCCCTTCTCTCGAATTCAATGTCCCGCTCGTCTCGGGCAGCCAAGTGCTGGGCGATGTCGCGGTAAAAGTTGAACGCGATGGCAGCGTCCTCATCGGCACAGACATGCTGCGTGAGCAGCTTGCGCTGATCCTGAATGAAGAGGGTTTGCGCCGGTTCGACACCTACAGCGCGAACCGCGAGAATATCCGCCCAGAGCCGCTGGCCGAGGCGGGTATTGAGCTCGCGTTTAATCAGAACCTGCTAGAGGTCACGATCGTCCAGATTGATGGCACTCTGCGGCAAACGCGCGATTTGATTGCTCAAGATTCCAGAAGCAGTCGTGAAGAATTGACGCTGCTCGAGCCAGAGAAATTCTCAACTTATCTCAACATCAACACCAATCTTGAATATGACACCGAGGAAGACGAGTTCACACCCGAATTCTTCTTCGATGGCGCAACCCGTATCGGCGACATTGTCGTCGAATATGATGGGGCCTATTCAGACCAACTTGGCGATGGCATGCGGTTTTTCCGCCGCGGCGTTCGAGCTGTCTATGATCAGCGCGAGAAATATCGCCGCTTTGCCGCAGGTGACCTGCGCTTGGAATCGCTCAGCCTGCTGCGCACCCCATTCCTGGGCGGCGTCAGCGTTGAGAAGAGCCGCCGTGTCTTCGATCCATTTCTGCCCGCTGCTCGTTTGGGCGCGGGCGAGATTTTCCTCGACAACCGCTCAACGGTCGACGTCGTCATCAATGGAGAGCAGTTTCAGCGGTTAGAGCTGGATGCGGGCACCTATGACCTCGCCAGCCTTCCGGTTCAGCTCGGGGCAAATGACGTTGAGCTGAGAATCCGCGATTCTGGCGGACGCGAACAGCTCGTAAACCTCGACTACTTTTTCCAACCGCTCAACTTGGAAGCAGGCGAAGTGGAATATTCCTTCG
This sequence comes from Erythrobacter sp. S249, assembly GCF_057364975.1. Taxonomy (NCBI): domain Bacteria; kingdom Pseudomonadati; phylum Pseudomonadota; class Alphaproteobacteria; order Sphingomonadales; family Erythrobacteraceae; genus Erythrobacter; species Erythrobacter sp. S249. Next base: position 53,772 of record NZ_CP200287.1, on the reverse strand, counting down.
CCGCAGGTTTCATCGCCCGCGATCTCGCCTTTGAGCCGAACTATACCAATGATCTTGCCGTAACCGGGCTCTATCGCAAAGGCATTTCGGACAATCTGGTTCTGGGCGGCGCGGCTCAGATTTCTGAAGACGTGCAATTGTTCGGTGTGGAAAGCAGCATCGTGCCGCAATTCATTCCCGGCTTCTTCGACTTGCAAGGGGCCGCGAGCTTTAGCGAAGATGGCGGTACGGGATTTGCGGCGCGGGCGAGCTATCGCTTTACCGGCGGCAACAGCTTCACAAACCGCAGCGGCTTTACGCTCAATGTAGATTACACTGGTCAAGGTTTTACCACCATTTCCAGCCTCATTCCGGTGGCGTTCGATCTGGTAACGGTCAGTGCAAACTATAACCGCACCCTAACCGACCGCGGCCGGATGGTGGCCGGCGCGCTCTATTCGCATCGCTCCGGACCTCAGGAAGATCTAACCAACGTCTTTGTCGATTACATCCACCGCGTCAGCGACCGCTTGCAGGTCACAGTCGGCGCGGAATACGGGACGGGTGATGCCTTTGGCAGCGAATGGGGCACACGCGTTGCTGTCTCTTATGTCTTTGGCCCGAGCACACGCGCGCTTGCCGATTATCGCAGCCGCTCTGAAACCTTCCGCGCCAACCTGTCGAAAGGCAGCGAAAATCGTGTCGGTGCGTTCGGCTATGATGTTGGTGTCACAACCGACCCCAACCAATCGCGCATAGACGCTTCGTTTGATTACACCGCAAATCGGTTCGACACGCGCTTCTCGGCGTTCACCGCTGGCGATAACTTCGGCAACCTTGATCAAGAACAACGCTACCGCTTGCAGGTCGGCACCTCCGTCGCCTTTGCGGGCAAGGAGTTCGCGATTGGTCGCCCTGTGCGCGATGCCTTTGTAATTCTCCACCCGCACGAAACCTTGGCCGAAGGCGAAGTGATCAGCGGGCGCACCTTGGCCGACAACGAATACGAAGCGAACAGCGGCGTATTTGGCGGCGCGCTACAGGGCCGCCTGTCGTCCTACACCGACCAGACGGTACAATATGACGTCGAAGGCGGCGCGATTGGCTACGATATCGGAGAAGGCTCAGTGCGTTTGGATCCCCCATATCGGGCTGGCTACACGCTTGAGGTCGGTAATGACTACTTCGTCAGCATCGTTGGCAATCTCTATCGCGGTGAAGAGCCCGTTTCGCTCGTCTCCGGTACGATTGTCGCGCTGGATGATGATGAATTTGAAGAAAAGCAGTTCTTCACCAATTCTACAGGCCGGTTCGGCATGATCGGATTTGCACCGGGCAAGAGCTACCGTGTCACTTACGACAACGGCGCGTCGAGCTTTGAGTTTACCGTGCCGGAGGACTCAGACGGTTTGTTCCGCTTGGGTGACGTTAAGCTCCCGGCGATCGAGGAATAAGGAAGCATATTATGACCATTCTTCGCACCATTTTTGTTGCTGGCGCCCTTTGCGCGAGCGCCTCTGTTTCCGCTCAAGATGGCGGCTGCCGCCCTGAGTTTGTGGACACAACCGAGAACGTAAACGTCTCTGGCATTCAAATCGGCGCTGGTGAACGCGCCCGCGAAAACTTTGAAATCCGGGTTCGCAACGCAGCTGGCAACGGTCCTTGCGAGGCGTTCATGCGCATCGCTCGCCGCAACAGCGTGGCGGGTGATGATCCTGTCCAGTTCAACTTTAGCTCCGGCGGACAGCGGCTTGAGGTCCTGGCTGACGATGCAACCGCAGGTCCGATCAACAACGATTTGTTCCTGCGAGGCGTCCCGGGCAGCCGCAATGGGCGCGCGGTGCGCGTTCAGCTGGGCTTCCCGACCGAATGGGGCCTTGATGCGGGCACCTATTCGCGCGATTTCGTCGCCACCCTGCGCGATGCAAATGGCGATCTGGTTGATACCTTGGAGCTCTCCGTACGGGTCAACATTCCATCCGCGGTCGCCCTGCGCATTGTCGGCGCCAGCGGACGCGGCAGCGTTCGGCGTATCAATCTCGGGACACTGGACCCCGATGCATTTTCGCGGTCCGACCCCTTTGGTCTGCGGATTTGGAGCACTTCGCCCTACCGCGTTGAATTCAGATCGGAAAACCAAGGCGTGCTGCGCCATCATCAAGGGCGCGATGAGATCCCCTATGTGCTGCGGATGCGCGGCGAGAAGGTGGATCTGATGGGCGCAAACGGCCGCGAGTTTGTGGAGCACACAAATTCGCTGGGCGATCTGCACCCGCTGCGGGTGATGGTGGATCCATTCTTTGCCGAAGCTGGCAAATATGCCGACCGCGTCAGAGTGTCAGTTAGCGCGATCTAATCAGCACTTTCATCTGGCGGTGCATTGCACCGCCAGCAGCGTTGCGCGACCAACGCCAAACCTAGACAAGCAAACGGCCAACGCCCGCTGTGGGTGCTGGCCGTTTGCATTTTACCGTGATTGGGTAAGTTAGACAGCCGTCAGCGAGAAGCTGATCGAGATTGGCTGCGCAATATCACCCGTTTGGATTGTCACTGGCACTGGGCCAAAACGCGCTCCTGAGCGCATCGCGACAAAAGAGAAGCCGCCCGGGTTCAGTTCGCTGGTGTCGCGGCCATATTGGACACTAACGCGCTCACCTACCGCCAACTCGCGGTGCGTCGCGATCACGGAGAAGCCGCGGTTCGTGTTGCACGCTTCAAACAAAGTGCCTGTTACCACTTCATTGTCGTCCTGAGCGCTGAACACGCCAGGCTCAATCTTGCATGAAACGGGCACTTGCGCGCTGACGCGAAAGCCGCCTTGCGCACGCTCGCCAGCCATCGCTGGCGTGGCCGCAAACATCATTGCCGCAGCGGGCATGGCATAGATAATTTTCTGACGCATAGTTGGTCTCCTATGCGACCCCCACTATGCGATGTTGGTGAAATCTTAGCTGCGACTTAGGGTTAACGCTGAGCTTCAAATGAGCGCCGAATAGGCCTCTGTTAACGACATCCAATACTGAAATTTGGTCGGAATTTAGGTTAATCGCCCGCGCGCAATAGGCGGTAATACGGTGTTAGGCTGAATTTGGGCCTCGCGGTTAAACGATGCGGTTAGCCGCCAACCCCAGCACGAACGTAAGCGCGCCCAGCCCGATCGACAATTGCCAGCGCAGCGACAGAAAATCGCGCGCGGCATAGCCGAGAGCGCGGTCGACCAGCGGGCTAAGCGCGATCAATACGCCGAGACAAAGCAGCGCCGGACCCGGCCATTCCCAGCCAAAGGTCCATGGCAGGAACAGCGCGAGGCCAATCAGGCTGGGCAGCACCGCCATCAGGTAAGAGCCCGCACCCGCATTGCCTTTCGCTAGAGCCTGCCCCCACCATACACCGCCCAGAAAGCTGAAAATCAGCGCCGCATAAGCAAACCCGCCTGCGAGTGCGACGTAAGCCCCCTCACCGCCATGAAGCACCATACCAAGCGCGATCCCCTGAGGGAGCAGCCCGGCATAGCCAAGAATTCGCGCGGCGAGAGTGAGAGAAGCCTCTTGTGTCATCGAGGGAGCAGCGTTTGGCATAGGCGATTGGTTCCCGCCAGTTGTTCTCTCCCTGCCCCTCGCTCATCACTGCGCAGCGCCTGTTTGCACAGCGATTGCATAAGACTAGGAACGCTGCGAGGGCCGAACCGTTTTGTCGGGTAACCGCGCGGATACCCCCGCGCCATTTGATCGGATAGACATTGAGCAGCGACGACACTTTCGACGAAAACAGCCGCCCCGCTGACAGCCGGGAAGACAGGGCGCGCCAGCGGGCAGTGCCATCGGGCCGGGTGTCTAGGCTGGCCACCTTCGGCAGGCTGGCCTCCGGCGTAGCTGGCGGTATGATGGCCGAGGGGGCACGCAGGCTGGCTCGCGGCGAAGGCATCAATGCGCGCGATCTCGTCCTGACCCCCGGCAATGTCCAGCGCATGACCGACCGCCTATCCCACTTGCGCGGCGCGGCGATGAAGATGGGGCAGATGATCAGCATGGATTCGGGCGACTTCCTGCCGCCGGAGCTCGCGAAAATCCTCGCCACCTTACGCGATCAGGCCAATTTCATGCCTGCAAAGCAGCTCGACAGCGTGCTGAAACAGGAATGGGGCCCGGACTGGCGCAAGCAGTTCCGCTGGTTCAACCCGCGCCCCATCGCCGCCGCCAGCATTGGCCAGGTGCACAAGGCGCTGACCCGCGATGGTCAAGAGCTTGCGATTAAGGTGCAATATCCCGGCATCGCCGACAGCATCGACAGCGACGTCGACAATGTGATGACCCTGCTGCGCGTATCCGGCTTTGCCCCGCCAGAGCTGGAGATTGATGCTCTGCTGGCCGAGGCCAAGAAACAGCTGCACGAAGAAGCGGACTACCACCGCGAAGGCGCACAGATGGAGATGTACCGAGAGCGCTTGGCCGGAGAGGAAGGCTTCGTCGTCCCGCGCCTGCATAAAGAGCTGACCCGGGATCGCATTCTAGCCATGAGCTTTGAAGAAGGCAGCTCCATCGAAGAGCTGGAGAACGAAACGGATGAACGCCGCGATGAAGTGATGGGCCGCCTGATGCGCCTTGTCGCGCGCGAGCTGTTTGAATTTGGCGTGATGCAAACCGATCCGAATTTCGCCAATTTCCGCTATCGCAAGGAGACGGGCGAGATCGTGCTGCTCGACTTTGGCGCGTGCCGCGATGTGGATCCCGATGTCGGCAATGCCTACCGCCGCTTACTCGAAGCGGGTCTGGCGGGCGACAAGGATAAAGTGCGCGAAGAAACGATCGCCGCCGGATTTATGCTGCCGATCGTGGTCGAGAAACACGGTGAGCGAGTCGACAAGATGATCGACATTGTCGTGAATGAAATGCGCGAGGATGCGCCGTTCGACTTTGGCGACCGCGCGTTTGTCCCACTGCTGCGCGATGAAGGCATGCAAATCGCGCAGGACAAGGACACCTGGGCCTTTCCGCCGGTTGAAACCCTATTCGTTCAGCGCAAGGTGAGCGGCACCGCGCTGCTCGGCGCGCGCCTGAAGGCGCAGGTAAACATCCGCAGGATCAGCGAGGAAGTGCTGGCGAGCACCGATCCGCTGCCCGCAAAGGCGGCTTAATCTGCGCCACCTTGCTCCGCTTCTGCTGCGACTTCCGCTGCACGACGTTCCCGATTGATGCGAATTTGCTCGTTCTGAAGCCAAAGCTCCACATGCGTTTGAAGCACAGATAATGGTATCGAGCCATTCTCCAGCACGGTGTCATGGAAGGCGCGAAGGTCGAATTCTGCCCCCAGCTTCTCTTCCGCCCGCTCGCGCAGTCGGCGGATCGTTAACTCACCAACTTTGTACGCCAGCGCCTGTCCCGGCCAGGTGATGTAGCGATTGACCTCCGCATCGATATTGGCAGGCGAGAGCGCAGTGTTGTCCCGCATGTAATCCACGGCTTGGCTCTTCGACCAACCCTTTGAATGAATGCCGGTATCGACCACCAGACGGGTCGCGCGCCACATCTCATAGCTGAGCCGACCCATTTCCTTTGCGGGCGTATCATACAGCCCCATCTCGATCCCAAGCCGCTCTGAATAAAGTCCCCACCCCTCCACGAAGGCGGTGAAATAGGTGCCATTCGCGCGCAGCGGGTGGATGTCCAATTCCTGCTGCAGAGAAATTTGGTGGTGATGCCCCGGCACCGCCTCGTGCACGCCCAGCGCGGGCAGCTCCCACAAGGGGCGCTGGTCCAGCTCTGTCGTGTTGAGCCGGTAAATGCCCGCCTGGCCCGTCTTCAATGAACCGGGCTCATAATAGGCCGTCGTATTCCCGGGCGCTTGGGCAGCGGGGATTGGCGAGACCGTATAGGGATTGCGCGGCAGGCGGCCGAACAGCTTCGGCATGAACCCATCAATGTGCTTGGCCAGTGCTTGAGTGTAGGCAAGATATTCGTCCGCATCGGTCATGTAATATTGCGGATCGGTGCGCAGGTGCTCAACGAAGGCCTCGCGCGTGTCAAAGCCCGCTTGCTTCGCGACCTCGACCATTTCAGCGCGGATCCGCGCGACCTCTGATAGGCCAAGATCGTGCACCTCGTCCGCCGTCATATCGGTCGTGGTGAAGCTCTTCACCCGGTAGTCGTAATATTCCTTGCCCCCCGGCGTCGCGAGCACGCCGGGTGTGCCCGTGCGGCAATTGGGCGCATATTCCTCGGTGTAGAAGTTCAGGAAATCGCGATAGGACGGGAAGACCGCTTCTTCCAATGCGACGCTGGCGCGATCCTTCAGGTTCTCCCAGTCTGCGTCCGAAATTGCGGCTGGCTTGTCGCCTGCAAACGGCTTCCAGAACGGCGATTGTTCCTGGTCATCCACGATTTGGCGAGCGATGCGATCTTCCAATCCCTGCATCGGCTCGCAAGCATGGGTCAGCCCGCGCGCAATGGCCTCGCGGCTGCGGGCGATGCCATCGGCATTGACCTGGGCATAGCCCTCCAACCGGCCAATATAGCTTTCGTAGTCGGCCAGTGTGAATAGCGGCGAACGGTTGGGCAATGAGGCAAAGCCGGAGAACCAGCCGCCGCGATTGGTGAATATCTGATAGCGGGTGTGATCAAACTGAGCGCCTGTCAGCTGGTCGCGAATGCTGCGCCGCAAAACTGCGTAATCGATCTGCAAATCCTGCGGCAAATCATCGGCATTGATCTGGTACAGCCGGGCGAGAAAGCCCTCCGCTTCAATATTCGCGCGGTCATATTCTGCAAGCGAGAGATCACCGAGCTTCCCATCGCCGCGCCGATCGCCAACGCTGGTGGCCAGTTGAGGATTGCTATCGAGCACCGCCTGCCACACTTCCTCGCGCAGCGCCTCATAATCCTCTTTCGGGCCCGCATAGGCAGGCGCACTCAGCGAGGTTGCAGCGAGGGCAAAAGCGGCGATCATGGAACGCATGAAATTCTCTCCTGTTTCGCGCATTGCATATTGCTTGAGCGGGGCGTGGTCCAGTAAGACTTAGCGATGCAAAAACCCGCGCTTCTGTTCGTCTGCTTGGGCAATATTTGCCGCTCCCCCTTGGCCGAGGGCGCGATGCGCGCCGCTGCGGACAGAGCGGGGCTGAACGTGGAGATCGATAGCTGCGGCACAGGGGCCTATCATGTCGGCGCGCCGCCCGACCCTCGCTCGGTTGAGACCGCAGCGGCCCATGGGATCGATATCTCAGGCCTGCGTGGTCGGCAATTGGCGGCGGAGGACTTCACCCGCTTCACCCATATCTTTGCGATGGATCACCAGAATTTGCGCAATATCGAGGCCATGCGGCCCGCCGATGCGAGTGCGCAGGTGTCACTGCTGATGGACGCCGTGCCGGGCCGCGAAGGCGCAGCGATAGCGGATCCTTACTATGATGGCGAAGACCAGTTTGATGAAACTTGGGAGGATGTCGCAGCTGCGGCAGATGCGCTGGTCATAATGCTGAGCCGTTAGGACTGCGCCTTCTTAGCAGGAGCAGGCAGTGGTATAGGCTGCTTAGGCAAGCTGCTCTCATACTCACCAGCACGTTCAACGCACCATTCACGAACTTCTTCAGTGATCCATTCCCGCCTTGGGAACGTTCCGTGTTTGTCGGAGATCACACACCCACCGTTAGAAGAACCATATCTCGGGAATTCAGCCAAAAGAGCGAAAACCCCATCTTCAAAATGCGCTACTGCGTACCGATAGGCACTTTTGTTTATCTGATCCCGACGCGCAGGCAGAGTGTGCAGCATCCGCAATTTAACTTCACCAGGTAGTGGGAGAAGACCACCACCTCTGTTCGGCTTCATATAACTTACACTAACAGCTCGGCCGTTATCTAGCTGAAAGCGCTTAGTAGCCGAAGGCTTACCTCGGTTGATGACGTTGCGCCTAAATAGACCGAGGAGTATATTGCTCTGTGGCGCACATTTGCGAAGGTCGACAAACCACTTGGGATAGGCTTCCGGAAATACAGACGAAAACTCATCTACGGAGACGGTCACTCGGCAATAGAAAGTGGCGTTTTCGTAGCGAGTTGGGCCACGAGAATAGAAATCCAATCGATCTTCGTTGATACGCAAATAGACATTGGAATCGACCCATCCCTCGGAAATGGAGCTGGAAACTGGATCATCGCTCTGTGCATCCGTTTTCGCTATCTCCCATGCGTAAAACTTCGCAGCTACTTCTTCGACCGTACCAACGATCGCCTTGAACTCTTCATTATTCAATTTAGCTATCGGGAGGAGCTCGACAGTTACGCCTTCAAGAACCGGCTGATTAGCCTCCCCAGGCTGGGGCGGCGCGTTACCAGCGAGAATGCCAAACATCGCAGCACAAAGGCACAGTTTCTTCATTTCAGCCACCCCTCAACAATTGGACGCCCCAATCGCGCTCAAACAGATAAAGCAATTCGCGCGCAGCCTCGCCGCGTGAACTCGATTGCCAGCCGCCGTTGTCTTCCGCCCCGTCGATCAGCATACGCGCATCCGCATGGGCTATGGGGAGCAAGCGTTGCACCTGCTCCAGATTGGCGATCCGAAACGCCGCATCGCCGGATTGCCGGGTGCCCAGCAATTCGCCGCCGCCGCGCAGCTCTAGGTCTTCCTCCGCAATGCGAAATCCGTCCTGCGTCTCGCGCATCAGGGCGAGCCTCTTGCGACCAGTCTCCGACATCTCATTCCCGCGCAGCAGCAAGCACACCGATTTATCCGCGCCCCTTCCCACTCGTCCGCGCAGCTGGTGCAATTGCGCCAAACCAAAGCGCTCGGCCTGCTCAATCACCATCAAGGTTGAGCTGGGCACGTCGACGCCAACCTCGATCACCGTGGTCGCGACCAGCAGTTTCGCCCGGCCGCTGGCAAAGGCCTCCATATTGGCGTCCTTTTCCTCTGGCTTGAGCTGGCCGTGGACCATCACGACATCATCGCCAAAACGCTCTTTCAGCGCAGCATAGCGAGCCTCGGCCGCCGCGATATCGGCCACCTCGCTATCACGCACCATCGGGCACACCCAATAGGCCTGCTGCCCAGACCCGACGTGGCGCGCGACGCCAGCGACGACGTCTTCCATCCGGTCTTGCGCCACCACGCGAGTATCAATCGCCTGCCGACCCGGCGGTAATTCATCCAAGCGGCTCACATCCATCTCGCCATATTGCGCAAGGGTGAGCGTGCGCGGGATCGGCGTTGCGGTCATCGCGAGCGTATGCGGCGCGCGCTTGCCCTTGGCGGCCAGTTGCAGGCGCTGGGCCACGCCAAAGCGGTGCTGCTCATCAATCACAACTAGGCCCAGATCCTTATAGGCCACCGTGTCCTGAAAGATCGCATGGGTGCCGACCAGAATATCAATCGAGCCATCGTGCAATCCCATCAGGATGCCCTCGCGCTCCTTGCCCTTGGCCCGTCCCGTTAGCAGCGCGACCTCGGCCCCGGTTGGCCGGGCCATCGTGCGCAAAGTCTCGTAATGCTGGCGCGCGAGAATTTCCGTTGGCGCGAGCAGAGCCGCTTGCTTGCCCGCTTCATTCGCGATCAGCATGGCTTCCAATGCGACCACGGTCTTACCCGCACCGACATCGCCCTGCAGCAGGCGGAGCATCGGAGCTTCCTGCGCCAGATCGCCTTCAATCTCACCAATAGAACGGGTCTGCGCGCCAGTCAGCGCGAAGGGCAGATTGAGCTTCTCCCGCAGCGAGCCATCGCCCGCCAGCGGTTGCCCTTTGCGCCGCCTGCCATCCGCGCGAACCAGCAGCAGCGCGAGCGAATTTGCGAGCAGCTCATCATAGGCGAGCCGGTCGCGCGCGCTGGCATTTTCATCCTTATGCGCCAGCACCAAAGCATCGCGCCAAGCGGGCCAGCCCTCGCGCTCAAACTGGCTCGGCTCAATCCATTCGGCGAGCTCTGGCAGGCGTTCGAGCGCCTGCGCCGCCAGCCCGGCCATGCGCGGCTGTGTCAGCCCCTCAGACAACGGATACACCGGTTCATTAAGGCGCGCGAGATGCGCTGAGGCGTCTTTCTCAACATGATCGGGATGAACGATCTGCAGCATGTCGCCATAGCGATCCACCCTGCCCGCGATCCAACGCTTCTCCCCGACCGGCAGCAGTTTCTTCGCGGTGTAGGCCGCGCGTCCGAAATAGGTGAGCGCGCAGATATTGCCCGCATCATCCGCCGCCAGCACACGGTACGGACCGCGGCCAGGATTGCGGGGCGCGCGGTGCTCTGTCGGGGTCAGGGGAATGATTACCTGCTCCCCCTCGCCTACTGCGTCCAGATCATCGACGGTCCTGCGTGTCACAAACCGTTCTGGCAAATGGTAAGCCAGATCGCGCACCCGCGTGAGGCCCAGCTTCTCGAGCGGCTTCATCAGCTTGGGACCGACACCTTCCAGCGCGGTCGCTTCGACAAACAGGGGATTGAGAACCTCGGGGCGCATAATCTGGTGACCTATAGCGCCTTACCAGCGCTGGCCAAGACACCGCCGCTTGCGCGTCCCCGCCCGTTGTCCTAACCGCGCGGCATGTCTGACAATTCTTCACCGCTTGAACCCGCGCGCCTGGCCCGCGCCAAATTTCGCAGCTGGCACCGCGGCACGCGTGAGGCCGACTATATGATCGGCGGTTTCTTTGATCGCTACCACGAAAGCTGGGGCGAGGCGGAGATGGCGTGGTTTGAAGACCTGCTGGCGGAAGACGATGTCGATGTGATGGCCTGGGCGCTCAAATCCCAGCCAACACCACCGCGTTTTCAGGGGCCGCTGATCGAGCTGATGCAGCGCCTCGACTATGTCGATATGAGCCGCTGACTGGCGCGCTGGAACCATCCTCTCACCCAAGACTTGACCCGACACCATGCCTGATCTCTCGCGCATATTAGCGGCGGATGCACCGCTCACTTTGTCCTCGCTGGTGCGGGGCAGCCTGCCCTTGGTGCTGGCCGATCTGGCGCGTGCGGCGCGGCAGCGGGCGGTGTTCATCGCGCCCGATGATGCAGCGATGCGCTCTGCCAGCGATGCAGCGAAGTTCTTCGCTCCCGAAGTGGAAGTGATCGAATTTCCGGCTTGGGATTGCCTGCCCTATGACCGCGCCAGCCCGGCTCTATCGGTCAGTGCAAAGCGGCTCGCGGCGCTCCATGCGCTGCAAAATCCGAACTCTGGTTCGCAATTGCTGATCACGACGGTCAACGCCGTGCTGCAACGCGTGCTGACCCCGTTCCGCATTCGCGAGAGCGTGCGCGAGTTTAAGCAAGGCACGACGATTGGCCATGAGAGCCTCGCCGCGCTGCTGACCCGCCAGGGCTATTCGCGCACGGACACTGTGATCGACCACGGCGAATTTGCTGTGCGCGGTTCGATTGTCGACATCTTCCCCTCCTCGCTAGAGCAAGGCCTGCGGCTCGATTTCTTTGGCGATGAGCTGGAGAGCCTGCGTCTGTTCGATCCCAGCACTCAGCGATCCACCGGCACGCTCAAATCGCATCTACTGCTGCCCGCCTCAGAGGCGCTGATCGATGAGGACAGCATCGCGCGGTTCCGCAGCCGCTATCGCGAGATGTTCGGCGCGGCCGCGACGCAAGATCCGCTGTACGAAGCGGTCAGCGATGGCCGCCGCCTTGCCGGGATGGAGCATTGGCTACCGCTGTTTGAAGAACGCCTGACGACATTGTTCGACCACCTCGCAGAAGACGACGTTGTGGTGATCGACAATGGCGCGATTGGCGCGGCCTCAGAGCGGCGTTCCGACATTGCGGATTACTGCAAACAGCGAACTCGCACCGCAGGCGAAGCGGCGGGCAGTTATCGTCCGCTGGTGGCCGAAGCGCTCTACCTATCCAGTGAAGAATTCGACGCCGCCATCGCCAGCGCCCCGGCGCACCGCAGCCAGATCTTCGCCGCACCAGACAGCGATACGAACATCGACTTCGGTTTCAGCTCGGCGCGCGATTTCGCGCCAGAGCGCGCACGCGGCGACAATGTCTATGAAGAAGGCGCGAAGCACTTTGCTGCGCTGGCCAAATCCGGTAAGCGCGCGTTGTTTGCCGCCTATTCCACCGGCAGTCGCTCTCGCATCACCTCAATCCTGTCCGAAGCGGGCGTCAAAACGCAGGTCGCCGACAGTTGGCAAGAGGCGCTAGGCGCATCGGTCAAAGGCGGCGTTGTGGCAATGGTCCTGCCGCTCGACACCGGATTTTCCAACGAGCAAATGGAAGTCCTCACCGAGCAAGATGTGCTGGGTGATCGGCTGGTCCGGCGCAAGAAAAAGCGCAAGGATTCCGATGCCTTCCTCGCCGAACTGCAAGCGCTGGGTCGCGGCGATCTGGTCGTCCACGTTGAGCACGGGATCGGCAAATATCTCGGCCTCGACCCTGTCCCCGTTGGCAAGAGCCAGCACGATTGCGTCAGCCTGGAATATCGCGGCGGTGACAAGCTTTTCATCCCGGTTGAGAACATTGATGTGCTCTCGCGCTACGGCTCTTCCGAAGATGCCGTCATGCTCGATAAGCTGGGCGGGGAAGCATGGCAGCGGCGGCGCTCAAACCTAAAAGAGCGCATTCGCGAGATCGCCGGTGAGCTGATGAAAGTCGCCGCCGAGCGCGCGCTCAAAAAAGCGCCTTCGCTGGCCGCAGACGAGGCCAGCTACAACCAATTCGTTGACCGCTTCCCTTGGGAAGAAACCGACGATCAGGACGCGGCCATCGCTGATGTGCTGCGCGATCTGGAAAGCGGTCGCCCGATGGACCGTCTGGTCTGCGGCGACGTTGGCTTTGGCAAAACAGAGGTTGCCCTGCGCGCCGCATTTGTTGCGGCCATGAACGGACAGCAAGTCGCTGTCGTGGCGCCCACCACCCTGCTCGCCCGCCAGCACTATCAGAACTTCTCAGAGCGCTTTGCCGGCTTTCCGCTCAATGTGGGCCGGCTCTCTCGCCTCGTTTCGTCAAAAGAGATGTCAGACACCCGCGACGGCCTGGCCAGCGGCGATATCGACATTGTCATCGGCACCCATGCGATCCTGTCCAAATCGACCAATTTCAAGAATTTGGGGCTGGTCATCGTCGATGAGGAGCAGCGCTTTGGCGTCACCCACAAGGAGAAGCTGAAACAGCTCCGCTCCGACGTGCACATGCTCACGCTCACCGCGACACCGATCCCGCGCACGCTGCAAATGGCGATGGCGGGTCTGCGCGAACTCTCCACCATCCAGACCCCTCCCGTCGACCGCTTGGCGGTGCGCACCTATGTGATGGAGTGGGACGATATGGTGATGCGCGAGGCCTTGCTGCGCGAGCATCATCGCGGCGGGCAAAGCTTCATCGTCGTCCCCCGCATTTCGGACATGGCCGATGTCGAGGAATGGCTGGCCGAGCATGTGCCAGAGGTAAAATCCGTCTCCGCGCACGGCCAGATGAGCGCGGGCGAAATCGAAGAACGCATGAGCGCCTTTTACGAAGGCAAATATGAGGTTCTGCTGTCGACCACGATCGTCGAATCCGGGCTCGACCTGCCCAGCGCAAACACCATCATCATCCACCGCGCGGACCGCTTTGGTCTTGCGCAGCTGTACCAATTGCGCGGCCGCGTGGGCCGTTCGAAACTGCGCGCCTATGCCTATCTGACGTACCGCAAAGATGTGCAGCTCTCTGAAATTGCAGAGAAACGTCTTAAGGTCTTGAGCGATCTCGACTCGCTTGGCGCGGGCTTCCAACTGGCCAGTCACGATCTCGACATTCGCGGCGCGGGCAATCTCTTGGGCGATGAGCAGTCCGGCCATATCCGTGAGGTCGGCTTTGAGCTTTACCAAAGCATGCTGGAGGATGCGATCCTGGCCGCGAAGGCTGGCGAAGCGGGCCTGACGAGCGAACGCAGCGCACTCTCTCCGCAAATTACAGTCGATGCGCCGATCATGATTCCAGAGGATTACGTCCCCGATCTGGCCGTGCGCATGGCGCTTTATCGCCGCCTCAACCAAGCGGCTGACAAGGCTGAGATCGAAAGCATGGCGGCGGAGATGATCGACCGCTTTGGCGACCTACCCGATCCGACCAAAAACCTGGTCCGCCTGATCGAGATCAAACACCAGGCAATCGAGGCCAATATCGCCAAGATCGATGTCGGCGCGCGCGGCACTCTGGTGACCTTCCACGAGGACAATTTCCCCGATCCAGCGGGGCTGCTCGCCTATGTCGACCGCTTGGCTGGCACCGCCAAATTGCGCCCTGATATGAAGCTGGTGATCAACCGCGCCTGGGCCGACCCGCGAAGCCGCCTCAACGGTCTGTTCCAACTGACCAAGGGTCTGTCTGGTGTGGTGAAGAAGGCCGCAAAAGCGGGGTCGAAATGATAAGCGATAGCTCCAAAACCACGCACAAGACCGTCCTGTTCGACATTGACGGAACGCTGGCTGACATCGCCCACCGTCGCCGCTTCCTTGAGCAAGCCCATCCCGATTGGAAGGCCTTCAACGCCGCAATGGGCGATGATACTCCGAACGAGCCTGTCGTATCCTTGTATAAAACGCTGTGGAACTCGGGGAGCTTTCAGCTCATCTTAGTCACCGGACGGAACGAACGCTTTAGAAAACTGACTGAACAGTGGCTCTCATGGAACGAGATTCCTTTCGGGCGAATGCTCATGCGCGCTGACCGTGACCACAGGGCTGATCACATCATCAAAGAAGAGATTCTCGATAGTCTGTTAGCCGAGGGATGCGCGATCCAGTTCACGGTCGATGACCGCCAACAGGTGGTCGATATGTGGCGGCGAAGAGGAATTACATGCCTGCAATGCGATGTAGGTGACTTTTAAAAGTCTGGACAGCTTGCCTATCCGTGACCCTACCCCCGCGCGCCCTTCGCCATCCCCAGCATCTTGTCACTCCGCATGGGCTGCGCGCGTAGGAAGCCCTGCCAGTAATTGCAGCCTTCGCTGATCACGGTTGCGCGCTGGATCTCGCTTTCGATCCCTTCGGCGACCACAGCAAGACCGAGCGCGCGGCCCAGGCCAACAATCGCGCGGAACACTGCAAGGTCTTTGGCGTCGCCGGGGATGCCTTCGACCATCACCTTGTCGAGCTTTAGCGCATCGAGCGGCAGCTCTTTCAAATAGCGAAAGTTGCAAAAACCCGCACCGAAATCATCGAGCGCCGTTTTAAAGCCGAGCGCGCGCAACGCGCTGAGCGCCTCGGCTGCTTGCTGCAAATTGCGCAGCAGCACGTCTTCTGTGATCTCCAGCACGAGCCGAGCCGGCGCAATTGAACTGCGCCCAATCAGCTCCGCAAAATCAGCCGAAAAGCGCGGATCTCCCAATTCCTCCGGCGTGATATTGAGCGAAAGATGCAGGTTCTTCGGCCACTCGCTCGCATCCTCCAGCGCCCGCGCCACCACATGGCGAGAGAGCGGCGCAACCAACGCGGCACGTTCTGCAATCGCGAACAAATCCCGCGCGCCAATCTCGCCAAGGCTGGGATGCTGCCACCGCGCCAAAGCCTCCGCCCCCACAATCGCCCCATCAGAGCAGGCAAATTGCGGCTGAAACAGCACCTCAATCTCGCGCCGATCCAGCGCGCGCAGCAGGTCCGCCTCCAGCATACCCGGCTTTACCCCGGGCAGGGCACCGCGCGCAGACACTGAGGGCGCACCGCGCAAAGAAGGCCGTTTTGAGTCCATCGTTGTCGCTTACTGTAAACTGAGCAAGCCGCGCATGCCAATTGCAATCCGCCCAGATTTGGAACATCAGGACAAGTGACTAGCGCGCCGCTGTGGATAGCCGCAGGTACGGCTGCGAATTTAAGGACTGAAAGCTTGCCAAAAAGACACGAGTTTGAGCGCGTTGCACTGCTTGCCTCAGAGACCGAACGCGCTCAGGCCGCCTATAATGCGCTCAAGGACGAACACGACTGGGTGCCGCTGGAGAGTGCCGATGTTGCGATCGTCTTGGGCGGCGATGGCTTTATGCTGCAAACTTTGCACGCCATGCTGGACGCTGGCCGCGTGATCCCGGCTTACGGCATGAACCTGGGCACGGTCGGGTTTATGATGAACAAATACCGCGACGGCGGCAATGTGATGCGCCGGGTACAGCGCGCGCGGCCTTTCAAGATCGCGCCGCTGCGCATGGATGCGGTAACGCAAGACGGCAGCGAGCACACCTTCCTCGCCATCAACGAAGTCTCGCTGCTGCGCGAGATGCGCCAAACCGCCAAGATTGAGGTTTCGGTGAACGGCCGGGTGCGAATTAAGGAGCTGGTGTGCGATGGCGTGCTGCTGTCCACGCCTGCGGGTTCGACCGCCTATAACCTCTCGGCCAATGGCCCGATCCTGCCGCTGGGCAGCGAGCTACTCGCCCTCACCCCGATCAGCCCGTTTCGCCCGCGCCGCTGGAACGGAGCGATCTTGCCCGACCATCTGCCCGTGAAGTTCCGCATTCTGGAGCCGCAAAAGCGCCCCGTGTCCGCCGTGGCCGACCAGCGCGAACTGCGCGATATTGCCGATGTGACGCTAAAGATTGAGCGCGAGACGGAGCTCACCCTGCTGTTTGATCCGGGCCATTCGCTGGATGAAAGGATCGTAGCGGAGCAATTTGCGCTTTAGTTTTGCGGTGACCTAGCCACCCGCGCCTTCCACCCTTCCACCCGGAGCCTACCGGGATACCATCCGGGTGGAAGGGTGGAGGGGGCGGGTGGCCTGGCACTGAATGCAGAAAACCGCCCTTGCGGCAGCTTCACCGCCGTACCCCGCCGCCAAGCCACAGACGATGAGCATATCCAGCTCGAATGTGCCCGAGGTAAAATCGCAAAAACACCATCAATCTCTCTTGCATTGCCGAGCACGCGCCCATATAGGGCCTCTTCGCCTATCGGGCTGCTCCCCGATAGCTCAGCGGTAGAGTAGGTGACTGTTAATCACTTGGTCGTTGGTTCGAATCCAACTCGGGGAGCCATTTTCTTACATTGTTGGAAATCGGATCGCTTCAATATGAAAAAGGGCACCTCATTTCTGAGATGCCCTTCTATCATAGCAGCCTGCAAATGCCGCCTATCCACGAAACCAACGGAAGCAAATTGCACCCGAAGGCCAAGCGGTATTTAGCACCACATGGCTTGCTGGCTTCGATAGCGAGAAACACCATGGTGTATACTCCTCTATCTCGCACCGGTCCCTTATTGTAGCCGAGAAAGTGCGTTAGGCCAGCGAGTGGGGTTTTTCACCGGTATTTGTCTTAGGAGGTGACCCCAAACACGCTTCGACTATGTAGTGTTTGTAACATGGGAATTCCAAGTTGAATTGCAACAGTATGGGCGCTCAAAACCCACTTTTTTGCGTTTCACTAAAGCCCAACCAAAAGCCTCACACCCACCACCATAACCAGCGCAGCCGTAAGCCAGCGGATCACGCGCTGCGGTAGGAACTTCACCGCCATCAAGCTGCCGATTTGTCCGCCAATGGCGACGGCGAGCAGCAGTGGTAGAGCGGCGCCGACAGCGCCTCCGAATGCAGCGGGGCCTTGTTTCAGCAGCTGGCCCGCGAGGCCGAACAGGGAATTGATCAGAATGAAGAAACTGGCGGTCGCGGCGATGGCGCGTGGGTTTTTCCATCGGGTGAGGTGCAGCAGCGGTGCGAGAAATATTCCTCCGCCAATGCCGACCAGCCCGGCGAGATAGCCGAGCGGCGCGGCGATGAACGGCATTGCTTTTGCGAAGCGCGTCGGCTCGCCCAGCTCCCCTGCCCCCGCCGCCTTTTCCCTCAGCGGGATAAGCATGGTGATCCCGGTCAGCACCAGGCTGATGCCGAGCAGCAGCATGAAGGTCTCGCGGTCAATCGGGGTGAGACCGCCCAGCAAGGCTGCTGGTGCGGCCAGAGCGGTCATCACAATCGCGCTGCGCCACGGGGTTATCTTCGCCCGCGCAAAGCGCACGCTGCCGCCCGCCACCACGATGATATTGCACGCCAGCACCACCAACGGCAGCAGCCGGTAATCCAGCCCCGAAATCGCCAGCAAAGCGGCATAGGTTGAGCCGCCGCCAAACCCGACCGCCGCATAGAGCAGCGCCGTGACAAAGAACGCCGCGGCGAGCAGCACCGGAACCGCGCCCAGCATCATGCTCGCACGCTCCGATGGCTCGCATCAAAATTTGGGCGAGCAGCCGCTGACGTCATGACGTCACGCGCGCTGCCCCCAGCCATACGTTTACGCCGCGCTTTTGCCGCCCGCTGCGCCGTGGCAATGCTTGTACTTGTTGCCAGACCCGCATGGGCACGGCGCATTGCGGCTGACGTTGAGGTTCGCATAGGGGTTGTCTGCATTCGAACCACCCGGCCCGGATGCCGCGCGCGGCGAACCAGCGAGCGAGCCGAACATTTCCGGTCGCTCTGCCGAACCGTCGCCATCAGCTGAGTTGTCGAGCCCGGTCAGCGGATCGATATGGCCGGTTAGGAAATCTGGCAGATCAGGCAGCGCCTCCGCCTCTGGCGGCGCCATGCGGAGTTCCGCCTGGAACAGGATCTTGGTTACTTCCTCACGCAGGGTATCGAGCATGGTTTCAAAGAGGCCGAACGCCTCTTGCTTATACTCATTGATCGGCTGTTTCTGCGCGATCCCGCGCATCCAGATCACCTGGCGCAGCGCGTCGAGCGTGGCGAGGTGTTCTTTCCAGTGGAAGTCAAGCTGACGCAGCAGCACATCCTTTTCAACCACGCGCCACAGGTCCGGATCGCTTTCCGACATCTTGGCCGTGATCATTTCATCGGTCTGCTCGCGCACGCGCTCTTCGATCAGCTCCGGCTCGACCTGCTCTTCCTCCATCCAATCATCCAATGGAGGCGTGATGCCGAACACGTCTTGCAGCTTCGTCTTCAGCGTTTCGATATCCCACTGCTCTGGATAAGAGCCGGGAGGGCACGCATCGCTGACCAGCGAATTCACCGTATCGTGGCGCATATCGACGACGACATCGTCGACTGTCTCTGAATCCATGATTTCAGAGCGCTGCTCGTAAATAACCTTACGTTGGTCGTTCATCACGTCATCATATTGGACGACCTGTTTACGCACATCGTAATTGCGCGCCTCGACCTTTTTCTGAGCTGTTTCAATGGCCTTGGATAGCCATTTTGACCCAATCGCCTCGCCATCTTCGAGGTTTGAATTCATCATCTTGGAGAACAAAGTGTCTGGGCCAAAGATGCGCAGCAGATCGTCTTCCAGGCAGAGGTAGAAGCGCGAGAGGCCGGGGTCACCCTGACGGCCAGAGCGGCCGCGCAGTTGGTTATCGATCCGGCGGCTCTCGTGCCGCTCTGTGCCAAGGACGAAAAGACCGCCGGCCTCCAAGACCTTGGCCCGTTCCTCGGCCACTTCCGCTTTGATCCGGTCCGCTTCCAGTGCGTATTTGGGGTCGTCTTTCGCGATGTCTTTAAGCTCATCCTCGAGCCGGTATTCCAAATTGCCGCCGAGCTGAATATCGGTGCCGCGGCCCGCCATATTGGTGGCGATGGTCACCGCGCCAAGACGGCCCGCCTGCGCCACGATATGCGCCTCGCGCTCGTGCTGGCGTGCGTTTAGAACCTCGTGCTTCACGCCTTCCTCATCGAGGAATTTGCTCAGCAATTCAGACTTCTCAATGGAAACCGTGCCGACCAGCACCGGCTGACCGATCTCGGCTTTCTCAGCGATGGCTTTCGCAATCGCTTGAAATTTGTCCATCGTGTTCTTGTAAAACTCGTCTTCTTCATCGATCCGTTGGACCGGAACATTGGTCGGGATCTCGACCGTGTTCATTTTGTAGATGTCCCAGAATTCCGCCGCTTCTGTGGCCGCCGTACCAGTCATGCCGGACAGCTTGGGATACATGCGGAAATAGTTCTGGAATGTGATCGAGGCCATGGTCTGGTTCTCTGGCTCGATCTTCACGCCTTCCTTGGCCTCAGCCGCCTGGTGCAGACCGTTTGACCAGCGCCGCCCGTCCATCATCCGGCCGGTGAACTCATCGATGATCACGACCTTGTCGTCTTTGACGATGTAATCGGTATCGCGCTTAAACATGTGCACGGCTTTCAGCGCCTGATCCAAGTGGTGGACCACTTGCGTGTTCTCAACGTCGTACAGGTTCTCTGTTTCGAGCAAGCCCTTCTCGATCAGCATTTGCTCCACCTTGTCGAGGCCGTCCTCGGTCAGCTGGATCTGCTTGGTCTTCTCGTCCTTCTCGTACCAGTCTTCCGGGATTTCCTTCACCACCGCGTCGAGCGAGACGTAGAGGTCAGACTTATCCTCGGTTGGGCCGGAGATGATCAGCGGGGTCCGCGCCTCGTCGATCAGGATGGAATCGACCTCATCGACAATGCCGAAATTAAACGGGCGCTGCACCATCTGTCCGCGCTCATGCTTCATATTGTCGCGCAGATAGTCAAAGCCGAATTCGTTGTTCGTGCCGTAGGTGACGTCGGCATTATAGGCATCGCGGCGGGCATATTCGTCGATATTGGGCACGACGACGCCGACGCTCAGGCCGAGCCAATTGTACAGCTGCCCCATCCATTCCGCATCACGCGCCGCGAGGTAATCATTGACGGTCACAACGTGCACGCCCTTGCCCTCAATCGCGTTGAGATAGGTCGCCAGCGTCGCCATCAAGGTCTTACCCTCACCCGTGCGCATTTCCGCTATCTCGCCGCGGTGCAGCACGATGCCGCCGATCATCTGCACGTCAAAATGGCGCATGCCGAACACGCGCACCGATGCCTCACGCACGGTCGCAAACGCCTCTGGCAGGATCTCATCCAGCGTTTTGCCGCCGTCCAATTGTTCGCGGAATTTGTCCGTCTGCGCCTTCAATTCTTCGTCAGAAAGCGCCTGAATTTGCTCTTCTAATGCGTTGATCTGATCAACGACCTTGCGAACGGATTTGACGTAGCGATCGTTGGAAGAGCCAAACAGTGATTTGGCGATTGCGTTAAACATCGGATGTGGACCTGTCGAAATAATGCGGTGTGGGCGCAGCGGGATCGCTGAGCGCTGAAACCTGAAAGATGTGGGCGGTCTGCTTTGCACGGGGTGTTCGCGCCGCCAGCAGAATGCGTTACTTAAAAGGCGAAACTTCGCCTATTCGTAGGCGCGATCAACGCCCATCAGGACCGGCAGACGCAGCACCTTAGGCACGCGAACAGGCTTGCCTTTCTTGGCATCCTTGCACTTCGCGGTTTGCTTTTCAGGCTTGCCGATGGGCGTAATTGCCTCGCACGGCTCGTTCGCGTCGGTACCGGCTGCAACGCCGATGTCTTGGTTCAGCGCCTCTGCCAATGTTGCATGCGCGGGGGAGCCGATGGCGGCAAACCCGGTAAGCAGAGCGAGAAAGGCGATAATCTGACGGCGCATAGCGATGCCGATATATGCTCTGCGAGGCGGTTCGTCTAGCCCGCGCGCAATTCGCCTATTCCGCCGGGGTTTCCCGCTCGATTACCAACGGTTCTGGCGGAGCCTCGCTTTCAACCGACACGGTAAATCTTACGATGCGGTCTTGAGGTTCGCCGTTGGCATCTCGCCAGGGGCCTGTCGTCGTCAAACCGGTACACGGCGTGTCTCCAGGAAAGGCCTTCGGCACAGTCCCTTCTTCATTGATAACTCTGCAATTCAGCACCGTTCCGTCTGAGCGCACGATTGCGCTGATAGTTAAGGAAAATGCATCGAGCTCGTGCTTGCGAAAACGCCAATAGTGCCGGTCAGTGAATGTCCCAGCCACGGCATTGCCCTCGGCATCAAGCGCAGGCTCAAACTCCGCAACCTTCATAGCGGTGGCGCAGGTAAAGTCATCGAGGCCTGGAAAGCCGGTAGACTCGGCAACAGAGCAGGCGGTCGGCTTGCCATCCGCATCAACCTCTATCTCATAGCCGACACCGCCTTGTGCTTCTTGGAGATACAAGTCGGCGGGCAGGACCGCGCCCCTGAACCAGTTGTACCCACCATCAACTGGCATAGGATCTCTTCGCTCTGAAGCGGGTGCAGGCCGAACCGATATCGGTGGCGGAGGAGCGGGTTCATTCTCGCGTGCACCTTCTGCTGCCTCCATTGCCACTTCGGTAGCTCGGGCCTCTGCGACCTCAGCAGCAGCCGCAGCGGCCTCAGCTGCACTGTCGCTCTGCGCAGCAAGCGGAGCTGCGAAGAGCCCACCGATAAGAACCATTCCCAGCGCATATGCCTGGTTTAGAGCGCGCATTATTCAGGGTCCTCCAACACGACATTGATCGTCGCAGTCACTCGCTTGGCCACAGGCACGCCATTTTCATCGCGATAGGGAATGCCGGGCCGCGCCTTTGGCCCAGAGCAAAGCCTGCCGCGCTCCCGATCACGGTCGATCTCCGCCCGCATTTTTTCAGGAATATCGCCTTCGATGCTTACGATGTCACAATCGGTCGTCACGCCCTCGGCGGTGTGCAGATACCGAAACACCACACGCATTTGCGGCATCTCTGGCTCTTTCTTGCGCCAGCGATAGCTGCTTTCATACACCCCTTTGATCGGGGAACCTTCAAGACCAATTGACGGTTCAAACTCAGCTCGTTCCATAGCAATATCACAAGTGGCTTGGTCGAGAATGAGCGATTCAGAAGACTCCATAACTATGCAATCTTCAGGCTTGCCATCCGCCCCCACTGCCAAGCTGAAGCGGGTTGTACCTTCCTGGCCAGCGATCCACGCTGCTGGCGGATAGTCCGCATCTTTAAATAAATTGCGGCGTTCGGTTTTGAGATATGGCGGCGCTGCAATTTCGTTCGGCACGCCATCCGTGTGCGGGCCACGCGGGTAAATAGGTGGAGGAGGTGGAGGTGGAGGTGGAGGTGGAGGTGGAGGTGGAGGAGGTGCAGGAGGAGATGAAAGGCGCGTTGGAGGCGCGGGAGGGGGAATCACAAGCCGCAAGGGCTCCCCTGCCGCCTCAGCCGTTTCCTCCACCGCATCCGCCGCCTCTCCTTTGGCAGGCTGAGCGATGGCTTGAGTGGCGATCACAAAGGTCCCGCCGACGAACATAAAGCTGATCTTTTTCATGGGCGTAGGCCTATCAGAGCGCGGCCAAATACCAAACAACAAAACGCGCAATTGCGGTTGAAAGCATTGCGCATTACGGCAGCGGCCATGGAACTTCAGACTTCGCCCTTGGCCCTGCCCTTTCCCGATATGCCATCGATCGCCGGCGTCACTGTGCGCACGGCGCGCGCCCACTACAAAGACTGGGACCGGGCCGACCTGACCTATGTCGAGCTTGCCGAGGGCACGAGTGTCGCTGGCGTGTTCACGCAAAGCGCCTGCGCCTCGTCCGAGGTTGAGCTGGGGCGCGAAAACCTCGCCAATGGCCGCGCCCGTGCGCTGATTGTAAACGCAGGCAATGCCAATGCCTTCACCGGCTATCGCGGGCGCGAGGCGGTCGAGGCGATTATGACGCAAACTGCCGAGCATTTGGGCTGCTCACCCGGCGATGTGTTTGTCTCCTCGACCGGAGTCATTGGCGTTCCCCTGCCCAAAGGCAAAGCGCGCGAAGGCCTATCTGCTGCTTTCACGGCAGAGGAAGCGGGCTGGGAAGACGCCGCCAATGCGATTGGCACGACCGACACCTTTGCCAAGGGTGCGCACACCTCCGCAATTGTTGGCGGCACCCGCGTGGAGCTGGTAGGGATCATCAAAGGCTCCGGCATGATCGCGCCGGATATGGCGACCATGCTCGGCTATATTTTCACCGATGCGGACATCGCCCCGGCGTTCCTGCAAGAGCTGCTGAGCGCGGCGAATGCGCAGACCTATTCCTGCATCACCGTGGATGGCGATACGTCGACCAGTGACACGGTGCTCGCCTTTGCGACGGGCAAAGCGGGCAATCCCCGGATCGAGAGCTTTGACAGTGCAGGCGCAGATGCCTTTGCCGCCGCCCTCACCGATCTGTGCCGACAGCTCGCGCAATTGGTGGTGCGCGACGGCGAAGGGGCGAGCAAGTTCATCACGGTGCGCGTAAACGGCGCAGCTGATAACGACAGCGCGCGCCGCGTTGGCCTGGCCATCGCAAACTCACCGCTGGTCAAAACTGCCATCGCCGGGGAAGACGCCAATTGGGGCCGCGTCGTGATGGCCGTCGGCAAGGCTGGCGAACCGGCGGACCGCGACACGCTCTCCATCGCATTTGGCGGCCTGTGGGCGGCAAAGAATGGCCTGCCGGTTGAGGATTATGACGAAGCGCCTGTGGCAGAGCACCTTAAGGGCGACGCCATTGATCTCGCGGTTGATCTGGGCATTGGCGATGGCCGCGCAAGTGTTTGGACCTGCGACCTCACCCACGGATACATCTCGATCAATGCGGATTACCGATCATGAGCGATGAGGGCATCAGCGCGCTCGATGGAGAAATTCGCGATCTGATGCGCTTTGCTGCGCGCGGGTCCATGCTGCCCCGGTTTCAGAACCTTGCCGATGGCGAGATTGAGATGAAGGGCGAGGATGATCCGGTCACCGTGGTCGACCGGGAGGTGGAAAGCTTCCTCACCGAGGCGCTAACCAAGCTTGCGCCCGGCGTGCCAGTGGTGGGCGAAGAGGCGGCACACGCTGATGAAAGCGTGCTCGAGCATTTGTCGCAGCAATGCTGGATCATCGACCCGCTCGATGGGACCGCCAATTTCGCTGAGGGGAAAGAACCCTTCGGCATTATCGTCGCTTTGGCGGATGCGGGCCATGCGGTGGCGGGCTGGCTGTATGATCCCATTCGTGACCGGTTGTGCCATGCACGCACCGGCGAAGGCGCCTTTGTGAACGGCATCAAGATCACCGCGAAAACGACCGGGCAAGAGCCTCCCGTTGCCGCAATCTCAAAGCTATTTCTGGACGAGGATCAGATCGCGGAGGTCGATGCAAAAATCACCCCGCATTACACACTGACAGACATTCCCCGCTGCGCTGCCGAGCAATATCCGAGGCTCGCACTGGGCGAAAATGATGTCTCCAGTTTTGAGCGCACACTCGCCTGGGATCACGCCGCCGGTGTGCTGTGGCTCAATGAAGCGGGCGGCAAAGCGGCGCGGCTGGATGGCAGCGCATACCGCGTTGATCAGCATGGAATACCCGGATTGCTCGGCGCATCGAGCCCAGCCATTTGGGACGCCTACGCTCAAAAAGTAATGGCGCAGCCGAACTAACGACCACGCCACCTACCCTATATTTGAACTGCTCGGCGGGCTTACAAAGAGCCTTCGATCAACGCTTTAAGCTGGCTCTTAGGGCCAGCGCCCTTTTGCTCAGCGACGAGCTTTCCGCCCTTGTACATCGCGAGATAAGGGATGCCTTGGACGCCGAGTTCAGCGGCAACGTCGGTGTTGTCGACGATATCGACCTTCGCGATTTTAACCTGGCCAGCGAACTCTTCGCTTAGCTCTTCCAGAGCAGGCGCGATCATTTTACATGGCCCGCACCATTCCGCCCAGAAATCCACCAGTACGGGGGTTTCGCTATCGAGCACGTCGGCTTTAAAGCTATCGTCGGTCACATTGATGGTGGCCATGGAAATTCTCCTGTTATCATTGTTGATCCCTATTTAGGCGCGCGGGCGCGCACTCTCAAGCGCTGGGCGAATAGCTTTACTGCGCCGTCCCCAAAGCATTTTTGTGTAACCCTAATTGCTCCGCGGATAGCTCCAGGATTTGCGGGGTTTGGGTGTACAGCACCGCCGCCCTGACCTCGCGCCCGGGATAGATTGCTTCCAGCGCGGCGGCATAGGCGGCCATCTGCTTGATCGTCGCGGTCGGCACATCCTGCGCGCTGCGCGGCGGGCGGCGCGTGGTCTTGTAATCCACCACAGTGATGGCGTCGTCGCTCACCAGCAGCCGGTCAGCCGTACCCGCGACCACGATCCCGCCCACGGTTGCGGCCAAAGGCACCTCTGCCAGCGCGTCGGGCTCAAAGATATGGGCGAAAGCCGGATCCTCCAGCACGCGCAGCGCCGCTGCCGCCATTTCGGCGCGCGCTTCCTCGGGCAAATCGCTCGCTTGCCTCTCCAGCCATGCCTCGGCAGCGAACTCCCGCTCGTCCTGCTCCATGTCGGGCAGGCGTTCCAGAAGGCTGTGGATCAAGACGCCGCGCCGTGCAGCGGTCTTCGCGAGATCGGGCGGCAATGGCGGATCAGCGGTTTGATCTTCACCAGCGGAACTCGGCGCAAGCGGGCGCGGTGGACGAGGCTCTGGCCCTATAGGCGTGCGCGCCCAGTCGGGCAGTTCAGCGAGAGCCTGCGCGTCATCACCCGCGCTAGCCTCTGGGAAATGCAGCGCACGATAGCCCCATTCGCGCCGCGCGCCCCAGATCGGATCGGCCAGCTCCTCACCGCTTTCCTCGCCGTCAAATATCGGCGCGAGCCGGGCATACCAGCTGTCCTCATGCGGACCCTTCTTTTGCCGCGGCCCCAGCGAGCCGGTGATGAACAGCCCTTCTTCCGCGCGGGTCATGGCGACATACATCAGCCGCCAGTGCTCCTGCATCTCCGCAATTTTCGAGGCTTCTTCTGCCTCGCTAACCCGGCCCGCCTTTTCGTCCTTCGATAGCGAGGGCAGTGGAACAACGCGGCGGTCAGCCTCCGGTGTTGCCTCGCCCAGTGGTGCCTCATCCAATTCCAGTGATCCGCCCTGCCCCGGATTGCCGGTCGCATCGGCCAGGATCACAATCGGCGCTTGCAAGCCTTTGGAGCCGTGCACGGTCATCACCCGCACTTGCTCGCCCGCCTCGCCCGGATCACGTTTCAGCTCCCCCTCGCCAGCGTCGAACCATTGCAGAAACCCGGTCAGGCTGGGCGCGAACGCCGCCTCATAAGCAAAGGCGGAATTGACCAGCTCATCAATTGGATCATTCGCCTCACGCCCCAACCGCGCAACCAGCTTTGCCCGCGCCTGCCACGGCCCAATCAGCAGCCATGCGAGCAAGGCCTGCGGCGTTTCATAATCCGCCAGCCTCAGCAGATCGCGCAATTTCTCTGCCGTCTCTGCAACAAACGGATCCTCGTGGCGGCGGACATGATCCCACAGGCGCACACCCTTTGCGCGCGGCACAAAGCTGAGCAGGTCATCCTGGCTCCATCCGATGAGCGGGCTCGCCAGCAGGTTTGCCAGCATCAGATCATCGAGCGGCTGAGCCGCAAAGCGCAGAGCCGCGAGCAAATCCTTCACCGCCAGCGGCGCGCCCAAACGCAGGCGATCGACCCCGGCCACCGGCACGCCTTTGGCATGCAGACGCGCAACAATCAGCGCGGCGAGATCCTTGCGCTTACGCACCAGCACCATGACATCGCCCGCACCCGCCGCGCGCGGATTGCCGCCCTTCATCAGAATAAACGGCTCTTCGCGCGTGTGCCATTTGCGCACTTGATCGGCGATCTTGTCGGCCAGCCTGCGGTCATGCTGTGCCAGCCAATCTTGCTGCTCGCCGTCCCCGCGCTCGCTGTCGTCCTCCTGGCCTGTCACAGGGTTCCACAGAGTCACCAGTCCCGCACGCTCTTCGCCAATATGCGGCTTTGGCTCGTCCTTCAGGCCGAATGCACTCGCCCCAACCGCGCCAATCGCGCGGTTCACAAATTCGAGCACGGCGTTGGAGGTGCGGAAACTCTGCCCCAGATCGAGGTCCTGCCAATTGGGCACATGCCGGGCATCGCGCATCTCGGCAGCGTTTTCGCGCGCGGCCTCAATCGCGGCACGCACCTTGTCCTTAGCCAGCGCGAAATTCTCTGGACTGGTGCCCTGAAAGCCGAAGATCGCCTGCTTGTAGTCGCCGACGGTAAAGACCGTGCGCAGCTTCTCACCCGCCGCCCCTTCCCCAGAGAAAAAATCATCAATCAGCGCGAAGACAATGCTCCACTGCGCGGCATTGGTATCCTGCGCCTCGTCGATCAGGATATGGTCAAATCGGCGGTCAAGCTTGTAGCGGATCCAGTCGGAGGCTTCCTTGCGGCTGAGTAGGCTCGCGGCAAGTTGGATCAGGTCATCAAAATCGAGCAGCGCCTCACGCTCTTTCGCCTCTTCCCAGCGCAGCGCGAATGTACGCCCCAATTCCAGCGATGGGGTGAGCAGATCAGCCAGATTGAGCAGCGCGCGGCGTTCCTCGTACTGCACCAAGACTTCAGCGACCGCAGACTGCCATTCCGGCAACCTTGGCTCAGCCTTTGTCGGCTTATCCATTTTCCGAGGTTCGCCATCTTTCTTCAGGATGGTGTCGTAAAACCCTTCCGAGCGCTCAGCGCGCTGCTCGACAGGAAGAGACAGCCACTCTTCGATAAATGCAGCGGTTTCATCCCCTTTCTTCGCCGTCCAATCCCTCATCAGCGGCAAAATCTGCATCAGTTGAGCGTCCGGAAATGTGTCCGGATGGAAGATATCGCGAACCCAATCCTCATCCGCGTCCGCTGGCATACCGAGTAGGCTTTTGACGCGCGGCATCATCGGCGGCTGCCACGCGCCCGCGCCGTGCCACATCTCGCGCGCGCTGGCGCAGCGCATCAACCATCCGCGCAGGGCATCGGGATCTTTGCGAGTGGCGAACAGGCTGACCGCGTCCAGCACGCCCGTATCCCGCGTCCGCTCGGCATCGCTGAGCATGTCGGACAGCACTTCGCGCGCGAGCAGATCGCGCTCGCGGTCCTCCATTGGCCGCGCCCCGGGAAGCAGCTCTGCTTCACCCGGAAAGTTCGCCAGCAGCCACTGAGCAAAGGCATGGATCGTATCGATCCGCAAACCGCCGCCGGGACAGTCCAGCACGCTGGCAAACAATGTGCGGGCGCGCTCCTGCGTTTTTGGACCAATGTCTGCGCCCAAATGGCCAAGCTCCGTCGCAAGCGCCGCAGGCTCCAACCGCACCCAGCGCGCCAGCACAGCATTGATGCGGTTCGCCATTTCCGCCGCGCCCGCTTTGGTAAAGGTGAGGCACAGGATCTGGCCCGGATCGACATCGGGCCGCAGCAGCAGGCGTAGAACTCGCGCAGAGAGCACCTGCGTCTTTCCTGTGCCCGCAGAGGCCGACAGCCAGACATTGTCGCGCGGATTGACCGCATCGCGCTGATTGCCCGCCAGTGGGAAGACCGCGCCGCTCATTGCGCATCCTCGCCATCGGCCAGCGCGATGATCCACTCATCCAGTCGCATCAGCTGATCATAATCGGTGTAGCCGGGGTAATCGGGATTTTCCTTCGCCACGAACGGCGCATTGCCTTTGATAAAGCGGCGAATGGCCTCGGCCAGCTTGTCCTCATGCGTAGGCAGGAACTCCTCCGGCGGCAGGCCAGAACGCTTGCCCGGCAGCTTTATCGGCGCCTCTTTATAGCCAAACTGTTTGTCTGCCTTGCTGCGCCCCATCGACCAATATTCGAACGTTGCCGCATCGCCGCTCAGCCCTTCGAAATCGCCATCGCGCGCGATCAGCCCCAGCAGGCCAAGTTGCAAAGCATAGCCTGCCTCGACTTGCGCGGCGCTGGGCGGAGCGCCGGTTTTATAGTCCACAATCGCGAGGCTGCCGTCTGGCATTCGGTCGATCCGGTCAGCCCGGCCATAGACGCGCACGCCATCGACCATCATTGACCCCTTGCGCTCCCACGCGACGACTTTGCGTTTCTCGGCCGCCGCCTCATCGGCATCGATCCACTCCGCAAACCGGGTGAACGCCGCGAGCAGGCGCGGTCGCCACAGACCCATAAACAGCGGGTGGCATTGCTCAGCGCGGAAATGCGCCTCCGCAATCGCGGTGATATCGACTGAGGGATCGTGACTGCGCGCCTCATGCCACAATTCCAGAATCTTATGCGTCAAAGTCCCGCGCAGAGCCGGATCGCTGAACGGGTCCGCCTCCAGTACTTCCAGCGCTTTCAGGCCCAAGATTTGCTGCGCATAAAACTGATAGGGATCGCCCAGCAATCGGTCGAGCGCAGTCACCGCAATATTGACCGCGCGCTGCTCGCTGGAGGGCATCGGCGCAGGCCGCGCATAGGGCTTTGCGCGCGGCACCATTCGATCGAGCGCAGGCAGCATCGCGGGGATGGCATTCTCGCGGTGATCTTTCGCAAGCTCGCCGAGCAAGGCCTCCACCCGCAGCAAAAACCGCGAGGGGATTGTCGGCCCTTCTTTGTCGCGCTCTGCCCGGCTGAGGACCACTTCGGGCGCACCCATCGCCCCGGCCAGGTCATGCGCGGACAGGCCAATGCGAAACTCCGATGCCGGCACGCCCAACGCGCGCAGCACGCCGGGGGCAAGCAGAGGATCGGGGCTTGGGCTTTGCGGCCAGCTGCCTTCATTCAGCCCCGCACAAATCACCAGGTCAGCGCGGGCCATGCGCGATTCCAGCAGGCCGTAAATCGCAACGCGCGGGTGCCCGCCATAGGGCGGCCGTACAGCAATCTCGTCCATCGCCTCGCGCAGGGCGCTGGCCAAATCTTTCGCTGCGATCTGAGTATCGGTGGCGCGGGCATGCAGGCGCATATCCTCCACCATGGCGGACAATGCGCGGCCATCCTCGCGCGCCCACACGTCCTCGCCCGCCAGCGCCTCGGCCAGCACAGTGAGCGTGTCGAGCGCATCCGCCAGCTGCAGCTGCGCCGCTTCACCGGGCAGCTGCGCCAGCAATGCCTCAACCTCGGCCCACCATTCGGCGACCTCTGCCTCGCCTGCGATGGCGCGCAAAGGCTCAAATCCTGGTGCAGGCGCAGGTCCGCGCAGCGCGCGTTCAAGCTTACGCAGATTGCTGAGCCATGCGCCGCGATCATCGCCGCCGCGCACCAATGGATGGCTGAGCGCGCTAACCAATGCTGTGGGCGTGATCGCCCCGCTGGCAAGCTCGCTTAGCAGGCCGAGCAGACGCCCCGCCGGGGTCAGCGACAAGGGACGGCCAGCGGTGTCATCAGCGGTAATATTCCAGCGCGACAAATGCTGTACAACGCGGCGAGCCAGGCTGCGGTCGGCGCTGATCACCGCGATGCGTTTCTCCGGCTCAGCCAACGCTTGGCGCACGAGCATGGCGATGGCCTGCGCCTCTTCTTCGGCGGTGGCGCTGGTTAGCAGGCGGACGCCCGACAGCCGCCGTTTCTCGGGAGCCAAATCGGCCCAGGAAGAGCTCGACTCTGGCGGCAGGAATAAGGAGCTGATCGCGTGGCTGCGCACTGGGTCTGCCGCCGCGATCCCGCGCCGGTGCCACGGGCGGACCTCTGCGCGGGCAACACCCATACGACCGAGCAGTAGCTTCAGGTGATATTGCGGATGGGTCAGCGCATCACCGCGCGCAAACGCCTCGCCATCTGGCTCATCGCGTTGTCCCGCCCGGCCCAATTCGTCCCATGCCTCAGTCGGCATTTGCAGGTCGAGATCGGGCAGGATCACCGCGCCATTCTCTAAGTCAGCAATGCTGCGCAACATACGCGCCAGAGCGGGCGCGGCGCTGGTGACACCAGCGGCGACGATTGGCGATTTCGGCGGGTTTGCGCGCCATTCCAGCGCGGCCCGGTCAAACAACAGATTGCGCCGGGTCGCCGCGTCCACCTCGCCGCGTTCGTCCAAGGCAAAGCGCCAACGCGCTTGCACCTTGGCAAACAGACGGATCGATTCCTGCCAATGCTCCGCCAGGCTCGGCTCAAGGTTGAGGATCGTCTCATCGAGCAAATCCTCTGGCCGCTTCTCCTCGACCAACAGGCGGTCCATTGTGCGCGCCAAATCGCGCGCCATCCGCAAGATTGCAGCGCCCGGCGGGGTCCGCTTGCTGCTGCTCTCCAGCTCCGCGCGCAGCAAATGCGCCAGCTCAAACCAGCGGCGCGTCGGCTCAACCGCTGGCGGAATTTCGCCCGCACCCAGCGGATCGAGCAGACTGCCGAGCTTCTCATCAAGGTCGAGATCACCCACCGCAACCATGCGCGGCATCAGCAGTCCGGCGCTGCCCGTCTCGCCAGCGTGGCGAATGAACGCTTCGCTGATGGTGCGCGCAGCCCGGGTGCTGGGGACCAGCAGAGTGAGCCGTGCTAACCCAAGGTCGCCGTCCGAGTAACGCGGGGCAAGGCCCGCCACCAGCGCATCGGCAAAGCCGCGGTGCGCAGCGATGGAGTAAATATTGAGTTCGCGGCGCTCAGCCACGCTTTAGCGCGTCTTCCGTCGGCGCGATTGCCTGCGGTGTGCCCACTTCGAACCATTGGCCAGTGAACGCCGCGCCGAACAGGCGGCCTTCCTCAATCGCGCGGGTCCACAGGATGTTGGTGGAGAACTTACCCTCTGGCGCATCGCGCAGCAATCGGTGCGAAATCAGCTGGATGCCGGTGTAAATAAAAGGCGCAATCCGGCCCGGCGCGCGGCGTTTCAACCGCCCGATCTGGTCCATATGAAAATCGCCCGGCCCGGTGAAATTCTTCGCATTGGCGTGCGGCACGAGCAGCAGCAGCGCATCCATCGCGTCAGGATCCCAGCGCTGCGAGAGATCATGGAAAGCATCGCGCGGCCCATCGAGCCAGATGTTGTCGGCATTGAGGCAGAAAAACGGATCGGGCAAGTGCGAGCGCGCCTTGATCAGGCCCCCGCCTGTCTCCAGCAATTCGCTGCGCTCATCCGAGATAACGACCTGCGGCGCGTTGCGCTCGGCAACATGCACCTCCAGTGCGTCGGCGAGGTAATGCACATTGACGACAGCGCGCGCGATCCCCGCATCGGCCAGCCGATCCAGCGCGTGATCGATCAGCGGCTTACCCGCGACCCGCACCAAAGGCTTGGGCTGGCTGGCCGTGAGCGGGCGCATACGCTTGCCCATACCAGCGGCCATCACCATCGCAGTGTCGCTAGCGAGGGGCTTACCGCTCATGTGATTTCTCCGCCCATGGCAGCGCGCAAATGCTGCGGGATATTGGCATCAAACCACTTGGCAACGGGCGCCAGCGCCGGATGCGCAAGGTCGCGCTCCATCGCCTCCCACACGCGCGGGATCAGCGTGGGATAGCGCGGCTTTCCATCGCGCTTGAACAGCCGGGTAAAGATGCCGACAATCTTGGCATTTCGCTGAGCCCCGAGCCGCGCATAATCAGCGGCGAAATGCTCGTCCGCTCCGGCGCGTTCTTGATAGCGCGCGAGCATCGCCGCCTCCAGCTCAGGCGAAACATCTCGCCGCGCATCTTGCAACAACGAAACCAGATCATAGGCCGGATGCCCAACCAGCGCGTCCTGAAAATCGATCAGCCCCTGCGGCGCGCTCGGCACTCCGTTCAGCAGCATGATGTTTTCTGCATGATAATCGCGCAGCACCGTGACGCCCGGCGATTGCCGCGCGATCATAGGCGCGAGCACCTCTTCCCAGGCCGCGGCATAGCCCGCCTCATCGACCGATAGGCCCTGCGCCGGGCAATACCAATCGGTCAGCAGCGCGGCCTCTCGCTGGTATGTTGCCATATCGTATAGCGCGAACGGTCCGGGCGGGCATTTGTGCAGCTCCACCAAAGCATCAATCGCCCCGGCATAGGCGTCGCTCTCGCTCGCCGGGTTGTCATCCAGCCAATCACGCATCCGATCTTCGCCGAAATCTTCCAGCAGGACCCAGCCCGCCGCTGCATCGCTGGCGTAAATCTCTGGCGCGCGCATCGCATTTTCGCACAGCCACTGCGCCACATCCAAGAACGGGACCGGATCCTCGTGCGGCGGCGGCGCATACATCAGCATGCCTTTGTCCGGGCCAACACCGCCGCTGCGCGCCAAGCGGAAATACCGGCGAAACGAGGCATCGCCAGGGATCGGATCAATCGCGGCATCGCCCCACCCAGACTGGGCGAGGAATGCGTGTAGGCCATCAGGAAGTTCACTCATGGCAGACGCTCTAGCCAATCTGCGCCCGCTTCAATAGCCGCGATGCGCCCCTCATCCGCAGAATTTCCGCTGTTTTCTAACGTGATCGACAAACACGCCGCTTCATGCCCAAATCCGCCTGCATGATCGGGCCATTCCGCGATCAAGGCCGCACCCTCGCGGTAATCATCAAGGCCAATCTCATGCCGCTCATCGGGATGCTCCAAGCGGTAAAAATCGGCATGCACCACTGGCACACGCAGCGGCGGCGCATCGTAAGTCTCGATAATCGTAAAGGTCGGCGATGGCACCTCATGCTCATAGCCAAGTGCGGCGATAATCGCGCGGGCCAGCGTCGTCTTCCCCGCGCCCAATCCGCCGGTCAGCGAGACCGCATCGCCGGGTTTCAGTTGCGCCGCAATGCGAGCGCCAAAGGCGTCCATCGCCGCCAGATCGCTCAAGGTCTCACGCATCATCCCCGCGCCCTCACGGTAGGTGAATGATCGCAGCGGTGCCTGCGCCCTCTTCGCTTTGCAAGTCGAACGTGCCGCCATGCGCTTCGATCAATTGCCGCGCGAGCGGTATGCCAAGCCCTTGGCGCTTTTCATCATCGGCGCCCGCCGTGCCCAGCGCGCGCGCGAGCTCTTCTGCGCTCATGCCCCGGCCATTGTCAGAGATTGCAATTTCTGCGCCCTGCCCCTTGGCCGCGATATTGATCAGGATTTTGCCATCCTCCGGCGTGCCAGCAATCGCATTGTCGAGCAGATTGCCAAGCGCGCGGCCCAATTGCCTTGGATCGGCCTGAACAACGCAGCCTTTCTTGCCCCGCAGATCGAGGCCCAATCCGGCAGTGACGATCGCGGTCTCGCGCTCTCGCACCAGCCCGGTGAGGAACGGCAAAAGATCGACGTCCTCCTTGCTGATCGGCATCAGGCCCGCTTCGCTTTGCGAGAGGTCGAGCACGTTTTCAACTTGGTCTGTCAGGCGGCTAACCGAGTCGATAATCGCATCGACATATTCGCCCATTTGCTCGCTCACCTCGCCCGCTGCGCCGCTCTTGATCAGCTCAGCAAAGCCGCCAATCGAGGTCAGCGGTGTGCGGAATTCGTAGGACATATTGGCGAGGAAGCGCGCCTTCACCGTGTCGGCCTCTTCCAGCGCGACATTGCGTTCCCGCAGCGCACGCTCGGCGTTTTCTGACGCGGTGATATCCAGCACCGTCAGCAAGCCATTGCCATCGGGCAGCGGCACACCGGCAAATTCCAAGGTCCGCCCGTCTTTCAGAGCAATCCGCCCGCCCTTTTCCTGACGATCAAGTGTAGCCGCGCGCACCACCGCGCTGATCGACTGCGCCTGTCCGCGCTTTGCCAAATTCTCTCCGATGGCCGCGATCAGAGCCTCTGCACTGGGGTGCGTATCGAGAAACTCGCTGGTCAGACCCCATGTCCCGGCAAAGCTGCGGTTCCACAATTGCAAAGAGCCATCGGGCGCAAAGATCGCCAGCGCTTCAAACAGGCTATCGAGCGTGGCCGCGCGGGTGCGCAGCAGAGTGTCACGCGTCGCCGAGAGCGAGAGCTGCTCGGTGCGGTCCTCCGCAATCATCACCAGCCCGCCGTCTGGCATAGGCTGGGCCACGATCCGCAAATGCGTGCCGCCGGGTAGCGGCCAGGCCTCTTCCTGCGTCTCCGCCGCCTCAAACCATGCGGCATGCTCACGCCGCCACTCCGGGAAATCGCGCACTTCCGGGGTCAGCTTACGCTCGCGCGCATCGGTTAGGAAGCGGTCGAAGGAAATAGAGCCGTCAAGCGAGCCCTCCGTCAGTTCAAACAAACGCCGCAGCGGCAGGTTGGCAAAGGTTAAGCGCTCGCTCGCATCAAACAGAGCGACGCCCGCAGACAGCTGATCAAGCATGGAGCGCTGAGCATCGCGGTAGGCGCTGAACTCGCGCCGTTCCTGCTCCTGCTCTTCGATGTCGATCGCATATCCCGCAACGCCTTCTGTGCCGAGCGGCAGATCGCTAACCCGCATACTGCGGCGCTGGCCGTGGATCGTGGCGGGCACGGTCCGTTCGATCTTGCCCTGCTCGCTCAGCGCTTTGCTGGCGATCTCTGACGGCGCTTCTCCATCGACCGGCTCAATCAATTCCAGCTGCTGTTTGACAACATCATTAGCATCGCTCGCCGCAACCGCATCGACATAGGCCTGGTTCACAAGTTGCAGCTTCAAATCTTCACCGCGGAACCACATCGGCATAGGCGCGGCCTCGATCAGGCCGATCAATGCGGCAAAATCACTCTCCGCCCGCGCCGCCGCACCGCGCAGCCGGTGCAACTCTTGCTGGCTTTCAGAAAAGTCGAACACCCATACGAGCGCTGCGCCGCCCGGAGAAACCTGCGGATCAGCCAAGGCCCCTTGCAGCGAGAGGCTGCGTCCGGAGCCGGGCGGCGTCAGAGTAAACTGAAAAGGGGCCGCGCTCTTTTGCGTCCGGCGCACGTTCTCCGACAAATCCGCCAATTGCTCAGCCGACAGCCCTGCGCCCTCACCGCCATCAAGCTCGCTTAAAAACTTGGGCATGGTTTCCAGCCCAAACCACCGCGCCAGCCGCTCTGGCGCCTCAATCCGGCCATCGACCCGCACCAGCAAAGGCACCGCTGGCGCGACATCGAGCATCCGCTGCATCCGCCGCAGCGAAGTCTGCAAAGCGCCCGTACGCCGGCTCTGGCCAGAGGCGCGCAGCACCAGCACCGCAGCGCCCACCGTCCATGCGGCGAGCACAAGGCCAATCAGAGCCAAAGCGGTGGGAGAAAATTCCATATTATGCAGCTATGCGGCGCAGGGCCGCGATGCAACGGGTGGCGCATGAAAAAGCCCCCGCAAATTCGTATCTTTGCGAGGGCTCTTTCAAATTTATCGATGAGTTGAAACGATCAATAGCGGTAGTGATCCGGCTTGAACGGGCCATCTTTCGGCACGCCGATGTAATCCGCTTGCTTCTGGCTTAGCTGTGAAAGCTGCACGCCAAGCTTTTCAAGGTGAAGCGCCGCGACCTTCTCATCCAGGTGCTTAGGCAGGACATAGACCTCGTTCTTGTACTCGTCCGCCTTGGTGTGGAGCTCAATCTGCGCGAGCGTCTGGTTGGTGAAGCTCGCGCTCATCACAAAGCTTGGGTGACCCGTGGCGCACCCGAGGTTTACGAGGCGGCCTTTGGCTAGGATCAGCAGGCTCTTGCCGTCGGGCATGGTCACCATATCGGTGCCCTCTTTGATTTCCTTCCACTCGTAATTGTCGAGCGCGGAAATTTGGATCTCGCTGTCGAAGTGGCCGATGTTGCACACGATCGCCATGTTCTTCATCAGCTTCATGTGCTCGCCGGTGATCACGTCTTCATTGCCGGTTGCGGTCACGAAGATATCGGCGCGCTTGGCGCCCTCTTCCATAGAGACAACTTCATAGCCGTCCATCGCCGCCTGCAATGCGCAGATCGGATCGATTTCGGTCACCATCACGCGGGCGCCGCCATCGCGCAGCGACGCAGCCGAGCCTTTACCCACATCGCCGTAACCAGCGACGCAAGCGACCTTACCGGCCAGCATCACGTCGGTTGCGCGGCGGATCGCATCAACCAGCGATTCTTTACAGCCATAAAGGTTGTCGAACTTAGACTTGGTCACGCTGTCATTCACATTGATCGCCGGAAATGGCAGCTTGCCCGCCTTGCCGATCTGATAAAGGCGCATAACGCCGGTGGTGGTTTCCTCAGACACGCCTTTGATATTCTGGACGCTATTGGTGAGATAGCCCGGCTTTGCCGCGACGAATGCTTTCAATGCGCGCTGGAATTCGATTTCTTCTGCGTTCGCGGGAGCAGGCATTTCCTCGCCCGCTTCGATCCGCGCGCCC
Organism: Erythrobacter sp. S249; assembly: GCF_057364975.1. Classification (NCBI taxonomy): domain Bacteria; kingdom Pseudomonadati; phylum Pseudomonadota; class Alphaproteobacteria; order Sphingomonadales; family Erythrobacteraceae; genus Erythrobacter; species Erythrobacter sp. S249. The sequence goes on along the minus strand of NZ_CP200287.1, from coordinate 16,097 downwards.
CACAGCGCAAACATCGTCGCATCGCCGCCATCATCCAGGATAAGGTTCGCGGTCAGATCTGGGTCGGCATCGGTCGACCAATCGAAGATGCGGCCAACATAATCCCAATAGTCAGCCAGCGTCTCCCCTTTGATCGCAAACACCGGAATGCCCTGATCCGCAATCGCTGCGGCGGCGTGATCTTGGGTGGAGAAGATGTTGCAGGTCGCCCAGCGCACTTCCGCGCCCAGAGCAATCAGCGTCTCGATCAGCACAGCGGTCTGGATCGTCATATGCAGCGAACCAGTGATCCGCGCGCCCTTCAAAGGCTGCGCCGCGCCATACTCCTCGCGCAGCGCCATCAGGCCCGGCATTTCGGTTTCGGCAATGTGGATCTCGTCGCGGCCAAATTGCGCCAGCGCGATGTCTTTAATGATGTAGTCTTGAGTAGCGGCTGCGGTGGCCATGAGAGACTCCTAGGGGAATGTGAAATTGTTGGATGCGCCCTAGCGTCCACCCGCTAGACAAGCAAATATAAAGTAATCTTTATATGTGATCACGGCGAACCCCTAGCGCTTGAATGAACGCGCGCTGCGGCAAGCGGGCAATAGCGGTAAAGTGGTGGGCGGCTGCGCGGGGGCGTGCACAGCCGCCTCCCTTTGCGCCAGATCAAAATCCGGCGCGGGGGATGGGATCGATTGCTTTCACAAATGAGATGAGTGCGACCCTGTTTCAACCTACCATGGTCCAGCCGCCTTTACAGAAGGCTGAACCAGCACAGTAAAGCCATCTTAAGCACGACATAGCGCTTGAAGCTGGCCGCGCGGGCATTAAATCATGGGCGACAGTTCACTCTCACAAAAAGGACAGCGCGATGACGATTTCAGTAGGGGACAAGCTCCCAGACGTGGCTTTGGTAAAAGCAACCGCAGAAGGGCCAGAGCAAGTTCAAGCCGCAGATTATTTCGCGGGCAAAAAGGTCGCGCTGTTTTCCGTGCCCGGCGCATTCACGCCAACCTGTTCGGCCAAGCACCTGCCTGGCTTTGTCGATAAGGCGGAAGAGCTGAAAGCCAAAGGCGTCGATGAAATCGTCGGCACAGCGGTCAATGATGCGTTCGTCATGGGCGCATGGAACGATGCCGCGGGCAGCGGCGACATCACCATGCTGGCCGATGGCAATGCCGACTTTGCCGAGGCCGTTGGCCTGACAATGGATGGTAGCGGCTTTGGCATGGGCAAACGCGGACAGCGTTTCTCCATGGTCGTGAATGACGGCGTGGTGGAACAACTGAACGTCGAAGACGGCGGCGAGTTCAAAGTCTCCAGCGCGGAATATATGCTCGGCCAGCTGTAATCAGCCGGTCAATCCAAACGTAAAAAGGGCGCCCCGCAAGAGGCGCCCTTTTTTGTTTGTTGAGACCCGAAGGTTCCGCCGGGCCATTGCTGTACAAGTAGGCTTAGAACCCGAACGCCACGCCAGCCTGAGCGACCACGGAGCCGTCACCCGTGTTTCCAGCGACCCCTGCGCCAATCGCAAAGCTGTCACTCACACGGCCAGTGAAGCTCGCGGCAAAGCCCTGCTGTCCGCGATAGGTCGCGACATTGCCGGCGATAGTGAAGGCCTTGTCCGGCATGGCGATGGCGCTGCCTAGTGCAGCAGCCGCTGCGATCCCGCCGCTGGTGCTCTCACTCAGCTCTTCAAGCCGAAAATCCAGAGCCTCAACCCGCCCGCTGAGCGCATCGAACTGCGCGGTGGAGACCTGCGCAACCGCGTTAAGCGCCACCCGCACATTGTCGACCGAGGCGGCGGTGGCCACGCTCTGACGGCCCAGCGTGCCGTTCGCATCCACCGTCACCGCATCAACCGGGCCCACCTGAGCCGCCGTGCTGGCGTCGATATCGCCGATCCGCACGGATGATCCCTCTCCTCCGAGCGCCACTTGGTTGGCTGCCGTGGAGGCTGCCTGAAAACCAACCGCAGTCGAGTTCACATGCGTAACGCTCGCCTCACGGCCCACAGCTGTACCAAATTGCGCGGTGACCTCGCTTGAGCTGCCCACCGCTGTGCCAGCGCTGCCGCTGACGTTTGCTTGAAAGCCCACCGCAGCCGCTGAGTTGGCTGTGTCAGTAATATTGACGCCTGCACCGATGCCGGTTGAGAAAGCGCCTTCAACCCGCGCTGAGTTGCCAATTGCGGTCGCATTAAGCGCGCGGGCTTGAGACCCCGTCCCAAAGGCCGATGTGCCATTTGAGGTTGCCACAGAACGCGCGCCCACAGCCGTTGCCAACGCGCCATTGGTCCGCGCCCTTGCGCCAAACACTGACGCCTCCTGACCAATCGCAATCGTAGCTGACCCAACAGCACTCGCATCCTGACTGCTCGCCACAGCATCCGCGCCCAGCGCAATGGCATTCGCAGCCGTCGCCTGCGCGCCCAGCGCATCACCATCAGCTCCATCACCGCCAATCGCAATCGCGCCCTCAGCGCTGGCATTGGTGTTGCTGCCCAGCGCCATCGCTTCGGCCTGAGACGCATTGGCGTCTGCACCTAGCGCTATGGCACGGTCGGCGGTTGCTTGCGCGCCTTGTGAACCGCCCTGTCCATCTGACCCGATGGCAATCGAACCCTCACCAGTGGAATCCGCGAGACGGCCCATAACGATCGAATTGCTGCCGCTAGCAACGCTGGCAATACCGACCGCAACAGCAGTGAACCCGGAAGCATCTGCGCTCCTGCCGACAGCAGTGCCAAAATTAGTTGCATTGGAGCTACCCCCGACGGCAACTGAGCTCGTGCCTGAACTCGATGCCCCACCACCGATGGTAACTCCGTTAAAGCCTGATGCGGTTGCGCCTTGCCCAATCGCGACAGTATTCTGTCCAGAGGCATTTGCACTGCTGCCGATGCCAATGTTGCCGTTGTCGCTGGCAATAGCAGCATTGCCAATGGCAACTGAGTTTTCTGCGCTGGCACTGGACCCGAACCCGCCTGCGAAGCTGTTTTGCCCACCAGCGTCAGCCTGCGCGCCGACAGCCGTTGCGCCGACGCCATCAGCAAGCGTGTCGGCCCCTACCGCAGTCGCGTCGATCGCAGTCGCCTGAGCGCCATCAACGCCTGCGTCGCTACCGTCGCCGCCAACGGCCACAGCCCCGTCCGCTCGAGCATCTGATGCACGACCCACTGCGAGAGAGGCGATACCGTCGGCAAATGAGTCCTGCCCGAGAGCAGTGGCTTGCGCAGCGATCGCGTCTGCACCTTGTCCGAGTGCAGTCGCGTTGGCTGCGGTGGCCTGCGCATTGTGGCCAACAGCCGTTGAATCATCCTCGGTCGCATCCGAAAGGCGTCCGATCGAAATTGTCCGAGCACCCGCTGCATTTGAATTGCTTCCAAAAGCACTTGCAAAGTCACCGGTGGCCTGTGCGCCAATGCCGCAAGCAATCGATGTATCATCATTATCGGAGTTCGCACTGCCATCGTTATCCGTCGCGCCCGCATCCACATTCCCATCATCGTCGCGGTCGAGCAGACAGTCATCCGCGCGTGCTTCCTGCGGTGTGGCGATCAAAGCGGCGGCTAGCCCGGCCGATAGAACTGTCGAGAGCAAAAGTGTATTTTTCATGTGTGTTTCCCTTCTTCTGAGTGAAAAAGGGTGGTGCGCAAGCGACCCGATTATCCAATTCTGTTTTCGCCTACGTTGGATTGTATTCCCGCACCCCCCCTGGTAAAACTGCCGCTGCCATAACACATTTACAACGCGTGCATTGTACGTTTCCGACAACGTGCAACCAACTAGGTGCCATGTAGTGCCTGAGCGTTTTCCTACCTGTGCCGCATCCGCTAGCCAGATCGCGGCTCTTTTACATTGTGAAGATCGGTTGGTGACGTCGGCGTGTGTCCGCGTGCGCAGTGCGCTTGGCCAGTTCGCGCGCTGGCGGCACGCAAAACTCGCACAAATCCCAAAAGTCACAACGTCACGTTGCATTTTGCACGCAAACCGCTGGAAATACGCGCTTTTGTGCAAAAGTCACAGATTTGAAAAACGCAAATGCGTTCCAGTGCGGCTCGCCGCCTTGCTAAAGCCTAGCCATAGCCCATCAGAGCCATGACTTCCTTGCGGCTGCGGTGATCCTCTAGGAAACAGCCCAAGAGCCGCGAGGTGATCATGCCAACGCCCGGTGTGCGCACACCGCGCCCGGTCATGCAGCCATGCTGCGCCTCGATCACGACGGCAACGCCTTGCGGCTCCAGATTGTCCCAGATGCAGGCCGCGACCTCTGCCGTTAGCCGTTCCTGGATCTGCAATCGGCGGGCATAGCCATGCAGCACGCGGGCGAGCTTTGAGATGCCAACGACCTTCTTATTGGGGAGATACGCAATCGCCGCCTTGCCGGTGATCGGCGCCATGTGGTGCTCGCAGTGCGATTGGAATGGAATGTCCTTCAGCATGACGATCTCGTCATAGCCGCCGACTTCCTCAAATACCCGGCTCATGTGAATAGCGGGGTCTTCCTTATAGCCCTGGCAATATTCAAGCCATGCGCGCCCCACCCGCTTTGGCGTGTCGAGCAGACCTTCACGCGCGGGATCATCGCCGGACCATTCAATCAATGTGCGGATCGCGTCCTGCACATGATCGGGCACCTCAGGCTTTGCCACAGGGTTGTCGGGATCCATATCGTGATCGTGCAAGTCGCTCATTCGTATCGCTTTCTATTGCTTCATTGGATCCCGCGCAGACCCTTTGCGCAAAATCTGACGCGTGGCAAATGTGAAGATTGCAAGAGAGCGAGGCTTCTAGGCTGGTGGCAAGCCGAAACAAAAAAGGGACCGACCGCGTGGTCAGTCCCTTTTCATGGCGCACCCGGAAGGATTCGAACCTCCGGCCCCCTGATTCGTAGTCAGGTACTCTATCCAGCTGAGCTACGGGTGCGCTGGAGGAGCGGCACATACGGGCGGTGGCTGCGCTTGGCAATCCCTTTAGCGCGAGAGTGTCATGCTTTTTTGAAAAGTTGCTTGGCTAGCGCGATATCCAAAGGCGGTTTGTCGAGCGCGGCAATCTGATCAGGGGTGAACCAACCGACTTCGCCGCCTTCCAATGCAGCGGGCAGGCCCTGCCATTTGGCGATTGTGTAAAGAAGAATGACAATCGGGCTTTCGTGTGGTGCTGCATCGTCCTCAGCGAATCCAGCGGGGCTGCAATGCTTCGGCTGGATCACAATGCCCAGCTCTTCGTGAAGCTCGCGAATCAACGCATACCTAGGGGTTTCCCCCGATTCGACCTTACCGCCAGGGAATTCCCACAGGCCGCCATGCGCTTTGTGTAAAGGCCGCCGATGCATCAACCACAGACCATCTGCGCCCTGTAGCGCCCCTGCTGCAACGGGCATCCAGTTGATCGTCATGTCGGAATTTTTTCCATTTCTCTTGCTACCATCAACCTTTTCTTAACGAGCTGCGACCATTTGTCTGTTCATCGAGAACGTAATTGACGGATGTGAAACATGCTTTTCCTTAAAACTCTGAGAAAAATTCGGAGCGATGAAAAAGGTGCCACAGCTGTCGAATACGGTCTGATCGTCAGTTTGGTTGTGATCGCAATCTTGGGTGCTCTCCGCAGTGTTGCGGATGAGAACACGGGAATGTGGGCTCGCGTTCAAACTGCCGTTGAAGCGGTTATGGGCGGTTAACTTTTTAGAAAGCCTGCGAATTAGGATTTCTTCAACAGCTTATAACTAGACCGATGATCGTTCACTCCGAATCAGAGTGGGCGAGGGTAACGAAGACTGAACCAGGAGACTACAAATGAAATTCTTTAACAAACTTTTTGCTGATGAGCAGGGCGCAACCGCAATTGAGTACGGCCTGATCGCTGCTCTTATCGCTGTTGCCGCAATCGGCGCTATGCAAGGCCTCGGCACACAGCTGAACACCACGTTCTCTGAAGTGTCTACTTCGATGGCTAACGACTAAGTCGAAAGACTTCTCAAAAAAAAAGCGGCGGGGGTTTCCCCCGCCGCTTTTTTTTGCCCAAAATAGAGTGAGTGGCACTGTTCAATGGTGACAAGGCTTACAACCTTTACATCCTACAGCTCCAAAAGCGTAGCCTAACGATCCAACGTGTTAACGCGCGCGAACAACAAGCTTCACTTTCTGCCCGGCCCGCACCACCTCACCGGAACCCAAGGCATTTAAAACCCGGAACCGGGCCTCTTGGGAATCGGAATAGGCCATGCGCCGGCTCAAGGATTGAACCGAATCGCCTCGCCCAACCGTCACCACATCGATGCGCCGCGGGATCACTTGGCTGGCCTCGCTGGCACTGATTCGCCGCATGGAATTGAACATCGCTGTAAACGCGTTGCCCTGCCCCGCAGGCGTGATGGCCGTAAAGTGATAGGCCCGGTCGCGCGCAAACTCATAGGCGAACACGACCACATCAACTTGTGAATTGCCATTGTTGACCCGCGCAGTTCCATAGGCGGCACTGATCCCGTTAACGGTTGTGCGCTGGATGCTCGACGGGGAAAGTTGCTGATCCTGTCCACCTAAAGTCGTGAATTGCTGCCGCACATAGCTGCTCAGATCAGCCGCATAGGGCGCGAGGGTCAGCTGAGCCTGACCTCCCTGACCATTAACACTTACCGCGCTCGATCCATTGACCATGTAAAAACCCTGAGGCGCTGTGAACGACAGTCGCAATTCAGGGTGGATGAACTGGCGTCCTTCAATCACCCCTTGCTCGGGATCATCGCCATAAATCACGCCATCAATTCGGCTTAAGAATGTGTCACGATTGGTCGTTCCACCGGCGCTGGGACCGGCTTTTGAGAGGGCGGTTTGCACCCGGCTCGCAGGGTCAGGGTGAGTGGAAGCCCAGGCTGGGACGGTCGCATCACCGCGTCCCTGAAGCCGCGCATCAAGCGAATTTTGCGCCGCTAGGCTGGCTAAAACCGTGCCCATCGCCCGCGTATCGTAACCCGCACGGCTGAGATATTCGATGCCCAGCTCATCCGCCTGCAATTCCTGGCTGCGAGAAAAACTCAAGGTAAGCATCTGCGAACCCTGCAGAATGCCGCGGCTGACAGTATTCCCGATCTGACTATCGCCGAGCAGCACTCCTGATAGCACCGCACCAAGAACTCCGCCGATCTGATTGCGCTGAGCCGCGCGCTGGCGGCGCTGCGAATGACGCGCAGCCACATGGCCAACCTCGTGCCCCAACACAGCCGCCAATTCGGCTTCATTATTCATCAGGCTGACCAGCTGGCGAGTTGTGTAAATATAGCCGCCGGGCACAGCAAAAGCATTGTTCACCGAGCTGTTGAGCGTGCTGACTGTAAAGCTCGCGCGCGCATTGCCGAGGCCCGATTGCACAGCAATATTCTTGCCCACCTGTTCGACATAGGCAGCCTGAGGTCCGGTCATTGCACCGCCGAACTCGGCCAGCAATTGCGGATGAAATTCAGCGCCTTGCTGCGCTTCGGTCTGAGTTATCGGAGTTGAAGCCGAAGGGATGGGCGCACCGCCCAAGCAGCCTGAAAGCGCCAATGCCAAAGGTGCCGCCATGGTCACAGTCAGAGCCCGGCTGGAGCGTATCCGGCATTGGCCTGAGCGTTTCGAATTGGATGCAATTGTCTTGGGCATAGTGGTTCTCCCGGTCCTCAAAAGCAGCCTCCCACCAGAAGCTGCACCCTTTCACCCGCTCTTGCGGAATTCGCTGAAGGATATCGGGAAAACAACGCTTTGGGCAAGCCCTATGGGCCCTCCTCACCGCGCGATACTTGCAAAAGGCCGCGCGTTTCGCAGCCCAAGGCGGCGCTAACCGCCCATTTGCAGGAAGCGTTCCTCGCGCTTCCGGATTAGAGTTTCGCTGGGCAATTCGACCAAAGCGTCCAGCTCTTTGCTGATTGCCTTGCCCAGATTTGCTGCTGTCGCTGCTGGGTCGCGGTGCGCGCCGCCAACCGGCTCCTTTACGATCCGATCAATCACGCCGAGGCGTTTGAGATGCTGCGCCGTCACTTTCATCGCTTGCGCCGCTTCTGGCGCCTTATCCGCCGTTCTCCACAGGATCGATGCGCAGCCTTCCGGTGAGATGACCGAATAAACCGCATGCTCCAGCATTAAGACCCGCTCTGCGCTGGCCAAGGCGACCGCGCCGCCGGAGCCGCCCTCGCCCACGATCACGGCGACCATCGGTACAGGCAACGCCAAACACGCCTCTGTCGAGCGCGCAATTGCTTCTGCTTGGCCGCGCTCTTCCGCCTCAACACCGGGAAATGCGCCCGATGTATCGACCAAAGTGACCACCGGTAGACCAAAGCGTCCGGCCATTTCCATCAGACGGATCGCTTTGCGATAACCCTCTGGTTTGCCCATGCCGAAATTGTGCTTGATCCGGGTTTCCGTATTGTGCCCTTTTTCATGCCCGATCAGCATAATCCGGCGGCCGTTCAGCCGCGCAAAACCGCCGATTATGGCATCATCTTCGCCATAATAACGGTCTCCGCCCAGCGGCACGAAATCATCAAAGGCATGCTCGATATAATCGCGCAAATGCGGGCGATTGGGATGCCGCGCAACTTGTGTCTTCTGCCACGGCGTCAGCGAGGCATAGGTCGTTGCGAGCAGATCGGCGCTCTTGGTTTCGAGGCGCGTAATCTCGCTCGCGATATCCACTTCATCGCCTTCTGACGCGCTGCGCAATTCGGCAATGCGCTCATCAAGCTTGGCAACGGGTTTCTCAAATTCGAGGTAAGCAGTCATAAAATTGCGCTAGTCCGATGTGCTGCGGGTGGCAAGCGGGTGGCGCGAATTCACCAGAGCCACGAGCCTGGCTGCGTCCACATGCGTGTAGATTTGAGTGGTGGCGATATCGGCATGGCCGAGCAATGTTTGCAGCACACGTAGGTCTGCCCCACCCTCAAGCAGATGCGTCGCAAAGGCATGGCGCAGGACATGCGGACTGATGCCCTTGGGGTCTAGCCCGGCGCGCGCCGCCAGTTCTTTAAGCAATTGAAACAGCCTCACCCGGCTGAGATGTTTGCCGCCGCGCGAGGGGAACAGATGGCGAGGCTCTTGCGGGCGCACTTCCAGCCATGCCGACAAAGCCTCCTGCGCTCGCTGACTCACGGGCACCATCCGCGCCTGACCGCCCTTACCCATGACCGTGAGAAACGGCGCATCACGCGGAACCGCGCTAAGCGGTAGCGAGACAAGTTCAGTCGCGCGTAGCCCCGATCCATAGAGCAGCTCTAGCAGTGCCAATTGCCTGACCCGGTCCGGCTTGCCGCTCTCTGCCTCCATTTCAGCCCGGTCGAACAATGCCGCGATATCATCATGCGAGAGCACTTTGGGCAGAGGCCGACGCGTGCGGGGCTGAGGCAAGGCGCCAGAGGGATCGTCTTCGCGCCACCCCTCGTCCAGTGCAAAGCCGAAGAATTGCCGAACCGCAGAGGTTTTGCGCGCGACCGTCGATGGCGCGAGGCTAGCCCAAGCGCCCGCTAGCTTCGACACATCACCTCGGCTCGCCTTAGCTAAATCGCCAATCTCTTCCTCCGCGCCGCTCAGATCGCGCGCATAGGCAGAAAGAGTGTTCGGCGCCGCGCCGCGCTCCGCCGCCAGCATATCGAGAAAGGCTTTTGTCGCGGCTGACATTGTCTCAGCGCACCGGCCTTAGCCGCGCGCAACCGCCTCCGCAGCGATCATGCGTGCCTCTGCGCCAAGCCCTGCTGCGTTTAGCGCAGACACGATATGATAGAGATGCCGAGGCGTCATTTGCGCCCAGCTTTCCCCTTGCATACCCAGCCCGGCGAGCAAGGATACGAGGGCTTGGTTTTCCACCTCACCAGCTCGGGAGATCATGCGAGACCACTTGCTCTGGCGCCCCAAATTAAGGCTGAGCTCGTCCTCATAGGTCGAGCGATCCGCGCTACTAATCCGGCCAAGCCCCGCAAGGCCAGCGATCAGAAACTGAGATTTGCGCTGCTGAGCGCTGGCATCACTACCAACAAACTCACTCAAATCATCGGACGAAGCGGGCACGCCGCGTTCTGCCTGTGATAGCACGATCAAGGCCCAACCGAGGCTTCCGCCCGGCACCACTTCGGCCCATGCGAGCGCATCCCGGTCCAGCCCTGCGGCCAGCATTGATGCAATCAGCGCGCCCGATTGGTCAGCCAAGCCGCTGCTTGCGGGCATGCGCGCCGCCGCATAGGCGGTCATGACATAGCCGCTGTAATCCGCGATCGCGCCGCCTTCCGAAGGGTCGCCCCAGATCGCTTGCATCGCCGCCAATCGCACGGATGGATCGCCGCCAACATAGGCCTCGCGCAGGCGGGTCGCGGTGTCTGCCGCCACGCCAGTGATATTATCGTCGGCGTATATCTGGCTGTAGAGCCCAACCATGGCGGAGGCGGACAAAATGCCTTCACTGCTGGCGCGAGCCGCATATTTGGCCCGCTCTCCCAAAGCCACCATTGCCCCGGTTGCTGCGGCGCGGTGATAATACGCGCCCGCTTCTTCGATCAGCGCCTCTGGCACCGGCTCACCAACCGCATTGGCCAAGGCGAAGCGCCATGGGTTGAGGTCTTCCACCCCTTCCCAATCCACATCAACCGCCCTTCGGCCGCTGCCCGCAGCGCCCGCGTATCGGCGCGCCAGCAGGATATCGATCTCCGGCGCGATGGAATTGTCGAGCGCGCGGTCAAGCTGCGATCCAGCCAGAGCGCTTTCGCCCGCATAGGCGTTGCAGATCGCCTGCCACATGACCCAGCGCGGATCGTCGCGTTCGGACCCTTGCAAGCGAACCGCCGGACACGCGCCGACGAAATCGGATGTGGCAACATAGGATTGCAGCGCCGCCGTCGTCAGCGGTGTATTCCAATTGCCCGTATCCACGTCCTGCACCAAAGCGCGGGCAGCTGCGAACTCGCCCAAGCGATTGAGCAGACCAGCGCGCAGGGCAGCAAATTCCACTGGGTCCATACCCTCGGGCGTCTCAAGCCGGCTCACCGCCGCACGGCGCAGCAAGATGTGACCCCAGCGCGAAACCAATTGGCCTCTCGTCCCATCCAGCGCAGCGCGAACCAATTCAGCGGATTGATTGGCCAGCGATGCGGTGGGCAATCCGCCTTCCTCTTCGCTCAGCACGCCAACTTGCGTGAGCGCCCGGCGGGCAGCGGGCGGAATATCATAGCGCGGTTTCAGCCCGAGCAAATCGTCGAGCTCGTCAGTCGACATACCCTCCAGCTCGGCAACGGTCGGCAAATTGCCCAGCGCGTCACTCGAAATGCTCGGCACGGGTGGCAATTCCCCGCCTCCAGGTAGTGGCGGCGGCGCAACCGGCCCAGTGGGCACAGGGCCGCTTGGCCCGCTCGGGCTCACACCAGCTGGCGGCGGAGGGGGTGGAGGCGGCGGCGGAGGTGGCGGAGCCGGATCGTCAAAGCCTGGCGGCAGAAGCAATTCCGGCGCATCTTGCGCGCCAGCATAGCCAGCAGCCAGAGCGCCCGTCAGAACAGCCGCGCCCATCGCTGCGACAACAACACGCGTGCGCTTACCAGCAAGCGGGCTTGGAATACCGCGCGTAATCTTCAAACCATGCATCACTGCGCCTCCGGCACATTAATTTCTTGCACAATCGGATGCAGCGGTTCCTCACCGCCATCAACCCATGCCAGCACTATCACCGCAATTATCACCGCTATCAAATACCATTTCCAGCGCCCGCCGCCACCGGGACGCCCTGCCGGTTTCTCCATAGGTCTAATCGTGCCATGTGTGCGAGCCATATTGCACGCGCCCTACCCCATCTATAGGCCATGCGGCAATGACTGAGCAGCCCGTTACAAACCACGATGATTTTGCCGCCGAGATTGCGCGTATAAAGCGCAAGACCGCACGCCCCATTGTGTTGGTCGGATTAATGGGGGTTGGCAAATCCACAGTCGGGCGAAGGCTCGCCAGCATGCTCTCGCGCGATTTCGTTGACGCTGATGATGCAATTGAAGAGGCCGCGCAGCGTAAAATCTCTGAGATTTTCGATGAGTTTGGTGAGGCGTATTTTCGCGATGGAGAGCGGCGCGTCATTGCCAGATTGATGGAGGAACATTCCGGTGTGATCGCAACCGGCGGCGGCGCCTTCGTCGATGATCAGACGCGCGCCTTGATTTTGGAAAAGGCAATCGCGGTTTGGATCGATTGCGATATCGACACTCTGGTGGAACGGACGTCGCGGCGCAACACGCGCCCGCTGCTGCGCACCGGCGACCCCAAGGAAATTCTGACGCGCCTTTATAATGAGCGCGAACCCTTCTACTCACAGGCCCAAATCAGGGTCCAAAGCATGGACGGCCCGCACAACGACGTGGCCCACCGCATTATCGAGGCAATAGACCAATGCATGTAATTCCAGTTGAACTGGGTGGGCGCAGCTACGATGTCACCATTGATCATGGATTGTTGAGTGATTTTACGCGCGTCGCTGAGCCCTTTTTCAAGAGTTATGGCGCAGCCGGAAGCGCCCCGCAGCGCGCGGTGCCATTTGTTGCCGATACAGCCACCAAACGGATCTACGGCGATGCCATCGAGCGCTCGCTTCAATCGGCAGGCTTTACCGCTGACTGGTTTGTGGTTGAGCCAGGGGAAGGCGCGAAAAGTTGGGGCGTTCTTGAAAAGCTGACCGATTGGCTGCTCGAGCTTGGCATTGAGCGCGGGGACAATGTGTTTGCGCTCGGCGGCGGCGTTGTCGGCGACCTTACTGGGTTTGCCTGCTCTGTGCTGAAGCGCGGTTGCGGATTCGTGCAAATCCCCACCACACTGCTTGCACAAGTGGATAGCTCGGTTGGCGGTAAGACCGCGATTAACACGGGTGCGGGAAAAAACCTGATCGGGGCATTTCATCAACCTAATGCGGTTCTAATCGACCCTGAAACACTCGCCACTTTGCCGCCGCGCGAGATGGGCGCAGGCTATGCCGAAGTGCTGAAATACGGTCTGTTGGGCGATGCAGAATTCTTCGACTGGTTGGAGGCAAATGGCGCAAAAGTGATCGCCCGCGAGCCAGAGGCCCTCACCCATGCGATAGCCACTAGCATCCGAGCCAAAGCGCGCATTGTCGCTGAGGACGAACGCGAGCTTTCCGGCAGGCGCGCTTTGCTCAATCTGGGCCACACATTCGGCCATGCCTTGGAGGCGGAAACTGGCTTTTCGCAGGAACTGCTCCACGGTGAAGGCGTCGCGCTCGGCATGGTGCTCGCAGCCCGTTATTCCGCGCGGCGGGGACATTTCAGCATGGCAGATGCCGACCGTGCCAAACGGTCGCTGGAGAATGCGGGCCTCAGATCAGAAATCAGTGAGCTAGGCCTGTCATGCGGCGGTGCCAAGCTCGTCGATCACATGCGGCATGACAAGAAAATGGCCGGCGGCACGCTGCCATTCCTGTTGCTCAATGCGATTGGCGAAGCCTTTGTCGCGCGCGATGTCGACCTGGCCGATGTCGCCGTGTTTTTGGATGAGCAATTGGCCGCGGGGTAAACCGCAAGCGGAGGCTCAGCCCCGTGTGGGCAACTTTGCGACCTTATCTGGCAGACCTTCGAGCGCGGCCTTAATCCGCTCTTGCTCGATCAGCATGGCGTCATGCTCGGCAAACAGGCGCTCTATGTCGGCCCGCCGTTTTAGAAGCGTGTGCGCAATCCCTGGCGCGAGGCTTTCGCCGTCGCCGATTTGTCCGAGCAAAGCCGCCAAGTCACTGCACGTCGCCTCATCAGGCGAGCGGAAATAGTGGCCTTTGCTGTCAAAAAATCCTGTGCCTTGCTTAGCCATTTCGACCCCTCGAATGGCCCCGCTGATTCGGGACGAGGTCAAAGATTGCCCGCAATCTTCCGATTGGCCAGCGAATTCGAAAGATTGTCGCGTTCCAACAAGTGCCACGTCCGAATTTGGCACAGCCAAACCAGACTTGTTTTATAAAATTGGAATAATCTTGCGTAAAAAAGTAAAGGAAACGGTGAGTTTCTAAAAACGCAACACAGCGATTGCATGAAGCGGTGACGCTCTATTCAAGCTCCAAGATCACTGCATCCACGGCCAGGCTCTCGCCTTCGGTCGCATTCACCTTGGCAATTGTGCCTTCTTTTTCAGCGCGAAGGATGTTTTCCATCTTCATCGCTTCAACCGTGGCCAATGGCTGTCCCGGCTGAACTTCGTCGCCTTCGTCCACGTGCAGTTTCACAAGCAGGCCGGGCATTGGGCAGATCAACATTTTGGAGAGATCCGGCGGGATCTTCTCGATCATATGCTTGGCCAGAGGAGCGATATTCGCGGGCAAAACCAACGCATCATGCGACGCGCCGCGTGTGGTGATCCGCCAGCGCACACCGCTGCGTTCGATCTGAATGCCAATGTCATTCTCACCCGTGACCTCGGCGGAGCGCATGCCGGGCACCCAATCCCAAGTCCCGCGAATTGCCAAGCCGTCAACGGTCGCGCCGCCTTCTTCCAGCAATACCTCGAAAGTCCGATCTCCGATCTTCACCGACCAATCAGAGGGCGGATTAGGCATTTTCGCCATCTGTCCCGAAATCTGCTGAGCGCGCACGCGTTCGGTGAATTCCGCCCCGGCAAAGAGCGCCGCAAGTTGGCGCATGAATGCATCATCCGCAGGCGCGCCTTCAAAACCATCAGGATATTCTTCGGCGATGAAGCCGGTGGTTAGCTCGCCAGAGCGAAACCGCTCATGCTGCATAATCGCGCTGAGAAAATCGACATTGTGCCCCAGCCCCTTGAGCCGGAAATTGTCGAGCGCTTTGATCTGCTTATCCGCCGCCTCATCGCGTGTCTCGCCCCAAGTGATCAGCTTCGCGATCATCGGGTCGTAGAACATCGAAACCTCGCCGCCTTCATAGACGCCATCATCGACCCGCACGCCGTCAACACCGCGGCGACCATTGGCGTTGCCGTCATCGGTCCATCCAGCAAGCGGCGGCTGATACTCAACCAAGCGCCCGGTGCTGGGCAGGAACCCACGATAGGGGTCTTCGGCATAGACGCGGTTCTCAATCGACCAACCTTCAATGCCGATGTCATCCTGCGTCATCGCCAGCTTTTCACCGGCGGCCACACGGATCATCTGTTCGACCAGATCAATCCCCGTGATCGCCTCGGTAACAGGGTGCTCGACCTGCAGACGGGTGTTCATTTCAAGGAAGTAGAAGCTCTCACCCGTCGGATCCGCACCGCTGACGATCAGCTCCACTGTGCCGGCAGAGTGGTAATCGACTGCCCGCGACAGAGCGACCGATTGCTCGCCCATGGCTTTGCGCATTTTCGGCGTAACGAAAGGCGACGGCGCTTCTTCCACCACCTTTTGGTGGCGGCGCTGAATGCTGCACTCACGCTCGTTCAGATAGAGAATGTTGCCGTGTTTATCGCCCAATATCTGGATTTCGATATGACGCGGGTTCTCGATGAATTTCTCGATGAAAACGCGGTCATCGCCGAAGGAATTGAGCCCTTCGCGCTTGGTCGCCTCAAAGCCCTCGCGCACGTCCTTCTCAGACCACGCGAGGCGCATGCCCTTGCCCCCGCCGCCTGCTGAAGCCTTCATCATCACCGGATAGGTAATCTCGTTTGCGATCTCGACGGCATGATCTGTGTCGCGGATCTCGCCAACGAAGCCCGGCACCACGTTGACGCCCGCTTCCTTGGCGAGCTTCTTCGATTCAATCTTGTCGCCCATCGCCGCAATCGCGCCCGCTGGCGGACCAATGAAAGCGATGTTTTCCGCCGCAAGCGCTTCGACGAAGCTCGCCCGTTCGGAAAGAAAACCATAGCCGGGATGCACCGCCTCAGCGCCCGTTTCCTTGCAAGCCGCAATGATCTTTTCCGGGATCAGATAGCTCTCTGCTGCGGGAGCAGGCCCGATATGCACCGCCTCATCCGCCATTTTCACAAACGGCGCTCGCGCATCCGCATCGGAATAGACGGCAACCGTCGCAATCCCCATCCTGCGCGCAGTCTTGATAACTCGGCAAGCGATTTCACCGCGATTGGCAATCAGGATCTTGGAAAACAAAGTTGGCCCCCGGGCGTGAAGAATAATGACAAGTGCTATGCCGTCTTG